>CAVSLK010000005.1:0-1335000 GCA_963728685.1 uncultured Acidobacteriota bacterium | reverse complement strand
TGCTGCAGGCGGATCTGGTCGCGTCTTACGCGATCCCAGTAAGCCTGCTGGTAACGCAGGTAAGCGTACCGCCGCTGCTGTTGGTATTGACGGTAGCGCTGCTGTTGGTTACGCTGCCAGTTTTGCCAGCGGCTGTTGTATTGATTCCAGCGCTGCTGCTGAAGCTGCTGCTGCTGCTGGCGATTGTACTGCTGGTAACGCCCGCTGCCGCCTGCTCCGCCATATCCCGCTTGATTCTGCCGTTGATCGCGCTGATTACGCCAATCCAGCTGATTCTGATTCTGGTTCTGTTTCTGCTGATTCCAAACGCGCTGCTGTTCGTCCTGCTGACGTTTCTGAGCATCGCGCTGCTCCTGGATCTGCCGTTGATTCCGCTGATTACGCCAATCCAGCTGATTCTGTTGATTCTGCTGATCCTGAGCCTGGCGTTGTTTCTGCTCGTTCCAAATGGGCTGCTGCTGTTCGTCCTGCTGACGTTTCTGAGCATTGCGCTGCTCCTGGATCTGGCGCTGCTGATTCTGCTGTTTTATTTGCGCGTCACGCTGCTGACGGACTTGATTTTGTTGTTCCTGCTGTTGCTGAATTCGCCGTTGATTTTGCTGTTGGCGAATCTGGTTCTGCTGTTCCTGCTGCTGAACCTGTTTCTGCTGTGACTGGCGCCACTGCTCCTGCTGGTTCCTTTGTTGCTGTTGTTGGACGCGTTGCTGCTCCTGCTGCTGGCGCGCCTGGTTTTGGCGCTGCTCATTTTGAGCCTGGCGCTGCTGCTGTTGCTGCTGAGCCTCAGCTTTGCGCTGTTCCCGCTGTTGTTGATTTTGCTGCTGCTGCTGTTGAGCCTGGTCCTGCCCTTTTTTACCTTCGCCGTCACGACGGCGCTGAGCATTGGAAACACTGCTCGTTCCAAGCAGCAATCCCACAACCACAAAAAGTGAGAATGCTATTTGCTTGAAGTATTTTACTTTCATAATTACCCTTTTACTCCTTCTGACCATACACAGGTCCCTGCGCATATAAAAAGCAATTACTGTTCCGCAAGTGAAAAGCCCGGATATAAAGGATTTAGCAATCTAGAGAAAAATGGAATGTACTATTTCAGACGCGTATCAGACTTTTTGGGATACGGTTCGGAGATGTCCCCTGGTTTAGAGGCGGTCTTTGAGTATCAGGTCCGCGATTTCCCGGACCGCGCCGCTGCCGCCGTTATTTACGGTCACGTAATGGGCGGCTTCGAAAACCTCTTTTGCCGCGTCTGCTACGGCAACCGCGAAGCCGGCTTTCTTTAGCAAAGCGATGTCGGGAATATCATCGCCGATATAGGCGGTTTCTTCGGGCGAGACGCCGGCGTCGGCCAAAATATTTTCAAATTCTTCGACCTTATCCGTGCATCCCATGCGAAGAAATTTTATTCCCAATTCTTCCGCTCTGACCTCAAGCGCCCGGAAAACTCTTCCCGAAATAATGCCGGTCATTATTCCCGCGCTGTGCAGCGAGACTATTCCCTGCCCGTCCTTGACGTTGAAAGCTTTTGTCTCTTCGCCGCGCTCGTTAAAATAAATTTTCCCGTCGGTCAAAACCCCGTCGCAATCCATCAGGAGAAGTTTTACCTTTGCGGCGCGGGCTAAAATGTCTTCGCTGATATTTTCCATCGTCCGTGAAAAACTAATAATTCCTGAATTTGCGTTCTTATATTTCTTTGCGCTCTTTGCGCCTTTGCGTGAAATTGTCTCACGCAAAGGCGCAAAGCCCGCAAAGTGAAACCGGCCCTTTTACCGCACTTCGAAAACTTCCACTCCGGCCAGCTTCCAGATGTTTCCCATTCTCGCCAGGACAAAGATCGCCGTGCCCGATTCAAGCACTTCCGACCCCAATCTTTTTACGGTTATTTCGGTTTCGACGGACATCCGGTTGGCGTCGATCTTTTCCGCGCGGAAAACTTTGGTTTGCCATTGTGAAGGCTGGCCCGCGACCGCGCCGCCGGAAAACCTGGGCACTTCGCCGGGCGCGATCAGGGCGTCAACTTCCGACTTGCGCCCGGAAAGAACGGCCTTATCGAATTGAGTGAAAAATGCCTTGATGCTTTCGTCGACGCTCCCCGACGGTTCCACCCGGAGCCTGCCTCTTCGCGCCGCTAGATTAGAGCCGTATTCGGCGTCGGCCCTTACCGCCTGGCTGAAATAAACGGCGGCCGCGGCATTTTGCCCGGCGCGCGCGCTTATCTCGCCCAGCCCGATATTTGCCCAGCCTAAGGTAAAAGACGCGGGCAGTTTTTCGTCGAGCGCGGCCTTGAATTCCCTCTCGGCCTCGGCCGTTTTATTCTGCGCCAGCAGCGCCCGCCCGAGCCATGTGCGCGCTTCGTCAAAATGCGGCATTTCCTTTAAAGTCATGCGCGCGGTACTTTCGGCGGTCACGAAATCCTGTTTATCGAAAGCGCGCTTGATCACCAAAAGCGGATCGCTTTCGTCCGACTCACGCGGCGCAATATCGTCCGAGTAATCGAGCTGCGGGTAAAGCTTGTCGCTGTCCACCTCCGTGCGGACGATCTTTGCCGTGGTCTTAAAACTGACATCGGCAAAACCCGTTGCCGGGATCGACACGGGCGTGGTCAATTTTTCGCCCTTGTCGGTGGTGGCGGTCACATTCACGTGAACCGCGATCCCGCCGGTATTACGCACCGCGACCTTTGTTTCCCCGCCGCTCACCGCCGGCAGCCCGACCATCAAATTGGTATCGGTGGCGTTTTGCAGCCAGTAATCGATCACCGGATAATTATTGGAAAAGGTAGTGCGCAAATTCAGAACGGTAAAAACTTCCTGTGCCCTGACATAACCGAAAAACTGGTCGGCGCTCATTTGTTTGGTTATCACCCGCCAAACCATCGCGCCTTTATTCGCGACAGAGGAAAAATACGACCCGTCCAGCGGCGACATTAAATTCAGCGGCGCATCGCGGCGGGCGATCGACGCGTAAGCCGTCCGCTGGCGCAGGCGTTCGATGTCCGCCGAGTCTTTGCCGTATTGTTTTTCGAGAAATTGCGTGGCGACGAAAAGCGACAATCCCTCGCGGACAGCGCCGTAGCCTTCGCCGCGCACCAGCTTGACGTTACCGATCCAGATCTTGGCAACGGATTCGGCGATCGTCATCACCGTTCCGGCATCTACTTTTTGCCGGCGAAAAGCGGCGTAGTCTAAAAGTATCGTTCCGGCATCGGCAAAACCCGCGCCCTGCCGCACGGCCACTATGCGCAGCGGAACTTCGTTCGCGCTTCCCAAAAGCGAAGCCGTATAAGTTCTGGCCTCCGCCGCCAGGTTTGCCAGCTCGGCCGCGCGCAGTTTTTCCGCCTCATTCGCGCCCTTTGGCAGAAATACCGTCACGCCTTTTGCCTCGACGGTGTCCCGTGCCCCGGTCAGAAAGAACGGCTGTCCGTTCAGCTTTTGCTCGAAAAAAGAACCCCCCTGCTGCGAGCCGGAAGAAATGACGGTTTCGCCGGCGGCCGCGTTCACCATCAATTTGAACGGCGCAAAGTCCGCGCCTTTCGGAGCGAAGTGATTGTTCGGTGTCGGGTACCAAAATGAAAGCGGCAAAAATTGCGCGCCCAGCGGCGAAAGAGCGTTCAAGCCGGTGTTTTCATCCACCTTTAAACTGTATTCCACGCTCAGGCCGACGGTGCCGCCCGGCTGCACCGCGGGCAGGGTGACGATGATCCGCTGCAAAGTTTTTTGTGAAGTTCCCAGGCGCTCTTCGCCCTTGGTGAAAGTCGCCGCGTTGTCGTTAACTTTTACGGAAGCGACCTGGGCCGCGCTGTGGACCCTTAAAGTCAGCCGCGTCCCGGCGGCGTTTCCCACGTTCTGCAAATTCATGGAAGCTTTTGCGCCGATATTTCTATCAGCCGGGTTCTGCGGCAGTGTGGCGGTGACATCGTAGCTTTTTACCTGCCAGGCGGCCGTCGCGCGCGTGTCGTCCTGGGCAAAAAAGTAAGAGGAGGAAACAAGAATAATTGCGATTAAAAAAATGGCTCTTTTCATTTTTAATTGACTACTTATTGATCAGAGTATGAATTTCTTTTAACTTTACCAGTAAATTTTCCAGCCTCTCAAGCGGAAGCTGGTTCGGGCCGTCGCTGGGCGCGTTTTTCGGATCGTTGTGGACTTCCATAAAAACCGCGTCCACACCGCATGCCACTCCGGCGCGGGCCATGCTTTCGATGTATTCAGACTGGCCTCCCGTTGCTTTGCCCAGCCCGCCCGGAAGCTGCAGCGAATGCGTCACGTCGAACACTACCGGCACGCCGAAGCCGCGCATGATGGGAAACGAGCGAAAATCAACCACCAGATTATTGTAGCCGAAACTGGCGCCACGTTCGGTCAGCAGAATTTTTTCACCGCCTGCCGATCTTAATTTGTCGACAATATTTTTCGCATCGTGCGGTGAGAGGAACTGGCCTTTTTTTACATTGACCGCGCGTCCCGATCCGGCGCATGCAGCCAACAGATCGGTCTGGCGGCAGAGAAACGCCGGGAACCTGCAAAACATCGGCCACCGCGGCCACCTTTTCCACCTGCCAGGTTTCGTGCACATCGGTTATTACCGGCAAGCCGGTTTCATCTTTGATCTGCCGCAAAATTTCCAGGCCTTCTTCCATCCCGTGCCCGCGAAAACTTTCGATCGAGGAACGGTTGGCTTTGTCGAAGGAAGATTTATAGACCAGGTCGAGCCCGACCTTTTTGGTAACGGCGGAAATTTCCCGCGCCATCAGCGAGGCGTGTTCGTAGGATTCGATCACGCACGGCCCGGCGATGATCGTCAGCCGCCCGTCACCGAACGTAGTGTCACCAACTTGAAAAGATTTAACTTGATTCATTACTAACGAAAACGAACAAGATGAACAGGATAGACAGGATAAACCGATAATTCAAATTACGCGATGTTTTCTAAATTTGAGCAGGGAGAGAACCACCCCGCCCTTCGGGCACCCTCCTTCGTAAGGAGGGGAGTTTTGGTACGCCTCTTTAAATTCCCCTCCTTACGAAGGAGGGGTGGCGCTGCTTCAGCGCCGGGGTGGTTCTTTCATAAACGCGAAGTCAATCAGCTCTCACTTATTATCTCTATCCGCTCTTTTATCTCCACCTGTTTATCGCTCGTTACATCGTGGCTCAGGTTCTCGCTGCTCACGCGATTTTTCCAGGCCGCCTCGACAAACGCGGTGAACAAAGGATGCGCTTCGAGCGGCTTGGATTTGTATTCCGGGTGAAACTGGCAGCCGACGAAAAACGGGTGCGTTTCGCGCGGCAGCTCGATCATCTCGACAAATTTTCCGTCCGGCGAAACGCCGCTGAAGATCATCCCGTTCTCTTCCATTTTTTCCCGAAATGCGGGATTGAATTCATAGCGGTGGCGATGCCGCTCGCTGATCTCCGGCGCGCCGTGATAGATCTCCCTGACCAGCGAGCCTTCGGCCAGCTCGCAGGGGCAGGCGCCAAGCCGCATCGTGCCGCCGAATTCCTCGACGTCGACCAGATCGCGCAGTTTAAAGATGACCGGGAGCGGCGTTTCCGCGTTGAACTCGGTCGAATCGGCCTCGGCGTCGCCGCAGACGTTGCGCGCGAATTCGATGCAAGCGGTCTGCATCCCCAGGCAAATTCCCAGATACGGTGTGCCCGATTTTCTCGCGTATGTGATCGCGCGGATCATGCCCGCCATGCCGCGCTTGCCGAAACCGCCGGGAACCAGCACCGCGTCGAAATCGTTAAAACGTGCCTCGTAATCCTCGGTCATCAGGCTTTCGGATTCGATCCAGTTGACGTTGACCTTCAAATTATTCGCGATGCCCGCGTGCGTCAAAGCCTCGCGCAGGGATTTGTACGAATCTTCCAGCTCGACATATTTTCCGACGATGGCGATGCTCACCGCGCCGTTCGAAGGCTCCTTGATGGTCGAAACGATCTCGCGCCAGCGGCTGATGTCGGCCTCTTTGGAACGATCTTCCAGCTTTAATTGCTGTACGATCAGTTCATCGAGATCTTGCTCATGCAGGCTGAGCGGCGCTTCGTAAATTGTCGGCACGTCGAGGGCTGAGATCACGGCCTGCTCCTTAACGTTGCAAAAAAGCGCGATCTTGCCGCGCAGATCCACGCGGCAGCGGGCGTTCAGAGCGGCACAGCAAAACGTCCGGCTGCGATGCCGATCTCGCGCAGCTCACGTACGGAGTGCTGCGTCGGTTTGGTTTTGAGCTCGCCCGCGGCCGCAATGTACGGGACCAGAGTGACATGAATGAACAACGCGTTTCCGTCGCCCACGTCATTGCGCAGCTGGCGGATCGCCTCCAAAAACGGCAGCGATTCGATGTCGCCGACCGTGCCGCCGATCTCGACAATGATCACGTCGGGGCGGTCTTTTTCCTCGACCGCGCGAATGGCGGCTTTGATCTCATCGGTGATGTGCGGGATGACCTGGATCGTTTTGCCCAGGTAATCGCCGCGGCGTTCTTTTTCAATGACCGAAAGATAGATCCGCCCGGTTGTCCAGTTGTTTGACTGCGAGAGTTTGGCGTGAGTGAACCGCTCATAATGTCCCAGGTCGAGGTCGGTTTCGGCGCCGTCGTCCGTGACAAAGACCTCGCCGTGCTGGAAGGGCGACATCGTTCCCGGGTCGACGTTTATATAAGGGTCGAGCTTGATAAAGGTGACGTGCAGCCCGCGCGATTCGAGCAGGCACCCCAGAGAGCTCGCCGCCAACCCTTTACCCAGGCTTGAAACCACGCCGCCGGTGACAAAAATGAATTTGGTTTGTTTTTCAGTCATTGTTTTCCTCTTCCGGTCCCGTTTCGTCTTCTCCGTCTCCCTGATTTTTCTTTTTGCTGTACTTGCCCTGTTTTAGTTCCTGCATCGCCACGATAGTATTTTCCGTCGAGGGATCGAGAAACTTCTGCAATTCCATCATCCCCGCGCCGACCAGGCTGACGCCTTCTTCGGCGCGCTTTTCAAACTCTTCCGCCGTGATCTTTTTCGGCTTGCTCAGATAACGCAAAAACAAATACGCGCCCAGAGCGAGTGCTATTAATATTCCAAGTCCGATCCAATCTCTCATAACTCTTTTTATCTCTCAGCTATCAGCTATCATCTCTTATCTATTCCGGAATAGATGATAACTGATAGATGAAAGCTGAAAGATACATCCGTTATCTTTCTAGAATCTCTTTAACCCTTTTATAGTCTTCCTCAGTATCCACCCCGATAGAAGGCTCGTCCGCTTCTACCACTTTAATGCGCGCGCCGTTTTCCAAGGCCCTTAATTGCTCAAGCATTTCCAGTTTTTCGCCGCGCGTTTGTTCCATTTTTGTATATTTTAACAGATACTCGCGCGAGTAGACGTAAAGCCCGGTGTGTTTTCTAAACACTGAGATCAGCCCCGTTTCATTTTGCAAAGCACTTTTAAGATCGCCGTGCTTTTTGACTGCTTCGCGCGGAAACGGGACCGGCGAGCGGGAAAAATAAAGCGCAAGATCATTATTATCCACTACCACCTTTACCACGTCGGGGCTTAAAACATCTTCCGCATTTATCACCTGTTCGCAGGCGGTCGCGATGTCGGCTTCTGGCCCGCTTAAGAACGCATCCACCGCTTTTTCTATTGTGCGCGGCGAGATCAGGGGTTCGTCGCCCTGCACGTTCACTATCACCGTGCCCGCCGCCAGGCCTCCGGCGACTTCCGCGATGCGGTCGCTGCCGCTTTGATGGCTGCCGGCGGTCATGATCGCTTCGCAGCCCGCATCTTCCATCGCCTGCTTTATTTTCAGATCGTCGGTGGCAACTATCACGCGGGAAATATTACGCGCCGATCTTGCCCGCTCCACCGTATGCAGAAGCAAAGGTTTTCCGGCCAGCGGGAGCAGCAATTTCCCCTCCAGCCGGGCAGACCGGTACCGCGCCGGTATTATTGCTATAACTTGTAAGTTGGATTTTTGTCCCGTTTGACCCACGGGATTACAGGTTATCCTGCTTTGCTCTCCGCGTCAAACTTTCAGCTTGGAAGTTTCAAATTTAATGTGTATTCTTTGATGTGTAAGTATGCAGGAACAACAAATACCGCTGGAGCTTGTCCCCGAAGACCAGTCCTTTCCGGCATCTACCATCGAGGAAAATCCTCCAACCCCGTACGAACCGGCCCCAAATAATCCTCCCTGGAACTTACCCATCGCATTTTTTGTCTGGGGGATCAGCATAACCCTGCTGGTTTTTTTTAATACCGCCTCGGTCTTGTTATATGCGTTGAGTAAAAACGTAAAACAAGAGGAGTTTCAAAAGATCCTGGACGACCCTATCGCTATACTTATCGGGGTGTCCAGCGTAATTCCGGCCCATATTTTTACGCTGATACTTTGCTGGTATGTCGTTACCCAGAAAGGAAAATTCTCCCCGGCCCAGACGCTCGGCTTTAAATGGGGCGGGTTTCACCTGGGATATTGCCTCCTCTGGGTGTTTGTTTTTTACGCGATCTTCGGAACGCTGCTTTATTACGTGGGGGCCGAAGACAATGAACTGACAAAGATCCTGCGCAGTTCGCGAGCGGTGGTGTATGTTTTGTCGTTTCTGGCTGTAATAACGGCGCCGGTGGTGGAAGAGACGGTGCATCGCGGCATCCTGTATTCCGCGCTGCAGCGGTCGGTCGGAGTTCCATTTGCCATTATCATCACCAGCTTTATTTTCGCATCAATACATTTTGTCCAGTACCAGGCGAGCATAGTCGCCCTGATAATGATCTGCCTGCTCAGCCTGGGGCTGACGCTGATCCGCTGGAAAAGCGGCAACTTGCTCCCCTGTATCGTAACTCACCTGATATTTAACGGGCTGCAGGCCGTCGGCCTGATCCTGGAGCCGTATTTTCCGCAAGCGCCCCCGGAGCCGGTAGGCACTTTCATCAGGCTGTTTTCCTAAATATATTTAATTCCCCTAAACTCTTCAAACAGTAGAGCTTCCGCCTCCCAAAGATGTGTTTATCAAAGCCGCTGGTTCTTTTCCGTATTTTTCCTGCAACTTTATGCAAAAAATTTGGTCTAATAGAAATAGGCGAACAACTTGTGTGTGTTGGCCTACATCTTAATAGACGAGTCAGCCGTGCAAGAGGGTCTAAAAAGGCGGCTGAACTGATCGGAATAAAATTATATGGCTACATTTAAAGACCCGGTTAGATGTTTTGCACCGCTCGAGGTGGTTGAGAGATTGCTGGAGATCCGCGACGAGATGGGTTACCGGCAAGCCATTTACCTGCACAGTTCAATGGGATTAGCGGATTTTTTAGACGCCCACGGCTTCGATGTATATGCCTTCAACGGCCGTGACGAGGAAATAAATTACGGCGATTACCGCGCGCCCATGGTTCCGGGCGGCGATCTGGTTCACAATTCAATAAAAGCTCATTAGTTTCACACTGTAAGGAACGCGAGAGAAGGGGCAAGGCTGAAAAGCCTTGCTTTTTCATTTTAAATGGATTTCACCAGAAAGAGGGTCCAGTCGTCGTCCAGGTTGTCGTGCCCGGCAAATTCCAGCACTTCCTGGTGAATAAAATCGACCAGTTGTTTGGCCGACAGGTCTTTTTTCTCCAGGATCTTCTGGGCCAGCCGGTCGCGTCCGAACTCTTCCCCGCTGCTGTTAGTGGCCTCGGTAATGCCGTCGGTATAAATAACCAGGATCTCTCCTATCGCTCTGAAACGAAGGAAATGCTGGTGATAACGCACGTCCCGGAAAATTCCCAGGGGAAGATCGCCGTACTGTATCGTTCTGGTTTCGCCCGAGGGGCTGATCAGCAGCGGCGGGTTGTGCCCGGCGTTCGAAAAAACAAAGGTCTTATTGGTCACGTCAAGCATTCCGTAGATCGCGGTCACGAACTGGTGTTCTTCGATGGATTCCCAGAGCAGGTTATTTACCCGCGCCATCGCCACGTGCGGCGCGTAACCCGTCTGCGCGGCCGAGCGCAGGGATGCGCGCAGAAAAGCCGCCAGAAGCGCGGCGGGAATGCCCTTGCCGGCGGCGTCGGCCACTACGATGCCGATCTGGTCTTCGAAAATTTTCACCCAATCGTAGTAATCGCCGGAAACTTCCTCGGTCGGAAAATTGTAGCCGCTGATGTCGAAGCCTTTGAGCTGCGGGTCGCTGTCGGGCAGAAGCTCGAGCTGCACCTGCCGCGCGACCTCGAGTTGGGCCTGCAGCCGTTTTTTCTCGACCACCTGTTCGTGAAGCTCCACCTTTTCGATGATGATGGCCACCTGCGATGCAAGCATCGTCAGCACCTGGAGATCGTCTTCCGTGTAGGCGTTGAGTTTGTCGCTTTCGAGATCGAAAACGCCGATGACCTCATTGTTCGACACGATCGGAGCGACCATTTCCGACCTGGTGATCTTGCGCGCCGGGTAGTAGCGCGGGTCTGTTGAAACGTCGGGGCAAAGTATCGTTTTACCGGTTTGCGCCACATAGCCGATAAAGCCTTCGCCGACCCTGATCTTCGGGTCCGCCAGCTCCTCGAGCTCGTAGCCGTTCAAAGCCGCCGAGCGAAACGAGCAGGGATTGTCTTGGCCATCCTCATCCTTGGAGCATTCGACCAGGTAGATCCCCGCGGCATCGTACGGGAGCAGCGAACCGAGCGTGTCCATCACCAGTTTCAACACTTCGTCGAGATCGAGCGAGCGGCTGATCTTCTTGGTAATGTCGAGCAGCAGCCTGAGCTTATCCACGACCGAAAGATCGGTTGCGGGAATCGGCGATTGAAGGACTTGTTCGGCCATCTGTTTTAGAGTTGGAGCGCGGGAGCGCACAATTTATTGTGCTCGTGCGCACAGTGCTCGCATCATTAGATCGCTGCGCGACACGGCCGAATAAATTCGGCGCTCCGTTATTTCTTCGGAAAATTCGGATCGGCTTTCACTTCTTCGATCTGCTTGTTGTGACGCTCCGAATGCGCCGCGATAAAAAAGAACCATTGCCAGGCGTCTGGCCGGCCCCATGCCCGGCGTGTTCATAAAATGCGCTCTAAGATTCTCTTTTGTTTCTTTAATGAATTTTATCGTGTTATCGCGGCGTGTCTTGAAAGTGCCCGCGGAGTCTCCCGGCACGCGGGAATCGCTGGGAACGATCGGCTCCGGAGCTTTGAATTTCGACGTCCGGTCCGGTATCACCTGCATGATCTTAAGTTCTTTTCCGGCAGCTTCGGCGCTTTTCTCCGGCGTTTCAGGAGTTTTCATTACCTGGTTCATGATCAGTTCAAAAAGAAAATTCTCCGCCAGCGCCAGGTGCTGCGTAACTTCCTTGACAGACCAGCGGTCCGGCCCCGGCTTAAAGTTCAACTGCGCTTCCGACAGTCCCTCATTGTTTTTAAGCACTTTGTTCCGGGTGCTTTTAAGATAGTCGATGATCTGTTTGCGTTCCGCTTTGGTAAGCGTTTTGGGAGCCGTCGATTGTGCATCGGCGAAATGAGCCAAACCAAAAAGCAAAACAAATGCGAATGACCCGGTAATAATATTTCTGAATACTTTCATAATTAACCTCTCACCATTCCTCATTAGCCATTATTTTTCTGGTACTTCCAATGGCGCGGCTTGCCTTCGGACAGCCATTCCATCGTTGTTGCCAGGCGTTTATCTTTAGTTTCGCCGGATCTGGCCCCGGCGATCCATTCGGTATATTCCCGTTTGTGCGAAGGGCTGAAGCCTTCAAAGGTCTCGCGCGCCTTTTTGTTCTTTTTCAAAGCGGAGGCCAGTTCCGCGGGGACTGAGACATCTTTCGGTTTTTCACCGGTTTTTGTTTTTACCGGCACTTTAACGCCTTCGTCGTTCAAAGCGGCGGCTTTCTTGATATAACCTGTCAGAGTTTTGTCCGGCGGCAGATCTTTCAGGGACTTTAAATTTCCGAAGTGGCCCATCGCCGTCTTGCCGACCTGTCTAACGTGCTCGCTGAGTTCGGGGATCAGCGTCGCCTTCCAAAAACCAAAGGCACAGTGTTCCTTGAAAGAAGCCATGCTGCACATCATTCCCTTGTAGTCGAAATGAGGAAAGCTCCACTTCATAGTTTCCTCTACGTCCGGGCAGGCCTTGTGTACCAGTTCCCTCAAGTGCTTCAGAATCGGCTTGGCAAAATCAGCCGACTTGGCGATGTAAGCGTCAACTCTTTTGTCTTTTTTTCCCATGATCTTAATAATATTTGCGCCCGGAGCGCACAATTTATTGTGCATGAGCGCGCAGCGCTCGAATCTGCCCGAATAAATTCAGCGTTCCATTGCGGAGGGCACAACTTATTGTGCATGAGCGCGCAGCGCTCGAATCTGCCCGAATAAATTCAGCGTTCCATTGCGGAGGGCACAACTTATTGTGCATGAGCGCGCAGCGCTCGAATCTGCCGAATAAATTTGGCGTTCCATTGCGGAGGGCACAACTTATTGTGCATGAGCGCGCAGCGCTCAAATCTGCCGAATAAATTCGGCGTTCCATTGCGGAGGAGCACAATTTATTGTGCATTGCCGAATAAATTCGGCGCTCCCAGTGCTCCTAAGCCACCGCGGCGACCACTTTTTCCGCCGCGTCTTTCATACCGTCGGCGGGGATGATATTAATGCCCGACTCGCGCAAAACCTGGCGGCCCTCTTCGACATTGGTGCCTTCCAGGCGGGCCACGATCGGGATCGAGACGCCGAGGTTTTTCGCCGCTTCGACCACGCCCCGCGCCACCATATCGCAGCGCACGATTCCGCCGAAGATATTTATCAGCACGGCTTTGACGTTAGCGTCGGCCAGCAAAATGCGAAAGGCATTTTGCACCTTCTCCTGCGAAGCGCCGCCGCCGACGTCGAGAAAGTTTGCCGGCTCCCCGCCCGCGAGCTTGATGATGTCCATCGTCGCCATGGCCAGTCCCGCGCCGTTGACCATGCAGCCGATATTGCCGTCGAGCTTGATGTAGTTCAGGTCGTATTTCGAAGCTTCGATCTCAAGCGGATCTTCCTCGTTCAGGTCGCGCAGCTCAGCGTAATCTTTATGACGGTAAAGCGCGTTGTCGTCAAAATTTATCTTGGCGTCGAGCGCGATCAAGCGCCCGTCTTTGGTCAGCAGAAACGGGTTTATCTCAACCAGCGAAGCGTCCATTTTTTCCGACGCGTCATAAAGAGAGGTCATGAATTTGACGGCTTGCCCGATCAATTCCGCCGGCAGCCCGAGGCCGAAAGCGAGCTTGCGCGCCTGAAAGGGAGACAGGCCCACCGCCGGGTCGATGGTTTCCTTCAATATCTTTTCCGGCTCATTGGCGGCAACTTCCTCGATGTCCATGCCCCCCGCCGAGGAAGCCATAAAAACCAGGCGCCCGGTCACGCGGTCGAGCACGATGCCGAGATAAAATTCTTTGTCGATCGGCAGGCCTTCCTCGATCAGAAGCGTTTTTACTATGCGCCCTTCGGGCCCCGTCTGGTGCGTCACCAGTTTCATCCCCAGTATTTGCCCCGCGATCTCTTTTGCTTCGGCGGGAGATTTAGCCAATTTGACGCCGCCGCCTTTACCGCGCCCGCCGGCGTGGATCTGCGCCTTGACGACGACCACGTCCGTGCCCAGTTCCCTGGCCGCGCTTTCCGCTTCATCAGGAGTGCGCGCCACGATCCCGCGCGGAACCGGCACGCCGTATTTCTTCAAAAGTTCTTTACCCTGGTATTCGTGAATTTTCATTGTTTCTTTGTTATTGCTCTTCGGTCATTCGTCATCGCAAGTTATCATAAAACTTTTTAGCTAATCCCTGATTGCTGACTACTGACCACTGACTGCTGACCACCGATAAACAAAAAGGCAACCCGGACGGATTGCCTTTCAACGGCAGACTTCAAGTTTATGATCCGATCACCACTCTTATTTTCAAGAGTTTCCATTCGCCGTTTTCCTGCATATATTGCAGGTAAAACTTGGTCTTGTCGGAAGTGTTATAGGAACCGTCGACGTTGAGCAGTTTTACGGTGCCCTGTTTCGCGGTGTTCACACTGGTGACATTCGGCGCCGGAGAGTATTCCGGTGTTTTATCGCTGATCGAGCTGAGGATCGGATCGATCTGCTTCTTTAGCCGGATATGCTCTTTGAACGATTCTTTCAATTTCTCGGCGGAAAGCTGGTCCTTAAATGTCTGCGACGCATTGTTGCGAAATTCCGTAAAGTCTTCCTCCTGCACCCCGTCGTTGTAGGCCAGCAGCGTGTCCTTGACCATATCGTTAAGATCCGAGGTCGAAGGCATATCGGGATCGTCGGTGTCGCCCGGGCCTTTATTGCCGTTGTCCCCATTGCTCGTCGAACCCGCGGTGCGATAGACAACGCCGTCCAGTTTCATGCTGCCGTTGCTCGGCATCTGGTCGATCTTGAATTCTTTGAGCGAAACGCCGAAAAGACTCAATTTCAATACTTTGGCGTTTTCATCCAACTCCGCGGCCCCGTTATCGATCTTGGTGCCGCCCGCGCGGTAAACGACGGTGCCGTCCGCACTGATGTTCAGCGTTACGCTCCCGTCACTCGAGGTCCAGTTACCGTGAAACGCCGTGGGGACGGGTTTGAAATCGCCCTTACTTCCGCTGCAAGCCAAAACCACAAACATCAAAGCGGCCAGCGCCAAAAACAGGGTCCAGCTCGAATCTTTTCCGAAAATCATTTTTAATCCGAATTTTTTCATTTTACTTTTGCTCCTCAAAAACAATATTTGTTTGCGCTAAAGCCGGGACAAATTTCCGGCGATCGCACGGTTCCGGCGCACTTTAACTTACAGGGATGTTGGTTTCCTCTTTCAGGATATGAAAATCGATCTTTATTGTAACCGTAAAAATGAGAGCCGTAAAATTTTCTGCCTGTGCAATACATCTTACGGCCCCGGTCCCGGAAAACTATTGTGATTTTTCTACCAATTTGATCAGAGTGCGGACGGCCACGGCCGAGGGGCCTTTGCAGTGGTGCGGTTTGGGTTCGTCGTTCCACGCCGTTCCGGCAATGTCGAGATGCGCCCACTGCGCGTCCTTTATGAATTCCTGGATAAAAACCGCCCCGGCGATAGTTCCCGCCTTGCGGCCTTTGCCGATGTTTTTAATATCGGCGATGTCGGATTTGATCTGCGCCGAATACTCTTTGCCCAGCGGAAGCTGCCAGAATTTTTCGCCCACTTCCTTGCTGCAGCCGATAACGTCATCGACCAGTTCCTGGCTGGTCCCCAAAATTCCCGTATAAATATCGCCCAGCGCTATTACCACCGCGCCGGTCAGCGTCGCCATATCCACGATGCGGGTCGCGCCTTGTTTTTCGGCGTAAGCCACGGCATCGGCCAGGATCAGGCGGCCTTCGGCGTCGGTGTTGAGAATTTCGACCGTCTTGCCGGTCATCGCGGTGACCACGTCGCCCGGGCGGGTGGCTTTGCCGTCGGGCATGTTTTCCACCGCCGCGACCACGCCCAGCACGGGCACGCCCGGTTTGAGTAATCCGATCGCGCGCATCGTTCCGATAACGGTGGCGCCGCCGGACATGTCGTATTTCATCGCGTCCATTCCCTCGGCCGGTTTGAGCGAAATGCCGCCGGTGTCGAAAGTGATGCCTTTGCCGACCAGCGCCAGCAAACCGTTCCAGGGCCCGTCGGTTGCGGGTACATATTTCAGGACGATCAGTTTGGCCGGCTGTTCCGAACCCGCCGACACGCTCAGGAGCGAGCCCATCCCGAGCGCCTCCATCTGCGCCTCGTCCAGGATCTCGCAGCTTAACCCCGTTTCCGAAGCCATCGTTTTCGCGCGCTCGGCCATCTCGGTCGGCGTCAGTATATTGGCGGGCTCATTGGCCAGGTCGCGGGTAAAGTTCATCGATTCGCCGATCACCTTTCCGCGTTCCAGGCCGCTTTCCAGATCTGCCTGGGCGGCGCCGTCGGCGACCACCATGACCTCGTCGATCGTGCGTTCTTCCTTGTCGGCGGTGCGGTATTTGTCCAGTTCGAACAAACCGGTGATGACGCCCTGCGACGCGGCCGCGGCAGTATCCACGGCGTTATCCGAACTGCGTGTGAGCAGCACAAAGCTTTTGACGCTTTTGCCGCGGAGAAATCTGGCCGCCGTTCCGGCAAGCACGCCGGTGCCGGGAGCCCTGTACTCGCCCTGTTCGCCCATGCCGACCAGCAGCACGCGGTTCGCTTTGATATTCACACCGGTAAGCGGAAGATAAAGAGTCTCGCCTTCTTTTCCTTTGAATTCCTCGCCCTGCAAAGCTGCGCTGATCTGGCCGCCGCTATGATCGTCGAGCTCTTTTAAAATTCCGGAATCGGCTTTTTCGTCTTTGAAAATTGGCGCGACTACAGCTTGCACCTCGGCTTCGTAGTAGTTACCTGTGATCGCTCTAAAACTCATCGCTCTCCTTTAACAACCATGGGATTCTTCTCATTTTCAGGGTAATTACATAAATACCATAAAACAGGCTATTTACAAACTATTCTTACGTCAAATATAACGGAAAGTTATAAAAGCTCGTGATTTTAGCGATTCCTGTCTTTTATCTGCTGCTGAGTTTCTTTTTCAACCGTGCGGCGCATCTCGGTTTCGCGCTTATCGTAGAGCTTTTTGCCCTTTGCCACGCCGATCTCGAATTTGATGCGCCCGTTTTTCCAATATATCCGCGTTATCACCAGGGTCATTCCCTTTATTGTGGTCTCCCGCTCCAGCTTTTCGATCTCGCGTTTATGCAGCAGGAGCTTGCGCGTCCGCAGCGGGTCGTGATTTTCGCGGTTGCCGTGGGAATAGGGCGACACGTGGGCGTTAAAAAGCCAGGCTTCGCCGTCCCGCACCGAGACATAAGAATCCTTTAACTGCACTCGCGCGTTCATGATGCTTTTCACTTCCGTGCCGGTCAAAACCGCGCCCGCCTCATATTTCTCAAGAATATGATATTCGTGAAAAGCCGCGCGATTGGCGGCTATTTCCTTGCCTTCAGTGGTTTTTGCGGCGCTCATAACAGGGTTTTATTGTGCCCGTGCGCCGGTCCTCTGGCAAGTAGCAGTAATTCCGAATTCCAAAAATTCCAGATTTCAAATTCCAATATAAAATTCGAGATTTGGAATTTTTGGAATCTGGAATTTGAAATCTGGAATTTAGATATAGAGTTTGACAAAGTTTTCAAGCCTTTCTAAATTAGTAGTTGCTTGGGAGATCGTCTAACGGTAGGACTCCAGATTCTGGATCTGGCTATCGGGGTTCGAATCCCTGTCTCCCAGCCAATTTTGAAAGGTTTAAGCGCGGGCACACGTTTCGCGCTTTTTCTATCTAATGGCTGAAGTGATCCAGGAAAGCGAATGGCACGAAGTTCCCCTCCGGGTGCGTTATGCCGAAACCGACAAGATGGGAGTTGTCTATCATGCCAACTATCTTGTTTGGTTTGAGATCGGCCGCACTGAATTTTGCCGCGCCAAAGGAATTACTTACCGCGATATGGAAGAGAACGACGACGCTTTTCTGGTAGTGGCGGAAAGCTACTGCCGCTACAAGGCCCCGGCGTATTACGACGATCACCTGACCATCAGGACCCGCATCAACGAGTTCAAAAAACGCACGCTCTGTTTTGAATACGAAATTTTCCGGCCCGTTGACAGTCGTGTCATCGCCCAGGGCGAAACCATCCACGTCTTGACGGATTCGGAAAATCACGTGCGCTCTTTTCCTGAGTCCTACCAGGAAATATTACTGAAACCATTTCCCAAAACCAACGGAGAACCGCTCCCTGATGCCGCCCCGGAATAAAACGCAGCGCCGAATTTATTCGGCATGCTTATGGAGCGCGGGCATCCCCGCCCGCAGAAAATTAACCGCGGATAAACGCGGATTTACACAGATCAGAAACAGAAAATTTCTTATCCGTGTTTATCCGTGAAAATCCGCGGCTAAGCATTTTGTATTTAATGCGGCAGGGATGCCCGCGCTCCATATTACTCGTCATGCGCCAGCGACAACCGCTCTATGCTCGTCGCTTTTCCCGTTTCCTCGTCAATTTCAATAAGCACCGCGCATAGTTTCACCTCGCCGGCGCTGTGATCGGCGCGGCGCGCGGGCACCCGCGTAAATCTTTCCAGCACGTGTTCTTTATTCATCCCGATCACGCCCGAATAGCTGCCGGTCATCCCGACGTCGGTGATGTAAGCCGTGCCCCCGGGGAGAATTTTCTCATCCGCCGTCTGCACATGGGTGTGTGAGCCGATCATGGCCGAAACCTTGCCGTCCAGAAACCAGCCCATCGCGTATTTTTCCGAGGTGGCTTCGCAGTGCATATCAACCAAGCGAATCTTTACATCGGCCGGGATATTAGCGATCTCTTCCCCGGCGATGCGAAACGGATCGTCGCTCGGCGGCATAAAAACCCGCCCCAATAGATTGAGCACGGCGATCTTAAATCCGCGCACTTCGCCGACAAAAAGCCCCTTGCCCGGCGTACCGGGCGGGTAATTCGCCGGGCGCAGCAGGCGCGGCTGTTTTTCGATGTAAGAAACGACCTCGTTTTTGTCGAAGATGTGATTGCCGGAGGTCATCACGTCGATGCCGTGCGCGAAAAATTCTTCTGCGATCGGCGGCGTGATGGAAAAACCGCCCGCCACGTTTTCGGCGTTCATCGTAATGATATCCGCGCGATAGTATTCGCGCAGGTCCTGCACCCGCTCCAGGATCGCTTTTCTACCCGGGCGCGCTACCACATCAGCAAACATTAAAACTCTCATAAATTCAAAAGTGACAAGTGACGAGTGGCAAGTAACAAGAAAATCAAAAGGTCGTCCTGTTACTTGTCACCGGTAACTTGTCACTGATTTAGGCGATAGGCTTCCGCGAGAGCCGTTCCACAGTTGGAAATTGAACCTGTTCTTAACAGGTGGGTGACCTAGTGCTTCGCGTAAGCCATGAGCTGAATTCTCTGGCAGGACTTTACTGTGAAAGTCTGCACCGAAAACAGCATCAGTCTCCCTATCTCCAAATGTTGGCTCAATTATTAAGACTGCGGTAACAAACCCCGCAGAAATGTGCCTGTCGCCTGAATTAATGATACCACATGGCGAAATCAATAAGGCAAGCCTTCGGGGAGGGAATTTTGTATTTTAGATTTGAGATTTGGGATTTTGGGATTGGTTTTGGGACTTCGGTCTTAGATTTAAAAATTCAACTACTCGTCTTCGGTTTTCTGTCTCCTGTCTTCTGCCAACCGCCTACTGCCACTGCCCATCGCCTACTGCCCACTGCCTACTGTTCCGTATCGACTTCCTGTTGAGCAACCGCTTTATTTTTAAACAGACGGTCGAGCTCATCGGTGCAATCGGCGCTGCGCTGGGCGAGGTCGTTATCCATCTGCTCCTGCTGGCTTCTTAACTGCTGCAGTTCGTCCGCGATGTGAAGCGCCGCCAGGATGGCAACCTTGTGCGAATCGACCGTGTAAGTGCCCGAGGTCACTTCGCGCATTTTTGAATCGACGTATTCCGCCAGGCGGTGAATGTATTCGTTGTCGCCGTCGTGGCGAATGTTATAGGTCTGATTATATATTTCTACTTTGATCGAAGGTGCGCTCACGTTTTTCACTCCTCAGATTTTACCCGCGCAAAAGGGCGGCGGTTTCCGGTTCTATCACGTTAATCGATTCGAGCATGTGCTCGACCTTGGATTTGATCTTGTTGCGCTCCGACACAAACGCGTCGAGCTTTTCCTGCTGCTTGGTTTTTTCCGCCCTGAGCGCGGCGATCTCCAGCCTCAGCGAATCCGCCTCTTTTTCCAGCGAGTCTCTTTCCTCGCGCAATTTTTTTACGAACTGGACGGTCAGATGAATCTTGTCTTCCAGATGAGAGAATTTTTCCATTCCTGCAAGCCCGGTCATTTCATTTCCCCTTTAGAAATTACTTTAAGTTTTTAAGAACGGCACTATTATCTATATTTTTCAACAAAATGCAAGGAAAACTTAAAGCTGTTTCTTGTTTATCTTAGGCAATTTGGCACTGAAGTGGGCGGGCGCAAGCGGCCCTTCCGGACCTGCAAATTTATCAGTCTTTGATATTTATCCTTCAAGCCCAAATACCTCTCAGGTCCGGAAGGGTTGCTTGCGCCCGCTCTTAAAGACTTTATAGGCAAAGCCAACAAGATTCTATCAAACCCTCTGCTTCACTCCCAGATTCGCTTTCAGAGCCTGGAGGATTGTCGCGTGAACCGCATCCACTTCTTCGTCCACTAGCGTTCGTTCAACCGAACGGTATTCCAGCCTGATCGTCAGCGAGCGTTCGTCGTCCGCCATTCCCTTACCTTCATAGACGTCGACAAATTCGACACTGCGGCAGAGCTCGGCCTTCATTTCCTCGATGGCGGAGCGTATTTCGGCAAAGGTCATAGTGCGTTTTATCAGCAGAGAAACGTCGCGCGCGATCGAAGGATATTTCGGCAGCGGTTTATAGACGACCGGCTGCACGGGCATTTCCAGTATCATCTGCAGGTCGATCTCGGCCAGGTAAACCGGTTGGCGGAATTTGTACCCGGCGGCGATCTCGTCGTTTAAACGCCCGATAGTGCCGACCGTTTTTCCGTTGACACGGACTTCCGCCGACTGCCCTTTGCGCAGGTGCTTCAAATCCTTTGCGGCGAACGAGGGCGCGGACGCGTTTATCGCATCGAGCGCGGCTTCGAGCGCGCCTTTTGCATCGTAAAAATTCAGCTCGCGTCCGGGCATCGCCCTGTCTTCGTTCATCTCTCCGCCGGTTACGATCAGGGAGAACAATTCCCTTTCCACCGGCAAGTTGTCTTCGGAGACGGCGGCGGCGAAAACTTTGCCGAGCTCGAACAGTTTCACGTCGCGGCGCTGGTAGTTAAAATTCGTCCGCACAGCGTTGAGCAATCCCGTCAGCAGCGTGGGGCGCATGCGCACCGCGCCTTCGATAATGGAATCCTGCAGGGTGATGAATTTCTCTTCCGTTTTTTCATCCATCAAACCCGGCACAAAGTCAAAAACGTCGTCCTTTTCGGTATCGATAAAGCTGTAAGAAATGGCTTCGTCAAACCCCAGAGCGGCCAAAGTTTTTCGCAGGGATTTTTTTCGGCTTTCAGTCGGCTGATACTCCCCCGCGGAAAATGCCGGCGGCAAGGCATCGGTAATTTTGTCGTAGCCGATGTGCCGCGCCGCTTCTTCGACCAGGTCCGGTTCGATGGCGATATCGTGCCGCCAACTCGGCTGAACAAAAACCGTATCGGATTTCTGTGTAATGCCAAGCGCATTTAAAATGCGCAGAATTTCAGTTTTCTCGGCGTCGAGTCCCGTGAGTTTTTTTACGGCCGCCTGAATATCTTTTGACCCGATCTCATTCGGCACGAATTTGGTCGGGTAAGCATCCGCAAATTCACCCGCGATGCCGCCCGCCAGCTCGCAGATCAACTGCGTCGCGCGGTTCGAAGCGCGAATCAAATTTTCGATATCAACGCCGCGCTCGAACCGATAGCTCGCTTCGGTCGCTAGATTTAGCTTGCGCGAGGTTTGCCGGATATTTTCGCGTTTGAAGTATGCGACTTCCAGCAGCACATCGGTCGTTTCCGCGGTAATTCCCGTGTCGAAACCGCCCATCACACCACCGACGGCGACCGGTTTTTCCGCATCGCAAATCGCCAGCATCGTTTCGTCCAGTTTTCGCTCCACTTCGTCCAGTGTCTTGATCGTCTCGCCGTGCTTTGCGCGCCGCACGACGATGCGGTTTTCCTGTAGTTTATCGAGATCGAACGAATGCATCGGCTGGCCCAGCTCGTGCATCGACGTAGTTGGTGATGTCGGCGACATTGTTGATCGAGCGCTCGCCGATGGCTTCGAGCCTTTTCACTAGCCACTCCGGCGACGGGCCGATCTTTACGTTCGAATGATGCGCGCGGTAAAGCGATGACAGAGATCCGGATCTTGGATCGCGACGAATTCCTAATTCGAGGATTCCAGATCCAGCTCCGTGTCTGACTTGGAATCCGGAATCTGTAATTCTGGAACCCGTGATCGTCGCGATTTCCCGCGCCACGCCAAGATGCGAAAGACAATCCGGACGGTTGGAAGTCAGATCGATATCGAAAACATGATCGTCGCCGTGCTGGTGAATGCCCTCGACCGCCAGCCCGACGCGCGTCAGCTTTCGCGCCAGTTCCGCCGGCGGCAAATTTATATCGATCAGATCTTTTAACCAGTTGTAACTGATATTCATAAATAGTGAATCGTGAATAGTGAATCGTGAATAGTGAAATCGCGATTCTCTCTGTTCACGATTCACTATTCACTATTCACTCTCTTACTTGAACTGCTCCAAAAATCTCACGTCGTTCTCGAACATATGCCGAATGTCGTCGAGCGAGTACATCAGCGCCGCCATTCGTTCCAGGCCGAAGCCGAAGGCGAAACCGGAATAGACTCGTCGGGTCGACATTGCAGGCGCGCAGCACATTCGGATGCACCATTCCCGAGCCGCCAAGCTCGATCCAGCCCGAGCCTTTACACGGGCGGCAGCGTTCGCCTTCGAACTTGCCCGTACCCGTGACATTTGAAACACGAGAAGTCGAATTCCGCGCTCGGCTCGGTGAAAGGGAAGTAGCTCGGGCGAAAACGCGTTTTGGTGTCCTTCGCCGAACAAGCGTCGCAGCCATTCGGTGACCGTGCCCTTTAGGTGCGCCATCGTGATCCCCTTGTCGACGCACAGGCCTTCGAGCTGGTGAAACATCGGCGTGTGCGTCATGTCGGGCGTGTCGCGGCGAAAAACCTTGCCCGGCGCGATGATGCGGATCGGCACGCCGCGGCGTTCCATCGCGCGGATCTGCACGGTCGAGGTCTGCGAGCGCAGCGCGAAGCCGTCGGTCGTGTAAAAAGTGTCCTGCGATTCGCGCGCCGGATGGCCTTCGGGAATATTCAGCGCGTCGAAGTTGTAATAATCGGTCTCGATCTCGCGGTCGTCCTCGATCGCGTATCCCATCGAAACGAAAATGTCCTCGATCTTCTGGCGCAAAAGCGTCATCGGGTGCAGATGCCCCGTGCGCGGGCGCGTGCCGGGTAGCGTGACGTCCAGACGTTCGCTTTCGGCTTTCAGTATTGCAATATATGCTAATAGAAAGCTTAATGCTCCGCCCTCATCTCTCCCGCCCGATCCGAAAAATTCATGTTCCATTTCCCGGTCAAAATTAAAAACGGCGTCCCCGAATTCCTTTCGTTCTTCTTGTGGGAGTAGTCCGATAGATTTTTTTAGATGCTTAATCTCTGACTTATTACCGCGATATTTAGTAATAAGCTCATTAAGTTCTTTTTGAGTTCTTTCGGCTTCCTCTAAGGTCAGATTTTTTTCTGATAAGCTTTGATAAGGCGCAATATCCTTTCTAAACGCTTCCTTTAATAATTCAAGTTGTTCTTTTGAATCTCTCATTTTATAAAAGCACTTTGTGCGCCGAAGGCGCTATAGGTAGCCAGTGGTGGAGCGCGCTTTTCGCGCGGAACCTCTGGAATCACGTTTCCCAGCATTTTATCAGCCCTGAAAGGGCTAAAAGAAATGGCGCACCTTCAGCGCGCCGTTTCTCTTTATACTGTTCCAGACGTTTCGCCTCCGGCTCCACGTCTGGCTACCTTCTCAACGCCGCTTCGCGGCTCTGGGCCGTGTTACTTCTTTTCTATCTCCTAAACGTTTCGCCTTCGGCTTCACGTCTGGCTACCTTCTCAACGCCGCTTAGCGGCTCTGGGCCGTGTTATTAATTAGCTCTCTTAACTATCTAGACTCCATCCGGAAACCCGGTCGCTACCGCTCCCGGTTCTGACCCGTAGCCGGCGCCGCAGTTTCTTTAATTAACCACTATCCATTATCAACTATCAATTACTACGCCGCCGGTTTATTGGCGATCGCTTCCTTTACCTGGCCTGCCAGGTGGGCAAAGGCCTCGGGCTGTTTGGCGGCGATATCGGCCAGGACTTTTCTGTCAAGTTCGATATTTGCCAGCTTTAAACCGTGCATGAACTGCGAATAATTCAAGCCGTTTAGGCGCGCCGCCGCGCCGATGCGCACGATCCAGAGTTTGCGGAAATCGCGCTTCTTGCGCTTGCGCCCGACATATGAAAATACCAGAGCGCGCTCGACCGACTCCTTGGCTGAACGGTAAAGTTTCGATTTAGTTAAACGGTAGCCCTTAGCCCGGGCCAATATTTTTTTACGTCTTTGCAGACGATTGTTTCCACGTCTTACACGAGGCATAGTCTTAAACTCCTTTCAGTCGTTCAAAGGATGAAGGCGAAAGGATAAGCGATAAAATTCATTTATTATTATGACGTTCTTTATCCCTTCGCCATTATCCCTTATCCTTTACTTTCTTCCATACGGAAGCATTGCTTCCACTTTTTTCTGATCAGCTTCCGAGACGTAAGTGTCTTTATCAAGATTGCGTTTTCTCTTGGCTGTTTTCTTGGTCAAAATATGGCGGGCGTGCGAATGGCCGCGTTTGAACTTGCCCGAAGCACTTGAACGAAAACGCTTCGCCGCGCCTTTATGTGTTTTCAGTTTTGGCATGATTTGCTCCTTAAAATTGCTGTATATCTAATTAAACTGTTTCTTCCGGCTGCTGCGCCGGTACTTCCGCCGGCTCTTCCGCCGCTTTTACCGCGGATTCCTCCGCCGGTTGCTCTGCCGGCTTTTCCGCCGGTTGCTCTGCCGGCTTTTCCGCCGCTTTCTCGGCCGGTTTCGACTTCCGCCTTCTCGGCGGGTTTTTCCGCGGGCTTAGCTTTCTTTACCGGGACCTTGCCCTTTTTCGGCACCATGATCATAAACATCTGGTAACCTTCCATTTTCGGCATCACTTCTACATCCGCCACCTCAGCCAGGTCTTCGCGCATCCGCGCCAGAATTTTCGCGCCCAGTTCGCGGTGGCTCATTTCGCGCCCGCGGAATGAGATCGTAGCTCTTACTTTATCGCCCTCAGCCAGCCATTCGAACGCGCGCTTCAGCCGGTATTCATAATCGTGATTGTCGGTGGCAGGCCGGAACTTGATCTCCTTGACCGTAACGGTAACCTGCTTTTTCTTCGCTTCGTGCGCTTTCTTTTTTTGCTCGTAAAGAAACTTGCCATAATCGATGATGCGGCAAACCGGCGGATCTGCGTTGGGAGCGATCTCTACCAGGTCAAGCCCGATGCTCCTGGCGCGCTGCACTGCATCGCGCACATCCATCACTCCCAATGCCTCACCGTCTTCACTGATCACCCGCACTGCCGGAACGCGTATGCGTTCATTGGTGCGATTCTGCGGCCCGCGCTGCTGGTGTTCCACGTCCACGATAAAAATTATTAGCGATAAATTACCTCCTATTTTTTTTTGTCCTTCGTTCTTCGTCCTTTGCTCTTAGGTAAAGCCTGCGCCTTTCTAATATCTAAGGACGAATGACCAAGTCCTGCCCAACATTTTCCAATGACCGCGTCTCCCTGAGACGTTTGGCCATCGCCTTAAAATCTTCGAGCGACATCGAACCGAGATCGCCCTGTTTTCGTTCGCGCACGGCGATGTTGCCGTTCTTCCAGCTCATTGTCGCCAAGGATCAGCATGAAAGGGACCTTTTGCATCTGCGCATCCCGAATTTTCGCGCCGATCTTGTCACTTTTCAAGTTAACTTCCACACGTAATCCGATTTTACGAAGTTCCTCGCCGATTTGCGAAGCATAATCGTTGATTCTGTCGGTGATCGGCAGCACAGCAACCTGCACCGGCGCCAGCCAGAACGGGAAAGCCCCGGCGAAATGTTCGATCAAGACCCCGAAAAATCTTTCGACCGAACCGAACAGCGCGCGGTGCACCATTATCGGGCGATGCGGTTTATTGTCTTCGCCGGTATATTCCAGCCCGAAACGCTCCGGCAGATTAAAATCAAACTGCACGGTGGTCAATTGCCACAAACGTCCGATCGAATCTTCCACCTTGATGTCGATCTTGGGGCCGTAAAAGGCGGCTTCGCCCTCGATCCGCTCGTAAGGAATACTCGCGTTCATTTAAAGCTTCCACCAAAGCGCGCTCGGCATTTTCCCAGTCTTGCATCCGAACCCAATCCAGGCCTTGTTGTCGGCACCCCCGCGTACGGAAAGCTCGACCTTGAAATTTTCAAACCCGAAAGTATCGAAAAACATCATAAGCAAAATCCACACAGTCGCCGATCTCTTCCCCGACCGGTTTCCGGCGTGGCAAAAGATGTGCGCGTCGTCCTGGGTAAAACCGCGCACGCGCATCAGGCCGTGGAGCGTTCCGGAAAGCTCGGCGCGATACACGTTGCCGAACTCGGCATAGCGCAAAGGCAGATCGCGATACGAACGCGGGTGCGCTTTATAGATGCCGATATGCCCCGGGCAGTTCATCGGTTTCAGGCGAAACTCCGTGTCCTCGCCAAACGATGCCGGCAAGCTCGTGGGCTCGAAAAGGCTATCGGCGTAATTTTCTTCGTGCCCGCTGGTCTGCCAAAGCTGGCGCTTGGCGATGTGCGGGGTGATAAACCAACCCGTACCCGCGCTTCATCAATTCTTCGCGCAGGTAATTTTCCATCTCCGTGCGCACCGCGCCGCCCTTCGGATGCCAGAAGATCAGGCCCTGCCCATAGTCATCCTGAATGGAAAACAGGTCGAGTTCCCGGCCCAAACGGCGATGATCACGCTTTTCCGCTTCCTCGCGCTGCTTGAGCCAGCCGTCCATCTCTTCCTGCGAGCAAAACGCCGTGCCGTAGATGCGCTGCATCTGCTCGTTGTCTGCGTCGCCTTTCCAGTACGCGCCGGAAAGCGCCAGCAGTTTAAATGCTTTCAGCTTGCCGGTGTGCGCCACGTGCGGCCCGAGACAAAAATCGATAAATCCGGAACCGTCGATGTAATAAACGCTGGCGCTGCTTTCGACCTTTTCGTCGATCAGCTCGCACTTCAGCGGTTCGCCGCGCTCTTTGAACATGTCGAGGATCTTAGCTTTTTCGACTTCCTCGCGGCGATAGACCAGGTTGCGCTTTGCCATCTCGCGCATTTTCTTTTCGATCGCCGGCAGATCTGCCTCAGTCAACTGGCGCGGCGCGATCAGGTCGTAGAAAAACCCGTAGCGCGGATCGTCCATCAGCGCGGGGCCGATGCCGAGCTTGGTTCCGGGAAAAAGTTCCAGCACCGCCGCCGCCAGCAAGTGCGCGGTCGAATGGCGCATCACCTCAAGGCCGTCGCGCGTGCCGCTAAGGATCGGCTCGACGCTTAGAACCTCATCACCGCCCTCGAGCTGTTTATTGAGATCGACTTCCTCGCCGTTGACCTTTGCCGCCAGCGCTTTTTTCAGCACCTCGCGGTCGAACGACTTCAACACGTCCACCACCCTCACGGGTGCCGGAAACTCCCTCTGATCTTCTCCGAATTTGATTTGCATAACCTTCGTAAATTTTAGATCTGTCTTTACGTTCTTCGCGTCTTCATCTTTGCGCTCTTTGCGTTAAAATTTCTCTAACCGCAAAGGACGCTAAGAATACGCAAAGTTCGCTCAAGAGCGCCGCCGCTCTCGACTTTAGATTCAAAATTTACGATCCTACTAACCGTTAATGATCTGATCCGATAAGAGCGACTTTGCCTTGGCGTAAATAAACGCCGATATACACGCCGTTAGAAGCGTGTGTTAGTAGTTGTAAAAACTGCAAAGTACTTAATAAGCATCGTATCGAAATAAGAAGGCAGGAAAATTCCTGCCAATTAATAGCGATATATTAGCATTATGTGAAAAATATCGCAAATCGGCCCGGAAGCTTCTTTTTACGCGAATTTTTGTAAATACTCACAGGATTGACCTTGAAGAAGCCCGCCGATATTTGGCTGGTTACATGCCCCAAAACCGTCGATTTTTGACGCCAAAATCGTCATTTTTATGACAACGAAAAATCGAAAAACGACGTCTAATTATCTGTTGGGCCATGATAGAGTTTGCGGTTTAAGATTCACCCGCCGGCCCGCTAAAATCGCTCAAAACCAAGCTCAGGCAAATAGGAAAAGAAAGAGGAAAAGGATGATGAAGAATTTTTTACGTTTTTATCTTACGGCATTCGCTATGATTATTGGTTTTACAGTTGCTAGCGTACCGGCACAGACGGCGCCGGCAGATTTCCCCGATATAAAGATCAGAAATTTTGGACAAATGGATGCCAACTATTATCGTGGCGCCCAGCCAAAAAAGGACGACTACCAGGCAATTAAAGCGTTGGGTATCACCACGATCATCGATCTGCAGGACGAACCGACAAAGTATGAAAAGTCGGCTGCCGAAGCTCTCGGGATGAAATATATCAACATTCCTATGGACGACGCGGAATATCCGTCTGAGGCGTCAATCGCCGAATTTCTGAAAAACATCAATGACCCTGCAAATGGCGTTATGTACGTTCACTGCAAGGGCGGGCGGCATCGTACCGGTGTGACCGGAGCAGTTTACAGGTTCACAAAATATGGCTGGGATTACAATAAAGCGATGACCGAAATGGAGAACTATAATTTCGATACCAGCTACGGCCGTAAAGTTATGAAGACGTTTGTGATCGATTACGCCGCGAAAACCGCGCATAACGATATTGGCGCGGCAACCGGATCGGAATAGGGTTCTTTATATTTATAATAAAAAGGCGGCTTATTTCGAGCCGCCTTTTTTGGTTTTTGCCGGTTAGTTTTCAGCGGTGATCGAGGGCTTTGTTGCCTCGTCAAGCGCTCGAATCCGCGCTCTGACCGCCTCGCGGTATATCCGAATTTTGTCAGGTTTATAATTTGCCGCCCGAAAAGCATCCTCTATCTGTTTATCGCTTAGTTGCAGCAGCAGATCAGCTATCCAGCGCGCATTTTCCACCGTTATTCCGTTCATCAGATTTTCCTGAATTCCGCGATAATGGAATGCGACCAAACCGTTATCCACACCTTTAATGAAGAGTGAGTTAGCGAAGTCTTCGGAATCGTTTACGCTGCGTCCCCCACGGCTAAAACTCTTGTCCGCGAGCTTTCCAAATGACGATCCCAGATCGCTCACGACATAGTAAAGAGTGTCGCCATCTTTTAATATTACCGTGTTGTCGTCTTTCAGATCCCAATTGTTGATAAGAGCCATCATCACTTTCAACCCGTCAAATTCTTTTTTACTTAGAAACGGATTGTCATTCCAGCTCCATCTATCCAACCGCTTGACATTATCGGGCCGTGCTTCGAACCGCGCATTCTTGTACGTGCCGATCTTTTCAATGGTAATGCTTGACGCCATGTAATCGATCTCGGTCCGGTATCCAACCCCCCACAACAGCCGGGTCGCGGCGACCTCGGGCTGGGATTCGTCGGCGATCTTAACCACCCATTCAACTCCGTTTCCGTCTTTCACGCGGTATTTAGGGTTATTTCCGCCCACCTGTTTTTCTATGTATTTTAAACCTTTGAAGTGCGGTTGTAATTTTGCTCCCGGACCCTGATAAAGATCGCGGCCTTTGATATCTACAGCCTCCCAAAGCACTGTGTTATCCTGCTGCTTTTCAACGACCGCCGGTTGCTGAGCAACGACCCCGTACGCCAAAACGAATAAGCCCAAAAACCAACCTATTTTGTTAAACATCAGCTGCCTCCTCAATCGTTCTTTCGACCAATTAACGCATAAAACCCTTCCGCTGCTTATTCCATAAAACAATTAAGATATATTTTCTGCAATCCCTATGCCGATATAGCGAAGGTCTATTTTTACAATATTTACAACCAAAGAATAACCGGAAGGCAAATTCTTGAAGATCGTGTCTTGAATTAATACACTCAAAACTAAGCGTTTTAAATTGGAATTGATAAGATTTGTAGGAAGAAGGAAGAAAGGTTTTAAATAAAAATGGTAGGCACTAGCAGAGTTGAACTGCTGACCCCTACCGTGTCAAGGTAGTGCTCTACCACTGAGCTAAGTGCCTATACCAAATTCCGCTCAATAAAAGCGAAGTAAAAGAATGGCAAACCCACTTAAAACTGTCAAGTTTGGCCTGTATTTAGTCGGAGCGCGGACGGCCTGTCCGCTTGGGTCGCCTGGCGATCTGAATTTTTATAATAAAATTGTTTAGAGGCGGTCTTTGACCGCCATACAAAAGTTTGCGCGTGGCGGTCGAAGACCGCCTCTAAACATGTTATTAATGATTATATTGACTTCGCAATTGATCGAGAGGGTCACGTTATATGAAAAATAAGCTATCCGCTTTTTTACTTTGCGTCTTAATTGTCTTTCCCGGATTTGCCCAAAGCCAACAAAAACTGCCTGCTGCGAAGATCGAAAAGATCGAAGCCGCGGTCAAAGACTGGATGGCGCTGCACAAAGCGCCGGCGCTTTCGGTCGCGATCGTTGTCGAGGGTAATACGGTCTTCGCGAAGGGTTACGGCCTGGCCGATGTGGAAAATAATCTCCCGGCGCGCAGCGACACCGTCTATCGTCTGGCCTCGATCGCTAAAACCCTCACCGCCGTCGCCGTCATGCAGCTCGTCGAACGCGGCAAGCTCGATCTGGACGCGCCGGTAAATAAATATTGCGCCGCTTACCCGGAAAAGCAGAGTTTAAAGGACGCGCAGGAAAAACAGTTTGTAATAACCGCCCGCCAGCTTCTGGTTCATCAATCGGGCGTTCGTCACAACAAGCTGGAAGAAACTGTGAGCACGAAATATTACAACAATATAAATGAGGCCGTCGGCACATTTAAGAGCGACCCGCTGGTTGTGGAACCGCTGACAAAATATTCATATTCGACACCGGGTTACACGCTGCTGGGCTGCGCTATCGAAGGCGCGTCCGGAATGCCGTATTTCGATTACCTGCGCGAAAATATATTGAAGCCGGCGGGGATGACGCGCACTTATGTCGATAACACCTACGCGATAATTCCCGGCAGGGCGCGCGGCTACCGCAAAACTACGATGGGTGAAATTCAAAATGCGCCGCTTCACGACACGAGTATAAAAATCCCCGGCGGCGGGCTGGCAACGACCGTTGAAGACCTGGCGAAATTCGCCGTCGCGCTCAATAACAACCAGTTCTTAAAGGCTGAAACGCTTGCCCAAATGTGGACAAAGCCGAAGACGAGCGACGGCAAAGAACAAAACTACGCGATGGGAATTTTGATCAATAACGAAAATGATCAGCTCAAGGTTTTTAACGACGGCAGCCAGGCAGGAACGCGAAGCTATCTCTACATGATCCCCAGACAAAAATTCGCCGTCGCGCTTATGACCAATCTGGAAAGGGCCTGGTGTGAAGAGCTCGTACCGAAGATAATTGCAGTTCTCAGCGAGAAATAGAAATTTTTACTTTAACCGAAAAGATTCAAGATATCTTTTTGCTTTTTCGGTTTAGCCAGCATTCTGGGCGATACCCCGTTCTTATTTTTCTTATCGGGATCGGCCCCGTACTTTAATAACATTCTGATCCGTTCCGGTTCATATTGCCGTTTTACCGCATAAAAAAGGGCCGTGTTTCCCTTTTCATCGGCGAAATTCACATCCGCGCCGTTCTCGTGACGGCTGTAATGAATTTATTCATGGCTATTTCCCGGAACTGCAAAATTTGTGCATCGCGACCGCGGCCAATTTTACCGTGCGGTTATCGATGTCGAAATTCGGATTTACCTCGGTAAATTCGACCAATCGGGTTTCTTTCCTGCTTCCGGCAAATCCCGCCAGTGCGACAAATTCTTCTGCCGTCAGCCCGACCGGGCTCGGCGCGGAAACCCCCGGCGCATCGCTTGCCCTGACGGAATCGACATCGAATCCCCAAAAAACATTCGAGACAGATTTATGAGATTCGATAAAAAACCCAAATGAATTTTCAATTCTCAATTTTGAATTCTTAATTTCCTCCAGGCTTTTCATCATCACGCCCAGTTTCTTCAAATATTCAAAATAAATGGGCGAGGCCGCTTGCGGTTGATATGCCATCTCGGCAAAATTTTCCGGCTTTAGATGTTTTTCTTCCAACAGCTGCCGGTAAGGCGTGCCGCTGTTGCGCGGTTCGTCCGCACGCACATCGAAATGAGCGTCGATATTAAACGCGAGCCAGTTTGGTACGCCAAAAGTCTCCGCCATCGCTTTGCCGTCCGGGTAAGACAGGTCGTTTCCGCCGCCCAGCGAGATCACCGTTTTTCCGTGCTTTAAAAGCTTCATGATAATTTCGCAATGAGTGTCGTGAGTTTCTTCCAGAGTGCTCCCGATAATGGTATTGCCGAGGTCGAAGATCTTCACGCCGATGCCAAAGGTCGTGAGTTTATAAAATTGCCGCCTGATCTCATCGGGCGCGAGCGCCGCGCCCGCCCGCCCGCCATTTCTTCTGACGCCTTCATCCTGCGGGCACCCGAGAATGACCACTTGCGCACTCTCGTACTCCCCGGGCTCGGCGGAAACAACTTCACCCAGCCGCGGATCGTTCGCGTCGTTGCGGCTGAAAAAAAGTTCGGGGTCGGGGCGTGTTGTCAGTTCAAAAATATCGCTCATGATTTCCGCAAAATTAAGCTGAATAATAGCAGAAGTTCACTTAAAATACAGGAACTTACTACTAGCTAATAACTATAAGCTCTCAGCTATTACGAATTATCTTTCTATATATGAGGCTTGCTCCACTTAAGCTATAATTAAAGCGTTATGCATTTCAAGCAATTTTATCTCGGCTGCCTGGCGCATGCTTCTTATTACCTCGGGTCGGAGGACGAGGCCGCGATCATCGACCCGCAGCGCGACGTCCGGCAATACCTGGACGAAGCCGCCACCAACGGCCAAAAGATCAAATACGTCATAGAAACGCATTCGCACGCCGATTTTGTCAGTGGGCATCTTGAGCTGGCAAAAAAAACAGGCGCTGAGATAATCTACGGGCAGCGGGCAAACACCGAATTTCCCACCCGTAAGGTCAAAGACGGCGATGAACTCTTCGTCGGCAAGGTGAAATTAAAATTCCTGGAAACTCCCGGGCACACGCCCGAAGGCATTACGATCGTGGCGAAAGACACCGCCCACCCGGATGAGCCTTTGAAAATGTTCACCGGCGACACTCTTTTTATCGGTGACGTCGGACGCCCCGATCTTATAGGATCGAAAGGATTTACGGCGGAGCAGATGGCCGCGATGCTTTACGATTCCCTCAACGAAAAAATTCTTTCCCTGCCCGACCAGACGGAAGTGTACCCGGCACACGGCGCGGGCTCGCTTTGCGGAAAATCGCTTTCTAAAGAAACCTGGTCGACCCTCGGCGAACAAAGAAAATTCAACTACGCGCTTAAGCCAATGTCGAAAGATGAATTCGTCAAAGTGGTCGCTTCCGACCAGCCGGAAGTTCCGATGTATTTCCCGAAAAGCGCCGCGCAGAATCTAAAAGGCTCTTTGTCGCTCGAAGATATTCCGGCGCCCCGGGAATTTTCTACCGAAGAGATCGAAAATTTCGACGGCGTGGTTCTGGACGTTCGCGTTAATAACGAATACGGTGCCGGCCACGTGCCTAACTCGATCAATATCGGCCTCGGTGGGCAGTTTGCTTCATGGGCGGGCACGCTGGTTCCGATCGGGACGCCGGTCGCTATCGCCGCCGGCACAACCGAACAGGTCGACGAAGCCTTTATGCGCCTGGCGCGCGTCGGCATCGAATCCGTTAAAGGTTATATTTTGATAGAAAACTTTTCCGGCCAGAAAAAACAGGTCGAACAGGTTTCCGTGCATGAAGTGAGCAACTTGACGGAAACGGAAAAATTCCTTCAGTTCATTGATGTACGGCGCCCCGCCGAACATCAGGCCAGCCACGCCTATCGCACTCGTAACTTGTCATTGAGCGATCTTTCCAAAAATCTTGACCAGCTCGATCCCAACTCGCCGACTTACGTTATCTGTCAGAGCGGTTACCGTTCCAGCACCGCGACCAGCATTCTGGAGAATGCCGGATTTAAGGCTATCTACAACGTAACAGGGGGCACTGCTGCCTGGCTTAACGAGGGCCTGCCGACCGACACCCCGACATGGATCAGAAAACCCGCTTAAGCTCAAACGCAAACCTTCACAAAAACCGCATCAGTCCGGTTGACGTTCTTTATCATTTTCGTCGGGGCCGAATATCAAAGCCTTGTACTTGTTATAAAGGAACGAAACGATCAGCAGCAGTATCCCGAGTGAAACGAAAATGATCGTCTTCGAAATAGTATTGAGATCGATAATATCGTAGAAGAAAAGTTTTATCAGCGTCAGGCCGAAAAGCGCGATGGCGCCGATGCGCAGATCTTTCTGCTTTTTATAGATGCCCAAAATTATCAGGCACAAAGCATAGATCCCCCACAATAAGCTCAACCCCAGCCGGTACGAATCCGGGTACCCGCCCAGCGCCATCCAATTTATTAATTCACTGCTAAGAACCAGCCACAAAGAAACATAAAATACCAGGTCGAATGCCGGTTTCAGATAACCGCCCTTATCGATTTCCGTCAAAAATTTCTGCTTTGTATACCGGTAGGAAACGAAAAACAATCCCGCCGCGAAAATGTAACAAATATACCTGATGACAATGTTAAAAATTCCCGGATGAAACGCATCGGCCTCTGTCTGAAATAAATAAGTATCGTTAAGCCGCGCAAAGATGAATAACCCGGCTGTCAAAAACCCGGCCAGCACCAGCACATTGAGAGCTAAATTGACGACCGCCGCGCCGGCATTTTTAAAACGCCTGATATTTAGCCATCCCAGCAGCGTCAAAAAGAACATCGTGTAATTCATCTGCCAGAGCACATTGAAAAAAAACAGGCTTTCGTTTTCTTTTACTGTGTCCTGTAGCGTGTCCTGGTGAGCCGCAGCCACTTTATACATTTGATAATGGAAATAATTGTCGATCTCGACGCGAAATGCGTTGTAAATGACCGCCAGCGCCGCCGCCGCAGCCGCATAACTTAAAGCTGTCCGCGCTTCCGCGCTTGTAGCCGGTTGATATCTATCATCCTTGTTTATGTAGAAGATAAAACCGAACGCGGCGGCGTAAAGAAGCGATGTGATAAAAAAGCCGTTTGCTAAAGGATATTGGCCGGCCAGGATCTCCCCGGAATAATGGAAGGCTTTTTGAAAATCGTTAAACAGGCTGAATGACGCCAGCACCATCACCGGGTAGGAAAAATATTCATACAACGAAATTTGTTTCGTGCGCCCGATCCAGAAAAGCAGCACGCACTCCATGGCCCAGACAAGCGTCAGCCAGTTTCCGTTAAATTGGACCGGAATAGCGATCGTCACAAATATGATCACTAACGCCGCCAGCAAGTACGAAATATCGCGCGGGACGGTGCGCATGCGGCTGATCACCAGGGCAAAGATAAAATGGATGACGGCGTTCATCACGGTAAAAAGCCCGAGGTAGTTTTCGTAGCCGCCGTGCCGTTTCAGGATGCCGTAGCCGAATCCGAAAAAAATGAACGAATTTGCCAGTATCAGGCCGATATTTTCCGTTGCAAAATTTTCCTCGAAAATGAGTTTGTGAATGAGGAACGTGATATAGAACATCAGGAAAAAGATACTCAGAAAAGTCAGCGCAAGCCCGAAATGTACCGCGGTTTGATATTGGATCGCATACCAGCCGAAATAGATCAGCCAGGTAAATCCGAACGCGTTGTAAAAAAGCCATTTCCAATATTTTCTTATGGAGACGACCAGAATGCCGAAATTAATGATCGCGATATAGGTGAAGAGAAATGTGTAGTTGCCGGAATTCCCTCCCAGCATGAACGGGATCGCATATGCTCCGACCAGACCGATGTGCGCGATGACCTGTTTTCCGTAATTCAACGCCCAAAACACCGTGAACGCGGTAAAGATCAGCATCAGCGCAAAAGCGGTCGTTTGAGAGTAGAGGTCGTAAAGCGCGTAGGCAAAATAAGTGACAAAATACATTATTGCCATCGCTCCGCTCATTAAAACGGCGCTGAATTTGTGATAGTTTCGTTTGAGGTAAAGCGCGCAGCCCACCAGGCCGGCCGCGATGACGTACCCGAACACGATCCTCATGGTCGGGCTGATCAGGTTGTTGTCAATGGCATATTTGCCTCCGATGCCGACCCCCAATACGAGGATCAGTATGCCGACTATGCTCAGGAGATTTTGGCCGACGAATTTTTCGACATTTTTTGATTCTTCCGGGACGGTATAGACGGGTTGTTGCCGGGTTCCGGCAGGCGCCGGTTCGGAAACTTGCTGCGCCTCGGGCCGCCCGGGTTGGGAAACAGGCGGCGTTTGTGCCGACGCGGATTCTTTTGCGATAGTTTCTTGCTGCGGCGCAGCTGCTTTCCTTACCGGAGGCTGCTGGGGCTGCGGCTGTAGTGTCGCCTGACCGGTCTTTTCCCGCCAGTCTTTGAGCTGTTTTATCTCCTGCGTCAGTTGACTTATTTCACGGTAGAAATATTCTTGATACTTAACAAGATTATCCAATCGGGCTTGCAGCTGTTCTAATCTATCGTCGATTTCCGCCATATTGGCTCTTGATGATAAAAGTAAGGCTTGAAAGTTTGATAAAGGACTGTGAACTACTGAATAAAGTCTAACTTAAATGTATAGGTATTAAAAGCAATTAATATGAAAAGAATAATCAAATCTCCTACAGGTTCAAGCTTGACCTGTAAAAACTGGCTGATCGAAGCGGCCTATCGCATGATCCAAAATAATCTCGACCCGCAGGTCGCTTTCGATCCGGACAATTTGATCGTCTATGGCGGGCGCGGCAAAGCGGCGCGAAACTGGGAATGCTTCGACGCGATCTTGGAAAGCCTGAAAGATCTGGAAGAAGACGAAACGCTGCTCGTTCAGTCCGGCAAACCCGTCGGCGTTTTCAAAACTCACGCGGACGCGCCGCGCGTCTTGCTGGCAAATTCCAACATCGTGCCGCACTGGGCAACGCAGGAACAATTTCGATAAATACGAGCGAGAAGGCCTGATGATGTACGGCCAGATGACCGCCGGCAGCTGGATCTACATCGGCACGCAGGGCATCCTGCAGGGCACCTATGAAACTTTCGGCTCGCTCGCCCGCCAGCATGGCTGGGGCAGCCTCGCGGGAAAATTCGTTCTGACCGCGGGCCTGGGCGAAATGGGCGGCGCTCAGGCGCAGGCGATCACCTTCAACGGCGGCGTCGGTTTGCTGGTCGACGTCGATCCGTGGCGCATCGAACGACGCTTGCAGTTTAAAGCAGGTAGATATCGCCGCAGAAGATCTAGATGATGCGTTTAAGCCAGGTCAGGCAAGCTGTTGAAAAGAAAGAAGCTAAATCGATCGCGCTTTGCGGCAATGCAGCCGAAGTTCATTGGCAGATCCTGGAGCGCGGCATCGTCCCCGACGTCGTCACCGACCAGACCTCGGCGCACGATGTTCTCTACGGCTACATCCCCGCCGGGCTGTCTATCGAACAGGCAAACGACCTGAGAAGATCTGACCCGGCCGAGCTATGAAAAACGCGCGATGGATTCGATGGCGCGGCACGTCGAAGCCATGCTGGAATTCCAGAAACGCGGCTCGGTCGTTTTCGATTACGGAAATAATCTTGCGGCAACGAGCGCTCGATGGCGGCGTCGAAAACGCGTTCGATTATCCCGGTTTTGTGCCTGCGTATATACGCCCGCTTTTTTGCGAAGGCAAAGGCCCGTTCCGCTGGGTCGCGCTTTCCGGCGACCCCGAGGACATCTACAAAACCGACGAGCGCCATTATGGATCTTTTCCCCGACAACGACCACCTCTCGCGCTGGCTGACGATGGCGCAGGAACAGGTCGAGTTTCAGGGCCTGCCCGCGCGCATCTGCTGGCTCGGCTACGGCGACCGCGCAAAGGCAGGTTTGAAATTAAATGAGATGGTCGCGAGCGGCGAGCTCAAACGCGCCGATCGTGATCGGCCGCGACCATCTCGACTGCGGCTCGGTCGCCTCGCCCAACCGCGAAACCGAAGCGATGAAGGACGGCTCAGACGCCATCGCCGACTGGGTCTATCTGAACGCGATGATCAACGCCGTAGGCGGCGCCACCTGGGTCTGCTGCATCACGGCGGCGGCGTCGGCATCGGCTACTCGCTCCACGCCGGCCAGGTCATCGTCGCCGACGGCACCCCCGAAGCCGCCCGCCGCATCGAGAGAGTTTTAACCACCGACCCCGGCATGGGCGTCATCCGCCACGTTGACGCGGGCTATGATGAAGCAATTGAATTTGCAAAAGACAATGACGTAAAAGTGCCGATGGTGAAGTAATATATGGGCGTTTCACGTTCGTAATAGATTAGAACTGAAAGATGATAGAGGTTAGATTCTGATCTCTCAGTTGTCATCTCTGATCTATTATCTATTCCGAAGGTTATTTAAGTTTTCATTCGGAATAGATGAAAACTGATAGCTGATAGAGTATAGATTCTGAAATCTCTCAGTTATCATCTATACTATAATCTATTCCGAAAGTTTTCTTTATCTTCTACGATCTTTGGAGAAAATTTATGAGCAAAAGTATCCTTCAGGATAAGTCGTATGCATTTGCGCTGCGGATCGTAAAACTGTGCGAGTTTCTTAGCGAAGAAAAGCATGAGTATGTTTTATCGAAAAAGATATTAGACTCCGGCACGTCCATCGGCGTCCTGATCGAAGAAGCCCGCCAAGGTGAAGACCGCGCCGACTTTCGCCAAAAGCTTTCCATCGCCAACAAAGAAGCTTTCAAAACCAACTTCTGGCTCAGGCTTTTGCGAGACAGCAAGTTTATCAGTGAAAAACAGGCAGATTCGCTGCTCGAAGATTGTGAAGAATTGCAAAAAATGCTTGTAGCGTCTATAAAAAACACCAAAGAAAATCCGTAAAATGTGCGGAAATATTTGCCGAGAAAATCTATCAGTTATCAGCTATCAGTTATAATCTATTTCGAAAGCAATTCTTCTATTTCGGTTGCTAGTTATCATCCGCGGCATCCCGCTGTTAGAATCGAAGGGTCCTTGGCCACCGTTCGGCATGGATATGAATATCATCCCGTCGCGCCGACGGTTTATGGTGAGGCAATAGAATTTGCTAAAAAAAGACGCTAAGGCGCCCACGCGATCGGGAGATATTCATGAGTGTTAAATCATTCCAAGAAAAAAAGAGTGTTTTGTCAGTGATATAGAAGGACTGAATAAACTGAGTATTCGAACCGAGATTTGCAATAAATTACCTATAGTTTCACTATTACACTTAATATGGGAGTGAGTTTGCCGCGACGCTTCAGTTGGTAGATCAGGATTTACAATAAAAAAGGCTTTAGCCAAAAAGTCTTTGGCTAAAGCCCCGGTATTCTTTGCTTATATAAACCGCCGGCTAAAGCCGGCAATTTATAGAAACAATTATTTATCGTCCTTATCGTCGTCGTCGTCCCCATTTGTAGGTTCCGGTTTAGCCGCCTGCGCTATCTGGGTAACGGTTACGTTGACGGTTTTGCTGTCTTTTTTCTCGCCGCCTTCGTTCAGCATATCGGCGTTGAGTTTGTAAGTGCCCGCCAGAAATCCGGGCGAAACAGGCACGGTGTAATTCGCGACCTGGTCGCCGTCTATATCGACCGTGACGTCGGAACCTTTTAACGTATCGCCTTTAGTCATTCCCTTCACGTCTTCCGCGACCAGGTAAAACTTTACTTTGACTTTGCCGGGGTTGTTCGAAACCTGCGCCTTGCCGTAAAGGGTGTCGCCGGTTTTGAAGCTGGTGGCCTCGGTCTTTCCGTCCTTATCCGTCGATGTCTTAAAACTGCTCAAATTGGCAGTGCTCAAACTGCATCCCTGCAGCGCAACGAATGAAAGCGCAAGCACAATTCCGGCTAAAAGAGTAACAATAATTTTCATTTTCTTAATTCCTCAAATATATTTATTTTTGAAAAAACTTCCGTGGAAGAATTCCATGCGAGAGTGTACTCGGGTGAGAAGAAATTAGCAAAGAGTCTTAATGGAAATGATATAAAAGGACACTCATAGATTGGAGCGCGGATCTAACCTCGCGAGCGATGTTTGCGGACGGGGCGTCCGCGCTCCCAGTTTGACGCCGGATTACTTTGCAAACTTGTGGCTCAAACGCGCCAGCGCGAACGCGCCGAGCGAAAGCCCCAGATCGCGCAAAGCTATATCGTAATAGCCCGGGATCATCAGCAGATTAGCGATGATCAGCAACAGCCAGACTCCGACCACGTAGGCAAAGATCTTCGGTTTGAAAAATACGCCGATACCCGCCACGATCTCGATCACGCCGACCACCAGCATAAAGGTGTGGCCGTTTCCGCCCAGCGCATTATTTACCGCCGCCGGCAAATATTGGTCCCAATTTACCAGCAGGTGAAAGAACTTATCCAAACCCGCGACTATCGGCGCGACCGTAAAGCCGAGCTGCAAAATTTGAAATGCCTGGTACCCGTAAGCATCTGCTTTTGCTCCAGTTGCGTCTATACCTGCGGTTTCCGCGATAACATTAGTTGCCATTTTTTTCCTCCCTTTGTCCGTCAAAATGTTTATCAAAATGATTGTTTTATCAGGTTATCGCAATAAATTTAATTAGTCAAGGACTTCTTTGACTTATTCCGCTAGGCTTCGCAGTATCTATTTGCTATAATTTTCGCATGAAGCTTCCGGAGAGATTTTTTGACAGCACGCGCGGGCGGATCGTGATGCTTTTGCGCGGCACGACCGGCACCGTAAACGAGCTGGCGGAAAAACTGGGCTTGACGGACAACGCGGTGCGGGCACACCTGGTCAGCCTGGAGCGCGACGGGCTGCTTCGGCAAGCGGGTTTGCAGCGCGGGCATCGCAAACCGCATTTTGTCTATGAACTGACGCCGGAATCGGAACGTTTTTTTCCCAAAGCCTACGACACCCTGTTCAATCGTTTGGTGACGGTGCTGAAAGGAAAACTTTCGCGCAAGGAACTGAAAAGCGCGCTCCGAAAGATCGGGGCTTCGCTGGCAGCGGGACGGGAAACTTCCCGGGCGGGTGAAGATCTGGAAAGCCGCGCGGAAAAAGCAGTGGAAGTTTTGGGAGCTCTGGGCGGGACAGCCAAAATTAAAAAAGAAGGCGGCAAGCTTTTTATTCAAAGCGGAAACTGCCCGCTGGCGGCAGTCGTGGCTGAACATCCCGAAGGCTGCCTGATCGCCGAATCCCTAGTCGCAAAAATCACGGACGCAAAGGTAACCGAGCGGTGCGAAAAAACCCCCTTTCCGCGCTGCCGTTTTAAAATTTCAGAAGCGTGATGACTGTTTAGAGTTACGCCTTTAGGCGTGAAAAAATCACGCGTGAATGCGTAACTCTGAAACTTACTTCTTCGACAGGATCCAGTGCTGAGGCATGCCAGGCATCGGGCGGTGCTCGTTAGTGGAAAAGCCAGCGTTCTCATACATTTCTTTTAGCTCGGCAAAAGTGTAGGCGTCGCCGGCCGGTGTACCGGCGAGCATCACCAGGCTGAACATCGCTTCAACGGGCGGCGAAACCCGGTCGTCGTTCGGAATAAACTCCAAGGTCCAAACCTGCCCGTCGTCCGCCAAAGCGGCGTGGACCTTTTTGAGAAATGTTTCGCATGTTTGCTTGTCGAAATGGTGCAGAAAATTCGTCACCAGGATAACGTCATACCCGGTGCCGTAATCGACATCGAAAGCGCTGCCGGGAATGGTGTGATGACGGTCGGCCACGCCGAATTTTTCCGCGTTTTCCTGCGCCACCGTCAGCACGTTTGCCCAATCGACCGCCTGAACTTCCGCGTTCGGAAATTTTCGGGCGATCATAATGCCGAAGATGCCATGCCCGGCGGCGATGTCGAGAACTTTGAATTTACGAGCGGGTTCGGAGCCGAGCGATTCCGCCAAAAATTGCGCCGAGGGAAACATCAATCCCATCATGCCACGCGCAAATTTCACCCACATCGGGCTTTCCGGGTCGAGCGCCCCTTCTTCCGTCACGATAGAGCCGCCTTTTATAACGGCTGCGGTCAGATCGTTAAAGCCCTTCATTTGTTTTTCCGACATCAGGAAATCGATTCCGCCACCCAGATAGGCCGGTGACTGACGGTTGAGAAATGCGCCCGAAAGCTCGTTTAATTCATACTCATTACCCTGTTTGAGCAAAAAACCCATCACTGTCATCGTGTCGCACAAAATGCGGATGCCGCGCTCGGACGCGCCGCATGCGCTCGCGATCGTGGCGGCGGTCTTATTTCCCTCGGCAATTTTAGTAAAAAGTTCGAGCTCCAGAGCAGCTTTCATAGCGGCGGAACGCTGAAAAGCGGTCATTATTTCAAAAATTGGCTGCGGTGTAAGCGGGGCATTTTCAGGGGTCATCCAGGTTTCTCCTAAGTACTAAATTTGTCTCTTACCTTATGATACCCGCCCGCTACCGCAGGCGGTACTGACGATCACTATAAAACATTTTATCGGAACGGACGGGAGCATCGCAATTCCTTGCAGCTGTCATTTCTTCACTCAGAAAAATCTTGCTTTCCATCTTCTATAGGAATAAAGTTTAAGGACACCAGTTTTAACAATTCGATTGGAGGAGGCATTTTGATGAAATTTGCGCGACTGTTTATTTGCATTTGTTTTATCCTTTGTCTGGCGCACGCGGGCTTTTCCGCGGTTTATACCGTGTCCAAGATCGCCGACACCAATGACGGCACGTGCAATGCCGACTGCTCTTTGCGCGAAGCCATAACAGCGGCGAATGCGACCGTCGATAATGACACGATCTATTTTGCTTTACCCTTTTTTGCTTCGCCTCAGACGATCACTCTTTCCGGCAGCGAGATCGTTATTGCCAATAACGGTTCGCTGACGATCTGGGGAACGGGCAATAACCGGTTGACCGTCAGCGGCAATAACGCCAGCCGCATCATTTCGATCAGCGATAATGCGGTGGTCAATATTGATCACATGCGCTTTACCGGCGGCACGGGCGCAGGAGCTGCCAATACCGGGCGCGGCGGCGCTATCTATAACAACGGCGGCACGACCGTAATTTCCAACTGTGTCTTCACTGGAAATACCGGAATGCTTGGCGGCGCGATGAACAATGCCACGGCCGGAACACTGACCATTACCGATTCGGTCCTTTCCAACAACGTAGCAGCCACTGTCGGGGGCGCGCTGCAAAATTTTTCGACATCGACGCTGCATCTGATCAACACTGCCATCACCGGAAATTCCTGCGGAACGTCATCCACCGGCGGCGGCGCGATCCAGGGCAATGGCGCGATCACGATGACCAATGTAACGATGTCGGGAAATTCGACACTTTCTTCGGGCGGCGGTATATATTACAACGGCACCGGTTTGACCATGACCAATACGACCATCATGGGCAATGCATCCGGCTCCAACGCGGGAGGACTTCATAAATCCACTGCGACAAATAACGCCAACATTCGCAACTCGATCATTGCTGGCAACACCGGGGGCGCTTCGCCGGACATAACCAACGTCATCAATTCACTGGGAAATAATATTATCGGCGTGGTCGGGACAAGCACGGGCTGGGTCGGGTCGGATATGCAAAACTCGAATCCTTTTCTTTCGCCTCTTGGATATTATGGCGGAAACGGCTTCAGCCATGCGGTTTTGTTGGGTTCGTCTGCAGCAGATAACGGCCAAAACTGTGTGAAGAATCTGTCTTGCGCGACCAATAATCCGCCCGTTGCAGTCGTGACCGACCAGCGCGGCGCTGCACGAACCGGAGACGTGGATATCGGCGCGTTTGAAGTTTCTAGCAGTTATGTAGCGATACTTCCGAGTGCGCTGTTAAATCAATCTTATAATCAAGTGCTTGCGCCAAGCGTGGGCAGTTTCACCTACACAGCAACCGGCGGAACGCTTCCGCCAGGCGTAACTGTAAATACCGGCGGCGTAGCCGCCACGATTGGTGGAACGCCGACATCGGCCAGGAGCCTTTAATTTCGCCGTCACTTTAACCGACGGCGTGTATCCCGCAGTGATCAATTATGAGCTGAATGTCTTGACTGATCTGTCGGTCGTTCCCGTGACGGGCCGGCTTGTTGATGCTGCGGGAAACGGCGTTGGTAAAGTGACGGTTGTTTTGACGAACCAAAATGGGGTTTCACGCTCCACTACCACTAATCCTTTCGGCTATTTCGTTTTTACCGATATCGCCTCGGGCGCAACTTACACCGTTTCACCCTCGTCGAAACGATATTCATTCACTCCGCGGACTTTAACGATCGCCGACGCGTACCGCGATCTGAATTTTACGGCTTTGCCCTGAAAAATTACGTCAGAATGTAAGAAAGGCTTTAGCGAATAATCAATAAAATTCGCTAAAGCCTTTTTGTTTTTTAAATTTCGGCTCTAATTTTGGAACGGAGTGTTTTCCGCGAAGTATTCATGGCTATCGGCGTTGTCGACCGCCTTCTTAGGCTGGCGGATCGCGAGATTTTTCGCCGCGGTCTGGCCATAGGCATAGTCGTTCGTTCCGGCAACCACATTAAAGTGGCTCATTTCATGGACCAGCGTTCCGGCCTTCGAGTCTGTTCCCAATGCAGGCGCATTCCAAAAGGCGTTGCAGAGATAAATGTTATACGGCTGCGACGGATAGACGTAAGCATACGCGCTGTCTGTACAGGTACAGTTAAATCCGACACTGGCATTGTTCATCGCGTTTTGGATGTCATTGAAATTATTGCGCACCGTGTTGTAGCGCGAGGAAGTATAGCTGCCGAACCAGGTGGTATAGCGCGCTCCTACCGTGCCGGCTACCAGATAGCTATACGAATTAGTCGAATAAGTATAGGCATTGTCGCGCGCCGTCAGCAGAGCGGTTTGACGGGTGCTGGTACAGCCTGTAAAACCGGTAGACCCGACCACTTCCTCCGCAATTTCGGGAGCAGGCAGCCTGGTCTCGCGGCCTTCGATCCAGGCAAGAGCTGCATTTGATCTCAGCTGATCTTCTTCAGCGGAAAACTTCGGCGTCCGGGAAAAAATATCAAAGGCTTCCGCGTTATAAGCGACCTGGTAATAACCCGTCATTGAAAGGTCGTAATAACCCGCCAGATCGACTGTCGACGCTATTGTTTCTCCCCCGTTCAGCGTCACGTAATCGGCCGCCGAGGGAGCAGGCCGTTTGTAATGCGGTCCGATATATTCCACGGTTTTGCCGTCCAGGGTCACGGCAAAAAGGTCTTCCTTGACTCCGTCCAATGGCGTGTACCATCTCAGTATGTTGATCGGCTGTTTGCCGGTATTTGTGATCGTGACCTTTACCAGCACGCTGTCCTGGTAAAGAAAAGTGTCTTTTTCAAAGCTGATACTGACCTGCGCCTGAGAGCTGCGCGCGGCAAAAGCGCTAACAGTAAAGAGACTAAGCGCCATCGCCAGCACGATAAACACTAACAGTTTGGTTCTTAACACTTTTAAGTTTCCTCCTAGGGTTTTGTATTAAAAAATGAACGCCGCCCTTTTCGGGTGGACGTCCCAATCAAAATGATTGCCCGAGATAAGATCTGAAATTTGATTAAAATTATGTAGAAGACCTATAAAACTTATAAAAGGCGGCGAGTGATCTTGTCAAGAAGAAAACCCTTGCTGAGTAGTGTCAATTCAAATTTATTAATACAGCTTCGTATTCCAAAATATTAATTCGTAATTCTTAATTATTTTTCGGCAATAGCTAAAGAATGAAAAATTAAGAATTTATAATGAAATAATTGCGGAAGGTATGTCGTTGCTATAAAGTTAATTTCTTATGCGAGTGGACAGGATAATCCATAACGCCGGGCAGCTGGTGACCTGCGCTTCAAGCGGCAAGGCCAAAAAAGGCGCCGCCATGCGCGAGCCGGAAATCATCGAAAACGGCGCGGTCGCCATAAAAGACGGCCGCTTTATAACGGCCGGCGTTTCTCACGATGTAATGCAAAATTTCGCAGCGGACGAGGTCATCGACGCCGGCGGAAAGGTCGTCATGCCCGGTTTTGTCGAATGCCACACGCACATTGTTTTTGCCGGCGACCGGCTGAACGAATTCGAACAGCGCTTGCGCGGCGCGAGCTACCTGGAAATCATGGAAGCGGGCGGCGGCATCGTCAGCACCATGGGCCAAACCCGCCGGGCGGATTTAGCGGAATTAACGCAGCGATCAAGTGAGCGGCTGGACCAGATGCTTGCGCTGGGTGTGACCACTTGCGAGGTCAAAACCGGTTACGGGCTGGATACCGAGACCGAACTCAAAATGCTGCGCGTGATCGAAGAACTGGACAAAACGCACCCGGTCGATCTGGTGCCGACATTCCTGGCCGCCCACGCCTTTCCGCCGGAATATAAAGAGAAACCGGACGAATATGTCGATCTGGTTTGCGCGGAAATGATCCCGCGCGCCGCCGAGTGGTTCTCGGGCACGCATTTCGCGGCAAAGCAGACTCCCTTTTTTATCGATGTCTTTTGCGAGAAAAACGCGTTTTCTTTGGAGGAGTCAAAACGCGTGCTGGAAACGGGCAAACGTTACGGGATGAAACTGAAAGCGCACGTGGATGAATTTACAAATCTGGGCTGCGCAAAATTCGCGATAGAAAATCTGGCAGTGTCGATCGATCATCTTGACGCCGTCAGCGACGAAGAGATCGCCCTGCTGGCAGATTCCGAAACGGTGGGCGTGATCACTCCAACAGTGAATTTCAATTTCGGCAGCTTCGAATTTGCCCCCGCGCGCAAAATGATCGACGCGGGCTGCGCCCTGGCGCTTTCGACCGATTTTAATCCCGGCTCTGCGCCCTGCCCGTCGCTGCCCGCCGCGATGGCGATCGCCTGCCGCTATCAAAAACTTCTGCCCTCCGAAGCCCTGAACGCCGCCACGATCAACGCGGCTTTCGCCGCCGGTGTAAGCGATAAAGCGGGTTCGATAGAAGCAGGAAAACAGGCTGATTTGTTGATTTTAGAGGCCGGTGATTACCGTCAGCTCGCCTATGAATTCGGCGGAAATTTGATCGGGAAAGTCATAAAAGAGGGCAAGGTTGTTAAGGAAAATTAACGGGTATCATTCCCCCGCCTGCGCTTCTTTTTCCAGTTCACGGCGCATTTCGTCTTCCATTTTTACGGCTTCGAGCGCGAGCGGCAGTTCCTGCGTATTCGCGCGAAGTTTGTTGAGAGCAAGTTCGGTGTCCACCAGGTTCGTGCCGCGGCGCGAAGCAGCCTCGATCATCTGCAGCCTCGTTTCGGCTTCCCCAAGCATTTCCCTGGCGCTGCCCTGAATTTCCGAGAGTCTCCGGCGGTCGCTTTTCAGGTCTTCCTGGAGATTTTGCGAGTTATCGCTTTTCAGGTATTTCAGTTTGTTTTCCCGGCGCTGGATAAGCAGAAGCTCCTGCTTGGTCGTTTTTAGAATGCGCGACGCCGTCAGCCGCGAAGCCAGGGTTTCCCGGTAGGCGTCGCCGAGCAAAGCATTCGCCCTCTCCACCTCTTTCAGGGCTTTCTTTTCCAGAGTTTTCAGTTCCCTGGTAAAAAATTTCACTTCGTGGGCCTTTATGCCGTCGACCGCCAGCCTTTCGCGCAGGGTTGCCAGCCAGCTCTGACGATAGATCAGCAAAGCGCCGGAAATGATAAGCCCGAAAATAAACCCGATGACCAGCGTGATCAGAGCGCTGAAAATGAAGACCGCCGTGCCCGCCGGCCCGGAGCCAAAGAGCAAACCGGCAATAAATAAAACCAGTGCCGGCAGGAGCGAGATCAGCGCGGGAACGGCCACGGGGCTCCAGCGCAGAACGCCGTCTTTCAACAGGTCCCGGCGGGTAAGTTCGTAATGCCGTTTTTCCAGATCGCTCATTAGTTTCAACGCTTCGGACAGCTTTCCTCAGATAAAAAGCATCTTACCAATTTAACGCTTTTGTGTCTTTTTGTAATATGATGCAATGTATTTAAAAGCGCAATCTCAGGCGGTGCCTATGTTTCTACGAAAATCAACCATGCCCTTTATCCTCTGTTTGTTATTTATGGCCTTTGCGGCGGCCGTGTCTTTTGCGCAATCCCCCAACCCGACGCCGGATAAAAAGAAAACCCAGGATAAAAGCGTCCGCACGGTCACGATCCCCATCTCTATCTTTACCAAGTCGGAGCTGAAGGAAAATCAGCTTACCGAATTTGTCGAGGCGGGCAATATCTTCGTCAAGGAAGATGGCGACCAACAGGTCGTGCTTTCCATCCGGAGCGTTTCCAACACCCCGCTCAGCCTGGCAATAATTATCCAGGACGACCTCGAACCCCAGGTTAACCTGGAACTGAAAAGGATCGCCGAGTTTATTAGAAATCTGCCGAAAGGTTCGCGGGTAATGGTCGGTTATATTCGCTCGGGAGGTTTGCAGGTACGCCAGAGGTTTACCGAGGACCTGGAAAAAGCCGCGAGCACATTGCGCATTATTTCCGGAAGCTCGTCGGTCGCAACCAATGACCCGTACGAAGCGCTCTCCGACTCACTGGAAAGATTCGACAGCCTGCCGGCCGGAAGACGGGCGGTACTGTTCATTTCCGACGGCTTCGACGCGACCGGCGGCGCAACCGCCTTGTCCTCCTTCGACAGCCTTTCCCTCCAGCAGTCAATTTTCAAGGCGCAAAGAAAAAGCGTCGCGGTCTACACGATATATTCCGCCGGCAGCTACACCAGGAACGCCAGCGGAAGCGTGGTGGCCGGAGCCCAGGGCGCGTTGAACAAGCTGGCGTCCGAAACCGGCGGGAGGGCTTTCTTCCAGGGGACTTACACCCCAGTCAGTTACGACCCGTTTTTCCGCGAGCTCGAAATAGCGCTAAACCGCCAGTTTGCCCTGACCTATCTTTCCACTCACATGAATAAAGGTTATCACCGGGTAGAAGTGTACAGCTCGAACCCGGAGGTCAAGATCGAACATCCTAAAGGCTATCGTTACCGGGGCAAAGGATTTTGATCATCCCAGGCGGGTGCCGCAGATCGGACAGATCCTGCGGTCTTCCTTAATAAAAAAGCCCAGCCAAAAAAGAGGAAAAAAACTGATCAGCAATACGGCGAAGACTATCCAGCCGGCGGGCGCGATCTTTCTTACCATCCGCGGAATGACCTGGGTGCGGCAATTCATACAATAATAGTGCCCGTAGGCGTAAAATTGCTGTTGCTGCTGCTGGTGTATATGCCCCGGCTGGTACGGCTGGACCATTTGCGGACTCTGCTGCTGTTGTTGTTGCTGCGGGTAGTTAGGTTGCTGCTGCTGAAGAACCTGGGTTTTCTTGGCCTGGTAATTCTTCGTGTGGTCGTGAACGGGAAATTCTTCGGTCTGCCAGCTATAGGGCCTGCGGGAAGACGAGCCGGAATCCTGCATCAATGCAACTCCGCAAAAGCGGCAGTATTTGCTGCCGTCGGCATTCTGCATTCCGCATTTTACGCATTGGACCATATCGATACCCGGAACAGTATAACTTCAAATGTGATTTACGCGAAGCAATTAGAAAAAGTTCTTAGGGGAGCGTTTTTTAATCGAACTTGACCCTCTCGCCGGTTTTCACCGCGCGGTAGCAGGCCTCCACCAGTTCCACCGATTTATACCCGTCGAGGGCGGTCACCGGCGGCTCCGTGCCGTTCAGGATGGCTTTGATAAACGCGTCGTTTTCCTGGGTATAGCCCCAGCGTTCTTCCTTGGCCTCTTTATGCCATGAGAAATGCCGGAAGTCGTGCGATAAACCCTGCTTCGAGTTCGAATCGCCAAGATGGCTGTCAGTCAAATTTTCCATTTCCTGGGTCAGGATGGTGCGATGGTCGCAAAAAACTTCGACGCGTTCGAACGGGAACAGCCAGCTTGCTTCCGCCGAAGAGCAAAACGTCGCGTGCAGCCCGCTTTTGAATTTCAGCAGGATGGAAAAATTATCTATCTCATTGTATGTGTGCTGCGAACCGAAGGCGATCATTTCCTCTATCTCGCCGAATTGAAAACGCACCATATCGAACATGTGAATGGTGGTCTCGTACAAAAATCTGCCGGTGATCTCGTGATCGCTGGTCCATTCAGGGATCTGCAGATCGCCGCGGTTCATCTTGATATGAACGGAGTGCGGTGTGTCTTCGGCCAGCAGTTCTTTGAGCTTTACATAAACCGGCGCGAAACGGCGGTTGTGCCCGACCTGAAAAACTCCCGTGCCTGACTGCGCGGCTTCCAAAACTGCTTTGGCGCCGTCCATACTGGTGGCCATCGGTTTTTCGCAAAGCACGTGTTTTCCCGCGCCCGCCGCGGCGATGGCAAGCTGCGTGTGGCGCGTGTTGGGCGTGGTCACGACGATCGCATCGCTCATTTCCAGCACCTGCTCGGCGTTTTCCATGCACCGCGCACCGGTCATGCGCGCGACCGCCTGCATCCGCTCCGGGACGATGTCGTACAAAGCGGCGACTTCCGTCCGCTCGTCTTTGGCAAAAAGCTGCGCGTGCGTGCCGCCCATGTAGCCCGTGCCGATGATACCGATCTTAATTTTACTCATGAGTTATTTGCTGGTAGCCGGAAGACGGAATTTATCTCATTTCTCCCTTTATATCTTTTTATCCCTTATCAGCTTGCCAGGTATTGTTTGAGAATTGGTTCGAGGTTACCAAAGTCGAGCGGTTTATTGATCAGATCGTCACATCCCGCCTCCAGCGCCCGGCGATAATAGGAGTTTCCGTAAGCGGTGACGGCAATGATCGGGATCTTAGCGCTGTCGTCGAACTTTCTGATCATCTGCGTGGCGGTCAGGCCGTCCATCACGGGAAGGGATAGGTCCATCAGGATCAGGTCGGGTAAATTACGCCGGGCGCTGTCTACTGCTTCCTGCCCGTTTGCCGCTTCCACAACCTGGTAGCCAAACCCCTCCACCAGATACTTCATCATCGCGCGAGTATCACTGTAATCTTCAACAATGAGAACCGTCTTCGGCATATCGGCATAAAGGAAAAATAAGTAATTCCTATATCCGATTTTATGCGTTTGCGGCTTTCTCAGTCAATCCCAGCGCCTTGATCGTATTTTCCCGCGCCAGCTTTGCGACCTCGAAAGGATCGTGTCCCCAGTATTCCGGGCGGAAGATCTCGATGCTCGCCATCGTGTCGTAACCGATCTTGTCAAAGCGCGCCTTGATCTCCTTGAGCGGCAAAATACCCAGTCCCGGGTAGAGGCGGTGCGAATCGTTCAACTCTTCTTTCGGGCGATCTTCGCTGTCGTTGATATGGAAAATAAAGAGTTTTTCCGGCTTCATCGTGTCGATGGCATCGAACGTCGAATTTCCCGCGTAAAAGTGAAAAGTATCGAGGACGTTTCCGATATTCTCACGATCCACTTTCTCCACGATCTCGTTGCAAAGGTCGAGCGTCTGCACCGAGCAATCCGTCTGGCCGAGGAATTCGAATGCCAGCGAAACATTGTGCTTTTCGGCGATGTCGCCCAGCTCATTCAGTACTTTGACCGATTCGTCGATGATCTCTTCCTTGGTCGCGCCTTCCGGCAGCTTGCCCGGAACGACCACGACGTATTTACATCCGATCTGCCCGGCGATACTTGAAAGTTCTTCGCATTGCGCCTTGATGATGTTTTCATAATCCTCGGGCGTGCGGAAGGTGATGTGCTCGATGGAGTTGATGCTCCACGGGGTCAGCCCGGCTTCGTCCAACAGATCTTTAAGGTCGGCTACGGTATTTGTTTTTAAAAATTCGCGCAGCTTGGCGGCCCAGATTTCAAGCAGTTCAAAATCGGCGGCTTTCGCGGCTTTGATATCGGTGGCGAGATCGGCGTGCATGGTCGTTGCGCCATTTAAAGCTAATTTCATTTAGTTACTCCCGGTATAAAATAGAATCAAATCCAAACCGTAGATATTACCATGACAGGCCGCTAAAACGAAAAGCGCATAACCGTAGCGCCGCCGTGCCGGCGGCTGTCCTGAAGGCGTCCCGCCTTCAGCGATTGAAGAAAATAAATGTGGACGAGACGCCCACATGACAGCCAGCGGGACGCAGGCGTTACAAAGTGCCATCGTTAAATGCTGAACATTAGAAGGAACCTTTTTTGACATTGCGTCGTAACGCAAATATAAGCAGTACTTTCCGGTGTAATAAAAGGTGATACGAATATGAAAGCCGCCGTCTACTACAGATACGGACCCCCGGACGTCATCCAGATCAGCGACGTTGAAAAGCCTGTCCCCAACGACGATGAAGTTTTGATAAAAGTTCGCGCGGCTTCCGCCAATCCGCTTGACTGGCGCGTCATGAGAGGCAAACCGTACATCATTCGCGCAATGACCGGATTGCGCAAACCAAAGGACATGCGCCTGGGAGTTGATCTGGCCGGGCAGGTTGAAGCGGTCGGCGGAAACGTCACGCAACTCCGGCCGGGTGATGAAGTGTTCGGCGCCTGTGACGGCGCCTTTGCCGAGTATGTATGCGCCCCCGAAAAGGAATTGGCGCTGAAACCGGCCGACCTCACATTCGAGCAGGCGGCGGCCATACCTGTAGGGGCGATCACCGCGCTGCAGGGCCTTCGCGATAAAGGAAAGATTCAGCCGGCGCAGAAGGTCCTGATCAACGGCGCTGCGGGAGGCGTGGGCACCTTCGCCGTGCAGATCGCCAGATCGTTCGGCGCGGACGTGACCGGTGTCTGCAGCACAAGGAATGTGGACCTCGTCAGGTCGCTCGGCGCAGGCCATGCCGTTGATTACACCCGGGAGGATTTCACCCGGAGCGGGAAGCGATATGACCTTATATACGATTGCATGGGAAACCGTTCGCTGTCAGATTGCAGGCGCGTTATGAGCGCCAAAGGCATCTATGTCGTGGTCGGAGGGCCTGACGGCCGCTGGCTCGGGCCTTTGGGCCCTTTTCTCAAAGCGATATTGTTGTCACCGTTCGTGAGCCAGAACATGGTCGCGTGCGTAACGAAAAGAAGCAAAGAAGACCTGGTTGTCTTGAAAGAGCTCATTGAAACCAAAAAGGTAACGCCGGTCATCGACCGGTGCTACACGTTGGATGAGGTCCCGGAAGCTATCCGGTATCTGGAAAAAGGGCACGCTCAGGGAAAAGTAATAATAACTTTCTAGCCTTATCTCAGGCAACAGTAAAAATAAAAATGGAGAGAGAAATGAATTCGACTAAAAGAACGGCAAGACTGGCGGGCCTACTTTTGTTTTTGATGGCGGTGACAGGCGGCTTCAGCCTGATCTATATACGGTCCAACGTGATCGTGCCCGGCGATGCCGCGGCGACTGCCGCCAACATAATGTCCGGTGAGTTTTTATACCGGGCGGCGATCGTCAGCGGACTTTTCGCGCACATCTTTTTATTCTTTTTCGGATTGACTCTATACCAATTGTTCAGAGAAGTTGATAAATGGCTGGCAACGGTTTTGCTGGCGTCGATCATGATGACCGTCGGTATCGGGGTTGTTAACACATTCAATCATTTCGGAGTACTGATAGTTTTAAGCCAGCCTGATTACCTGAAGGTGTTCAGCCCTGAGCAGCTAAACTCGATCGCAATGTTTTTGCTCAGGCAAGCCAATAGCACCGGACAGGGCCTGCTCGAAATATTCTGGGTGCCTTATTATTTCACGTTCGGTTTGCTTATCATCAGGTCCGGGTACCTTCCCAGGATACTGGGCATTTTGTGGATGACGGCAAGCGTTGGATTCGCGCTCAATCTCCTGGATAAATACCTGGTCCCGCAATTTTATCCCGCGGCCTTCACGCAGCTGGCCATGACGCTCAGCGCTTTTAGCGTGCTTCCAACCATGTTTTGGCTGCTGATAATGGGCGCAAAAGAACAGCGGCCGGCCGGGGAAGATCAAACAACATGACCACCTCTCAGGTCCGGAAGCGCTTACGCCCGCTCTTATTATCAAGGGCAATGAATGAAGACATTTAAAGCAGCGGGCGCGGGGCAACCCTTCCTAACCTTGAGATAAATCAACTTGTCGGATCTTCCCGGTGCTCAGCCCACGCTGATCCATCACCGACAACCTCACCTCTTTCTTTTACGTCTAAATACTGGTATCTTTTAAGAAGCATACCCGCATCTTGCGAAAGATCATCATGTTTTACAAATTTGCTTCAATCGCTTTAATTCTATTGGTTTTATTCACCGCCGCCCCGGCGCAGGTTTATAATGACGCGACGCTGGCGCAGGTGCGCGAAAAAGACACGGCCGAACGCATCGCAAACGGCAAACCGCCGCTGCTGAGCGCCGCCGAACATCTCTACCGCGCCGACGTCTACCATTCGAACCGTGCCTTCCCGCAAGCCCGCGAGCATTGGCTGATGGTGATCCAAAATTACCCGGGCGACGCCGGTATGTCGAAAGCGTTTTTCGGAATGGGGCGATCGCTGATGTGGGAGCGGCAATATGCCGCGGCTATACCCTGGTTCGACCGAGCGGTCAGCGATTTTAGCCAGACCAAGGACGGGCGCGAAGCTCTGGCGTTCAAGGGCGCCTGTCTGATCAGGCTCGGCCGGAACCTGGAAGCGGCGCAGGTCTATGAGCAATACACGGTGATGTTCCCGACCGGCGAGCGGATCGACGGAGCGTATCTCAACATTATCGACGCCCTGCGCGAAGACGGAAAATATGACGACGCTAATGCGTGGGTAGACAAAACCCGCGCGCGTTTTGCCGGGCTTCCGGCGGAAACGAATGCCCTGTTCGCGCGTTTGCGCATCGAAATTTACCGCGGGCAATGGGACGCGGCGATCAAAACTTCCGATGAGATGAACGCCCTGAACGATTTCGGCGGCACGATGACCTCGCGCGACGAGGTAACTTTTCTCAAGGCCTTCGCGCTGGAAAGGTCCGGGCGAAAGGCGGACGCGATAAATTTCTACTTTGCCGTATCCGACAGCGCCACTTCTTACTATGGCGGGTTGGCGACCGAAAGGCTGATGAGCCTGACGGGATCGGACGCGGCCAGAAAAGCGCAGGCTGCGGGCCGGACCGCGCAGGTCAGAATGTCCGCCGCAAAACTTTTGGGCCAATACCCCGCCCCGTATAATTCCGAGCTTTTGATGTATTCAAAATCGCGGGGTATCGACCCGCGTTTTGTGCTGGCGATCATGAAACAGGAAAGCAGTTTTCGCGCCAACGCGAAATCGCCCGCCGCGGCGCGCGGCCTGTTGCAGCTGACGGTCGACGCCGCCGCCAGATATAACGCGAAGGCGGGCGTGCCAAACCTGCAGGCGGAAAGCCTCTATCAGCCCGGCGTGAACATCAATATCGGCAGCGTTTATATTGCGGAACTCAAAAAGCAGTTTTCCCTTTATGAAGCGATCGCCGCTTCCTTTAACGGCGGCGAGGACAATGCCGCGCGCTGGCTGAACCGTTCCCGGCCGAAGGAAGCGCCGATCTTTGCCTCGGAAGTGGGCTTTGCCGAGACAAAAAATTACGTCTTTAAGGTGATGTCGAATTATCGCGTTTATCGCGAGCTTTACACCGAAGATCTGAGAAGAAAATAACCGCCCTAAACTGTCTTTTGCCAGAAAAGCTGAACTTCGTCCAGGCCTTTATACGCATGCCGGTTAACCGCTTTCAGCTCACAGCCCTGGCGGGCATAAAACCGGCACGCCGGCACATTGATATCCTGGGTTTCGACCATCAGTTGGCTGCACCCGCGCTCCCGCGCCCAATCGGCCGCATTGGCAAATAATCTGCTTCCCACGCCTGACCGCCGGAAGTCGGGATGAACCCGCAGATCCCAGATAATGGCCAGGTCTTCTCTGCCCGCCAGCATATTCAACCCTTCCGTTTTCCACGCTATGACGGCACCGCCTACGCGCCGTTTATCCTCAAATGCGGATACAACGCCCCAATTCGAGATGTTCCAGCGCTTCGGCCATTCAGCCGGGCTTTCTCCCTTGATAGCGTCGTAGTCTTTGATGTAAGGCTCGACCTGCTCTTCCACCAATTGCCGGCCCGGTTCTATGCGGAAGCGGGACAAGACCTCAAAAGCGATCGGCACGCTTCCATATTCAGGCAGAGCGGAGACTGGTTCTTCTATGATCTTAGTAACCATTATAATTAGTTTACAGTAACCCAAATTGTGGCACTACGAAAAACTGGGAGCGCGGACGGATCGTCCGCCGTTCAGAGTTACGCGTTTACGCGTGATGTTTTTTTAAGAATTTTCACGCCTAAAGGCGTAACTCTATACATTAAACTGCGGACGATCCGTCCGCGCTCCGACAAATCAGGCACTACCTAATCCTAAAAAATATAGCCGCTTGGTAAAAACCGTGATATGATGCGGGAAAGCATTTCTCCCGTTAACATAAGGAGTATTTCTATGTCTCCGAACGGAAGTCTTTCCCTCTTTTCGACCGGCTTGTTTCGGGCCTCTCTGCTCATTCTTTTGACCTTGCTCTTTTGTTCGACGGCCTTTTCCGCCGTGGCGCTTGATCCGAGCTTCGGCGGGGGTGGAAGGGTCACGATCGGGTTCCCCGATTCCACCACGAATTACTCCGCGACCGGGTTTAGGATTTTTGTCCAACCAAGCGGCCGGATAATAGCCGCCGGCCAATTTACCAATATGGGCCCGGACGGCCAGGCGCCCGGGGTCGCCATGGCGGGTTTAATGCCCGGCGGGGGTATCGATACGTCTTACGGCCTCGGCGGAACTGTCCGTTTTTGGGACCCGGTCACGTTCATGGGATTTCAAGACGCCTATATGTATCCCGACGGCAAAATTCTGCGGATCTCTCAATCTATATCTCTTGGCACGGGCTCCAACGCGAAGATCGTCCGCACCAACGCCGACGGCACTAACGACGCCGGCTTTTCGGCGAATATCCAGTTCGGCATGACTAATACCATCCCGCAAAGATTGGCCGTCAGAAGCGATGGGAAGATCCTCGTTCTGATATTCGTGCAAACCAACCCTGAGAGTTATCACCTGTTGCGCTTGAATTCCGACGGCAGCCGCGATACCACTTTCGCACCCGACGGCGACCTGCTGATGAACTTTAAGCGGCTGCCCGACCCGTTTTTCATCGGCATGCAAACACTGCCGGACGGTCGCATCCTGCTGGCGGGCACACTGGGGGTGTTCTCAGACTCCGGTTACAACGAATTTTTCCTCATGCGGTTAAACGCCAACGGTTATCTGGACAGGTCGTTCGGACGGCAAGGCTTGCTGCGGATGAGGTTCGCGCTCGGGAACATAAAAGGATTCGCCCAGAATATGGCCGTGCAGACTGACGGCAAGATCATCGTCGCGGGGGCCATCATGAATCCCGATGCGGACGCCTGGCTGATCAGATTTACTCCGAGAGGCAAAGTTGACCAGTTCTTCGGCAACGCCGGGGTGGTCGTTACCGATTTTGCGCCCGGAGATTTTGATGTCGCCGCCGCGGTGGTCGTCTCGGATAACGGCAAAGTCAGGATAGCCGGCGAGTCCGGAACGCCCCGCAATTTCCTTTTGGCCCGTTACTCGGCTGGTGGTCTTCTGGAAGAAAGTATAATGACGGCATTTACCGCCGGGCAAAATTCCGCTGCTAACGATCTGACGCTTCAATCCGATGGAAAGGTGCTGGTAATAGGATCAACCAAAAATCCAAATCCGTCAGTTAATCGGGATGTTTTTGCGATCGCGCGCTACACGGAATAACCCGCTTCTAAAGCGAAACCGTGGTAACATAGGAATAAGTATTTTCTGCCCGACAAATAAAGGAGTAAGTTTATGTCTCCGAACGGAAACCCGGTATTTTTTCCTGTCCGCTTTATTCAAACACCCATATTTCTTTTGTTTGCGCTATTACTGTGTCAAACAGCCTTTGCGGGGGTTGTGGATACCTCGTTCGGTACGGGCGGGCGGGTCACGATCGGCACTACCACGGTAAATTCCTTTGGCCGCGAGATCTATGTTCAGCCCGGCGGGAGGATCGTGGCCTTCGGCTCTTATAGCTCGCCGATCTATAGCATTGTCCTTACCGGCTTAACTCCGGACGGCGCTCTGGATAACTCGTTCGGCACCGGCGGAAAAGTATTTCTCTCCGATCCGAACGGAAACCTCAACTGGTTTGCGACCGATACAAGGATGCTTTCCAACGGAAAATTCCTGGTGCTTTCAAGACGATGGGGGGGAGCCATTGATGACTACCCGGAGATTGTTCGGCTGAATGAGAACGGTTCGATAGATACGACATTTTCGGCCAACATCGCGGTAACCTCATACCGGTACGGCATGGACGTGAAAATGGCGGTTCGCCCCGACGGTAAGATCTACGTGGTGGTCTCCACGCCAAATACTTACATTATCAGGCTGAATCCGGACGGGAGCCGGGACACTTCGTTCGGTACCGACGGCGTGAAACAGCTACTGGGCCGCCAGCGTCCCTGGGGATATTTGGTCGGCCTTGAAACCACCTCTGATGGAAAACTCATGGTCGCTTATATCGACGGGGCCGGCGGGACGCTTATCCGGTATCGCAGCGACGGCGAGTGGGACCGTTTTTTTGGCAACCAGGGGGTGGCGCGGCTTTACTATAATGTTAACGGCGCGTTGCGGCTTAATAAATTGCTTGTTCAGCCGGATGGGAAAGCGATCTTGCTGGGAAGCGTCGGAAGCCAGGAAAACACCGCTCTTTTCCGGTTCAATCACCGCGGCCGGCTCGATGACACCTTTGGCAGTGGCGGGGTCGTAGTTTCCGATTTTAATATTGGCGAAGATGACTTTGCCGCGAACGGCCTCGTGTTGAGCGATGGTAAAATAGTGATCTCCGGCGAAGGAAGATCTCCGCTTCAAACGGGTTACAATTTTCTGGTGGCTAAATACAGCCCTGACGGCACGCTCGAAGCAAGCACGATAGACGGGTTTTTTGCTTCACCTTCATCCTGGGGGACCTACGGTATAGCCCAACAGCCTGACGGTAAAATATTAGTGCTGGGAAACACGCAAGAAACCAGGATCGTTCCGGGGATCATTCGCTATAGAGAGATCCGGAATGGCGAAAGCACGATCCGGCGCCCTTATGATTTCGACGGCGACGGGCTGACGGATCGTTCCATCTACCGGCAGGATCCCACAAACGCCGCGCAATCTTTCTGGGACATTTTGATCAGCAGCAATAATTCCGTCCACACCTTTTTCGGCCTTAACGGTGACATTCCGGTTCCCTCGGATTTTAACGACGACGGCAAAACCGACGTGGCCGTTTTTCGTCCCGGCGCCGGGGCCTGGTTCTTTACCACCGATATTAATTACGCCGATTACGAAACCGTATTTTTCGGCCAGGATGGAGATATACCCTTTGCCAACGATTACGACGGCGATGCGAAGGCGGATTTTGCGGTCTTCCGCCCGTCCACGGCAACCTGGCACGTCCGAAACATTTCCGACGGCGCTATCAGTTCTTTTCAGTTTGGCGAAGCAAAGGATAAACCCCTGACGGGAGATTTTGACGGCGATTCGAAAGCCGACCTGGCGGTTTGGCGCTCTTCCAATGCCACCTTTTACGTCCTGAAAAGCTCCGACGGCCAGGTGCTCACCAGGCAATTGGGAACCAGCACGGACCTTCCGGTTCCAAGCGATTTTGACGGCGACGGCAAAACCGATTTCGGCATTTTTAACCCCGGCATCGGGCGCTGGTCGTACTACATGAGCCTTACGGGTGAGTTAATTAATGTCGATTTTGGAACCTCCGGCGATATTCCCGTCCCGGGAGACTATGACGGCGATGGGGAAAACGACGTCGCCGTGTTTCGCCCGAATACGATGACCTGGTTAGTGAAAAGAAGCAATAACAGCGTCACCGACACCAATGTTTTCGGGCTGCCGATGGATACCCCGCTTCCGGGCCGGTAGTGCGCGCCGCGAATATGTCAATTCCACAAGCGTTTTGAGTACCGCCGTTAGACGGTATTCAAAACGCTAATTTTTTAAAAATAGACCGTTACGTTTTACCCCTAAAAGCCACGTATGAACGAAGGCCCTGATTCTTACTACTTTGCTTTTAAGGAGAAAATTGAAATGTTACGGTTATTAAATCAAATAAGTTCGCTTTTTTCGCAGCTTTTTCCCATTCGTGTTTTGTTTGCCGCGCTCGCGCTCGTTACCTTTATTCCCACCGCAAACTTTGCTATTACCAAGTTCGATTTCGGCGGTGCGCGCAACGGCACCAATCCTATCGCCGATTACACTTATGTTACTCCGTCTTTTCAATGGGCGGGATTCACCGCGGGTCCCTTACCGGGAGGTGTGGGAATCACGGTTTCTCACATTCTCGGCAATTCCGGCAGCCGGATGGCGCCTGCCGATTATGATGGAGACAGTTTTACCGATTTCGCCGTTTTTAACGCGGGAACATGGACCATAAGCTACAATATCGGAGGCAGCCCGATCACCGGCGGCGCCTCCGCAAACTACACCTTAGGTGCGGCCGGCAATATTCCTCAATCCGCCAATTTCACGGGAAACAATCAGGCCGAGATCGCTGTCTATGATAATGGTACCTGGCTCTTCCAGGCCCTTCCGGGCCATACTCCGCTGCCTGCCCCGAATTTTCCGCCGATACCTAATTTCGGCACCGTCGGAGATAAACCCGTAACGGCAGATTACGACGGCGACGGTTTTTCCGATCAGGCTATCTACCGCCCGTCTAACGGTCAGTGGTGGATACGCTCCAGCAACACCGGTTTAATAACAGTATTTAATTGGGGAATTATGACGGATACTCCGGTCCCGGCGGATTACGACGGTAATGGTTTAGATGACATAGCGGTGTTCCGCAATGGTGTTTGGTATATTTGGACCGGAAGCATGATCGTAAAGTATTGGGGAATACCCGGCGATTTGCCGGTTCCGGCAGATTATGACGGCGACGGCAAGGACGATGACGCAATATACCGCACACCCGGACAGTGGTGGATAGATAGCAGCGGAAATGGCCAATGGGTTATATTCGCGGTGGGCGCGGCCGGAGACGAACCCGTCCCTCATGCTTATATACAGTAATTATTTAACCGGGAGCGCGGACGGGCTCGTCCGCAGGTTCGCCGTCAGATAAACGAAATATCAATTGCCGCAAGAAGCGCAAAAACCACAAAAGAACCGTTTTTTATTTTTGTGAATTTTGCGTCTTTTTGCGGCTAAGCCTGCTAAAGCAGGTACTCAAAACAACGCGGTACTCTGGAGCGCTAATCCCAATCGCCCTGGCCTTCGCGTTCGACATGGTAGCCCGCGGTCGTGAGGTGTTTGATGACCTCGGCGCCGTGTTCGCTGTCGCGCACTTCCAGCACGAGTTCGATCCCGACCCGCCCCAGCGGTGCCAGCCATAAAGCGCGGCGGTGAAAAATATCGATGACATTGGCACCCGCTTCCGCCACCCGGTCCAGCAGCGAGGCGATGCCGCCCGGGCGGTCCTGCACCGTGAGCTTCAAGATCATATAGCGCCCCTGGCGCACCATCACCTGCTCCAGCACGCGCGTCAGCAGGTTAGCGTCGATATTGCCGCCGCAAAGAACGGCGCAAACCGTGTCGTCCGGTTTGACCTCGACCTTTTTTGCCAGGAGCGCCGCCACGCCGGCCGCGCCCGCGCCTTCTACCACCAACCGCACATTTTGCATGCAATGAAAGATCCCCCGCGCGATCTCTTCCTCGGAAACCTCGACCACCTCATCGACGAATTCTTTTATGATCGGCAGCGTGATTTCGCCCGGGCGCTTGACGGCGATGCCGTCGGCGATGGTCTGCGCTTCAGAAATTTCCACCGGGTGCCCTTCTTCCAGCGACCGTTTGACCGGCGCGCACCCGGCCGCCTGCACACCGATCATTCGCACCTTCGGCAGCAGATTTTTGGCGGCGATGGCGATCCCGGAAATGATACCCCCTCCCCCGATCGGCACTACTATCACGCTCGCCTGCGGCAGGTCTTCGACGATCTCCCAGCCGACCGTGCCCTGCCCGGCGATAATTAATTCGTCGTCGAAAGCGTGGACATATGTCAGATTTTTCTGCTCGCGCAGTTCTTTGGAATACGCCACCGCTTCGTCGAAGGTAGCGCCTTTCAGGATGACGGTGGCGCCCAGCGCCTTGGTGGCGGTGACTTTGGTCAGCGGCGCGCGTTCCGGTAAAACGATGGTGGCGGTGATATTGTGCAGTTTGGCGGCCAGCGCCACGCCCTGCGCGTGATTGCCGGCAGAGGCGGTGATCACGCCGCGCTGTTTCTCCTCGTCCGAAAGGCGGTTGATCTTGTTGTACGCACCGCGCACCTTGAACGAGCCGCCCAGCTGCAGGGATTCAGCCTTAAGATAAGTGGAAGCCCCGATCTCGCGGCAAAGCCCCTCGTCGGGCAAAATAGGCGTCTGGCGGATCACTCCCTGCAAGATCTTCCGCGCATCCTGGATGTCTGAAAGTTTTACCGGCATAAGGCAAATTATAGTTTTGTTTTTCCTTTTGACCAAGTTATCCTTGTTTAGAGCTACGCCTTCAGGCGTGAAATGTTTTAAGAACTCACGCGTAAACGCGTAACTCTGAACTGCGGAGGATTCTTTTTGCAAAAAGTTGCGGTATAATTCTCTATCTGGATTTTCGCCAACCTCGGAGGAATAAATGCTAGCGCAATTTATATTGTTGTTTCAGGCTGAAATAGCGGCCTTTAGTTTTTTACTTATCTTTCTTTTTCTGGGCATCTCTTTATTGGTGATAGCCTGGAAAACGCTAAAGATCGTGCCCCAGTCTTCCGTTCTCCTGATCGAAAGATTCGGCAAATTCAACCGCGTGGCAACCAGCGGGTTGAATATCATCGTCCCGTTCTTCGATGCGGCGCGCTCTGTCTATTGGACCAACGTGCGGCCCGGTCTGGTACAGATCGATCTGCGCGAACAGTTCATCGACCTGCCGCCGCAGCCGGTCATCACCCGCGATAATGTCACCATTCATGTCGACTCGGTGGTCTACTGGCAGATCACCGACCCGATCAAAGCCGTCTATGAAGTGGCGGACCTGGTCGGCGGGCTGGTGCAGTTGACCATTACCGGCATGCGCGCCGTAATGGGCGATATGGACCTGGACCACACGCTCTCGCAGCGCGACCAGATCAACGCCAAGCTGCGCATAATCCTGGACGAGGCGACGGACAAGTGGGGCGTAAAGGTCACCCGCGTGGACGTGAAAAACATCAACCCGCCGGAAGACGTGCGCATCACGATGGAAAAACAGATGACCGCGGAACGCACCCGCCGCGCTCTCGTGCTTCAGGCCGAGGGTGATAAGCAGGCTGCCGTAACCCGCGCCGAAGGCGAAAAGCAAGCCAGCGTGACCCGCGCCGAAGGTGAAAAACAATCGGCTATCCTACAGGCCGAAGGCGCCGCGCAGGCCCGCCTGGTCGCCGCCGAAGCTGAATCGCAGGCCATTTCGCGCATTGCCAGCGTAATGGAAACACACGGCAACCCGGCGCAGTACCTGATCACCGCGCGCTATATCGAATCCCTGCGCGATATGACCCGCTCAAATAATTCGAAGGTCATCTTTATGCCGGTGGAAACTTCGGCAATGCTTTCGAGCGTCGGCGCTTTCAAGGAAATTTTTGCGGAAACTGGTGAAAAGAGCGAAACGCCGCAAATTTCACCGCGCAACCCGCGCGAGTTAAATAAATAGCTTTTTTGAGGAGAGCACTATGTTGAAGATATTATCCGTTACCGTGTTTGCCGCCTTTGCCCTAATTATAGCGGCGGTCGTTTTCCATCATCATATGGCCCCTACCGTGACGGCAAAGGAAAAAACCGTTTTGGATTTTAAAATGAAAGACATCGACGGCAATGACGTCAAATTAAAGAAATATAAGGGCAATGTTTTGCTGGTCGTGAACACCGCCAGCAAATGCGGCTACACGCCGCAGTACGAAGGCCTGCAGGCGGCTTACACCAAGTATAAGGATCGGGGCTTTTATGTTCTCGGCTTTCCCGCCAATAATTTCGGCGGCCAGGAACCCGGCGCCGACTCGGAGATCAAGGAGTTTTGCTCGCTGAAATACAAGGTCACGTTCCCGATGTTTTCGAAGATCTCCGTCAAGGGCGAAGACCAGCATCCGCTTTACACGTTTTTGACGAGCAAGGAAACCGATCCGAATTTCGGCGGCGATATCACCTGGAATTTCAACAAATTCCTGATCGACCGCAAAGGCAATATCGTGGCGCGTTTTTCCTCTAAGGATAAACCCGAAGGCGAAGCCGTGAGCGCGGCGATAGAAAAATATCTCGATGAGAAATAACTGTTAATTATTAATTATTTTTCAGTTGTTACAGAGTTAAGAAGCCGCGACGCCTAATTTCTGCTTTTCGATCACGGAATAAACCGAGCCCGTTGGCCGAAGTTCACTCTCGTAAATTACGATCTCGGAAACTTCGAAACTGACGGGCTCGAAGTGTTTTTGGAGAAATTCCGTTGTCAATTCCCCGGATTTCCCGGGCTCGCGCAGCCGGACGATGGTTAGGTGCGGTTTGAAACCACGGTTTTCTTTTTCAAACCCGCGGGCGGCGGCTTCTTCTTCAAGTTTTTCCCGTAAATCCCGCAGACTTCCTCTTTCATCGCTCAGGCCGATCCATAAGGTCCGGGCTTTTTTCAGTGAAGGAAAGCAGCCTGTTTTTTCGACGCGCAATAAAAGCGGAGCAAAGCTCTTGGCGGTTTTCCTTACCGCTTCTCTTAACTTTTCCAACTTCCCGTCATCGATATTTCCCAAAAATTTCAGGGTAAGATGAATTTTCTCCGGCTTTTCCCAGCCTGCGCGAACATGCGGAAAATCTGCTTTTAGATCGTGAACGATCGCGACGATCTTTGCTCTCGCTTCCTCGCTTATATCAATGGCGACAAATATTCTTTTATTCATTTTCTAATGAGAATTTTCAAAATAGCTGATAGCGGACAGCTACCAGCTAAAAATATGTTCTTCCCTCGATCAATTAACGTCTTTTATCTATTCGGTAGATTTTGCTAAACTTTCAACCGCAATGAAATTTAAACTCATTATACTTCTCTTCTTTATTCTGATCCTGGCCGCGGCAGCGGGCTCGGTTTACTGGTTGTACAATTTTCTTAACACGCCGCGCGCGCATGACAAAGCCACCCAGTTTATCCAGGTCCCGCGCGGTTCTTCGCCGGCCGATATTGCCGGCAGACTCCAGGCCGAAGGAATTATCGGAAATGCCCTCCTGCTTCAGATCTACCTGCGGCTAAACGGCAGCGGCGCTAATTTAAAAGCGGGCGAGTACCAGTTCAAATCTCCGATCACGCCGCTCCAGGTGATCGCGGAACTGGAAAAAGGCGAGGAACGCACCACCAAGCTGACCATCCCCGAAGGCTGGACGCGCTATGAGATCGCCAAAGAGATCATCGAAAAATTTCCGCAAAATCCTCAGGTGGACGACAAGGCCGTCCTGGCTTTGATGGACGATACCAGCCTGATCAAAGATTTCGACCCGGCCGGCAAAAAATCTGGAAGGCTACCTGTTTCCCAGCACCTACAGCTTGCCGCGCGAAACCAGCCCGAAGCAGATCATAAAAACGATGGTCGATCAGTTCAAAAAGGTCTGGAAGCCGGAGTGGAACGCGCAGGCCGGGAGCCTCGGCAGAAGTCCGAGAGAGATCGTGACCATTGCTTCGCTGATCGAGACCGAATCGAAAAAAGACGATGAGCGCCCGGTCGTGGCTTCGGTCATTTACAATCGTTTAAAAAAGAATGTTCCCCTCGGGCTAGACCAGACAAACGTTTATATCGCCAAGATGCTCGGCAAGTGGGAGGGTGAAATAAACAAGAGCGACCTGACAATTATTCATCCTTACAATACCCGGATCAACGCCGGGCTTCCGCCGGGGCCCATTTCCTCTCCGAGTGAAAGCGCGCTCAAAGCCGCCTTAAATCCCGCGCAAACAGAGTATATTTTTTACGTGCTCGACCCGACGCGCGGCGACGGCTCGCACAATTTTTACAGCAGCGCCGCCGATTTCGAACGGGGCAAGGCCGCCTATCAGAAATGGCTCGAGGAACAGAGACAGATCAAAAGACAGCAGCAGGCGAATAATTCGAATAATTGATCGCCTACGGAAAAAGCGCACAAACTTTAATAGATTCATGCGCTTCCTTTAAATTACTTTGTCCTTATAAACTCTGGGTTTTCTATGCCGGAACTTTCCGGGCATCCTCACGCGCCCAGTTTCGATGCTCTGCAATTGCCTTGATAAAATCGCTTGCCGCGTTCCCTGCATTCTTGCCAACGATAACGGCTTTGTCCTCCTCCGCTGTTCCGGCAAAAGTTACGTTAAGAAAACTATCAGCGTCGCCGGTCACGGATATCGCTTTGCAGTGTTTAAATGCCTCGTTCACAAAATGAATGGCATCGGCTTCGCCGCTCAGAGCTTCAACGCTTTTCGCGCCGCCTGGCACATAAACCGCATCGAACAAAACCGAGGCCGCCGTTAAAAAGCTGAAATCGGCCGTTACCGGTTTTCCATCGGCGCTTGCGATCTCGCCAAACCTGGGCGCAATGGTTTTAAGCTGGGCGCCTTCGGCCACGAGCGCTTTTTTCATTGCCTCTAGCTGGCGTCCGTCGAAACCGTCCGCTATCAGCGCGGCGATCTTGCGTGACTTAATTGTGTCCTTGACCGTATTTTCCATGCTCAAAGCTTCAGAACGCTCGAGCGAAGATCTGACCTTTTTAGGCTGCACCGATTTCGGATCGGTGTCGGCGCCGAAAGAATGATTGATCGGCTGCTCCAGCCGGGCAGGCACTTTTAATCCCAGACTTGCCGCCACTTTGCTTGCCAGGCCTTTATCCACCTGCGTCAGGATGCCGACCATACGCTCGCGGATCGCCGGAACTTCCACTTTGCCGAGTTCAAAGCAAAGGGCATCGGTCAGGTGTTTTTTCTCCGCTTCAGACTGGCTGTTAAAGAACAGCGTCGCCTGGCTGAAATGGTCATGAAAACTTTCGCTGCGGGCGCGCACCTTTTGCGCGTCGATCCTCTCTTCGTGGCTGTGAAATCCCCCGTCTTTCATCGACGCCTGGTACGGACAGCCGCCGCTGAGCGAATTGGGTTCGTAACTCACCTTGCCCGTATTGATCGTTTGCCGCATATGCGCGTCGCGTTGATTATTGTGCACCGGGGCCAGCGGGCGATTGATCGGGATCTCGTGAAAATTCGGACTGCCAAGCCTCTTTAACTGCGTATCGGTGTAAGAGAAAAGCCTTCCCTGCAGCAGCGGATCGTTGGTAAAGTCGATGCCGGAAACTATATGCCCGGGATGAAATGCAACCTGCTCGGTCTCGGCAAAAAAGTTGTCCGGGTTACGGTTTAAAGTCAACTTGCCGATCCGTTTCACGGGAACTATTTCTTCGGGAATGATTTTTGTCGGGTCGAGCAGGTCAAACTCGAACTTGTGCTCATCGGCTTCCGGGACCAATCTGCACTCCCAGTTCCCACTGCGGGAACGCGCCGGTTTCAATCGCTTCCCACAGGTCACGGCGATGAAAATCCGGGTCTTTGCCCGATATATTCTGCGCCTCGTCCCAGGCGACCGAATGGACACCCAGCAACGGCTTCCAATGAAACTTCACAAAAGTGGACTTGTTGCGCTCATTGATAAAACGAAACGTGTGAACCCCGAATCCTTCCATCATTCTCAGAGACCGCGGGATCGCCCTATCCGACATCAGCCACATGATCATATGGGTCGATTCCGGCATCAGTGAAATAAAATCCCAGAACGTATCATGAGCCGAAGCTGCCTGCGGGATCTCGTTGTGCGGTTCGGGTTTCACCGCGTGAACCAGATCGGGAAATTTTATTGCGTCCTGAATAAAGAAGACCGGCATATTGTTGCCGACCAGATCATAGATACCTTCATCGGTATAAAATTTCACGGAAAAACCGCGCACATCGCGGGGCAGGTCGGTTGAGCCGCGGGAACCCGCCACGGTTGAAAACCGAACGAAGACCGGGGTCTTGCGGCTGGGGTCTTGAAGAAATTTTGCCTTCGTGACCCTCTCCATCGATTCATAGACCTGGAAAAAACCATGCGCGCCGGATCCGCGGGCATGAACGATGCGCTCGGGTATCCTTTCATGATCAAAATGCGTGATCTTTTCACGCATAATGAAATCTTCCAGCAGTGTCGCTCCGCGCTCACCTGCCTTTAACGAGTTCTGATTGTCATTGATTCGGAGACCTTGATTGGTGGTCAGGAATTGATCCGTTCCGTCCTCACGGTTTATTTCCAGATCTTGCAGTTTTTTGTTGTTGTCCTTGCTTTGTTTAGCCATTGTCCCTCCCCTGGTTCGTTGTATTCAAATAGTGTTTGAAACGCCTGAAAAAAATTAGATCGATAATTTTCAAAAATCGGATAACCAAGCATAACACCGCATGACCACGGACAGCGAACCGGGGCCTCGCTATTTTCGCACTACATATCGATTGCCGGATGAATATTTAACGAAATTTCCCGGAACTTAAATACTAAAGATTTGTCTAATTAGCATTGGAGGTATTTCCCTTATGGGTTCCGCCAAGATATTCTATCCATCCGAACGAAAGATCCTTTTGATCATATCCTTCCTGATGTGCCTTTTTTACTGCGCCCATCTCACCGACAGTTTACTGGGCGTTTATAACTCTATTGTGGCCGCGGAGGAATGGGACGCAATGAAACTGGCCGAAGACCCGTCGTATGTTAGAAGTCTCGCGTTTATTTGCCCGGCTCGCGGCGGAACTCCCTGGTGGTTGGCGCTCGAATTGCAATGGATAACCGGTCCGTTGATTTTCTTCATCTTTTTTTACGCCAAAAAAGTCAAATTCTTTATCGTTGCGCTTTTGATCAATTCAATAACGTTTTGGGGATATTATTCGTGGATGATGGAGTCTTATAGATCAAGAAGATACACCGACCTGGGCGACGGTATACCGCTTGGAGACATACTTCTTTCAGGCTCGAGCCTTTTTGAACCTTATTTGTTCCTATTTGTTTCGCTGCTTTTGATACTACAGCTATTTTTTCTGGCCCGTTTTGTGATGAAGAAGTTTAACGCTAAACTTCCTCTTGCATGATAAAACTTCTTGCCCTTGACCTCGACGGTACCGTGCTGAATTCACGCGGCGAAGTTTCCGAGCGTAATCTCAGTGCGCTAAGACAAGCTGAAGACCGGGGCGTTTATGTCACCATCGCCACGGGACGCAGGTTCAGAGACGCCCGCCCGGTGGCTTTTCAGTTGGGCTTGAACGCGCCCATCATCACCCACAACGGCACTCTTATCAAACACGCCGAAACGCTTGAGACAATTTCCGTGCGCCTGATCCTGCCGGAAACTATCCGCGAGATACTGCGCGTCGGACGCGAGTTCGGCGTCGACGCGATGATGAGCTGCGACCCGCACGGTAAAGGCACGCTGCTCTACGACCGCATTTCCGAAGACAATATCCCGCTGCAAAAATACATCGCCTGGTCGCGCCGGCTGCACGGCGACGAGGTTTCGCAATCCGTTCGTCACGTGGAAGCGCTGGAAAATATTATCGACGAGGTGGAAACCGTCCACATTTCATTTTCCGGCCACTGCGAACCGATGGGCCATCTTCAGATAATTCTTTCCACCGAGCTGGAAGACCGGGCCAAAGTTTTGGCGACCGTTTACCCGCAGATGGATTTCACCCTGCTCGACATTCTTCCGCCGGAAGCTTCCAAGGGGTTCGGGCTGCACAACCTGGCCGAGTCGCTCGGGCTGAAACCTGAAAACGTGATGGCGATGGGCGATAATTTTAACGATCTCGAGATGCTGGAATACGCGGGACCGCCGTGGTAATGGGAAACGCCCAGCCGGAACTGCTGGAAAATGAAAAATATCACCAAACTTTATCAAACGACGAAGATGGTGTAGCCTTGGCAATAGAGAAATTTATTTTAAGTTAGGAAAGGGGCTTTCATGGCCAAAAACGCAATCATTCAAACGAACAAGGGGACGATAAAATTCGAATTGCTGGAAGACGACGCGCCGAAAACGACCGAGAATTTCCGCCTGCTGGCGGAGCGCGGCTACTATGACGGCGTGATCTTTCACCGCGTGATAAAAAACTTTATGATCCAGGGGGGCGACCCCGATGGGGTCGGCTCCGGCGGCGAATCCGCCTGGGGCGGTTCTTTTAACGACGAGATCAACACCGGCTCGCCGCTTTATCGCGGCCCCTATAACAAAGGCACGGTGGCAATGGCCAACCGCGGCCCGAACACCAACGGCTCGCAATTTTTCATCATGCATATCGACTACCCGCTGCCGCCGAGCTACACCAAATTCGGCCGCGTAATCGAAGGCCAGGATGTGGTAAACGCCATCGCCGAGGTTCAGATCGGAGCGAACGATAAACCCGTCACGCCCGTAGTGATGGAAAAGGTGACCATCGAAGAAGTTTAAAGTTAAATTATTATTCTAGTGTTACTTACGCTTCGTGTATTAAGCTAAAACATGAACTCATAAATTGCCATTAGCTTTAACTAGTGGTTAAGGAGGCAAATTTTTTTAACCGGGCTTTAGTCGAATATGTCATTTGGCTAAAGCCTTATCTTTCAATTTTATTTCCCTATCCACTAGCTAAAGCTAGTGGCAATTTAAAAGAATTTCCTCTTATAACTTTACCAGGTGATTGACCGGGGAGTGGCCGTGGCCGATTAGCGGTGACTGGCGGATCGCCTCGGTCACGAATTTTTTTGCCTCCGCAACCGCATGCTCAAGATCGTTTCCCAACGCAAGGCCAGCGGCGATCGCGGCAGAAAGCGTGCAGCCTGTCCCGTGCGTCGCTTTGGTATCGATCCAGGGTTCGCTGAAGACACTTAGCGCGTCGCCTTGAAACAGAAAATCTGCCGCCAGTTCCGACCCCTGAAAATGCCCGCCCTTGATCAAAACATTCTTTGCGCCCATTTCCTGCATCACGCGCGCGGCCGCCTCTATGTCCCGCTCGTTTTTGATCTCACGCTTCGTTATCCTTTCGGCTTCGGGCAGATTAGGCGTGATTAATCGTGAAAGCGGGAATAGGTGTTGGATCAGCGCCGCGAGCGATTCTTCGTCGATCAGGTCGTAACCGGAAGTGGAACGGACGACCGGGTCGACCACCGGAGGGGGCAGGTTATTTTCCCGGATCAGCTTTGCGATTTCCTCGATGACTTCGGCGCTCGGCAGCATCCCCGTTTTTATCGCCGCCACCCGGAAATCGCTTATGACCGGTTCGATCTGGCTCCTTACGGTTTCCGCGCTTTGATGCGACGCGCCGAAAACTCCCACGGTGTTTTGAAAGGTCAGCGAGGTGACGGCCGCCGCGGCAAAACAACCGAACGCTGAAAAGGTTTTGATGTCGGCAATAATTCCCGCCCCGCCCGAAGGATCGAGCCCGGCAATGGTCAACAATACTGGTTGCGCGGCTTCATTTATCATCGTAATGTTTTTTTCGTATGGTTTCGTGTAATTTCGTGGTTCCTTCTTAGTGCCTTATTTTCTAAACGCTATAAAGCAGAAACCACGAAACCACACGAAACGACACTAACAAATCCAAATCTGCATGCCGGTTTTACTATTCACCCATTCACTATTCACCATTAAATTAGATCTGCGTGTAATGCGCGAGGGAGGTTTTGTCTCCCAAAATATTACCTTCGCCCACGGTGACATTGTTTCCGATCTGGCAGCCGCGCCCGACAAACGCGCCGCTGATCGACGACGAATTTCCAATGCGCGAATGCGGCCAAATGACCGAATTTTCCACCGACGCTTTTTCTTCCAGGTGAACGCCCGGCCCTAAAACCGAATTGACCACCTTCGCGCCGGATCTGATCACGCTATCACTGCCGATAACTGAAAATTTATCGATCGAAACGCCGTCTTTCTGGTACGCTTTATTGTCCGGCTTTTCCAACAAAAAACCTTCGATCCTTCCGGCGAGAAGATCGGCGTGCGCCTGCAGGTAAGATCGCGGGGTTCCGATATCTCGCCAGTAGGCTTCCCCGTCGACGTAAGCGTAAAAGCTCTTTTCTCGTTTGAGCAGCTCGGGAAAAATATCGTATTCGAACGAGCGGTTTTCTCCCGGCGGGATAAGCTCCAAAACGCCCGGCTCCAGAATATAGATTCCCGCATTGATATTTTTGGTTTCCAGTTTGGCGATCTCGTCCGCTTTCGGTTTTTCCAAAAACCGCTCGACTTGTCCATCCGTGCCGGTTTCGACCAAACCGTAAGCCGCCGGGTTTTCCACCGGCGTCAAAAAGATCGTGGCTTCGGCCTGTTTCTCCCGGTGAAGCGCGGCCATTTCCTCTATCTTCAGACCGGTCAGAATATCGCCGTTTAAGACCACGGTAGATCGATTTAGCAAATTCGCCGCAAATCTATAGGCTCCGGCTGTTCCCAGGGGCTGCGGTTCGGTCAAATAGGTCAGTTTCACCCCGAATTTCGCGCCGTCGCCCAGCATATCTTCAATCTTACCGGGCAGGTAGTTGAGCGAGAGAATGATGTCCGTGATTCCCGCAAGTTTAAGAATATCTATCTGATAGAGCAGAAACGGGCGGTTTAAGACCGGCACGACGGGCTTTGGAGTATTGACGGTCAACGGGCGCAATCTTGTCCCTTTTCCGCCGGCTAGAATCAGAGCTTGCATTTGATCGGTATTTATCCTCAGGCAGTATCATAACAATCTGCTTTTCTTTAATCCAATCCCCTTATTTTGAAATAATTTACTTCCTTTTCAACTAAAATCGTAAATCAGTTTATATTTGTTAAAAATAGATTAAAAATGTTGACACTCCGTTTGTTAAGTTGTAATCTAAAAGTGCGGAAAGTCATTTCACTTTCCGTATTTTTTCCTCTTTAATGCTGGGATTTATCTTTTTGTTCCTAAAACCACCTTTCCAAAAACCCGTTGATTCGATCGGCAGAGAATGAGCTTCAATAAATCCAAAACCAGACAAACCGCTGAGCGTTACCTGGCTCAAGGAAAAATTCGGGCGGCTATCAACGAGTATGTCTACATCGTTGACAACGACCCGGCGGACTATAACACTCTCAACGTACTGGGTGACCTGTATGCGCGGGTAAACGACAAAGACGAAGCCGTCAATTGTTTTAAAAGACTAGCCGAGCATTACAATAAGCAGGGTTTTTCGCAAAAGGCCATTGCCATCTACAACAAGATCACGCGGCTCAAACCGGATTCGGTGGAAGTTTCCGCCAAGCTTGCGCCGCTTTATCAAATGAAAGGTTTGGTGGCCGAAGCTCGTTCTCATTATTCTGTCCTGGCGGAATATTACAAGAACAACGGGAAGAAACTCGAAGCCCTGAAGATCTGGCAGCAGATCGCCGAACTTGATCCGAACAACGTCGAGGTTTTCTTTACGCTGGCGGAAAATTACCTGCAGGAAAATTACACCGAGGAAGCCGCCGAAGCTTTTGCCGAAGCCGGACGCAGATTTACCGCGCAAAAAAATTACGAGAAAGCCATCAGCGCTTACTCCAAGGCGCTGGAGATCCACCCGCTGGATATTACCGCCATTGAAGGTTTGATCTCTTGCCAGATCACCTGTGGTTATTACGATGAGGCCGTGGGACTGATCGAGCGCACGCTCGCCGAACATCCCAACAATATCGACCTGATATCGCTGCTGCTTTCCTGCCACATCGAACTGGGCAATTATCTTGAAGCCGAAAACACGGTCATCATCCTGGTCGAACGTGAGCCGTCGAATTACCGCAAGTTTCTCGACGTCGTCGGGCTGCACCTGAAAAATAAAGATACGCTGTCGGCTTCGCGCATTCTTTCGATGTGCTCCGAGCATTTGCTGGTGGCCGGGCACGGGGAAGAGCTGAAAACCTGGATCGAAGAGATCCTGGCGCAAAATCCCGAGCAGGTCGATGCGCTCGGCCTGCTGGTACGGCTGCACGCCTGGCAGCGCGAAGACGCCGAGTTAAAAGCCGCCCTGATCAGAATGGCTGAGGCGGCCCATTTGAGCAATGACGATGAAAACGAGAAGGCCGCGCTTTCGCAGCTGGTATTGATAGCTCCGCAGGAAACCAGGTTCCGGGACCGGCTCGAAGAGCTTGGCGGCAGTGACGATTCCCAGGTCTCATTCGGCAGATCCGAGAGCGACTTTGTGGCCGAAGGTGAAGTGCCCACTTTCAAGAGTTTCGAAGAGCTTTCCTACAACGAAGTGGAATTACACGAAACCGGCGATCTCGGTTCTATTGAAGATATAGATTCCCTGACCTCGGATTCGGATACCGGCACTACTGATTTCGCTTTTGTAAATCCCAACGTTCCTTATGATCCATCCGCCGAAACTTTTAACGGCAACGGCAGGAACGGTTCGAAGGGATTATCTTCCCCCATCGAGCTCTCCGACGACGACATGGTAGCCGAACCGGGCAGCGTCGCGGCGGAACTGGAAAAAAGCCGCGAAGCGCACCTGCGCCAGGAATTGGAAAGCGTGGATTTCTACCTGGTCGAAGGTTACGACGATCTTGCAACTCAAACCCTGGACCTGCTGGAAACGCAATTCGGCGCTCATCATGAGATCGAATCCCGCCGGCAGCAGCTTGCCGAAAAGACCAAGGCCGAACCCGCCGGACCGGAAATTTCCGAAGAAAATTCTTTGATGGAAGATGTTGAAGCCGCGGACGCGGGTAATTACGCGATCGAGGAAGAAACCGCAAGCGAAGAGGCCGGCGCCGGGACCTATGAATTCGCCGCCGAAACGCCCGATCTGGAAGCTTCGGAAACCGCCCCTGAAACAGTAGTTGCAGAAATTGCTCCTGAACAAGAGCCGGAGCAGCTTGTTACCGGTGAAGCCTATGTCGAGGAGATCCAGGAAAAAGAAAGCCCGGCCGTGGAAACCCTGGAAGCCCGCCAGCAGGAAGAAATGAACGAAGAGGTCGATGTCGAGCAGGAACTAGAAGGGCTCACGCAATTTGAAGAACTGCGCAGCGAACTTGGCCTGGAGGAAAACGAAGCGGTACCTGCTGATTCTGATTACGAAACGCACTACAACATGGGCACGGCTTACAAGGAAATGGGGCTTTTCGATGACGCGGTCGAGGAATTCCAGGAAGCGGTAAAATTGGTCACACCCGATGACGATCCCCGCAGATATATGCAATGCTGTCATTCGCTGGGCTACTGCTTTATGGAAAAATCCATGCCGAAACTGGCGCAGCTATGGTATGAAAAAGCGCTGCAATCAAAGGATCTGACTGTCGAGCAAAAACATGCCTTAAGTTACGAGATCGCGCTGACCTACGAATCGCAGGGTAAGGCTAAAGAAGCCGCCGAAGTGTACTCGGAGATCTATGCCATAGACGTGACCTATCGCGACGTAAAAAATAAGCTGGATTCACTCCAGGCAAATCGGTAACCTTTTATCCCACGGCTTTTCAAAGGCGGGCAGCAATGCCCGCCTTTTTGATTACGGAAGGATCTTACCTGATCGGTCTTGCGGCTCTGCCGTTCGATGTGCGGAAAAGCTCTGCTTTTCCGAAAAGCCGTTCATTATATTTTAGCGGCTGTGCCGCCGCTTCTCATGAGTTCAGCGGCATAGCCGCAAAAATACGATGAGAAGACCGGTGAGTCAGAGACTCACCGCACATCAAGCGGCAAAGCCGCAAAGATCAGTTGTCTCCTGTCACTCTTTCGAAGGTTGAGCGCCTACAAGTTTATAGTTATACTCGTACGCTGTTGTAATGATAAATAGGCTTACTCTGATACTTTTTATTGTTTTATGTCTCGAGGCGGGGCTTGCCCTCACGCTGCTCCCGTGGCTGAGCTTCGGCAATCTCAATGACTGGGGAAACAATTTTCTGCTCGGCTATATCTCGCAAAGCGTGAATCTACCCGCGTTACAGCAATTGGTCGCTTCGGGCTGGGTGCGCGGAGCGGTCACCGCACTGGGGCTGTTAAATCTGTTCATCGCTTTTTGGGAGATCGCTCATTTTAATCAGAGCCTGCAATACCTGGACGAAAAAGACAGCGAGCGCAAAGCGCATTCCAATGATTGACTTGCCAACCTGCCAAACTTATCTGATCACCGGCGGCAGCGCCACTCCTGAAACTTTTCCCGCCGATACGCGGAAAATTTTAAAGCTGATCGAAAGGGCCGCCGGCCGGGGCATCTCTATGGTGCAGCTCAGGGAAAAACGGCTTACCGCGCGGCAGCTTTTTGAATTGGCCAGGCAGTCGGTTTCTATCACTCGGAATAGCGGGACGAAACTGCTGGTAAACGACCGTGCCGACGTCGCCTTTGCCGCCGGGGCTGACGGCGTTCATCTGACCTCGCGGTCTCTGCCCGCCCCGGCGATACGCGCGAATTTCCCTGCGGGATTTATTATCGGGGTTTCAACTCACTCGCTCGAAACGGCCCGGGCCGCCAAAGCCGGGGGCGCCGATTTCATCACGTTCAGCCCGATCTTTCCCACTCAAAGCAAAATAAATTACGGCGCACCGCAGGGCTCGGAAAAACTGCGCGGGATAGTCAAAGATCTGGGCGGCTTTCCCGTTTTTGCTCTGGGCGGGGTAAATGGGAAAAATTATCGCGAGGTTCTAGAAGCCGGGGCGGCGGTGTCGCCGGTATCAGCTGGTTTTATGAGATGTTAAACGGTGAATGATAAACTGAAACTATGCCGGAACTTCCTGAAGTAGAACTTGTCGTGCGCTCGCTGAGAAATAAGATCGTCGGGCGAAAAATTCTGGCGGCGGAATTGTTGTACCAACGGCTCGCGCCCGGGCATTCGCCGAAAAATTTTGCTAAAACGCTGCAGAACGCTGAGATCATTGCCGTCGAGCGGCGCGGCAAATTCATACTATTTAAATTCGTTTCGGAAAACACGCTGGTCACGCACCTGCGGATGAGCGGGCGCTTTCTCTTGCTGCGGCCCGATAACGAAACGCCAAAACACAGCAATGCGATTTTTTATTTCGACGACGAAACGCGGCTGGTCTTTAACGACCAGCGTCACTTCGGCTTGATGAAGATCGCGAAAAACGGCCGGTTGCAAGAGCTGTTCAGCAATCTGGCGCCGGAGCCGCTGGGCGATGAATTCACTCCCGAATATCTTTACCGCGTAATGCAAACCTCGCGCCGCTCGATTAAGGAATTTTTGCTCGACCAGACCAAGGTTTGCGGCCTGGGAAATATCTATGCCTCCGAGGCGCTGTTCATTTCAAAGATCAACCCGAAAACCCCGGCGAATAAAATATCGCGCATGCGGGTCGCTCCTTTACATGCGGCCATAAGATTGGTGCTGAGCGAATCGATCGATCACGGCTCTACTTTGAATGTCGACCCGAACAACATCGAATCGAGCTATTACGGCGGCGAATACGAGGGGCATTGGCGCGTTTACGACCAGGAGGGCCGCCGGTGCCAAAACTGCCGCGCCCCCATCAAGCGCATCGTGCAAGGCTCGCGTTCGACCTACTACTGCCCGCGCTGCCAACGCCGGTAGTTCAGAGTTACGCCTTCAGGCGTGAAGTGCTTAAAGAACTCACGCGTGAACGCGTAACTCTGAACTGCGGACGAGACGTCGGTGCTCCCGTAATTTTGCCAATTCCGCGAAATCACATTAAGCTAATTCGATGACGCAAGATCCGGCCTGGACGATCGAAAATTTCCTCGAGGTAAAAAACGGCCACCTGTCTATCAACGGCGTGGACGCGCTGGAGCTTGCCCGAAAATTCGACACCCCGCTTTTTGTTTTTTCCTCCGCGCGTATTCGTCACAATATCGGCCGCCTTAAGAAGGTCGAAAGCGCGCTCGGGATACCCCTGAAAATTTGCTATGCCGCGAAAGCAAATTCGAATATGGCGATCCTGCGCACGGTAAAAGAAAACGGCATTGGCCTTGAGACAAACAGCGGCGGCGAACTCTTCAAGGCGTTAAAGCTGGGCTTCGATCCGCAGCAAATAATTCTCAACGGCACCAGCAAATCCGAAGAAGAGATCGGGCAGGCGATAAATGCCGGCATTTACGCGATCCAGGCCGATTCTCTTTTCGAGGTCGAATTGATCGAGTCCGTCGCGCAAAAGCTCAGTAAAAAAGCCAATGTTTCGTTGCGCCTGGTTCCTGAGATTGAGACCGGCACTCTGCACGGTTTGCAGACGGCGATGCTGACCTCGAAATTCGGCATGCTGGCGTCCGAGGTGCTCGATGCATTTCGCCGCTGGCATGATTCCGAACTATTAGATCTTTGCGGAATTCATCTCCACCTCGGCTCGCAAAATCCCGATGCCCAGCCCTACACCGATGCTTTTATCAAGCTTTTCGATCTGATGAAACAGATATTCGATGAAACCGGAAAACGCGCTCGTCATCTGAACCTCGGCGGCGGGTTTCCCGTAAATTACCTGCGCGACGCGTCCAACGCGCCCATGATGACCGCCGAGCAGCAGCAGCTTTTTGTCGCGGACCTGGAACCCGACGCTGTGCTTGGTAACGCGATCAAAGCCGTTCGCGCTAAAGCCCGGGCTTCCGGTTCAGAGCATCTTTTGGAGAACCTGACCATATTGCTCGAACCCGGGCGCAGTATAATCGCGGACGCCGGTTTGGTTTTGACCACCGTGCGAAATAAAAAGCAGCGCCCGCTGCCCGGCGGCCGCACAGATTCCTGGCTGCTGACCGACGCCGGTTACAACATCATGCTCTCGATGAATAATTACCACTGGTATTACCACATAATTTCTGCTTCGCGGGCGGGCGTGCCGCATGAAACCGAATACAAGATCGCCGGCCCCTTGTGCGACGGCGGCGATGTTTATTTCGATATCGAAGGCACCAATAAACTCCCGGATCATCGTCTGTTGTCCGAAAATATCGAAGCCGGTGAAGTTTTGGCTCTGCTCAACTGCGGCGCTTATTCCCTGGCCCAGATGTTTCCTTACAACGGCCGGCCCTTGCCCGCGGCGGTTTTGATAAAGGAAAACGGCGAGGTTGAATTGATCAGGAAAAGAGATACTTATGAGCTGCTTATTGAGAGTGATATTTGGTAAGTTTTTTTGAAACAACGAATTACGCGAATTAACGCGAACTTTAAGATTTGAAGAAGGTCGTTTATTTCGAATAATTGACAACCCGTTCATATTGAAGACTTTGTTTTCCAAAATTCAGAATAATCGCTAGTTGCAGTTTGGTAGCTTTCAGATAGTTAATAGCTTGAGCTTTGTGAACAGGAGTTATTGCCTCTGAGACTTTCAATTCAAGAATCACTTTTTCTTCAATTATTATGTCGGCTAAATACTCACCTACAACTTCACCTTCAAAATACACTTTGAGTGGATATTGTTGTTTAAAGTTTATCCCTTCTTTTCTCAATAAAACTGCCAAAGCATTTTCATACACTCTTTCAAGAAAACCGCCTCCGAGACTGCTATGAACCTTCATCGCCAGTCCGACTGTCTTGTAAGACAGCTCTTTATGGAGCAATTTATCTTCTTCTTGCAGGAGATTTTTCAGAAGCTCAGACATTCCAACTCAACGTTTTATGTTTTTAGAATTTGGGGGAATTCGCGCAATTAGTTGTTACTTTTCCTCTACACTTTAATATAAATTCTCCTCCGATACAACAGCCACATTAAAAACAGCCAGAGCAGAATAAACGAGACGGCATACGCCAGGGATGCATTGATCGGCGAAGCCCAACTGAGATAAAAATTGTCGAAGATATATTTCTGCAATGAGACATAACTGCCTTCGCCGAGGGGAACTTTGATGATGCCGAGCAGTCTTGCCATCAATCCCGACCCGACAAAAAGCGCCAGCGCGTTGACGCCGAAGATCACAAAAGGTTTTGTCCACGCCTTGTAGCCTTTGATATCGATCAGCCAGTAGCAGAATGCGAGAAAACACAGCGCCAACCCGGCGGTGAACACGACGTAAGAGCTCGTCCAGAGATTTTTGTTGACCGGAAACAGAAGATGCCAGCCCCAGCCCACCGCCGTCAGCACCACGCCGAAGAAAAACAAACCCGCGACCTTTTCCAGATCGGTGCGTTTTGTTTTCAGCCAGTGCCCGCACAAAACGCCGCCCAGAGTAGTAGCAATAGACGGCAGCGTGCTCAAAATTCCTTCCGGGTCGAACACTTTTGACGAACGCCACATATGATCTTCCGTCAGGATGAAGCGGTCGAGATAAGCCGCCAGGTTGCAGGCTTTGTCGTCGATAGTGGTAACTTCGCAGCCCGGCACCGCCACCAGCGTCATCAGCGCCCAGTACAAAAAGAGCAAACCCACGGCGATGGCCGCCTGCTGTTTCCAGTTCGTGTTCACAAAAATGATCGCTGTTATCAAATAACAAACGGCTATCCGCTGCAGCACACCGGGTATTCGCAGCAGCGACCAGTCGAACCACGCGCCTTTGCTAAAGTCGTAAAACGGGAACGAGGCCAGAAAAATTCCCAACAGAAAAATAACCAGCGAACGGCTGATTATTTTGAAATAAACTTTTTTGGTGACGCCGCCTTCCGCAACGCGCCGCCCCAAGGCGAGCGGGATCGCGACGCCGACGATAAACAGAAAAAAAGGAAAGATGAGATCGGTCGGCGTCCAGCCGTGCCACGGCGCGTGTTGCAGCGGCGAATAGATCGCGTTCCAGGTGCCGGGATTATTCACCAAAACCATTCCGGCGATGGTTATACCGCGAAAGACATCCAGCGAAACTAAACGCTCCGCGGTACCGACCGTTGCATCTGTTGTAGCGGCTGGCATATTTTTTCTGGCCTGTTCTTATGGATTGACCGAAATCTAAGCTATATTTATGCATGATCCCGGGAATTGTCAATCAAAATCGCGCAACGAGTCGTTTTGGTTGTAAATCACTGGCGGAATAATACTTATGGGGAAAATAACGGGTCATGGGATTCTCACTGAAACAATTCTCGCAGCAATTATATGAAAAGGCGCTCGAGGAAGAGGTTCTCAGCCGCGCCGCTACCGTCGCTTTTTACTTTTCCTTTTCGCTTTTTCCGCTTTTGCTTTTCCTGCTCAATCTTTTCGGCATGGTCTTAGACAACGCCGCCGATCTTCGCTCGGAACTTTTTCTCTACCTGCGCCAGATCATGCCGCCCTCGGCGTTCGAACTGGTGCAAAATACCATTTCCGAAGTCATTATCGGCAGTTCGGGCAGCACGCTTACCTTAGGGCTGCTGATCGCCTTGTGGTCGGCTTCCGCCGGGTTCGACACCCTGCGCGGCGCGTTAAATGCGGTTTACGATCTAAAAGAAACCCGGGCCTGGTGGAGAACCACATTGCTTGCGCTGGTTTTAACGATCGGGCTCGTGGTGCTGGTCTCGATCACGCTCGGTTCTATTTTTTACGGTTCGGCGGCGCTTGAACGTCTGCCGTTTTCTTCGCCCTTCCTGTTAAAGTTAATGCAATGGGCCGTTATCCTTTTCGCTTTGCTGCTGGCTTTTACCTTGCTCTACAATTTTTTACCCGATCACGCGCCGCATCGCTGGAAATGGCTGACCCCCGGAGCGCTGGTGGGAATTATTTTATGGCTTCTTTTATCGAGCGGTTTCCGGTTGTACCTTCAGTATTTCGATAATTATGCGGTGACTTACGGCTCGCTCGGCGCGATGATGATCCTCATGTTGTGGCTTTATCTGACGGCTTTGGTTATCCTACTCGGGGCCATGATGAACTCTACGATCAGCGATTACCTGGATATCAAAACTGAAACCTATCGCAATCAGCTTGCGGAAAATAAAGAAGCGGGCGCGGAAAAAAAATCGGACGCAAAAAAGCAAAAGAATCCATCAAAAGCGAAATAATATCAACAGGCTAAATTTATGTCCTTAATGCTGGAAGAGATCGCGCAGCAGCCCGCGGTTTTGGAAAAAACGATCGCCGCCGAAAAGCAAAAAATAGCCAAACTGGGCGAATTTCTGCGCGGGCGCGACATCGACCTGATAGTTCTGGCGGCACGCGGAAGCTCCGACAACGCCGCGCTTTTCGGGCGCTACCTGCTGGAGGTCACGACCGGCATACCCGTGTCGCTTTCCGCGCCCTCTGTCCACACGCTTTATCACGCCAGGTTAAAATTAAACCGCGCGCTGGTCGTCGGTGTATCGCAATCCGGCGAAGGAACGGACATCAACGCGGTTTTGGAGCAGGCCCGCGCTTCCGGCGCTTTTACTCTCGGCATCACCAATGACGCCGGCTCGACCCTGGCAAAGATCGCCGACGAAACCCTGCTTACTCACGCCGGCCCCGAAGAAAGCGTCGCCGCCACCAAGACCTACACCGCACAGATGCTGCATTTTTACATGCTGGCTTCGGCACTCGCTCCAACCGGGATCGCATACGAAAAAATTCCCGCGTTTGCCGCCGAAGCTTTGCAGTTAAAGCCGGAGATAGAAGACCTTGCCCAACGTTATGTCTTTATGGAAAATTGCGTGGTGGTCGGGCGCGGGATGAACTACGGGAATTCGTACGAACTGGCGCTGAAGCTGATGGAAACCTGCTACGTGGTGGCGGAAAGGTTTTCCAGCGCGGATTTTTTTCACGGCCCGCTGGCAATAATCGAGCGCCGTTTTCCGGTGATATTGTTTGCCCCGCCGGGCGTGACCACGCAGGGAACGGTGGAGCTGCTGGAGCGTTTGCGGGAACTGCACGCCGATAGTTTCGCGATCACCAGCGACCCGGGTATCGCCGCTTTATCGTCGCATCATCTAATGATGAACGCGGGCATAGATGAATTTTTATCGCCGATCCCTTACATTATTCCCGGGCAGCTTTTCGCCGCTTTGCTGGCGGAAGCAAAAGGCCTCGATCCGGATGCGCCCCGCTCGCTTTCGAAAATTACCCGAACCCTATGAAATTCAAATTTGTTTTTCTTTTTATTTGTCTTTTTAATTTTGCCGCTATGGCGCAAAACAAACCGTGCCCTTACACGGCGGAAACTTTGCAGTTTACCGGCTCTCCGCTGGAACAGGCCCGCTGTTTGCTGCGCCCAAATCGAATCGGCGGCGCGCTGGGCGAGCCGTTAAAAAATTTGCCGGGGCCGCTGGAAAAATTGATCGGCCAAAAGGTGGGGATCAAAAAAGAGAAATTACAGAGATTTTTGCGGCAGTTTGAAAGCCCGGAAAAGATCCTCGGCGGTTTGCTCGAGGAGCCGCTCTCTTACGGCACCTTACCGTCCGGCGAAAAAATTCCCGCGCTCTATTTTGTTATTCACGACACTTCATCGCCCTATCTCGGCGACGAAAATTTTCCCGTCCAGATGGACTATCCCACGTACCAGGGAAACGTGCTGGACCAGTGGTTCAAACAGCCGGTAGCGCACGTCTTTGTCAACCGTGTCGGCAGGTCGATCACGATCTGTCCTTTCAGCGAAACGGTAAAGAGCGGTTGGGGAACGAAATTTTCCCGCGATTTCCACAAGGCCGAAGGCAAGGGCTTGCAGCTCCACATCGAGCTCGTTCAGCCGCGACGGCGCTCGCCTTCCGGGCCGCCGCAGAACGATCTGATCGCGCCCGTTCCCGGTTTTACCGAGCTGCAATATGAACGGCTGTCCTTGCTTTATATCTGCGCCGGCGTGCGCCGCGGCACATGGCTGATCCCCGCTTATCATTCCGCCGTCGATGCCGGGATAAAAGACGCGCATGACGATCCGCAGAATTTCGAATTGGAAAAATTCGCGGAGAAACTGAATAATCTTTTGAAAAAGATTAAATAACTTCCGATCTATTCGTTTTAGAGGCGGTCTTTGACCGCCCTGACGAATTTCACGACACAGCAGCGGTCAAAGACCGCCTTTAAATGAACAATCCTTCACAATATTTCAAAACTGCCGATTATCCAAAAACCTCATTTTGATTTTTCACCCGTCTAAGAGAGAATGAAACCGCGAAGATCCGAAATCGCGGTCTCATAAGATTTCACAAATGCTGCTTTCCATCATCATTCCTGTTTATAACAAGCAGTCCGCCGTGCTCGAAGCCGTGAGCGACGTGGCCCGGATAGACACCTTTCCGCTCGAGCGCGAGATCATTGTCATTTGCAAGGATGCGGCGGAAGAACTTGCCGAGCGGCTCAGCGGCGAGGCGGCAGAGATCACACGTTTTTATTTATGCCCCGCCGGCGCCGGAAAAGGCACCGCCGTGCGGATCGGCCTCAGCGTTGCGCGCGGGAATATTTTCTTGTTCCAGGACGCCGATGTGAAACCGGATGCGAACGAATATCACGACCTGCTGGCGCCGATAGTAACCGACGAAACTTCGGTGGTCTACGGCTCGCGTTTTTTGGAGCGAAAAAAAGGCATCGAATCTCTCCGGCGATTCGCCAACCTGGTGTTGACCAAAACCGCCAACATGCTCTACGGAACGAACCTTACGGATATGGCGACTTCTTATAAAGTTCTTACTTCCGAAGTGGCCGAAAGTCTCACGCTGCGCTCGAACGGGTACGATATCGAACCGGAAATAACCGCGAAAATAACCCAGGCCGGTTTTGACATACTCGAAGTTCCCATCGGCTATCGCCCGCGCAAAACCATGAAAAGCGAGAAGAAATCGTGGCAGGACGGCTTGCGCGCGCTGCGAAAATTATTCCAGTGCCGGTTCAAGCCTTCTTAGTAGCGTTGCCTATAAGTACAAACTTATCTCGATCTTATAGACGGACCAATTCTAAATTCTAAATTCTAAATTTTTAATTATTCATTATTTTTCAGTTATAAATTTATAAATGATGGGTTAGTAACCGGAGGTGGATCTTTGTTTTTTTCGTGTCGTTTCGTGTTATTTCGTGTTTTCTTCTTAATGCCTGTTTCTAAAGACTAAAAGCGGGAACTACGAAACACACGAAATAACACGAAAAAAGCATTTCGAAAGCCCCTTGCTAATCCAAAGCCCGCAAAACCGCGGCGCGCATCGCCGCCGCCGAACGCCAGCGTTTTTCCGGGTCCTTAGCCAAAGACCTTTCCACCACCGCGGCAAATTCACCGGGCACATCCGAAACATGAGCGCTTACGGGCTCGTTCTGCCTTTCAAAAATGGCTTTGATGGTTTCCGCGATGCCGGCTTTGGGAGAAAGGTTCAGGGCGTGTCTTCCGGTCAATAAACTGTAAGCGGTCATCCCCATCGAATAAATATCCGCCGAAGGCTGCACGTTGCGGAAATCGCGTATCTGTTCGGGCGGCATATAAGCGATCGTTCCCGCCACATCGCCCACCATCGTCACGCCGCTTAGTCCCGTTTGTTTAAAACTTTTCGCCAGCCCGAAATCGGTCAGCTTCGCCTTCAGATTTGGATAACTTCCCTCCACTAAAATATTTTGATCCTTGATATCGCGATGCACGAACTCGCGCCTATGGGCATACTCCAAAGCGGCCAGGATCTGTTCCATGATCTTGCCGACCTCGCGGTAGTTCAACCGGCTGCCGCGCATTTTTACCAGTTTTGCCGCGTCGTTGCCGTCGATGAATTCCGTGACCAGGTAGATGATCCCGCGATGAGAACCGTGTTCGAGATACCCGACTATGTTCGGATGATGCAATGAAGCCGCGACCTTGATCTCGCGTAAAAACCTCTGCATCGATTGTTCGTTGACGGCCACTTCCGGAAGCAGGGTTTTGATCGCGACCGCCCGGCCGGTTTCCGTTTCGCGCGCCAGCATCACGCTTCCCATTCCCCCCTGTCCCAGCATTCGCAGCATTTCGTACCCCGGAATTGGCTGCGGGTTGTTCTTAAGCTTTGGCCTGCACTCTTCGCAGATAAAAGATATTTTGCCTTCCGATATATCGCCTTCGGTTTTTGACAGCAGCCCGCAGTTCAGGCACTGAACGGTAATTTCCGACGGCTGCTCATTCCTTACAAAACCGTGCGTGGGATGCTTTTCCACCGTGGGCTCGACCAGTAGAACGGTTTCCCCGCCCTGGATCCGGTCGCCGCTTCTAAGGTGCGTTGACTGCACCGCGCGTCCGTTCACGAATGTTCCGTTGGTCGAGCCGAGGTCGCGCAAAAAACATAGCGGCGGGGCTATTTCCAGCAGGCAATGATGTCGGGAAAAAAATCTGTCGTCGGGCAAACAAAAGTGGGCTTTTTCAGCCCGTCCGATGAGAAAAGTGTCGGGCTGGTCAAAGGTAAACTCGCGGCCTGTGTGGGGGCCCGCAATTACCTTTAACGTTACTTTCATTTAAATAATACCGATTGTATAAACGTTTTATATGCAATGATATAAATAATCTGATTTAAAGTAATGCTTTTACTTGGTTTTCTCTATTTCGAGGTCCGAAAACGCTATCGGAATGCCGTCGCCCGCGTATATTCCGGCGACGCTGTTGGCCTCGCCGTTCTTATCATCGATAGTCGTGACCAGTGTTCCGTTTATGTAAAACAAAAGCTTCTTCCCTTCGTCCCTCACTTCCAGATCATTTTCCTCGTTGCCGTCGTTGATGGCCGAAGAAGGGGTCCATTTTACCAGTTCCTTTTGTGTCGAAACCGAATGCTGCACCACGCGGTACGAAGGCTTTCCGTCCGTCCGGATCAAAAAAGCATAATCCTTGAGCATGACCACCAGCGGGTTGCCGTGAACCATCAGCCCGAAACCCGAATCCGCGGCCCGGCTGGAAATGTTTTTTACCGTGACCCGGGTGACGGCGTCATTTGAGAGAAAAGTGGGAAGCGCGTGGATCAAACAATAATGTTCTTTGTCCTTACTGGTCACGATCAACTCGTCATCTTTATATTCCACCGTGCCGTAACCGAAAACGCCGGTTTTCCATTTTGAAAAATCCTCTTTCTTCACTTCCACGTCGCCGGGTTTTGTATTTGAATTGACATTTGATTTTACTTTGTTGGTGCCGTAAGAATTAACGGCCGACCTGTTTTTATTTTTTGCTTCATCCATCTTCATTCCCAGATAAACCAGGAACCCAAAAAAGCCGGCGACTCCTATCATGCCGAAAAGCAAAAAAGTAAGCAGGATCCAAAGCCAGGCCCTCGATTTACGTTTTCGCGGTTGAGCGCCATAAGGCTGAGCGGCCCAGGTCGGCGGAGGATTTGTCGGGCTGCTGTAGGGCGAACGATTAGGATTAGTGTTATATGGCTGCCCTGAGACCATGGTTTCTTCGTTTCCGAAGGTCGACACCGTATCCTGTTCCAAAACAGTGCCGTCCTGAAGGCAAAAATTCAGCGCCGCATCGACGTATGTCCTACCGCAGCTGGGGCATTTTTTCATAGTCTGTGGGTCCTTCGCACTCGATTAGATAAAACCGTCCAGTATTATAAGCTAATTACGCCTTAGGAGTTAAGGATGTTCCCGCAGCGCCCGCAAAATTTTGTTCCTGCCGGGTAACTCGCGCCGCATTTCGCGCAAAAAACCTCCACCCGGCGCGGTCCTTTCTGCCCCGGAGAATGTTGGGCCTGCAGGGTTCCGGCGTTCATTTTAAATCCGCAGCGTCCGCAGAATTTGCTGAAGCGCGGCAGTTTCAAAGCGCAGCGCGGGCAATTGAACGCGCCGCCGGAAACTGAAGGCTGGCCGATGGTAACGAACTGGGTGTTGCCGCAGCGCCCGCAAAATTTCACCCCCGAAGCAAAACGGGCGCCGCATTTGACACAGCTCACAATGTCCGGCAAAGAGCTCATGTATCCCGGTTCGTGGCTGCCGGCCGAAGACGAAGGCCTGCTCGGCGTTCCCAACCGGTGAAGATTTGCCTGGATCACCTGTTCCGAAGCGCCCTCGCGGATCTCTATCACGCGCTCGTCGTCACGGCTCCCGGCCATGCAGACGCGTAAAATATGTTGGCCCGCAGGAATCGTCGTCAGGACCAGCCGGCCGGAACTTCCGACGCTTCCCCTTCTTTCATCATCCACGTACACTTCCGCGCCGACGGTTGCCATTATTACCAGTCGCGAGTTGCCGCCGCCTGTTTTCTCCGACTCGCCGCCGGCCGCTTTTTCCAGATCAGCGATCCAATTCGAAACACTTTCGGGCCGCGCCGCCGGGCTGGTTTCCAGTGCCTGCATCACTACTTTTTCCACGTCGAACGAGATGTCCGACCTGATGGCGGAAAGCAGGGTCGGCTTGTCCATCAATTTTTGCGCTACTATCTGCGGCAGATCGCCGGTAAAGGGAGTTTTGCCGCCCAGCATCAGGTAGGCGATCGTTCCCAGCGCGTAAATATCGGCGCGGGCGTCGAGCACGGCTTCGTACTGCATCTGTTCGGGAGCCATGAATTCCGGCGTGCCGACAATGCCGCGCGACGATGGCCCTTCGGCGGAACCGGTGTCCGTTACGGTTTGATTGACGATCTTGGCAAGCCCGAAATCTCCCACTTTAACAAAACCGTCGTCCGTGTCTCCCTCGGTTTTTTTGCGCGTGTACATCAGAAAAATATTGGCGGGTTTAAGATCGCGGTGCAGGATGTTCGCTTCGTGCGCGGCCTCCACGCCGGAAGCGATCTGCTTCAGCAGATGCAAAGCGCGTTTTGTCGTCAAAGTGCCTTCGCGGCGCAGCAGGCGGTGCAGAGTTTCACCTTCCACGTATTCCATTACCAGGTAAAAAACACCGTCTTCGGTTTTTCCGAAATCGGTCACGTCCACCACGTTCGGGTGGCGGATCGAAGCGGCCGAGCGCGCCTCGCGTTCGAACCGCGCGATGGCCTCACCCTCCTGCAAACTTTCGCTGTCGAGAAAATCGCGGCGGACGGTCTTAACCGCTACCTTGCGCGTGCCCAGATTTTCGTCCTGCGCCAGGTACACCTGCCCCATCGCTCCGCGCCCCAAACGTTTTTCCAGCAGGTAACGGCCCGCCAGCAAAGCCGGCCCAGGCAAACTCGTACGCGTTTCCGCGCTGTCATGCGGGCAAAACAGCACGTCTTCGTCAAAACAAAGTTCGCATTTAGGGCATTCGCGCATTTTTAATTTTTAAACTCTGACTATGAACGTAAAACTATAAGCTCTTTTGCCAAAGAATATCACGGATTTAGTAATGATCGTATTTCTCTCTGCGCTCTTTGCGGTTGATCGCTTTTTTAACCCGCAAAGGACGCAAAGTGTTGCGCAAAGAATGCTAAGCCCGCACTACTTGAAACAACCGCAGACTTTGCTATAATTAATAACTTCGCGGATTTGGTGGGGGTCGTTAGCTCAGTTGGCAGAGCAGCTGACTCTTAATCAGCGGGTCGCTGGTTCGAGCCCAGCACGACTCACCAATTTTCAGAAATTCCATCAATAAAACAAATCGCTTCTGGACGCAGTCCTCGGGTGCGGACGCGCTTCGGCGTTTGACGCCTGTTGTCGAGGACATGGCCACTGACCAATGACATGCCGGCCCGGAAGGTTTGGATGGAGGCTGCATGAACCGGCAGCCTCTTTTTATTGTACGGCCGGAAATCGGCTAACATGGATAACTATGATAATAGCGGTTGCGGGGAAATATTCGGCTGAGACGGAGGAAGAGCGGCGGGAGAACTTCGATGCGATGAACCAGGCGGCGGCCCGGCTGCTTGAAGCGGGACACACGCCCTTGATAGGGGTAAACGCGGCGCTGCCCGTGGTGGAGCGCGCGGACGTGGCCGATAATTACGAGGCCATAATGCGGATATCGATGGCGGTGGTTGAGAGATGCGATGCGATATTGGTGATTAGCAGCTCAAGCGGAACGGACCGCGAGCGCAATCATTTTGTCGAGACCGGGAAGCCGGTCTATTATTCGATTGATGAAGTGCCCTCCGATTTTGGATTTTAGATTTTGGATCTAAAAAAAATATCTTGGCCTCACAGTCAGTACCACCTGCGGTAGCGGGTGGTTGAAGTTGGCAGCTCCGGGACCAGTGCCCCGAGTTATTATATGACCGAAACCAGCAGTGTAAGGCGAAGAACTCGAGGCTACCTCGTTGGCGACTTGGCTGACGGGATCAGGATAGTTCCGCTAGGGACGGCATATTTGCAGCACTCAAGTTACAAAATATCGTGCCGATTTAGATTTGTTGGTGTCGTTTCGTGATTTCGTGGTTTCTTCTTAATGTCTTATTTCTAAAGACCATAAAGAGAAACTACTAACCCACACGAAATAACACGAAAAAGAGATTGTAAGTTCCCCCAGACACTCTTTCTACAAATATGACATTCCTACGGAATTAGAAATCTCAGCTATCAAAACTCTATTCTCAATCCAAAGATCGGCAGCCTTTTATTTTCGCTTAAAAAGAAAGGTGCCGGCGAAAAGAATTCATAATTCGGCTGCACGATGCTGTTGTGGTTAGTGATGTTGAAATAATCCAGGTAGGGCGCGAACGACCAGCGTTTGAAGCCGAACCGCTTTTCCACCCGCAGATCGAGGCTGGCAAATTTCGGCAGCCGCAGGGCATTAATGTCCGTCGGCGATGCGATCCGCTGCAGAAAAAGGCCCGAACGGCGGGGTCAGTTGAACGGGAGTTCGCCGGGTGTACGGCAGCCCGCTTGCCAGGCGGTATTTTGCCGCCACGTTAAATCCGTAAAATCTGGTAATGCCGATCAGGGTCAATTGATGAGGCCTTTCAAAATCAGCCGGAAACTTTACGCCGCCTGCTTCAAATCTTCGCCATGATCTTACATACCCGTAAGAGGCCTGGCCGGAAAGAAAACCGGTCAGGGCTTTTTGCAGGGAAATTTCAAACCCGCTCGCCTCGCCGCTGCCGGTATCTATATAATTTCCGTCCGCCACAAACGCGGGCGTCGGGCGCAGCGGCCGCAAAATGAGCCTTTCATATTTTTTTCGATATACTTCAAACCTGACCCGAAGGTCTTCACGCGCCAGCCATTCGATCCCGCCGATAATATGATTTGCCGTTTGCGTCTTAAGACCTCTATTATTCGGAGTAAGCGACAAAACAAAAACGTCCGGCGGCTGGCGGTAAATTCCCGCGCCGAAAGTAACGGAGACGGTCGGTATCGGATTGAATCTTGCCGCGAGGCGCGGGCTAATTTTCGTCTCACCGGCCAGGCCGTAATGATCGATCCTCACTCCCGGCGTGATCGAAAATTTTTCCGTGATATTTCCCGTCGCCTGAGCGTAGGCATAGGCCGAGGTCGCGCCGCTCGTTTGCAGCCGGTTTTGCCGCGCCGGTGCGAAAGTTTCTTCTTCCAGCGGGCTGTAAACCAGGCCGACATTTTCAAAAGTAAAATAATTGTCCTGGTCGAAGTAAACGCCGCCGCCCGCCGCAACACGCACCCGGGAGGAAAGCGCTGAAGTAATATCTTCCTTGATGCCGAACTGCGAATCGCGCAAGTCGCGCGTACGCTGAAGAAACGTAGAAAAAGGATGATAAAAGCTGCCGTCGTTGTGCGCGCCTGCCGCCCAAAAAGTCGCCTGCGAGAGAGTTTTTTCGCCGATGGTCGAACTCAATGTTGATCCGAAAATAAGACGCCGCGACGTGCGCCGCATTCTAAACCGGTCGGTCCGGCGTGCCAGATTCGAAGCCTGTTCGTCGGTTTGCTCGAACGATTCGAAAAAATTCATGGCGGTGAACGAAAGCTTGTGCCGCGGCGTTAGGTCGTAGATCACTTTGTTGATCGTATCGAAAGTCCGCGGGTAACCGATTATGCCTTGCTCGGCAATTCCGGCCACATCCAAAGCGACGTCTATATAGCTGCGCCGGGCGGAAAAAAGCCAGCCGCCTTTTTTCCCGAAAGGAACATCGATACTACCGCCCGCCGTTCCGGAATCAGCAAAGATGACCCCCTGAATTCTGTCCCGGTTGGACGGGCGCAAAGTAATATCGAGCGCGGACGACATGCGATCGCCGTAGCGCGCGCCGAATCCGCCGGCGGAAAATTCCGCTTTTTCAAAAACGTCCGGCGGCAAAATTGCGGCACGCCCCCCGTTATGGCCGTCGTATTTATCGGTAAAATAAGTAAAATCTCCGACCGGTATGTGGTCGATAAAAGTCAGGTTTTCGCCGGCGGTCCCCCCGCGGACGATCAGGTCGGCAAACTCTCCCGAAGCCGCGCTTACCGCGGGCTGCGAATTTATCACCCGCAATGGATCGCCGCCGCTGCCGGGCGTAGCGCGAATATCTTCGCGGGTCAGCGTCGTGTTGCTAACGCTCTGTTCGGTATTTTCCGCAAAGATCGCGCTTCGAACGTCGACCCTTTCAGTCCTGGTAACTTCAAGCACCGCATCAAGCAGGCTGTTGCGCCCGCCGGTCACCGCGATCTGGTTCCGGGTGATCGAAGCAAAACCCGCCGCGCCGATCTGCACATCGTAAATCCCGGGCTCGATCTCGAGCCTGAAATTGCCCTCGTCATCAGAGGTCGCCTCGGCTAGGCGCGCGACCGAAATTTTGGCACCGGCGACCGGCTGGCCGGTGGTCCGCTCGGTGACCTTGCCGGTAATAAAACCTTTGGGAGTCTGGCCAAAAACTCCCAAGATCGACAGAAAAACAATTAATAAACTGCAGGCAAGTAAATGAGGGGGTTTCATATTTAATTTTATTTTTGTCCGTTGCCCTTTTAAATACTGTAAAAATACAGCAATGCAAGCTTTCCGAAGTGGCTATTTCTATTGTTGCGAAATCCTGGTTGTTAGTTGCCCGCCGTGGGGTTGAAGGCCTTTTATAAAGTAGGAAATTTGATTTTAAACAGCTATCAGCTAAAAGCTAATAGCTGACAGCTGTAATTTTACATAGTTATAACAATTGCGTAGTTATCTAACGAAAATGCAAAAGCGCCGAATTGACTCGGCGCTTTTTTTGCTCAGTGGGAGTTAACTTTCGAGCTGCGTGGTTTTCGCTGGACACAGAATTTATTAAGTTCCTTGTGCCGCTGGTGCAGGATCAAGCTCAAACTTTGATGCGACAGTCCGAGCAGTCTGGCGGCCCTGGTCACACGCCCATTGGTTTCACTCAACGCTTTCAGAATGATCTCTCCTTCAAAGCTTCGAACCGCTTCCGGCAGCGAAAAATTCTCCCAGTCAATGACCAGCTTGACTTTTCCGCTTTCAAAAAGAGAATCGAGCTTGTTTGCCTGACTCAGTAATTTCGTTTTCTGTTGGGCATCCGCCGGTTCTTCAATTTGGAATCCGCTAATTTCAAACTGCTTTCTGACGATTCTTTGCAGGCGGTTAATAGTGCTGATCTTGGGCGAGTTCTTCAACAACTCATCCGCCTGCATGTAAAGCGCGCGAAAAATTATCGGCGATAGATGGGATTGAAGTTCCTCCATCTGGGTCAACACCGCGTTTCCGGCGCTTTCCGTGTCCCCGACCTTGAGAGCGGTCTCTTTAGCTTCGTTAAATGAACGTATAGCTTCGTCTAAGTTTCCTCCCCGGCTCAAAACTATTCCCAGTGTGGTGAGAGATTCGGCTAATATGGATTTCTCATCGCCTTTGCGTACCATTTTCACTGAGGTATGCGCAGCTATTTCGGCATCTTCCAATTTATTTTCCGCTAGAAAGGCTTGAGCTTTATTTTCATAAACTAAAGCCGCATTCGCTTGATCTTTAAGTTTTATAAAAAGATATATTGCCTTATCTAGGTGAGAATGCGCATTTTTGTAATCATTCAAAAGGCGATAAACATTACCTAAATTATTTTCTACATTGGCCGCAAAAAGTCCGTGCTTTATTTTTTCATAATACTGTCCTGCCCTTTGGTAATCTTCCACAGCTGCAAGAAGTAAATCATGATTATTTTGGTCTTCTCCCTGGCTGCGCAATGTAAATGCCCGATAAAAATAAAATTTTCCAAGAAGCAAGGAATTTTCTTCTTCTTCTATTAAAGAGGCAACTTGATTGATGAGGACTGACGCCGCTTCAAAATGTTTCGTTGATATTTCAACAGTCACTAAACGAAGGAGTATTTTCTCTTTAAGTTCCGGTGAAAATATAACACCACTATTCAAAACGTCCTGAAGTATTATTCGGGCTTCCTCGAAAGCGCCTTCCCGCCAATAACAAACTGCCAGATCGCTGCGCGCTTCAGCCCATTCTTGTTTAAAATCTATTGACTCAAACAGATCAGCGCCCTCGCTGATAAGGTCTTTCGCTCTTTCCTGTGAACCGGGTACCTGCTGCGTACTCCCCAGCCAGCCGGAAAGCGCCCCTATGCGCGACAAAATAGCGGCTTTCTTGCCGGCAAGTTGATTGCCCATATCGGGTCTAACACCTATACCCTGCCACCACTCCCCCATAGCCTTTGCTGCCTTAACATACTCGCCCGAATCTTCCAATTGTTTGGCGAGATCGCACATCGCGATAATGCCCACTTCTGGTCTTTTTAACGTTTTCGAAATGCTCATGATTTGCCTGCCTTGAGTTTTGCAAATATTATTGCTAACTAGCTTTTCCAAATAAAAACTAGGGAGTTTCAACTATGCAAAAAAGTTCATTAAAACTTTACTTGTCCACCTTTTTACTCACTTTGATACTGGCGTCTTTCGGCTTTGCCGGTGATTCTCATTGTCCGATTGCGCCGCCGCCTCCGGATGAAGATGGACGCGGTTCTGCCCCGGTCGTTGTAAACACAAATCCTTCTGTCGGAAGTAGTTACCAGCTTATAAAGAGTTTCTGGGAGCTCCTTTCGCAGAGTACGGATCTGTTTTAACGGCAATTTTCAATTGCTTTAGAGGATAAATCCACGTGCCGCTTTTCCCGCTCGGCGCGACACTTGAAGTGTGTCCTTTATCCTATATATAGTCAGAAACGATCATTCCTTACAAATTTTTCCGTCAGACATAATAGCACGATTTCTTGATATTCAAAGAAATTTAAGGATTTTTGGAGGGAAACATGAAAAAAGATTAGAAAAAATAATCGCTAAGTTTCCGATCTAGAACCGCTAGGAATCCTAGATAAAACCCAGCACCATGGATTTATATCCTGCTACCGATTTTTCTTCCCCTTTTTTGTTCAACAAGTTATTATATTAATTGGGCGTTTAAGTGCCCGCACACGCGCTTCTTACCATTTCGATCTGCTAAATTTAACCGGTTAAAATGCTACTAACTTCATTCGAAACCATTCTGGGTTTGCCCGATTACATCGGCTATATTTTTTTCTTTGTGTTGGGTGCGGTCATCGGCAGTTTTCTGAACGTCGTGATCCACCGCCTGCCGCACGAAGAATCGATCGTTTTTCCGAACTCGGCGTGCCCTAAATGCAAAGCGAAAATTAAAGCGTACGATAATATTCCCATCCTGAGCTGGCTGGTGCTGGGCGGCAAATGCCGTAATTGTAGAACGCCGATCTCTTTTCGCTATCCGGCGGTCGAACTGCTGACGGCCGTTTTATTCGCGCTGGTTTTCTGGAAATTCGATCTCACTCCGATATTGCCCGTTTATCTGATCTTTGTTGCCGGGATAGTTGCGCTGATCTTTATCGACGCCGAGCACATGATCCTGCCGAATGCGATCAACTACCCGGGAATTATTTTTGCGTTCCTGGTGCGGCTGATATTCCCGCTCGCTTTCAGCACGATATTTTTCGACGACCTGAAATTTGCGCCCTTGTCGAAAATGACAGATATGCCTTTGTGGCTCGTGTCGCTGCTGGGAGCGGTCTTGGGAGCGCTGGCCGGCGGCGGTACTCTCTGGCTGCTGGGCAAATTGTGGAAGGTCCTGCGCGGAATCGAGGCAATGGGTCTGGGCGACGTCAAAATGATGTTTGCCGTGGGCGCGCTTTTGGGCTGGCGCCTAACGCTGCTGGCGCTTTTCCTCGGTACGCTCACCGGCGCGGTCGGCGGAATTGCCCTGATGGTAGCCAAAAAAGAGCCCGATCTTCAAACCCGCATCCCCTTCGGAATTTTTCTTGGCCTGGGCTCGATCTTGTCGCTGCTTTTCGGAGACATCATTCTCCGCTGGTATGTCACGAACTTTATTCCCAACTAAAATTTTATGAGTTTTTTGCGGCGCTACCGTGTTTCGTTGCTCCTGCTAACCGGCTTCATAATACTGATGGCGGTGCTGGTGCTTTTTGTGCCGTTTCTCAGCTCTTTGCCCATGGAATCGCGCTCGTCCTCCACGGTGATTTTCGTTGTTACAATTTTTATTTTCACGCTGCTGGCTTTTTTTATTATCCTGCGCAATTCTATGCGCCCTTTTCGCGAGATCGCCGACGAAGCGCAGATCATAGCTAACTTGGGCAACGGGACAAAAACGCAAAACGAATCCGATTTTGTGATGGAGACTTTTCAAGGCGTGTTGAACCGCCTGCAGGATCAGCAGCATGAGCTGGAATTACTCAACGCCGAAGCCAGCCAGCGCGCTGCCACGGCGGAAAGATTCAGCGAAAAAATTGTCGCCAGTCTGCCTTCCGGAATCATCGCCTTTAACGCTGACGGCCTGGCCCAAACCATTAATGCTCCCGCGCGCGAATTATTGGAAATAAATACCAATTCGAGAAATGTGCATTTTAATGAACTGCTGAAAAATTACCCGGCGCTGGCAGAGATGGTCGGAAAATGCCTGGGCCACGGCCGGATCTTCCTGCGCGAAGAGATTTCGGGGCATAATTCAAATAATCGCCAGGTGCGGCTGGGCGTGACCGTAGCTCCGATCGACGACGCGGCAGCCGAAATGCAGGACGGCGTTTTATGTTTGCTGGCCGATCTAACGGAAGTAAAAGAACTGCGCGAGCAGCTCGCTCTCAAACAAAACCTGGAAAGCCTGGGCGAAATGTCGGCCGGGATCGCGCACGAATTTAAAAATTCGCTCGGCGCGCTGCAAAGCTATGCCCAGCTTTTCCAAAAGATCGGCGCCGATGAAAAAGCCAGGCTTGCCGCCGGGCAGCTTTTGCTGGAGGTGCGTAATCTTTCGGAAATGACCACGGCGTTTCTGGATTTTGCGCGCCCGAAACCGCTTAATCTCGCTGAGGTTTCTTTATCGGACCTGATTCGCGAGTGCGCGCGTGAATTGAGCGGGGTTTTCGAAACGCACAGTGTCGAACTCTCGATCACGGGAAATTTCGGCATGGTCCAGGCGGACGAGAGAATGCTAAAGCAAACTTTTTTAAATTTACTGAGGAACGCGGCGGAGGCCATTCCCGCGGAAAGCACTCTTAAAAAAGTATCGGTCAAAGGCTCGCTTCTAAAAGATAAAGCCCATCAAAAATGGTCGCAGATAGAAATTGTCGATTCGGGAGAGGGTATTTCGGAAAAAGATCTGCCGATGATCTTCGTGCCGTTTTTTACCACAAAGGATAAAGGCCACGGCATCGGGCTGGCGCTGTCTCACCGCGTGATCTCGCAGCATTCCGGCTCGCTCACCGCCGCAAACTCCGAAAACCGCGGTGCGGTTTTCACTATAAAACTAAAAGCTTCTGATTCGTTGTAAGTCCCACCTTTTAGGCGGCAGGGTCTTAAAACTCCCCTCCTTACGAAGGAGGGGTGCCGCTTTAGCGGCGGGGTGGTTCTCGAATGCTACGCGTTCGTGCGAACGAGCCGTCCGCGCTCCCAGTTAAAAACAGCCGCCTAAAGGCGGGATTCAAACTTTTAACCCGCCACAGGTTTTTCCATGCATTTCGCCGAGCAGAAATAAGTATTATTCCCGAAATTCAAAGCGGTATCTTTCGGCACCCACGTTTCGCATTTTTCGCATCGCACCAGTTTCCCGGCGGGAATTTTTTCCTGTACAGGCGCGGCCCCGGTTTGCTGCCGGCTTTTCGTGTAGGCGCCGCGCAGCATCTTCCACATCTGCCAACCAAAAGACAACTGCCGTCTGAAACGCCAGCCGATCCACGACATCACGGCCAGCAAGATCAAAAATAAAATTAAATATCTCATTGACGATTTAAAATTAGAACACGGAAAGTATAACTAAGTCCGGCCGGATTTTGCTAAGGGAGCGCCTCGAAAGCGCCGATGATGTATCTCGTGGTTATCAGTTCGGGCGTGAGAAACGCAGAGCCAGCAGACCTTACCGCCGTTCTTATTTGCCGGATGTTTTTCTGGCGGAATGGGCTAAAACACGTCGTCTTTTGGCAAGTGAGTTTATTGTTTCTGCGCCAGTAAAGATTCCAGGTCGGCCAGGCCGGGATAGCCGGGCTCGAGTTTTTTTAACTTAGCCATATATCCTTCGGCTTCTTCAGTGTGGCCGAGCATCAGCAGCGTGCGCGAAAGATTGTCCAGGTCCTGGTGTGGTTCGGATCGATCCGCAGGGCTTTGCGGTATTCAGCTAATGCTTTCTCATACTGCGGAGGAGTTTCGAGAAAATATGTCGAGCCGACGTCCGTCTGCAAATCGACCTCTTTGGGTTTGATCTCCAGTGCCCGGTGGTAAAACTCACGCGCTTCTTCCAGGCTTTTATTGTCCTGATTTTTTTGCCCCAGAACGAAGCTGACATTGGCCAGCCCTATCAACAACTCGTAGTCCTTCGGATCTTTTTCGTATGCCCTGAGCATCAGCCGCTTCGCCTCCGGCAGCAGCTCGGTATTCTTTCGCATCTCCGCGTAGAGGTACAAAGACAAGCCCAGGTTTTTTTGAAAATCGATGTTTTCGGGATTTTGGTCCGCTTGCGCGATCTTTTGTTTTATCTCGTCCGCGGTCAGGTCGGGTACGTTTTGATCATTCCCGCCTGGTTCCGCCTTTTCCGACACCGGTGACTGCGCGGCCTTTGCCTTTAAAGAATCGATCTCCTGGCGGTTGAGCATATTAGCGAAAAAAAATCCGCCCGCAAAACCGAACAAGATGCCGATAGTGGCTATCCAAAAACCTTTCTTACCCATAAAGAAACTCAAGTTTAACAAACGCCCCTTTAAAATGCGATGAGCGCCGCCCGGGGCAAAGGCAGCGCTCATCAAGCGGGATCAAGCACAAATTTAACGGGTGCTATTGTTTCCTTCAGCCCCGGCCACATAAGGCAGATCATCCGTCCGGCGGCGCGGCAAAGGATCGGTCGAGCGGCGTCGCGGTGTGCTGTTATCACCCTGGCGGCGATCCACGCTGCCCGCCGGAAGCCCCTGTCCGTGCACGGCTTCGGTCAAAATCCTGGTAATTTCCTGTGAAAGCGTGCGATGGTCGGCCGCGGCGCGGCGCCGCAGGGATTCTTTCAATTCGTTAGGAACATAAGCTCCGATAAAAACACCTCTACGATTTGTCATTTGTTGATCCTTCTCTCTTTCCTGCAACTTTAAAATGTTAATATTTGAAGCCGCCTTGCCAAACAGGTCTGTAAGCCGAATTTTGTGCTCCAGGAAACCTGAAGCGGTAATCATTCATCTGGGTCTTTCGTTACCGAAAAACTCTAGCGACCTACCCAAAAGCGTTTTACGCCGGAGCGTAAAGTCGGGCGGGCAGCCCTGATGACGCTTTTCTATTTGGTCTTGCACCGCGAGGAGTTTGCCTAGCCGCGCCTGTCGCCAAACGCGCTGGTGCGCTCTTACCGCACCATTTCACCCATTACCAAATTAATTGGCTGGACTATTTTCTGTTGCACTTGTCGTCATTCGCTCGCGCGAATGCCCGGTAGTTAACCGGCTCGCCGCCCTTCCGGTGTTCGGACTTTCCTCTCCCGGATATTAAACCCGGAAGCGATTACCCGACCTGTCCCGTGCAAGGCGAAACATATAATAACAAAAAATGTTCAACAGTGGTAGTATTTCAAAAAATTTGTCAAAAAAATTTATGAGGCCGATCCGATGTCCTTTGTTATTGGTCATTAGCCATTGTCATCTGTCTTAGGCTCTTGCATTTACGTTCTAATAACAGGTCTTTAGCTAAGGGCTAAGAGCAAAATGACTAAGGACGAATGACTAATTCTTGACTTCTATCCTATCGCCTGCCTGGATGACCGGATCGGGAGTTTTGCCTTCCTTGATCTCCTTTAGATTGTGGGCCGCGGAGATCAGCAACCCCTGTCCGTTTTGCCGGGAAATGAATATTTTCGATGAAGACTGCCGTGTCAGGCCGCCGCAGGCAAGTATTGCCTGGGTCAGCGTCAAACCCGGACGAAATGCCTTCTCGCCGGGGCTTTGCACGCCGCTGATGTAATAAAACTGTGAACCGCCGGCCGCGCCCGCGCCCGAAGTGACCCGCACCACGTCGCCGGGATAGATCAGAGTATCGTTTGCGCCGGCCTCTTCCAGATTTACGTTTATCGTCTGGCGGTCGGCGCGGACGATCACAGCCCGGTCCGCCGTCGCGTTCGGAATGGCTTCGGCCAGCAGCACGTAAAGGGGAACTGCTTCGCGGCGTAGCGCTTTATTGCCGGGTTTTTCCACTTGACCCAAAACGGTAACAGCGTGGCTGGTAAAATTGCGCACGGTGACGGAAAATTCGGAATTTTCGTAAAGCTTTACCTTACCGGCGAGCATTTCTTCCACTTCATCGACCGTCATACCGCCGATCAGGACCCCTCCCCCGGCGAGCGGGTAATCGATCGAGCCGTCGTCCATCACGGTAAAGAGCGTAGAATCTTTTGTCTCCGCGTTCAGCAGCCTGATATCGAGCACATCGCCGCTGCCGATGCGGTAAAGCTCCGTCGGCGGTTTTGAGGCGTTTCTGGCCGCGGCATTCCTGGTGCGCGATACCGACGCGAGTTTCTGCGCGCTGGAGCGCCCCTCGAAATTTCCCTCGCCGGCGGCAACCTGTCCGTCGTTGGAACTCGAAACGACTTCAGCCGTGTTCGAATTTTGCGTGGCCGGTTTAGGCTTTCGCTTTGGGTTCTGGGAAAAAGGAAAGTTTTTATTTCCGCCGTTCTTATTTTTATCGCTGGACACAGTCTGGGCCGTCAGCTCCAGCGTAAATGCAACGGCGCAAATTAAGGATATTATTAGAATTTTTAAGGCACTCTTGATCATATTCCCTCGGGTCGGCTTTACCCGCAGCGCGCTTTTCTTTTTGTCTTTATCGGGCAAACAAAGATAAAACAAAAGCGGTACAGGACAAGCCTTTTGAGCATTCGATATGCCGCGGCCGCGAAAATGGCCTGGCGTCCTGCTTTTATAAATGACCAAAACCTTTTAGATTCTAGATTTTTAGGCAATTGGGCGGGTTAAAATTAAGAAAGCCGGCTGCTCCGCAATTATTCCTTCTAAATTATTCATTTGTAATTATTTAGCTATTATTGGCTTTGCCTGACAGCGGCTAAAGCCGGGAAACTGCACCTCTAAACTCGAAGACGGAAGAACGCAGAAACACGACCGTTAGGGCGTGTATTTTTACGTCCTTACACACTCGCTGACGCTCGTGTTTCCGCCTTTTTTCACTTTTTGGCGCCGGGTAAAGCCTCTAAAGTAAATAAATGCGGCCATTTACGCCGAAATTCGGCGCGCACCAGGTTTTCCGCCTCGTCGGCGCTGCGGCAGCTTAGCAGCTGTTTCGTAACGGCAATTGCGTCTTTCGAGCTAATTTGTGTGATCACATCAGTTACGCGTGGGATGGACTTTACGCTCATGCTTAATTCGACCGCGCCCAGACCGATCAGGATCACGCTGTAAACCGGCGAGCCGGACATTTCGCCGCAGACCAGAACGGGGATCGAGAATCTCCGCCCGGCTTCCACGACGTGCCTTATCGCGCGTAAAACGGCCGGGTGCAGCGTCCTGAACCATTCGGCGACATTTTCGTTATCGCGGTCGACCGCCAGCAGGTATTGCACCAGATCGTTGGTCCCCAGGCTTAAAAGATCGACCTCGGCGGCCATTTCTTCCGCCATCAGCACGGCCGAAGGGACCTTCGATCATCGCGCCCAGTTTCGGCTTGCCTACTTTTATGCCTTTACTCTTGAGCGCTTTTTTTCTTCCGCGATGATCCGTTTTGCCTGCGTGATCTCCGCCACATCTGAGATCATCGGCAAAACGATATTGAGATTCTTGCCGTGCGAAGCCTGCAGCAAGGCGCGGATCTGCGTGCGGAAGATCTTTTCGTTTGCCAGGACCAGCCTGATCGCGCGCAGGCCCAGCGCGGGATTCTTTTCCTTCTCGTCCAGTTCATCGAACGCCTGTGAAACGCCGATGTCGAATGTCCGGATGCAGACGCCGTCGCGGGCGGTTTCCGCAGCGATGTGGCTGTACTCGCGAAGCTGAGTTTTCTCCGAGGGAAAGCCGCGCTCGCGATTGACCAAAAATTCCGAGCGATAAAGCCCGATGCCTTTTGCCCCGAGCTTTTTCGCTTCCTGGTAGTTCATCGCCGTATCGGAATTTACCCGGATGATTATTTCCCTGCCGTCGAGCGTTTTAAATTTTTGCGGAACTTCGGCTGCAGCCCTGGGTTTGCTTCTCGAAACGGGCGCCGGGGACGGCGAATATTTTTTCAGCTTTTTATCGGGCGGGTTTATGTGAACTATTCCCAGATTCCCGTCGACGACCACCGTATCGCCGGTTTTGATCTGCCGCAGCACATTTTTCACACCGGTCGCGGACGGAAGGCCGTGTTCGCGGGCGAGAATAAAAGTATGCGACGTCCAGCCGCCGCTTTCGGTCACAATGCCGCTGGCGTGGCCGTTTAGAAGCTCGACCATGGTGGACGGTTTTAATTCCTTGGCGATCACGATGGTCTTATCGGAAAAAGACAACGAGCTGTGAATGCCGCCGTCCAGCGCGCCCATCAATCGTTCGGTCACGTCTTCCAGGTCGACATATCTTTCCCGCAGGTATTCATCCTGGATCGCCTTGTAGGCTTCCAGGTATTTGTCGCTGACCTCTTTCACCGCCCATTCGGCATTGACCTGTTTGCTGCGGATCAAACTTTCTATCTGCCCTAAGAGAGAGCGGTCTTCCAGCATCAGAAACTGGACGTCGAGAATACTGTTCGAAGCGTCTTTAGCGGGCGCGCTGATCTTTTTCAGCCGCAGGCGCGCCAGGCGCACCGCCGCCCGGACGCGTTTTATTTCCCGCTCGACCTCGTTGTCCTTTAATTTGCTGCGGTAGAATTGCCGCTTGATGCCGTAGAGACAAACCGCCTTTCCGACGGCGACGCCTTTGGAAACCGATCTGCCTTTGAGAATTATCCCGGGACCGGGCGGTGGGCCTTTTTTCTTTTTCGTATTTTTGAGAGTAAACGGCATACGCTACTCACATCTCGCCAAACCCTTTTTCTATTATTTCCCTGATCGCGGCCATGGCCCCGTCCTCGTCCGTTCCCTCGACAAAGATCAGCAGTTCGACGCCTTTTGTCGCCGCCAGCGTCAGCACGCTCAGAATGGACTTCGCATCCGCCACGCCGTTATTATCACTTCTCTGTAGCTTGATGTTGCTTTTAAAGCCGTTCGCCAGGTGCACCAGCTGCGCCGCGGCCCGCGCATGCAGGCCCAGCGAATTGACGATGGTTGCCTTGTCTTCAAGCATCTTTTTTCATTTTTTGCGGATTTAAAAGCGCGCTGCCGCTATAGATGGCGGTTTTGCCCTGCTGTTCTACCTCGAGGGTCATTTCTTTCAATGTCATCGGCTTGTTTTGCGAAGCCAGCTTGATGACCATGGGCAAGTTCACGCCGGTGACGATCTCAACCTCGCCTTCTTTCAGAAACATCGCGGAAATATTCGTGGGCGTGCCGCCGAACATGTCCGTCAAAAGCAGCACGCCGTTTCCCTGCGAGACTTTTTTTATCGCGCCGGCGATCTCCGCCTGGGCCGTTTCCACATCGTCGTGCCAGCCGATGGAAACCGCCACTATATGGTCAAGATCGCCCACCACGGTTTCCGCCGCCGTCAAAAGCTCGCTCGCCACCTGGCCGTGTGAAACGATGATCCCGCCTATTTTTTTCAGTTCTTTGTTTTCTTCCGGCATAATTTACAGGTATGTCCTTAATGTTTTATTTTATGCACGTCGCGGTGCACCACCGACACGTTGAAATCGTCCTTCGGCAGGGCCCGCGCCAAATTATCCGCCACCATCACCGAACGGTGCTTGCCGCCGGTGCACCCCACGCCGATGGTCAGATAAGATTTCCCCTCGCGTTTATAAAGCGGTAAAAGATACGCCAGCAGATCGCTAAAACGGCGGATCGTTTCCTTGACCTCTTTTTCCTTTTCCAGAAAATCGATGATCTTCCGGTCGGTACCGGGCACTTCCTTGAGCTCCGGCACGAAATAAGGATTGGGCAAATGACGCACGTCAAAAAGCAGGTCTATTTCGCGCGGCACGCCGTATTTATGGCCGAAGCTGACGAACTGCACCGACAACAGCGCGCCTTCGACCGCCTGGCCGAATTTTTGCACCAGCAAAGCGCGCAGCGTGTGGACCGTGTGCTCGGAAGTGTCAATGATAAGGTCGGCGCGGTCGTGAACTTCCCTCATCGCTTCGCGCTCGGCATCGATGGCCCCCATTAAACCGTCCCCGACATCCGCCGGGTGCGGGCGGCGCGTTTCGCTGAAACGCCGTTGGAGCACCTCGTTTGTGGCTTCGAAAAATAACACGTAAGGCGCGCTCCCGGTTTTTTCGAGCTTGCTTAATTCTTTGGGAAACTGGGAAAGAAATTTCCCCTCGCGAATATCTATCACCAGCGCGGCTTTTTCTATCGCCTGTTTTTCTTCTTCATCGGGACGCAGCAGGCGGGCAAAGGTCGAGAGCATGGTGATGGGCAGATTGTCCACGCAAAAGAAGCCCAGGTCTTCAAAAGCGTTGGTCGCCGAAGACATTCCCGAACCGCTCAAACCGGTGATGATAACTAAATTGGGGATCTGTCCTTGTTGAGGTCGCTCTTTTTGCGGCATAAAATTGGAATCAAACTTCCTGTTTTGCCTTAGCATCTTCGGCTTCGCGGCGAAGCATTTCCGTGTGGCGTTCAATGAATTTTTGCGCGCCGTCGTAACCGCCCAGGCGCAAAAGCTGGACCCTGACGGCGGTTTCCACCAGCGTCGAGGAATTTCTGCCCGGGCTGATCGGCAAAACTACCTTCGGCACCTGGACACCGAAAATATCTTCGGTGTAAATGTCAGCTCCGAGGCGCTCGATCTCGTTGGCCTCGTTCCAGGCCTGCAAATGAATACAAAGGTCGATCTGTTTGCCGCTTCCCACGGCCGACACGCCGAAGAGGTCTTTGACGTTGATGATTCCCAATCCCCGAATTTCCAGGTGGCCCTGGATGATCTCGGGCGAAGTGCCTTCGAGCTTGTCGCCGATGCGTTTTACCAGCACCGAGTCGTCCGATATCAAACGGTGCCCGCGGGTGATCAGATCGAGTGCGCATTCGGATTTGCCGATGCCGGATTCACCCAGCAGCAGAACTCCAAGGCCGTAAAGCTCCATCAGTACGCCGTGCAGCGTGATCTGCGGCGCCAGAGCTTCCTGCAAAAAATCGGAAACCAGCCCGATGGCGATCGAGCTCACCTCCGGCGTGCGCAATACCGGTAGTTCGAATTGGTCGGCTATTTCGGACAGTTCAGCGGGGGGGTCCAGGCTTTTGGTCAGCAGAATGCAGCAGATATTTTCGAGGTCGAGATTGAGGATCGCTTTTTTTCTCGCCTCCAATTCCAGTTGTTCCAGGTACCAGATCTCGCTTTGCCCGACGATCTGCACCCGGCCCGGGTGAATGTAATGCGAAAAACCCGCCAGCGCCAGCCCCAGCTTTTGTATCCGCGCCGAGGTTATCAGTCTTTTTTCCGCTCCCCCGGCGCCCGCCGTGAATTCCAGTTTCAACTCCGCGGGGGCCCGGACGGCAAAATCTGCCACGCTAAGGACGGGTTTTTCGTTTCTATGAAATGTCCGCATCAATTGGTTATAGGACCATAAAGTGTAATCTAGCCGGTAGACGGTAGTCAGTAGCCTGTAGATTTATCGCGCTCCTCTAATCGTTCGCATATAACTTTCCAACAGCTTGCTTACTATTTCTAACTCCGTTCTTAAATTATCAGTGTCTCCGTATTTCCAATCTCCCGCTAAAATCAAATAATATCGGCATTCTTCTAGTGAGCTTTGCGCAATATTATAGAACCGCAGTTTTCATTTAGTCCATAACGTTTGAAGCCTTCGGCAAAGTTTGCTGGAACCGAAACGGCCGCTCTCCTTAACTGCGAAGTCAATCCAAATAATTCCTGTTTCGGAAAATCCTCCGTAAACTTATAAATTTTCAATACCCAAGCGTGGGCTTTTTGCCAGACATCTGCGTCTTCAAAAGTGCGGGAGGGCATAAATTTTCTTTCTACTGACTACCGACTACTGACTACCGTTAGCATTACTACGGCTGGATCAGCCCGAAGTTTCCATCCTTTCTCTTGTAAAGCACCGAAACCTTTTCGGTTTCGGCGTCGCGGTACACCACGAGATCATCCTTTTGATTTTTTAATTTTAATACGGCTTCTTCGAGGGTCATAGGTTTTGAAGAAGCCGTTCTCTCGTTAATGATGCGCGGCTCGCCGCTGGCGGCCGGAATTTCCGTACCGTTGGCCGCCAACCTCGCAACGCTCTCGGCGTTGTGCTTGCGGTCGATGATCTTATTCTTTAACTTTAAAGCCTGCTTTTCAAGCTTATCGATGGTCCTGGATAATGCCAGGTACATGTCGGGCAAGACAGAGGTGGCCGTCAAAAGATGGTCGTGCCAATTCACTACGATTTCCGCCCGGTGTTTGCCCCGCTCGACCTCGATAATAACGTGAGCGTTGGTAGCGGAGCCGTTAAAAAGATGACTTACCCTGGCAAAATGATCTTCCACGTGCGAACGCATCGCGGGAGTCACTTCAAGGTGTCTTCCGGTGTATTCAAATTGCATAAATGCGCCTCCCTGTTAAAAAAATCAAAGAGCTTAAAATTTGTCCTCGGTCATTTGTCATTCGTCCTTTGTCCTTCGTCCTTTGTCCTTCGTTCTTGGTCCTTGGTAAAGAACTTATTAGCAAAACCTGAATGCAAAGAACCAAGAGCCAATAACTAAGAACTAAGGGCCAATGACCACTGCCTAAATAACCGTTTTCCTTTCGCGCGAGCCGGCGATCTGCATTTGATCGCGGTATTTTGCCACGGTGCGGCGCGAAAGCTTGATGCCTTCCTTGCTCAGGATCTTTGCCATCTCGTCGTCGGTGATCGGATTTCGCGTGTCTTCCTCTTCGATCAGTTTTTTGATCTTGAGTTTCATGATGCGGGTCGAAACTTCTTCGCCGTCCTCGTTCATCATTCCTTCGGAAAAAAAACGCCGCAGCTCGATCACGCCCTGCGGCGTGTGCGCGTATTTACGGTTAACCACGCGCGAGATGGTGGAAAGATGCATTCCGATGTCTTCCGCCACGTCCTTGAGCATCATCGGTTTGATATGCTCCACGCCCTTATCCAGAAATTCCCGCTGCCGATGGACGATACATTCCACCACGCGGTAGATCGTCTGCCGCCGATGCTCGATATTTCTCAGCAGATCGACCGCCGAACGAACTTTGTCCTTGATAAAATCGCGGGTTTCCTTGGAAGTGCCGTTTTGCTCCAGCAGCTGCTGGTAGGTCGGGCTGATGCGCAGGCGCGGGCTGCCGTCGTCGGCAAAATAGATGACGTAATCGTCCTCGAGCTTTTCGACGTAAACTTCAGGCGCGACAAAGATCGCCTCTTCGGATGAATATCGCCTGCCCGGGTACGGGTCGAGCTGGCGGATATGCTTTAACTCGTCATTGAGCGTTTCCAGATCGAGCCCGGTATTTTTTGCCAGGTGCTGCAGCCGGTGCGGCTGCAGATCCGCGCAGGTGATTTCTCACCAGCATTGCCGCCAGGCTTGCCGCTTCGCCGTTTGCCTTGAGCTGCGCCAGCAGACATTCGCTGACGTCGACGCGCGCCGCAGCCGACCGGATCGAGCTGCATCACCATCTCGCGCGCTTTTTCCACGTCCTCCAGGGAGCATTGTTCCAGCTCCGCGATCTCCTCGACCGTCGCTGTCAAGCGGCCGTCCTCGTCCAGATTGCCGATGATCGACACGGCGATATCGTGCAGCGGTCGTCCGAGCATTGCAGGTTCAACTGCCACTCCAGGTGTTCGCCCAGCGACGGCGCGCGGCTCAGAAACTGGTCGAAGCTCGGCTCGTCGTCTTTATATTCGATCTCCTGGGTTTTATAGCCGGGGTCGAGATAATCCTGAAACTCGCGTCCGTAATCGACTTCTTCAAACGCATCCCTGTTTTCCGTTTGCGCCTCATTGGACTCATCGGTAAAACCGGGTTCCTGTTCGCTTTGGCGGGCAAATTCACTTTCGCCTTCCAGGCCGGTGTTTATGCCGGTATCGTGGTCGCCATAGCTTTCCGGATCGCCCGTGCCGTTTAAAGATCCCACGTGGCCTCGATGGGTTCGCCCGCGGCGATCGCCGACGCGTCGCCCGCGCCGTTGCTTTCGCCGGCTTCGCCGTTGCCCGTGGCATATTGATCGAGAATCTCCTCGGAGATCTCCATCACCTCGTCTTGCGATTGTACTTCTTCCAGGATCGGATTTGCCAGCAGCTCTTGTTGGACCAGGTCGGTCAGCTCGAGGGAGGTCATTTGCAGCATTTCTATCCGCTGCCGCAACTGCGGCGTCAGGACCATCCGTTGTTCTAATCTGGCTGTTAACCTCAGTGCCATAATTATTGCTTAACCAATAAAAACTTTCGGCGGCATAGAATTTGCTCTGCTTTTCAAATTATAAAAGATTCAGCCCAAAAGTAGAGTTTCCACCGTTAAATTTCGATTCATTTTTATTGGCTTTTGGGCGGCATTTATGATAGCGTTTTTGTTTTAGGCACTTTCAATTTTTACAAGCTGAATCTCTCTCCCAGGTACAATCTCTTAACTTCCGTATCTTCAACCAAATCCTGAGGTTTGCCCGCGCGAAATATCTGCCCGTCGGCCATGATATAGGCGCGGTCGGTGACGAACATCGTCTCGCGCACATTATGATCGGTGATCAAAATTCCGATGCCTCGTTTTTTCAAATAAATGATGATGTCCTGGATATCGTCGATAGCTTTTGGGTCGATCCCGGCAAAGGGCTCGTCGAGCAATATAAATTGCGGCTCGGTCGCCAGGCAGCGAGCGATCTCGGTGCGGCGCCTTTCACCGCCCGAAAGCGCGTCGCCGCGCGTGTGGCGCACGTGAGCGATCCCGAATTCTTCCAGCAGTTCTTCCAGCCGCGTAAATCTTTCCCCGCGGGTGAATTTCATCGTTTCCAGCACCGCCAGGATGTTTTGCTCGGCGGTCATCCGGCGAAAGATCGAAGGTTCCTGCGGCAGGTATCCCAATCCTAAACGCGCGCGCAGATACATCGGGAGTTTTGTCACTTCGCGCCCGCTCAGAAAAATACTGCCTTCCTCCGAAGCTTCCAGCCCCGTCATCATGTAAAACGTGGTGGTTTTTCCCGCGCCGTTCGCGCCCAGCAGCCCGACCACTTCTCCCGGCTCAACATACAAACTGACATCATCGACCACCCGCCGCTTGCCGTAAGTTTTTTGCAGGTGATAGGCGGCCAAAGCGGTATCAGACACACTTTCCGCAGGGAAATTGTGCGCCTCGTGGCCGTTTTCGGCCCCCTGGCCATTTCCGGATTGAAAAGTTTTTTTAGGAAGAGCCATTGTTAAGATCTTTAAGTGACCGTGAATTTAGAATGTTCGATTTTTCTTTGCGGCCTTTGCGCCTTCTTCGCGTCCTCTGCGGTTAAACTCTTTACCGCAAAGAACTCAAAGTAAAATTTAACTATCAATTATCAACTATCAGTTATCAATTACTTACTGTTTCTTTACTTTATAGACCGAGCGCGTTCTGTTAGGCGCGGTGGTTTTGTTGCCGCTTTCGTTGACCACCCGGTTTTCGCGTTTAAAGATCGTCAACTGCGCGCCCTGCGCGGAGCCCTCCTCGGCGGATTCGATATAGGCCGGGCTGCCGCGCAAAACGAACGATTCGTCCGCCGCATTATACTGCGCCCAGGTGCCGGTGCCTTTTTTACCCGGCTGGGTTATCGAAACATTGCGCTCCACCGTCATCCGCGCCAACTCGTTATTCTTATCGAGATAAATATCGGCGTTGCCGGCATTGATCCGGTCGGTGCCCTGCCGGATATCCACATTGCCGGCGTACTGCAAAAGCTTGCCTTCGTCAGAATATGCCATCTGGTCGGCCGAGGCAAAAACCGGCACGTTGCTCTCTTTCCCGTTTTCGCTGCGCTTAGCACTGTAAAGCACGCTCTGCACTTTGCCCTCGCCGTTGAGCCGTTTGGTTTTTTGCTGCAGCACAAGGCGCTCCGCGCGGACATAATTATTTTCCTGCCACGCGCGCGCATTGCCCAGATAGGTCCCGACTTCCGTTTTGTGATCGAACTCGGCGCGGTCGGCGGTAATGAAAACCGGCGTGTCGGTTTTTGTAAAAGGCGTCGCGCCGCCGGTCTGCTTCTGGCTGTAATAGGTCGTGCTGACCTTGTTTCGGAAATAAGATCTTTGATTGCGCGTGTCCCAATCGATCTCGCCGCCGCGAACACGCGCCTTCGAATCCCACGCCATCGGCTCGCCGCCGCGCAGCCGCACCATTTCATCCGAGGCGGTGTAACTGATCGTATCCGCCGTGCCCCGCCGGTCGTTTTCGCTGAATTTTGCCGAGCCCGCGGCATCAAAGCGCTCCACGTCCTGCGACTTTTGATTAAAAACTGCGGTCAGTTTAGCCGCGGTCAGATTGCGCACGCCGCGGTCTTCACTCGGTTGGGTCGGCTTCATCGTGACCTTCGGCTTGCCGTTCGCAACGCAGGTGCGGGCGATATTTCCGCTCGGGTAAAAATCGCAATCGAAACGCGCGGCGTTGACCGTCGAATAATAATTCTCCGGCGCGGCTTTTAGTGGCTCGACATAAAGCTCGGCATTCCCGGCGGCTTCGGTTTTTGTCAGGTCTTTACCGCTCGCGTTCCAGAAGGTTTTTACGCTGTCCGCCGTGAGTTTTTTGTTCGAAGCCTTCGGGTCGGAGCCGTTCGGGGCCGACATCGTAACAATGGTGCGCCCGCCGGTGCTCATTTCCTTCACCACGCTCTGGTCGCCGTTCTGGCGAAACAATACTTCGATGAAATTAGGCGCGTTCAAGGTAACGGCGGAATAATCTTCGGGTTTGAGCGGCGTTAAGGTCACCGCCGAACTGCCCTTCGCGGTCATCTTTTGCAGAACGGATTTTCCCGACGCGGCGGAAAAATCGAGTACCAGTGAGTCCGAGGAACTGAGCTTAATGTCGGTATCCGCATTGCTGCTTTTCACATTTACATTTCCCGAAGCCACGCCGTTTTGGATCTGCTGGTTCCGGTCGAAAAGTACCGTCATCTCACTGGAATTTACTTCGGTTTGCCGTTCAGGGCTGACGGTTTTCAGGTAAGCATTTCCCCGCACCACGCCGTTTTTCAGCTTTTTGTCCGCGGTCAGGTCGGCGGTCACGGTGTCGCCTTTTATCAGATCGCCGCCCTGCGCTATCTCGACATTCCCCTGAAGAAAAACTTTTTCTTCTTTCAAAAAGTAGGTCGCCTCGGCGGAGCTTATCGCCATCGGCGGGCTGACTATCGAGACGTTTTCCGCCAGGTCGATCTTCTCGATCTCCTTGCCGAAATATGCCACCGCGCGGGCGGCTTTGATCTCCGTCGGACGGGAGCCGACCTGTCCGTTACCGGAAGCATTTGCCGGCGTGATATTGACCTGAACATTATCGAACAGTTCTATTTTTCCCGGCTCCTGCCAGACGGTTGCGCGGCCGGCAGTGACCTTTGCCCGCTCGTAATCCCCGCCGAGCTGAGCAGTTTCACCGCTCATCTGCGTCACCGTTTCCGCAGGGCCCTTCACCGATTCGACCTCGACGTTTTGCAAAAGCTCCAGTTTCTTTTCTTTGATATAAAGCCTGGCGCCGAGCGCCTTGCCGGAAACATTGTCGCGGGAAAAGCTGACCGTTTCTTCGCTTTCCGCCGCTTCCTCCGCGCGGTTATAGGAAATTTGCTCGGTCTGAATTTTCAGCCGGTCGTGGGTTTCGATATTTACCGCGCCGAAAAAATGCGCGTTGAAATTTTTTGGGTTATCAGCCGCCGGAACATAAACCCCTTTTTGCGCCGAGATCTTGTCAACCTGGCCGCCGTTCTCGGAATAAAGCTCGAGGTATATGTTTTCCATTTCCTGGTGCTGGTCGGAAAACGTCGTGGCCCGGTCCGCGCGAATGTAATATTTAGCGATGCCGTCTTCGGTCTCCCGCCGCTCGTAGCCGTCCACCACCGCCACCACATCCTTGGAAAGTTTTGCCAGTTCGCTCTTGAGAGCAAAATCTTTTTTCGCTCGCGCGCGGTAAAAACCCAACCCGACAAAGATCAAGGTCACCGCCAGCGCGGCGATCGCCAAACCGCGGACGATCAAAGGCATTTTGGCCCGCAGCTCAAGCAAATTAATTTTTTTGCGATGGCTTTCCATAAGTAAGGTGTTAATAGTTTAGAGTTACGCGTGTACGCGTGATTTCACGGCTAAAGCCGTAACTCTGAACTTTAACTCTAACCTCTATTTTAACTTTTTATATCTTCGACAACCAATTGCAGCCGCGAGTTTCCGTTCCAGGTGTTGATCTCCGGGGAATATGCTATTTCGAGTTTAGCGTTCGGGCGCAGGTGTTTTTCCTCCGCCAGTTCCACGCCGTTCCACCAAACGGCTTCGAACTTTCGATTTTCCGCATCCTTCAGACGAAGTTTTAGATGCCGTTCTTTCATTATCAGCGGCTCGTCGATCAGCATCAGGTCGCGCGTGACAAAAACCGGGCGCGGATTTCCCTGCCCGAAAGGTTCCATGACCTTTAACTGCCTGACCAGCTCAATGCTCAATGTTTTAGAGGTGACCAGCGCGTCGATCCGCACTTCCGGGATCAGATCTTCCGCCGTCAGATTTTCCATCGCATGTTGATTCAGCCGCCCGCGCAAAAGCGCGACGTTTTCTTCTTTAATTTTCAACCCCGCCGCCGCCGCGTGGCCGCCGAATTGTTCGAAGAGATCGGCGCACGATTCCAACCCCTTTAGCAAGTGATAATTTTTAATGCTGCGGGCCGAGCCGTGTCCGACGCCGTTTTCCAGCGAGATCACGACGCTGGGCCGGTGAACCCTCTCGGCGATCTTTGACGCCGCCAAACCGATCACGCCGCGATGCCACCCCTCGCCCGCCACCACCGCCACGTGGCTCTGGCTCAAGCTCCCGCCTTTTTCCACGTATTCGCGCAGGGCGAGTTCCGTGATCTCTTTCTGCACCTGCTGGCGGTCGCGGTTGCGTGTGTTCAGAATGTCCGCCATTTTGCGCGCCGCGTCAAAATCCCCGCATTCCAATAATTCGACGATGACTTTCGCTGCGTCCATTCGCCCGGCGGCATTGATGCGCGGCGCGATGCGAAAACCGATGTCATAAACGGTCATTTCCGAATGGCAGTCGGAAACGTCCATCAGCGCGCGCAGCCCCAGATTTTTTGTCCTCGTCAGGTCTTTCAAACCCAGCGCCACGATCGCGCGATTTTCGCCGGTCAGGTTCATTATGTCGGCGATGGTTCCGATTGCGGCGACCTTCAAAAAACCCGGGATCAGTTCTTCCCGGTTTTTTTCGCGCAGCAGCGCATGCGCCAGTTTGAACGCCACGCCGACGCCGGCCAGGTCCTTGTCGGGATATTCGCAAGCCGTCTGGTTCGGATTCACCATCGCGAAAGCTGCCGGATTTCCGCGCACTTCGTCCGAAAGGTGGTGGTCGGTCACGATCACGTCCAGGCCGTTTTCCTGCGCCCAGGCGATAGGCTCGAACGAACGCGTCCCGCAATCGACGGTGATGGCCAGCGAAAAGGCTTCATGTTTGGCGTTTTCCAGCGCGGGGATATTCAGCCCGTAGCCTTCGGTAAAACGGTGCGGCACGTGAAAGCCCGTTTCGGCGCCGAGCATGCTTAAAGTCTTGCGTAAAAGGGCGGTTCCGGTCGTGCCATCGACGTCGTAGTCGCCCCAGATCAGAATTTTTTCTTTTAGTTCTATCGCGCGCAAGATGCGCTCGACTGCCTCTTTCATGCCCTTTAACCGAAAGGGCTCGTGAAGCTGATCGGTCGAAGGATTTAGAAATTGGTAGGCGGATTCACCGTCGCCGTAACCACGCGCGATCAGCAGAGCCGCTACTATCGGCGCAACATTCAGCTCATCCGCAAGCGCATTTACTTTAACGGCATCGTGTTTTTGAATGACCCAACGCTTCATCTTTAAGTGATAGTTGATAACTGATAATTGATAGTGGTAGCTATCAGCTTCTTTCCAGACTTCCTGAACTTCCTAAACTTCCTGGACTCTCCCGACTCAATAGACTCAATAAATTCTCTAGACTCTCCAGACTAACTTTGCGCCGAGATCACGCCGAAATATATCAGCCCGATTATCAATCCTGCCAGCGCTAAACGATATATGATGAAAATAGTGGTCGTATGGGTGCGCAAAAACTTCATTAAAAACCAGATGGACAGCCAGCCGACGATTGCGGAAACCGCCACGCTGACGCCCAGCGGCACAAAATCTTCCCGCGGCAGCATTGCCCACGCTTCCTTTAGCTCTAGCAAACCACTGGCCGTGATCGCCGGGATCGAGAGCAGGAAAGAAAAACGCGCGGCGGTTTCGCGTTTCTGCCCCGCAAAAAGCCCGCCCATGATCGTCGAGCCCGAACGGCTGGCACCGGGCAGCAAAGCCAGCACCTGGGCAAACCCGACGATGATCGCATCCCAGATACCGAGCCTCGAAGTATCCTTTTGCTGCGAGCCTACCCTTTCGGCGATCAGCAGCAGGACCGAGATCGCGATAAGCATCGTGACCATCACCCAGAGATTTTTGGTAAAGGGCCCCTCGATCAAGTCTTTTAACAGGAGGCCGACCGTGGCGATCGGGATCGAGCCGATAATGATCAGCCAGCCCAGCCAGGCTTCGTCCGAAAGCCATATCGGCCGGATGCCGCGCGTCCCGGAAAACCTCATCCCGCGCCCGTGCGTGATGACCGCCCAGTGATCGCGAATAAAAGCTCCCGCGATGCCGGCAATGTCCCGCGCAAAATAAACGAAAACCGCCAGCAGCGTGCCGAGTTGGATCACGGCAATAGTGGCGGTCACCTTTTGCGGATCGCCATTATAGAGATCGGTAAAACGGCTGGCCAGGACCAGGTGCGCGGTAGAGCTTATCGGAATAAATTCGGTCAGACCCTGAACTATGCCCAGGATAATTGCTTGTAAAATGTTCATCGAATAAAAAGACGGTCGAAAAAGGATTTTAACTTAAGGCAGATGAGAAAACCATCCGGGACGACGTTCTTAGCTATCCTGATTTTCTTGCGTCTTTGCGTGAGATAATTTCACGCAGAGGCGCAAAGATCGCAAAGCGATAACTTATTTATTCCCGGTAATTTCTCCCCCCGGCGATGCGGTCGTAAAGCCAGGTCGGGAAAAAATTTCCCGCCCGCACCAGCGTCGAAAGCGGGAACGGAAAAGCGGCGGATTTCTTTCGCTTCTCGATAATGCCCAGGATCTTTTTCACGCCGTCTTCCAGCTCCATTAAAAAGGGCATTTGATGGTGCCGCCCGGCGGTGAGCGGCGTCTTGATAAATCCGGGATGAATTGTCGTAACGTCTACGCCCGAACCTCTCAGATCCAAACGCAGGCTTTCAAAAAAAGCCGACACGCCCGCTTTACTGGCGCAGTACGCCGAGGATTTTGGCAGTCCCCGGTAGCCGGCTAGACTTGAGATCGCTACCAGGTGGCCGCTGCCGCGCTCGATCATCTGCGGCAGCACCGCGCCGACGGCATTGACCGTCCCGATCAAATTCACATTAATAATTTTTGTGACCGCTTCAATATTGAGGTTTCTCGCATCGGCCGCGCCGCCCATTCCGGCATTGGCGATCATGACGTCGATATGCCCGAACTCGGCGCGAAAGGCGTCCGCCGCTTTATTCACCGCTTCGGCCCCGGTCACGTCCACCGTAAATACGCGCGCGATCCCGCCGGCGGCTTCGCAGCGCGCGGCCAGGTCTTTGAGCATGTCTTCACGCCGCGCCAGCAAGCCCAGGATCGCGCCGCGCTTTGCCATCTCCAACGCCAGGCCTTCTCCGATGCCGCTCGACGCGCCGGTGAGAAAAACGACTTTGTCTCTCATAATTGATAATTAAGAATTGAGAATTGAAAATGGAAAATATATCTCATTTCCGTTTCCTGCTTGTTTTTATAGAGCTGGTTAAAAGCCTCCGCAGCTCATCACAGTCATTTATTAAAGATAAACCGTTTCCAGATCGTCCTGCTTATACGTCCGAAGTAAAAGACGTTCGGTTTCGATTCGGGGAAGCATAACTAAATAGATTTATTTCCAGCTCTAAATAGCTAATATCGCTCGGGGTTCCTTTTCCTTTATTCACCAAAAAATAGATAAAAACTCCTATACAGCCCAGGAAAATTATTATCAAAACCCACATGATCTTATCATTCGGATTGGGAAACTCGGATTTCACCACGTCTATGATGGCCACCACCGGCAGAATTATATTCAGCAGGAAAAAGATCAGAAAGAACATTATTATCAGCGGCCCGGCGACGTCCTGAAGAAAAGCAAATGGCATATATTTACCCGCGGCCTTTCCCCCGGCATAAAGTAGGCCGGGTTTTTTACCTTTAATAGATAACTTAATTCTATTAACTTATTTTCTGATTTTTTCCTACCGTGAAATAAATAATTTATCCCGCTTTTACACCTCTACTATGGTGGGGATAATAACCGGTTTTCCGCCCGCCTCTTTTTGAATAAATCTTTTCAGTGCGATCCGTAAATTTTCTTTTAGCAGCGCCGTATTGCGAAATTCGTCTTTTTTCATGCCGCTCAAAGCCTTGCTGACGGATTCGCGAGCCGCGTTCGTCATGCCGTTGGCAAGATCAATACCCGCCACGCCTTGAAAAGTGATCTGCGGTTCCTGCACTAATTTGCCGGTCTTTTTATCCAGCGTCACCACCAGCATGATCGCGCCGTTAAAGGCGAGTTTCTTGCGCTCGCGGACGGTCTCGTATTCCAGCTCTTCCAATGACTCTTCGTCGATGAACACGCGCCCGATGTCGCGTTTGCCGACCACGGCGGCGCGGTTGGGTTCAAGCTCGAGCACGTCGCCGTTCTCGATCAAAATGACGTTTTCTTCCGCGTAGCCCAGATGATTTTTGACAAATTCCTTGTGGCGGAAAAGCATCCGGTATTCGCCGTGGATCGGCACCACGAATTTCGGCTTCGAGGTCTCGACCATGATGCGGATATCTTCCTGCGAAGCGTGGCCGGAGACGTGCACCTGGCGGCGTTTTTCTTCGATGATGTTGCCGCCGTGTTTGTAGATGTGGCCGATCATTTTCGAAATGGCGCGTTCGTTGCCGGGAATGATGCGCGCGGAAAGAATGATCGTGTCGCCCTTTTCGATCTGCAAACCTTTATAGCCTTGCGTTGCCAGTTGGTTCATCACGGCGCGCGGTTCCGCCTGCGATCCTGTGATCAAATAAACTATCTGGTCATCCGGAAGCTGCCGGGCCTCGCCCACGTCCACCAGCACCTCTTCCGGAAACTGTAAAAATCCCTGTTCTTCGGCGATCTCGACATTGCGCAGCATGGAACGTCCCATTACGCAGACCCTGCGCCCGTGTATCGTGGGCAATATCGAAAATTACCTGCAAACGATGGATCGAGGAAGAAAACGTGGTGACGAAAAGCCGCCCCGTAGTTTGTTCGAAAATTTCCTGGAATCGCGGGAATGACGGCGCGCTCCGAAGGCGTCCGTCCGGGCACGGTCGCATTGGTCGAATCGCCCAGCAGCGCCAGCACCCCTTCGTCGCCATAGCGCCCCAAAGTTTTCAGATCGTATGGCGCGCCGATCACGGGCGTGTCGTCGATCTTGTAATCGCCGGTGTGAATGATAGTGCCAACCGGCGTCTTTACCGCCAGCGAAAAACAATCGACCAGCGAATGCGAGGCGTGAATGAACTCGATTCCGAAACAACCTAGCTCGATTTTGTCATTCGCCCGGACGCGGTGCAGCAGCACGTCGTTCAGCAGCTCGTGTTCTTCCAGTTTTCGCTCCGCTAAACCTAAAGTAAAACGTGAGGCATAAACCGGTAAGTTGAAGCGTTTTAAGAGGAACGGCAGCGCACCGATGTGGTCTTCGTGCCCGTGAGTGAGAATAAGAGCGGTCAGATCGTGGCGGTATTCCTCCAAAAAATCGAAATTCGGCACCGACAGATCCACCCCGTAAGGCGTTTCTTCGGGAAATCCCATGCCAGCATCTATCAGGATCATCTCGTCGCTCGTAGCGCAGCGCCATGCAGTTCATTCCGAATTCGCCGATCCCGCCCAAGGGGATAACTTCTAATTTGCTTGTGTTTGTTATAACTTTTAACTCCTTGATAAAAGTATAATCATAACACAAGCGCACTCTGGAGCGCCCGTCCGCAGTTCAGAGTTACGCGTTTACGCGTGAGTTCTTAAAGATTTCACGCCTGAAGGCGTAATTCTGAACTCTGCGACGCTCCCCCCTTTATTGACAATTACACCCTCACTCCCTACACTAAAATGGACAATTCGAGGGGAGTAGATCGCCCAGGCAGGGCCTGACATTGTCGTCAATACGAGCGTTTAAGCCAAAGCGTTCCGGCAAGTCAGAAAAGTATCGAGACCTTTTGCGGCACATTTCGCGCGCAAAGGTCTTTTCTTTTTGCGCGGAAAAGGGGGGCAGTTTTTATGTGGTTATTAAGCGTGATGATCGAGGCACTGTTAAGCCCGCTGACGTTTCATCTGTTCATTGAATATTTAAATAAAAAGATCCGCGGCCCGGTACCCGACCGCTCTTTAATAACAGCCGTTAAGGAGCGAAATTGATGAGTTTATTTCCCTTTGCGGATTACTGGTGGTTTTACCTGGGCTTCGCCGTTTTTGTGCTGCTGATGCTGGCGCTCGACCTGGGTGTGTTCAACCGCAAAGCGCACGTCGTTTCATTTAGAGAAGCGGCCATCTGGAGCGCGGTCTGGGTAACGCTGGCGCTTGTTTTTAATTTTCTTTTTTACCAGTACGCCCTGGCTAAATTCGGCCCGGAGGCTGCCTGGACGGTGGCGCTGGAATTTCTGACCGGCTACGTGATCGAATACTCGCTTTCGATCGACAACATTTTCGTTTTCGTGCTGGTCTTCGGCTACTTTGCCATCCCGCCAAAATACAAACACCGCGTTTTGTTTTACGGCATTCTGGGCGCGCTGGTTTTTCGCGCCATCTTTATCGCGCTCGGCGCCGCGCTGATGCAATTTCACTGGGTGATCTATCTTTTCGGCGGGTTTTTGATCGTTACCGGCATAAAAATGATCTTTACCCAGGAAAAAGAGATCGAGCCGGAGAAGAACCTGCTGGTGAAAATTTTTACCCGCTTCATGCCCGTCTCGCACGAGATGGACGGAAAAAATTTCTTTGTCAGGATCAATGGCATTTTGCACGCCACGCCGCTTTTTATCGCGCTGCTTTTTCTGGAAGTCACCGACGTCATCTTCGCGGTCGATTCCGTCCCGGCGATCTTTGCCATCACCGAAGAACCGCTGATCGTTTTCACTTCGAACATTTTTGCGATCCTCGGGCTTCGCTCGCTTTATTTTATGCTCGCCGGCGCGCTGGATAAATTTCACCTGCTGAAATACGGCCTTGCTGTCGTATTGATCTTTGTGGGGCTAAAAATGGTCTGGCTCAATAACCTGTTCGAAGACCACAAATTTCCCATCACCTGGTCGCTGGGCATTATCCTGGGCGTGATAGGAATTTCGGTGGTGATTTCGCTGCTGTTTCCGGCGAAGCATAAACATCCGAAAGAATGAGCGAGTTACATTAATAAATCGGAGCAAACTTGTTTCCATTCGCTAATGGTTAGCGTTTCGGCACGGCGTCCGGGATCGATCCCGCAATCTTCCAAAAACTTCTGCGCGTCGCCGATCTTTTCTTTAAGTTTCGGCGGCGCGTTTTTGAAATTATTCAGGATGGTTTTTCGTTTGTAGGCAAATCCGGCGCTGACGAGTTCGCGAAAGAGTTTCTCGTCTTTAAGACCAATTTCTTCTTCGCTTCTGGGAGTTAGCCGCACGACCGAGCTCCACACTTTCGGCGCGGGACGAAAAGCGTCCGGCGGCACGTCAAAGAGTTTATCTGCGCGCATGTAAGCTTCGGCAAGCACGGTCAGAAAGCCGCGTTCGCTGTGTCCCGGCTCGGCGGTGATGCGCTCGACCACTTCTTTTTGCAGCATCAAAACCAGCCGTGTAAAACATTCGCGCTGCTCGATCAGCCGCTGAAAGATGGCGGTGGAAATGTTGTAAGGAAGATTGGCAACCAACTTTGCGCTATGAACTATGAATTGTGAACTGTTTTTATCAGGCGATGCGTTTTGAATTTGGCGAAAGTCGATCTGCAGAGCATCTTCATTGATCAGCCGGAAATTTTCATAAGTCTCGAACTTTTTTTGTAAGGGTAAAACAAGATCTTTGTCCAATTCTATCGCGATCACCTGTCCCGCTTTTTCCAGCAGTTTTTCGGTCAACGCGCCGCGCCCCGCGCCGATCTCGACGACCGTTTCACCGGGCTGCAGCGAAAGCGCGGCGATTATCTTTTCGATATAACCGCCGTCAACAAGAAAATTCTGCCCAAAGGATTTTTTGGCGAAAGGCTTCATAAATTTGCCGCGGCCCTACATGAAAACTGTCACGGATTTTTGCGGATTTTTTCTGTACTGTGTTTATCCGCGTGAATCCGCGGCTTCTTCTTTTTCAGGATAACCTGTGACCTCGATGTCCTCGCCCTGCCGCGTTACTCCCACATTTTGCAGCCGCATTGCGCTCGACAAGCGCTGCGCGCCGGTGCCGCCTATCGCCGCCGGGGCGTCTTTGCCGGCGATGATCAGCGGCGCGATAAAGAACGAGACTTTGTCGATCAGCCCGGCGTCATAAAATGACCCGGCGGTTTCCGTGCCGCCCTCGACCAGCACGCTTTGGAAGCCGCGTTTGCCCAGTTCATTTAAAACGCCCGTCAGATCGCGCCCGCCTTCGCCCGTTTGCACAACCTCGACGCCTTTGTTTTTCAGGCCGGTGATTTTTTCCGCGTCTTCACTAGAGGTGAAAATAATTGTCGGAATTTCGCGCGCGGTCAGAACCAGATTTGCGGAAAGCGGAAGACGCAGAGAATTGTCCAGCACCACACGCGCGAGCGGGCGGTGGCGCGGCTTTCCGCTGCGGTCGGTCAGTTGCGGATTGTCAACGGTGGCAGTGTTCGCACCGATCAATATCGCATCGTATTCATACCGCAGATCATGCACGCGTTTCAGAGATTCTTCGCCCGTGATCCCGCGCGAATCGCCCGCGTAGGTGGCGATGCGCCCGTCGAGCGACACCGCCATTTTCAGATGCACGAACGGGCGGCCCGTGCGGTGCCAGTGAAAGAATTTTTCGTTTTGCCGCGCGGCTTCCTCGGCCAGGATCCCGGTCACGACTTGGGTCCGGCTTCCCTCAAACGCGCAAAGCCACTGCCGGAAACAAGCGGGTTGGGGTCTTCGACCGGCGCGACCACGCGCTTTATCCCGGCATTTATCAGGGCCTCGGTGCAGGGCGCGGTCCGGCCCTGGTGATGATGCGGCTCGAGCGAAACATAGGCCGTGCCGCCTTTTGCCCGCTCTCCCGCCTGCTCGAGCGCCAGCAATTCGGCATGCGTCACGTTTTCGTAAAAATACGCGCCTTCGCCCACAACTTCGCCGTTCGCATCGACGATCACACACCCCACCAGCGGGTTCGGCGACACTTGCCCGACACCTTCAGCCGCCAACGCCAACGCGCGCCGGGTCATGTCTAAGTCGAATTGTGAAAAATTATTGCTCAATATCTTTATCTTTTACGTCTGGTACTAAGATAGATGTATTTTCTTCTTTGCCTGAAAACTTATTTACAGCTGTTTTAATAACCGTCGCAGGATTTAAATGTATTCCAAATTGTTCTGCCAAAAATTTACTTTTCCCAATTTTTAGACCATCAAATATTTCTTCAAGTTCTTCTTTATTTTCAACAGAATCGATCATCACCGATTTACTTATAATTTTCTCAAGAATTCGATTTTGTTGTTCTATCGTATTATTCTTTTCGAAAATAATACGATCTTGGTTTTCAATAATGGCTTGAGCTAAATGTAATTCTTTTTCAGCCATGCGTACTTCTCTCTCTGCCATCTTCTGAGAATGTTGGAGATTTTCAATTTGTTGCCGTAGCCTCATTGAGGCAAAGCTATCATCGTAGGAAATTGGACTCGACGGTAAACTTAAGTAAATTGCCAGGGCCTCTTGAATTTTACTTAAGGCTTCAGTTCCATCTGTAGGAGTGACTGAGAAAAGAACTTTTTCAGCATCTTCTTTTAACTCGGATGTTGCGCCTATTCCAATATCATTTAGAAATTGAACAAAGTATTGTAAATATTGCTCACAAGCGACCTTTAAGGCTGGCGGAAATTCAAAAGTTGTTGAGATTTGTTTTTCAGGATTTCGTTCTTTTATTAATGTTAGAGTCTCTTGGTATATTTCTTTGGCATCATTTACATAAGGAGCAATTTCAGAGTTGATTGAATTAAAGGCAAACTCATGCTCATATACGACACTAATTTCATTTGTGTAAGAATACCCCAGTCGATTTTTAGCCGCCGGATGTCGTCCCCTTTCACCTTTTGAAATTATTTCCTTGAATGCTTCATTAAAATCTTTAAAGCTGTAAGGGTAATTCCAATTTTGAAGGAGTGGTATTAACGTAATTTTCACATCCCGCTTATCGCTTTCTTCCATTATTGAACTTACTTTGATCCTCAACGCAAATCCATTCCAATTATCATCAATTTTACATAATAGAGTTGAATTCAGAGGAAATTGATAAAGGCTAAAATCTAATATTTTATTTGCCATTTCAATTGTATGGGTTTGAATTGTAAAGACTTCTCCTGACTCAGTAATGTCAACATCATTATATTTAATGCCGTCTTTAAACAAGAGATATGTCTTCTCAGGGATAGGCTCACCTTCATCATCATATGTAAAATCAACGTCTGTGATTACTTCGAACATTTTGCGATCCTAATTAAACAACCCGTTCACATATTTCTCTGCGTCGAAGACCATCAGGTCCTCGACGCCTTCGCCGATGCCGACGTAGCGGATGGGCAGATTTAATTCTTTGGCGATGGCGACCGCGATGCCGCCTTTCGCGGTGCCGTCGAGTTTGGTCAGCACGATGCCGGTGACGTCGGCGACCTTTAAAAACTGCCGCGCCTGCTCGAGGCCGTTCTGTCCGGTGACGGCGTCGATCACGAGTAAAGTTTCGTGCGGAGCCTCAGGCACTTCGCGTCCGGCGATGCGTTTCATTTTTTCCAATTCCGCCATCAGGTTCGATTTATTGTGCAAGCGCCCGGCAGTGTCGACGATCAGCACGTCGGAGTTGCGCGCCTTGGCCGATTGCAGCGCGTCGAACAAAACGGCGGCCGGATCGGTGCCCTGCTTTTGCTGGATCAGCGGCACGCCGGCGCGCTCAGACCATATCTCGAGCTGTTCGGAAGCCGCCGCGCGAAAAGTATCCGCCGCGCAGATCAGCACGTCGTTTCCTTCGGCCTTGATGCGGCTGGCGAGCTTGCCGATGGTGGTTGTTTTGCCGACGCCGTTCACGCCGACAACCATCAGCACATAAGGCTTGATCTCTTCCGGCACGGCGGTTTCCGCCGCCACGCCCGACTCCAGCGAGCTGTGCAGAATGCCTAGCAGCTCATCCTTCATCGCCTTTTTCAACGCAGCCAGGTCGCCTATCTCTTGCCGCGAAACGCCTTTGCGCACCGCTTCGAGCACCTGCATCGTGGTGGCGATGCCGATGTCGGTGGCAACCAGGGCTTCTTCCAATTCTTCCAGCAGATCTTCGTCGATCTGCTTGCGGTTTTCAAAAACGCGGTCGAGCCGTTCGTTCAAAGAATCGCGGGTGCGTTCGATCGCGCGGTTGAACCGCACACTGAATTCTTTTTCAACCGCTTCTTCCTGGGCCTTGAGTTCCTCAATGGAACGGTCTAACCCCAGCACCGAGGTCGAAAAGGGTTTATCTTCTTTTTTTCTGCGCCAAAACATAATAGCTATAAATCAATACTTTCTGCGAACAAATAACAAAGTTCTGATTATAGCGAATCGGCGTGAAAGTGACGAATGGAGCGCCTGACGGAGCGCACAATTTATTGTGCAGACGAACGCTTTGCGTTTCGGGCAGACTAAAGTCTGCGCTCCCTTAGGCCACCGAAAACCCCAGTTTCTCGTGCGAGCGGTAGAGCGCCAGCCCGAAGATGCAGGCGGTCACAATGTATAGATAAAAAGAAACGATGTTGCCGATAAACTGCGCGGGCACCTGGCCAAAGCCCAGGGCCGCCAGCGGCGCGGTGATTATTCCCACCCCTACATAAATGAAGAATGAAAAAACCAGCAGCAGCAGATATGTGCCGAAGGCCCTGAAGTAGTTTCCGCCCATGCGCCGCATGGTGTCGAAACCGACCAGGGGGTTCATCGTCGAGCCGATGCTTTCGGTATAGCCCGCCACGGTCAGCGCGGTGGGAAAATAGAAAAGCCGCCCCGTCATCTTTTTAATATAATCCGGCACTGCCTCGTCCTGCGATCTTTGCGCAGCCAGAGTAAAACCCAGCGGCGATGCCGGCGCGGTTTTTGTCCATGTTTTTAATTCGCCTGACGGCGTTGGCTTCGCTCGCGCGGCTGTTTTCCCTCGATCTCGGCTTGCAGCGGGTCGCGCGGGTCAAATTCTTCGTCCGGCGCAAACAGCATATCCTGCCTTTGATCGGGCGCCTTCGCGTTTTGCATCTGCTTGTCCAGGCCGGCGGGTACGCCGGACAGCATTTTGATAACGATCAGCGCCGTCAGAATAAGCGGCCCCCAGGAAATAAAACACGTTCCCAGGCCTAAAAAACACGGCAAAAGAATGGTATGCCAGATGGAAAAATCCTCGGTGTCGGGCATAAAGGTTTCGTTCATATTGCCGTAGGCCACCTGGTTAACGGCTTTTGTCGCGCACCCGTAGATGATGGAAATGCTCATCACGCCGCAGACCAGCATCGTCATCAAGCCGGGAAAAAGCCGGCCTATCGACGGTGGTCATCAGCCCCAGGTAAATTCCAAAACTGAACAGCGCGCTGACAATTCCGCCCAAGATCAAAGCGACCGGAAATCTGAACGGGTAACCCCAGGCGGCTTTGAAATCCGCGAAGGAAAAATTCGGATCGACATACGAATTTCCGGAGCTCGGATCTCGCGGACGACGATCTGGTTCCGGCCGCCGGAGCCTTTAAAAGTTTGCGCCTGCCCGGCCCCGAACGGGTTGCACATATCGCCGCACATCGGGCAAATTCTGACCCGCGCGATCGTCCGCGGGCATTCCGCGCAAAACAAATTGAGACACTGCCGGCAGGCAAAACTCGCTTCCCTGACCGCGTGCAGAACGCAGCTTTTTGTCGCGCCCGAAGCTGAAGAGGACAACTGCCCGGTGGGCGCGCTCGGCGGCAAAATTTCCGTTTTTTGTGCCTCCGTTTTTGGCACTTCTTCCGTTTTTTGTTCTAACGGGGTAGTTTGATGAGGCGACGCAAAACCGGTCGAGGTTACCGGCGCGGTCGAACCGAAATTTTCCATAACTGCCTGGTTCGATGAAGTGTTGGCATGATTCGCCGCTCCGCCGGGATGGAAATTCTGGCCGCCGGTAACGCCCATTTCACCGGCCAGCGGCGGCTGTCCGCTAAAAAACGGCGCCAGCGCGGAGACATGCTTTGCCTGCATCCAGGGAAGATCGCCGCGGCGCACCTTGTCGTCCGGCAGCAGAGAGCTTTCCGCTATCCACTGGGTCAATCCGGCAAAATCCGTCTCGTAGATATTGCCGTCGACTTCCACTTGCCAGGTTTCCTGTCGTTCCATAAATTGCTCCTATGAGAGTGGTAAGGGTTTTTCCGCGAGCGCGGTTTCGGCGGGAATTATCTTCGGCGCGGGAGCGGGAGTTTTCCACGAAGCCGAATGGGGACGGATCTGCCCGCATTCGCAGGCGGCGATCAAAGCCTCGACCACCTCGGGGTCGTAGCGCGTTCCGACAAAAGATTTGACGCGGTCCAGAGCCTCCGCCAGCTTCATTCCTTTTTGATAAGGCCGGTCGGTGGTCATCGCGTCGAAGGTGTCGGCAACCGAAATGATCTTTGCCTGCAGCGGTATCTGATCGCCTTTCAGGCCTTGCGGGTAACCCTCGCCGTTGACCATTTCGTGGTGCATGTACATTCCGGGTAAAAAGTCTTTCATCGCCGGGATCTGCGACATTATCTTGTAGCCTTTTTGCGGGTGCTGTTTCATTAGCTCGTATTCTTCGTCGGTCAGCGCGGCGGGTTTTTTCAAAACCGCGTCGTCGATGGCGATCTTGCCCACGTCATGCAGCAATGCGCTGATGCGAAGTACTTCCAGCTCTTTTTCGTCCATGCGCATGCGCTGCCCGATGGCCACGGAAAAACGCGCCACCCTTTCCGAATGCCCGCGCGTGTAGCGGTCCTTGCCGTCGATCGCGGCGGCCAGCGCCTTGACCGTGCCGACAAAAAGCTCGTGATTTTCCGCGGCGGCTTGTTCGAGTTGAGAGATGTGCTCTTCCAGCCAGTCGGCCATGATGTTGAACGATTCGCTCAGGGTTCCGAGCTCGGTGGGATTTTTTGTGCTGATGCGGGCGGAAAAATCGCCTGAGGCGATAAGCTTGGCGGCCCTGACCAGTTTTACCACCGGCTTGGTCAGGCTGTGCGAAAGCAAAAGCCCGATCAATAAAACAAAGACCAGAAATCCGAGGCTGATGTACCACATCTGGTCGCGCATTTCGCTGACCGAAGCCATCGCCTGTTTTTCGTCCTGTATCGCAAAAACGCCGAAGACATTTTTGTCGCCGAACTGTACGGTGGAATAAGCGCCGATGAGCTTTTTCTGCTCGCCGTTCTGCTGCGCCGTAAAGGGAAACAGCGCCGACTGCACCAGGTCGCGCGAACCCTGCCATTCCTGCACGATCGGCAGATTATTCATCGAGCGGCGCTCGGCCACCACCTGCCTGTCGGCGTGGAAAACCGTCTGCCCCTGCTCGTCCACCACAAACGTGATCGGCAGTCCCTGTTCCCAAAGCTCCCGCTCGGATTTGGCGGCGGGCTGTTCCATGATGCTGTTTATTTCGCCCAGCGATATCACCGCCACTACTGCCGCCATGATCTGCGCGTTTTCCTTGTCCATTACGGGCGAGGCCACCGCCATCCCCATATTGCCGCCCGTCTGAATAAAGCGGGGCGCGCTCCAGATGACTTTTTTCTCGCCCAAACCGCCCAGGGCCTCGTTGCTGATGGCGGCAAGCTCGCGGTCGCTGATCTGCTCCGTGCGGTAAAGCGAAAGAGGTTTTGACTGCACCGGGTTGATCGAGATCGCCAGCAAGGCGCGGTTTTCCTGCAGGATGGCCTGCAATTTTTGCTCGTTTTGCGTGGAGGTCAGCGCCGCGGTGTCCTGCGCCAGCTCCATCGCCTCGGCGTAGTTGCGCACCAGGTCGGCGTAGCGCTGGGCAAACATCTCTATCTGCCGCGCTTTATCCTGCACCAGCTGGGTCTGGTAGCGTTCCTCCACCAGGCGCAGTTCCTGCCCGCTGCGGTTCGACAACAGCCAGCCCGTCACCGCCAGCGGCACCAGGCCCACCGCCAGCAACACCGCCAGGACAGGATATACAAGTTTTACTTTTTTCGGGCGTAAAGACATTTAGAGGGATGTGGAAGGCACGGTAACCCTCTTTAATTCTACGAAAAAGAACAACAAAGGTCAATAATGTTTAATTTAGTTGTTATTGGTCGTTTGTCATTGGTCCTTGGCTACTCGAAGCACACGAAACACACGAAATAAAAAATCCCAAATCTTCTAATGTTCAAACTTTTCAATAAATACTTGCGTCTAAAGGATTGGATGTGAAAAACTCACATCTGTGGAAAAGAAAGGAAATCTCGCTTGGGACGCAGCAGGAGAGAGATGGTATCAAATTTAAGCGATGAGCAAATTGTCGAAATTGCCGTGTCGAATGATCCGGACGCTTTCGGCGAGATCGTTAAACGTTGGGAGCGCAAGATCTTCGCGCTTTGTTACGGGATGCTCAGCCGAGAAGAAGATGCCCGCGACGCCGCGCAGGAGACTTTCATTTCCGCTTACCGGAATCTGAGCAATTTTCGGGGTGAAGCCAAAGTTTCGTCATGGCTTCACCGGATCGCGGTTAACCAGTGCCTGACCAAACAGAGACGCTCGAAGGTCAGAAGCGAAAGTTCTTTGGAAGATGAATCGAGCGCCAACGAGGCCGCCTTTGCTTCCCCGGGCCAGCTCAACCCGGCGCGGACGGCGGAGCAAAACGAGCGGATCTTGAGCGTAAGAACAGCGGTCAATTCCCTGCCGGCGGAATTAAAGCAGGTGATCGTGATGAAGGAGTTCGAGGAGCTCACTTTTCAGGAAATTTCGGAAGCGCTGGAGCTGCCGCTGAGCACGGTCAAAAGCCGCCTTTACACGGCGCTGAAACAGTTACGGTTAAAGCTGGAAAGAAAACCGTTAGAAGTAGTTTGAGGGAGTTGACAGAGTTTTCCGAGTTCCCGAGTTCGCAGAGTTAAAACTCAGTGAACTTGGCAAACTCGGATAACCCGGAAAACTTAAAAAAGATGAATAACAACAATCACAATCATCAGCCCTGTGATTCCGGCGAAACGCTGGTGGCGTATCTTTACGGCGAAGCGGGCGCGGCGGAAAGCGAAAAATTCAAAGCGCATTTGGTTGAGTGCGGGCAGTGCGCGGCGGAATTTGCCGGGCTCGGCATGGTGCGCTCCGCGGTGGCCGAATGGCGGCAGGAAGAATTTGCGCCGATGTCCGCTCCGGCGATCGAAATGCCTGTCCGCAGCGATGCCGTTATTTTGACCGACGAATCGCCTACCTGGCTGGACGGCTTACGCGCATTTTTCACGCCCAGGATGACGCTAGCCGCGGCAGGTTTTGCCGCGCTTATTATCTGCGCCGCTCTGACGCTGGCGGTGCTCAATTCGCAAACCGGTGAGGAAAATATGACGGCGAAAAACGCTTCACCCGGAAACGATAAACCGCAGGCTGTCAAACCCGGGGCAAACGATCCCGCGCCCGGCGAAGAAGTTGCAAAAAAAGGCTCCGATTCCGTAAAAGGAACGGGTGAAAAAATAGTAACGACGGAGAGCGCGCACAGACCGGAACGCGAATATGTAACGCCGGTGGTTAAGCTTTCGGGTAACGCGCCCGCGCCGAAACCGAAAAATTTGCCCAAAGTAAAACAGCAAAAAACTGAAAGTTTACCCGGTGTCTATGAAGATGCCCAGGATGATTCGCTGCGCCTGGCCGATCTTTTTACCGAGACCGATACGGATGAAGATATGAATTAGTTTTGCCTTAAGAGGTAATTATGAAAAACCCTTTTCGTTTGATCTTATTGATGATTTCCCTGCTAGCCTTTAGCGCCGCGGCCGGCGCCCAGGACAATCCTCCTCCGCCGGAAGGCGAACGGATGCCTCCCCCGGGAGCGCAGGGCCCGCCCCGACAGGAAGATGAACGAGGCGAGATACTGCGCGAACTGAATTTGTCGCAGGACCAGTTTCGCGCCATCCGTAAACTTTTAGGCGATAACATGCCGAAAGTAAGAGAGGCGCAGCAGGAATTTCGCGCGGCGCAGGAAGCTTTAGACGATACCATCTATGCCGATACGGTGGATGAAACTGTGGTGCAGAATCTGGCCCGGCGCGCCAGTGAAGCGCAGGGGACCTTAATGAAACTGCGGATCGCCAACGAATTCGCCATCCGCCGCGTGCTGACGCCGGAACAGGTAACCAAATTTCGCGAGCTCCGCAAACAGCAGCTATTGAGAAAAATGATGCAGGAACGGATCCGGATGCAGCGGCAAAACGGCCCCAACGGCCGTCCGGGGCCCGGAATGCAAAGGCCCGGAAACCAGCCGCCGATCCAACCGGCGAACAATGCCGCGCCGCGTCCGGTGCGAAGGCCCGCTATCTGACCATAGATCTTATTTCACACACACCCGGCAGTTTGTTGTCACTCCTTATTTTCTTACGCCGGCCTGAAAACACAGGCCGGCTTTTTTTGTTTCTAAAGGCAGAGAACCACCTCGCCCTGCGGGCACCCATTCTTTGTAAGGAGGGAGTCTTGGCGCACCTTCTTAAACTCCCCTCCTTACGAAGGAGGGGTAGCGCCAGGGTGGTTCTCCGGCTTTTCTGTTTTGCTTTTTCGCTTTCTCTGCTATCTTTTAAGCGAAACTCTTAAAGCATGTAAATAAGCCAATGAATGTCTTTAAAAGATTTTTATTTGAATTGCAGGAGAACACCTTGCTGGTCGGCCGCTCCTTTGCAAGCTTGCTGAGAGGCCCGCGTTACCTGTCCGAGCTTATCCGCCAGATGGATCTGATCGGCGTCGGGTCGCTGCCGATCATTATTTTGACCGGTTTTTTCACCGGTGGCGTGCTGGTGGTGCAGGGCTACCAGACGCTCGCGTACTACGGCGGGCAAAGCGAAACCGGCAAGCTGGTGGCGACCACTCTGATCAGGGAGCTGGGCCCGGTTTTGACCGCCCTGATGGTGGCGGGCCGGGTCGGTTCGTCCATCTCCGCCGAGTTGGGCTCGATGGTCGTTTCCCAGCAGATCGACGCGATGCGCGCGCTCGGCACCGACCCGGTCAAGAAGCTGGTCACGCCGCGCATCATGGCTTTGATCCTTACTTTACCGCTGCTGACCGGCGCGGCCGACATCTTCGGCCTGATCGGCGGCGGGGTAGTGGCGCAGCAGCTTTTCAGCCTTTCGCAGGACGCTTATATCAATTCGGTGCGCGCCGGCATCACCACCAACGACGTGATCGGCGGTATCGTCAAGCCCGTAATTTTCGGATTGATCATTAGCACCATCGCCTGTTACAAGGGCCTGAACACCACCGGCGGCACCGTCGGCGTCGGGCGCGCGACCACCAGCGCGGTGGTGCTGGCGTCGATCTGGGTCATCATCGCGGATTTTTTCCTGACGCGGATATTGCAGGTCATTCTGATGCAGTTCTGATGGTACGATAAAATAGTTAAAAATGGCCGTCGAAGCTAAAAGGATCCATCAAAGCCTTACTCCGAAAATTGAGAACCGCCGGGGCGGTTTTTTTGCCCCTATTTACGACCCGGAAAGGGTCATCCCGGCGATCGAGTTTCGCGACGTCTGGCTTTCTTTCGACGAAGAGCCGATCTTAAAAGGCATCAGCTTTACAGTGCGCCGCGGCGAGACCAAAATAATCCTGGGACGCTCCGGCGGCGGCAAATCCACCATCATTAAATTGGTCTTAGGGCTGCTGAAACCCGACAGTGGCCGGATATTTATCGACGGCGAAGACATCACCGATTACAGTGAAGTAGAGATGATGGCGGTGCGCAAAAAAATGGGCATGGTCTTTCAGGAAGGCGCGCTGTTCGATTCCCTCTCGGTCTATGAAAATGTCGCGTACCGCCTTCACGAACAGGGCCTGCCCGAAGAAGAGGTAGAAGAAGAGGTCAGAAAGATGCTTCGCTTTGTTGACCTTGAAGACTCAATTGATAAAATGCCTGACGAGCTTTCAGGCGGCATGCGCCGGCGGGTGGGGATCGCCCGCGCGCTGGTCGGCGATCCGAGAATGGTGCTCTTTGACGAACCGACCGCCGGGCTCGATCCGCCAACATCGCGCACGATCTGCGAACTGGTGGTAAAGCTGCGCGACCTGGAAGACGTTTCTTCCATTTTCGTGACGCATGAAATGAATACCCTGGAATTTTTATGTTCCGAATACGCCGCGTTCAATGAAAACGAAGAAGTGGTTTTCGAACCGGAAGGCGGAACACTTTGCCTGCTGAACGTGGAAATTGTTATGCTTCGTTATGGAACTATAATTTTTAACGGTACGGACGAGCAGCTACGAGCTTCCGGCGATGAATATATCAGAAGATTTTTAAGAGGAAAATAATGAATGGTGAATGATTAGTGATTAGTGAAAGTATTAATCATTTACCATTAACCATTATCAATTAATTACGGTGCCATCGAAGAAAAACATCGGGTTCAGCCAATTGCGCGTCGGGCTTTTTACGCTGGCGGCGCTTTTGGTGCTGGCCTTTCTTATCTTGAACGCGACGGGCGATTTCAATCCTTTCGAAAAGAAGATGCGGCTGAAGGTGCGTTTTCCCGCGGCCGACGGGCTGCGCGAAGGAGCCGAAGTGCAGCTGGCCGGGGTTCCCATCGGCAAGGTCGAAGACGTCAAGCTGCTTTCTCCCGACGATCCCGAGGAAGCAAAGATCGAGGCGACCATGGCGGTTTCCCAGACGCTCGAAGGGCAGCCTATCAGCGAGCGCATCCGCTCCGATTCGACCGCGCAGCTCACCGCCGTGTCCGTGCTTTCCAACGACAAGCTGATCAACATCAGCCCCGGCTCGATCAAGGGCGAACCCGTGCAGGAAAATCACACCCTACAATCGCGCGAGGCGATCTCTCTCAACCAGTTAACCTCGACCGGAAACGATCTGCTGGAGCAGATCAACAAGCTCGCCATCCCGGCAAATGAAATTTTGAACAAGGCCAATCGCGGCGAAGGAACGCTCGGCCGGGTCATCAACGACGATTCCCTTTACAAGAATCTCGACACCACTGTCGCCGAAGCCAAGCTCACCATGCTCAAGCTGCAAAACGTCCTGGAGGACGTGAGATCCGGTAAGGGCACCGCGGGCAAATTGCTCAACGACCCCGAGCTTTACGATAAATTGAACAGCACCGTCACGCAGCTCGAAGCCATCTCGACCGACCTCCGCAGCGGCAAAGGGACCGCCGGTAAATTATTGTCGGAAGACGCTTTATATAACGACGTGCGCGGCGGGCTGGCTGATCTGAAAGTTGCGGTCAACGAACTCAGAGGAACGGTCAAAAATCTCGACGAGGTCGCCATGGAGGTAAAGGCCATCGCCGCGGATCTCAATGCCGGAAAGGGGACCGCCGGTAAATTGCTCAAGGACGACGCTCTTTATACCGAGGTCCGCACCACGCTGAACAAGCTGGACACGATACTGGGCAATGCGCAAAGCGGCAAAGGCACCATCGGAAAACTTTTGACCGACGAGAGCCTGTATAACAACCTGAACACGTTTTCTTCCGAAAGCACGCAAATGATCAAGGACTTTCGCCAGAATCCCAAGAAATATCTCACTATCCAGCTGAAACTCTTTTAAAGGCGACAGTCAGCGGAGCTGACGGCATAGTTCTGCCAGTAAACTCGAAAGACGGGAAGGCAGAAATACGAGCGTTAGGTAGTGTGTTTTTGCGTCTTTTACACACTCGCTGACGCTCGTGTTTCTGCCTCTTTTTCTTTTTGATTGATGTCTCTGCCAGAGACGTAGGCTTTGCTAACTTTGCGGTTAAATAGCTATTTACCGCAAAGTTCACAATAACATTTAATTTGTTTATCACTCCTCAGACAACCCTCTATTCGTTTACAAACCGCTTTCACTTTATGATATAAAGTACTTGACAAACACAACAACTTAATATAAATTCCAGTCAAGGGTAGCAACCGAAAAATTATAAGACGGTAAGGTTACAGGCTACGACTACAGCAATCCCCTGCTCCGCAACGTCAGATATATGCGGCTAAGCGACAGGTAAGACCCGGGACATACGAACAAATTATTATGGAAAAAACAGAACATTATATGAACATTCAAAACATAAGACTTATCGGCATCGTGATGGCGGTGGGCTTTTTATTACTCATACCATTAGTAGCGATGCGGTTCACAAATGAGGTGAATTGGACCCTATTGGATTTTAGCGTCGCCGGCTTCCTACTGCTCAGCGCGGGCCTTTCATGTGAGCTTGTGATGAGGAAGGTAGATAACCTCAAGTACAGGATCGTCCTCTGTGCGGGTATTCTGGCGACGCTCGTCCTCGTTTGGGGAGCACTTGTAGCCGATTAGACCGCAAAAGCCGTGAAAAAGACGGCGCATCCGATCACTACGAATTAGCCCCCGAAAATATTGCCGTTCGCGCGATAAAGAGTTATCCTTTCAAAACAAATTCTTTTTTTGAGAGGCTTTCTACTTATGAAAAAAACGACTCTTTTTCTTTCGTTGTTACTTCTTTGCGCGTTATCGGTCATCGGACAGGTTCCCCGCCCCTCGCAAAAGGCGTCCGTTTCGCAAACTGTCGGTGACTCGAACATTTCGATAATTTATCACCGCCCGCTCGTGAACGGCCGTAAGATATGGGGCGAGCTCGTTCCCTATAATCAGATCTGGCGCGCCGGCGCAAATGACGCGACCCTGTTTGAAACCAGCAACGACATCACCATCAACGGGCAAAAATTGCCCGCTGGCAAATACGCTCTTTTTACCGTACCGACCGCGGGTGATTGGACCTGATCTTTAACAAAAAATTCGACCAGTGGGGCACCGATTACGAAAAAAATAAAGCCGAGGATGCGCTAAAGATCACGGGAATTAAACCCGTCCCCGGCGACATGACCGAAGCCCTGAATTATGAATTTGAAAACGTCACGCCGACTACCGCCAAAGTTGTTCTCAAATGGGAAAGGTTAAGGGTTCCCTTTACGATTGACGTAGGTGACGTCAACGCAAGGGTGTTGGGAAAACTTCGCGACGCGGCGACAAATGCGAAACCTGACGATTTTCGCGCGCCTGCGAGCGCGGCCGGATTCGTTCTCCAAAGCAAGCTGAAAGACCACTATGCCGATGCGCTGGTTTGGATCGACAAATCCCTCTCTATTCGAGAGGCGTTTGGAAACACCCGCACCAAAGCTCTGCTGCTGGCAGAGATGGGAAACACCAAAGACGCCATTACCTGGGGCGAAAAAGCCCTGGCGCTGGGAAAGGCCGCGACGCCGCCCGCAAACTCGGAAGTAATGGCCAATCTGGAAAAATCCATTGCTGAGTGGAAAGCAAAGAAGTAAGTTTTGAGTGCCGCCTTCTGGCGGCTTTTATGGAGCGCGGGCATCCCTGCCCGCAAAGCGCGACGTGTCGCGCTAATTTGTCAAAATAGAAACGTTTAGATCGCTAACGCGATCTTGCGGGCAGGATGCCCGCGCGCTCCATAACTACTGCACCTGCAGTTCCCTCTCCCGCAAATACTTGATCTTGTCTCTTAATTCCGCCGCGCGTTCAAACTGCAGGTTTTTCGCGGCCACGCGCATTTCATTTTCAAACGCCGTGATGGATTCTTTCAAGGTAGCCCCCGGGAGCTCGTCCAGCAGATCAAACTCCTTGGGTATCTTAAAGTAATCCGCCTCGTAAGCCGTGACCAACGTGGCTTCCACGGGCTTGATGATCGTCGTCGGCGTAATGCCGTTTTCTTCGTTGTATATTTCCTGGACGGCGCGGCGGCGCTCGGTCTCGCCGATGGCGTTTTTCATCGACCTGGTTTCCTTGTCGGCGTAAAGGATCGCTTTGCCCTCGGCATTTCGCGCCGCGCGCCCGATGGTCTGGATCAGAGAGCTTTCCGAGCGCAGGAAGCCTTCCTTGTCGGCGTCCAGGATCGCCACCAGCGAAACTTCCGGCAGATCCAGTCCCTCGCGCAAAAGATTGATTCCGACCAGCACGTCGAATTCCCCCCGGCGCAGGTCGCGCAGGATCTTTATGCGCTCGAGCGTTTCGATATCGGAATGCAGGTAACGCACGTTCACGCCGACCTCGGTGAAATATTCGGTCAGGTCTTCCGCCATTTTTTTGGTCAGCGTGGTCACCAGCACGCGCTCGTTGCGCTCCGCGCGGACGCGGCATTCTTCCAGCAGGTCGTCGATCTGCCCGCGCACCGGGCGCACTTCCACTTCCGGGTCCAGCAAGCCGGTCGGGCGGATGATCTGTTCGATCACTTCCCCACCCGTTTTTGTCAGCTCATACGGGCCCGGCGTGGCGGAAACGTAGATCCGCTGGTTTCCGACCGCGCTTCAAACTCGGTGAAATTCAGCGGGCGGTTATCGAGCGCCGAGGGCATGCGGAAACCATATTCGACCAGCGTCCGCTTGCGCGACTGGTCGCCGTTATACATCCCGCGCACCTGCGGGATCGTCTGGTGCGATTCGTCGATCACTATCAGCGCATCGTGCGGCAGGTAATCGAGCAGCGTCGGCGGCGGCTCGCCCGGCAGCTTGCCGGTCAGGTGGCGCGAATAATTTTCGATGCCGTGGCAAAAACCCATCTCCTTGATCATTTCCAGGTCGAACATCGTCCGCTGATGCAGCCGCTGTGATTCGACGATCTTGCCCTGTTTGATAAGCTCGGGTTCCCATTCATCCAATTCCGTCCTGATCGTTCCGATGGCGCGCCTGATGGTGCCCTTGGTCATCACATAGTGCGTTTTCGGATAGATCGGCAGGCGTGAATCGTGAGTTTTTATTACTTCGCCAAGCAGTGGATCGATCGTCGATATCGAATCGATCTCGTCGCCCCAGAATTCTATCCGGTAAGCCTGGTCCTGGTAGCTGGGATAGATCTCGACCACATCGCCGCGCACGCGAAAGCTGCCGCGCTCGAATTCTATTTCCGAGCGTTCGTACTGCATCTCCACCAGCTTGCGCAGCATATCTTCGCGCCTGAGCTTTTGCCCGGGCTCGACAAAAAACATCATCCCGTAATAGGCGTCCGGGTCGCCCAGGCCGTAGATGCAGGACACGCTGGCGACGATGATCACGTCAGTGCGCTCAAACAGCGCGCGCGTCGCCGACATCCGCAGCCGGTCTATCTCTTCGTTGACGGTGGATTCTTTTTCGATGTAGGTGTCCGAGGCCGGCACGTAAGCTTCGGGCTGGTAGTAGTCGTAATAAGAAACGAAATATTCGACCGCGTTCTCGGGAAAAAACGTCTTGAATTCCTGGTAAAGCTGGGCGGCCAGCGTCTTGTTGTGCGCCAGCACGATGGTCGGGCGCTGCACCTGCTGGATGACATTGGCAATGGTAAATGTTTTGCCGCTGCCGGTGATGCCGAGCAGCACCTGGTCGTTTGTCCCGTCCTCGAGCCCCTTGACGAGCGATTCGATAGCGGCGGGCTGGTCGCCCTTCGGAACATTATCTGAAACTAATTTAAACTTCATTTAAAACAAATCCGGCTGCAAGGTTAAACTTTAATTTTAACTTGCAGCCGGCCTGTTTGTCATTTCGCGAAGCTTTTTCAGATACACGCTTTGTTTAGAGGCGGTCTTTGACCGCCATAGAAGCGTTTTGTATTAGCGCGGTCGAAGACCGCCTCTAATATTTTTTGAATAGTTTCGAGTGGCTTGCCGAAAAAGAAGGCAGAAACACGAGCGTCAGCGAGTGTGTAAGGTGTAAGGCGCAAAACACACACTCCCTAACGGTCGTGTTTCCGCCCTTTTCCCATCTTTTCGAGTTTATAGACAAAACTATTATGGTTTTAGGGCCCAACTCTGATGTTTTCAACCTGATCATTACCCTGCTGGTAGACGACATCGAGTTCTTCTTCCACCACCGCCGGGCTTAATCTTGCGATAGCTTCTTCCAGATAATCCCACACTTCTTTGGGGAGGTCTTTTCTTTCAGCCAGCTTAAGCAGGTACGGTAAGGCATCGTAATCTTTATTGACCTTGACCACATGAATAATGGCGATCCTTACCATCTGGCTGGGGTGCGATTCCAGCGCGGTCGCGATCGGCATTGTTTCACGCGCTTTGAGCAGCAAAGTAAAAAGCGCATAAGCTTCATAAGCTTGTTTGTAATCGCTGTGGGTCAGGCGGTCGAAATATCTTTCCACCAAACCTCCCTCGATCGCGGCGCGGGCGATCTGGCGCATCCTGCCTTCTTCGCCCAAAAGCGCGACCCGGGCCCAGGCGTCGGCCCGGTTAAATCCCAGCCTGGTCAAAACCCTTGCCGCCGCCGCCCTGACTTCCCGCGTCGGATCGGCGCAGGCCAGGATGACGGGCTCGAACACGGTTTCATGATCAAACTCGCCGAGGATCTCGATCGCCTTGCACCTCATGTTCGAGGAAAGATCGTAGAGCGCCACCTGGGAAAGAGCGTCCACGGAATTTTGCGTTTTGTGGGCCGCCAAAATGCGCATCGAAAGTTCTTTTATTTCCTCGTCGTCATTAAATTCGTCGAGCACCTGATCGATGGCCTCCAGCATGGCCTCGTCTGTAGCCACCGGCAGGGATTCCATCGGGTTCGGATATTCCAGACGCAGGACACTATTGAACGGCAGGTCGCCGGCCCCGGACAACTGAATTTCTTTTGACTGGGCCACCGGTTCCGCTTTTGCCGCGCCGTTTTTCGGCTGAAGAGCTTCTTTTACGCGTGGTTTGCCGACCGGTTTTTTCGGGCGCTTTCGGTTGATGGTATTGTTATGCTTGCGCAGCCACTCGAGCTCTTTATCGCCGTCCAGCGCGTCATCCAAATCGTTTCTCGAGCTTGATTTTTTTACCGTGGAAAGGGTCGGGGGCGCTAATCTGACCCGCAGCCAGTAGATCACCGCCGCGATCAGGGCGATACTCAACGCGCCCAGCATTATGTACCACCAGGTATTGTCTTCCGGAGGCGCGGCAACGGGCGGCGCTACCAGACCTTTATCCTGCGGCCTTATCGAAGAATTGGCGGACTGGGCCCAAACGTTATAGGCAAAGATAATAATGAGCGAGCCTGGGTTTAGGGCTTTGAATAAAATTGCTTTGAACATACGCGAGGGGAATTTCCTTTTAATTATCGACTTGTTCCGAACGGCGTTTGTGCGGCTTTCGCGGCGCGTTTTACTTGGTGGCGGGCTGGTAATCGGGTGAGGCCGGTTCGTGGAATGAATTTCCTTCATAATCAAGGAATCGGACTTGTTTTCGGTAAAGCCCGGCAGTCCAAACCGGGTCAACTCTCATTATGACCGAATTTCGCGTGTTTGTCACTATTTATTTTTGTTAAATATTGTTTCTACAGTGTCCGGGTTTTAGATTTGTACGTGTGTCTTAGTGTGATTTTCATGGTTCCTTGTTAAAGCTCTTATTCTAAAAGCTATAAGAGCAGAACCGCTTGCATTACACGAAAATGACACGAAAAAGCATCCGAACATAACCGTTGGGGCTTCGCTCTCGCGGACCGGGGGTATCACGAACTCAAATTGACCGACCGTTCCTTTCGTAATACATTTGTATTCATCGATAAATCACCATGACCGCACCAGAAACAGTCACGGAAACAAATTTTGCGCAGTTAAAGCTGGTTTCGCGGGGCAAAGTCCGCGATATATACGAAGTATCCGACAAAGCCCTGCTGCTGGTCACCACTGACCGCATCTCGGCCTTCGACTGCATTCTTCCGACGCCGATAGAGCAGAAGGGTTTTGTCCTGACCGCGCTTTCGCAGTTTTGGTTCGCGTTTTTACAGCACCTGACCGACAACCACCTGATCACCGCCGATATCGAAAAAATGCCTGAGGCGGTGAGGCAAAACGCGGCGGAGCTGCGCGGGCGCTCGATGCTGGTCAAAAAGACGCGCGTGTTCCCGGTCGAATGCGTCGTGCGCGGTTACCTGGCCGGTTCGGGATGGAAGGATTATCAAAAGACCGGTGAAGTCTGCGGGCATAAACTTCCCGCGGGTTTGCGCGAATCCGACGAGCTGCCGGAGCCGATCTTTACGCCCGCGACAAAAGCCGCCCAGGGGCACGACGAAAACATCAGCGAAATGGAAATGGCGAATATCATCGGCGCCGAGGCGGCCGCGCAGCTTAGCAAGCTGTCGCTCAAGCTCTACCGCGAAGCCGGCGCATACGCCCGCTCGCGCGGCATCATCATCGCCGATACAAAGTTTGAATTCGGGCGCGAAGACAACGGAAATATCATCTTGATCGATGAAGTGCTGACGCCGGATTCTTCGCGCTTTTGGGCGGCGGACGCTTATACTCCGGGCGGGGCCCAGCCTTCTTTCGATAAACAATTCGTGCGCGATTACCTGGAATCCCTGGATTGGGACAAGCGCCCGCCCGCTCCTGAGCTTCCGCCCGAGATCGCCGCGGCCACCACCGAGCGCTATCTTTCCGCTTATCGCTTGCTCACCGGAAAAGATCTTTTTGTGGAATAGCCGGAAAGTAACCGCGAAATCAATTATTAATTGTTAATTATCAATTGTTAACTGTTCTAACAATGAACAATGAATAATGAATAATTAACAAGGGTCTAGAGTAGTTAAGCACTTTTGAAGGAGTGCTAAACTACTGAAATGGAACAGCTAAACCGATATTATCGCCGTTCCCGAATTTCCGAGAAGAAATTTCGCCAGATATTGCGATATTTCGCAATGGATCTGACGGCCGGCAAAACCGCCGAACTGACCCAGGTTACTCGGAAAAGTGTTAATACGATCTTTCAAAAAATTCGTCTCCGCCTGGTCGAAGAATGCGCTCGTCATGCGCCGATTGAGGGTGGCGAGATTGAGATCGACGAGTCTTACTTCGGACGCCGCCGCATTCGCGGAAAACGCGGTCGGGGAGCCTCTGGTAAGACCATCGTCTTTGGCATTTTCAAGCGCAACGGCTGGGTCTATACCGAGATCGTTCCGAACTGTCAAAAACGCACGCTGCAGGCCATTATACGGGGGAAAGTGGCCCTTGACGTAGTCATCCACTCCGATCGCTGGCGCGGTTATGACGGTCTGGTCGATGTTGGTTTTGCTAAACATTTTCGGGTCAATCATGCAGCTAATGAATTTGCCGACGGAGCTAATCATATTAACGGCATCGAGAGCTTCTGGTCCTTTGCCAAACGGCGGATGCAAAAGTTCAACGGCCTGCGCGCCGACAAGTTTTTTCATCACCTGAAAGAATGCGAATTCCGCTTCAATCATCGACGTGGTGATCTCTATCAAACACTTTTGAAACTCTTGAGACATTATCCGTTATAATCGGCTTAACTACTCTAGAGCCTTAACAATTAAAAGTTAATAGTTTCGATATATTCATTTTGGTTTTAAAAATTTTGTAGTAGAATACCCAAACCTCTTCACTCAATGAAACTGCGCGAACAGATGGAAACTCTGGTAAATCAAATGCTCGATGGGCAGATCCTGCTCGGCGAGGCGGTTTCGGAATTTGAGAAATTGTATATCCAAAAAGCGCTGGCGCGGCACAGCGAGCATCTCTCGAATACCGCTTCGGTGCTGGGCATACACCGCAACACTCTTTCCAAGAGGGTCTCCGATTACAAAGCCGCGGCGAAAAAACGGAAAGCGAAAAAGTAATGTTGGAGCGCCGAATTTATTCGGCACAAATGCGCAGCGGTGTTTACTTCTTCTTGATCACTTCTTCTTGATCACTTCTTCTCGATCACTTCAACCTCATCTCCGACCCTAACCACTCCGCCCGGTTTTTCCGCGATCAGGTTTTGCCCGAAACGCACTTTCATTTTAGAGCCCAGCTTTGCGGTCCGGTACGACGCAAGGGTCCGCAGGGGCTCTTTGCCCTTGACGCCTTTATCCTGGTCGACCGTGGTTATCACGCAGCGCCCGCAGAGTTTTACGCCGTAAAAAATGTTGCTCCCGATCCGGAATTTTTTCCAGTGGTCTTCGGCAAATGCTTCCGTCCCGCTTACGACAAAATTCGGGCGGAAACGATTCATCGGGACCGGTGTTTCGAGCCTGCTGTTGATATCGGCCAGCGAGCCTTCGCCGAGCAGCATGAATGGGTAGCCGTCGGCAAAGCTCACGACGTCGTTGTCGTGAATTTTATAATGATGATTCACCTTGCGCTCGGTTTCATCCGGCATCAGCACCAGCCTGCATTTTGTTTCGAGCGCTTCGCTGAACCACCCATTGACCTCATCTTCATAAACCCGCGCGCGGCAGACGTTGCGCCAAACCCTTACCCACGCCATTTCCCCGTTCTGCGGCTCGGGCAGGATAGAGATCCGGTCGTTTATTTCCCTGGTGACCTTCAAACCGCTTTCAGCGGCCTCAACGGCCAGGGTTGCCATGCGGGGAAATTCACGCTGGGTCATAAAATTATTGTTTTGATCGACCAGCATCCAGCGGCGGTCGTATTTTAAGCCCCGGGTTTCGATGCTCGCTTCGGTTAGCGAAATTCCCTTTAAGGATTTGATCGGATAGATATTTATCTCTGATAAAAACATCTGTTTTCTTTTCAAACTTGATAGTACCATTGTCAAGTTTTATGCTTCCTGCATACTCGTGAAGAAATTCACAGTTGACAAAGCAATGGAAACTCGTGTATATTAGCACTCAATAGCACAGAGTGCTAAATCTATATATTACCTACAGCAAGGAGATAAATCAAATGGCTACAACGATTAAACCTTTGCACGACCGTGTGATCGTACGCCGTATCGAAGAAGGCGAACAGGTCCGCGGTGGAATTATAATTCCTGACAGTGCAAAAGAAAAACCCCAGGAAGGGGAGGTTATCGCCGCCGGAGACGGTAAATACAAAGAGGATGGCACTCGCCAGCCGCTCGATGTCAAAACCGGCGACCGCGTTTTGTTCGGCAAATACAGCGGGTCTGAGATCAAGATCGACGGCGAAGAACTTTTAATTATGCGCGAAGACGAAATTCTCGGCATAGTCGAACGTGCCGGAGCGTCCGCAAAATAAATATTTCGTTTAGAGTGCGGTCTTTGACCGCCCGGTCGTCGGAGACCGGCCCTAAACTATCAACAAAAATTTTTAACAGGAGATTATTAAGATCATGGCTAAACAAGTTGTTCACGGCGAAGAGTCACGCGCGGCAATTTTACGCGGCGTCAATCAGCTCGCCGACGCGGTTAAAGTTACATTGGGCCCGAAAGGACGCAATGTTGTTATCGACAAGAAATTCGGTTCCCCCACCATCACCAAAGACGGCGTGACCGTGGCGAAAGAGATCGAGCTCAAGGATTCATTGGAGAACATGGGCGCTCAGATGGTGCGCGAAGTCGCTTCGAAAACCTCTGACGTTGCCGGTGACGGAACCACTACCGCGACCGTGCTGGCCCAGTCCATCTTTAAAGAAGGCGTCCGCACCGTTGCCGCCGGGGCCAACCCGATGGCGCTAAAGCGCGGCATTGAAAAAGCGGTTGAAAAGGTCGTCGAAGAAATTAAAAATCAATCCAAACCGGTGGCCGGCGACATGATCGCGCAGGTCGGCACGGTTTCCGCCAACGGCGACAAGACCATCGGCGGCATCATTGCCGAGGCGATGAGCAAGGTCGGTAAAGACGGCGTCATCACGGTGGAAGAATCACGGACGATGGAAACCCTGCTCGAAGTTGTCGAAGGTATGCAATTCGACCGCGGTTATCTTTCGCCCTATTTCGTCACCGACCCGGAAAGAATGGAAGCGGTGCTGGAAAATCCGTACATCCTGATCAACGAAAAGAAGATCAGCTCGATGAAAGACCTGCTCCCGATTCTCGAGCAAGTTGCCAAGCTAGGCAAACCGCTGCTCATCATCGCGGAAGACGTGGAAGGCGAAGCGCTGGCTACCCTGGTGGTCAATAAACTGCGCGGCACTCTGAACGTGGCGGCAGTGAAAGCTCCCGGCTTCGGCGACCGCCGCAAGGCTATGCTGGAAGACATTGCCACCCTGACGGGCGGCGTGGTCGTCAGCGAAGAGGTCGGACGCAAGCTGGAAGATGTTAAGATCGAAGACCTCGGTACCGCCAAGAAGGTCACGATCGACAAAGACACCACCACCATCGTTGAAGGCGGCGGCTTGGCCGAGGCCATTCAGGGACGCGTCAAGGCGATCCGCGCGCAGATCGAAGAAACCACTTCCGATTACGACAAGGAAAAACTCCAGGAACGCCTGGCAAAACTGGTCGGCGGAGTGGCGGTGATCAAGGTCGGCGCGGCTACCGAAACCGAAATGAAGGAAAAGAAAGCCCGCGTGGAAGACGCGATGCACGCCACCCGCGCCGCGGTTGAAGAAGGCATCGTTCCGGGCGGCGGCGTTTCGCTGGTGCGCGCAGGAAAGGTCCTCGACGATTTCAAAACCGACGGCGAAGACCCCGATGAACAGATCGGCGTGACCATCGTGAAACGCGCGCTGGAAGAGCCGCTGCGCCAGATCGCGCAGAACGCCGGTAAAGAAGGCGCCGTGATCGTGGAAAATATCCGCGCTAACGACAGCCCGAGCTACGGCTTTAACGCTGCTAGCGAGAAGTTCGAAGACCTGGTGGCGGCGGGCGTTATCGACCCGGCCAAAGTCACCCGCACTGCTTTGCAGAACGCGGCTTCCATCGCCGGTTTGATGCTCACCACCGAAGCAATGATCGCCGATATGCCTGACGAAAAGGGCGAAGGCGGAATGCCCGGCGGCGGCATGGGCGGCATGGGAATGGGAATGTAGTTCCTATGGAGCGCGGGCATCCTGCCCGCAACGAACGCAATCGCGTTCGAATAAGAACACGAGAGGCTGCGTACTCAGACGTAGCCTCTCTTTCTTTTAGGAGTGATATTTATGACTAATTGTGGCCAGTGTGAAAGAGATGCCATTGCCCTTGTGGGAACGGTGGGCAAAAATCAGAATATGCACCACCCCGTCACGGCTGCGCCGTGCCACCCCTCCTCGACAAGGAGGGGAGTTTTTTTCGGACAGGAATGTCGTGCTCCTAAGTACCGATCTCGAATCAAATTCTAATTTTATCTGTTTGCGGTGCGGCTGGGTTCTACTCGCGGCGACGCTTCGCAGCGCGGCGGCCATCCGTGGCTTTTAGGCAGAGATGGAATACTGAATTACACGCTTAGCCAGTTCTTTGAGGCAAGTAAATAACAGCCCGCCTGCGAGCAAGAATACTGACAGAAAAACCGGCAGCGGCTGTGCCTATCTGATTTATACGGTCTCCGCGGGACAGGCGTGCGCGGGTTGCCAATAGCGATTTAGAAGTAAAGCTTTCTTCAACCTCACGGGCCGCCAGGCAGGCCCGGCGTGCTCAGGCCAAACCGTGTAGTCGGCCCGTCGCACCGCAACAGACAGTTTGCAGAGTAACAGACATGGATATAAAGGGCGATAGGAGTTTTTGGAGGTTTGAGTAAGTTTGCAGAGTTGGGACACATTTAACCGCAAAGAGCGCAAAGCAGTAACCACGAAATAACACGAACGTATCCGAACCGATCGCACCGCCCGTCACGTTACGCGCGCCCCCTCCACAAGAAAGGGAGTTTTTTTGCCGCCCACCATTACCCGGCCAACAGACAAGCGATAGCGTGGTCGGTTGGCCGAGGTAATGGTGGGCGTAAAAGCTCAATATCAATAAAGGAAAGTAGAGTTTTCCGCACATCAACGGACAGAGCCCAAATCCGCAACCACAAAACGCCGCCTAAAGGCGGGACTAAAACATGCGGACGGGACGTCCGCGCTCCCAGTGTCAGTATTTACCTGTAGTAACACTCTTTGGAACGCCGTTTGCCCTATAAAGTTCTAAGCGTTAAGAACGCATTAAAAACGTACAGGGGGGAAGAACATGGGTTTATTAAGAGGTGGAATAGCAGCAGCAGGGGCCTGGAAGCTCGGCGGGGGTATCATAAGTACCATTATCATCTTTATAGTGCTGTATTGGCTGCTCGGATTCTTTATGAACTAAAAGTTCAACTGATCCGAAATTCGATGTCATTTCATTGCGTTGTATTACGCGATGCAAAGGCAGCGGTGTGATTTAAGTAAAGACGAAAAGCCTTTGCTCTCAGAGAGAGTGAAGGCTTTTGTTTTGATCAAGCCATCCTCAATGACCAGCGCCACCCCTACTCAACAAGGGGAGGTTTTCGGAAAGCACTGAAACTTTATGCGCCGTGGTGTAGTAAAATCAGATCAACTTTTCAAAGCATGTGGCCGAATGACCTGAAGGATGTATTCCGAGGAGCTTTTATAAGTTTTATGATGAGTGAGTTAAACAAAAACTAGCAAGTCGCATTTTTTTAACGAGAGGCGCCGTTTCCTTACCGGCTGCGGGTACGTCAGAAACACTACCAGGGGCATATTAAAAATGCATACAACCAACTCTCGAATTTCGCATCAAATAATTCGATTCGATCTTATTATTTGCCGGTAAACTTCTATGAGTATCAACGCCCATTCGGGCCTTTTTGCAGTACTACCCGGGTCTGTTTTGTGATATTATTTTTATTCTCGAATCAGAGCGGCCTTATAACGCTCATCCGTGTATCTTCACGCCCCGCGCGGGTTTGCCCCCTCTCGGCCGGTAAAACCAATTTTCAACTAATATATTCAACTTACAGGCATCAGAAAGCTTTATGAAAACAAGACTTTTATTTACTGCAATATTAGCGCTTATCGCCGCGTTTTTACTTGCCGGCGGAGAAAGATATTTTACAACCGTTTCGGCGCAAACTGACGAAGCCGGAAAGAACCCGATCGCCGCCCAGGCCGGCGGCGACCCGGCGCTTGCCTCATTAATAAAACGGCTGACGGACCGTTCCACCGACGGTTTAAGACAACAGGAATTAGCAAATAATACCGTTTCGCTTGACCTTGGCGAGGGATTTCAGAACGTGATGCTGGGAAAAACCGGCTCCGACGGCGAACCCGTGGCCGCGTGCGTGACCAGTCTCGGCGAAGCCAACTTGTTTTTCGGCCGCGACCTGGAAACCGGCGCCGCGGTAGCTTCCCCCATCAAAGATGAGGTAGCGACGCTGGCGGCCCGGCACGGAATGTCTAAAGAGGAATATCAGTTTTTCACAAAAATGCTCGCGGACGCCGCGGCACAGCGCAGTCCCGAAAGCGCTACGCTTAGTATCGTCAACGGCGACGGAGCGGGCGAAGGGTTCAACGACGCGACGGCCGTGTCGCCCGAGGGTGGAAATAACGGCGTCACTCGCGGCGAGCAGAGGCTGATACTTTTCCAGTTCGCGGCGAGCATCTGGGGCTCTTTTCTTGACTCCAGCGTACCGGTGAACATCAATTCCCAGTTCAACTCGCTGGCTCCGTGCACCCCCAGCGGCGGCGTCCTGGGTTCGGCCGGAACTACCTCTTTAATTAGGGATTTCCCCAACGCGGAATATCTCGGCACCTGGTATCACGGGGCGCTGGCAAACAAACAAGCCGGCAGCGATCTGGTCGTGAGCGGGACCGGGGCGGAGATCAATGCCCGCTTTAACAGCGACGTTGATAACGGCTGTCTCGGAGCCGGAACGCGGTTCTATTACGGGCTGAATAATTCCACTCCCCCGGGCCGGATCAATCTGCTGATCGTGCTGCTGCATGAAATGGGACACGGCCTCGGGTTCTCGGCTATTTCGGTCAATGGCTCGACCGGCGCTCTGGTCGGCGGGTTTCCCGATGTTTATCTTCTCAAAATGTACGACCGCTCAACCGGTAAATACTGGAAGGATATGACCAATGCCGAAAGACAGGCTTCCGCGGTGAATAACGGAAGTGTCGTCTGGGACGGCGCGAATGTAAAGATCGCTTCTTCTTTCTTATTTAACGGGGGCGATGCCGAAGGCCGCGTACAGCTTTATACTCCGGGTACACTCTCTCCGGGCTCATCGATCTCTCATTTCGATGAAGCCGTTTTTCCGAATGTGCTGATGGAACCCAACATTAACACGGGGCTGCCTCTCGACCTCGATCTTACCAAACAAGTGATGCGCGACATCGGCTGGTATCGCGACACGACAAGTGACCTCGATCCGGATATGATCACCGGCCTCAACATGAGCGGAAATGCCGTGATCGGCCAGCCCGTGACCGTCAATTGGACCAATACGGGAGGATTTAACAGGAATGTTACGATCGAATTATCGACAGACGGCGGAAATACCTTTCCTACCGCCCTTGCTACCAACACGGCAAATAACGGCAACTTAACGTTCACCGTTCCCAATACGCCGACGACCCAGGCCCGCATCCGCGTCCGCGAAGCGGGATTTGTCGATCCGGCGGGATCAACCGCAAACTTTACGATAGCCACCGTATTCACGGCCGCGCCGACACTTTTCGATTACGACGGCGACGGCAAGGCCGACATTTCGATCTTCCGGCCCGCGACCGGAGTTTGGTACGTGCAGAATAGTTCTAACGGCTCATTCGCCATCAACCAGTTCGGTGCGAACGGCGATCTGACGGTCCCGGCGGATTATGACGGCGACGATAAGACGGACGTCGCTATCTACCGGCCCGCCAACGGTCTCTGGTACTGGCTTAACAGCTCCAACGGGCAGGTCGGCGGCAACCAGTTTGGAACCGCGGGCGATATTCCTGCGCCGGGAGATTACGACGGCGACGGCCGCAGCGACATTGCCATCTACCGTCCCTCGACCGGAACCTGGTGGGTCTATCGCAGCAGCGACAACGGGGTTTCGGCCACGCAGTTCGGCATCGCTGAAGACAAACCGGTCTTGGGTGATTTCGATGGGGACAGCAAAAACGACTTCGCGGTCTTCCGCCCGTCGAACGGCACCTGGTATCGTCTCAATAGCAGTAACGGGGCGTTCGTCGTAAATGCCTTCGGCCTCAGCGAAGATAAACCGGTAGCGGCGGATTATGACAATGACGGAAAGGCCGACATTGCGGTCTTCCGGCCTTCGAACGGCGCCTGGTACTGGGTGAACAGCGGCAACGGTGAGGTCGGCGGAGTTTTCTTCGGGATCAGCGAGGACAAACCCGTTCCCGCCGATTACGATGGCGACGGCAGATACGACCCGGCGGTCTTTCGGCCGAGCCAGGGCACCTGGTATGTGCTGCTCTCCGGTGCGGGCTTTATCGCGCAGCAGTTCGGCACGGGGACGGATATTCCCACGCCGAATTCGTTTGTTCAATAAAAGTAAAAGACAAAACTGTAAAAGGCTTCGCTCATTTCTGAGCGAAGCCTTTTTATTGCCGCCGGCCAGCAAGAGGAGTATGATGTAGCTGGAAAACCCCCCAAAAAACCACGGCGAGGTAAATTCTATGCGGACACATCAACTTCGTTGTTTAAAAGACTGCTGTTCCTGTCTTTTATTTCCTTAAATCTATGTATACCTGTTTTTGCCTCGCGGGCCGGCTCTTTGGACAAGAGTTTCGGCAGCGGCGGCATTGCCTTTGCCCAGGTGCCAAATATGAACCCGGACGGCACGCGTGACATTGTGATCCAGCCCGACGGCAAGGTAGTGGTCGTTGGCTCCTCGTTCAGTTTCCCCAACGGGGTCGTGTCCCTGGCCAGGTGGAACCCGAACGGGTCTTTGGACAGCGGTTTCGGAAACGGTGGTGTGGTAATCACCGATCTGCTGCCCCAGAACGATTATGTCAATTCGATCGCGCTGCAGGCGGACGGAAAGATCCTCGTGGCCGGTGAAACAAAGAGAGTGATCGCCGGCCAAAAAGGCTATGTCTTTGACATCTTTGTGATCAGGTACAATTCCGACGGCTCGCTGGACACAAGCTTCGGTAGCGGCGGGATCGTGTTTACTCACTATAGCGATAATAATGTGATCGACGACATCGCTATTCAACCGGACGGAAAGATACTTGTCGGGGGAAATAGCGGCGGCGGTTTTCTGTTGATCCGCTATAACACGAACGGTTCGCTTGACACGACCTTTGACGGGGACGGCATTGGGGAAACCTCTCAAACTCCCGCGGGCAGTATATTCTCAATGGCGCTGCAGCCCGACGGCAAAATAGTTTTGGCCGGTTCAACTCATGTAGATGCCGTTCTTGCCCGCTATAATTCGAACGGCACGTTTGACAACAGCTTTGACGGCGACGGCATCGTCTTGATCAATATCGGAATATCCGTAACATCACATGGAATGGCCCTTCAAGCCGACGGGAAAATTCTGGTCACCGGCTCTGGGAGAGTGAATTTTCCCAACCGCACGGAGCTCACCCTGTTAAGACTTGATTCGAACGGTTCTGTTGATACGAGTTTTGACGGTGATGGTTTGGCGGTTGCGTCCATTCCGGGAGGCACAAGCTTCGGCGACGCCGGCCTGGACGTGCTGGCGCAAAACGACGGCAAGATCATTGTCATCGGCACTTCTTCACAAAATCCCGTACCTATTTTTGCCATTCTCCGTTACCTGCCGAACGGCTCTCTGGACACCGGTTTTGACGGTGACGGAATGGCGACTCAGGCGGGTGGCGGCGGAAACGCTATGGTGTTTCAATCCGACGGTAAGATTCTGGTGGGCGGCGGCGGCTTTGTCGACGGCACCTTTTATGATCTGACGGTTTCGCGTTTTCTTGTCCGCGGCAATCCCACCAGCGATTTTGACGGCGACGGAAGATCGGATGTCTCGGTATTTCGCCCGCCGGGCGGCGTTTGGTTCGTGCAGAACAGTTTGGATAATAATGTTTCCATCAACCAGTTCGGCGCCGACGGCGATCGTGCGGCCCCGGCTGATTACGACGGCGACGGCCTGACCGACATTGCCGTTTTTCGCCCGTCGAACGGCGTCTGGTTTATCCTCCAGAGTTCCAACGGCACGATCGCCGGCAACCAGTTCGGCACTGTTGACGACAAACCCGTTCCGGGAAATTACGACACTGACGGCCGCAGCGACCTGGCGATCTTCCGGCCTTCGACCGGGACCTGGTGGGTTCTGCGCAGCAGCGACGGAGGGATTTCGGCCACTCATTTCGGCGCTTCCGAAGACAAACCGACGCTGGGAGATTTCGACGGCGACGGCAGGTCCGACCTTGCTGTTTTCCGCCCGTCCAGCGGCGTCTGGTATCGCCTCAACAGCGGCGACGGCGCTCTGGTAGCGATAGGTTTCGGCCTTAGCGAGGACAAACCCGTCCCGGCCGATTATGACGGCGACGGCAAAACCGACATCGCGGTTTTCCGGCCCTCGCTCGGCGCCTGGTACTGGATAAACAGCGCAGCGGGGACGGTCAGCGCCACTACTTTCGGTGTCAGCGAAGACAGGCCTTCACCGGCTGATTACGACGGCGACGGTAAAGCCGACCGGGCGGTCTTCAGGCCGAGCCAGGGCGTCTGGTATCTTTCGCGCACCACCGCCGGTTTCGCTGCGCAAGCATTCGGCGCGGCGGGGGACATTCCTACGCCCAACGCGTTTGTCGAATAACGCGAAAGCGTAACAGTCAGCGAAGCTGACGAAAGAATGTTAGCCCCAGGTGGAGCGTAGCGGAACCTGGGGTCAGCGACCCTCCAAAAATCCAGCCCGCTTTAGCGGGCGAAAGACGAATAATATAACTCTGCAACCCGTTAAAACGGGGCTCAGATAATTAAATACACCTTTAACCCCGGGCTTACGCCCGGGGCTATTACTATGTCGTCCGCTAAAGCGGACTTAGCGCACTTGCTGACGCGCGGGCTACCTTATTACAATATCCGTTTCCTGAACGGTCTCAGATTTGGCGGCGTTATCGGTTACCTTGATCTGCAGGGTATAGCGTCCCGGCGGAATGGAATTTAGCTGAATTTCATCGCCGTACGGTATGCGCGCGGGGTCTTGCCTGGCGGCGGACACTTTTCGCAGGGGAATCGTCATAATAATTCGATTGGCGCGCAAAATGTGCGCCTGGATATCCAGGTCCGGGGCTGCGCCGTTCTCGCTTGGAGAAGCGTTATAGATAAAAGTGACAAAGCGAAGGGGCGTATTGCGGGAAAAATTATGATCCACGCTAAACTGCACCTGCGGCGCGCCGGCAGCCGCCGGATCGCCCGGTTTATTCGCTCCGATACTTTCCACCCCGACCAGCAAGCTGCTCAAAGCCAATCTTTTCGACCTCAGGTCGGGCAATTCGATCCACTGCGTGGCGCTTCCGACATTTCCTCCGCGGCCGTCGCGTGCCGCTATCCTTACCTGGTATAAACCCGGCTTTAGCGGGAGACGATAATTGTAGATCGTGTCGGAGCGGGCCAGGGACGCGGGTTCAGAAAGCGAGTCGATATTCAAACGGGTCTGAAAGCTTCCCGCCTTTTTACCTTTATCGTCAAACAGCAGCCCGACGAGGTCGACCGCCGCCGTTCGTTTTCCGCCGTCGTTTTCATAGGTCAAAGCTTCGTTTTCCACCTGCACTGAGGCCGTCAGGACCAGCCCGTTTTCCGGCGTGTCCAGATAAACCGCCGATAGCGAAACCGGAATTCCCTTTCTTGATAAAGGCGCATTAAGCGCGTCCCTGATCTCCTGCTCGGGAGGCTTTTCAATTTCACTCTGCCGGCCGCCCCTTACCAACAAAGACCGGATAGAAGCGCTTCTGGCGAAACCGCGCGGCAGCCGGACTTCATATTCCGGATGCCCGGCGATCTGCACTTTTATGTTTTTCACGCTTTCCTTATCCTGCTCTTCGCCGTCGAAATACCAGGCAAGAAGATAATAATTGGAAGTCTCATCGAGTATCTTGCTCACCCAATCATCAAAAACATTTTGATTGCGAAGGGCGCGCCCGCCGGTGTCCCCTGCAATTGCGTTGAGCGCATCCTGGGTCGCCGCAACTTCGCGCAGCAGCACGTTTTCAAGACGGCCGTTGCCGTCCACCGCGCCCTTACTGGAGGCGTCGAGCGCGCCTGAAGTAAGCCCTTTTCCGTCTATCGTATAAACCACCACCCCGGCCTGGCGCGCTTTATCGATGACCCGGCGCAGCCACTCTTGAGTACTCATACTTCGCGGCCCGGCATCCATTAAAAATCCATCGGACACAAAAAAACCGAGCTTTCGTCCGGGCATTTGCGCCGCCAGATCCACCAGATTTTCAAATGAGTTATAAGTATTTACGGTAATGGAAGCCGCTTGCTGCAGGATAGCGCGCGCGCGGTTTCTGACCTCGGCCTGACAGGAAATACGCGAATAATTTATCGGTGAAGCTAATAAACATTGCTCCACGAAGTATGTCACTACCTTTGGTTCTTCGTTCCGTTCTATCGTCAAAGCCATGTACTCGCTCATATCGACTGATTCATGGCTCATATCGCGCACTATATAAGGATGATGCACCAGCCTTCCCACCGCCGCTTTGAGCATTGTTTTGTTATTCGTAAATTGCTGCAGAAATCCTATGTCTCCGCTGGCGCAGCTTATTACTACCTGGTCGCCGGGGTTCATTTCAGTATCGATAAATCGATTAAGCATGGTCCGGGTGCGATCAAAACCGGTGAAAGATAAATGCAGGTCGTCGATGAAAAAAAATATCGTCCTTCGCGATTCCGAAGCTGGGAGAGAAGACTTCGGTGTCGAAGGTTGCGGATTGCCGGCTGCTTTTTCCCGTTGAGCTTCCTCGGTAGGGCTTCCCGATCTTATCTGCTCCAGGAAAGAGATCGGCTGCACTTTGTTATTGATCTTGAGTTCGAACTGCCCCGGCCGCAGCCCGTTCACAAAACGGCCCTGCTTATCAAAGACCATTAATTCGGTCTGCACCAAGTTTGTTTCGATGCGGATCACGTCGTCCTTCTCGGCGGGTTTTTGCGGCGTGGGCTGCTGGGCTAGAGCGGGAGAAATTAAGAAGAGAAAACTGCTGACAACGGCTAACAGGAAAACGGACGGCTTAAAAAAACGCATAAAGTTATCCCTCTGAAAGTTTTACAAAAGTCGGGCCATAAAGTTAAATTTCTGCATAGCCGACACTCTATAACTATTCACTTTTAACTGTGCACCATTAACTATTTTTCAGAAATTTCTTTGGACGATAGTTAAAAGTGAATAGTGCAAAGTGCACAGTTAAGCTGCCTTGCAGTTGTTGATTGTCTGACTTATGGCAGAGCCCTTTTTTACATAAACATCCGGTAAAGCAGGAGCAGCAACACGGCGCCGAGGATCGACATTATCCAGCCCGCGGCATATTTTTCACCGCCCCAGAGCGCGCGGCCGATCAATGAACCGATAAGCGCGCCGGCCATACCCAGCAGCGCGGTAATGATCCAGCCCAACAGGCCGGGGGAAATGTTCTCTGCACCCGGGATCAGCCACCTGGCAATAGCGCCGACAATCAAACCAAAGATCAATTGTCCGATTATATGTAACATTGTTTCTCCTTAATAAGAAAATTACGTTTATTGTTGAAATCTTTTGAAGATGTAACACTTTTACCGCACATTAGAGAAAACCACAAGTGTTTTCGGGCGCTGGTAAGAACCACCCCGCCCTTCGGGCACCCCTCCTTCGTAAGGAGGGGAGTTTTGGGGCACGTTCTTAACTCCCCTCCTTACGAAGGAGGGGTGGCGCGCGCTTCGCGCGACGGGGTGGTTCTTTTATAAATGCTAAAAAGACGCGGGTCGCCTTGGGGGCCGCCCGCGCCTTTCTCCTGCTCAACCTGCTAAACGTCTAACCGCGACTTTTTATTAGCCGTTTAGCCTGGCTGACCAAATTTATGAACTCGCCGCGATAGCCGTTCAGATCGTGGCTGTTAGCGGCGTTTGCCAGCGAGATGACACTGTCCACGCTGGCGCTTCCTTTGTACCGCGAATCGCGCAGGAGCAAACCGAACTGCGCCACCGAAGCGGCAAATTTCAAGTTCTCCGAAGCGCCCGAGATGTCCTGCCCGCCGTCCATCAAACCCATCGTCAGCAGTTTGCTTTGACTCCCTGCAGGCTCTTTATACCGCAGCTTGACGGTCAGAAGCTCGCTGCTAAACCGGGTGTCCGAAGGCTGCACTTTCGAATATTTCAATTCGATGCCGTCATTTTCAACCTTCTCTCCCGCCGGAACTATCTCGTAGATCGCGGTGACGGTATGCCCGGCGCCGATCTCGCCCGCGTCCTTGCGGTCGTCGTCGAAATCTTTGTTGGCCAGAATGCGGTTTTCGTAACCCAGCAGGCGGTAACCCGCAACTTTCGCCGGGTTGAATTCGACCTGGATCTTCACGTCCTTGGCGATGGTGTAAAGCGTGCCCGCCACCTGCTCGCCCAGCGCTTTGCGCGCTTCTTCCTGCGAGTCGATATAGGCATAATTTCCGTTGCCTTTATCGGCCAGCTTTTCCATCATCGAATCGTTCAGATTTCCGCTGCCGAAACCGAAAACCGAAAGAAAGATACCGCTCTTTCTTTTGCTCTCGATCATATTCACCAGTTCACCGTCGCCGGTCAGCCCGACGTTAAAATCGCCGTCGGTAGCCAGGATCACGCGGTTGTTTCCATTGGCGATAAAGTTTTCCTTCGCCACCTGGTAAGCAAGCTGGATCCCCTGCCCGCCGTTGGTCGAACCGCCCGCTTCCAGCCGGTCGACGGCGTTGAGGATCTCATTCTTTCTACTGCCGGGTGTGGAAGGCAGCACCAGGCCGCTCGTCCCCGCATACACGGCCAGCGCGACGCGGTCCGACGGTTTCAACTGGTTAACCAAAATTTTCAGGCCCTGTTTTACCAGGGGCAATTTCTTCTCGTCGTTCATCGACCCGGAAACGTCGATCAGGAAAACGAGGTTCGAGGGCGGCGTGTTGTCGAGTGAAACTTTTTTGCCCTGCAGGCCGATCAGGGCCAGCCGGTGTTTCGAATTCCACGGGCAGGAAGCCGTTTCGGTATTGACGGAAAACGGCACGTCGCCCAGCGGCTGCGGGTAATTGTAGTCGAAATAATTCACCATCTCTTCAATGCGGACGGCGTCTTTCGGCGGCAATTGCCCGTCTTTGATAAAGCGTCGGACGTTGCTGTAAGCGGCGCGTGTCGACGTCGATCGAAAAAGTGGAAAGCGGCGCATGCGTGGTTTCCAGGAACGGGTTTTCGTTTATTTGGGCGTAACGCTCGCCGCCCGTGCCCTCCTCGTCTCCGTAAAGCCCGGCCGGGCTTTTCATTGCCGTTGCTGAATTGGAATTCGCCGCCGTCATTTCATAAGGCGCCGGCAGGGATTGGTCGATCTTACTATAGCTGTTATTTGCGGCCGATTCGTTTCCCCCCGAACTGCAGGCGGAAAGGAAGATCGAGAAAAGTAAAGATAGGGATATAAGTGATTTGATTGGGCTGATCGCTTTCATGAAAATTCCTCCAAATTCATGGTCAAAATAAGACAATGTGATTGTCTGCCCGTAGAACGCCCGCCTGGTTAAAAACTTGCAAAGAAAAAACCGCCGCGGCGGTTTTTTTATCTATGGAGCGCGGGCAGGATACCAGCAGCGAACGCTAAGCGTTCGAGACGCACCCGCTAACGCAGGCGCTACTGACGGGAATGTTACTCCTGCACCAGGACCGGCCTCATTCCTTTGATCTCGTAGAGCAGCTTTTGCTCGCCATTTGACCGCGTCCACAGCCGCACCGTTGCATAAAGGTTCCGCGGCAGGTTGTGACAGCGTTCGCAGGCGAACTCCGGCTCGGCCACACGTACATTGTGGGCTTCAAAAGGCCTGCCGATCCGGTACGGCTCGCTGATCCAGCCGGCGCCCGAACCGTCGAAATTATGGAATTGAAGCTGCACCCAGACCGCTTTCGGCGGCTCGCCCTCGCCCAGCCATTCCAGCCTCAGGCGGGTTTTCACGGTTCTATCTTTCATGCCGGCGATGACACTTTCCAGCCTGACCGCAACGTCCTCGGCTGCATGATCGCCGGGGTCTTCTTCCGGTAAAAAGTAAGGCTCGCGCCGCGGCGCGCATTTCTCATTCCTGGCCGAGGCGCAATCAGGCACCTCGGAATAGCTGAAATATTCATAGGTGAACACCGAAAAGCTAACTATCACAACAAATAGCGTAATGCCATAAATTTGCCTGTTCATATTAAAATTCCCCCGCTAAGCAAGTGAACGAAATCCGGCGTGGTTTCTTGCGCACAAACGCGGATTTTTACGTGAGATGCAGGTTTGCGATTTTTGACTTGCCGATTTGCTTTCAAACAATGAAAAAATTACCCAAAAGACGTATCATAGAACGTTCTGTAGATGGACTGATCGTTATACAGGCTAGCGGACCTCAAAAGGGAGCTTTGGTTAGTATGAAAATAAGACATTTGGGGGCTGTTTTGGTATTCGTTTCTTTAACGGCAGGGGCTTGTTCTCAACTCAGAGGAACTCTTTTCAAAGATTCTGCGGATGTGCCAAAAGAGCGCGTTGAATTGCCCGCCGACATAAAACATGCCGAGGGTGAGCTGAATATTGTCAAAGAAGGGGCAGTTGTCATTACCCTGACAAAAAATTCAGAGATCTATCTTGACTCTGAGATCTTGCCAAAGGATAGATTCGTTGAAGGTCTTAAGAAATCGATCGAGACGATCCCGGAAAACAAAAGGATCGTTTATGTCAAAATTGACGTTGAAGCTACCGCTGGGGGGATCAAAGAGCTTTTACGAATGGTAAGGGAGACTGGCGTCAATCGCATCGGATTTATTATTAAAAAGAAACAAAATGACCTCGCCGAAGCTAAACGGCCCTCAATATATTGTTTTGAAATATTGACGCAAGAGGAAGTGATATATCCTCCGGATGAGCCTTTGCCTATGACGAAACCAAACCCGCTCACTCTAATAGTGGACATTCGCACCGGTGGGGCCCTCAAACTAAACGCGGAGGACATGGGAACAGTCAGTAACACAATTGAATTAAATACAAAATTGTCTGAAGTGTTTGAATACCGGGAAAAGACTATTAATAAGCCCGAAGTGGAAAAGACAGTTTGGCTCAAAAGCGCCGATGAGGTCAAATACGGCGACCTGGTGAAAGTGGTCGATGCCATCGTCGGTGCCGGTGGAAAACCTGTTGGTCTCCAGCTTGATGATGATAAACCGATATTTTTACCATTGATCCTTAACGATAGGTTCAGTAACCAGAAATAATGAAAAAAGTAGGATTTGTAAGTTTAGGCTGCCCGAAAAATTTAGTGGACAGCGAAGTGATGATGGGACAGCTCAAAGACGCGGGCTACCAGATCGTCGCTGACGCCGCCGAGGCGGAAACCGTGGTGGTAAATACCTGCGGGTTTATCGAATCGGCCAAGCAGGAATCCGTCGATGCGATCCTGGAAGCGATGCGGCTGAAAAGCGAGGGCAAGGCGCAGCGGCTGGTGGTGGCGGGCTGTTTGGTAGAACGCTATCGCGACGATCTGAAAGCCGAAATGCCCGAGGTCGATGCCTTTATCGGCACCGGCGAGATCGGCCGGATCTTAGAGGTCGCGAACCCGAAATTCGTTCCGGAAGAAATGCCCTACTACCCGCTCGGCAATAAAACGGCCACTTATCTTTACGACGACACCACACCGCGGACGCTTTCCACGCCGTCTTACACCGCTTTTATAAAGATCGCCGAGGGCTGCGACCGCCCGTGCGCGTTTTGCTCGATCCCTTCGATGCGCGGTTCTTTCCGCTCGCGCAGGTTCGGCTCGATCGTAAAAGAAGCGCAGGACCTGGTGAAACAGGGCGTGAAAGAACTGGTGCTGGTGGCGCAGGATTCCTCGCGCTATGGTGAAGACCTGGGCGAGATCGACGCGCTGCCGCGGCTTATCCGCGCGCTCTGCCAAATCGAAGGCGCCGAGTGGGTGCGCGTGATGTACACCTACCCGACGCACATCAGCGATGAATTTCTAGCCGCCTTAGCCGAAGAACCGAAGGCCGTAAAATATTTGGATATGCCTTTGCAGCACGCTTCGCGCAATGTTTTAAAGCGAATGAAACGCGGGGGAACGCGCGAGAGTTTAGAGAAATTAATTAAACGCGTTCGTGAAAAAGTTCCCGGCATCGCCATCCGCACAACTTTTATCACCGGATTTCCCGGCGAGACGGATGAAGATTTCGCGGAGTTGATGGCTTTTGTAAAAAACTGCGAGTTCGACAACCTCGGCGTTTTTACTTATTCGGACGAGGAAGGCACACCCGCATTCGAACTCGACGGCAAGGTCCCAGAAAAAACAGCCAAACAGCGCCGCAGCACTTTGATGAAAGAGCAGGCAAAAATTTCCCGGCGCAAAAATAAAGCGAAGATCGGCGAAACTTACCGCGTGCTGTTCGAAGGCGTTTCGCAGGAATCGGATCTCCTGTGGCAAGCGCGCCTCGAAGGCCAGGCCGCGGAGATCGACGGCTACATTTTAATTAACGATGCGCCGGAAAATTTCGAACCGGAAATCGGAGCTTTTTATGAAGTGAAGATCACCGAAGCGCAGGAGTATGATCTGATCGGCAAGATCATTATTTAACCTTCTAGTTCTGTTAAATCTCTGTATTGCAGTTATATTCACAATCCTTCTGCTATTTGTATTAAATCCTTATTTTCTTTTTTATTTTCTTCAAATCTAAAAACACCGGCGCTCGCAAAATAAACTACACTACAAGTGGAATGAACTTTTGAATTATGTCCTTCATAGGTAAATAATCCAAACAATGGATAACCCTCCGATGTAGATGCATCACGAAATAGATGATTAGCTCCAGACTCCCAAATGTTCCACTCTCCATCTTTAAATCTCACACCCGCTATGTTCTCGAGTGCAAGGGTTATTTTAACCTTGCTTTTCGACTTAGGAAAAGTAATTACTCCGGTTAAGCAATGGCTATCAAGATTAATTCCTCCAAATATCCATGTTGATTGCTGAATATTATCTAAAACCAATGAACCAGATAGTTTGTAGCAAGGATATGAAAAATCTCCTTGTAAGAACTCCTCCATTGAACCGACCAGTCTTCTCTTTCTTAAGTTTTCCTCAATCAAAGCCGCGATTTTAAGTGCGTCGTGGGGAGGCCAAGACTGCGAACTATCTTCCGCAGGTATTGGGGAGTCTTCAGTTTTCTTCCATTCTGCAATGAAGTCAGCCTTAGGTGTTAAAGATAGATTTAATGAGGATTTAATATCTCGCAAGGAAAATGATTCTTTTTTTTGTCCCAATTGAGGCCAAATCGCGATCGTTTTTGAACGAGACAAATACATAATTAATGGAAATCCCATATTTTCAACCTCCTGTAAAACAAATAAGCCATATTTATATTGAAGTATTTTATTTCACTTATCGAGTTTTTACACCAATTCTTGGATGATAATCAAATATTCAAATTATACTCTGCTTATGCGTCTGGCATGATTGTCGGGGGTCGTCGGTGGCGGTCGGGATATTCTCACTCCTACACTGGTTGAATTTGCATACGACCGAGTTTGCCAGTGAGTGACGGCTGGGCGAGCAGGCAAACTAAGGGGGCGCCGCTTTTTTACAGCGCCCTTTCCGTTGCTTTCGGTCAGCAAATAGTTCGTATCTTATTCAAGCTTAATTAATTCCCTCTACACGACGAGGACGGCCGGCCAAACAGAACATAATGGATATCGCTCCGCGTGCCGCTCGGTTGAACGGTATTAAGCCCGTAACCGTAGGCATTAAATAGGTTTCCACGATTCTTATCGGTCGGCGGCTCCTGCCGGATCGTCACGTAATCTCCGAAACGGGTCGTCCCGACATTGCTCCCGGTGGTGATATACGCTATGAAATCCCCCCAGAATCCGACCACGTGATTTTCGTAATTGCCGCCGCCGCCAAACTCGAAAGAAAGCCCGACTTCCCTGGTGCAGGCATTGGTTGCCAGCGCCGGATATGCGAACGCGTAATCAGGGTTCCATATCTGCACCTGCTGCGTCACGCTGAAGCTTGAGGTGCGGTTGAGCGCTACCATCTGGATATGGGCCTGCCGGAAATTGCGGTCCATCCCCGCGGTCCAGGCGAACCAGAGCTGATTGCCGACCCGCGTAGTGCCGATTATGCCGTTCCGGGGAAAGGAATTTCCCCCGGGGCCGTTAAAGTTTTTCGCCAGCCAGTCCCGGCCGTCGGGCGTGGTCGAGGTCGGAGCGTTGTTTGGCCAACTGGAGATCCCGACGTCTCGCCAAAAGTAGGTGCCCGAGCCTTCGGCCAAAGAGAAAACCCGCATATTGCTGTTGCTATTGTGGCCCGCCCAGAAAATCTCATCGCCGGTGTTCTGCATCACGTGGCTTCCCCACGCCATAGTACCGAGCGCCGGGTCGGTGAATTCGAGGGTGATAGTGCCCCCCGCAGCAATGCCCGCCGACGAGGTCCGAACCACCTGGAATCCGCCGCTGCAGCCTCCAAAGCCGGCATCCCAACCCATGTAGATCGAGTTGCTGCCCACGGACACATCCGGGTAGTCGAAACCGGCGCATGCGCCGAAGACGTTCGGAGTTAGATTCCAATATGTCCAGGCTGTGCCCCCGCTGCTGACGATGTCTGCCGGGCTGGCCACAGCAAGCCTGTACCCGTTGCCCTGGAGCAGCCAAACGAAGCGATCGATGCCTGGCACATACTGGACTATCTGGTCGCAGCAAAAACCCACTGCGTCGTTGGGGAAAATAGTAGTGGGATCCAATTGCGTAAAAGTATTCCCGCCGTCGGTCGAATAGCCTGCCAGCCAGTTTGCCGTAGCGAAGACCACGCCCCTGCCGTTACTGCCGCCGCTGGGTTCCGAAGTGGTGCTGGCCCCGGTGAGATTCGTACTATTATTTTCAAGGAATACGATGGGCCCGGCAGCATACCTGGCGTTCTGAAACACGGACCCGTTGCCGAGCAGCGTAGAGCCCACCGAGGAAGCCGACTTCACCTGGGTGCCGTCTTTCGTCGGCTTTCCTTCAACAAAACGCCCGGTCGGGACCGTCCAGCGCGGGCCATTGACCTGATCCAGGCTGCGCGGTTTGGGTAATTGACGGGGGTAAGGCGCGCCTTTGACTCTGCGTGCCGGTACCGTCACCTTTTTTACGGTTGAAGAACCCGGCGCCGCGGCCGGAAGGACAATTACGGTACGCACCGTAAACTTGTAGCGCGGGCCATTTTGCGTCGCCTGGTAGCTGCCATTCACAACCAGTGTGTGCTGCTTTGCCTTGGTCAGCTGGCGGCTGTTGAAATTGGCCTGGACGGTCGCGCTCCGGCTGGCATCTATATCATCCGTGGATATAAAAGTTGGGGTCAGAGCGCGGGCTGTATCAAGCCGCGCTGAGTCGATCGTCACCTTGTATGCAGGCCTGCGGCTGGTGTTGTTCAGGCTTGCCGCGGCCAGCAGCATGTCGGACTCCAAAGCCACCCCGGGCGCGGTTAATGTAAAAGTTATCGGTGAACTTGCGGCCGTCCTGGGTTGGGCATGAAACACGGGAACCCCGGTTACAAAAACCAGTAATGTCATAAGTGTAATGAGTTTTTTTACTTTCATCGTTGCCTCCTTTGTTGGAAGATACAAATGGGATTGCCAGGTACTGCCGTCTTCCGCATCCTGACAGACACTTCATTGCCTTTTAAGAGAAACTTTCTTAAATGATAATGATTCCAATTAAAGTAAAACTTTTCACGCACATGACAGGGGATTGCGTGTTATCCAGAAGATCGATTTTCTCAATTTGTGCAGTATTTATCACAGTTATGAGATAAATACAAGAAGTTTGTTAGAAATCGAAAAGATCGCCTCGGCTCATGAATGCGATCTGATCGGAGAGAATATTTAGATATTGTCGATACTTGACTATCTCGCCCACGAGTATGACCTCGTGGGCGAGATAGTGGAAGATAAGATCAACTCTTTAAACGAACTGCGAAAGGCGAAAGCTTATTCTTCTCCGCAGGCTTTTGAAAGCTCCGACTCCGAGGGTAGAATTACTGAATGTCACGGCAGCGTCAGGAAAACAATTTTCTTTGTACATATCCTCAATGACCTGGGCCATGGCTTCTTTATTAAAATCGATCCAATGTGTTTTGCCCCTGGTGGCTAATTCTTCCTGCCATCTATAAGCGTCGTTGCCGTAAGCCGCCTGAGCCCCGAGGGCATCCATCGTATATCGCACTCCCAGGTGCTGGTATTGCCACACATGCGTGCATTCATGGACAAGGGTATGCAATGTTTTATCATCCTTCATGTATATCGTGTTTCCCAGCGTAAAAGGCCGGTCATTGACACCAAAGAGCCCGCTCCATCCCTCGATAAGACGAATGTTATAAAGCGCCAGAGAATGATTAAAGACCTTGCTCAGTTCATCTTCTTCCGCTTTGGTCAGGCTTCGTTCAAAGCTTTGCAGGTAGAATATTCGCTGGACCAGCGATAAAGCGTGCCCTGCTGCGACGATCACGGGACCGACGAGCCCGGAGAGAATATCGATCAATCCTTTGAGCATCATGCTCGGCGTGGCGGCAATTGCGCCTCCGATTATTCTGATGAGCCCGCCCGCTAAGCCGGCGGGAATCGCCGCGACCATCTTTATCGCCGCCGCCAGTAAATTGGTTATCCCGGCAAAAAGTCCCCCCAGCCACTTCAATATCCATCCCCCTACCGAACCCGCCTTGTTGCCGAGCGCGCTTAGCCCGAGCTGCACGCTGTTTCCTAACGATTCGACCAGGTCGGTAACAAAATCAACCGCCGTTTCTATAATGGCCTGAACCACCATTGCCAGAGTGTCTACTATACTGCTGGCAGTTTCGCTATAACCCATTTTTTTCTACTCCTTAATAATTTGATCTGTTATTTGAAAATTCGATAGCCGCCGCTTAAAAAACTTTATCCGCCTTTAAATAACTTCCTTTATCCAGCCCTATGAACAACAGGCTTACAGATACCCATTAATAATGGTTTGAGTACTTATTTTTAAAACCAGCCAGGGAGTTTTTTTCCAGGGAGAATAAAGCTATGTGGAAAATCACACTTACGTTATCCTATTTATTTACTACTTCGAATTATAGACGTACCAACATTGCCGGATTTGCCAAAGAAATTAAATTATCGTTTAACTTATCTGCATGCTACTTTGTGGATCTCAGCGTCGTTTGGAGACTTATTTTTATAGGCCACTTCTTCAATATCTACAAACCTGACGAATTGAAGTTCGCTTCCGTGTTTTTTCAAAATGCCGCAAACGGATTGCCCGATCATCGGCGCCGTCCAATCCTTCTCACGACGCAGGACCCCGACATTCATATGGCCCGGAGAAATATGAACGTCTTCCACCCAGGCTATACTTTCAAGTTCACGTTTTGCCGCTTCGTCACCCGTAGCTGAGCTAATTTTTGGGGTCGAAGATACACGTGTCTGAGAACCCGAATTGGAGTTGCCGGAGCATCCCGTGATTGTTAATGTGATGAGAATTATGATTTTAAAATAATGAAAGTTCCCATCAGCTCGTTCGAACGCGGAGTTATTCATACCAATAATAATAGCAAGAAACTTCGTACTTCAATATTCAGCCGACAAAAGTGTAGAAAATTCCCCGCCGCTGCCGGTATTAAACCAGCAGCGAGCGGGGAACTTTCATTTTTGTTTGTGTTTATGCCTTGCAGAATGCTATCTGATCGACGAGATTATCGGGAACCGAATCTCCTGTGGTCAGAAGTACTTGCACGCCAAAGGTCACTATATAAGCACATTTCTCGAGGTCGCTGACCGTAAAGTTTGGAGTTGCTGTTCCAAAATGGTCCTTTCCCGGAGTGGTCGCGGGAGGCAAGGTAAAGCTGTAAGGCCCGCCCGGTCCGGTCATACCCAAAGAAATGCCTCCCAAATTCGGATGTGCCGCGGTAAAGACAACATCGAGATCGTCTTGTATGCCGCCATTGTCACATCCTGTCACCGCCATTTGGGTAATATCGACCATCGCTACGCCATTGGCTACAGGATTGGTCTCCATCCACCCGGGATGATTCCTCGTCTTGTATTGGCTGTTCTCAATGGCCACATGTCGGCAGGTGCCGGATGCAGTTCCCGCCGTGCCGCTGCCCACTTCGCGCACAAGCATGCGAAGGGCGAAATGTTTGTTGACTTCAAGCGCTTTTCCGGTGGAAGTGACGCTGTTACCGGCTTCAAGAACGGTAGGCACGGTAAGATCGACTTCAACCACAGGCGCAACGGTCGTCGTCCTGAACATGATCATATTTGGGCCTGGATCGAAGAACCCGGTAGTCGAGGAATTGGTTCCCTGGGGTACCTGTATCCAGTCTCCGAAAGCGTCATTGGTCCCCGATGGCAAAAATTCATTGGGTCCTAACGGCCCGCTGGTAACGCACGGAAAATACAGGTAAGGCCTCCAGGGTTCTAATGCCGGAAAGTTCGGATTGTCTTTTTGTAGTACTCCGATCGTGGTCTTGGCTATCTGGGCAGGAGTGACTTTGGCCCACGCAATGGGATTTCCCATGGCATCCAAAGGGCTCCACCTCGAACCGGTACTCCATCGGATTGTTGTTCAGCGTCCTTGAAAGAATACCGTTGAGCCTTATGTCCGAATAGAAAGCCCGGTTAGAGCCATGTGTACGCCCGGTACCGGCAGGGGCGCTGTCAATGTCGAGGTTGTAATCGTAAACCCCTATTTTATAAAAATCGGGATTGGGTTCCAGCGGTGGGTCCGGCGGGTTCTCTCTGTCTACGCAAAGCGTGACGCAGAAACAATTACCTCTGTTTTCACGGTCCGGAGCGCGTCCGCGGGAAGGAGGTTCGACCAGTATCGGTGCACCGATCGATGTTTCCACCCGGAAGTACACGTCCGGGCCGCCGAAAAGCTCGACGTTCCAGATCAAGCCCGGTTTGAAATTAGCGCGGGTATAGTAGATGTGAAAACGCCCGCTGCTGTCGGTAAGGGCCGACCCCAGCGCGTCGTCCTGCAGCCAATCGCGGTCGAACGCGATCACCTTGACGCCGGGAAAGCCCGTTTTACGGTCATTGCATAAAACCACCTGGCCGCAGATAACCCAGATATTCAGGCGCGCCAGGATGAGGCACCACCAGCGGTACGACAAACAATAATCCCAGGCCGCTACCAGCGAATCGCCGATCTCGCGCCACTGCGGCCTGAGAACGGTGATGGTGAACTGAACCGGCTGAAAATTCCTGTTATTTTCCTGCCCCTCGACTGAATCGATGTAAACATCGACCTCGAAAGCGTCGCCTTTGTATTTTTGTTGATCTCCCAGATCAAAACTGTAATTTCCTTCGGCATCCGTTTCGGCTTCGGCGATCAGTAAAGATTTTTTAGCTTTTACCGCTTCGTCATCGAGAATAGCGAAAGTGTCTTTTGCGCTTGCAACCGCGCGGTCAATGGCATCTTCCCTGGCGTTTAGGCTATAGAGCCTGACCTTGACCCGCCGCAGCGGCTCCGAGCATTCCGAACAAATATAGCTGCATAGTTTTCCTTTAAATAAGTAACCCATAATCGTTAAGATCCTCCATTTCAGGTTAAATTAGATTAATTTTGAAAAAGGGTAGGTTAAATAAGGCCACAGGGGGAGGGCTCTAGGTAAGCACCCATTTCAACCACGAAACTGGCTGGTACTTATATATGAATTTTTTTATATTTCGTTACGCGAAAGATCGGATAGGAAGGAAAAAAAATTGTCGGAAGCCGTAGAAAGGTGGTTGCCAAAATATTCGGTTTTACTTCGCGCTCTCTGCGCCTTCGCGTGAAAATTGATCACGCCAAGGCGCAAAGTTCGCAAAGAAAAACGACACCGTCATTTACTATCGCTTCCGGTCTCAGGGGCTGTTGCGAGCATTTATCTCTCTCACCAACCCGACCGCGCCCAAAGCGATAGTTACCAGTCCCATCACGATGATCACCGGGTCGCCCAGGTAGCCCGGATCGGTGCGGCCGCATTTGATACACCAAACGCCGCCGGGTGTGATCATTAATCCTCCTACGACGATGATCCATGCCCAGGCTAACACCAGGTATTTCCACCACCCTGGGGAATTTTTCTTTGGAATGATCTTTTTCAAATCAGGCATTACGCCGATGCGATCCGCAGCCGGATTCGCGCTGGCTGTGCTTTTGCCCGTATCGGTTAAAATTCCGCGAAGTTCGCTGGGAGTATACCGCGGGTCTCCTTTACTAACGCGCCATGACTGCACTATCAGCGCGGCCCCGGTAACTATAGGCGAGGCCCCCGAAGTGCCGCCGAAAAAACCCGTGTAGGTATTGGGGCTGGTTCCGGTCCAACCGTCGCCGGTGGTGTCGATATTTTCTCCCCAGCCGTAGCAATCGATGCGGCTGCCGAAATTTGAGAATCCCAGGCGGGTATGCGGAACCGCGGAGCTTGCCGCGCCGACCATAATGGCCCCGGAGTCGCGAAAATCAGCGCTGTTTTTGTTCAGAATGCTCATACCGCTCAGCGTCTGAAAGGCGTCGAGGTCGACGGAGCCGTTTCCCGCGGCTTCGACCACTACGATGCCCTGCGTGGTCGCGAATTTTATGGCGTCGTAAACCGCCTGCTCTACTTCCACCGGCACATAACCCGTCGCGGTAGGATAAGAGGTTTGCGCTTCGAGCAGCAAGACGTCGCCGGCCGCCATCACGCCCGCCGCGCTCAAAATAGCGTCGGCCGTATTGTACGTGCCGTTCGGACGATACTGCGAAACAACACGCCCGCTAACCGAGGGAGCAATGCCCACGCCTCCGAGGGTGTTATCGACCGCCATCACCTCACCCAGCACCGCAGTGCCGTGGCCGTGATAAGCCGAACTTGTCCCGGAGATTATGGTGATCCCCGCAGCCGCCAGATCCTCGTGATTCAATGTCCAGCCCTGTTCGAGATCGACAAAACCGATTCCGCTCCCGTCTATTCCCTGCGCCCAGGCCCAGCGCGCGTCTATCCCGGCGGGAGCCGCGTCGAGATAGCCCTGGTTAGGGTTTCGCGGATCGTCCGAAGGGTCGACCGGCGGCGGCGTAGGCCCGCCCTCGACATAAGCGGTCTCAACGTTCGGCATTTCAGCCGCCATTTTCGCCACGCTTTCCGGGTCTGTGCCGCTCGGGACCTCGATCGCGTAATACGAGGTAAAGTCCGGCGCGCTCTCCGCCTGCCCGGAGCGCGGGGCCCGCTGTATCAGATTTTTTAACGACGATTCATCGTAGCTCGAGAAATACGGCGTAAGAGTGATTCCCTGGAAAGTACTGGCGAGTCTGTCCCAACCGCCTCCCGCCTGTTTTGCAACTTCTTCGTTCGCTTCTGCTGAATAAGGCAACCCGACGTCGGGTTTAAATTTGACCACTACGCGGCGTTTTATTCCCGGGGGCATTTCCTGTGCTTGCGGCGTTTCATTTTTAATTATCGCCATGATTTTCTCCTTTTGCTTTTCAAAGTTCGATAGATGCGGATTGACATCTATATATGTGAATTTTTAAAAAACGTTTCTCTGGTGATCGGAAAAGATTCGAAAAACTTAGGTTAAAGGCAGGGGTTTGTTATAAATATAGTTTTTTATAGCACATCCATGGTTATTTAGAAAGATTTTTAAACTCCCCTCCTTACGAAGGAGGGGGTGGCGCTGCTTCGGCGCCGGGGTGGTTCTTTCCGCAAAACGTGTATAATCTGACTGCGCTTTTGCGTCTTTATGGAAGCCCCTGAAAAACGATCTCCGTCCGGAATTTTGGACCATTTTTCCATTGCCGTCTCCACTTTCGGCGTGGGCTATCTGCCTATTGCGCCCGGGACGTGGGGATCGGCGGTGGCGGTCGGGATATTTTTCCTTATACGCTGGGCGAGCCTGCATGCGACTCAGTGCGCCGGTGAATGTTACGGCTGGCGCAAAGAGGTGGCCGAAGCCTGGCGCGAGGACATTTCGCTGGTCCTGCTTTTGCTTTTTATTTTGCTGGGTATCTGGGCGGCCAGGACGCGCAGTAAAGCTTTTCGGCGACAAAGACCCCTCGCGGGTCGTGGTCGATGAAGTTATGGGGCAGTTCATCGTCTTTCTTTTTGTGCCGCTGGAAATTTCGCTGTGGCTGGTGGCGGCAGGGTTTTTCCTGTTTCGCCTGTTCGATATCTGGAAGCCCTATCCGATCGACTCCCTGCAATCGCTGCCGGGCGGAATCGGCGTATGCGCCGACGATATTTTAGCGGGAATTTACGCCGGGATCTGCCTGAATCTGATCTACGCGATCAGTCTGAGCTTATAGAGCGTTACTCTATTTTTTGTCTCCCGCTTGGGCGCCTTGCGTTGCGGAATCGAACGTTTGGTGTATCTTATCCACCTCTTCATCTTTAAGAGTTGCTTCTTCCCCGTTGCCGACCCAACCCTTGCGCCAGAAATAGATCAGCAGCCCGACACCGACCACGAACATAAATCCCAATGTCAGGAAGTAGCCGTAACGCGATTTTAATTCGGGCATATAATCAAAATTCATTCCATAAATGCCGGCAATGACCGAGAGCGGCAGCATAATGGCCGAAAAAACGGCGAGGACTTTCATTACCTCGTTGGTGCGGGTGGCGATGACATTGAAATGAATATCCATTAAACCCGCCACCAGGTCGCGATAGTTCTCCGAAAGGTCGGAAACTCTTTGCAGGTGATCATGAACGTCGCGGTAAAACGGCAGGTCTTCCGTATTGATGAACGGAAAATCTCCATGGGAAAATTTGTAAAGGACCTCGAGCTGCTTGGAACTGATGCGACGCAGCCGCGCCACCGCGCGCCGCAGCTGCATTATCTCGCTCAACAGCTCGTTGCTGCCTTTTTTCATCTTGAAAATTCGCACTTCCAGATCGTTGATCGAGCGGTCGTAATCGTCTATTACCGGCATATAAAGATCAACCAACTCGTCAAGGATCCGGTTAAGCAGGTATGACGCTCCCCGGTTGCAAATGAACGGGCTGCTGCAGATCTGGCGTTTCACGTTGTCGATGCTGCGAAAATTTTCGTGATGATAGGTAACGACAAAATTTTTTCCGATGTACCCGTCTAATTCCCTGGTGACGAAATTGGCGGAGTGAGTTTCGGGTTTCACCCCGTGAACGATAAAAAAGAGATAGCCGGAGAAAACCTCGACCTTCGGCTGGTTGCGGGTTTCGCGGGCGTCTTCAATGGTCAATGGGTGAAATTTGAAAACATCGGATAAGATCCGCTCATCTGCTTTGCCCGGCTGTTCCATGTCGACCCAGAGCAGATTGTTCTCGTCCAGCAGCAGTTTTTCCAGGTCCGCGGGAGGGATATTATCTTCGACCCGGTCCGAACCCTTACGATATAAGAAAATTTCCATTTCTTTTCCTGACGCCTGTCCAGTGAATAACTTATCTTTCACGGGATATTGGTTTATTATGAATTATCAAAACTAAAAAAGAATAAAACTTAATTTACAAATGAGCAATATCAAAGTATTCATTGCCGACGACGTCAACGAAGAAAAACTCTCCCCCTTAAGACAAGCGGGTTTCATTCTGGAGAAAAAGATCGGCCTGCCGGCAGAAGAATTGTCCGTCGCGCTCAGGGACGCCGACGCCCTGGTCGTGCGCAGTGAAACAAAAGTGACCGCCGGTTTGATGGACCAGGCGGAAAAGCTGCGCGTGATCGGGCGCGCCGGTGTCGGGGTGGACAATATCGACGTAAGGGCCGCCACCGAACGCGGCATCGTGGTGATGAACGCCCCCGACGGCAATACCATCACTACCGCCGAACACACCATCGCGCTGCTGGTTTCGATGGCGCGAAAAGTGCCGCAGGCGCACGCCGAACTGCAGTCGGGTATCTGGGACAAGAAAAAATTTGTCGGCGTGGAGCTGCGCGGGAAAACTCTGGGCATTATCGGCCTGGGCAGGATCGGGCGCGTCGTTTCGCGCATCGCGCAGGGGTTCGAGATAAACGTGCTTGCCTTCGATCCTTTTATCTCGACCGAGCAGGCGAAAGATTACGGCATCGCGCTCGGCAGCCTCGATGAGATCTTTGCCGAGGCCGATTTTCTCACGGTCCATACTCCCCTGACCGACGAAACGCGCGGCATTATCGGCGCGGCGGCTTTCGCTAAAATGAAAAAAGGCGTGCATATCATCAACTGCGCGCGCGGCGGTTTGGTTGATGAAAAAGCGCTGTTAAAAGCCATCGAAGACGGCACCGTGGCGGGCGCGGCGCTCGACGTTTTCGGCGAAGAGCCGCTTCCCGCGGGCAGCCCCCTGCTGAATGATCCGAAAATAATAACCACTCCGCATCTCGGCGCTTCGACCAAAGAGGCGCAGGAAGGCGTGGCGCTGACCGTGGCAGAGCAAATTCGCGACTACCTGTTGACGGGCGCGCTGCGCGGCGCGGTGAATGCCCCGTCGCTGGCGGCGAAAGACCTCGAAGCCCTGGCCGGGTATATCGAGCTGGCGGAAAAACTCGGGCGTTTCCAGGCGCAGGTGATGGAAGAAACAGCGCTGCGGGAAGTGCGCATCGAATACACCGGCGACCTGGCCGAGCGCGATTGTTCGCCGGTCACGCGGGCGTTTCTCGCCGGGCTGCTGCGCAACGTCAGCGCGCGCGTCAACGTGGTCAACGCGATGATGATCGCCGAAGAGCGCGGCATCAAGGTCACCACCGGCTACACGCAAAGGCGCGACAGCGCGAGCTCGGATATCCAAGCGACCGTCCGCGCCAAAAACAGCGAGCAAAGCGTTTCCGGCTCGGTTTTTGCCGGCGACAAAGGGCGCATCACCGAAATAAATACTTTCAAGATCGAGGCCGTGCCGACCGGGCATTTGCTGGTCACTAAAAATAACGACGTGCCCGGCGTAGTGGGCAAGATCGGAACTCTGCTCGGCGAAAATAACGTGAACATCGGCCAGTTTTATCTTGGCCGCCAGGAAAAAGGCGGGCAGGCGATGGCCGTGATCGAAATAGATTCGCCCATGGAAGAGGACGTGTTGAATCAACTACGGGACTTCGAAGCCGTGATCTCGGCCAAGCAAGTCAGGTTATGAACATGAATGGCTTTGCTTATAAAGCAGCTGAAGCGGAGCGCAATGTTCAGAGCTGTTTTCGTGTCGTTTCGTGTGATTTCGTGGTTTCTGTCTTCTAGCCTTTTAGAGCAAGACATTTCAGAAGGAACCACGAAATTACACTAAGAAACACGAACAAATCTAAATCGGCTTCCTGGTTCAATAACCGATTTTATAGGCAAAGCTAATCTCAATTGGCCCTGTAGATCTTTTTATCCAGCACATACGAAACGATCAGAAGCGCCAGGCAAACCAACGCGGGCAAAACCAGGATGCTGTCGCCCGCGTTGATATGCGCTGAAGCCGCCAGCAGAAAATCGTAAAAAAATCCGGCGTAAGCCAGCTCTTTCAGAAATTTGGACTTTTTGGTCAGGATGGCGATGATGCCGAGGATCTTGGCGACCGCGAAGGGATAAATTATATACGCCGGGTAGCCCAGGCGGGCAAAAACTTCCACCAGTGCCTCGTGTTTTATGAAGTACATCGCCGCCGTATAAAGCATCAACGCCGAAAGCAGGCCCGTTGCTATCCAATAGATGATTTTCTGAACTTTCACCGCGTATCCCCATTCAACAGTAGTTAAGTTTGGAGATATATTAACCCAAATTTTCCGCGCAGCGGAAATTTGATAATAGCCCACGGCTTTAGCCGTGGATACGGTCGTCCAAATTGACCCGCCCGTGTTCATTAGTTATTCGCTTACCCAGCCGTAAACGGCAGGGCTATTTTAAAATGTTCGCAAGCGAACATTTTTAATGTTTTATCGTATTGTTAATCAGATGGATAACTCTATTATTTCAATGGTTTCATAATATATCCTGGTATATGCTAATCTTTCTTGTCTAGTTTATGAGCGAAAATAACGTGACATTAAGCGTGCAGGATGTGTCCAAACGCTACGGCGATTTTACGGCCGTAGACCACATCAGCTTTGATGTCAGGGCGGGACGCATCTTCGGTTTCCTGGGCCCGAACGGGGCCGGAAAAACCACCACCATCCGCATGATCGTCAACATCACCGCGCCGGACGAAGGCAAGATCGAGCTTTTCGGGCAGCGGATGTCTTCCAAATTACAGGACCGCATTGGTTACCTGCCGGAAGAGCGCGGGCTTTATAAAAAGATGCGGATCAACGATCAGCTCCGTTATTTTGCCGCGCTAAAAGACGTCCCGCAGAAAAAGGCCGACGAACGGATCGATTACTGGCTGGGGAGATTCGACCTGAGCGATTGGAAATTGAAAAAAGCTTCCGACCTTTCCAAGGGCATGCAGCAAAAAATTCAATTCATCACCACCGTGCTGCATGAGCCGGAATTGATAATTCTGGACGAGCCCTTTTCCGGCCTCGATCCCATCAATGTCGAGCTGCTGATAGATATCGTCAGCGATCTCAAAGCCAAAGGCAAAACGATCATTTTTTCAACGCACCTGATGGAAACGGCCGAGCGGCTTTGCGACGATATTATTTTGATCAATAAATCGCGCAAGGTTTTGGGCGGGAGCCTACGAAAGGTCAAGGAAAGCTTTGGCAAGGACAGGGCCGCTTTGCGTTCGACGGCGAGCAATGAAATTCTGCAAAGCTCCGGAATGGTGGCAAAGATCACCGAGCACGCCGACGAAAGAGAGCTTCTATTGACCGAACACGCCGATGCTCAGGCCCTGCTCAAAAAACTGATCGAATCCGGAGCGGAAGTAACCAAGTTTGAGATCATCGAACCGAGCCTGAACGATATTTTTATCGAAGCGGTCAACAGGTCCCAAAGTTAATATGCGTAAATTTCTGGCTGTCACAAAACGCGAATATCTCAAGGTCGTCTGGACCAAGACCTTTATTATTTCGACGGTCCTGGCGCCGGTGTTCATGACGCTTGTCAGCGTGCTGCCGATGATAATGTTCACGCTCAAGGGAGACCCGGTCCGCCTCGTCATAGTCGACCCTTCGGGGAAGATCGCCGCCCGGATGCGCGAAAATCTCTCGCCGGAAAAACAATATGAAAAATACAAGGAAGCGGTAAAAGATTCCTTTAAAGACGTCAGCGCCACCCAGGATGAAAAGTTAAAACGCAGCGCGGAGCAGATCGGCGGAAACTTTACCTTCGAAGATTTTACGGCGGACGGAAAGTCCGATGAAGAGATACGCCGCGAGCTCGGCGACCGCATCAAGGGAAAAACCCTGGACGCCTATCTTATCATTCCGCAAAACCCCGACGCGGAAGACGCAAAATTCGAGCTCTTCTCGCGAAATTCCAGCGATTTTGTGACCAATGAGGTGCTGGACAAGGCATTGGCGGAAGCCGTCCGCTCGGAGCGGCTGACCAGAGCGAATATAAGCGAAGAGCAGCTTAAACAAATTAACCGTAGGATCGATATGTCCGTCACGAAGGTCAGTGAAAAGGGCGAGGAAAAAGACGACGGCGGCGGATTTGCCGCGGCTTTTATCATCGGCATCCTGATCTATGTCACGCTGGCGATCTACGGCGCGGCCATTTTGCAGGCGATAATCGAAGAAAAAGAAACGCGCATTGCCGAGATACTGTTTTCATCGGCCAGGCCTTTTGACCTGATGATGGGAAAACTGCTCGGGGTCGGCCTGGCGGGCATGACGCAGGTCGCGATCTGGGTAATTTCCGGCCTGATCCTGGCGGGGTACGGCGTGGCGATGGCCAGTGCCAGCGGAATGCCGTTTTCAATGCCTAATATCACGCCGTTTTTTGTGGTTTATTTTCTGATCTTCTTTCTCGTGGGTTTTTTCATTTACGCCACCATCTACGCGCTGATCGGCTCGATGGTCACCACTCCGCAGGAGGGCAGCCAGCTCGCCTTCCCGCCTATCTTGATCCTGATGGTGGGATTTTTCAGCGTCTTTGCGGTGATCCGCGATCCGAATTCGGCCTTCGCGTTTTGGGTTTCGATCGCGCCCTTTACCGCGCCGATCGTGATGCCCGTGCGGATTTTGATAGAAACCCCGCCGTTTTGGCAGATCGCTCTTTCCCTGCTTTTGAACATATTGACGATCCTGGGGTTGGTATGGGCGGCGGCAAAAGTTTATCGTATAGGTATGCTGATGTACGGCAAGCGCCCGACCGTTCCCGAAGTGTGGCGCTGGATCTGGCAGCGATGATTTTATGGCGATCGAAAGCGAAAAAAAATATCTCCTGACTCCCGATGAATGTACAAAAGTTGTCTTTATGCTGGACGAGTTGAACGCTCCGTTCGCGGGCGAAGACTTCGAAGAAAACATCATCTACACCGGGGGTGTTTTGAATGAAAAGCAGGCCGTTCTGCGCCTGAGAAAGGTCGCGCAAAAAACCGTGCTGACCTACAAGCAGAGGCTTCCGACCGAATCTGACATTAAACACCATATCGAACACGAAACTCAGGTTCAGGATTTTTCGGCCGCCTCCGAGATATTCGAAGCCCTGGGGTTTACCCGGTCGCTGGTTTATGAAAAACGCCGCCGGACCTGGCGGCTCGACGAGGCGGAAGTGGTTTTGGATGAGCTGCCTTTCGGGCGCTACATGGAGATCGAAGGCCCCGTCGATGCCATAAAGAAGGCCGAGAAATTACTGGAAATCGAAAGCCTCGAGCCCGTTCGCGAAACTTACCCGCAGCTGACGGCCAAGTTCGGAAAAATGACCGGGCAAACCATTGAAGCTCGGTTTGACGCGGAAAAATAGCACTAGTGTTTTGAGTCCCGCCTTTAGGCGGCCTTTTTGGAGCGCGGGCATCTCTGCCCGCAATGAACGCACAGCGTTCGAAAGCCGCTTAAAAGCGGGACTCAAAACTAAAGGCTTTTCAACTGCTTGAAAACCATTTCCGTTTGTTTCCGGCTTTCTTCAAACCCCTCGGAAGTATCTATAAGATAATCCCCGTATTTCTTTTTTTCTTCCTGGGACATTTGCGATGCGATGCGTTTTTCGGCTTCCTTGCGGCTGAGATAATTTCTTTTTATCAGGCGCTGGACCTGCACCTTCGGGTCGCACCAAACCACGATAAGCTTATCGAACCGCCGGTAGCCGCCCGATTCGATCATCAAAGCGGCGTCGATCACGGCTATCCCATCCGGGTCTTCCGCTTCTTTTTCCGCCAGCCACTTATCCTGTTCTTCGATGACCAGCGGGTGAACGATGGAATTCAGCAACTGCCTTTTTTCCTCGTCGGAAAAAACTATCGCGCCGAGTTTCTTGCGGTCGATCTCGCCGGTTTCATGGAAAACTTCCGCGCCGAACGCCGCGCGTATCTCAACCCAACCGGGCATATCCGGTTTGACCACTTCGCGCGCAGTATGGTCCGCGTCCAGCACATGGCAGCCCAGCTCAGCCAGTACCTGGCAGACAAAAGTTTTTCCAACCGCGATCGAGCCTGTTAAACCGACTTTGAGCATAGCTAGTCCTTGATCTTTCTTCGTCTTTTTGCCGCCGTGACCGTGTTTTTCATCAGCATCGCCACCGTCAGCAGCCCCACGCCGCCCGGCACCGGCGTGAATTTCGCGGCCGTCTTTCTCACTTCCGCCGGGTGAACGTCGCCCACCAGAGTGAACCCGCGCTTTTCTATCGCCGCCAGGCGTTTATCTATTTCCGTTTCGTCAAAAAGCTCCCGCGCCGCCGCTTCGTCTTCGACCCGGTTCATTCCCACGTCTATCACCACCGCGCCGGGTTTAATATGCTCGCCGCGGATAAAGCCCGCGCGCCCGATCGCGACCACCAGAATATCGCCCTGGCTCGTGATCTCAGCTAAATTTTTTGTGCGCGAATGGCAGATCGTAACCGTGGCGTCGTTTTGCAAAAGCAGGTGCGCCATCGGTTTACCGACGATATTGCTGCGCCCTACCACGACCGCGTGTTTCCCGCCGGTTTCGATATTATTGTGTTTTAGAAGCTGGATAATGCCCGCCGGAGTGCAGGGCGCAAGCGCCCATTGCCCCGAAACCAACCGCCCGACATTCACCGGGTGAAAACCGTCCACATCTTTTTCCGGGTCGACGGCTTCCAGAATTTCCTTTTCATTTAAGCCTTCAGGCAGCGGCAGCTGCACCAGGATCCCGTCGACGTCCTCGCGCTCGTTAAGCGACCTGATCAGGGCCAGCAGTTCTTCCCGCGAAGTCCCGGCCCCCAGCGCGTGATGCTCGGAGATCAGCCCCACTTCCTGTGAGGTTTTTATCTTGTTGCCGACATAGACCGCCGACGCGGGGTCAGCGCCTACACGGACCGCTGCCAGGCAGGGACGAAAACCGTGTTCCGCCGCCAGCTGCGCAACTTTGCCGGCGACCTCTTTTTTGATCGCACGGGCCGTTTCCGCGCCGCTTAAAATTTCCGCCAGGTTCATATCTTTGATTTTAACTAAATTACCTTGATCTGTTAATTTGGTGAGCCGTGAATCTGGGATAGAATAAATTGTCTTAACGTGAACAACGTCAAGAAATGTCCTGAATGTGCTGTTTGAGATTTCTTTTGCGTTCTTTGCGGGCTTTGCGCCTTGGCGTGAAATCATCTCACGCAAAGGCGCAAAGGACGCAAAGAAAAACCAGTCGCCTTTAGAATTATCTCTATGAAGAAATTTCATTTATTCCTTTTACTCGCGGTGTTTATTTTATTAAGCCTGCACACCAGCGCCCAGCAGCTGCCTGAAATACATCAAAAGATCAAAAACGACGTCGAGGCAAAAAATTATGCGGACGCGATCGCGGCTTTAAGATCGCTTCAGAGCGACAACGGCAAGCAGTTCAAGCTCAATAACTACGACTACCTGCTGGCGCGGCTTTTGGAAAAAAGCGGGGACCAGGCCGGGGCCGCCGCCATGTACCAGGCGATAATAAAGCGAAACTCCGTTTTGAGCGAGTACGCCCTGTGGCATCTTTCGGTACTGACGCGCGCCAACGGCAGCCTGGTGCTGGAGAGGCTATATTTAAAGCAATTATTCACTATCGCTCCGGACAGCCTGCTCGCCGAAGCCGCGCAGATGCGGCTTGCCCGCAGTTATTTTGAAAGCAGGGATTTTCCGGCCGCGATCGCAGTTCTGCGAAAAGCGGAATTTTCTCCGCCGAAAACGACACCGCTCTCTCTTTTCCCCGCCATTGTTTCCAACACGGCCGCCGGGAATCTCACCGGAAACGACCCGCGCACCCGCGAGGCATTGGTTTTGCTTGGACAGTCCTATGCGCAAGCGGGTGAGCGTGAACAAGCGCGAGAGATTTTCAAGCGCCTTTGCGACAATCTGCCCAATGCCGCGATGCCCGATGATTTTGCCCTGGCCGCCGCGCGCGGCTTGGATGAATTGGATATGGGCGGGCAAAATAACGGGGAAGCCCCTCGTCTCATCGAAACAGAGCATATAAAACGCGCCGCGATCTATCAATTTAACCGCGATTTCGCCGCGGCCCGCCGCCACTACAAGGCGGTGGTCGAGCGTTTTCCGCAAAGCGGCGGCGTGCCCGATTCGTTGTTCCAGATCGGGCGCGGTTTTGTGCAGGAAGGCCTGCCCGATGAGGCTATCCCGTGGTTCGAACGCGTCCAGACCGAATTTCCCGCCCATCCCATTTCCGCCGACGCATTGAACCAGGCCGCATCTGCTTATGCCCGGGCGAGAAAAACAAATGAGGCGATCCAGCGTTATCAAAAATATATCTCTCTCCACCCGGAAGGCGAGAGTGTCGAGCGCGCTTATCTGAACATAATCGATATCTGGCGCGACGAAGCGGAATTTACCAAGGCGCTGGAATGGGCCGAAAAAACGCGCGAAAAGTTTAGCGGAAAGAGCGCCGCGGCGCTGGCCATATTTGCCCGGGCAAAGATCTATATGTCGCAGGCTTCATGGGCCAAGGCGCTTGTTTCCCTGGAAGAATTGCAGGCGCAAAACGATCTGGGCGGCACGCGCGTTCCGGGTGGAACAAACAAAACCGAGGTTGCGTTTCTCCACGCCTTCGCGCAGGAACAAATAGGCCGCTATTACGAAGCCGTCGACGAATACCTGTCGATCCCCGATGGCCGCAATGAATATTACGGCTGGCGCGCTACCGAGCGGCTGAAGGCCCTGGCCGGCGAGGCGTCCTCGGCGCAGGTGATCTCAGCCAGGCTCGCCGAACTGCGGCAGCAGGCCTCGGCGCAAAACCAACCCGAGCTGGCCCGCAAGGCCGCGCAAAATGCCTTGCGGCTGACGGACGACGCAAATATCAGCGCCGAATTGCTGGGCATTCTCCGCCGGGCTTATGCCGTGCTGCCGGCATACCGCAGCGCCCCGACGGGCAAAGCGCAGGAAGCGGGCAGGCAGGAGATCTTAAAAGATAACCGCCCGGAACTCACGGAAGAAAACCCGCACCGGACGCTCGCCGACGAATTATTATTTCTGGGTTTATACGATGAAGCCGCGCCGGAACTGGAAGCGGCGCTGCGGCAAAAAAATTCTTCCTCGCCGTCGGACAAAACCGCGCCGGCAACTGCTTCAACGGCAAATCCGCTGGCGGATTTCCCTGCCGAAACGGCCTATACACTGGCTGTTTTATATATGCGGGGAGACCGCCCATATCGCGCGACGGCCTATATCGAACCGCTCTGGAAAAAGATGCCGGAAGATTATCTCTGCGAGCTGGCGCCCCGCGAATCTGTGGAAATGCTTTACCCCGCTCCCTACGCCGATGAGGTAATAACGCAGTCAACGGCCCGCGGGCTCGACCCGCGATTTGTGCTTTCGATAATGCGCCAGGAATCGCGTTTTCGCCCCGACGTAAAATCCGTGGCGGCCGCGCGCGGTTTGATGCAGTTCATTTCAACCACGGCCGAAACCACGGCCAGGCAGCTAGGCAAGACAAACTTTCGGCAGGACGAGCTTTACCACCCGCCAATGGCCGTACTTTTCGGCTCGCAATATATTAAAGAGCTTTTCCGCCAATTTCCCGATCAGCCGCAGGCGGTGGCTGCTTCCTATAACGGCGGTGAGATCAACATGGCGCGCTGGCTCAAACGGGCGCACTCGTCCGACCCCGATCGTTATGTTTCCGAGATCGTATTTTCGCAGTCGAAGGACTATGTCTACCGGGTGATGGCGGGCTACCGCGTTTATCGTTCGCTCTATGACGACAAACTGAAAGCCGTGAAAACCCGGTAATAAAAATGGAATAAGAGAGTTCTGGCCAGAAGCGAAAAAGAATTGCCGCAAAAAGGCACAGAATGCACAAAACATTTTATTTTTGTGCATTCTGTGCCTTTTGCGGCTAACTGATCTTTATTCGCGCAAGCGCTCCGTGGCTCACTGTATGGCTTAAGGATTCGGCTTGGCCGTCGCAGAGACGCCGCCGGCCGTTTCACGCGGGCGGGTTTCGCCGTCGGAAGCGGAGGTCGCGGGCCTTTCGATGCGGTAGATCCCGGACGAATGCGTCCCGACAAAGATGCGGTCCGTATTTCTGGGGTCGAAGGTCATCGTCCAGATCCGGGTGGTCGGCAAAGCCCAATCCTTCCCGTCGACTCTTTTCCAGTTCTGCCCGCTGTTTTGCGACTGGTAAATGCCGCCGTTGCTTTCCAGCGCGCTGGCCACAAAAACTTCGTCGGGCTTATTGGGATTGACGATGATGCTGGCGAAATTTCCCAGCGGAAGGTTTCCCCCGCGCCTGCTCCACTTCTGCCCGCCGTCGCGGCTCAGATAAAGCGTCTGCGTCGTGCCGACATAGATGGTGTCGGGCCGGGCCGCCGGTATCTCGACCGCGCTGACCGGAACATTGAGCGGAATTTCCGGAACGGTGCGCCAGTTAAGGCCCGCGTCGTCAGAGGTCAAAAGACCGGAGCGGGACGTTCCTATCCAAAGCTTATTCGGATCGGCCGGCGAGACGGTAACGACAAAAACCCTTTCCGTTATCATCCCCATCTTTGGATCGGGGGCCGCAACGGTTTGCTGCCAGATCCTCTCCCAACCCATATCTATATTATAGGTGCGATAAAGCCCCGTTTCGGTCGCGGCATAAATGCCGTTCTTCCCGTCGGCCGTATAGGCCAGTGTGTTTATTTTTTCTCCCAGCGCGGGGATCTTTTTCGGATCGACGGGCGGCGCCGGGGTTCTTACCGCCACTCTCTTTTTACCCACTCTCTTGTAGGTAACTTTCGGTTTTGCCGCGGGTTTCATCACGATCTTGGTCCAGGAAGCGCCGCGGTCGATCGAGCGGAACATTCCCGAGTTCGAACCGAGATAAATAAGATTGGGATTAAGTTTGTCCTGCAGTAGGCTAATGGGAACATCCTGGTTCGCCACCAGGTTTCTCATCGAGGTGTTCCAGGTTTGCCCGCCGTCGTCGCTGACAAAGACAAAACCGCCGCCGCCCGCCGTGTTGTTGGTGGTGGCATAGAGGCGGTTGGGCCGCTCGACATCGGGCACGAGGGAAAGCATCATCCGGCTGGTGAAATTGCCGTTATACTGGGCAAAGTTTTTACCGCCGTCATTGGATATCATCACGCCGTAATTATTAGTCGCTATTAAGACCTTGTTAGGCTCGTCCGGGTGTACGGCGATCGAATTGATCTCCAAAGCCTTGCTGGTGGTCAGCATCCAACCGGCGCCCGCGGTCATCCAGAAGCCCTCGGTGGTTCCGGCCAGGATCGTCCCGGCCTGCGTCGGGTGAAATATGATCGCGCGGGTGCGGCGCGATTGCGAAGGGATACCTTGCGCCTTGGCCCATTTTTCACCTTTATTAAACGATTCGTATATCCCGCTGCATGCCGAGGCAATGATGTGAGCCGGATTGCGGGGGTCGATATCGATCGCAAAAACGTCGGAATCGTCGATCATGCCGTCTTTGATAAGACGCCAGTTCGCGCCGCCGTCGGTAGTTTTATAAGCGCGGTAGGTCGTTCCGAGATAGATCGTATTCGGGTCGTTAGGATCGATCGCCACCGAGTCGGCAAATTTCGGCATGGTCGGCGAGCTTACCTTCTGCCAGTTGTCGCCGGAATCCATCGAACGATATATGCCGTTGTCCGTGCCGACGATCAGCAGGCTCGGGTTCGATTTCGACTGGGTCATGGCGTGGATGGCTTCATTTCGCAGCTCCCTGGATTCTTTCCAGGTAGCGCCGCCGTCGGAAGATTTAAAGAACCCGCCCGGTTCCCGGCCCCGGTGCCCCGAGACGTAGATCATCCGCGAATCGCGGCTGTCGATGATCAATTGGTCCAGGGTCAGCTGCGGCCGGCTAAAGGTAGCCAGGAGACGCCACGTCCTTCCTGCGTCCGAAGAGCCGTATACCTGGCTGTCGAGCGTGCTGACGAAAAGATTATTTTTGTCCTTCGGATCGACGGCAATGCTGCGGATATCGCCTCCGCTGGGGCCTATCAACTGCCAGCGGGTGAATTTGGAAGTGTCGATCTCAACCGCTGCGGGTTTGGGGACGGCAGTATTAGTGGCCGCGGGTTCGGCGTTAGCTACCGCCGGGGCTGCCGGCTGGGTTTCCGCCGGCACCTGGGTGTTTGCTTCGGTTTGCTCGGGGACACTTACTTCGGTCTGGGCCGGGACGTAAGCATAAGACAAAAACAGAAAGGCCGTGACAAAAGCCAGCGCCGTTTTACTAAAAAGCGTCGATTTCTTTCTCATTCTCATAGGTGATTTACTTCCTGATGCCTGTACCTCCGAAGTTATAGCCGTATTTATGATAAACCATTACTCTGATGACATTTATACTTCGGATTGTTGTCTGAAAAAAGCTTGAATCATTTGCCAACGAAGGGAGTAGGACATTAAAGAACCTCTGCTATTTTAATAATAAAATGACAGAAAAGAAAGCATAAAAACAAAATGAACCGCTCTTTTTCAAGAACGGTTCATTTTTAGTCTGTGCCATTTCTGCCGGCAGAAAAGGCGGATTAGTTACGGAGTCGGGTTTTCGACACCGGCCGGTACACGATACAGCTTGGTATTGATCGTGCCGTCGCCGTCGCCGCCGTCGACTATCGTAATACGGCTGGCGTCGAAGTTGCGGAACTTGATGTGATCGTTAATGATCTTCACCCGCGCCGCTTTAGCCCTCGCCGGACCGTAATTGATGATGTAACCTCTCGAACTCGGGTCATTCTGCAGTTCCACAAAGAACGAGTCGAGGCGTCCTCTGACATCGTCTCTGGGAATATCGCCGAATTCATCGGTCTTGATCGCCTCTCCTCTCGGAGCAATACTACCGGTTTCGGAAGCCGTTCTCGGGCATTCCGCACAGCAGCCGCCAACCTCGACGGTGGCCGTGATGTTCTGACCGAACATTCCGGTGGTATCGACGTGAATAACCGGCGTGCCCTGGCCGCTTGTGATCGTACCGGCTGAGACCGTCCAGTTATAGGTCGGGTCACAGGTGCCGCCGCTCACGTTAGCGGTAAAGACCATGTCGTCGCCGGCCTTAAGTGTCGAGCTGGGCCCGGTGACTGAAATAGTCGGGCAGGTGCATATCCTCTCGCAGCTTGTGCATTCCTTGACGGTGATCGTCTTGGTCTGCGTCTTGCCGCAAACACCGCACCCGTCATCGACACCGGCGGTGATCGTGTATGTTCCGGCCTTAGCGCCCGAAAGATCCCAACTGACGTTGGCGCCCTGGCCTACAATACGTCCGCCAGAAACAGTGTAGTTGTAGATCAGCGTGTCATTTTCCGGATCGCTCGCCCTGGTCCTGACGCTTACATTAGCCGATTCTTCGCAGCCGGCTCCAGCCCTGAATCCCGGGGGGCATCCCAGTACGACTTCGGCGTCGCCGAGATCGAGACTGTCGACATTAGCCCACTTGTTGATCACAGGCGGGGTGCCGCGGGGGTTGCGCCTTCCGGCGGTGAACTGGACAATAAAGCCGTGCGGGTCCGTCGAGAACGGGAAAATTCCGCGCAGGTCCTGGAAATTGACCGTCCGGGTAATGGTTTGTCCCGGAGGTCCGCCGGTCACCGGCGGCTGGACGATAACGACTGTCGAAGAGGTCTGGTCGTCAAATGAATCGAAATCCTGCTCATTCGCATGATAACGATAGGCAGCCCCGATACTCAGCCAGCGGGCCGGGAAAATACGGAAACCGACCAGCGCGTCTATCGGATGATTTTCCAGCGCATTCGGCGTGCCGGCCGCCCACATAGCGGGTCGAACGAATTTCACCGATCGCCTGGAAATACCTGTTTATCGGGAAGTCAAGACCGAGAGCGGTCTGGAATTCATCAGGCCTGTCCAATATGGTAAAGGTTCCGCTCGGGAAATCAGCCTTCACGCTGCTGTTGTAAATGTAGCCCGCATTGGCGGAAACATTAAGCCACTTTCTCAGGCGGGCGTCGGCAAAGAAATAAAGGCCGATGTCGCCGCGGTTGCCGCCGGGGCTGGCGCCTCTCTGCAGCTGGTTAAAGCCGCTCTGATCGGTCGCGTGATCCGCGTACCAGCGGTAGAAAGGAATGATACCCACGCCGACCGGGTTGTTCGGGCCGGTCCATCTCCATTTGGCGCCCGCGGTGAAAGTGTTGAACGCAGTTTCACCGTAGTGGCGGTTCATGAACGGAGCGTCCGGCAGGTAGGCCGGTGAATTGGTAAATACCAGCGGCGCTACTCCCGACGGATTCAGAGGCACCGTGCCCCAGAAAAGTCCCGGCAAGATACTGCCCGCGGGCGATCCCACACCCGGAAAACGGTCAGCGCCGTTGCCGCCGGAATCAACCGGCGCGCCCAGGCTAGCGAGGAACGGAAAATAATTTCCGGCCGATCCGCCGACATAAGGGAATTGCACGAACGGCTGTCTTCCGTCGGGACGGAAAATTCCCAAACCGGCAAGGTTCGGGATTCCGTTCGGGGCAATAATGATCCCGCCCGGAACCACCAACGCATTATTAATGATCCGTTGGGAATTCGGCAGCGCGAAGCCGGACAGGTTCTGAGGTGAATTCACCTTTATTGCGCGGTATGCGTCGGTATTAAAAAATAGTTCCCAGTGGTCGTTCAGACCGATCTGGAAACTTACCGGCACTTCCACAAGATCGACATTGCCGGGGTCACGATCAAAATTGCTGTAAGCAACACTAAAAGTGAATTCCCCCCTGCGAAGGGTTTGCCCGTCATAAACAGTGAAGAGACCTGTAGGGCCACCTACCGGACCTCCAGTGCCGACAGTCGGGGCTGTGTTTCTCGGATCATTTTCCGAGCGAAGGGTCTGAGCCGACCCTATACAAACCAGTGCAAATATAGTTAACGCTAAAGCTAGCGCCTTTTTCGCGAGTTTCATCACATTCCTCCGGCGAATAAAATTCATAAATTACAATTTTGTCCGTAGCTTTGGAAGAAATTAAACTGCAATTTTTACCCCTTGCTACTCCGTCATTATAGCCGCCTCCGAAATAATAAGCTAAGTAGCTTAAAATATAATTACTTTCAGGCAACTTTTGTTATAAAACTATCTATAAGAGAATACGCGCAAAATGTCAAACAAGACATGATGACTAAATCCCAATGAACAATGCGTACCTCGATTTTTAAGGTTACTTTATATTTATTTGAAAATCAAGCGTTTTCATCACTTATACAATTTTTAAACGGCTATTTTTTAGGCATATATTCCGCGCATCCGCGTATCGTAAGCCACCCGGTCGATAGCCAGTATATAAGAAGCCGTTCTCATATCGACGCTGTGCGTCTCGGCATACTTACAAACCTCTTTGAAACTGGCCACCATTTTTTCCTCAAGTCTCTGATTTACCTCGGCTTCCAGCCAAAAATAGCCCATTCTGTCCTGCACCCATTCAAAGTATGAAACGGTCACGCCGCCGGCATTCGCCAAAATATCCGGGATCACGAACACCCCTTTATCGTGCAGGATAACATCCGCCTTCGGCGTGGTGGGGCCGTTTGCCCCTTCCGCCAAAATTTTACATTTCAGCCGGGCGGCGTTCTTTGAGGTGATCTGGTTTTCCGTGGCGCAGGGGGCCAGGACATCGCATTCGAGTTCGAGCAGTTCGTCATTGCCCACTTTTTCCACGCCCGGAAACCCCTCGAATGTTTTGGTGGCCTTTAAGTGCGCCAGCGCACCGGGAATATCGATCCCTGCGGGGTTATAAATTCCGCCGCTGACATCTGAGATGGCAATTATCTTATACCCGGCCTCATGCATTAACTGCGCGCCGATCCCCCCGACGTTTCCCGAACCCTGCACCACGACCGTGGTCTGCTCCGGCGTCAGCTTAAAACGCTTGATCGCCTCATTGACGCAAAACATCACGCCGCGGCCGGTGGCTTCACGGCGGCCCTGCGAACCGCCCAGCGCGATCGGTTTTCCGGTAACGACCGCGTTCACCGTATGACGCGCGTGCATCGAATAGGTATCCATGATCCAGGCCATCGTCTGCTCGTTGGTATTCATATCCGGCGCGGGCACGTCCTTGTCCGGCCCGATAAAATCTATCAGCTCGGCGGTGTAGCGGCGGGTCAAACGTTCCAGTTCCGCCAGCGACATCTGGTGCGGGTCACAGATAACCCCGCCCTTCGCGCCGCCGAAGGGCACGTTCACCACCGCGCATTTCCAGGTCATCCAGGCTGAAAGAGCTTTGACTTCGTCCAAACTTACGTCCGGCGCGTAGCGGATCCCGCCTTTGGCCGGGCCGCGGGCAAAATTGTGCTGGACGCGAAACCCTTCGAAAACTTCAATATGCCCGGAATCCATCTTGACCGGAATATAAACCTTGATCTCGCGGCTGGGAACGATCAATACCTTGTAAATGTCTTCTTCCAGACCTAAAATGTCCGCCGCGCGTACAAATCGTTCCTTCATCGCCTCGAACGGATTTTTTTCATCGCCGCCGCTGGCGTGGGCTATTTCAGCCATTGATTGTGCCATTACTTTTTCTCCCAAAAATTTTCAATACTCGTATTTTAAAATTGCGCCTGAAACTTTCGGCTTAGCTTTCCTTATATCATTCGACATGCAGCGGGTCATAACCCGCGGCCGGATTTTATCTCCGGCGCGAACGCGACCAACACGCGCCGGGCCCGGCGCATCAAACAAAACGGTCTGATTCCATTGTGTACGGGTGAGTGGGAAGATGCTACGCCATTGATATTTATTTCCGACATTTTGTCCGCAAAATAACAGGTTTTTTGATCGATTTTAAGCCTAACGAAATGTTATCCCAAAGCCAGACTTTTGTACAACTTGCAGTTCAGAGTTACGCCTTCCGGCGTGATATCCGGGCATTTCACGCCTGAAGGCTTAACTCTGAACCGGCTACGCGGTGCGCATCGGTTTCTTATTGTGTAAAATACGGGTGAAAGAATTATGACACCGGCAATTCAGCGATATTTATCAGGGATCCTGCTTTCGGTATCGGCGCTGCTGCTTTTTGCCGCGCCGGCCATCTCGCAGGATGAGGACGACGAAAAAGATCCGGTCAAGCTCTACCAGCAGGGCCAGGACGCGCACGAAAAAGGCGATCTGAAAACCGCGCTGGAATTTTATGACGAAGCGCTCAAGATCGTTCCCGAATTTCCCGAAGCCGAATTTCAAAAAGGCTCCGCGCTGGTTTCCCTGGGCAGGCTGGAGGAAGCCGAGAGCGCTTTTCGCCGCGCCCTGGAACTGCGCGCCGATTGGACCCCGCCGATGAGCAGCCTGGGGGCGCTGCTGGTGAAAACCAACCGCTTTCCCGAAGCGGAAAAATTACTCAAGCAGGCTGTCGGGCTGGACGAGCAGAATTTTCCCGCTTTCGCCGCCCTGACGGACCTGTATCTGAAAACCAAGGCCTCGCCCGAGGTACTGCGGAATTTGCTCGCGCGGCTTCAGGTATTGACCGCGAAGATGCGGCCGCCGGCTATGATCTGGGTCTCGCGCGCCGCCGTCGAGCGCGCCCTGGGCGACAGCGCCGCCGCCAAAACAAGCGCCGGTAAAGCGCTCGCCGTCGACCCGAGAAATATTTCCGCCCTGGGCGAACGCGCCGAAGCTTTTTTGGCGCTGGGAGATCTGCTGCCGCTTTAAATGACGCCAATTCCATTTTGAAGATCTCGCCGGACCTGTTGAGCGGTAAATTGCTGCTGGCGCGGGCGCAGTCCGCGGCCGGCAATTTGGATGAAGCGCTTAAGACGCTCGATTCCGTGGAGGAAAGCGCGAAGGGGGCGCCGGAGTATAAGGAGCTTCGCCAGGCGATCCTGGCGGCCCAATCGGATTCGGGTGAGAACCTGGCGGAGCTGGAAAAGCTGATCGCCGCCGACCCGAAAAATATTTCGCTGCTGGCGCGGCTTTGTGTCGGGGCGCGCAAAAGCGACCCCGCCAAAGCGCTGGACTATTGCCGCCGCGCAGCGGAACTCGAGCCCGCCAACGTCAGCCACGCCATCGGCTACGCCGCGGCGCTGGTCCAGGCCAAGCAATTCGACCCGGCGGTACAGATACTGCGCCGCGTGACCGCCGTCGCGCCGGAGAATTTCACGGCCCACGCAAATCTGGCGACGGCGCTCTTCGCGCTCAAACGCTACCCCGAAGCCATCACGGAATTCGAGTGGCTGATCGAGAAAAAACCCGACCTGGCCGTCGGCTATTATTTTCTCGGCATCGCCTACGATTCGACGCAGAAGTACTCCGAAGCGATGGCCTACTATAAAAAGTTTCTTTCTTTGGCGGATTCGAGCTATAATAAGGCCGAAATCGAAAACGTGAATTTGCGTTTGCCTGCCCTGGCAAAACAAATCGAGAAACTTAACAAAAAAAGTAGGAATTGAGCGGTATGACAAATGTGAACCGGAAATCTCATCTCTTGTTGTCGACTTTTTGTGTGCCCGGTTACTCTGCGCGTTCGATCTGGATTTCGTTCGTCGTGCTGCTCTCGTTCGCGGCCGTCTTCGCCCAGGAAGAGCCGATGCCCGACGACGTCGCGCCGCCGCCCCTGAAAATAATCTCCAAAGAAGAGAAAGAACTCCTCGCCGCCGAGATCGGGATAAAAGACCGCACCTCGGCCTATATAAATTTACTCGAGGCCCGGCTGAGTAAAGCTGAAGAGATGTCTACCAGTGAAAATTTCGGGGATTCTTTGACCCAGTTCGGGTCGTACCATGGGCTGCTGGAAAATATGATCGGCTTTCTCACTTCGGAAAATAAAAGCGACAAAGCGTTGGGGGGTTTTAAAAAGTTGGAACTGACCCTGCGCGCGCACAACATCCGGATCGAGGCGATCCGCCGCACGATGCCCTTCAAATACGCCTGGCACGTTTTAAGGCTGCAAAAATTTATTCGCCGGTCGCGGGCGCAGGCAACCGAGTCACTTTTCAGCGACTCGGTCGTGCCCAACAAAAAATCGTAAGTTCAGAGTTACGCCTTTTAGGCGTGAAGGTTTCAAGGGCTCACGCGTAAACGCGTAACTCTAAACCTTGAGTAACGCCTCATTTCTCTACCCGGTAGACCTTGCCCTTCCAGACAACTATCACCTGTTCGCCCAGCGCGAAATACTGCGCCAGCTCTTTTTCCTGTTTAAGCAGGTCGAAGTATTCCTCGGAGGCAAATTTCAATTTAACTTCGCTGCGTTTTCCGGGCTGCTGGTATTCGCTGTCGACCCAGATGCCGCCGTCGAGGTAGAAAGTTTTAATGCCGAGCTTTTTGACGCGGCCGACCTTGATCGCCTCATCATCCGCCCCATCGATAGTGACCGCATTCTGCTGCACGCGCGCATCTTTGCTCTTCTTGACGGCTTCCTCGCCGCTGGTGACATTTACTTGTGCAGGTGCATTCCGCTGATCATTTCGACTTCTGGAAAATCCTCCGCCCGTACCCGGCGTAGACGTATTGATACCCATCTGCGCTTCGCTTCCGTCAGTCGCCAGGTAAGAGGTATAAGGCGTCACGATGCCGTAACGGGTTCCCAACTCGACGATCTCGTCGCGCAATTCTTTTTGCTCGCCGTTGGAGCGGATCTGTTCGACCAGCCACCCTACGCGGCGCGTCGCCCAGAGCCGCGGCAGGAAAGTGTTTTCTTCCGCGCGCGCGGGGAAATCCAGATCTTCGTAAACGAAAGTGCGCGTTTCGCCGCCCTGTCTTCCTCTTAGCCTGACGGTCAGATTCTCGGCCGAGCTCTGATAGCGGCCGATCAGGGTTATCTGCGTGCCCTTGAAAAGGTCGGGCATCTTGCGCGGGTAGATCATTTCCGTCTGCACGCCGCCGAGATCGATCTCGATATCGGTCAGGACGGGCGAGCTGACCTTGGCAAAAAAGTTCGAAACCCTCACTTCCAGGTCTTCCTTAGGTTCGACATAATCCGCCGAGCCGCCGTTTTCCGCCGCCAGTTTATCGAGCAGCGCAGTGTTGACGTCGTACCCCACGCCGAAGGTGAAAACGCGGACGCCTTCAACCTTTTTGACGCGCAGATTCTGCACGATCTTGTCGGCATTGGTTTCGCCCACCGTGGGCAGGCCGTCGGTCATAAATACCAGCATCTTCGGGCGGCTGGAGGAATCGAACTGCCGCATCGCGGCGATGATCGAATCGTTGATGTTAGTGCCGCCTGTCGGCTTCAAATTTTTGACGTATTCTTCGCCCCGCGATTTTCCGGTGGGCCCGGCGGCTATCATGCCCGGCTCCATCAAATGCTCCTCGCCGGCAAAATTGATGACGTTGAACCGGTCGCCGTCGCGCAGGCTCCGGATGCCGAACAGCAAAGCCGCGCGCGCTTTTTCCATCTTGCCCGCATCGGCCATCGACCCGCTCGTGTCCAGCACGAAAACGATGTCCTTATTGACCAGTTCCTTTTCGGAGATATTATCTTTCGGCGAAAGCGTCAGGATAAAATAGCCGTCCTTGGCGGCCTCGCGATAGGTCAGCAGCGAAAGCCCGAAATCCTTGTCCGAAATGCCGTAGAAAAGCTGAAAATCGTTCTGGTCGTTTTTGTCGGAGGATTCGAAGCTCAGCACGGCCTTTGTCTCGCCCTGGCGTTTCATGTCGATCGAATGGCTGGGTGAGTAAACGTTCCTCAGCGCCTGTTTGCTTTCGATCTCTACGCGGCCGGAAAACACGCCCACTTTGGTCCCGGGCCTGGCTGCCCCTTCAGTGTTATCGGTCCAGGTTCTCCTGCCCGTGCCCAACGGGTAGCGGTAGGAAACCGTCCCGCCCTCGGCTTTTAAGACCTGCGAATAAGTGAGTTCCAATTTTTTATCTGAATGCGGCGGAATGGGAAATATCGAAGCCTGGAAGAGATCTTTGCCGGCGTATTCCAGCAGGCCGGGATCGCGCTGGCGGCGCACTATTTCGTCGTAGATCCGCCGCGCTTCCTCGCGCGAGCGCACCTCGCCCACCAGTTTCTTGCCGTTTTCCCAAATGGCAAATTCCACGATCGCGGCGTTTTCCGGGATCGGGAAAAAGAAGGTGCCTTCCAGCGTGTAAGGCGTGTCGTTGCGAAAGACCTGCTCGATGTGAGTGGTGGCCACCTGCCCGTTGATCTTGGTATCGAGCGAGATTGATTTGACCTGCAAGGCGTTCGGCACAGGGCCCGGCTGCGAAATAGGCGGGCGCGGACAGGGCCGAATATCGCAGATTATCGGCACGATAACTCCCTGCGCGCCGGCGCTGAGAGCTGAAACCAGACTTACAAATACCAGGCACAAAAAAACCGAGACGTTCTTTAATCGCATTAATTTTCTCCTTAAGAAAACCGGTAGGCGCCAAATCGGGTTCAACACCTATGACGATTAATAGAACGTCTCAGTTGCTTCGGTCTTGCAATTTTTTTGTAATGCCGCGTATCGCCAGCGTCCCGCTGGCTGTGGCGTGAGCGTCCCGCTCGCGCTGTTTAAATGGCCATCAGAGGGCGAGACGCCCTCTGGACAGCCGCCGGGACGGCGGCGTTACGGTAAAGTTACGGCAGTAATCTCACGCCGAAATCGAAAAACTTGGCGCCGACCGCGCTGCTGGCGTTGGAATTACCGGAATTGATCAGGTAAAACCCGTATTCGCCGTTTTTCAAAGGCATCTTGGGCGTGATCTTGAAAACGCCGTTGCCAATGCTTTCCGCAATAAATTCCATCACATATTCGTCGGAAAGGCCGCCCTTGGCGCCGAACGCATTCGATTTGCCGATGGTCACTTCACGGTTGTCGCTTCTGACGTTGAATTTTACCAGGGCGAATTCGTTCGGGGTGGAAGGAATTCCGCTGGCGGTATTCAAACCGCCGCTTTTGGTGTCCAGGTAAAAATAAAACACCGGCTGCGAATCTTTCAGTTGGATCTTGGCGGCATTGCCCGGCAAATTGGCTTTGACCTTCACCTTCCCGATCCCGTAGGTCATCGACGAGGTCCACAAGCCCCCGGTGCGGTTTTGCGCCGAGACATTCGGGTCGAGCCGGGTCATCTGTTTCTTGCCGTCCCTGTCTTCGAACATATAGATGCCGAAATCGTGCGGGGACATCGGGTCGTTCGGGTCGTAGGACACCGCAGTGCCGACCGTGGCCGCGGGTTTCGCCCCGCCGCTGTTGGCTTCGAGCATCGCGTGAACGACCATGTCGTCAACGCCCGCTTTTTTAAGCTCGATCAAACCGTTGGTGGAAAGATCGAATTTTCCCTGGGTCGAGCGGATCTTGCCGAGGATCACTCCCTTGTCCAGTCCGGCTTTGGTCATCGTAATGACATCATTATTTGTTAAAACTTCCTGAGCTTTTACCACGGCGGATGAGCCTAAGGTAAGAGTCATTAGAAGCATGAAAATAAAGAATAATTTTTTCATGTAAATGGTCTCCTGAAAATGAGTGTAAATATTTAAGCTAACCTTATGAATTTTTGGCCTGTGCGTGTATCTGCTATTAAATTTAAGCCTGATTCTATCCTAAGAGGCCGAAATTTAGCAAATAGTTGCCATCCTTGCAGAAACGCGACAGTTATGGAGCGTGCCAGTAGCCCGACCGTAAGGGAGGGCGCGTTTTAAATGTACAAACGCCCTTGCTAACGCGCGGGCTACTGACACTCTCGCAAACTATCCACGCTCCCCAATAAACTACGCGAGGATCTCTTCAAAACACTCTCTGATCTCCAGCCGGTGAAAGGTGAGCTTCTCCAGCAATTCTTCGGGTGAATCGAGTTTCAGTCTTTGCGAGACCAGGTCCATCAGCGGGTGCGCGGCGCCGGGCAGGCGGGTGGCGCGTCCGGCCGCCAGCCGCAGCGCGTGGTCGAGCCCGCGCAAAAACAAATAGCCTTCCGATAAAGCCCGGTAATGTTCGCCGCTTAGTATTCCCCGCTTACCCAGCAGCTGCAGCATCGGCAGCGTGGAGCGATGAGCGTCTTCGTCATATATCCCGTTTTTTAGCTGCAGGTAGCGGATCAGAAAATAAATATCCAGCAGCCCGCCCGCGCTGTATTTAATGTCGGTTTCGTTATGGCGCAGGTTCCGCGTCCTTTCTTCTTCCAGCCTCTGGCGGACGCGGAGGGTTTCCTGTTTCAGTTCGTTTTCATCCGCCTCGAGCCCCTTGCGGTGAATGATCTTTTTTGCTTCCCGTTCCAGGCCCGCGCCGAACTGCCGCGCGCCCGCGACCGCCCGGAGTTTTACATAAGCCAGCCATTCCCAGACCGCCGCGCGGTTTTCCGCGTAATCGAGAAAAAATTTCCCCGCGCCGCACAACGCGCCGTTTTTCCCATCGGGACGCAGCCGCAGATCGACGCGGTAAAGATTTCCGTGGCGCGTGAAGCTGGAAATGGCGGTGACCAGTATTTCCGCCGCTGCCGTGTAAAACTCGCGGTGGGTGACTGTGGGCGACGGCGCGGGCAGCGTTTCGTCAAAGGCGAGCACCAGGTCGAGATCGGAGCCGTAATCCATTCCGCGCCCGCCCAGCCTGCCCAGGCCGAGAACCGCGATCGCGGGTTCGCTGTCGAGCTTTCCGTATCGCCGGCGCAGTTCCCTGGCGACGATCTCCATCCCGGTTTCCAGGCTCGCTTCGGCCAGCGCGGTTTGCAAAGCATTGGCCTCGCGCATCGGGATCTTATCCAGCAGATCAAAAACACCGATCTGCAAATAAAGCTTCGCCCATTCGCTGCGCAAAACGTCGATCTCATCGCGAAAGGAGCTTTCGGCTTTTACCGCGCCGGACATTTGCGCGAAAAAAGTATCCGCGTTTATTTCCGGCGCCGCCTCCGCGCTTGGCAGTGTGGAAACGAGCGCCGGGTTTGCCGCCAGCATCTCGCTGAAATAATCGGACAAGCGGCAGATTTGCAGCAAAGTTTTCATCTTGTCCGGCGGCAGCTCTTCATTCGGCGAATATTTTCCCCAGGAATCTTTCAGGCGCGAGAAATTTTTTATTGTTTGATCGTTTTCGCCGCCGTGGCCCGCGGCAAAATTATCACTCTCGGGCTTTCCGGCGTCGCTTTCACTAGCCGCCGGTTCATGGTGTCTTTCCGAGCCGAATAGCTTTTGAAAGATCCGGCTGACATTTTCGGTGTGGGCCTTTAACTTTCCTTCAAAATCCATTTGCGAATTTTCACCGGCAAATCCCATCCGCCGCGCCGTCAGATCTCTTTTATTTTCATCTTCCGGCAGGGCGTGTGTCTGCAAGCCGTTTTCCATCTGCAGCCGGTGTTCCAGCGTGCGCAGGAAAGCGTAGGCGTCGGAGAGCTGGGTCAGTTCGCGTTCCTGTAAAAGGCCGCGGTCGGCCAGGCGGCTCAGGCTGATCAGCGTGTGCGGCGCGCGCAGCCACGGATCGGCGCTGCCCAGCGCAAGCTGCGGCGCCTGGGCGATAAATTCGATCTCGCGGACGCCGCCGCGGCCCAGCTTTACGTTAAAGCCGTTTTCCCGGCGCTGCTCCTGGTCGATCTTTTGCTTCGAAAGCCGGACGGTTTCCAGCGCTTCTTCGAGCGAAACGTTTTTTTGATAGATCACGTCTTCCAGCTCCGCGTGAAAGAGCTTGAAGAGGCCGGCGTCGCCCGCCGAACCCCGCGCGCGCAGCAAAACCTGCCGCTCCCAGTTGCGCGCCGAGTTGCGGTAGTATTCGAGCGCTTCTTTCAGCGAGATCGCCAGCGCGCCGATGCGCCCGTGCGGCCGCAGCCGCAGATCGACCCGGTAAGCCGCGCCCTCACCCGCCTGCTGCCCGACGAGTTTGGTCACCAGCTCAGAAAGCTTTATGAAATATTCCTTGTTCGAGACCGCCCCGCGGCTGCCCGCGCCGGAGGTCGCGCCGTCGTGCGAGTAAAGAAAAAGCAGGTCGATATCGGAAGCATAATTGAGCTCCCTGGAACCGAGTTTTCCCAGCGAGACGACGCAGAATTTTGCCGGCGTGTCCCTTCCCCGCTCGTCCTTGACCTGCGGCGCGCCGTAGCGGTTGTCCAGTTCCTGGCGCGCCAGGCGCAGCGCGTGTTCCAGGACCGCGTCGGCCAGGTTAGAAAGCTCCTCGGTGATCTCGGAAATGGTGCCTAAGTTCCGAATGTCGCGCAGGTAGATCCGCAAAAGCTCGCGCCGCTGAAACCGGCTCAGCAACACGTGCGTTTCCAGCTGCGAATTGGTCAAGGTAAAACGCGCGAGCGATTCGAGCAGCTCTTCCTTTTCGCGGATCTTGGTTTCCGTGCGCCTTTTATTAAGCCAGGAAAAATAATGCGGATTTTGCAGCAGCGTGGCGGCCAGCAGTGGGCTGTACGCCGCCAGCGTGAGAATGTCGGAAAACAAACCTTCGTTTTTCACCAGCTTTTGCAGCTCGTGCGGCTTTGTTTGCTCCAGGCGCTCGAACAGTCTTTGCGCGCCTTCGGCGTCGGGCAGGTCTTTTAATAGAGATGTCAGATCGCTCATCTACGAAAACGCATTGTATCAATTCCGTATTTTTTTATCTTGTAGGGAGTAATCGAAGAATAACTGTTAATTATTAATTGTTAAGGCTCTAGTGTAGCAAACAGGCATTAGAGCGGGTTATTTTCCAATAATTTCAACAATAATCGAAACAGATTTTTGTGTCGATTATTGAAACGATATTCGCACTCTTTGAGGTGCAGATAAAAAGTATGAGCCGGCAGCCCGTTGAACTTTTGCATCCGCCGTTTGGCAAAGGACCAGAAGCTTTCGATGCCGTTGACGTGATTGCTGCCCAGGGCAAATTCATTAGCACTATGATTGACTCTAAAATGCTTCGAATAACCGACATCGACCAGCCCGTCGTAACCGCGCCAGCCGTCGGTATGAATCACTGTTTCCGGCGCTATCCGCCCGCGAATAATAGCCTGGAGCGTCTTTTTGCGGCAGTCCGGCACGATCTCGGTATAGACCGAACCGTTCCTTTTGAAGATGCCGAAGACGATCGTCTTGCCCGAAGCTCCGCGTCCTCTTTTGCCTCTCACGCGCCGGGCTCCGAAGTAGCTTTCGTCTACTTCGACCACCCCGCCGAAGGGCGAAGCGCGCTCGGCCTCGGCCGCGATCCGCTGCCTTATTTTCAAATATATCAGGGTCACCGTCCGACGGGTCAGACCCACTATTTCCGCCGTCTTGCTGGCGGTCAGATCATGCGCAAAATAACGGATTATTTGGCGCGTTTTTCGTTCACTAATTTTGGAACACCTGTAATAGCGGTTTAATCGTTCCATTTCAGTAGCTTACCACTTTCAATCAAGCGGTTTGCTACACTAGAGCCTTGTTAATTATTCATTGTTCTCGTGTCATTGAATAATAATTAAGGGTCATGACTAGCGAAAAGGTAAATTATAATACCTAAAGCGAGTCATGAGAATAAGTTACAAAGTTTCAATTCGCGCACAAATTTCGCGCGTTAAATTTCGTCAGATCTTAAGGCTTTTCGCGCTTGATCTGACGGCTGTTCAGATCGCCAAACTGGCGCAGCTGAACCGCAACACGGTCAACCGATATTTGACATTGATTCGCCGCGTTATCGCTTTGCATTGTGAAAGCGAGTCTCCCTTTACGGGAGCGATAGAACTCGACGAATCTTACTTTGGGCCCAAGCGGGTGCGAGGCAAGCGCGGGCGCGGAGCGGGCAGGAAAACGATCGTCTTCGGCATCTACAAACGCAACGGCTGTGTATATACCGAGATCGTTCCTAACTGTTCACGGAGAACGCTTTACGCCATCATCAAAGGCAAGGTTGCAACCTCCTCCACCATTCACACCGACCGCTTTCGCGCCTATAACGGCATTGTCGATCTGGGCTACCGAAAGCATTATCGGATTGATCACAGCCGGGATGAATTCGCCTTAGGCGCGAACCACATTAACGGTATCGAAGGCTTCTGGGGACTGGCCAAAGTCCGGCTGGTTAAGTTCCGCGGCCTATCAAAGAACACTTTCTACTTGCATCTGAAAGAGTGCGAGTTTAGATTCAATTATCGCAACCAGGACTTGTATAAAGTCCTCTTGAAAATTACTAAAAATATCGACTTTCGCTAGTCATGACCCATAATTAATAATTCACAATTAATAATGAATAATTTGGCCCCTTTTAATCACCTCGCTTTTTCTTATTTACGGGGCTGAGATAAAATCTTTCCGTGCAGAAAAGATTCGAATTTCAGATCGCCCGCGAAGACCACAAAAAGCGTCTCGACCATTTTTTATTCGACCGGTTTCGTTCGCTGAGCAAGATGTACCTCAGCGAAACGATCAAGAATGAAAAATGCGAGGTGAACGGCCGGCTGGAAAATCGCGGTTATATTTTAAAGGCCAACGATTTTGTCGAGGTCGAGGTAGACATTGCGCGCGAAGATTCGATGAAGCCGCAGAATATTCCGTTCGAGATCGTTTTTGAAGACGAAGAGCTTTTAGTGGCCAATAAGGCCGCAGGGATGCTGGTCCCACCCGACCCACTGGGAAAAAAACGGGACGCTGCTCAATGCCCTGACCTGGCATTTAAATACCGGCTCAAATAACAGCCCCAATACAGGCAATGAAAAATTCATCCGGCCCGGTCTTATCCACCGCCTGGACAAGGAAACTTCCGGCTTGATGGTGATAGCAAAAACTCCGCGCGCTCATGCCATCCTCTCCGGCCATTTTCAGCGAAAACTGGTGGAAAAACGCTATCTCGCGCTGGTCGATGGGATAGTAACGGAAGATTCGGGGACGATAAACGCTCCCATCGGGCGTTTCGCCGAAGAAAAAATCTGGAACATAAAAGAGAACGGCAAAGCAGCCGAAACGCGTTTTCGCGTGATAGAGCGGCGCGATAAAACAACGCTGCTCGAGCTCGAGCCCGTCACGGGCCGGACCAACCAACTGCGCATTCACTGCGCGCATACCGGCCACCCGATCGTAGGCGATCCGAAATACGGCGGGCGCGAATTTTCACGTTTGTGCCTGCACGCGTGGAAATTAAGTTTCTGGCACCCGAACGGCAATCGATGGCTGGAATTTGAGAGTGAAATACCGAAGTTTGGCCTGGCAAAAAAATAAAGTAAGAACTTTCAACTTACCCGAAGCAGCACAAGTTAATTAACCTCAAGGTAAGGAAGGGTTGCTTGCGCCCGCTCTTTATTTCATTCTCAATTGAAGATCAATCAAGCAGCGGGCGCAAGCGGCCCTTCCGAACCTGAGAGGTGATCAGATTGTTCTTTTCAACAAATATCATCGTATTTCTATCGTCAGCGTAACCTCCGTCGGCTTATCGTTTATGTTTTGCAATTGGATCACGTAATCGCCTTTTTCTTTCAGCACGGCGGTAAAACTGTTAGTGCCCTCGGTGATGTCGGCCTCTCCCTGGTCCAAACTCACAGTGACCATATTCGTATTGACCGAAACGCTCAAAGTTTGTCCTGCGCCCGCGCCGAGGATGTATCGTTTGATCTCGTCAACCTTGACCTTCAGCACGGTCTTTGTCGCGCCTTTAGGAAAATTGACGCGCTGCGGCGGGTAAAGGGGCCGCTTCGTTTCCGCGCCCCATTGCGCCAGCGCACGGCCGTCCCATTTGTATTTGGTGGTGATGACAAATTCAGGACAGCATGACGCGCCCGATTCGCCTTCGCCGTTTCTTTCCACATTAACAAAACCGTATTGCACGTTCGCGCCGCGCAGCCCGCCGTAGGCGCGGTCGCCGCCCTCGATCCTGTCCATCAGCGCGGGCTTGCCGTCTTTCATCGTGTAAACAAACCCTTCGGTGAACTGCCCCGTGCCGCCGGTATTGCAGTTTGTCAGTATGATCGCGTCCTCTTTATTGTCGGCGTCAACGTCGCCGTAGGTAACGTCGTAAACATTGAAATAAAAACGGTCGGTGTAATCTTCTTCCTGGGTTTCCTTGGAATACTCCCCGTTTTTGACCGTGACCTTTTCCGCTTCTTCACCGGCGCAATGAGGTTCGTAAGTGAAATTCTTGAAGTCGACCTTCCTGATAGATCTGTCCATATCGGCCGCGGCGGCGGCGCCTTTTCCCGCTTCGGCGTTTTCCGTGTTCGCGGCATTTGCATTAACGTCCGAGTTCCCGGTCCCGGCGGCGGAGCAGGAACCCGTAACCGCTAAACATATACTCAATAAAATTATTTTAATGTGATCTTTCATACCGGCTCCTTAGCGCGCAAAAAATATTTGCGCGCCATCTTAACACAGGGCGAGCGGATTTTTATCAATTAGAGAAAGGATTGCCTTTTAGTTCCCTCCCTCCTCGCCAATATCTTCCTCTTCCTCGTTGATCTCGATGGTCAGCGTAATTTCCACCGGTTTGTCGCCCGTGTTTTCCACCAGGATCACATACTCACCGTCTTTTTTTAATTTGGCGGTAAAACCGTTTGACGCCCGGACAATATCGGCATCGCCTTTTTCCAGGGAAACATCCACTTTGCCCGGGTTTTGGGTGACGGTGACCTCAAGTATTTGACCCTCGAGGGCATTAAAGGAATAACGCTTGGATTTATCTATCAGGGCCCTGACCGTTTTCTTGGTGGCTCCTTTGGCAAAGGCGACGCGCTCCGCCGTATCGTTGGGCTTTGGTTCCGTATTCGCCTGGGTTTTGGGTTTTTCGGCCGAAGCGTTTTTTGTATTTGCATTGCCAGCGTTTGCATTCCCGTTTGCGTTTGGCGTGACGGTAGTAGAGCACGAGATACCCGCTAAACATACACACAACAAAATTATTTTCATGTAGAAGTTTTTCATTTTTACCCCTCATCTTTGCTTTAATAAGCGTCCACAATAGCGTATTTTGGCGGGGTAAAACAAGGAAATTGTGTTGACGATGAAAAAAGGACGTGAACTTTCGCGCACGCCCTCTATATTCCCGGTATTTCCGGATCTAAAAATAAAGATCTAGCTGCATATGATCGATCGTGGTATCGTCCTGCGTCACAACATCCAGATAACTCATCCCGGCTAAAGTAGTGATATTGATCGGGAATGTCAGGTCTTTACATTTTTTGCCTTCATTGGCGCTCCAGATGTCTCCGTAAAAGATCGAAGTCAGCGATTGCCCTTTGTCGGCCGAGCCGACATAGATCTTATCGTTTTGCCATAGGTCCTGCCCGTTATTACAAACACGCACCAATAATTGCGCTTTACAGGCCCGGCTTTCGCACAGTTTGTAGTTTTTCAATGCAAAACTATGGGCAAATATACGATTAAGGCCGGTGTCGTCGAAAGGCTTGGTGTTTGGAAAAAGCGCCGCGAGCGCGGGGCTTTTGAACACGGGGTCAAACGGCGAAGCGAGGTTATCGTTCAGGCCCGCTGCTATCGTTGAATGCATACCCAGCGGGCATTTAAATAAGGTTCTATCGGCAATTTCAAACCTCTCCATTGCCCTGATCCCGTCCTGGGCTTTTTTGCGCAGAGCATCGGTAACGCCGACCTTACCCGCGACATCTTTTTCAATTTCCTCGTCTTTTTGCGCCGGGACAAAACTGCTGAGGATCATCATTGCGGCGATCGCTAAAACTAAATGCATTTTTCGTAACATTCTCTTTTTTCTCCTTAAAAGTTATTTTTTAAAGCCTTTGAATTTCGCGCTTCTGGTAAGGTGTGCGTTATTTACTTAAAACGTAACGAAGAGTTTTAATTTTATTTGCGAAATTCCCCTTTTTAAGGCCTGCTTTGCATTTATGGGGGTTTTGTCTTATTTTCAGAAAACTATTTTTTTACGAACCGACCATGAAAACTGCAAATACCGGCCTTAATGATTTGTCCCGGAAAAAAAGAATATTCTTCAAATTTCTGCTGGTGTTGATCGGCACTCTTTTGGGCCTGCTGGTGACCGAGGTTTTCCTGCGCGTGATCGGGTACAGCTCGCCGGTGTTTTATTCCGTCGATGAAAACCGGGGGGCTGTTTTAACACCCGACATGAAAGGCTGGTACCGGAAGGAAGGCGCGACCTATATCGAGATCAACAGCGACGGGCTCCGGGACGAAGAGCATGCGGTTGCCAAGCCCGAAAACACGGTGCGTGTAGCCGTTATCGGCGACTCGTATGCCGAGGCCCTGCAGGTTTCTCTCAACGAAACCTTCTGGAAGGTAATGCAGCAAAAATTAAGCGGCTGCAACGCTTTCGGCGGGAAACAGGTCGAGGTGATCAACTTCGGCGTGTCGGGCTACGGCACGGCGCAGGAATATCTAACTCTCAGAGAACATGTCTGGAAATATTCGCCGGACATTGTGCTGCTGGCCGTCACCACCAATAACGACATCACCGACAACTACCGGAAATTCAAGGGGACCGAGATCCCTTATTTTGTCTATAAGGATAATGAGCTGGTGCTCGACGATTCGTTTCGAAACTCGGCCAAGTTCAGGTTCAACAATTCTTTTCTGGCGCGAACCGGCAGTTGGCTGAGAGATAATTTGCGGGTGATACAGGGCATCCAGGAAGGCCAGACCTATTTAAAATACAAGTTCAACCAGTGGCGCAAGAAACCCGAGGCGCCCGCGGGGGATGCCCCGCCGGAAAAGCCTGACGGCAGCGAAGCGACGGGCGGAGCCGGCGCAACTGGCAACCCTGTAGGGCCGCAGCTGGGTGACGTCGGCATCGACAATGAAATTTATCGCATGCCCAGAGATGAAGACTGGAAGGAAGCGTGGCGGGTGACGGAAGGGATCATCCTCAAGATAAATGAAGAAGTGCGGCAAAAGAATGCGAAATTTTTGATCGTTACTTTAAGCAACGGGGCGCAGGTCTACCCGGACCCGAAAGCGCGCGCCGATTTTATGAAGTACGTCAATGCGGACGATATTTTTTATCCCGATAAAAGGATCAGAATTCTGGGCGAGGAACATTCGATACCGGTTTTGAACCTGGCCCCGCCATTGCAAATCTACGCCGAACAAAACAACGTCTTCCTGCACGGCTTCGAAAAAAATTTGGGATTCGGGCATTGGAACCAGGCCGGCCACCGGGCCGCCGGAGAGATGATCGGTGAAGCATTTTGTAAAAACGCTATTAGCTATTAACGGCTAACTATGCGTTTTTACACCCCTGACCAGAGAACAAGATGCGAAGGCATCTATATTTTACTTTAGGAATTTGATGGTCAAGGGATATTCCCAGAGTTCGCCATTATTAGCCTTAATGGCGCCGATGATCGGGAACACTATTCCCAGCACAGCGACGGCAAGAAAGGTTAGAAAACCGATAAGGACAAACATCAGAACGACGCTCGCTATGAGATAGATCGTTGCCGAGAGCGCCCAATTAACAACCATCTTGCCATGAGCATCTATTCCCGGCATTTTATCCTTTTGCGTTTGCCACAAAACTATCGGCAGGATGATCCCAAGCGGAAAAAGGATAACATTAGCGAACTGCGAGAGATGAAGTAAAAGCCCCATCTGCCTTTGTTCGGGCGTTTGCAGAGAATTCTGCGGTGAAAACTGCATGTCGTAGCTCATAAAAACTATATTCTCCTAAAGTCCTGTAAAAATCCACGCTCAGTAAAGATCTCGAGCAACATTTAACTATCTATACGATCTCGGTTACCATTCGTTCCCTACCTGCGGTAGACGATCTTCCCGCCGACGATAGTTGCCACCGCCGCGCCGCGGAATTTCCGGCCGTCAAAAGGCGTATTGCGCGATTTCGACCTCGATTCCACAGCGCGAAAAGTCCATTTGAGGTCTGGGTCGATGATGGTCACATCGGCCGTCGAGCCCGGTTTCAATGTGCCGCGTCCGGGAATGCGGAAGATCTTTGCCGGGTTGGCGGAAAAAAGCTCCACCAGCCGCACCAGATCGATGATCCCCGGGCGTACCAGTTTTTCAAAAGCCAGCCCGATAGCCGTTTCCAAACCCGTGATGCCGAATGGGGCGCGGTCGTATTCCAGCGCTTTTTCGTCGCCGTGATGCGGCGCGTGGTCGGTGGCGATGGCGTCGATCGTACCGTCTTTTAACGCCTCGAGGATCGCCTGCGAGATGTTCCCCGCTGCGCAGCGGCGGCGACATTTTTGTGTTGGTGTCGTAGCCTTCGACCGCTTCGTCGGTCAGCGTGAAATGATGCGGCGTGACTTCGCAGGTGACGTTTAGCCCTTCGCTTTTCGCGCGGCGAACGGCTTCGATCGCGTTTTTGGTCGAGATATGCGCGATGTGAATATGCGCGCCGGTTTCTTTTGCGATAATGATGTCGCGCACGGCGTCGATCTCTTCCGCCAGCGCGGGCATTCCTTTCAAGCCGAGCAGCAGCGAAATTCTGCCCTCGTGCATCACGCCGCCGTATGAAAGCGATTTGTCCTCGCAATGATCGACCACCGGCAGATCGAAATCCTCGGCGTATTCCATCGCGCGGCGCATTATCCCGGCGTTCGGCACCGGACGCCCGTCATCCGACACCGCCACCGCGCCGGCGGCTTTCATCTCGCCCATCTCGGCCAGCTCCTCGCCCGTCGGAAGATTTTGTGATCGCGCCGACGGGAAAAACATTGGCCAGGCGCGCGCGCTCCGCCTGTTCGATCATGTAGCGCGTGATGGCGGCGTTGTCGTTCACCGGCGAGGTATTCGGCATCGGGCAGACGCGAAGTAAAACCGCCCGCGACCGCCGCCGCGCAGCCGCTGGCGATGGTTTCCTTGTGCTCCTGTCCCGGCTCGCGCAGGTGCACGTGCATGTCAATAAACCCCGGCGCGACGATCAAACCCGCCGCATCGAAAACTTCCGCGTCCTCCGGCGCGGCTTCATTGTGCCCCAGCCAGCCGACAACCTTGCCGTCTTCGATCAACAGATCCTTGCCGCTGTTTTGGTTTTCGACGGGGTCGATCAAATGCCCGTTTTTGATTAGAAGTTTTTTATTCATTCACTTTCTTGTAATGCTTTTCGCTGTCGCTCCAATTCTTCTTCCTCTTTACGGATCAATGCTTGTTTTTGACTTATCTGTAAGACTCGTTCTTCGAGTTCCTGTGATGTCTGAATTTTTTCATCAAAGGTCAACTGACATTTCTCTATTCCCAAATTCACATCTTCGATCCTTTTTTCTTGTATCTGTTTTTGAAGATTAGCTATTCTCAAAAGATCTTTTTCTATTCTCAATCTGCTTATTTGTTCTAATTTTTCTATCTGGGCGTTATCCAGCTCATTCATTTTATTAAATAGATCGATCTGCTTCTCCGCTAATTGTTTAAGAAATGATCTGTTTTCCGGAAAACCATTTACATACTCTTTGTTAAAAATAATAGGTAGCCTCAATATGTCTTTTAAAAGGGTCTCTTTTTGGTCTAGAATTTGATCGATATCCCTTAAGAGAACTTTAAATCTGCTTTCATCGGAAACGTTGGTATTAGAAACCTCGTGGCGACAAGCACCCATCCAAATCACTATCACTAAAATTAAAAGGGAGATCTTCATATGTTAATTCGCTGCTTTATTCCCCAACCGCCCTCCCACCCGTCGCAAGATAAAGCACCGCCATCCTCACAGCGACGCCGTATTTCACCTGGTCGAGTATCAAAGAGCGCGAACCGTCGGCCACGTCGGAGGCGATCTCGATACCGCGGTTCATCGGGCCGGGGTGCAGCACGATCGCGTCTTTTCTGGCCAGGTCGACCCGCTCCTGCGTCAATCCGTAATGGATGGCGTATTCGCGCAGCGTCGGGAAAAACGCGGAGTCCTGCCGCTCGCGCTGGATGCGCAGGATCATTACCACATCCGCGCCTTTAATGGCGTCTTCCACGTTCGGCGCTACCTTCAACCCGCGTTTCACCAGGTAGCCGAAATCGGGCGGCACCAGGGGTTTCGGCCCCGCGACGCGCACTTTCGCGCCGAGCTTGGTCAGCAAGTGGATATTCGAACGCGCCACGCGGCTGTGCAGGATATCGCCGATTATCGCCACCTCCAGGCCTTTGATCTTGCCCTTGTGCTCGCGGATGGTCATCGCATCGAGCAGCGCCTGGGTCGGGTGCTCGTTCGCGCCGTCGCCGGCATTGATCACGGCCGCCTTGCTCGCCTTGGCAAGCTGGTGCGGAACACCCGCGCTCGAATGCCGCACCACGATGCAATCCGGCGCCATCGCGTCCAGGTTCTGCGCAGTGTCGAGCAAGGTTTCGCCCTTGCTTACACTGGAGCTGGAAACGCTGATATTAACGGCGTCGGCGGAAAGGCGCTTGGCGGCCAGCTCGAATGAAGTGCGGGTGCGCGTGGAGGCTTCGAAGAAAAGATTGATGACGGTTTTGCCGCGCAGCGTCGGAACTTTTTTAACTTCACGCTGCGAGATCTCGCTGAAATTTTCCGCGGTATCCAGAATGCCGACGATCTCTTCGGCGGAAAGATCGCGGATTCCCAGCAGGTCCCGGCGGTGAAAAGGTTTGTCCATCTTTAATCGAAATAATTATTAATTATTCATTGTAAATTGTTAATTATTAACATCTGAATAAAACAATGAAAAATTGATAGTGAACAATTAATAATGACTATAAAAAAAGGCGATTAAAATCGCCAATTATTATTCCGTTGGAAGTTCGAAAATACCGACTCCCTCGTCTTCATCAAAATCCTTCAGCATCACGCGGATGATCTCCGTTTTTTTGGTCGGCACCATCTTGCCGATGTAATCCGCCTGGATCGGCAGCTCGCGGTGTTCCTTGCCGCGGTCTATCAGCACCGCCAGCTGGACGCGGCGCGGGCGGCCGAAATCCATCAGTTGATCGAGCGCGGCGCGGATGGTGCGCCCGGTATAAAGCACGTCGTCGACCAGCACGATATTTTTATCCTCGATATCCTCGTTGAGCTCGGTGCGGTTGACTATAGGGTTCGCGCCAACGGTCGAAAGATCGTCGCGGTAGAGCGTGATGTCCAGAATGCCCTGTGCCGGGGCGGTTCCTTCCAGTTCGGAGATGCGCCTGGCGATCCTTTCCGCCAGCGGCACGCCGCGGCGGCGGATGCCGACCAGGTAGAGATTCTTCGCGCCGTGGTTTTCTTCTACGATCTCCGAAGCCAGCCGCGACAGGGCGCGTTTCATCCGCGCCGGGTCCATTATCCGGGATTTCTCGGTCAAATTTGCTTCCATTGGCGAAAATCGTAACAAAATAAGGTGACAGGTGACAAGTTGGGGTTGTTAAACGTTAGAATTGTTTCCTACCGCCGATGTCTCTTTATAGATCACTCATACGTCCGCTGCTTTTCAGCCTGCCCAGCGAAACGGCTCATGAATTCGGCTTAAACACTCTGAAGATCGGACTCGGCCCCGAGTTTTTGCAAAAATACGCCGCGGGTAAATTTTCCTTTAATGAATTCGGAGAGTTAAAACGTTTCGGGCTGAGCTTTAAAAATCCGCTCGGAATTGCCGCCGGGTTCGATAAGAACGCGGTCGCGGTAGATCAACTGGCCGCGCTCGGCTTCGGTTTTATCGAAGCGGGAACGGTAACCTATCACCCGCAGCCGGGCAATGAGAAGCCGCGTCTTTTTCGCTTGCCGCAGGATAATGCGCTGATCAACCGCGCCGGTTTTAATAACGAGGGCGCGGCCAAGATCGCCGAAAGATTGCGCGCAAACCGCCCTTCGTGCGTACTGGGCGTCAATATCGGCAAAAGCAAGGCCGTTCCCAACGAAGAGGCGGTGGAAGATTACCTGCGCAGCTTTGAGCTGGTATATCCCGTGGCTGATTACATCGCGGTAAATGTCAGCTCGCCGAACACGCCCGGCTTGCGCGAATTGCAAAAAGCCGATGCGCTGGAAGCGCTTCTCAAAACTCTGCAAACACGAAACTCCGAACTTTCAAATAAACCTTTACTGGTAAAGATCGCGCCCGATCTAGATGAGGCGGAGATCGAGGCGATCGTCGATATTTGTATGCGGCTCGGACTGGCGGGAATAGTCGCCACCAATACCACCATCAGCCGCGACGGGTTAAAAATTTCCGCGAGCGAGGTGGAAAAGATCGGACAGGGCGGCCTGAGCGGCGCGCCCCTGCACGCGCGCTCGACCGAAGTCATCTCCGCGATCTATCGTTATTCAAAGGGAAAACTTCCGATCATCGGCGTCGGCGGAATTTTCACGGCCGAAGACGCCTTTGAAAAGATCTGCGCGGGGGCCTGCCTGCTGCAGGCTTACACGGGTTTTATTTACCGGGGATTCACTTTTGCGCGTGACATAAATTCCGGTCTGGCTGAGTTAATTAAAACTCATGGTTTTAATTCGCTGGATGAAGCGATAGGATCGATGGAGCGCAGACTTTAGTCTGCAAAAAGTGCCGAATAAATTCGGCGTTCCTTAAAACCAAATGAAAGAAAAGATCATTCTCGCGCTTGACGTTGACACTCCCGAAGAAGCGCAAAAACTCATCGAAACTTTTCGCGGCGAGGTCGGCGCGTTCAAAATAGGCTTGCAACTCTTTACCGCCGCGGGCGCATCTTTTGTCCGTGAGACGGCTGCGGGCGGCGTGAAGATCTTTCTCGACCTGAAATTTCACGATATCCCCAACACGGTGGCTAAAGCCGCGGCGCAGGCGGCGCGGATGGGGGTTTGGATGTTCAACGTGCACGCGCTCGGCGGCGGTGAAATGATGCGGGCGGCGGTCCGTAAAGTCAACGATATTTGCGCAAAGGAAAATCTGGCGCGGCCTAAAATGATCGCGGTGACGGTATTGACCAGCGCTGATACGCAGACATTGAAAGAGGTCGGGATCAACGGGGAAGCGCCGGAGCAAGTTTTGAAATTAGCGCAACTTGCGTCAGAATGTGAATTGGACGGTGTGGTCGCTTCGCCGCGGGAAATTACGCTGATCAGGGAGAATATCGAACGTGAGGATTTCCTGGTCGTGACCCCGGGCGTTCGTTCCGGTTTTGCAACGAGCGACGACCAAAAGCGTGTAATGACACCGGCGGAAGCAATTGCGGCAGGCTCGGATCATCTGGTCATCGGGCGCCCGGTCTTAACGGCGGATGATCCGCTGGAGGCTGTCCGGCAAATTATCAAGGAAATGGAAAACGCACCGGCAAATTGATGAGAAAAATATTTTTTACCTTCACGATCTTTATTGTCCTCTGCTGTCAGTTTGCATTTGCGCAGAATCCGCCGCTGCCGGCGGCTGCTATATCGGCCGGCCGCTTCAGCGTCGGCGAGCGCCTGACCTATAACGTTTCCTTCTCTAATTACCCGAACGCCGCTTTTGCCGAAACCTATGTGGTTTCCGCGGGCAAATACGGGGCGCGCGATGCGGTCTACCTGCAGGGAAAACTTGTAACCACCGAAATGGTCAACGCGGTTTTTTTCTCGGTCGATGAAACCCGCCAGACGCTGGTTTCGCCCGATACCGGCCTGCCGATCCTTAGCAAGAAGATCCTGGGCGAAGGCGGCATCGCACGGGAAAAGCTGACCGACTTTAAAGGCAATGCCGCCGGTTTTGACTGGCTTTCCGCGATTTATCAATTGCGTTTTTCCGGCGCGTCGAGCGGAAGCCTCACCATCCAGGAAGGCGATGATATATTTCCCATAACCTGGAAAATGATCGGCAAGGCTCATAATAAAACGGCCGCGGGCGAGTTCGACACGATAGTTTTGGAAGTGCAAAATCCGACGTTCCCGGGCCTGCAAATATACATAAGCACCGATGAAGATCGTTTCCCCGTGGTCCTCACCTACCGGCATCCGAAGGGATCGATACGCGCCGAACTCGCCGGCATTCAGGACCTCTCGCCGGAACCCGTCGCTGAAACCGTGACCAGGCCGGCGACGACCCCCACGCCGATCGTGGTGATCACTCCGAAACCGAGAGTTACGCCGACACCTTATCAGAACAACCAGCCGCTGGCTGAAGACCTGCCGTTCGATCTGGGAGAAACTTTGACCTTTAAATTGTCGCGCCCGGGAACGAACGGTTCCTTCGGGACGATGACGATCCAGGCCAAAGAGCGCCGCCAGTTTTTCGGAAAAGACAGCCTGCTGCTTAATGCCGCGGTGCAGCAAATTACCGACAGCAGCTCGTTTTTCGGCGCCGGGGATATCGTTAAGTCTTACGTCGAGCCCGATTCCCTCCTGCCCCAGCGCACCGAAATAAATTTCAGGGGCGCGCTCGGCCAGCTCAACCAAACCCTACAATTTGACCAGGCGACGGGCAAGGTTACGGACAGCAAGGGCACGCCTTACGATGTTCCGGTCGGAACGCACGATATTCTGTCGCTGGCTTACGCCATCCGCTCATTCAATCTGAAAGACGCAAAACCCAGTAAAAGTCCGGCGTCGGACATCAGGGTGGCGCTCTTTACCGGCGACGGCCCGCAGGTCCTGACGATACTGTCGCAGCCGGAAGAAACGATCGACTTCCAGGGTAAAAAGGTCCTGGCGCAGGTGGTTTTTGCCAATATCGGGCAAAGCACGGTCAAAATGTGGTTGAGCAAAGACCCGGACCGGCTGCCTCTGCGTTTAAGCGTCACCGGCCCGGTCTTTTCCTTCAACGCCGACCTGATCTCGGTCACCCAAACCCCGCCTCTTGTTGACGAAACGTCAGTCACGCCGATGGCGATCCCCGGCATTCCGGCAAACATGTCCACTAACCCGACTCTTGTCAACCCCCAACCCGCTTCCAACATCAAAAAACCTTAATAACGTCGAATGTTGCTCTTCGACGGTTAAAAAGGTACATTAAAGGTGTGCGTTCGAACAACATAATCGAACTGTATCAACTATCAGAACGTAATTATTAATAAGGTTTTTAAGAATGGATCATACAACCCGCGAACTTTTGAAACGCTACGCAAAACTGGCGATCGGACAGCCTTTTGCGCCGATTCTATTAAATATACTGGTCACTTCGGTTTGCGACATGCGCTGCACGCACTGCTTTTTTACCGAAGAGCTCGACGACCGCCCGCGCAAAAAACTGCAGATGAAGACCGACGAGATCCAGAAAATTTCCGAAACTCTGGGCGGAAATCTGGGCGTGCTTGTTCTTGCCGGCGGCGAGCCCTTCACGCGAAAAGATCTGCCGGAGATCGTCCGCGCGTTTTACGAAAACAATAAGCTCGATTCCGTCTATTTGATGTCGAACGGCCAGATCCACCCGCGGATTTTTCCCGATGTGACCCGGCATCCTGCAGGAATGCCCGAACTTAAACGTCACGGTCGCGCTCGGGATCGACGGTATGAAAGACGGCGCACGAAAAGATCCGCCAGAAAGAAGGAAGTCTGGGACAAGGCGATCCATACCGCGCGCACGCTCAAGGAAATGAAGAAAGAATTTCCGCAACTCGACATGCAAACCTGCACCTGCGTGATGAATTCGAACGAGGACACGATCTTCGATTGGTACGATTTTCTGAAATACGACCTCAAGCCGGACAAGATCAATATCAATTACATTCGCCCGCCGTCGGCAGACCCGAACGAGCTTAATTTCGACCACGAGCGCTACGCGAAGCTCTCGCAGATGATCCTGGACGACACGAAAAATGCCGCGATCAAAAATAACTACGGCGGCTAAGTCGGGCTTCTTCAAGGCGGCGGTCGATATCTACATGCACGACCTGATCGCCAAAACCAAGGAAGAGCAGAAGGCGCAGCTGAAATGCTACGCAGGAACGGCCGGTGCGGTGATCTACGACAAGGGCACGCTTTCTTCCTGCGAGAACAAGACCGATGTCGCGAACCTGCGCGATTTCGACTGGAACTTTCAAGCCGCCTGGAACACCGCAGATGAAACAGCGCCGCAAGGAAGTGGCCGACGGTTGTTTCTGCACGCACGAATCCAACAGCTATTATCCGAGCCTGCCGTTTAACCCGGGCACCTGATCCAGATCAAGAAGCTCGAACGCCAGATGAAAAAAGCGGCGAAGCAAATGGATCTGAATCAGCCGCAGGTCGAAGGAATGGCGGTGAAGGCTTAGTTAATTATGAGCAGTTATGATTTCACTATCGTGATCGAACCGGACGAGGAAAGCTTTCATGCTTTTGTTCCGGTGCTGCCGGGATGCCACTCTTTTGGGGAAAGTGTGGAAGAAGCTAAAAAGAACATTGCCGAAGCGATCGAGCTTCATGTGGAATCTATGATCGAAGAAGGAGAATTATGCTGACATACAAGGCAATGTATAAATTTCTGGAAACCGGTGTTCACGGCGAGGTTCTGGACTTCCCCGGCGTTATTACCTGTGGAAAGGATTTGGAAGAAACTCGCCATCTTTTATCTTCAGCTTTGGTTGATATGGCTGAAACGAATCTTGGTTTGGGAGAGCCGTTGCCGGTTCCGAACACTGCATTGCATAACACTGAAGCTGATCTGGAAGAACCTATTCACCTCGTTTTGACGGCAACCACCAGGGTGAAAATTTTACCGGAAACGGTATATGAAGCGGCGTGATCTTTTACGTTATTTGGAATCCCAAGGTTGCCGTTTATTGCGTGAAGGCGGCGAACATTCAATTTGGGAAAACCCGCAAAGAAAAAGTCGAACCGCAATTCCAAGACATAGAGAAGTAGTTGATTATACGGTTATCAAAATTTGCAAACAGCTTGGACTTCCAAGCCCCTTTGAAAAAGACAAAACTGATTGAATGCCCCAAACTAACACCCCAAAAATTCTGATCATCTCATCCGACACTGGGGGCGGGCACCGGTCTGCCGCGGCGGCCATCGTGGAAGGTTTGCAGAAACTCTGGGAGGGGCAATCTTTTGCCATCCGGGTTGTTAAAGCGGTGGAAGAATCGCACCATATCACCAAACGCCTGGTCAATATGTACAACTGGACGCTGCGCAACAAGCAGCACTGGATGAAATACATCTACTGGGCGATGAACCGCTTTCGCCCGGAAACGCGCGAGTTCGTTCATAAACGCTGCCTCGGGTACGTCAAACAGCTTTTCGACAAGTGGTGCCCGCATGTGGTGGTAAGCGTTCACCCGCTGACCCAGCATATTTTCGCGCGCATCTTAAAAGAACTGAATTTGACGAACACGGTGCCTTTGGTCACCGTGGTGACTGACCCGTATTACGGCTTTTGGAAGGGCTGGGCCTGCAACGATGTCACGCTTTATCTGGTGGCCAGCGAAGAAGCCAAGCACCAGTTGATCGATTACGGGGTCGCGCCCGGGAAAATAAAGATCTCCGGGATGCCGGTGAATCCGAAATTTCACGAATTGAACGAAAAAGACGCCCAGGCCGCGCGGAAGGCGCTCGATCTGGACCCGGAAAAATTCACCGTATTCGTGAACGCGGGCTGGATCGGCGGCGGCAATATCCCGCAGATATTTCGTGAATTTGCCAGCGGCGAGCTCGACGTCCAGGCCATTTTTCTGGCCGGGAAAAACGACGAGTTAAAAGCTGAAGCGGAAGAGATCGCCAAAACAGCCAAATTCCCCATCAAGGTCATCGGTTATTCCGATGAAGTGGAAAAGCTGATGCAGTCCGCCAATGTAATGATCTCAAAGCTCGGCGGGTTGACCACCTTTGAAGCCCTGGCGTGCCGCTTGCCGATCATCGCCGACGCCACCACCCCGCCCATGCCGCAGGAAGCGGGCACGGTTAAATTGATCGCTCAGCGCGGCGCCGGCATCTTGCTGGAAAAGGCTTCGGATATAGTCCCGATGATCCAGCACCTGCTGAGCGATTCGCGAAAATATGCCGAAATGAAAACCGCCACCATCGGGCTTTCGATCCCGAATTCCACCCAGAGGATCATCGAAGAGATCTCCGCCCTTCTTCCTTCGCCGGCAGAGTTGAATGGTGAAGCAGCTTATGTCGAACGTTGAGATTTAAGGCAGAAACCAGGGCAGTAATGGAGCGTGCCGTTCCAAACTTCCAACACGCTCCATTACTGCCCTGGTTTCTGCCTTCCATCATTTTCCCGGAACTTTGCTATATCCGTTTCATCCTTAAATTTTTCCTGATTTAAAACCTTACATTCACTTTTGGACATTTAATCGTTTGTCCTTGTATAACTTATACTTTACGTAATTGACAAAATACGGGCGGCAAGATAAAACTCGAACTCGCTCGATTTTATTATTTTGTAAACTCTAAGGACTGATTTGTGACTCTTTTACTCGAAGGAAAACGCGCATTTATTTCCGGCGGCACGCGCGGTATCGGCGCGGCCTTGTGCGAAATTTTCGCCCGCGAAGGCGCGGACGTGGCTTTTAATTATCATTCCCGCGAAGACCTGGCCGAAGAAGTAAAAAAGAAGATCGAGGCCCACGGCCGCCGCGCCCTGTCTTACATGGTTTCCGTCACCGACCGTTTCGGCTTGAAACACATGGCGCGCGAAATTCTGGATGAGTGGGGCCCGATAAACGTGCTGGTCAATAACGCGGCGGTCAATAAACCCGATAATTTTGCCACCACGACGGACAGATCGTGGGATTGGGTGGTCGATACCAACGTCAACAGTTTGTTTGCCGTGACCAAACCTTTTTACAAGCAAATGATCAGGCAGCGCGCCGGTTCAATTCTCAACATAACCTCGGTCGGCGCGATCCGGAGCCTGCCGACCTCGGTGCATTACGCCACCTCAAAAGCCGCGATGATCGGCTTTACCAAGTGCCTTTCGCGCGAGGCCGCCAATTTCGGCATCACGGTAAACGCCATCGCAGCGGGAATTTTCGATACCGACCTGGGCAATACCCTGCCCGAACGCCTGCTGCAGATGCACGATTTCTGGGTGTCGAAAGGACGCCTGGGCAAACCTTCCGAGCTGGCCGAATACGCGGCCTTTATGTGCAGCGACCGCAATAGCTTTATGAACGGCGAGATCGTGATCGTCGACGGCGGCGCCGTGACGTAAAAGCGTTTAAGTTATATCAAAAAGTCATTAGCGGGAGAACGAGAGCAGATCTGAGTCTTCTTACTTCCTTAAGATCTTCTCCATTGTCTTTCCTTTTGCCAATTCATCGACCAACTTATCTAAATAACGAATCTTTTGCATGAGTTTGTCTTCGATCTCTTCCACACGATATCCGCAAATTACACCTGTAATTTTTGAAACATTTGGATTAAGTTGTGGTGCCTGGGCGAAAAAGGTTTCAAAATCACTTTTCTTGTCGATGTGTTGTTGCAATGTTTTTTTATTGTATCCTGTCAGCCAAAAAATAATGGCATCCACCTCTTCTTTTGTGCGTCCCTTTTTCTCCGCTTTTTGTATATACAGCGGATAGACACTCGCAAAAGACATTTTAAATACTCTTGTATTATCCATTTTAGTTGTTGTTATTTATCAAAGTTAAGCCGGAGTCTTACAGCTGACTCAAAAATGTTCAAGCTTGCCTCAAAAGTTCGCCAGGATTCGGGTTTTGAGGCAAAGCCATTTTAACACACTGGTTCTGCTCTAAAACCTCTTGATCTGCACCTAAAGCCGGTAGAAAACCAGACTTTTGGTGCAGAGCATTATTAATTATTAACAGTTTTGCCATTGATCAATAGTTTAATAATTGATAGTGCAAAGTTAAGGGTTTCGGGATAGTTTATGACCAATCGCTTTGCGCCCTCGCCCCTTTTAATTGAAATTGAATTTCACTTCTAACTAATTAATTATCAATAGTTTAGCTTGACATAGGCCGCCGGGTTTCATATTATTACGGTGAAATGACGAATGCATTTCAGGAGGGCAAAATGGCAAGAGGCGAATTGATAGATAATCTGAACAGGGCTTTGGCGCTGGAGCTTTCCGGCGTGATCCAATACACGCAGCACAGTTTTCTGGTGACGGGGCCGGAACGCGAAGTTTATTGCGATTTTTTCCGCGACCAGGCCGAAGAAGCGCAGGAACACGTCAATATGCTGGGCGATAAATTGGTGGCGCTGGGCGGTTTCCCCACCGTGGAGCCGGCCATCATACGTCAATCCACCGACCTGAAAGAAATGCTGAAACAGAATCTGGAACTCGAGCGCGAAGCGATGGATGCGTATAAGGCGGCCTGGGCTTCCTGCGGCGAAGAAGACCTGCCGACGAAGTTCATGCTGGAGGAACAGATCGCCAGCGAACAGCTGCATATCGAAGAATTGGAAAAATTGACCTCCGAACGGCAAAGCAAGGTAAGCCAGGAACGCATCACTTTGCGACAGGTGAGCTAGTCAAGCAGTTAAAATTCTAAAATCAAAAGTCCGCTTCAGCGGACGATAGATAATAGCCCCAGGCGTAAGCCTGGGGTTTGGTTTATTAAATTACTTCCGGCCCGCTTTAACGTACGGTAGAAACCCACATCAAATATCTTTCGCCCGCTAAAGCGGGCTGAATTATATTTAAAATTGCTTAACCCCAGGTTTCGCTGCGCTTCACCTGGGGCTAAACTCTTTCGTCAGCTTCGCTGACTTTCCTCTGAATTTTCTTTCTTTCGCTTCTACAAACCTCAGGCAAAGTTCGGAAACTCGATCACCCTGGAGTCCGTCACCGCATTTCCCTGCCCGGCTTTCCGGTGGTTGACCCGGTAGCGCAGCGCCGCGATCGCGTGATGCAGATCGTCCAGCATCTCGGGATCGACCTCGATGGTCTTCTGACAGGTCCAGCCCAGATCTTCGGTCCAGGTCGAAAGTTTTAACATCACCGTATTGTCTTCACTCAAAACAGCTTCGATCTTCCGCTCGTTGTCGGCTGAGATAGAAGGCTGAAGGATCGCTCTTTGCTGCTGCACTATATAAAACTCCAATAATAACTATATAATAGAAATTGAAATCCAATTTCAATAGTATTTTACCTGATACAGGTTTTTTGTCAAGCCTACTGAGATAAAAGTTCTTTGTCTTATATAGTCAACTCAATCGATGGAGGGGCGACATAACTACCTCTCAGGTCAGGAAGGGCCGCTTGCGCCCGCTGTATTAAAATAAAGAGCGGGCGCAAGCAACCCTTCCTGACCCCGAGATTGTCGACTTTGTCCGATTTTTTCAAAACTATTAACAGCCAAAGCTATCTTAAAATAAATCAATGTGACCGATTCGCCCGAAAAATCGAATTTTCTTTTCCAAAGTGGCATTGAATTGCGGAAATATCATAAAATTAGAACCTAATTAGACTATCAATAATTTTCACCGGAAAGCCTAATTTATAAAATGGAAGAATACACCGACCAACTGCCTCATGACATCGTACGTTTTCCCATGGTTCCGATCCGCGATGTCGTGATATTTCCCTTTACCAAAGTCGCGTTCAAGATAGGCCGCCCCAATTCCGTGCGCGCGCTGGAGCACGCTCTGACCGGCGACCGCTATATCTTTCTCGCGACCCAGCACGACGCCACGGTGGACGAACCCGCGCCCGACCAGGTTTACAACATCGGGACCATCGGCCGCATCCTGCAGGCGCAAAAACAGGAAAACGGACAGATCAAGGTGGTGGTCGAAGGGCGCGAACGCGCCTCGACGATAAAGGTCGACCGGCAGAACGATCTTCTCTTCGCCACCGTCAGGCGAATTTCTTCAACCAACGAATCAGGCTACCGCACGGACGGGCTGCTGCAAAAACTGCACAATCTCGTCGAGCAATTGATGCGCCTTTCGCCTGACGCCTATACCGATTCGCTGCACGCTTCCCTGCGCGGCACGATCCCCGCGCACATCGCCGACGCGCTTTCTTCGCACCTGAAAGTCCCGGTCGAGGAAAAACAATTGCTGCTGGAAATTCCTTCGGTCCAGGACAGGCTGCAAAAGCTGGTGGAAATTCTCGAGATCGAGATCGACAAGAAACAGCTCGACCGCTCGATCCACACGCGCACCAAGCGCCAGATGGAAAAAGCGCAGCGCGAATATTATCTCAACGAACAGATCAAGGCCATCCATAAAGAGCTTGGGCGCAAGGACGAAAAAGCCGAGCTGGAAGAGCTCAAGCAAAAGATAGAAGAGGTCGGGATGACCGAGGAAGCGAAGGAAAAAGCCCGGCAGGAACTTTCGCGCCTGGAATCGATGGCGCCGATGTCGGCCGAAAGCACGGTCTCTAAAACCTATATCGACTGGCTGACCAGCATTCCCTGGCAGGAGCGCTCCGAAGAGATCAACGATCTGCACACGGCCGAAGACATTCTGAACGAAGACCATTACGGGCTGGAAAAAATAAAAGAGCGTATTTTGGAATATCTCGCCGTTCGTCAACTAGTGAAAAGCCCCAAAGGAACGATCCTCTGTTTTGTCGGCCCCCCGGGAGTCGGCAAAACCAGCCTGGGTAAATCCATCGCCCGCGCCACCGGCAGAAAATTCGTGCGGCTCAGCCTCGGCGGCGTGCATGACGAGGCCGAGATTCGCGGGCACCGGCGCACCTATATCGGTTCGCTGCCGGGCCAGATCGTGCAGTTGATGAAGCGTGCGGGAACTATCAACCCGGTCATGCTGCTCGACGAGGTCGACAAGCTCGGGCGGGATTTTCGCGGCGACCCGGCGGCGGCGCTGCTGGAAGTGCTGGACCCGGAACAAAATCATACTTTCCGCGATCATTATCTGGACGTCGATTACGACCTGTCGCAGGTGTTTTTTATCGCCACGTCCAACGTGCTTCATACCATTCCCCCGGCGCTGCAGGACCGTCTGGAAATTCTTAACCTGTCGGGCTACACGGAAAAAGAAAAGCTCCAGATAGCCAAGCAGCATCTGATACCCAAACAATCCGAAGGCAACGGGCTCGACCCGGAAAAGATAACTTTTACCGACGACGGCGTTCTGGAAGTCATTCGCCATTACACGCGCGAAGCCGGCGTTCGCAGCCTGGAGCGGCAGATCGGTTCGTGCCTGCGCAAAGTGGCGCGGAAATTTGTCGCGGCCAGTGACAATAGCGACTTTAGAGAAGTGATCTCGGCGGAAATAGTGCGCGACCTGCTGGGCACGATAAAATTCCGCAAGCAGGACATCGCGCTGCACAGCGAGGTCGGCCTGGTGAACGGGCTGGCCTGGACGGAAGTTGGCGGCGATATTCTGCAGATCGAAGCCACGCTGGTCAAAGGGCGCGGCGGCGTGACCCTGACCGGAAAGCTGGGCGAGGTGATGCAGGAATCGGCGCATGCCGCTTTGACCTGCGTGCGCGCCAGGGCCGAACGCCTCGGCATCGACGTGGATTTTATCCGCAAGAGAGATCTGCACATTCACGTGCCCGAAGGCGCAATCCCGAAAGACGGGCCCTCGGCAGGCGTCACCATGGCGACCGCGATGGTTTCGGCTTTATCGGGTGTCCCGGTACGACACGACGTGGCAATGACGGGCGAGATCACCCTGCGCGGCAAGGTGCTGCCCATCGGCGGGTTAAAAGAAAAACTGCTGGCAGCGCATCGCTTCGGGGTTAAAACGGTCGTGATTCCCAGAGATAATGAAAAAGACCTGGCCGACATCCCCGAAGAAGTCCTAGACGACTTGCTCATCCATCCGGTGGACACGATCGACGAAGTTCTCCAACTGGCAATGGACGTCGGGAAGGAGATCCTGCCGGCCGAAACACCGCAGGTTTGGACCGACGATCAGGCTGCGAGGGATATTTCAGCGACGGTTGAATGAGAATAATTTAACTATATTAGATTTGAATAAGGCCTCTATTTCAGAAGACATAAGACCTACGGCTCTTAACCAAAGTATTTCTGCTCTATAGTTATATTCCACGTACGGATTTTTTAAATTGGTATTCAGTTTAATTTCGTCATCAATTCCCCATATAACTGTTAATTTTGCGGTCTCGAAACCAAATTCGCTTAGTTTTTCTCCATCAAGAGGCATATTAGCGGCGGTAAGCAATTTGCCCATCTCCCAAATAAGAAAATCATACTGTTTAGATAGCCCCTCGGATCTTAAAAAAGCTTTACTTTTTATCTTTACACTGATTCTTTTTTTAAATAATTCGGCATTTTTCTTTTGTAATTCAGAAAAAAGCTTGTCTCGTTCTTCTTTAATAGCTCGCTTTTCTTCAGCAGACTTATTATCGTCTTCTTTAAAATTTCCCAGCCTAATATAACGAATCAGCATAGTAAGATTGGAATTGAAATCTTTACTGATTTCATCCAGAAATTGAATGGATTTCTCAATTTTCTTCGTTTGTTTCGCTCTATATTCGCTTAACAAACTAAAAACAAGCCCGCCGAAGAACAAGGTCAACGAGGTTAGCCCAATGGGTGAATTTAAGAACTCAACAGGCCAACTTGTGTTCTTCTTCCTTTCTAATTCTGCTATTTCGAGTTCTAACTTACGTTTTTGCAGAGACAAAATATCTTGTTCGTTCAAATTATTTTGTTGAATTTGAGCGTTAGAGTTTTGAGTATCTAAAAAAACGAGGGCCAGAAAAAAAGAAATAAAAATGAAGACAATTTTTCCATTCATAGAATCAGATTTTATTTTATTTTTTCTCTTATTTTTTTGGCTTGCCCAGTTTGGAGGTTCCGGATTTTCCGGTAGTCCAAACCGCCCGAATTATTTCTATTAACCGATATTTTACCCTCAACATTCAGACTCCGGCGGATATCTCGGCCGGTCTTGAATGAGATCAGGCAGTTCGCCGGTATTCATGTTTGGCTTTTATTTAGGGGTTCTTCGGTAATCCATAAAGTCATACATCATATTAGCCACCAGCAAAATCCACATGATCCAGGGGACGAATACCTCGACGTTTTCGTTATTGTGAATCAGCTTGCTTTTTCCTATGTAAAAGCTTATCGCGAAAAAAACAAAATAAAATAATATTACAAAACATACGGATAAGAGCGTAGGCAGGGCCACCTCATCTCCTTTTAAATTTGCATAAGAAAAGGTAAAAAACGCCGTTATTATTCCTGTCGCTAATATCGAGAGAACCGTGAGAATTTGAGAATAATCCTGAATCGAATTAACCGGAATTTGCGTCAATAAATAAAACCCGACAGTGGCCGGTATGGTCCCTAAAAACGACAGCCCTATACATAAATAGTATTTCCAGGTAAATGGAATATCTCTTGATTCAAGAAAGAAAGCGAACCTGCACATGATTCCGGCAACTGCTAAGAAGCCTCCGATTATTACAAGAATTAGTCCAGCAATCATTTTTTAACCTCCAAAATTCATATCCTTATCCGCACATTTAAAGTTCTGCTGTCTTTTAACGCACGAGTAAAGTGACCTGTGATATGAAGCGAGAATCAGGGAGTTCTTAAGCTTCGCGAAAACTGATGCAGTTAATTTATTCTCAAATGGGATTACTGTCAATAAAAATAAGTGAGCTTTGTTTTGATCGTCCTTTTAAATTGCTGCCAGCTAAAAGCAAGAGACAATTTCTATTTTTTTTGCGAACGGCATTTGTTTGCTGCGGGCAAGGATGCCCGCGCTCCATGTTTCAAAAATTCTCATTTGACAGAAAGATCTTCTCGTTCTAAGTTTCAGAAAAACCTTTTGTAGGAGAAATTTATGAGCAAAGCTAAGTCTGCCGGTCTTTTGATGAAACTTTACGATCTGCGCCGCGAGGCGACCATGCGCGAAGCCCGCAGCTGGTTTATTACCTTTTTTCCGGAAAGCGCGCAAGATGTGATGAAGGCCATGCTGGACCCGCAAACCAGCGCTTACTACCGGATGGTGGTGAGCTATTGGGACATGGCCGCGTCTTTTGTAAATCACGGCGCGATCGACGAGGATATGTTCAACGACGCCAGCGGCGAAGGCACCGTGGTCTTTGCCAAGATCGAACCTTACCTGGAAGAGCTCCGGCAGCTGCTTAATAACCCGGCCTATCTCGAAAGGCTGGAAAGCTGGATAATGAGAATGCCCGAGGCCAAAAGCCTTATGGCGCAGCGGCGCGAGATGATCAAGGGTTTTATAAAGGCGCGCGACGATATGGCAAAAGCCGCCCAAGGGTAATTGTCAGAACCGGAGCGGTAGCGACCGGGTGTTTTTAATGATTAGTGCTTAATGATGAGTGATCAATGAAATCCCCGGTTTCTTACGCTGTCACTAATCATTAAACATTCATCATTAATCATTGATATAAACCCGGTCGCTACCGCTCCCGGTTCTGACATATGAAGATCACCTCCGCTAAATTCATCAAGAGCGCTTTTGCCAAAGAACATTGGGTCGCGGACAAAAAACCCGAAATTTCTTTTTTGGGGCGCTCGAACGTGGGAAAATCAAGCCTGCTCAATTCTCTCCTGAAAGTTAAAGGCCTGGCGCGCACGTCCAATACGCCCGGCCGAACCCAGAGCATCAACTTTTTTCTCGTCAACGAGGCGTTTTATTTCGCCGATCTGCCCGGTTACGGGTACGCCAAAGTTTCCAAGGCGATGCGGCAGGATTGGGGCGTGATGGCGCAGGAATATCTTGCGGAAAGGCCGCAGCTTGTGTTATCAATACAATTAGTAGATTCGCGGCACGCTCCTACGGAGCTTGACCTGCAATTGCAGGAATGGCTCGTTTATCATGAAAAGCCGCGTTTGGTCGTCGCCACAAAATCCGACAAATTGTCACGAAATCAATTGCATAAAAACTTGCAAGTAATTCGAAAGGCGATGCCTTTGAGCAAAGTAATAGCCTACTCGTCGTCTAAAGGTGAAGGCAGAGAAGAGATTTGGCACGAAATCGACGAAAAATTATGAAAAAGTAAAGATTTGGGGTTGATTTCTCGGACAACTTTGAGAGATAATTCACTATCCTAATAAAACTCAGGGTTAGAGAAGGCTCTAGGGTTTATTTCAGAAACGCCTTGGCTGTACTTTCCAAATTGTTTTTCCGTGACAAATTATGACCTTTTTAACGGGCGGCGCCCGGTATTGCGTTAGGTCACTTAAGATCATCACCGAAAACATTAAATCCATAAAATTAAGGATCAGAACTTTTCTTAAGATATTAAAAAATCCTGAAAAAAATTAAATAAACAAGGTGGCAGCCACAGAGGCTGCCAAGGTAAATAAAATGGCAACAAAAGTAACTAAAAAGAAAGGCAGCACGGCGAGCGTCGAAGAAACCGAAAACGGCGCGTCATCCGCGGCTGTCGATGAAGTAAAAGAAAAAATAGAAGACTCACCGGCCGAAGAAGCTGAAGAGGTTGAAGAAACCGAAGAAGCCGAGGAGATCGAGACCGGCGAAGCCGAAGAAGCCGAAGGTGAAGAGGAAGCGGAAGAAACTCCCGTGAGAGCCTCGGCTCCCTCGGGCAACGGCGCGAACCTCGACCTGGCTGTGCTCAAGGAAATGTCTATTTCCGAATTGATGCACGTCGCCAAGGATTACAACATCCTGGGCGCCACGGGTATGAGGAAGCAGGAACTTATCTTTAAGGTCCTGGCCGCGCAAACGGAGAAAAGCGGGCTTATCTTTTCCGAAGGCGTGCTGGAAACGCTGCCGGACGGTTTCGGTTTTCTGCGCGCTCCCGAATCTAACTATCTTCCCGGCCCGGACGACATTTACGTCAGCCCTTCGCAGATCCGCAAATTCGACCTGCGCACCGGCGACACCATCAGCGGCCAGATCCGCCCGCCCAAGGAAGGCGAGCGTTATTTCGCGCTGATCAAAGTAGAAGCGATCAACTTTGAAGCTCCGGAAGCTTCGCGCGAAAAAGTATTTTTCGATAACCTGACCCCGCTTTATCCCGATGACCGTCTGACGATGGAGATCGATTCCGACAATATTTCGGCGCGGGTCATCGATCTGGTCACGCCTATCGGCAAGGGCCAGCGCGCGCTGATCGTGGCGCCGCCGCGCACGGGTAAAACCATGCTGCTGCAGACCATCGCCAATTCCATCACGACCAATCACCCGGAAGTGACGCTGATCGTGCTGCTGATCGACGAGCGCCCGGAAGAAGTTACCGATATGCAGCGCTCGGTTCAGGGCGAAGTCATCAGCTCGACCTTTGACGAACCGCCGACCCGCCACGTGCAGGTCGCGGATATGGTCATTGAAAAAGCGAAACGCCTGGTCGAACACAAACGCGACGTGGTTATTTTGCTCGATTCGATAACGCGCCTGGCGCGCGCGCATAACGCGGTCGTGCCTCCGAGCGGAAAAATTCTCTCGGGCGGTATCGACTCCAACGCTTTGCAGCGCCCGAAACGATTTTTCGGCGCGGCGCGCAACATCGAAGAAGGCGGCAGTCTGACGATCATCGCTACTGCGCTGATCGACACCGGTTCGCGCATGGACGACGTTATCTTCGAAGAGTTCAAGGGAACGGGTAACTCGGAAATTCATCTCGACCGCCGCTTGAGCGACAAGCGCCTCTTCCCGGCGATCGACATCCAGCGCTCCGGCACGCGCAAGGAAGAACTGCTGATCGAGAAGGAAGACCTGAACCGCATCTGGGTGATGCGCCGGGTCCTCAATCCCCTCTCGCCCGTCGAGCAAATGGAAGTCGTCTTAGAACGCCTCTCCAAGAGCAAGGCCAACGCAGACTTCCTGGCGAGTATGCAGAGTTAACTTTAAGTTTAGAGTTACGCTCTTACGTTCAGAGTTACGCGTTTACGCGTGATAATTGCGGAGGAAATCACGCCTGAAGGCGTAACTCTGAACTGATACTAAATATCCCAACCCTTTCCGTAATCCAACACGGGATATTCATACCACATTCTCATAGCCTCTTCTCGGCCTACAGAATCAAGGAATTGTTTCGCGCTGGAGAACGGCCAGTCTTGCCAATGTTCGACATAACCATGTTTGACCGGATTGTGATGAATATAATTCATAGTGGTCCAAAAATGTCGTTCCGATTTCATCGGACGTTCAAAACAACGAAACCAAATTTTTCTGCCTTGTAAATTCTCTTCTTGGTTCCAGCCGTAAGAAGATCTGCCGTGAAATAACCCAAGGCCTCCCCGCAGATTTTCTATTTGGTCAGTATTAAGCAAAAGATGATAATGATCGGGTAAAACACACCAGGCAAAAACAGTTGCATCGTAATCATGACACGTCTGTAAAACTTCTTTCTCACATTCGAGCATACGTTCAAAAGATTTTCCTATAACTGGCTTGTGCTCGTAACAGGTTGCCGTGACAATGAAGCTTAGTTTTCCTTCATACTTTAAATGCGGAGGCGAATGCCATGGTAGTTTTCTCGATTTTCGTAAAGCTACGATTTCATCGCGCCCTTTCGAGCTCATTTTTCGCCAGTTGTACATATTTTGGGAGTTAGAATTGTAACTTTTGACGCGAATAAATTATCATAAACCAGCGTAAACGCGTAACTCTGAGCCTAAGTTTAGAGTTATGCCTTCAGGCATGATTCTTTTGCTATCATTACACAAATTATCATGAAATCACGCGTAAACGCGTAACTCTGAACTAACGCGTAACTCTAAACATTAATGCGAATCGCCCTACTATCTTCGGAAGCAGTCCCTTACGCCAAGACCGGCGGGTTGGCGGATGTTGCGGGTGCCCTGCCCAAGGCGCTGCGGCAGGAAGGCGTTTCGGCGACGCTGATCACGCCGCTTTACCGCCAGACAAAGCGTGACCTGCTGACCGGGCCGGTGATCGACGACCTTTATGTCGACTGGCGCGGCGGCAAAAAACTGGTCAAGGTTTTTTATAGCCAGGCGGGCGGTTCACCCGCGTATTTCATCGACGCGCCAGAATTTTTCGACCGCGATTCCATCTACGGATTTCGCGAAGACCACCTGCGCTACGCTTTTTTCTGCCGCGCCGCGATCGATCTTTTGCACCGGCTGGGTGAACCGTTCGACATCGTTCACTTAAACGACTGGCACTGCGGTTTTGCCGCGGTCGAGATCGCCACGCGGCGTTACTGGGACAGATTTTTTTACGGCACGCGCACCGTTTTCTCGATCCACAACATGGCCTACCAGGGCGCTTTCGACCCCGGCGAGCTGTGGCAGTTGGGCTTTGGCGACACTTTTTCTACAAATTCGTTTCTCTTTAACGGCAGCGCCTCGGCGCTTAAAGCCGGGCTGGCGGTGAGCGACATGCTTTCCACCGTCAGCAACCGCTACAGTTTTGAAATTCGCAGCCACGAGCACGGTTACGGACTGGATTGGCTGCTGCGCGAGCGCGCGAACCGGCTGATCGGCATCACCAACGGCGTGGATTACGACGTCTGGAACCCGGCGACGGATAAGGAAATTCCGGCGCATTTTCACGCCGGCGACCTGACCGGAAAACGAATGTGCAAACAGGCGCTGCTCGAACGTTACTCTCTGCCGGTCGATCTGGACAGGCCCGTCTTCGGCGTGGTCACGCGCCTGACATCGCAAAAAGGTTTTGAATTGATCCAGCAAGCGGCGGGCGAGATCCTTTCGACCGGGGCTTACTTTGTCGCGCTCGGTTCGGGCGAAAGATCGTACGAAGATTTTCTGCAGGCGATGCGCGATTACGCCCCGGCGCAGGTGGGCGTCTTTAAAGGTTACAACGAATCGCTGGCGCACCTGATCGAGGCCGGCTCGGACATTTTTCTGATGCCTTCGAAATTCGAGCCGTGCGGCCTGAACCAGATGTACTCACTAAGATACGGCACGGTGCCGGTGGTGCGGGCGGTCGGCGGATTGGACGACACGGTAGAAGATTTCAACATCATTCAGCGCACCGGAAACGGTTTTAAGTTTGACCAGTACAATGCTCACAGCTTTATCGAAAAAGTTTACGAATCGCTTTTTGCCTACGCCGACCCGGAACTGTGGCGGAAAATTCAATCCAACGGGATGCGGGTAGACAATTCCTGGCAAAACGCCGCGCGAAAATATATCCAGATGTACCGGATGGCCCTTAACTAAGCCCCTCTAATTAAGTTCCAATTATGCCAATGCCCGAATTTAAAATCGACGAAGAGACAGCGCTGCGGATATTTCAGGAAGATCATATCGAGGAACTTGCCGAAACGGTAAAACAAAATCTGCCGCACCTGGGGCCCTGGATGATCTGGGCGGTTGGCGGCTACGACGTCGAACACGCGGCCAGTTTTATCCGGCGGAATCTGGCAGACTCTGCGGACGGTAAACTTCCAACCTTCGGCATTTTTTATCGCGGAAAAATTTCCGGATGCATCGGCTTCGTCAAATTAGACCGCGAGAACGGGCTGGCTGAGATCGGTTATTGGATCAGCGCCGAGCATCAGGGTAAGGGCGTGGTCACCCGGTGCTGCCGGGCGCTGATCGAATATTCATTTAATGAATTGGGTGTGAAACTGGTAGAGATCCACTCGGCGGCGTCCAACCTTCGCAGCCGTGCCGTCCCGGAAAGGCTCGGGTTCGAATTGAAAGGGCAGTTCAAAGACGCGCATCACCTACCCGGCAGGACCGATGACCTGGTCGTTTATTCAATAACGAAAGAAAGCTGGGAGATAAGATTAGTGTAATTCCGTAGGGGCGGCACCCGTGGCCGCCCGCTCTTTTTTTCGCCTGACAGCGATCCGGGGGTATCGGCCTACAATTTATCCATGGTTCCCGTGAATTCCCAATCTTCCCATTTTTCGACGAAATTTTTCCGGACCGGATTGAGCCTTATGTAAATGAAAGTCTCAAAAAAATCTTCTTCATTGCGGATGATGTGGTCGTAAAATCCTCGCTGCCATAACCTACCTATCCCGTACTTCCAATAGATCTTATTTGAAATACTTTTGAACTCGTTGCAAATTTCACTCAAAGATCTTTCAGAGTTTCCGGCGCCGAGGAGCAGATGGATATGATCCGGCATAAGACAATAAATGTATAAATTAAAATTCAATTTTCCGCGTAAAGTTGTCAAACATCTAACAATCTCGCGGGAAAATTCTTTGTTCAAAAATACGCACCGACGATTTTTGGAAACTATGGTTACGAAATAAGCTCGCGAAGCAGAATAATCAAATCCGCGCAGACGCAATGAGTTTTTGCGAGTATAAAATTCGTCGTTCATGGGAGTTTTGGACGAATGTTAGCGAAAAAAGCGAATAGCAACTGTGGAGACGCCCGTGGCTGACCCGCTGAACCCGACGGGCGGCCACCGGTGCCGCCCCTACAGATAAAATAAACCGCCCCGGGAATTCGGCGCTCCGACTTTCTGTTAAACCGCAAAAACTGTTAAAATCTCCTGTAATCCATTTACAGTAAAATATATGATAATCGTAATAATCGGCGCCCAGTGGGGCGACGAAGGAAAAGGTAAAGTTGTGGATCTGCTGGCTGACCGTTTCGATCTGGTGGCGCGCTACCAGGGCGGCCATAATGCCGGGCACTCCGTTTATGTCGGCGATAAAGCTTTTGTTTTGAGGCTTTTGCCCTCAGGCATCATTCATGAAGACAAGATCTGCGTACTTGGCAACGGCATGGTCATCGACCCGAAAGCGTTTTTTGAGGAAGTGGACCAAATGGCCGGGCAGGGTATTTCGATCACTCCCGAACGGCTGAAGGTCAGCAGCCGTGCGCACCTGATACTTCCATATCACCGCGTGCTCGACCGCACCACCGAAGAACGGCTCGGCAACGAGAAGGTCGGCACCACGCTGCGCGGCATCGGCCCGGCGTATGAAGACAAAGCAGGCAGGCGCGGGCATTCGCGTGGCCGACGCGCTGGTGCCGGAGGTTTCGAATGACCGCATCGAGCGCAACCTGGAAGAAGCCAACCGCATTATCGAAGCTTACGGCGAACAACCGCTCGAAGCGGCCCCGATCTTCAAGGAAACTACCGAGCTGGCTGAGCGTCTTCGTCCCTTTGTCACCGAAACCACCCATTTTATGGCGCAGGCGATAAAGGACGGCAAGCGTATTCTGCTGGAAGGCGCGCAGGCCACTCTGCTTGATGTAGATCACGGCACGTATCCATACGTTACCTCATCGAACCCGACGGCCGGCGGAGCGGCGGTCGGCCTGGGAATTCCGCCGCACCGGATCTCGGGTGTGCTGGGGATCGTCAGGACCTACACCACGCGCGTCGGCGAAGGCCCGTTTCCGACGGAGATGCTGGGTGAGGAAGAAAATATCGCCAATGTGATTCGGGAAAGGGGCAACGAGTACGGCTCGGTCACCAGGCGCCCGCGCCGCTGCGGCTGGTTCGACGCGATGGCGACGCGCTACGCGGCGGAGCTTAACGGCTTTAACTCCATCGCTTTGACCAAACTGGACGTTTTGGACGAGCTGGAAGAGATCAAGGTATGCACCGGTTACGAGATAAACGGCGAGGCGATAGACTATTTCCCGGCGGTTTCCAAGGAACTGCAGAGCATCGTGCCGGTCTACGAGACTTTAGAGGGCTGGAAAACGTCCACCGTCGGCACTACCCGTATCGAAGACCTGCCGCCGAAAGCCCGTACTTACGTGGCATTTTTGGCTGAATCCGTCGGCACAGAGATCGGATTGATCTCTACCGGCCCGGAACGCGACCAGACAATTATCCTGCGGGATTCGGTGATGGCGGATTGGTTTAAGGCCTCGACCTGATTTTTTAGCACATTAAATTAAGAGTTACACCCTTAGGCGTGATCACGCGTAAACGCGTAACTCTGAACCCTGCCGAATAAATTCGGCGCTCCAGGGGCAATTTTTTGTTATAATGAGCAAACTATTTTGAGAATTTGTGCATCTCTATCGGCTTTTTGGTGCATCATAAGGTTTTACCCCGGGTAGTTATTTACCCAAATGATAACAATCGAAGAGCTTTTCGAAGGAGTAATATGAAGACAAGAGTTTATTGTAAGTTTTGTGCTTCGCTGCTGATGCTTGCGATGTGGGTCGGCGCGCTGGGTACTGTGAGCATGGCTCAAACTACCACGAAACCCGCGGCCAAACAGGACAAGAAAGCAAAGGATAAAAAACCAGAGGCTGCTTCCAAGCAAACCACCGCGCAGCAAAATAATCCGAACCGCCCGCTCGACGTAATGGAAGATCCGGCGATGATCGGAAAGCGCAATATCAATAAAGGCTTTGTCGGCTGGCTCGGCGGCTCGCAAGAGAAGGAAGTTCAGATGGGACGCCAGCTTGCGGTGCAGATCGAACAGGAAGCCAAATTCATCGACGACCCGATCATCACCGAATACGTCAATCGCATCGGCCAGAACCTGGTACTGCACTCCGACGCCAAAGTTCCCTTTACCATCAAAGTGATCGACTCCGATGAGATCAACGCCTTTGCCCTGCCGGGCGGATTTTTCTTTGTCAACAAGGGTTTGCTCCTGGCCGCGGATAATGAAGCCGAGGTGGCCGGCGTGATGGCGCACGAAATTGCCCACGTGGCGGCCCGCCACGCGGTGGAAAACGCGGGAAAAAATCAGCTGCTGGGTTACGGCATGCTGGCCGGTATGATATTCGGCGGCCCGATCGCCGGCGCGATCCTGCAAAACGGCGGCGGTATTCTGCAGGGACTGGCCTTTATGAAATTCAGCCGCGGTTCGGAAACCGAAGCCGACCGTTTAGGCGTGCAGTATATGTACGCTGCCGGGTACGACCCGACGGCGATGGCGACCATGTTCGAAAAACTTGCCGCCCAGAGCAAAAAGAAACCCAACACATTGTCCAAGCTTTTCGCCACTCACCCGCAATCGGTCGACCGCCGCGAATCAGTCCTGGGATTGATCTCCAGATTTTCCGAGCGCGATGAATACGTGATCAGCAGCTCCGAGTTTCAACGCGTAAAAGCGCGCTTGCTGCGGCTTTCCAACGCGCGGGCTTCGGCGACACCGGATATTGATGAAGCCGGGGATACCAGGCCAACCCTTAAACGCCGCTCGCCCGAACCGGAAGAAGGAGACACGCCAAAGGGAGAAGCGCCTCCACAGCTAAAGAAGAACCCGGAAGATAAACCCGCGGAAGAAACCACCCCGGCTAAAAAGCCGTAACGGTAATTAAATTCGATGATTGCAGGAGCAGGATCTATAAAAGGGTCCTGCTCTTTGTTTTAGATTCCATATTCGATTTTAAATGATTATGTTATCCAGGCCGATCTCGGATGTTAACTTGCGGATCTCGGCAGGCACATCGGAAAGCGGCACGTCTTGCTTACAAGAGAATCTTATTAAAGTGCTTTCAATATTTGGATAAGAGCAAAGCCTTTTTAATTCGCCCGAGTGTTCCGTGAGAAATAAAATGGCGTCATCCGTTTGTGAGGATATATCGGCCGCATCGCTTATCTTTATCACTAAATAGGGAGTGTCGAATACTGCTAAGTTATCTGCTTTGTCTAATTCTTCCGCCGTGAGCCTTTCCCTGATTTCAGCGGGGAATCCCAGTGCGCCCGTAAAGATAATTTTCTCTTTTGGAATATTCGACTTATCTAAGAACGCATCCGGCTCAAAATTCGCGCCGTAGGCTTGTAAAGTACACCCCAATTTCTGAACAAGTTGCGGGTTAAAAAAATTTTCCCAACCTGCTGGGTTGTTATTCATGGTAATCAAAAAGCTCAAAATTAATTCCAGACTACATCATAGCAATAGCAGCTATGTTCCGCTGGCACTACCGCAGCAACTTTGAATGTTTTTTCGTGTTATTTCGTGTTATTTCGTGTTATTTCGTGGTTGCTTTATAGCCTTTAGAAATAATGCATTAAGAGGGAACCACGAAATCACACGAAACGACACGAACAAATCAACAAAGCTCTAAAAATCCTTTAAAATCACCCTTTTTCTGCAAATTTCCCGCTTCGCTACTTTTCTTGCAAAGTCCGTTTTACTTTCCATAAAAGATTGTGATAACGTCCATATACGATTGTTTATCATCTTTAATACGGTTGTAATTTCTTTTATGCTTTCAGGAATACCGCGCGGAAATTCCCATATTCCTATTTATATGTATCATTCGGCATAATTCTCAGCGCCTGATGCGGCGTTGGCTTATGGACTGGCGGGAAAACCGCATATTTTTGAAAGCAAAAGAAAGGAAGTATGAAGTGAAAAGAACAATTTTGTTTTTGTCTCTTTTAATTTTGGCGGCGATCGTAGGAGGCACAGCAGCCTTTTATAATTCTAAGGGCAGCCTTAGCGTGGTATCCGCTGAAACTGATGTTAATTCCCCAACACCGGTTGGCAAGGGCACTCTCCATAAAATGTTCATCAGGTCAGAAGACCAGAATATTTACGAGTCTTTGCGCAGCCGAAACGCGGTTATCGACGAGATCGACTACGGCAGTTTCAAGATGGTGATCGCCGACGAGATAAACGCCGGCGGACGTGATGCCCTGCTCGGCACCGGCATCTCTTTCCAGGACGATCTGGACCTGATCCCCCTTAACGGCTATATCATCGACACCAGCACCAGGGGCGGCGTGCTCGACCGCACTCCCGCCGATCTGCGCCAGACCGCGATGGCCGAAGCGATCGCCGGAAACGGCACCGTCGGCAAAGGCCTCTACATAGTGCAATTCATCGGCCCCATTAAAGATGAATGGCTCGATATGCTGCGCGGCACCGGCAGCGACATAGTTACCTACGTTCCCAATAATGCATATATCGTGAGCAGCAGCGGCAAGGCCGCGATCCGCATAGCGGAGCTGCAAAACAACCGCTTTGTACAATATGTCGGCGATTACGAGCCGGCTTTTCGTCTTTCCCCGACGATGCAGCAGCTTCGTGAAGCGGGCCTGAGAGACTCCGTCGACATAACCGTACAGGTGATAGGCGGCAGAAGCGCGGATAAGACCATCGGCGTTTTGAAAACCATGGCGGACGAATTTGTGGAGGACCATGAAGTTCTGAATTACCGCAACGTGGCCCTGAGGGTACAGGTTTCCCGTCTCGGCGAGATCGCCTCGATGGACGATGTGTTCAATATCGAGGAACGGACCGCGCGCGAGAAACTTGACGAAGCGCAGGGACAGATCGTGGCCGGCAATTTAAGCGGGAACATTCCCGTAGGCCCCGGCTATCTGACCTTTTTGGCGGGCAAAGGATTCAACAGCTCGCAGTTCGGCTCGTTTGCCGTCAACGTCGTTGACGACGCTTACACGCTGACCGGAGCTTCACAGCATCCCGACCTGACGTCGGCGCGGGTGCCTTTTCAGAACAATCCTACGAATCAGTCCGGCGTTCAGGAAGGACACGGGTTTTTAAATTCGCACATTGTCGGCGGGTTCAATAACGGGACCGGCTCGGCGGTCGAAGACGCCAACGGCTACAACTACGGACTCGGTATCGCTCCCTGGGCGCGGGTCGGCGTCACGGCCATTTTCGGGCCCAGCGGCGCTTCCTCGACCACGTGGGAAGGCACGGCTTACGGCCAGTCCGCGCGTATTTCCAGCAATTCGTGGGGTTATACCGGCATTGCGGCGCGTAAATATACCGCGCAATCGCAGGAGTATGACCGCATCGTCCGCGACTCTCAAACCGGCACCGCGGGCAACCAGCAAATGACCGTGGTGTTTGCCGCGGGTAATAACGGTTCGGGCTCTAATACCGTCAGCGCGCCGGGCACGGCAAAGAACGTGATCACGGCCGCGGCCGGTGAGAACGTGCGCCAGACCGGGACCGACGGCTGCGCTATCGGCAACAGCGGCGCGGACAGCGCGAACGACATCATCAGCTTTTCGTCGCGCGGGCCCGTTAATTCAGCGGGCGGTGACGGGCGCATCAAACCCGACCTGACGGCTCCCGGCACGCACATCGAAGCCGGTGTTCCGCAGGCGAGCTATAACGGCGCGAGTGTCTGTAACCAGTACTGGCCGGCCGGGCAAACGCTCTACGGCTGGTCGAGCGGAACTTCGCACTCCTGTCCCGCGATCGCGGGCGGTATGGCGCTGGTGTACCAGGACTTCATCAACAAGTCTTTGGGAAATCCCAGCCCGGCCATGAATAAAGCCGTCCTAATGAACTCCGCGTCTTATATGACGGGGGTTGGCGCAGGCGGCAATTTGCCTTCGAACAGCCAGGGTATGGGCCAGATGAATCTGGGACGCGCGTTTGACGGCAGCAGCCGTATTCTCGTCGACCAGACACAAACGCTCGGCGCTACCGGAAACACTCACGTGACTTCCGGAACGGTTTCCGATACCGGCAAACCTTTGCGCGTAACGCTGGCGTGGTCTGACGCACCGGGCCCGACGACCGGCGCTCCTTATGTTAACAACCTCGATCTGGAGGTAACGGTCGGAGCGACCACCTACAAGGGCAACGTTTTCAGCGGCGCCAATTCCGCCAGCGGCGGCTCGGCCGATATCCGCAACAACGTGGAATCGGTGTTTCTGCCGGCAGGTACAAGCGGCAGCTTTACCGTCACGGTGCGGGCGACCAACATCGCCGGCGACGGCGTGCCGGGAAATGCCGATACGACCGACCAGGATTTCGCGCTGGTCATCTATAACGCCACCACCGGCGGCGGTGCTTCGCCGACCATCGGGGTCAACCCGTCGAGCATGGGCTTTACGGCGACCGCGGGCGGTTCAAATCCGGCGAGCCAGACGCTGAACATCACCAATACGGGCGGCGGAACTTTGAACTGGACGGCAAGCAGCAATCAAAGCTGGCTGAGCATTGCCCCGACCAGCGGCACTGCCCCGTCCAGCCCAAGCGTTTCGGTCAACATCAGCGGACTCGTCGCCGGAACTTATAACGGCGCGATCACCGTCAGCGCCGCGGGGGCGACCAATACTCCCGTGACCGTGCCGGTGACGCTGACCGTCAATCCGGGCGGCGGCTGCAGCGGAAGCCAGCTGCTGACCAACGGCGGATTCGAAGGCAGTTCATCGCCGTGGGTCTTGAGCGGCGCAACCTGGAGTACGGGAGCCTACCCGCATAGCGGAACGGGTTACAGTATCCTGGGCGGCGTCAATAACGCCAACCATTCGGAGTACCAGACGATCACGATCCCGGCAGGCTGTTCGCCGAATCTGACCTTCTGGCTGAATGTCACTTCGACGGAAACAACCACCACCATCAAATACGACAACGTGTATGCCGAAGTGCGCAACACTTCCGGCGCCTTGCTCGGAACGCTGGCTCAATTCAGCAATCTGGACAAAGGTACGGCGGGTGTTTACGTTCAGCGCGGGCCTTATAGCCTGGCGAGCTGGGCCGGTCAAACCGTTCGGATCCATTTCCGCGGCACGACCGATGTTTCGTTGATCACTTCGTTCCGCGTGGATGATGTGTCGGCACAATAACCGTGACGAAGTAAACCGCAAAGGTTTACTTTAAAACAATGACGAGAGCCAGGGAGCTGATCAAAGTTCCCTGGCTTTTTATTCGCGTTAAGCCCGCTTTAGCGGGCGAGAGTTTAGCCCCCAAGTTTAAGTTTGCGTGCATTTCTTTTTTTTCGTGTTGTTTCGTTAGAGCAAATGGTTTCTGCTTTGTAGTCTTTAGAAATAAGATATTAAGAAGAAACCACTTGCTCTAACGAAACAACACTAACAAAATCCAAAAACCGGCAAGCAAGTTTTAATAAACAAAAGGGCTTTTAGGTTTTCAGCTTCCGGTTTTTGTGATATTTTTACTGATGATATTGGATGTACCCTCCCATTTTAAGAATAATACTCAACACATAAAATTTATCCTCTTATCGACTGGTTATCCGCCGCAGGTTAGTTTTTTTGAAAGGAAAAGAATAATAATGAAGCGAACAATGTTGTTTTTGTCCGTCTCTATCTTAGCTTTGATATTTGGCGGCAGCGATGCCTCCTTACAATCGAAAAGTAAAAATAAAATACGATCGGACTCATTCGAAAACACGAATATCTTCCCTGCCCGGGCCGGGGGGAACACTCTTCATAAGATCTTTATCAGGGCCGAAGACCGGAGCGCTTACGAATCTCTGCGCGAACGCAATGCCGTCGCGGGCGAAGTCGACTACGGCAGTTTCAAGATGGTGATCGCCGACGAGATAAATGCCGGCGGGTACGACGCTATGCGCGACGGCGGATTCGAATTCCGGGACGATCAGGACGTGATCCCCTTGAACGGCTACACGCTCGAAACGTCCACGAAAAGAGCCGTGCTGAACCGCATTCCCGCCGACCTGCGCCAGACCGCGATGGACGATGCGAGCGCCGGCGGGGACGCACCGGGCAAGGGACTTTATATCGTTCAATTCATCGGCCCGATCAAGGACGAATGGCTCGACGCGCTGCGCGGCACCGGCAGTGAGATCGTGAGTTACATTTCCTCCAACGCCTACGTCGTCAATGCCGGAGGCAAAGCGGCGGCGAAATTAACCGGGCTGCGGGAGCAAAACTTCGTGCAGTTTATCGGCGATTACGAACCCGCGTTCCGGCTCTCGCCCGTGCTGCAGGAATTTCGGGGCGCGAATGTTGACGCGGACGTCCGTCTCACCGTGCAGGTCATCGACGGCCGCATGGCTAAACAAACCATTGTCGCGCTGAGAGATCTTTCGACCGAATTCGTTTCCGAACACACCGTTCTAAATTATCGCAACGTCGCGATGAGCGCCCGGGTTTCCCGCCTTGGCGAGATCGCTTCGATGGAAAATGTTTTCGCGGTCGAAGAACGCAGCGAGAGAGAAAGGCACGACGAAGCGCAGGGACAGATCAGCGCCGGCAATCTGACCGGCACGATACCGACCGCTCCGGGTTATCTGGCATTCCTGGCGGGCAAGGGTTTCGACAGCACGCAATTCGGCACATTCGTCGTAGAAGTGGTCGACGATGCGTATAACCTGACCGGCGCCTCGGTGCATCCCGACCTTCCGGCGGCGCGCGTTGCTTTTCAAAACAATCCGTCCGGCCAAGCCGGCAACCAGGGCGGGCATGGTTTTCTGAATTCCCACATCGTCGGCGGCTTTAACAGCGGCACCGGCGCCGCCGTGGAAGACGCTAATGGTTACAACTACGGGCTTGGCATCGCTCCCTGGGCGCGGCTCGGCGTTACCGCAATTTTCGGCCCCGGCTCGCCCACGTCCACCTCTTGGGAAAACACCGCCTATGGAGTGAACGCGCGCATCTCCACTAATTCCTGGGGTTATACGGGCCTCGCGCAAAGGGCTTATACATCTTTCGCGCAGGAATATGACGTGATCGTCCGCGACGCGCAAAGCGGCACCGCCGGCAACCAGCAGCTTATTACCCTTTTCTCGGTCGGAAACAACGGCTCGCTCCCAAACACCGTCAGCGCCCCCTCCACGGCTAAAAATGTGATCTCGGTGGGAGCCGGCGAAAATGTGCGCCAGACCGGGACCGACGGCTGCGGCACCAACAACGCAGGGGCCGACAGCGCCAATGACATCATAGGTTTTTCCAGCCGCGGGCCGGTAAATGCCGCCGGCGGCGACGGGCGCATCAAGCCTGACATCGTCGCTCCCGGTACACATATCGAAGCGGGCATTCCCCAGGCGAGCTATACCGGCGCCACTGTCTGCAACCAGTATTGGCCGGTCGGGCAAACGCTCTATGGGTGGTCGAGCGGAACATCGCATTCCACCCCGGCGGTCGCGGGCGGCGCGGCGCTGGTATACCAGGATTTCATCAATAAGGCCCTGAGCGTTCCGAGCCCGGCAATGACCAAAGCGATCCTGATGAATTCAGCCGCGTATATGAGCGGGACGGGCGCCGGCGGCAACCTGCCTTCGAATAGCCAGGGCATGGGCCGGATGGATCTGGGACGCACCTTTGACGGCTCGCTGCGCCTATTGACCGACCAGACCCAGGTACTGGGAGCGACGGGAAATACTTTCGCCGTCAACGGTTCGGTCGCCAATGTGGCGCGGCCTCTGCGCATCACGCTGGTATGGTCTGATGCTGCGGGACCGACCGTCGGTAATCCCGCGGTCAACAATCTTGACCTGGAACTAACCATGGGAGCCACAACTTTCCGGGGTAATGTTTTCTCGGGCGCAAATTCGGTCAGCGGAGGTTCGGCGGATACGATAAACAATGCCGAATCCATCTTTCTACCCGCGGGGACGACCGGAGTATTCACCGTCACAGTCAGGGCCACGAACATTGCCGGCAACGGCGTGCCGGGAAATGCCGACGCGACCGACCAGGATTTTGCGCTGGTCATCTACAATGCCAGCCCGTTCAGTCCTACCGCGGCGGAGGTTTCGGTTTCGGGCCAGGTAAAACGGGCGGGTGGTTACGGTGTTTCAGGGGCGAGGGTTACCCTCGCCGGGCCGGGCGGCGAGGTGAGAACGGTCATCACAAATCCCTTTGGTTTTTATAATTTCGATAACGTTCCGGTCGGGCAGACCTATGTGGTTTCCGTTTCGCACAAACGGTTCCAATTTGCCGAACCGACACAATTAGTGAACGTACAGGATCAAATGACGGGTGTGGATTTTGTGACGCTGGAGTAAAATAAGAGCGCCGAATTCATTCGGCACGAAACGCTACGCGTTCGAAAATTCACGTACTGGGAGCGCGGACATCCTTGACCGCTCGAACGCTGCGCGTTCATGCAGATTAAAATCTGCGTTCCTTTTAATCTAATAGAGTTCCGCGAATACCGAGCGGCAGGCTGAACACTTCTTCGCCGGTGGCGACTATCATATCGCCCTGCGCGCTGAAGCAAAGCCCGATCACGTTCATACCCGCGACAAAAACTTCCGCGTCGCTGCCGTCGGGCAAGATGCGCACGATCCCTCTTCTTCCCCGCAGGCATGCGGCCACGTAAAGATTTCCGCCGGTGTCGAACGCCAGGCCCTGCGGCCGGCCCAATCCGCGATAAAAGACGCTTGTTTCGCCGGCCGGAGTTATTCTCCAAATATTGTCGTAGCTGGAAAGCCCGGGCGCGGACACGTAGAGATCGCCGTCCGGGGCAAAAGCCAGGTGATAAGCGGAAACGGAAGGTTCGAGCGCGGCAAAAACTTCCCTGCTGTCGATACTTTTGATGCGGTAGATGGTTCCCGAACGGTCGCCGATGTACATCACGCTGTGCTTATCGAAAGCTATCCCGGTGGCGATCCCCAGCTCGGAAGCAAAAGGGACAATTTCACCCGTGCGGCTGATGCGGCAGGCCAGGCCGTCGGCGCGGTTGGTGACGAAAAGCTGCCCGCTGTTTGCAAACGCCACGCCGGTCGGGTTCATCATGTCGACGGGAATTTCTTCCAGGTAGCCGTCCGTTTCGAGCCGGAAAAGCGTTACCGGAAGCTGCTGCCCGCGCGAACCGGAGCGCGTGAGAATGAGCGAGCCGTCTTCCGGGTCGAACGCCGGGTTAGCCACGATGTGCATATCCCCGACAAGTTTTTTGCCTACCAGTAATTTACCCGGCAGTTTTGCGGCTGATGATTTTGCCCCGCCGCCGTTTCCCTCCACGCTGATCTCGACTTCGCCGTCTGCGCAGTCTTCCGGCACGATGGCCAGAATGCGGCGCGAAGACGCGCCTGTCATATGCGCCGGCAGCTGCTGAAAAAGACAGGCAAAATCCGCCGAGCCCGGTTCGAAGCCTTCGCCGTCCAACACCACTTCGCCGCCCGGTATCGCGTACGCCGGGTGCACGTTTTTTATTTCGCTGTTCACGTTACTTGCTAAGCCCTTAATCTTACGCCGTTTAAATATTTGCTTCAAATATCGGAGGCTGATTTAATTATTAACTATTCATTATTCATTATTAATTGTTATTAATATGAAAGACAGTTAATAATTAACAATGAATAATGAATAATTTGCATCTCGATTTCGCGGGTGCTTTTTATGTTATAATTTTATCATTGCCAGTGTTTGGAGGCTTATTATCAGTACTGTTCAAGGGTATACCCAGGGATTAAAACACAATCAGCTTCGCCGCATAGAAAAACTCGCCTCCCGACGTGTATCTCCGCAGCAGATCGTCTCGCCCGAGCTCGCACGGCAAATGACCGAAATTTCACACGAAACAGGACGCCAGATCGGCGTGCTGATCAATCGCAAAGGCCAGGTGGAATACGTGATGGTGGGCGACGCTCGGCAGATCTTTATGCCCGACTTCAAGCGCGTTCGCGTGGGCGCCGACCGCTTTCGCGGGCTGCGTTGCCTTCACACCACTTTTTCCGGCGAAGGCCTGACCCGCGATGACCTGACCGACCTGGCGCTCTTGCGGCTGGACCTGATGGCGACGATCGCGGTCGATGAAAAGACCGGCTTGCCGGGTCATGTTCATTCCGCGCACCTGCTGCCCGCCACCGCCGAAAAACTGGAAACCGACCCTCAAACCTTGCCCTACGAATTTTTGCCGCCGCAAATTCCGGCGCACCTCGACGTGGATTTTCCCGCGCTGATCGATTCGCTGGAAAATGAAATGGCGCGCAACCGCGGCACCGCCCGCAACCGGCAGGTAAATCGCGAGCGCGTGATCCTGGTCGGCGTATCCACGGGCGCGATCTCCGGGACCGAGGAATCGATGGCGGAGCTCGAAGAGCTGGCGGCCTCGGCGGACATCATCGTGCTGGATAAAATAATCCAGCGGAGAAAAACCCTCGACCCGAAGACCGTGATGGGGCGCGGCAAACTTTCCGACCTGCTGGTGCGCGCGATGCAGCTCGGCGCCGACCTGATCGTTTTCGACTGCGAGCTGACGCCGGCGCAGATCCGCGAGATTTCCGAAGCCACCGACCTGAAAGTTATCGACCGCCCGCAGCTGATCCTGGATATTTTCGCCCAGCGCGCGCAGAGCCGCGAGGGAAAGATCCAGGTCGAGCTCGCGCAGTTGAAATACATGCTGCCGCGTCTGATCGCGGGGCACGATTCCGCTTTTTCGCGGCTGGCGGGCGGCATCGGCGGGCGCGGCCCGGGTGAAACGAAACTGGAAACCGACCGCCGCCGCGTTCGTGAAAAGATCGCTCGGCTGGAGTCATCCATCGAACACCTGCGCGGCCAGCGCAGCAATCGCCGCAAAGAACGCTCGCGCCGCAATGTTCCGGTAATTTCGCTGGTCGGTTATACCAACGCGGGCAAATCGACCCTGCTCAATACCCTGACCCAGAGCGAAGTGCGCGCGGAAAAACGCATGTTCGCCACGCTCGACCCGACTTCGAGAAGGCTGCGCCTGCCCTACGAGCAGGAAGTGGTGATCAACGACACGGTGGGGTTTATCCGCGATCTGCCGCCTACTTTGATCGCGGCCTTTCGCGCCACGCTGGAAGAGATCAGCGACAGCAACTTGCTTTTACACGTGGTAGACGCGGCAAACCCGCGCTGCCTGGCGCAGATCGCATCGGTCGAAAGGATCCTGGCGGACCTGGAATTTAATAGGATCCCGCGCCTGACCGTGCTTAACAAAACCGACCTGCTTTCGGCATCCGACGCCGAATCTTTAAAACGCGAAATAGAGCTCGGAACGGGCACGCAGTGTGTGATCGTCTCCGCCCTGCGCCGCGAAACCCTGGCTGTTTTAGTGGAAAAAACGGGTAATATGCTTTTGAAAAACTTTAGCGAGAGGTTGCAGTTTTCCGATGCTGTGGCATATTAGAGAACGACGCTTTTTAACCCCTGCGCCATGAGCAGCAAAAGATTGCCAAATTTAACGCCGCCTTTTACCAGGGCGCGCACCCGGATCGCGCGATACGCTTCGCGCCTTTTCAAAATTCTATCCGAAAAACAAAAGTTCTGGCTCGGCTTTGCGCTGCTGGTACTGATCGTCACGCTGCTGGCCGGAAATCCCTTCACCCGCACCTCGGGCGAAAGCTACCGCCAGGGCGACGTCGTGCGGGAAACGATAGTCTCGCCCGCCGACATCACCACCACCGATAACGATGCTACCGAAGCGGCCCGGCAGGCGGCGCGCGAATCCGTCACGCCCATCTTTACCTTCGAAGGAAATCGCGCCGAGCAGGCGGTGAGTAATTTCCGCTCCGCCTGGGAAGGAATGAACCGGAAGGCCGAGCTCGCGAACACCAACGCAAAACCCGTCAACGGTAACTCCAACGTCCAGCACTGGAAAAATGTCAATGGCGAGGAAGTGGCAAAAGTTTTCATGGCGCGGCGCTTTACCAACAACGAGCTGGAAGCCGTCACCCGCGCCCTGCGCGAGAGCGCCGAAGGCTCGATCTATGCCGATCACGACGCGCAAAATTTCCAAAACGAAATAACCCTGGTCGACCGGCAAAAACCCAACCAGCAATCGCTCGCCAAAATGCCGGAAAGCAACATGACCTCGATCTCAAAGGCGCGCGAAGCCCTGGAGAAAAAACTGGCGCAGATATCCAGCCTTTCGGCCCGCGAAGTCGAGACATTTTACGCCGCGCTGTCCCCGTTCATTCAACCGAGCGTGGCTTTTGACAGCGCCGCCACCGAAAGCGCGCGCAATGCCGCCGCCGGGTCCACGTTGCCGGTCAATGTTTCGCTCAAGCGCGGGCAAACGGTCGCGCGGCAGGGCGATACGGTCACCGCGGACACGCTGGCGCAGCTTTCCGCCATCCGCAATTACAGCACGAACACCCGGCAGTGGAACCGCTTTTTCGGTTTGCTGGCAGTGATCACCGCTTTGTTCTGGGGCGCGTGGAAATTTATCGAGCATCGCGGAATGACCACCCGGCTGGTGCAGGCGCCGGAAAAAACTTTCGGCCTGTTCGGCTTTATCGTGCTGGTACAAACGATCGTGGTGCTGCTTTGCGTCCAGCTGGCGGATTTTACCGCCGCGCAAAATATCCGCCCCCCCTACAACGATCCGACCATCTGGGCGCTGGCCATACCTTTTGCCATGGCCAGCCTGACCATGACCTTGCTGGCGGACAGGCAGATCGCGCTTTTTACAGGCTTTTTTACCGCGCTTTTGGCAGGCCTGCTGGCGCCCAAGGGTTTGGAATTCGTTCTTTATTCATCGATCGCTTCGATCACCGCCGTGTACGGCATCGGGCGTTACCGCACGCGGCAGTCGATCACGATCGCCGGGCTTTTGGTGGGCGCTATCAGCGCGGTCGCGGCCATAGCGCTGATCGGCTATATGCAGCTGCCCTTTATTCTGAACACCGTTTTGCTCGCGATAGCCTGCGGTTTGCTCGGCGGCCTGATCACGGCCGCGGTGACCGCCGTATTTATGCCTTTGTGCGAATCCATTTTCGATATTCTGACCGATGTAAAGCTGCTGGAGCTTTCCAATGCCGATCTGCCCGTGCTGGGACAGCTCGCTCTGCGCGCGCCCGGAACCAACCAGCATTCGCACGCCGTCGGGCAGCTGGCGCATGAAGCCTGCCGCGCGATCGGGGCCAACCCGCTGCTGGCCAAGATCGGCGCGCTCTATCACGACATCGGTAAGATCGCCTCGCCCGAACATTACGTGGAAAACCAGCTGGGCAAAAATCCGCACGACCGTTTAAAACCGGTGCAAAGCGCGAAGATAATCATCAGCCACGTGACCTATGGGACAAAACTTGCCAAAGAGATCGGCCTGCCGCAGCGCGTGATAGATTTTATCCCGCAGCATCACGGCACGCGCACGCTGCATTACTTTCTGCGCAAGGCGCAGACCGAAGCCGGCGAAGGACAGGAAATAGAAGAGAGCGATTTTCGTTATCCCGGCCCGAAGCCCCAATTTAAGGAAGCGGCCGTGATGATGATCGCCGATTCCTGCGAAGCGGCGGCGCGCAGCCTGGCCCAGCCGACACCGGAAAATATCCGCTTTATCATCACCAAGATCATCGACGCAGTTCTGAGCGACGACCAGCTCGACGAATGCGACCTGACCCTGCGCGAGCTGACCATCATCCGCGAATCGATGATCAAATCCCTGGTCGCGATCTATCATTCGCGCATCGATTATCCCGGCTATGTTCCACCCAGCCAATCCCTCTCAAATATCATTCTACCCGCGCCCGAGTATGACGCCGAAGAACGCGGCATCAAATACACCAACCCTGCCGACATTCCTATAAGCCTTGGCGGCGAGATCGAGGACGAAGCCATCCACCACTCGCAGCAGCCGCAGCAGGAACCGCCCAAGGCAGAAGCCAAAACAGTAAAATAAACTGCATCTGAACGGCGCGTCCGCGCGAATATTCATTCGAGATAATTGCCACTTAGGTTGGGAAGGGTCGCCCGGCCCGCTCTTATTAGTGTTGAGATGCTTTTTTTCGTGTCGTTTCGTGTGATTTAGTGGTTTCTGCTTTATGGCCTTTAGGTAGGACATTTAAGAAGGAACCACTTGCATCACACTAAGACACACGAACAAAACTAAGAAACAAGGGGGGCGCTGGGCAACCCTTCCGGACCTTGAGATAAATTAACTTGTTTTGATCAATTGGAAAGTAGTCTTTGGAGAAGCGCGATGTTTATTCTTTGGATATTATTAGCAATAGTTGCCGCCGTTGCCGCCTGGCTGCTTTTTTGGTGGCTGGTGAATTTTGTCGCCGAGCACAGCGGCTATCAAAAGCAATTTGAAACCGGCAGCACGCCGCGGTCCGCCCCGGAAGGCTTTTATCGCGGCTCGGCGCACGTGCTTTTCGACTTGGAGGTGCCCTGGATGGGCAAATTCTTCGACAGCAAAAATGATCTGGGCTTTAACATTTTCACTCCGGCGGGCGGTTCACTGCTCAAACTTTTAGCGCCTTTTTATAAACGCTTCAGCACGAACGAGGACGGCAACACGCGCGCTTTTTATTTCAAGACCCGCACCGAACCCGGCCTGAAAGACCCGGAATTAAATGTCGTAAAACTCGACTACGACTCGCCGGAAAATCCTTTTCGCATCCGCATTATTTTAGATGAGATCGTCGAGGTCGCGCCGGAACAATACTTAGGCAAAATTCACGTCAAAGTTTTTCCCGGTTTTTACAGCACGATCGGGTATTTTGGATTGAAGAAGGCGTGAAGTTTTGAGTACCGCCTTTAGGAGGCTGCGTTTTTTGTCAGTAGCGCCTGCGTCAGCGGGTGCGTTTCTTTTTCGTGTATTTCGTGCGTTTCGTGGTTAGTGATTTTGCGAAAAATTAACCACGAAACACACTAATCACGCGAAATGAATTGCCACTAGCTTTAGCTAGTGGTTTTGGATTCTAATTATGATCGGGCTTTTAGCCAAATCTTTAGCTTAGGCTAAAGCCTTCTTTACAATTTCCTTCTTATCCACTAGCTAAAGCTAGTGGCAATTTATAAGCCGCCTAAAGGCGGGATTCAGAACTAAACTCAAAATTTGCCTTTAAGCTTTTCATACGTCGTTCGCAGGTCTTCCGGGATCGTCCGCGTTTCTCCCACCGAGGTCATGAAATTCACATCGCCGAACCAGCGCGGCAAAATGTGCATATGCACATGTCCCGCCACGCCCGCGCCGGCGGCTTTGCCCAGGTTCATCCCCAGGTTAAAACCGTCCGGTGCGTAGACTTCGCCCAGCACCTGCTGGCAGCGTTTGGTCAGGTCCATCATTTCATCGGAAATTTCTTTGGGAACGGCGAAAAGATCGCCGATATGTTCGAACGGAATGATCATCAGGTGCCCGCTGACATAAGGGTAAATATTGAGCACGATGAAATTATGCTCCGCGCGGTGCAGGATAAAATTTTCCTCGTCGTGGGCTTTAGTCTTTTGAAGCTCGCAAAAAACACAATCCGGCGAGAGCGGCTTTTCGCCTGCTCCCCCGGACTTTATGTAATCGTAGCGCCACGGACTCCACAAAACATCCACGGGCGATACTCCTTTATGGATCAGTTTTTAGTCGAACTAAGCGGGAGTGTCTTCTTTTACTTCTTCTTCTTTGTTGATCAGGTCTTTAAGCTCTTTACCGGGCTTGAAATAAGCGACACGTTTCGCCGGAACGCTGACCGGCGCGCCGGTCTTGGGATTCCTTCCGCGGCGTGAACCGCGCTGGCGAACCCGAAAACTGCCAAAACCGCGCAGTTCTATCTTATCGCCTTTTTTCAGACTCTCAATAATACTGTCAAACACGATCTCCACCAGTTTCTCAGAGTCTTTTTTAGTCATATCGGTTGCCTTGGCAACTTCTTCTACTAAATCCGCTTTTGTCATTTATTTATCCTCAGACCCTAGATTTTAAAATCACAACCTCACTTTTCTTCTTCTTCGGTACTGCTAAGCTGCAAATTGGCAAGTTCCGCCAGTGAAGCCATGCCGCCCTTGGCTTCGGTAGAATAAGACTTGGCATCGAATTCAGGTTCGTCTTCCTTGCCCACGGCGCGGGCGGACAATCCTATTTTGCCAGCCTCCGCGTCAATCCGCAAAATTTTGAAATCCATTTCCTGCCCGATCTGTACCACATCTTCGGGTTTATCCACTTTTTCATCGGACAGTTCCGAGATATGACAGAGGCCTTCCAGATCTTCGCCCAACTCGACAAAAACGCCGAAGCTTGCAAAGCGCGAGATCTTTCCTTTCACCACGTCGCCCGGTTTGTGCGCCTGGACAAAAGTGTCCCAGGTGCTCGGCGTCAGGTCTTTGATGGAAAGCGAAAGGCGCTGCCCCGCGGTGTCGATGTTCGTCACCACGGCTTCTATCTCCTGTCCCTTCTTGAGCGCGTCCTTCGGATGTTTGATGCGCTTGGACCAGGAAATATCCGAAACGTGGACCAGCCCGTCCACGCCGTCTTCGATCTCTACAAATGCTCCAAAATCGGTTAGGTTGCGCACTTTTCCGGTAACCTTTGTGCCGACCTGGTATCTTTCGCGCAGGCTGTCCCACGGGTTGGTCATCAATTGCTTGAGGCTTAAACTGATGCGGCGGTCCGAAGGATTGATATCCAGAATTCTTACTTCAACCTCTTCTCCCATCGAGAGGATCTTGTTCGGATGCTTCGAACGTTTCGACCAGCTCATTTCCGAAATATGGATCAATCCTTCCACGCCCGGTTCCAGCTCCACAAAAGCGCCGTAATCCGTCAGGCTGGAAACCTTGCCCTTAACGTTTGTACCAACGGGGTAGCGTTCTTCCACGCTCGTCCAGGGGTCGGGTGTCAATTGCTTTAAACCGAGTGAAACTTTTTCATGTTCGCGGTCGAGCTTGAGGACCTTTACCTGAACATTCTCGCCGATCTTGAGCACGTCCTGCGGTTTCTGCACCTTGCCCCACGACATATCCGTCACGTGCAGCAGCCCGTCGATCCCGCCCAGGTCGACAAAAGCGCCGTAATCCGTCAGGCTCTTGACCTTGCCGTCGACGATATAGGCTTCCTCGATCTGGCTGAGCGTTTCCTGTTTCTGCGCGCCGATCACTTCATCGACGATCACTTTGCGCGATAAAACGACGTTGCCCTTGCGGCGGCTGAACTTTATGATCCTGGTCTCGATGTCCTTCCCGATGTACTCATCGAGATTTCCGACCGGGCGCGAATCTATCTGCGAGGCGGGCAAAAACGCTTCAACGCCTTGCAGGTCGACCCTGACGCCGCCCTTGATGCGGTCGATCACGCGGCCCTTGACGACCTCTTCCTTGTTAAAAGCCTCTTCGAGCACGTCCCACGATTTGCGGCGCTGTGCATCGGCGTAAGAAAAGGACCGGCGAGCCGTCGCCGCCGTTCATATTCTTGATGACGACTTCCACCTCGTCATTACGCTTGACCGAGACTTCGCCCTCCGGCAAGGTGAATTCGGCGATGTTGGCGACCCCTTCGGATTTGTAACCGAAATCTATCACCACGCCGCTGTCGGAAACGCCGACCACTTTACCCTGGACAAGCTGTCCCGGGCTGTAAGCGGCGCTTTCCTGCTCGAATTGTTCCAGGATCGCACCGAAATCCATCTCACCCGAAGATTGTTCCTCTTCGTGGTGGGGAGTGATTTGCGGCTGCTCGGGTGTCGGAGTGGTTTCCGGCTGCTTGGGTGCCGGAGCTATTCCGGCAGTATTTGTTTCGGTAGCGCTTGCGGCGGAAAGACTCTTCCTGGTGTTGGGTTGTGGTTTCCGGCTGCTCGGCTGCCGGAGCGGTTCCGGCAGTATTTGTTTCTGTAGCGCCCGCAGCGGAAGTTTCCTGAACTTCCGTTTCAGACTGTTTTATTTCTTCGCTCGACATGAAAAATCTATTGAAATCCCTTCAAAAATTAGCTGTAGTGTAAACTATGAGTTTAACTCAAGTATTTGTTCTTAACAAATGTTTTATCAAGAAAATACCAGCCTTCAACCCGAAAGGCTGAAAGACAAAGTCCGCCTATGGTCTTAATAACTCTTTTAGGAGTTGCCCGGTGAAGATAAGGCTTTTACCGTTAGCCCGGCTGAAATCCGCCGTTGATGGCCCGACTGATTCGAAATTACACGTCCAAACGCTTGTCTGTCAAGGTTATACCGTCATATTCCCACTTGACTCGGCATTTCTTTTCATACCAAAATTCCAGTATTGCGCCGGATGCGTTGTGTCAGTAGGCCCGACCGTCAGGAAGGGCGCCCTCGCTTACGCGCGGGCTACGGACAGGAACTGCACTCGCCGCTGGAAAGAGGAATGACAAGTATGCGCTCATATCAGTTTTTTCAGCTCGATGTCTTTACCGATAAGGTTTTTTTCGGCAATCCCTTGGCCGTGTTTCCCGAAGCCGACGGGATCGGCGATGAGGACATGCAAAATATCGCCCGCGAAATGAATCTTTCGGAGACGGTTTTTGTGCTGCCCCCCGGCGAAGAAAAGGCGCTGCGCAAGCTGCGCATTTTCACCCCGACGCGCGAGTTGCCGATGGCCGGCCACCCGGTGGTGGGAACGTGGAACCTTTTAACAAGATTAGGTGTGGTCCCGATGGAGGAAAACTACACCGGTAGAAAAGAGATATTTCAGGAACTGGGGATCGGCGTGCTGCCGGTCGAGATCGAGATCGCCGGCGGACAACCGCTGGAAGTGATCATGACCCAGGGCAAATTCATCCCGGGTGAAATTATCGGCGACGAAAGTTTTCTCTCGAACCTTGCTTCGGGCCTGGGGCTGAGCGAAACCGACTTTAATAAAAATTTGCCGGTCCAGGTAATGGAGACCGGTATTAAATCCCTCGCGGTCCCGGTTAATTCCCTGGAGGTTTTAAGCCGCATAAAGGTCAACTCCGGCTTGCTGAGTGAAACTTATTTAAGCGTCGGCGCTGTCGGCGCTTATGTATTTACTTTGGAAACAAAAGACGGCACGGGTTCCGCCGCGCACGCCAGATTTTTTGCGCCGAGCGACAATATTCCCGAAGACGCCGCCACGGGCAGCGCCGCCGGGGCACTCTCGTCATACCTGGTTTATCACGGCCAGATCGCCGCGCCGGATGAAAATGGCTCTCATTGCTTCACCATCGAGCAGGGCGATTTTATGAAACGGCCGAGCCGCATTCACGCCGAGATCAAGGGTGAGAAAGGCAATGTGGAGGTGGCGCGGGTCGGCGGCGCTTCGGTGGTCGTGCTGCAGGGAGAGATGTCGATCTGAAACGCCTGCCGGGAAGACGACAAATAAATGGGAACTTTATTCCAGGACGATACTTCGACGACGCTAAAATGCCCGAACTGCGGCAAGTATATTTCCGCGGGCGCGGAATCCTGCCGGTTCTGCTCTTTCGATATCAGCCCCGAAACGCGTCAGGCCGGGGTGGAAAAAGAAACGGCGGAGATCAGGAAATTCCAGTTTGATTTTTATAAAAGCATGCTATGGGTCGGGATCTTCCTTTTTATCGGCGGGGCGGGAGTGGCGGCCCTAGATATTCTGCCGGCTGTTTTGGCGGGAAAAGACGCGTTTACTTTTTGGCCGCCCATTATAGCTATCGTAGGTTTGGGCCAGGTAATTTACAGCCTTTATCATATGTATAGAGAAAAACGCCGCAAATAAATTTATATAAAAAATGTTTGACCTGATAATAATAGGCGCCGGGCCCGCGGGAATTTCCGCCGCTTACGAAGCCAAAAAACTTAGATTAAATTACCTGGTGCTGGAAAAGGGACTGATCGCCAACACGGTCTATCAATACCCGGTCGGCCTGACGGTGTTTTCCACGCCGAACGAGCTCGAATTTGAAAACAGCGTGATCGAATCGGCCCGCGAAAAACCCACGCGAGAAGAGCTTCTTTCTTACTACGTCCGTTTTACTTTGGAAAACGAGCTGGATATTCACACCGAAGAGGAAGTGACCGGCGTAAGCAAAAAAGGCCGTGTTTTTACCGTAAAAACAAACAAGGGTTCGTATAAGACCAAAACCGTTCTCTTTGCCATCGGCGCCATGCAGTACCCGCGGTGGCTGAACGTGCCCGGCGAAGACCTGCCCAAAGTGCATCATCTTTTCCGCGAAACTTATCCTTATGTAAAAAAACACGCGCTCGTGATCGGGGGCGGAAATTCCGCGGGCGAAGCCGCGCTCTTTCTGGCGCGCGAAGGCGCCGAATCGACCCTGGCGATCTTTCGCCAGGATTGGGAAAACACCGACCCCAGGCAGGGCTGTATCAAATACTGGGTCAAAGAGCCGCTGGAAGAACAGGTCGACAAAGATTGCCTGAAGGTGTTTTTCCTGAAACGCGTGGCCGAGATCCGCGAAAACGAGATCTTGCTGGAAGACGAGGAGGGCGACATCGTGACGCTGCCGAACGATGTGGTTTTCGTGCTGATCGGCTCTGACCCCGATCTGACCTTACTGACAGGCCTGGGCGTGGAAACCCGGGATTCGAAATACGGCACCATTCCCGTTTATGATGAAAAAACTTTTGAAACGAACGTGCCGGGAATTTATGTTGCCGGGCATTTTACTCACGCCCGGCACATCAAGGAAGCGATCAATATTCCGAAGAAGATAGTACCCGTGATCGCTTCGCGAGTGAAATAAAAACGCAAAATTGTTAATTACTCATTGTTAATTGTTAATTGTTAATTGCTTATCATCCTGAACACTTGTTTATTCACGAAATAAAAGAGGTGGCTTCAAAACATAAGCCACCTCTTTTATCCATTGATAATGAATAATGAATAATTCACCATTCACATTTCGCTAATTCGCGTTCTCCTTCGCCTTGCGCATAAACACCTTGTGGTCTCCGGCGGCTTTGAATTTATCCGCGATGTTGGCGGGATTAATTTCGTAATTGCTCACTTCCACTATCTCATCCGGCTGACCGCCCACGGTTTGCGTCCAGCGATACGGCAGCAGTACGCCGTTCACGCTGCGGTAATCGGAAAATCTGACCTGGAATTCGGCCATTTCCGGAGCCTCGATCTTTCTGGTGAAAACCTTCACTTCTTTTTCGCCGCTCGGAGCGCCGTCGTCCTTTTTAATCCAGAACGCCATCGGCATTTTCATGCCCTGGTAGGCTACCATCACCGGCAAATTCGAATCTTTGCCCAGATAAAGCTTAATGGAAGCTCCGCCGAATTGCGCGTCGATAATATTGCAGGCCGTGCCGTCAACCGAGCCTTCACCGGCGTAGAGATAATTGACGTCCATTCCCTGCGGCGCGGTCAAAAATAATGAGAGCGATAAACGGAGTAGTTCGTTTTGACGATGATGCTCGCCGTGTTCCATTCTGACGACTTCATCGATCGCGACCGTTTTGCCGCCTTTGACTTTATCGGCCACGCCGATCTTATCTTCGGTCAGTACTTCACCGTTTTCACCGGTAACGGTCTTAATAATAAATCTCTTATTGCCATCGGCCTTAAGTTCCGCAGCGTCGCCTTCCTTATGCCAAACGGCCTTGCCGCCTTCGCCGTTTCTTACGATCATGACATCTATTTGTTTGCTGCCGGCGTTCCCGTCATCGTGGCCGATCTTGTACATTTTCATCAGCTTGTCGGGAAATTGCAGTGCGATCTCCATATCGCCGCCTTCCAGGCGTTCGGTTCCTTCAGCTCTAAAAGTGCGAGTCGTTTTGCCTTTAACGACCAGGCTGTTGACGCCCGCCAGGCTGCCTTCGCCGCCAAGCGCAAGCCGGGCTTTTTGCAGGAGCGCCAGCGCGCGCTCATCGGATTTGAATGTAGCGGTGGCGTTTTGCACCAGCGATCCCACGCCCATAAAGAATACGGACGCTAAAAAGATACTAAAAAAGAATTTTTTCATAATTTGCCTCCAAACATTATTTCTTGGATCAAACCAGGCCGGACTTAAGAATGCATCGCTTTTTAGGGCACCAGATGATAACCCGGCCTGGTTTAACCGTATCTACTTTGCCAGAGTTCAAACCCTTAATGGTTAAGAGAAAGAAAAGAAATTGTTAAGAATGTAAAATCTCTCAAAAGGCGATTTACAACGGGAAAAACAGTGTTACGATTATTTTGAGGCGGTCTGCGCGCCTGTTGATCATCATGAAACGTTCGTGGCTTTCCATTCTGATAATCGTTGTGATGCTCGGTCTTCTCGGGCTTCTGGCAGCGCTTCAATACCGCTGGCTGGGGCAGATCAGCGACGGCGAGCGCGACCGCCTGCAAAAGCGTCTGCAAAATGACACCGATCGTTTTGCCGAAGATTTTAATAGCGAGATCCAAAAGGCGTACTTTAATTTTCAATTCAACGCCGATCTATGGCAGAAAAAGGATTGGGCCCGGTTTAACGAAAGGTACGATTTCTGGAAAACGAATTCTCCATATCCGGATCTGATCACCGATATTTATTTTTTCAAGCCGAACGAAATGCCGGTAAAATTCGACCCTGCGTCACGCAGTTTTGAAAGCGCGGAGCTGCCGGAAGATCTTAAAAACCTTTCCGGGTCTCTTTTTAACAAAGAAGAAAAATTCACGCCGGTCGATGCAAAACTCCCGGCCCTTATCATGCCTATTTATGAGGAAAAGGATATGGCCCAGATCACGCGTACCGGTCCCCCGATGAATGGCCATACCGTCATCGCGCCCCGTGAAAAATTTGCCTTCTTGGTTATCGCGCTGAACAGGGACGTGATCGCGCAGAAATTACTTCCGGATCTGGCAAATAAGTATTTCTCAGCCGGCGAAAACGGCGATTATCATCTGGCGGTTCTGGACCAAAAGGGCAGTTCACAGGTGATCTTTACAAATTTTTCCGCCGCGGCTCCCGATAAAGCCGACGCCACTGCCGCACTACTCGACCTCTCGCCCGATAAGATGGCGTTTTTTGTTAACCGCGATCTGGTTTCTTCCCTGGACAAGATCAGATCGGTAAACGAGAAAGAAGGGGGCGGCAAGGTGGTGGTTACCCAGCGATGGGAAAGCAAAACCTCGATCGGGCCCGTGCCGAAAAACGGCGAGGAAAAGACACTCAACCTCTCGGTACACGGCGAAACGAAACCGCGAATCGCGATGATGGAAAGCGATAACCTTAATAATGAAGGCGTCTGGCTTTTGAATGTGCAGCATCGCGACGGTTCGCTCGAGCAATTCATCACCAACACGCGCAACAAAAATCTGGCGGTGAGCTTTGGGATCCTGGGCCTGCTGGCGGTGAGCGTGGTGCTGATCTTCCTTTCCGCCCAGCGCGCAAAAAACCTGGCGCAGCGGCAGCTGGATTTCGTCTCGTCCGTTTCGCACGAGTTTCGCACGCCGCTGGCCGTGATCTATACCGCCGGGGAAAATCTGACGGACGGCGTGGTTGATTCCGATGCGCAGGTTGCCGAATACGGCACGCTCATCAAACGCGAAGGCAAAAAACTTTCCTCGATGGTCGAGCAAATTCTGGAATTTGCCGGGGCGCGTTCGGGGCGCAGGAAATACGACTTTCGCAAAACCGAGGTCGGGAAAATTTTGTCCGATGCCCTTGCCGCATGCCGGTCTTTTATCGACGAGAGCGGTTTTACGGTCGAGAAAAATATCCCGGAAGATCTGCCGCCGATCGTTGCCGACGAAAAAGCTCTGAGTCACGCGTTCCAAAACCTGATCAACAACGCCATCAAATACAGCCGTGGCGACCGTACGCTGAAAATCACTGCCGAAAACGGCGCCGGGCTTATTAAACTGTCGTTCGAAGACCGCGGCCTCGGCATTTCCGCGCGCGAGCAGTCGCAAATTTTCGAGCCTTTTTTTCGCGGTAAGGAAGTGGTGGCAGCGCAGATACACGGCAACGGCCTGGGGTTGAGTTTGGTCAAACAAATTGTCGAAGCGCATAACGGCCGCGTGAGAGTAGAAAGCCGGCCGAGCGAGGGCAGCAAATTTACCGTTGAATTGCCGCTCTGAGTACCGCCTTTAGGCGGCTTCTTGTCAGAACCGCCCCGCGGTAGCGGGCGGGTAAAAGCAGCACGCTAAAGCGTGGACTCAAAACCGCTAATAAATATGAAGATCCTGCTTGTAGAAGACGAACCGGGTTTGATCCTGACTTTGGGCGACCGCTTAAAAAGTGAGGGCTACCAGCTGCAGGTTGCCTCGAACGGCGAGGAGGGTTTTGCCGCAGCACTCGAGGGCGGGCACGACCTGATAATTCTGGATGTGATGCTGCCCAAGAAAAACGGGTTTGACGTCTGCCGCGACCTGCGCCAAAAAAACATCTCAACGCCTGTTCTGATGCTCACCGCCAAGGGCGAAACCATCGATAAGGTTTTGGGCCTGAAGCTCGGCGCGGACGATTACCTGACCAAGCCTTTTGAAGTAATCGAATTGCTTGCCCGCATCGAAGCGCTGCTGCGCCGCGCGCCCGTCGCCGGATCGTCGCTCGAAAGTTTTCGCTTCGGCGACGTCACGATAGATTTCAAACGCGCCGAAACCGTAAAAAACGACCGCCCCGTTGAGCTTTCCGCGATGGAATTCAAGCTGCTGCAATTCCTGGTCGAAAACCGCGGCACGGTGCATTCGCGTGACCAGCTTCTGGACAATGTCTGGGGTTACGATGCGATGCCTTCGACCCGTACGGTCGACGTCCACATCGCGTGGCTGCGGCAAAAACTCGAAAACAATCCCAAACACCCGCAGCACATCCAGACCGTTCACGGGATGGGGTATAAATTCGTCGCCTAAAAGGCAGAAATGTGACAGTTATGGAACGTGCTTTGAATTTTTAGTTTTGAATTTTGAATTTTGAGTGTAAATCCGGTAATTCTTTATTTGTATTTTTAGCTTAAAAAAGCTGAAAAAGAACGAGTTACATTAATTACACAAATTAAAAACTCAACATTCAAAATTCAAAACTCCGAACACGCTCCATTACTGTCGCGTTTCTGCCTTTATGATCTTCTCGAACCTCAGCGCGTCTTCGGCCATCTCGCGGTTGTTAAAAAAGACGTATGAAATTTTATTTTTCGGCAGCATGGAGGCGAGCTCTTCCAGCTCGCCGTCTTCGTATTTGTAACGCCAGCCGCCGATGCCGTGCAGCCGGAAATAAATTTTTTGCGGCGTCACTGTTTTCGCTTTGAAGGGATCGACCACGTGCCAAAGATCGTGCGCCTGGCAGATGCTTTTCACCGTCGTGTCGTGCCAGGTGTTGCCGCGCGGCTCCCAGCAAAAATTAAGCTTGCCGCGTTTTATGCCGGAAAAGAATTTTTCCAGATTTTCTATGTTTTCTTTGGTCGAAGTAAAACTCGCCGGGCATTGAAACAGGATCGTTTTTGCCTTCAGCGCCGTGGCACAGGCGAGCGTGGTTTCCCAGGCTTCTTTCACGATCGCGGTCGGCCGGAAATAACCCGCTTCTTCGCGCTCGGTTTCGGTGATCTTTTTCTTGAGGCGTTTATAGGTGGGACTTTTCTGATCGTGAGTGATCAATTGCCATGCTTTTAGAGTGAATTCGAAACCCGGCGGCATCATCGCCCGCCATTTTTCGAGCGTCTTGACCTGCGGCGGCTGGTAAAAAGTGTGCTGAATTTCGACAGTAGACAGCAGCTCGGCGTACTCTTCTTTCGTCATTCCAAACCCGCACGTGCCGATGCTTATCTTTCCCCCCTTGCTCATATATGTAATTTTAGAATACTAACGTGCAAGATAGGAAATTTTGTCCTGCTTTTTTCGTGTTGTTTCGTGTAATTTCGTGGTTTCCTCTTCCGATCTTAAATTACATATCGCTTCCATTCTAGTTTCGGGCTGCTGCCAAAATTTATTAACAAACCGACATGCATTTTGGTTATCTTCAAATAGTTAATAAGCTGCGCAACCTCAATACCGGTTAGCCCGCGAACAACTTTTAATTCGACAATAATTTGCTCGTAACAAACAAGATCAGGAATATAAATTTTGGGCAGTTCGACTTCTTTATAATAAGAGGAAAGCAGTTTTTGGGATTCGAACGGAATATTTCGACGACGTAGTTCAATTTTTAGGGATTCATGATAGATGGGTTCGAGAAAACCGATCCCTAAAGTGTAATAGACCTCGAGCGCTGCGCCGACTACAGCGTACACTTCGCCTTTTAGAAGTAATTCGGACATGGGAGAAAACCAGTAACCACGAAATTACACGAAACAACACGAAAAAAGCAAAACTAAAAAATAAGAAAAATCTAATTTACTCTGAGTCATTTGCAACTTTTGTTACTATAGAAAATGTCTGGAAGATACCTGGGGCTATATTCTTCGTGAGCTCCGCTGACTGTCGAGAAACAGCAAAAAAGCAATTAAAAACCCTAAAACTCCGAATCGCTGGTCGCCCGTTCACGCCTTGCCACGCCGGTCTGGTACGCGGCTTCTTCCACCTTTGCGGCGACCGCTTCGCCGACGCGGCGGTCGAAGACCGAAGGCACGATGTAATCCGGATGGAGCTCGTCATCGGTGATGATCCCCGCAATGGCGTGGGCGGCGGCGAGTTTCATTTCTTCGTTAATGCGCGAGGCGCGGCAGTTGAGCGCGCCGCGAAAGATGCCGGGAAAACACAGCACGTTGTTGATCTGGTTGGGATAATCGCTGCGCCCGGTCGCCATTACGGCCACATAAGGCAGCGCTTCTTCCGGGTAAATTTCGGGCGTGGGATTGGCCATGGCGAAAACGATCGGGTCTTTTGCCATCTTTTTTATGTCTTCGACGGTCAGCACTCCCGGCACTGACAACCCTAAGAAAACATCCGCGCCCTTGATGACCTCGTGGAGCGTTCCCTTCTCGCGGTTCGGATTGGTATTGCGGGCATACCAATCCTTCACCCAGTTCATATTTTCCTTGCGTCCCGCGTAAAGAGCGCCGGTCGTGTCGCAGCCGATGATATTTTTTATGCCCGCCGCCATCACGATCTTGGTGCAGGCGACGCCCGCCGCGCCGATGCCGTTCACGACAAGCTTGATGTCCTCCATTCGCTTGCGCACGATCTTGAGCGCGTTGATCAAAGCGGCGAGCACTACCACGGCCGTTCCGTGCTGGTCGTCGTGAAAGACGGGAATGTCCAGTTCTTCCTTCAGGCGCTCTTCGATCTCGAAACAGCGCGGCGCGGAAATGTCTTCCAGGTTGATGCCGCCGAATGCCACGCTGATGTTTTTGATCGTCTGAACGATCTCGTGCGAATCCTTGGTGTTCAGGCAGATCGGGAAAGCATCGACGCCGCCGAATTCTTTAAAGAGCTGCGCCTTGCCTTCCATCACCGGCATTGCCGCGGCGGGCCCGATGTCGCCCAGGCCGAGCACCGCCGTGCCGTCCGTCACCACCGCGACGGTGTTTTTCTTGATGGTCAGGTTGAAAACTTTTTCCGGGTCTTTATGGATCGCTTCGCAGACGCGCGCCACGCCCGGCGTGTAGGCCATCGAAAGATCGGCGCGGGTTTTGAGCGGCACTTTGGAAACCACCTCGATCTTTCCGCCGAGGTGGATCAGAAATGTGCGGTCGGAAATATTCACGACCTCGACGCCGTCTATCGCCTCCACCGCGCGCAATATTTCCTCGTCGTGTTTTTCCGAAGCGGCGTTGACCGTGATGTCGCGGATGAGAAAATCCCTGCCCGCGCTGACGATATCGATCGCGCCGATGTCGCCGCCCAGCCGCCCGATGGCCGTGGTGATCTCACCCAGTTTTCCCGGCTGGTTATGTATCTTTACGCGGAGTGTAACGCTGTAACTGGCATTCGGTGTTGAGGGTTCGTTGGACACGAAGTTAAGTTAGCAGATGGTTTAAGAAAGGGCAAAACTAACTTGTAACGCTGGGAAGCGCGGACGGCTCGCCGCCGTTTTCAGAGTTACGCGTTTACGCGAGAAGTCTCAAGCATTCACGCCTAAAGGCGTAACTCTGAACTCCGCACGTCCGCGCGACTACTGTTAAACACTTAATAAAATTGAAAAAACTTGTTGACGTTACCCTTGTATAAAGATAGAATTTAAGTAGTGTTGGCGGCCGCTGTTGTTGTCAAACCGCTAAAATCCCTCACTCCAGCAAAAGAAATAACCTGTCCTTTGTTATTTTTGGAGAAAGGCTTCTCTTCATATATGCCTGCAAAAATCGATGATTTATTACGCATGGCGATGAGCTTCGGCGCATCCGACCTGCATTTGCGCGCCGGATCGTTTCCGGTTATCCGCGTCAACGGCGAACTGCGTCCCGTCTCCGGCATCAGCCGGCTGGACCAGGAAGAAACCCTGGAAATGGCGTTTTCGATGATGTCGAACCGCCAGAAAATGCATTTCAAGGAAGCCTTTGAGGTGGATATCGGCTACAGCGTTTCGGGTTTGGGCCGTTTTCGCGTCAACGTTTTCCAGCAGCGCAATTCCGTGGGCATAGTGGCGCGCGTCATTTCCGACCGCATCCGCACTTTTGCCGAGCTCGGCCTGCCGCCGGTTTTGAGCAAGGTCGCCGACGAACAGCGCGGGCTGGTTTTGGTGACGGGAACAACCGGGTCGGGTAAATCTACTTCGCTGGCGGCGATCATCGACCACATCAACAATACCCGCAACAGCCACGTGGTCACGGTCGAAGACCCGATAGAATTTTTGCACAAGGACAAACAGTCTTTTATCACCCAGCGCGAGATCGACGTCGACACGCGCTCTTTTGCCGAAGCTTTGCGCGGCGCGCTGCGCCAGGACCCGGACGTGATCCTGGTCGGTGAAATGCGCGATCTGGAAACGGTGGAAACCGCGCTGGTGGCGGCCGAAACGGGACACCTGGTGCTTTCGACCTTGCACACGGTCGACGCCGCGGAAACCATCCAGCGCATCATCTCGGTCTTTCCGCCTTACCAGCAAAAATCCATCCGCATTCAACTCGCCGGTTTGTTAAAGGCCGTGATATCGATGCGCCTGATCCGCGCGGCAAAAAATCGCGGGCGCGTTCCGGCGGTGGAAGTTCTGATCTCGACGCCGCTGATCAGGGATTACATCCTGCACGAAGAAAAAACCTCGCAGATACGCGACGCCATTGCGGCGGGAACCTCGCAATACGCGATGCAGACCTTTGACCAGTCGCTGTTCTATCTCTATCAATCGGGCATGATCACGCTCGAGGAAGCGCTGCGAAACGCCACCAATCCGGACGAGTTCCGCCTGCGGCTGGCCGGTATTTCAAATACCTCTTCGCAGGCCAAGGTCGAAATGGAAAGCCTCAGCGATGTTTCCAAGATGGCCGATCAGATGATGCCCCAGATCGAACAGGTCAAGTATTAGAAGTTCAGAGCGTTCAGAGTTACGCGTTTACGCGTGATGGTCTTAAAAAAATCACGCCTAAAGGCGTAACTCTGAACGCGTAACTCTAAACAACAAAAAAGCACAGCCCCTTAAGGACTGTGCTTTTTTATTTTAAATTATTAAATTCTTAGGCGGTGAACGAAGTGCCGCAGCCGCAGCCGCCGGTCGCGTTCGGATTCTCAAAGGTAAAGCCCGAACCCATCATGTTCGAGGTGTAATCCACTCTCACACCGTTTAAATATTGCGCGCTGAACATATCCACGAAGAGCTTGATCCCCTCTTTTTCGGTGATATAGTCGCCCTGGCGCGAATCTTCCTCGATATTCAGGCTGTATTGAAAGCCCGAACAGCCGCCCGGAACCACGCGCACGCGCAATCCGGCGGTCTCCGGCAGATCTTCTTCATCGGCGATAAATTTTTTGATCTCCTCAACCGCGGCTGAGGTCACATCAAGTTCAAATACTGGCGCTGCTACAGCGGACATTTGTTGATCTCCTTAATATCAAATAATAACCAGACCCGGTAAAAAACCGAATCTTTACTTTAATGTAAATATTACCTGTTTTTTGCCGGAAAAACAAGCCAAAATGGAGCGCGGGCATCTTTGCCCGAACGAATGCGCAGCGTTCGACGCATCTCCTGACGCTACTGATATTGTCGCACTATCGCGCTCAAGTCGGGCAGGATGCCCACGCTCCATAAGCTACTTCCCCGGATGGACCGGAAACGCCGGGCGTTTCGGCGCCGTCGCGGGGGTTTTGGCGATCTGCGCCAGGGCGACTTCGACGGCTTTTAGCAGCTGCGAATCACGTCCGGCCATCAGGTCCTGCGGCATGATATCGACATCGAAATCGGGCGCCACGCCGTAATTTTCGATCCCCCAATTTCCCGCGGGATCGTAAGCCGCGCGGTTCGGCAGCTGCACGCGGCCGCCGTCGACCAGCCTGGGCGTGAAGAAATAAGGGCCGATGCCCGCGCCGTAAGTTCGCTTGCCGACGATTGGGCCGACTTTGCCGAGCTTGAACATGAACGCTCCCGTTTCCGCCGCCGAACCGTTAAGCTGATCGATGATCATGACTTTGACTGCCGGGCCCGGATTAACCGGAGTGGCAATGTCCTGGCCGTCGCGGAATTTATAATAATAGAGCGGTTTTCGCCTCAGCCATTCGATCAGGTAATCGGGAGTGATGCCGCCGCCGTTGAAACGCTGGTCGATGATCACGCCCGGCTTGTCGGCATAACCGGTCAGGCCGCGCGTAGCATTCATGATGCCTTCGGGGTTGTAGCCTTCGATAAAAATATAGCCGAGCTTCCCGCCGGAAAGCTTGTCCACCAGCTTGCGGTTATTTTCGGCCCAGTTCGCCCGGCGCAGGCGGTTTTCTCCCGCGCCCGGATAGACCGTGTATGTGCGCGCGGCGCTGCCGTCCGCATTTTGGCTCACGATAAGTTTTACCGGCCGCCCGACCGTATTTTCAAAATAAATAAAAATATTCTTATCGGGCTCGACCTTTTTCCCGTTCACTTCGAGCAGGTAGTCGCCTTCGCGGACGTCGATGCCGGGTTGATCGAGCGGCGCGTTAAAGTTCGCGTTCGCCGAAGCGAATGAAGTGGTGCGGTAAATTTTCTTAAAACGATAATGGCCGTTCTCGATCCCGTAATCCGCCCCGAGCAAACCCGTGGGATTTCCGCCCCCGCCCGGCGGCGGCGCGTCTCCTCCGCCGATCCCTAAATGGCTGACCGAAACCGAACCAAGCATTCTCTGCATCAATACGTTCAGGTCCATCCGGCGCGTGACCGACGGCAGGTAGGCGGCGTAATGATTTTTCAGTGCCGCCAGGTTTTGCCCGTGATAATTCTTATCGTAAAACCAGTCGCGCATGATCCGCATAGATTCATTAAACATCTGCCGCCACTCTTCCCTGGGATTTACGGCGATCTGCATTTTACTGAAATCCTGTTTCCCCTCGTCGCGCTTGGCCGGGTTGTCGGTGCCGGCCAGGAAAAAGTCCTGGCCTCTGCGGTAGAGAATGCGGCTGCCGTCGCCGGTTATATCAACGGCGTCGATCTCGTCGACGATCTTTTGCCATTCGCCGCCCTTCCCGGTATCGAAAGAATAGACGGCCTGCGATTGAGGGCGCTCGTTAAAATTGCCTGGCGCTTTCGACCACTCGTTCACGACCAGAAGCAATTTACCCGGCTTTCCGGCGGCGAGCCGCTCGAAATTCCGCAGCGGTATGCGTAAATTCAGAAACCGGCGGTCGAAATCCGCGAGGTCGATCTTTACGCTGGATACTACTTCGGAAACTTTTGCATCCGGATTAAGCTGGCCGTTCGGCAAGGTCAGCGAAGGCGTGTCTTTCGCGAGCATTAGCGCGTGAACGCGGCTCGTGACCAGCGGTTCGGCAAACACCCCGTTTCAAAACTCCCCAGCCGAATTCGCCGGTCAGGGCGTTTGAGCTGGACATAAAATATAAATACTTACCGTTCGCATCGAAAACCGGCGACAGCGTATGCGTTTTGCCGTCCGTGATCTGGAAGGATCTTTTCTGCGTCAGGTCGTAAATAAATACCGTCCCGGTACGGTTCTTCAACCGCTTGGCGTAAGCCAAAAATTTTGAGTCCGGCGAAAAATTTGCCGACCACTCTTCCTGAGCGGAATAATCCGAAGTGTCGATCTTTGCGGTCATGCCCGTTTCCGCGTCAGCCATCCAGAGTTCCAAATTCTTGCCGGAAAAAGTGAGCTTTTTCGAATCCGGCGACCAGGCCGGCGACCAGTAAAACGAGGGTTGTTTTTCGACCACGATCTTTTTGACCGAATTGTTTTCAAGCGAGCGAATATGCAGCGCGTATTCGCCGGATTCATCCGAAAAATAAGCGATAGATTTTCCGTTGGGAGAGATCACCGGGTAGCGCTCGGCCGCGCCTGGAGTATTTGTCAGATTCTTATAACCGCCGTCGTCGACGTCAAAAAACAGAACTTCGCCGCGCATGCCGAAAGCGATCTTTTCCCCGTCGTTGGACGGTAAGATCTGTTCCAGAAAACGCATTCCGCTGACGGTTCGCGGTGCCGTTTCCGCAGTGTCTGCCGCCACTGAGATATCGAGGGCCTTGTCCTGATTTGTTGCCGGGTCGAAAAGATGGATCCGCCCGTCCTGCACAAAACAGATCGCACCCCCCGGAGCCGCCGACGCCGAAGCGGACCTTACACCCTGGCCGGTGAACTTCGTCAGTTGTCTTACCAGTTTGGTTTTCAGATCGCGGACAAAAAGATTGAAAACGCCGGTGCGGTCAGAAGTGAAATAGATCTTCTCGCCCTGCCACATTGGAAAGCGGTCGTTAAAATTCTGGTTCGGCAGCTTTTCCACCGCGCCCGTTTTCAGATCGGCGATCCAGATCGGCGCGGCCGAACCGCCGCGGTAATAACGCCATTCGCCGAATCCGACACGCGGATTGTACGCGATCCTGTTGCCGTCCGGCGAAAACGAGCCTGAAAAGGCCTGCGGGAGCGGCAGCGCCGTGGCGATAGTTCCGCCATCGACGGCGATCTTGTACAACCGGGTCACGTTCTCTTCATCGCGCGTGGTTTCAAAAACCACTTCCCTGCCGTCCGGCGTCCAGGCCACGACGAAGTCGTCTTCGGCCATGTAAGTCACGCGCTTTGCTTCGCTCTTGCCGTCCGCAGAAATGACAAAGATATCCCCGTCGCTTCCGTTGTGACGCGTAAAAGCCAGTCGCTGCCCGTCGGGTGAAAAAACCGGATGGGTTTCTTCGTTCGGTGTATTGGTCAGGCGCCGGGCGGTTCCGCCGGCCCGGTCGACCAGCCAGATCTTTCCCGCGTAGGTAAAAGCGATCTGGTTTTGATTGACCGCGACGCGGCCGAAAAGCAAAGGAGCGCCGGACGGCTGCGCCGAGATCAAGATCACGGAAACGAAAATAAAGACAAAGGCCAGGATGGCTTTATGCATAAAAAATCGACCTGCTTTTTTAAAGTTGGAATCTGCTTTTTAACTTAACGAATTTAAGAGGCTTTAGTTCCGGGTATTTTAGACACCCCGCTGCATTTGAAAAAGGGCAAATATGATCACCTCTCAGGTCCGGAAGGTTGCTTGCGCCCGCCCTTCTTTTTAAAGTTGAGATGGTGATGTCATTTAAGCAGCGGGCACAAGCGACCCTTCCGAACAATGAGGTAACCAGATCGTCCCATTCCCTTTTTGCGCCGCCTATAATTATCGAGCTTTGGTCAAAATTACCAGTTCGGGTTTCATCGCTTCGATCGAGACCTGGCGCGCCACTTCCTCTGCTACTTTGCGAAAGGCCTGAGATTGCGGAGAATCCGGATGAGCGACCACCACCGGCACGCCCGCGTCGCCGCTTTCGCGCACTTCCATTCCCAGCGGGACCTCGCCGAGAAAATTCAGCGCGTATTCGTCGCAAAAAGCGGCGCCGCCGCCCTCGCCGAAAATGTTGTAACGGTTGCCGGTATCGGGCGCGACGAAATACGACATATTTTCGATCACGCCGAGCACGGGCACATTGACCTGCTCAAACATTTTGTAAGCGCGGCGCACGTCGGCGATGGAAACGTTTTGCGGCGTGGTCACCAGCACCGCTCCCTGCACCGGCACGAGCTGCGCCAGGCTGAGCTGCACGTCGCCCGTTCCCGGCGGCATGTCCACTATCAGGTAATCGAGCTCGCCCCAATTTACATCCGTCAAAAACTGGCGAACGATGCCGTGCAGCATCGGGCCGCGCATTATCATCGCTTTATCGGGCGGCGCCAGCAGCGCCATCGAGATCACCTTCACGCCGTAGGCTTCCGGCGGAATAAGCCGGTTTTGCTCGATCACGGGCTGTTTATCCGCCACGCCCAGCATCAGCGGCGCGTTCGGGCCGTAGACGTCGGCGTCCATCAATCCGACCCTCGCCCCGTCCAGCGCCAGCGCGACCGCCAGGTTCACCGCCACGGTCGATTTACCCACGCCGCCTTTGCCCGAAGAAACCGCGATTATATTTTTCACGCCGGGCACGGCAATGTTGTTGTTTGCGCCGCCGCGTCCCTGCGGAACCTCGGCGTCCATCGTGATGTTGACCGCCGTCACGCCTTCCAGGCCGCCGACGATCTCGCGCGCCTGCGATTCCATTTCTTCTTTCACGGGACACGCCGGGGTGGTCAGGACGATGCGGAAGGAAACCGCGCCGCCTTCGACTTTCAGGTCTTTGATAAATCCGAGCGTAACAATATCTTTGCGCAGATCGGGGTCGATTATCTGCTTCAGGGAATTTAGAATTATTTCTTCCGTTGGTTGACTCATACTACGCGGCCAGTTTTCTTTTCACTCTTTCAATTTCAACTTCTGCGTTTGGCAATTCATCGCCGTGTTTTTTTGCCGTCTCCAACCAAAGTTGCTCGACGGCCTGTAATTCACTTAAAGCCTCTTCTAAAGTTTCTCCCTGGGCCAAACAACCCTTCAGAGCAGGAATCTCCGCCACATATCCGCCTTCTTCAGCTGGATAGATCACAAAGGGATATTCTATTTTAATTGCTCCATTCATTTCCCCATTTCTCCGATCAGCTCAATTACTCTTTTAACATAGATCGCTTTGACCTTACTTCCATGAACGGGAATAACAAATATTATCGCCCCTTTTCTTCCGCAACACGGTCTAAGTCGAATCCTTCGTTACTAAGAAGTTTTTCGACCTGGGCAAAAGTGGCATTGTGGGGATTGTTCAATAACTGCTTGAACAACTTTTCACGTTTGCTCATGGCTACACTCTAGCATATTCTTTGACCATTCTCATGTCGGTAAAACGCGCAAAATTTCTCGAATTGACCGCGGAAGCTCAAAGCTGCCGGATCTGCCCCGATCTGCGCGAAAGGACCGCTGTTTTGAGCGAATTGAACGGCTCGCTTCGGCCCAAAGTGATGTTCATTGCCGAAGCTCCCGGCCGGCAGGGCGCCGACCGGACGCGGATCCCCTTTTCCGGCGATAAATCGGGCGCAAATTTCCGCATACTGCTTGAATCGATCGGGCTCGAGCGCAAGGATATCTTTATAACCAATGCAGTTATGTGCAGCCCGCGCACGGCAACCGGCGCTAATCGCCGGCCTACAAAAACGGAAATAAAAAATTGCTCGGGATTTCTCAAGCGGCAAATTGAATTGATCTCTCCGGCGGTCGTGGTCACTATCGGCAGTGTCGCGCTTGAAGCTCTAAAGGCGATTGAATATCATGAATTCAGATTAAAAAATGACGCGGCCAGGGTACTGGACTGGAATAACCGGAAGCTGATCCCGCTTTACCATCCCAGCCCGCAGGTTGTCGCCTCGCACCGGCGGATGCATGAGCAACTGGAAGATTTTCAGGTACTTAAAAAAGTGTTGGCCTTGCCATAAAGTAGCCGAAGCGAGGAGCGTCCGGATGCTTTTTTAGTGTTGTTTCGTGTGATTTCGTGGTTTCTGCTGTAGGCCTGTAGAATAGGGCAATAAGAAGGAACCACGAAATCACACTAAAACACACGAACAAAACTAAAATCCTATGCTCGTTTAGTACTAGAGAATAATGACTGAATATTTAGACGACTATAAAAAAATTCGCGAAGGCGCGCCTGCCTTTTATAAACAAAAGCGCGGCCTGATCGAAGTTTGGGGAAAAGAAGCCGTGCAGTTTTTAAACGGCCTTATCACCAACGACGTTGCCGCGCTGGAAGACGGCGCTCAAATGATGGCGGCTTTTCCCAATGTGCAGGGGCGCCTGCTGGCAATAGTCCGGGTAATGCGGCGTATTGACAAATTTTTGTTCGAGACCGACGAAGTAACCCATGAAAAAGTTTTCGGGAACCTGCAGCGATTTACCTTCGCCGGCGATTTCTTTGTCGAAGACCTGTCGGAACATTATGAATATTTTGAGGTCTTCAATTCGAACCTGGGAACCCCCGGCTCGGAAATCATCGCGTTTCACACAAAATTCAGTAAAGACCTCTTTGTTCCCAAAACCATAGTGGAAGATTTTGAAAACGATATGAGAAAATCGGGAACGATTGAAATTTCCGCTGAGCTTTACGAGGTCCTGCGGATCGAAAACGGCACGCCCAAATACGGCGTCGATATGGACGAAACCACGGTCGTTCTCGAAACCGGTTTGGATGAAGCGGTCAGCTTCGTCAAAGGTTGTTACATCGGGCAGGAGATCATCGCCCGGATACATTTCCGCGGGCACGTGGCAAAAAAATTGACCGGATTGTTATTTGAAGATGGGGCTGAAGTTAAGCCCGCCGACGAATTGAGATCATCCGAGGGAAAACCCGCCGGTCGAATTACCTCGGCCATTTACTCTCCGAAGCTCGAAAAGGCCATTGCGCTGGCCTATGTCCGGTACGAATTTCTGGCCGAGGGAACCGAGCTGCAGGCGAATGATTCAACCGCAAAAGTCGCAAATTTTCCCGTCTTATAAGTTATGCAACCAACGGGACTTTTGACCGTGAATAATATGAAAATCTTTTTATTATCTACAAGGGCAAGAAATGAATTTATCCAGGCTTTATCTATTAGCTATATTAATACTCGTGTTTTCAACGTTTATCCAGGCTCAGGACGAGGCGGAGGCGGTGTCTTCGGAAGATTACAACCGGATCGAGGCCACTACCAGGATCAATGAATTCGGGAAGATCGGGAAGGCAGAGAGAGCGATCAGGATCGATAATTTCCTGATCGAGCTGCAAAATAACCCGGGAGCGACCGGTTATATCATCTTCTACCAGGGAAAAGATGTTCTGCCCTCTCAATACGGCGTCAGGGCCGAGCAGCTTTATCTTACGCACCTCAAATATAGAAGGTACGATGAAAACCGGGTAACGCTGATAAATTCCTTTCGCGAGCGCCAGTCGACGGAACTTTGGATAGTTCCCGAGGGGCATTTTCCGCCCGAGCCGACGGAGACGACGGAAGCTCCCGCCATTCCCGTAAACAAGACTTATCTTTATCACCGCTGTGATTTCGAAATTGTCAGCAGCGAATTTCTTCTGCCCAGCGTTATCGCCGAGCGCGAACGCGCCGCCGCGAATGAAGAATATTCCGGCCAGGCCGGAAACGGCGAGGAAGAACCGTCGATCGAAACGCCGGAAAGCTTACGGCAGGAAAACGACCAGGAGATCTTTTACCGGCCCGCATATGATTTTGCCGTGAAGGCAAAGGATAATTTCGGGAACCGCGCGGTGGTCGTTTTCTACGCCAATGAGAAACTGTACGACCTGAAAAAAGTCAAAGCCTTCATCGAACAAGAAATGCAGCGAATTGCCGGCGAAACGCAGCTCAATTTCGATAAACTGGAGATCGCTTTCGGCGGTTATAACGAAGGCATCGGAATGGAAATGTGGGTAGTGCCCAGCGGCGCGAAAATGCCCGCCGCAAAACCCAACCAACCTGAATACGGCGTCCGGTAAATACAACCGGAAGAAGAACCTCAGGAAGAACCGGGAGAAGAAAGGTTTTACTGGTTAAATGATTCTTTCGGTGGCCTGGTAAAAGCCAAAAAAGATGATCTTGGGGTCTTGGTTTTTTATACGGATGACGAAACGTTCGATGTGAGCAAACTTCGCGAGCATATAGAAAGAGGTATCCGGCAGCTTGCTAAAGATACTACGATCAGTTCGGACAGGTTTAAGATCGTTTTCGGCGGTTACCGCTCCATAATCGAAATTGAGATGTGGATAATGCCTAAAAAAGGAAAAATGCCGGAGTTAAAACCCGGGGAGCGGTTGCCGGAAGAACCTGCTACAGTCGATAATTAAATTATGGACGCCACTCACCCGGAAATGCCTGAATCGCGCGACCTCGATCTGGCAAATGCAAAGCTGGCTTACACGATAATCGATTCCCTCTTGCAGCATAATGACACGCTGGGCGACCTGATCGCGCTGATGGCGCGCGCGCTGGACGAAGACACCCAAAACGCGCTGACCGGCACCAACGAATGGCAAAATTATATGGAAAGCCGGCGCGGTTTGGAGACGACCAGGTTACAGATCGACAAATTTATCGAGGAACTGAAAAAACTGGAGGATTCTTCGGAAGCCTCTGTCGATTAAAACTTTAGATTGGTATAGGAACAATCGGAAGGTCGGCGTAAGCAGAAGAGTTTGGCGGGGTTGGAAGCCCCTGCCGCTGAAGAGCGGCCGGGGCCTTTTCGATTTTGGATTGGGGTACTCGATCCTAAATCCCCAATCCCCAATCCCCAATCCCCAATCCGCAATCCAAAATCGCCCATGCCCGCTTGCATTGCTTTCGGAAAATAAGTAGAATTTATTCGGTAATAACATTACCAACAACAAAACAATCAATTACACAATTTGATTTTCGGGTCTTTCAGGAAAAGCTCTTCTGGAATACTGGTGTTTTTGGTAATTTATTATTAGTGGACTAATTCTAGTCCTTCTCACGGCGACCTCAGCCGCTCAAATAAGTTTTAGGAGTAAAATTTTAGTGATCTTAAAGAGATTGTTCCGCCTTTCCTTTGTTTTGTGTCTTTTGCTTTGCGGTGTCGTTCAGGGCATTGCGCAGGCTGAAAGGCCGAGGCTGGTCAGGCCGTCTTCGTCATGGCGGTTAATGCGCCTCCGGCGGAAACTCCAACAAAAACTTCTACTTACAGGCCTCCTTTAGTAACCAATATCGTATTATCAAAGCCGGTTAACCAGCCGGTAGCCCCGGCGCCATCGGTCAAAAAGACCGTTGCTGTTACCGCGGGAGCGCCTGCCCCGGCAGCTTTGATGGCTTTTAATCATAAATTATTGTCCGGCATTCAATCCCGTTTAGGCATCCGTTACAATTACGGCAGCGAAGGCCCCAATTATTACGATTGCTCGGGTTTTGTCTGGAGCGTTTTCCAGGAAGCGGGAATAAGTTTCGAAAGAAGCAGCGCTCATACTTTCTGGAATAATTTCGAGCCTGTTTCCGATGAAGATAAATATAAGTTCGGGACTCTGGTATTTTTTAACCGCCTCGGCCACATGGGCATCGTCGCCGACGATAAGGGTTTTTATCATGCTTCCAGCAGCAAAGGCATTACCTGGTCGCCTTTTGCGGGTTACTGGGGAAAACGCGTTGTCGGTTTCCGGCGGATACCCCTGAAGCAAAACTAAAATTTTCTTAAATATAGTCAGCAAAATAAAGCCCCGGGACAGATGACCGGGGTTTTATTTTTGGAAAAAGTTCAAATACATCCATATAAAGAATCAACATTATTAGGAAATCAAAAAGCTGATTTACTCATGGTCCGTGGTTAAGTAAAAGAATAAAACCTATATAAGAGCGGGCGCAAGCAACCCTTCCGGACCTGAGAGGTAACTATATTGTGCTTTGCAATTTTAGACTCGTTTTTTATTTACTCCCGGGCGAGATAAATCCGGCGCGGCCTTCATGTTCGCTGACCTCCCAGATCACCGCTATTTTTTCCAGCGCTATATAGGCGGTCTTTTCATCTTTATCGCGCAGATGCAGGATCCCGCTCTGTACCGCGGCCACTTCCCCGCGTATCACACTGCTCGTGCCGCAGGTCAGCGCGATCTTTTTCCCCATTAATTGCGTCAATAATTCTTCCATTGTTAAAAAACTTCCTTAATTATGTAAATATTTGCTGGACTGGGCGTCCATCCGGCTGTAGAATGTTATCCGTATTTTCAAACTATTTGTAATAAATATACGTCTAAAATACAACTAATTCGATTTTTTATGAAATTTTGAAAATTAAAATAAAAAATCTTGTGTTTTGGGGAATGGATTTAGTAGTATTAAACAATGATTAACGTTGTCCTAGTCAATCTGTAAATCATTTCCCGGATCATTTCAGTTACAGGGGTGCCTCGAAAGAGCACATTATCTTTAAACAAAACAGTTCAGAAGTCGAGAAGGAGGGCAAGGGTATGAACCCCAGATTATCGCATAATCCGCTACGGGTTTGGTGTGCGGTCATGGGCGCGTGCCTGCTAAGTTTTTTACTCGCAGCGAGCGTTATGGCTGATGTTGATGAAAATTTCAACTCGCCCACACCTATTTTGTTAAGTGAGCGGAGCTCAACCCGGGCTTTGGCCATCAGGGCTGAGGATTGGAACGGTACGATACCGAAGACCAGCTCCACCCAAATATTCAACCCCGGTGAAAAATCGCGCATTATGCTGTTTGTCGCCAATTTGGACCTGATGGATGGCGAGGGAGCAAATGCCTTCCGGATCTACCTGGAAGACGCGAACGGCCGTTTGTACCGCATGGGAGTGGAAGATCTGATGCCGGTGGTGAAAGACGGCTCGATCCACGCCGTCACGGTAACGCTATTTGACCCCATCGGCTACTACGGGCAGCCCCAGCCGATCGGCGATCACCTGGTGCGTTTGACCTGGCGCGGGCTTTCCAGCAACCGCGTTCGTCTGGGTATCGGCCAGGTAGGCGGCGAACTCAGGGACGACCCGGGCGCGGTTCCGACCGCGTACCCTCTCAGCAAAAAAGCGAGGCTGCAGGCGGAAGACTCAGTAATGACGGAGTTCGTCGGCCCGAAATACAAGGGCGACCGCACCCGTTTTCTGGAACAGGCCACTTTCGGCCCGACCGATGCTTTAAATGACCGGCTGCGTCGCATCGGCATCCGCACTTTTTTGGCGGAGCAGTTGGAAGCCACCGGGCCTTCGACCGCGTATCCCGTTTTGCCGCTGAAGAATATCGACTCGATGAATACGTTTGCCGACGGCGGCTGCGGCACCGGCGCCCCGGCCAATTGTCAGCGGGATCATTACTCGATGTACCTGATGCAAAGGTGGTTTTACCAGGACGCTTTTTACGGCAACAACCAGCTCCAGCATCGCACGGCATGGAGCCTGAGCCAGATCTGGGTGACGGCCTTTCCGGAGGTCGGTCAGCCCAGTCACATGCTGCCTTATCAAAAGATCCTGGATAAGTACGCATTCGGCGATTACCGCGAGCTGATGGAGGAGATGACCCTGAACCCGGCGATGGGGCGCTACCTGGATATGCTGGGCAGCACGCAGAACAACCCGAATGAGAATTATGCCCGCGAGATCCTGCAGCTGTTCACCATCGGGGTATTCATGCTCAACCAGGACGGCACCGTCCAAACGGACGGCCTGGGAAATCCCCTTCCCACCTACGACCAGGAAACGGTGAATAATTTCACTGAGATCTTCACCGGCTGGCAGCTCTGCGAACAAAATCCGCCGACCTGTATGAATAATCCTCCCAATCCCGCGTTCGGCACCATTCCCAATCTTATCGACCCGATGATACTCAACCCGGGGCTGCATAACACTACTTCCAAGACCCTGTTGAACTATTCGGGCGCGCTTAACGTCAACATCCCTGCCGGCCAGGCTGGAACAGTCGACCTGGAGCAGGCGCTCGATAATATATATCGGCATCCGAATGTCGGGCCGTTCATCGGCAAGCTGCTGATCCAGCATCATGTGACCAGCGATCCGACCCCGGCTTATGTATCCCGCGTAGCGGCTGTGTTCAATAACGACGGCCAGGGCAACCGGGGCAACCTGAAAGCGGTGATCCGCGCGGTCCTGCTCGATCCGGAAGCCCGCGGCGACGTCAAGACCGACCCGAACTACGGCAAATTGCGCGAGCCGGTGCAATTGATAACCAATGTCCTGCGCAATTTCGGCGTTCGTTCAGCCAACGGCCTGACGACCAGTGACGGTGTGTTGAACTTTCATTCAACCCCTATGTCGCAGAACGTGTACCAGTCGCCGAGCGTGTTCAATTATTACCCGGCGGATTATATCGTGCCGGGAACTTCCGTTCACGGGCCTGAATTCGGCATTTTGAATACGGGCACTTCGATCTCGCGGATCAATTTTATGAACACGGTCGTTTTTGGAACCATCCCGGTCAGCAACCCCAATTTCCCCAACGGGACTTCGTTAAATCTGACGGGGCTGCAGGCGATCTCGGCGGCGGATCCGACGGGTAATCAACTGCTCGACGAACTTAATTCGAAGTTGATGCACGGCACGATGTCGGCGAGCATGAGAAATTCTCTTCTCACCGCAGTCACCGCCGTTTCGTCAGCTGATAATTTGGGACGCGCCCGGCAGGCGCTCTATCTGGTTGTGACTTCGTCGCAATATCAAGTGCAGAGGTGAAAGCTATGAAACAATCAAGAAGAGACTTTTTAATCAAATCAAGCTGCGCCCTCGGCATGGCTTCGCTGGCGACGCAGGCGCGGCATTTCGGAATGATGAGCGCCCTCGCTAATACCGTGGATAAAAGCGCTTTTGTCCCCAGTGATTACCGGGCGCTGGTGTGCATCTTTATGAGCGGGGGAAATGACGGCAATAACGTGATCATTCCCAACCATAACGATGCCACGCTAAGCAATTACACCGCTTATTTTAATGACCGCAATCCTTCGACGCTGGCCATACAGCAGGCGAATTTGCTGCCCATTACGGTCCCCCGCATGGGGAATTTGACCTACGGGCTGCACCCGAACCTGGGCGTCGGTGCCACTAATAACGGCATTCACGAGCTTTGGGCGGCCGGAAAACTGGCGGCTGTGACAAATACTGGAACGCTGGTCGCGCCGATGACCCGCGCGCAATATCTGAACGGCTCGGTGCAAAAGCCTTACCAGCTTTTCTCGCACTCCGACCAGGTGGCGCAGTATTCAACCGGGCGGTCCAGCTCAGCGGACTTTACCGGCTGGGGCGGCAAGATCGCCGACCGCATGAACGCCTGTTCCAATCCGACCGGGCTGGTCCCGATGGTCAGCTCCATCGCCGGTGCGAATCTTTTCACCAACGGGCAATCGACGCTGCCGATGGCGATCTCTCCGGCTCCGGCAGGCCTGAACCAGGTGCTGGCGCTGACGGGCTTTAACGGCACGGCCGTTGCGAACGCCCGCCTGGCGTCGTTTAACCAGCTGCGGACGTTCGACCTTGACTCCAACGTAATAAAAGCCGCCAGCGCCATTACCGACCAGGCGATGGTGGCAGCGGCGGCAATGCAGACTTTCCAGGAGGTGACCGTCACATTCCCGAACACCGGTCTGGGTAACCAGCTCAAACAGGTGGCGCGGCTGATCAAAAAACGCGGCGATCTGGCCACCAATCGCCAGATATTCTTCGTTCAACTCGGCAGTTTCGACACCCATTCCAGTCAGACCAACGGCCAGGGAAATCTGCTGATGCAGCTCAGCCAGGCAATGCGCGCATTTTATGATGAAATGGTCGTCCAGACTTTGCAGGACAATGTCACCATGTTCACTCTTTCGGACTTTTCGCGGACGTATGCCCCGGTTGGCTCGGGAGCAGCGGCCGGTACCGATCATGGCTGGGCAAATCATATGTTGGTGCTTGGCGGTTCGGTGCTGGGCGGCGATTTCTACGGAATGAACACTTCCAACGGAACGCCTTACCCGCAGTTGGTCAAAGGCGGCCCTGACGATACCGACAGCAGCAGCAATCCCAGGGGACGCTGGATACCGACCACCTCGGTCGAGCAGTACGCGGCCACATTGGCCCGCTGGTATGGTCTGGACCCGGTGCAGTTGCCGCAGGTGTTTCCGAATATCGGCAACTTTGCCAGCTCCAACCTCGGCTTTATGCCGGCGGCAAGCGCGGCCTGTGCGTAAGGTAAGGCAGAAACACGACCGTCAGGGAGTGTGTAAATTAAAAGCAGGCAGCTATGGTAGCTGCCTGCTTTTTTAATGGAACCCATTTAGGTAAGCAATATGTCAGAACCGGGAGCGGGAGCGACCGGGTAATTTTAACGATTAATGATAAATGATTAACTATTAATTAACGCCTTTGTTCTTAGATCAACCATTAAATTAACCCGGGTCGCTACCGCTCCCGGTTCTGACAAAACAAAAAAGCCGCATAAAGCAGCTTTTTTATTATCTGGTCGGGGCGAGAGGATTTGAACCTCCGACCTCACGGTCCCGAACCGTGCGCTCTACCAGGCTGAGCCACGCCCCGTTAAAAACGAATTACTAGTGTAGGTTACGCCGCCCCTTTAGTCAAACTTCGGCTTTCTCAATATCTTCCCGGGGCTCAATATCTTCCCCCGGCGTTTTCTTCTTGGCCATTCTGTGCTTGATAAACTCGATCAGCGGCGGCAGCAGCGAAAGCGCGACCACCACGATGACGACCTTCTCGATGTGGTCTTCCAGCTTGATCCCCATCGCTCTTTCGACCAAACCGCCGGCCAGGTAACCGAGCAGGACCATGCTGAAGATCCACAGGAAGCTTCCCAGCAAGCTGTAAGAAAGAAATGTACGATACGGCAGCTGCGTCGCGCCGATAACCATCGGCGCAAAAGTGCGGACGATCGGGACAAAGCGCGCCAGGATGATCGTCTTCGGCCCGTGTTTTTCAAAAAACTTTTTCGCTTTATCCACCCGGCTGGGTTTGAATATATACGATTGTTCGCGGTTGAAAAGCCGCTTGCCCATAAATTTGCCGGTGAAATAACCCGTGCTGTCGCCCAGCACCGAAGCGGCAAAAAGGCATATCAGCAGGATCGCGACGTTCAATTTTCCCGCGGCCGCAAACAGCCCCGCCACCACCAGCAGCGAATCGCCGGGAAAGAAAAATCCGATCGCCAAACCGGTCTCGGCAAAGATGATAAAAAATAACCCGACATACACGAACGGGCCGAGTTTATCCAAAAGCATCTCAATGATGAACTTCGGATTGAGAAAATCCTTAACCTGGTTAAATAGATCGATGAGCCAATTCATATGTCTTTCATAGGAGCGCCGAATTTATTCGGCCTTGCCCAATGGAGCGCCGAATTTATTCGGCTTTGCCCAATGAATTGGGCGCTCCGGTCTAATTCTGCCAGCCGTGCGCGCCGATCAGCGGCACAAAGCTGCACGCGCCGAAATCCTCTGCCTTAAAATCCTTTTCCGTTCTGGTATAACGCACCAGCCTTTGCGACTGGGCGTCTTTGCCGATGGGGATCACCAGCTTGCCGCCCGTCTTTAATTGTTTCAACAAAGGCTCCGGCACGTCCGGCCCCCCGGCGGCGATCAGGACTGCGTCATAAGGCGAGTAAAGCTCCCACCCCAACGTGCCGTCGCCGGTGCGGATCGAAACATTCGTCACTCCCAACTGCCGCAGGCGGTCTTCGGCTTCCCGGCTGAGTTCGGGAACTCTTTCGATCGCGTAAATGGAGCGCGCCAGCCGCGACAGGATCGCCGTTTGATAGCCCGAACCGGCGCCGATCTCCAAAACCTTATCGGTTGGTTTCAGCTCCAGCAGCTCGGTCATTTTGGCTACTATATAGGGCTGCGAGATCGTCTGGCTACCGGTGATGGGCAGGGCGTGGTCGCCGTAGGCTTTTGCCTGCAAACCGCCGGGCACAAAAAAATGACGCGGAACCGCGCCCATCGCGCCCAAAACTTTTTCGTCGCGAATATGATAATGTTCGCGCAGCCGCGCGATCATCTGTTCCCGCTGAAGCTCGAATCCGTCAACCATTCGTGCCGTGCTCATAAAACAAGATCGTTCCAGGAACTTAAAGTATCAATTGCCTGGTGGTTTGTCATATCCGCCCTGATGGGTGTGACCGAAACGAAGCCGTGGTTGATCGCTTCAAAATCAGTATTCTCGCTGAAGTGAAAACCTAAACGCTCTTCGCCGATCCAGTAATAGGGTACGCCGCGCGGATCGACGTGTTCCGAGATCACCGGGCGGGCGTTCTTCAGCCCCTGTTTGGTTATCTTGATGCCGTTAAGCTCGCGCTTGGGTATATTGACATTCAAAAAAGTCGCTTCGGGCAGGCCTTCCTCCAAAGCTTTTTTTATCAGCACGGTCGCGACCCGCGCGGCGCGCTCAAAATCGTAATTTTCTCTTCCCAGCAAACTGAAGGACAGCGCCGGCACGCCCAGGATCGTCGCTTCCAGCGCCCCGGCGACCGTGCCAGAGTAAGTTACGTCTTCGCCCAGGTTCGGCCCGTGATTGATGCCCGAAGCGCAGAGGTGCGGCCTCTCTTCTTCGGAAAGGATGCGGTTGAGCGCCAGCGTGACGCAATCCGTCGGGGTGCCGTCGACCGTCCAGTGCCGTTCGTCGATCTGTCTGATTCTCAGGGGCCGGGATAGGGTAAGACTGTGGGAAGCGCCGCTCATTTCGGAAGCCGGGGCGACAACAAATACGTCGCCGACCTCCCTTAAAGCATTTTCCAGTGCGATGATTCCTTCTGCGTGAATGCCGTCGTCATTGGTCAGCAGGATCCGCACTTTTTCGGAGTTCATAGACGGCTTATCGGGGACCATATTTCCGCCGCCGCCGCCGGGCCCGGAAGGCCTGGCGTCCTTGTTCATGATGCGCGGGCGGTTGCGTTTTTTGTTGCGCTTGCGCGCCATCGCGGACTTCAGCTTGGCTTTTTGTCCCGGCGGGATGAAATGCGCGTGTTTCTTAAGGTCTTTAATGATCTCTTCGGTCATCACCTTGCGCTTGAAGCGGCGCAAAGCGTTCTCGATCGATTCCCCATGATGCAATGTCACTAATGCCATCTAGATCTTTCCTGTTCTTTATATATAAGCTTTTCAGCCTCTCGGCGAAACTAATATTAAACACTTTTTCAAGGTAAAAGGCAAGTTTTGAGGCTCGGAACGCCGAATTTATTCGGCTCCAGCCGTGTAGGGGCGGCCCCAGTGGCCGCCCGCTCCTGTCAGAACCGGGAGCGGTAGCGACCGGGTTTCCTTGTAGGTTTGAGAACCACCCCGCCCTTCGGGCACCCCTCCTTCGTAAGGAGGGGAGTTTTGGTGCGCCTCTTTAAACTCCCCTCCTTACGAAGGAGGGGTGGCGAGTCTTCGAGCCGGGGTGGTTCTTGCATTCATCATTACCCTTCACAATTAACCATTAACGAAAAAAACCCGGTCGTTACCGCTCCCGGTTCTGACATTCATCACTCATCATTCACAATAAAAGAAAAGCCTTGCCGATCGCTCGACAAGGCTTTTATCAAACCACTCGAAAGTGGTGTCGACCAGACGTCGTTACGCAGTGGCGGTTTCTTTTTTCTCGCGTTTGATACCGCCGATCTGGACGAGGCTTTCGCCCTTGATGTTGTTTTTCTCCATCACCATTTGCTGGTAGAGCTTGCGCATCATCTGCATTTCTTCGGCGGCGGTCTTGGGGCCTTCCATTTCCGGTTTGTTCGGACGCGCCAGGTCGACTTCGTTCAAAATGAGATTGTGCGTCGTGATCAGCCAGTCGGACTTCCTTGCCCTTGGCAAAGACTTCGTGACGGCCGTGGTCCTTATACCACTGAGCGACGGTCGCGTTCTGGTGCATGTGCTCGATGATATTTCTCCAGCCGATGCCCGTGTTGTAAGCGCAGAAGGAAATTTCGCCTTCCTGCGTGCCGTAGGGAATGATGCACATTTCCGTGCGGCGGAAATCGTAGTTGAAAAGATCCTGGAACCACATGCCCGCGATAAAGAGGAAGTTCCACGGGTCCTTGACGGCGTTTTTCGATGTCTTCCATCGTGCGGTCCGGGCCGACCTTGCCGTAATCCTTGCCCGAAAGGCCGAACGATTTGTCGAACTTCTTCAGGATGCCGCCGAGCGTCAAGCTGTGCGGCGCGCCGTACGGGTTGTAATTTTTCAGCAGCGCCAGGCCCATCATGATATTCGAAAACCACTTTGCCGCGGTTGGTATCGGTGATGTGCTGCATGTCCGTGACCAATCCCTGGATGTTCAGGAACTGCGGCACCGGCGCCATTTCTTTTGTTTCCTTGTTGATCATCACCGCCGTGCCGACGCCGCAGTTCGGGTGGCAGCCGCAGGAAACCTGTCCCCATTCGGTCTCCGGCCCGTGAACCACGTCGGCGAAATCGGCGAACGCGCCCATCAGCGAAAGCGGGAACCAATCGCGCGTCGGTTCGGTGATGCCGACCTGTTTCTGCACGTCCAGCGCCAGGTGCGACAGCGTGTAACGCTGCTGCAGGCGGCGCTGTTCGGTGATGTGCTCGTCGCGGCCGGTGAACGAAACCGGCTGGAACGCGATGAACGAGATCTTCTTCGGATTTTCCAGCGCGAAACGAATGATCGATCCGACCTGGTCGTTATTGATGCCGTTGACCAGCGTGGTCACCAGAATGATGTCGACGCCCGCTTCGTGCAGGTTGTTGATCGCTCGTAAGTTTTACATCGAACAAGTTGCCGATCTGGCGGTGCGAGTTGGCGTCGTTGCCGATACCGTCGAACTGCAGATAGACAAAACGAAGTCCGGCTTCGGCGGCCTCGCGGCAGAATTCTTTCGACTTGGCGAATTCGATACCGTTGGTCGCGGCCTGCACCGAGTTGTAACCGACCTTGCGCGCATAGCGGATCGCATTCCAGGAAGTACGGCGACAGCGTCGGCTCACCGCCCGAATACTGCACCGACATCTGGCGGCGCGGTTTGATCGAGATCGCGTTGTCGAGAATTTCCTTGACGTCTTCCATCGAAAGCTCGTGAACGAAACCGACCTGGTTGGCGTCCATAAAGCACGGGTCGCACATCATGTTGCAGCGGTTGGTCAGATCGACCGTCAAAACCGCGCCGCGGCCGTATTTGATCGTCGACGAACCGTGATTGTGAAGTTTCTCGTCGTTGTGCGATTGCATATCGCGTCCCGGGAAACAGCGTTTCGATGTGCTGCAGAAATTTCGAGTCGATCGCCATCAGGTCTTCGAAATGGCCGTGTTCCGGGCAATCCTTGATCATCCAGACCTGGCCGTCGCGTTCGATGATCTGCGCTTTGATCTCGCCGACCTTCTCGTTGATCAAGGTCGAGACTTCGCGCTTGCCGCTGAGGATCTCTTCGCGGGCCTCGATCACGCAGTTCGGGCAAAGCGAATCGGTCGTGCGCGGAAACCCGAGCGTCGGTTTCGATTTCTGCCATGATTTCAGGATCGGCTTGTCCGACCACTTCGGCGTAAATGAAGGATTCGGTTTGTATTGATTGACCGAGCGGATAGCGTTAAAAACGCCCGCCGCAACGACGGTCAATCCTTTTTCAAAATGTTTAATTGGTCTGGTCATATTCTCCTCTTCAAATCTTCAAGAGATACGGATGCTTTTACTCAAAACCCTGCTGTCCGCTCTCACAATAAATATTTAGTTATGATGGCTTTCTTCGGCGGCTAATGCAGGTAAAATGAGTTTTCACCTTATTAATATGTATAGCAAACGGCGTGCCTCGGCGGTAAAAACATCTAAGCTGTTTAGTTGCAGTATTTATGCATAATACACCCGCTCTACATAGCGTGTCAAATAGAGGCGTCACCTTGATGGATAGCATCCTTGTAGCACTTCGACACAGTTAGCAGATTTTTCATTCAAACTTAAACACAGGTTTAAATATTCCAAGTTCGGCTTTTTTTGCAATTTTGCGCCGTTCTTACTATTGTGCCCGTATCACTTGGCCTTATTGAAATTTCTCAATTTTTTAACATTTTTTTTGCCTTAAGCACCGAAAAAATGCCTTGTTCAAGTGTTTTTTTAGATTTTTCTTGTAAATATTGCAAATATGAGTGATTTTCTCTTGCATTTCTCTTTACATATGCGTTTAAAGTGTGATACATTCCACTTCAACTTTTCAGCAGTTCCAGGAAAAGTCACTGGCAATAAGATTAAATTTTAATTTTGCAGAGCAGCAGCCCCGTTCCGATTTATGGCAATTCGCTTCGGCACTTCCGGTTGGAGAGCAGTAATTGCACACGAATTTACTTTCTCTAATGTCGAACTCGTAACAAAAGCGATTTGCCGGTATTTATTAAACGAACAAGCAGGTATGAATCAAACCCTCATCATAGGGCACGATTCACGGTTTATGGGCGAACAGTTTGCGCGGGTCAGCGCAGAAATAGCCTCGAAATGCGGTTTTTCGGTTTTGCTCTGTGACAACCCAACGCCTACGCCGGCGATTTCATACGCGATCCGCAGGGAAAAAGCCGCGGGCGGAATAAATTTTACGGCTTCGCACAATCCGCCGGAATACCAGGGAATAAAATTTTCCACCGCGGACGGCGCCCCGGCCCTGCCGGAAGTCACGGGCAAGATCGAAGCTTTGATAATCCAGAATCCGGAAGTCGAAGATCAGGCCGGCGGCGGCACGAATAGCTACGACGCCCGGACGCATTATCTGGAAGATTTGAAAAGTAAGGTGCGGTTCGATCTGATCGCACAGACAAAAGGCAAATTTGCCTACGACCCGCTCTGGGGAACGGGCCGCGGATATTTGAATTCCATATTGCAGTCTTACGGTTTGGAGGTCGAGACCGTCCACGATTGGCGCGATGTGACATTCGGCGGGCGCTCACCGGAACCGGGCGAAGAGCACCTTGACGAACTGCGCGCGGCGGTCAAACGAAACGGCTGCCTGCTCGGTTTGGCGACCGACGGCGACGGCGACCGGTTCGGCGTCATCGATCAGGGCGGCGAATTTATCACGCCGAATCAACTGGTCGCGCTGCTTTCGGATTACCTGGCCGAATCACGCGGATGGACGGAAGGAATAGCCCGCTCGGTAGCAACCTCGCATCTGGTCGACAGGGTCGCCCAGGATCGCGGATTGAAATTGTACGAAACGCCGGTCGGTTTCAAATTCATCGGCGAATTGATAAATAGAGACGAGATAATTTTAGGCGGTGAAGAATCCGCCGGCCTTTCGATAAAAGGCCATTATCCCGAAAAAGACGGCATCATCGCTTGTCTTCTGGCCGCCGAAGCGGTGGCCGCGCGGGGAAAAAGTTTGACAATGCAACTAAACGAGCTCTACCGGCGTGTAGGTAAGCTGGAAGTCAGGCCGCATCGGGGTTCGTTTGACACCGGAAATACAAAAGATATTGCCGGAAAAATTAGCGCAGGAGCCGGATTCCTTCGGCGGGCGCAAAATTGACAAAATAAATCGCATGGACGGGGTGAAATTTATTTTCACCGGCGGCAGTTGGCTGCTGATGCGCCCTTCGGGAACCGAACCCGTGGTCCGCATCTATGCCGAAGCCGAATCGACAACCGATCTGGAGGTGCTGCTTGAGCAAGGTCGCAAATACTTACTGGGCTAACGGACAAACCATCGCCGCTTTTGGCAGCGGGCACGGCGCTCGCGCCATGGCCCGGACGCGCTCGCCGCGCGGGGCCGAAAGATTAATGCCGAAGTGGTTTGTTATCTCCATTCCGGTTTTACTGAGTTTATTGATCGTCCTGACGCTAAACGTTCGCGCCTGGACCAACGTGCAGCGCGAATATCAGACGAACCGGCAGCTGGGTACCGAGATCGAACAATTGACAACTCAAAACACTTCTTTGCAGGAGGAGATACAACGCCTGCAGTACGACCCGAAAACGATCGAGCGTGAAGCCCGCAAGCTGGGCATGGGCCGTATGAATGAAAAAGTTTTCGTGCCGACTCAATAAAGCCAGCGGAGGGTTTTATTGTTTAGGCACTTAAGTAGTAGCCTGCCTAATTGGATCCGCCATAAACCATCGCTCCGCGGACCTTCCGGCTTCCTTCCGAACTTTCGCGGCTCAGCTAACAAGCTGGGCCGCTTCCTCTTTTAAAGCATTTCATTCGCAGATGGGGGCTGTTTGAACGTTAGGATTGATAAAACTCCGGAATGCTTCCAGGGCTTCCTTATTACCATCACCTTCATTGCAGGCTCTTTTCCAGACCTTTTGGATGTTTGCCTTTTGACCGGGAGTTAAATGCCAGCTTAACGGGGCCAGTTCACTTTCGCCTTTCTCTTTTATACCCTCGCCTTGCTTACTATCCCGCAGGTACTCGTCATCTTTCGGCACATATTCAAAGACCACTTTTTCGATCTCGATCCCCTTCTTATCTCGCCAATAACGTAAAAATAGTTTTAACTCGGATTCGTTGCGCGCCAGTTGGACCGTGCCTCTGACGCTCAGCATCGTTCCCGCCGGGGTCAAGGTTTGCTCAAACCACCCGCTTCCCAGGTTTTCTGCTTCTTTTTCCGCAAAAACGTGGTCGGCGACGATTTGAATGATCAGGATCTTCGGCGGTTTCGCCGGGCCGAGACACAACCCCTCGTCGAGCCAGTCCAACAAGCTGGCGACCCCGTAATTTTCATGATAGCCGCCATCGACAAAATGCCTGCCTTCGAGAGTTTCCGGGTTGCCACCCTTCATATTTGCCGTCGGACTGACGAAAGGAAAAGACGCCGACAACCTGGCGGCGGCGGTTACCTTGATGTCCTTTTTGGGAAAAACCCGGTAAAAACTGTCCCAGCCTCTGAATAATATTTTATGGCCATGGTCGCAGGGCAAAGATTGCGACGACCCGTCGTCCGGCCTCTCGATATCGGTGGTAGAAAAAATAGCCCTGCTTCCGGTTTCAACCGTGGTCGAATTAAAGATCACCGCCGGACGCTTTCCTTCTCTCGCTTGCTCGCGCCAGTCGGAAAAATATCCTTCCAGGCCTTTAACGGCGTCGGGATCGCTCTTAAAGATCTCTTTTGTGTTATCGCGCCAGGACCTCTCAAGCGCGAGCCCCCTGTCTTGAAAATCAATGATGTTAAAGATCCGGAGGTTGCGCACGAAATCCGCGTACACCAATCCTCCGGCCACATAATCCAGGCTGGATGCCTTGGAAAGTTCCACGATCTGATCCATTCTTTCCGTGGTCAGTTTTCCGTCATGGTCGTAGCCGTTAACAAAGAACATCGTTCCCACACTCCCGCCGGAAACCGAACTGATAAGCGTTATTGCCTTTTCACAACCGGCATCGCTGGCATCTATTCTCTTGCATTCTTTGATAAGCCCGCTTAGGACCTGCGTGGTCCAGGCGGCTGCCTGGATACCCCCGCCGTTTGTTGCGATCAAAATGATGTACGGATGGTTTTGTTTTTTCTCCAGCAGCTCTGCCGGTGACAGTATCTTATTCTCCGCGACGTCCCGCACATCGTATTTATGCTGCAGGTTCGCACAATAAAGAATCAGCGCGACTATCAACAGCGTGGGAATGCGGTACCGGTCGAAAAAGAAGGCAAAACCTGAAAGCAGCGAACACAATAACGTAAGCAAGATCATCACATAACTGATGGAAGTCACTCCCAGGTTCAAATTATTAAAGGCGGAATGGCCCGGAGTATAACCGTAATACCAAAATATGAATCCGCCGATGTAAAGGAGCAAAAACACCATGAAAAATACGGTGGAAAAAATATGTCCCGGCAGGATCTTTACCTGGTTCCCTTTTCTGCTGATATATCCCTCGCCATAGTTAGGAGGCAGCTTTGCCAGTTTCCGCTCCAGCCAGCCTATAAAACCCATATTCAAAACCTTGGCCTTTGGTTCGTAATCTGCCGCCCCCTTGTAAAACCTGTTGGTAAAGGGAATGAGCAGATCTTCCTCGGCCATGTCTTTTCCCTTGGAAGAGTCCCTCAACGCCAGTTGGGCCAGATCTACCAGGAACAGCAGCGCGAAAGCCACCACCGCTCCGGCTATCGCTCCCGCGATCTGGTACATCCCTCCATCTACCAGCCAGATCCCCGTAAACAACACGATCGGGGCCAAACAACCCGTGAAAAAAAGGAGCCGGTTATAGAGTCGCCATTTCGTAAAGCTGAGATCGATGCGCTTCCCGACCTGAAATCTCATATCGGTGTACCTGAGCGTCAGCTTTAGAAGCGTAATGGCCGTCCACGTCAACATGTACGAGAAAAAAGAAAACCAAAAAACATTCCAAAATGTGGGCAGGTCGAACATTCCCGCCACAAAAGACGAGCCGATCCCCCAGTTAAAAATTACAACCCTGAGAGAGATCACGAGAAAAAGGGCCAATAGCTGGAATCTGATCAAATATAAAAGGTTGAGAACATTCAACGACAGGTAGAAAAAATATGCCGCCCAGCCGATCAATTTACGGTCCTGACTCATATGCACCTCTCCCGGATCTTTAGTGATTTAAATGCGCTTTATACATATATATGACTATTTTTCCCAAATTATTACAGGGAAAATCGAATTAGAAATATAACGGCGCCTTATGTTAAATTGTATGCGCGAGTATAATACAATTTTATCTTGCTATAATAACCATATGGCGACACAAATAAAGGAAATAGGATCTGCCGCGCAGGAAGAAAAAGCGCGCTGGGAAGAGGAAACCCTGCAGCCCGTGCTGGACAAAAAGCCGGAAAGAAAATCCAGGTTCGAAGGCGTTTCGCTGGAGCCGGTGGAAAAGCTTTATTCGGCGGCCGATGTGGAAAATATCGATCAAAAAGAAGAGATCGGTTTTCCCGGCGAATTCCCTTACACGCGCGGGATACACCCGACCGGCTATCGCGGCAAGCTCTGGACCATGCGCCAGTTTGCCGGGTTCAGCTCGCCCGAGGAAACCAACCGCCGTTTCAAATATTTGATGGCGCAGGGGCAAACCGGGCTTTCCGTCGCCTACGACCTGCCCGCTTTGATGGGGCTCGATGCGGATTCGCCGATGTCCGAAGGCGAGGTCGGCAAATGCGGCGTGGCGATCTCTTCCCTCGCCGATTTTGAAGTTCTGTTTGACGGCATCTCGCTCGAAGACGTGACCGTTTCGCAAACCATCAATGCCCCGGCCTGGATCCTGCTGGCGATGTACCTGGTGGTGGCGGAAAAACAGGGCGCGGATTTTAAGAAAATTTCCGGTACGCTGCAAAACGACATCCTGAAAGAATATATCGCGCAGAAAGAATGGATCTACCCGATCAAACCGGCGATGAAGCTGGTCATCGACACTTTTGAATTCTGCGCGAAACACGTGCCGAAATACAACCCGATCTCCGTCAGCGGCTATCACATCCGCGAAGCGGGCTCGACCGCCCTGCAGGAATTAGCATTCACTTTGCGCGACGGCGTCGAATACGTGCAGTACGGCGTGGAGCGCGGAATGGACGTCGACGATTTCGTGCCGCGCCTTTCGTTCTTCTTTAACGCGCACAACGACTTTTTCGAAGAGATCGCAAAATACCGCGCCGCCCGCATCGTCTGGGCAAAGACCATGCGCGACCGTTTCGGCGCAAAAAATCCGCGCACTATGCAGCTGCGTTTTCACACTCAAACGGCCGGGGTTTCATTGACCGTGCAGCAGCCGCTCAATAACATCGCCCGCGTGGCGATCCAGGCGCTGGCCGGCGTGCTCGGCGGGACGCAGAGCCTGCATACGGATTCTTACGACGAAGCGCTGGCGCTGCCGACCGACCAGGCCGCGCTGATCGCGCTCCGTACACAGCAGATCATCGCCGAGGAAACCGGCGTGGCAAACACTGTCGATCCGCTCGGCGGAAGCTGGTACCTGGAATCGCTGACCAAAAAGATGGAAGAAGGCTGTTTCGATTATTTCGACAAGATCGATTCCTTCGGCGGCATGGTCGAAGCCATCGAAGCCGGTTTTCCGCAGCGTGAAATTCAGGAATCGGCGTACCAGTATCAGAAAGCACTCGAGCGCAACGAGCAGACGATAGTCGGCGTCAATAAATATGCGATGGCCGACGAGCTTTCAAAGATAGAAACCCTGGTAATAGACGAAGGGGTGCGCGCGCATCAGGTCGAAAGGCTGGAACGCGTCAAAACGACACGCGACAACGGCTCGGTCGCCCGCGCCCTTGAGCAGCTTAAACAGGACGCCAAAAATAACCAAAATTTAATGCCGGCAACAATTAACGCGGTCAAGGCTTATGCGACCATCGAGGAAATAAGCACTGCCCTGCGCGATGTTTATGGTATCTATGAAGAACCGGCCTTCTGATGATATTATCTGCACATGGAGATAACTTCCACCCTCATTTTCGTCCTCTTGTTTTCCCTTCTTATGGGCATAGAGATGTACTACGACTGGTATACCCAGACCGGCGTGTACGGATTTCGCGACACCTTCACGAATATCTTTTCAGGTTTGATCAGCTCGGGCATAGCGATGATCTTTGGGATAGTAACGCTTCCCCTGTTTCTCTGGTTGTATGAGATCGCGCCTTATAAAATGTCGCCTTACGTCTGGTGGAGTTGGCTGCTGCTTTTCCTGCTCGACGATCTGACGGATTACTGCGTTCACCGCCTTTGTCACGAACATCGTTTTCTGTGGAATTTTCACGTCGTGCATCATTCCAGCGAATATATAAATACGAGCACCGCCCTGCGGCAAAACTGGTTTGGCAACACCCTGCACTGGATAACTTATGCCCACCTCGCTTTGTTGGGATTTCCTTTCTGGATGTATGTGATGGTGCACGGTTTTAATTTGACCTACCAATCGTGGACCCATACCAAATTCATCAAGCGCATGAGGTGGTGGGAATACATTTTTGTCACGCCTTCACATCACCGGGTGCATCACGGCGTGAACGATCTTTACCTGGACAGAAATTACGGCGGGGTTTTGATAATTTGGGACAAAATGTTCGGCACGTTCGTGCCGGAAAACGAAACCCCGCGTTACGGCATTACCGAACCTCTGGAAACTCACTCCAACGTGTGGCTCAACACCCACGCCTGGTTCGAAATGCTCGCGGCAATGAAAAACCAGCGGTCCTGGTATGGAAAAATAAAGTGCTTCTTTGGCCCGCCCGGTCTGGATTCGGAAGATATTAAGGACCCGCCATTCAGTGAAAAGGCTGTGTTATAATCGGCAAAAGTTTTTATGTAGTTTTGAAAATATCTGTAAAATAGAATAGCTAATAGCTGACAGCTTAGAGCTATTAGCTTTGAATCTACTCCCACTTATATGCAGGATTTCAGAAATCTTAAAGTATGGCAGAAGTCTCATAATTTAGCTTTATTAGTTTATAAAGCGACCTCGGATTTTCCGCGGGAAGAACTTTTCGGACTCCGGAATTCGCTTCGTAAAACAAGCGTGGAGATTCCGGCTTATATCTCCGAGGGCTGCGGAAAGCCATCCGATACGGAATTTAAACGCAGCATATTTACGGCTGTGGCTTTTGCTAATAGGCTTGAATATTACGCGTTCCTGGCTTTCGATCTCAAGATGTTGGGCAGCTCTGATCACGAACGAATTAATTCGGAGATAATTGAAGTTAAAAAAATGCTTAGCGTTTTGAACCAAAAGTTAAAATGACGCCAAGTGTAGTTCAAATGGAATTTTTATTAAAACCACAAGTTATTGCCGTCCCGATCTTCGCGCTGACGATCGCGATCGAGGCGTGGTATGACATCCGGCAAAAATCCGGCAAATACGGGAAGACCGACGCCTGGACCAATATCTTTATCGGATTTGTCAGCCTGGCGTTCGGCGCGCTTTTCGGCTACATCCTGGATTTTTTCTACACCGGGCTTTACAACATCGCGCCCTACCAGATGCCGATGAACACCGTATGGGCGTGGGTGCTGCTTCTCTTCGTCGACGATTTTGCCTACTACTGGTTTCACCGCATCAGCCACGAATCGCGCCTGTTCTGGAATTTCCACGTGGTGCATCATTCCAGCGAGCATTTCAATCTGAGCGTCGCCGTGCGGCAAAGCTGGTTCGGCGGCGTTGCACACTGGATCTTTTATATTCCGATGGGCCTCCTGGGCTTCCCGCTCTGGGCGTTTTTGCTGATGCACGGGATAAATCTGATCTACCAGTACTGGATACACACGCCGTTCATCAAGCGGCTTGGTTTCCTTGAATACGTTTTAAACACGCCCTCGCACCACCGCGTGCATCACGCCGTGAACGAACCTTATCTTGATAAAAACTACGCCGGTATCTTTATCATCTGGGACCGGATGTTCGGCTCGTTTGTGAACGAAACCGAGGAACCGCGTTACGGCATCATCAAGCCCGTAAAAAGCTTTAATTGGGTCTGGATAAACACTCACGCCTGGTTTGAAATGTTTGAAGCGATGAAAGAAAGAAAAACCTTCTCCGGTAAATTGCGCTGCATCTTTGCCTCGCCTAATATGGATTTCACCGAACAATAGGTGAAAAATGATTTATGAGAAATAAAATATTATTCGCATTCCTTTTTTTACTTTCCTTTACGTTGATAAGTTCGATCGTCCCGGCACAAACCATTAAGGTCACGCCGGCCAAAACAACTTACCGGCGTCCGAAACCGATCTCGGAGTACAAAAAAACTTTCACCGTCATTCGCCCGAAAGTTAAAGGCGTGACGGCCGCGCTGGGAAAAAAGATCGAATCCGCCCTCAGCTACGAGAAAAACTTCGAAACATTCAATGTCCGGGAAGAGATCAGGGATATTCAATGGCTGTCAGAAGCGAGTTACAAGGTCGATTACAATAAAAAAGGCATTCTCGGTGTAACGCTTTGGGTCGAAGGAAGCGGCGCTTACCCGGATGGTTCCAGCAAGCCGGTCATTGTAAATGTAAAAACCGGTAACCGCGTTACACCGCCGGACGTTTTTACAAATCTCAATGGATTGGCCGCTAAAATCAACGTCATGCAGCAAGCCGAGATAAAACAGGCGATCATAGACATCAAAAAAGAAAACCCCGAAGAGGAAAACCCGGCAAATCTATTTGAAAACGCCAATTTCACCGCCGCGGATCTGAAGGAATTTTCCGTCGACGACAAAGGCGTGACTTTCTGGTACGACTACGGCTTCCCGCACGTCATCCAGGCGCTGCAGCCGGAGGGAAGATATTCGTTTTCCTGGGCGCAGCTAAAACCGCATATCAAATCCGGCGGCTTGTTCGCGCAGTTCGTTCGCTAATATAATAGGGAGTTTATGAGTGAAAGAAAGATCCGAGTATTAGTGGCGAAACCCGGCCTGGACGGGCACGACCGCGGCGCAAAGGTGATAGCACGCGCCCTGCGCGACGCGGGGATGGAAGTTATTTACACGGGCCTCAGGCAAACGCCGGAAATGATCGCAACCGCGGCGCTGCAGGAAGACGTGGACGCCGTGGGCATTTCGATCTTGAGCGGCGCGCATAATACGCTCTGCCCGCGCATCGTCGAGCTGCTGCGCAGCAACGGGATGGACGATTGCCTGGTGCTGGTGGGCGGGATCGTGCCGCAGGAAGATATCGCTGTGCTGAAGCAAAACGGCATCTCGGAAGTTTTTCTGCCCGGCACTTCAACCGAAGACATCGTCGTTTTTCTCCGCGACAACGTCAAAGACAAAAATTAGCCCCGATGAAATTCACTATCGAAGAAATGCTGGCGCGGCTTCCCCTGCCTGCCGACGAAAAATGGAAAGAGGGCGTTTGGGATCTCGAGCCATTTAAGGAGCGGGACGTCACGCTGGTTTTTTTCGCCCCGCGCGGCAGCGATCATCAGACCTTTCACGAACAGGACGAATTTTATTTCATCGCCCGCGGCAGCGGAGAGTTGGTGATCGAACAGAAGCGTTTTGATTTTCAGACGGGAGACGCCTTTTTCGTGCCGGCAAAAAAACCTCACCATTTTGAAAACTTCACCGAAGATTTTGCCACCTGGGCGATCTTCTTCTAATGAGCCCGGGCAAAAAACAAAATATCCTTCTGGAATCCGGCGCCGCGCATTTACTTGTCCGCTTTAACCGCCCCGAGCTGCGCAACCCGCTTTCGATCGACGTGCTGGAAGAACTCGACCGGATGATCGACCGGGCGGCGGCGCAAAAGGAGATCACTAAAATTATTTTTACCGGTTCGGAAAACGTTTTCGCGTCCGGCGCAAACTTAAACGAGATCGCCGCCGTAAAGCCCGAAAACGCGCGCGAGTTTGCGCTGCGCGGCCAGGCCCTGATGAACAAGATCGCCGGCGCGCCGCAAAAAACGATCGCCGCCATTAACGGCTATTGCTTCGGCGGGGCGCTGGATCTGGCGCTGGCTTGCGATGTGCGCGTAGCTTCGCCCGGCGCCGTTTTTTGTCATCCGGGCGTCGACCTCGGCATCATCACCGGCTGGGGCGGCACCCAGAGATTACCGCGACTAATAGGCGAGGCGGCGGCGCTTGATATGTTCTTTACGGCGCGAAGGGTGAATGCGGAAGAGGCGCTTAGGATCGGGTTGATCGACGAGATCGCCGATCCGTTAGAATTTAGTGAATAAAATAGGCTTTGCTATAAAGTTTGTTTTTGCTCTTTCCACAAGCACTGTTTTTCGTAATTAGCCACGAATATTCCGACTTTATAGGCAAAGCCAATAAAATTCACTTCGGTCAAGGTATGTTGACCCGGTCAATCCTCGCTCAAAACAACAATAAAATCTTCTTCGCTAAAAGTGACCTTCTCGGATTTTGCCGGATTTAGATTGACCCCGTAATGCTGTTCGGAATCGTGGCTCAAGGAAGTGATCCGGTAGCCCAGCACCGATTCGCCCAATTCCGCCGCGCTGGCCATTACGGTATAAAAGTCCATTTCGACACCTGGTTTTACGTACCGGCTGACGGGTTTTAGATATATTTCCGAGCCTTCCGCCTGAAATAAGACGTCATAAACCTTCTTAAGCTCCTTGTTTTCGCTAAGCTGGCTCAGCAAAAGGCTTACCAGATTATCGCTGACGACGAAATCATCGGCTTTTGCTACCACACCCAGCTCTCGATTACGCAGATCCAGCATTTCCGTAACGATACTATAATCGAGGCCGTGGCTCTCGCTGATATTCCGGAGATGCAGCAGAGAAATAAGTGTTTTGGCGTCGCTCTCCTGTATGTCGATATCCCGGTTGCTGAGCACTATTATATGGTCGTAGGTTTCGGTATCGATGCTGAGAAGTGTTTTCTTTTCCCTCACGTCGCCCTGCCTGAACGCGAGTTTCTGATTTTGCAGATTCGCTTTCAGCGCGGCGGTCTTCTCGGCAATTGCTGGGTCCTTCGCGACTATTAAAACCTCGGAGCCCTCTTTTACATAATTATCCAGTTCGGCGATTATCTTTGTTCCCTTATCGTTCCACCCGAGAACGAGGGTTTTTTCGTTACGGAGCCCGCTCTTTTCGCTGCGGTTAAAAAACTCGCGGCGGATATTTAAGTCGGCCCGTCCATTGGCCACTACCGTATCGTCGTCTGCCGAGATGGCTATCACGCTTTCGTCCGCTTCAATGAGACGATCCATCGGCGGATTGATCAAAACCTCCTCGTTTTTTGTGAAAATACCGATGACGGCCGAATCATCATAGGCAAAGAGAGAATCTTTATACGTTTTACCGGCGAGAGAAGAAGGCACTTTTTCGAAATATATTTCATCGCCGGAAAATTGCAGCATCTCGCTATACACGACGCTCAGTCCTGATTGACGACAGGTTTGGGCAATGATCCGGGAAATAAGCTCTTCGGATAAGACGTAAACGGCCTCGTTATTTCCCACCAGATCTGCCGCTTCCATATTCCGCGCATCCTTGATCTCCGCGACAATATGATAAGGCTCCTTCTTGCGATGCTTGCCATTGGTCAAACCCAGAACGATCTTTATGACGTGGGTATCCGGATTTGCCACTTCGGGCGATAAAACAATGATCGAGCGCGCCTCGTTGATATTTACCATATCGACGCTGGTAGCTTCCAGGGTGTTGCCGCTCCTGACAACTATTTTCGTATTTCCCAAATTCCCGACATGGCTATATATTTCGTTTTCCGCCTCTACCTTGTCCTTTTCCGAGAGAATTACTATGCAGGCATTTTTTTGATTTGAATTTGCCTCGATGATCTCGGAAATTATCGTGAATATTTTGGGCGACCAGCCGAGGATCAGAGTGTGATCGCTATCCAGTACTCTTGAGCGGCCTCGTTTTAATTCCTCGATTTTCTGATCTATGCCCGATGAGATCGAACCTATCAAAATGGAGATAATAAAGATTCCGATCAGCGTGGCGACAAATCTTACGATCCTGAAATCCCAGCCTTCGTCTCCGCCCATTGTTCCCGGATCGAGGGTCGCCATCAGGCTTTTCCAGGTGCCTTCGAGAAACCCGAGCGGCTCGGCTTCAGGCTCAGGCGAACCCGTAATGCCCATAATAAATATGATCAATCCAAGGATCATCACGGAAACGAGCGAAACTATCGCCAGCCACTGGATCACGGCCATCGGGCCGGAAGACATGGTGTTTTCAAAGCGGTACCGTAATTTCTCGCGCAGTGTGTATTTGGCCATAGTTTACCTGCAAGCAAATTCTTTAATGGATTGGAGTTAGATCAGAAAAACTTAGTATAACGGATGCAATTCTAAACGACCGGCGCAAAATTTCCAAAAAGGAAAAGCGGTATTCGGGAGTTAGCCGGTTTTATCATATTCCTTATTCTGCGCAGGTCGATTTTCAGAAAGTCCGGGGAAGAAAAAAGCCGGTAGATCCGCTAGACTTTGACAGAAGAAAAAACTTTCGGCAAACTTGGCTGGACCGAATAATGTCAAAAAAAAATAAGAAGAAAAATGTTGCGGAGGCTGAAACTAAACCCGCGGCGAAGAGTTTGATCGAAGATACTTCTAAGGGAAACGCCTTCGAAAAATATGAACTCAAATGGGTGCTCCCGATCGTCGCCGTGTGCTTCATGGTCTTTGCCAATGCGCTCGGCGGCGAATTTGTTTATGACGACGTCCGGCAGATCCTCGGTAACCAGCTGATCCAGGATAACTCCCTGATATGGAAGGCGTTAACCTCTGACGTCTGGGCATTTAAAGGCGACGGCTCCCTGGCCGCGAGCAACTACTGGCGGCCGACTTTTACGGCCTGGAGCATTTTGAATTTCAGGCTTTTCGGGACGGTCCTTTCGGATGGCACGTCATGAATTTGCTGCTGCATACGGGAGTGTGCCTGCTGGTATATGCCTTGATGCGGCGCTGGGAATTTTCGGCGATGATCGCCGGTACAATCGCCTTGATCTTCGCCGTTCACCCGGTCCACGTGGAATCGGTCGCGTGGGTATCGGGTTCACCGGACCTGCTCTTCACTTTGGCTTTTTTGGGCTCGCTCTGGTACGCGCAAAATTACGCGGATAAAGCAAAGACAAGGGATCTGATATTGTCACTGCTGTTTTACGCGATCGCGCTCGGCGCCAAAGAGATCGGGATACTTTGCCTGCCGATCTATTATCTGATCTTTTCCGGCGGCGCGGAAAAAGATAAAAAACCACGTCCGTTTAACGCGCAGCTTTTAAGCTACCTGGCCGTAGCCGTTTTGTATTTTATCGTCCGGCTGTGGATACTGGGCGCCGCCGCGCGCGCGGTTGAAGACGCGGCCAGTCCGGCCAGCGCGCTTTTGAGCGTCCCGGCCATGTTTGTATTCTATCTGCGGCAGATATTTTTTCCGCTTTGGATGGGCGCAGGTTATCCGCTGCAGCCCGTCGTCCAACCCGGCCTGACAAATTTTGCCCTGCCGCTCGTGATCTCTCTGGGCGCGCTGGCCGGGATCTATTACCTGGCAAAACGATCGAAGATCGGAAAGCTCGCTGCGCTGTTATTTATTTTGCCGCTGCTTCCGGCAATGAACGCCTCTGCCTTTATACAGATCGTTCACGACCGTTACTTGTACCTGCCGCTGCTCGGGATGCTGATGCTGATCGTTCCCTTCGCAGCGACGTTTTTTAAGGAACGGCATGTTTTTCTCGCGGGGGCGGCCATCGGCCTTTTGCTTTGTTTTCAAACCCTCAGCTACAACCGCGCATGGGCGAACGATTTCGATCTGTGGAGCTGGACGGTAAAGGTGGATAACTCCGCCTTTACATTGGCTCAATACGGCAATGAGCTTTCGGAAAAAGGCCGCTCACCCGAGTCGATCAAAGCCTATACGGATTCCATAAACGCCCGGCCGACTACCCGCGGTTATCTCGGGCGCGGGCGGGCCTTTCTCAAGAACAAACAATATACGGAAGCTGAAAAAGACCTGTTGATAGTGTTAGAGACCCCGGCCGAAAAAGTCGAGGCCTACGCACTGTACCAGGCCTACGAAGCGATCGCTTTGGCCTACAGCGAACAGCGTAAATACTCCGACGCGATCAAAAGACTGGAGGAAGCCCGCAGAAGGCTTCCGATCTATTCGGCATCGCTGAGCGCCGGCCTGGCCGTCGTTTTGTATCAGAACGGGCAAAAAGAGGAAGCTTTGCGGGAGCTGGAAAACGCGCGGGAGCAGGCCCGGAAGGAATACCTGCCCGAATCGAAATCGGTCTTTTTGCGGCTGGCAATGCTTTACGCGGAACTTGGCAGAAAAGACGAAGCGCGTAGGAGCGCCGAAGAATTTTTGAGCCTGACCGCATTGATGAAAGACAAAATTACGCTCGATGACCGCGCCCAGGCAAGCAAACTGCTGCAGGGCCTGGCTCAGCCGTGATGTTTTTACAGGCTATTTTTTCAGGAACCGGGCAATGCCCTTTTGACAGTCCTCGGTCTGGCGGGCGATGGTGTTCACTTCGGCTCCAAGCTGCAAAGAAGCCTGGAAATTCAACCCGTCGATTTGGTACATCAGTTTTTTCGACAATATCACGGCGGACCGGCTGACCTGCCGGTAGACGGAAACGTATTCTTTTACATTCTGTTCGAAACTCTCGTCTTCGAATACCCGGTTCACCAATCCCATTTCCTTGGCTTCACCGGCGCTGAATTCGAACCCTTGCGTGATCAATTCAAAAGATCTTTTCTCCGGCAAATTACGGCGCAGGATCGCCGTCACCATCGCCGGTACAAAACCGATCTTTACCTCCGGGTAGCCGAATCGCGCCCCACCTGCCGCCAGCACCAGGTCGCAGGCGGTCGCCAAACCGCAGCCGCCGGCAAGCGCGCGCCCGTGCACCGCGGCGATCACCGGAATTTTTACCTGCCGTATCAACGTAAAAAGCTCCATCAGGCTTTCCGCATCAGCCAGGTTTTCCTGTGCCGAACTCCCCGAAATTTTTTGCAGCGCGGAAAGATCGGCGCCGGAGCAAAAATCGGGGCCCGCGCCTCGAATAACAATGGCCCGCAAACTTTCGTCCTCGTCGGCTTGCCGCAAGGCCTCCTTCAGCTCCGAGATAAGCTCATCGTTCAGTGCATTGCGCTTTTCCGGGCGATTCAAGGTGATAAAACAGATCGAATCTTCAGTTGTAACCAGTAAGTTAGTCATTTTGCTTTGACGTCTTAACTATCGCTGTCAGTATTTTTATTAGCTCCACGCAATCATCATTGATCGAATTATATTCTTTATCGCCAAGAAATTCGCCTTCGTGCAGGATCATTAACCAAAATTCTGTTTCATAAGCGCGCTTCATTGAAATTTGCATTTCATGCGCAAAAGCCGGTTTTGAATTGGATTGAGTGGCATCTTTTGCGTGTTTTGCAATATAAGTACCTGAGATCAATACTTGTTTACTTAAAACATATTCTTTCCTATCTTCAGAAAGATATTTGTAAAGTTTCACTATCCGCAAGGCAAACGATATCGCCTTCTCTAGAACAATATTTTTACTCATAACATTGGGAGTCAATTAATAATTAATAATGAACAATTGATAATGACGTAAACCAATTATTCATTATTCATTGTCAATTGTTCATTGTTAAGAAAGAGCAACTTCAAAATATCTTTGCTGCCTTGTCTATTTCCGCCGCAAAATTCTCGATGATTTTAGAAACGATCAGAATTTGTTCGCTTGCTTCTTTCCAGTCTCTTTGCTCGATCGCTTCGCGCACGCTTGGCAGAGTCTTCACCCCGTAACCGGTATAAAATCCGGGAGCATAAATCTGGTGTTTAAACCAATCGCGCCGGGGTAAGCCTTCATTTCTGATCAGGGCCCGTTCAGTTTTCATGAGAATTTCGTCCAGAGCCTTCTGCTTTTCCGGCGTCAGGGATCTACCCCGAGAGGCAGTCTGGTAATTTGCTGCGCTTGCCTGCAATTTTGCCAAAGCATTTTGCAGCGGGGCAAAATTTAAATACGGGACAGATTCTTTCACTTTCGGAGCGATAAACGGTTGGGTGGGATCCTGCACCACCTGAAGCGCGCCGGTCGAGATCAGCTGGTTCATGCTTTTCGTTTCATCCCGCATCGTATCGGTAAGTCGTGTGATCTCAGTGATATACTGATTAACAGTGTCGGCAAAATTAGCAAATTCAAAAGGCAATGTGTCGGCATTTGCCAGGCGCAGAACTGCATGCCCGCAGACTTTTGAAAGGGCGATCCCATAAACAAAACCGGGATCGCCAAACTTCGTGAAATGCTCAAAAGAGTCGTAAATAGAATGATACGATCCACCGCCGTCCTCGCCGCCGAAACCGATATTAAGCGAGGCAATCCCCGCGTGCTGCAGAAAGGGTGTGTAATCCGAACCTGATCCCAGCGCGCCGATCCGCAGGTCGCTGCGCTCCATCACCTCTCTTCTGGCAGCGGGCGAACCGTTCACTATTTGCGCGGCCCGTATTCTTTCCCATACTGAAACTTTAGTTTGCGGATCGGGGATGTCACGGGCGACTTCGTTAATAAATTTTTCCAGGGTATGCGAGCCGCCTATGCCCAGAAAACCGCGCCCGTTGGAATCGGTATTGATATAAACCGCGGCTTTGTTTCGAAGCATCTCGGCATTATTTTCCACCCATTCCGTGGAGCCGAGCAATCCTTGCTCTTCCCCGTCCCAGGCACAATAAATAATGGTCCTCTTCGGCCGCCAGCCTGTTTTAGCTAATTCACTGATCGACCGCGCCTCTTCCATTAAAGCAACCAGCCCGCTTATCGGATCGTCGGCGCCATTGACCCAGGCGTCGTGATGATTGCCGCGAATGATCAATTCGTCCGGACGTTCGCTGCCGTTCATTTTTGCTATGACGTTGTAAATAGGCTTGATGTCCCAGTTGAATTCGAGTTTTAAACGAACTGTCGGAGTTTTACCGCCAAAATGATAGGTGACCGGCAGCGCGCCCTTCCATGTATCGGGGACTATCCCCCCCGTCGAGGTTTTTCAACAACGGCAAAGCATCGGAATAAGAGATCGGCAAAACCGGAATTTTGGTCAGCGTCGGCGCTGAAGCGCGGTCTAACCGCTTCGCCTCTTTTGTTGCGCCGATACCCGGCGTTAAAGGGTCGCCCGGGTAAAGCGGCATATCCATTACCGAACCGCGCTGCACGCCGTTCTCATTGCGCCACGCGCCTTTCGGATAAACGTTGCCCTGGTAAAAACCGTCGTTACGCGGATCGGAATAGATCAGGCAGCCAACCGCGCCGTGTTCGGCGGCGACCTTCGGTTTGATCCCGCGCCATGAGCCGCCGTAGCGGGCGATCACTATCTTGCCTTTGACGTCAATGCCGTTTCGCTCAAGAATTTCGTAATCCGCCGGGACGCCGTAATTCACATAAACAAGCGGCGCGGTGACATCGCCGTCGATCGAATAGGCGTTATAGGTTGGAAGCTGTTCGCTTTGCTGAGCCGTAGTAGCATCCTCTTTTAATTCGGGTTCATTTAGCCTGGCGGTGAATTTTTCCGGCGCGGTCATTTCCACCAGCCGCGTTTTCGGCGTGGGAAACAAAACATCAAACCGTTCGATCTGTGTATCAAATCCCCAGGAACGGAAAAGGGAGGCGATGAATTCCGCATTCTCTTTGCCGTAAGCCGAGCCCAGGTGATGCGGGCGCGCGGATAATCGCTTCATCCATTCGCGTAAATTCTCCGCCTTCAGGTTGGCGTCGAATTTTGCTTCAAGCACTCGTTGCTTCTGAGAATTTTCCAGGCTAAATCCCAGCAAAGCCTTTTCGGCCGGCATCGATTGCGAAAAAACAGCGCCGGATAATAAACAGATTAAAAATACCCGTAGAAATGAATTACGCATTTACGTCTCCTCAGGTGAAATTGATCATAAACCCAGGTCTTTTGCCTCTGAATCTTCAATGTCTATTTGCATCCGCAGCAGCGCGGTGGAGAAAGTTTTCCCTTGCGCGTCGGTCATCAAACTCAGGGTCCCGCCGCCGCCGAGGGATTCGTGCAGCAAAAAATTCAGCGCTTTCAGATTCGGCAATTCGAAACGCTCGACCGCGCCGTGGCAGATGTCGGCGAAATGCTGTTTCACTTTTTCCGCGGTTACTTCGCGCACGAGCAGCGGATAATATTCATCCTTTAAAGCGATCAGCCCGACATTGGCCGTATCGCCCTTGTCGCCCGAACGCGCATGGGCAAGTTTGAGTAGTCCGATCTTCATAATTTCTGTATCTAACCCTGCGATGAACGCATCATTTTTTCATTTGCCGGTAAAGCGAAAACCAGTGAAACGCCGCGATGACCAGCGAATGCGTGATCATGCCTTCGCTGATCAAAGGCGCGATCTCCGCCAGCGGAACCAAACCCGTAGAGACGCTTTCGTGCTGATCGAATCTGACCTCGTGTTTTAATTCGCAATCCAGCGCCAGGTAATGATAGACCCAATTATTTTGGATCGCCGGATTCGGCCTCGACTTACCCAGCAGCACGATCTCGCGCGGCATATAGCCTGTTTCCTCCGCCAGTTCGCGGATGGCTGCTTCTTCCGGCGATTCACCCTTGTCGACGAGGCCGCCCGGAATTTCCAGCGCGACGTCTTCGATGCCGTGCCGGTACTGTTCGATCAAAACCACCTCGTCGTTTGCGGTGAGCGGAATGATATTTACCCATTCCGGCGATTCGATCACATAAAACGAATGCTCCGCGTCCGTATCTTCGCAGACGGAAATGTCCTCGCGGACTTTGAACACCCGGCAATCGGCCAACCACGTCGAACTTTTTCTGCGCCACCTGGCAACTTTTTCCGTCATTACGCTGTTATCACTTTCACATCGGGCACGATCAGGGTTTTCGGGATCAGCGCCGGAAAATACGCCATTATTTCTTCCACTTTCGGACGCCCGCCGGCAAAACCCGTCACCGCCGGGGGCCCGGTCAGTATTAGCGGCGCTATCTCTTTGGTAAATCTTTCCACCGCCGCTTTGTCCGGCCCGCGCACGCCGATGCGCAGCTGCACCTCGGGAATATCTTTTGGCGGCTCGCCCGCCAACCTTCCGTGCGTGGCATTTACGCCGACGTATTCGGTCAGGATCACGTCGAATTTCAACCCCAGCTTTTCCAATCTCTGCCTTAGAATTTTATCCGCCGCCTGCGCTTTTTCATAAGCGTCCGGCCAGGCGTAAACAAGCGTCCCGACCGCCTTCCAGCCGGCGGAATAAGCGATCGAAACCTTGTAAAATTCGGTGTTCGGGTTTCCCTTAATGCCGAAAACGCGCACGCGGTCCTCGCCGTCGGCGGCCAGCTGAATACTGCTGAAATCGGCCACGACGTCCGGCGTGATATAGCCTTTCGGATCGCCCATTTCGTAGAGAAGCTGCTCCTTGACGGAAGGAATATTTATCCGGCCGCCGGTGCCGTCATGTTTGGTGATGACAAACTCGCCGTCGGGCGTCGCTTCCACGATCGGAAAACCGACGTTCGCCAGGTCGGGAATACTCTGCCATTCATACTGGCAATTCCCGCCCGAACATTGCGCGCCGCATTCGATTATATGCCCGGCGATGGTTCCGGCGGCGATGCGGTCCCAATCGTCAAAACCCCAGCCGAACTCGTGCATCAGCGGAGCGAGCGTCAGGCCCGTGTCCGTCAGGCGTCCGCCGACGACGATCTGCGCACCCTGGCCCAGCGCTTCCACCAGCGGCGCCGCGCCGAGATAGACGTTCGCGCTCTGAACCTGCTCGCGGACGGTGGAGAGCGGCTCGCCCGTGTCCATATTGTTTATCTCGATTCCCTTTTCCAGGAATTCGTCGAGCCGCGGCATGATATCGTCGCCGGTCACGATGCCGATCTTTACGCCGGAAAGGCCAAGCTCTCTGGCTGTTTCACCGATCGCGGCCGCGCAGCCCTCGACGTTCACGCCCCCGGCATTCGACAGTACCTTGATGTTTTTCTCCACACAATCCGGCAATATTTCGCGCATCAGCGCAACAAAATCGCGCGCATAACCCGCCTTCGGATCGCGCGCGCGCTGTTTTTGCATGATGGACATGGTGACTTCAGCCAGATAGTCCAGCATCAGGTAATCCGTCTGCCCCAGCCGGACCTGATCGACCGGCGCCGACAGCAGATCTCCCCAAAAGCCTTGCCCGCCTGCCACCCTGACTTTTTGCTTCATGGCATAAGTCTATATTTCAAATACTTTACAATCAACTGCCGCCCGGCGGGTATGACCGCTTTTATCAGCATATTTTTTGTCTGCCTGAGGATGAACACGCCGGTCTTTTCAGTGGCTTTCAACATGATAGGAGCGGCTGCCTTGGCCGCCTGGCCCGTCAGTTTGGCCGATTGCCCGACCACGAAATACGTAACATCTTTCGTTATATCAAGGGCTTTAGCAGGAACTTTTTTGATCTGGGCATTTGCCGCAACGGAAAATACACAGACAAACATCGCCGACACGAATAGCTGGAGCAGAAATTTTTTCATTTTGGTAGGTTTGAGAGAAAAGATTTGATGGAGCGGTATAAAAAATCGATACCGGTAGCATTATACCAATTTGAAACTAATTAAAGCGAGATATTTTTATGGGAGCGCGGACGTTCTTTCAATTGCCGCTAGCTTTAGCTAGTGGATAAAAAGACAAATTTAAGAACCGGCTTCAGCCCAAAACCTTATTTGGCTAAAGCCGGTCAATTATTCCCCTTAAAACCACTAGCTAAAGCTAGTGGCAATTTAGAGAAAAACAAAAGGCAGGCACAAGGCCTGCCCCTACAACATCTCATCACACTAACCTCTAACCTCTGACATCTCTTAGTTGACTATCGCGTTCTTGGTCTTACTAAAGACTTTCTTCGTAGCATTTTTAGTTTTACGATAGCCTACCTTCGTGCCTCTTTTGGTTTTGTGCGCGACGTATTTCGTTTTGTATTTGGTTTTATGCGCGCTCTTTTTCGTTATTCTCTTGCCTTTGTGATAGGTCTTTTTCGTGCCTTTTTTTACTTTGTGGCTGGTCTGCATCGTCACTTCTTTTGTTTTACCAGCCGCATCCTGGGTGACATCAACGGTCTTCTCGCCGGTCTCAACCGCTACGTCCTTGGTTTTTCCGGCGATGTCCTTGGTTTTATCGACCACCTTTTCGCTCGTTTCGACCGTAACGTCTTTTGTTTTATCCGCCGCATCTTTTGTTTTGTCCACCACTTTTTCAGTGGTCTTGACGGTCGCGTCTTTTGTCTTACCGGCTATTTCTTTTGTCTCTTTGACGATCTGCGCACTGGACGTGATCGCGCCCAAAAACAAAAGCGCCGCCATTAGCGCCGCATTTTTTATAATCTTATTCATAACTATCCCCCCTTAATAAAAATCTGTATTTAAATTGTTTCACAAATTGGCGGGCAATACAAATGCACCGAGGTGGGGCCGGTCGGTATTCAGAGTGGTCCCGAGGGCCAATTCAAGCGCGCTGCGCAGGTCTTCGGGCACGACGATAGCGTCAACCAACCCCTTGGCGGCGGCGTGTTTGGCGTCGAGTTCGCGTTCGTAGGTTTCGCGCACCTTTTCCATTTCGGCATTGGTCGCTTCGTCGGGCTCTTTGCCTTCTTTTTTTAATTTTTCGAGCTGGGTGCCGAAGATCGCCTGGACGGCCGAATCGCCTTCCATCACGCCCATCCGCCCGGTCGGCAGCGAAAAAATAAAATCGGGGTCGAAGCCCTGTCCCGCCATCGCGTAGTAGCCTGCGCCCGAAGCGTGGTTGACCGTCAACACCAGTTTCGGCACCGTCGCGCAGGCCATCGCCTCGACAAAATGCGCGCCGGCGCGGATGATGCCGGAATGTTCGGCTTCCGCTCCGACCATAAAACCCGACACGTCCTGCACAAAGAGGATCGGCGTTTTATGACGGTTGCAATTTTCGATGAAGTAAGCGGCTTTTTCCGCTGAATCGGTATAGACGATGCCGCCGAATTTCGGAGGCTCGCCTTTTTTGCCGCGGATCATTCCGCGCGAGTTTGCAATTATTCCGACGTGAATTCCGCCGATGCGCGCAGTGCCGCAGATCATTTCCCTGGCATAGTCCGCCTGAAATTCGTCAAGCTCGCCGTCGTCCAGAATGCAATTTAAAAACTCACGCATATCGTAGGGCTGGCGGTGATCTTCGGGCAGCAGGTCGTAGAGCTTCTCCGCCGGATATTTCGGCTGCCCGGCCTCGGTGATCGAAACACGCGTGCACTCCTTATCAGGCAGTTCCGAGATCAGCTTGCGAATTTTTTCCAGGCACGCACGGTCGTCGGCAACGCGGTAATGCGCCACGCCGGAAACCGCGTTGTGCGTCATCGCGCCGCCAAGCGATTCATTATCAGTAGTTTGCCCGGTCGCTCCCTTGACTAAATTCGCGCCGCCCAGGCCCATGAACGAGGTGCCTTCGACCATCAGGATCACGTCCGAAAGCGCCGGCAGATACGCCCCGCCCGCAACGCACATCCCCATCACCGCCGCGATCTGCGGCACCTTCAGATAGCGCCGCATGATCGAGTTGTAATAAAAAATTCGCGCTGCGCCGTACTGTCCGGGAAATACCCCGCCCTGGTAAGGCAAATTTACCCCCGCCGAATCGACCAGGTAAATGATCGGCACGTGGTTGCGCATCGCGATCTCCTGCGCGCGCAAAATCTTTTTGATCGTTTCGGGATACCATGCGCCGGCTTTTATCGTGGCGTCGTTTGCCACCACCACGCATTCGCGCCCACTGATCTTTCCGACCATCGTTACGACCGCCGCCGCCGGGGCTTGTCCCTTGTAGTCTTCGTACGCGACAAGCAAACCGATCTCCTGCCGGTACCCGTTCGCGTCAAAGAGCAGATCGACGCGCTCGCGCGCGGTCAGTTTTCCCTGCGAGTGTATCTTTTCGATCTTCTCCGGCCCGCCGCCGAGTTTCAGCTTTTGTTCGAGCGCTTGAAACTCTTCGGTCAATTCGCGGAGTCTTGATTTTTTAGTAATGGTGGTCATTCGGGAAGATCGTTCAAATAATTTTCAAATTCGACCGCCATTTCCAACGTCGGGGCAGTAATGCAATGGACATCTTTGTGGATCCTAAAATATGTTTTGCCATTAACATCTAACTTAGAAATAATTCTTCCATTCTCGGTTTGTATGACCTCCACTGGTCCGTCACAATCTGCGTTCCCTTCGCTTAAAATATAGCCGTCATTCGTTATGTAATCCTGCGTATAACCCATCCCGCATCCGCGGAAGGATGGTATAAATCTCGGCCGCATTGGAGCGGTAACAACAGTTAAAACCCTTTCTAATCCTTCCTGACGAATTGCGGGGAGATTTCTTAAAACCTGTGCAGCAACTACACCAGATGTCAAAGTGAGCAGAAACACAACAGACCTGAAATAAAATGTCTTCATATCACTTATAAAATTTACACCTTCCTCCGAATTCAGACAATTTTGCGAAGCTGCATTTTTAGTTGCCGTTGTCATTTGATCATAAAATTTTTCACGCTCGTATCGCTGACTGTGGGGTTTTCGATACTCGTGATCCTTAATCTCGCACCCTTTGTCGCCCTGCCGCCGATATTTATCACCTGCGAACCGTCGTTCGGCGTGCTGGCGATCAGCGTTTCCCAATTGGTAGTTTGGTCGCGTGAAACTTCGATCTTTACATTACCGCCTGCGATATTATCGGTTGACCAGTTGATAGTACGAGAAATGTTTCGCGGAACGATCTCGCCGTTGTTCAGACTGTTCAACGTTAAACTCGTGCCGCTGTAACGATAGTTGGAAATGGCATCTGCAGTGTTGTTGATCGAACGGGCATTGTCACGGGCGTTCTCAATGCCGGTCGGTACATTGTTAAAAATGATCCCCGGATTGGAAAAATATGGCCGGCGCGTACAGCCAGCGGTGCAGGGATCGGAATAAGACATCACCGTGCGGTATGAACCGTTCACCCAATGTCCAAAGCTGTAAGAAAAGGTGCCGCCGGAACCGTTTTCCGGGTTGTGAGAGCTGCCCATATTGTGGCCTAATTCGTGAGGAAAGCTGAGATTCCCCACGGCGCAGCTGCGCGCAGTCACGGTAAAAGCGTTGTTCGAATTTCCGCCGACGCTTCCCATCAAATTGCCAATGCCGCAGGCGCCCGTCGTCTCACTCAGCATGCCGACCAGATCGACCTGGTGATCGCTGCGCAGCGTCTGAATGGTCGCGTTGTTACGCAAATTGCTCAGATCGGTGCTAAAACTGATCTCGGTATAGAGATGCTCCTGCGTATGAGCCAGCCTGACGCGCTGTAATATTTTACTGTTAAGATACGAGGTATTGGAGACATCGATAGCGCTTTGAGCGATGGTTTGAGCTTGGGTGTCGCCGCCGGCGGTATTTTTTGTCGCTGTGGTATAAACCACCATTACATCTATCCGGTCGGCCGAATCAATGCCAACGCCCTCCGGACTTACAATTCGATCCTTCTGCCCTACGGTTTCCCCGGAAATCTCTCCCCCGCACGGCGGGAAAAGGCCTTGGTTGAGCTGGATCAGGATGGTTTTATCGCCCTTCGGCGTGATCTCATAAACGGCTTCGGGCGAGTAGATGATCCCGGCCATGTAGCCTTTCTTTACCGTCAGTATCACATCGCCGGTGAACTTTCCGGAGACGATCTTTCCCCGCCAGGTAAATTCGTCCATGGCGCGCATTTCAAAGCCTTCGGAAGCTCCCTGCACCGCTTCGTAGACTTTCCCGTCAAAAAGGGTAATGCTCAATTGCGCGGAACTCCCGCGAAGCATACTTTCAAAATTGACCTGGATCTCGCTTTCGCGCACCGATGCGATCGACGTTTTATTGGGTTTGGCGCTTGGAATTTCTTTCAAGGAAAAAAGCTGATCGCGACTTTGGGCATTTGCCGCAGCAAAGCTTAGCAAAACAAGGAGGGCGGATAAGAGTATTTTGTTCATACTATTTTTCCTTAATAATGAACGTCGGCACCATTCCGCCGCCGCTCGAAACGTTGGCGAGCTCGCTGTAAGAAAGCCTGGTAAAAGCCGAGCCTACCCGTCCGTCAAAAAGCAGCGGGTCTAGATCGACCAGCTGCTCGACAAATTTCACCGAACCGTCTTCCAACAGCGCGGGAAAAACTTCCTTGCTGGTTTTGACGCGCTCCTGCACCAGGTAATCGCCGTCCTCTAATGCCACCTGGATCGCGGTTTCCCACTCGCTTTCCGACACGCTCCAGCCGATATAAATACCGTGGCCGCCGTAATCGTCGTTGGGTTTTAAGACCAGCTTGTGCGCGTTTTGCCGCGTGAATTCGATCAAATTTATTGTCTCGTTTTTATAGACCGTGCTTTCTTCGCGAAACTTGCGCGTCCATGGGACATGCGCGCTAATGGCGGCAAGCTCGGCCTCGTTAAAGAAATGCGCGTAGCGTTCGTTGGTCAGCACGGCAAAGATCGCCTTTTTATGCACCAGCTTGGAGCGAAAACTGTTTGCCATGCAGACCGCGCCCGCGCGGTAAGCGTCGAGCAGCGCCGGGGCTTCCGCAATGATCGGGATGTATTCATTTACCAGCAGCCGTTTGTAAACAATGTCTATCTCAAAATCGCCGCTGCGCAGCCGGCCGCCGGAAAATTGCAGGTCCTGCGGCGCGCAGATGATCGACGGGTAGCCCTGAGACTGAAAATATTCCTTAAAAAGTTCGAATTCTTTTATTGTGGGCAAGTCTCGCAGATCGACGATGGCGATGGTCGGTTTATGTTCGGCCTTGCGCCCCAGGAATTCTTCATAACTCGAAAGCAAAACCGCAAGCATTTTAGAGCGGCCTTCTAAAGTTTGGATCTCGTAACTTTCGGCAAACTTCTCCATCACCGGAAGAGTTTGAAAGATCTCGGTCGCCGAATCGGCAAAAGCGATCCCCGCCGGGCTTTCCCCGTTAAGCTCGACGTAGCTGTAAGTGTCTTCGGTAAGAAAAGAATCCAGCCGCGCCGAAACGGACACTTGCTTGTACTTGGGATCGATCGAGACCAGATCGCGTTCGACCTCGGTTGTGACGCCGAGCTCGCGCAGCAGCGCGTCGCTTTCCACGGCCGCGTCTTTTACCTTTTGCAGCGCGCTCCAGATCGTTTCGCAAATTGCGGTGACGCGTTTCCAATCGCTTTCCATCACGAAATGCGGGCGCAGGTAAGGCGATAGCGGGCGCCCGCCGAAGATAAGCTTGGCGCGCTCCAGACCGTCGCTTAGCGCGCGCCGCGATGCCTCAGCTAACTCGTTATCTTCCAATAGCTTATGGTAATAAGCAACGGCCTCAGATAGCATTCAACTGGTCTCCAAATATGATCGGAATTGTTTGATAAAAACTTAAAACGGAATCGCCGCCTTCAATGCCGTTGGCAAATTGCTTTCCTGTTTTATTTAAAGGAAAACAAGCATTTCCGTTGCTAAAGATCAGCGCGAGGCCGTTCTCATTTTCCTCCCATTCGCCGCCGAAATTATGACGGATGCATTCACCCAGAAAACATCCCAGCGTTTGGCTCAAACCTTGCGCCTGCCCGGCATCGGATCTTTCGCGTTGTCTTTCGATAAAGCCTTCCATCCAGGCGACCGACTCTTCGTTATATCCCAGGTTCTGATCGGGAAAGTTCTGGATCACGAGTTCGGCGTTCGCCTTGATTCGTTCAATTATATCCATGCTATTTAGACATCTCCACAATAGTGTCGAATTCTTCTTTAGTAAGCGGCATGACCGAAAGGCGCGCCTGTCTGACCAGGTAAGTATTTGCCAGCGCGGGCTCGGCCTTTACCTGTGCCAGCGTTACAGTATTTTTTAATTTCTTCACCGGTTTAATTTCGACCGCCGCCCAGGCTTCGTCCGTCGGATCAGGAAAAGCTTCTTTTGAAACTTCCGCCAAACCAACGACCGCTTTTTCCGCGCCCGAGTGATAAAAAAGCACCTTGTCGCCTTTTGCCATCAATTTCAGATTCTTGCGCGCCACAAAATTACGCACACCCGTCCAATCTGTCTTGCCCTCTTTGACCAGATCGTCGAACGAATACGCTTCGGGTTCCTGCTTTACTAACCAGTAATTCATAAAAGTCTTGAAAGTCTGGAAAAGTCTTGGAAGTGAAGGAAGTCTTTTTCTTTCCAGACTTCCCAGACCTTCTCGACTTTCCAGACTACTATTCTTTCTTTTGCGTCTTGGCCGCCTTTTTGTTCAGCCATTTTGCCCAGCGTTCGAGCAGCGGGCGAAACGGTTTGAAAAGTTTTCCGCGCCAACTGTTTTCAGCCTGCTTTTCGCTCCAGGCGCGCAATTGTTTTTCGGCATACTGGCGCACCTGCCCTTCAAGCTGCGTTTTCTTGATAGAGTGCCGCAGCGTCAAATAATAATGCTGGCCGACAAGAGAAAATATCAGCCCAGCCAGGTTCGACTTAAATGCCATCCGCGGCATGATGCGGTTTAAAAAACTCTCCGTAGGTTTTAGCAGCGCGCCGGTGGAAATTTCCATCCAGGCACCCTGCCCGCCCATGCGCGGGTGATAAAGCCCCGGCAGGTCCGTTTTCATTGGTAAATTGATATTTTTCAGACGCGGGTCGTTGATAAAATCCACCAGCCGGAGTTTTTCCAAACCGCGCATATGTTCGATCGGCACGCTCTTGAGAATTTTTTCCAGCGCCTCGTCGGTTTTCTTCGGCAGTTCGATAGTGGATTGGTTTTCTATTTTTAAAGACATAAAAAATTATTACTTGTAATCTAGGTTAGCCGCGCGCCTTTCGTCAAGCACTGGTAAACGGGCAGTTTCGCCATTTATTTTGTGGCAAATTTCCCACAATACCCGTTATTCAGATCTCAGCGGCCCCGGCTAACCGTTTTGTTTCTTTATATTTAACGATTCTTCCGAGTTTGGCACGAGCTTTGTATATATAAGCACAGCATTTCCAATGTTTCGATTATAGATTAATGTCTCTGCAAAATACTATCGCCAAACCGGTTAAGGCCCGCGGCATCGGGCTCCACACGGGTGTCGAGGTCGATCTTTGCCTCAAACCGGCGCCGCCGGACACCGGGTATGTTTTCATCCGCACCGATCTGGACAATTTCGAGATCCCGGCTTCCGCGGAATACATCTCACACTGCAGCTACGCCACTACGCTGCTGCGCAAAGGCGTGCTGCTTTCCACGGTCGAACACCTGCTTTCGGCTTTGCGCGGCGCTAATATCGACAATTGTTTTATCGAGGTGGACAATCTGGAAATTCCGATCATGGACGGCTCGTCGGAAGATTTTATCGGGCTGATCGAACAGGCCGGCTTGCGGCAGCAGGACACGCCCAAGAGGTTTTTTCAGGTTCTCGAGCGCGTCGATTTTGAGCAGGGCGACCGCCGGATGAGCATCGAGCCTTCCGGCAAATTCGAGATCGAATGCGTGATCGATTTTCCGCATCCTTTTATTAAAACCCAGCGCTATCATTTCGCGATGGAAGACGGCTCGTTCGGGCGCGAGATCGCTTCGGCGCGGACTTTCGGTTTTACGGCTGAGGTCGAAATGCTGCGCCAGGCGAACCTGGCGCGCGGCGGTTCGCTCGAAAACGCCATAGTGCTCACGCCCGACGGCATGCTCAATGAAACGCCCCTGCGTTTTCAGGACGAATTTGTCCGCCATAAAATACTCGACATCATCGGCGATTTTGCGCTGCTGGGAATGCCGATCCTGGGCAAGATCACGGCGGAAAAAAGCGGGCATTCGGTTCACGCGGGTTTAATGACCAAGCTTCTCAAGACCGAAGGCGCGTGGAAGATAATCGAATAAACTGCGCAAAAGACATTTAGATCTTTCTCTCAGCCATCATCTCTCAACTTCACCTATTCCGAAATAAATAATAGATCAAAGGTTGTCACACTGCCGGGTCCCATTCCGTTTTAGCGATCCGCCCGGCAAGCATCAGCGCATTGGTCTCTTCGTAATACCTCACCAGCCAGACAAGGCCGTCCGCGGTCCTCTTTGTCCATTGCATATCGTAGATATGATACTGGTCGCCTTTTTTATAGACGTCTTTTGTCGCGCCGAACATTTTTATCACCTGCTTTTTCAGATCGAAGCCTTTTTTGTAATGCAGGCCGATCTCATAGACGATGCCCTTCGCGGGAATTTTGGCCGTATCTATCTTTTGTACCTCTAATTTATAATCGCCGAAATCGCCCTTTTTCGTCACGGTTTCCTTGTAGAGCATTTTTGCATAGTCCGCCGCTTCCAGAGCGTGGATCTTAAAATTGATCCTTTCGACATTCCCTTTTGCAAAAGGAAGCGAAACTTCCAGCCATTCGAAACGATTCTCCGCCATTTCCGCTTCTTTCAAGTTGATCTGTTTAGCAAAATCCTTGAGCGGCATCCCGAGATAAACTTTGCCGAGCTCCGCCGGGATAAATCTTTTCTGGCTGAGATAGTTATACTTGTTTTTGACCTGCGCACCGGCAACTGAGGCTAGTAAGAATAAAAGCAAAAACAAGAGAAGTTTACTTTTCATAATTTTAAAGTTCCTATTCCAAGGTCTTAAATTCGATAGGTTCAAAATGCTGCTTCAATGCTAAAACAGAGATCATCTTTTCGACACACTTTTTAATACCGTCGGCATATTTATCTTGTTTGAAATCCGGGACCATAACCTCGCCGATCTGCCTGACTTCTTCATTAGAAAGATCTGTTTCCAGACGCTTGTCGATCTGAATGTGCCATTTTTTGTCTTTGATGGCGACCAGTAATAACGCGCCGCCGTTTTCCGAACCGATCTTCCATTCGCGCGTCATGCCGAGAGAATAGTCGAATATGTCCTTCCCGTTCGTGGAATCAACGATAGCGATCGCAAAATCTATTTGCGCCTTATCCCGTAATCTTCGCAGGACGGCTTCGGTTTCATCTTTGAAGTTCTGGTCGAGAACGCCGCTGAGATCAGTCACAAAACCCATTGGCTCCGGAAATTGTCTCTCAGGCGTTGGAGTCGCAGTTTCTGTTTTGTTCGCCTCGACCGGCTGTTTATTAGAAATGTTTTCAACCCGGGCACAGGCCGAAAATAGAATTAATAAAAGCAGTCCAAACAAATATACATTTTGCGATCGAGATATTTTCATTATTGATCTTTAGCTTTCCAATCCGAAGTATGAAAAATTCCCTCTTCGTCGATCCTCTGATAAGTATGCGCGCCGAAAAGGTCGCGCTGCGCCTGAATGAGATTTGCCGGCAAACGCCCGGTATGATAAGCGTCGAAATACGCCAGGCAGGACATCAGGCAGTAAGACGGAAAGCCGAGTTTTGCCGATCCCGCCACTACCTCGCGCAGATCGTTTTGCCTGTCATCTAAAACTTGCGCGAATTTTTCATCCACCATCAAATTCGACAAGTCTTTATTACCGGCAAAAGCGCGCCGGATATCTTCCAGCAGCGCCGCGCGGATTATGCACCCGCCGCGCCAGATCTTTGCCACCTGGGTAAGGTCGATCCCGTAATCTTTTTCCGCCGAAGCGGTTTTTAGCAGCGCTAACCCTTGCGCATAAGTCAAAACGAATGAAAAATGCAAAGCATTTTTCAAATGATGAATGGTGAATGGTGAATGGTGAATTTTCGCCTGAAGGCTGACTGCTGATTGCTGAGTGCTTGCGGCAATCCGTTCCGCTTTCATCGCCGAAAGCTGCCGCATCGTCACTGCGGAATCGATCGTCGGCACGGGCACGCCCAAGTCCATCGCCGCCTGCGACGTCCATTTTCCGGTGCCTTTTTGCCCTGCGGTGTCGAGTATCATTTCGACCAGATGCCGGCCCGTCTTGTCGTCGGTCTTGCGCAGGACCGTTTCCGTGATCTCGATAAGAAAAGAATTTAATTCGCCGCGGTTCCACTGCCCAAAAACGTCCGCGATCTCGTCATAATTCATCCCGAGCCCGCGCTGCATCAGATCGAAAGTTTCGGCGATGAGCTGCATCAAGCCGTATTCGATGCCGTTGTGCACCATCTTGACGAAATGCCCGGCCGAGCCGTTGCCCACGTGCGCGGCGCAGGGTTCGCCGTCGACCTTTGCCGAGACCGCTTCCATCAGCGGCCTGACCCTTTCATAAACCGCCCGGTCGCCACCGATCATAATGCTTGCGCCATGACGCGCGCCTTCCTCGCCGCCGGAAACGCCCACGCCCAGAAACTGCGTCCCGCGTTCACTGAGATATTTTTCGCGCCGCTCGGTATCGGTGAAATGCGAATTGCCGCCGTCTATTATCAGGTCGCCCGGCGCCAGCAGCGGCAAAAGATTTTCAATCACCAGATCGGCCGTCTCTCCGGCGGGAACGAGCAGCATAATATTTCGCGGCCTTTCCAGCTTCGCCGCAAACTCTTCCAGGCTTCCGGCGGAAAAAACGTTTAGCCCTTCCGTCTCGGCATTCAGCAGCGTTCGTTTTGCCGCGTCGTTGTCGTAACCGGCGCAGGCAAAACCATGTTCCGCCGCATTGAGCAAAAAATTTCTGCCCATCGTGCCCAAACCTATCATTCCGAATTGCGCGCCGTTCATAACCGAATTATACCCGCCATTCTTCCGCCCTGCTTAATTCATCCCGCCAGCTTTTTGCATTCTCTTCAAATGTCCACCATGCGGACAAGACCATTTGCACGAAAGCCCATTTTCTCAGATCATCCGGCGCGACCTCAAAAGTTTCGGCAAATCGCGCGACGGCCGTTTCCATTTTACTTTGCCTGCCAGGGCAAACCCGCGAGCCAGTTTCTATGATTGTTGAGAAAAACCCCGATGTCGTAGCCGATATCGCCGATCAGGCCCTTAGGATCGATCACCAAAAACGGCTCGCGCCCGGCGGACAAAATATTTTCGTGATGAAAATCGCCGTGCAAGAGAAACTTTTGCTTACTCCCGCCTGCCAGCTCGTCGAAAAGGCCCCGCGCTTTTTTAATTACCCGGGCGGGGAATTCCGTGTTTTCAGCTTTATGAAATCCGTTCATCCAATTTTCCAGCAAATAAAACCCACCGCCGTCAGGAGGCGCCGGCCGGACGATATCCTTCAAACAGGCAACGGCGATCCGGACCGCCATTTCATCGTTCTTCAAACACAAATTTCCCAGATGATCGCCCGGCGTCAGTTTTTCCAGCAGCATCGCGCAGCGGCTTTCGCTGGCGCGCAAAAGCCTGACCGCGCCTTTGCCGTCAAAAAGCCGGAGCATCCTTACTTCGTTAATAAACTCCGTGTCTTCTTCCGGGCAGCCGAGTTTTAAGACCGCTTCGCTTCCATCGGCGCAGGTGCATTCCGCGACGTAATGGTACGACAAATTGGCAAAAGTTTTTCCTGCCTTTAAAGACCAATCACGGGCGATCTCTTCGATAATTTCCGGCAGCGCGGCAAGCCATTCCCGGCCTTTTTGCCCGAACATCCCGGCGATCGTGCGCGTAAATTTCTGCGGCAAATTGAAAGAGTTGCTCCCACGCATTCTTGACGAGTTTAGCTTTCTTGTGGATTCTTAACAAATGAAAACTTTGCTCGAAGCCATCCGCCCGACGACTTTTATCGAACCGGAAAAGTTAGCCGGACATCTCGGCCTGGAAATAACCGTCGCCAGCGAGGCCTTTCAGCACACGGGCAGTTTTAAATTTCGCGCCGCTTATAATGTCGCGCTGAACGTGCCCAACGACGAGCTTTTCACCGCTTCCTCGGGAAATTTCGGGCAGGGGCTGGCGCGGGCATGCATGCTGCAGGGTAAAAAATGCACGGTCGTGATGCCGGAAACTTCCGCCCGGGTAAAGATCGACGCAGTTGCTGCTTACGGCGCGACGGTCGATCTGATCGATGTAAATAAAGTTTCCCGCAGCGCGCGCGTCGCCCAGATCGCCGCCGAAAAACCTGACGCTTATTTTGCCAGCCCTTTTGACGACCCGCTGGTGATCGAAGGCAACGCCAGCCTCGGCGATGAATTAGCGCATTGCGGAAAGGATTTTGATATTGTGATCGCGCCCATCGGGGGCGGCGGTCTGACCTCGGGACTCATTACGGGCCTGCGCCGCAGCGGCAAAGAAACTCCCGTCATCGCCGCCGAGCCCCTGCTCGGAAACGACGCTGCCCGCTCGCTGCGCGAAGGCCGTATTGTGCAAAACGAATCCGAGCCGCAGACTCTGGCCGACGGCGCGCGTACCTTGAGCATCGGCGAACATAATTGGAAAATTTTGCAGAATGGCCTGGAAAATATCGTCGAAGTTTCCGAGGAAAAAATTACCGAAGCCGTGCGGCTTTATTTCACCCTAGCCAATCTAAAGGTCGAGCCGACCGGCGCTTTATCCTTGGGCGCAATTCTGGAAAAACCGGGATTGTTTTCGGGAAAGAAGATCTGCGTGATAGTGAGCGGCGGGAATGTCGACCCGGGAATTTACTCTCAGCTTATCGCTTAAGATCAGGCCGAAGAAATTCTCAAAAAAAACCTTGCCATTTTATCCCAGGTTTTGTATTTTAAAGCGCAGTAATTCTTTATTGTGTTTCGAATCTTGTTCGGTAATCCCTGTACTTCCAGAATCCCTGACGAACTATCACAAATGATCTGCCCCTGCATCAACGGTTGAAGTGTGTAGTTAACCTTCATCTTCTAAATCACTGCCCACGAAATATGGAGGAAAATATGAAAAAAACGACTATTCTCACCTTTGTCATATGTCTGGCATTGGTGATCTCATTAACCGTGCCGGTCACTAAAAGCGGCTATACATCTGCACAGCAGGACGGCGCCAAAAAAGTCAAACAATTAACGCCCGAAAAGATCAAGGAACTTCAAGCCAGATCGGAAGTAGTGGAACGGGTCCGGAAAATGCTGCTAAGCCGGCAGGTGCCGTTTGATCCTTACCTGTTATTTACTAAGAACTGGCAAACAAAATTATCAACCGCGTTCGATCAAATGCCGGAAATGTACGAAAATCGCAACGTTCCCCTGACGAGAATAAAAGGGGTTGGCATTGCGAATGAGCTTACCCTGCCCGCGCGGATCACGCTCACCGGCCATACGGTCATTTTAGCGCGAAAAGTAAAATTCGAAGGACGGGACGTATTGATCAAGGGCCCGTATGATCTTCATATCTTCGCCGTAGAGTCGATGGAGGCAAAGATCAGCGGCGGTTCGATCACGATAGATCTCAGCGGCCCCGGAAGGAAGGAATGGCTGGAGTCGCAAAAAAATCCCAGGCCCGCATTACCAAGGGAAACAGAGCCCGTTTTCTTTAATGCCAGCTACACCCCGATCTCATCGTTAGCACAAAATCAAAGCGGCCAACCCGGCGCTAATGGGGCAAACGGGCAACACGGCTCCAACGGCGCAAACGGAGCAAACGGGGCAGCCGGGTCAAACGGCAGCTGTTCGGGCGGCGTGAACGGAGCCAACGGAAGCGGAGGCGTAACCGGGAGCGATGGTTCGGGCGGCGGCGATGGCGGCAATGGCGGCAATGGCGCGAACGGCTCGGCGATGACGGTAACGATCACCAATCCCAATGACTCTACTCCTTATAACCTGATCACCAGGGGCGGCGCCGGGGGCAAAGGCGGCGACGGCGGTTATGGGGGCGCGGGCGGCACCGGCGGCGATGGCGGTAAAGGCGGTAACGGAGCAAGCTGTTCCTGTAATCCGGGCGGTGTCGGTAATGGCGGCAACGGCGGCAATGGCGGCCGCGGCGGTGACGGCGGTTATGGCGGCGACGGCGGTGACGGGGGTGACGGCGGCAACGGCGGCTCAATAACTGTAAATTTCGTATTCGGCTATAACACCAGCCAGATCGCCTATGACAACAGCGGCGGCGCAGCGGGAGAAGCAGGACAAGCGGGCCTATTCGGTCAACCTGGACAGCCGGGCGCGCCCGGCGGCGCCGGCAGCGCCGGGAGCCTTATCGGGTGTGAAGGAACTCAAGGGGCAGCCGGAAGTACAGGCGCAAGCGGAGACCCCGGTTCGGGCGGCAGCGGCGGCAGTGGCGGTAACGGCGGCAGTTCCGGCGGCAGCCCCACCTATAACATGACCGGCGGAAGCACCGGCGGTGGTGGCGGCGGCGGCGGTTATGAGCCCGGCGGTTGGGGCGGCGGCTGCACGGAGTGGTATTGGGTGTGGTATGAGTGCATACCTCTTAACGACCGTCAGGACCCGCTCTTTCCGCGAAAAAAGGTGAATTTCCTGAAAACATCCTTTAGACCCGGCTCGAATTGGTGCCTGTTAACGGAATACCAATGTTACGAGGTGGACAGGTGGTACGCCGGATGCTGGTAAAAAAAGATCCAGGGCCGGTTTTATTCCGGGGGGCAAGGTCATCTTAGGCCTTGCCCTATTTGTTCGGTTCCGAAAGTTCCTATTCCATTTAATTTAAAGCTGAAGACGTAGCGGTTTTCGCGCCTTACGCCGACATTGACGTTGTAGGCCTGGAAAGCGACCGAGCAGCAGTCAAAGGCATAGCCGATGGTGCCGATGGAGCTGATCAGCGGCGAAGTTTTGGTCGCGCGCTTGTTTTCGAAATCGAAGAAAAGCGACGAGCCGAAAAACCAGCCGCGGTCGCGGTTGCCGATGAAAAACGAGGGGCTCCATTGCGAGCCGCGCAGCGTGCCGGGCTCTTTGCCGAACGGGTTATTGTATTGCTGCAGCGAAGGGATCAGTGTCACCGCGCGTGTGTAATAGAAAGTCTGGAACACCTTGATCAGCCGCGTGTCGTAGCCCACCGTCAGCGAAATGTTGCGCAGCCCGCCGCCCTGCACGCCGAGGTCGAAACGCGTGCTGGCAAATATCGTTTTGCGCGGGCGGTAAGTCGCATCGAAAGTGAGCGGCGACCAGCGGCGCGGCACCCCGCCGAAAGTAAAAGGCGTCAGGTCGGTGATCGCGGCGATCTCATTGCGGCGGCCGGGATTTAAAGCCCCGCCGAAGTAAGGATCGAAAAAATGTTTGCCGCGAATGGTGAAAGTAAAAATTTCGTAGGGCTGAATGGAAAGCGGTTTTTCGTCCCCTGTAACGGCGGCCGGATTTTCGCGGCGGCGCCGCTGCGCTTCTTCCGTCACCGCCTCGGTATAGCGGCGGGTGAAAAAGCGGTTGGTCACGCCAAACTCCACTTCGTTCGTATCCGTAAAAGTGTCCGCGTAATCGAATCTGATGATCCGCGCGAAATTCGAAACTCCCTTGATATAACGATAGGTAAAGTACGGTTCGACGACGTGGCGAAAACGAAAATCGCCGTTCTTTTTGTAAAAGTTTTTCGCCAGCGTGACGGGTTTTACGTCAAGCTCGAATTCTCCGTAAGTCCGTATCAGGTCCTTGCTGACCACATTGCGGTTCGTGTCCAGCGAATTCGAATAATAAGTGGTCCTGGCGCCCGCGGTCGCCGTTACAGACATGCCCATAAAGTGAAACGGCACAGATAGTTGCGGGTAGAAATCAAGCCGCTGCCCCAAGGCGGGCGTAAGGATCGGATCGTTCCCCGCCACTTGCTGGTAGGCCGCCAGGCTGTCGACGGATTCGCGCCGGCTGACGCCTTCGAGCGCGGTCTTGAAGGAAAAATAAACGGGCAGTTTTTTAAAAGAAGCCGAGCGGCGAGGGGCGCTTTTCGAAATTTATGCTCGGCAAATTGCGCGTCGAGATGCGGACGTTCGGGATCGAAATGACCTGCGAGCGGGCCAGCACATTCAGCGTGTAACTGTTCCAGCTTTTATTGACGAACGCCTGGGAATTTTCTATCGGCGAGATCACCTGTTGAATGCCTTCGGAAAAGACCTGGCGGAAGGCCAGGTTCGAATACAGCCGCACATCGACCGCGGCGGTAAAGCCGTTGGGAAAATAATGCACGCCGTTGGCATAGAAAGTAGTGCCGCCCTGGTCCGGGTTCTGCGCGTCTTCTTTGTGGCCCAGTACCCGGTCTTTTACCCCGAAGAACCCGAAATCCAGGTAGGAGCGCGAATTTGCCCGGGTGCGCACGTCAAACCCGAAACCGAATCCCCGCGCCGAGTACAGGTCCGTGCGTAAAGTAACGTCAGCCGAACGCCCGACGGTCTGGTAGTAGGCGGTGGAAAGCTGGAATCCCTTCTTGCCGGAAAAGCCGAAGGTCGGCGTCAGAAAACCCGAAGCGCGGTCCTGTTTCTTGATCGAGATCGAGGCATAAGGCAGCGGCACGATCGGCACATCTCTTACCCGGAACTTAGGGTTTTTGAGCTTGATGCGGTCGTTGGTTTTGATGGTCGCTTTTTTGGCGGTAAAACTCCATTTCGGCACGGCGTCTTCACAGGCGGTGAACTTGCCGTTATAGACTACGATCTCGTCCAAAGAAATTCGCTCGACACGGTCGGCGGTAAAATAGACCACCGTCCCGTCGTTGGTTTGATTGGTAAAACCGGTGGAATCGACAAAGTAGCCGAGCTTTGTCTTGTAGTTCCATTCGGCCTTTGAGCCGGTGATGCGCTGGTCTTCACCCTGATCGAAGACGACATTGCCCTCCGCGAGCAATTTATTCGTCGCCTCATAGATCGTGATCTTATCGGCCTGCATGCGGTATATCCCGTAGCGCACATCTACGTTTCCTTCGTGGATCACCACGCGCTTGCCTTCTTCGCCCGAACCGGTGTTCCGGTCGGAATAGACCACCACCTCGCCGTCGCCGCCTTCCGGCTTTTCCTTCGGCTCTTTTTTCGGCGTCGGAGAAACGTTTATGTCCTGGGCGACGGGGTTGACGTTCGGCGTATCGGTGATGGGATTGGCGACCTTACGGTCGACCGGATTGGTTTCCTGCGCCGAAATTCCCTGTAAAAACAAGGCGAGCGAGAAAATAAAGCAAACTGCGAGGTGTCCTATTAAATGCTTGAAGGTCATTAATTTAACTGCCCGACATTCCTGTATTCGAAAAATTTTAACACAGGCGTTTGGGGAAAATGAAACTGGTCTCTCTTTTTCAATTGCCACTAGCTTTAGCTAGTGGATAAGATTATCCATTTGAGATTTGGGCTTTAGCCCAAAATTGTTCGGCTAAAGCCGGTCATAACTATTTCCCTTTAACCACTAGCTAAAGCTAGTGGCAATTTATTAGCTTCGCTGACTAGGGAAAATCTGCTATAAACTTAAAGAAAATATGTCTCAATCTCCGCTTATTCTGATCGTCGAGGATGAAGAACTGCTGCGTAACATCCTGCGGCAGATCCTGCAGGAAGCCGGCTATTCGGTCGCCACCGCCGGCAGCGCCGAAGCCGCCCTGGAAATTTTTACCACCGGCGAAGTGGCGCTGACGCTGACCGACATCCGTATGACGGGAATGGACGGCCTGGAGCTGCTCGATCATCTAAAGGCGGTCGACGGCGAAGCGCTGGTGATAGTGATGACGGCTTATTCCTCGGTCGATTCCGCCATCGCCGCGCTGCGCAAAGGCGCGTACGATTACGTCACCAAACCTTTCGTCAACGAAGATCTGCTGCAGCGGGTCAAAAACGCCCTGCGCCAGCGCGAGCTTTTTCGCGAAAACCGGGCGCTGCGCCGCGAGCTGGACAAGCGCTACAGCTTTTCCGGGATCATCGGCACTTCCGAAGCGCTGCAGAAAGTTTTCCGGCTGGTGGAAAAAGTCGCCGCGACCAATGCCAACATTTTGGTCGAGGGCGAAAGCGGGACCGGCAAGGAGCTGGTCGCCCGCGCGATCCATCATCACAGCCCGCGCTCGGACAAACCTTTCCTGGCGGTCAACTGCGGAGCGCTGCCCGAAAGCCTGCTCGAATCGGAGCTTTTCGGACATACGCGGGGGGCCTTCACCGGCGCGGTCACGGCAAAGCCGGGGCTTTTTCGCTCGGCCGAAGGAGGCACGGTTTTTCTTGATGAGATCGGCGAGGTTTCACAGGCTTTGCAGGTGCGCCTGCTGCGCGCGCTGCAGGAACACGAGGTCACGCCCATCGGCGCCAGCGTGCCGGTAAAATTCAACGCCCGCATTATCGCCGCCACCAACCGCGATCTGGAAACCGAGATCAAAGAAGGCCGCTTTCGCGAAGACCTTTATTACCGGCTCAACGTCATCGAAATTCACCTGCCGCCGCTGCGCGAACGGCGCGAGGACATTTCCCTGCTGGCAAAACACTTCGCCGGCAAATTCGCGCGCGAGCAAAAGGCGCCCGAAAAATCCATCTCGACCGCGGCGATGTCGGCCCTGATAAATTATCCCTGGCAGGGCAACGTCCGCGAACTGCAAAACGCCATCGAGCGCGCTTTTATTCTGAGCGGCGAAGAGATCGACCTGGCCTGCCTTCCCGACCGCGTGCGCGAGTCCGCGGGCAATGGATTGCCTATGCGCGACCCGGAAGGCTTGCGCCCCACGCTGGAAGAAATGGAGCGCCGTTATCTGATGGAAATAATGCATTCGGTGGATGACGACAAGGCCCGGGCAGCCATTATCCTGGGCATCGATCTTTCCACGCTTTACCGCAAGCTGAAGCGTTATGAGGAAAATGAATCAAGCGCCTGAAACTTAAGGTCAGCCGTTACGTATTAATCTAAACATTCATTTTTAAGGAGAAAATTATGGGACCTAAACACGGATCTTTTTGCTGGATGGAACTAAACGCCCGCGGAGTGGCTGCCGCGAAGCCTTTTTATACCGAACTGTTCGGTTGGGACATCAGAGAAAGTAAAATGCCGGAAATGGATTACACCGAATTCAGCCCGGCCGCCGGCGAGCCGCCGGTCGGCGGTATGTTCGAACTGCCCGCCGAAATGGGCAATGTGCCGTCGCACTGGATGGCTTATGTCGCGGTCGATGATGTCGACGCTTCGGCCGCAAAGGTCGCGGAACTTGGCGGAAAGGTCGAAATGCCGCCGAGAGATATACCGACCGTAGGCAGATTTTGCATTGTTTCCGATCCGACCGGCGCCCATCTATCGCTGATCACGCTGGCGATGACCGATGAGCATAAATCGGGTTGATATATCCGGTTCAAAGTTTAGAGTTACGCCTTAAGGCGTGGTAACCCAGGCAGAAAACGCGACAGTTATGGGGCGTGTCCTAAAAGTGGATCAACACGCTCCATAACTGTCGCGTTTCCGCCTCTGCATTACGCTTAAAACGCGCAACTCTAAACAACTCTCCTTTTCATCCGCCCGCTTGTTTGATAGAATTTAGGTTTTCGGTACAGCCGGAATTTGTAATTATCTATCAACATATTTAAAAAGGACCATCTAATGAAAAAAGTCGGAATATTGGTCGGGCGCGAAGTAACCTTTCCCGAATCGATCATCAAAACAATTAATGAAAAAGGCGGCGGCGAGATAACCGCCGAATATGTCACGATCGGCGGGATCCGCCTGGACGAGCCAAAGCAATACGAGGTCATTATCGACCGCATCTCGCACGAAGTCCCCTACTACCGCGCGACGCTAAAACGCATGGCGCTGGAAGGGACCTATATCATCAACAATCCTTTCTGGTGGTCGGCGGACGACAAGTTTTTTAACTTCAGCCTGGCGTCAAAGCTGGGCGTGGCGATCCCGAAGACAGTTCTGCTGCCGCAGCACTCTTACATCCCGGACATCACGCCGGAAAGCCTGCGCAACCTGGAGTTTCCCATCGATTGGCAGAGCATTGTGGATTACGTCGGGTTCCCCGCTTTCCTGAAACCTTTCGACGGCGGCGGCTGGAAAAATGTTTCGAAGATCCACTCGCTCGAAGAACTCTGGCGGGAATTCAACCGCAGCGGCACGCTCTGCATGACGCTGCAGGAAGGCATCGAATTCGACCAGTTCGTGCGCTGTTATTGCGTCGGGCAGGAAAAAGTTTTGATCATGCCTTACGATCCGACCAAGCCTTATCTTTCGGGAATGCAGTACGTGAACATCGATGATTATCTCTCACCCGAACTCCACGCGCGCGTGGAAAAAGACGTGCAGACGATCTGCCGCGCTCTCGGTTACGACCTGAACACGGTCGAGTTTGCCATCAAGGATAATATTCCCTACGCCATCGACTTTATGAATCCCGCGCCGGATGCCGAACTGGCTTCGGTCGGCGAATACAACCACAACTGGATCGTGAACGCCCTGTCGGATTTTATTATCGAGAAGATATCGTCCGGCAAGGTAGAGCCCGTACAGCATTATCGTTGGGATGCGCTGCTGAACCCGCCGGCGAAAACGGCCGAGGTCAGGCCCAAAGCCACCACGGCTAAGAAAAGGGTCGTAAAGAAAAAAGCGGCTGAGAAGTAAAACGATAAGTTCAGAGTTACGCTTTCAGGCGTGATAGGCAGAAACGCGACAGTTATGGAGCGTGTCTCAAATGATCGACACGCTCCATAACTGTCGCGTTTCTGCCTTAATAAAGGATTAATCTTCCTCTTCGTCATCGATCGCGGGAAAGCGGTCCGCCAGGATCTTTCCGCCGATCATCAATCCCGTCCAGATCAGCATCGCGGCCGCGGTGCAGGCCCAGCCGATGTTTGAAATGAGCTGGTCGCTGGTGAACATACCGAACAAGATCACAGCGAAACCGAAGAGCGAGATCCGCATCGTGATGGCCTTGTTGCGCTGGACGCCTTCGAGCAGATTGATGCGCTTGATCTCGATCTCCATATAATCCTCGTCGTTGTTCAACCGGGTAAAATAATCGATCTCGTCCTGCGCCCAACGCTTCAGGGCGTGGTTTTTTGCGGCGCGCAGAGCGGCGCTGAAATGATGCACCACGTGGGCGAGCTTTCCTTCGCGCAGGGCCAGCTCCGCCAGGCCCTTGGCGGAGCGGAAATTATCGGCGTCCAGATTGAGCGCGCGCATAAATACGTTCCGGGCGCGTTTTTCATCGGCATACTGCAGGTAGCTTTCTCCCAGCCGCGAGAGAAAATCGGCGTTGCCGTTACCGCGGCGTTCCGCCAGCCGCATAAAAGCGTCGGCTTTGTGGCGCAGCTTTTCGTCGCGCTGCAGCCCGGCGTAGGAATAAAGGCAGCGCGCCGATTCGAACAGCAGCCAGGCGTTGGTCGGGTTGAGCAAAAGCGCGCGGCGGAAAGCTTCCAGCGCCTGGAGCAAATTGCCGTTCAGGCGCAGCTCGTTTGCCACGCGGCGCAATTCCTCGGCTTTTTTCACTTCCTCTTCGCTGGCCTTTTCGGTCTCGGCCTTGACGCGTTTTCTGCCGGCCGGGTCCTGAAATTCCGATAAGGAATTTTCCAGCACCTCGGTCGAGGGCAGGCGCAAAACTTCGGCATTGTGATTTATACGTTTGGGATCGGTCAGGTAATCGCGCAGCTCCAGCGAGCGCGTATCGAGCTTGTCTTCCGCCAGCAGCGGAAACAGCAGGCTAACCAGCGCGCGGTAGTTTCCGCCGCCGGAAGCGGTGGTAAAGCTTGCGCCCTTGCCCTGGATCTGGCTGCGGTAGCGGTAGTAAACTTCGCCGCCGCGGCGGATGGCGCGCAAAGCCTGGGTTTCGACCCGTTCGATGTCGGAAATTTTCAGATGGCGCACCTGGCGGTTGAGCCAGCCCCATACGACCGGTACGATGCCGGTGCGATAGACCCTTTTCCCGTTGAAGACGATACGGTCGAACCAGGCCAGAATCGGCAGGCTAAGCCAGGCGCTGCAGAACACGATCGTGCCCCAGAGATCGAATTCAAGATAGATCAGGAAACCGGAGAAAAAGGTAAGCAGGAAAAGAGCGGCGAAATAACTGCCCGGCGAGACCCGGACGCTGCAAACCCGTCCGGCCAACCCGGCCGCGGCTGTTTCCAGCGGCGGCGTTTCAGAGATGCTTACTGGTTCAGTATGCTCCATGTTACGGTTTAATTATAACAGGAAACGTTTAATAAGCAGGCATTTTTCAAAACGATACGATCTCTTATCTATCCTCTATCAGTTATGATCTATTCCGAAATAGGTAATAGATGAAAGATAAATGATTAGTTTGAATTTCGGAGCGTTCGCTTTAGCGGACGACAGAGTAAAGCCCCGGGCGTAAGCTGCGCTCCACCTGGGGCTAAATTCTTTCGTCAGTTCGCTGACTGTTACTTATTCCAGATCCGTCGCGGCCGGCTCGGGCGGGAGTTCCTTGGCCTTGTCGGGCGCGATCTTTTCCAGTTTGGTCGTGGCTTCGCGCGCGGTCCCGGTCATCGGCAGCGGTTTCCCGTCAGCCGTTTTGGCTTCCCGCGCCTCTTTCACGATATTGAAATAAATATCGGCGGCTTCGGGGGTCTTGCCCTGCTTTTCATAGAGCCCGGCCAGTTCGAAATTCAAAGTTTCCTTCGCCGGCAGTGAATTGCTTTGCGAAAGAAGTTCGCTGTATATCGCGGCCGCTTCGTCTGATTTTCCGTCGGCGGCCTTGGCTTGTCCCAGCGCGAATTTAGCCAGCGCTCCGGTTTCCTTGTCGCTGCTTTTGGCCGCTTCCTGCAGCTCGTTGATACCCGCTTCGCGGTCCAGCTTGAGCCGTTCGACCGCAATGAAATATTTGGCGCGGTCGTTGTAAGGGCTGCCGAATTTATTTGCCACTTCCTGAAATTCCGCGACGGCTGCCTCAGCCCGTTCCTTTTCCGTGGCGAATGTTTTACCCGTAAAGCCCGGCATCGGCGTGGTGCTTATCGGCGCCTGCGAGGTTTCGATGGCTTTGCCCAAAGCGGCTTGCGCGACATTATTTTGCCGGCGGCTATAGGAATAAACGACGAACGCCAAAACGCCGATCACCGCCAGCGCCAGCAGGCCGTAAAGTATTTGCCTGCCTCTGCCTTCCAGTCCTTTGCCTAACTGTTCGACTTGTTTGCCTACTTTTTGTTGAAAAGGGTCTTTATAGGCGGGTTTCTTTTTTTGGTCTTCAGCCTGTGTTTCGGTTACTTGTCTTCTTTTTCGTGCCATGATCAATGCAAGATTATATAATTATAGTGTTCTAATAAGTGTAGATTGTTCTTTCAAAATAAACCAATCTAGCTTTCAGTTTGACGGTTGTCAAGCATTCGGAGCGCACAATTCATTGTGCCGCGAATCGCGCGGCATCGAAAAACTGAAAAGTTTAACAACGAATTTCTCAAATCAACTCTCTTGAGATCGTATATTCGCGTGAATATACGTTAATTCGTTGTGAAATTGAAAGATACGGCTGCGAGGCAGCCGGGCCGAATGAATTCGGCGTTCCAGCAGAAATTTCCGGGAACAAATTGGTAAAACCAGGTGTCTAATATTATAGTTCGCGGTATAAGCGGACGAGCAGTTTGAGAGTTTCGCTGATCGGGAGAAAAGGCGGAGTATGTTTTTCCAGAAGTCAATCGCTTTTGACGGTGAAGAACTAAACCAGGTCGCTTTGGCGGCGCACTCTTCCGCCGGCTCTTCGGCCGAAACTCTGTTCCTTGAAAACCTGAAGGCGGGTGATCCCGCGGCTTTCGATCAGCTGGTAAACAAATATTCCGCAGACATTTACGGGCTGCTGGTAAGGCTGACCGAAGACCTGGAAGAAGCCAAGGACCTGACCCAGGAAACCTTCCTGCGGGCGCTGCGCAATGTTAAGAATTTCCGCGGCGAAGCCGATATCAAAACCTGGCTTTTCCGCATCGCCATCAACGAATCGCGCAACCGCCGCCGCTGGTGGAAGCGCCGCCGCAGGGACGTGACGGTTTCCCTCGAAGCGGAAAGCGAAACCCTTGGATTATCGGAACGGATACCTTCGCCGAGCAGCGAAAACCCGGAAACGGCGGCAATAAATCACGAACGCGGCCAGGCGCTGCACCGGGCGCTCGGCGAACTGCCCCAGAATTTCCGCGAAGTGGTGATTTTACGGGACATCGAAGGATTGACATACGAGGAGATCGCCGCCGCGCTGAAAACGAACGTCGGCACGATAAAATCGCGCATCGCCCGCGGGCGGGACGAATTGCGGCGCAAACTTAAGGATATTTGAAAAATTGGCGAATGATTGACCTGCCCCGGTTTCACTTTTGAACGAAAACTCGGTGCCAAAGGGTATCAAAGGTGGCGAAACGGTTCAGGTCAAAGAAGAGACTCGCGGCGTTTTTGCAGTTATTTGAAAAACGACCAGCAACTCAGAGATTGCAGGATACCCGGGAGCTCGAATTTGAAATGGACCGAACGCGTTGTTCCTTGCGAATTAACAAGAAACAGCCGGGGTTGGTCAGTCATTCGCCGCACGGTGAACGGTAGTTTGGTTCGCCGAAGGTTAAAAAATTTATGACTTGCGAGGACTTACAATTTAATCTTTCCTTTTACGCGGAAGACGAACTGACGGCGGACGAACGCCGGTCGGTCGAAAGTCATATCGATACTTGCCCGCTTTGCCGCGTCAAATTAGCGCAGTACAGAAGCCTGTCACAGGAATTAAAATCGGTCAGAAAGCCGCAGATCTCCGGCGCGCTGGCAAGTTCTATCAAGAATGCGCTGCAGGCGGAACTGGCGATAGACAGGAAACAGCCGAAGACTTCCGCGATGGAAAAATTCGAGCAGTGGCTCCAGCCGCGTCTTGTGCCTTATGGTGTCGGCACCTTTGCTTCCCTGGCGCTTTTCTCGCTGCTGGCCCTGGGCATCATGCTGCCGGCAAGCGGCCTGCGGGAAAATGCCGCAAGACGTGGAGAGATGGCTTCACTGGATGGGGCCACCTTCCGGTACGCGGCGGAAAGATCGGACGTGGCGCAGGAATCGCCCAGCCTCAATCCTAACGGCGCGCTGGTAGCGATGACTTCGGCAATGGCGCGGGGCGGCGGGAAAAACCGCGAGATCGTGCTGGTGGCCGACGTTTTCAGCGACGGCATCGCGCGCATCAACGAAGTGGTGCAGCCCTCACCCGATGAAAAAACCATGCAGGAACTGGAAAAGGCCATGGAACAGGTGCCGGACACTTCCCCGGCTTTTGTCCCCGCGAAACTCGATAAACGCTCCGATGTGGTGCAGATAGTGTTGAAGATCCACGAAGTGGAAGTAAGATCACCCCCCGAAAGGCCCGTCAGAAAATCCCGCCTGTCGCAGCGAGGGGCCCGCGCTTCCTCTTGATAGGCTAATAACGCGACGGTTAAAATTCAAAAAGATACAGTCCGCGCCGGCGGACGAAAGACTTTAGCCCCAGGCGCAAGCCTGGGGTTAAGTTCGTTTTAGTAATTTCAGCCCGTTTTACGGGCGACAGAAACTCTCAATTAGCCATCTGTCGCCCGCTAAAGCGAGCTCGATCATGAGGAAATCGCTGCCCCCCGGTTCCGCTGCGCTCCACCTGGGGTTACATTCTGCCGTCAGCTTCGCTGACTGTTCACACTCTCTTTTACTGACCGGTTTTCCGCCTTTGCTGCTCTAATAACGTCAAACTGCAAAATCTCCCAAGTTGACAATAGCCGAAAATGCTCCCTATCATTTCCTTTTGGTATTACAGTTCAATTTTACGGAGAACGCTGAAACTTGTTGGAAGTTGGAGCCAGCATAGGCCGGGGCGCAATGCGCATCATTGATGCGATAGTGCGGGGCCTTGCCGTGCTGGGCATCAACCCTAATATTCTGACCATCATCGGCGTGTTGATAAATGTCGCCTGCGGTGTGCTGTTCGGCCTGGGGTATTTCTTTTGGGCTGGGATCGTTTTGATCGTGGCGAACCTGTTCGACATGCTGGACGGCAACGTCGCCCGCCTGACGGGAAACGTCACCCGCTTCGGCGCGTTTCTCGATTCCTCGCTCGACCGCCTTTCCGACATGGTGCTTTTTGTCGGCATCATGGTTTTTTACGCCGCCAACCGCCCCGAACATTCGCTCTTGAACGTGTTTCTTGCCGGCGTGGGAATGATGGGCTCGGTAATGGTCAGCTACACCGCCGCCAAGGCGGAAAGCGTCGTCCCGAATCCCAACGTGGGTTTTATGCAGCGTCCCGAAAGGATCGTGCTTTTTATCATCGGCGCTCTCAGCTCTACCCCTCTTTTGGGGCCTTATTTTTCCTACCGGATGCCGGCGGTTCTGTGGGTGCTGGCGATCGGTTCTTTCTGGACGTTCATCCATCGCATTTATTACACGTGGAAGGAAATGCGCAAGCTCGATGCCGCAAATTAAGCGCGGAACCCGCGGCCTTCAAATGACGTAAAACCTGATTTAGAGGCTTATTGGTCATTTAATATGAATTGGTTATCTGATTTTTATCAAAGTCTTACCTGGAGTAATGTTTTACTTACTTTAGGTTTATTTCTGGTGTCGCTGATCGCCAGCACGCTGGCCGTTGCGATAGTTATGGTGAAAATTCCCGCCAACTATTTCAGCGAAACCCACCAGCGCGAATTTTTGCCCGGCAGTTCCTGGTTCGTGCGCTGGGGCGCGCTAATATTGAAAAATGTGCTAGGCGTGGTGCTGATCATACTGGGCATACTTTTATCGCTGCCGGGAGTTCCGGGACAAGGCTTCCTGACCATCCTGCTGGGTTTGATAATGTTGGACATTCCCGGCAAACGCCCGCTGGAAGCGCGCATCATTAAGATACCCAAAGTGTTAAGCGCGATCAACGGCCTGCGCGCCCGTTACAATAAGCCGCCGCTTATTTTGGATTAGACCTCATGGGATTATTCGATTTTTTAAAAGAAACAAGATCGATCCGGAGCTCAAACGCCGGATGACGCTTACCCAATTCGGCCGGATCACTGAAGGCACCATCCTCGAGGAACGCCCCGACCGGAATAACGAGTTTGTTTATTTTGTCTACAACGCGAACGGCTCCGAGTACGAATCTTCCGACAAACTGACCGCCGAACAACGCGCCGACGGCGCCCGGTACGCTCCCGGCGCAAAAGTTACCGTGCGCTACGACCCAAACCAGCCCGGAAATTCAATTCTCATTTAGAAGTAGTGGTTTTTAACTTTGCGGCCTTTGCGGCTTGGCGTGAAATTTATCACGCAGAGGCGCAAAGGACGCAAAGTAGTTGAAGTTGTACTCGGCGCAACCATTGTTAATTATTCATTGTTCTGTCATTTTTTTGCCAATTAATAATTTACAATGAATAATTAACAATTAAGTTGAAATTGCCGAAATCTTGGATACCCGCTAAAATTCTTCATCTATGTTCAAAAAGATTCTCATCGCCAATCGTGGAGAAATTGCCGTGCGCGTGATACGCGCCTGCCGCGATATGGGGATCTCGCCGGTTGCGGTTTATTCCGAAGCCGACGCCGCGGCGCTCCACGTTCGCCTGGCCGACGAAGCTTACCCGATCGGCGCGCCCCCTTCGAGTGAAAGTTACCTGCGCGGCGAAAAGATAATCGAAGCCGCCAAAAAAGCGGGCGCCGAAGCGATCCACCCGGGCTATGGTTTTCTTTCGGAAAACGCGGATTTCGTAAGGCAGGCCGCGGCCGAAGGCCTCGTTTTTATCGGCCCTTCGCCCGAGGCAATGGAAGCGATGGGCGGCAAGATCAGCGCCCGCAAGATCGCAATAGAGGCCGGCGTCCCGGTGGTGCCGGGCACGACCGAGCCTTTGAAATCCGCTGACGATGCGCTGAAAACGGCGGAAGAATTCGGTTTTCCCGTGATGCTGAAGGCATCGGCCGGCGGCGGCGGAAAAGGAATGCGGCTGGTAGAAAATGCGGACGATCTCAAGTCGTCATTCGAGACCGCGCAGGGCGAAGCGCGGGCTTCCTTCGGCGACGATGCCGTTTACCTGGAAAAAGCCGTCGTCCGCCCGCGGCATATCGAAATTCAGATCTTTGCCGACAGCCACGGGAATTACGTCCACCTCGGCGAGCGCGAATGCTCCATCCAGCGCCGCCACCAAAAAGTGGTGGAAGAATGCCCCTCGCCGATAAACGATCCCGACCTGCGCGCGCGTATGGGAGAGGCCGCGCTGCTGGTCGCCAGGGCGGTGAATTATGTCGGCGCGGGTACGGTGGAATTTTTAGTGTCGGACCTGGACCGCTCGTTTTATTTTCTGGAAATGAACACCCGCCTGCAGGTCGAGCATCCCGTAACCGAACTCGTCACCGGGATCGATCTGGTGCGTGAGCAGATACTGGTGGCCGCGGGAAATGAACTTTCCTTTACGCAATCCGATATCACCTGGAACAGCCACGCCATCGAATGCCGCGTTTACGCCGAAGACCCGGAAAATAATTTTCTGCCTTCGCCGGGCAGGATCACCCGGCTGCGCCTGCCGCAGGGAGGCGGCGTCCGCGACGACGGCGGCGTCTACGAAGGCGCGGAGGTTACCATCTACTATGACCCGATGATCTCGAAGCTCGCAGCCTGGGGCAGGACCCGCGAGGAAGCCATCGGCCGCCTGCGGCGCGCGCTGCGGGAATATTCAGTCGAGGGAATAAAAACGACGCTTCCCTTTTTTCGACTGATCGTCGAAGACGAAGAATTTCTCGCGGGCAAACTGGATACCGGTTTTATTTCCCGTTTTAACGAGCGGCAAAAAACAGCGGAAAAAAAGATCGATGAGACGGAACGGGATCTGGCTATGGTGGCGGGGGTGTTGAATTACCAGGAGAAGCAAAAGACCCTGACTTCTTCGCAGAATTCAACCGCGCAAAAAGAAAGCAAGTGGCGGGCGTCGGCAAGAATGGATGCGCTTTCGAATCGACTTTAAAGTTTAGAGTTACGCCTTCAGGCGTGATCACGCGTAAACGCGTAACTCTGAACCTTCCCAGTTTTACTTATCGTGAATTGTTTTTAGTTCGATGATCTCGAATTTGCGGACGCCGCCGGGAGTTTTTACGGTCACCTCATCGCCCTCTTCCTTGCCCATAAAGCTTTGCCCGATGGGCGAGACCGTGGAGATCAGGCCTTTTTCCGGATCGCTTTCCTCGGAAGTCACCAATTTGTAATTTATTTTTTCGTCGCGATCCACGTCGTACACGACCAGCCGCGAACCGTAAGCGGCGGTATCGGTCGGGATCTTGCTGACGTCAATGGACTCGATCTCATTGAGCCGTTTGCTTAGTTCCATCACCCGCGCTTTTACGAACGACTGGCGTTCCAGCGCCGCTTTGTACTCGGCATTTTCGCGCAGATCGCCGTATTCCCGCGCCTTTTGAATTTCCTTGGGAAGCTCGATATTAAGCTCGGTTTCGTATTCCTTTAGTTCGTGTTCCAGTTTTCTGATGACTTCTTCTAACAAATTTTTCCTCGCTCGATAAGATAAATTATTAAAGCTTGTTTTCCCGCGGCGCGGCAAAAGAAATACCGATATCGCGTGCCGTGCGCACCAATTGTCCGTCGGGTTTACTTTTTTTATATTGGCAATGGCCTGGGAAAGCGGCACCGTAATGATCTCGTTCGACTGTAATGCGACCATCTTCCCGTTTTCGCCGTTTGCCAGCGCCCGCACCGCGCAGGCGCCGAAATTCGTTCCCAACATTCTATCAAAAGCGTTCGGGCTGCCGCCACGCTGCAAATGCCCCAGCACCACGCAGCGCGATTCCTTGCCCGTGATCTCTTCCACCTTATGCGCCAGGTAATCGCCGATACCGCCGAGCCGCGCCGCCTTATCCGAAGTCCCGGTATCCTGGTATATCTCGGCTTTACCTTCTTCCCGCGCGCCCTCGGCCACCACGATGTTGGTAAAGCGCGAGCCGCTGGTTTCCCGCTCTTTGACCTTTCGTTTCAGCGATTCCAGCGAAAACGGTATCTCCGGAATCAGGATGATATCGGCGCTCCCTGCCAGCCCGGAGTGCAGCGCGATCCAACCCGTGTTCCGGCCCATTACTTCAAGTATCATCACGCGGTCGTGCGAAGCGGCGGTGGTATGCAGGCGGTCGAGCGCCTCGGTGGCGATATCGATGGCGGTCATAAAACCGAAGGTCAGTTCCGTCGCCGCCAGGTCGTTGTCGATAGTTTTCGGAACTCCGATAACGGGAAACCCGCGTTCATAAAATTCCTCGGCGATCGCCAGCGTTCCTTCCCCGCCCAGCACGATCAGCGCTTCCATGCCGAGCTTTTTCATATTCCGGATGGCTTCGTTCATCGGCCCTTCGGGATAAACGGCTTTGCCGTTCTTTTCGTGCTGCACGAAATGCCCGCTGTTGCGCGTGCCGAGGATCGTTCCGCCGCGCGGCAAAAGCCCGCTGACGCTTTTCTTGGTGAGCTTCATGGTCTGCGGCTCGCCGATCAACCCTTCGAAGCTGTCTTCGATGCCGATGACCTTCATATCGTATTGATTGATCGCCGTTCTGACCGCCGCCCTGATAACCGCATTCAATCCCGGCGCGTCTCCGCCGCCTGTTACAATTCCGATCGTCTTATACATTGATTTTAGAACTTAAAATGGGTTCGTCCCTGGCGAGAATACCGCTTTAGCCTATCTGCCGGTTTCCCCTGATATTTTCCGCGAGCTTTTTCGCTTCCGGCAGGGCGTCGATCGCTTTCAGGACCTGCGGGTCCTGTTCCAATAAAACCTGCTGCCCCAGCTCGGTAGAATATGCCGCCGTCACCAGCTCATCGCGCAAACGCATTTTGGCAAAGGCCATCTGGTTTTCCAGCAGCTCCGCGGTCAACCCGCTTTCCTTATCTTTGGCGACAAATCCCCGGAAAGCCGTGAGTATATGCTCGTTTATCTCGTAATCCGACGGCTGTAAAGTGTGGCCCGCTTTTTGTTTTTCCACCTGGTAATTTTCAAGTCCGGCGATCTGGCCGGCCACCAGCTGCCGCACAAAAAAGAACGCCTCTTCGGCTACGCGCACGCGCACGGGAGTAAACGGCAATGCCGGGACCTTCAGGTCGGGTTCTATCCCCCGCCCGCCGTAAAACATTCGCCCTCCCGCGGTTTCGACCGGGGGTGACGCCGTCGCGGCCTCCGGCGAAGGTGCGGCGTTCTTATCTTCTTCGGCGTAGGCGTTGTGGGTGTAATACTCGTAGATCGAGCCGCTCGAATAGTCCCGCTGCAGCGACCTGCCATAGGGCGTGTAATATCGCTGCATCGTCAATGTCATCCCCGTGCCCATCGGCAGGTTGAACACTTTTTGCACCAGGCCCTTGCCGAAGCTGGTGCTGCCGATGATCAGCCCGCGCCCATAGTCCTGTATCGCTCCGGCGACGATCTCCGAAGCCGAAGCCGAGCCGCCATTGATCAGCACGACCAGCGGAAAATCCTCGGTCTTATCGGAAACGGCGCGGTAATCCTTAGCTTCCATGAAGTGGGTGCGCCCTTTGACCGAAACGATCACCTGCCCGCGCGGGATAAAGCGGCTGGAAACTTCGATAGCTTGCGGCAGCAGCCCGCCCGGATTGCCGCGCAGATCCAGCACCAGCTGTTTCATTCCCTGCTTTTTCAGATCGGCCACCGCTTTATCGAGTTCGGCGGCGGTCGTTTCCTGGAATCCACCGGTCAGGCCCACGTAACCCGTGTCCGATCTCAGCATAAAATAATCGCGGATCGACGGGAGCGGAACGCCGGCGCGGTAGATCTGAAAATCCAAAGGCTTGTCCTGCCCGGCGCGCTCCAATTTTATATTGACGGGCGTGCCGCGGTCGCCGCGGACCTTGTTGGAGACCTCGCCGCTGGTCCACTTGCGCGCGTCTTCGCCGTCGACTTCCAGAAAACGGTCGCCGTAGCGCAAGCCCGCTTTTTCGGCCGGCGTATCGGGCACTACGGATTGTACGTAAACCCCGTCGCGGTGCTGCAGGATCGAAACGCCGATGCCGTAAAAACGTGAGGATTGGTCCTCGTAAAGTTTTTGTAATTCCTTGCGGCTGAAAAAACTAGAATGGGGATCGAGCGCCCAAAGCATTCCCTGGACGGACGATTCGGTCACGTTATCGTACTTTACGGAACCGGCGTAATTATCGCCGATCAGGGCCAGGGCTTCCTGGTAATCACCGGCCACGCCGGCGTTTTGTTGTCTGGGCAATCTGCCGAAAAGGCCGCCCGCTATCGCCCCTAAAACGACCACTATAATTGCTGTGAACCAAAATGCTTTTTTCATTATTTTATACTGCCGCAATACGACTAACTATTAATTATGCACTATGAACTATTAACTGTTAATAAATGGAAAATAGTTAATAGTTCATAGTGCACAGTTCATAGTTTTCAAACTAACCCACTCTCAAAATATATCATAGCTTTGGCTCAGCTAAGAAAGAATGATAGTCTTTTCTTACCCTTTGACCGCACTGTGGTTTCTGGGTTTTATTATGGGTTTACCTCTTTCAATTGTTATCCCCGCTTACGAGGAATCCGAGCGGCTGGGCGATACTTTGCGGGAAATTATCGGCTACCTGCGGGCGAATGAAATTACGGCGGAAGTGATCGTGGTCGACGACGGTTCCGGCGATAATACCGCGGAAATTGCCCGCCAGGCCTTCGCCGAATTTCCCGAAGCTAATTCGAAGGTTATCCGCTACGAAGCGAACCGCGGCAAGGGCTACGCCGTTCGCACCGGTTTGCTGGCCGCCGGCGGCGAGATCGCACTTTTTTCCGACGCCGACCTGGCGACGCCCATCTCCGAGCTGCCCAAACTTGTCCGTCCGATCAAAAACGGCGAATACGATGTAACTTTCGGCTCGCGCGCGCTCGACCGCTCCCTGATCGGGACCCATCAGCCGTGGCGCCGCGAACAGGGCGGAAAGGTCTTTAATTTTATCGTCAAGCAGGCCACCGGGATGCCCTTCTGGGACACGCAGTGCGGCTTTAAAGCATTTAACATGAGTAAGTTCCGGCCGCTGCTGGAAGTCATGACCATCGACCGTTTCGGCTTTGACGTGGAATTTTTGTATGTCGCGAAATTGGCGGGCTTGAGATTGAACGAGATCCCCGTGCGCTGGAACGATGTGGCCGGCTCTAAGTTAAACGTTTGGCGAGACAGCCGCCGGTCGATCCAGGAAGTGCGCCTGATCCGCAGGCAGGCAAAACAAGGCATCTATTCAAAGGCTTTTGAGAAAAATTAGCCGAAGTTTTACCGGCGTCATTATTAATTATTCATTTTTAATTATTCATTATTTTTCAGTTAAATAATTAAGAATTAACAATTAACAATTAAATTTTTTCTCATATCCCAGCTCGAAAAACCACATCCGTTTCTGGAGTGGTTTTCCGGGAGTATGTAACTGCCTGGGACTACTGAATGCAAACCTTATAAGGGCTTACATACGGGCTGCTCGGAGTAAAGGTGGTCATTCCCTCAAAGCAGTTGCCGCCGGTTGAGAACCCGTTAAAATTCGCGTCCGAAGATCCGTCCGAAAGCAGCATGTGAAGCTGCTGAGTCGAGTTAAACTGGTCCCAGTTGCCTACATTGCCGTAGCCGGTGACAAAGATCGACGTGTCCAGATTCAGGCTCGCAGTGAACGACGAGATCGAGCTCGGAAAAAGCTCGCACTCATAATAAGAGGTCAATCCCTGGCCGGTGCAGTGCGACACAAGAACGTTTGCCGTGGTGATGGGACGGTTGCCGTAAGCCAACACGGGCGTGTGGCTCAAAACGTTGTTTCCCAGCGCGACCTCGCCCGGTGTCGTGGTCGAAGCCGTCGCCTTGAACGTGAGCGTTTTGGTCGAAACCGGGAGCTCAAAGTTGAAGGTGAAAGACTTCGTCTGGTTATTGCCTATATTCCCCAGGGTGCACTGGAGTTTGTTTGAGATAACCTGGCATTTCTGCGGGTCGATACCGGTAAGCTTGCCAAGAATATGTACCGTCGGGCTGGTATCGGTCAGCGGAAATTCCACCACCACCTTGACGTTGGCCGCGGCTGTGCCCCCGATATTTTTCACACTGACCGTGTATTGATACGGCGAGTTTACCATCGCCGACGCGGGCCCCTGCCACGGCATGACCCGCAAGTCGACAGGCCGCGGCGGCGCGGCGAATATTGTTCCCGCGCCAAAGACGAGAACGGCTAATAGAAATGACAGAACTGTAATTGATTTACACATTTAGTTTCTTCTCCTTAATTGTTTTTTGGTATTGCTTCCCCTTGTTCAAGCTAGAGAACGGGGGGTGGAAAATTTTCTTGCGGGTTTTTGTGAAAATAGTTTAGAGTTACGCGTTTACGCGTGAATAGGCGGAAACGCGACAGTCATGGAGCGTGTTCTTAAAACACTTTTGACACGCTCCTTAACTGCCCCGGTTTCTGCCTTTAACGGTTGACTCGACAGGCGCCGCCGTTATAAACTTCTTCTTTCGAAACGTGGTGAGTTAAGGCGACTTGCGACCACGAAAAATAAACTGCTAAACAGCTTTGAGTTCGACAAAATAAGTTTTGCAAAAAACTCTGTGCTGTTTGGCACAGGGTTTTTTAGTTTTGATGACAGCGGACAGAAAAATAGAGATCGAGTACCAGGCGAATGCCAAAGATTACCGGCGTATTTTGCTTTGGTATCAATGGAAGAAACTGGTCCTGAGCAACGTGGTGATCATTTTGGTCGCTGCGGCTTTTTTGTATTTTGCAAATTTTGACAATGGGCTGATATCGATCGCCCTGTTCCTGCTATTTCTGCCTATTTTTATTATCGGGATCGCCTACTGGGGCATCTGGAGACAAGCGGGAAAAATTGAAAAGGTATTCGAACCCGCTAAAGTTGTTTTCTCCGAAGAAGGCATGCAATCGACCGGTGAATCGGCTTCGGCGAGCATGAAGTGGGATAAATTTCATAAGGTACATGAAACCAGCGAAGATTTTATATTTTTTCCGCAGCACAATATTTTTTACACGGTCCCGAAACGTTTTTTTCACAGTCAAAACGAGATATCGGAGTTTAGAGAATTACTGAGAGAAAAATTAGCAGACAGGGCAACATTACAGAATTAATACCGGTATGGGTTCATTTTTAGATCTATTAAAAGAAAAAATCGTCGTCTTTGACGGGGCGATGGGCACTGCTTTGCAAGGGCAGAATTTGTCTATCGAAGATTGGGGCGGGCGCGAATTTCGAGAACTGCTCCGAGAATCTGCTTTACACCAGGCCGGACGCGATCGAAAAAGTTCACCTGAGTTTTTTAGAGATCGGCTGCGACGTGATCGAAACCAACAGCTTCGGCGGCGGCGAAGTTGTGCTGGCGGAATTCGGCATAGCGGAAAAAGCTTACGACGTAAATAAGCTTGCCGCTTCGCTCGCCAAAAAACTCAGCCTGGATTTTTCGACGAAAGAAAAACCGCGTTTCGTGGCCGGCTCGATGGGCCCCGGCACAAAACTTCCGACGCTCGGGCATATCACTTATCGCGACCTGAAAAACGTCTTACGAGCAGCAAGTGCGCGGGCTTTACGACGGCGGAGTGGACATGTTTATCGTCGAGACTTGCCAGGACCTGCTGCAAACAAAAGCCGCGCTCGCCGCCATCTTTGAATTTTTCGAAGAGAAGCGCGTAAGACTTCCGGTCATCGCCCAGGTCACGATCGAAGTTTTCGGCACGATGCTCAACGGCACCGAGATCGGCGCCGCGCTGACCGCGCTCGAACCCTTTCCCATCGACGTGATCGGAATGAATTGCGGCACCGGGCCGAAGCACATGGCCGACAGCCTGAAATATCTCTGCGAAAACGCGCCGCTGCCGGTTTCCGTCTTGCCGAACGCGGGCTTGCCCGAGGTAAAAGACGGTGCGCAGCATTACGACGAGACACCGGAAAGTTTTGCGGCGCAGGTCGATTCATTTTGCCCGCGATTTCGGCGTAGGCATCGTCGGCGGCTGCTGCGGCACGTCGCCCGATCATATAAAAATGGTGGTCGATGAGATGCAGTACATTTCTCCGAAACAGCGCGAGACGAAAATGCTGCCCGTCGGCTTCTTCAATTTATTTTCAACAGCCTTACACGCAAGACGCTTCGTTTCTGATCGTCGGCGAGCGCGTGAATGCTTCCGGCTCGAAAAAAATGCGCGATCTGCTGGAAGCGGAAGATTGGGACGGGCTGGTTACGCTCGCCAAATCGCAGGAGAGCGAAGGCGCGCACATTCTCGACGTCAATGTGGATTTCGTCGGGCGCGACGGCGTCGCCGATATGCACGAGCTCGCTTCCCGTCTAGTTACAAACGTAAAAATCCCGCTGATGTTCGATTCCACCGAGTGGGAAAAAATGGAAGCGGGCCTGGAACATGCCGGCGGCAAATGTCTTTTGAATTCAACGAATTACGAGGACGGCGAGCCGCGCTTTCTGAAAGTTTTGGAACTGGCAAAACATTACGGCGCGGGCGTCGTCATCGGTTTGATCGACGAAGAAGGAATGGCGCGCACTGCCGAAAATAAAATAAAAATTGCGCGCCGCGCTTTCACTCAAGCGACGCAGTACGGCATAGAGGCGCACGATATTTTCTTCGACCCGCTGGCGCTGCCGATCTCGACCGGCATCGAAGAGGACCGCAGGAACGCCGAGGAAACGGTTAATTCGATCCGGCAAATTCGTGAGGAAATGCCGGATGCGAATATCATTCTCGGTGTTTCGAATATCAGCTTTGGCCTGAACCCGGCGGCGCGCGTGGTGCTCAATTCTGTTTTTCTCCACGAAGCGTCGAGGCCGGAATGAATTCCGCGATCGTGAACGCTTCGAAAATTCTGCCGCTTAATCGTTTCAACGAGCACGAGATCGAAGTCGCGCGCGAACTTATTTACGACCGTCGCAAATTCGAAGGCGACATCTGTACCTACGATCCGCTCGGCGAATTTACCACGATGTTCGAAGGCAAGACGACCAAGTCTATGAAGCCGGATATTTCAAATATGCCGGTGGAAGAACGCCTCAAACATCACATCATCGACGGCGAAAAGATCGGCCTCGAAGACAGCTTGAAAGAAGCGCTGGAAAAATACCCGCCGCTGGAAATTATCAACGAAATTCTGCTCGACGGAATGAAAACCGTCGGCGATCTTTTCGGTTCGGGACAGATGCAGCTTCCCTTTGTGCTGCAATCGGCCGAGTCGATGAAGGCCGCGGTTAAATTTCTCGAACCGTTCATGGACAAAGTCGAGGGCACAAATAAAGGCGTCCTTGTGCTGGCGACCGTCAAGGGCGACGTGCACGACATCGGCAAAAATCTGGTGGATATTATTTTGACCAACAACGGCTACAAGGTCGTAAATCTCGGCATCAAGCAACCGATCGACGACATTCTGCGCTCTTACGAAGAGACAAAAGCCGACGCCATCGGGATGAGCGGGCTGCTGGTGAAATCCACGCTCGTCATGCGCGACAATCTGGAAATTATGAACGAGCGCAGCATCAGCGTGCCGGTGATCCTGGGCGGCGCGGCGCTCAACCGGAAATATGTGGACAACGATCTGGTCCCGCTCTACCAGGGCAAACTTTTTTACGCGCGCGACGCCTTTGACGGGCTGCACGCGATGGACGTTTTGACACAGGGTGGATCAGCCACAGAGAACACAGAGGTCACGGAGGCGGAAACCCGCGCGTCAGCAAGGGTGCAAAAAGCGGGCGCTAACGGCAACGGGTCAGAACCGGATGACGGGGTGGTGGGAGCAGCGACGGGGTTAAATGAAATTCAAACCGTCGAAGACGTGGAAGACCTGGTCGGCGAAGACGCCAAACTTGGCAAAGTGGCCGCGCGCGTTTCCGCCCGGCAGACCAAAGACACGACACACACGACCCGCTCGGATGTTTCTACCGGCGTCGAAATTCCCGCCGCGCCTTTTTACGGTTCGAAGGTGGTGGACGATATCGAGCTCGATGAAGTTTTTGCATTCATCAACGAGACCGCGCTTTTCAAAGGCCAATGGCAATACAAGCAGGGAAAAAAATCCAGGGAAGAATACGAGAAGATCTTAGAGGAAACGGTCTATCCGAATTTTGCCAAGGTAAAGGAAAAAGCAAAGCGCGAAAATTTGCTCACGCCAAAGGTCGTGTACGGTTACTTCCCTTGCAATTCCGAAGGCAACGATCTGATCATTTACGAAGACGACCGTGCGACCGAAAAACTGCGATTCACTTTCCCGCGCCAGCCGCTTGAGCAGCGCGGCGGAAAAAATTTATGCCTGGCGGATTATTTCGCGCGGGTGGGTTCGGGCCGTGTAGACACCGTCGCTTTTCATTTGGTAACGATGGGAAGCCGCGCCAGCGAACACGCACTGGAGCTTTTCAGATCCGATAACTACACGGACTACCTCTTGTTCCACGGGCTTTCGGTCGAATCCGCCGAGGCGCTGGCCGAACTCTGGCATAAAAAGATCCGTGAAGAACTGGGGATAGCCGGCGCGGATTCGCCCCAGCTCACAAAACTTTTTCACCAGGGCTATCAAGGCTCGCGTTTCAGCTTCGGCTATCCGGCTTGCCCGAATCTGGAAGACCAGACAAAGTTGTTCGAACTGCTCCGTCCTGAAAGAATAGATGTGGAATTAAGCGAGGAGTTTCAGCTTCACCCCGAGCAATCGACCTCGGCGATCATCGTGCATCACCCTGAGGCTAAGTATTTTAATATTGAATAAGAAATCAACCACAAAGACACAAAAGCGCACCAAATTCGATCTTTGTGTTCTTAGTGTCTTCGTGGTGAATTCTATTAGCAGATACAAAAATGCCCCGTTCGTTTTAACTACCGGACGGGGCATTTTTTATTTAGCGTTACTGTCTCGCCTGGACCGGAACGTCCGTGCTGAGCCCCCAGGTAAATGTGGACATGGCATTGGTGCTGCTCTGGTAAATGTACCAGCGGCCGGCGCCGGGACGCCAGACCGCGATATCTGTCTTAAAGTCGCCGTCGTAATCGGCCAGGGACCGCCCGGTCGTCCGGGAGCCCCCACTGCATCCCGCCGATGCTGCTGTCCGAGCTGTTAATGCGGTACCAGACCCCGCTTGATGGCCGCCAAATCGCAATATCCGCCTTCCCGTCGCCGTCGTAATCTTCCTGCACCGGAACGTCGCCGTTCAAGCCGAAATTGACGAACAGCAGGCCGTCCGTGCTTCTGATTATGTACCAGGTTCCGTTGCTCGGGCGGAAAGCAGCTATGTCGTCGCGGCCGTCACCGTCAAAATCTCCCGGGACGGGTTTGTCGCCGTTTACTCCCCAGTAGAGGGCCGTGACGGAATTGTCGGCGCTGTTTCGGATATACCACGCTCCGGTCGAAGGGCGGAAAACCGCCAGGTCTGCTTTGGCATCGCCGTCATAATCCGCCGGGGCGGGAATATCGCCGTTCTGTCCCCACTGGGCCGCAATGATATCCGACGGCCCGCCGGTGGCATACATGGCGATATACCAGGTCCCGTTACTCGGGCGAAAGACCGCCAGGTCGGCGGCAAAATCCTTTCCGATATAATCCGCCGGAGCTAGAATGTCTCCCGACGAGCCGAACAAGTAACCGGGAAACACGGAATTCGGATACCAATTCAGATCACTCGGACGGAAAACCGTGGCATCCGCCACGCCGTCGTTCTTGAATGCAAAATCGAACGGTGAATTTTTGAACCGGTAAGACTCGGTCGGCACGCCCGTTATCTGCGCCAGCTGCAGATCGTAACTGGGATTTGCCATATCCCAGTTGAAAGCGCTGCCGCTAAGTAAAACTCGGCCGTCGGATAATACTAAGACGTTAAGCTGCGAAGCTCCCCGAAAAGTCGAAATAAGAAATTTTCCCGTCACTGCGCCGGTGGTAGAAAGACGCGCTATTTCACTGGTAACATCTTTGTATTTACTCCTGTTAGGAGGAATATATGTAGCGCTGCTTACCAGGATCTGCCCGTCTGAAAGAATATTAAGTCCCAGGGGATCGTCATCGATATACCGCGCCAAGTCAAAGGTCACCGTTCCCGCCGTTCCAAACCCGCTATCGACCGTTCCTTCCGGATTGAAACGGGAAACCAGCGGATCGGTGTTTGTTCGTTCAAGCGGCTCGACCTTATTTATCTTCCACGCTGTAATTATCTTATCGTCGGGCTGAAGACGCATGGTGTAATAATAGCTCGTCGTAATGGTTGTAAAGCTATTATCGATAGTTCCATTGGAATTGAATCGCCTGACCGATCCGTTAATTCCCGCGACGATCTTCCCGGTAGATTGCATTTGCAATGAAAACGGATTCCCCCCCATTATTCCGCCGTGGATGATAACCCCTCCCAGATCGCCAAACGACGTGTCTACCGCGCCGTTTGCATTGTATCTGACAAGGAACATGCCGCCTCCGCATGACCCGGCAACCACAATTCCGCCATCGGATTGAACCAGTCCGGAAGACACCACGTCTCCCCCGCTTATATTCGGCGGGTGGATCCCGTCGCCGCTAAACCCGTTGTCAAAGGTTCCGTCTTCGTTGAATCTCAAAACCAGGCCGTCATTATTATCGATCCCGACCAGAATTATCTTTCCGTCGGCTTGCCTGAAAGCGCTGATGATATCGCGGGCTTCGAATTGTCCTGTGGTAATAAAAGGGATCGGAAGGTGAACCACCCCGCCACTGCCGTACGTGCCGTCCACGCTCCCGTCGGCATTCAACCTGACAAAATCGTAAGTTGCGTGCTGGTTCGTAAAGGGCTTGTTTCTCGATAGCACCAGGATCTTTCCGCCTGCCAACACAAAGGTTGCTACCGGCTCCCCGTTTCCCGGGACAACGACGGTCGAGACGCCGTTCGTTCCGAAAGAGGGGTCAAGCTGGGCATCGGCCTGCTTTGCCGAAACAAAAAGAACTACCGCGAAAATTACCGCCGTTAAAATGCCGGCTCTTAAAATGTTATTTAAAAACGACAAAGAACCAGTTTCTCTTAACATATAACGCTCTCCTTGAGGTGAGATTAAGCACTTAACTTGTCGAACAGTATAAACGGGGATTCTGACCGCAGATTTTTGATGTAGTCTAACACCTTATTTTCCCGATTGCCAATGATTTTAACCCATAAAATGCCGGTAGCCGGTCACCGGGGAGAGCGGGTTTTCTGAGCCGCAATGACGCCCTTGCTCACGCGCGGGACACTGACGTGACCGATTATTTTATCTTGACACTTTGCCCCGCCAAACCTACACTTTAAATACCCAAACGATAACTTGTGAACTTACCTAATTATTTAACCGTAGCGCGTATTTTTCTCGTTCCACTTCTGGTGGTGATTTTGCTTACCCCTTATTCGGAAGAATGGTTCGGCATTCACCGTTATGCGTTGGGTATCATAGTTTTCCTTGTCGCGGCGCTCACCGATATTTTGGACGGGCACCTCGCTCGCAGGCGAAATCAAGTGTCGAAATTAGGCGCCCTGCTCGACCCGATCGCCGATAAGCTGTTGATCTGTTCCGCCCTGGTCGTTTTGGTGGATAAACATCTCGCCCCTGCATGGGCGGTGGTAATTATTCTCGGCAGGGAGTTTGCGGTCACAGGCCTGCGTTCGGTCGCGGCCGCGGAAGGGATAATAATCTCCGCCAGGAAGATCGGCAAGATCAAAATGTGGGCGCAGTGCGTAGCCGTGGTAAGCCTTTTGATAGCGGGCGCGGCGGGCGATCCGCCGGTTTCCAATTTCGGGCAGTTCATGCCGACCTTCCGTTTCTGGGAAGTACCCGAAGTGCAGCTTGCATTTAGCCATTTGACCACTCTTTCCCTGACCGGAAACGATTGGCGGGTGTTCGGCTACCTGGTCGGGCGCGCCGCGCTCTGGGTTTCGGTCATCACCGCCTGCTGGTCGATGTACGAATACTTTATGCTCTTTCGCCGCGCGGACAAGGAAAAAAAGCTCCAGGCCAAGCTTGAGCTTTCCGAGAGCGTCACCAAATAAAAAACGCGGCCATGAAAGCCGCGTTTTTCATTTCTAAGCTGGTTCGCTTTATTGCTTACTGCAACTCGACGAAATCTCCGGGATGAATTTCCTGGATGACCCGTGTGATAACGGCGGTGGCCGTTCTTTCTTTCACACTCAGGATCACCACTTCACCCACTACTTTTCGCAGGTTTTTCGGACGGCCCTTTTTTGCCTTGTCGGTCGTAACCACGCCGCCGGTTCCGTTCTCGCCGCCTTTGCGCGGGGTCTGATTGGAAAACTTGCCGCCGCGATAGTGAAAGCTTTCATAACCCAGGTCTTTCGGAGGTGCGGTTTCGTTGTTGGTAAAAGGAAATATCTCTTTTTTGCCTAACGGACGATATATCGTGAAATAATCTCCGGCTTTGATATTGTCTTCGGCGCCCAGATCGATATAAACGATCTGGTCCCTGGTGACGGTTTCATGCCCGTCGCGCGCCAGAACGATGCGTCCGACGCTTTTGCCGTTCGGCTCGGCGAAACGCTCCATCACTTCATCGGGCCGTTTCATCGGGCTCATGCGGTCGTCGCGCGGCCTTAACAGATCGCCCAGCAATACGTTGTCGCAGGACAAGGTTATTTTTGCCACTGACACGTCGCCCCGCACGTCTATGACCTCCAGCAATCCCAGTTCCTGCGTATAAACACCCAGTTTGTTCTTGTTGGAAAACGGCGAGTGCATCTTGCCGCGCGGGCGAATGATCGAAAATTCGTCGCCGATCTCCACGCCCTTGGCGGAACCGGCACTGATCCAAACATAATCGCCCTCTTTATACTGCCGGGCTTCGCCTTCTTCGTCACCACCGACTATTTCCATACTGGTGTCGAATTTTCCGGTCTCAATAAATCCGGCGCAGTAGAGATTGTTTCCCTTTGCGACCGTCGTATCTCTGCGGCTGCTATCGACCACCAGGATCGGCTTTTTATCTTTCGGCTTGGCAAACGGGTCCTGCTGGGCTAAAACGCCGGCCGCTGCGAAGGAAACAACCATCGCCGCCGATACTAATAATTTCAGTGCAAATCTTTGCATACTTAAGAAAATCTCCTTATTTGGCCTGCTTTTTACTGTGGGATTCAACAAAACCTTGCAGATATTCAGGGGAATTATGGAAATCTCCCCTTATGGGCTATTAATAGAGTATTATTTTGTTAAATAAAGGTCAACATTTATTTTATGTGTTTAACGCATTTTAGAGCCTGTGTCGGTAGCCCTACCGTGAGGGAAGGGCGCATTTCGGTGCAGAAACGCCCTTGCTAACACGGGGCTACTGACACCTCCCGCAATTCCGGCCGGGCATGGTAACTCAATTAGAGCACTACCAAAAATCCAAAGCTTGCGCTTTTACCGTCTGTTTTGTAGTATTTGGGTTTGCTGTCTGGCGGAAAATCAGTCCTAAGCCGGTGTAGCTCAGTGGTAGAGCAGTTGATTTGTAATCATCAGGTCGGGGGTTCAAGTCCCTTCACCGGCTCCAATTTAACTTACATTATTACTTGACTTATGAGCTTAAAAAGGAAGAGCCGGATCGGCTTCTTTTGCATTTGGTGTGTCTATGATGTGCCAACATTATATGACACTATAATTGGCCGAGTAGCCGTCGCCCGAGAAAACGTGGGCGAATTGCGGTTTGCGATTACTTTCTGTAGCTCGAATAGTTTTTGACGAAATAAAAAGGCTGCACGCAGCCTTTTTTATTTCATTCTATTGGTTGTCGGGAGGCGTTGGCGGGGGCGCCGGATACCTAACGGCACACGGCGTTGGCGACCCAAACGGGTACCCTTCGTGGAAACAAACATTTCCAAAGTCGAAACCGCCCTGATCCGCGCTCACCGTTCCGCTGTAACCGCGAAATCCCTCTTCGTTAGCCACCGGCGCGGTTTGCTCCCAATATCCGCCTGGCTCGACCTCAGGATCGGTATCAGGCAGGTATTCGCTGATTATGTATTGCGCTCCGGCCGGCACGACCAAACTCCAGTTACCGTCTGCATTCGTCGTCGCGAACGTTAGGGTAGTACCCTCACCGGTAGTAAGGACAACCGCGATCTGCACACCTTGAAGCGTAACGTCGCCCTCGTCAAACAACGAATTTTGATTTGCATCGTAGAACTTCCTTCCGCTTAGCTCTGCGGTCGGGCAATCCTCGGTGCAGGGCGTTGGCGTAGGCTCCGGCTCTGGATCCGGTGGCGGCTGATCGCTGACGGGGCACGGTGTTAACGACTTAACCGGGGTTCCTTCCGTGTCCGGATTGAAACAGATATTGCCAAAGTTGAGAATGGCTAGATCCTCGTTCGCGGTTCCGATGTAACGCCGTAATCCTTCAGCGTCGGCTAGCGGCGAGGTTTGCTGCCAATACGAGCCGGGCTCGCCATCAGGGCCGGTAAAGGGCAGGAACTCGAGGATCATGAATTCCACACCCGTCGATACTGGAAGACTCCAAATACCCGATTCGTTCGTTGTAACGACGGTATTGGTATCACCGGCGATAACCAGGATTTGCACGCCTACAACCGGAGCTTCGCCTACGTCAAATAACGCATTTTCGTTTACATCGTAGAAGTTCTTTCCGCCTAACGTTACCGTCGGGCCGCAATTTTGGGTGCAAGCCACCTCTTCGACCCTAAAGACTTCTGACTTTGCGTTGGAGTTTTGAAAATTGATATGTATGCCGTCAGCGGCGACGCTGGTGTTACCGGTCTGACGAATTAACCAGGCTTTGTGGTTACCGCCCGGGTTCGGCGTGTTGTTAAAAGGCATCAGCTTGACCGGTACCGAGCCGTCTGATTGCGGAATGCCGGTCGGATGCTGGCAAGACGGCCCTGCGGCGCCGGCGATTACTCCGTTAAATACGATCAACTGCCGGCAAACCGCCGGATCGGTCGAGAGCAGATCGTTCCCACCGGGACCGGTTACCTGGAAATAATATGTGCCGTCGGGGAGTCCATTGGAATTTTGATTGTTCGGACCGCCGTTCAGATAAACAGCGTCTTTACTTGAATATCTGTTTACATGGACAAACTGCCCGTCAAAAAGCGATGTATAAATCTTGCCGGAAAATCCGGATGCCGAAACTTTGTTTTGAAAAACATAAACACTCGCTACGCCCATAAAAGCAACAAGCGTGAACAAAACTATAATTGTTCTGGACTTTATCTTAAAATTTATCATATGTTTTACTCCTTTTGCCTTCCGTTTTCGCCTTCCCTTTCTCGTTCTCCCCGTCTTTCCTACTTCTTACTCGCCTGAATCACCGGAAATCCGCGCTTCTTCATAAGCGCCTCAACCTTCGGATCGCGACCGCCGGATCGAGCGGTAAGCATCCGCCGGATCGATCGTTGCCGATCGAGAATATGTATTTGAGCCCTTATTTTCAGCGATCAATATTGAAGGAAGGTCCGGTAGATCAGCTGTCACACGCCGCCGATTCCCACTCCATTATTTTAGCGATGATACGGGCGACTCCAGCCCGTGAGGATTTTTTGTCTCGGAATTATGCACCAACACATTTCAAACTTGCAAGCTGCGCTCAAGCCTCTGTTTTTGTTGGTTATAATTAGATTTTCAGCGGGGAAGTACCACGCGTTAAATTTATCGTAGTGCGTTTATACTTTTTTCCCATATAGCGTGTCAAGAAAAAGACGGGTTGTTTTGGGTTTTTTGCCTACATTTTTAAGATTAGACACCCGGAAATTTTTGACATTGACCCCGATCCCGCTGCCGGTAATAGATAATGCATAAAAACGCAAATGTTACAGGAAATGTGGTTATTGGTTAGGCGGAATATGTGATACGTTATGCGATACGCTAAAAATAGGAAGCCGCGGCGCAGCGATCGGACACATTTTAAAACTTGGCACACTTTTTGCCGTTCACCCTTGGCAATGATTTTAATTGCACGAAATTCATACAAATCGACTTTTATTCGGTTTGATTTTAATTTTCAAGGAGGAAAAAATGGCTACTTCAAAAACTACGTCAAAGACAAAGAAAACTTCAGGCAAGGAGAGCGGCGGCAAGAGCGCTTCTAAAAGCGGCAGCTCTTCCAAAGGCAGTTCTTCCAAGAGCAGCAGCGCATCGAAAGGCAGCAGCTCTTCCAAAGGCAGTTCTTCCAAAGGCAGTTCTTCCAAAGGCGGTTCTTCCAAGAGCAGCGGCGCATCGAAAGGCGGCAACTCTTCAAAAAGTAGTGCTTCCAAAAGCGGCAAAACCGGAGCTAAAAAGGGTTTTGTAGCTCAGGCGGTTGAAGCTGTCACTGAAGTGTTCGCGGGCGTAACCGGCACTTCAACAAAAAACACTGCTTCCAATGAAGGCAAAAAAACCGGAAGCAGTGCCGGAACTAAAAATAAAAACACGGGTTCTAAAAGGACGGCTTCCGCGGCAAAGTAATAATTTGTGATCGGAATTCAATAAAGACCAGGTAGGTAAAATGAGGTTTAATTTTGCCTACTTGTGTTTTAATTCCCTTTGGCTCTAGTGTAGCAAACCGCTTGATTGAAAGTGGTAAGCTACTGAAATGGAACGATTAAACCGCTATTACAGGTGTTCCAAAATTAGTGAACGAAAAACGCGCCAAATAATCCGTTATTTTGCGCATGATCTGACCGCCAGCAAGACGGCGGAAATAGTGGGTCTGACCCGTCGGACGGTGACCCTGATATATTTGAAAATAAGGCAGCGGATCGCGGCCGAGGCCGAGCGCGCTTCGCCCTTCGGCGGGGTGGTCGAAGTAGACGAAAGCTACTTCGGAGCCCGGCGCGTGAGAGGCAAAAGAGGACGCGGAGCTTCGGGCAAGACGATCGTCTTCGGCATCTTCAAAAGGAACGGTTCGGTCTATACCGAGATCGTGCCGGACTGCCGCAAAAAGACGCTCCAGGCTATTATTCGCGGGCGGATAGCGCCGGAAACAGTGATTCATACCGACGGCTGGCGCGGTTACGACGGGCTGGTCGATGTCGGTTATTCGAAGCATTTTAGAGTCAATCATAGTGCTAATGAATTTGCCCTGGGCAGCAATCACGTCAACGGCATCGAAAGCTTCTGGTCCTTTGCCAAACGGCGGATGCAAAAGTTCAACGGGCTGCCGGCTCATACTTTTTATCTGCACCTCAAAGAGTGCGAATATCGTTTCAATAATCGACACAAAAATCTGTTTCGATTATTGTTGAAATTATTGGAAAATAACCCGCTCTAATGCCTGTTTGCTACACTAGAGCCTTCCCTTTTTAATTTCCCGCTTCTTAATATCCTTGCCTTGTTATTTAAATTTAAGGTTTTTTGCCTTCGTACCACACCGGTTTGAAATCCGAATTCACCAGCCAGAGTACGGGCTCGGCCATTGAGTTAATGGCCCGGGTCATGTGGTTAAAGTCGATGGTTTTAACTTCGTCGCTCGGCTGGTGATAATCATTGTGCAAACCGAAACTTGAAACGGTGTGTGCGATAATGCCTTGCCGGGCCAGAGTATAATTATCCGAACGCTGGAAAAAATTTTGTTCCGGGTGCGGGTCGTTCACTAATTTCGCCCCGCGTTTTGCCAGCTCGGACCCTAAATTCGACCTGTCGTATCCGGTCAGCCAGAGCTCTTCGGCTGCGACCTTCGCGTCCGGCCGCCCGATCATTTCAAATTCCAGGTTAGCTACCAGCTTATCTTTCGGAAAAGGCAAATTATCGACAAAGAATTGCGCCCCGTAACCGCCCGCTTCTTCGCTGCCGAAGAAAGCAAAATAGACGCTGCGTTTCGGCGGCTTCCCGCTCCCTAAAACGCGGGCCAGCTCCAATACCGCCACGCAGCCTGAAGCGTCGTCATCCGCGCCGTTAAATATTTTATCTTCGCCCGGCGTGTTTGCCCGGACGCCGAGATGGTCCATGTGCGCGCTGAGCAGGATCACTTCCGGCGACAGGCGAGGATCGCTCCCGGTTATTTTTCCCACGACGTTCCAGGTTTGCTGCGTTTCCGCCGCCGCCAGCTTGCCCTTGATCTCGATCTGCGTTCCGTCCGAAAGCGCAGCGAGCGCATTCGCCGTGTCTTTGCTGACGACGATCAAATTGGAAGAAACGCCGGGATCCTTTGAAATGGTTGTATACGATATTTTGCGAGAAGCAAAATTGTTCCATTGCGCGCGCCAGCGCGACGTTTCTTCGATAATGACAGCCGCGGCGCCGCTTCTTAAGAGGGCCTGCAGCTTTTCATTTACCTTCTCGACGTCTTCACCTTCGCGCAATTTAATAAAGGCGATCGACCCGGCGCGGGGCTTATCGTCCAGAGTTATCTTTTGCAGTTGGCCCGCGACCCCGGCGGAAGTCATCCGCAAAATGAACATTTCTTTCCCCCCGTGCTCAAAAGTTTTTGCCGCGTTTTGCGATGTGTAGCTGAGCTTCGGGGCCTCGGCAAAACTGTTTCTTGATATGTTGACGGTCTGAATATAAGTTTTTTTACCCGACAGGGCCGTCTCACCCGCGGGCTCGATGCCGAATTGCTGCAATTGAGAAGCGATATATTGCCCGGCAAGCAGTTCGAACTGCGTCCCGCTGCCGCGTCCCTGCATTGCATCGCCGGCTAAAAAATCCATGTGAGCGCGGACGTCCCGTTCCCTGATCTGTGCCGTGCCGACGGCGGCTATCGCAAACAGAAGAGCAGCGATAAGTATTGGTTTTTTGAGGTAAATTGATCTCATATTTGGGAAACTCCAGCCCTATTTCGAAATTAGAATTCTTTGTTTCGGATTTACTAAAGTTTAATCAAAAAAGTTTCAGATACAAATTTTTAACAAATAGGCGCCGTCTTGTAAAGGCAATTTTGTTCTTTCAAGTAGAAGGCCAAATACGCGCATTTATTCAAAGAAAAGTACTTGGCGCGAAAATTGCTATTTAATCGGCAACTGTTTACGAAGACCTAAAAACTGATTGGAAACGATACAGAAATTACTGATTGTGTCTTTTTCAAATGCATATCGACACTGTTAGGTAGTGGAAATTATTTTTACTGTGAATTTGGATCAGGGGATTTATGAAAAACTACGGGAGAGCTGCGGTTTTAGCTGTATTATTTTTACTCATTTCATTTGCTCTTATCATGGGTCTGGCAGGCCGCGCATCGGCGCAGATCGTCGATCCGACTTTTGCCCCGCTTTTGCAGGATTTTGGCAGCACGCAAAATCGCGCGGTCGCAAAAGTTTCGGAGCTGCAGCCGGACGGTAAGATCCTGGTCGGCGGCAGGTTTACCGTCGCCAGCGGCCTGGCCCGCAGCGGTGTCGCGCGTTTCAACGCCGACGGCACGCCCGACCCGACGTTCGACGCGGGCAACATCGGTGTCGCCCAAACCATTTTAAGCGTCACGACCGGCGGCACGATCTACGCTATCAGGGTCCAGCCGGACGGGAAGATCCTGATCGGCGGGCAATACCGCCGCGATAACGAAACAACGGCGCGCTGTCTCGAGCGTTTGAACGCGGACGGCTCCGTCGATACCACTTTTCAGTCGGCCATTGTCGGCGATTTCGCTTCGGTCGGCGACATCCAAGTTCAAACCGACGGCAAGGTCGTCGTTGGCGGGAGTTTTGACATCACCGCGGTAAATCCCGCCAACGGGCAGTCCGTCACTTTTCATAACCTCGCGCGCCTGAACCCGGACGGTTCCTTCGATTTCAGCTTTACGCCTTCCGCGCCGGAAAACATCACCAGCGTCGTCGTCCAGCCGGACGGCAAAGTCGTCGTCGGCAACGCCTCGACCAATGCCAATCCGAACCAATTGATCCGCTACAACACTAACGGTTCGCTCGACGCCGTTCTGGCCGAATTTGACGACTGGATCAACAAAATAAGGCTATTGCCGGACGGCAAATTTGTCGTTGTCGGTTATTTCAAATTCGTCAACGACGTTTTTCAGAAGTTTATCGTGCGGCTAAATCCGGACGGTTCTCAGGACGCCTCCTTTGTCAGCAACGTTCAAATTATCAACAGTTTATCGTTTGCCGATGTGGCTATCCAACCTGACGGCAAAGTTATCGTCAGCGGCGAATTTTCCAGCATAGATTCCTTCACGCGCTGGCGCGTGGCGCGCTTTAATACCGACGGCTCGATGGATACATCTTTTAACACCGCCACGCCGATCGCGGGCGTTGTCGGCGAAGTTCTGGCGCTGCCTGACGGAAAAGTTTTTATCGGCGGCGCGTTTCCGCTCGAAGACAATAATCTTTTTTACAACAACATCGGCCGCCTGAACGCGGACGGTTCGATCGATACGAACTTCAACCACGCCAATGTGATCATGGAAGGCGAAGGGTATTCCATCCTCCAGCAGCCGGATGGTAAAGTTCTGATCGGCGGATTTATCTACTACGCCAACGACGTCAAGCGCCGCGGCCTGGCGCGCTACAATGCCGACGGCACGCTCGATACCGGTTTTGTTCCGTATCAAAATCTTGCCTGGGGCCTGGACATCGCCCTGCAGCCCGACGGCAAGATACTGATAGTTAATTCCGATTCTCCGTCCAGCCTGTTTCGCCTGAACCCGGACGGCTCGCTGGACACGACCTTTACCGCGCCGTTCGTTCCCTTTTCTGCCTCGATCCAAAAACGCACGCGGATCACTCAAATCGTTATTCAGCCGGATGGAAAAATTTTGGTGAGCGGCCAGCTGATCACCGGGAGCGCGACAAGCCCGACTCTTTCCGGCCTGGCGCGTTTGAATCAGGACGGATCGCGCGATACTTCTTTTCAGCTTGTGGGCGCGCTCGGCGGTACCAGGGACGTGCATGACATCGCCTTGCAGCCGGACGGCAAGATCGTGATCGGCGGTGATTTTTCGCACATCAATAATAATGGAGCGTTTCATTACCTGGCGCGGATAAATCCCGACGGCACGATCGATACGTCGTTCAGTTCACCCTTTCCGCCCAGCTCAAGCCCGGTCATATATGAGATCGAATTGCAGCCGGATGGAAAGGTCGTCTATGCCGGAAATTTCAATTTTGTCTTACGGGTTGATCCGAACGGCACACCCGATGCCGCCTTTAACGTTCCGGTCAATAATCAGGTCGAGGCCTTAAAGGTCCAGCCCAACGGCAAAATTCTGGTCGGCGGGTATTTCACCGGCATCGGCGGCGCGGCGCGCGACCGCATTGCGCGTTTGAACCCGGACGGTTCGGTCGATGCCGGATTCAATCTTCCGAAAGGCGCGAACAATATCGTCTACGATTTCTCGCTCCAGGCGGACGGGAAAATTCTGGTGGCGGGAGCTTTCACCAAGCTGGGAAATCAGCCCCGGATAGGCGCGGCGCGCCTGATAGAAACGGGCGGCGCGAGATTCGATTTTGACGGCGACGGCAGATCGGACGTTTCGGTTTTCCGTCCCTCCAGTACGGTCTGGTATATCCGGAACAGCTTGAACGGCTCGGTCACGTACGCGAATTTCGGATCTTCGGGCGATATGCCCGCTCCGGCTGATTTCGACGGCGACGGGAAAACTGATATGGCCATATTCAGGCCTTCTAATGGCGCCTGGTACTGGATGAATTCGTCTAACGGAAATGTCGGCGGCGTGATCTTCGGCAGCCAGGGCGATCTTCCGGTGGCGGGAGACTTTGACGGCGACGGCAAAGCCGATCAGGCCGTGTTCCGGCCTTCAACCGGCGTGTGGTACGTTCTGAACAGCAGCACCGGCTCGTTTGCGGCGGTGCAGTTCGGGTCCGACGGGGACAAGCCGGTCGTCGGAGATTTCGACGGGGACCGAAAGGTCGACTTCACTGTTTATCGCCCGTGGAACGGCGTCTGGTACCGGATAGGCAGCAGCAACGGGCAATTCAGCGTCACGCAGTTTGGAATTGCGGAAGACAAGCCCGTGGCCGGTGATTATGACGGGGACGGCCGTGACGATATCTGCGTGTTCCGGCCATCTAGCGGGGCCTGGTACCGGCTAAACAGCTCTGACGGTTCGTTTGCCGGAAATGTATTCGGAATGCAGGGCGACTTTCCCGTGGCAGCCGATTACGACGGTGATGGAAAAGCGGAAATTGCGGTTTTCCGGCCGTCGACCGGCTACTGGTACCTGGCCGGACCCGGTAGCGGGTTTGCCACCTTCCCGTTCGGTATGGACGGAGATATGCCGGCGCCGCATGCGTTCGTTTATTAGTTCGACAAATACAAGGAGGGTAATTCGATGAAGGGGTGGGCACGTATAGAATTGATTCGTTTTGTCAGGCCATGTGCCGATCTGTTCGCGTACCCTTACTTCGTGAGCGCAGGAATCTCTTATCTTTCATCTATCAGCTATAATCTATTCCGATTGGATCATATCTGATAGATAATAAGTGAGGTTTAACTCGACGCCGGATGGAAAAGGACGCGAAAAAAACCAGGATAAGCTGGGCGAAATTACCTTTTTCCCGGATCTTCGGGCGCATCATTGAATTTTTCGGCTGGCGCTTGCTGCTGGGGATGATCGCGGCGCTCGTTTCGGTGATCATCTTTATCTGGCTTGCCCGTGAAGTTTTTGAAGGCAGCACCCGCTATTTCGACGACTCTATCCGCGAGGCCGTACACCGGATCGCAAGCCCCGCTCTTACCACGCTGATGCTGTACATTACCAGGCTGGGCTCGGCCGGTGTTCTGGTTCCGCTGGGAATTTGCGTCGGGGTGGTTTTTATTCTGCTTCGCTGGAAACGCGCCCTCGCTCTTTTCATTTTTACGATGGCCGGAGAGATCATTCTCGAATTCGTCCTTAAAACCTCTTTCGCGCGCACGCGTCCCGAAACGTTTTTCGATTACCCGCCTCCGTCTTCCTACAGCTTTCCCAGCGGCCATGCATTTGCCTCGCTTTGTTTCTACGGGATCCTGGCATGGCTTATCACGGCGCGCCTGCAAAACAACGTGTTGAAATTTGCGGCCTGGGCGCTGGCGGCCGCGCTCATGTTTCTTATCGGGGCCTCGCGCGTTTATTTGGGCGTGCATTACCCGAGCGACGTGATCGCGGGGTATTTGACCGCTGTGATCTGGGTGGTGACGGTCGCGCTGGGAGATTTTTGGTTCAGCCGCCGTTCTGAATCCCGCCTTCAGGCGGCAGTGAAAGCACGCTAAAGCGTGGACTCAAAACGCGGGAATTAACTCGGGACCCAGAAGGAACGCCCTTCGTGGGCCGTTTTTTTCAAGCCCAGCCCGGGCAATTCGTTTTCCGCGACTCCCAAATAAGTAAAATGCGGCAGGTCGGACACGACCGTCTGAAACCAGCCGTGACGCGCCAGGATCTCGCGGACTCGTGCGTTGTCGTATTCGGTTATGTCAAAGGCGAGCATCGAAAGATGCTGCGACGCGCCCGGCGGGGCCACGGAATAAATGATGGATTTGGAGAGGCTTTTGCTGAAAAACATGCCTTCGGATTCGAGCTTGAATATTTCCGGCACCTGTTCGAAGGGCGATAGAGCGCGGATTCGCGCGGCTTCCGCTTCGGAGAGCTTTCCCCGCGCGACCCAGTGTTCCAGCGCGGGATTTACGCGGCTCGCCCACAACTCTTCGGTCTCGCGGTAGCTGCGGCGCCCGGAATCCAACCCGCGCGGAGTGATACTTAAATTATTTTGTCTCGCTTCTTCCGCCGCTTTTTTCAGGGCGTTCATCGCCGGAGTTTGCAGCTCGATGGAGATGTCGCCGATCGTTTCTTTTGAAAAAGCTATTCCCGCCTGCCAGGCGGAAACTTCCGCCTCGTCTTTAAAAATAACCGTGTCTGGCGGGACCGCGCCGCCCTTAGCGACAAAAACCGCGCCGTATTCGGATAACATTTTTTGCCCGATCTCATCGGCAGGCATTTTAAATCCGGCGGGTAAATTTGCTTTGAAATGTTTCATGTTATTGTTGTTCGCGGAATTTACATTAACTGAATTATCGGACCGGCAGCCGGTGGAAACGATACCGCTTAGCAAAAAAATGAGGAAGAATAAATTTCTTTTTGTCGTTATCATCCGCGGCTCATTATCACTCAAAATCAGGTATCCAGAAACTGCGCCCGCTTATAAAGACAGGCTTCAATCCCCAGAGAAGCAACTCGCTCTCTTTGCGCCCCAGATAAGTAAAATGCGGCAGGTCGCTTTTTACCGTCTGGAACCATCCGAACTCGGCCAGAATAGCCCTTACCCGTTTATCGGCAAATTGCTGGACGTCGATAGCCAGTAAAAAATTATGCTGCGAAGCGCCGGGCGCGGCCACCGAATACAGGATGGATTTGGAAAGGTCCTTGCTGAAATACAATTTCCGGTTCACTTCCCAATCCAGCACCTGCCCGATCTGGGCTTCGGTGGGCAGCCATTTTGCCGCGTCGGCCTCGCTTTTCGCAAGCTTTCTTTTTCTCACCCAAAATGCCAGGCCCGGAAGAAAGCGCGTGTTCCACAACGCCCGCGTGTCTTCATACGAACGCTTTGCAGCCAGAGAGCCGCCGCGCGGGGAAATTCTTAACCTCATCTGCGCCGCTTTTTCGCGCGCTTTCAACAAGGCTTCCATCGCCGGGTCCTGGAGCGTGACCGACACGCCATCTATCACGACGGTTTTGGGATTTGCGTTCGTCTGAAACGTTTGAACCTGCTCTTCATTTGAGAAAATACATTTCGACGGGAGAACGACATCGCCGCCCGCAATGAAAACCGCTCCGTACTCGGCAAAGATGCGCCGGGCGGTTTTGTTCGTTTCCACCGGGCAGATATCGGACAGCTGCATGCCCCTCCGGGCTAAATTTGCCTCTACTAAGGCCCTGAAACCGGGCATTTGCGCGCTCACAGGCAACGCGCAGGAAAAAGCCAGGTAAAGAAAAATGAAGAATGCCGGTTTTTTTAAACAGCTCATAATTGCTTGACTGCGCAAGTATTTTAAGACGTGGAAAATTCGATTACAATTTGCTTTGACGTATTTTGTTGGTACAGTCATTTTAGCCCGCTAAAAAACGATGCCGAAAATTGTCTGCCTCAGCGACACGCACAACTGCAATGAACTGATCCCCGTTCCCCCGGGCGATATTTTGATCCACTCCGGCGATGCCACGGTCAACGGCACGGCCGAAGAAATTCGCCGCTTTAACGATTGGTTTTCCGGCCTGCCGCATAAATACAAAATTTTTGTCGCGGGAAATCACGACTGGCTTTTCGAAAGGGACCGCGCGCGGGCCGAAAAGCTGCTGGCCCCGGAAATAATTTATTTGCAGGATTCGGCCCTCGAGATCGAAGGCCTAAAGATCTACGGCAGCCCGTGGCAGCCGCGCTTTTTCGATTGGGCCTTTAACCTGGACCGCGGGGCGGAAATGGCGGAAAAATGGAAGCTTATTCCCGGCGGCCTCGATATTCTCATCACGCACGGCCCGCCATCCGGCATACTCGATCTGGTTCCCCGCGGTGAAAACGCCGGCTGTGAAGAGCTGCGCAAAAAAGTCGAAGAATTGCTGGCCGCGGGCGCATATTTTCGGGCACATTCATTCCGGCTACGGCACCGCGGAACGGTTCGGCGTGAGATTTTTTAACGCTTCCAGTTGCGATGAAAGCTACCTGCCGGTAAACGCGCCGCTGGTTTTTGATATTTAAGATAACGACACACGGATCTAACCGATCGTACGGATAAACGCGGATACATATGTTTCAAATCCGTGTTCATCCTTTTTTCCGTGTTTATCCGTGGTCTGTTTTTTTCCTAAATAAAAAAAGGCTGCCGGTCATTACAACCCGCAGCCTTTGATCTATGCAACGGAAAATTTCCGCCGCTTGTTAATTACGGCTGGTACTGTCTCGGGATGGCCTTGTCGCTGCCAAGCCCGAAATTGCTGATCACCAGGCCGGAAGTCGAACGGTTGGCGTACCATGTCCCGTTACGATAAACGGCGATGTCGTCTTTGCCGTCGCCATCATAATCGCCCGGAACCGGAACGTCGCCATTAGCGCCGAACGCCGTGATGGTCGTGCCGCCGTTGGAGTTGATTATGTACCAGGTACCGTTGCTCGGGCGGAAGACCGAGATGTCGTCCTTGCCGTCGCCGTCGTAATCGGCCGGAGCCAATATATCGCCCGCCGATCCCCAGGCAGTGATCACAGGATTGACCGGTGAAGACGATTGGAGAACGTACCAACTACCGCTGCGATATATGCTCAGATCGGTTTTGGCGTCGCCGTCGAAATCACCGACGACGGGAAGATCGCCCGACTGTCCGAAAACGGTGCCGATAGTGCCGCCCGTGCTCTTTATCACGTTCCACGTATTATCGGTGGGACGGTAAACCGCCAGGTCGGAAGCGCCGTCGCCGTCATAGTCTCCCACGACCGGAATGTCGCCGGTGGTGTTGGATCCCCACGAGGTTATCCCCACCGTGGAGTTCGAGCTTCTGAAAACATAGAAAACGCTGTTGGCCTGGGGACGATACACGGAAATATCGGTCTTGCCGTCATTGTCATAATCTCCGGCTAACGGGATATCGGTAGAAACTCCGAAATTCATCCCGACAAAACCGGCGGTCGATTCCTGCAGGTACCAGGTGCCGGTCGAGGGACGATACACGGAAAGGTCGGTCCTGCCGTCGCCGTCAAAATCGGCGCGTGATCTGACCGGCGCATTAGTGGTGGTAAAGTTCGCGTCGCCGATATCGAAGAAGATATTTCCCACGGCTTCGACCTTGATCCTCGCCTGGCTGGTCGCTACGCCCGGCACAAGTATGCTTTGCGAACCGTCATTCGGAGTACTGGCTGCCAGCACGGTCGGGAAGGTCTGGCCGCCGTCGCTCGAAAAAGAGATCTTGACGTTGGCTGCGCTAACCGGTACGAGGGTCGTATTGGCCACATCCCAAGTCACGTTTTGGACGGTGTTTCCGGCCCAGGTCACGCCGGTATTAGGCGCCGTTACCTTGAACGGGCCGGCGGTATTGGTAACCGTAACGGTCATGTCCGTGAACTGGGTTTGGCCGATCGTTGAAGACGGAACGTAGGGCCGGTTGTCCCGGACCGTCAGCCTGAAGTTCAACGTTCTTGTAACAGAACTTAACGCTTCGATGTTCGCGATCGCATCGCCGCCCGGCAACGCGGGAGTTACGAATAAACCGGACAGGATCGTCGATAACTGGGGAAAGGTCCTGGTCGGCGACGAAGTCGGACGGGAATGACAACCAGTTCGGGCCGGTCAACTTAGTGGGCGAAGCCACGCTGGCGTTTCCGGTGGTGGTGGTATTGTCATTCTGCTCCCAGTTATAAGTCAGCGCGTCGCCTTCCGGATCGGTCGCGGAACCAGTGAGCGCAAACGGGGTCGTGATCGGAATGGTATAATTGGTGACCGACGCAACGACCGGCGGATGGTTAGCCGTCATGACCGTCGTGATCGGGCAGGTTTAGACGCCATATTGGCCTGGATCTGTGCGATCGAAGCTTGATGGAATATGTCGATCGAGTGCGGCGCTACGTCCTGTGACGTGATCCCCGCATAACCCATGATGGTGATACCGGAACCGACTTCTTTATTTACACCGGTGCCTTCGTTCGACAGTGAGAAAGTGTGGTTCGCGCCCATCTGGTGGCCTACTTCGTGCACCACATAATCGATATCGAAATTATCGCCCATCGGGATCCCGTCGGCAGGTGAAGTAATGCCGCGTCCCTTTTGTCCGTCCACGCAAACGCAGCCGATACAGCCGGCGTTTCCGCCGCCGCCGGAAGCACCGAACATATGGCCGATGTCATAATTCGCCTCGCCGATGTTCGCGGTCAAAGTTGCCTGCAATTGTCCGTTCCACGATCCTAAGGTCGTATAAGGATCGGTTGCCGGATTGTAATAAATAACCGCTGTCGTATTGGCAATGAGGTTGAGGTGAATCGCCAGGTCTTTTTCATAACTTCCGTTAGCACGGGTAAGCGTCGCGTTAAAAGCGGCCAAAACATTAGCTACCGCGGAAGAATCGAAAGCGTTGAAAAAGTTTGAATATTCACCGTTGCAGGACTGGGCCAGGCGCATGGTCTTTAATTCGCCGGTTGAACTTTCGACCGGGTTCAGCTGCCAGAATTTGTGATCTTATGCTCGGCAACCGGTTGGTGTCTCCGGTAAGACATGCCCAGGGCACCCCTCCGCCGCCTCTATGAGATGTGAATACTGCATAGATAGTATGGTCTTTGGAATAGGGTTCGATGAATTCATTCGGCGTATCGGTCTGAAAACCATGGTTTGAATTCCCTGCGGAGAAATACTCAACTTTAAAGTTGCATACTTGTCCGTCATCCCCTGCCGGAATAAGCCCGGATCTCGGGAAATTGAGCCTGCAATTCGGGTTCAAAATTCGAAGCTTCAAATACTTCGAAATTTTCGATGTTGCCGGCGGCATTAGGTAAGGAAATAACCGTCGATCGCTGGCGGGCATTATCGCCTGCGATGGAAAATAATTGTTCTCTTAAAGGGTCGATATTCAAATCGAATAATTTGAACTCTGTCGGAAATGACTGTCTTGCGACAGCTTTGTCTGTAGTAATATCGGCAAGGCTTTCAGTACTTACAGACCAAACTTTTTGTTGGGCCGCGACCGCGAATGTTGAAACGGCGATCATTGCGGCCAACAATACCATCTTGTGGTTCCACTTAGTATACATAGAAAAACAGGCTCCTTTTAAATCTTTTGTAAATCTTGGTTTTCGAATCTCGTTTCACAATACCGGCTTGAAATCGGCAGAAAAAAAGACGAAAAGCTATCCAGAAAGCTAAGTTGTTGAAATGAACGAAATCGGCTAAGAATTATCCGATATAATATATATAAACATTTGGGTGTTGTCTATCGCTATAATCCGATATTTCCATCTTTTTTTGCAAACCGGGGGATGCTAAACTGGTTCTTCCGCCTATGTCGAACTATGTCCAACGATCTTATTCCGCCCGAATCTTCCCCTAACAGACTGGAAATCTCTCGGCCGTTGTTCCCGGAAAAGACGGAAATCAATGTACTTAACGGCGTCGAAAGGCTCGGTTTTCGGCTGACCCACCGGATGAATCAGGGGTCGTGGAAACGCTTCTGGACGTTCTGCCAGCGGCACATCGGCTCGCTTTGGATATATCTCGCAACCTACAATTTAATGAATGTTTACGGCATCGAGAACGTGGAAAATTCCGATGTCGAACACCCGGTTCTACTCGTTGCCAATCATCGTTCCTACTTCGATATGTACACCGTTTCCAGCGTCCTGTTTCGCCGCACCCGCCGGCCCGTAACGCTTTTCTTTCCCGTCCGCGCCAAATTTTTCTACACCTCGCCGCTGGGCTGGTTCGTCAACCTGGTAATGGGCTGGTGGGCGATGTACCCGCCGTTTTTCTACCGCAACGAGCAGCGCGAATTTGACAAATATTCGCTGCGGCGGCTGATCCAGCTCTGCGCCGAAGGGCGCGGGCACGTCATCGGGCTGCATCCTGAAGGCAGGCGAAATAAAGATGGCGGCCCCTACGATCTTCTGCCAGCGCAACCCGGCGTGGGCAAGATCGTGATGGCCGCCCGCCCCCAGGTCATCCCCGTTTTTATCGCCGGACTCGGAAACGATCTGCCGAAACAAATTTTGGGAAACTGGTCGGGCGGTGAAAAAGTTCGCATGTATTTCGGCGCTCCGGTCGATCTTTCGCAGTTTTACGACAAGCGCGATTCGCTCCGCACTCATAAAGAGATCGCCGATTTTCTCATGACAAAGATCGCCGAATTGGGAGACAAGGACAGGGAGTTATTTGTAGCGCCGCCGTCTCGGCGGCTGTCCTGACGGCGTCCCGCCGTCAAGGTGTAGAGTTACGCCTTTTAGGCGTGAAAAAACACTTAAACCCTTCACGCGTGAACGCATAACTCTGAACTGCGGACGAGCCGTCCGCTAAAGCAGACTTTTGAAACTCGCCCGCCTCATTTCAATAAAACAAATCCGTAACTTATAATAATAAAAGGATTAACAAAAAGATGAAAGATTCCGCGGCAGCGCAAGAGGTAAATATCGAAAGACCGGTTCTGGAAATGTCATCCAGGCAGCGCTGGTTTGTGGTCATCGGCGTGATGACGGGGATGTTTGTCGCCGCGCTGGAAGCCACCGTGGTCGGCACGGCCATGCCCACCGTCATCGCTTCCCTCGGCGGTTTAAATCATTACAGCTGGGTCTTTACCGCTTACATCGTGACCTCCACCGTCACCGTTCCCGTCTGGGGAAAACTGTCCGATCTTTACGGCCGCCGTTTGCTTTACCAATCCGGGATAATCATCTTTATCATCGGCTCGATGCTTTCGGGTTTATCGACGTCCATGCCTCAGCTGATCGTTTTTCGCGCCATTCAGGGGCTGGGCGCGGGCGCGCTGATCCCCCTGGGGATGACCATCATCGGCGATACTTTCTCTCTCGAAGAACGCACCAAGATGCAGGCTTACTTCAGCGGTGTCTGGGGTCTGTCCAGCATTATCGGCCCGCTGATCGGGGGTTTTATCACCGACCAGCTTTCGTGGCGCTGGGTCTTTTACATCAACCTGCCGATCGGCATTGTGACGGCGCTGATCATCGGTTTGTCGCTGAAAGAGCCGAAACGCACGCAAAAACCTTCGGTCGATTATGCCGGCGCGGGGCTTTTGATGCTGGCGATAAGTTTGCTGATCCTGGCGCTGGTCGAAGGCGGTTCTTCCCTGGCCACTTTGTTTTCACCGGTAAATCTTTTACTGATCGGCGCGGCCGTTCTGTTGCTTGCGATCTTTGCCTGGGTAGAAAAAAAAGCGCCCGACCCGATAATTCCCTTTGGGCTGTTCCGCAACCGCACCGTGGCGGTTTCCGTCGCGGCGGGTTTCCTGTCGGGCGTGGCGATGTTCGGCGTGATCTCGTTCGTTCCGCTCTTTGCCCAGGGCGCGCTGGGCGCGAGCGCGACGGCGGCGGGGTCGCTGCTGACGCCGCTGATGCTGAGCTGGGTTTCGTTTTCCGTCATCGGCGGGCGGCTGCTGCTGAAGCTGGGCTACCGAAATATCACCCTGGCCGGTTTTATCGTGCTGACCCTGGGCTTTGCCATGCTTGCCATGTTCGGCCGCGAAACGCCGAGTTTCTGGCTTTACTTCGACCTGGTGATCATCGGGGCGGGTTTGGGAATGACGATGCTGACGCTGCTGATCGCCGTCCAGCAGGCGGTTGAACGTTCAAAACTCGGCATCGCCACCTCGCTCAACCAGTTTTCCCGCGCCATCGGCGGCGCGTTCGGCGTGGCGATAATGGGGGCTTTTCTGACCGCCAGCCTGGCGGGGCAGCTCAACCAGGCGGCGCAAAGCGGGACCGCGGGTTTGACCGTGGAGCGCGCGGCCGAACTTGCTTCGAATCCGAACGCCCTGATCGAGCCGGCGGCAAAGGCCAGTCTCCCGCCCGAGACGCTGGATGTCTTGCAGGAATCGATGGCGAGAGCCAACCACCTGGTTTTTTGGATCGGGGCGGTTTTTTCCGCGCTTGCTTTCTTTGTCACCCTGCTGCTGCCAAAGCACGAAAACAAAACCAAAGCCGCGGCCGGTGAAGAGCTCGGTGAAAAAATGATAATGTCCGAGCAGACCATGATCAACGCCCGGAACCAGCCGGTGGGCAATAAAGACGAATCTTAAACACTCCCCTCCCTTACAAAGGAGGTGGGGCGTTTTAGCGCCGGGGTGGTTCTTTACTCTTTTGCCAAACTTCCGAATTTTTCTTACACTCTGACCGATGTCAAGCGATTCAGATCTTCCTTTGGTCATCGTCAATCCAAGATCGGCGGGCGGTTCCACCGAGTCGCGCTGGACGAATATCGCCGCCGACCTGGCCACGCATTTCGGCCCTTATAAAGTGGAATTTACCCGGGCTGCGGGCGACGGGATCAGGCTGGCCGAAGAAGGCGCAAAACAAGGACGAAAATTCATCATCGCCTGCGGGGGCGACGGCACTGTCAACGAGGTTGCCAATGGCATTCTGCGGTCCGGCGAAGACGTCGAGCTCGGCGTGCTGCCTTCGGGAACGGGCGGGGATTTTCGCCGCACCCTGGGCATTCCTTCCATGGCGAGCGAGGCCGCGCGCGGTTTAAAGAACGGCGAGACCCGCACGATCGACGCTGGCAAGGTCACTTTCCTGGATCATGAAAACAAAGAGGCGTCGCGCTATTTCGTCGGCGTTTCTTCCTTCGGCTTGAGCGTTTCGATCATCGAGCGCGTCAAAAACCAAACCGCGCTGGATTGGATCCCGCTGGACACTCTGCGCGGGCGCGCGGGCTTTGCGCTTTCCACCCTGCAGGAAGTGCTCGACCTCAGCTACACCACCGTGCGCGTGCGGATCGACGACAATGAAGAATATCTTTTGAACACGATAAATTTCTGCGTGGCGAACGCCCGCTATTTCGGCGGCGGGATGAAGATCGCGCCCGACGCGCAGCTTAACGACGGCTTTTTCGACGTGGTTAACATCGGCGACATCAAGACCGCCAAGATCCTGCTCAACGCCTACAAGCTCTACGGCGGCTCGCATCTGAGCCTCGACGAAGTAAAACACACTCACGCTAAAAGAGTAGAAATAAAACCCGCCCGCGAAGGACAAGAGATATTTTTCGAAACCGACGGCGAGCTCCCCGGAAAACTCCCGGCCGTTTATGAGATCGTCCCGCAGGCGTTAAAGGTTAGGGTTCCGAAATCCGATAGATAGTGTATAATCACCGGCATCAGATATCCCATATTAGATCATTACAATTTAGCTTTATTCGCTTAAACAACGTATGCGCTTTTTAGCCTCGTTTCACGAGGCTTTCCCGAAGGGCAATTAGCCCGGCCGTTTACGGCTGGGTAAAGACGCAAATAATCCCAGAGGGCGTTTCAACGTCCTTACAAAACCAATATGCCTCGAAACGTTTATTCCGAGATCAATCTCCATATCACCTGGCATACAAAACAGAGTATGCCGATGATCAGGCCTGACATAGAAACAAATTTATTTCATTACTTAAAACACAGAGTTTTAGAAGTGCCCGATACTTATTTTCACGCAGTGGGCGGGACAGAGAATCATGTTCATTTAGCCGTTAGTATTTTACCGACCTTGGAAATAGCCAAATGGATAGGACAATTAAAAGGTGCTAGTTCACACTATGTAAATAAACTAACCAATCGCAAGATTCTGGAATGGCAGGACGGTTACGGGGTAGTAAGTTTTGGCACTAAGGATCTGCCGTGGATAATCCGATATATTGAAAATCAAAAAGAATATCATGGTTCTAATAAAACATTTGAGCGATTAGAGAAGATAGAAAGCTAAAGCAGATTGAATAAGGACGTTAAAACGCCCTTAAAATCATTTTTCACCGATCTGACCCAGCCGTGAACGGCTGGGCTAAACAAGATAAGCGGTCTGAACACCGCTAAATCTAAGAAGTTACGTATTTAAAAATTCTCAAGAAATAAAAAGTGTTTCCCTGCAAGAAACCCCTTCTCCTTCGTTCTTCGTTCAAATCTTTACAGGAGGAGATTTTTTATGAAGAATACATACAAATTGGTTCTGATATCTATTGCCCTGGTGTTATTTGCCGCGGCAATTTTTGTTTTCCGTCCCGTCCAAAACAAACTGACCCGGATAACGGTCGTCGGCGATTCCCAGGCTAAGATCGCGCCGGACACCGCCGTTATCACTTTTTCCGTGGTCACCCAAAACAAACAAGCCCTAATCGCGCAGCAGGAAAACGCGCGCAAGAGCGAGGCGGTCAAAACCGCCGTCGAAGCCATTGCCGGTAACGCCAAAGTTGAAATAAAGACCAGCAATTACAACCTTGACCCGCAGGAATCCTACGACGACCGCATGCCTTCGATCACTGGCTACGAGGTCCGAAACACGGTCACGATCATGATCGACGATCTGGATCAAACCGGCGCGGTGATAGACGCCGCCACGAAAGCCGGCGCAAACAGTGTTGAGGGCATCGCTTTTGTGGTGCGCGAAGACAGCCCGGCGCAGGGCGACGCGCTGGCGCTGGCCACGCGCCAGGCAATGGCGAAAGCCGAGTCCATTGCCCGATCGCTCGGCGGGCGGATCGTGCGCGTGGTAGAAACTAACGAGGGCGGGAGCGGAGTTCCGCTGCAGTCGGCGACACCCTATTATGGAAACGCCAATATGGCGGCAAATACCGCGTGGGGAAAGTCTGATTATAGAACCCCGGTGCAGGCGGGTTCGCTGGACGTCCGCTCGCAGGTCCTGCTGGTGGTCGAGATCGAAGCCAACCGCGGCTAGAGACTTGTTTCCTTTTTGCAATTGCGCGAAAATTAGGCTGAAGCGATTCAGCCTTTTTTATTGGGGAGAAATATGAAGATAATTCGTGTCGTTCTGATGTTAAGTGTTGCTGTTATTGTGCTTCCGCTTGCCGTTTTCGCCCAGTTCCCGACGGCGCAGGAACTCACCGATTATATCAAAGCCAATTACACCAAACGCGAAGTGCAGATCCCGGTGCGCGACGGCGTAAAGCTTTTCACCGCCATTTACGAGCCGAAGGACAGATCGCAGAAATATCCGGTCCTCTTGAACCGCACGTGTTACTCGGTGGCGCCCTACGGCGCGGATTTTAGAGTTTTACTCGGGCCGAACGAGCTTTTCGCCAGGGAAGGCTACATTTTCGTCTACCAGGACGTGCGCGGGCGCTGGATGAGCGAGGGGCAGTTTGAAGACGTGCGCCCCGACATCGACAACAAAACGCCGCAGGACATAGACGAATCGACCGACACTTACGACACCATCGAGTGGCTGCTGGAGAACGTCGCTAACCATAACGGGCGTGTCGGCAGCTACGGCATTTCCTACCCCGGATTTTACACTTCCGCGGGCGCGATAGATTCGCACCCGGCGCTCAAAGCCATCTCGCCGCAGGCGCCGGTTTCCGATTGGTTCATCGGCGACGACATGCACCATAACGGCGCTTTTTTCCTGGCGCAGAATTTTGGTTTCTTTAGCGGTTTCGGGCAGGCGCGTCCCGTGCCGACCTCGTCGCGCGATTCCGTTAAAAAATTCGAGCCCGGAACCGAAGACGGTTACAGATACTTTCTGGAAATGGGCGGGTTGAGCAGTTCCGATGACGCCTATCGCAAGCAGGTCGGCGATATTCGTTTCTGGAACCTGATGATGGAACACCCGAACTACGATAAATTCTGGCAGGACCGCAATATTCTGCCGAAACTGAAAAATATCAAGGCGGCGGTGATGACCGTCGGCGGCTGGTATGACAACGAAGACCTCTACGGCGCGCTGGAAACCTACAAGCACATCGAACGCCAAAATCCCGGCATCTACAACATACTGGTAGTGGGGCCGTGGTTTCACGGCGGCTGGGAGCGCAGCGAAGGCGATTGGCTCGGCACGGCATACTTTGGCAGCAAAACTTCCCTTTACTACCGGGAAAAGATCGAGCTTCCTTTTTTCAATCTTTATCTAAAACAAAAAGACCCGGCGCCGAAATTGAAAGATATAAATTTCTTCGATACCGGTTCGCACGAATGGGTAGGGTACGACAGTTGGAATTTCGGGGGCGAAAGATCGCTCTACCTGCAGCCGGCGGAAAACTTTCCTTCAGCCCGCCCGTGTCGGACAAACCTCTCCCGCCGGACGAATACGTTTCGGACCCGGATAAACCGGTGCCGTATACTCAGAAGATCACTTTTAATTACCCGCGTGATTTTATGACCGAAGACCAGCGTTTTGCCTCTGCCCGGCCGGACGTGCTGGTTTACAGATCGGAACCTCTGGCCGAGGACCTCACGGTAACCGGAGACATTAAACCGGTCTTGTATGTCTCAACTACCGGCACGGACGCTGATTATGTCGTGAAGCTGATAGACGTTTTTCCGAACGATTACGATTACCCGCTGACGGGAAACAAACTTCCCAGCGGGCTGCCGGAAAGGCTCAGCCCGCCGCCGGATTCTACCTGGCAGATCTTTCAACCCGGCGGTTATGAAATGCTTTTGCGCGGTGAACCTTTTCGCGCGCGGTTTCGCAGCAGTTTTGAAAAACCCGAACCGATGGTTCCGAACCAGGTGACCAGGATCGAATTTACCATGCCCGCAGTGGCGCACACTTTCAAAAAAGGCCACCGCATAATGGTGCAGATACAGAGCACGTGGTTTCCGCTGGTCGACCGCAACCCGCAAAAATATGTGCCGAATATTTTTTTGGCGGAAAACAGCGACTTTATCAAAGCGACGCAGAGAATTTATTATTCGGGAGCTTATGTTTCGCAGATAAAACTTCCGGTTATTACCAAATAACCCCGGGTTCAGCCGTGTTAGAAATACACTTTCGGGGCTGTTTCTCTGGACAGCCCGGCGACTATTCGCTAGAATCTGTAAGTCCTGTAACGGGCTAAAAAATATATCTCAATAGGCGAGGTTAAGATGAAAAATTTGCTTTACGCGCTGGCTATCGGGTTATGCATTTCGATGGTTCCCAGTTTTTGCTTCAAACCCGGTGTCCGTCGATGTGGAAAAACCGCTGAAGGCGATGCCGCAGGATATAAACGCGATCTTCGATGAAGGGCTGAAGCTGTTCGAAAACAAGCGTTACGGTGATTCGGCGGCAAAATTCCGGCAGGTGATCGCGCTCCGTCCCGCCATTCCCGAAGCCCATTATAATCTTGGTTTGTGCTACTTCTACCTGAACCAGTATAACGATGCTATCGGCTCTTTTAAGGAAGCGATCCGTTATAAGAGCGATTATTCCTCCGCCTACCGTTATCTCGGCTCTTCCTATTACGAGCTGAAAAATTACGAGGAAGCTGTAGCGGCTTACCGCGAAGCCGTCCGCATCAAGCCCGATTACCCGGAGGTCTATATTTACCTGGGCAATTCGCTGGACTATCTTAACCGCTACAATGACGCCATCGCGGCTTATCAAAAAGCGCTTCAATATAGTCCGAATAATGCCTCCGTTTATTATGAGATGGGCGTGGCGCATTACCGGCAAAAAAATTACAGCGCCGCAATGGACGCTTATCTCAAGGCAAAGCAGCTGCGGCCCACCGACCCGTCGACGCTGAATAATTTGGGAAATACTTATGAAAGGCTCAACCGCAAGGCCGAGTCTTATCCCCTCTACCAGGAGGCGATCCGCCTCAACCCCAATTACCTGAACGGCCACAAAAATCTGGCCCGCCTGTATAAAGAGGCCGGCCGTTATAGTGAGGCCGTCGTCCAATATAAGGAAGTGATCCGCCTGGACCGGGATCTTATGATGCGCACACCGACCTCGGGAACGTGTACGACAGTCAGGCACCTGTCCGATCAGGCCATCGCCGAATTTAATGCCGCGATCAGATTAAAATCCGATCATGCCGATGCTTACTTAGGGCTCGGTAATGTCTACTACAACAAAAAGCAGTACGCCGAATCCATCCCCTATTATGAAAAAGTAGTTCAATATGTGGCCGATTCGGAAGTGGGGCATGAATACCTCGGGGACGCTTACAGAATGTCGAATCGCGAGGACGAGGCCATCGTCGAATATCAAAAGACCGTCGCGCTTAATAACAAGAATGCCGGTGTTTATTATCAGATGGGCCTGCTTTACGTGAAAAAACGCAACGCCGCCCGTGCCAAGGCTGCCCAGGCTAGCACGCCCGCCGCGCAGCGCAAAACCCTGGCCGCTCAGGCGGCAGAGGCGGATAAGAACGCGCGCACCACGCACGCGACGTTGTTTCTGCTCGATTATGAAAAGGGCAACAAGCTGAAGGCGGAAATAGATAAACCGTAACCGGGGGAGAGATTTCGAGGAATAATTAATGCCTGCTGTAACTGTTTTGATCGGATTGATGCTTATCCTGGTGGGAATAGGCGGGTTCGGGATCTCTTATGCCCGAACAGGCGAGAGTCATTTCACGGCTTTGATCCCTGCCGCCATCGGAATATTGATCCTGCTCTGCGGGGTCGTTTCGATCTTTAAGGAAAACCTGCGCAAACATCTGATGCACGGCGCTTTGGTGATCGCCCTGCTGGGATTCTTGGGAACCGTTATGGGCGCGGTCAGATTATTCACCTTGATCGGGGGTGGTTCGGTCGAGCGCCCGCTGGCGGTAGTTTCGCAAGCGCTGACCGCCGCCTTATGCCTGGCCTTCATCTTGTTCGGGATCAGGTCGTTTATTATTGCCCGGCGCAGCCGTCTCGAGGCACCTTAAATGCCGACTACCCTGACACAGATCGAAGATCCCGAACGCGGCAAAACCATACTGCGCGTGGAAGGTTCGATGACCCGCGAAGACGCGGTCCTGCTGGAAAAAATTGCGCTCGACATGCGCGCTCACCTGGGTAAGAACATCACTCTCGATCTGGCCGACCTGAATTTTCTGGACAGCGAAAGCGCGCCTATTATTAAACGGATCGAACGTGAACACGGCTTCGAGCTGGAAGGCCTGGAAATTTTCCTGCAAAGGGCGATAGACGACACGGAAGGCAAATTCGGATGAGTAAAAGTTATAGGATATCCGAGCTTTGCGCCTTGGTCGGGGGCTCGCTTTCGGGCGACGACGCCGAGATAACCGGCGTAGCCGACCTGGAAACTGCCCACTCCGGCGAGATCACTTTCGTTGAAAAACCCGCCGAGGAAAAATTTGCCGGACTTATCAAAAAAACAAAGGCTTCCTGTCTGATCGTGCCGCCCGAAACAGACGCCGCCGTCTACCGTTCCCTGCTCCGCGTAAAGGATCCCAAGCTTGCTTTTGCCAGGATCGCCGAAGCCCTGTACCCGCCGAAAAAACGCGCGCCCGAAATTCACCCGTCCGCGGTTATCGCGGCGAGCGCAAAGCTCGGCCCCGGCGTGTTTATCGGCGCGTTCGTCTGTGTCGGGGAATTTAGCGAGGTGGGCGAAGGCACGCAGCTCCGCGCGGGCGTGAAGCTGGGCGACAAGGTCCAGGTCGGGAAAAACTGCCTGCTTGATCCGAATGTTTTTGTCGAGGATGATTGCCGCATAGGCGATAAAGTGATCCTTCATAGCGGCGTGGTCATCGGCACCGACGGTTTCGGTTTTGTGCGCGGCGATGAAGGTTACGTCAAGTTTCCGCAGATCGGCACGGTCGTGATCGAAGACGACGTCGAGATCGGCGCCAATTCCTGCGTCGACCGCGGCGCGCTGGGTGAAACGCGCATCGGCGGCGGCACCAAAATCGACAACCTGGTGCAGATCGCGCACAACGTGCAGATCGGCGAGCGCGTGGTCATCGCCGCGCAGACCGGAATTTCCGGCAGCACCGCGATCGAATCGGACGCGGTGATCGGCGGGCAGGTCGGCATGGGCGACCACGCGCGTGTTTTGAGCGGCGCGGTCATCGGTTCACAGGCCGGCGTGCTGCCGGGCAAGATCGTCCGCGCCGGGGTCTGGTGGGGAACGCCCGTCCAGCCGCTCGAGGAATACAAACGCCAGAACGCGCACGTCAAAGGCCTCGGCCGGTTGAAGGAAGAAGTTAAGGAATTAAAAAAGAAGCTGGATGACCTGGGTAAACCGGTTAGCTGAAAACCGCCCCGGCGCTGAAGCAGCGCCCCCTCCTTTGCCGGTTCTAGTAAATCCGTATCCGTAAAACGGGCGAACAATTATCGCAGTTGAAAAACCCTGGTTTCAATATATACTTGTCGCAAATTTTATTTATCTATCTAAAGGAGATTCTCAAATGAATTGGAAAATTACCGCTGTTTTTATCATAGGCATTATGATCTCTGCCTGCCAGACGACGCCGGTGCCGACGAATAGTTCGAATAATTCTTCGGTTGCGAAAAACACTGCTACCCCGGCCGCGCAAACGTCCGACGCGGGCAAAAAAGCTCCGACCGATCTGCAGGAACTGGCAAAACGGATCGTCAACCAGAGCGCGGGCGTAAAGGAGGGCGAGATCGTCCTCATTAACGGCAGCGCCCGCGATATGGACCTGTTGGAAAATATCGTCGTCGAGGTGCAAAAAGCGGGCGGAGACCCGCTGCTTTCCATCAACAGCGAGCGGATGACCAGGAGGTCTTATACCGACGTACCGGAAAAATACGATTCGCAGGAACCGAAACTCGGCGTGGCATTGGCCAAAATGGCAAATGTCTCGATCAATGTCGATTCCCAGGAAACGGAGGGCCTTTTGGCCGATATCCCTCCGGCCAGAATTGCGGCCCGGGCAAAGGCCGGTGAGCCCGTCGCGGACGAATTTATCAAGAACAAAGTTCGCAGCGTTGCCGTCGGCAACGACCTCTATCCTACCGAATGGCGCGCCAAGCGTTTTGAGATGCCGCTGGACAATTTTGCCAAATTGTTCTGGGAAGGAGTAAATATCGACTATACCAGCCTGCAGGCAGCGGGTGAAAAAGCCCGTACCGCCCTGACCGGTAAGGAGCTCGAGATCACCCATCCTAACGGCACGGATCTGAAGGTCAATATCGAAAGTAAGCCGGCCTATATCAGCGACGGTATTATCTCCGCGGAAGATGTGCAGAAAGGCAATTTCGACGCCTTTCTTCCTGCGGGCGAAGCAGCCGTCGTGACCGCGGCAAATTCCGGCACCGGTAAATTCATTGTCGAAAAAGACTTTTTCCGGGGCAAGGAAATGCACAATGTGACCTTTACCTTTGAAAACGGCAAAATGACCTCACTGACCGGCGAAGGCGAGGGTTTTGCCGCATTCAAAGCGGATTACGATGCGCGCGGTGAGGGCAAAGACGCCCTCGGCTATGTCGACATCGGAATTAACCCTAATTTCCTGCTGTCACCGAGCACCAAATACGGCAATTGGGTTTCCGCCGGGATGGTTTCGGTCGGCACTGGAAACAACACCTGGGCGGGCGGCAGTAACAATACGTCTTTCGGCGCCGGCGGGCATCTCGCCGGGTGCACCGTGAAGCTCGACGGAAAAACTATTGTCGAAAACGGGATGCTGAAGTTTTAAACACCGGGAGCGCGGACGACTCGTCAATGTTCAGAGTTACGCCTTTAGGCGTGAAAAATGTTCGAAAATCTCACGCGTAAACGCGCAACTCTGAACTGCGGGCGAGCCCTTCGCGCTCCGAACTGTTTACTTGCTGCTATAAATTTCTTTTGCGAAGCCCTCTCCATGATTTAGAATATAAATATAAAATTCTGGGGGGCTTTAACATGCGATCTAATAAAATTAATCGTCGTTCATTTTTAATTCTGGGTGGAACTGCGGCGGCGGGTTCGCTGCTGGCTTCGCCGGCGCACTCGGCGCCCGGCCTGATCTTTAACCGCGCGGCAACTTTTACCCTGATGCCGCTGCCTTATGCCGACAACGCGCTGGCGCCGGTGATCTCTGCAAACACGATGGGCTTTCACTACGGCAAGCATCACAAGGGCTACGTGGACAAGCTGAACGAGCTGACCAAGGGCACCGAGTTTGCCGCTAAAGGGCTGCCGGCAATAATCAAACAGACCGCCAAAGATAAAACCAAAACCGCCATCTACAACAACGCCGCGCAGGTCTGGAACCATAATTTTTACTGGAACAGCATGAAGCCCGGCGGCGGCGGGAAACCGGCCGGCAAATTGGCGCAAAAGATCGATGAATCTTTCGGCACCTTCGAAAAATTCAAAAAGGAATTTGCCGACGCCGCCGTTTCGCAGTTCGGCACGGGCTGGGGCTGGCTCGTTGCGGACAACGCGGGCAAGCTGAAAGTGGTCAAGACCGGCGACGCCGATGCGCCTTTCATCGACGGCTTAAAACCGCTGCTGACGATCGACGTCTGGGAACACGCCTATTACCTGGATTATCAAAACCGCCGAGCCGATTACGTCAATGCCGTGATAGATAAACTGCTGAACTGGGATTTTGCGGCGGAAAATCTGGCGAAGTAACAAGCAGACCGAGGAAAATACGTGGGCGGATTCTAAAGCAACAAAGGAATGGAAGGTCAGCTACCGCAAGATCTCTTACTATAAAAACTAATGCGGTCCGTTACCTAACTTTTCTAAAATTGCCTCGGCAGCGCGCTGCGATGCGCCGCCGCGCCCGAGTGTTTCGACGACTTCTTTTAATCTCTCCCGCATTTTCCTGTTATTTTCCGCTTCCAACAGCCCCAGGAGTTCCGCGCCTAAAGCCTCCGGCGTAAAATCATCCTGGATCAATTCCACGGCCAATCTTTCCTGCGCGATCAGATTTATCAAACCGAAATGCGGCACGTCGATCAGGGGCCGCAGAGTTTTGTAATTGAACGGCGACGTTTTATAAACGACCACCATCGGCGTTCCGATGATGGCGGTCTCAAGGGTGGCCGTGCCGCTGGTCACTACCGCGGCGTCCGCAGCCGCCAGCGCTTCAAATGTCTCGCCGCAGACGGTGGTCAAAGTTTGCGGCCAGGGCCGCCTCGTTTTTTTCAGCGCCGGCAATAATTTCCGCGGCCTCTTCCGGGCGGCGGCCTTCGGCTAAAGCGATCACAAACTGGCACGCGGGAACTTTCCGGTTAATTATCGCCGCCGTTTCCAGCAGGCCGGGCAGGATCCGCGCCAGCTCCTTGCGACGGCTGCCGGGTAGCAGTGCTATCAGGGGCGAGTTTTCGTCCAAACCGTGCTTATGGCAAAACTCGGTTTTGCTCATTTTTGCCCGCACCTCGCCCGCCAGCGGGTTCCCGACGTATTCCACGTGATCGATCCCCAGCCGCGCGTACCAATCTTTTTCAAACGGCATGATGGCGAGCAGCAAGTCGACATATTTTCTGATGATCTGCGCGCGGTATTTGCGCCACGCCCAGAGCTGCGGGCTGATGTAGTAAATAACTTTTAAACCGGCTTTTTTCAGCGACCGCGCCAGGCGCAGGTTGAAGTCGGGAAAATCGACCAGGATGACCGCGTCGGGTTTTCTTTGGATGGCAGCCTCTTTCAGCTTGCGAAACGTTTGCCAGAACATCGGCAGGGCGCGCGTGATCTCGGGAATGCCGACAATAGAAAGTTCGTCCGCCCGGGTAATTGCCTCGACGCCCGCTTCGCGCATTTTCCGTCCCGCCGAACCGAAAAAATGAAACTCTGTTTCCGGCGCTTTTTCCCGCAGGGCTTTTACCAGCGCGGCGGCGTGAGCATCGCCGGAGGCTTCGCCCGCCACGATCATCAAATTAAGGCTTTCCTTCATCCGGATTATGATAACAAAATATTCAGGCGCCGAGTTCAGAGTTACGCGTTTACGCGTGACGTCCTAAGGATCTCACGCCTAAAGGCGTAACTCTGAACATCAAATCGCGCTCCCGGCAAATAAAAAAATGCAGGTGATCCAAGCGGATTCCCTGCATTTTAAAGACACTTCGGGTTTACGGGCGTCAAAGGATAAATATTCGCGAGGTCGTATCGTCCAGGCGGGTAGTAAACGAAGTGGTCCCCACCGTGACCGTTATAACGACGGGCGTATCGCCCAGGCCAAGCAGTTCATTGCCCAGGGTAAAGTCCACATAATACATTCCCGGCTCATCGCTCATGACAGCCCCGGGAGGTAAAATGGCAGCGCCGCTGCGGAATTTGTCCTTAAGACGGATGTTAAATGCGCCCGAACTTAGCCCGTGGATGCCGGTCATATAAACCCTGATAACGGAATCTACCAGCCTGCCGCCTCTTATCTTTATGGTCCTGACCACAAAAGGCTCGCTGGTATGCACGTGATTGGTCACATTAAAGGCCAGCGTTCGCCCGCCCGGGCCTCCGGGTATCGGCATATTCTTGGCGAAAATATCCGGCTGGGCGTCAACCACCGTCACTTTACCGGTCAGTATCAAGCCGTGGTTGTTGATTATCATCTTGTGGTCGCCGGCAAGTAGCCCCTGGGGCGCCACGAATAATATCTTTTTACGACTGACTCTCATCAGCCCGCAAGCCGCGCCGTCAACGGACACGGATATGCCGTTGAGTTCCATCGGCAGGGCCGGAATGCGGGTGAAATTAGCGCCCGTTGCCGTTGTCGGGGTAAAAGGCCGCGATACTCCCGAGATAACATCGACTTCCGCCAGCATTCCCTTGGATATGCCCTGCACCGCGATCGGAGTTACCGGGGTCGGGGTAGGCGTCGGCGTTGGGGTCGCGGTCGGCGTTGGCGTCGGGCTCGGCGTGGCCGTGGGCGAAGGCGTCGGCACCGGGTCCACTGAAATTACCCGCGAAGTAGCCCCCGAAAGAAAGGCATACGTGGCCGGCGTTTTACTCACCGTATTCGGGATGAACAAATAATAAGCTTCCGTGTTGAATTCCGGATTTCCCGTTCCCAGCTCGGCCTGCGCCAGGTTGAAAGCCATTCTGTTACGGGTATCGCTGGTCAGGGGCTGGGCCGCCGCGAAATTTGTCGCATCGGGAAACTTGGTAAGCCGGGTAAAGGTAGCCGAGGCTGCCGGAACATTCAGCGGGTACGAATAAAACTGTATCGGGCGTCTTTCCGAAGGGTTCAGCCCCTCTTCAGCCGTCGCCGGAATGGTCCCGTCGGGTTTGAAATTCAAACGCGAAGCGAACACCACGGTTTGCGGTATTCCCGCGCCGTCGTAATCGGTAAAGGTCGGCGCCCGCAGCAGGTCTCCCCCGACCGCGCCCGCATCGGCATCGCCGCGCGGCCCGATCTGCCGGAAGGCATTGGTGGCCGCGGTCGTGTCGTAGAGAAAAGTCGCGTTCCTGGTCTGATTACCGGTAGAGCCCACATAATCGGCTATGGATTCGAAGATCAGATATTTGCCGGTGCGGCTGATCCTTCTACCCCAGGAAAAAGTATTGGCGACGGCGTCCAATGTGGCCCGCGTGCTTACGGTGACCTGTTTTATGGTCCCGGTGGGGCCGCCGGTGGCGTCCAGATCGGTAAAAAAGACCTCGCCGTTGGCGTCGGTGTTACTTCCGCCGGCCATGGTCCTGACCGGATTATTACCGTTGCCGTAAAAAGCCAGGTGCTGCCCGTCGCCCGAAACCGAAGGATTCTCGTTAAAAATAGGGACCACGACCGGCGTGCCGCTCGGCTGTGGGACGCTGACGTTGCGCGGGGTTTCGGTCACCTGCGTCGTTAGCGCGGTTCCCCTGATATAGGTGTAAATTTCCGTATTGTCGGCGGCGGGAAATGAGTTTCCCGGGGGTACGATATCGCGGTTGGAAACATACGCTATCACGTTGCCGTCATCGCTGATGCTGGTTTCCCGGTTGTCCCACGGCACAAAAGGCGACGTGGTGGTGCTGCCCGGCAATACCGTCCGGCTGGGAAGTGTATTGGTGACCTGGGTAAAGGTCCCCGTGCTGAGATCGATCAACGGAACGTCCGCTCCGACGGTCAGGTCCACCGAAAGCAAAGCCGGAACGTGATAGATCCAGATCTCGGTATTTCCGTCGGCGGTCAGAGGATTGTTTCCCATGGCATCGGTAAAAGCGTTCCCGTCAAAATTTCCCGGATTAGTGGAATTAGGGGTGCTCGGCGTAGACGTGGTCGCGTTCGAGGCAAAAACGATCCACTGCCCGTCGGCGCTGATCGCCGCCTCGACATTGACCATATCGACCTTGATGTTGTCGAGCGTGGCCTCTTTGGTGGTGTCTTTTAATACGCTTTTGGTATTGGTTATCTGAAAAGTGCGGCGCTGGGCATAGTCGTAAAGAAAAATCTCGGGGTTTGCGTCCGCGTTATTGCGGTTCTCAAGCTGGGTCGAATGGTTCCCGATCGATTGAAAAAGCACCAGACGCCCGTTGGCGCTGATACCGCGCACAAAGGTGTCCTTGCTGGACGACGTTATCTGCCCGATGAAAAAATCCGCCTGGGCGGCAGCCGAAAACAGGCCGCCTACGGCCATGATCATAAATAATGATATAAAAAGACGAAAGGAAAACTTCACGCAATCTCCTCCATAAATTAAAGCGATTCCCCGCGGAAAATATGTGTTTTTAATTATAATAATAGCTGTCCTTAAAGACTAATCACAAAACATTGCATTTTAAGCGTTCGCAATGAGTTCTGCAAGCAGTTGGAATCTATTGTCTAAATGTAACTTGCAATTAACTTAGGCTTAGATGCCCGGTTCACTGCCGCAGGTTGGCTTCCAGAACCCCTGAATTTACGCTTTATTAAGCTTTTTTAATATGTTGCGAAACAAGTATCAAATAGTTTATTCTGTCAGGTGAAAGGCATTCTTATTAAACCGATAAAAATTGTTTATCAAGACATCCGATCTATTCCGCCTTCTTTTCATTTTAAGGAGAAATTCATTTTATGAGCGTTAAAGATGTTAGTACTCTGCGTATTGCGCCGACCGTCTGGAAAAACGGCGAATACATCAAGTGGGACGACGCCCGCGTGCACGTCATGACCCACGCTATTCATTACGGATCGAGCGTTTTTGAAGGTATCCGCTGCTATGAAACAGCTAAAGGCCCGGCCGCTTACCGTTTGACCGAGCACATGCAGCGCCTGCTGAATTCAGCCAAGATCTACCGCATGGAAACGAAACTGACGGTCGATCAGCTGTGCGAAGCGGCCGTGGGCATAGTCAGGCAGAGCGAACTGGAAGCGTGCTATATCCGCCCGATAATTTTCCGCAGCCTGGACGAAGAAAAACCGGCGTTCGGCGTAAATCCCTTCCCTAACCCGCTGGATTGTTATATCGCGGCCTGGGATTGGGGCAAGTACCTGGGCGAGGAGGCGCTGGAAGCGGGCGTCGACGTCTGCATCTCGAGCTGGACGCGCATAACTTCGAATTCCCTGCCCGCGATGGCAAAAGCAGGCGCTAACTACATGAACTCGCAGCTCATCAAGATGGAAGCCATTTTGAACGGTTTTTCCGAAGGCATAGCACTCGACGACCGCGGTTACATCTCTGAGGGTTCGGGAGAAAATCTCTTTATGGTTTCCGAGAACAAGATCGTCACGCCCCCGCTGGCGTCCTCGGTTTTACCCGGCATTACCCGCGACAGCGTCCTTCAGATCGCCCGTGAGCTGGGTTATGAAGTGGTCGAATCCGCGATCCAGCGCGCCGCGCTTTACCTGGCCGACGAAGTTTTCTTTACCGGCACGGCGGCTGAGATCACGCCGATCCGCTCGGTCGACCGCATCACCGTTGGCGCAGGCAAACGCGGCCCCGTCACCAAGATCATCCAGGACAATTTCTTTGACATCACCGCCGGCCGGCGCCCCGCGCCGAATAACGCTCCCTGGCTCACCTATGTCAAAGGCGCCTCGGCAAGTGCGTCGAATTGCGAAACCGCGTAGGTTTTATCAAATTGTGAAAATAATAAGGCAAGGTCCAATGGCCTTGCCTTTTTTTATTTTTATGGTTATTTGACGTAAACTGGCAGGGAGCCGTCTTTGACGGCGTCAGAATTTATCTACACGCGTAAGCGTGTAGAGGTATAAGTAAAAGAGATCGAGCCTGCTTGCAGGCGAAAGAGATCAATCTTTCCATAAATTTTCATCGATTTCTATCTTGTTTGCTCTTAAAAGGTTTTCAAACTCGTGTTTGAAATCAAACTTCGCATGATGTTTTTCCTGCTCGCGAATGTATTTGCGCACCGCTTCGAACTGCGACTCGCTCACGGTAAATGCGCCGTAACGCTTCTGCCAGCCAAATCGTCCTTGGGTTAATTCTCTCGCCCATTTCGAAGAGTTGGCTTTTAGGTCTCGCACGAAATCTGCGACCGTTTTTGTCGGCTGTATTTTTACAAGCAAATGAACGTGATCGTTCATTCCATTAATTTCAAAAGCGATACCGCCAAGCCCGCGAACCGTTCCACCAAGATATTCGTGCAATCGAGGTTTCAGTTCATTTGTAACAAACGGGTAACGCCCTTTAGTGCCAAAAACAATATGATAAAGCAAATTTGTGTGGGACATTTTTGCCTCTTTCGCCTGTGAACAGGCTGATTTTGATTTTCATGACTTTACTACACGCTTACGCGTGTAGCTAAATTCTGACGCCGTCGGAGACGGCTGCTTTTGCAAAAACTTAGCAAAGTTAATTTCAACGAAAGAGGCAAGGCCGTTTTGACCTTGCCTTTTTATTCAAATTTAACCGACTACACGCTTACGCGTGAAGCTAAACTCTGCCGTTTGCCTGCGGCAAACTAGCAAATAAACACGGATTTGCACTGCTCTGAAAATTCTTATCCGTGTTGATCCGCGTAAATCCACGGCTAATCTTACTGCCAATTCTGCGGCGGCGAGTTAAATGGCTGGTTATGCTCGCCGGCAAAATAGGCTTTGACGTCGGGGTTCATCAAAACCACCAACGCCCATATCCCAAAGACCGCACCGACGATAAAGCAGCATGATGTTACCGGCAGGATCGCAAAGATCGCGGCGGCCATAACCAATCCGCGGTTTTTTCCCTTCATCAGTTTGATACCGCCCAAAATGATCAAGGGGGCCAACAGCAGGCTCAAAACTCCTACGCCGTAGCTCAATCCCGTCCCGACAAAATAGCCTAATTTTTCGGCATCGTCCCTGATAGCAGATTCTTTACCGCCCAGCCCGGCGAGACGAGCCAGTCCCGATAAGACCGTGAGCAATCCGATAAGGCCGTTAAGCGCGCCGGTGATTATCAGTCCGATCCCCGGCGCTTTTAGCCGGCTCAAAATATCATTCATGTTTTTTCATCATCCTCCTGCGTAAAAGATCAAGGGCCGCCTGCGAACTGCGCCAGCGGATCAGGTGCCTGTCGCCGGGCAGCATTATACGTAATGTTTTTACTTCCTTCTCGTCAGCGTAGCCGAGATACACCAGGCCGACGGGTTTTTCTTCCGAGCCGCCCTCCGGCCCGGCAATACCGGTCACGGAGATGCCGAAATCCGTCGCGGCGCGTTCCCTGATGCCGCGGGCCATCGCTTCGGCCGTTTGCGCGCTGACCGCGCCATGTTCCATGAGCACCTCCGGCGGAACGTTCAACGTCCGGATCTTTGCCTCGTTGGAATAAGTGACCGCGCCCTCGATAAAATAAGCGGACGACCCCGGTATTTCCGTCAGTCTTTCGGCGACCAAACCCCCGGTGCAGCTTTCCGCCACCGCCAGTGTTTTTCCGGCGCTTTTTAGCATTTGCCCCACCACTTGTTCCAGGCTCTCGCCGTTTTCGGCGTAAAGCGCTAGCCCTAGCTTTTCCTTCAGCCGGGCGGTCAATCGGGTGAGCGTTTCTCCCGCCTCGCTTTCCGAGGCCGCCCGGGCGGCCAGGTGTACTTCGATCTCGCTCCGGTTAAAAAGAATGGTGGTTTGCACATTGCCGTATTCTTTGTAAACAGGAGAGATAAGCTCATCCACCGCCGATTCGCCCATGCCTGAGACCTTTAACACCTTGCGCCGGACCTTTATCTTGCCCGCTTTTTCCAACAATTTCGGCAGGATGAAATTTTCAAACATCGGCTGCATTTCACGCGGCGGGCCGGGCAGCACGACAAGGCCTTTTTGCTCTAAAGCAACGTACATTCCGGGCGCGCTGCCGTGCGGATTGTCCAGCACCTTGCCGCCCTCGATCACAAAGGCCTGCCGGCGGTTCGTCTCCGGCATTTCGCGCCCCCAGTGCGCGAACCGCTTTTTTATTTCTTCCAGCACCGCTTCGTCAAAGACGAGTTCGCGCCCGACCGCGCGGGCGGCGATCTGCCGGGTGATGTCGTCTTCCGTCGGGCCGAGTCCGCCGGTGGTGATGACCAGATCGGATTCTTCCAGCCCGGCGCGCATAGCTTTTTCCAGGCGCTCTTCATCGTCGCCGATGATCGATTTGGCGCCTACTTCGATGCCGATCTCGTTGAGTTTTTTGGTGAGCCAGAGACTGTTGGTGTCCGTGCGGTCGGGCGTGAGCAATTCCGAACCGACGGCGATGATTTCCGCTTTCAGCATATTTTAGGGTTCAGGGTTTCAAAGTTCAGAGTTACGCGTTTACGCGTGATGATTTTAAGGAACTCACGCCTAAAGGCGTAACTCTGAACTTTGAACTCTAAGCCTTGAACTTTAAACTTTACCTGTCGTAAATATCTTTCAGCACTTCGCTGATCGATTTCGGGCTGGCGGCTTTTTTATTAATATCGGGCGATCCTCCAGAACTCTCTTTGCTGTCTTCAAAAATACTTTTAAGCGAGCCGTTGCCCGCGGCGCTTTTTTCGTTATCCGAACCGGCAGCGCTCCATTGGCTGACATAGGTAGTGTCGGCGTCCACCGCGGAGGCCGTGAGTTCCAGTACCCCTTGGTCTTCACCTGCTTTTTCGTCCAGGCGGACAGTGCGATCGGCTTTCCCGGCCGCTGATCTTTTGCCGGCTTTCTTCCAGCAAGATGGACGCGCGGTTTCGCCGTGCGCGCTCCAGCGCCCTGACCGCCGCCGAAGTTTGCGGCGCTTCCGCCGGTTCACGCTCTATCTTGCGCAAAACCCTGACATAGTTTTTCAGCTCTGGCGAGGCGATCAAGCGGTATTTTTCTTCCATCTGCCGGTTTTCCATCACCAGGCCCAAATATTGCGCGGCGACCTCATAATTTCCGATCTTGTGATGCAGCGCGCCGAGCGTGAAAAGCATCAGCGGCGGCGGATCGGGCATGGCGTTTAATATTTTCTCGCCCGTATGCAAAACTTCCTGCATCTCAAAACCGAACCAGCGTTTTTCGTCGTCACGCAGCATCTCGTTGGATGCCAGGTAAAATTCGAAAATGCCCCGGGTATCGTTACGTTCGGTGTGGGAAAATGCCTTCCAGACAAAAAATGTAAAGACCCCGAAAAACACCAGCAGGTAGACGGGAAACCCAATGGCGATCAGCAGCGCGGCGATCAACGCCAGCGCCATCCCGTAACCGGCTTTTCGCTGGACCAGGCCGGTCACCTTTTTTTGCAGCTCTTCACTCACTACCGTTTTGTTTTTCGTCTTCTACGCGCTCCGGCGGCGCGTGTTCCTTCGGACGTTTTGCTTCCTTGTCGGCTTTGTCCATCTCTTTTCCGAATCCCGCCATGACGCCCATTATCTGGTCGCCGATCGTGAACGGAAGATTCAAAACATATGAGAACGTCTCGCCCAGGGTGATGGCTTCGAGTTGCATCAGCTCGCCCATTTTTTTATCCAGGGTCAACTCTGAAAAATCCTTGCGAAATTCCTGGAATTTTTCTTCCTGTAAAACTTTTTCGTCTTTTATTTCTTCCGCTTTTTCCATTATTTTTATCACCAATTCTCCGGTTCTTTCAATTCGGGTCTGACAAGCCAGCCGTTCTCCTTGGACGCGCGATTCTTCGCTCAGGTTGTCGAGCTCTTCCTGGGTCGGTGCGGAAAGAAGCTCCGCGCCCTGCTCGACCGTTATGGCGCAGCAATGGCCTACTTCCTCGCTCGCACCGCATTCAACTTCGAAGAAAATACCGAACCGGTTTGCCGCTTCCGAAAGATATGTTCCCTCGGCTATCAATCCCTGCCTGCCCTCGGGTTCGAACCTTATCTCGGCATTCCAGCCGTCTACTTCCATTTGTTTTTTTTCCGCCATTTTTACAACTTCTATTTCAGCAAATTTTTATTTGGGCCGGCCCGCGGCGACCCGTACTTTCGGCTGCGCTCCGGACGCCTGCTGCGTGTGAATTTCTTCTTTCTTCTGGCACTCTTCGCAAAGGCCCATGATGCGCATCGAATGATGCGTAGGCTTGAACTTGAATTTATCGGCCATTGCATCCTGCAGCGATTCTATTTCGGGCGAGAAAAATTCGATCACCTTGCCGCACTCGGTACAGATCATGTGGTCGTGATGCTCGTGGCGGTAATGATGCTCGTAATAGGTCTTGCCGTCGCCCAGGCGCACTTCGCGCGCGAGGCCCGCCTCGGTCAGGAGCTTCAAGGTGCGGTACACGGTAGTGTGTCCCACGGTCGGGTCTTCCTGCTCCACCAGCCAGTAGAGGTCTTCACTGGAAAGATGCTCCTCAGTGCGCAGAAACACTTCCAGTATCAGGTCGCGCTGGGCCGTGCGCCTCAAACCGTATTTTTGAATGTGTGTGAGAAAAATTTCCTTCTCGTCTTGAAATTCTTCTTTTTTCGCCGCCATAGTCCGCGTCCGCCGTTTTCAAAATCAATTTCATTTTATTTTAACACCGGGCGTCAAGCCTGTGAAGAAGGAAGTTAAAGGTAGGGGTACTGAACGCTAGGAATAAACCGAAAAAGTTGATCTATCTCGAGGTTAGGAAGGGTCGCTTGCGCCCGCCTCTGATACAAGTATCCAAAGTGCGGGAAATAAATTTCAGGCCAGGGGCGCAAGCAAACCTTCCCGACCTGAGAGGTGATTATGTTGCGCTTTCTACCGGCTATCATTCACTGGTCCGGCTCAATACATCCTCGACGGCGGCCTTCACTCTTTGGGCGGTGACGTTTTGGCCGTAGCCCTTGAAAACGCTCGCCAGCCTGCCGTCCGGCGTGATCAGAAAGCTTTGCGGAATGCCGTTCATCTGGCTGATATCGATAAATGCCTTTTCCGCCTCGTCGCTCACCCAGCCGATGGTGTAATTGAGCTTACGGCTTTCCACGAATTTTTTGACCACTTCTTCCGGTTCGGGATCGACATCCAGCCCGATGACCATGACGCCTTTGTCCCGGTAATCATCCTGCAGTTTGACCAATTCCGGCATTTCCATCCGGCAGGGGCCGCACCACGTCGCCCAAAGGTTTATCAGGATTATTTTTCCTTCATAATCTTTCAGGGTAAAGGTCTTTCCGTCCAGGCCCTTCATCGGGCTATTCATGATGTTGGCGGGCACTTCCGGAAACGCCTTGGTGCTTTTGGCGGTCGCCGAATTATTATTCGACAGATTTGCGTTCGCCACGCCGTTGCCGGCATTTTGCTTGACGCAGGCCGGGAAAATAAGCAGCGATAAAATAAATAATAATGGCAAATAGAGTTTAAAACTTTTCATGCAGCGGAAAACCTTTCAATGGATGATCCTATTTTAATTAATACCTTATACGCAGGATAACGGTTTTGGTTATCCCGGCGCTCAAAAAAACATTACCATCAAAACCGGCATTAAAAAAGCCGTGAGGCACGGACCTCGCGGCTTTTCATTTCACTTTCGGGCCTTTCGGAAGCTCAATAACCCGTATCGATCGGGTCGGGTTCGAGCGTGAATAATATTTCCTTTAACTCGCCCTTGGTGCCCACGTCGTCCGCGCTTTTTACCTCGGGCGAATGTGAAGTAGCCAGCATCGTGATCACGAAACCGTTCCGGATGCCGTATTTTCCGGCGGGCAAAAAGAGCGTGCGCCCCCAGATAATGATCTTTTCGCCGCTGTTGGTCTCGCCTTCACCCTGAAACTTCACCTCGAACGCCTTGCGCCCGTTATTGATAAACACTTCGCTCTGCGAGAGCGCCTTGAAATTCGGGATCGCCTGCGACCATTTGTCGTTCAAAGCCTGCGCCAGCTTTGCAAAACTCGAGTTGTCGGCCTCAAAAGTGCCTTTGCTTTCATACCAGCTAACCAGCATCTGCTCGATGGGCGTGCCGTTTTCGGTGGATTTCGAGATGTCCAGGAAGTTTTTGTCGCTCGGATTTTTTACCCAGTCCTTCGGGTAATAGAGAGAAAATCCGCGGAAGTTTTTGACCAGCCCGCGCGGCACATTCTCTTTCGAATTTTGGAAAGAAACAGTGTTCGGCGGCGGCGTGATAACGCGCGGCGGCGGATTGCCTTCCACTTCGTTGCCGGCCAGATCGGGCGCCGGCGCCGGCGGGGCTGTTTGATCGCCTGCCGGCTGATCCTGGCTGACATTCGCGTCGGACGCGGCCGTCTGCTCGGCTGCGGGCCCGCTAAGATAAGCCGAATAGATAAATATTCCGGCCGTCAGCAGCAGCAATGCCAGCAGGCCGACCGTTGCGGCCGCCCATTTGGACGTGCTTTCGGATTGGGTTGTGCGTTTTTCCCAGGCCAGATCCGGCGCCGCATGCACCGGCGCAATTTCGGGTGCGGCCCCGGGTTTGCCGGGGGTTTTGCCCGAGAGATCGAGAACTTCATCGCCCGTTTTTTCATCGGCGGGAATAAAGCCCGCTTCTTTTTCGGCCGCTACGGCATCGTCGAGCAGAAGTATGTCTTCCGGCGGCTCTATCGCCGGTTCTTCGGCTGCTTCATCAATAATGAAATTCACGCCGCCTAAAACGTTATAGATGGCTTCGCCGAAATCTCGCGCTTTTTGATAACGCTTTTCGGGGTCGAAAGACAAAGCGCGGGTAAAGATCTCGTCCGTTCCGGCGGGCAGTTCCGGCATTATCCCCGTCGGTTTCGATTGCAGGCCTCTTTTTTGCGCGTCGAGCAATTCCCGCATCGAGGTGAAACTGAAAGGCAGCCTTCCCGTCAGCATCTCGTAAGCGATGGCCGCCAGCGAATACGATTCGCTGGCCGGGGTAAGCTCTCTGCCCTGTAATTGTTCCGGCGACTGGTAAGCCACATCCTTGAGCTTCCGCACCGAGGGGGCTTTGTATCCTTTTGCGAGCGCAAAATCCGTCACCTTGGCGATCACGTTTCCGTCCGCCTCCGGCTTGAGGATCACCTTCTGCGGCCGAACATCGTAATGGAGCACGCCGTTTTGCTGCGCGCCGCTCAAGGCTTCGGAAACCTGTTTGGCGATGCGGGCGGTGTCGGAAACGGAGATCGGATCGCCGCTGTCGAGCAATTCCCGCAGCGATTCGCCCTCGACATATTCAAAAACCGCAAAGGGCATTCCTTCCGGCATCTCTCCGCTGTCCAGGATCTTTACAATATGCGGATGATTCAAATGCGAAAGTGCGACTCTTTCCTCGGCGGAATTTTGGATAAAATCGCTGCCGAGCGATAAAACCTTGAAAATGATCTTTTTATTGTTTGCCGCGCGGTCCTGCGCCAGGTATGTGATACAGATGTCATCGAGGCTCAGCCGCCGCTCGATAAAATAACGCCCGCGAATGATATGGCCCAGCAGAACGTTAGGGTTTTCCCAGCTAAGCGCCAGGCGTCCCGTCGGATTTCTCTTGCGGTCGCCCAGCGGGGCCTGAAATGACGGGAGCTCGTCGATATTTATCTGTTTCCCGGCGGGTTTTTCCCGGCCGAAAGGATCGCCGGGACGTTCAGCTTCGGGTTCCCTGATAAAACTCGGCGCGGGCGGTTTCTCATGCGGGACGGGCACAAAATTAGGCAGGGAAAGTATTTCGTCCGTATCACCCGCCGCCGGGGCTTTTTCCACCAGGTTGGTGAAAATTCCGCCGGGCGAAGCTTTGCTAACGGCATTCTTGGGCACCAGCCGGCCGCCGTCGTGAATGCAAAACCGCTGCACTCCTTCGTTGTATTCCCGCTTACATCTGGGACAATAAAGCATCGTTTTACCTTGCTCTACGCTATTTATCAGTATATTACCCTGCATACATTGAAAACAGAAGAATCAATTGCAAAATCAAGCCGTTTTCCCGCTTTCAAAAGCAGTTTTTTGCCGTATTCCGGGGTTAAACCGCCTTTGCGACACTTGTAAGATAATCTTAATCGGCCTGTTATTTCAGGATTAAGGGGATTTAATCGGGTGAAAATGCGCCTAAAAAGCGACTCTTTCCGCACTGGAGAGTTTGGCGGAAATGTCTTCGTTTTGCGGATCGATCTGCCTGGCTTTGCTATAGGCCCGGACGGCGTCTCTGAATTTCCTTGCTTTCATATAGCCGTCGCCGACGCCCGTAAAACCCTGCGGACCGGCAAGTTTTATCTTTTCCGTGGGGGAAGCGGATTGTAAGGCTTTGAGGAATGACGCTTCGGCTTCATCGTAACGCCGGAGCTGGAGGAAAAGATCTCCCAACTTAGAGTAGGGAGTATAACTATTTTGACTTATTTGTATGCTGTCGCGCAAGACTTTTTCTGCTTCGGCCAATTTTTGCTGGCGTACCAGCACGTCGCTGAGCAGGAAAAGAGCCATCGGATTTCGCGGGTCGATCTGCAGCGCGCGGCGCAAAAGCTGCTCCGCATCGACGGGTTTTGAAGCCTGCAAGGTGTCCGCCACCAGTATCATCGAAGGCGCGTCCTTCGCCAGTTGAAAGGCGGTTTTATAGGCTTTGCGCGATTCCGCCGCCTGGTTGTTGCGCCCTTTGAGCCGGCCCAGGTGCGCGTAGGCCAGCGCATAATCCGGCGCCAGCGAGATCGCCCGGCGGTACGCGTCCTCGGTCTCGCGGCCGATCCTTCCCTGCAGCTCCATGGCTACGCCCAACTGGTCGTAAGCCACCGCGTTATCTTTATCCTGGCCGATCGCCTTGCGGATCATCTGTTCCGCTTCGACGTAGCGGTCGGCAACGTCTGCTCCGGCGATGGGCTGGGTCAGAACAAAACTCAGCGCCACGTAGGCTTCGGGCGCGCCCGGATCGAGCGATATCGCCTCGCGATAAGCTTTTTCGGAATCCTCCCAACGCTGCAGGTCGCTATAAAGATTACCCAGCCCGTACACGGCGCGCGAATCCTTCGGTTTCAGGTCATGCGCTTTCTTGTACGCTGCTTCCGCAACACTGTAATTTCTCTCGTCCCGCGCCGAGTTTCCGTTTTCCAGCGCCTGTTCGAAAAGCTCCTCGACGTTTGCATTTGCCGGGGCCGTCCTGGCCGGCGCTGCCTTAAAGACTCTTTCGCCCGCAGGTTGATTGGCGGTTTCGCCGCGCGTTCTCCTGCCTGCCGGTTTTTTGCTTGCGATCGAAGTGCTCTTCGATTTCGTAGGTAGAGGGGCCGGTTTTTTAGCGGCCGTTTTGGTTGATTTTCCTTTGGTGCCGGAAGATTTGGAAGTGGCGGCGGGTTTAGTTCCTTTGCCCTTAAAAAGCACGCCGGTGCTGCCCAGATCGCCGCCAAGCTGCTGTCCGAACGAAACCAGCGGCGCGAGGCCCAGTACACCGGTCAATAGAAAAATCTTTCCTTTTAGCTTTATATTGAACATTAATTCCCTAAACCTTTATAGCGGCCTTACCAACCGGAAGCCCAGTGTTTCATTACGTTTACCGGGTGTATCAATAAATCTCGAGGTCGCCGTGATCGCACCGGCGCCGCTCGCTTTGGATTTGTATGTGCCGCCCCGCACCGCCTGTGTCTTGTCGGTTTTTAACGGCACCAACTGGCTTCCCGGGTACGGTTTTAATTCCGTGCCGGTCCACTCCGCGACATTACCGATCAGGTCTAAAACACCCCATTTATTCTTATCCCCCGGTTCCGATCCGGCCGCTTTCACGTTGGGCTGGTCTATCACCGATTTTCCCTCTTCCCATTTGTTTCCCCAGGGAAAAAGATATTCCTGGTCCCCGTTACGCGCGGCATATTCCCATTCCTGTTCGGTCGGGAGCCTGTATTGCACCCCGTCCCGCTTCGAGCGCCAGGCCGCAAAAGCATTGGCGTCCTCAAGAGAAACAAAGATGACGGGCATCATTTCCTGCCCCTCGAGCGGCTTGCCGTCGACCCAGTGCTGGGGGGCGCGGTACCCGGTTTCACTTACAAACTGCTCGTATTCCCGGTTGGTCACTTCCGTTTTGTCCATCCAAAAATCTTTGACTTCGATCTCATGCGACGGCTGCTCGATCACCGGGCCGTCATTACGGCCCATCTTGAACTTTCCGCCCGTGATCATGGCCAATTCGGCTTTCAACGCTGCCGGCGGCACGGTGCCGTTCCCGTTAGTCAGCGCCCGGTTGGCCGGTTGGTTCGTATTGCCGGTTACGCCGCCATTACTAAAAAACGCCCAATAAATCCCTATTCCAAAAACACTAAGCAGGATCACCCCGGCGGCAATGCCCCCGTAAAGCAAAAACGGAGTGACGCCCCTTTTCTCATCGCCGAACTCGTCGCGGGCCGTTTCCTGAAGGTCGATCACATGCGGCTGGCGCGAAACCACCGTCTCGTTTTCAAAAGCGGCCAGCGGAATATGCGTCGGCTGCGGCACCCTCATCGTTTCCAGCGGATTGGCGGGCTTCGATAATTCGGCCACCACCTCTCGCGGGCTGCCGTCGCAAACGATCTGGTTCTCCCAATCATTGAAGCCTTCGTGCGTGACCCGCAGGTGATGATTGCCGCTCTGGATGCCCTCCAGCAGCAGCGACCCGTCGGTTTCGCTCTCGCCGACCGAGGTATTGTTAAGGAAAACCCGCGATTGCGGCGGCCGGGTCCGAACGTGCAGCGAAGAGACCGGCAGCACCCCGGCGCCTCCGGATATCGTATGAATTTGATTTTGCGAGGGCGTTATCGCGTTTCTTAATTCTTCGATCAGTGCTTCGACCGACGGCGTGCGTTTGTCGCGCCCTTTTTCCAGCGAATGCCTGACCACCGCTTCCACTTCCGGCGGGATATCCAGGCCCAGGACGGAAAATGCGGGCGGCTGATCGTCCAGATGTTTTTTCATTATCGCCGGGATCGACCCGCCCTTGAACGGCACGTCGCCCGTCAGCATCTGGAACAGCATCACGCCCAGGCTGTAAATATCTGAGCGCGCGTCGGGTTCTTCATCGGCCCACTGTTCCGGCGCCATGTAATACGGCGAACCCATCAAACCCGTTGTCTGCGCCTGGATAAAAGAGCCCAGCAATTCGCCGGATTTTATTTTCGCCAGCCCGAAATCCAGGATCTTCACTGCCTCCGCCAGCGGGCGGTCCCTTCTGGATCATTACGTTGAGCGGCTTGAGGTCGCGGTGGACGATCCCCTGGCGGTGCGCCGCGCCCACGCCGTGACAAATGGCGGACATCAGCTCGACCGCGCTTTCGGGCGCGAGCCTTTTCTCACGCACCAGCAGGTCGTGCAAAGATTCTCCCTGCACGAATTCCATCACGAGGAAAGGAATTTTGCCTTCGATGATGCCGTAATCGGTAACGTTCACCACGTTGTGATGACGTATCGCCGCCGCCGCCAGCGCTTCCTGGCGAAAACGCGTCACCAGCTGCGGGTCGTTTCCGACCAGGTCCGGCAGAATCACCTTGACGGCGTGAGAAGTTTTGAGATATGTGTGGCGGGCTTTATAGACGACGCCCATGCCGCCTTGCCCCAGGCGGGATTCGAGCTGGTATTTTCCCTCCAGCAGCGGTTCGCCGTTAATAGTATGATTAGTGGCTCCGCCGTCCTCGGGACAAATTTTTATGTCGTCAGGATAACAACACTTGCAGCTAGGACACTCTCTCATGGGTTAAATCAGATCTATAATATCAGTTACGTTATGCTTTTTTGTTAAGTTTCGAACCATTTGCGCGGACTTAATGAGTTAAGGCACAACTACAAGCTAATTTTATAGCAAAATGCCTATAAGTAAAAGAGAATAGCGCAGGTTCAGAGTTACGCCTTCAGGCGTGATCACGCGTTCCGGTTCAGAGTTACGCCTTTAGGCGTGATCACGCGTAAACGCGTAACTCTCAACTCAGCCTTTCACCACAATACTCACCAGCCGCTTCGGCACGACGATGACCTTGACTATCTCTTTGCCCTCGGTCAGTTCCCTGATCTTTTCGTCCGCCAGGGCCATCGCTTCCAGCTCGGCATCGGGCGCGTCCGGCGAAGCGATCACCCGCGAGCGCAGCTTGCCGTTGACCTGCACCGGGATCTCGATCTCGTCGGCTTTTACCAGCGTTTCGTCGCGCCACCGGAAATTTCACGCCGTCCCGCCAGCATGCCGTTTTCGTTGCCGGCCAGCTGCGAAAACATTTCTTCCGCCGCATGCGGCGCAAACGGCGCCAGCATTATCAGCAGGCTTTCCACCGCTTCGCGGATCGCAAAAATTTCTTCCGCGCTCGCGCTTTCGGGCTCGGCCTTAAAGTCATAGATCGCATTGCACAATTCCATCAAAGCCGCTACCGGCGTGTTGAACTGCAAGCTCTCGAAGTTTTCCGTGATGCGCCTGATCGTCTGATGCGTTTTTTGCCGCAAGCTTTAACGTTCAGAGTTACGTCTTTAGACGTGATTTTCGCGCCTGAAGGCGCAACTCTAAACACATCACGCCACTTCCAGACAAACCGCCAGACGCGCTGCAAAAATCTGACCGCGCCTTCGATGCCCGCTTCGTTCCAGACCAGTTCATTTTCGACCGGCGCGGCAAACAGCACGAACAAACGCGCCGCATCCGCGCCGTAGATCTCGACCATTTCGTCCGGGTCGACGCCGTTGCCCTTCGATTTCGACATCCGCTCGATCGCCCACTTCAAAGGCTTGCCGTCTTTCGATCTCGCGCCGGTGATCTTGCCTTTCGCGTCGCGTTCGACACTGACATCCGCCGGCGGGTAATAGATCCGCTTGCCCGTTTCGTCGTCGAAAAAAGTTTCGCCGACGACCATTCCCTGCGTCAGCAAACGCCTGACCGGCTCGTCGAAATTCACCAGTCCCATATCGCGCATGACCTTTGACCAAAACCGCGTGTAGATCAGGTGCATCACGGCATGATCGTCGCCGCCGATGTACTGATCGACCGGCGTCCAGTACGCCGCTTTTTCCGGCTCGAACGGCATCTCGGAATTTTTGTGGTCCAGGTAGCGAAAATAATACCAGGACGAATCGACAAACGTGTCCATCGTATCGGTTTCGCGTTTTGCCGCGCCGGCGCAAGTTCGGACAGGTCGTATTGACAAACTCCGGCACGTTCGCCAGCGGCGATTCGCCCGCGCCGGTAAACGGCGCGCTTTCCGGCAGTTCCACGGGCAACTTCCATATTTTTCGGGCACGACCCCGCAATTTTCGCAATAAACTATCGGAATCGGCGAGCCCCAAAATCGCTGCCGCGAAATCCCCCAATCGCGCAGGCGATAGGTCGTCGCCGCCTCGCCGAAGCCGTGCCGTTCGGCATACTCCGCCATCTCGCGCTTGGCTTCCTCAGAGGTCTTGCCCGACCACTCGCCCGAATTTACCAGAATGCCGTAATCGGTAAAGGCCGCCTCGATTTTGGATTTCGGATTTAGGATTTCGGATTTATTTTCCGATCCGTGTTTATCCGTGTCTATCCGCGGTTCGATGACCGTTTTTATCGGCAGCGAATATTTATGAGCGAATTCGAAATCCCTTTCGTCATGCGCCGGAACGCTCATCACCGCGCCGGTGCCGTACTCCATCATCACGTAGTTGCCGACCCAGACCGGCAGCTCTTCGCCGCTGAAAGGATTGACCGCTTTCAATCCGGTGTCGATGCCGTCTTTTTCGGTCTCAACGTCATGATCGGTCGACTTTCAATTTATCGGCCTTGATCTTTTCGATCGCGGCGCGGACCTTCTCGTCGAAACCCGGTTGAATGCGCTTCGATGATCGGATGCTCCGCCGCCACGACCATGGCATTCGCGCCGTAGATCGTGTCGATGCGGGTGGTGAAAACGCGGATCGTTTCTTCGTTCAGAGTTACGTCTTTAGACGTGATCGCGCCTGAAGGCGCAACTCTGAACTCCACAAACGCGCCCTCCGACCGCCCGATCCAATCGCGCTGGCGCTTCAAGACATTCGGCGCCCAGCCCGCTTCGATCTCCGCCATGTCGTCCAGCAACTGGTCGGCGTAAGCGGTGGTTTTCAAAAACCACTGCTCCAGATTCTTTTTTGGTCACGGGATTTCCGCAGCGCCAGCAGATGCCGCCGCTCGCCTGTTCATTGGAAAGCGTCGCCTGATCGTGCTCGCACCAATTGACCTGGGTCTTTTTCTTGTACGCCAGGCCCATCTCATACATTTTCAGAAAGAACCACTGGTCGAATTTGTAATAATCCGGGCGATGCGCAAACGTCTGCCGCCGCCAGTCGTAACTGAAACCCATGCGCTCGCAGCTGCCCGCGTCATGTGCGCGATATTTTCTTCCGTCCAGTCGCGCGGGTTCACGCCGCGCTTGACCGCCGCGTCTTCCGCCGGCTGCCCGAAGGAATCCCAGCCGATCGGGTGCAGCACATTAAACCCCTGCAAGCGCTTGTACCACGCCATCGCGTCGCCGACGGAATAGTTGCGCACGTGTCCCATGTGCAGATTGCCCGACGGGTAAGGCAGCATTTCCAACTGGTAAAACTTCGGCCGCGGATCGTCTGTCTTCGACCTCGAAACAGCCGCTCTCGGCCCAGCGCTTCTGCCATTTTTCTTCTATCTTTTTTGCAAAATATTTCTCGTCCATAGATTTAGCCCTCATGTCCCGATTGCCCGCCCTAACACGAACAAAAGGTTAAGTTTAATGGATAAATGCAATTCTATCCACCAGGTTATTTTTAATTCTTAATTTTGAATTTTTAATTAATATGCAGGCTCGCCACGTCGCCGAAGGGTTTCGTCGAGTGGCTATCTAAGGGCGAGGTTGTTTGAATGCTTAACCATTACCGTGAATTGTAACCGGACTTTACCTAAAACACAAGAATCTGTGTTGGTCAGTAGCGTCGGCGTCAGCCGATGCGTCTCTTATTAGAACCGTGAGGGGCAGCGACCGGGTTCCGAAGCACCCCTCCTTTTCAAGGAGGGGTGGCGCGCGTTTCGCGCGGCGGGGTGGTTATCTCCCTGTGTTCAGAGTTCAAACTTTAGTTTGGCTTTGTTCCCGGAGATAAGACAAGCTGAAGCTTGAACTCTGAACCGTTTTCACAAATTTCACAAAGCTTCTCTAACTCCCCAAAACCGTCATCGCAATTCCGCTCAAATTACAATATGCTCATCTCATGTTGCGGTGCTGCAGGCTTTACCACACGGTTTGGCCTGAGCACGCCGGGCCTGCCTGACGGCCCGAGAAGTTGCAAGAAGAGACTCCAACTCCCTTTGGCTTCGATCGTCATGGCTCACCCGCGCACGCCTGGCACGCGGAGACTATATAAATCAGATAGGCACAGCCGCTGCCGGTTTTTCTGTCAGCTTCTCGCCGGCAGGCAGGCTGTCTCGCTTCTAAAAGAACTGGCTAAGCGTGTAATTCAGTATTCCATGCCCCGCCTAAAAGCCACGGATGGCGAGCCGCGCGGCGTTGCGACGTCCGCGAGTGGAAGGCAAGCATGCACCGCAACAGAGAAAAACAAGGATAAAGGCGAAAGGATAAGGGATAAAAAATGCCCGCTCCCATGCTTTATCCTTTATCCCTTCGCCTTCATCCTTTAAGAGGGGTGGCACGCGTTTCGCGTGACGGGGTGGTTATCTCCGGTCAGTACCTCCTGACTAAGCTGTCAACTCGCACACCAGCATCTCGATCTGCAAGCGCGGCGTGGCGAGCGAGGTCTTGATCGCGAGGTCGACCTCGGCCATGCGGCTTAAAATGTAGTTGAGTTTTTCCTGTTCGAGGCGGCGCGCGGTCGCCATAAATTCTTCCTGCTTGCCGTAAGGCATATTCACCGCGCGCGCCACGGCGCCGCGATCTAATCCCTGTTTCATCAGATCTTTTACCAGCGCCAGGCGATGATAGTTGCCGGCGATCAATCCCAGCAGCATCACCGGCTCGGCGCCGTCGTCCAGCAGTTTATGAACCACCTCAAGCGCGCGGATGCGGTTTTTCGCCAGCAAATGATCGGTCAGGGCAAAGTTTGAAAGCTCGCGAGAATTGGAAACGAGTTCGCCCACAAGTTCGTCGGTAACGATCCCGTCAGGCAAAGAAGCGACCGCGAGTTTTTCCAACTCGCTCGACACCTTGCGCAGATCGTTGCCGACCAGCCCGACCAGATGCCTTAACACTCTTTCATCCGCGCGGGCGTTAAAATCCTTCAAGCGGTCTTTCAGCCAATCGACCGCTTCGCGGTCACTGAGCGCGGCAAATTCCACCGCCGCGCATTTTTCCAACAGCAGCTTAGAAATTTTGCGCCGCTTGTCCAGATCGTCCGCCACGAAAAACACCACGGTAGATTCCGAAGGGTCGTCCAGATACTCGGTCAAAGCTGCTTCGTGCTCTTCGCGCAGGGTTTCTTTCCGGCCAGAATCGCTGACACGGACCTCGGTGATCCGCACCACGCGCTTTTGCGACATCATCGGAAGCTGCCGGGCGGCGGCCAAACCGTCGCGCACGTCGGCGCTCGCCAGGCTGAAACCCGACTCGTTGAAATCGCGCAGGTCGCCTTCCTTAAAGATCTTATCGGCGATGGTTTTAACCGCCAGATCGCGCAGGTAAGTTTCCGCGCCGAAAAAAAGGTACACCGGCGCGAACTTGTTATCGCGTATGTGATTTCTTAATTGTTCGCGCGTAAGAATAGACATAAATAAATAGCCGCAAAAAGGCACCAAAAACACAAAAAAGAATCAATCCGTCAAGACGTATTTTTTGATCTGTAATTTCGGTGCTCCAAAATTTATTAGAAGGCCGTGTTCTACTTTTGACGAACGCAAATAGCCGAGAATTTGTGCTATGTGTTCGTCAATTAAAGCACGGCAGGCTTTTATTTCCACTATCAGACAGTTTTCTACGAACAAATCTGCATTATATTCGCCTATTATTGTTCCGTCTTCGTCATAAACCGCCAATGGGAATTGCTGTTTAACTTTAAGCCCTAATTTCAGCAAGCGATGTATCAAAGCATTTTCATAAACCTTTTCGAGATGTCCATATCGGTGGAAGCGATGAATCGAAAAACTTGTTTCTCTTATAAGATCACAAAGTTTGAAGATGTTTACATCTTTTCCGATTCAAACAATGCACTCTCTAAACTCATTTTTATCTCCTTTTATTTTTTATTTTTTTATTTCTTTTTGTCTCCTCTTTCTTTTTTTATCTTCTTTTTGCGTTTTCTGTGCCTTCTTGCGGCTATTTACTCTTTTCTTCCTTCACTCCCAGACCGTTCACGATTGTCGACACCACCGATTCGGCAAAGGCGCGCGACATACGCTCGACCGCCGGGTCTTCTTCGTTAAAAAAACTGCGCGGGTCTTCGCTGAATTCGTAAGAGTCGCGGAAGATAAAATTCTGATTATCGTAGAGGACCTTGTTCTCCGTCAGGTCGCGCACGGTCACCGCCGCCACGATCGTCACTTCAAAGACGCGCGCGCGTCCCTCGCGGTCGAGCAAAACTCCGGAGAAATTGAAATCGCGGATCGTGCCTTCGACCGCGGCGTCGGCGCCCTCGCGCGAACCCTGTACTTTCAGCCCGCGACCGCGCTTGATGATCTCTTTCACCACGGCCTCGGTAAAACGCGATTCCACGCGGTAGCGCAAGCCGCGCACTTCAAAACCGAAGGGCGGCACGGCAACGGTTTTTATTGTTTTCGGCAGGCCGGTGTTGGTAACGGGTTTGTAACACTCGGTAAAACCCGAAACAAAAAGAAATAAAATTACGATAGCTAAAACCCTGATGATTTTTTGATAATGCATTATTTTTGCCCTTTTATCGCTTCGGCCGCGCGCGCTGTTTCGACCGCCTCTTTTACATCGTGAACCCGCACGATATTCGCGCCGTTCCAAACCGCCAGCGCCACTATGGCCATCGTCCCTTGCAATCTTTCTTCCACCGGCGCATCGCCTAAAAGCTTACCGATAAAGGATTTGCGTGACGGCCCAACGAGCATCGGAAAATCCGTAAACTCCGCGCAAAGACGATCCAATTTAGCGATCAGCTCAAGATTTTGCTCGAAAGTTTTGCCGAAACCCAGGCCCGCATCCAGCACGATCCGTTCATTTTCCACGCCGAATTCCGCGGCTTTTGCGATACTCCATTTTAACCCGTTTTCGACTTCCTGAATAATGTCGGCGGCGGGTTCCTGGCGGTGCATGGTTTCAAAGCTGCCGCGCAGGTGCATCAAAACCAGCCCGGCTTTTGCCCGGGCCGCGACTTCGGCGATCTTTTCATCGAACCGCAGGCCCGAAACATCATTGATGATCTCAGCGCCCGCTTCGAGCGCTCTTTGCGCGACTTCGGCTTTGCTGGTGTCGATCGAAATGGGCGTGTCAAAGCGTTTTGTTATCGCTTCTATCACCGGCGCGGTACGGGCGATCTCTTCTTCGACGGAAACGCGGGCGCTGCCCGGACGGCCAGGGCGTGTTGACTCGCCGCCGATATCCAGGATATCGGCGCCCTCTTCGATCATCCGTTCCGCCTGGCGCAAAGCGTCATCAATGGTAAGGAATTTTCCCCCGTCGCTAAAGCTGTCCGGCGTGACATTAAGGATTCCCATCACCAGCGTCTTTTTATAAGACAGCTTGCGCCGCGATGTGTGCCAGAGCTTTTCCATTTACGAATATTAAAGCACAGATATTTGTTTAGAGTTACGCCTTCAGGCGTGATTCACGCGTAAACGCGTAACTCTGAACTTTCAAAACAAAAAAGGGATAAAGCACTTAACTTTATCCCTTCTCCCTTACCCTTTATCCTTTAAATCACGCCGTTGCCGGATTATTTCCAGTGATCGGCGGCAGGATCGGTTTCTTGAACGGATTGACTTTTTCTTCCTTCGGCTGCGAACGGTCGTCGTCTTCCGTCGGAGTGTCAGTATTGACGTCATCCAGCGGCAGCCCTTCGACAGCGCGGCGAACCTGCGCGCCATCCAGAGATTCGCGTTCCAGCAGCGCCTCCGCCAGGCGAACCAAAGCGTCTTTGCCTTCGGAGATGATGATACGCGCTCTTTCGTATTGCGTGTCGACGATCTTCTTGACCTCTTCGTCAATGCGGATGGCCGTGCTTTCGGAAAAGTCGCGGTGCTGCGAGATCTCGCGTCCCAAAAAGATCTGCTCTTCTTTCTTGCCAAAAGTCAGGGGCCCGAGATCGGACATGCCGTATTCGCAAACCATCGCCCGCGCCAATTCGGTGGCGCGCTCGATGTCATTGGAAGCGCCGGTGGTGATCATGTCCGCGCCGAGGAAAATATCCTCCGCTATGCGCCCGCCCATCAGGATGGCGATCTGTCCCAATAAATATTCCTTGCTATAACTGTAACGGTCGCCTTCGGGAAGCTGCTGCGTAACGCCCAGCGCCATGCCGCGCGGGATTATGGTCACCTTGTGCACCGGGTCGGCGTTCGGAACTTTCAGCCCGACCAGCGTGTGGCCGGATTCATGATAAGCGGTCACCCGTTTTTCAGCGTCGGAAAGCACCATGCTGCGGCGTTCCGCGCCCATCAAAACCTTGTCTTTCGAGAGCTCGAAATCGATCATCGAAACGACCTTTTTGTTCAACCGGGCGGCGCTCAGCGCGGCTTCATTGACCAGGTTTGCCAGGTCGGCGCCGGTAAATCCGGGGGTTCCGCGCGCGATCACGCCGATATCGACGTCGGCATCGAGCGGAATCTTGCGGATATGAACTTTGAGGATGCCCTCGCGTCCTTTGATATCGGGACGGGAAACCACCACCCGGCGGTCGAAACGCCCCGGGCGAAGCAGCGCCGGGTCGAGCACGTCCGGGCGGTTGGTAGAAGCCATCAGGATAACCCCGTCGTTCGATTCAAACCCGTCCATTTCAACCAGCAGCTGGTTCAGCGTCTGTTCTCTTTCATCGTGCCCGCCGCCCAGGCCCGCGCCGCGATGACGCCCGACGGCGTCTATCTCGTCCACGAAAATGATACACGGGGCGTTTTTCTTGCCCTGTTCAAAAAGGTCGCGCACGCGGCTGGCGCCCACGCCGACGAACATTTCCACGAAATCCGAACCGGAGATCGAGAAGAAAGGCACGTTGGCCTCGCCCGCGACGGCTTTCGCCAGTAAGGTCTTGCCCGTTCCCGGGGGGCCCATCATCAGGACGCCCTTGGGAATGCGCCCGCCGAGTTTTTGAAACTTCTGCGGGTCCTTCAAAAATTCGATGATCTCCTGCAGCTCATCCTTTGCCTCTTCAACCCCGGCCACGTCTTTGAAGGTGATGCGCTTTTGCTGGTTATTCAGCAGCTTGGCGCGGGATTTGCCGAAACTCAGCGCCTTATTGCCGCCGGCCTGCATTTGCCGGAAAATGAAGATCCAAAATCCTATCAAAAGTATGAAAGGTAAAGCGTTGAGCAGGATGATCCACAAAGTGCCGTCACTGGTCGGCTCCATCTTGATCTCGACTTCTTTGCCGATAGCCGAATCGTACAAAATTTTGAACGGGGCATCGCCTTTGCTCACATAAGTAAAAAATTTAGTGGTACTTTTGTCCGTAAATTCCACTGTGGATGAACGAACATACATTTGCGCAATATCGCCGTTTTGCACTCTGGCCACGGCTTCGTTAAAGGGGAGCTCCTGGGGCGACTTGGTCTGGGTGCGCATGATCAAAAAATAAAATGCGACCGCGCTTAAAACGATCAGCACCCACAGGAAGATTTGTTTAGCTTTAGAACTCAAAATATTATTGCCTCCGAAAAACTTTCATCCATTAGTTAAAAGGCTTGATCGCCTGATTATCTTTCAAAGCTTGGATGAGCGCATCCTTAATTTCGTTGCGCCTAAATGTATTTAGCTTCTGCTTTTAAGGCGCGTTATTTCCCAGTTTTGATTTTAGTTGTCCGGGACGCTTTTTTCAACCTTTCTTTTCTTAAATACCAGCCTGCCTTTACTCAGCGTCACGCTTTCCCCGCCCGGGAGTTCCACCTTTTTGTTACCCTGCCCGCTTAAGACCAAACGTTCGAGCGCTGTGAAATGTTTCATGTCCAGCCGCCGCAGGTCGCCGCGGCGCTCCCGCAGCCAAAGCCGCAAAATACGCCTCAGCATTGCCGGCGACAACCCGGCCAACGATTTAACCTCAATCGTCTCTTTATTTATGTCAACCGACCCGGCAAGCAGCTTACTGGCCATGCTATCCAGTTCTTCGATCTCCTGCCGCAAAACCCCGGACATCTTCGCCAGATTCGCGGCGATCCGCGGGTTGATGTTTTGCAGTAGGGGAAGCACCTGCTTGCGCACCCGGACGCGTAAAAAAGCTTCGTCGCGGTTCATCGGATCGTTGCGATATTTTACTTTCCTGGCGCGGCAAAACCCTTCCGTTTCGCCTCTTTGCGCCCAATGGAGCAGCGGCCGGGCCAGTAAAATTTTTTTGCCCTCGTTGAGGGCCCGCACCGGCTTCATCGCGCCCAAACCGTCCAGGCCGCTGCCGCGGATCAGGCGCAGGAGAAAAGTTTCCGCCTGGTCGTCGAGCGTGTGGGCGGTCAGAACGCCGCAAGCATTAAACTTTTCGGCTGTTTTTTCCAGAAACCGGTAGCGCGCCAGCCGCGCGGCCTGCTCCAGGTTGTCCTTACTCTTATTATGATTTTTTTTGGCGTTCCATTTCGCGCTTTCGAAAATAAATCCGAGTTTTTCTGAAAGTTTCCGGACAAACGTCTCGTCCCGGTCGCTCTGCGCGCCCCGCAATTCATGATTGAAATGCGCCACGACAAACTCCAGGCCGAGCTTCTTTTTCTCCTTCAACTCGTGAAGCGCCAGCAGCAAACTGACCGAATCGGCCCCGCCCGAAACCGCCGCTACGAAAGTCTCGTCTTTAACGGGCAGGTCAAGCCTGCGCCATTCGGTGATCAGATTGAGAAGATACTTTCTCATTCAAATTGGCCTTACCTAACTAGCTTTAACTATGCACTATTAACTATTTTTCAGAAATTCTTTGTAAAAACAGTTAATAGTTCATAGTGCACAGTTCGTAGTTACGTTGCGTGAAACCCGATCTGCCTAATGTCCGTAATTATCCATTTCCCTGGGCGATCAATCTTTCGCTCTCCTGCCGCGTCCAATCGCAGATCGTATTGACGTCTTCACGCGAAAGCACCGCGTTTCCGTGCAGCCATAGATACTGCCCGAGGGGCATGACGCCGTCCGTGACCTCATCGCAAACCTCGTCGAGTTTTTTTCTTTTCTTTTTCAGATCGTAAGTATTCCAGGCGGAAAAATTCAAATGGCTCCGGCCGTGGTCAACGTGTTCGACGATCTGCCATGAGAGCGGCGCTACATTCGAATACCACGGGTAATCAGTTTTATTCGTATGACAGTCGTTGCAGGAACGCGCGAATATCTGCCGCACATTTTCGGGCACCTCGGTCGTCGCTTCCAGAGCCTCCTGTTCGTTAACGGGCGGGTTGCTGTACTCGGGACGAATAAACTGGATCCCGGCAAACGCGACAAAGAGAATAACGACTGTCCATTTGAGGAATTTTTTCATGATCCTTAAGTTCAGAGTTACGCGTTTAAAGTTACGCCTTTAGGCGTGAAGATCGCGCGTAAACGCGCAACTCTAAAGGCGTAATTCTGAACTATTTTTGATACGACACTCGCCAGATCTTATTCGCGCCGTCGTCGCAGATCAGCATTGCGCCGTCCGCCGCGACCAAAAGCCCTACTGGCCGGCCCCAGACCTCGCTGCCGTTCTCATCGGGCAGCCAGCCCGTCAGAAAATCTTCGTACATATTGCCGACCGGTTTCCCGTTTTTGAAGCGGATGCGGATGATCTTGTAGCCGGTGAGTTTCTGCCGGTTCCACGAACCGTGAAGGGCGGAAAAAGCGTCGCCTTTATATTCGTCGGGAAACATTTTGCCATCGTAAAAAACCAAACCGAGCGCGGCCGAATGCGAAGCCACCAGCACGTCCGGCACGATCGTTTTTTTCACAGCTTCCGGATTTTCGCCCTTGCGGCGCGGGTCCTCGTTTTGCCCGATGTAGGCAAAAGGCCAGCCGTAAAAAGCCCCGTCCTTGACCGAGGTCACATAATCCGGCACCAGCTCGTCGCCCAGCCCGTCGCGTTCATTGACCGCCGACCAGAGCTCTTTGGTGGTCGGATTAAAGGCGAGCCCGACCGGGTTTCGCAAACCGGAGGCAAAGATGCGAAAGTTTTTTCCGTCCGGGTCGTAGACGGAGACCGCGGCGCGTATCGGCTCTTCCCCGGCGCTCACGTTAGACGCCGACCCGACGCTCACATACAGCTTCCCGTCGGGCGAAAAGATCAGATTGCGCGTCCAATGCTGGTTGTAGCCGCCCGCGGTCAGGGTAATGATCTTTTCCGGCTCGCCCACGGCTTTTGTCTGGCCCGGTTTATATGCAAAGCGGACGACCGCATCGGTGTTTGCCACGTAAAACCAGTCCTTGAAAAACGCCACCCCGAACGGGCTATTTAAATTGTCGGCAAAGGTAAAGCGTTCATCGGCCGTGCCGTCTTTATTAGTATCGCGCAGCACGACGATCTTGTCCGCGTAAGAATCCGCCACAAAAACATCGCCGTTGGCGGCAAGCGCCATCATTCGCGGGCGCTGAAAATCGCCCTCGGCAAAGACGTTTGCCTTGAATCCCTTGGGCAAATAAAACGTCGCATTTTCCGGCTGCGCAACGACCTGTGAAGAACGCGAAGCGCTTTCGCTCGCATACGGCTTTGGCATGTCCGCCGGTTTTATCTCGTACGTCCGGGGGGATTTTGCTTCAACCACCGCCGGGGCCTTGGTCGCGGGCGGGCGTCGCGTCTGGCAGGAAGCCGTCACCCCTCCGATCTGCAAGACAAATACAATTGCCAATGAAAGCTGTAACGATCTTTTTAGTCCGGGTAAAAACTTCATCATGCGTTTATTCTAACTTTTTATGCCTGCCTTGCCTATGATTTTGATAAATGTTATAGAAATTCAACACGCTTTTTCATTATTTTTGATAGGCTTTGCCAATAAAGTAACGTAATGTTCAGATGCTTTTTTCGTGTCGCCCGCGTGTAATTTCGTGGTTCCTTTCTAAAATGTCCTATTCTAAAGCTATTTAAGAAGAAACCACGAAATCACACCAAGACACATGAAAAAATCTAAACCCGATGCCCTTGCTATGAGAAAATTTCTCTATCTTCAAATACTGGCTTGCGTGTTCGCTTGCTTTTCATGCAAAAGCTTACCAGTCAGCAGCACCAATACTAATTCCGGGGGTGAAACCGGCGTTTTGTCCGATCTGCGCGGCGTGCCGGATATTAATAACGTAAGCGACCCGCTGCTCAAAGCCCGCATAGAAAAAATTCAGGCTGCGTTAAAACAAACCCCGCCCATTTTAAAGCTCGAAGAAAACCTTGACGAAAACCAAAAAACGGCGCAGGAAATTGCTTTAAAGGACGAACGTTTTCTGCGTGAGATCCTGGATGAAAAAACCAGGGAGCCGCTCTTTAACGAAATTTTCGGCATATACCCCCTGCGCGAAAGCGACATGGCCGGCGCTGGCCGCAGTTTGTAAAACCGGCAAATGCTACCGCGTGGAGATGTATAACTTTGCCAAAAATCTGGCGACCAACGCGGTGGTAGATGTGACGGGCAAAAAGACGATCGCGGTCACGCGGATGCCCGCCGCGCAGCCGGACATTCCCGCTCATTTGACCGGCCTTGCGGTCCATATTTCTTCCACCGCGCCGGACGTCGTTTCGGCGCTGGCCGAAATCCCGAAACGAATGAAGCGCTGATGGCGAACACGAAAACCTCGCTCAGCCGCACGCGCTGCGAACGCTCGCGGCATCTTTGTGTCGCGCCGACCTATATCAAGGACGACAAGGCGCTGTGGGCGATCGTCGACCTGACCGACCTCGCACTGGTCGGCACGCGCTGGACGCAGGTCGGGAATGTTGCTCCGGCCGGCAAAGGCGATTGGGCGATCTCAGAGAAGGCTTTGCAGAACGAGGTGCTGACCAAACGTTTTTGCGAAACCGTGAATCATGTGGAAAAAAACGGCTGGTCTTTCGACTACATCCTGACCAGCTCCGACGGCATGCGCATTTCGAACGTGAAATTTGGCGGCAAGCTTTTGATCAGGGACGCCAAGCTCGTTGATTGGCACGTGAGCTATTCGCGCACCGATAATTTCGGCTACAGCGACGCGGTCGGCTGCCCGGTCTTTAGCCAGGCGGCGGTCGTCGCGGTCCAGGGGCCGCAGACAAAAGCGATCTTAGTCGATGACAAAGAAACCGGTTTCGAATTCCGGCAGAATTTCTGGAGCGAAGGCTATCCTACGCCGTGTAATTATTATTACGAGCAGGCCTTTAAATTTTTTAACGACGGGAGCTTTCGTTTTGCCGTTGCCAATGTCGGGCGCGGCTGCGGAAACGACGGGATGTACCGGCCCGTCATTCGTATCTCGTTGGCCGACGAGCTGAATAATTTTTCGGAGTGGACGGGCAACGATTGGCAGCCCTGGGCCACGGAGCAGTGGAAATTGCAGGACGAAGGTACCGCTTATACAAAGGAAGGTTTCGCGTATCGCGTGACGGGCGCGAACGGCAGCGGTTTCTATCTCGAACCGGGCCGCGGGCAGTTTGGCGACGGCGGGCGCGGTGATAATGCTTTCCTTTATGTCACTCGCCGGCACCCAGCCCGCGACGAGGGCGATTCCGACCTGACCACCATCGGCCCCTGCTGCAATACCGATTACAAGCAGGGCCCGGAAAGATTTATCGAGCCGGCGGCGGAGCCGCTCACCAGTGCGCCGCTGGTTTTATGGTACGTGCCGCAGCTTAAAAACGACGACCGTCCCGGCAGCCAGTACTGCTGGGCGGAGAGCGTGTTGGCCGACGGGATCTACCGCGTCAGGCAGTATCCCTGCTACGCCGGGCCGATGCTGCGGCCTACCGAAAAATAAGAAAAATTGTGACGTATGAATTTGAATGTGGCAACATAATCACCTCTCAGGTCTGGAAGGGCCGCTTGCGCCCGCTCTTTATGGGTTCAAGCAGCGGGCGCAAGCAATCCTTCCGGACCTTGAGATAAATAAACTGGTCGATCTTAGCCGTTAATTCGTCTATTTATGGCAAAGAAAAAACACCTAAATCGAGCTAAAAACTCTGAACGGGATCAACCTGAAAGCGAACCCGTTTCTTCGCCGGAGAAGCCGGGGATAAATCTGCTGAAAATTTCCCTGATCTTTTTGACCGCCGCGGTTATCATCACCGGCGGTTATTTTGCGTATCGATATTTTTCCCAAAAAAAGGAAACGAACCGCGCGGCGGGAATCGTGACGGGATGCCAAAAAACTCCGCCGTTTCTTGCCGGTTTGAATTTCGGCAATCGTGTCGCGCTCAGCACTTCGGAAAAAGCGCGCCCGGGTCTGTGGCTGATCGAGGGCGAGCACCGTTACCAGCACCCTTCGTGGAAGAGCGCCGGGTATCTCGCGCCGATCGAGCGAGACAAGGACGGCAATATTTTTGTCGCGCCCGCGCCGTTCATCAACGTGCTGCTGAATCCCCCGAGTGAGCAAAATACTGTCTGGCGCATCGACGGCCGGACGCAGGAAATGAACAAGTTTATCGATTTGCCCCGCGACGCGGGGACCACCGATCAGAATGCCTTCGGCGCGCTCTCTCTTGCCTTTGATTGCGAGACGGAAGATCTCTATGTTTCGTCCGTGTTCGGTTCCACGCGCGATAGTGAACGAGGGAAAATTTACCGCATCGACACAAAGAGCAAACATGTGTCGCCGCTCGTGGAAAACACCGACGGTTTCGGACTCGGCGTTTTCAACACAAGCAAAGGCAAGCGCCTTTTTTACGCTCTGGCCCGGAAGTCCGAGGTCTGGTCGGTCGGTTTAAGTGACGACGGCGCGGCAGCCGGAGCGTCGCGCAAGGAAGTTTCACTGGAAAACCTGGGGCCGCGCGGCGACGATAAAGTGCGAAAAATTACTTTTCACCCGAACGGGGAAATGCTGCTCTTCGGCATCGAGTTTAACTTTAACCTGATCGCGCCGACGGAAAAACAGGAAACTATTTATCGTTTCCGCTATAATGCGCAAAACGATTCCTGGAATTATTTGCCGGAGCCGCCGCAAGCGGTCGGCGAAACGAGATAGACTAAAGGAACCGTACACGGATCTAACGGATCGAAACAGATAAACACGGATGTAAACTTTTTCAGTAGATCCGTGCAAATCCGTTTTATCCGCGTCATCCGCGGCCTATTTTTCCGAAGCCATGAACACTCTCTTCCCACAAGAGACACAGACAATAGAAGACCCGACGCGCATCCTTGGCCGCAAGGGCGAACAGTTAGCGGTGCGTTACCTGGAAAAGGCGGGCCTGCGGATGGTGGCGGCGAATTTCCGCGTACCCATCGGCCGGAATTTGCGCGGTGTGGCCGTCAACGTGGAGATCGACCTGGTCGCGCTTGATGAGGAAACTGTTTGTTTTATTGAAGTTAAGACGCGCAGCAGCGAGGATTTCGCTACGCCTGAGACGGCTGTCAACCTGCGCAAACAGCGCCAGATCATCCGCGCCGCCAAAAAATACCGCAAGATCTTTCGCCTGAACAATGTAAATTTTCGCTATGATGTGGTAAGTATAGTCTTACATAAACAGGCCCCGCCCAAGATCGAACACTTAAGATCTTTTTGGACGGAAGAGAAGTTTCGCAAAAACCACTGGTCGGAAGACGACTTTACGGGTTTTTGAAACATTGCCTATTCAGTCTACGTTACTTGTAAGAGTAACTATTCTAACTTTCAAAAAAATGCGAGGAAATATGTTCAGATACTTTTTGTCTTTAGCGGCTCTTTTTGTGACAGCCGTTATCTTATCAACCGCCGTCGCGGCCCAGCAGCCGGCATTGGTCGACCGCGAAATATTTTTCGGCAATCCGGAGATCGCCGGGGCCCAGATTTCGCCCGACGGAAAATTCATCTCTTTTATCAAACCTCTTAAAGACGTGCGAAACGTCTGGGTCAAAGGCGTGGCCGAACCTTTTAGCGCCGCCCGCCCGTTAACCAACGAAAAGAAACGTCCGATCAGCTCTTATTTCTGGAGCCGGGACGGAAAATATATTTTATTCATCAAAGACAACGACGGCGACGAAAATTTTAACGTCTATGCCGTCAGCCCGACCGCATCCGTTGCCAAGGACGCCGAGGTTCCGGCCTCTGCCAATTTGACCAATGTCAAAGGTATCCGGGCGTTTATCTACGGCGTGCCGGAATCGGAACCCGATTACATTTACGTCGGCATCAACGAGCGCGACAAGGCCTGGCACGATCTTTATAAGGTGCAGGTTTCGACGGGCAGCAAGACGCTGCTGCGCGAAAACAAGGACCGGCTGACCGGCTGGGTCTTTGACAATAAAGACAAGCTGCGCCTGGCGACCCGCTCCACCGACGCCGGTGAAACCGAAGTTTTGCGCGTGGACGGCGATAAATTCACCAAGATCTATTCCTGCGGCGTTTTTGAAACCTGCGGCCCGATTCGTTTTAATAAAGACGACAAACGCATCTACATGGTTTCGGACAAAGGCGATGCGCGGAATTTTCAGCAGTTGGTCCTGCTTGATCCGGAAACTCAAAAGGAAGAATTCGTCGAGGAAGACCCGCTGAAACGGGTCGATTTCGGCGGCGCGGTATTTTCAGAAGTATCTAAAGACATCGTCGCCACTTCTTATGAAGACGACCGGGAACGCATCTACTGGAAAGATAAAGGCTTTGAAGCCGATTACAAATGGCTGCAAGGCCAATTGCCGAACAAAGAGATCGGATTCGGCAGCTCTACCCGTGACGAGAATTTTTTCATAGTTTCGGCTTACAGCGACACCGAACCCGGCGAAACTTACCTGTTCGACCGCAAGGCGAAAAAACTGACGCTGCAATACAAGGTGCGCGAAAAACTTCCGCGTGAAGCGCTTTCGCCGATGAAGCCTATTCATTACAAATCTTCGGACGGGCTGGACATTCCCGCTTATTTGACGCTGCCCAAAGGACTCCCGGCAAAGAATCTGCCGTTGGTCGTTGTCCCGCACGGCGGGCCGTGGGGCAGAGATTCGTGGGGCTACAGCAGTTTTGCGCAGTTTCTGGCCAATCGCGGTTATGCGGTGCTGCAGCCTAATTTCCGCGCCTCTACCGGTTACGGCAAGAAGTTTCTCGATGCCGGAAACAACCAGTGGGGCGATAAGATGCAGGACGATTTGACCTGGGGCGTAAAACACCTGGTTGCCGAGGGCATTGCCGATCCGAAACGCGTCGGTATCATGGGCGGCAGCTACGGCGGTTATGCCACGCTTGCCGGAGTGACCTTTACGCCGGACATGTATGCGGCCGCGGTGGCGATCGTCGCGCCATCGAATCTTAATACCCTGCTTGGTTCGATCCCGCCCTATTGGGAACAGATCCGTACCCTCTTTCACAAGCGAATGGGCGACCCGAACACTGCCGAAGGCAAAGCGCAGCTCGAACGCCAGTCGCCGCTCAATCACGTCAGCAAGATCAAAACTCCCTTGATGATCGTTCAGGGAGCAAATGATCCGCGTGTGAAAAAGCCGGAGGCGGACCAGATCGTCATCGCATTGCGCGAACGTAATTATCCCGTGCAATATTTGCTGGCGGACGATGAGGGACACGGTTTCCAACGGCCTGTCAACAATATGGCGCTTTTTGCCGAAGCCGAAAAATTCCTGGCGAAATACCTCGGCGGGCGTCACCAGGAATCGATGACACCCGAAGTAACGAAGCGTCTCAAGGAGCTCACGGTCGATATCAAAACCGTGGTGCTTGTTAAGGCGATGGATATGAATGCCGCTCCTGCCGTGAACGTTTCAGGCAAATGGAATATGAAGGCCGACGCCGGCGGACAAGTGCTCGACATCGTTCTGGATCTGAAACAGGAGGGTGCCGGTTTTACCGGTACGTTGACCTCGATGCTCGGCCCCGGAACGGTAGAAGGCGGCAAGGTCAGTGGAAACAGCGTGGCGGGAACCATTAAAGCCGATATTCAGGGACAATCCATGATGATCGCTCTTGAAGGAAAGATCGACGGCGACAAGATGACCGGCACCATGAGCGCGCCGGGCCTGCCGCTGATACCCTTTACCGCTGCAAAAACCCCATAGGCTTGCGTTAGTTGTAAAAAGACAAAACCCGCTTTTAGCGGACTATAGAAAAAATAACTCCGGGCATACACTTGGGGTTATTTTTGTTTAATTACCTTTCCGCGGTTCTACAGGGCAATCTCATAAATTGCCACTAGCTTTAGCTAGTGGTTTTGGAGTCAGTAGGATAATTCGGCTTTAGCCGAACAACTGTTGGGCTAAAGGCCGGCTTTTGACCAGTTCTGATATCCACTAGCTAAAGCTAGTGGCAATTCAGCCAATGCATTACCGCTTCAGGCTAATTTCCCTTACCGCTGCGCGGCTGTTTGGCGTCTGTCAGGATGACAAAATCTCCCAGGGCCGCGTGTTTGTCCTTGTCGAATTTTGTGAAGTCCTGTTCGTACCTGATCGTTACCACCAGGAACTTCGCTTTGGGGCGGTATTTTAAAAGATGGTCGGAAATTCCCCAGCGGTTTTCGCTGTGAAAGCTTCCGTTTAAGTGAACGACCAGCGCGCGTTTATTCTCCTTCAAAAACTCCGCGATGGAAAAAGCCATCGTGGCGTCCCACAACGATTGCGAATCCATTATTTTCGCCAGGCCGTGAGTGGCGTCGCCCGGGCCGCCCATCAACGCCTCGAATTTTTTCCGGTAGCCTTCGGCCGCCGGGCCGTAAGGCAGCGGCGCGATCCATTTTTTCGCTTCTGGAGAAAGAGCATTTAAAGATTCGCGGCCGTTTCTGGCGACCATGTTCACATATCGCCGCGGCGCGTTTGCCGCGATCACCGGCAGCTTTTTTTCTTTCGCCAATTCAAACACGGGACGGTAATCCGTTTTATAGTTGCCCCACGGGCGCGTACTGGAAAGAAAATGCGTTTCGGAGATCAGGCCTTTCAGGTATTCATCGACTTCCGTCTGCACGTCGCGCTCAAACATCTCCAGCGACAACGCGATCTTTCTACCGGCGCCGAATTTTTCGGCTGCCCGTTTGAAAATTTCCAGTTGGAGTTTGTGCGCCACGCCATCGTCGTGCTGTTCGCCCAGAAAAACGACGTCGGCCTGCGCTAAAGATTCGACGATCTTTTCCAGCGTTACAGGATTTCCCTGCCCGTCGAAAATACGGAACGTGTCTTCGGAAACGCTTGTTTGACTAAGAATTGGGATGTTCATCAGGACCGTGACGATCAGCGCGAAAAATATTTTTCTCATAACCGCAAAAAAGTGAGTACAGCTTAGCACAGTTTTGGAGTTACGCGCTTACGCGTGAAGTCCTAAGAATTTCACGCCTAAAGGCGTAACTCTGAACCCGTACTGATGTGCCGAAAAAGTAACCCAATGTTACACTCCAAACTTCTAAGTTTAGCAATATCTAAGCTTATTGAAGTGTTTCGTTCCACCGGGGAGTGTGCAAGTGAAACACTGAAACGAAAATGAAACAGAAATCGTAAAAATCGAGGCCGATCACTTAAAAGTCCATAAAAGCGGCTTGAAAAGATCTGTGGAACGCCTGAGTTCCGAAAAGCGGATTGCCGCAAGATTATTATTGCCGAAAGCTTTCGAATTTATAAGAAAGGTTTGGAGACTTTGTTTTGTTTGCGAGTTTTTGGTGGGATTTCGGAGTTCAGAGTTCAAGCTTCAGCTTGTCTTATTTTAAACTAAAGTTTGAACTCTAAACCGTTTTTGCCGCAGCACGGACGTCCCCGCAAAGGCTGCTTGCAGCCTAATGTCAGTAGCGTCTGCGTCAGCAGACGCGTCTCGAACGCTTCGCGCTCATTTGCGGACGGGACGTCCGCGCTCCCGGTTTTTACTGATTCTTAAAATACCGCGGGTATTGCGCGCGCAACTCCGGAGTGAATTGTTTTCCCGCGTCGTCAAAATCCAGCCCGAAGGCCGTATTCTTTGCCCCGCCGCGCCCGATGTGGCAGATGGTGCATCTGTTTTTGTATTGCGCCCTGGCATTCGGGTCGGCATTGTAACGGCGCATATAGCGCGGACGCGCTTCGACGGCGCTGAGAACAAAAGCCGTGATAAATACAGCTAATATGGTGAATTTTATCTTGTTCATTTCTCAGCCGGGGATTTTTGCTTCTTTTTGGGAAGCGCGCCTTTTCTCAAAACCTCTATCAGGGCTTTACCGGTGTGAGATCTTTTTACTTTGGCGACTTCTTCGGGCGTGCCCGCGGCGACCACTTTTCCGCCCAGCGCGCCGCCTTCGGGCCCCAGGTCGACGATATAATCGGCCGATTTGATGACGTCCAGGTTGTGTTCGATCACGATCACCGTGTTGCCCACTTCCACCAGCCGCTGCAAAACGTCGAGCAGCTTGTGCACGTCGGCAAAATGCAAACCCGTGGTGGGTTCATCCAGGATGTAGATGGTTTTTCCGGTGGCGCGTTTGGAAAGCTCCTTGGCGAGTTTTACGCGCTGCGCCTCGCCGCCGGAGAGCGTGGTGGCCGATTGGCCGAGCTTGATGTAGCCCAAACCGACATCCAGCAAAGTTTGCAGTTTCTGTTTGATCTGCGGCACATTTTCCAGGATCGGCAGAGCGTCTTCGATAGTGGTGTCGAGCAAATCGGCGATCGAATGGCCCTTGTATTTCACGGTCATCGTCTCGCGGTTGTAGCGCGCGCCGCGGCAGACGTCGCACATCACGTAAACGTCCGGCAGAAAATTCATCTCGATGCGTTTCAGGCCGTCGCCCTCGCAGGCTTCACAGCGCCCGCCCTTGACGTTAAAGGAAAAACGCCCGGCCTTGTAACCGCGCTCGCGCGATTCGGGCAGCATCGCGTAAAGCTCGCGGATCGGCGTGAAAAGCCCGGTGTAGGTCGCCGGGTTGGAACGCGGCGTGCGCCCGATGGGCGACTGGTCGATCTCAATGACCTTGTCCACCAGCTCCGCGCCGTCCAGCGTTTTATGGGCCCCCGGTTCCGCCAGCGAACCGTAGATCTGCCGCGCCAGCGCGCGGTAAAGAATGTCGTCAACCAGGGTCGATTTGCCGGAACCGGAAACGCCCGTCACCACCGTCAAAAGCCCGAGCGGGATAGTAACGTCGATGTCCTTGAGATTATTTGCGCGCGCCCCGCGAATGACCAGATTTTTGCCGTTCGGCGAGCGCCTCTGCTTTGGAATTTCGATGCGGCATTTCCCGGAAAGATATTGCGCGGTGACGGAACGGGCATCGTTGATGATATCTTTCGGCCGGCCCATGGTCACCACTTCCCCGCCGTGCGTCCCGGCCCCGAGGCCCAGATCGACCACGTAATCCGCTTTGAGAATTGTTTCCTCGTCATGCTCGACCACCAGCACGGTATTGCCCAGATCGCGCAGCTGGCCCAACGTTTCCAGCAGTTTTTGATTATCGCGCGGGTGCAGCCCGATCGAAGGCTCATCCAGCACGTACAAGACGCCGCGCAATTGAGAGCCTATTTGAGTGGCGAGTCTGATGCGCTGGCCTTCGCCGCCGGAAAGCGTCGCCGACGGCCGGTCGAGCGTCAAATAACCCAGGCCCACGGTGTTTAAAAACCTCAAGCGGCTGACGATCTCTTTCAACACCAGCCCGGCGACTTTCTCTTCGCGCTCGGTCAGCTTTATTTTTTCGAAGGCCTTGACGGAATCCTCAATGGTCAGCGCCGAATAGCCGGAAATACTCATCCCGCCGACTTTCACCGCCAGCGATTCGGGCTGCAAACGCTTGCCGCCGCATTCGGAGCAGGACACGGGAGAAACCAGTTCTTCCAAACCGCTGCGGACGCGCTCCGAGGGGGCATTGTGCAACCTCTCGCGCAGGAACCGCACCGCGCCCTTCCATTCGCTTTCATAGACCATCGCTCCCTGGCGAAAGGTCAGCCGCCGGCCCGGCATCCCGTAAAAGAATGCGTCGCGCACTTCCTGCGGCAGATTGACGAACGGGGTTTTTTCGTCAAAATCATTCACGTCGAGCTTGAGGATCGAATTTTTCCGCCCGTTTTTCTCATGAAATTTTTCGATCACGGCCTTGAGCGCCGACTTAAGATAATTGGCCCCCTGCCGGTCGAACTCTTCGGTAAAAGGCAGCCGGGCCGCGGGAAGATTCGCGTCCAGGACCAGCTTGACCGGATCGACCTCGGCGACGGTGCCGATGCCCTGGCACCGCTTGCAGGCGCCGAACATTGAGTTGAAGGAAAAAGAACGCGGCTCGAGCGTGGCGATATTGATGCCGCAATTCACGCACGCCATTTTTTCCGAATAGAGCTTTTCCTCGCCGTCGATGATCGAAACCAGCACCGCCCCACCGGTAAGCTTCAGCGCGGTTTTGACCGATTCCAGCAAGCGGTCCTTGACGCCGTCTTTGATCAGCAAACGGTCGATCACCACTTCGATGGTGTGATTTTTGCGCTTGTCGAGCGCGATAGGCTCATCCAGCAGGCGCATCTCGCCGTCGATCCGCGCGCGGTTGAAATCCTTTGCCAGCTGCTCGATCTCTTTCTTGAATTCGCCTTTGCGCCCGCGCACGATCGGCGCCAGGATCATCACCCGCTCGCCCTCGGGCAGGCGCAGGATATTGTGGACGATCTGTTCGACCGATTGCCGCGTGATCGGCTGCCCGCAAATATGACAATGCGGCTGCCCGATCGAAGAAAAAAGCAGGCGCAGGTAATCATAGATTTCCGTGACCGTGCCGACGGTCGAACGCGGGCTGCGGGAAACAGTTTTCTGCTCGATGGAGATAGCGGGCGAAAGTCCTTCGACCGAATCGACGTCGGGCTTTTCCAGTTGGTCGAGAAATTGGCGGGCGTAGGCCGAGAGAGATTCCACGTAGCGGCGCTGGCCTTCGGCATAGATGGTGTCAAATGCCAGGGAAGATTTGCCGGAGCCCGACAAACCCGTAATGACCGTCAGTTTATTGCGCGGAATTTCGACATTAATGTTCTTAAGATTGTGCTGGCGCGCCCCGCGAACCGTGATTTTATCAATGCTCATTACTATAAAAGCTTTCTGTAGGCTGGTAAGATGCTATTTTGCCCATAAACAGAAACTTTTATTTTACCCGAAAGAGCGCGGTTTTGCACAAGGCAGAAACGCGACAGTTATGGAGCGTGCTAAATAAATTCCAAATTCCAGGTTCCAAAAAATTTGTATCTGGAATTTGGAATTCTTGGAATTTGGAATTTGGAATGGCAATAACACAACTGCCCTGGTTTCTGCTTAAAACTCTTAAAATCCGTTAAATATTCGAAACCAGCCGCAAACCGTAGCGTTCGACCACGGTCGGGGTGAACAGCATCGGATTTTCGCTTACCAGCTTAAAGGCCTCGTCGGCCGCGGTCGGGCCGGAGAAGAGATAACCCTGCCCGAACTGGCATCCTACCTCTTCCAATTGCCTTAGCTGCTCTTCATTTTCCACGCCCTCGGCGATGACCTTCATTTTCAGGCTGCGCGCCAGCGTGACCACGGCCTTTACGATCTGGGTGCTGTCGTTTTGCGAGCCCATCCGCTGGACGAACGAGCGGTCTATTTTCAGGGTCGAGATGGGAAACTCCTGCAGGTAGCTCAAGCTGGAATAACCGGTGCCGAAATCATCGAGCGCGATCTGCACTCCCATCCGGCTCAGTTCCGCCAGGGTTTGCGCCGTGCTTTTCAGATTTTTCATCATCGCGCTTTCCGTGATCTCGATCTGCAGCGAGCGGGGCGCAAGCTTCGTTTCCTTAAGGGCGTGCGCGATCTTTTCCACCAGATCGCTTTGGGTGAAACGCTTGCTGGAAATATTCACGCTCATCGAACAGTTATCGGCGCACGGCTCGGTGTCCTGCCACTCCTTCAACTGGCGGCAGGCTTCGTACAGGACCCAATCGTCGAGCTGGTCGATAAAAGCATTTTCTTCCGCCAGCGGGATGAATTCGGCCGGCGGCAAAATTCCGTAGATCGGGTGGTTCCAGCGCACCAGCGCTTCAAAGCCCCAGATCTCACCCGTCTCGACATTGCGGATAACCTGGTAGTTGGCCAGCAATTCATTGCGCTTGACCGCGTTGCGCAGGTCGTTTGCCAATCTCAGCTCGCGGGTGGCCCTGGTATGCATCTCATAATCGAAAAATACATAGCACCCTTTGCCCAGCGCCTTAGCCTGGTACATGGCGGCATCCGCGTCGCGCAGCATATCGCCCGCATTTTCGTAACTTATCAGGCTGGAAGCCACGCCGATGCTGGCGCCGATAAATATTTCCTGGCCGCTGAGATAAAAAGATTCGGAAAGCTTGGCGTTGATCCTTTCGGCGACCTGCACCGCCTGGTCGAGATCGGTGAGGTTTTCCAGCAGCACCGTAAATTCGTCGCCGCCCAGCCGCGCCACCACGTCTTTTCCGCGCACGCATTCCAAAAGTTTCCGCGCCGTCACGTTCAGGAGGTTGTCTCCCATACTGTGACCCAGCGAATCGTTCACCAGCTTGAATCCGTCAAGGTCAAGAAACAACACGGCGGTTATCCGCTCGGGCGTCTTTTTGGCGCGCACCAGCGAAGCTTCCAGTTTTTCCCTGAAGGCGGTGCGATTCAAAAGCCCGGTCAGCGAATCGTGCGAAGCGTCGTGAATAAGCTGTTCTTCGGCTTGTTTCCGCGAGGTCACATTTTGCGCCTGGAAGATCAGGTGGCGGACATTATTTTGCACGTCGCGGGCGGTCGAAGCGCTCATATCCACCCATGACACCTCGCCGCGGGAAGACACCAGCCTTAACTCGTTTTGACAGGTCGCGGCTTTTCCCGCCAGCAGCTCGTCAAGCTGAACTTGCAATTCCGGCAGGTCTTCCGGATGGATGACTTTTTTGTAGTCGGAGTTTATCAGTTCGTCCTCTTTGGCTTGCAGCAAACTGCAAAGGCTTTCGTTTATCTGCAGCCATTTCCCCTGCGGGGAAACCAGCGCCATGCCGACGGTGGCATAGTCGAAAGAGCTTCTGAACAACTGTTCGGATTCCTGCAAAGCGTCGAGATTGCGGATATATGTGTCGTAAGAAAGATAAACCAGGGCAATGATCGGCACGATCGTGAGCAATGCCAGCGAGCTGAAATCACCGAAATACCGCGCGATAAACCCGGCCGGAATCGCCGCCATGATAAAAGTGGCGCTCACCCAGAGATAGTATTTTTTCCACGCCCGCCACAATGAAAGCTCCAGCTTCATGGCCTGCATCAGCGCTACCATGGAGGTCGAGATCAAATACTGCGACAACGCCATGACGCTGACCGCCAGCATAAAATCGGCGCTGGAAAGTTGGGAAGCCAGTTTTGCCGGGTCGCCGTAAAGCGCCCACAAGATTTGTCCCGTGAACCAGGTGGCGGTGGCGCTGATTCCGATGTTGAACAGGTAAGTAGTGGTCTTGCGGCTGACCCTCATCGATGAGGTGATGGCATCGGCCACGGCTGCTAAAACCGCGCCGCTTACGCCCCAGGTCAGCAGCGCCAGAAAAATAAAGACGTCGGAAAAAGTTATAGTGCCGTTAAAACGCGGGATCTTGATGCCGACCTGCGAGGCTACCGCCGCGGTCAAAGCTATCAGAATTAAGAACCGCCATTCGCTGCCGTTCTCGTAAACCTGGAAAACAGAATTGCCGAAAATTACCGCGCCCAGAATTATAACCGTCCAGCGATAAATAGATATCCACGGCATTGCTTTCTGGATTATGGACGGGAGCGGGTTACTCATTACAAATTACGGGGTGGTCCTGTTGCTTATGGCCTTAATTTTTAATCTTGAGGAAAATCCGGGGGTCCTGTGAGTTTGGCGGTCTGGGAAGGAGTACAAGAATCCCTATCTTATTTTAAGTTTTTAGGAGAGGTTTAGCAAGGATTTTTATTGTTTGTCAGTGTTTAATTACTTGAAAATCAAGGGAAAAACGGGCTATTTAACTAAAAAGGGTGTAATAAGCGGACTTTATATACTCTCCGGCGACCATATTCCAGCCTTTTGGCAATAGCCACCAATAAAAAGAAGCGGGCGTTTGTTGGCCCGCCGGGGGAGAAACGACCCCGAACTCGGTGCCTTCATTCCCGGCGTAGAGCTCGAACAGCCACAAGGAACGGCGCGAATGATATGCCGAGGTTACGATCAAAACGCGCTGCCAGCCTCTTTTTCGCACTTCATCGCCCACCAAGTCGGCTTCGTCTTTAGTCCCTGAAACCGCCGGGGAGAGTATCTCTATATTTTCCGGCGGGACGCCCCGGGCGACCAATTCCTTCCTCGCCAATTCCACGAAGAACGGGTTTCTTTGCTCCGTCCGCGACCAGCCGCTTTGCAAACCGTCGTCGGTCAGAACTATGCGGTCGGAAACTTTTTCCTCAAAAAGCTGCGCCGCCTTTTGCGTGCGCTCGATATAGGTCGCCGAACCTCCGAGCACCACCATGACGTCGGCCTTGTCCAGCGGCTTTTGCACGATCAGCCTTTCCGCCAGCCACCACGCCAGCGGAACCCAAAGTGAAATTAATAAAAGAGCCGTCAGGACTATTTTGAACCAACGGCTTTTTTTCGGAAAAATTTTCACGATCGGTTACTATAGTCGGTTTTAAATTGCCACTAGCTTTAGCTAGTGGACAAGGAAATGCAATTCTAATAAGGGCTTTAGCCCAAAATAAGAGATTCGGCTGAAGCCGGTTAAAATTTAGCCCCGGAACCACTAGCTAAAGCTAGTGGCAATTTAATTTTTCACCCGGCGCATGATCTCGCGTAGTTCCTGCACCCTCGCTTCCCAACTTTCGTGTGCCACGGAATCGCTTATCTCTTCTCGCCGCCCCGGATCTTTCAGCGCTTCTTCGGTCCGCCGGATAAAATCCTCGTGGCTTTCGCCGATCAGGCAGTTGCCCATCATTTCAACTTCGGGGATCGCGGTCGAAACCACCGGCAAACCGGCGGCCAGATATTCGCGCACCTTCAGCGGGTTGGCGCTCTGCGTCAATTGATTTACCACAAAAGGATTGAGCGCGACATCGAAGCCTTTGCAATAAGCCGGGAGATCGCCGTAGGATTTTCTTCCGAGCAAATGAACGTTCGGCACGCCCTCCAGAATTTTCACTTTCCGCTCGGCGTCGACCGTCACCTTGCCGATCAAAACCACCGAACCTTTTGAAAAATGCGCCGCGGTTTTTTTCAGCAGTTCAAAATCCACCCAATCCGCCAGCAGGCCGTGAAAACCGATGATGGGGCGCGGCAGGCCGGCAAGCTCTTCCGGAATGCGCGTTTCCGCGTCCAGCGCTTTGCGAAAATGAGCGTGGTCTACCCCGTGACGGATGATAAAAGTGTTGGGATTGAATTGTTTTTTTGACTCGTAAAGTTTTTCAGCGGAGACAATGACCAGGTCGGCTTTGCGAAACAGGTCTTCTTCGATCTTTTTCAAGCCGCCGGAAACCCCGGTGAAAGCCGTGTATTCATCGACGCAATAGTAGATCAATTCCCGCTCGCCTAATTTTCCCGCGATCATGCCCGCCGCCGGGTTAAAAACCATGTTCACCGCGCGCGTGAAGCCGAGCCGCTTCATCGCTTTTTTTACCTGCGAGAGCAGGAATCTTTGATTTAATTTTACGACCGAGGCGTTTCCGTAAGCCGGAAGCGCCAGCGGGTTCATCACGAAAATATTCGGCTCGACCTCTTTTACCGCATCGGTAAAGCTCTTTAGTTTCTTGAAGATGCGGCTGACGTCCTGCGATGAAGTGGTGGGCATCCTGTTCGGGATGGCGTTTATCCAGAGAATGCGGTTGTCTTTCGAAAGGATCCTCATGAGGTGGGTTTTCGACAGCGGATCGCCGGTCCAGTCGTGACTGAAACACAAAATATCCCGGCCGCGCAAAACGCCGGCGTTCTCTGTCATTTTTTCAGTTTCCAGCACTCGCATCATCTAACTTTTTCCCAGCGCCTGCTTTATTCTCTGCCGCGCCGAAACCGGCAAAGATAAATAAGTATTAACGGCCAGTTTCTTTAACTTCTCTTTTTTCTCGTGCCGTTTTAGAAAAGTGCGGTCCAGCGTGTAACAAACCCCGCCAGTGATCTCCCCGCCGAAACGGCGCAGGAATTCATGGGACGCCCCCATGCTGAAATGCGTGAACCCGCCGGCGCAGGCCCACTCGATCGCGCGCCAGCCGATCAGCGGGTTCGGGCGCAGTTTTTGATATTGCGCCAGCGAATTGTTCCCGGCGTATTCAACCATGCCGCCCGCGCAGAAACGAAAGAACGTTCCTGCGATCACTTTGCCGTCATACACCGCGATCAGAGTTTTGCGGTAATCTTTATCTCGACTTGCCTGCGCAAAATCTTCGTAAGCGTCGGGCTCAGTGTTTTTACTTTTGTTCCAATCCAGGTGAATTTCGTAAAGCTCGTTTAGTTCCGCCCCGGTTTCTACGTCTTTGATCAGCAGCCGGTCGTTCTTCATCGCTTTACGAATTTCGTTTTGGCGCGTTTGCGAAAAATCCCGGAACAGCGCCTCCGCGCCGCGCGCCAGATCGAGCATCACTACCGTATCTCCGCCGGAGCAGCGCTCCGCAGTGAATCCCGTTTTTTCTATTCCCGCCAGCGGTTCCCGGCTGTGAAAATTTATCAGTTCTACGCCGGCGCCCCCTTTATCCAGCATTCCTTCCACCAGGCTCTTCGTCGCCGAAATGCGGTCGGTATTTTTGCGAAAAGCGATTTGCGGGCGCACCGGCAAGCCGGAAACGATAGTTTTCCCCGCTTCGACGCCGGTCAAAACCGCGGTGATCTTTTCTTTTTCCAAAGCCAAAACGGCGAATCTTTCACCGCCGCGAATAAACGGGTCGGTGAAAAACCCGGGCGTGATGTAATGGGTCGGACAGGCGGCATCAGCCAAAAATTCCTGCCACGCGGCAAGCAGTTTTTCATCGGGATATTTAGTTAGAATTTGATAATTCATGGCTATCACGGGCTGGTTAAAACTCCTCGCCGTCAATAAATCTGCGCTGCCAGATCTCGAAATTCACCAAAAACCACAAACGCTCGTCGTGATTTTCCCCGGCGTTGTGCGCGGCGACAATTTTGCGCATAAAATCCCCGTCAAAAATTCCCCGCGCAAGCGCGCGTTCGCTCAAAACGTATTCGTCGACCACGCTCTTAAACCCGTTTCTGAACCATGAACCGACCGGAACCGGGAAGCCCATTTTCTTTCGCGTCAAAATTTCGCCTGGCAAAATTCCCTTCATCGCCTCGCGCAGGATCCACTTGGTGGTCTTGCCACGCAGTTTCATGTTCGGGGGAAGTTTCGCGGTGAATTCGACCAGCTTGTGATCGAGAAACGGCACGCGGCTTTCGATCGACGCCGCCATGCTCATCTGGTCCTGCTTCATCAGTAGCTCATGCAGGTAAGTCTTGGTGTCGGCGTAAAGCAGCTTGTCCAGCAGCTCCTGCGCGTCCGTTTCCCGCAGCCAGCCGTGCAGCTTTTCGTAGGGATTTAACTCGGCGATCTTTGCTTTAGTATCCGGGGTCAAAAGCTTTTGCTGCATCGCTTTCGTAAAAACGGCGAAATTGTCGAAATAAATATTTTCAATGTCGGCATCGAGCGCCAGGAACGTGCGCTTGAGTTTTCTGTTAAGAGCGCCGGGCAAAGTTGCCACGCCGGTTCTCACCGCCTCGCGCAGAAAACCCGGCGTAAAGCTTTCGTATTTTTCCCCGTAACTCAAAAGCGCCAGCGCTTTTTGATAACGGCCATAGCCGCCCAGGATCTCATCGCTTCCCTCGCCCGTGAGCACCACTTTCACGTGCTGCTGCGCCAGCTTCGAGACGAAATAAAGCGGCACGCTGGCGATAAACCCGAGCGGTTCGTCCTCGTGCCAGACCAGGTCCGGCAGCGCCGCAAAGAATTGCTCCGGCGTGATGACTATTTCGTGATGATCCGTTCTGTACTTTTTGGCGATCAGCCGCGCATATTCCAATTCGTTGGCTTCGCGCTCGTTAAAGGCGACGGAGAATGTTTTGATCGGGTCACCCGTCATGGCCGCCATCATCGCCGCGATGGCTGAGGAATCTATGCCGCCCGAAAGAAACATCCCCAGCGGAACGTCGGCCATCAAGCGCAGCTTGACCGATTGGCGGAAAAGATCGCGCCATTCTTCAACGAATTCGTCATCCGTTCTGCCCCGGTGTTTCGGCTCGAAATTTACATCCCAAAACTCCCGGATATGCAAGCGGCCGTCTTTCCACGTCAGCGTGTGCCCGGGCAAAAGTCTTTTCACGCCGAGAAAAAGAGTCTCGTCGCGCGAGGTGCCGCGATTGGCAAGCTGGTCGGGCAGAGCGCTGAAATTAATTTCGGCTTTTACCGCGCCCGCTTCCAGCAGCGATTTGATCTCCGAAGCAAAAAACAAATTTCCCCGCTCGTCATGGACATAATAAAGCGGTTTGACTCCCAGGCGGTCGCGGGCTATGAACAATTCCTTTTTGTTCTTGTCCCAAACCGCGAAGGCAAACATCCCGCGCAGGTGTTCGACGCAGTCCGCGCCGTACTCCGCGTAAAGATGCAGGATCGCTTCGGTATCGCAGTGCGTTTGATAGACGTGGCCACGGGCGGCAAGTTCATCGCGATGATCGGCGTGGTTATAAATTTCGCCGTTATAAGTGATGACCAGCGAGCCGTCCCCGTTTTTCATCGGCTGTTGCCCGTGCGAAAGATCGACGATACTCAGGCGGCGGTGTCCCAACCCGATATTGCCGTCGATAAACACACCGGCATCGTCGGGCCCGCGATGCGAAATAACATCGCGCATCCGGCGCAAAACATTTTCATCGATTTGTTTGCCTGATTTTGGTGAGAAGGCAATGCCGTTGATACCGCACATAAAATTACTGTAAAGACAAATTAATAAATAGCATCTACGCGGGCGGGTGTGTGTCGGTTGCCCAAGCGTCGGCGCGGGCGTTTTGCGGCAGCGAAACCGTAAATAAATTTTCGCTGGTGCGAATGTTAAGTTGCTGCCCCAGCCTGCGGGCGGCGGCAAATTCCAGTTTCTCCGGGTTATTTATGATCTCCCTGCCACCCAGCGCCAGGTATTTGCCCTCGACAAAAACGTATTCTTCCGGCTGCGTTTCCCCAGCGCCTGTCCGCGCCCAGGTAAACCGGAAATCGCTGGAAAAAAGTGAGTTATGGGCGATCTGCCCGTCTCCGTCGCCAAAGAAGAACATGTCGCGGTAACCGTTATGATCGATCGCGAACCCGCGCCCGCCGCCGATCTCAATCTCTTTGATCTTCGCTTCCGTTCCGCCGGGAATGGTCGGCAGCAGAAAGGTAAAAAATTCCTGCGGGCCGGTTCCCTTCGAGACGAACCGCAGGTACGGCGCATTGGTCCGGCCGCCGTAACAGGTCGAAACCCAGCTTTCCTTTTTTTGCCATTCCCCGTTGTCGCCAAAAAGAAAAAGTTTCAGGCCGGCGTTTCTGTCCGAATCTTCGACGATGCTCCAGAGCCGGGCTTCGGGATTTTCCGCGCGCGGATTCGTTCCGGCGTCGAAATGAAAATTCAGCTGGTAATTATGCTCGCCGAAAGTCTCCACGTAATCGCGGATCACCCAGTAATCGTTCTTTAAAAAAAGTATGCTCCGGGTATGTTTGGCCGGCGAGCCGGGAAGGCCTTCGTACCCGTCGTGCGAGCCTTCGAAAAAATCGAACCGGTCCTGCGTGATCCAGCTTTTGGCATGGGCGCTGGCAGTCTTTTCCCATTTGAATTTTCCCGCCGGAACGGAAGACGAGCGGTCATCGATCACCAAAGTATTGTGCGCCGAAGACGAGCGGAAATAATCGCGCAGCTCGTCCGATTTGTGATAGGTGTAAGTGCCGGGATCGACCAGCAAGGTCTTTCCGCCCGCCGCCAGCTCGAACGAAAGCGCGTCGGCATGCGAATGGGCCGAAGAAAGCGCGCCGTGTTCGCCGCAATCGATCACCATATAGTTGTCGCTTTTGTCCCAGCCGTCGCGCATCAGAAAATAGCCGCCGTCCGTAAAAGCCTTCGATTCGTCTTCGGGGCTGAGCGCGGAAAGACTGTCGAAACGCCGCACGCCCGCGTCTCCCAGCAGCCAGAACATTTCTTCCGCCGGGGCCTGCGCGATGAATTTGTAATCTTCCCGGCCGAAAAGGACCGCCGCCGCCGCTAACACCGCCCGGAAATCGTTCGGCGCGCGGCTGCTCAAGGGGAGCAGTTTGCCGCCGTCGTCGTCGCCGATGATCGGCGTGGTGCCGTCGGGGCGGGTGATATACATCAGGTGGTCCAGCGCGCTTTGCAGCTTGGCCGCCAATTTGTCTTTTATTCCGGGGTCGCTCTCGTCCGCGTTGTGCTGGTTCAGGATCAGAAAATGCAGGTAAAAATCCGCCGTGTAGCGCTGGTACCAGGTGCTCTGCTCAAAATAAACCCCGTCCGGCAGTATCTGGCGGTCGATCTCTTCCATGAGAATTTTTTCACCCAGCTTGCGCCATTTTTTTGCGCGGGCAAAAGGCATCTGCGTGCCGAGATAATAAAGGCCCAGCGCCTCGCCCGTGAGATGCGTGTTCGGGCTGTAATAGGTCGAGAGGTATTTTTCAAGGTGGCTGCCGTGCGCGTAGAGAAACCGCATCACCTGCAGCAAAGTTTTGGAATCCAGGAATTTGGAATTGCGGAAAAAATTCAGTGCCCAGATCCACGAGATCGAGCGAAAAGCCACCTCCAGGCTGCTAAACCAATTCACGCCCTGCTGCGGCGGGTTTTGCTCCATCCAATCGAGCAGGTGCTTGACGAACCTTTCGGCGTATTTTTCCTGCGAGGTAAGGTAATAGGCCGCGCCCAGCGCAAAAAAATGCTGGTGGCGGTTGAGCTCCCAAACTACCTTTTTATCGCCGGTCTCTTCGGTCGAGATGTCGTCAAATTGCCGCCAGTGTTTGAGCGGCGAGCGTTTGCCGGAGATCGGCTCGTAGTGCCAATCGGGGACTTGGCCGAGGTAGAGATTTTTATAACCCAGCAGGTCGTATTTCCCTTCCATGATCCTTTCCGCCCGCTCGATGGTTTGATCGATGATCTGCGCGCCGAAAAGGCGGCGGAATGAATTTGCCGTGGATTCTTTATTTACCAGGGAAGGGAAAAAGTTTCGCACTCCCGCTTCGCGAAAGTTTGCCAAAAGGCTTTTCAGGGAAGCTTCTTCGTCTTTGAAAAAAGCTTTGTCTATCAGATTCCAGATCTCGTTTTCCGAAGGCAGCCCTCCCGTCAATCCGATCTTGTCGGTATAAACGGAAATAGCCTGGCTGCCGCGAGTGCGCAGCTCAGACCAGCTTCTGCTTCTGATCTTTTTGAGCTTATCCAGGGGATTTGCCATTTCTTCTATCAGCAAATCAATATACCTTCTTTCTTTGGAATCGTCAGGTTCGCGGGGGCCTCGTTCATTATCGATTGCAGGCGATAATCCCTGAATTCACCGGGGCGTCCGGATTGCCCGTCGATCGCCGCCGAAACCATATTGAACGCCTCGCGGGGGGCGGCAAAATAAACTTTGTATTCCGAGCTTCTCTCTCCTTCTTCGATGATTTCACTGAAAAACCGCCGCGCTTTTTCTCCGATGCAGGCTTGTTGGTCGCTGTCCACGAATCCGTGGCAGTACAGCTTTATGAAGATCCAGTCGGGGCGTCCCTTGACCGTGATATTTGCCGAGATCCACCGGTTCAGCCGTTCCCGGGTCATCGACCGGTTATGAGCCAGAGCGCCGTCATCGATCCGCGGAACCGGTAAACCCTTGATCAGCCGCCTCCAGTTGAGCACAAGGGGCCCTGTAAATATAAGTGGCAATAGGGGTTGATTTCCATTTACGGCAACGTTCCTGCCCCGCCGGTGGGCGCTGTTCAGGGTCAGGGGCAGCCCGCTTTCGTAGATCTTGTTAATGACCGGCACTTGCGACCGGTCGGGCGCGGAAGGCAGCGTCATATCCATATAGCAGCCGGTTTCCTGCAGGATCTGCAGTTCCTCATCGACGCCGCAGAATCTTCCGCCGTGGGAATTTGCCAGGGCCAGGTTGCCGTGGACAAAAGCATACGTCGGCTGCCCCGTTCCGTCGAACCGCGATAAACAGCGGTGTTCTTCGGCCAAGCGGTCGCGAAAATCGCGGAGGACCCGGCGCAGATTTTCCGCCGTGTCGGGCTTTTCCACGCCGTGGTGAAGATGTACTTCCACTTCTCCCAGACCTTCGGCCTGCATCTCCGACAGGATATCTAACAGGCCCGGATCGTACTGTTCCGCCGGGTAAAAATTACTGTGGCGAAATTTTGTCCCGTCGGCGTCCCGGACGGCTTCACCCGTCGCCCGCGCCAATTTGTGATAATCCTCCAGCCGTCTGAGCTGGGTTTTGAGGTCCCATTTTCCGCCGCTTTTCCACGCCGGTTCGAAATGATTCGCAATGGTGAAAATAATATGTTTTTTCCCGCCGTCGCCGTTTTCGAGAAAACTCTTCGCGCGCGCGAACGGGTAGCGCGCGAGCCACGGCAGGCTCCATCTTAACTTTTCAGAAAGGTGGCTTGATCTGTCATTTCGAATCTTTTAGATATCCAGATATTTTCGATGCCAAAGCTCCAGCATCCATAGCATCCACAGCGAATGGGAATGGTCGCGGCGGCCGCGTTCGTGTTCATCTATCAAAAGTTTTATATAACCCGTTTCGAAATAACCGCGCTCAGCCGTTCGCTTTTCCAGCAAGGTTTCGCGGATACGGTCGCGCAATTGCAAATTTATCCATTCGTTGATGGGCACGCCAAAGCCCTGTTTCGGGCGGTTTAGAATACTTTCCGGCACGATCCCCCGCATCGCGCGCTTGAAGATATATTTGGTTTCGAGGCCCTTGAGTTTTAATTCCGCCGGAATTTTCGTGACGAATTCGATCAATTTATGGTCGAGTAGCGGCACGCGGGCCTCCAGCGAAGCGGCCATGCTCATCCGGTCGACCTTGGTCAAAATATCGCCGGGCAGATACGTTTTACTGTCGAGATAGAGCAGTTTATCGACCGGATCGGCGGTTTCCACGCGGGCGGCAAACCGCCGGAAAAGTTTATCGCCGACCTGTGAATTGCCGTTTAAATTCCGCTTCAACCCGGCTGAATAAAGCTCTTTTTTGTGCTGCCGCGAAAAATGCGAGATGTAATCTATATAGCGATCGACCGTTTCCAAAGAAGCGTTGTAGAGATAGTTTTTTCCCGGCGCGTTATGCGGCATCACGCTGCTTGCGGTTTGCAGCAACCCGGCGCGAAGGGCCCGGGGCAATCTGTCCAAAGCGGCGCGTTGTTTATTTACCACGTACCTGTCATAGCCGGCGAAAAGCTCATCGCCGCCGTCGCCGGAAAGGATCACGGTGACAAATTCCCGCGCCATTTTCGAAACCATGTAGGTCGGCAGCGCCGAGGAATCCGCGAAAGGCTCGTCAAAGTGCCAGACCAGCTCGTCGACCACGCTGCACAGATCGGGCGTGACGATAAATTCATGATGCTCCGTCCCGAAATGTTCCGCCGCGATGCGCGCATATTTCAATTCGTTAAAAGAATCCTCGTTAAACCCGATGGAAAATGTTTTGACCGGACGGCCCGTCAGCCGCGCCATATTTCCCACCACCGCGCTCGAATCCACCCCGCCCGAAAGAAACGCGCCCAGCGGAACCTCCGAGATCAGACGCACGTTCACCGCGTCTTTGATCAGCTCGCGCAGTTCTTCGACGTATTCTTCTTCCTTCAGGGCAGGAAAGCCGATGTATTCGAAATCCCAGTAACCGTGAGTTTCAACTTTGCCGTCGCGCCAGGTCAGGTAATGTCCGGGTTCGAGCTTGCGAACGTCCTTAAAAATACAAAGCGGGTCGGGCACATAGCCGAAGCTTAAATAAGCATCGAGCGCGCCGAAATCAACTTCGCGCCTGATCTTTCCATGGGCGAGCAAAACTTTAAGCTCCGACCCGAAGACAAATTCCCCCTCATTGGTGACGGCGTAATAAAGCGGCTTTTTACCGACGCGGTCGCGGGCGATAAAAAGCTCTTTTTTTGCCTTGTTCCAAACGGCAAAGGCAAACATCCCGCGCAGGCGCTGCAGGCAATCCGCGCCGAATTCTTCATAGGCATGAACTATCGTTTCGGTGTCGGAATTTGTTTTGAAACGATGCCCGAGGTTTTCCAGCTCGGTTTTCAGCTCGCGGTAGTTGTAGATCTCGCCGTTGAAAACGATCGCCAGGTTGCCGGTTTCGTCATAGATCGGCTGCTGCCCGGTTTTGAGGTCGATAATGGAAAGCCGGCGCATGCCGAGCGCTGCCGCGTCGTCAAGCATCATTCCCTGCTCGTCCGGCCCGCGGTGCGTGATGACGCGGCACATCTCGTCAAGTAGAGCTTCGCGCTCGGCCCGCGGCCGCGTATCACTGGTGTTAATAAATCCGGCTATTCCGCACATAACTGTAAATACTGAAATCAAGCTTCGGCTCGTATAAACAAACTCTTAATAGACCTCTTTTCTTCCGAAGTAATGATGCCAAGGTAGTTGGCGGCGATGAGATAGATCGAAAAAAGAACCGCGCCGCAGCAGGCGACCACGAGCCCGCCGGATATTAAATTCAGCCAGCTCTCTTTCGGCGCGGAAAATAAAGCTGCGCCGATCTGCCTCGCTACGCCCGGCGCAAACTCATGAAAATAAAGGTAAAACGCATAGGTCACGACACCCGCAACCAGCGTGGCAAGAGCGATTTTTCCAATATTGCGCAATAAATAGCGGTCCTCTCTTTTCACTTCCAGCACCTGCGCCGCCCGCGCCATCGTGATCAAACGTTCCGCCACGGTCGTGACCACCACGATCGCGACGATCCCGCGCAGGTCGAGATAATTAATGCCGAACCACAGAGCCAGTATCATCAGCGGGATAAGGACCAGCCTGAGTTTCAGCAGAAATCTTCCGAGCTGCGGGTAGGCGCGCACCGTCGGGTCGCTGATCAAAATACCGAACGGTATCAGCGTGATGTTTATTAAAAAGATAGGAACGCTGGCTGCATAATTCGCGGTAAAAAGCGCGGTGACCAATTCATATCCGGTGATCAGCAGCAGCGCATAAACCGGGAAGTAAAAAAATGCCAGCTTGTCCATCGCCCTAACGGTGACTTCCAGCATCTCGCGCTTGTTGTTTTCACTTTGCAGCGCGCTCATCCGCGGGATCATTACCGAGGCGACCGATTCGTACAGGATCCCCAGCAAAGGAAGCTGAAAACAGCCGTACACATAAACGGCGAATTCGGCCGGGGAAAAACGATAGCCGACGAAATAATTGTGAATATCGCTTTGCAGCACCCACAGCAGCGCCGTCAGCCCGTACGGCAGCACGTAAATAAATTGCCGCTTTAAGATGCCGGGATCGAAGCTGCGCCAGAAGCCGCGAAATTTGGCATTCAGATACAGCAACAGAACTATCGTCTGCACGATCCCCTGCAGCATCGCGGCGTAGATAAAAGATTCGACGCTGGCAAAAAACAGGACCGCGCTGACCATGAACAGCGTCTTGGTGAACTGCGCGAAGATAATAAAAAACATCGCCAGCCGCGGCTCCTGGTTTGCCACCGCAACCGTTTCCAAAAAAGCCGCAAAGACCCAGAGCCAAACGACGACACCGATCATCGGCGCCAGCCGGCTCAGTTCCGCGTCCTGAAAAACCGCGCCGAGGATCTGCGGGAAAAGCGCCAGCGACAAACAAGCGGCCGCGCCGATCACTAGATTAAGCAGCAGGATATTAAAAATTATGTAGGGGCGCTCTTTTTCCTCGCGCGAGAGAAAATAGAAAGCGCTGGCACTGAAACCGAACGGCAGGATCGCCACCATCGTCGTCACCACCTGGAAGGCCTGCCGGTAAATTCCGACCTGTGTCTGGTCGAGATAGCGCACCACCAAAACCGGCAGCAAAAAGCTCAGCGCAAAGCCGATGGTCTTGGCCGCCAGCAGCCAGGCGCTTTGCACTTTTAACGAAGGTTTTGCAGTTTCCGGTTGGGTCATAACAAACATCCGATGTTGTCCGCAATAAAAGACCTGGCTTCGTCGGCGCGAAAGGTCATAAAAAGCCAGAGTGCGGTTTGCGGTGAAAATCTCATCAGGGCGGTGATCAGGTTCAGTTTGAGTGTTTTGGACTGCGCGTTCGCGTTTTGAAAATGGGCCAATGCCCGGCCGTAATTATGTTTGACCAAACAGGCCTTTCCTTTTTGTACCGCTAATTCCTGCTCGGCTTTTCTCAATTGTTTCCGCCACGCCGCATCTTCCGCGGCGGTGAGCGCGTGTTTTCTTTTCACCTCTTTCAGCGCCGTGATCGAACGCTCGACCCGCTCGATGTTGTTTCCCGAAAGGCTGCCTGCGCGGACGCGGTATTTCAACAAAATATTTTTTTGATAATCGATCTTTGCGCCGTTTTTGAGCAGGCGAAACCAAAGATCGAAATCCTCTATCCGCGGCGGGGCTTCTTCGTCGAACATTCCGGCGGCTGCAACCGTCTCGCGCATGACGACCGTGCCTGAAGTTATTACATTGCAGTTTCCGTTCAGTAGGCTTTCAGTCGTCACTTCCCCGCGGGAAGGCGAGCGGCTCATGTAGGTCTTATATTTTTTTTCGTTTCCGAAAAGAATCGCGTTGCAGTAAACCATATCGCCGCCGGTCGCCCGCAAAAAAGAAACCTGGGCAGCAAGGTAATCCGGCAGCCAGATGTCGTCGCCGTCCAGAAACGCCAGCATTTCGCCGCGCGCGGCCCCGATCCCGGCGTTGCGCGCGGCAGCCGCGCCTTTATTCGGCTGCTTCAGGTAGATTATTTTTTCGCGGTAGGGCGCAATGGCTTTTTCGAGCTTTTCGGTATCGGGCGAGCCGTCGTTGACGACGATAATTTCATAGTCGCTGAAAGTCTGCGCCAGCGCGGAGAGAAGGGTTTCGGCAATGAAATCCGCCACGTTGTAAGCGGGAATTATCACGCTCACCTTGGGCGAGAATGTTTTCGTCTTCCTAGTTTCCGGTGATTTTTCCTGGATCGCGATCATGAAGTTTGCCCGGTAGCGGTGGTTTGATTTTCCTTTGCGGCCTCGCGTATCGGTTCCCAGGTGGCCAGGCGTTCGCCCCGGATAAATCTGAAAAAGGCGATGGTAGAGGCGATATTGGCCAGAACAAAATACTGCGGCACCGCCATAAAGCCCGTATTTTTACCGTCTTTACTTAAAAGCCACGATAACGCCGCAATTCCATAAAACACGCCCTGCAGGATCATGGCCAATAGAAATACGTCGTAGGAAAACGAGAGGACAAGCGATGAGGTGAAAAGCAGCAGCAGCCACAGCGGGACCGAATACCGCAGCACCTTGTGCGAAAAGAGCTGCACGGCGTAAAAACCGCTCCGCAGCGGATTCATCATATAGAGATGCCGCCACAGATCGGTAAAGGTCTGGGAAATGACCCGCACACGCATTTGCAGCTCGCGTCCGGCAAGGCGGTTCGTTTCCTCGGTGCAGATCGCCTTCGGCTCGTAGACCGTTCGCAAACCCTGCTCGTACAATTTGGTGACGATGAGAAAATCGCTGCAGGCTTCGGGGTACATCGGCACATAGGCCCGTTTTCTGACCGCGTAGAGCGCGCCGGAAACCCCGATCAGCGAACAGGCGCGGCTTTCCGCTTCCTTGAGAAATGTTTCGTAGCTCCAATACGAACGCGCGCCTTTCCCGATATTCGAATTCGCCGGGTCGATATAAATAAGCTTGCCCGATGCGCACCCCACTTTTTCGTCCGTGAAATTGGGCAGCAAAGCGCGCAGCACGTCGGGGCGGTACATCGTGGTGGCGTCGGAAAATAGAATTATCTCGCCCCCGGCCATCTCGACCGCGCCGTTTTGCGCGGTGGTTTTTCCCAGCCGTTTTTCCTGCCGGTGAAGTTTCACTCCCTGCTCCGCAAAAGCTTTTGCGATCTCGTCGGTGCCGTCGGCCGAGCAATCGGAAGCAACGATGATCTCGAGTTTTTCCGGCGGGTAATCGAGCGCGAGCGTGTTTTCCAGCTTCGCGCGGAGGGCTTTTTCTTCGTTATAAGCGGTGATGATCACGCTCACCGGCGGTTCGAATGCGCCCCCGCCAACGTCATATGAGCGGCGCGGTTTGAAAAGGCTGACAACATACACCAGCAGCGGGTAGCCGATATACGTGTAGAACAGCACGGCCGTGCTGAGCCCAAAGATAACCGATGCTATCACCGTTAAAGCCGTCATAATTTAAGCCGGTGCCGGTTCAGGTTCCGGTGCATCAACCGCGCCGGATTCGATGCGTTTTTCGCTCATTTCCTTCCCGGTCAGGTAAATGCGCCGGAGCGCGATGGCATATGCCACCGGGTAATAGACAAACCAGTTATAGGCAAAGGAACCGAAAAAGCTCCCCACCATATAAGCCACGATGCTCGCCTGGATCCCGATCGCCAGGTAATATATCCACGAGCGGTCTTCCGCTTCAAATAATTCCCGTTCCATCGCGCCCAGCCTGCGGAAAGGGGTGACGATAAACAGGCAGTAGACCAACAAGCCGGCAATGCCCAGCTCGGACGATACCTGGGTATAGGCATTATGCGTGACCAGGTTACGTGAAGAACCGATCTGGAAATTTCCCATCCCGACTCCCCATGGATTTCGCAGCGTCACCCAGATAGATTGTTTCAAAAGCTCGCTTCTCTGATCGGAAGATCCGACCGGGTCCAGTCCCGGAATAAAAATGGACAAGACTCGCAGGCCGTAATTTCCCGGCGCCAGCGCGATAAACAAGGCCGCGATGATGCTCGCCAGCAGCATCATCTTGAATCGCTGCTTGCGTCCCAGTTTCCAGACCAGAACCAGCATCGCGGCGATCATCCCAAGAAACCCGCCGCGGGAAAACGTCACCACCGTGCCGGCGACCATCAGAAAAGCCACGCCCCAGTAAAGCACGCGAAAGATCGGATTTTTTGTGGCAAGCCCCAGCACGAATGCGATGGGAATGAACAGGATGAAATGAAGCGCGAGCTCATTGGGGTTGCCGAACATACCGCCGAATTCGACCCCGATGCGATAATCTTCCACCGTAAATTTTCCCTCGGAATAAAGCTGTATCGCGTTAATACTGAGCATCAAACCGACACCGAGTGAAAGCCACATCAATGCTTTTAGACGAAGTTCGTTGCGCAGCACGTTTACCATCACGATAAACATCAGCACAACTTTTATAAAAATGTCATTGAAAGTTTCCCACGCCAGCAGCGGGTCGCGGGCGATCGGGATGGTCAGGATTCCCAGCAGTGTCAGCAGCAGAATATAATTGACCTCCGCCGGGCGCGCGGTCAGATTTCCCTCGACCGCGAGCTGCGACGGGATAAAAAAGACCAGCGTGGCGATGGAGATAAAAAACGCCAGCGAGGTCAAGCCCGAAAGCGCGGAGAAAAGCTCGTAAGGGCGAAAATAAAGTACAAAGGTAAAAAGAAAAATTCCGACATAGCTGACCAGGTGGCCGTTTCTCAGCAGCCAGCTGTCCTGGTTTAACTGGGCCTTGTCTTTTTCCGCGGCCTTGCGTTTTTTCTCCCTGACAAAAACCGCCCCCGGATTTTCCTCCGCTTCCGGTATGCCTTCGGCGGCCCCTGCGGACGCTGCCGCCGGCGCCGGAGTTTCGGCCGGGCTTTCGAGGAAAAAGTCCTCCGTCTCGTCAAGAAATTGTTCCGTTTTTTCGCTGGCGGTGTCCGGCGGCAGGAGTGTGATTATTTCTTCGTCGTTTTGTTTAAAAGTAGAAATGGACGCATAATCGCGTCCGTTTTCACCGCCTGGCTCATCCACCGCGAGCGGCGGTTTGATAGTGGAATAATCCTGGCTATTTTCTTGATCGACGGGCATTTACAACAATTCTCGGCATCTCGCTTCTGCTCTTGCGGGCGCCCTTCCGGCTCGCGCGCGCGCATGTATCTAAACTCTTAAACCGTCACTTTTTCCTCATCGGAAACGGTGATTATCTCGCGCACCTTTATCCGCAACGCCTGTTCGAACTGGCGGGCTTCGCCGACGCCGCTGAAAGAGAGCTGCTGCAGGTTTGCCTCGATGCGCTTCCGGTAATCCGAAACCAGCGAATCAGACACGCCCAGCATTTCCGCCACTTCGAGCTGGGTGCCGCTGTCGGTGCTCAGGTAGCAGTGCCACAAGACGCCGATCATGCGGTGGTATTGCTTGGCTTTACCGCGCACGGATTTGTTCAGGTTCGAGAGAAAGTTATCGACGAAGTTTGCCGCCGCGCTTTCGGCCTCGCGGCGCAGCAGGTCCTGCTCAGGGTTCTCTTTGGTGTCTACGGGGTCGAATTCGTAATGGTTATCTTCGCCGTCATCGCCGCCCGCGCCGATCGGCACCAGGTAAATGTCCATCACCGGCAGCCGCGACATCACCATGCTGCGCAGGGTGCGGACGTCTGAGGGCGAATCGACCGCGCGCAATACTTTTACGATCAATACTTCCAGGTCGGGATTGCTGATAACGATCTGCGCGTCGCCGGTGCAGCCTACCATGCGCGTGTCGCGCTGCTGCACGGGGACCACGTGGATGCGTTCTTCCATTTCGGGCTGGTTTCGTCTTTTTTTATTATCCGCCCAGACGCTCAGACCATAAACCCGGTCTGCCAGCCGGCGGTGCGATTCCCCCGAAACACCGATATTGTCAAACCTTTTGAAGGTGTCGCTGGTTTGGATCAGGGTAGAGATGCGGCGCGCCAGGCGATACGATTCCGGGTATCGCTTTCTCAGTTCAGCGGTCAGTAAATTCGTTAATTCTATCTGGCTTATTTCAGCCTCGACCTCGACGTCGGACATTCCGGTCTCGAGATAATGTTGAAATCTTTCCTTGCTCAGCAGGGCGACAAAAAGCTCTTGCGTCAGATCCGTATGGGCGTTGTGCCGGCCCTCTTCGATCAGCAGCCCGGCGCTTCGGGAGGCCCGGACCAAAGGATGACTCGATACAACCCGGTGAAGCTCTGTCCAAATTTGGTTAACGTTTGAGGTTTTGAGACTGTCTATCCATTTCCCAACCCTGTGCGTACGTTCCCCGGTTTGTTGTCGAGATTGCGTCTGCTCTTTAATAGCGCTCATGGTTTACCTTTCAAACTTGTCTTTGGCGCCTTGCCTGAAACTGACCTTCGATTACAGGCGGTGAGTTGAATGATTCGACAAAAAAACCCGCAATTGGAGAAGCTCCAATCAAGTGGAAAATCACTTTTGGTGTATTTTTTGAGGAGATTGACAGTGGCTGTTTTAAGCCTGCGCGTTACTGCCGAATCATTCAGGAAGGCTTTCAGGAAACTTTAACGTTTCCCTACTACATTTAAGATATTAGCAGGAAATTTTGGATTGGGCAACAGTTTTTTACAATTTTTAACAAATTTAAACGTCGAATCTTTTGCGGATTCCAAAAATAATGAAAAAATTCAAGAATTTACTGAAAAATCACGTTTTAGCCGGATAATATATGGAATGATGACAGCATTGCAGATTTTTATTTCAATGAAGTGAGTATGACGTGTGTGGTGCGGCGAACGACTTCTCTCCTGTCGGTTTTGAAGCGGCGGGGCAATTTTCAGAAATACCCGAGTTATGTCTTTGACTAAAATAATGACCTTTTGCAAGAGTCCAAAATGCCCGTCTTCGGAAACAGTTCTTTCATTCCAAAAAGGAGAGGTCTCCGGCAAGGCGGCGCTAAAGATCGAAAAGCATCTCGAAGGTTGTGAATTCTGTACGGCGGAACTGGAGTTTTACGACCGCTTCCCGCAATCCGAAGAAAACACGACGGTGGTGGAAATACCCGTCCCGCTTCTGGAGCTGGCCGAAGCGCTGCTCAGCAACAAGAACGACGGATCGAACCTGCTGGACAAACTGGCGGGCGAAAATGAAACCGCGACCGCGAAAAAAGCTTAAATTCTTAGTTTAGGGTTACGCGTTTACGCGTGATTCTTAAACATTTTTCACGCCTAAAGGCGTAACTCTGAACACTTTCTAATCCGCGCCGCCCCCGCAGATCTCGTCTATCAAATCGCGATATTTTTCATCTATCACGCCGCGCTTGATCTTTAGCGTGGGCGTCATCTCGCCCTTGTCGATGGAAAATTCCCTGGGCAGCAGCGCCACCTTTTTCACCCGTTCATAATCCGAAAGCTCTTTGGTCATTTCGCTGACCTCGCGCTGGACGAATTTGATCACCTCGGGTTTCTGGCTCAATTCATCTTTGGTTCCTGAATTAGAAATTCCCTTTTCCGCCAGAGCGACCTTTAGAGCTTCCCAATCGGGCACGATCAGCGCGCCCGTCTGCTTTCGCCCCGAACCGACCACGATCGCCTGTCCCACGATGGGGCTTTGCTTGAGCAGGCTTTCCACCTGCTGCGGGGCGATGTACTTGCCGTTCGAAAGTTTAAAGAGGTCCTTCAAACGGTCGGTGATATAAATATGCCCGTCTTCGCCGATATAGCCGACGTCGCCGGAATGGTACCAGCCTTCGTCGTCGATCGCCTGGGCGGTGAGCTCGGGTTTGTTGTAATAACCCGTCATCACGTTTTTACCGCGGATCAGAATTTCTCCTTCAGCGCCGATCTTCATTTCGATGCCTTCGAAGGGCCTGCCGATGGAGCCGGAACGCTGGTCGTCCGGGCGGTTGGCGCAGACGACGCAGGCTTCGGTCATGCCGTAACCCTGCAGGATCGGGATATCCGCCGTCCAAAATGCGTAGGAAAGTTTTTTCGAAAGCGGCGCGCCGCCGGAAACGAAAAAACGCAGGCTGCCGCCGACGCCGTCGCGCCAGCGGGAAAAAACCAAACGGCTGGCGATGGCCTGTTTTGCGGCGAGCCAGGCCGGCACCGGCTGGCGTTCGTCCTTGAATTTCCAGTATTGCTGCCCGACGTCCAGCGCCCAGGTGAACAGCTTCGTTTTCCAGCCGCCGGCGGTCATCCCCTTGCGCACGATCTTGTGATAGACCTTTTCGAACAGCCGCGGAACGGCGGTCATTATCGTGGGCTTTACTTCGTGCAGGTGCTCAGCCAGGTGGTCGAACGACGCCGAGTAATGGATCGAAACGCCGTTCGCGCAGAGCACGTAAAAAACGGTGCGCTCGAAAATATGCGACAAGGGCAAAACCGAAAGCGAACGGTCGGAAGGGTAAATAGGCAGCCCATCGGAAATTGCCAGCACATTGGAAGTGAAATTTTCATGCGTCAGCATTACGCCCTTAGGCTCGCCCGTGGTGCCTGAAGTGTAAATGATGGTCGCCAGGTCGCCCGGCTTTATCTCTTCCAACAGGCGCTCAAAAGCGTTGCTGTCGCGCTCGACAGCCGCGGCGCCCAATTTTTCCACTTCCGCCAGCGAGATCGAATCGGGTGTTTCGTCGCTGATGCCGTCGTCATCGAAAAAGATTATCTTTTCCAGCGACTCGACGCCTTCGATGGCGGGCTGGATATGCTTGAAGATCTTTTGGCCGGAGATGACCAGGGCCTTGGCGCCGGAATCTTCCAGGATGTAGCGTATCTGATCGACGGCCTGCGTGGTGTAAAGCGGCACGGTGACGGCGCGCAGGCTGAGCAGCGCGATATCGGTCAGCGACCATTCGGGCCGGTTCTCGGAAATTATCGCCACATGATCGCCGGCCTTGATGCCGGCCTCCATAAAGCCCAGCGCCATTCGCTTGATCTGCGCTACGAGATCCCCTGCCGAAATACCGATCCATTTATCCTTCACCTTGTGGTTCATCGCATCGGGCTTGTTGTGCCTGCGCAGGGCCGCCAGGCAAAAATGCGGGATCGTCAGCGGGATATTATCTGTACCGAATAAGGCCTCTGTGGACATATTATAAGATATTATTTTTATACGTCTTATTTAATTCCTGAATTAAGTTTAACTAGTTTTTCCCAATCAATAGCGCCGTCTTTTTTACAAAAGTTGATGGTAAACTCTTTTGTAAATAAGTTTAGCATTTTTGAATAAGATTGGGTAAATTCACTATTTTTCTCTTTTGCTTTATATCCGAGTGGCTCAATAATCTCTACATAAAGATTCGAATCCCCCGAAATAAATTCCCAAAATTTTTGCCCGCAATACTTAAAATAGCTTCCCTTATCTGGCTTTCTATCACTACCTGAACAACACCCATTTACCGCAACGACATTTAATTGAGAATTACTGGTTCGCAAAATTTTCTTTGCTGTATTGAAATCTGCGATTAATTTTGCAATCTGACTACTATTTCCCCAATTTGGGCCAGACTTAATAGTCACCACATACCTAACGGAACCTTTTTTAAACTCCAAATCTATACCGGGAATACCAGATTTCCATCCCTTGTAAACCTTCTTATTAATGAATAAGGCCAAGCCTTCCAACCAATCCCCAAAGATTGCTTCTTCACTTGAAGATATATGAGCATCAACAAATCCCTTTACGATCTGCTCTGCGGTTAGTACATTTTTCGCTTTAAATAAGTAAGGATTTTTTCTTTTTAGGACCTCAGACAGTTTTAGCTTGTCCAAGCTCTGAATGCGTTTTTGGTGAAAAGTGCCGATATTTTTTTCAACGTATCGCTTTACGTCTGTTAGTTTCAGTTTGGGCATAATCGTCTGAAATTCCAGTAAAATCAAAAGACTTCTGACGAGGCAGATTTTTTTTAGCTATCTCACAGTACTCCGACAATATCTCCATGCCGATAGAGTTTCGGTTCATTCTTTCTGCTACAACTACAGTAGTTCCCCGACCAACAAACGGATCCAAAACGACATCATTCTCTTTCGTGAAGAGCTTGATAAACCATTCCGGCAAAGCTTCCGGAAATGCTGCGCTATGATCTTTATTAGCACATTCAGTGGCTAGATGAATTACATTGGTAGGATAAACATATTCACGACCAAGCCAATTAGATACATTTTTGCCGAACCCGCTACCGTTTTTAGCATTATCCCGAATTTTATCTATATCGCTTAGATTACGTAATCTTCCCTTTGCCCAAGTGCCAACCGGTACCTTTACCGAATCCTGATACATATGAAACTTTTTAGTTTTATTAAATTGAAGAAGTCTTTCCCATGAATCTCTAAATCTATTTGGCCACTTACCGGGGTAAGAATTCTTTTTATGCCAAATAAATTCTTCCGTCCAAACCCACCCTTGCTTTCGTAACGCAAGTATAAGTTCAATTACATATGTATGGCGTTCACCGTTTTCGGCCTTTTCTTTAATGTTTAGAATAAAAGTACCTGTCGGTTTTAAGACCCTTAAAAGTTCACCGGAAACGGGCAAAAACCATTCTACATATTTCTCTGGTTTGACCCCGCCATAAGTATTTTTACGTCGGTCCGCGTATGGCGGTGATGTAATAATGAGATCAACTGAGTCAGTAGGAAGTTTCTTCAATTCCTTACGACAATCACCGTTAATAATTTGTGAAAATAAATTACTCATAAATTCACAGAGTCAACCGCTTCATTATAGGTACATTCTATTGCATTGCTCGTAAAATTTCCCGTGTCTCTTTCTTTTTCAATGAAAAGCCCTGAAATGTTATCTAATATAAAGCTTGCTAATTTTAGATAAATCAACTTACTCAGGGGGAGACTCTTATTTTTGACCTGAAATCTGCGCCGCGCCTTTCCTGAGCGCGAGCGTGCAGCGGGAAACACAGACCAGGCGGCGGCGCCCGTCTTTAATTTCGATCTGCCAAACACTTAACGTTTTACCATGATACACCGAAGTGGCTTCGGCGGTCACCTTGCCCTTGCTGACCGGGCGCAGGTGATTGGCGTTTATCTCGATGCCGACGGGCGCGACCTTGCTCAGATCGCTGCTGATCACGGCGCCGATCGAAGCGGCCGATTCCGCCAGCAGCAGCGATATCCCGCCGTTCATTATCCCGATGTATTGATGCACGCGCTCGTCCACCGGCATCGAAAGCACGACCCGCCCGGGCTCGGCGTGTTCAATGACGATATCGAGCATCTGAAAAAGCTTGCTCTTTGCCGCGCCCTCGATGATGTCGGTGTGATCCATCTGCTTAATTCTGTGTGTCAGTAGCCCGACCGTAAGGGAGGGCGCTTCTTCGCGATTAAGCGCGCCCTCTTGCAGAAATTATTTCACGCAAAGGCGCAAAGGTCGCAAAGCTTTACCTGCCTACCGCCTACTGCTACTGCCTACTGCCTACTCCTACTTCCTCACCAGCGGCGTTACGTTATCGCGCTGCGTCCGGCGTCTTGGAGGTTCGCTTTTTTCTTCCTCGGGCAAATCCTTACGGCTCACTACCAGCAGCGCCACCAGGGTCAAAAACAGTAAAGCTATCGCCGTGGTATGCAGCACAAAATCGAACATGCTGTGGATCAGGATCGCAAAACACCCGGCCATCGCCCCGACGGCGACCCCGCGGCGAAACCTGTTGTTGGTCTTGATGCTGTTAAAGCCGGTGCGGAAAAGCAGCACCAGAAAGACGAGCCCGATCAGGCCGCCCACGATTCCGCCGTCCGAGAGGACCTGCAGGTAATCGTTGTGCGCCTGTTCGGCGCGCTCCATACCGTTGAGCGTGTCCTGCGCGGTGTAGGCCACGCCGAAGGCATTGAGCCCGGAACCGAAGACCGGATTCCGGCCGATGATCTGCAGGGTCGTTTTCCAGATATGCACGCGGCTGGTGGTGGGGTCTTTCATCTCAACGCTTTCGGCAAAACGCGTCAGCGAAGATTCGCCGCCGAGCAAGACCGTGCCCGCGATGATACAAGCGATCAGGGCCGCCGCGGCGCCGATCCGCAGGAGGAATTTGCCCGGCCCCCTGGCTTTTGTCGTCACCAGGACTAGAAAGAAAACTTCGCCCAGCAGGGTGATAAATCCGCCGCGCGAACCGCTCAGGATCAGCGCCACGCCCATCAGCGCGATCGCCGTCAGGTAAAGCAGCCGTTTGTCTTTTTCCACCGCGCCCGCGAAAAATAAACCCAGCGGCAGTGCCAGCGTCATCTCCATATAAGCCGCGAAATTGTGGCGGTTGACGAAGGAACCGAAAGGCCGGGCAAAGCGCGGTTCGTAAATGCCGTAAATTTTATCCGGGCTGAGAACGACCTGGATGATGGCGAAAAAGGCAAAGACAAATCCGAAGATGGTAATGACGTAGACCACTTTTCGCAGCCGCTTTTCGCTGTCGATAAAAGCCAGCGCGGCGGCAAAATAGATCAGCAGCGCGAACCAGTGCAGCACGGCAAACTGGGTGGAATACGGGTCTTGCGAGATGGTGCGCGGGATACCGGAAACCCCGCCGCTATCGGCGATCGATCCGAAGGGAATGAGTTGAAAAAGTCCGAAAACTATCGCCGCGATCAGCGGCAGCTGGAGCCAGCTGCGGTTAAAGCGCAAAAATCCGCTCGACCAGGCGTCGAGCGCCCACAAAATAATAAGCAGCGCCGTGCTGACATAAAAAAGCGCCAGGATCGGCTGGTGCACCGTGCCGTAGGCCGCCGTCGTCAACACAATGGCCGCGCAAATAACGAATATGATCGCTTTGCTCGCCCGGGTTTGTTTTATATCCTCGGGTTCGAGCGGCGCGTAATATTCCTCAGTCGCGCTACTTCCCGCCGGAAAGTTTTTGGAGGTTGAATTCGTCATACCAAATTGTGCCTACCACCGGGCAATTGTCCCCGCAATACAAACGCACCGTGCGAACGACCACGCCGTCCGCATCGGCCGGTGCGGTAAAATCTATTTTCATCTGCTGCCAGTCGTTGGTCCCGGCGGCAAACGGCGCCGTTCCGCCGAATATTCTGAGTTCGTTTATGCCGCCGACCTCAACCAGCGGGGGGCCGGCGGTCCTGAGATTTTCCGTGCGCACCCAAAAGGTGAGGCTGTAACGCGCTCCCGGTTCGACCGCCACGATCTGCGAAACATTTACAAAATTAGGCTCGTTCAAGGCGTTGAAATTCAGCCGCAGGCTTCTTTTGCCTTCGTGCTTTTGAGTTCCGTCCAGCCTCACATTGACCTTGTCGGTATCGGTGACCCCCCAGCCAAATAAATTTTCCCGGGGCGAGCTGACCGGAGCTTCAAAGCCGCCGTTTTGTATCTGTTCGGCTTCCGCCTGCGGCTCGCGCCCCAGTTCGCGCGCAAAACTCAAAGCGGGGCGAAAACGCTTGCGGTCGTAAAGCCCCTGCATTATCACCAGGCCGAGCGCTTTGTTTTCCTGCTTCTCTTCCGGGCTCAGCGTGTTCCACGAGCGCAGGGAGTCTTCCGGCTGGTCGTGAGTAGCATAAAACCTGGCCAGGTTTGCCCGCACCTGCGGCGAATTCCCGACTATTTTTTCCAATTGTTCCTTGTCGTGATTGAAAAATTCCCAGACCGTGAAAAAAACCTGCTCGCGATAGATCGCATTGTGTTCCGCCGCCAGTTTCAACTCGGCAAAAGCCTCGTCGGTCCTTCCCTGGCGCAGGTAAAAATTCCCCAATTGCCAGCGCGGGTAGGAATAAGTGGGCGCCAGCTCGACCGAGCGCTTGAGCGCTTTTTCGCTTCCCTCGATATCCTCGGTCTGTTCGCGAACGCGGCCAAGTTCTATCCACCAGCGGTAATCGTTGGGCGAAAGCCGCACCACCGTTTCGAAATTCCTGACGGAAGCGGCCGCCTTTTCCGGGATGAACGAATCGTTTTCCGTGGTCGCCAAAAGCCAGTTGACGAACGGGTCTTTCGGCGCCATCCAGATCGCGGCGTAAGCGGTGGCTTTGGCGTTAAGGTCTGTCGGAGCCGTGACTTCGGCCATCATATTGCCGATCTCGCGGCTAAAGGCATACCACGCCAGCCAGAGCGACAACAGCACCGCCAACGCTAACCCGGCGCGCACGATCCAATTGCGCGACCCGATAAAAACCACCTGTGAACTTTTTTCACGGGACATAAGTTTCTAGCCGTAAAATTCCGCTATTTTTTCTACCACGTATTCCAGCTGATCTTCCCTGAGCTCGGGAAAGATCGGCAGCGCCAGCGTTTCTGCCGCCGCGCGTTCTGATTCCGGCAGGTCGCCTTCCCGGCCGCCAAAAAAAGCGAAACATTCCTGCAGATGCAGCGAGATCGGGTAATAGATGGCCGTGCCGATCCCCTTTTCGAGCAGAAACGTTTTTAATTCGTCGCGCCTGCCCGGCACTCTTATCACGAACTGATTATATATGTGGCGCACGTTTTCTCTCTCCAGCGGCAGCCCTACCCGGTCGTCCAAATAATAATCCCCGAAAAGCTCGCGGTAAAAAGCGGCGTTCTTTTGCCGCGCCTCGGTCCAGGCGTCCAACTCGCGCAGCTTTACCCGCAGGATCGCCGCCTGCAGCGAATCCAGTCGGCTGTTGATGCCGATGTATTCGTGCTGGTAAGTTTTTTCCGCGCCGTGCACTCTCAGGATGTGCAGCTTTCTTGCCAGCCCTTCGTCATCCGTGGTCAGCATTCCGCCGTCGCCCGCGCCTCCCAGATTTTTCGACGGGTAAAAACTGAAACAGCCGATCTCGCCCATCGAACCGGCGCGCCGGCCGTCCTCTTCCGCGCCGATCGCCTGGGCCGCGTCCTCGATAATCGGAATCCCATGTTGTTTCGATATCCGCAGCAGCTCCTTCATGTCAGCGCACTGCCCGAAGAGATGCACCGGCATTATCGCCCTTGTCTTTTCCGATATTTTAGCGGCGACCCGTGAAACGTCCAGATTGTACGTCCGCGGGTCGATGTCGACAAAAACCGGCTTGGCGCCCAGGCGCGCGATCGCGCTGACGGTGGCAAAAAAGCTGAACGGAGTGGTGATGATCTCGTCCCCGGGCTTTATCTCCAGCGCCATCAGGGCCAGCAGGAGCGCATCGCTGCCCGAAGCGCAGCCGATGGCAAATTTCGCCCGGCAGTACTCCGCCAATTCATGCTCTAACGCCGTAACTTCCGAGCCGAGGATGAATTGCTGTGAGTCTATGACGCCGTCGACCGCGCGCCGGAGCTCTTCCCGTAAATTCTGATGTTGAATGGATAAATCCAGCAAGGGAACTTTCATTGTTGCATCAAGTTAACATATCTAAACTAACGGGAAACAGGATTTTTCTCAACCCGGCGGATTTAAGATCCCTAACGGGGAGCGCGTCCGCAGTTCAGAGTTATGCCTTCAGGCGTGATATTCCTGGGACTTCACGCGTAAACGCGTAACTCTAGACCATCGTACATTTTTTTGACCATTCGCGCTCCGGTTTGTTATCCTGTTAACGGTGGTTTTTTCTCCTCAAAGCCCCTGAAATTGAGGGTTATCGTGTTAAATCCATGTTAAATCTTCACCGGTTACTTAATATTTACGGGTTAGGACTGATAAAATATCCTATACCCCACAGGAGAGTTTTTCCGCCTTATGAGCCAGGCTATTAGAGAATTTGCGCTGCCGGAGATCGAAACGGCCGAAATAGAGCTGCCGGAGTCGCTGTTGTACGACCGCCGGTTCCTTTTCAACCGCGAGCTGAGCTGGCTGGAGTTTAACGGCCGCGTGCTGGAAGAGGCGCTTGATGAATCAAAACCGCTGCTCGAACGCCTGAAATTCCTTTCGATCTTCTCCACCAACCTGGACGAATTTTTTATGATCCGCGTGTCGGGCCTGAAGGAGCAGATGTCGGAAAACGTCGCCGAGCTTTCGCCCGACGGCATGAGCGTCATCGAGCAGTTAAGGGAGATCAGGGAGCGGCTCACGCCAATGCTCGAGCGGCAGATGACGTGCCTGCGCGGGGATATTTTCCCGCGCCTCGCCGCCGAGGGGATCAACATCTGGACGTACGATTCTTTGAACGAAAGCGAACGGAAAAATCTTAACGATTATTTTTTAAATTATATTTTTCCGGTGCTGACGCCGCAAGCGGTCGATGCCAGCCACCCGTTTCCCTATATCTCGAATCTGAGTTTGAATCTGGGGCTGACGCTGGTTCCGGATGATTTTTTTGACGGCGGAACGGCCGGGCTGGAACTGCAGGACCTGCGTTTTGCCCGCATCAAGCTTCCGCCGAATGTGCCGCGTCTTATTCCGGTAGACTCTACGGGCTTGAAATTCACCGTGCTGGGCGAAGTAATAGCGGCAAACGTGGACAAACTCTTTCCCGGCATGACGGTGATAGATTGTCACATGTTCCGCGTCACGCGCGATGCCGATATCGAGCTTCGCGAAGACGAAGCCGGCGATCTGCTGCGCACGATGGAACAGGAGCTCCGCCGCAAACGCCCGCGCTTTCCGGTCCGCCTTGAGGTACATGCTTCAATGCCGGAAGAGATGGTCAGATTTTTCACGAATTCGATCGGGCTGACCGAGGACGACGTGTACCGCATCGACGGAATGCTGAACATTCCCGATCTGCTGCATCTTTACAACCTGGACCTTGCGGAACTAAAAGACAGGCCGATCCCGCTGGTCATACCCGCGGCTTTTCGGCAGAAGAAAGCCATCTTCGATGTTATCCGCCAGGGCGACGTGCTGCTGCACCATCCTTTTATGGCTTACAGCAGCGTGACCGATTTTATCAATGCGGCCGCGGCCGACTCGGAAGTCCAGGCGATCAAGATCTGCCTTTACCGCACGGGAAAAGATTCGCCCGTTATTAAGGCATTAATGAAGGCAAGCGAGCGCGGCAAGCAGGTGGCGGCGCTGGTTGAGCTGAAAGCGCGCTTTGACGAGGAAAACAATATCGAGTGGGCGCGCAAGCTGGAAAAAGAAGGCGTGCACGTGGTCTACGGGCTGCGCGGTTTAAAAACGCACTGCAAGCTCGCGCTGGTGGTCAGGCGGGAAGGAAACCAGTTGCGCCGTTATGTGCATTTCGCGACCGGTAACTATAACCCGACTACTTCCCGCGTTTACACGGACATAGGAATTCTGACGGCGGATGAGGAGATCGGCGCCGATGTCACCGATCTGTTCAACTACCTGACCGGCTATTCCAAGCAGACCGAGTACAGGCGGCTGCTGGTCGCGCCGGTGAACCTGCGCGAAAAGTTCACCGCCCTGATCCGGCGCGAAACCCGGCACGCACAGAGCGGCGCTCCCGCTCACATCATCGCCAAGATCAACAGCCTGACCGACGTCGATATGGTGCGCGAGCTTTACGCGGCCTCGCAGGCCGGCGTGCGGGTCGATCTGCTGGTGCGCGGTATCTGCGTGCTGCGCCCCGGGATACCGGGGCTGTCGGAAAATATCCGCGTGACCAGCGTGGTCGGGCGCTTTCTGGAACACAGCCGGGTTTACTATTTTCGCAACGGCGGCGAGGAAGAAGTTTTTATCGGCAGCGCCGATCTGATGCAGCGCAATCTCGACCGCCGGGTGGAAGTGATCGCCCCGGTCAAATCTTCCCGGTTAAGTGCGTATTTGAAGGATGTCTTGTTGGAAAAATATCTGAACGATAATGTGAACGCCCAGTTTCTGCTTCCGGAAGGCGGCTACCAGCGCCTGGTGCCGGCGGATGAGGATTCCACCCTCAGCGCTCAAATGTCTTTTGTCGGGCAGGAGGTTTAACCTGGGAGCGCAGGCATCTTGCCTGCATGAACGCGCAGCGTTCGAAATCAGGCAAAATTAACCACCGATTTACACAGATATACGCGGATAAGAAAAAACTTTTCTCAGCTTCAACTCGTGGTTATCTGTGATTAAAGTCTTAGGCTGCAAGCAGCCTTTGCCGGCGGGACGCCGGCGCTCCCAGGTCTAAAATATTATTTCTCGCCGGCCTGTTCGGAAAATTTCATTATCCCGTCGCCCAGAACGAAACTGAGCAAAGCCCCGCCGCCGCCCGCGCGTCCCGCGATCGATTTGTTAGTGAATTTTCCCCTGTCGCGTTCCTTGAGCGGGGCGTAGGAATTCTGGATCTCGCCCGCGCGCAGGATCGCGGCGTCGATGTCCCCGTTAAAGTCCGGCGGCAGCGCGACGTTCAGATTTCCCGTGGCCATCTGGATATTCAAATTTCTTCCCCGCCAACTGCGGCTCGCCAGCCGCACATTCACGTTACCGCCGCCGAAAGTGGCGATTATCGTGCCGCCGGTCAATTGCAGGTCGGCGTCGGTTTCCGCCGCCTTGAGCTGCATCACGCCTTCGACCCCGCTGATCTTTAATGCGCCCTTACCGGTGGTTACTTCGAGATCGCTGTACCACGGAACGCGCACGACGTAATCGACCTTCCAGGGCATCGACAGCAGCCGCTTGGGAAACTTTTTCCAGTTCTTTTTCATGTAATCCCTGTCGTGCATCCCGAGCGTGAGAATGCTCAGGTGAACCGCCGAGGGATCAAACGCGCTTCCGTTAACCTGCGCCATCAGCGCCAGGTCGGCCTCGGTCTCGGCCTCGAGTTCTATTTCCGCGGTGACCTCGACCTCGTTTTTGTTCCAGCCTTCCACGGTGACCGAGCCCCGCGGCGCGCCGATAACGGTCACGGTCCCGCCGACGCCGAAATTCGCCTTCTCGGTTTTGGTAACGACGCGTTTCAGCAGGGCCTGCGGCGCGGGCGCGGCCTTCTGCGCAAAAGTAAGCAGCGGCATGGCCGCGACAGCCAGTCCCAGACCAAGCCCCAGGCTGAACATCCGCAAAAGATTTGATTTTTTCATTTAATTAACGAACTATGAAGGAAATTTTTCCGCGCTGGTTCGTCACGCTCAGGGTAGCGCTGCCGTCGCCCACCTGCCCCACCACGCGTCTCCCGTCGCTGAAATTAAAGCCGCTATTGGAAAACACGCCGAGAGAGATATTGCGCGACGAAGGCGCGGTCGCCACCAGCTGGAAAGACGAATTGGATGGAATGCGCAGGTTGATCTCGCCCCTCGTCGAAGCGAACCGGTACGTCCCGCCCGATCTTAACGTGCCGTCGAAAAAAATGTTGCCGATCACGTTTTCCGCCGCGACCGATTTGGCGTTGATATTGGTGAGGGTGATGTCGCCCTCGGAAGTGATATGAGCGCGGACAAGGCCGCCGCGCACGTCGCGCACGCTCAGGTTGCCCATGCGGGTTTCGATGTCGACCGCGGAATTGGCGGGGACCTTGATGGTGAAATTCACGTTTCCCACTTCACCGCGTCCCTGGTTGTCTTTGACCACGTTGATGATGATCGTGCCGCTCTGATTTTGCGGGACGATGTTTGCCGCCGGGGCCTCGAGATTGGCCGAGATCCTTACCTCGTCTTTTTCCCAGCCCTCGACCGTGACCGTGCCGCTGCGGTTGGTCAGCTGCAGGCGGACGCTCTTGCTTGCCGGATATGACCGGTTGAATCTTTTTTGCGCGAAATTTTCCTGGACGGAAAGGAGTAACAAGAGGCTGAGGCCGGCTGCTATAAAGGTAAGATTCTTAATTACTGGAATACACAACAATTTTTTCCCCAAGGGCTTCACTTCAACTAACTTCCTTAAAACTAAAGATAAATATTTTTTATGAGATTAAACTTCGCCGCATTTTATAATTCGGAAAACTCCCGCAGCAATTCCATTTTTTCCGCCAGGGCGGAATCAAGCATCTCCTCGGACAAAGCGTCTTCCGGGTGCTCCCGCAGATTTTGCGAATATTCCACCACTATCTGATCGATCTCGCGCAGGTTGCGGTCGAAAGTATCGCGCATTTTCTGGTTCCACTGAACCTTGCGCGCTTCCACCCGGCTGTTCCAATACTCGATCACCGCCTGTTTTTCGCCGATGCTTTTTTCCCGCAATTCCTGCGGCGCGGGCGCGAGCCCGGCCCGGCTCAATAAATTATCAAAAAAGCTCGGCTGCGTCGCGGCATTGGAAGATACATTATTCGCCGGGCGCATGGCGTTTTTGACGCCGACGATGGTCAGGAGCGAGCTGACGACGGCAATTCCGATAACGGCGCTAACCACCTGGGAAAGTGAAAGCTGCCAGCTCTTTTGCCGCACTCCTGCCCAGAATCCCTTTTTCTGTTTTTCTTCCGCCGGCGCGTCCGTCGCGGGTTGGTTTTCACTTTCGATGATGTTGCTGATGCGGCACCAGAGGGCCTGTGAGTTTGGCGGCGTAATTTCCTGTTCCTGGTAAGTGGCGGAGCAAAACTGGGTCAGGTCGGCAAAGTCCATGTAGATATCGGCGCAATACTCGCATAGGTCGAGATGCGACTGTATCTCCGTGGACACCGTACATTCCAGCCGGTTGTCCACAAACTCGCTCATCAGATTTTGACAGTTATTGCAATTCATTTAACGCTTCTTAAACTTTTGCGCTTCAAGGTGCTTATTTCGCGATGCCCGCGCAAAGGTATGATTACAATTAAATTGATTTTGGTTGCCTTGAAAGCCCTTATTTTTCTACCTTAAAGTTTTATTTACGCCGTTTCTTTCTTTTGCTGCAGGATCAGCCCGCGCAGTTTCAATCTGGCTTTGTGAAGCTGCGATTTCGAGGTCCCGATGGAAAGTTTCAGCATGCGAGCGATCTCTTCATGCTCGAAGCCTTCCACGTCGTGCAAAACAAAAACGGTGCGGTATCCCGGCGGAAGCTGGGCGATCGCATTGTCTATAGCAATGCGGTCGAGCACCGGCATCCGCGAAAAATTTTCCGTTCCGGGAACGGTCTGTTCCGGAACCTCGCCGTCCTCGGTGGTTTTTTCCACCTGCACCCCGCGGCGGCGAAAATGCATCAACACCTGGTTGACCGTCAGGCGGTGCAGCCAGGTCGAAAAAGCCGACTCGCCGCGAAAGCTTCCCATTTTGCGGAAAAGCTGGATAAAGACCTCCTGCGTCAGGTCCTCGGCCTCGGCGGTGCTCTGCGTCATGCGCAGGCAGATGCTGTAGGCCCGGCGGTGATACCGCTGGTAAATATTCTCAAAAGCCGCCAGGTTGCCGTGCGCCGCTTTCTGCACCAGATCGTAATCCGTATCGGTGCTGGAAATGGTCTGTTCGGGCGCAATTTCGGCCTTGGTTTTGGGAATAAAGACAGGACTAGCGTTACTTTCCTCAACGGGAAAAGTCGCATTTTCGCTCACCGCTTGCGAGGTTGCATTCATTATTGACTCCAGCAGTTCACTGTCAGAATGGATAAAATCTTCCCTGTCTATGATGCGTACCTCCTTTCCGCGGTTGCTCAAAGCTGATTAATTCTAATGCTAAAAAGGAAAAAGGTAAATAAAATATCCGGCGTTTTTCACTTCTTTTATATCTTTCTTAGACGGGCTTTCCCGGGCATAAACCGCACTTTTCCCAAATTCGCCGGTTTTTTGTACCCCTACGGCGCGTGAAAAAAGGTAAAATCCGGGTAGATCACTCTTTAGATATTAACCATATGAAAAAACTCTTATTCCCTGCTCTTGTCCTGATCACGGCGCTTTCCCTGACGGCTTCGGGTTTATTGGCGCAGGCTAAAGGACCCGCTAAACCCCCGCTCAAACCCGTTCCGACAGACGGGCTTCTTTACAAGATATCAGGCAAAGGGTTGAAAAAACCGTCCTATATTTTTGGAACGATCCACGTCATCTGCCCGAATGACATGTTCTCCATGGAAAAACTGACCGGTTTTATGGACCAGACCGAGCAACTGATCATGGAGATCGATATGGACGATCCCAATGAGATGCAGTCATTCGGAAGCGGTATTTTGATTCCCGGCGGCAAGGCTTTCACCGGACTTCTGACGCCGGAAGAATACGCCAAGATCGATGCGTTGACCAAAAGCACCCTGGGAGTTCCCGTTGAGAACGTGAAGAACATCAAACCCGTAATTGTCGGAATGCTGGTGATCGCTACCCCCAAAACCATGGGCTGCCAGGCTCTGTCTTCATACGAGCTTTCTTTCATGCAGGCCGCAGCGGCGAAGAAAAAACCGATCGTTGGTTTGGAAACTGTAGCTTTCCAATCGGAAGTGGTCGGCAAAATGCCGCTCGAGCAACAGGTAAAAAGATTGTATAAAATAGCTCTTGACCCCCAAAGATCTGTCGATAGCCTTAAGAAGCTGCTGGAAATTTATAAGACACAGGATGCCAACAAACTGTATAACGAATTGGAAAGACAAAGCGCGGAAAGCGACGAGGGCAAGGAATTCGCACGAGACTTAATAGACGACAGAAACAAGTCCTGGATACCTAAGATCGAAAAGATCATCAAAGAGAAACCTTCGTTTATAGCCGTGGGCGGCGGCCACCTCGGCGGAAAAGCCGGCGTGATCAAATTACTAAAAGCGAAAGGCTACATTGTTCAGCCGGTAAAATTATAAAATAAACCGGTTGAGCCCGCGCTCCCGGTATTTACCTCAATACCGCCAGCATCTCGTCATGGATCAGCCCGTTGCTGGCGCAGACCGGCGGTGCGTAGATGTCGAATGCCGAGCCGTCATAACCGGTTATGGTCCCGCCCGCTTCTTCGACCAGCAGTTTTCCCGCCGCCATATCCCAGGGATTGAGGCCCTCTTCCCAAAAACCGTCGAACCTGCCGCAGGCCGTATAGGCCATGTCGAGCGCCGCCGAACCGTCGCGCCGGACGCCGCGCCCGCGCAGGATAAACTGCGTGAAGTGGTGCATGAAATTCGGCCGCTGGGCAAAATCGTATGGAAACCCGGTCACCAGCAGCGCGTCCTTCAGCTCTTCCGTTTCCGAAACCCGGATCTTTCTGCTGTTTAACGTAGCGCCCTGGCCGCGTTCGGCGGCAAACATTTCGTCGCGGGTCGGATCATAAGTCACCCCGATGACGATCTCGCCGTCGCGTTCGGCCGCTATGGTCACCGCGAAGCACGGGTATCCGTGCGCGTAGTTCGTGGTGCCGTCGAGCGGGTCGATGATCCATTTCCATTCACTGCTGCCGCCCTCGATAACTACCGCTCCCGCTTCTTCGGCCAGGATCGCGTGTTTGGGGTAGTAGGAACGAATGCGCTCAACGATCAGGCTTTCCGAAGCCAGGTCGGCCTCGGTCACCAGGTTGATGTCGCCCTTTTTGGAAACCGTGATCTGCCGCCCGAACTTTTCCAGCAGCAGCATTCCGGCTTCATGGGCGATTTGAACGGCAAAATTAAGCATGGGCTATAAGCACTCAGCAATCAGCGTTGAGTTAATTGCCAGACTCACTCCTCACTTTAGAAATTAAAGAAGCAAGCATCTTTTTTATCTCGATCAGAATATTATTTAGTAAATAGTATTCGTCTTTATTTATCAAACTAAGGTCGTGTGTAAGTAACAACTGATACTCCAACTCACTCGCCGACCCAAATGCTATTTGTAAAAATCTTGAAAATTCCGTATTAGTTTGCCTGCATCCTTCAGCTATATTTGTTGGGATCGAACTCGAGGAACGTCTTATTTGACTGGTTAGTCCGTATAATTCCTCTTTTGGAAAGCTCTTAGTCGATTTGTAGATCAACAAGGTAAGCTCGTGGGATTTTTGCCAGACTTTAAGATTCCTAAAGTCTTTCATACCTACCTCCTGAAGTTTAATCATTTTCCCTGATTACTGAGTTACTGTACTGCTGACTGCTGAATGCTGACTGCTGACCACTGAATGCTGAATGCTGACCACTGAATGCTGAATGCTGATCGCTGACTGCTACCTAAAGAAAATATCCACGTAATCCGCTACGCCGTCACACGGATTGTCCATTTCCATCAGCCGCCAGTATTTGCGTTTGCCTGTGATGCGGAAAGTCATCACGCCTTCGCGTTTGCATTCGGCGCCATTGTTGATGTGGTTGATGCTGGTAAGGATCGTGCCGTTAAATGTGAACGACGTTTTATCGATCACCGTGATCCTGCCGTTGACCTTAACGTAATCGTTACCTTTACGGCTTTTCTGTTCTCCCTTGAGATAAAACACGCCGCCTTTTTGCGTGACGTTCGCTGTGCCGAAATAATCCCAGCTTATCCACTGCAAAGAGAGCTTGTGCTTACCCAGCAGCATTGCTTTCGCCTTTGCGTCTTTGACCACGGTTTTTTGCTGCGCGCTGACCGGAACACAAAAGATAAGAGTAATAAGGAGCGCGAGAAAGATCGTTTTTCTCATCGGTTATTTTAGTATCGCTATTATTTCAGTTTGCACCGGGGTGACACTAATGGCATCGTCCCCGTTGATGAACACATCTATCTCAGAGCGGACGCCGAAGTTTCCCGGCAGATAAATTCCCGGCTCGATGGAAAAGCAGGTGCGCGGCAGAATGCGGCGCGTGTCTTTGGTTTCGAAGTTGTCTATGTGCGTGCCGCTGCCGTGGACCTCCTCGCCGATATTGTGCCCGGTGCGGTGGGTGAAATATTGGCCGTAGCCCGCTTTTTTGATGACGCCGCGCGAAACGTCGTCGATCATCGCGCCGTTGATCGCTTTTTTATCGCGCATGGCGGATTTTACAAAATTAAACGCGGCGTCGCGCGCCTCGCGCACGATGTTCCAGATCTTGACGTATTCTTCCGGCACCGCTTCACCGACGTAGCCCATCCAGGTCAGATCGGCCTGAGTGGCTTTTGGCTTCTTTAATTTCCCGGTGATGTCGAACAAAACCAGATCGCCCTTTTTAATTTCGACGCTTTTGTCTTTGGCCGGCCCGTAATGCGGGTTGGCGGTGTTCGCTCTGACCGAGACATTCCCGCCTCCCGTTACTCCCGCTTCGTCCAGCCGTTTGGTGATAAATTCCAAAACGTCGTATTCGGTAGTGGGAATATTTGCGTTAATGCGGCGCTTTATTTCGCCGAAAGCCTCATGAATAACTTTATAGAGCTTTTCGTTGGCTTCCTTGTGCATCCCGAACTGTTCTTCGTTCCAGACGGCCTCAAATTGCTGGATCAGGTCGCCGCTGGAAACGACTTCGACGCCGAAGCCGCGGATCAGCTCGATCGTTCCGGCATCGACCCGCGAGATATACGGGATGTTGTTTTCCGGCGAATACTGCATCGCGATCTTCGGTTTCCCTGCCTTATTTGCATTCGCCAAAAGCGTGTCCCTAATATCTTTTTGCAGAACTTCCCATGGCGCGTAAACAAGTTTTTTGCCCGGCAGCTCATCGAGCCGGTACTGTTCGATGGCGTGGACGATCTTGACCGGCTCGCCGCTCGCCGGCACGTAGTAATACCAGCGCCGCGAGCTGGCGGTCCTGACTTTGAGCTTTAAGATCCGCGCCGACAGCGGGTCGCTGCCGCGAAAATCGTAAAAAAGCCAGCCGTCCAGCCCGGCGGTTTTCAGCGCTTTTTGCATCGCCGCCAGGTCGAATTTTTCTTCCGCCGCTGCCGTAGCCTGCGCCGATATCTGCACCGCAAAGACCGCCGCGATAAAACCAATAACCAGGATCAGTTTTCTCATTGTTTTTTGAAGAACCTTTCGCTGAGGCGCAAAAATTCCCGCACCTGCGCATCCCAAAAAGCCCAGTTATGCCCGCCGGGCAGCTGCCGATACTCATGCGGAACTTTTTTCTCCGACATTAGCTTCATAAAATCCTGATTATTGGCAAAAAGAAAATCTTCAGTCCCGCAAGACACGTAGATAAAAGGCAGAACTTTTAATTTTTCCGCTGGCATCTCCCGAATGATGCGAAAAATGTCATTGTCCTTTCGGCTCTGGTTGTCGTCCCCGCCAAAAACATTTTTTACCGAAGGAAATGTAGCGATGCTTGCCGTAGGTATTGACGTTATTCCCAGCGCCCCGCTAAAAGACCCCGCCAGAATAAATTTATCGGGATATTTCACTCCGAATTTCACCGCCCCGTAACCGCCCATCGAAAGCCCGGCGATGGCGCGGCTTTCGCGGCCGGTTCTGGTGCGGAATTTTTTATCGATCTCGGGGACCAGCTCCCGGATGATGTAACTCTCGTAGCGGTCGCCGGGAACGGAAACGCTGTCGCTGTACCAGCCGTCGCCGCCCTCGGGCATGACGATGATGAACTCATAGGCCGTCGCGTATAAGCTAAGCTTGGTTTTGTCCGTCCAGTTATCGAAATGCCCGGTCAGGCCGTGCAGCAAATATACCACCGGATAAAAAACGGTCTCATTCGAATTTTTATAACTACCCGGCAGTATCACCCGGTAAGGCATTTCCCGCCCCATCAACTGGCTGTTTAACTTTAAAGTTTCAACACTTGTCGGCAGCAATGCCCGCGCGGTCGGAGTTATTGCCTCTTGTCCGAATATCCGAACAGAAAACACCAACACCAGCACGGCATATAAAACAATTTTACTGGGGCTTATCTTTTTCATTTTGTCCTAGCCGAACAGCTTGCCAAACCAGCCCGCGTCTTTTTTCGTGACCTGCGCCAGCTCGCCCGCGTCCAGCCAGACGCCGTGGCATTTATTGCATACGTCGATCTTGACCCCTTCGAAATCGGACTCTACCAGATTGCCTTCGCATTTCGGGCATTTGAGCGCCGAGGCCTCAGCTTGTTCCGCCTCGAGCTTGGCTTTCATCTTTGCGATCAGCTCCTGTTCCTGGCGGCGAAAATATTCGTTTTCCAGCGCATGCGCGCGATCTTCCATCTTAACTTCAGACATAATTATCTCCTTTAATAAGAAGAAGATTTTAAATAGGTGATACGTGATACGCAATACGTAATACGCTTTTTTCGCTACGCTCGGTTTAGAGGCGGTCTCCGACCGCCGGATATCAAATTTTCGCGGCGGTCGGAGACCGCCTCTAAACAAACTATAATTCGTGTTGCGTTAAAACTCTTCGTCGGCGGGGTTTCTGACGGAGCGCACTCGCTGGCGGGCTTTTTTCACGCGGCGGATGGTATTGCGGCGGCGAAAGGTATCCGACATATTGCGCAGCGGGTGCCATTCGACCTTGTCAAAGGGCAGCACTTCGCTCTTTGAATCCTTTAAGCGAATGGTGACCAGGGCCAGTCCCAGGATCATCACATTGAACAACACTCCCGCGGCCAGCACCATCCAGCCCGGCATCAAGCCGACGGAAGTGCGGCTCATCAAAACTTCAAAGGCCTTTGTTTGATCTTCCATCGGTATGGGAAAAGGATGAAGATACACTTTCAGCGTCCAGCTCAAACCGAGCAGCACGAATATCCAGATGTAATTGCTGCGTGAAACGTTTGCCGATGGCTTCCCAGTCGGTGATGGTGAAATGCGGCGTCATCAGATCGGTCGCCAGGTGGTCCGCCCATTGTTTATCCGGCGGGACGGTTTGATGCGAAAGCATCGGCGCAAAATATCCCGTCTCGAGCACCCGCACGCGGTTTGCCCAGACCTCGTAATAACGATAACGGCGCGCTTCCATAAAGAGAAAAATCGCCACCAGGATGGTGTTTATCGGGATGGCGAAATGCGGGCTGTCCGGCGAGCTGAAGACGAAGGACAGCGTGGCGCCGGTGGTGATCACCGCCCAGTTAGTGGTCGTATCCAAACGGCTGCGCCAGATGTTCGAGCGCTGGATCTCGCCGCGGTAAAAATGCACCATGGCTGTATTGAATTCCGGGGGAGAAAGCTTTTGCGCCAGCGCGATGGGATCGGTCGAGGGTTTTTGACGCGCCTTTACCTCTTCCGCAAGGGTGGAAATACTCTTTCTTTCTGGAACCGGTTGGACCGCCGGATCGGTCGTGTGGATGTCAGTTGTCCCCAGAACATCTTTTTTCATAATAACTTGGAAATACCCGAAAGAGGATGGCCCGTTATAAGCGCGCGTCAATTCTACACTTATGATTTACCACTTTGCGCGCGTTTCTGCAAGAAATTCGGAAACAACAAATTTTTCTTTCCTCCACAATGCCGGTCCCCCACCTGTTTGGGATATTTCCCTTAACTGGAAGATCTTCCTGCATTTTTCACGATCATCTGCCTGTATATGGTGATTTTGATCTATCGAACCCGGGTTTTATTTCGGTAAATACGATCTGGCCGTAAGAAAACGTCAGCTGCCCTCATTATGTATAAAAGGGACTGTTTCGTATAAAGCGTAATGGTCCTCAAAAATAGTTTTTGCAGATAATAGATCGCATAGTCTATTTCCCATAAATTACTGTGTAACTTAATTTTGCTGCACATAACCTGACGCTTTTTTTAAGTTTAAGTGTCTTATTCTAAGTCCCACAAGGAGAATATTTTATGAGTCCCAAAAAAAACCCGAAAAGGTATGAACAAGAGGCGCCCCCCGGAGTACTGTACGAAACCCTGTCAGCGTCGCCGCGTCCCTCAAATACCGAGCTTTGCAGGAAGACCGAAGATGGCCTCAACGACCTTCTTCGCAAACTTTGTTCCAAGAAAAAGAATGAATTGGTAACCGGAAATTGCCACAGTACCAGCGGCCCGCCAAAAGTCGACCTGGTGATAGTTATAGACACCAGCGCCTCAATGACGGATGAGGCCACCAGCCTTAGTGCCGCCGCAGCCGCTGCTGTTGCCGCGGCAAAAAAGAGTTGTCCGTCCGATCTGCGCGTCGCCTGGTTGGGAATCGAGGGCACGTGGCCGGCAACGAACTTTACCCAGACTTACCGTTCGTATTTAACCGCGCTGGGAGTTCCTGGCGCAGACATTGTCGGCACTCCGGGTGATAAGGAAGACGGTGCGGCAGCGATAATGGACCTGTCCGACCACTTCGACTGGCGGCCCGGCGCCACGAGGCTGATCTTTTACCTCGGCGACGAAGCGCTGGAAGGCGGAAACCCGCAGAACGCAACCGATGTAGCGGCAGCCAATGCCGCGATCTCGGTCGCAACTACACGCGGTGTGAAGGTCTGTACCTACATGGGAACAGGCACCGTGGGGCCGGTAACTGTGAGTGAGTACGCCCGTGTCGCCATCGACACCGGGGGCCAGGCTTTTGTCGCGCCGGTTGGGAGCGTGGGCGGCTTCACGGCAGTTCTTCAGAAAGTAATTTGCGGCGGCATCGTCAGTGTTTGCCGGGCGGTGAGAGAACCCAAACTCGTGCCCTGCCTGCGTCTGCGATGGGATGATCGCCTCAAAACAGACGAATGCAAAGTTCTTTGCATCACGGTATGTAACCCGTATTCGAACGTGATCCTTAAGGACTTTACGCTGCACATTTGGGTAGTCGATGAAAACGGTAAACCGGTTCCAAATCAGCCTAACGGTGATCCTACCGTTGCTATCAAACCCGGCTATATGATCTGTTTTGACGACATTCCCGCGTGCAACCCCAAGAAGCCCGATCCGCCGTCCTGCGTATCGCGCGAGGTCGTGATGCTCAACCACAAGGCGAAAAAAGGTAAATACAAAATTATGGTCGCCTATTGTTTCAACGCTTGTTTCACTCAGTTTGCCGTCCAATCGGCTTTTGAAGTGGAATTAGTCAGCCAGTAAAATACTCCCACAGGGTGCCGGGAAACCGGCACCCATTCCACCGGCTGCCCGAAGCCGGATAGTGCGGTTTAGTTAGGGCGTGAAACGCCCCGAAACCGGACCGCCGCTATACATTCCTTCCTCCCTTTCTCCGCCCAAACTTCAATTTACCTTGCCGGTGGGCTAGAATGCTTATTTTATGTCTCAAACCGATGAATTTTGGATGCATCGGGCGCTAGCTTCAGCCCTCGAAGCCGAAGCCCTTGACGAGGTTCCGGTCGGCGCCTGCCTGGTCAGCGCGGAAGGTGAATTGATTGCCGTCAGCGGCAACCGCACCATCACTGACTGCGATCCGACGGCGCACGCCGAGATCATCGCGCTGCGCGAAGCCGCCCGTAAAATCGGCAACTACCGTTTGACGGGCGCAACCGTTTATACGACCATTGAACCTTGTGTCATGTGCGCCGGAGCGATAGTAAACGCGCGTGTTAAGCGCCTGGTTTACGGTACGGCGGACGAAAGATTCGGCGCCGTTCGCACCAAATTCAGGCTGTGCGACTCGAGTTCTTTGAATCATCAGGTAGAGATCACTGCCGGCGTTTTGGAAACGCAATGCCGCCGCGTAATGCAGGATTTCTTTCGCCTGAAAAGAAGCGATAAAAGGTCGTGAAAATCGCCGTCCCGGCCCGCATCTGGATTTTTCCGGCGCGGGACTTTAGAATGATTAGCCTTGCGGAGAGGTGCGAGAGTGGTTGAATCGGGCAGTCTCGAAAACTGTTGTACCTTGACGGGTACCGTGGGTTCGAATCCCACCCTCTCCGCCATTTGAAAGTAACAAGGAGAAAGGATAAGGGCGAAAAATATGGTATCCCACGACCTGAAAATTCGCACTAAAGACTTTGCTGTCAGAGTTGTTAAGCTTTTCGCTGCGTTGCCGAAAAATACCGAGGCACAAGTGCTTGGAAAACAGCTTTTACGTTCGGGAACGTCTGTTGGCTCACAATATCGTGAAGCTCAGCATGCGAAATCCGATGCGGATTTTATCAGCAAGATAGAAGGGTCTTTGCAGGAACTTGAAGAAACGGCTTATTGGCTTGAACTAATTGAGGAACTTGGTTTTTTCACTCCGACCAAGTTACTGCCGATTCGTCGGGAAACAAAAGAATTAACGGCGATCTTTGTAACGATCGCCAAAAAGGTAAAGAGCGCAGGAAATAATTTTATCCCTTCGCCTTTATCCTTTACACTTTCGGAAAGGTGCAGGAGTGGTTGAACTGGCAGCACTGGAAATGCTGTGAACCTCAAAAGGGTTCCGTGGGTTCGAATCCCACCCTTTCCGCCAGAACAAAGGCTGAAGGATAATGGATAAAGGATAATGTTTTTTCGCCTTTATCCTTTCGCCTTTACACTTTCGATTATGGCTTCAGGCTCCGCACAAGGTTTGAGTTGTGAACCCCGCCAGACCGGGAACGGAGCAACGGCAGCAATTTCAGCCTGTGTTGCGGGAAAGTCTGAAGCCTCCCAATTTCGTGAATAGTGAATTGTAAATCGTGAATAGTACGGGCTTCTGGCCATGACTTCTATTCACGATTCACTATTTACGATTCACGCGTTATAATCTCTATTCACTAGCTCATGGTTTACCAGGTAATTGCCCGCAAATGGCGGCCCCAGACGTTTGAAGAAGTAACCGGACAGGAGGCGGTGACGCGCACCCTGCGAAATGCCGTGCAATACGAACGCCTGCATCACGCCTATCTTTTTTCCGGCGCGCGCGGCGTGGGTAAAACGACCACCGCCCGGCTGCTGGCAAAAGCGCTGAATTGCCATAAAACTGATAAGCCGAATCCGAAACCCTGCTCGCCGACGGATAAAGACCCTTGTCCTTCCTGCCTGGAGATCGCCGAGGGGCGCTCGATAGACGTGCTCGAGATCGACGCCGCTTCGCACACCGGTATCGACGACGTGCGTGACACCATCATCGAAAGCATCAACGTCAATCCCGCGCGCGACCGCTACAAAGTTTTCATCATCGACGAGGTCCACCAGCTTTCAAAACCCGCTTTTAACGCGCTGCTGAAAACGCTGGAAGAACCGCCGCCGAACGTCGTTTTTATCATGGCGACGACCGAGCTGCACAAGGTCCCCGACACTATTCTTTCGCGCTGCCAGGAATTCGAATTCCGCACCATTGCGCTCGGCAAAATTTTCGAGAGCCTGAAAAAGATCGCCGCAGCCGAAAAGGTGAGTATTTCCGATGCTGCATTAAAAGAGATCGCCCGCGCCGGCGAGGGTTCGATGCGCGACGCGCAAAGCGCCTTTGACCAGGTGATCAGTTTTTCCGGCGCGAAGATCGCGGTCGAGGATGTGGTGAATGCGCTCGGCATCGCCGGCGTGGATATTTTGCTGCGCACCGCTAAGGGCATCGCCGAACACAACACGCTCGAGGCTTTTGAGATCGTGGAAGAACTGAACCGCCGCGGGCACGATCTGCGCAGTTTTTGCCGCGACCTGCTGAGCTTTTTCCGCGATCTGCTGGTAGCGAAAGTAGCCGTAAATGCCGAAGGTTTGCTCGATTGGGCGGCGGTCAGCCGCGAAGATCTGAAACAGCAGGCGGACCAATTTTCCGAGGCCGATCTGCTGCGCTTTTTCAACGCTCTGGCAGACACCGAAGCGCAGCTTCGCACCGCTTCGCAGCCGCGTTATATTTTAGAGATCGGCCTGGTCAAGCTGATGGAAATGCGCCGCGTCGCAGCGGTCGAAAAAATACTGGAGCGCCTGGCCGCGCTGGAACAAGCGATGCAGACCGGTTCCGCGCCGGAAGCCGAGGCCGCTTCGTCTGCTTCTGCCGGTGCTTCGGCGGAAAAAAAAACTGAATTTGTAGAAGAAATCCCGTCAGAAATAAGGCCGCCTGAAGGCGGTACCAGGAACGTTTCCGCGGAAACCGGGCCGCCTGAAAGCGAGACCGGGAACGCTACACCGGAAACCAAACCGCCCGAAGGCAGGACTGAAAGCACTCTTGAAGCGAAGCCGCCTAAAGGCGGGATTGGGAACGCTCCTGTCTACTCGCCGCCGCAAGCCGCAGCCGCCCCGGCGGTCGCTTTTGCGCCGCAGATGACTTCAGAAGAGCTGGCGCACGTCGAAGATCACTGGCTCGATCATGCTTACGAACGGGCGTTGATGCGCGAAGGCGACGACTTTTCCCTGGCCTTAAACGTGGAACTTCCTGCCCCCGCGCCCGAAACGCCGAAATTCGTGCCTCCCCCTTCGCCGCCCACGCCTGAAAAAGCTCAGCCGAACGGCAAGTCTGTCGCACCGCCCCCTTCTCCGGCGCAAAAGGCCGCCGTCCCGGCTACCTCGAAAAAACTGGTGCAGCAATTCAAAGCCGCGCTGGACCGGAAAGGTAAACCCTGGCTGGCAAAGGCTTTTGACGAAATTTGCAAAATCTACGCCGGCGAGAAAGAGATAGTTTTCCTGCTCGCCGAAACCGCCGAATACTGGAAGGCTATTTTGCAAAGTGAAGAAAACACTCAGATTATCGGCGACGTTGCGCGAGAGATCCTGGGCAAAGATCTTTCCCCGATCGTTAAAGTTGAAGGCCAGGACGTGCGCCTGAACGTTCCCACGACCGCGGAGATCGCTAAGAACCGCGATGCCGCAGTTGGGCTTTGGCAGGCCGCGCAGGACGACCCCGCCGTCAAACAGGTCCTCAATGTCTTTCGCGGGCAGATAATCGACGTCCGCAAATCGCCTTCAGAATGATCCCGAAAAAATTTTGGAACTATTTTAAAACCCTTCGCGTATTATTATGAGCGGAGGTTAAAAAGTATGCGTAATCCATTGTTGGCCGGTATCCTGAGTTTGCTGCTTCCCGGAGCGGGCCAGATCTACAACGGCAGATTAAAAGTAGGTTTAATGTGGCTGGGTGTGTCGTTTCTTATGTGGCTCCTTGCGTTCCCCACTTTCGGTTTGACCGCAATAGCGTTTCACGGCATTTCCGCCTGGTGCGCATACAGCTACGCCAAAGACAACCCGGTGAGAGAGCTGGGCACAGGTTATTACTAAAGATTCTCCTCCTGAGCAATTGTTTGCTTCCCTCCTTTCTACTGTAAATTCATAAATTTCTGGAGACCGTAAGGTCTCCATTTTTTTGTTTAATTATTCCTTATACATATATTTATATGTATAATATGAATGATGTTCAATTGGGATGAAATTAAACGTGAAAGGTCATCAAAGAACACAAGGTCGACTTCGTTAAGATAATAGATATTTTTGACGATCTGCACTCGATCGACTTTATCGATGACGAACATTCCAACGAAGATGAACAGCGGTTAGCTAAGATCGGAATAACTGCCGAATACGGTTTGGTCTTTCTAATATATACCGCTACTGATTCTGAGACGGTGCATTTTATAACCGCCCGTCGTGCCGAAAGTTTTATGGTGAAAGAATATGAAAAAAGAAAAAGATACTGAAAATTTTAATGAAAAAATGAAAGCCAAAGGCTGGCGAGAAATTGATCGTTCCAAAACCCCACAGCCAAAACGGTCAAAAGCCAAGGCGGATGTTAAAAGTCGCATTACTATTTATCTTGATGCGGATATAGTGTCGTACTATAAGGAAAAGGCGGAAGAAACAGGCAGTGGTTATCAAACTCTCATTAACCAAAGTCTGCGCGAAATGATTTACAGACACGGAAAGGCGGAAAATTATGACAATGCAATAGAAGCTTTTAATAGTGTCATCGAAATAAGCGGCAAAGATAAAACATTCCATGACCTGGCCACAACATTACATAATTTAGCTATTGCTCACGAAACACAAGAAAAATATGAGGAGGCCATTGAGCTTTTTAATGAGGCCTTAAATATCAAGTCGGGACTGGATATCAAAAAAGAAATTCTAAAGGATAAAAACTTCTTACATAAACTCAAAGAAGCACTGGCGTTAAAAAGCTGAACCCCGGGTTCTCGTCCAGTCATCAAAAATTCGTTAAACCATCACTTCGGTTTATTAAAACTCCCAAAAATCGTTTATCCTTTACGCCAAGTCGACCAAACGATTATGCCGCTGCTCGAGATGAAAAACATCGTCAAGGAATTTCCCGGCGTGAAGGCGCTGGACGGTGTGAGCTTTGATCTGCACAAAGGCGAATTTCACGCGCTGGTCGGTGAAAACGGCGCGGGCAAATCTACCCTGATGAAAGTGCTGAGCGGTGTTTATCCTTACCCGGAATACGAAGGCGAAATTCGCATCAATGACGAGCTAAAACACTTCCGCAATATTCGCGAGGCCGAAACGGCTGGTATAGCCATAATTTTTCAGGAACTTTCGCTGGTCAAGGAGCTTTCGGTCGGCGAAAATATTTTTCTCGGGCGCGAACCGGCGCGTTTTGGCGTTATAAACTGGAACGAGCTTTATCATCGCGCCGCCCGGGTTTTAAAAGAGCTGAACCTGCCGCTAGACCCGCGCACGCCGGTGGGAAATCTCGGGATCGGCCAGCAGCAGCTGGTTGAGATCGCTAAGGCGCTCTCGCAAAACGCGCAAATATTGGTGCTCGACGAACCCACCGCCGCGCTGACCGAAAGCGAGGTCGATATTCTTTTCAGCATTTTAAAAGACCTCGAAAGATCGCGGCGTGGGAATGATCTACATTTCGCACAAGCTCGACGAAGTTTTCACTTTAAGCGAACGCATCACCGTCCTGCGCGACGGGAAAACCGTCGGCACACACCCGACTTCCGAGTTAAATAAAAATAAAGTGATCGCCGCAATGGTCGGGCGCGAGGTTGAAAACATCTTCCCGGAGGTCAAACACCAGCGCGGCGAAACGGTGCTCGAAGTAAAAGATCTCTCCGCCAATGACCCGAATATTTCCGGGAAAAAACTTGTCGATAACATAAGTTTTGCGGGTCCGAAAAGGCGAGGTCCTGGGCATTGCCGGGCTGATGGGCGCGGGACGCTCGGAACTTTTGATGTCGGTCTTTGGCGCGCAGGCCGGCCGCAGCAGCGGCGAATTTTTTGTCGAGGGGAAAAGGGTCTCTCTGAATTCCCCGGCGGACGCCATCCGCCACGGCATCGGTTTCGTCACCGAAGACCGCAAGCGTTTCGGGCTCGTGCTCGATCAGACCATTCTTAATAACCTGACGCTGGCCGCCTTGAAACAGATCGCCGGGCGATTCGTCATCAATCCCGGGCAGGAAACAGCCGCCGCTTTGGGCCCGATGCAGACGCTGCGGGTAAAAGCAGGGTCCGTTTTGACCGTGACCGGAAATCTTTCCGGCGGCAACCAGCAAAAAGTGGTGCTCGGCAAATGGCTCCTGACCGATCCGAAAGTTTTGTTTCTGGACGAACCGACGCGCGGTATCGACGTCGGCGCGAAACAGGAGATCTATGCGCAGATCAACCGCTTGGCCGAAGCCGGACTGGCGATCGTTTTAGTCTCGTCCGAATTGCCGGAAATTCTCGGGCTTTCAGATAGAATCATGGTCTTGCACGAAGGCAAACTGACCGGCGAATTTACCCGCGCTTAGGCAACGCCGGAAAAAGTTATGGCATGCGCCACAGGACAAACCGTTTATGAGTGAAACACCGAAAGAAGGTTTCGATATAAAATTTTCCGCCCTGCGAGCCTACATTATGCTCGCCGTTTTGGCGCTCATCTGGCTTTTTTTTCACTGGGGCACAGGCGGCACTTTTCTTACCCCGGGCAATCTCTCAAACGTGGCGCTGCAAACTTCCGTGACCGGCATTCTGGCGGTCGGCATGCTGATGGTGATCGTCGCCGGGCAGATCGATCTTTCAGTCGGTTCGGTGCTGGGTTTTGCCGGGGCGGTGGCTGCGATAATACTCACCAACTATGGCTACGGCCTGGTGCCGGTGATCCTGGTCGCGATCACGGTCGGCGTGGTCATCGGGCTATTTCACGGCTTTCTCACCGCGTATTTCAACATTCCCGCGTTTATCGTAACGCTGGGCGGGCTGCTGGCCTGGCGCGGCGCGGTCAAAGGCATCACCAAAAGCGAGACCATCGGTATTTCCGACCCCGTCTACAAAGCGATCGGGCAAGGCTCCGTGCCGCTCTCCATCGGATGGATCATAGCCGGGGCGGCGATCCTGTTCGTGCTGCTGCTGGCGTTAAAACGTGCGCGCCAGCAGGAAATTTACGGTTTGGGCAAAGCAAATTACGGCAAGGAACTGCTGGTATCCGTCATTCCCATAATATTTATTCTGGCTTTTATCTATGTCATGAATTCGGCCACCGGCGTGCCGATCCCGGTGCTGATCCTTTTGCTGGTGGCGCTGCTCGGTGCGTTCATCACCGGCAACACCACCTTCGGGCGCTATCTCTACGCCATCGGCGGCAACCCGGACGCCGCGCGGCTTTCCGGCATCAATAACCGCCGCAACATTCTCAAGGTTTTCGCGCTGCTGGGCGCGCTGACGGGTGTGGCCGCGTTGATAAACACGGCGCGGCTGGGGAGCGCCTCGACCGACGACGGCACGCTCAAAGAGCTCGAAGCCATCGCCGCCTGCGTGATCGGCGGCGCGAGTTTGATGGGCGGGCGCGGCACGATCTTCGGTGCCTGCCTCGGCGCGCTGATCATGGCCAGCCTCGACAACGGCATGTCCCTGATGCGCCTCGACGATTACCTCAAAGACATCATCAAAGGCTCTATTTTAGTCTCAGCCGTTGGGTTGGATATGTTCGGGAGGAAATCGTCTTGATTTGCAATTTTGACTTGTTCAAATTTGTTTAATTATAGTTCTTATATGGCGATTTTTTCACACGATGTCTTGCAGAAAGCAGTTCACAGACTTAAATCTCAAATAGATGAGAAACAATTGCGGCATCTTGTCTATTTAATAAATAAAGCCAACGAAAATTCTTTGCATTTTGAGTGGGAACTTATCTTGTTAAGTACTTTTAGCAAGATTGGTAAAATTGAGTATGAAAAGGAATGGGACGGTAAATATCCTGACATCCGACTTTATTTGGAGGATGAGTTCCAAGATTTAGCTATAGACATAACAACTGTTTCCGACAAAGGGTTACATTTCGAATCTCTCGTTGCTTCAGTTCAGAAAAAATTACGCGAAGAAGTGGGAAAAAGAAAATTAGATTTTAACCAGTTTTCTTTAGATTTTGGCAAATTTATCAAAGAAAGTGCCCGCAGTGATGACTACATAACAGAAGATCTAAATATTTTTCTCGACAAGCTGTCGCATAATCCAGAATTGCCAGATAATTTCGAAAATAATAAGGCAGGATTTCGTTTAATATACAAACCTCAGGGAAATCGTATTCACACGTCACCAATAACTTCTCACAAAAGATCAACTAACAATCCTTTTTATAACGCACTCGAAAAAAAACGGGATCAACTCAAACATTTGAAGGCATTTAGAGGCATTGTTTTGTGTGACGGTAATTCTGAGATGTTTTTCTTTAAGCAAACAGGTCTACTAAATTTCGGTTCTGACGATGTCATTCGGCAATTTTTACAAAAGAACCTTGATATTGATTTCGTTTTAACAGTTTGGGTAGACCGCATCCCCACAGAGACCACAACTGAAAAATTTTATAGAGTTCGAACTGAGTTATTCGAAAACGCAAATTTCAAGAAGCTTCCTGAAAAAATTAAGACATTTCTACGCAATGTCGAGGATTATTTACCAAGAGCATTTATTCCAGTCCCGGTGGCCGTCGAATGCATACGAGATAATACGATATCTCTTTATGTTAAAAAGGTTATCTTCTGAAGACGAACAAAACTAAGATTGTTAAGGCAGTTGCTCGTATGATGTAATTCATGGCGCTTTCAACCCTGTGATCAACTTACCCACCTTATCGGCCTTCATTTCAGTGAACCACATATTGCCGTCGGGGCCCTGGATGATACGGTGAAAGACCGTCTGCTGCGTCGGAACCGGGTAGAAAGTGAAAGCAGTACTGGCAAGATCGGACGGCGCGGTGGTGAGAATCGACTTATCGATCTTTATGATGTAATCGGTCCCGGCAGGAACGGGATTATTTTGATTGACGTATTGCTGCACCCAAAGATTTTTCTGGCTGTCGAACGCCAGCCCGGCCAGGATCATATTGGGCTGCTTCATCGGCACGGGATATTCCGTGATATTTCCCTGCATGTCGACACGCGCGACCTTGTTGCCGGCTTCCTCGCTAAACCACATATTCCCGTCCGGCCCGGGCACGATGGCGATCGGGCGGCTGTTGTGAGTGGGAATACAAAACTCATCGACCTTACCGGCGGGCGTGACGCGGGCGATCATATTTCCGACCAATTCCGTCACCCACATATTGCCGTCCGGCCCGCGCCTGATATAGATCGGCACACTGCCGACCGTCGGCAGCGCAAATGTCTGAATTTTCCCGTCCGGGGTGATCTTGCCCAGGGTGCCGGTTGATTTTCCCGTGTACCAGATCGTTCGCATATCGGCGGCAAATCCCATCCCGTGCGGGTGCGAATTGATACTCTTCGGGCAGGTGGAGCAGGCAAGATTAACATTGAATGTTTTGTCGATGACGCCGTTCTGATTTAACCGCACGATCTTCCCGGCAAACTCCAGCGTTACCCAGACTCGCCCTTCCGCGTCGAACTCTATCCCGTGCGGGCCGCTTCCCTCCGGCATGTTGAAGAAAGTCATCTTGCCGTCAGGGCCGATCTTTACGACCTTGTCTTCATTTTGCCCGGTGATCCAGATGTCTTTGCCGCCCTTTTCATTAAAGGTTATCTCATGCGTCGGACCCGGTAGCCGAGCCGTGATGCATCGAACACCCGATAATATCGGGATGCGGCGGGTAGTTGACGGCAAATTCAAATACAGTGCCGACTCCCTGAGCGTAACAGCCAACCGAAAACGCGAACACTAGTGCCAGCTTCCGGCAGCACATAGCAACGAACTGGGACATATTCATTCTATTTCCCCTGAAGTTAATTTTCTTTTACTTTTTCAGTTTAAGAAGCCGTTAAACCTTCGCGTAAGTCAATCCCGTCTGACCCTGGTATTTGCCGCCGCGGTCTTTGTAAGAAACGGCGCAGTCTTCGTCGGATTCCAGGAACAAAACCTGACCGATGCCTTCGTTGACATAGACGCGCAGGGGGAGGTTTGCCAGGTTGGCGATCTCTACTACCAGGCGGCCGGTCCAGCCGGCTTCGAGCGGCGTGGTGTTGACCAGCAGCCCGGCGCGGGCGTAGGTCGATTTGCCCAGCGCGACGCCGGTGACGGTGCGCGGCATATTGAAGGTTTCGACCGTCACGCCGAGGCCGTAGGCGTGCGGCGGCAGCAGGTAGTAACCGGCGCCGTCCTCACTGGTGCGCAGCGGCGGCGCGATCAGCGAAGCTTCGTCGAATTTCTTGGGGTCGATCTCGGTGCCGTGAATGGGCGAGAACACACGGAACCCGTCGTCCGCCAGCCGCATGTCATAGCCGTAGCTCGAGGCCCCGGCGGAGATGATGCGGCGTCCCTCGACCTGCCTGACCAGCTCGGGCAGGAAAGGGTCGATCATTTTATGCTCTTCCGCCATACGGCGAATCCAGATGTCAGATTTAATCGTCATTTTTCACCAAATTATTGTTAATTTATCAGAATGGAAGTATTTGAAATAACAGTTTCGCGGGTGAAAGTCAAAAAGCGGTACAGGAACGCCGAATTTATTCGGCTGCGCTATGCACAATGAATTGTGCGCTCCGGCGAATCCTTTCGGCTGCGGCCAGGCACAATAAATTGTGCGCTCCGGTAAACTCATTGACTTTACGCGGGCACCCTTTTATTTTAAATATAGGCGCAGAAAGTATCAGACTTTGGTATCTTTTCGGGCGTCTAAATATATACGGCTAATTCCCTCTTGCCGCTTTTTTAAGATAAGCAACGAACCAGGAGTAAAGCGATGGCAAATTTTTCGCGCAAGGCAGTCTATTTAAAGCTGGCGGCCATAGGTTTTATCACATTGACAGCGTTATTCGGTTTTTTGGGCTTTTTTAAACCGGACCGGGCGGGCGCGTCCGTTTTGGGCCCGACAGCCGGGGTCAGCAGCGCGCCTGGTGAATCGAGTTGCATTGTCTGCCATACGGGCGAACCGGAAGACCCCACCGGCATGACGATCACCGGCCTGCCGGTGAACTACCTGCCGAACCAGCAGTATCCGGTCACCGTCACACTAAATCATTTTAATGCGTCTCTTTATGGTTTTCAGACAACCGCTGTCGATAAGCAAGGCGCGTTCGCCGGCACGTTTACGCTGCCGGTTCAAGTGCCGATGCAGCTGCAGATCATCGACGGAAACGCGGGCGGGCATCAACGATTCTATGTAGAACATACTCAGGCCGGCACTACCTCGATGCAGTCGAATACCAAATCCTGGACATTTAACTGGACCGCCCCCGCCAGCCGCATCGGCCGGGTCGGCTTTTATGCCGCCGGCAACGGCGCCAACGGCAACGGCGACAACACCGGCGACTTTATTCATACTTCGTTCGCCTTTACTTACTCAGGCACGCCGGTCGCCAGTTTCGACGGCGACGGCAAAACCGACCTCTCGGTCTTTCGCCCGGGCTCGTCGGTCTGGTACAGCCTCAACACGACCGATGGCGCTTTTAACGCTTTGCAGTTCGGAGCCACCGGGGATAAGATCATGCCCGGAGATTTCGACGGCGACGGCAAGGCCGATCGCGCGATCTGGCGGCCCTCGAACGGCATCTGGTTCATCCTGAAAAGCTCCGACGGCGGACTGGCCGGCAACATATTCGGCGCTCCCGGCGATATTCCGGCAACCGGCGATTTTGACGGCGACGGCAAAACCGACCTGGCCGTTTATCGCCCGCCCAACGGGACCTGGTTTATTTTCCTGGTCGGCACGGGACAGGTTCAGGTGGTGAATTTCGGCTTGAGCGGTGACATTCCCGTACCCGGCGACTATGACGCCGACGCCAAAACCGACATCGCGGTCTTTCGCCCGAGCGCGGGCAATTGGTACATCCTGCAAAGCACCAACGGCGGATTGGCCGCTTTTAATTTCGGCGCGAACGGCGATAAACCCGTTCCCGGCGATTACGACGGCGACGGCAAAACGGACGCGGCGATCTTTCGCCCGAGCAGCGGCGTTTGGTACATCCTCAAGAGCAGCGGCGGGATCGGCGGAAATCAGTTCGGCATCAGCACCGACAAACCCGCGCCGGGCGATTACGACGGCGACGGGCTGACCGACATCGCCATCTATCGCGACGGCACCTGGTTCGTGCTTTATTCGGACGATAGCGCGGTAGAGGTTTTCTTCTTCGGTTTAGCGGGTGATATTCCCGTTCCGGCCGGTTATGTGCCGGAGTAACCGGGGAGCGCCGAATTTATTGTGCACGAACGCGCAGCGTTCAACCCGGTCGCTACCGCTTCCGGTTCTGACAGAGACGCCTCGGCTGACGTAGACGCTACTGACGCTTTACCCAAAATAAAATAGGCTTTAGCCAAATAATTTGGCTAAAGCCTTTTAACTTTTTGACGTGAATTTCGAATGCGCAGCATTCGTGCCGAATGAATTCGGCGCTCCAGCCTCTAGCCTTTAGCTTTTGCTTTCGCTGCGTCGACAACATTCATCTCGGAAAAAAACCAGTTAACGCCGCCGAATTTTTCCGTCACAAAAAAGACATAGCGGATATCCACGCAGATGGTGCGTCCCAGCGCGTCGCTGAAAAAGAAATCATTTCCCAGGCCTTCATAGTTGCCATCGAAAACGATACCCACCTGCTCGCCGCTGCCGTTGAGCACCGGGCTGCCGCTGTTGCCGCCGATGATGTCGTTAGTGGTGAGAAAATTCACCGGCACGCTGCCCAAGCCCGCGTAGCGCCCGAAATCCTTGTTCCGGTAAAGGTCTTTCAGTTTTTGCGGAACATCGAAAGGCTCGAGGCCGGTGTCTTTTTCGACCACGCCGCCAAGGGTGGTAAAAGGCGTATAAGTAACCGATTCTTTCGGAGTGTAGCCCTTGATGTTGCCATAGCTGAAACGCAGTGTCGTATTGGCGTCCGGGTAAGGCTTTTTGCCGCTCATACCGGTCCAGCCTTCCAGGAAAAGCTCGCGCCATTTTCCGATCTCGCCGTTGAACTTTGCGCCCCGCGCCTGCGACTGCGCAAATTCGCTCATTATGCCGAGAACAAAATCGAGCCGCTGGTCTTTAAGCGCCGCGAGCTGTTCCGGGGTCATAGCGTAAAGGTCCATTACGCCTTTTACGATGTCGTCCGTTTTACGATCCGTTATCGAGCGCACAAAATTTTCTTCCGCCTTGATGCGGGCCGTTCCCTGCGAGCCGCCGAAGATCGTTTCGACGATGTCGATCTTTTGCCCCGGGGGCAGGTCGGCCGCTTCGCGCAGGAAGTGTTTGACCATCTCGCCTTCGGCGATCGCGTTCCTGTCTTTCAGGCCCTCGGTCAGCGCCGCGCGCATTTTTTCAGTTTCCTCGGCGGTGAGCTTTTTACCGGAGCGGACGCTGGCGACAGCATCGGCGGTCAGCTTGAAAAGCGGGGTAGAGCTCGACAGCAAATTCACTACCAGATTTTTTTGCGAAAACTTATCGAATTCCCCGTAGAGGCGGGCGAATGCGGGCAGGACCTCGCCGTACTTTGTTTTGCGTGCCGGATCGGCGTTCACCCAGGCCTCGAAATCCCTTTCACCGGCTCTCTTTTTATCCAGCAGATTAGCCCGGCGCAGGGCGAAGCCCCCGCCGTCAAATGCTTTCTCTACATTCGCAAAATTGGCTATGTCCGATTGCAGTTTGATCTTTTTCTCGGGATCCAGCGCGCCTTCGGCTTTCAGCGCGTTGATCTCCGCCCTGAAATACCTGACCAGCAGCGGTAACCTGACGTCCTGGTTATAGGTTACCGACTGGCTTTCACGGTAGCGGTTGGTGCCGCCGGGATAACCGAGCACCATCGTAAAATCATTATCCTTCACGCCGCCGAGATTGACGTTGAGATGTTTTGTCGGTTTGTAAGGAACGTTGCTTGTGGAATACGCCGCCGGTGAACCGTCAGGGGCGACGTAAGCTCGCATAAAGGTGAAATCGCCGCAATGACGCGTCCATTCGAAATTGTCCGGATCGCCGCCGAAAAACCCTATATTTTTGGGCGGGGCATAGACGACCCGTACATCCTTGATCTCAGCGGTTTGAAAAAGGTAATAGAAATAACCGTTGTTCAGCGCCTGGACTCTCACGGTCGAGCCGGCCGGCGCTTTGGCCTGCTCGGCTTTCTGCAGGTCGGCGGCTTTTTTAGCGAGCTCCTCAGGCGTAAGCGCCGAACCGTTCTTAATTTGGGCGGTGACGTTTTCCGACCGCTGCGTGATCATCACTGAATAATCCTTGGCGGGCAGCTCTTCCGCCATCGAATTTGCCGCGTAGCCTTTTTTGGCGTAATCCTTTTCCGGCGTCGAGGCCGAAACCAACGCGTCAAACCCGACGTGGTGATTGGTCAGAAGCAGTCCGTTAGGCGAAAGAAATTCACCGGTGCCGAAACCGCCCGCCGCCCCGATATTTACTCTCACGATGGCATCGGAAAGGCCGCCGCCCGCCGGATTGTAAATATCCGAGGCTTTGATCTTCAGGCCCTTAGCCGCAAGCGGCAGGCTGGCGATCTGGTCGAGCATAAACATTCCCTCTTCCGGCACAGCCAGGGTCAAAGGAACCGTCGATAAAAGTAAGAGCAGGGTTAAAACAAAACTTGTTGCAGATCTGATTTGAGCGCGCATTATTCTTTTCCTTTGTCTTGATAAAAATAAGTCTTAACTATTAATTATGCACTGTTAACTATTAACTATTTATTCAATTGAAAACAGTTAATAGTGAACAGTGCATAGTTAATAGTTAGCGTTAGAGATTTTACTCCAAAGCTCCCTTCCTTACAAAGGAGGGGAATTTAAGGAGCCGCGCAAATGTCTTACCGGGCAGATCCGTCCAAACAAAAAAGGGCAAAAAAATTCCCCTCCTTACGAAGGAGGGGTGCTGCTTTTAGCAGCGGGGTGGTTCTCTTAACGCCAAGCGCAAAACACGTCTTACAGATCGATCCCCTCGTTATTTCTGCGCAAATTCCATCGGCTCCGGCGGCAGGAATCTCCTGGGATTTAAGGCTTCGTCGTTGAAGCGGACCTCGAAGTGAAGATGCGGCCCCGTCGAGCGGCCGGTGGTGCCGACTGCGCCCAGCTCCTGGCCGCGGGTCACACGGTCCCCGATCTGGACGTCTATCCGGGAAAGATGGCCGTAACGGGTAATGATCCCGTTCCCGTGATCGATCTCGATCATATTGCCGTAGCCGCCCTGGCGGCCGGCTTTGATCACGAGGCCGCCTCCGGGCGCAAGCACCGTATCGCCCTGCTCGCCGTCGATATCCAGCCCCGGGTGAAATTCATACCGGCGGCCGCCGAACGGGTTGCGGCGGAAACCGTATTCGTTGTTGATCTTCCCGAAATGGGGCCACACCGACGGAGAGTAAGTGCTCCATTCAGGATTTTTCTCTATCAAGGACAATTGCTCAAGGATGGAGCCTTCCTTATCATCGGACTGACGTCCCGACCCGGAAGATTCCGGCCCGCCTTTACCGTCGCCGGGCCTGACCAGCCGGTCGGTAAAATCCTGCGGCGGTTCGGCAAACTGGCCGGCCTGCTGCTGCAAACGCGCCAATTCCTGTTTGTTTCTTTCGTTTTCGGCAAGCAGCCGGGCATTGACGCGGCTCATGTAAAACGGGTCGCCGTATTGCAGAATGGCGGCTGAAGTAAGCCCTAAAGCTACCAGCAGGGAACAAGCAAAGGTTTGTAGTTTCCGCTTCGAAAACTCGACGCGGCGAATTGATATATGTGATTTAGAAGAACGGGTAAATAGAAAAGTATAATAGCGGTCGTCCTTTGGCATTATAAAATAAAAGCTCCTTTTAACTTTTTTGCGTTAACTTGCAACGCAATTGGTCGCGGGGGCACAGCCATCCAAAAAAGGGCAACTGACGCGAGTCCGTAAAAACAAGAGACTTGAAAATAAATAGATTATTCCCCAACCTCTTTCGGGTTTAATGGTTATTATTGTAACTGGTTAAAAGTTACGGGTTAATTAACAATTATCGGCAAAAATAACACAAAAGGCAAGCCGCGGAGGGACTACTCCGGCGGCTTGCCTCTTTAAATCTAATTATAACAATATTTAGCTTAGATCTGCCTCTTCTTTTTTGCGGTCCGACCAGGCTTTGAAGATCAAATATCCCACGCCCAGCAGCAGGAAAAGGAAAACCAGGACGAGAAGGGCCTTGATGGCGAAGGTCAAAAACCCGATAAACAAGATCACTTGCCGAAGCACCAAAATAGCCAGGGCGATCAGCGTCAAGATCCCACCCCATTTACCCGCGACTCTCAACATCGACATCATCATATATTTCTCCTAAAACAAATACCTCTTTTAGAACGCGGAAATTCCGGTTTCTTTCACTTAGATGCAAAAAATCAAGCTTATTTCCATGCGCCCGGCGGGCGATGCGAATATCCTTCATGCGCGTCGCCGGAGCGAAACGTCGTGATCTCTTCCATATCGCGGTATATATCGCCGGAAGACGGGCCCGCAGACGCGGACGCAGCGTGCGAATTATAATCGCTCCAGCCCGTTTGCCTCTCCTGTCTCTTGCGCCAGAAATTCCACAATAAATAAACGCCGAATCCGATAAACAACACCGGCAGCATCTCGCGCAGCGGCAGCCTGACGCCGCCGAACATTTGCAATACGAAAGTCACTCCCAGCACCATCAGCACTACCGCCCAAAGCACCGGGTTGCCGGAAAAGCGTTTTACCAGCAGGTCTTCCGCGCCGTTCGGCGTGATGCCGGAACGGATCATCTGCGCCGTGCGCCAGGAATCGATCGCGGCATAAAGCCAGATACCCAAAAAGCCGAAAACGAACACCGGGGCGCCCTTGGTGGTCGCCGCGAGCTGAAACAGCCCGGCAAACACCGCGAAGTAGGTCAGCGCCTTGGCCGTCTGGCCGTTGTAGGCCGCGCCCAGCCCGGGACAAAGCAGCGATAAAAATGTAGCGACAAAAGGCGAGCTTTGCTTTTTAGCCAGCGGTACCGCGGCGGAACTTACCTGCCTCTGCAAGAGCTCGACGCCGGTGACGATGCAGTCCTGGCAATAGGCAAACCCCTTGATGCGGTGATCGCAGGCCGGGCAGAGATATTTTCCGCAGCCCTGGCAGTTCACAACCGCCGCGTTTCCCATGTGATAGGCACAATTCATCTGGCCGGCCCCCCGTTCACGTAAGTGGGCTTCTGCTCGCCTTCGGGCTGTTTTTGCTCGGCCGGTGGGGCCGTTGAATTAGGGTCCATCGTTTCGCCGAAATTAGTGATACCGTTCTCAACAGTGTCCGCGCCTTGCTTATAGGTCTGCCCCGCCATTTCAAAACTCTTCTGATACACGGTGGTCAGCGAAGCGTCCGCCGGGATCACCTGGCTGAACATCAAAACCGCGAAAAGCAGGACCATCGCCACCGGGGCAAGCTGCGGCAGCGGGATCGAGATCGGCTTCAGCCATGAGCGCGCCCATTCCACCGCCTGGGTAACAAGGCCGGGTTTTAGGTCCCTGGCCTCGGTCGTGCCCAGCGTCATCTGCAGAATTCTTTCATGCAGGCCTTCCGGCAAAAGAAGCTCGTCCATCTTGTAGGTGTAGCAAACACCGATCGAGCGCACCACCGCGCCGGGCAGATCGGTGCAGCCGTTGCAGAGCGCCGCGTGGCGCTCCCAGCGGTGGAAAAGCTGGGCGGGCAGAAACCCGTCCAGGTAATCGGTCAAATGTTCTTCAAATTCCGAGCAGCCCATTTCAGATTCGGGCATCGTGCGCGCCATTATGCCTGCTTCCAACCTTGAAAGCGGCGGGGACGGCGCGGCTATCACACGGCAAACTTCCAGGTTGCCCTTTACTTCATTCAGGAGCTCATGACACAGCGGGCACTTCAGAGCGTGCGCCGCCACCGCGCGGTGCGTGTTCCCGTCCAGCGTGCTGTCAAGATAATCGCTCAAAAAATCTTCAAATTCAGAGCAAATTAAATTCTTCTCATTTTTTCCGTTTCCCTGTGCCATAAAAACTAACTATCCACCCCTTGTATGAAAATGCTTTAAACATTAACCACGCGCATCCGGCGCAAAATTTTCGCTAATTCGATCCTTCCCCGGTTAATGCGGGATTTAACGGTTCCCTCGGGAATTTCCAGCAGATCGACAATTTCCTGGTAGCTCAATTCCTCGATGTCCCTAAGGATAACGCAAACCCGCAAGTCCGAAGGCAGCTTGTTGATCCCGCCCTGCACCTGCTCGCGCAGCTCGCGGCGCTCCATTTCGTTCTGCTGCGAACCGCCCACCGCTCTTAAGTGAAAGATATGATCATCCACATCCTCGGCGATGGAATCCTGCGGATTACGCTGGCGCTTGCGGTAATCGTCGATGATCAGGTTGCGCGCCAGCCGCATCAGCCAATTTGTCAAATCGCCCTGTTTCGAGTCGAACTGGTCTAAAGTCTTGTAGATCCTGACGAAAACTTCCTGCGTCAGATCTTCGGCGGCTTCGGCATTTGAGGTGAACCTGTACGCCAGATTGAATATCCGCCGCGAAAAATTGGAAACGATCTCCTCCCAGGCCGAACCGTCACCCCTCCGACAACGTCGGACTAGATCGGCACCGCTTTCATTTATCGACAAGGCTTTTACTGCTTCCAAGTGAATTCCTTCTCCGAAAGTTCTCCCGCGAACAAGGTTAAATCATTTTACCCTGTCAAATAAAGCTTACGACAGCGAAAAAGGAAAAGTTCAATAAAAGATTCTCTGTTTTGAGTCCCGCCTTCAGGCGGCTTTTTTCGCGTTTTTAAATTGCCGCCAGCTTCAGCTAGTGGTCGCGTATCATCGATTTGAGACTGCTTTAGCCTAATTCTTCGCGTTGGGCTAAAAGCCCTCTTTTCCTGTCACTTTTTTATCCACTAGCTAAAGCTAGTGGCAATTTAAGAAAGCCGCCTGAAGGCGGGACTCAGAACCGGCAGACCAGCCGTCCGCGCTCCCGGTAAACAAGTGTTGCAAGGGCTTTCTTTCGGTGTTATTTTAAGTTTCACCCATATCAGCTTTAAGGTCAGGTCTCACTTATGAAAATTAAAAAACTTCCGCTTTTGCTTGCTATCGCGTTGGCAGCATTTTGTTTTGTTATCGCGGGAGCGCAGACGGCCAACCGTATTTCCGGCACCGTCAGGGATCAGAACCAGGCGGGCGTCGCGGGCGCGCAGGTCACCCTGCGCGGCACTATCTCACGCACCGTCGCGGCCGATGAAAACGGCACATTTACCTTTGAAAACCTCCCGCCGGGCGATTATGAATTAAGAGTTTCCGCGGGCGGCTTTGCCGAACAATCGCAGAGGATCACGGTAACGGGCCAGAGTCAGACGCTCGACATCAGCCTCGCGGTCGGCTCGCTGACGGTCACCGTCACGGCGGAGATCAACCAGCAGGTAGAGCGGGAAAATATTCCGCAGGGCGTCAATCTCATCGACAGCCGCGAGATACTGGAACGCACCAATCCCATTCTGGCGCAAGCCGCGCAGGAAGAAGCCGGCATCAATCTGCAAAGGACCAGCCCGACCATGGGCGGTATTTTCATACGCGGATTGGTCGGCGGCAAGGTCAATGTCTTCGTCGACGGCGTGCGCTACACGACCGGCGCGCAGCGCGGCGGCGTCAACACTTTTTTTAATCTGAACGAAGCTTCCGGGGTGCAGTCGATCGAGATCCTGCGCGGGTCGAACGGCGCTCAATACGGCTCTGACGCGCTCGGCGGCACGGTCAGTATCCTGACAAAGACGCCGGTCCTCGGCGCCACAAAAAACGAATTCCACGGCGAATTTGGTACGCATTTCAACAGCGCCGACCTAGGCTTCGGCAGCTCCATCTTGTTCAGCTACGGCACCAACCGCCTGGGCGGTTATGTGAACATGACGGCGCGGCGCGTCAGCCCTTTACGGGCCGCGCGCGGGCTCGATTCCCATTCCGCGCTCACCCGCTTTCTCGGCCTGCCTTCCAACATTCTCGGCGAACGCCTGCCCGACACCGCCTTCACGCAATACGGCGGCGCGTTTCGCCTGCACTATTCCCCGGACGCCGGCAGCCAGCTTGTTTTTAATTATTCGCGCAGCCAGCAGGACGGCGGCAAGCGCTATGACCAGCTGCTCGGCGGCGACGGGAACCTGATCGCCGACCTGAGAAATCTGATGCTCGATCTTGCTTACCTGCGTTACGTCAAACAAAAGTTCTTCGGCTTTGACAGCGCGTCTTTCACCGGCAGTTTCAACAGCCAGCGCGAAGAGCGCGTGAACCAGGGCGGGCAGGGCGACCCGCTCGCCGCGATCATCCATCAGTACGAGAGGACCACGGCGTTAGGCTTTAACTTTTTCCTCGACAAAGCTCTGCAGTTTAGGAATTCGTTTTTGATCGGCGGCGATATTTACGGCGAGCGCGTCAACTCTCCGGCGTACACGTTCAACCCGCGCACGAACGTGGTAACGCTTTCGCGGCCACGCGTGCCGGATGAAACGCGTTACACTTTGGGCGGCATTTATATTCAGAACGCCTGGCAGGCGATCCCCGAACGGCTGCGTATCTCGGGAGCGCTGCGTTACAACGCGGCGCATTACAAGGTGCGCGCGGCTGACAGCCCCGTGGTCGGCGGCCTTCGCCTCTGGAATGACGACAGCCTGCGCGTCGCCGATCTTTCGGGACGCATCGGCGCGGTCCTGCGCATCTATAAGGAATTTCGCATGGCCGGTAATTACAGCCGCGGCTTTCGCGCCCCGAACATCACCGACCTGGGAACGCTTGGGCTTACCGGCGACGGTTTCGAGGTCGATTACCTGGCGGCGCAAAACTTTAACGGCACCATCGGCACCACCGCCGACGCCTCAGCCGTTTCGACCGGCTTGCCTGTCGCGAAACAAAGTTCCGAAGTCACGGACAATTACGACTTCAGCCTGCGCTACCGCAACAAGCGTTTCGACACCGAGGCGACCGTTTTCCTGATCGATTTTGAGGACGCTATCACCAAACAGGCTCTGATCCTGGCGCCGGGCGCGGTGGGACAAATGCTGGGCGATCAAACCATCATGTCGCAGTCGGCAAACGGCGCGGTCTTCGTTCCCCTTTCGACCAACCCGGTGCTCGTCCGGGTGAATTACACCGGGGCGCAAATTTATGGTTTTGAATATGAAGCCGAAGCGCGCCTGACGCGGGAGCTGAAATTTACCGCGAATTACACGTTCATCCGCTCCAGGGATAAATTGACCGGCGCGCCTCCCAATATCGAGGGCGGAACGCCGCCCCCGACCGGTTTTGTCAGTTTCAAATACGAGCCGGTGGGAAAACCCTTCTGGGTCGAGTTTTATTCGACGCTCGCCGCTAAACAAGACCGGCTTTCCAGCCTCGATCTCGGCGATAGAAGGACGGGCGCCAACCGCACGCGCGCCCAGATCCAAAACTTTTTCCGCCGCGGCGCGTGCATGCACGGGTTGACCAACGATCCCGACGGGCTTTGCGGCACGACGGATGAAACGATCCTCCTCCCGACCGGGGAAACTATTCTGCAGGTGCAAAACCGCGTGCTCGGGATGGGCGTAAATTCCGCGCCGCTTTTCACCCGGCTGCCTTCCTACGGCATCGCGAACCTGCGCGGGGGTTTTCGTTTCGGCGAAGGCTCGAGCATCTTTTGGGCGTTTGAAAATATCTTCGACCGCCCCTACCGCAACCCGAGCTGGGGCATCGACGGCGCCGGCAGAAGCTTTCGCGTTGCCTATCGCTATAGGTTTTAATTGGCAGCCAATAGTACGCGGATTTGACGGATCGAACGGATAAACATTCAGATCCGTGCTTACCCGTTTTTTCTGTGTTTATCCGTGGTCTATTCCGCGGGTTTATAGATTTGAACATTTGCCAGATATTTTTGTAATAATGTAGTCTGTTTTGTCACGCCGGCGGCACTGTTGAGATATGATGAAAGCGTCGGTTGAAATTTATCAAGGGAAATTGCTGCCCCGATTGAAGGTACATCTAAGAAAATACGTCAAGTTTGCCGTCCTGATCCTGCTGGCGGTTTTTATTTTGTGGTTTTTCGGCAGAAATCTTAACTGGGAAGAAGTGCGTCTCAGCCTGCAAAAAGCCGACAAATTGCAGCTCATCTTTGCCACGCTGGGGATCTGTTTCGGCTACCTGCTGCGCGCTTTTCGCTGGCGCACTCTGCTTTCGCCCATTACCAAAACGAGCATCCGCGAACTTTTCGCCACCACCACGGTCGGCTTTGCCGCCGTTTTTTTTATCGGCCGCGCCGGAGAGATAGTGCGCCCGATGTGGCTGCCGATGCGCGACAAACGGGTGCGCCCGAGCGCCGCGCTGGTCACGCTTGGCGTGGAGCGCATCTGCGACCTGGCGGCGCTGGTGGGCATCTTTTCGCTGAACCTGATCTGGTTCAACGCTCCGGCGGGACGCGAAGCCGAATTTGCCTACGTCCGGCTGGTAGGGATGATCATGCTAGGCTGCGTGCTGGCGGGCATCGCTTCTCTTTTTATTTTTCACAAGTTCGCCGAGCCGATAATTTCCCGGATCGAAAAGTTTTTAAATAAGATCAGGTTTTTACCGTTGAGAGTTCGCAAGGTGATGATCAGCGTTCTCAAACAGCTCGCCAGGTCGCTCGATATTTTTCGCAGCGCCAGGGAAGTGCTGGCGGTGATCATGTGGACGCTCGCTCTCTGGCTGGCCATCGCCATTCCTACGTGGCTGGTCATCCGCGCTTTCGGTTTGAACCTTAGCTTCGGCGACGCGCTTTTCGTCATGGGCTGGGCGGCTATCGGCTCGGTCGTGCCGACGCCGGGCGGCGCCGCGGGCGCTTTTCACGCCGCCACCGCCGGCGGGCTGATATTTTTAAATGTAAATCAGGACCAGGCGGCCGCCGTTTCGATAGCGATGCACCTGGTCTACTTCGCGCCCGCGGTATTTTTCGGCGCGTATTATTTCCTGCGCGGCGACCTGAGCATTTCTGGCCTGCGCGAGGCCCTCTCTTCCGAACACGCTGTTGAAGAGATCGAGCATGAACGGCAGTAGACAGTGGCCGGTTTTGAATCCCGCCTTTAAGCGGCTTTTACTACTATAAATTGCCACTAGCTTTAGCTAGTGGTTTGTGAGTCTATAATTTTGTTATTGGCTTTAGCCTAAAAGCAGGAATTTTAGGCTAAAGCCTTATTCTAATTTTGCTTCTTATCCACTAGCTAAAGCTAGTGGCAATTGAAAAGAGCCGCCTAAAGGCGGGACTCAAAACTTGCGGACGAACACTTTCTCTTACCTATTACCAATTACTAATTACCTGTTACTATTTACCTCGTGAGATTCATCCTAAACCTGACCTGGCGCGAAGTGCGTTCGTCGTGGCGCAGGCTTTTGTTTTTCTTTCTCTGCCTGTCGATCGGCGTCGGGTCGATAGTGGCGCTGCGTTCGCTGGTGCAGAATCTGAACCGCGCCGTTTCCAGCGACGCGCGTAATTTGCTGACCGCCGACGTGGAGATAAACTTCACTTCCCCGCTGACGCCCGCGCAGACCTCGTCGATCGAGGGCGTTATCCAGAATTACCCGGTCATTGAAGACCGCACCGAGACCATCCAGATGAACACGATGGCGCGCCCGTCCGATCCCGCGCGCGAAACATCGTCGATGATCGAGCTGAAAGGCATCGAGCCAAACTTTCCCCTGGTCGGCGATTTTTTCTTTTCGGATAAGACCCCGTTCAACTATGACGCTCTGAAGAATCGCGGCGCGCTCGCCGCGCCCGCTTTGCTGGACAAATTAGGCGTTAAGATCGGCGATAAGATGCGCATCGGCGACGCCGAATTCGAGATCCGCGGCACTTTTGACGAAGAGCCCGGCGGCATCGGCGGCTTCCGGATGGGGCCGCGTGTTTTTGTGGAAAGAAAAGCGTTCGATGAAGCGGGCCTGACCGGCTCAGGCAGCCGCGCGCGAAGAAAGATCCTGCTCCGCACCGCGGCCGACCCGCAGGAATTGACTCGCGGCTTGCGCGAAGCGGTCAAGGGTTCCATCGTCACCGTCGGATCATACCGCGAGGCCGAGGAAAATTTTGGCGAGCAATTCGACCGCACGGAAAATTATCTCGCGCTTTGCGGATTGTTGATCCTGGTTTTGGGCGGCGTCGGCGTGTGGAATGTGGCGCGCGTTTTTGTCGAGCAAAAACGCCAGACCATCGCCGTGCTGAAATGCCTGGGCGCGCGCGGGCGGCGGATCATTTTTATTTATCTCGCGCAAATTTTTCTGCTGGGGCTCATAGGAAGCCTTTTCGGCGTCGTGCTGGCGCAGCTTGCGCTGTACGGGATCGGGCAGAGATTTTCCGAAAGCCTGCCGGAGAATCTAAGTTACTACCTGAGTTTTTCTTCCGTTTGGCAGGGCATCGCTCTGGGATTGATCATTTCACTTCTCTTCTCCGCGCTGCCCCTGCTGCAGATAGAGAAAGTAAAGCCGCGCCTGCTGCTGCGCGATGAAAACAACGAAAGCCTGCGGCGGCTGGACCGGACAAAATGGTTCTTCGGTTTTCTTGTGCTGGCGGGGATCGTTCTGCTTTCGATCTGGCAGGCAAATTCGTGGCGCGTCGGGCTGGCGTTCGTTGGAGGTTTGGCGGCGACTTCGCTGGTGCTGTTTTTTTCGGCCTGGGTGCTGACGATGATCTTGAAAAGAGCGCGCAAGTTCGGCTCGTTCGCCGTCAGCCAGGCGATCAACAGCCTGCATCGTCCCGGCAACCAGACGCGCGTGATCTTGCTCGCGGTGGGATTGGGAACGTTCGTGGTGCTGGCGGTGCAATCGCTGCAGTTAAATTTGGTGCGGCAGTTCGATTTTTCCCGCAACAATAATTTGCCCGCGCTGTTTTTGACCGACATCCAGCGCAGCCAGAAAGACGGCGTGGCTGAGATCATCAGGCAGCAGACCGGCGAAGAAGCCGAAATGATACCGACCCTCCGCGGGCGCATCGCCGCGATCGACGGCCATGCCATAGACCTCGGCCAGCGCGAAGTCCGCCGCGAAAGCGCGCAGCTCGGGCGCGAATTTATTTTTACCTATCGCTCATACCTGGACGTTAATGAAAAAATAATCGGCGGCACATTTTGGGATAATTCGTCCGTGCCTTCGGATGAAGCGGCGGAAGTTTCCATCGGCGATTCGATGCAGGGCGTGATGGGAATGGACGTCGGCAGCCTGGTGACCTTCGACATTTTAGGGCGCCGCCTGACCGCGCGCGTGACCAGCGTGAGAAAATTCGACGCGCAGCGCACCCGCACGGCTTTTATGTTCGTTTTCCGCCCCGGTGTGCTGGAAAACGCGCCGCAAACATTTGTTTCCCCCGTCACTAAAAAAATGTCGGGCGCCGAGCGCGGCCGGATCCAGTACCTGGTGCTGGAAAAATTTCCCAATGTTTCCGTGATCGACGTGGTCGATGTGCTGACGGCTGTGCAAAAATTGCTGGCGAATTTTACACTGGCCGTTTCCGCCATCGGAATTTTTGTGATCATCAGCGGGCTGCTGATCCTGCTTGGCTCGGTCGCGCTCACCAAATCGCAGCGCATCTACGAAAACGCGGTGCTGAAAACGCTCGGCGCAAACCGCCGCACGCTGGCGGTCATTCTTTTTACCGAATACGGTTTGATCGGTTTTCTTTCCGGGATCATCGGCGCGGCCTTTGCGCTGCTTTTATCGTGGGCCGTGACAAAATATATTTTCGCTATCGATTGGGAGCTCAACTGGAATTTGATCCTGTGGGGAGTTTTGATCGAAACAATTTTGGTGATGTTGATCGGCGCCGGAGCCAGCTTCGACGTTTTGTTCAGAAAGCCGTTGAGCATTTTACGCAATGCGTAAAACTGGGAGCGCGGACGGCTCGTCCGCAAGGCTGCTTGCAGCCTAAAAACTTTTAGCCGCGGATTTACGCAGATCAACACGGATAAGAATTCCGATCAGTGCAATCCGTGTTGATCCGCGGCCTTCGGTACAGATATTTGAACGCTGCGCGTTCATGCGGACGAGCCGTCCGCGCTCCCAGTGAAACGCTAAATATTGTATTTCAGCCACTTCTCAGCCTGGTGGTAATAAGTGAACTTCTTTTCATCCTTTTTGAACTCGCGCGAATGTTTGCGCTGCCTGCCGTTGACCATCTCGATCGGGTGCTTGATGTGGAGCAGCTCGTGATAAAGCACGTATTCCACCACAAAAGCCGGCACCCTGGCGCTGTCCAGGCTTTTGCTGATGACTATTGTCTCGTGGGTCGGGTCGTGGTGGCCTAAAATGCTGTAAGTCTTGCGCTGTGACCAGGTTAAAACGGGCTTTGGCAGTTCACTTTGAAAATAATGCGCATTCAACTGCGCAAACATTTGGTCCAGGTCGTAAAATCTGCCTTTGGCGGAGCCGATCACTTTGCGCCCGCGCGCCTTACGGCTTTCTTCCGCCTTGTCGCGGATATGGGCCTGGCTGGTGTAGTCGCGGTAAAGCAGGTTGGCCGCTTTGGGCACTTTCCGGCGCATCAATTTGGCCACCAAAATGAACGCCAGCGCCCTCTGCACCGCCAGCGGGGCGTCCGCCATCAGTTCCGACAACCGCACATACGCTTTGCCTTCGCGCATGCGGATCGTGTGGTGTAAATGGATATAGGGGTAAAAAACGACCTCGATCTCCGGCGCTTTCATTCTCCCGGGCAGTTCGAACGCCTCTTTATAGAAATTTTTGATAAAATCCAGCCTGGCCTGGACCCGATCTGTGTTAATCATTGTTTTTCAGATAAATATTGACATTTTCGCTATCAAAATGATATTCATTTTAAAGGGGCAGTGGTATATCTGCCAAAGGATATCCCTGCTTTTCGCACAAAAATGTCCTTTAAGGCCTCAAATTTCGACTCTCTTTCAAATTCCGGCTTACATTCGTCTCGCAGGGAGGCTGTGCTTTCCGCTGTCATCAGTGAGTATTTATTCACCGGCGAACCGGTAGGTTCCCGGGCGGTGGCGGAAAAATTCGCCCGCGCCGCCGGATGGAGCGCGGCAACGATCCGGAATGTGATGGGCGATCTGGAAGAGGCGGGATTTGTCGAACAGCCGCATACTTCCGCGGGACGCGTGCCCACCGATAAAGGCTACCGTTTTTACGTTGACAATCTGATGGGTGTCCTGAGCCTTTCGGGCAAAGACCTCGACCTGATAAACCGGTCGTTGGGCCTGGGCCCGGTCGATGCCCGTGAAAAACCGGATAACCTGATGGAAAAGACTTCCCGTCTGCTGTCCGGCATCTCGCAGAACATCGGCATCGTGGTTTCGCCTTCGCTGGCGCAGGACCGGCTGCAGCACATCGAATTCGTCAGCCTGCCGGACAAAAAGGTGCTGGTGGTTTTGGTCTCGACGCCGAACATCGTGCATAACAAGATCATCCGGCTGAAGGAACCATTCACGCAGGACGAGCTCGAAGGCGCCGCCAGATATTTGAACATCGAGTTTCAGGGCAAAAGCCTGGCCGAGATCCGCAGCGAAATTTTGCGGCGGATGCACGAGGAAAAAGCCCTGTATGACAAGCTGCTGCAAAATGCAATGATACTTTGCTGCGGCAGCATTGAAGACGAAGAAGATTCGATCGGGGAAGTTTACGTCGAAGGCACTTCGCATATCCTGGCGAAATCTGATTTTGCCGGGAATGTGGACAGGCTTCGCGAACTGCTTTCCGTCATCGAAGAAAGATCGCGGCTGGTGCAGATCCTCAATGAATGCATCGATCGCGACGCTAATCTCAGCGGCAATGTCCGGGTCGTCATCGGCCGGGAAAACGCCGCCCCTTCACTGCGAAACTGCGCACTCATTACCGCGCCGTATCGTTTCGAAAACAGCTCCACCGCGGGCACGTTAAGTGTTTTGGGACCCACCCGGATCGAATATGCGCGGATCATCGCCATCGTCGGTTACGTGGCCAAAATGCTTGAGAAAAGTATGAGCGAATCCTCTTCGAACTCATAAAAACAACAAGTAATTTACTTTATTTAATTTACAAGGTCAGAAAACAAGATGAGTCTTGAGCGAAATCTAAAAGACAAGCCCGTTAATGAGGTTGAACTTGAAGCGCCGACCGCCTTCGACGACTTTTTAAAGGAGCTTGAAGAAGCGGAAAAAAGCCTCCATATCGATGCCGGCGATACCGTGCTCGAGGTAGAGGAATCTTTTGACGACAGCCCGGAAGTCGATTTCGCGATCCCGCCACCGGACGATGATTTCGACCTGGAAACTTTTGCCTCGCCTGAGCCTCACGGCGATTTAACGCACGGCCATGAGGTCAATCAACTGCGGATAAAGATCACGGGGCTGGAAGAAGAACGAGGCGAATTGCGGCAGGCCCTGCTGCGGCGCCAGACCGATTTCGACAATTTCCGCAAGCGCATAGAACGCGAACGCGGCGAAACCTTTGAAAATATTTTAGCCGAATTATCGGCGGAAATGCTGCCGGTGGTTGATAACCTGAGCCGCGCGCTGGAATCGGCGGAGCAGGTTTCGGCCAAAAAGAGCAAGGAATTTGAACGGTTCATCGAAGGCATTTTACTGGTGAACCAGCAGTTGACAGAGGTGCTGGCGGAAATGGGCATTCAGCCGGTCACGTCCGTCGGGCACCCGTTCGACCCGCATTTTCACGAAGCCGTCGCCACCGTCGAAAACGGTGAAAAAGAGCCCGGCACCGTGCTTGAAGAAATACTTACCGGCTATAAGATAGGTCAGAAAGTCATCCGCCCCGCGATGGTCAAAGTTTCGGTTTCCCCCGATACCGCCCCAAATATTGATGTCGAAGAATAACCCCTCTCCCGTCAAACGTCCCCGTCCCAAAGGCAGTTTTCTGACACTTCTAAAGATCAGGTAAAAAGTTATGAGCAAAGTAATCGGAATAGATTTAGGCACGACCAACTGCTGCGTGTCCGTCCTCGAAGGCGGCACGGTTCAGATCATCCCGAACAAGGAAGGCGGCCAGAACGACTCCTTCCGTCGTCGGTTTCACGGAAAAAGGCGAGCGGCTGGTCGGACAGATCGCCAAACGCCAGGCCGTGACCAACCCGGCCAACACGCTTTACGCCGTGAAGAGACTGATCGGGCGAAAATTCGACTCGCCCGAGGTCGAAAAAATGCGCGACGACGGTGCCTTTTGAGATCGTCGAATCGCCGAACGGCGACGCCCATATCAGGGTGATGGACCGCATTTACAGCCCGCCGGAAATTTCCGCGATCGTGCTGCAGCGTTTGAAGCCCGCGGCCGAAGAATTTCTGGGCGATAACGTCACCGAAGCGATCATTACCGTTCCCGCTTATTTCGACGACATGCAGCGCCAGGCGACCCGCGACGCGGGAAAGATCGCCGGCCTCGAAGTCGAACGCATCATCAACGAGCCGACCGCGGCCGCGCTGGCTTACGGTTTCGGCAAAAAACGCAACGAAAAAGTCGCCGTCTATGACCTTGGCGGCGGAACGTTCGATATCACGATCCTGGAGATCAACGACGGCGTTTTCGAAGTGCTTGCCGACGACCGGGCAACACTTTTCTCGGCGGCGAAGATTTCGACCAGCGCATCATCGATTGGCTACTGGAAAATTTTCAGGCCGAAGACGGCATCGATCTTTCGCGGCGACCGCCTTGCCCTTCAGCGTTTGAAAGAAGCCGCCGAACGAGCTAAATGCGAGCTTTCGAGCGTGACCGAAACGAATATCAATCTGCCGTTTATCGCGGCCGACGCCAGCGGGCCGAAACACATCAATGCGACTCTGACCCGCGCAGAAATTCGAAGAGCTGGTCGGCGACCTGGTCGAATCAGTCCGTCGAGCCCTGCCAGAAAGCTCTCTGGGACGCCAAGCTCCAGCCCGCCGATATCGACAAGGTCATTCTCGTCGGCGGGCAGACGCGCTCGCCGATCATCACCCAAACCGTCACCGAACTTTTCGGCAAAGAGCCTTCGTCCGAGATCAATCCCGATGAGGTCGTTGCGATGGGTGCGGCGATCCAGGGCGGCGTTCTGACCGGCGACGTGAAAGACATCGTGCTGCTCGACGTGCTGCCGCTTAGCCTGGGGCTGGAAACGCGCGGCGGTTTGTTTGTCAAACTCATCTCCCGCAACTCGACCATCCCGCTGAAAAACACGATGACGTTTACGACCGTCGTCGATAATCAATCGACCGTGGAAATTCACATCCTGCAAGGCGAGCGCGAGATCGCCGGCGGCAACCGCTCGCTGGGTAAATTCGACCTGGTCGGGTATTCCGCCCGCGACGCGCGGCGTGCCGCAGATCGACGTGACCTTTGAGATCGACGCCAACGGCATCGTCAACGTTTCCGCCAAGGACAAGATGACCGGGCTCGAACAGGCGATGCAGATCACGCCTTCGTCGGGCCTGGCGCCGGACGAGATCGAGAAACTGATCGTGGAGTCCGAAACAATGGTCGATGAGGACCGCCAGTCCAAGGAACTGATCCTGCAAAAGAACCGGCTGGAAACGCTGATCAAGAACACGCAAAAAGCGATGTCCGAATTCGGCGCTTCGCTCAGCGAAGAAGACCAGAAAACCATCGCGGAATCGGTCACCAAAGCGACCATGGCGATGGGTCCGAAGACGTTAATGAAGTGCGGCTGGCCTTGTCGGATATCGAGCAGGCCGCCAATATTCTGACTTCAGCGCTGCTCAATATCACTGTTTAGCGAAACTTGTAAAAGTCGGAAAATTATCGCAAAATCATAGAGCGTCAGTTCATAAACGTGGGCTGGCGCTCTCTTTGTCAGCAATCAGCAATCAGCAGTCAGCGATCAGAGCCTGGTTAATTCCTGTACACTACTACTGCCAATTGTCTACTGATCGCTGACTGCTGATTGCTGAATACTCTTATGTCCAAACGCGATTATTACGAAATTCTCGGGGTCGTTAAAACCGCCTCCGACCAGGAGATCAAAGCTGCCTACCGCAAACTGGCGGTGAAATACCATCCCGACAAAAATTCCGGTGACAAGGAACTCGAGGAAAAATTCAAGGAAGCCGCCGAAGCATATGCGGTGCTTTCGGACGCCGAAAAGCGCGCGCGCTACGACCGCTTCGGCCATGCCGGCGTGGGGGCCGGCGCGGGCGCCGGTTTCGACCCCGGGTTTACCAATATCGAGGATATTTTCGACCTCTTCGGCTTTGGCGATGTTTTCGGCGGCGGCGGAGCCAGAGGCGGGCGCCGTTCGGCGGCGCAGCGCGGCTCAGACCTGCGCTACGACCTGGAAATCACTTTGGAAGAAGCCGCCACCGGAAAGTCCGAGCAGATGCGCATTCCCCGCCTTGAAACCTGCGACGAATGCGAGGGCAAAGGCGCCGCCAAAGGCACCTCGCCGGAAAGATGCGCCACCTGTGAAGGCAGCGGGCAGGTGCGCTACCAGCAGGGCTTCTTTTCCGTTTCGCGCACCTGCGGCTCTTGCCGCGGCAGCGGGCAGATCATAAAAACCCCGTGTTCGAATTGCCGGGGCCAGGGGCGGGTGGAAAGATCCAAAAACCTGGAAGTAAAAATTCCCGCCGGGGTGGAAACCGGTTCGCGGCTGCGCATCGTCGGCGAGGGCGAGGGCGGGATGGGCGGCGGCCCCGCAGGCGATCTTTACGTGGTGCTTCACGTCGCCGAACACGAGAGCTTCGAACGCCAGGGCGCGAATCTTTACGCGTCCGTGCCCGTTTCGTTTGCCCAGGCTGCGCTGGGAGCGGAAATAGACGTTAAAACTTTGGACGGCGAGGAAAAATTGAAGGTTCCCGCCGGCACGCAGACCGGCACGGTCTTTCGCTTAAAAGGCCACGGGCTGCCGAACCTGGGCGGGCGCGGCAAAGGCGACCTGTTTGTCGCCGTCTCACTGGTCACGCCGAAAACACTCACCCGCGAACAGCGCAAGATCCTCGAACAGCTCGCCGAGATCGAAGACACCGACTTTGCCGACGAATCCTTTATGGATAAAGTGCGGAATATTTTCGGGTAATTTTATGGAGCGCGGGCATCCTTGCCCGCAAAGGCTGCCTTGCAGCCTAACGCCTGTTAACGCTGAGACTCTATCAATAATTTTCGCGCTACGCGCTCACTGCGGGCAGGATGCCCGCGTTCCAAAAAATGAGAGCCGCCGTCTACGAAAAATTCCAGCAGCCTTTGACTATCCAGAACGTTCCAGATCCGGCGCCGCCGGAAAAAGGCGTGGTGATCGCCGTCCAGGCGTGCGGTATCTGCCGCAGCGATTGGCACGGCTGGATGGGAAACGATCCGGACATAAAACTGCCGCACGTGCCGGGCCATGAGCTCGCCGGCGTGGTGGAAGCCGTCGGTAGCGGCGTTACCAAATGGCAAAAAGGCGACCGGGTGACGCTGCCTTTTGTCTGCGGGTGCGGCGTTTGCCCGCAATGTATTTCCGGAAACCAGCAAATTTGTGACTTTCAATTCCAGCCGGGGTTTACGCACTGGGGCGCATTCGCGGAATACGTGGCGGTCGACTACGCCGATACGAATCTCGTGCGGCTGCCCGACGGGATCGATTTCGTCACCGCTTCCAGCCTCGGCTGCCGCTTTATCACATCGTTTCGCGCCGTGGTCGAGCAGGCGCGGGTCTCGCCCGGGCAATGGGTCGCGGTGTGGGGCTGCGGCGGGGTCGGGCTCTCGGCGGTGATGATCGCCGCGGCGCTGGGCGCAAAGGTCGTTGCTATAGACATTACAAATGAGAAGCTCGACCTTGCAAGATCGCTCGGTACGTCCGCGGTCATAAATTCAGCCGCAATACCGGACGCGGCCGATGCGGTAAAAGAAATTACCGGCGGCGGAGCGCACGTCTCGATAGACGCGCTCGGGCATCCGAAAGTGTGTTTCGATTCCATCTGCGCTTTACGCAAACGCGGCAGGCATATTCAGGTAGGGTTGATGGAGGCCGGGCATCGCGAAACCGTGGTCCCGATGGACCTGGTCATTGCCCGCGAGCTCGAGATATTGGGGAGCCACGGGATGCAGGCGCATAAATATCCGGAAATGTTTGAGATGATACTGAGCGGAAAACTCCAGCCCGAAAAACTGATCGGAAAAACAATTTCGCTCGAGGAGTCGTTGGAAGAACTCGTAAATATGAATAATTTTGCTTCGACCGGCGTGACGGTAATCGACAGATTTTAGAGTTTGTTTTTTAGTGTCGTTTCGTGGTTCCGGTTTTTTTGGTTAGGAAGAAGTAACCACGAATTCACACGAAACCACATTAAAAAACCCAAATTCCAAATTCCAAATTCCAAATTCCAAATTCCAAATTCCAAATTCCAAATCAAGACACGCTCCATAACTGTCGCGTTTCCGCCAATTCACTATTCACAATTCACTATTCACTATTCACTATTCACTGAAGCTTCGCTTTCACGGCTTCGCTGACCATCCGGCCGTCGGCGTTTTTTCCGGCCAGTTTTGCCATTGCGGCTTTCATCACCATACCTATATCTTTCGCGGACGAAGCGCCAGTCTCAACCACGGCCTCAGCGACCGCCGCCTCGACCTCTTCGGCGGAAGCGGCCTGCGGCAGGTATGCTTCGATGATCGCGGCCTCCGCTTTTTCTTTATCGGCCAGATCGCTGCGGTCCGCTTTTTCGTACTGCTCGATCGCGTCGCGGCGCTGCTTTACCAGCGACTGCATCGCTTTTACCACCTGTTCATCGGTCAATTCGCCGCCGCCCGATTTTTCCAGGTTCAGCACCGCCGCCCGCATCATCCGCAGCGTCGAGACGCGCTCGGCTTCTTTGGCCTTCATCGCAGCGGTCAGATCGCCCGTTATACGTTCTTTTAAGCTCATACTCTTTTACCAATCAGCGTTTATCATTTATCATTTGTAATTTGCTCAATGATAAATGATAAACGTTCAATGACGAAACTGAACTGGCGGCTGGGACTGATCGCCGGAATTTTTTTGGCGATCTTCTCGCTCTACCCGCAATTTAAATTGTGGTACGCGCGCGGCGGCGATTGGCAGGGCGCTTATGCCTATAACGACATCGACGAGGTCGCTTACGCCTCTTACCTGCGCGCGCTGATCGACGGGCGCCCGCGCAAAAACGATCCCTACACCGGGCGCGACGATTCGCCGGAAACCCCGCAGCCCGAATCGCTTTTTTCAATTCAATTCGTCGCGCCCTATATGGTGGCGCTGCCGGCCCGCGTGCTGGGGGTCTCTGCTTCCTGGGCGATGACTATCAACGGCGCGCTGGCGGCGTTTTTCGCCGCGCTGGCCGTCTTTTGGTTTTTGGGACGGGTTACGGGCAACTCGCTGTTTGCTATGACAGGAGCGTTGATAGTTCTCTGCGGCGGCGCGCTCGCCGCGGGCGAAGGCGCATTTGCCGAGCTCTGGCACGGATGGGAATACGGCGCATATCCTTACTTCCCTTTCCTGCGGCGCTACCTGCCCGCTGTCCCGTTCCCGTTCTTTTTCGCGCTCGGCATTTCAGTTTGGGCCCTGCTGCATACGGAAAATTTCAGGAAACAATTATGGCTCGTTTTTTTAGCGGCGTTGTGTTTCTTTGTGATGGTTTTTTCCTACTTTTATATCTGGACGAGCGCGGCAGCGTGGCTGGGAGTTCTGGGCCTGCTCTGGGTGATACTCAGGCCGGAAAACTGGAAACGCGACATCAGGAGCTTTGCTTTGCTGGGGGCCTCATGTGCCGTGATACTGGCCGCGTACGGCTGGCTGCTTTCCCGACGCGCGGAAACCATGGACCATGTTCAGCTTTTGGTGATGACGAGGGAGCTCGATCTCTGGCGGGTGCCGGAGATAATAAGTTATGTAGTTCTGCTGCTGCTCACAGCTGCCGTCATCTTCAAAATTATCAACCTCAGAGACCGCTCAACTATTTTTGCCTTCTCGTTCGCGCTGGTTCCGTTCATAACTTTTAACCAGCAGCTGCTCACCGGGCGTTCGCTCCAGCCGATCCACTACCAGGTTTTTATCGTGAATTACGTGGCGGCTTTTTCGCTGGTGTTCGCTTTGGGCGTGATATTAAAAGGCACATTCGAAAAATATAAGACGATCTCCGTCGCCGCGCTGATCGTTTTTGCATTACTGGCGGTGGGCTGGGGCTTTGTCGAAGCGCATTACACGGTACGCGTTCTAGACGATGCCAACATCATGCGCGACGAAGCGATGCCGGTGGCCCGGCGGCTCGAAGAGCTCGCCGCTAACGATACTCCTTCGCCGGGCGCCAACCGCGCCGTTGTTTTCCCGGTGCATATCCTGCAGGGCGACGACCAGCCGACCGTCGCGCCGCAAGCGGTGCTCTGGGCGCGGCATCAGCACGTTTTTGCCGGCGTCACCTGGGAAGAAAACAAGGAGCGCTATTACCAGACGCTTTACTATCTGGGCTACGACGAAGACTGGCTGGATCATCAACTCAAGAACGGAAATTTCGTGGCGATGATCGCGCTCTTCGGCTGGGGCAGGCACACCGATCGTTTGAGCGCCGCCGCAACACCGCTGACCTACGGCGAGGTGGCCGAAGAAGTGCAAAAGTTCGCCGAGTACCGCAAGAATTTTGACTACCAAAAAGCCACTCACCCGACACTTTCATACCTGGTGGCGCCGGCCGATTGGCAGGTGGATTTTACCAACCTGGATAAATGGTACACGCGCGACGAGGGCGAGGTGCTGGGAAAATTCGTTCTTTATAAGTTGAAGATAAAAACGGAAGCTGAGTGTGGGTGTGAGCAGTAAGGTTCAGAGTTCAGAGTTACGCCTTCAGGCGTGAGTTCTTAAAATAATCACGCGTAAACGCGTAACTCTGAACTTTGACTTTGAACTCTGAACTCTGAACCGTCATTTACCATGCAATTTCCTGTTGCGGCGCGCTTTTCATTTCGGCATTTTGAAACGGGTGGTCGGCCAGGACGGCGCGGATATTTACCTGCCCGAAAAGCGTTTCCAGGTACGCCCCGAAACGATGCAGCACCGGCGTCAGGTCGGAATTGTTGCGGGTCCGTACGATCTCTTCCACAAAGCGTTCGAAAGTTTCCCAATCCTTGAACATCAGGTAGCGCATCGTCGTCGCGACGAATTCGTTCAGCTCCTTGCGCAGCGCTTTGAGGTCGGAGCTTTCCGGCGAGTTTTCCACCGACTGGACGTTCTTTTTCAGCTCCCATATCTTCTGCCGCAAGACCAGCGACTCGTCCAGTTTGATCCTGAAATTGGGAAAGATCTGGATGGCCTTGAGTTCCGGTTCCACCGTCTGCGCCAGGCCGATCAGCGATTGCTGCACGCAATCGCGCAGGAGGCTGTGCGCCGCCTCCATCTTGGCGTAGATCAGCGGCGCCTGGCGCGTTTCGCTTACTTCCGCCAGTTCGTGCGAATAGATCTTGCGGATCTCGACGGAAGTGGCATAGACCACGCAATCCAGCGCTTCGAAAAGCGGCGCGTTCTCGTCCCGGAAACGCAGCAGGCGGTTATCGATGAACCGCATCATTTCCTGCAGCTGCTCGTAGATCGCGGCAAAGATCAGCAGGGCTGGTTTGAGCGGCTTATCCTGGCGCAGCATTTCTTCGACCACGCTGAGATATTTCAGGAGCCTGCCGAAATAAGGAAATACGATGCGCAGGTCGGATTCCACCGCGGCCGAAATATTTTTATCCTGCAAACAGTCGGCAAGCTCCGGCGGCAAATTAGCGGCGGCGTTCGTTTCGGTGTCGGTTATCAGCCGCCCGGCGATCTCCAGCCGCTCCAGCCCCGCGCCGAAAATATCGCTGAACGCCAGCCACCCCTGGAAGGTGACCTCGGCGGAACTGAGCAGGTTTTCGTTAACGATCACCGCGTTGCGCAGGAACGCCGCAAGCTCGGTGAGGCTTTCGGGATCGGGTTTTTGTTCATAGTCCGCCTCGAACGAATCCGCGTTGGCGGAAAGCTCGGGCGACTGAGGGTTTTCGTCCTCTTCCGATTCTTTTTTGAGCGGCGGCGCGTTCAAATGCAAAGCCAGCCTGGTGCAGTGCAGCAGGGCCGAACGCATCAACCTGGCTTCGCTCGACCAGTTTTTCGCTGAGGCTTTAGCTTTATTGCCGTCCGGGAACGGGTGATTGCGCGTTTTCAGGTAGCTCTTTAACCCCAAAAGCCACAACCCCAGCTCGAACGAAGCCGCCGAACCATTCATCACGGCAGGTTCCGGATTCGCAGCAGCGTTAAGAGTCGTGGGCGGACGTTTGTGAAGTTCGTTATTTGTTTGAGGTGACACTGTAAAGTTGTCCAATCGAAGATGCCTCTTTTAGAATAAAGGGTAGGTCAGGTAAGGAAGCCGGCGGCAACACCGCTATTAATTTTATACCTTAAAAACGGCTGTTTTGCAATATTTTTCTTTATTTACAAGTGTTTAACAAAAGTTTAGAGTTACGCCCCCAGGCGTGATCCGTGTCAGTACCACCTGCGGTAGCGGGTGGGTTCGAACGCGCAGCGTCGTGCCGAATGAATTCGGCGCTCCGATTATGAAAGAATTACTGATCGCCACCCGAAATAAAGGCAAGATCGCGGAGATCGAAGAATTTCTGCGTGGAAAACCGTTTTTGATAAAAGGGCTGGGTGATTTTGCCGGAACCCGGGACGTGGCTGAAACGGGAGGCACTTTTACCGAAAATGCGATACTCAAGGCCCGCGGCTATGCTCTTCAAACCGGCGTGTTTTCACTGGCCGACGACTCGGGCCTGGAGATCGAGGCTTTGGGCGGAGCGCCGGGAGTATTCTCCGCGCGCTACGGCGGCGAAAATTCCGGCTACGACGAAAAAATGAGGATAGTTTTAGCGGAGCTGGCGCAGGCTAAGATCTCCGGTAAGCAGCGCCGCGCGCGGTTCGTTTGCGCGATGGCCTTGGCGAACGAGCGGGGCGAAATTCTCGGCACTTCCGAGGGGATTTGCAGCGGAAGCATCGCCCTTCGGCCGCGCGGAACCGGCGGTTTCGGCTACGATCCGATCTTCATTCCGGACGGGTTCTCAGAGACCTTTGGCGAGCTGGATGAGGCTGTAAAACAGCAAATAAGCCATAGAAAACGCGCATTTGATGGAATTATGCCGTTTTTATTGGATTTTACGCGTGTTTGACTTGACCAAGCGCGTTTTCACCTATAAAATCCGCTATTTGTTAGTGTTTCCTACATGAAACGTACAAAAAAATGCACGGGGCGTGGCTCAGCTTGGTAGAGCGCACGGTTTGGGACCGTGAGGTCGCAAGTTCGAATCTTGCCGCCCCGACCATTCGCCCTGGTAAAAAGTTTAGCCCGCTGGGCCCCCAGGTCTTGCTTTTTGGTTAAATAAATTGAATTCTTAGAGGTTCTTAAAAATATAAAATAACTTTTGGAGGAATATAAAAAATTATGGCAGGAAAGAAAATGACCCAGTCCGAAATCATCGGTGCTTTGGCAGAAAAAAGCGGGCTCAAAAAGACCGAAGTAAAAAACTTCTTCGACGAAATGGGTGCCCTGGCAGCTGCGGAAGTCAAAAAATCCGGTGAATTCACCGTTCCCGGCTTTGGCAAATTGGTCCTTTCACACAGAAAGGCCCGTGAAGGCAGAAATCCCGCGACCGGGGAACCGATCAAGATCGCGGCTAAAACCACTCTTAAATTCCGCGTTGGCAAGTCGATGAAAGACGGCGCGGGCCTTAAATAAAAACGCTCAAGATCCCAGATAAACTGCAATTTTGCATAAACTTTTTTGACCGGCAGATACAACATTTGCCGGTCTTTTCTTTATAAACCACAATATAAGATACATTTAGCGCTTGTGAAAAAAAGTATTCACAAAACGTTAAAAAGATGTTAATATAGTGAATTGTTTGTAGAACTAAATTCGCCGCCGAGGATTTTTGAAGTTCATTTTAGGCTGTCGGATCAAACAAGCTTTTCATCAAAGTCGCAGGGCCCAGATGAGAGGATCTAGTAATATTAGAGATAAAATTCACAAGGTACATAAAATTTAACACGAAGAGGTGAGAGAAAGTGATCCAATTAAAAACTTCATGGCTTCATGACCGTATCCTCCACATTGACCATATTCAAGCCCGCCGTTTCCTGAAACTGGGCGGCCCGGCTCTGGATATCGCCAGTGAGGGGATCATCCGGCATTTGAAGGCCTGTGAAAGAATGGATGTTAATCCGGATGCTTCGGCGGTGAGAGAGATCATCGACGATGCACTCAACGGCAGACGGGTTTTTGCGGAGACTTCCGACGACCGTCAGGCCGCATAGTTTTATTTTAACGCAATACTTATTAAATAAGGCCGCTCGTAAAAAGCGGCTTTATTTTTTTAAAGAGCTGCTAACGCATCGTCTGCCGCAGCATTTCCCCGAACAGGCCGAAAGCCGAAACCGTCCGGCGTTTTATCCCCCATGTCTCGATCCTTGTTTCCGTGTAATAGTAGCCGCCGGCTTCCGCCGTTTTATTATTTTGCGAAGCGACGTGTGAAAGGATCTGAAAGGCCGCATCGTCTTTTTGCCGGGTGCTGACGACCGCGCCCGCGCCGTGAAAATTTTCCGGCATCGCGAGAGTTTCACGAGTGCCCGGTCTCGCCGCTTCCAGGCATTTCGCCACCCCTAGAGAAGTTCCGATGACCAGTTCATCGTTTGAAAAAGCGGCGGTAAATTCCCCGTCCCTGCTTTTCCATATCTCCGCGGCGTCCGCAATTTCCGGCCCGGTTCGCGGCCCTGTTTCCGGCGCCGCTTCAGGCGCTTTGCGAAAGTCGAACGTTTCCGAGACCGCCCGTTTCAGCTTGTCTTTATCTTTTATTTTTACGATCACGGCCGCTTCATCGGCATCGGCATCGAATCGCGCGGTGATGATCTCAGAACCGGCAGCGCTCAGAAAAAGCTCCGGGTCGTCAATGCCGTAAGGCCCCAGCAGCTGCCGGGAAAACTGTTCGAATAAACCCAAGACTTTGGGGTCCAATTGTTTTGCCAGGGAAAGCACCGCGCCGCGCCAGGCGAGCTGCGGGTCTTCCAGGCGGTAACAACTGGCCGAGTAAACATCGCCCGGCAGATATTTCGATTCGCAAGCGCTGGCCGCCGAAGCCTTCACCGTGCGGGAGACCGTGCCCGCGAATTCCTTTTCGGTCTTGACGAAATACGTGTCCTCGACGCCCGTCTCCGTCAGTCGCGCCGACCAGGCGGCGGAGCTGACCGTCCTTTGCAGAATTTCGGGCAGTATCCCGGAGATCATTTCCCGGGTCAAAGCGTTTTCCGAGCTCTCAAGCGCCCAGGAAACCGCCAGGTAATTTGAGAGCTCTCTAACGCCCGCGGGCGAGATGTAGCCGAAGGCTATCCCATCCGGCGCCGCGCGCTGCTCCCTGGCCTCTAAAAGCTCCCTGTTGCCGGAGAGATCGCCGCCCCCCGCTTGCTTGGTCTCCAGGCATCGTTTTAACGCGGCTTCGCTGTTGCCGATGAGGATCACGCTTCCCGGCACCGCCGCGAAGATCTTTTTGCCCTGGCTGCCCGCGGCCGCCAGCCATTGCGTCTCGCCATCGGCGTATTTTTCGACCACGCCGTTTTCGCCTGAGAACCGCCCGTGTAATTCCCGCAAAACTCTCTCGGCCGTGAGGGCAGCGGCGGACTGCCCGGCCTGGGTGTCGATGAGCAGCACCAGGTCCGGCTTTACCTGCAGGACCGCGCCTTCGCCGCTGTTCACGAAACCGGTCACGCCGAGCGCGGCCTGCTTGTTCCGCAAAAACGAAAGATCCTTCGGAGCGCCTCCCGACAGAGAGCGCCAATCCTTATTTTCCGTGAACACCCCGCCGATCTTAGATAAATCGTCCGTTTCCAGGTAGATAAGCGTTTCCGCGGGCAGGTAAGCCTTCAGATCGGCCCTTTGCGGCGACCGGCAGGAAATTGAGAGGAACAGTAAAATTACCGTCGAGATCTGTACGATTCGCAATGTCATTGGCGCTAATTTTAGCACAATAAGCGGGATCGAATCCGTGTTTTGAGTTCCGCCTTTTAGGCGGCTCTTTTCAATTGCCAAACAAATTAAAAGATAAGGCTTTAGCCAAAAAGCAAAATTAGGCTAAAGCCATAAAAATAATTGACTCACAAACCACTAGCTAAAGCTAGTGGCAATTTATGGCCGCCTGAAGGGGGACTCAAAGCTTCGAATCATCCCTTCCGCAGGCTGCCCGGTTGACGGGAAGTGAAAAACTACTATAATAATCACCAACAATCATTCGATTGCTTTACCAAGACAAGGGGCCGGAGCGCATCTTTCTCCGGGTTGATCTTCTTTATAGGCTGCAATAGTCAGACAACTTTTCTGCACTATAAATAACGAAGGGTGTTTCTTTGATCGCATCTTTATACCTATCCCCCTGACTGCCTTTATATTATCGATATAAGGTCCGTATCACTTCGGGCTGTTTTCGTTTCGAGGTGAAGAAATAATTTCAATCGCAAGCTTTGAGGAGGGCTGTTAATAATGAATAAGAGAACGAAAGCGACAGACTACAGGGGTATTCTGCTGCTAGGTCTTTTCGTTTTAGGGATGGTAGCCGCTTTGATGTTTATGCCTTACCAGTTTCAGTCGGAAGCCGTAAGCAGAAAAAACAAGTGGCGCACAGAAAGTTTCGAACCGGGATACGAGAATTACGATATCCGTACGGATAAAAGCGATGAAGCGCGCAATTTTATGGATGCTTCCAGCCAGGCTTTGGGACAGTCCAGGGGCATGATAGAAAACCATAGAGAAGAATTCGTCCGGGGCGAAGAGCAGCTTCGCGCCAGCGTTCCCACGCTCAAGGTCGAATACAACGAAGACATCCGCATTCCGGAAGTGATCGCTCCCGATATCGATCGCGGCTTCAAGACACTGACAGGCCCCTCAAAGGGGATCAAGCATGCCGAAATTCTGCGGAATTTCGTGCAAGAGAATGATTCCCTGATCGGCGTCAACCGTGTACAGGCAGATCAACTGAAAGTCACGGCCGATTACACCAATCCGGATGGAAATCTTTCGTACGCTCACCTCGAGCAATTCATTAACGACATCCCTGTTTTTCGAGCTGAGATAAAAGCCGGTTTCACCAGACGCGGTGAAATGTTCCGCGTGATCAATAACCTGGCGCCCGGCCTTAGCTACGATTCGCTTTCCGCCGATTTCGGCGATCCTGTAAATGCAGTCAAAGCAGCCTTCACTAAAGTAACTCGTCCGATCACCGCTGAAGATACCGCGAGAAACGACTCGCTTTCCGGTGACCAAAGGGTTGTTTTCGGCTCAGGCGATTGGGCCACGATCGCGGACAAGATGTACTTCCCGACCGAACCCGGCGTAGCCGTCCCGGCGTGGAGAATAGTTATTTGGCAAGAGGTCAATTCTTACAATGTCATCGTTGATGCCAAAACCGGCATGATGCTGTGGCGCAAGAATATGGCCAATGACCAAACTCAATCGGCAACCTATGAGATCTATGCCGCTCCGACCTCGTGGCTGGGCGTAGCCGGAAACCCGGCGCCGATGTCTCCCGGCCCGATCAATCCGACTTTGGGTACGCAAGGCGCGATCGGAACGAGATCGAACTCCACACTGATCGGTAACGAAGCCCCTTATACTTTCAACAATCTGGGATGGATCACTGACGGTGCGAACGGCATCAACGGCCATACCGACGGTAATAACGTCGAAGCCGGCGTTGACCTTGCAACCGAACGGCGTGGATGCTCCCGTTCCCGGGGTAAGCCGCGTATTCAGCTCGGCCTGGAATCCCCCGCCGGGAAGTCCGCCACCAGGTGATGTTCCTGCGGTTGCCGCGGCGCGCAACGGCGCGGTCATCCAGATGTTCTATGTGATGAACCGCTATCACGATGAACTCTATCGCTTCGGATTCACCGAAGCGGCGCGTAACTTCCAAAACGACAACTTTGGACGCATCCGGGCGGCGCAATGCGAATGCGATCGCAGGCGTTGACCGCGTCTCGGCGGAAGGTCAGGATTTTGCCGGATTTAACAACGCCAATTTCAACACCCAGGCTGACGGTATCCGCGGAAGAATGCAGATGTTCCTCTGGAACGGGCCGACGCCCGACCGTGACGGAACCGGCGACGCCGAGGTCATCATTCACGAGGTAACCCACGGCACTTCGCACCGCCTGCACGGCAACGCTGCCGGTTTGACCAGCAACATGCGGCGGAATATGGGTGAAGGCTGGGGCGATTTCTACGGGCATGCGATGCTTGCGCGTTCCGGCGAACCGCTGGATTCAGTGAACGCCACCGGCGGCTATGTGCTGCTTAGCGGTTTTGGCACCGTCGGCACGCAGAACTACTATTACGGCATCCGCCGCTTTCCGAAAGCGCGTATGTCATTTACCGGCGGGCCGATGAATCGCCCGCATAACCCGCTGACCTTTAGGGACATCGATTCCAATCAGGCCAACACGACGGACGGCGCTTATCCGGCGATGACCGGCCCGCACATTTCCACGGTCCCTGACCAGTCGCATGCCGGCGGCGAGATCTGGAGCAGCGCGTTGTGGGAAGTCCGCTGCCAGATGGTTGCAAGATTGGGTTTTCAGGCGGGAACCTCCAAAGTTCTCCAGCTTGTGACGGATGGAATGAAGCTCAATCCCAACGGGCCCAATTTCCTTACGTCGCGTAATTCGATCATAACGGCCGCGGCGGCCAGCGCCGCAGTTCCTGAAACTTCCGCTGACGCGGCAGACGTACGCGAAGGTTTCCGTATTCGCGGTATGGGATTTAGCGCTTCGATCCAGTCGACCACCAGCCCGGTGCGCGTTACCGAGGCGTTCGACTTTATGAATGCGCGTGTTATCAACCCGATCACATTTACGGACCCGGCCCCGGGCGGTAATAACAATACTTTCGCCGACCCCGGCGAAACTATCCTGTTCTCGGTGCCGGTTACCAATACTACGGGCGCCACGGTAACCAATGTGACGGTTTCGGCCAACGGCGGCCCTCCGGTCAGCTATGGTTCGGTCGCAAACGGGGCAACGGTAACTAATACGATACCCTTCACCATTTCGCCCGGACAGCAGTGCGGCAGTAACCTCGTCGTCACATTTGCGCTAAGCAGTGATTCGGGAACACAGACACCGTTCGATAAGGGTATTTTGATCGGCCAGCCGATACTTGGATTTTCGCAGAATTTTGACGGCGTAACAGCCCCCGCGCTTCCTGCGGGCTGGACGACCGCTGTCACCGGAACGGGCGTTGCCCCAACCACTTCGACGACGAATCCGAGCAGTGCTCCGAACAATGCGTTCTTGCCGGAACAGTCCACAACCGGAACGAATGCGCTCGAAACCCCGCCGATCCTTATCAATTCGGCTTCGGCTCAGTTGAGCTTCAAGAATCTCTTCAATCTTGAAAATACCTTCGACGGAATGGTTCTTGAGATCAGCAATCCGGCGGTGAACGGCGGCGCCTATCAGGACATCATCACCGCGGGCGGCAGTTTTGTCAGCGGCGGTTACCGGGCCGGCATCGTTCAGAGCGGAACGTGTACCGACCCGCTCAATGGACGGCAAGCCTGGACCGGACTTTCCGGAGGAACGACTGCGGCCCCGCTCTACATCGATACCGTGGTCAACCTGCCTGCCTCAGCCAACGGCCAGAACATAAAGCTCAGGTTCCTGGTCGGATCTGACTGCAGTGTTATCGGTACGGCAACTCCTGGTGCCCGGGTCGATACTATTACAATAACGACCGGCGCAAGCTGTAACCCGGTAGTGGTGGCCAATTCGGATGCCAGGGCCGACTTTGACGGCGACAGCAGGTCCGACCTGGCGGTCTATCGTCCGAACGAAGGCAACTGGTATCTCAACCGCAGCACTGCCGGATTTACGGTCATCAACTGGGGCCTTTCCAGCGATACGTTGGTGCCGGGCGATTACGACGGTGACGATAAGACCGACACCGCTATTTATCGTCCGAGCAACACTGGCGGCGTGCCTGACTTCTTTGTTCTGAGGAGCAGTAATTCCACTGTCTTCGGGATCGAATTCGGGCTCACGGGCGATGTTCCGGTCGTCGGCGATTTCAACGGCGGCGATCTGGATGACTTTGCCGTTTATCGCCAGAGCACCGGGCACTGGTACACCTATGCCAATCCGGCAGGCCCGCCGACCGGGCCCGAAGGATCGCCGATCGTCACCATCACGTTTGTCGGCACGACCGGGACCCCGGTCAGCGGCGACTTTGACGGCGACGATATTTCCGATCTGACCATGTTCGAAGCGGGCGTGTGGACGATCATAAGGAGCACCGGCGGTACCGTCATGGTCAACTGGGGCCAGGCTGGCGATACGCTTGTTCCGGCCGATTACGACGGCGACGGTAAAGACGACCAGGCGGTCTTCCGCAACGGCCAGTGGCTGATCCACGGCAGTCTCGGATCCGACTCGACCGTCAACTGGGGCCTGAGTACCGATATTCCGGTTCCGGGTAATTATGACGGTGACAACAAGGAAGACGTGGCGGTTTATCGCAACGGCATCTGGTACGTCAACGGCAGCACCTCCGGAATAGTGATCTCGAATTTCGGCCTCGGCGGCGACACCGCGATCGAGAGGGCCTATCAACAACCGTAGTTCCTTTAGCGAACTGCACAGAACAAAAGAGGCCGGTAAATTACCGGCCTCTTTTTATTCATGTTTTCACGCTTCTCAGTAAAATATTAACGGCTGCATTTTGCGCTCATTGCGAAACTTAAGAGCCAGGCTTTGCCCATAAATGGAAATAGATGACCGAAAATAATGAAGTCAGTACCTTGCGCTTCATATCCTATTTACGGGCTATATACTTTCCATAATTGCCGCGAATTGCATCAATTTCGTTATTCGCGTGATTCGTGGCAGATATTCCTAATTATAGGAAAAAGCCCTTGCAAAGAATTTGATAAAGCTATAGATTCGACTGAGCCCACAAAAATTAAATGATCCAAATAGGAGTGCTAAATGAATAAGCTACATTCGTCCTTTCGCTTTAAATTCCTGAAAAACCGGTGTTTTTTAGCCTGCGTTTTAGTGATACTGATAGTTTCCATCAATGTTTTTGCGGGCCCTCTTAATGATCGAAGAGAGGCGATCGGAGCGCTAAAGGATACGGTAGCGCTGGCCCGCGGCGATTTTAACGGGGACAACTTGCCCGACCTGGTACAGATAACTGTCGATTTCAAAATATCGGTCCTCAAAGGGTACGGAAACGGCACTTTCGAATTGTGCTCTTCGGCGCCGGTCTCCACCACGGCGGGGGTCAGAGACGTAGCCGTCGGAGATTTCAATCAGGACGGAAAGCTGGATGTGGTAGTCTCGCATTTCGGCGGCGCCATGCAGTTTAATCAGGTAAGCGTCTTCAGCGGGAACGGCGCCTGCGGCTTGATAAATGAGACTCTTTACAATCTTAATCAAAGGGCCGATGCCACTGCTGTCGACGTCGGCGATTTTACCGGCGACGGGTGGCCCGACATTGTCGTCACCAGTTATACCGAACCGCCTAACGGCCAGTTTTGGATGATGAAAAATGACGGCGCGGGCGCCTTTCCTGATGGCACCGTCAATTCGTTCGAGGGTATTCCCGGCGATATTAAGGCAGGACACTTCAATGGTGGCCATGCCCTGGATGTGGCTATCGCATCAAACGGCGGGGTAACCGTTTATTACGGTGTGGGCGACGGAACTTTCGTTCTGCCCGCAACGGTTCTTAACAGTCTCACCACTACTCACCTAACGCTCGGAGATTTCAATTTGGATGGCAGGACGGACATCGCGGCGACGGCGGTCGACAACAATTCATGGGTCCGCGTTTTTCTTAACTCCGCCCTCGGCTTTCCTAACAGTTACCAGCAGTTTGCCGTGAGCCACACGGTTCGTTCGATCACCTCGGCCGATCTGAACAATGACGGAAAGCTCGACGTGGCAACGACGAACGGCAATTATGGTTCGCTCGACGAAGTGAACATACTATATGGGAACGGAAATGGAACATTTCAATCCTATCTCATACAAAACGGCGGGGACGAGCCGCTGGAAATAATCGCGGGCGACCTTAATTCGGACTCAAAGGCCGATCTGGCCGTGGGTAATTGCTGCGGGGTGAGTCAGGGCCTGGGAGTTTTCCTGAATTCCCCGAACCAGGCGAGGTATTTTACCGACTTTGACGGGGACAGAAAGTCGGAGGTGGCAATCGTGCCGGCCGGACACGCAGGCGGTCTGGTGGGTCTTAAAAAGTTCGGACTCTTCGCATTACGCGGTAAGTTTTGGATACGGTACGGACAAAATAGTGCCGGCGAATTACGACAACAAAGACGCTAAAGCCGACATCGCGGTCTATCGCAACGGCACCTGGTATATTCTGAATAGTTCTAACGGCACTGTTCGAACCGAATATTTCGGGGTTTCTACCGACAAGCCCACTCCCGCGGACTACGATAATGACGGAGCGGCCGATATTGCGATCTACCGGCCTTCGATCGGACAATGGTGTATCAAGTTAAGTTTGACCGGGCAGGTCACCTACACTAACTTCGGATTAAGCGCGGATGACCCGGTGGTGGCGGACTATGACGGGGACGGAAAGGCCGATATTGCGGTATACAGGCCCTCAGATCACCAATGGTATCTCTTGCAAAGCAGGGACGGATTTCTTCAGGTTTCGTCACCCGGCGGGGCCGGCGATAAACCCGTCCAGGGAGATTACGACACCGATGGCAAGGTCGACGTAGCGGCGGTGAACGGCAATACATGGCGCGTGCGGCAGAGCTCGAATTCCGCTGTGGTCGCGTATTCGGTGGGAACTTATCAACGCCTCGTGCCCGGTGAATACACAGGCGACAGCAAGAACGACGTGGGAATATTTAATGCCGGGCTATGGACGATCAGAAAAAGTGAAGACGGCACTAACTACACGGTTAATTGGGGGCTGACCGGTGACTTGCCGGTACCGTCCGCATATGTCCCGTAATTATTTTCCGGGATTTTCGAAAGAAGAGTTGGAACCTTTCAACTCTTCTTTTTTTTTATAGTTGCGCGCCGTGTAGCCCAAGCGTCAGCGCGGGCGCAGTTTTTTTCATTAGCGCCCTCCCTTACGGTCGGGCTACTGACACCGAAAACATATATAATTATCCGAAGTTAAAATATACCCAAAAGCGGAATTATTTTGAGTAAGGATAAAACTACCCGAACAGCGCAGATCATAAAATTATTGCGCCGCGCTTACCCCGGCGCGCGCACCGCGCTCGATCACACCAACCCCTTTGAGCTTCTTATCGCCACCATACTTTCCGCGCAATGTACCGACGTGCGCGTGAATATCGTCACTGCAGATCTTTTTCGCAAATACCGCAAGCCCGGGGATTACCTGCAGGTTTCGACTAAAGAACTCGCCCACGATCTTCGCTCGATCAACTTTCACACCAACAAAGCGAAAAATATCCAGAAGACTTGCGAAATTCTTATCGAAAACTACAAAGGCGAGGTTCCGCAGACGATGGAAGAGCTTTTGACCCTGCCCGGCGTGGCGCGAAAAACGGCAAATGTGGTGATGGGAAACGCGTTCGGGATCGCCGCCGGCGTGGTGGTGGACACGCACGTTTCGCGGCTCTCGCAAAGGCTCGGGCTTACCGCGCAAACGACGCCGGAAAAGATCGAAAAAGATCTGCAGGAGTTGGTGCCTAAAAAACACTGGATAATGTTTCCGCACTGGCTGATCCTTCACGGGCGGCAGATCTGTAAAGCGCGAAACCCGCTGTGCGGCAGTTGTGTGGTGGAAAAGCTTTGCCCATCCTCGCGCTTAAAAGGTAATGTGGATCTGTGGGAAATGAATCAGAAATGACGGAGCGCCGAATTTATTCGGCAGAGGCACAATAAATTGTGCGCTCCTTAGAATTCTATTCCTTGTTGTGCGTAGATCCCGGCGTTGAAGGGATGCTTTATTTCGCGCATTTCGGTTACGAGATCGGCGGCTTCGACGAGTTCCGGCGGGGCGTTTCTCCCCGTTACGACGATGTGCAGGTGGGGTTGTCCGGCGCGGACCTCTTTTATCTCTCGCAGCACTTCATTTACATCTAAAAATTTGTAATCGAGCACATAGACCAGCTCGTCAAAGACCAGCAGCTCATATTCCCGGCTGCGCATTTTTTCGACGCACAGCGCCCACGTTTCTTTCGAAGTTTTTATATCTTGTTCGGGATTTTTCGTGTCCCAGGTAAAGCCGTCGCCCATGGTGTGAACTTCGATACCGAGTTCGTCAGCAGCTTCGTGCTCGCCGTAGCGGTCGCTCTTGGATTTCATGAACTGGATCAGGCAGCATTTCAGCCCGCGCCCGGCGGCCCGCATCAGCAAGCCCAGCGCGGCGGTGGTCTTGCCCTTGCCGTCGCCGGTGTTGACCATCAGCAGACCTTTGGTGTTTTCGCGATAATCTTCGCGCCGCCACTTGTAACGCTTTTCTTTGTTCGCCGCAGAAGACATACGCGTTTATGAGACTAAGGCAGGTTCGAGAATTTCTTCAGGCTCTTCGATCAGGTGTTGTGAACGTTCGACCGCATCCAGCACAGCCTTCACGATCTTGCGCTCGTTCTCATCCCAATCGCCTTCGACGCGGAAGCCGGAAGCATTTTTGTGCCCGCCGCCGCCGAATTTTTCGGCGATCTTGGCAACGTTGATATCGTCTTTCGAGCGCAGGCTGACGCGGTAAGTGTCGGGGCGGACCTCTTTCATAAAGACCACCGCCAGGACTTCTTTCGCCGACAGCGGAATGTTGACAAAGCCGTTGTTGTCGCCGTCGACCGCGCCGGTATCGTCGACCATTTTCAGGTCCTGCCGCATCCAGGCGACGCGCCCGCTCTCGTCGCGCTTAACCGTGGCCATTATGCGTCCCAATAATTCGACGTGGCTCCAGGGATAGCTGTTATAAACCGCCTCGGAAATTTTGCTGGGTTTGACGCCGATCTTGACCAGCTCGGAAGCGACTTTAAAGGTGCGTTCGGTGGTATTGGAATAATGAAAGGAACCGGTGTCGGCAACCAGCGCCATATAAACGCAATCGGCGATCTCTTTGCTGATCTTTCCGCCGATGGCCTTGCACAGGTTGTAGATCATCTCGCCGACCGCCGAAGCGGTGGAATCGATCCAGTTGATATCGCCGAAATGCTCGCAGGTGGCGTGGTGGTCGATGTTGACCATGAACTGGCTATCCAGCCCCTCGATCCCCGGGCGCAGAATGTCAGAGCATTCGATCACAAAAACGGCGTCGTATTTTTTATCCGCTTTGCCTATCTGCCTGATCTTGTCGGAATCGGGAAGCTCGCGGTAGGAAACCGGAATTTCATCGCGAAAGATAACTTCCGCTTCTTTGCCCAGCGAGCGCAGGAGCCAATACAAACCCAGGGAAGAACCGATGCCGTCCCCATCAGGACGGGCGTGGGTAGTGATGCCAAAAAACTTCTTGTTTTCAATTAATTCGACTACTTGACTTAACATCTTATAACTTTAGGAAAAAGCGAAGAAACGAGAAGATCATTCTTCCTCCGCTACCCTTTCTTGCGTTTCTTTTTCGTGCGTCAATGTCTGCAAAACGGATTCTATCCGGGCCGCTTGTTCTTCAACCGTATCCCGTACAAAATACAGGTGCGGCGCATGACGCAAATTCAAACTGAGGCTCAGCTGCTGACGGACATAAGGCGCGGCGTGTTTCAGTGCCTTCAGCGCTTCTTTTATTTCCGTCTCATCACCTTCGATCAGCACATAAACCTTGGCGTCTCTCAGGTCATCAGCCACCCGCACATCGGTTACCGTAACGGCTTCTACCCGCGGGTCTTCCAGCTCAAAGCCGACAATTTCGACCAGTGCCTCTCTCAAAAGTTCTGCCACTCTCTCCGGTCTGCGCATTCTCTTTACTCCACCGGATTAGTCCAATGACGTGGCGGCAATTTTTTCAATAACGTACGCTTCGATCTCGATCGGCAACCTTAATGTCGTTAAAATTGACAGGCTGATACCGCATTCGAACCCTTGCCTGACCTCGTTGGCGTCTTCCTTAAACCGCCTCAGCGAATCTATTTCGCCTTCCCAGATCACCACCGAATCGCGGATCAGCCGCGCCTTGGCATGGCGCCTGATGACGCCCTCGATCACGCGGCAGCCGGCAATGTTGCCCGCTCTCGGTATCTTGAAGACTTCCTGCACTTCGGCTTTGCCGAGGATCGCTTCTTTTTCGATCGCATCGAGCATGCCGATCATGGCGGCTTTGATCTCTTCTTCGATCTTGTAAATGATCGAGTGCAGCCGGATATCCACCTCTTCCTGCTTGGCGATCTCGGCGGTGCGGGCTTCGGGACGCACGTTGAATCCGATGATGACGACCGCGGTGCTGGTATCGTCCGCCTGCGTGGCCGAAGCCAGCAGCACGTCCGATTCGGCGATCGCGCCGACGCCGGCGCGGATCACGCGCACCCCGACCTTGTCGGTCGAAAGTTTTTCGAGCGTCGATTTCAGCACCTCGACCGAGCCCTGCACGTCGGCCTTCAGGATGATAAGAAGTTCCTTGACCTCGGCCAGGCCGAGGGATTCGATACCGCGCCGGGTCGATTTCGCCAGCGCGCTCTGGCGCGCTTTCATCTGGCGCTGCTGTGATATCTGGGTGGCGCGGATCACGTCGGCAACCACCTGGAAATTGTCGCCCGCGTGCGGAACGCCCTGCAGGCCGAGCACTTCGACCGGCGTCGCCGGCTGCGCTTCCTTGACCTCTTCGCCGCGGTCGCTGAACATCGCGCGCACTTTGCCTGAAATCTGCCCGACAATGAACGGGTCGCCGACACGCAGGGTTCCCTGCTGGACCAGCACTGTCGCCACCGCGCCGCGTCCTTTATCAAGCTTGGCTTCGAGCACCACGCCCGAAGCGCGGCGGGTCGGGCTGGCCTTCAGGTCGAGAATGTCGGCCGTCAGCAGAATGGTTTCCAGCAACACGTTGAGATTTTCTTTTTTCTTCGCCGAAACGGCCACCATCTCCACGTCGCCGCCCCAATCCACGGGCTGCAGCCCCTGCTGCGCCAGTCCCTGTTTTACCTTGTCGGGATTGGCGTCGGGTTTATCGATCTTGTTGATGGCAACGATGATCGGAACACCTGGCCGCTTTGGCGTGTTCAATGGCCTCAATGGTCTGCGGCATCACGCCGTCGTCCGCCGCCACCACCAGTACGACCACGTCGGTCGCTTTGGCGCCGCGCGCGCGCATCATGGTAAATGCTTCGTGGCCCGGCGTATCGAGGAAAACCACGCGGCGTTTTTCATTGCCGTTATCAGAGCTTGCGACTTGCACGCTGTAAGCGCCGATGTGCTGGGTAATGCCGCCGGCTTCGCCTTCGGCGACGTTCGCCTGGCGGATGCGCGTCGAGCAAAGAAGTTTTACCGTGATCGACGTGTCCCATAACGGTCACGACCGGAGCGCGCGGCAATTCCAGATCGTCGGCTTCGGCCGCTATCAGCTCTTCGAATTCTTCTTCGACCACGATCTCTTCGAAGGGAACGAAATTGACCTGGTAGCCGAAATTTTCGCCCAGCTCGATCGCCAGCCTTTCATTGATCGGCTGGTTGAGCGTGGCAAAAATTCCTTTCTTCAGCAGAAGCTGCACGATATCGCGCGGCACGATGCCGAGTTTTTCGGCAAAGTCGCGCACCGTGGCGCCGTCGGCCAGGCGCACCTGCCTGAATTCGCCTTCGCCGCTGGCCGCGGCGGTAGCCTGCTCCATGATGCGTTCTTCGATCGACTTCGGGCGCGGCGCGGAGAGCTCCTGTTCGGCAAATCTGTTGTCCCTGCCGTGCCGGCGGTCGCCGCCTCTGGCCTTTCCGGTCGAACGTCCTTTGGGACGGCGCTGGTCGGGCGAAGGAACATAGTTGAGCTGCGGCGTGGAGGTTTCGCCCGGCGTGCCTTTTAGTCCTACTTCTCTAAATCCTTTTTTGCCGGCCGCGCGCGTCGACCGCCGCTTCCGCCGGTTTCACCGTGCGCGCGTCTACCTTGGCCTGTTCCGAATCCTTGATGGTTTTCAGCGCTTCGGCCGAGATCCTGATCTGCTTGACCTGGGTGCCGGCGGGCCTGGCGGTTTTGATCTCGGGAGCTTTGACGGGAATTTCGACTTCCTCTACTTCGGGAATGACGGGTTCGGCCGATTCTTCCCCAACTGCCTCGACCGTTTCCACTTCTTTTTTGGCAGTTTTGACGGCCGCGGGCTTTTTCAACTTCCGGACCTGTTTGTCAGCCTTTGCCGGGGCTTCTTCCTGCGGAACGGGGACCACTTCCACCGGGGTTTCAAGCACTTCGGGGATCTCTTCGACGGGAGCGGCTTCCTCCGGCGCGGGCGCTTCTTCCTCGACCTTGGCCGCTTTTTTGATTACCTTGATCGCTCTGACCGGGGCAGTCTCTTTTTTGGGAAAGTATTTGTTACGGACCTTGTCCGCCAATTCCTTCGGGACACTGTTTGAAGGCACATCTATATCCGCACCTTCACGCCGCAGATCTTCGATGATGCGCTTGGTGTCCTGCTTTAACTCTTTGGCCAGATCATAGACCCTGACTTTATTTCCAACTGCCATCTATTTTTAATTAACCTAACCGGGCATTGCCCTGTTCCTGCTGTGCAGAGCTTATTTCTCATCTGCTTCATCTGACTCTTCGGCTATTTTTTTCACTTCTTTTTCAGCCGCTTCTTCCGTAGCGAAGGTCTCGTCGCTGGATTCTTCCGCTTCGTTTTCCCCTTCTTCAGCCGCCAGTTCAGCGGCCTCTCCAGGATCCATATCTTCGGTTTCGTCCGAGATATCTTCAGCCGCAATTTCATCTTCGGCTTCTACAGAGTTTTCCGTAGCGTCTACCAGAGCCTGCTCGAAAGTTTCTTCGTCAAGGCCTGAAGAACCTGAGCCTTCACCGGCTTCTTCGGTCTTCATTTCTTCGGCCAACTCTTCGATATCCGCAAGGTCCGTCGTTTCAAGCGGATCGCTCTCACCAATTTCGTCCGCGGCTTCCGCAACTTCCTCTCCTACTTCTTCCGCAGTTTCTGCTTCCGTCTCGCCTTCTTCGCCTTCGGCGGCTTCCGTTTCCTCTGCGGCTTCCGTACCTTCTTCTTCTTCTGCTTCTGCTTCTTCCTCGCCGGCTTCTTCGCTCGCCGGAGCATCACGCAATTCGACCACCGCCTTGGCGGCGCTCAGGATCTTTTCGGCCTCGTCCATGCTGACGTCGAGATAATCGACCAGGTTGTCGACCGAAGCAGCGGCCAACGCGTCGATATCCTCGATCCCTTTTTCCTTCAGGTCTTCGGCCTGCGCGGCAGAGACGCCTTCGAGCGCCGAAACCGGGACGCTTTCGCCCGCCGCCATCATCTTGCTCATCTGGATGGCGATCTCTTTCTTGAGCTCGGCTTCGCTGCGGATGTCGATATTCCAACCCACCAGGCGCGTGGCCAGCCGGACGTTCTGCCCGTGCTTGCCGATCGCCAGCGACAGTTGATCTTCGATCACTATCACTTCTATCTGGCGTTTTTGAATGTCGGTGATGCGGACCTGGCTGACCTTTGCCGGCGCCAGCGCGTTGGCGGCAAAAACCGAAGGCTCGTCGGACCACTCGATAATGTCTATCTTTTCGCCGCGCAGTTCGCGGATGATCGATTGCACGCGCGATCCCTTCATGCCCACGCAGGCGCCGACCGGGTCCACGTCTTTTTCATTCGAAGCGACCGCGATCTTGGCCCTTTCGCCCGGTTCTCTCACCGCCGATTTGATGACCACCGTGTCGTCGTAAATTTCCGGCACTTCCATTTCGAAGAGGCGTTTTAAGAGCTCTTCCGAAGCGCGCGAAACGATGATCTGCGGCCCCTTGGAATCCTTGGTAATGTCGTGGATGACCACGCGAATTCTTTCACCCTGCGACCACTGCTCGGAACGCACCTGCTGGTTGCGCGGCGCAACGGCTTCCAGGTTGTTGCCGAGATCGACGATCATATCGCCGCGTTCGAAACGCTTGACCGTCCCGTTGATCAGATCGCCCTTGCGGTCAATATACTCTTCATAAACTTTTTCGCGCACCGCTTCGCGCACTTTCTGCACCAGAATTTGCTTGGCGGTCTGTGCCGCGATGCGGCCCAGTTCTTCCATCGGCAGGGGGATCATCAGCGCGTCGCCGATCTCGACGTCTTCCACGCCCATCTCCGCCACTTCTTCCAGCGTTACCTCGACGGAAGCATTTTCTACTTCCTCGACCACGGTTTTCACCACGCTGATCTCCAGCGAGCCGTCTTCCATGTTCCAATCGACCTGGAGCGGATCGTCCACCTTAACTTCCGTGCCGTCCTTGGCCTTGGGGTCCTTGATCTTAAAATGCCGCCGCGCCGCCGCCTTGATGGCGTCCTTGAGCACTTCGATGATCAGGTCACGGTCGAGGCCGTGTTCGCTGCAAAGCGCGTCGATATTCTGTGCGATAGATGTAATAGCCATACAAATCAGTAAACTTACTTAATTCTTTTGTTCCTGTTTCCTGTTCAATTCCGCTTCCAGGTCGATCTCCAGGTTCGCCTTGGCGACCGTGTCGTAAGGGAATCTCACTTCCCCCCTGGTGCGGTCGTCAAAAACGATCTCTTCGCCTTCGACTGACGTGATCCTGCCGCGAAAGTTTCGCTGGCCGTCGATGGCCGTGTTCATCTTGACCTTTGCCAGGTGCCCGGCGAACTTCGCAAAATCCCGCAGGCTGTAAAGCTCTCTTTCGAGCCCCGGCGAGGAAACTTCGAGCAAATAAGCCGAAGATATCAGGTCTTCCGCGTCCAGCGCGTCACTCATCCGGCGGCTTACCTTTACGCAATCTTCGTGCGTTACGCCGCCTTCCTTGTCAATAAAAACCGTCACCGTCGGCCGCTTTTCCGAGCCCTTTATTTCAGCCCGGACAAGCTCCAGCCCGTAATCGGCGGCTGCCCCCGCGGCTATCTCCTGTACTTTGTCCTGAGCGGCGCTTCTGTCCATCACTTCAAACCTTCCCTCGTTTTCCGCTCAAAATAAAAAGTGGGCGCGAACCCACCAGAGGCCAATAACCGAGACGTCCCGAAGGAAACGTATATGATAACGAAAAACAGGCACAATAGCAAGCGGATTTCGACTGGGAGCGCGGACGTCCCGTCCGCCCCTTTTCTGTTGTGCAACCTTGCGGAAAATCGGGCAAGTTAAGTCATCTCGTGGTCCGGAAGGGTTGCTTCGCGCCCGCTGAAGTCAGAACCGGGAGCGGTAGCGACCGGGTTTCGGTTTTGGCAGAAGAACCCGGTCGCTACCGCTCCCGGTTCTGACAAAATTTCTCGGCGGGCGCAAGCGACCCTTCCGAACCTGAGAGTTGATAAATGTTGTTTCTTTCAAATGTACGGAGCCAATTTGCAAGAAATCCAAAACTGTCCCGTTCTGTTAAATAGTTAAAAGGTTTACACCTTGTGCAACCTATCGGAGGGCAGCAACATCTTTAATGGTGAACGGCTATGCGGCCAGAATTAACTGTCAAAAGTTAGTCCGATTTTGCCCTTCTCAGGGCCGCATAGCCCGTTTTTACCGCGACGATCTTTTTTTTACTTGGAGGTTGGTTATGAAAACCAGACTTTTTGGCGTCCTTCTTCTCGCGGCCGCTTTCATTTCATCCGCACATACCTGGAAAGATTACAGCACGGAAAAAGCCGAAGCCCTTGCCCAGCAGGCGGTTTCCGAAAATACCGTGGAGGCGAAAACTGCCGTTGCCGGGCTGCGCGAAATGGGCGCTGAAGGCCTGCAGGCAATGTTTACCGCCCACGCGGACAGGATAAAAGCCTTTATGGAAACCGGCGAGAAAACGCCGGAATGGCTGAAATTGGCGGCGGCGCTCGACGCGGTCAGCATGCAGAAGGACAGCTACGCTTCCGGGCTTTACTGGTACACCGACCTGGAAAAAGCCAAAGCCGAAGCGCAAAAAACCAAAAAACCGATCCTTTCGCTGCGCCTGCTGGGAAATCTGAACGAAGAGCTGAGCTGCGCCAACAGCCGTTTCTTCCGCACCGCGCTTTACCCGAATAAAGAGATCTCGGAAACGCTGCGCGCCCGTTTCGTTCTGCATTGGCAATCTGTCCGGCCCGCGCCGCGCGTGACCATCGATTTCGGCGACGGCCGACGGATGGAAACCACGCTGACCGGAAACAGCATTCACTACATCTTGGACGGCCAGGGAAGAGTGGTCGACGCCATCCCGGGCTTATACGGGCCCGAAGTCTTTAAACAACTGCTGCATCAGGCCGATGGCGCTTTTAGCAGCCTGAAATTTGCGGGTCCCGATGTAAAACAAAGCCTGATCGCAAACATGCAAAACCGCTACTTTAGCGACCGCCTGCAGACCATCGACGAAAACTGGAACGCCGATCTGCGGACGGCAAAGATCGCCCTGGAAAAAAATCTCTCCACCACCCCGTATGAAGGGGTTTCTTTCATCAACGGGATCACTGCTTCGCGCCGCGCAATGTCGAAGATGGCTGTGGAAGTGAAAATTCTCCCGGTAGCGGTGATCCAGAATCGTCTGGATATACTTGAAAAAGACACTGATCTGGATAAATGGAAAAGGCTGGCCGAGATGCATAAATATGAGGCCAAATTGGACGAGAACAGCCGCGCTTTTATCCGCCGGAAACTCGGCATCAAAGGGGCCGAGCTGGATAAATTAGTCGCCCAGTTCGAGCAGAACCTGGCCCTCGATACGGTGCGCAACGAATATCTTTTCCACTCGAAGCTCTACACCTGGCTGCAAAAAGGCGCGGGAAACGATCTGAACAAGTTTAACGAAAAGGTCTATGCCGAATTGTTTTTGACGCCGAGCGCCGATCCATGGCTGGGTTTGTACGCGCCCGAAATTTACAACGGTATCGAGAACAGCGGAATCAGTAAGTAACAGCAGCAGAAGCAGCGGCAGAAAGCAACGGCAGAAGGCAGTAGCAGTGGGCAGTAAAAAATCACTACCCATGCCTACTGCCTTCTGCTACTGCTACTGCTACTGCTTCTGCCCACTGCCCACTGCCCACTGCCCACTGCCTACTGTTTCGGCGGTCGCTGGTCGGGCGGAACGTTTTTGTAAACCTCTTCATAGGTTTGAAACCCGTCCTTGATGATAGTGCTCATCATATTGTCCTTATCCACCGTGATCACTTCCAAAAGAATGGCCGTAACATCTTTGCCGATCTTGTCGTTGGTAAACTGAACGGTGCCTGTGAGGGGTTCTTTTTTCGCCAGTTTGATCGCCGCGTCCACTGCGGCGTTTGCCAGCGGAATTATCGGTTTATAAACGGTCATGGTCTGCTTTCCTTCGGCGATGCTTTGCAGCGCCACCTTTTCCGCATCCTGTCCCGTGATCAGAACTTTGCCCGCCAAACCCTTCTTTTCCAGGGCGGCGAGCGCTCCGCTGGCGGTCCCGTCATTCGAAGCTATTACCGCCTGAATATCGTCGCTGTTTTTGGTAAGCGCGTTTTCCATGATCTTTAACGCTTCCTCGCGCAGCCAATCTTTGGCATGCTCTTCGGCCACTATCTTGATGTCGCCGCGGTCGATCGCGGGCTGCAGCACTTCCATCTGCGCTTTCTTCATGATGAACGCGTTGTTGTCGGTCGGCGCGCCGTAGATCATCACATAATTTCCCTTTGGCTTTTTCTGCAGCGCATACTCCGCCATCTTCCTGCCGATCACGGGAACCTGGTGCGAAACATACAGGTCGATCTTGTCGGAATTTATCAGCCGGTCGTAGCTGATCACCGGCACGCCTTTCGCTTTTGCCTTGTCCACCATCGAAGCCGCCTGCGTGGCGTCGTGCGGCGCGATCACCAGCACGTCGACATTCTGCGTCAGCAAAGTGTCGACGTCGCCGGCCTGGCGTTCGGCGATATTATTGGCCACCGTGACCAGGCATTCCACGTCGAGTTCCTTGCAGCGCTTTTCAAAAGCGTCCTTGTCGCGCACCCAGCGTTCCTCTTTCAGAGTGTCCATGGCAAAACCGATCTTGATCTTTTTGTTCTGCCCCTGCTGCGATTGCTGCTTCGTGTCTTGCGCGCAGGCAAAAACAAATATTGCCAGGACAAACACTCCTAAAACTTTCGCTCCGATTTTCATATTTTCTCCCGCGATTTTTTGAACCTAAGATTAACATATCCCGCTTCTTGTCAGTAGCGCCTGCGTCAGCGGGTGCGTTCTTGATCGGTTCGTGTGATCAGCATGATTCACGGTTGCTTTTAAGTTACGGATAACCGGCCAGAGAAATAACCACGAATCACCCGAAATGCGCTAAACCGATCACGTTGTCTGATCAGTTAGCGCTGCATGGGCAGATGCATTTCGAAATGCTGTGAATGGTAACGCCGCCGGCATTGCGCGCCGGCGCTGCCCTCAGCCTTCCCTTTTGAAATTCCATATCTTTATGGAAACCTTACATTTACCGCGTCAATATCGATAAAATTACGCACTTTTTGCGGCTAGGTTCCCTAAAAGCGTTCCGTTTCCGCAAATAATGGGGCAAAAGACCGTCAAAATAGAAGGGGATTTTGCCGCCCGATTTCGGCGCCAAATTAGCGAATTTTGGCCTCCCTCTTTGGACATTTCAAACTTGCTTCTGATAAAATAAAACCAATCAGGACATTAATTTGTAATTTTTGCTTTGACCTGAAAGTGGTTTTAGTTGTATTATTCAGACTTCCTGAATTTTTATTGACATTGCCTCGCTTTTCGTGTAAAAGTGAAAAGGCTTTAATTTTTAGAATAATCTTGCAAAAGCGGTAGAAGAGGAGAAATATGAACAGCAAATTATGGTCTCGGAAAGCACTTTCTGCGTGCTTGATAGTCGCTTTATACGCAACCTACTCGATGGTTGCTCTTGCCACCACCGATAAAATCGCCGGTGAACTCATTGTAAACGGTAAATCGGCTGTCACAGTCAACGGTGAAGTCGCCCAAACCGGACGCTCTATTTTTTCCGCCAGCACTATTACCACACCGGAAAACGCCACGGCTACTATTAATCTTGGCAAATTGGGCAAATTGGAACTAGCGTCGAATTCAACTTTGACGGTGAATTTTGATCAGAATGCTATTACCGGCAATCTTACTTCGGGCACGGTCACGGTGATCGGTTCGGCTGATACGTCTACAGTCATCAATACGCCTCATGGCAGTGTGAGTTCGGCTACCGCTGAAAACAATACCTTTACGGCGAGCGCTGAAAATGCGGTCGCGCAGAGCACAGATGATTACGAAGATTGTTCGACCGACCGTGATAACGACGGCGATAAGGATTGTGTTTGCATAGACGCGGACAAAGATGGCGTTCTCGAATGCAATAAGGGCGGAGCGGCCTGGTGGCTCTGGGGCGCGGTGTTTGCGGGTGCCGCAACCGGCATTCTGTGGGCGGCTCTGGGCGATAACAATTCCACCACGATAGGCGGCGGCGGAACCGTGGTTAGCCCCAGCAGATAATATTTAACTTCCCTTGAAGTTAACTGCGTTTCAAGTATAATTGAGAACCTAGCTTTAAAAGGCTTTTTATTACAGGAGGATACATAATAATGTTGGGCAAAAATTGGACTCGTAAATCCTTAGCAATTCTTACGACCATTGCCATCTGGTCAGTTTATACCATGGTAGCGGTTGCCGCGCCGAAAGATTTGACCGCTGAGATCAGTGTTACGGGACAAGTTACAGTGAATGGCAATCCCACTACGGTCAACACGACCATTGGCTCGGACAGCACCATCGTCACCGGTGCGAATTCAAGCGCCGTTGTCAGTCTCGGTAAATTAGGCCGGGTCGAAATGCAAGCGGACTCCAGTCTGAAATTGCAGTTCACGACGACCAGCATTGTCGGCATCCTTTCCGCGGGTAAGGTGCGCGTTTCCAATGCTTCGGGCGTTGCTTCGACGGTTACAACCAAGGATGCCGCCATCATCGGCGATCCGGCTCAGGCAAATACGTTTGACGTGGAAGTGGAATGTTCGCATACCCACGCCGACGCCATTGCCGGTTCGGTCACGATGAGAAGCGGCGCCACTGAAAAACAAGTTGCGGCCGGCACGGGTTCCGTGGCGGGCAATTTGGAACAAACGGGCTGCACGCCGTGCCCGCGTCCGGGCGGCGATCGCGGAGCGTTTCCGGTTGCTGGGCTTAGCACCGGCGCGCTGGCGGCGATCATCCTCGGCGCTTTGGGAGCCGCGGGAGCAGCTATCTTCTTTGGTTCGAAAGGAAATGACGTCACTTCGAGCGGAACTACCGTGATCGTCAGTCCAAACCGTTAATGTAATCAAACTCTTCTGCCTGCTTTTTGCTGTTACAAAAGCAAGGTAAAAAACAATGCGGGTCGCGTAAAAAATGACGTGACCCGCAAAAATTTTGTTTGTTTATAATAGAATAATATTTTATCTCATTTTTAGGATCTAATAATTTATGCATATTGCTGTTATCGGCACCGGGTATGTCGGGTTAGTGACCGGGGCTTGTTTCGCCGAATTCGGCGTCGAGGTAACCTGCGTCGATGTCGATGAAAAGAAGATCGACCGCCTGCACGCTGGGATCATCCCCATATACGAACCGGGCCTGGATCAGATCGTCGAAAAGAATTATAAAGCGGGGCGGCTTCATTTCACCACGGATATCAAAAAGGCCGTCGAAGAAGCTCTGGTGGTTTTTCTGGCGGTCGGCACCCCGCCGCTCGAAGACGGCTCGCCCGATATGAGTTTTTACCAGTCGGCCGCTAAGGATATCGCCCAGGCGATGAACGGCTACAAAGTTCTGGTCACCAAATCCACCGTGCCCGTCGGGACCGGCAAATGGCTGCGCGAATTCGTCTCCGAACATCAAAAAACTAAAACGAATTTCGGCGTCGCTTCCAACCCGGAGTTTTTGCGCGAGGGCGCGGCGATCGAAGATTTCATGCACCCCGACCGCGTGGTCATCGGCAGCAACGAGCCGGACGCCATTGCCGTGATGAAAGACCTCTACCGCCCGCTGCATTTGATCGAAACCCCGATCGTCATTACATCGCTCGAAGCCGCGGAGCTTATCAAATACGCCGCCAACGCTTTTCTCGCGACAAAGATCACCTTTATTAACGAGATCGCCAATCTTTGCGACGCCATCGGCTGCGACGTGCACGACGTGGCGCGCGGCATGGGAATGGACAACCGCATCGGGCGCAAGTTTTTGCATCCCGGGCCGGGCTATGGCGGATCGTGTTTCCCCAAGGACACCAAGGCCTTTACCAAGGTGGGGGATTCTTACGATGTCGAAACCTCCGTCGTCGACGCCGTTATCGAGGCCAACGACCGCCAGCGCCGCGCGATGATCCCTAAGATCGAAAAACTTGTGGGGGACTTGAGCGGCAAACAGATCGGCGTTTTAGGGCTTTCATTCAAGCCCGAAACTGACGACATGCGCGAATCGCCCGCCATCGACATCATCAGGGAATTGCAAAAACGCGGCGCATCCATTCGCGCCTTTGACCCGGTGGCAATGAAGGAAGCAAAAGAGTGCCTGCCCGGTATCGAATACGCGGTGGACGAATACGACGCTATCAAAGGCGCGGACGCGCTGGTCATCATTACCGAATGGAACCAGTTTCGCGCGCTCGATATGGAAAAAGTAAAAAGCCTTTTAAAGTCGCCGAAGATCGCCGACCTGCGCAACATCTACGAGCCGCAGGATATGAAGGACATGGGCTTTGAATACGTCGGCGTGGGAAGATGAAAATATTCAGATCGATAAATTTTGGCAAGGGTTGCAGTCTAAGCGCTGCGGCCCTTTTTTGCATATAGCGCGCCGCAAGTTTTTATTTGAGCCTCTATGACCGGTCCCGATCTATCAGGTGTTGCGCACCCCGCGGATAAGATACTCGCCGATCTTATCTCTCAGCTTTTAAGTGTTCGGAAGGGCCTGGTAAAGGGAGTTTATCTGACAGGTTCGATACCGTTAGGCGATTTCCGTCCCGGTAAAAGCGATATTGACTTTATTGTTCTGCTCGAGCAGGTCCCCGACAAAACAACCCTCCTTAAATTTGAAGATATTCATAAGAGGATCAAACAAAAATTCAGAAGGCCTTGCCTCAATGGATATTATTTGACTGTCGAGGACTTCGAAAGGTCAGGGGAAGAAAACAAACGCGGTCTGCCGTCATTTTTTGAAGGCAGATGGTATTTCAACCGGCCGTTCGAACTCGATCTGGTGACTTTATTCGAGCTCAAAACAATCTCGCTGACAATTTACGGGCCGCCGGCATCCGAGCTGCCGATCGGGATCGGCTTAGATGAAGTGCTTGCCCAGCTTCATCAAAACATAAACACCTATTGGGCCGTCTGGATAAAAACGCATGATTCATTCAGCGTCCCCGGTTTGTCATTGGCCTTGTTCCCGGGATTGACGGAGTGGGGAGTCCTCGGGGTGGCAAGACAGCTTTATACTCTTGAAACGGGAAAGATCGCTTCCAAAACCGGCGCTGGTTACTATGCCCTCGACAGGTTACCGCGCTCCTTTAGCGACATAATTTTGACGGCGATCGATGCGAGAAAGGACGATCGTCTGACTCTCAGGCCATCGATCCGGCGGAGTAAAAAAACCGTGGAATGCATGGCCTATATGATCGCCGAATTTAATCGCGTATTCAGCGCCCGGTTTTAGGGTGCGTTGGTGATGTCCAGAGGATGTTGTAATATACAATGCAGAGCGGTACCGAGGCAGTTTCCGCTTTTTTATTTCTTGGAATTTTTTTCACAGCAATTATGAAAGTTTTAGTAACGGGCGGTGCCGGGTTCATCGGTTCCAACCTTGCCGAAGAATTGATCGCGCAGGGCGCGAGTGTGCGCATTCTGGATAATCTCGTCACCGGATTTCGCGAAAATCTGGAAGAGATCAGGGGCGATTTCGATTTTATCGAGGGCGATCTGAACGACTCCGCGGCGCTCGGAAAATCTCTGGAAGGGGTCGAGGTCGTCTTTCACCAGGCGGCGCTGCCCAGCGTGCCGCGCTCCGTCACCGATCCGCTGGCCACGCACCAGGCTTGCGTCAACGGGAACCTTCGCATTGCTTTGCGCCGCCAAAGACGCCGGCGTGCGCCGTTTGATCTACGCCGCCTCGAGCTCCGCCTACGGCAACCAGCCCACGCTGCCCAAGGTCGAAACGATGTCGCCGCAGCCGCTTTCGCCCTACGCCGGCGCAAAACTGATGGGCGAATATTACTGCCGCATTTTCTCGCACGTCTACGGCCTGGAAACTTTCAGCCTGCGGTATTTCAACGTCTTCGGCCCGCGCCAATCGCCCGGCTCGCCCTATTCCGGCGTCATCTCGCGTTTTATTCACTCGCTGTTGAAAGACGAAACTCCGGTGATCTACGGCGACGGCGAACACTCGCGCGATTTCACCTACATCGCCAATGTGGTCGACGCCAACATCAAAGCTGCCGAGTCTTCACAAGGCATCGGCGAGGTCATCAACGTCGCCAACGGCGACCGTGTGACTCTTAATCAACTGCTTGAAACCGTCAAAAAGATCACAGGCCGTCCTGATGTGAAAGCCGACTACCAGCCCCCGCGCGCCGGCGACGTCAAAGATAGCCAGGCCGACAATTCCCGCGCTATCGAGTGGCTGGATTATAAACAATTGGTCGATCTGGAAGAAGGTTTGAAACGAACGATCGATTGGTGGAAGACGAGTAGGTTTGCAAAAGTTTAGTGCCCTGTTTTGAGTCCACGCTTCAGCGTGCTGTTATGATAAATATATCGTTCCTAACGGAACTCTTAAAAACCTTCAAAACATCAATCCTCTGAATTCTCCTTTTTCTTCTCAGGCTGCTTATCGAGATATTCTTTTAATTCCTGCTTAAATTCCGGAGATAAATTTGCATTTTCATAATTTTTAGCGGACAAGAGTTGTTTTAATGTTGTATTTAATGGTTCAAATAAAGTTGTATTGTCCAGATCCGCTTCACTCAAATTTACTTCATTCAAATCGGTGCGCCATACATACGCGTTAGTCAAATTTGCTTTATTCAAATCAGCCCCGTCTAACAGAGTCCAATACAGATTTGCACGCTCAAGATTTGCCCCGCCCAAGTTTGCCTTCTGTAATTTCGCCCAGGCTAACTTCGCATCGCAGAGATTTATTCCACCCAAATTTGCATTATTCAGGCTGGCCCCTCTCAGATCTGCAGACTTCAAGTCTGCATAGCTCAGATCTGCCCTGGATAAAGTAGCATAACTCAAATTTGCTTCTCTTAGATCCGCAAATACTAAATTTGCTTCAAAAAGCCGGGCTCCGCTTAAATTCGCTTCACGGAGGTTACATTTTGCTAAGTTAATCCCGCTCAGATCAAGTCTTCTGGGAGTTTCCGTTTCGACCCATTTTCTTCTGCCGATAACAGTCATAATGGCTTGAATGTCTTCTCTTGGCTTATCCACCGAGTTTGAGGCGTCTTTCTCCCCTGAAAAAACAATTTCTTCCGACTTCTTTTGTGCATTTTCCCGGACAAAAGCCGTGAGAACTTCCATCACCGTCCAATGGTCTTTTTGGGAATCACGGGCAATGCGTTCGAGGGCATAAATGCCGCCAAGCCTGATCTCAAGTTTTTCGTTACCGAGAAGCTCGACCGCTTTGCTGAAACGGTCGGTCAATTTTCCTTCATCCACAACACGCAGGTTTTCCTGTGCGATCCGGACGCTGCGATACGTAAGATAGAGGCTGAGTAAAAGAAAGGACCCGCCGACAATCTGAGCTAAAGTAGTGCGGAAACTGTTTTCGACCAGGGCAAGATCTTTTTGCAACTGGACCCGATCTTTGGGTTCTAATCTCTCAACGTCCGCAGGGTCGATAGTATTTTGATAATTTACCGCCTGCCAACGCGGTATAAAAATTAAGGCGTATAGACTTCCTCCCAAAAGAACGGAAAAAAGGATAAGATAGGCTGACTTCAGAAGGCTTTTAAAATACTTAGAATTTTTCAAGTCTTTAATATATTCTGCGATGATATAGGAAAGGATCGTATTCATACATTGTCTACATCGGAAGTTAAAATATGGTTAACCGTTCCAATAAATTCTCTATATTCATCGGATAATTTCACACAATTGTCAATCTAAATTTTTTCAGTCATTAATAATCGCAATAAAAAAGGCAGGTTTGAAAACCTGCCCTTTCTGCTTTCTGCCTTCTATCTTCACGACCTCGGCGTAGGCGTTGGCGAAGGTGTCGGCTGCGGAGCAGGCGACGCCGGCATCTGTTCCTTCGGGTAGCGCGGCAAAAGTTCGTCGCGCATCGCCAGCACGTACACGGCCGCCGCGATCACGATGGCCGAAGCCTGCACGTCCTCGGGAATGATCCGCTCGTAGGTGTCGAGGTTCGTGTGCCAGGTGTGCGTGAAGTATTCGATCGGGTCTTGCTGCACGCCGATGCCGGGAAGGCCCGCCTGGTTAAACGAAGTGTGGTCCGAACCGCCCAAGCCCCGGTTGCGACCGTTGAGCGTGCCCAGTATCCCTAAGTCTTCAAAAGGCGCGACGGCTTCGCGCAGCACGGCGGCGGCTTCGGGCGGGCCGAAAACGGACATCGCCCTGGCCCGGCCGGTGCCGGAATCGATGTTGAAATACCCGCCGAATTTGTCATAAGCCGCCGTCGGCGCTTCAAACGATCCGAAGTGTTTTTTGACATAAGCCTGCGAACCGAGTAAGCCCTGCTCTTCGCCCGACCAGAGCGCCACGCGGATCGTCCGGCGCGGTTTTACGCCGATGGCCTTTAAAATGCGCGCCGCTTCCATCATCACCGCGCAGCCGATGGCGTTGTCGGTCGCGCCCGTCGCCGAATGCCACGAATCGAGGTGCCCGCCGAGCATGATGACCTCGTCTTTTTTATCGCTGCCGGCGATCTCGCCGATCACGTTGTAAGAGGTCGTCCCTTCGGGAATGATGCGGTTGCGGATGTCGAATTCGAGCGACACGGGAGTGCCGTTCGCCAGGATCCGCGTGATGCGCCCGAAGTCTTCATTGCGCAGGATCACGGTCGATACCGTTTTCGTGATGTCGAATGCGCGGTGATTAAAGGCGCGGATCTGACCGTGTTCGCGCCCGGCGTCATTGATGCGCACCGAAACTTTATTGTCGAGCAAAAATTTATCGAGCTGGTCGGCGATCTGAAGGCCGGTCAGCGCGCCGGGTTTCGGCGCCAGAGGCGGCGGCCCGGTGACACCCGGCGGCGGGCCTTGCGGGGTTCCGGCTAGACGTTTTTTCAGATCTTCGTCAGGAATGCGTTTGTCGGGAGCTTTGATGGCGACCGGAACTACACCGGGTTTGCCCATCAAAACCATTTTGCCCCGGACATTTCCCGCAACACTGTTAAAGTAAGCAGTGAGTTCTTCCTGGGTGGGGCGGTCTGGCAGCACCATATTAAAAGCTTGTGCGCTAACGGTTCCCTGTGTTCCGGGCGTCCACGACAAAACTTCGAACACCAGCGAATCCTGCACCGGCGCGGTGATGAATCCGGAAGCGCGCTCGTTCACCCAACCCGGGTGGCCAAAGTCCCAGGCCTCGAGCTCGGCCTTGTCGAATCCCCACGCCAGCATCTGCTTGGCCGCCCAATCGGCCGCCGCTTTGTGGCCCGGCGAACCGGTCAGGCGCGGCCCGTAAACATCCGCCAGGTAATGCATCGTTTTCATTATCTGCGAATTATTTTTCTCTTCGTTGCGGATCTTTGTATTAATGTCGGCGTCCTGCGCCAGCGTCAGCGGCGCAAAAACCGCGAGCATCAGCAAAACCGCGGTAAGTTTTTTCGTGAACAGTGTTTTCATAATTAACTCTTTCGTTTTGTGGTGTTCGGTGTCAGCATTCAGCATTCAGCATTCAGCATTCAGCATTCAGTGTTTAGTATTCCCTGTTACCGATTGCTGCCTACTGCTACTGCCTACTGACTACTGAATAAAGCTTTCAAACTTTCGGTGTACGGTGCTCTTGCAACCCCTTTGTCCGTAATAATTGCGGCTATCAGTTCATTCGGTGTCACGTCGAACGCGAAGTTGCTCACCTGCACGCCGTCGGGCGCGAGCTGCTGCTCGCGGACGTGCGTCACTTCCCTTCGGTCGCGTTCCTCGATGGGAATATCGTCGCCGCTTGGGCAATTCAGATCGATGGTCGAAAGCGGGGCGGCCACGTAAAAAGGAATATCGTGCGCCTTGGCCAGCACCGCCACCATGTAAGTGCCGATCTTGTTGGCGGCGTCGCCGTTTGCGGCCACGCGGTCGGCGCCGACGACCACCGCATCGACCTCGCCTTTTTTCATCAAATGCCCCGCCATATTATCGGTGATGAGCGTTACGGGTATGTTGTCTTCCATCAGCTCCCAGGCGGTCAGCCGCGCGCCCTGCAGATAAGGGCGGGTTTCGTCGGCTATCACCGCCACTTTTTTTCCGGCGGCGATCGCGCCGCGTATCACCCCGAGCGCCGTCCCGTAATCGCCCCCCGTCGCCAGCGCGCCCGCATTGCAATGGGTCAGCACGGTCGAATCGTCGGGGATCAGTTCCCCGCCGAATTTTCCGATAGCGCGGTCGGCGGCAAAATTTTCTTCAAAGATCAGGTGGGCTTCGTCAAGCAGGATCTGTTTTATCTCGCTGACCGATTTGCCCCCGGCCTTGGCTTTCTGAAAGGCGGTTTTCATCCGCTCGAGCGCCCAAAAAAGATTCACCGCCGTCGGGCGCGTCCGGAGCAAAACCTCGCAGACATAATCAAGATCTTCTTCCAGATCAGGTACGGAAGTCCCGGCAAAATGTTTCGCTCCGAGCGCCGCGCCGTAGGCGGCGGAAATTCCTATCGCCGGCGCGCCGCGCACCACCATGTCGCGGATGGCATCGGCCACCTCGGTAAAACTGCGGAGCATCAAATATTTTTCTTCGTTCGGCAACAGGCGCTGCTCAAGCATTTTGATACCCTCGTCTGTCCATTCAACAGCTTTGATCATGAATTATTCCTTCTTAAAATGATTTGTTGAATAGAATTTTACGCGAACACCACTTCGGCAACAAGCGCTTAAAGTACCTAAGTTACGCCTTTAGACGTGAAAATGCTTGAACTTGTCACAAGTGAACGCGTAACTTCGGTAACTGCGTCAAAGAACTTTTGAGGTAATACGCAGCAACCGGCCCTAGCGTTTCAGAAGGCAGCAGGCAAGAGCAGTAGGCAGTTGGCAGTAAAAGCACTGTCTAGTGCCTACGGCTACTGCCAAAATCTCTCAAAATCGGCAAAAAAGTCTTGGTTGTTGGCGCAGATAATGGTAAAGTTCTATAGAATTTGCCTCTTGGCAAGTAGGATGAAACACCTGACCCAAAACTCAAATTACCGAAATGACTCATCAAAATAGCCAGGAATTTTGCTTGATCGTTGAGGGAAGCTATTTTACCGAGGAAGAGGCAAAGCACGCCCTTTGCGACCCCTTTATCGAGGAGTACGTCGAAAGCACCGGGAGCTTCAGGATCCACAATTTTGACGACATCGAACTAGCCGGCGGGATCTCGCTCGGTGACCTGGCGGTGGCGATGGTCGAAGACGAAGTTTTCGAGATATCAAGCACCCATTCGGGACGCCCGATGAACGAGCACCGCGCAAAATTGATCGCCGAAGCCCTCAGACGCCATGACATGTTTGACGAGATCCGCATCGAGCCTGTGAAATAGCAAACTCTCGCTTATTGCCGTGCCCGCAAAAGATTTGAAAGACACATTTTTATACGGACAGGTCGAGCTGACCGTGGGCGATATTACAAAGCTCGAGGTCGACGCCATCGTGAACGCCGCCAACTCGACCCTGTTCGGCGGCGGAGGCGTGGACGGCGCTATCCACCGCGCCGGCGGCGCGGAAATTCTGCGCGAATGCGAAGAGATCCGGCGCACACGGTTTCCCGGGGGGCTGCCGGCCGGCGAAGCGGTGATGACCACGGCCGGGAGATTGCCGGCAAAAAAGGTGATCCACACCGTCGGGCCCATATATGGTAGACACGGGGGAAAAGAAGCCCAACTCCTTGCTAATTGCTACCAAAATTCGTTAAACTTAGCGGCTGGCGGGCAACTGACAACCGTGGCTTTTCCGGCTATTTCGACCGGGATCTACGGGTACCCGAAGCAAGAGGCTGCCCCTATCGTTTCAGAAACAATAAAAAACTTTTTTCTCGCCGACCAACGGCTTGAAAATGTGCTGCTCGTCTTTTTCTCGGAGGGCGACGCTCGCGTTTTTTCGGAATATCAAACATTCTGAGTTACTTTGAAAGGCTTTACGGCGGTTTTTTTCCGCCGGGAAATTTAACGATGCAAGGAACTTCACAGGCGACCGTGCAAAATTTTAGAGACGACTTTTCTTTTAAACGCGAACTCCCGGAAAATCTACAGGCCCTGGAAACTCTTTCCTGGAACTATTGGTGGTGTTGGTCTACCGAGGGGATGAATATTTTTCACGACCTCGATCCGCATCTTTGGGAAGAGGTCGAGCAAAATCCGCGGAGTATGCTGCGCCGCATCAGCGACCTGCGCCTGCTGCAAAAAGCCAACGACCCGCATTACGCGGCCCGCGTCGCCAAGCTGGAAGCGGATTTCCAGGCTTATTTGGGCGCCGGGGTGAAAACCTTTGAAAAAACGGGGCGAAGCATTTCCGCCGAAAACCCGGTCGCGTATTTTTGCGCCGAATACGGCGTGCACAATTCCCTGCCCATCTATTCGGGCGGCCTTGGCATACTCGCCGGGGACCATATCAAATCGGCCAGCGACCTGGGGCTGCCGCTGGTCGCGGTGGGTTTGATGTACCGCTACGGTTATTTCCGCCAAAAACTGGGCAAGAACGAATGGCAATATGAAGAATACCTGGATTCCTTTGCCGGCGACATGCCGCTCGAGCCGGTGCTGGACGAAAACGGAGAGCGGATCACCGTCACGGTGAATCTGGGCAATGATGCGGTGCACGCGCAGGCCTGGAAAGTGGCGATCGGTAAAACTTCCCTCTACCTGCTGGATACGAATATCGCGCAAAATGGCGAAGACTATCGTTCCCTCACCGGTTATCTTTACGGCGGCAATAGCGAAACCCGCGTGATGCAGGAAATTTTGCTGGGCATCGGCGGGATCAGGCTTTTGCGCAAGTTACAGATCGACCCGGCTGTTTTTCACTTAAACGAAGGCCATTCCGCTTTTCTCACCCTGGAGCTGGCGGGCGAGATACTGGAACAAAATGAAGGCCTGAAACTGGAAGAGGTGGTTCCGCAAGTGCGCGAAAAATGTGTTTTCACCACCCATACGCCGATCGCCGCGGGGAACGACGTTTTTCCGGTGGAGCTGATGAAAAAATATTTCTCGCCCAATTTGCTCACCCGGCTGCGCATTACTTTCGACGAATTTTTGCATCTCGGCTTTTCGCATTGGGAAGACGAGCGCGATCTTTTCGGCATGACCCCGCTGGCGATAAAAATGTGCCGCAGCGCAAACGGCGTGAGCCGTAAACACGGCCAGGTCTCGCGCGAAATGTGGGTGCAGATGTTCCCGGAATTCGAAACGGCGGACCATGTTCCGATCACCCACATAACAAACGGCGTTCATGCGCCGACCTGGATCGCTCCTTCGCTCAAGATGCTTTACGAAAAAAACATCGGCACAAACTGGACGCAGGTGTTGAAGGATGAGAAGGCCTGGGAAGAAGCGCTGGACAAAATACCCGTCGAGGAAATCTGGCGCATTCGCCGTTCGCACAAGCGCCACCTGATAGCTTTTATCCGCCACCGCCAGGTGCAAAAGCACGGGCACGAGGCCGCCGGCATTTTAGACCCGCATATTCTGACCATCGGTTTTGCCCGCCGGGTGGCGGCTTATAAACGCTGGAATCTGCTGCTGCGCGATCCCGGGCGGCTCTTTGCGATGCTGGAAAACGCGGAGCGTCCGGTGCAGTTCATCTTCGCCGGGAAACCGCACCCGCACGACCAGAACGCCAAATTGATCCTGCAGGACCTGCTGTTGCGGGAAAATCCTGCATGGACGGCCCGGACGGTTTTCATTGAAGACTACGACCAGGAAGTGGCAAGATTTTTGGTGCAGGGCGTCGACGTCTGGCTGAATTTGCCGCGCCGCCCCTTGGAAGCCTCCGGCACCAGCGGGCAGAAAGCCGCCATGAACGGCGTGCTGAATCTTTCCATCGCCGACGGCTGGTGGATCGAAGGCTACGCGGCGGAGAAACTGAACGGCTGGGTCGTAGGAGCAGCGGAAGATAACGAGACTGCTGACGACGAAGCGGTCGATGCGGCAGACGCGGAGTCGCTTTATACGTTGTTGGAAACGCAAGTCATTCCCACTTTTTATCGCCAGGGCGAAAGCGGCTTACCGGATGAATGGCTCCGAATGATGAAAAATTCCCTGCAAACATTGACGAATAAATTCAGCAGCGACCGAATGGTCCGGGATTACATCGAAAATATTTACCTGAACGGGGCTTAAAAAGTTTTTTTCGAGGGAATTTCTTATGCAAACAGACAGTTTCAATGTCGGCATGATCAAGCCCGTGGAATGCATGAAACAGGGCTGGGAAATGATCAAGGACGAGTATTGGCTCTTTTTCGGCATCACGCTGGTCGGCCTGCTGATCGCGGGCGCGATTCCGATAGTACTTATCGGGCCGATGCTCTGCGGTATTTATTATTGTCTCTTGCGAAAATACGACGGGGGAAAAGTTGAATTCGTCGACCTCTTCAAAGGCTTCGATTATTTTCTGCCGAGCCTGATCTTAAGCCTGATCATCGGGGGTATCGGCATTCTCGCCGGTTTTGTTCCGTTCACCCCTATTTTCGGTTTCTTGTTTGCCGCGATGAATAAGAGAGGCGATCTCGACCCCGATTATGCCTTTCCCTTCATGATCTTCACCTGCATAATGGCCTTCATTTTCGGCGTGGTGGTGGCCTGCGCGCACGCCCTGATAATATTTTCCCACCTGCTGATCATCGACCGGAAACTTTCGGGTTGGGAGGCGTTGAAGCTGAGCTCAAAAGCTGCCTGGCAAAATCTCAACGGCGTGATCGGTTTTATTCTCGTTCAAATGGGGCTGGGTATCGTATGTTACCTGCTCTGCATATTCCCGGTGTACCTGTTTTTGCCGGTCGCCTACGCCGGCACGACGGTGATGTACCGCCAGGTTTTCCCGCCGCTTGCGGGGACGCCCGATTACAGCGTTCCGCCTCCGCCCGCGAATTATTCCGGCGGCGGATTTTAACCGATGATCGAACCCGTTCAAATTCTGGAAGAAAGCGATTCCGAGCTAAAGATCACCTGGTCGGACGAAACCGAGAGCAGCTACCGGGCGCCGCAGCTCCGCCGGTTGTGCCCTTGCGCCGGCTGCGTCCACGAATGGACCGGCGAGAGGATGTTAAAGGCCGATACGGTCGCCGACGACCTCACCTTCTCGCAGATCAGCATGGTCGGGCGCTACGCGCTGAATTTTCACTTCAGCGACGGGCATGAAACAGGGATCTTCAGTTTCAAATATCTACGCGAAATCAAGGAAGATTAAAATGCCCGGACGGCGGCGGCCCGCTATTCCTGCCAGCTTTACTACGCGGGCTCAGCAATCCGCAGAGACATCCCGCGATAGCTCCGGCGGTCCCGAAAAAAAGGGCCCAGACGGCGACCAATAGTAAACCATTCGGAGCATGGGGTTGATATTATTCGCCATCAACAATGCTATTACCAATAGCAAAAGCATTTGCGCCGCCGCTCCGGTGATAGCACCCAACAGCGGCCGAAGATTAAAAATAGGGATCACGGCCCCGGTCAACAGCGCCGGCAGTATCGTCCCAAAAAGAGATACCCAAAAAGCCGTCTCGCGCTGGCCCTTTGACACGGATGCTGAATCAAAGAAAGTAATGATCAACAGCAGCAAAGTTGCCACCAATGTCGCGACCAGGGCCGCTAATGGGACGCTTATGATCAGCCTGATCACCTTATTCATATTTGCTCCTTATCCGATCTATCTAAAAGCTCAACGTTGTAACACCGGCGCCGATACTCTAAAATAGCATTCTAGGTTACAGTTATGGACGAACGAGCGATATTCGACGAAAAACAAGAGATCAAGCAGGCATCATTCTCCTGCTCATTCTGCGGCCAGCGGGATATGTACGATGTGCGCTGGCTAAAGCGTACCAAAAAGAAGATCAATGCCAAAAACATGAACGAGCGTGACCGCGCGCAGTTTGAAAAGTCGCGCGATTACATGATCCGCATCGACGACACTCTCAACTGCAAAAACAACCGCTGCCGCAAGCGTTTCGAAATTCCCACCGCCCAATCCATCGTTTTTATTTGATTCATCCATTTAACCGCCCGCCTTTTCAGGTTCGCAGGTAGAGCCACGGCAAGAGTGTATTGGTGCAATCGGGGCAGGTTTGGTTGGAAGTATGCATCTTACTTAGCTTGTGCCTGCAATGAGGGCAACGGAGAGACGCCAGCGCTTTACGGAGAAAAAAGGACCAGCCAACTGCCTCCCATCACCAGCGGAAAGAAAATAATTACCCCGGTTGCGATCAATACCATTGCCGGAGCAAATAAATTGGATATCGCAAAGTCTCCCATGGAAGGGGCGATCAGCACGAAACTTTGCAGCAGCAGCGGAAAGCCGATCAGAAAACTCGCCAACACCATCACCAGGTTAAATTTGAAACGGGGCGGAGTTGCCTTCATGTGAGTGACGATGAGCCCCTTGGTCAAAATATTGACCCAAATAAATACCAGCCAAAATAAGAATATGCTGACCGGAAGCAGCAGCAAGGGCAAAGTAAAATACCCCTTCTCGATCTGATACAGAATAGAAAACGGGGTTATCAACAAACCCAGGACATAACCCGCGCCCAACAGCCCCGCTGTTTTTAGCAGTCCCCAATAGTCGATGTTCTTTTTGCCTTCCGTCACTATATCCGCGACCGAATGCCGCAATATTTGAAGTATCAGCGTCTTTACGATCAGGTAGGCCATGAAGAACAGGGCTACCCCGACGACGATGACTATCGATATCGATAAAAACCCCATAAGCTGGTCGACTAACTGCATAAGCGCCAGGTCCTTATCTTTCTCGGCATATACCATTATCGATGAAGTAAGATAAATGGACGAAGAGATCAGAAACATCAGGATCGGTAATACGATAAGAAATATCCCCTGTTGGAATAACGCCAGCAGTACCCCGGTAATAACCGGGAGCGATTTGTTCAGGGCAAAGAATCTTTCCGGCTCGTTGAGATATTTCAACCTTTGAGAGTCGATAGGATGCGACCGTAACAGCCCCCTTAACAGCCCCTTCCCTTTTTCCTGTTTTTTATTTTGCACGATCCGCACCAGCGCTTCCGCGGCGCCCCAGGTTGAGGCGCGGTAGTCGGCATAAGACTCTCTGGCTCTGAGTAATTGCAGGCGAAGAAAAAAGAAAAACCCCACCAGTGCCGCGCACTGTAAAATCACAGTAGCTATAGATAAGGTCTGCCGGACAAATTTGGATAACTCGGCATCCTGAAAAAGCTTAAAAACGTTTTGGCCCAGGGTCAGGGCCAATAAAAGAAAGATCGGGACAAATAACAAAAGAACTACCGCGATAGTAAGCGATTTTGCCAGGTAATTTTTTACCACGTCATGATGGTAAAAATGTGCAAATTCGTGAAGGATCACGGCCTCGAACATCTTGGGCTCTTTGCGGGAAACGATTTTGACGAGCCCCTCATCCAAACGAAGCCGGTAGGTCTTTTTTGTCCCGAATGTCTGGGCGTTGACCGAGCGCAATCCATCCTTGATGTAAAAGTCCGGAATATCGTCGAGTTTAAGCTGCTGCGCGACGGATTCCAGCCTTGCTTTAAGAGAATCATGTTCATTGTCCGCCAACAGCACCAGGCCGTTCTTTTTAATGATCCGCCTCGGATAATGGTAATAAATTATTGCGGTCAGGATCAGGGCCAGGGTAGTCAGAAGTAAGGGAAAAATAGTGACGGTGTAGGTGTGATACATCCCTTTCAATGCGTTTGTCTTTTGCTCTTCGAATGTATAGATCTTTATTTCCTCGGGAATAACCGGGCTGGATTGAGCAGGCGCGTCGGTGTCTCCCTGGATGGCATATAAAGCAGAGATCGTGGGTGTTTGATAGAAGATCATTATAAGAAAGACCACTATCAGCAGACTGAACAAGCTGTCTGTTTCGGCGGGAAAGGCAAAGGGATTTAATTTTAGTTTGGTGGAAGGCCCGGGGTCCGGCATATCTTTCACCTCAGGCCGTATTTTGCAGTGAGCCGATCAAGGCGGCGGCAACTTTCTGCGCTTCGGCGGATCCCAAACCGTTTTCTTCGGCTGTTTTAAGCGCCGTTGCCTTGAGTTTTTCTACCTGTTCGGCTGTGAGGGGCGGAGGGCTTTGATCCGTTTTGATGAAATAGCCTTTTACATTGTCGACCATGGAGCCTGCTAGTTTGCCGGCGACGTTTTTGAGCACTTCGTTCCCAAGCACGGTCAAAACCGTCATCACTACCGGCAGCGCCACCGGGGTGATAGTGGTCAGCCAGCTTTGGTCGCCGAACCCCAGCTCATTGTCGCCGGATTCTTTTTTTCCCGGCGACTCGTAATATTCCACGACCATTTCATCAAAGTATTCCAACTCCTCCGGCGCTACCTGAGCGACCACGATGGTTTTGGAAATTTCTTCGACCAACTTGCGTCCTTCCGCAGTATCATTCCACATAAATGTCTCCAGGATTTAATAAACGAAACGTTTTTATTGCCTATTTTTTCGAAGCTAATCTTTATAGATCGCTATCACCGGCTTGCCGTTCAGATCGATATAACCGCGGTACATCCCGCTGGAATTAAAGGAAATTCCCATGTTGCCGTATTTATCGATGGCGACCACGCCGCCGGTGCCGCCCAGCGCCTGCAGCTTTCTCTGGATCACGATATCGACCGCGTCCTGGATGGGTTTCGCCTGGTATTCCATCAGCGCCGAAATGTCGCGCGCTACGCCCAGGCGAATAAAATATTCGCCGTCGCCGGTGGCAGAAATGGCGCAGGTGCTGTTGTTGGCGTAAGTTCCGGCGCCGATGATGGGCGAATCTCCGACGCGCCCGTAGCGCTTGTAGGTCATCCCGCCGGTCGAAGTTCCCGCCGCCAGGTTGCCCGCTTTATCCAGCGCCGCCGCGCCCACCGTGCCGTATCTGTCCTGATCTTTTTCCGGCCTCGCCAGGCTGACCGGTTTTGCTTCTTTGGCTGCCGCTTCGCGTTTCTTTTTTTCTTTCAGGTAACTGTCCCAACGTTCCTGTGTCCAAAAATATTTTTCCGGCACCATCTCTATCTTTTGCTCGGCGGCAAACTTCTCCGCGCCGTCGCCGACCATCATCACGTGCGGTGATCTTTCCATCACGGCGCGCGCCAGGATGATCGGATTTTTCACATGATGCAGCCCGGCTGCCGCGCCCGCCTTGAGCGTTTTGCCGTCCATGATCGAAGAATCGAGCTCGTTCTTGCCGTCGGCATTAAAGACCGCGCCCTTGCCGGCGTTAAAAAGCGGTGAATCCTCCATTAGAGTTATCGCCGCCTGCACCGCGTCGAGACTGGTGCCGCCGTCCTTTAATATTTTCCAGCCCGCCAGCAGGGCTTCTTCCAGTTTGGCTTTATAGGCGGCCTCTTTTTCCGGCGTCAGCGAGCCGCGTTCGATCACGCCTGCGCCGCCGTGAATGATGATCCCGGTCGGCGGATTTTGCGGCGACTGCAGCTGCTTAACGCCGGGAAACGACTGACCTTTTTGGGCAAAGGCCGGCAAAACGAACATTGCCGTTATCAACAAAAATGCGATGATCTTTTTCATTATTACCTGCTCCCAATGATGTTATGAAAATTATAGCCTACGTTACGCGAAATTCTTATCCCCCGCCAGTCCCTCGGTGAGCTCAAGCAGCACACCGGCAGCCTCATTTTCGGCAAAGTGGGTGGTCAGGATCCGCTTTGCATCGTCGACGAGAATATTCAGCTCGTGGACCAATCGATCGCGCTCCATTTCGGAGGTTAATTTTTCCGTGTCGGTATTTAATTCCGAAAGGTCTTTTTTCAGTTGGCAGGCCTCGCCAAAGTACCCGCCGAACCGCGACAATACTTCCAGCCGCAAATGGTCCGCGCCGGCCAGAGTCGCCCCGATGCGCACTGCCAGCCGCATCATGATCGCTGTTTTTGAGGCGGGCGCTTCTGCCGGATCGGCGTAAAGGGAAGAATTTTGCGCTTCGCATGAACCGAATAGTTCGCCGGACCCGATACATTCGACCAGTTCGTTGTGCGCCTGGACCGCGCGCTCGGCGGGAACGTCCGTGTTGGCAAACATCAATCCGTATGAAGCGTTCAGCAAACTGAGCATGGCGAAGTATTTTTCGTTTTTTTCCGCCGCGCTTGTCAGGGAATTATCAAATAACTGCGAAGCTGCGCGAATGAATTCTACCGCCGCCGCGGCAGGTAAAATATTTTCGGCTTTTTTTCCGAAAATTTCCGCGCTGTATAGCGCAATCAACCCAGAGGCAAAAGTATCTTCGGAAAATACCGCCTCTCCCAGCGCCTCGTTAAACTGCTTTTCCATATGGGAAGGCGCGGCGGGCAGATTATCGCGCAATGTCTCTTCCAATTTCGTCTTTAGACCCACTGATCCTCTGATACTACTATGCTCCTCGATCAACAGCCCGTAGTGGTAAATACGGCCACCTTTTTGACCAGCTTTCCCTTTTCGGCCGGCGCGGAAAGAAAAAGATTTTTGTATATGGCATTATCGTGTAGATATAGATCGAGATAAAGATCGGGTTTTCCGTCCCGGTCGATATCTCCGACCCAGATAAGCGTCCCTATGTAATCGTCCTTTTCGAAAGATCTGTATGAATGTAAAACCTGCTTTGTAGTGCCGTTTTCAAGTATAAGAGCTATTATGTCCTCACTCGCTTTGTTTTTGCCTCTTTTTACGCTGAGGGTATAAGCTTCGTTTCCCAGGGTGAATGTTCTGGTAAAACCGTTCTTCAGACTAAAAAGACTCTCCTCTTCGACTGTGGTAGTTTCGTCGGAATCAATATGCTCATAGAGTGTGGTCACTTCTCCTTCTTTTAATTGGCGCGCGTTTTTGAGAAGGAAGATCGAGGCCGCCCCGCCGCTGATGCTGACGGATTTTCCCGTTTCTAGATTTGTATCCTCATCATCTACTATTGAATCAAAAGCACGCCGGACGGTTACCTTTTCCGAGCTTAAAAAATAATTTTCATTTTGCCGTGAAAGAGAAAGCCAAGTCTCGCCGTTCTTTACTTCGATCTCGTCACCGTGATATCCCTCGCCGACTTCGACCAATCTTATCTTGAACTTTGCCTCCGTTTCCCAATCACTTTTTTGCTCGAGAATTTCCGTGGCGGGCGGTGTCGCCGCCGGCAGGGCCGGTATTTCCTGCTTCGCGGGACACGTCAACTGGGTATTAACGGACCTCAGCAGCAGTGCCGGAGCGCCGCCAATTAATAATGCCGCGGAAAATACGCCGAAATAAAACATTCTCTTTTTCATAACTACTTTTAACTCCAATACTTATCCGCCATTGCCCGATAAGGTGCCTCTTACGTTATCGCAATTCTACGCCTTAAGTTTAGTATAGTAAATCTAATTTTTTAATGTAAAATCATAAATGGTTATGAGTAACTTTCGCATAGGTTTAGGTGTGTGCGGCGGGATCGCGGCTTATAAAGCGGTCGAGGTTTTGCGCGGCCTGCAAAAGGCGGGCTGCGAGGTCCAGGTCGCGATGACGCGCCACGCCACGGAATTCATCCGGCCGCTGACCTTTCGCGCGCTGACGGAAAAATATGTCCTGGTCGACGATTATGATCCGGAAAATCCCGACCCGATCGCGCATATAAATTTTTCGCAGAATATCGACCTGCTTTTGATCGTCCCGGCTACGGCTAATACGATCGCGAAATTCGCCGGCGGTGTCGCGGACGATTTTCTGGCCTCGACCTATCTTGCCTCGACCGCGCCCGTGCTGATCGCGCCCGCGATGAACACAACCATGTGGCAACACCCGGCGACACAGCGAAACATCGCGGCGCTTAAAGCCGACGGCGTTTTTTTCGTCGAGCCGGACACGGGCGAGATGGCGTGCAAAACTTTCGGCCCCGGCCGCTTGAGCGAGCCCGACATGATAGTGCAAATGGCGCTGGTGCTATTGAAGAAAAAAATCGGCGGAACGCCTCAGGACCTGGCCGGGGAAAAAATTCTTATCACCACCGGCGCGACCCGCGAAGCCATTGACCCGGTTAGATTTATCTCGAATAATTCGTCGGGTAAAATGGGCTTTGCCGTGGCCCGGGCGGCCAGGGAAAGGGGCGCGGAGGTGACCGTTGTCACCGGGGTTACCAGCGCCGAACCGCCGCCGGATGTGAATATCATTCGCGCGGTTTCCGCCGCGGAAATGCACCGGGCCGTGATGCGCGAACTGCCCGGCGCGACAATTTTCGTCGGCGCGGCGGCCGTGGCGGATTATTACCCTTCGCGGCAGGCGGGAGAGAAACTTAAAAAGACCGGAGAGCAGATGACGATCGTGCTCGATAAAACGCCTGACATTCTTTCGGACGTTTCCGCAAGTCGCCACAACGGGCTGCTGGTGGTCGGCTTTGCCGCGGAGACGAACGACGTGCTCAGTTATGCCCGCGCAAAGCTCGAGAAAAAAGGCCTGGATCTGGTCGTGGCCAATGACGTTTCACAAAAAGGCGCGGGATTCGATGTGGACACGAATATCATCAGCATCTTAAATCGCAGCGACGCGCAGGCACAGGAATTCCCGCTGATGTCAAAGCTCGAAGCGGCGCACAAAGTTTTAGACTCCGTGATAAAACTCCGCCGCAAGGCCCGGCATGCTTGAGATAGTCCGAGTTGTGGACGGCGAAAAGCTCGCTCACGTGCGCGCACTTTTCCTCGCCTACGCCGAATGGATCGGCACCGATCTTTCCTTTCAAAATTTCAAGGAAGAACTTGCAAATCTGCCGGGCGATTATGGCCCGCCGGATGGCAAGTTGGTCGGCGACGGGTCAGTAGCGTCTGCGTCAGCAGATGCGACCTCCGGCACGCAAAAGAACGCACTTGCTAACGCAAGCGCTACTGACAAAACCGGGGCCAGTCGGGGCGGCTGCTTGCTGCTGGCGATTTACGACGGCAAACCGAGCGGGTGCGTCGCGGCGCGAAAATTCGACGGAGACATTTGCGAGATGAAGCGGCTGTATGTAAGGCCTGAGTTTCAGGGTTTAGGCGTCGGCAAGCATCTGGCAGAAGAGGTAATTGCTGCGGCTAAAGGGCTTGGTTACGCAAAAATGCGGCTCGACACGATGCCGAAAATGGCCGCGGCGCAAAAATTGTATCTTTCTTTGGGCTTTAAAGAGATCGCGCCTTACCGGTTCAATCCCGAACCGGGCGCGGTTTTTATGGAATTGGATCTGATAGCCACAGAGGTCACAGAGGGACTCAGAGGAATGAAGAATTAACCACGAAAAGACACGAAATAACACGAATAAAACAAAACCCTTTTTCGTGTTGTTTAGTGTGTTTCGTGGTTAATTTCTTAGTGACTTTGTGACTTTGTGGTGGAAAGAAAATTATTTCTCTGAGTCCTCTGTGATCTCTGTGGCTAACCTTCTTTTCCCCGCCACCGCCAGGCCGATCCCGCACAAGATCAGCGCGCTGGCCAAAACCAAACGCAGCGAAACGGCTTCCGACAAGATCATCACTCCGCCGGCGGCTGCTATTACCGGAACTGCCAATTGCAGTATCGCCGCGCGCGTGGCGGTGTGGTGTTTCAAAACGCTGTACCAAACCGAATAGCCGATCCCCGACGCAACCGCGCCCGAAAGAACTGCAAAAACGATGCCCTCGCGCGAAAGCTTTACCTGGTATGCAAACGGCAGCGAAATTAAGACCACCGACATTATCAGGGGCACCGAGCGAAGAAAATTCCCGGTCATTTCTGCGAGCGCATTTTTGCTTCCGCGCCCGCGCAGCGTAAAAATTCCCCAGGAAATTCCCGCCGCCGCCATCAAAGCGGAGCTCAGCGGCGACGGCGCGGCCAGCCCAGGGAGAGTGAGCCAGACCAGCCCGGCGAGCGCCAGCACCAGGCCGATCCATTCCAGCGCGCCCGGCCTTTCGCCGCGTATCAGTCCGATCGTGATCATCGTCAGCTGCACCGAGCTAAACAGGATCAGCGCGCCGGTTCCGGTCGTCAGGTTTATATAGGCGAGCGAGAAACAGATCGCGTAGGAAAAAAGAAAGAACGCGGAAACCCAGCTTCCGCGCCCTTCTTCTTTATCTTTATTTTTTTTACTTAAAGCGAAGCTTATCGCCGTCAAAACGGCCGCGCCCGAAGCCAGGCGGACCAAAGTAAAACTGACGGCATCGATCTCGTCCGCTTTTAAGGCAAGCCGGCAGAGTATCGAGTTAAAGGCAAATGCGACCAACGCAAATGCCGTGTAAAGAATTACTTTAGTCACCCGTTCGCGCTACATTCGCCTGCCGGTCGTTCTCGTCCGGCTGGGCGCCGACTCCTTCCGTGGGCGTGGTTTCTTCACGGCCTTCGGTCGAACGGTCCTGGCCTCCTTCGATACCCGCGTCGCTGCCCGTGATCTTTTTTACGTCCTCATCGGCGACCGTGCCGTCGGTTTTTGGCGTGCCCTCGATCGATTCGTTGCCTCTTCTGTCTTCCTGCATATAACCTCCCTTGTTCGAAAAAATTCTGTGCAGTTTTATTATCTCAAATTTTGCCACAGAGGGCACAGAGTTCACAGAGAAAATTTAACCTAGAAAATATGCGAAACAACACTAATAATGGCGATCTTTTCGTGGATTTTCGTGGTTCTTTTTACTCCTCCGTGTTCTCTGTGTCCTCTGTGGCTCGATTCTTCTCCGGACGCATGTGCGGGAAAAGTATCACGTCGCGGATGCTCTGGCGGTTGGTCAGCAGCATCACCAGCCGGTCGATGCCGATGCCGATGCCCGCGGCGGGCGGCATGCCGTATGAGAGCGCGCGAATGTAATCTTCGTCCATCACCATCGCTTCATGGTCGCCGCGTTCGCGCTCGTTCATTTGGTCGACAAAACGGTCATACTGTTCGCGCGGGTCGTTCAACTCCGAAAATCCGTTCGCGGCCTCCATGCCGTTGATGAACAATTCAAAACGCTCAGCGACATTCGGATCCTCCGGCGAGGCTTTGGAAAGCGGAGAAATAATTTTAGGGTAGTCAACAATAAACGTTGGTTGAATAAGCTTCGGTTCACAAGTCTCTTCAAATAGCCCAAGCAAATTTGTTTCAGTAACTTTGACCGTAGGATTATACTTTTTCACAACATCCCACATACTCACTCTTTCAAACTTCGCAAAATCTATCTCATTCTCACCAAACTTCACCTTCAGCCCGCCCATCGCCTTCTGCACCGCTTCTTTTATCAGCGCTTCCGCGAAATCCATCATGCCGTTGACGTCCATATAGGCGCAGTAAAATTCGAGCATGGTAAATTCCGGGTTGTGCTTGTATGAAAGCCCCTCATTGCGAAAGTTGCGGTTTAGCTCGAACACTTTTTCGAACCCGCCCACGACCAGACGCTTGAGATAAAGCTCCGGCGCGATGCGCGCATAGAGAGGAATGTTCAGGGCTTTATGATATGTCTCGAAAGGTTCCGCCGCGGCGCCTGTCGCCTTAGGCGTGAGCATCGGCGTTTCGACCTCGACATAGCCGTGGTCTTCCAGAAAGCGGCGCATCTGGCTGATGACCCTGGCGCGGATCTCGAAAACTTCGCGGGTAGATTTCTCTTCAGGTTCGTGGTCGATCTGCAGGCTGGAAGCGATCAGATCCGCGTAGCGAAAGCGGCGGCGCAGCTCAGGGTCGGCAATGCCGTGCATTTTGTCGGGCATCGGCAGCATCGCTTTGGCCAGGAACTGGATCTTTTCAACGTGAACGGAAAGCTCGCCGGTTTTGGTGACAAAAAGATACCCTTCGACGCCGATAAAGTCTCCATGATCGAGCAAACCAAAGGCAGTCCAGGAGCCCTGAGAGTCCGGAGAGTCTGTTGAGTCGGCTAAGGAATTTTTTAGGAATTTGAAATCTTCTTTTCTCGCGTAAATTTGTATTCGCGAAATGCCGTCGGAAAGATGAACGAAGGCGGCTTTTCCCATCACGCGCGGCGGCACGGCCAGCCGGCCCGCGATGCGAACGCGGTAATTATTCAGTTCGGCGTTGGCCGCTTCGCGCTGTTCGTCAGACGGTTTTTCGCCTTCGGGAAGTTCCGGTATATGTTTGTCTCTGATCGGCTTCGCAAATTCGACCAGCCGGGTGATCGTGTCTTCCCCGCCGGCCACTTCGCTGCGCTCAAACTTATTCGGATAAACATTCCCCACGAGCGCGCGCAATTCTTCCAGGTGCGCCCGGCGAGCCTCCGTCTGGTCGTTTTGTTCTATGATGTCTTCGAATTTTGTACTCATCGCAAAATGCTTTTCGTTTTAAATTATGGCAAACTTAGATTTGCGCGATAATTATAAATGAGTAGTGTAGCGGAAAACGCGCTTAAACAACAGAACTTGACGGGGTATCTAAAAGATTCCCAGGAATTTCTGCGTTTAAAATCCGAAGTGTTGAGCGGCGCGCGGGTCATCAGCCTGAGCGGATTGACCTCGACCGCGAGCAAGGCCCTGGTCTTATCCGCGCTGCAGAAAGAGCTCGGCAAAACGCTGGTGGTGGTGACCGCGGGAAACCAGGAAAGCGACGCTTTTTCCGGCGACCTTGATTTTTTTAGCGAGTGGGGGCAAAAGGTCCTCACGCTTCCCTCCACTGAAAATGACGTTTATTCCGGGGTGTCTTCGCACAGCGAAACGCTGGAGCTGCGGGCGCTGACGCTCTGGGAAATGACCGGGGGCGCGCCGGATCTTCTGGTGCTTTCCGCGCGGAGCCTGATCACGCGGATCTCGTCTCCGGATGAGATGCGCAGGCTTGGCGCGACGCTCCGCCGCGACGAAGATTTCCCGCCCGGCCTGTTGACCCAAAAACTCGCGGCCGGCGGCTATGTCCGCGAAGAGCCGCTGCAAAACACGGGCGGGTTTTCCGTTCGTGGCGGCATCGTCGACGTCTGGCCGCCCAACCGGGAAGCGCCCGTGCGGATAGAATTTTTCGGCGACACGGTCGATTCGATCCGCGAATTCGACCCGCAGACGCAGCTTTCCACCCAGCAATTAAAAGAAGTGAGCTTTGCGCCGATGCGCGAGTTTGCCGCCGACGCTCAGGATTTTAAGGACTGGGCGGTGCTGGCGCGGGAAAGATTTTCCGGCGAGCTCCAGGCGCGCGCGCTAAAGGACCGCACGGTTTTTGCCGACGAGGGTGAAAATTTCGGCGGCTGGGAATGGCTCTTCCCTGTTTTGCATGAGCGTGAGAGCAGCGTTTTCGATCACCTGAAAGAATTCGTGCTGGTGATAGACGAACCCACGATCGTCGAAAGCACGCTGGCCGATCTTTACGGTAACCTGGCCGCGCGCTACGCGGAGATACAAACGGCCGGGGAAATAGGGCTGCCGCCGGAAGAGCTTTTTCTGACGGCGGAAGAATTAAGAGAAAACTTAAGCGGCGGAAAAAGATTGGAATTCCGCGCGCTGGGCAGATCAGCGGCAAAGACCGATGAGGAATTCAGCCTCGAGGCGAAAGACCTGTCCGCCAGATTATTTTTATTTACCGCCAAAGAACAAGGCGCGGAGATAGAGATACAGTCGCGCTCGACGCGCAAATATTACGGCAAGCTCGACGATTTTGCCGAATCGTTAAAAACCGGAACCGAAACCGGCAGCTTGATGGTCTTGCAAACCGCCGGGCTGGCCGAAAGGCTCAGCGATATTTTGCGCGACTATGACGTGGTGCTTTCCGACGATTCAATTATTATCGGCGCCTTGAGCGGCGGCTTTGAGCTTCCCTCGGCCCATCTCCTGATCCAAACCGAAAACGAGATCTTTGGCGAACACCTCGAAGTGGCAGTCTCGCCGCAAAAAAAGAAAAAGTCGCTGACCAAGGCTTTTATTTCCGATTTTCGCGACCTGAAGGAAGGCGATTACGTCGTGCACGTCGATCACGGCATCGGGCGTTTTGAAGGCTTGCAGATCATCGATCTGGAAGGACAGGGGCGCGAGTTCATGCTGCTGATTTATGCCGACGACGCGAAGCTTTTCGTGCCGGTCGAACGGCTCGATCTGGTTTCGCGATATTCCAGTCGGGCGAGGGCGTTCAGCCCGCGCTTGATCGCCTCGGCGGGCTCGGCTGGCAAAAAACCAAGGCCAAGGCCAAACGCGCGATGCGCGACATGGCTGACGAGCTTTTAAGGCTTTATGCGGAGCGCAAGCTGGTGCAGGGCTTCGCTTTTTCGGCGGATTCGCCGTGGCAGGACGAATTCGAAGACGCTTTCCCGTACGAGTTGACGGATGACCAGGCACCGTCGATCGAGGACGTAAAAAACGACATGGAAACGCCGGTGCCGATGGACCGCCTGCTCATGCGGCGACGTCGGCTACGGCAAGACGGAGGTGGCGATGCGCGCGGCGTTTAAAGCCGTGATGGACGGCAAACAGGTGGCGGTGCTGACGCCGACGACGGTGCTGGCCTACCAGCACTACGACACTTTCAGAAAACGCTTCGCCGCCTTCCCGGTCAACGATCGATTTGCTCTCGCGCTTTCGCAGCCCGAAAGAACAAAAGGAAGTGGTCGCGCAAGCCGAAAAAGGCGAGATCGATGTTTTGATCGGGACGCACCGAATTTTGTCGAACGACGTTAAGCTGCCGAAGCTCGGCCTGGTGGTCGTCGACGAAGAGCAGCGTTTCGGCGTGGCGCACAAAGAAAAACTGAAACAACTGAAGAAAAAGGTCGATGTGCTGACGCTTTCCGCCACGCCGATCCCGCGTACGTTGAATATGTCCCTGCTGGGGATGCGCGACATGTCCGTGATCGAAACGCCGCCGCGCGACCGGCTGGCGATCAACACCCAGGTCGTGCAGTTTTCCGAAGGCGTGCTGAAATCCGCCATCGAGCTCGAGCTGGCGCGCAGCGGCCAGGTCTTTTTTATTCACAACCGCGTGGAAACCATCGAGTCAATCGCCGCGCTGGTCAAAAAGATCGTGCCGAACGCGCGTATCGCCATCGGGCACGGGCAGATGAACGAAAAGGAAATGGAAAACGTGATGCTCGATTTCGTCGACTACAAATACGACGTGCTGGTGGCGACGACGATCATCGAAAACGGCATCGACATTCCCCGCGCCAATACGATCATCATCAACCGCGCGGATAATTACGGCCTCTCGCAGCTTTACCAACTGCGCGGGCGGGTCGGCCGCTCGAACCGCCGCGCCTACGCTTATCTGCTGATCCCGGGCGAATCGGAATTGACGCCGATCGCGCGCCGCCGGCTTTCCGCCATTCGCGAATTTTCCGATCTCGGCGCGGGCTTTCGCATCGCGGCGCTTGATCTGGAGCTGCGCGGCGCGGGAAACATGCTCGGCGGTCAGCAGTCGGGACATCTTGACGCGCTCGGTTTCGATCTTTATACCAAGATGCTGGAACGCACCGTAGCCGAGCTGCGCGGCGACGAGATCGACGACGAGATAAGCGTTTCGATAAATTTCGGGCTCGACGTTTCCATCCCGCAGGAGTACATCCAGGAAACGGGCCAGCGCCTGCGCACCTATAAACGGATCTCGTCGGCTAATTCGGAAGACGACCTGCGGCAGATCTACCTGGAGCTGCAGGACAGGTACGGCAAAATTCCTCCTTCGGTGGAAAATCTTTTTGAATATTCGCGGCTGCGCCATTTGGCGGAGCAAATGCGGCTGGTCTCGATCGATAAAATTCCCGCCGGGATGGCCTTTAAATTGAACGAAAACTCCGCCGTGTCGCCCGATAAACTGACGGAATTTCTTTCCCGCCATCCCGGCTCGACATTCACGCCCAACGGCGTTTTAAGGGTCGTTTCGGATGCCGGGGCAAAAGAAAATCCAATTGAAACGGCGCGCTCCGTCCTGGCCGAGATCGGGCTTTAATCCGTGTTTATTGTTATAGTTATAAACTTTTTCCGGTACCGATAAACGCAGCCCGCGTTTCCTGCATCTTAATACCTGTGTTGCAAGAATATCCTCCGCAGATTAAGATGTTCAGTTGAATTTTTCGTTTATTTTTAAGGAGCCATTATAGTGAAATTTTTATACAGCTTTGTCGTTGCTTTTTTGTTCGCATTGTTGACGGCCCCGGTTGCTTTTGCCCAGGAAAGCGAGCCCGTGGTCATTGACGAGGTCGTGGCCCAGGTGAATGAGGGCGTCATTACGCTTTCACGCGTCAAACGCGAGTCGAAAGAGGCCATCGCCACGCTGGTGCAAGGCGGAAAAACGGAAGCGGCGGCCAAGGCCGACGTGGAAAGCAAGCAGGGCGAATTGATCGCCAATCTCATCAATGAAGAATTGGTGATGCAAAAAGGCAAGGAGCTGGGCATGGAAGAAGACGTGGAAGCCCAGATCAACCGGCGGTTCCTGGACATCATGAAGGACCAGGGCTCCAAAACGCTCGACGAGCTTTTTCGCCGGATGCGCGAGAATGGCATTAATCCCGATGAGATCCGCAATCTCTGGCGCAAAGCGGGCATGCGCGATGCTGTCTGGAACCGCGAAGTGGACGCCAAGATCTATCACGGGCTCGCGGGAAAAGAAATTACGGAATATTTCGAAAAAAATAAACAAAAATTCATCAAGCCTGAATCCGTCACCATCTCCGAGATCTTTTTGAGCTTTGCCGGAAGAGACGTGAACACCGTGCGCGCCAACGCCAAGAATCTGGTGCAGCGGGCTCGCGCGGGTGAAGATTTTGTAAAACTCGCGCTCGAAAATTCAGAGCGCCCGGATGTTAAAACTACCAAAGGCAAGGTCGGAAGCTTCACTTTTGCGGACCTCAAGGACAATGTGGGTATTCCCCTCAAGCCCCTGAAGGCCGGGCAGGTTACCGAACCGATCGAGATCGACGAGGGAGTAACGATCCTGCGCATGGATGAGCGCGTCGGCGCCGGCGCCGAAGCAAAGTTCAATGAGGACGAAGTTCGTAACGTCATTACCTTTGAGCGCGCGCCCGAGGAACGCAAAAAATATATGATAAACCTCCGCCAGGATGCGTACATAAAAATTTCCGAGAGTTACCGCGCGATAGTCTCGCCTATCCTTTTCGCGGATGAAAGAAGCACTAAACCCGCAAAAAGCGAAAAATAATAAGGCCCGCAGTAAAAGGACGCCCGGTAACACCGGCGTCCTTTTTTTGTTTTCATTATGCGATTGGATCTATTTTTGAAGGCGAGCCGGCTCGTGCTGCGGCGCTCGCTGGCACAGCAGCTCTGCGACGCCGGGTATGTAAAGGTGGGCGGTTCCCCAGCCAAATCCGCCAGGGACATCAAAGCGGGCGATACCGTCGAAATCCGCCGGCGCAACCGCCTGATCAAGGTCAAAGTAAAACTGGTCCCCAACACCAAACAGGTTTCGAGAAACGATGCGGCAAGTCTTTATGAAGTGCTTTCGGAAGAAACTTTGGCGGACTCTTCGCTGGATGCGCTGTTTGAAAGCGAAGACATCAGCAGCAGCCCGGCAAAATAAAGTATCACCGTGAAAAAGGCCACGTAACCCGTCAGGCCTGAGAATTTCGGTATTTCCAGCAGCCCCATTGAAACTCCCTGCAGCAAGCTTTCCGTCAATTTTCTCGCCCAGCTTTCTTCTGCCGAAACCAGCGACGCCAGAAACACGTGCTTGAAAACGAACGCCAGCCCCAACAGCGCCGCCAGGCTTCTCAGAAGCTTGCCCGCTTCAAGCTCGGCAAAAAGATTGGTCCACAGCGTCCAGAGCAGGAAGAAAGCCCCCAGAGCGAAAGCCAGGCCTTTTTCCGGCAGCACGGAATTTATCACCTGGACCGAGGCGCCGAACAGCGCCAGCAGGACCAGCGCGTTGGCGAAATTTTTCAGCAGCGAAAAATCAGCCGAAAGCCAGCGGTCGATCCTTACCAGTTTTCCGCGGACGACTACGCCCGTCAGCATTACCGCCAGCACCAGGTTGAACAGCGTCGGGCCGAGAAAAATAAAAGCGCCGGTTTCCAGGCTTAAGCGCAGCCCGCCCAGCAAAGTGACGAGCAGAAAGATCAGCGGCAGCACGATGTATTGCCAAAAAAGCAAATTCTTATTATTGGGTCTGTCGCTCATAAAAACCCGGCGTTCATTTCCTCTCTCTCGTCAATTTCAGCGGGTTAAAATCCTCCACCGTGATCTCCAGGCCTTTTTGCAGCTCGATTTTTAGTTCCTGCGGAGTTTTCATCTTCAGGTCTTCGTCTTCAACCCTGAGATCGGGCTTTAACGCGGCCGCCAGGTTTGCCGCTTCCAGGCCCTGTTTGAAAAGCGCGTCGTCATCATAGACCTTTCCGAAACCCTGCCGGTAAAAACTGTAAGCGATGTAAAACTGTACTGCGGCATCGCGTTTTTCCGGATCGGCTTTGGCAAACGATTCGCGTGCGGCGGCAAAGTTGTCCTGGCGAAACATATCCTTTCCGCGCTTTAGCTGTGCTTCATCAATGCTGTACGTGCCGGCGGTAACGGCGGCTTTGCTCACCACTTCCTGAAAATTCTGCGGCTGTTTCACGTACAGCCAGAGAATACCTGCTGAAAATATCAGGATCATGACAATGCTTATTATCTGTAAAGTTTTTTCGCTCATCGATCAAGACCGTGTAAGAAGTTTGAAAGATACGGTTTTTTATGTCAAATAAACCCGCGGGGCACCCCCATTAAATCTTGAAATTATTAAAGATAAGTGTAAGAATACCGCAAATCAAACAAACCCGGCCCATGAGATTACCAAACATTTTATTTCTTCTCGTTCTCTTTCTTGCCTCAACGAGCAGTTCCGGCACAGCCGGTGCCGCAGCCGGTCGACCCCAGGCGCGAGTCCGCCCGCGCGACGCTCGAAACTTTTTTTGCCGCTTTTCAAAAACCGCGCGCCGGTGTTACTCCAGACCCGCTTGAGGATGCCGTCAAGTGCCTGGATCTGCAGGACATCCCGGAGGCATACCGGGCGGTGAAAGGGCTGGAGATCTCTTCCCAACTGCGAGAGATCATAAATTCGGTAGAGAATTTTAATATCGAGGACGCGCCCACCGATACGGACGGCCCGCCGTTCATCGTTTTTTCCTCGCAGAAGGGCGAGATCGTTATCGCCAGGCAAACGGGCGGCGAATGGTTCTTTACCAAAGAAACGGTTCGCTCGGTGCCGCTGCTCGTGTCCGTCATCCAGGAAGAAAAACACACGACCGGAATGGCGATCCTGATGCAGTCGGAAAGTTACGGCGAGCAGGTGCGCAGCCGTATGCCCATTGTCATGAGACAAGTGACCATGTCGCTCGAAAGATGGCAATGGGTCGGGCTTCTTGTCCTGATCCTCATCGCGCTCGTCTTCGGGCAGATCTTTAAATTCGCGTCCCGGGTGGCGATGGGAAAAAGAATTCTCCAGCGGCGCCGCGAGTATCTGACCGATGATCAGGTAAAAAATCTCTCTTCCCCGATCGGATTTCTCGCTTTTACATTTGTTATCCGCCTCGGTTTGCCCGCGCTCGCCTTAACGCAAAACTCACTCTCGTTCCTGCGCACGGCCGTTTTCCTGCTGACGGCCTTTGCGCTGACCTGGCTGGCATACCGGGCGGTCGACATCGTGGCCGCGCGGCTGACGCAAAAGGCGCGTGAATCCAACGTGAAAACGGACGATCTTCTGGTGCCTTTTATCACCCTGATCATCCGCATCGCGATCGTGGTGATCGCCGCGATCTTCGTGGCGGAAAATCTTCGTTTTGACGTTACCAGCATGATCGCGGGCCTGGGCATCGGCGGTATCGCCATCGCCCTCGCGTCTCAGGAAACCCTGAGCAATTTTATCGGCTCGCTGGTGCTGCTGATCGAGCGCCCTTTTACCGCCGAGGACAAGATCGAGATCGACGGGATCAGGGGGACGGTCAAGGAAGTAGGGCTTCGCAGCACAAAGATCCTGTCCCTTACCAATTCCGTTATCACCATGCCCAACGCCCGTATAGTAAAGGCCAATATAATCAATGAAGGCCTTAAGCCCCGCCGGCGCTGGATGATAAAACTATACGTCCCGTATCAAAACGGCGCGGCAAAGATCGAAAGCCTCTGTGACGGGATAAAGGAGCTTATCAGGGCGGCCGATATGCTGGATACCGAGGATCACAAAATTCATCTCTACGACGTTCTTCCGGCCTCACTGGAGCTGCGGGTGGAAATTACCTTCAAGGTCAATGACTACCTTTACGAGATAAACGGCCGCCACCGGTTTATCATCGACCTTTTGCGCCTGGCCGATAAACTGGAAGTTCAACTGGAAGTTCCGAATTAAAGCTCTTACTAGACCGGTTTTTCTTTGCGTTCTTTGCGCCTCCCGCGTGAAATTTGTCTCACGCAAAGACGCAGAGAACGCAAAGAAATCCGAGTACAGCAGATTCTAAAACACTGCTTTATACTTTGTTATCTATAAAGTTTTTTCGTTCATTGTTATAATTGCTTCGAAATAACTGTGAAAGACGATCCGGGCAAAATGTCGATTTTCTTAAAGCTGCTGTTTTTGGCTTTGATCTTCAGTATCGCGGGATGCGCCAAGGTCCAGGGCCCCGCTTTTTCCGCCTCCGCGCCGGAGCCAAGCCCGGAAATTCAAAAGATCAAAAATCCCGGCAGGGTCGTGCATGTTCTGGTCGCGCTTTGCGACAACGAAAATCAAGGCATCGTGCCGGTTCCCGCTTTTTTGGGTAACGGCGAAGACCCCGCGAAAAATTTGTATTGGGGCGCGGCTTTCGGGGTAAAAACGTTCTTTTCAAGATCTAAAAATTGGGTAAAGCTTGCCCAGATAGATAACCCGAAAGAAAACGTCCTGGAAAGGATCGTTTTCAAGCATACGACGCAGAATGTTTACCTGGTCGCGGACGCTTATCGCGGAAGCAAAATGCGCGAAACTATAGACGATTTCTTTTCGGCGGTTTCGGGCGCTAAGCGCGAGAACGTTCAGGTGAAGAGCGAGCTCCTCCAAATATCGGGCAGCGCCGATGTGGTGGCTTTTGTCGGGCATAACGGGCTGATGGATTTCAAGCTGGAAAACCAGCCCGTCAAAAAAGACGATAACAAACGCGATGCTATAATTCTGGCTTGCGCCAGCAGGAACTATTTCTCTGCGCCGCTGCGAAATACTAGCGCCAGGCCTTTGCTTTGGACCACGAATTTGATGGCCCCTGAAGCATACATACTGCACGACGCGCTCGAAGGCTGGGCCGGGAACGAGAGCGACGAGCAAATTCACGTGAGAGCGGCTTCGGCGTACGCCAAATACCAGCGCATCGGTGTAAAAGCCGCGCAAAACCTGCTGGTTACCGGATGGTAAAAAGGCACTAAAACCTGGGAGCGCAGGCATCTTGCCTGCCCGAACGCACCGCGTTCGATACATCTTAGGCTGCTGTGCAGCCTTGCAGGCGGGACGCCTGCGCTCCCAGGTTAACGTTCATTATTTTAATTATGAAAAACTTTTTCTTTGTAATTTCACTGATCGCCTTGCTTTGCCCGCTGATTTCCGCGCAAAAGCCGGCGGCCGACCTGGTGATCGTCAACGCGAATATCCGCACTATGGACAAGAGCCGCCCACGGGCAGAGGCCCTGGCCGTTATGGGCAACCGCATCGTAGCGGTGGGCAGCACGGCGGAGATAAAAAACCTGGCCGACGCGCATACCGTGGTCATCGACGCCGGGGGCAAACTCGTGATGCCCGGCTTTAACGATGCGCACGTGCATTTTACCGAGGGCGGCCGCCAGCTTTCCCTCGTCGATCTGCGCGACGCCAAAACGCCCGAGGAATTTGTCGCTCGGATCAAGGCCTTCGCCGCCAAGCTGCCAAAGGGCCAGTGGATACTCGGCGGCAGGTGGGACCATGAAAACTGGAAGCCCGCCAATTTGCCGGCCAGGGAATTGATCGACGCCGTAACGCCCGACAACCCGGTCTTTGTGAACCGGCTGGACGGCCACATGGCGCTGGCCAACAGCCTGGCCTTAAAGCTCGCCGGCGTGACCCGGGAAACGAAGGACGTCGAGGGCGGATTGATAGTCCGCGATGCCGGCGGCGATCCGACCGGCATCCTGAAAGACGCGGCGATGGATTATGTCGAGCGCGTGATCCCTGAAGCCTCATTCGAACAAAAGCTCCAGGCCGCCCAGGCCGCGACCGATTTCGCCGCCAGCCTGGGTGTGACCAGCGTACAGGATATGTCCGCCGGGACCAGCGTCGGCGCGTACCAGGAATTGCTGCGGCAGGGGAAACTCAAAACCCGCATCTATGCTGTTTCCCCGCTGCCCGATTGGCAAAGGCTGGCGCGCACGGGCGTGCATTACGCCTTTGGCGACGCGATGCTTCGCATCGGCGGTTTAAAGGGTTACTCCGACGGCAGCCTGGGCTCGACCACCGCCTGGTTCTTCGAGCCGTACCTGGATTCGCCGAATACCAGCGGCCTTTCCGGCGCTGACATGCCGCAAATGTACGAGCACGTTTCAAATTCCGACAAGAACGGGCTGCAGGTAATGATCCATGCCATCGGCGACCGAGCCAATGCCGCGATCCTGGACATCTTTGACCGCGTGGCAAAAGAAGACGGCGCGCGCGACCGGCGTTTTCGCATCGAACACGCCCAGCATTTGCGCCAGCAGGACATTCCCCGCTTCGGGCAATTGAAGGTGATCCCTTCGATGCAGCCGATCCATTTGCCGGACGACGGGCGCTGGGCGGGAAAACGGCTGGACGAGAAACGCCTGAAGGGCACATACGCCTTTCGCACCCTGCTCGATACCGGCGCGCCGCTGGCCTTCGGCACAGACTGGGCGGTCGCGCCGCTCAACCCGATGTTCGGCGTTCATGCGGCGGTCACGCGCCAGACCGCGGACGGCAAAAACCCCGGCGGCTGGATACCCGAGCAGAAGATCACGGTCGAAGAAGCCGTGCGCTGCTACACGGCCGGTTCGGCTTACGCGGAGTTTCAGGAAAACGTCAAAGGCACTTTGTCCGCCGGCAAACTGGCGGACCTCATCATCGTCTCCGACGATATTTTCACGATCGATCCGGTAAAGATCGCCCAGGCGAAGGTGCTGACCACGGTGGTTGACGGGCGGGTCGTCTATCAGAGCAAGTAGATCCGCATTGAACTTTGCGTTCTTTGCGGTTTAATTTATTCTAATTAATGAATTTTTAAGGAGTAATAATTAATGAAAAAACTTTTAGGGCTGATGATATTGAGTTTGATATCGGCAGGCGCGGCCTTCGCGCAGGAAGCAAAACCGACCGAAGCCGACAAGACGGCGAATTTTGCGGGCACTAAGGTCATCAAGCGCGGCGCGGCGATCGGCGGCGCGGAAAAAGCTTCGCTGAAAAAGGTGCTGGCAAACCCCGAAAAATATTCGGGAAAGGCCGTCCGCGTGGAGGGCGTGATCGTGCGTTCCTGCAAGATGGAAGGCTGCTGGCTGGAGCTCGCTCCTTCGAAAGACGCCAAGTCTATGCGCGTGAAAATGAAGGGCCACGGCTTTTTTGTGCCGCTCGATTCCGCCGGGCTGAAAGCTAAAGTGGAAGGCACGGTTTCGGTAAAAACCCTCAGCAAGGACCACGTCGATCATTTGATCGAGGACGGCGCGAAATTCGACAAGCGCAACCCCGACGGCACGGTCACCGAAGTCTCTTTCGAAGCCACCGGCGTGGAACTGACCAAAGTAGACAAGTAGCTAAGAGGGCCTTCTAAAATATCACTTGTTAGAACCAACCCCGCCCTTCGGGCACCCCTCCTTACGAAGGAGGGGTGGCACTGCTTCAGCGCCGGGGTGGTTCTTAGGATCTTTCAGCCAGCTCCAAATAATGAGCTTTCAATATCAAGATCGCGCTGATCGCGTGCGTGACCTCGCCGCTTAACACTTTTTCGCCCGCCTCTGCCAAACTCATTTTTACCATTTTTATTTTCTCCGAGCCCTCGAGATCCGGCTCGGTAAATTTTAATTTTTTGGCGATAAAAAGATACGCCGGGGATTTGATGATCGAGGTATCCATTTCATAAGCGCCGAGCTCGATCCATTCTTCCGCTTCGATGCCCAGTTCCTCGCAGCTCTCGCGTTTTGCCGCCGCCAGCGGTTTTTCGCCGTCGATGCCGCCGCAGGGCGTTTCCAGGCTTTCCGCCTCAAAGGCGTAACGAAACTGACGGGTGAGATAGACGTTGCCTTCGTCGTCGATCGGCAGGATGGCCACGCCGGGTTTCATCCGGATCGTTGCGTATTTTCCCTCGTCTCCCTCGGGTTTGATAATGTCGTCCTCAACGACCTCGAAAAAATCGTTTTTGTATTTTCGTTCGCTTCCCTTGATCGTCCAGGGGCCGTTTTTCTTTTCCATAATTTGCTATAATTTAACATTGTTCGGGTTTTATTTTAATATACTAAAAATCATTGGTCCTCTCTATGATTGTCCCAAATGCGGAAAATGCTATTGTCGATATGCAGAAACTCCGCGCCTATTGCCTGGATCCTCAGCATAAAATTGGCAGGTATAAAGCCCGCGTTTTTGCTTCTGCTCTTGATTTAACAGAAAAAAATGCGGAAGAATTAGCAGAAGCATTGTTGGTTGCGGTGCGGAACAAAGATGCTAAAATTGGTAGGTCGGATAAGTTCGGTCAGCGCTATACTGTTGATTTTACATTCGAGCGCGGTGAGAAAAAGACAACCGTTAGAAGTGTTTGGATAATCGAAGCCGATACCGCTTTTCCGCGTCTAATAACTTGTTTTGTATTATGAAAAAAATAAAACAATATGATGTCGTGGCCTTGACCGTCGATTTACCTAAGGAAAATCTTTGGAGTGGACAAGTCGGTGCGGTCGTTGAAGTGTATAACGACGGTGAGGCGTTTGAGGTCGAATTCGTGGATAAAGACGGCCAAACCTACGGCTTGCTTACATTGCGCCCGGATCAACTTATGGTTTTGCATTATGAACCGGTAGAGGCCGCAGCTTAACAATAGTAGTGAAATCCTTCAAAATTCGAGATATTGAGATCGATCCCCCACTTATCCTTTCGCCGATGGCGGGCGTGACGGATTATTCCTTTCGCCGCCTGCTCAAACGGCGCGGCGGGGTCGGCCTGACCGTGTCCGAATTTGTCTCGGTCGAGGGATTGACCCGCCAAAATCCGAAATCCAAACGCCAGATGCGTTTTTGGGAAGAAGAGCGCCCGTTTGCCGTGCAGATCTTCGGCGGGCAGTGGGAACGGATGGCGATGGCGGCGGAAATGGCCCAGGAAATAGGCGCCGACATCCTGGACGTGAACTGCGGCTGCCCCGCGCCGAAAGTGGTCAAGCACGGCGGCGGTTCGGGGCTGCTGCGCGATCTGCCGCGGCTGGAAAAAATTCTGAAAGAGATCAAAAAGGCCATCTCTATCCCGCTGACATTAAAATTGCGCGCGGGCTATCAGCGATACGACGATTAACTGCGTCGAGGCCGCTAAATTGGCGGAAGGCTGCGGCGTCGAGCATATCGAGCTGCACGGGCGCACCAAAGAGCAAGGCTACAAAGGCCTGGCAAACTGGGACCTGGTGCGCGAAGTAAAAAAAGCCGTGAGCGTTCCGGTTTCCGGCAGCGGCGACGTGGTGAGCATTGAGGGGGCCCTGCAAAAATGGAACGAGACGGATTGCGACGGCATTCTGATCGGGCGCGGCGCGATGCAAAATCCATGGATATTTCGCCAGTTCGAAGACGTAATTGCCGGGCGCGAGCCTTACCAGCCGCCGCTCGAGGAAAAGCAGGCAGTTCTGCTCGAATATTTTGAAATGCTGCGCGAGGACATGCCGGAGCTGGCCGCGCTGGGAAAAATGAAGCAGCTTGCCGGGCAATTTACCAAGGGGCTCATCGGCGGCGCGCAGTTTCGCCAGACGCTTTATCATTCACACTCGGCGCAGGAAATTCTGGATAATATTACCGCCTATTTCGAGACGCTTGAAAGCGGCGAAAAATATGGCGACGGGCTGGTCGAAACGACCGCGCCGGTGATAGATTCGTGCGATATTACGGCTTCGGAAAGCGGAAATTTTCTTGCCCGTGCCGGATAAAAACTGTACAAATCTGGATATTGCGGATATATTTAGGCTCTAGTGTAGCAAACAGGCATTAGAGCGGGTTATTTTCCAATAATTTCAACAATAATCGAAACAGATTTTTGTGTCGATTATTGAAACGATATTCGCACTCTTTAAGGTGCAGATAAAAAGTATGAGCCGGCAGCCCGTTGAACTTTTGCATCCGCCGTTTGGCAAAGGACCAGAAGCTCTCGATGCCGTTGACGTGATTGCTGCCCAGGGCAAATTCATTAGCACTATGATTGACTCTAAAATGCTTCGAATAACCGACATCGACCAGCCCGTCGTAACCGCGCCAGCCGTCGGTATGAATCACTGTTTCCGGTGCTATGCGCCCGCGAATAATAGCCTGGAGCGTCTTTTTGCGGCAGTCCGGCACGATCTCGGTATAGACCGAACCGTTCCTTTTGAAGATGCCGAAGACGATCGTCTTGCCCGAAGCTCCGCGTCCTCTTTTGCCTCTCACGCGCCGGGCTCCGAAGTAGCTTTCGTCTACTTCGACCACCCCGCCGAAGGGCGAAGCGCGCTCGGCCTCGGCCGCGATCCGCTGCCTTATTTTCAAATATATCAGGGTCACCGTCCGACGGGTCAGACCCACTATTTCCGCCGTCTTGCTGGCGGTCAGATCATGCGCAAAATAACGGATTATTTGGCGCGTTTTTCGTTCACTAATTTTGGAACACCTGTAATAGCGGTTTAATCGTTCCATTTCAGTAGCTTACCACTTTCAATCAAGCGGTTTGCTACACTAGAGCCATATTTATTATCCACTCGCTTTAATTCCGACAAATCAGGAGGTAGAGATGCTGAGACCATCTTATAAATTTACGTACTATTTACTTTTCGCCTGTTTTTTACTGGCCTCGGGTTTCACCGTCGCGAGCGCGCAGAAGCTAACTGCGGAAGAGATCATCGCCAAACACCTGGACTCGATCGCCCCGAAGGAAAAACGCGACCTGGTAAAGAATCGTTTTGTTCCCGCGGCGCTCACGTTTGAAAGAAAATTGCCGCCGGTAAAAGGCGGAGGGAAAGCGGTTTTCGTTTCCGACGACAACAATTTGATGTTTCTGGCGAAACTTAATTCCCAGGAATACCCGCATGAAAAGATCGGCATGTTTTCAAATAAGATCAGTCTGCCCTGGGTCACGGCCGGAACCAGATCGCCATTGGGCACATATCTCGCCGACCATCCCAAAATGCTCGAAGACGGCCTGTTTATGGGAACAATTTCATCTATGTGGGCCCTGGAGTCGCCTAAAGGAAAGGTCCAGGCAGCCGGAAAGAAAAAAGCCGATGATAAGGAAATGTACGTGCTCGACTATTTTCCGAAAAATGTCGGAGCGGAATTTTCCGTGAAGATGTTTTTTGACGTTCAAACGTTTCAGCACATCAAAACCGAATACAGGCATGCGATATCCCAGCAGCAGCAGCAATTCCAAACCATGGGAACCCGCGGCGGTGCATATTACACTATGACCGAGTATTTTACGGACTATCGTGATGAGGGCGGTTTGATGCTGCCTCACACTTATAAGATCAATTATGTGACCAACACCGATGCCGGCACTTACGAATACACCTGGACCATGAATATCGGGGAGTACCATTTCAACCAGAATCTGGCCCCGGACTTTTTCACCTTCGAGCCCAAGTAATTTTTGCCGGATGATACTGAGACTTTTCCTGACGGCCTTTTTCTTTTTCCTGCTGTGCTCCGTAAGCGGCGCGCAGCAGGAAACTGCCGGGGCTAAAAAACCTCCCGTAAATCCGCCTGCTTCACCTTTAAGATCATCGGCGGCCTATGCCGAAGTTGTGCTGCGAAAAACCGAGCTCGAGGCCGACCTGGAATCCATGCTGATCGATTTCACCGAGGAATATCCGAAAGTAAAAGAAACCCGCCTGGAGCTCGGCCTGATCCAAAAAGAGATCGATCGGCTGGCTGCGGTAAAACCCGCCGACGCGGGAAAATTAAGCGCGGCGCTGGGAAAATTGATAGTGCGAAAGGTCTCCCTGGAAACCGACCTGGAAACATTGCGCGTCAGGCACGACGATAAGCATCCCGACGTCATCACCGCAAAGAAAAAAGTCGAAATCTTTGAAAAAGCTATCAAAGACATCCTGGGTTTATAAAAAATAAACTCCCCTCCTTACAAAGGAGGGGTGGCACTTCAGTGCCGGGGTGGCACTTCAGTGCCGGGGTGGCACTTCAGTGCCGGGGTGGTTCTCTTGATCCGGTTGTTTTAACCCGGTCGTTATCGCTCCCGGTTCTGACCTGAGGAGGGGTGGCGCTTCAGCGCCTGGGTGGTTCTCTTGATTCGTTTGTTTAACCGGTCGTTACCGCTCCCGGTTCTGACAAGACCTAGACCAGCGATCTCAGCGGCCGCGGGTGCGTTCCGTCAAAAAACCAGCTCGAACCGACCTTGAGGCGGTGGTGCCACGTGGGAAGTCGTTGGGTGTACAATGCAAAACGCGCCTCGCGCGCCAGCGCCCCACTGAACGCCTTGTTTCCCACCAGGACCGCGGCGTGCTGGGTCCCCAAGCTGAGCGCTTCGCCCATTTCGTGAAACTGCCTCTCTTTTAAAGGCTTTCCCTTGAGGTAAGCTTTGATGTTATCGGTCAGCAATTTCGATTGCTGAAAGGCAAGCTGCGCAGTGCCTTCGAGTTTATGATCGATCCCATCGACCTTGGCTATATCGCCGATCGCAAAAATATTTTCATGCCCCTGCACCTGCAAAGTATTCTCCGCCAGGATCAGGCCGTGAGCGTCCTTGGGCAATTCTAAAGCCTCGATCAGCGGATTCATCTTTAACCCGGCCGTCCAAACCGTGGCGGCAGTTTTGAATTCCCTTTGAACGCCGTTATGTTCGGCAACCAGCCCGTCTTTTTTTACTTCCAGCACGCGGGTCGCGGTGTGCAGATCTATGCGCGCGTCCGTCAAGCCTTTTTCGGCGTGCGAACGGATCTCGTCGCCCATTCCTGGTACGATGTCATTTCCCATCTCGAACAGTAAAATTCGCGGCTCGCCTTTTAAATAGCGCTGCCGCACCGCGTCGTAGAGCAAGTCGGACATTTTGGTCGAGAGCTCGACTCCACTCGCGCCCGCGCCGATCACGGCAAAGGTCAGGGCTTCGCGCACGTCCTGCGGCGCGGCGCCGGAAGGAATTTCATCGACCGCGGCGGTCATCCGTCGGCGAAGCTCGTCTGCATCCGGGATGCCGCGAAACGGCAAAGCAAAGCTTTCGGCGCCCTTGATGCCCCAGTAATTCGTCACCCCGCCCGCCGCCAAAACCAGCACGTCATAAGGAACACGGTAACGCCACCCGTCGATCCCGACCTCTTTTTTCTCGAGATCGACACCGCAAACCTGACCGTGCAAAAAATCGATCTCGTCATCGAAAAGCTCGCTGTAATAAGGCGCGATATGCCAGGCCTCGACTTCCCCGCTCAGGTATTCATAAAGCATCGGGCGAAAAGTAAAATGATCTTCGCTGCTGATAAGTGAGACTTTTCCGGCATGGGCCGTCTCGAGGGCGGTAAAAAGCCCGCCGAAACCCCCGCCGATTATCGCTATTCTTTTATCGCTTCCCGCCATTTTTTACCCTCCTCCAAGAGATTGTGAAATCTTTCTCAATCTCGTTATGAGGTAGATTACGTCAATTCCCGGTCTATGTCAACAACTTTTACTTGGAGCGAGCGGTTTACTGGGAGCGCGGACGGCCCGTCCGCAATGAACGCCTGGCGTTCAAGGGACCGGAATTGGACCGCGGATAACCACGGATCTGCACTGATCTGAAACTCTTATCCCTGTTGATCTGCGTAAATCCGCGGCTAAATCTTTTTAGGCTGCAAGCAGCCTTGCGGATGAGCCGTCCGCGCTCCGACTTTGGAACAACAAAACCTGTCGCCAATTTGACTATTACCCCAATATTCCCTATACTCTATGATTTTCGACTAGTGGATAAACGCCGCTGTACGAAGGAGCATATAAAATGAGTTACGCAATTATCAAAACAGGCGGAAAACAGTTCAGCGTGGAAGCCGGGCAAACCTTGCGCGTGCCTTCGATGGACAAAAAAGAAGGCGACAAGCTCGATCTCGAAACTTTGCTCGTAGCCGACGGCAAGGACGTAAAGCTGGGCGAAGCCGTGGTAAAAGCCACTGTTGTGGGCCACGGGCGCGGCGATAAGATCATTGTTTTCAAGAAAAAGCGCCGCAAAACGTACAAGCGCACAAAAGGCCACCGCCAGGATTATACTGAGATCAAGATTGATAAAATATAGGAGTATTGCGGAATGCGGATTGGGGGAATGCGGATTAATAAATCCGAAATCCCAAATCCAAGATCCCAAATCGAGTTATGGCACATAAAAAAGGTGTAGGTTCATCACGCAACGGGCGAGATTCGCATTCCCAGCGGTTGGGTTTGAAGAAATTCGGCGGCGAAAAAGTGCGCGGCGGCAATATTTTGGCCCGCCAGCGCGGCACCAAGTGGAAACCGGGCAAAAATGTCGGGCGCGGTAAGGACGACACTTTGTTTTCGCTGATCGACGGTGTCGTCAAGTTTGAAAACAAGGGACGCCTGGGCAAATTCGTCAGTGTTTATCCCGAAGGCGCGGCTGAGCTGGTAATAGCAGAAGCTGCGTAGATCAGGTTTAAATTTAATAAAAGAACGCACACGTGATCGAGCGTGTGCGTTTTTTATTTTCAAAATAGCTTTATCTGTAATGTTAGAAAAAGATCTATAAATCACCTCTCAGGTCGGGAAGGGTTGCTTTGCGCCCGCTAAAGTCAGAACCGGGAGCGGTAGCGACCGGGTTTCGGTTTTGGCAGAAGAACCCGGTCGCTACCGCTCCCGGTTCTGACTTTAGCGGGCGCAAAGCAACCCTCCGGAACCTTGAGATTGATCACTTTGTTCAATTTTTTAAAATTAAAAGCTTTACCAAAACAAAAAACCAAGATCTTTTTTCAAAAAGTTATTTTTTTTAGATTTTTTTCCACAGGAACGAAAGATTTTTTTAAAATCTGACAGCAAAATAGTTCGCGAATTTTCCACAAGAAATCCACAGGATATTCACAGCTTTTCCACAACCTTTTCCACACAAAACCCAATAAAAATGGGCATGAAATGCATTTTTCCTATTGACAAGGAAAATTTTCTCTGTAGAATACATTCCACAGTCGAAATTACTCACGGGTATTTTGACCGGCATCAGGAGATGGAACGGAGGCGGTGACGCCCTCGTTCGAGGACATAAGGAGCGGAAAGCCGATGTCTGGTACGCTTGAAGCCGAAGCCGAAAGGCTTGCTGGAGATCGGCCGCAAGGCGGATCTCAGGTTGCCCGGATAAAAACGAGCAACGCCTTTGAGAAATGATCAGCTCAAATGGTAGCTTATGCCGCTCGCGCTCGAAAGACGGGAGCCTCGTTGCCGGAAACGTAACCGGCGGTGGAGGAAAAGCCACCAGAACAAAAACCTAACGGCACCGCGCTTCGAGAGGAGCGCAACAAGAGAGTGAAAACTTTCTTGGGTGCTGACCGGAAGTTACTCTCCGCAGAGAATTTTCGGAATACAAAATCGCGGTTCGAGTGTGTGCATGCTGGAATCGCACCTTTTTTAGAGCACTTCGGTGCTCAGAAGAAACGAAAACGCTGCTTTAAGCAATTAAGGCGGCGTTTTTGTTTTTTGGGAAACTCACCGGCATTAAATTGCCACTAGCTTTAGCTAGTGGATGATGTTTGTGAGAAAGAATTCCGCATTAGCCAAAATGATCTCCAATTTGGCTAAAGCCGCTTCAGTTTGTCAAACACAGACCACTAGCTAAAGCTAGTGGCAATTTACCTCTTTCCACACATCGCGGTTTGCTGTTCAAGCCTAAGTCTTTAAAATAGAAGACGGATGTTTATCGACCGCGTAAAAATTCAGGTCAAAGCGGGACACGGCGGCGGCGGCGTGACGGCTTTTCGCCGGGAAAAATTCATCCCGCGCGGCGGGCCTTCGGGCGGCGACGGCGGGCGCGGCGGCGACGTCTGGCTGGAAGCCGACGAAGCGTTCAACACGCTGCTGCATCTGCGCTACAACCCCGAGCACAAGGCCGAGCGCGGCCACCACGGCGAAGGCTCAAACCGACACGGCAAAGACGGCGCCGACGTGACCGTGAAAGTGCCGGTCGGAACGCAGGTTTACGACGCCCAGACGTCGGAATTGATCTTTGACTTTACCGAGGACGGGCAGCGTTTTATGGCGGCGAAAGGCGGGCGCGGCGGCTTTGGCAACGCGCATTTCACCACCTCTACCAACCGCGCCCCGCGTTATCACCAGACCGGCACCGAAGGCGAAGAACGCGAGCTGCAGCTGGAACTGAAACTGATCGCCGACGTCGGCCTGGTCGGTTTTCCCAACGCGGGAAAATCGACGCTGATCTCCGTCATTTCCGCCGCCAGGCCGAAGATCGCCGATTATCCCTTTACCACGCTGGAACCGAATCTGGGCGTGGTCGATCTGGGCGATTACAAGACTTTTGTGGTGGCGGACATCCCCGGGCTGATCGAGGGCGCGCACGAAGGCGCGGGCCTCGGCGACCGTTTCCTGCGCCATGTCGAGCGCACCAAGCTGATCCTGCACCTGGTCGACGTGTCGTCGCTTTCGGGCCGCGACCCGGTCTCCGATTACGAGATCATCAACCGCGAGCTGGCTTCCTATGACGCGGAACTGGCCGGGCGCCCGCAGATCGTGGTGGCGACAAAGATCGACGCTCTGGACGAGCCGGAGCGGCTGGAAAGGCTGCGCGAGCGCGCCGCGGAAGACGGGCGCCCGTTTTTGGCGATCTCTGCGGCCACCGGCCACGGCGTCAAAGAATTGGTTTATCTTGCCGGCGAAAAGCTCGCGGAACTCAGCCCCGGTGACAAGGCAAATGTGGGCACAATTGTGCTAAGCTAAAGACAGGCATTTGCGGCAGATGAAGAAAAGAATCGCATTTTTCGGCGGAAGCTTCGACCCGGTTCACAACGCGCATTTACGGATCGCACAAGAACTTCCCCGTCTGTTCAGGCTCGACGAATTCTTTTTTATGCCCGCTTTTCACGCTCCGCACAAACCCGACCTGAAACCCACTTCCGCCTTTCATCGTTTTGCGATGCTGGGCCTGGTGACGGCGGACCTGCCGCAGGTGAAAGTTTCCACGGTCGAGTTCGAAGCGCCGGAAAAGCCCTATACGATCGAGACCGCCGTCCGGTTAAAAGACGAAATGGGCGACGCGGTGCGAATTTTTTTCGTCATCGGCGGCGATTCCTGGCGCGATATCACCACCTGGCGCGAATGGGAAAAACTTTTGCTGTCGGCGGACTTTATCGTGATCGGCTGCCCGGGTGTGGAACTGGAACTTTCGCACGTAACGCCGCGGGTCCGCGAAAGAGTGGTGGATCTGCGGGGGCAACCCGAGGCGGAAATTACCGCGCGGGCCTTGCAGGCCAACGAGGGAAGAATTTATTTTACCGATGCAGTGCAGTTAGATATTTCCGCGACGAAGATCCGGGGGCAAATTTCCCGGGGCGAGCCGGGCTGGTGCGAAAAAGTGCCGCCGGCCGTAGCGCGATATATCGAGAAATACAGGCTTTATCAGAAATATGGAACAAACTTTGAAAGAAAAATCACTACAGCCTGAGGCTGTTACAAAAACCGAGAGGGAAATAAAAACCACGCCTTTTACCGAGTTGGACGAGCGCGCGCAGCTGGCGCTGCACTGCGCCGACGAGAAAAAAGGCATCGGCATCACCGCGCTCGACCTGCGCGAGATCGCCAGTTTCACCGAGTTTTTTATCGTGGTGAGCGGTTTGAACACACGGCAGGTACAGGCGATCTCCGACGAGATCGACGAGCAGTTGAAAAAGCAGTTGAGCGCCCGGCCATACCGCATCGAAGGCTACACGTCCGCCGAATGGATCCTGCTCGATTACGGCGATTTCGTCGTGCATATTTTCGAGAACAAGGCGCGCGATTTTTACGACCTCGAAAGGCTCTGGCGCGACGCTAAAAAAGTCGAGCTGCCAAAAGAGCTGTAGCGGCATTCTGACTTGTATCTAAAACTCTTTAATTCTTTGCGTGTTTTTCTTTGCGAACTTTGCGCCTTTGCGTGAAATCATCTCACGCAGAGACGCAAAGTACGCAAAGAATATCCACTATTATTTCGCTGTGAAAGACCTGATTGCCAAATCTGAATCGATGCAGGAAGTTATGCGGGTAGCGGACAAGGTTGCCCCGACCGATGCCAATGTCCTGATCACCGGCGAAAGCGGCACGGGCAAGAATCTCCTCGCCCAATATATTCACGAACATTCCAAGCGAAAGGCTGGCCGCCGGTCAAGATCGACTGCGCCGCGCTGCCGCGCGAGCTGCTCGAAGCCGAGCTTTTCGGTTTTGAAAAAGGCGCTTTTACCGGGGCTTCCGCGGCCAAGGCGGGACGGATAGAAGCGGCCGACGGCTCGACGCTTTTGCTGGACGAGATCGCCCTGCTGCCCTTCGACGCGCAGGCGAAATTGCTGCGCATGCTGGAGCAGCGCGAATTCGAGCGGCTCGGCGGCAGCGGGACGCACAAGATCGACGTGCGGGTCATCGCGATGACAAACGTCGACCTGGAAAGCGCCATCAAGCGCAAAACTTTTCGCGAAGACCTTTTTTTCCGGCTCAACGTCGTGCGGATAAAAATGCCGCCGCTGCGTGAAAGGCGCGAGGATATAGCCGCGCTGGCGGAAACTTTGCTGCAAAATTTTGCGCTGAAACACGGGATCGAAAACGCGGAAATGGCCCCTTCCGCGTTCAAGCTGCTGCAGAATTACGATTTCCCCGGCAACATCCGCGAACTCTCGAACCTGCTGGAGAGGGCTTTGATCCTGTCCGCCAGCGGCAGTGTAGGCGCGGACGATCTTCCCGCCGCTTTGCAAAATCTGGCGCCGGCGAGTAAAAAATGGCACAGCCTGGCCGATGTGGAAGAACGGCACATCAAAGAAACACTGAAATTCACCCGGGGCAATAAATCAAAGGCCGCCGAACTTTTAGGTATCAGCCGGAAGAATCTTTATGAAAAGTTGGCAAAGTTTGAAGAAAAATAGCTTCAGATATTGCGGCTTTGCCACCACTTTGGAAAGAAGCAATATAATTACCTCTCCGGTCCGGAAGGGTTGCTTACACCCGCTCTTCATTTTTAAGGTTAGAGTTGGAATGTATTAAAAGGCAGCGGGCGCAAGCAACCCTTCCGGACCTTGAGATAATCAACTTGTCCAATTTTTCTTTGGGTAAAAGTAAAACGTAATGAAATTTCGTTTCGTCTGGATCGGCAAAACCCGGGACAAGAACTGGCTGGCGCTGCAGGAAGACTACCTGCGGCGGCTTTCTCATTTTGTGCGGGTTGACACGGCCGAGATCCGCGAAAGCGGGGCGAATGAAAGCAACGAACACGAAGGCAGCCGCATCATAAACGCCTTGAAACCAGGTTCTTATGTGGTTTTGCTGGACATCGGGGGGCGGCAGATAAGCTCTCACCAACTCGCCAAAGAGCTGGAAAAATGGCAAAATCGCAGCCTGAAAGAGGTGGTATTTATCGTCGGCGGGCAGGATGGGGTGTCGCGCCAGGTTGTTGAAAGAGCCGATATTAGTTTATCCTTATCGGGTTTGACTTTTACGCACGAAGAGGCCAGAGTAATCCTTTTGGAGCAGCTTTACCGTGCATTTACTATTATCAATGGGTATCCGTATCAAAAATGAAGAAATCGATAGTTAACGAGTACAAAAAAAGACTCATAGCCGAGCGCAAATCTTTAGCGGAAAAACTTAATTCGCAGGAGCATAATCTTGCGGTGGACGGAAACGAAATGCCCGATCCGGTGGACCTGGCGGCGCAGGCCTTTTCCAAGAACGTGATCCTGGCGCTGTCGGAAAACGAAACGAAACAACTGGGAATGATCGATGAGGCCCTGCGGCGTATCGAAGACGGTGAATTCGGCGATTGTGTGAATTGCGGCAACGAGATCAATCCGAAGCGGCTGGATGCGGTCCCCTGGGCGCGCTACGACATTGCCTGCCAGGAAATGGTCGAGCAGGGAATGCTCGAAGAAGCCGAAGTTTAAGCCCGGGCGTTAAATTTTTCCGGCGCGCAATATCTCCCTCAAATGTCTCTCCCTGACTCTCTTTTAAGCGTGATATATCCACAGGCCTGCCGTCTCTGCAGCCGCGGCGTGGAAAACCGCCTGGATGGCGTCGCCTGCGCCGGGTGCTGGCAAAAAACGCGCATCTTTACCGGCGCCGAAACTCTCTGCGACAAATGCAGCGCCTGGCTTTCCGGGGAGAGACGAACCGACCGTTTAACTTTCTGCCGCCGCTGCGATGACGATCATTTCGACCGGGCGCGGTCGGTCGGCGTCTATGAAGGCGCGCTTTACGCTTCGATCATCAACCTGAAGGAAAAGCCCCATCTCGCGACGCGCCTGCGGCAGCTGCTTTACACGGCCTTTCTGGATGCGCCTTTTGGCCCGGCCACCCTGATAATTCCAGTGCCGCTTTCCCGCCCGCGCGAAAAAGAACGCGGTTTCAACCAGGCGGCGGTTATCGCCGGGGCCTTGTCAAAAAATATAAATATCCCGGTCGATGAACTGAGCCTGGTGCGAAAAGTCCATACCGAACGGCACCGCGCCGGGATGGACAGAAAGGCGCGGCAGGAAAGCGTCTTCAACGCCTTTGAAGTAAAAAGGCGCCTGCTCATTCAAGGCGGGAAAATTTTGCTGGTGGACGATATTTTCACTACCGGCGCGACCGTTTCCAATTGCGCGAAAGCTTTGAAAAAAGCGGGCGCGGTGGAAGTGAATGTCTTAACTATCGCCCGGGCGATCTGAAAACGAAAAAAACGGGGGGCTTTTTACGCCCTCCGTTTCATTATTCGCCATGGCAACAGGCGTTACTTGCTTGCACCCATGCTTTTAGCCAGCTTATCAATTGCATTCTTAGCCTCGCCTATCTTTACGCCGGCCGGGCTGTTGGCTCCAACCACTCTCTGAAGACGGTTCAATTCCTCCTTTTCCTTCTCCAGGGTTTTCTTTATGTCCAACTTCAATTCGCCCGTGCCGTCCCAAAGTGAGCTTTCCCCCAAGGCCCTCAACTTTTTGGCATTTTCTTTCAGGTCTTTGACCGCTTTGGAATTGTTATTGACGAGGTTGGCCGCGTCTTCTTTAAGCTGCGCTATTTTATTTAGCTCATTTTTCCAATAATTTTGGATCGCATCTCGTATCACTTTCCCCAGCCAATCAAACAGCGTCGCATTGATCTGGAAAGCGCCGGGATTGATACCGGTCAATTTCTCGGTGAACATGAGGGTGTTGCCGCCGTCCGCGTTGACCACCCGGGTCGGCATTGTTCCGGCGTTGCCATTTGATTGAAATACCGGTGAATTCGTAAGTCTGACGGTCTGCGGCGACGCATTTTCAATTTGCAGCCTGATGTTGCCGCTATTATCTCTCAATCCTTCCAGCCCGGTAAGAAAGATGTAGAGATTAGTGGTCTCCCCTTTCAGCAGGTTCAGCTTGTCGGCTTTTAATTGAACGGAAACCACGTTGAACGGGGCCGTCTGCGAACCCGGCGTGCCGTTGGCCGGATTTTCCTTGATGGTTATATTGCCCGGGCCGGTCGGCGTGTCCGCGGGTATCTCTATCACGGCCTTACGCGGTGATTCCGCGAGGACGGGAATTTCCCGGCCGCCGATATTGATGCCGGTGTTCGAAGCGTTTCCGTCGAAATTGCCGGGGATCGTGAGGTTTCTGCCCGTCTGCCCGATACGCGGCGGCGTAAAATCGCCGGGCTGCGCCGGGATACTGTCGGCAGGAACCGGGTTTGATCTAAAGGGGATCACACTCTGCGCGACCGGTTTTCCGGCACTGTTTTTCAGCACCAGATAAGACCCGGCAGAAAGTCCCGCAGGTATAAAGATCCTTCCAAATTTGTCACCGGAATTAATTTTTTTCGTCGCGACAACTTCGCCGTCCACGGTTTTTACCTCGATGACTTCGCCTTCTACTACTCCCGTGACGTTAGGAGTTGCGATCACCGTGCCGGAGATCGTGTCACCCGCCCGCATGTCATCCGGTAAAATTATGCGGACGTTTCCACTGCCGGTTTTCATTTCCACTGTAACAGTGCCCAAAGCGGGCCTAATGTCGAAATCAAGCGCCGGAACCTGTGCAAAGGCCGGTTGGATCGAGCTGCAAAAAAGAATGAATAATACAAAGAATATTTTTGGCATGATTTGCGATGTTTGTTCGTTCGTCGTTCTCATAACTTCTCCTCCAAGACGCCCGCTGTTCGAAATGAACATCCGTTTTTGGCATCTGGCGTGATGACGCAGCGCAAATCCGTTTTTGCAGAGTGATGAGGAGTTATTTTTGTGGTTTAACGGTAAGTCTTTATAAATATTACAGAAAGAAAATGTAGAAAATAACAGGATGGGTTTGCCGATTTGGATTTGTTCGTGTCGTTTCGTGATTTGGTTTTAAAGCTTCTAGAAAATAACTCCCATCCAGGAGAAACCACGAATCCACACGAAATAACACGAAAACATTTAACTGCAAAAAGACACACTCTTATATTTGTGTCTTCTGTGCCTTTTTGCGGCCAAATATTTTGGCTTTCTACTTTAAGGCGCGTCATACTTCGGCGCCGGTTGATCGCCGGAAATGCCGAATCCCTGGATCAAGACCGAGCCGTTCGAACTGCGCAGCGCATACCAGGTGCCGTCCGTCGTGCGCCATACCGCAACGTCGTCCCTGCCGTCGCCGTCGTAATCGCCGGCTGCCGGGACGTCGTTTTGATTACCGAAATTATTGAACATAACCGAGCCGTTGGTGCTGCGCAGAGTGTACCAGCTGCCGACGCCGCCGGAGACGCGATAAACGGTCAGGTCGGTTTTGCCGTCGCCGTCATAATCGCCCTGCGCGGGCGTGTCGGTGGAAATTCCCCAGTTGGTGGCCCGCACCGCGCCGTTAGTGCTGTTAAGCGAATACCAGACGCCGCTGGAGGGACGAAATACCGCCAGATCGGCTTTGCCGTCGCCGTCATAATCGCCCACGACCGGTATATCGCCGCTGAGCCCGAAAGAGATAATGACCCCGGTGCCGATGTCCGTACTGTTTATGTTGTACCAGGTCCCGTTTCTAAAAACGGAGATATCGGCCTTGGCATCGCCGTCATAATCGCCGGCCGTCGGAATGTCGCCGTTGAGCCCCCAGTTGTAGAAACTGAAAGTGCCGCCGCTGTTTATGATGTACCAGGAACCGCTGGATGGACGGAAGACGGCGATGTCGGAAATATTGTCGCCGTCATAATCTTCCGGCACCGGGATATCGCCGTTGAGCCCCCAGTTGGCGATCGACGTGGCGCCGTTGGAGCTCCTGGAAATGTACCAGGCGCCGTTCGACGGGCGGAAAATCGAAATGTCGGTCCTAAAGTCGCCGTCGAAATCGGCCGATGAACGGGCGCGGACTATTTTTTCCACCGTGCCGTTGGTCCCGCTTCCCTGCCCGACCACATAAAGCTCTCCGTCCTCGTCTTCGCCGAAGCTGGTTATCAGCCGGGTGGTGTCCAGCAGCGGAGCTATCGCGTTGTTGTTCCACATCCATATTTCGCCCGTGCAATAATCCGAGTAAGTATATGCGCCGCCCGGCAGGGTATTCTGAGTGCCGCGATAGATGTATCCGCCGGTGATAGAGCAGCGCCCGCCCGAATGCGAATATTGCGCGACCGGGGGCAGATAAGTTGTCGGCGGATTGCTGCAATTTGTCGGCTCGATGTTTGTACAATTTGTGCCTTCGAACACGCGCCAGCCGTAGTTGCCGCCCCGGATGATGGTGCCGAATTCCTCGATCGCGTTTTGTCCCACGTCGCCGACCCAGAGCTGGTGCGTGCCGCCGCGGTCAAACGACCAGCGCCAGGGGTTGCGTAATCCGAGAGCATATATCTCGTCCGAGCCGGCAACGCCGACAAAGGGATTATCCGACGGGTTCGTGTATTGGGGGGCCGTCGGCGCGGCGGCCAGATCAGGGGTTATGCGAAGCATTTTCCCGAGAAGCTCGTTGATGTTCTGTGCCCGCCCGCCGGGGTCGTTTGCCGAACCGCCGTCTCCCATCCCGATGTAAAGATTATTGTCCGGGCCGAACTCGATCATCCCGCCGTTGTGATTGGAAAATGGCTGGGCGATGGTGAGGACTATCCTCTCGCTCAATGGGTCGCCGATCGTATTGTTGCTGGTCGCGGTATAGCGCGCCACCACTGTCGCACCGTCTCCAACGCGCGTGTAATTAACAAAAAAGAAATGGTTGGTTTCAAAATCGGGATGAAAAGCCAAGCCCAAAAGCCCCTGTTCGCTGCCGCTCGGGCTGACCTTGGCAGAGATATTCATAAAATCGGTGGTGGTGTTTTCCCCGGGCTGGATGACCTTGATGATGCCGCGCTGCTGTACGACGAACAATCGTTTCGTGCCGTCGCCCGCGTGGCGGACCAGTACCGGCAATGCCAATCCCGACAGATACGGCTGCATCCGGATAGTCAGCGGGCTCTGCCCGTACACCAACGCCGTGAAAATAAAACTCAATAAAAGCAATCCCAAATTGATTCGTCGCATCTCGATTCTCTCCCCTTCTGATCTGCTCTAACGCGGTTTTTTGGATTTTCCCAATGCCTTAAGATCGTCCGCCGCCTCGGTAAGTATTTTTGAACGCGAACATCTTCCGTCGGTCAAACGGGCTTCATCGTCCGCCGAGGCAAACACCAGGTACTTCTTGCCCGGTTCATAAAAAGTCTGGTAGCGGGTAGATTCGTAAACCGTCACCCGGGCTTTTTTACTCTTGCTTCCCTTCCAATATCTCTCAACCTGAAATGTAAAAGTTTTCCCTCTTTCGTTTTTCCTCACGCTGGTGACCTTGCCGGTAAAAACGGAGTTTGCGTTCGCAAAGGCCTGCTTGAACGACGGGATCGCGCATTTCGCGGGAAAAGTTTCCTCTGCCGCCGCGGCGCTTGCGGTGTTCACGGAATTAGACGAAACGGCGATAAGAAAAGTTGAAACCGCCAGCACCGCCAATATTAATTTTTGTATTTTCATTGGATCAAGATCTTTCAGATAAAAAAGCACCCGAAATTTCACCACAGGAAGGGGTATAAATTATTTTAGTTTTTTAGTGAAGATAAAAGCAAGCGTTATTTCAGCATTGGTCAATTTAATTCCTTAGTCCGCGCCAGCGGACGTGCGTAGTAATAGCCCCAGGCGTAAGCCTGGGGTTAGGTTCGTTTAAATTAATCTCAGCCGTTTTAACGGGCGACAGAAATTCTCATCTTCTTTCGCCCGCTAAAGCGGGCTGGGTCATTTTGACGGTCGCTAACCCCAGGTTCCGCTGCGCTCCACCTGGGGCTATTATTCTTTCGTCAGCTTCGCTGACTGTTTCAAAAAGAATTGGGGACTCTTTGATACTTCCTTATTGTCCCAGTCTTACTTTGCACTCCGGATAATTGAAGTTGACCGTACCGTTCCCTCCTACAACCGGTACCTGACCTTCTTCCTTTTCAACTCGGCGTCTTCGACCTCGAAATTCTGCAGCCGCATCGTAGTATCGGCGGTCATGTCCAGCCCCGCCCTTTCGCCGCGCAGCAGGTGAAACGTCCCGGCGGCGGCGATCATCGCGGCGTTGTCGGTGGAAAGATGAGGCGAGGGAAAATACGCCGGTATCCCTAATTCCGCTGCCGCTTTTTCCGCAGCTTCCCGGAGCGCCTGGTTACATGCCACGCCGCCCGCCACGATCAATGTTTTCGGCAAAAGGCTGCGCGCCAGCTTTTCCATCGTGCCGGTAAGCTGCAGCACGACCGCGTGCTGGAAACTAGCGGCCAGGTCCTTGATCTCCTGCGACGGGGACCCGCCGTTTGCCACCGGTTTTATGGCGTTCTCTTTTACATACTTCGACACGGCCGTCTTTAACCCGCTAAAGCTGAAATCCGGGCGGCCGTCGCTGATCTTGGGCCGCGTGAATTTTACTTTTGCCGGGTCGCCCTCGCGCGCCAGCTGCTCGATTATGGGGCCGCCGGGGTACGCAAGCCCGAGCAGCTTTGCGATCTTGTCGAAGGCCTCGCCGGCGGCATCGTCGCGGGTGCGCGCCACCACTTTGTACCGGCCTTCTTCGGGAATATGAAACAGGTTGGTGTGGCCGCCGGAAACGATCAGTGCCAGCGCCGGATACCGGACCGGGGGGTTTTCAAAATTAACGGAATAAACATGCCCCTCGATATGATTGACGCCGATAAAGGATTTGCCCAGCGCAAACGCCAGCGTTTTGCCGTAGCTCACCCCGACCAGCAGCGAACCGATCAGCCCCGGCCCCCGCGTGACGGCGATAGCATCGATGTCTTTCAGCTCGATGTTTGCCTTTTTCAGGGCCTCCCGAACGATCGGCTCGATCTTTTCCAGGTGCTCACGCGAGGCCAGTTCCGGCACCACGCCGCCGAACGGGCGATGCAGCTCGACCTGCGACGAGATGACCGAAGACAGAATTTCCCGGCCGTCGCGCACTACCGCCGCGGCCGTTTCGTCACAGGAGCTTTCGATGCCTAAAACCAGCATAAATTTAGTGTAAGGTGATGAGTGACAAGTGACAAGTGAGCAGTTAAAGTGCCCCGTCACCTCTCAGGTCAGGAAGTTCAGAGTTACGCGTTTACGCGTGAGTCTTTTAGAGAATTTCACGCCTAAAGGCGTAACTCTAAACTCCAACTTTTGCCACGCCTATGAATGAGTTATGATGTTTCCAAATGCCGAACGAATTGAATGAACTGATAGCCGACGTGAAGGAAAATCTGCTGTTTTTGCAGGAACTGGGTGTTTCCGGCCTGCAAGCCGACACGGCTGTTTCACCAAAGCCTGAACAAATATCAAAGCCCGCCGGGCAGGAAAGTCTCCCGCGTGTTCCGCCTCCGGTAAATTTGCAAACGGAAAGCGCGGAAAAGAAAAATGCCGCGGGCGCGTCCCGCTCCCGGGCATTGGAGATGGCAAAGCTCTCGCGTTTGTCCACGCCCGAAGCGCCCGGTATTAAACCTGTAACCGAAGACCCACCCGAACCCGTCGCGGAAAAAATTTCAATGAAAGAAGAGCCAATTAAGACCGACTCATTATTCGGCGATATATCGCTCACCAATCATCTGGCGCCTACGGTGGAAACTCTGGATGACATTCACCGCTCGATCGACGGCTGCCGTCTCTGCCGTTTGTGGGAAGGCCGCACGCAGATCGTCAACAGCAGCGGCAACCCGCAGGCGAAATTGATGTTCATCGGCGAAGCCCCGGGCGCGGACGAAGACGCGCAGGGCAAACCGTTTGTCGGGCGCGCCGGCCAGCTTCTGACAAAGATCATCGAAGCCATCGGGCTCGACCGCGAAGAAGTGTTCATCGGCAATATCAACCGCTGCCGCCCGCCGGGAAACCGCCAGCCGCAGGCCGATGAGGCTGCGACTTGTAAACCGTTCCTGCTGCGCGAGATAGCGGTCATACGTCCGAAGGTGATCGTGGTTTTGGGGAATACCGCGATGCAAAATTTGCTGGAAGTAAAAACCCCCATCGGCAAGCTGCGCGGTAATTTTCAGGATTATTTCGGCATCAGGGTGATGCCCACGTTTCACCCGGCCTATCTCTTGCGCGACCCGCATAAAAAGAGAGAGGTCTGGGAGGATATGAAAAAAGTAAAAGCTGTGCTGGATAGCGAGTAGAGTTCAGAGTCCCGCCTTTAGGCGGCAACGCCTTATTATACAATTCGCTAATTACTGGAAGCGGGACGGCTCGTCCGCACGGACGCAAAAGCGTTCGAAAGCCGCCTAAAGGCGGGACTCAAAACTATTTCCCCGTCCGATTTTCGCTAAACTCTCCGGCAAAAACCATTACGCAAAGCCGGCCCAAAGTTTTCGCGTCGCCGGCCGCCAAACCGACGAATCTCAGGTCCCGGCTGAGCAGATTTTTCCGGTGCTCGCGTTTCGGGTTGCCGTCGTCGAGCAGCATATTGATCACGATCTCCCGCGGCGTCTGGGCCAGGTAGCTGATGTTTTCCTTTACCAGCAGGCCCCACTGGCCGTAGCGTTCGACCCGCTGCGTGGGCAAGCTGCCGTCGCTTCCCTTGTGCCCTGACATATCCTTTTTGATCATGTCCTGCAGGTGGTCTTTCGCCGCCTTTGTCAGTCCCGGAGACAGCTGAAAGGCGCCCGGAGGACGCGCGGACCGCAAAAAATTTATCGCGTCGTTGACCGCCGCGGTTCCCTCGTTGGTGATCAGCTGCCTGCCGTCCGAAAGCTTTAGGTTCTTTCCGTTAAAGTCCGGTCTCATTTGCTCCAGGTATTTGACGTACCCCGGCGGATCGGCGCGAAGCTCGTTTATTTCCGCCATGATCTTTATCTCCAGCGGGTCCATTGTGCCGGTCGTTGGCGCCGGCGCGGGAGAGGCTTTGGGGTTTGTCGTTTTTTTCGGAGTAGGGTTAGGCGCCGGTTTGCTTTTAGAAGATTGCGCAAGCAAAGAACCGGCGGTAAATATTACAATTAAGAGAAGGAATAAAAAACGAACTTCAGGATAAAACTTCTTTCTCATCACATATCCTTTCACACGCTGTTAAATTGCAAATGCTGATCTATACTCTATGGGAAGTGCGGTTTATTCTACGCCCGCTTGTTTGATTTAACAACCTTTGAGAAACTTACCCGTAAGCGTCCCGCTTTTATCTGTTTTGATGAATAACACGGCATCAGCAAAATCAGAAAAGCTCTTTGCCGAGGTGGCGGTTCCCGTCCCTCTGCGGCAGAACTTTACCTATCGCATCCCGGAAGAATACCGCGAGCAGATAAAGATCGGCGCGCGGGTGCTGGTGCCTTTCGGCAAACAGCTCCTGACCGGTTATGTTGTCGCCTTTCATGCCGCCATCGCAGCGGATTCGGAAATACCGGTGGAAGAGATCAAGGACATTGCCGAGTTAACCGACACCGAGCCTTTAATAACCGAGGAAATACTGAAATTGACCGAGTGGGTGGCGGATTATTACGCCGCTTCCCGGGGAGAGATCCTTAAGGCATCGCTCCCCGCCGGTATCAATGTCTCGGTTGAAAAAGTGGTTTCGATAACCGAGGCCGGGGGCCGGGAAATCTCCGGCGAACCCGCGGGTAAAAATCTAAAAATAAAAATACTGTCTTATTTATCGGAGCGCGAGGAAGCTTCGTTAAGTGAGTTGGCTAAAAAATTCGGCGCGGGCGTCCGGCGCGAGATACCTAAGCTCGCCAAAACCGGACTGGTGGAGCTTTCCCTCGAGAGCAGGGAAGAAAAAGCAAAGCCGAAATTGCAAAGAGTGGCCAGGCTTTTAAAGACCGCGGACGACGGCAAAGCGCCTAACGCGGCCCAGACAAAGGTCATCACCGCCCTCAGTAAAAATGCCAATGAGATGCCCACCGCCGAGCTTGTAAAAGAAGCGGCCGTGAGCGCTTCGGTTCTAAAGACCCTGGAAAAACGCGGGTTTATCGAGATCACCGAGCAGGAAGTTTTTCGCGATCCTTTATTTCACGCGGCGCTCCCGGAAATAGACGACATCGTTCTGACCGCCGAGCAAAGCGAATTGTTCGGGAAGATCGAACAGGCCGTGGCGGCGAAAAAATATCACGCATTTTTGCTCTACGGGATAACCGGCAGCGGCAAGACCGAAATTTACATCCGGGCGATGAGGGCCGCGCTGGAGCAGGGCAAGACCGCGCTGATGCTGGTGCCGGAGATCGCGCTGACGCCGATCTTTTCGCGCCGCCTGCGCGCCATCTTCGGCGACGAGGTAGCGATCCTGCATTCTTCGCTTTCCACCGGCGAGCGTTTTGACGAGTGGCGGCGGCTGCACAGCGGGCAGGCGCGCATTGCCATCGGCACGCGTTCCGCCGTGTTTGCGCCGCTGGAAAATTTGGGCCTGGTCGTGGTGGACGAAGAACACGACACTTCCTACCGCCAGCACGAAATGCCTTTTTACCACGGGCGCGACGTTGCCGTGATGCGGGCGAATATGGCCGGGGCAGTGGTGGTTTTAGGCTCGGCCACGCCGGCGCTGGAATCTTTTTACAACGCGCAGCACGGCAAATACGAATACCTGCATTTGCCGAACCGCATCGGCAACCGCCCCCTCGCACAGGCGGAACTTATTGACATGCGGCAGATCTTCGGCGAAAAAGGCCGGGACGAGATTTTTTCCGACGATCTGCTGACCGCCATCGAGGAAACTCACGCGCTCGGCGAACAATCGATCATCCTGCTCAACCGCCGTGGTTATTCCAGCTTTATTTTGTGCCGTTCGTGCGGCGAATCGATCAAATGCCCGAACTGCGACATCACGCTGACCTTTCACAAACGCATTAACAGCCTGGTTTGCCATTACTGCAATTACCGGCGGCGCGTGCCGGAAAAATGCCCTAATTGCGAAAGCAAGTTTCTTTTTTACGTCGGCGAAGGCACCGAGCAGCTGGCCGATATTTTGCAGCAGAAATTTGCGCACATCCGCTCCGCGCGCATCGACCGCGACACGATCTCGCGCCGCCGGCTTTTCGAGGAAACCATCCTCGATTTTGCCCGCGGCGAGATCGACATGCTGGTCGGCACGCAGATGCTGGCCAAGGGGCACGATTTTCCTAACGTGACATTGGTCGGCGTGGTATCGGTCGACGCCGGGCTGGGCCTGCCGGATTTTCGCTCCGCCGAAAGGACGTTCCAGCTTTTGACCCAGGTTGCCGGGCGCGCCGGGCGCGGGATGCGCAAAGGGCGCGTGCTGATACAAACCTTTTACCCGGAACATTACGCGCTGCAATATGCGCAGAACCAGGATTACCTGGGATTTTACGAACAGGAGCTCGGTTTTCGCCAGAAATTCAACTTCCCGCCTTTTGTCTCGCTGGCGGCGGTTTTGGTGCATCATTCGAATTACGAATACGCACTGCAGAATGCGCAGCTGATGCGCGATTGCCTGCAGCACGCGAATGCTGAGAAAAAAGTCATCATTCTCGGCCCTGCTCCGGCCCCGCTGGCGCGTCTCAAAGGCGAATTCCGCATCCAAATTCTGTTAAAATCAGCCAACCGCAAGAGATTGCGCGAAGTATTGGACCGGGCGCTGGCCGAAGCGCGCGACAGATTCGGCGATATGAGAATTATCAAGATCGAGATCGATCCGCTGAATTTAATGTAAGTGCGACAATGATAGAAAAATATTAAGTCGATCAAATTCTATGCTTTGGCATTTTTCGTGTGTTTACGTGTGATTTCGTGGTTCCAGTCTTATTCATTGTTATCATCGGCCGTAAGAAGTAACCACGAAATCACACGAAACGGCACGAACAAAACTCAGAAACAGTGTCGTATGAGAAATATGAAACTTTCAGAACTAGCCGAGAAAACTTTTTCGACCGTCGAGCGCGGCGACGCAAATTTAGAGATCAGCAGCGCCGCCGGGTTGGACATCGCCGGAGAGGGCCAGGTCACTTTTCTGGCGAATGCCAAATACACGCCGCAGATCGCCGAGACAAAGGCAAGCGCGATCTTCTTGGGCGAAGGCGCGCCGATAGAGCGCGAGGATATTGCCGTGCTGCGCGCGAAAGACGCTTATGTCGCCTACACCCGCGCGCTGCGTTTGTTTCATCCCGAGCCGAAATATACGCCGCAAGTGCATCCGACGGCGGCAATACACGAAACGGCTGACATTGCGCTGGAAGTTTCCATCGACGCTTTTGTTTCCATCGGCGCAAATTGCGTAATAAAAAGCGGCGTTAAACTTTTTCCCGGCGTGGTCATTTATGACGGCGTAACTATTGGGAAAGACACGGTAATACATTCCGGCACGGCCGTGCGCGAAAATTGTGTGATCGGCGAGCGCGTGATAATTCACAACAACGTCACGGTGGGCTGCGACGGGTTCGGTTTTGCCAAAGACGAGGAAAAACACTGGCTGAAGATTCCGCAGGTCGGGCGCGTGGTCATCGAAGACGACGTCGAGATCGGCGCGGGCACCACCATCGACTGCGCTTCGGTCGGCGAAACGCGCATCTGCCGCGGCGCGAAGATCGACAACCTGGTGCAGATCGGCCACTCCTGTTTTGTCGATGAAGACGCGCTGATCTGCGCGCAGACGGGCCTCGCGGGAAGCTCGCGCATCGGCAAACGCGTCATACTTTTGGGGCAGGTCGGCATCGCGGGCCATTTGAAATTGGGCGACGACGTTATAGTAACCGCCAAAAGCGCCACCAGCCACGATGTGGAAGACGGCCGCGTGATCTCCGGCATTCCCGGCTTCGATAATAAAGATTGGCTGCGCTCGACCGCCGCGTTTCGGAGATTAGGTGAGATGGCTCAGAAATTAAGAACGCTGGAAAAACGTCTGGCTGAATTGGAAGCAAGTGGGTCAGATTCTTCGCGTTAGCGTGTTTTGAGTCCCGCCTTCAGGCGGCTTTCAAGTTCATGAAAACATTAACCACTAAACACACGAAAAGAGGAGAAATTTCGTGTGCTTCGTGGTTAAAATTCTTTACTGCTCAGGATAAAAGATTTCTATATTGTATAATCATTTAAAAGAGAATTTTATGTCTATCGAAACACAAGCAGCGGGAAAAGAACTTTCAGGATCCGGTTATGACCTGACGCCGATCGGCGACGACGCGCGGCAGAACCTGGCCGCCGACCTGACCGAAGAACAGCGTTATGTTCTGCTGGATCACGGCACGGAAGCGCCGTTTTGCGGCAACCTGACCGACACTGAAGAAGACGGCACCTATGCCTGCCGTTTGTGCGGGCTGCCGCTGTTTCGCTCCGACAATAAATTCCACTCGCGCTCGGGCTGGGCCTCGTTCTACGCGCCTTTTGACAACGACCACGTCCGCTATCTGACCGACAGCAAATTCGGAATGACCCGCACGGAGATCCGCTGCGCGCGCTGCGACGGGCACCTAGGCCACGTTTTCGACGACGGCCCCGCGCCTACCGGGCAAAGATATTGTTTGAATTCCGCCTCGCTGGAATTTTTTCCGGCGGGCGAGGAAGTGCCGCAGAAAGTTTAAGTTCAGAGTTACGCATTTATGCGTGATCACGCCTGAAGGCGTAACTCTAAACAATCACTATTTATCATTCTTTCCCTCTCCTTTGATCAGAATGCCCAAATTTTTGATCCGGCGATGCAGGTGGCTGCGGTCGACGCCCATCAGCTCCGCCGCGCGCGAGACGTTGCCCTCGGCTTCCGCTAGTTTTTTCTGGATAAATTCGCGCTGGTAGGCTTCGGTCGCTTCCTTGAAGGAAGGAAACCGGAACGACGACGCGGGCGGTATCTCGTCGTCCATCAGCGGCAGATCGTCCGCCGCTATTCTTTGTTTCGACTTCATGATCACGATGCGCTCGATCGTGTTTTTCAGCTCGCGCACATTGCCCAGCCACGCGTAATTTTGTAAAGCCTCGATCGCATCGGCCGTAAAAGTTTTCGCGCGTTTTCCATAGTCCGCGGAAAAACGCTTGTTGAAATGTTCGACCAGCAGTGGGATGTCTTCCAGCCGCTGGCGCAGCGGCGGGACCTGGAAAGGTATCACGTTCAGGCGGTAAAACAGGTCGGCGCGAAAATCGCCTTTTTCCATCATCCCGTCAAGCATCTGGTTGGTCGCCGCCAGAATGCGCACGTCGACCTGCACCGGCGTGGTGCTGCCGACCGCTTCGAAGCGCTGCTCTTCCAGCACACGCAAAACTTTTGCCTGCACCTTGGCGCTCATGTCGCCGATCTCATCGAGGAAAAGCGTGGCGTTATCGGCCAGCTCAAACTTCCCTTTTTTCGCGCTCGTGGCCCCGGTAAAGGCCCCTTTGACGTGCCCGAAAAGCTCGGATTCGACCAGTTCTTCAGGAATAGCGGCTGAGTTAAGCTCAACAAACGGAGCATTTGCGCGGCGCGATCCGGCGTGGATAGCGCGCGCCACCAGTTCTTTCCCCGTCCCGCTTTCGCCCGAGATCAGCACGCGGCCTTCGGTCGGAGCGACCACGGCGATCTGCTTGCGCAGGGCGCGCATCGCCACCGATTCGCCGACCATCTGGTACTCGCGCCCCAGTTCCTCGCTAAGAACAACGTTGACGCGCTCCAGGTCGCGCTGGCGCAGAGCGTTGCGCACGGTGACGATCACGCGCTCCAGCGACAGCGGCTTTTCGATAAAATCAAAAGCGCCAAGCTTGGTCGCCCGAACGGCCGTTTCGATATTCCCGTGGCCGGAGATCATTATCACCGGCGCGTCATGCCCGTCGTCCTTGAGGCGTTTCAAAGTCTCCAGCCCGTCGATTCCCGGCAGCCATATGTCGAGCAGGATGCACGAATAGCTTTTCGCGAGAAGGGCTTTCAAACACTCTTCTCCCGAGGCCAGCGCTTCCACTGTGAAACCCTCGTCTTCCAGCACGCCGCGCAAGGTCTCGCGGATCCCGCGCTCGTCATCTACCACTAAAATTAAGTTAGACATTCAGATTTGCAATGAGAGTTTTACCGAAGCCAAAATCGGCATGCGTTCGCAATGTATTCTCAGAGTGTTCTATCGATGCCGCAGTAACATCCTGCAGATCTTCCTCAGACCAAACCTCCGATTCATCAATGGTTTTATCGTTACTGTGATGGTCGGTCATTTTAAATCTCCTTAAACTCAACTACAAGGTAATTCTATAATAAACTTAGCGCCCCGGGGCAAATTTGCGGCGGCGCGAATCTTCCCCTCGTGCTCGATGATTATCCGCTGGACTATTGCCAGGCCCAGCCCGGTGCCGCGTCCCTTGGTGGAAAAATAGGGCTGAAAGACCTTGATCAGGTCCTGCGGCGGGATGCCGCCCCCGTTATCGGCGAGCTCGACCGTTATCAGGTCTTTTTCCGCGTGATAAAAAGTTTTCACGGAAATGATCTTCTCCGTCCCGCTGCCGTCAAAGGCCTCCAGGGCATTTTCAATCAGGTTAACGAACACCCTCTTTAACTGCTCCGGGTCGATCATCGAATTCGGCAATCCCTCGGTAAGATAAACCTCTACTTTGACGCCGTCAAACCTATCCTCGTAAAGCACCAGCGCCTGCCGCAAAACATCATTCACATTCCCGGTTTCAAGCCGCACCTTGGGCAGGCGGGCAAAACGCGAAAATTCATCCACCATCGCCTTGAGCGAAGAAACTTCTCTTAGAATGGTTTCGGTGCCGTCTTTGACCACCTCGGCGGTTTGCTCTTCGCCGTTGCGGCCGGCAAAACGCTTGGCGATGCGCTCCGCCGAAAGCTGGATCGGCGTGAGCGGATTTTTTATCTCGTGCGCCATCCGGCGGGCCACTTCGGCCCAGGCCGCGGCGCGCTGCGCGGAAAGAAGCTCGGAAAGATCTTCGAGCACCAGCACAACGCCGCTTCCTTTTTTATTTTCTTCGCTGCGCAGCGCCGCCGCCATCAGCGCCACCGGCAGCGACTCATTCCCGCCCCCGTTCTCGCCGCCGGTTTCGCCATTATTTTGCAAGCTCAAAACCGTCTGTTCCGACGCCTGCCCGACCCGTTGCGCGCGGCTTAAAAGCCTTTCGAGCGCCGGCAGGTTGTCTTCCGCGACGAGCTCCGCCAGGCTGCATTTGTCGCACGGCCTGTCTCCCAGCCGCAGCATATTTTTCGCCGCCGCGTTGATAGTGGTCACGCGGTTTTCCGCGTCGAACGAGATGACGCCGGTGGAAAGGGATTGCAAGACCGTTTCGATATATTTCCGGCGGTCTTTTAATTCCGTCGAGCTTGATTCCAGCTTGCCGCGGTTTTCTTCGAGCTGCGCCGCCATCTGGTTAAACGCCTTGACCAGCAGGTCTAGCTCGTCCTCGGCCAGCACGTCAACGCGGTGCGCCAGGTTTCCCCGGGTTATCTCGTCCGCGCCTTCGGCCAGGGCCCGGATCGGCTGGGAGATGCCGCGCGCCACGTAAAAAGCCGCCCATGAAGAAGCAAAAAGCAGCAGAAAAGTTAGCAGGCCGAGCGTGGAAATTCCTATCTGACGCACGTCCTGCTGGTTCTGTTTCATCTTATCGAATTCGACCAGCGAATCTCCCACCGTCCGGCTGAAGCTTGCTTCATCGCGGATGCTCGGCACCACGATCAGTTTTCTGCCGTCGCTTAGGTCGGCCCCGGCTATTTCAAATTTGCCGGTGCTGTTATCGTAAGCGCCTGATCTGAATTGCCCGACGGCCTTGTCTAATTCCGCCTTGAGATCTTTAGACAGATCTTTCTCGGCTTCGATCTCGGTTTCGCCCGCCGTCGAAACGATCGCCGCCCGGACGAGGTCGCCTTTTTCGATCAGCTGTTTCAGATCGCCGGCGGTGATATCGGCCTTGCGGCCTTCCAGGGTAAAAGCCAGCATCCGCACGGTCTCTTCCATCTCGCGGTTTTGATTTTCCAGCGCCTGTACCTGTATCTGGCGCGCTTCGCGGATCACTTCTTCGGGAAACTGGCTGAACCAGCGTTCGAGCGCGCGGTTCAGAAAAAGATAGGAAAATCCCGCCATTGCCACGATCGGCAGCAAACTGACGGCGATAAAATAAACCAGCAGGCGCGTCTTTATTTTCGCCCCGAGCTGCAATGCCTTGCGCTCGCGGCTGAGCTTTAAAAGGCTGCGGATAAAAATGAACGCGAAAATTACAAAGGCGATAAAATTCAGCGAGGAAAGCCCGTAAAGCAAAAGCGTATCGCGGGCGGTCAGCACCGAAAGGTTTTTCCAGATATTTGAGGACTGTAAAATTATCAACGTGAGCAAAAAGAGCGCCGCCAGGCCGCCGATGATCAAAAGCGGCGTCAATCGTCTGGGTGCTTTAAGTTTTCGTTTTTTTTCTTGCTCTTGCACGTTTGCAGTTTCCTCCAGTTTAGCATACAAAAGCAATTGCCGGATGAAGGCTTACCCGGACATTTTTTACCTATGAACCCAATTTTCTTTAATGAATACGGGCGCCTCAGAAGCGGCTGGCGCGCCGCGATCTTTCTCGCCGCTTTCGCGTTTTTTGAGACGGGATGGGTGATACTGGTCGAGGTCCTGTCAGGGATAAGCTCGCTGGGGATCAGCAAGAACAGTTTGCCTTTATGGGGCGTGGACATTTTCGTCTCGCTGGTGTTGGCGACCGTTCTCGGCTGGGTGTGCGGCCGCGTCCTGGAAGGCCTGCCGCCGAAAGCCCTGGGTTGGGCGTTTTATCCCGGATGGCTGAAGCATTTGATCATCGGGCTGCTCTTCGGCGCTTTCGAAATGGTGATCGCCTGTTTGATCTGTATTGTTTTCGGGGGCCTGAGTTTTCGCTGGAATAGCGAGGCGGGCGCGGCGGCAATAGGAAATACTTTACTGGTCGCGGCCGGGATATTCATCCTCGGAGCGGCGGCGGAAGAAACGATGTTTCGCGGCTATCTGCTGCAGATTTTTGCCCGGGCGCGCCTGGCCTGGGTGGCGATACTGATGACCTCGCTGCTTTTCACCGCGGCGCATCTGGGAAATCCCGCTTCCACGCCGCTTGGCCTTATTAACACACTTTTAGCCGGTTTTTGGTTTTCCCTCGCGTATCTGAAAACGCGCAGCCTGTGGCTGCCGTTCGGCGCGCATTTCACCTGGAACTGGGTCCAGGGCGCGATCCTCGGCATTCCCGTCAGCGGTATCACCCGCGTAACTTCCGCGCCGCTTTTGCAGCCGGCCGACTCCGGCCCGGCGTGGCTCACCGGCGGAAGCTACGGCATCGAAGGCGGCATCGCCTGCACGCTAGGCATTCTCATAACGACTGCTTTGATATATTTTCTGCCGTTTATAAAAGCGGATGAGGAAATGATGGCATTAACGAGTAAAGAGTCTGGAGAGTCTATAGAGTCAAGAGTGTAGAGAGTCTATAGAGTTCGGAGTTAGACTCTCTACTCTCTGGACTCTCTACACTCTTGACTCTACAACGTCTGTATTTTAAAGCTGATATCCACCGCCCTGACGGAGTGCGTGATCTTCCCGACGCTGATCAGATCGACCCCGGCTTCGGCATAGGCGCGGACGCTGTCCAGGTTCACCCCGCCGGAAGCTTCGATCAGCACATTCGGATCAAGCCCGCGCGCCATCTCGACCAGCTTGGCGGCTTCTTCGGGCGATTGATTATCGAGCAGGATGATATCCGCCCCGGCGGCGATCGCCTCGCGCAGCTCCGCCCAGTGCATTACTTCCACTTCGATCTTGTGCAGGTGGCCGACCTTTTGTTTTGCCATCGCGACGGCTTCTTTTACACCCCCGGCGAGGGCAACGTGGTTGTCTTTTATCAGCACGCCGTCGTCCAAACCGAAGCGGTGATTTTTGCCGCCGCCGCCGTCACCGCGTATTTCTCCAGCATCCTGAGGCCCGGCGTGGTCTTGCGCGTGTCCACGATCTGGGCTCCGGTTCCTTCGACCGCCTTGACGTATTCACGCGTCAGGGTAGCAATACCGGACATCCGCTGCAGCAGGTTGAGCGCCACGCGCTCTCCGGCGAGCAGCACCGACGCGTAGCCTTTCATATGCGCGAAAACGGTCCCGGCTTCGATCAGCTCGCCGTCCACGGCGGTGGCTTCGAGCTCGGGGCAATCCGGGTCGAGATGCAAAAAAACGGCCTCGGCGATCGCCAGCCCGCACAACACCAGCGGCTCTTTCGCCAAAAAGCGGCCGACGCCGCGCACCGTGTCGGGCACCGTCGCCTGCGTGGTGATGTCGCCGCGCCCCAGGTCTTCGTTCAAAAAATCGCCGATGGTATTTAGGATCTCTGTATTATCGAGCCAACTCATAAAGGTTGTTTTATAGGTGCTTCAATTTTTAAATCAGGATCGTATTCGTAAGCGGTTATATACCGGGATTTGATCTGTTCCGGTTCCAACGATCCTATTTTTGTCTCTTTTCTTATAACAAATCCGTCCTTATTTAACCAAAATTTATTTTCCCAATACGATAATCCTTCTTTTTCTTTATTGACGGAATATGTGTCCTTATATGTTGAATATGACCGGTAAAGTTTTGCTTTTTTACCGCCGATCGTAACACTCTCGACGGTAAAGCTGGAGCTTACAACTTTAGACGTCCCTCCGACTCCGCCGCCGCCTCCTCCCATATTGCAAAGGGCTTTTGATTGCGTCCACTCGCCGTCGTTTTTTCTGCAGTAATAAGCACTTCCTATTTTTATTATCTCGACCTTCGAAATTGGCCCGTCAGATTGTAAAGTGTAAATGTGCCGGTATTTATCGGGTAAAATATATTCATAAATATACTCTTCGGTGCTTGATAACGCGCCATTCCGGTAAACTTCTGTTTGGTTAATGATGCGCCGGGATTTATTCTCACTTTTCGGATAAGCCGCCGGGAAGCCTCTGAGTATTCATTTTCAGTGATCTGTTTCACCTGGGCGAAAACATTTACGGCCATCATTAGGCAGAAAACCATGTACAAGCTGTATTTTCTCACTGTCATTTTACTTTAGCGCCTCCAGCGTTTGTTTTAAAGATCTTGTTCTCTGCTCGATGTCCGCAACGCGGTCGCGGAGCTCCTGCACTTTTTCGGCGGGCGCCCGGTCGACGAAATTCGAATTGCCGAGCTGCCCATCGAGCCGTTGTTTTTCGGAAAGCAGCTTTTCCGCTTCTTTGCCGAGGCGTTCGCTTTCTTTCTCAAAATCGATCAGGCCCTCGAGCGGCACGGCGACTTCCGCCCCCCCGATCACGGCGCGCGCCGAAGCTTTGGGCACGTCTAAAGTTTCGCTAAGAGAGAGCGAATCCGCGCGGGCGAGTTTCAGGACCTGCGCTTCGTTGGCGCGGAAAACGTTTTGCAGGGCCGCTTCCGCCGCCACGTGAACCGCAACTTTTTCGCTCGGCTTGATGTTTAGTTCGGAGCGGATGTTTCGCACGCGCGAGATCAGCTCGATCACCGCCTGCATCTCGGCTTCAGCTTTTTCATCGACCCAGCGCTCATGCGGAAAATCGGTCAGCATCACGGTCGCTTCTGCCGCGCTGTAAGCGCCGCTGTGCAAACCGGAACCGGTGCCGGGCAGTTTCTGCCACAACTCTTCCGTCAGGTACGGCATAAAAGGATGCAGCAGGCGCAAAGCCTGTTCGAGAATGGTGACGATGCGGGTGCGCGCTGCCGCTTGTTCGGCGGTGACCGGCGCGGGCATAGCAGGTTCCTCACCTTCAAGCGCTGCACTTTGCCTTCCGCCGGTTATTTCATCTTTTGCCAGCTCAATATACCAGTCGCAAAAATCGCTCCAGAAAAAGTGGTAGAGCAGCCGCACCGCGGTATGAAACTGGTATTCTTCCAGCGCTTTATGAACGTCCTGCGCGGTTTTGTTCAAACGCGACACGATCCATTTATCCGCGATCGAATCCGATTCCGACAACCTAAGCGAAGCCGGATCGACCGATGCGCCCTCGCTGTTCATCAGGCAAAAGCGCGAAGCGTTCCATATCTTGTTGGCGAAGTTGCGGTAGTTTTCGATCTGCGCGTCGTTCCAGCGGATGTCGATGCCGGAAGCCGAGCCCGCCAGGTACATCCGCGTGGCATCGACGCCGTATTTTTCAAAAACATCGAGCGGGTCGACGCCGTTGCCCTTGGTCTTGGACATCCGCTGGCCGTTTTTATCGAGCACCGTTCCCGTCACATACACGTCGTGAAACGGGCGCTCGCCGATAAATTTCATCCCGGTCATGACCATCCGCGAAACCCATAGAAAAATAATGTCGCGCCCGGTGACCAGAACCGAGGTCGGATAAAAAGTTTTCAGATCTTCGGTTTCGGTCACCTTCGCCGTTCCAACCCAGCGTGGAAAAAGCCCACAGCGCCGACGAAAACCAGGTGTCGAGCACGTCTTCATCCTGCACCAGGTCGGCTGTCCCGGCGAGTTTTGCGGCGTCGGCAGCGGAACGCCCGACAAAGACGTTTCCTTCGCCGTCGTACCACGCCGGGATCTGGTGTCCCCACCAGAGCTGGCGCGAGATCGTCCAGTCCTTCAGATTTTCCAGCCAGTTAGCATAAGTTTTTTCATGCGGAACCTGGGGCACAAAGCGCGGTAATTGTTTTGAGTTCAGCAGCTCAATTGCCAACCCGCGCATCTCGTCCATGCGGACGAACCATTGCGTGGAAAGCATCGGCTCGATAACGGTCTTGCAGCGTTCGCAGAGGGGCAGCGAAATTTCGTAATCGTCTTCTTTTTCCAGTAGCCCGAGCTCGGCAAATTTTTCGACCACGAGCTGGCGCGCGGCAAAACGGTCGAGCCCTTTGAATTCGATACCGGCGTTGGAATTCATAGTCGCGTCCGGATCCATCACATCGATCTGCGGCAGATCGTGTCGCAGGCCGACCTCGTAGTCGTTCGGGTCGTGCGCCGGGGTGATCTTTACGCAGCCGGTTCCGAACTCCGCGTCGACGTATTCATCGGCTATTACGGGGATCTCGCGCCCCGTTAAAGGCAGCAGAATTGTCCTGCCTATCAGGTCCCGGTAGCGTTCGTCGCTCGGGTTCACCGCCACGGCCGTATCGCCGAGCATCGTTTCCGGGCGGGTAGTGGCGACGGTCACCTTGCGATCGGAATCCTTGACCGGGTATTGCAGGTAGTAAAGCTTGCCGTGCTTTTTTTCATCCTGCACTTCCAGGTCCGAGATCACCGTCTTGTCCTGGGGGCACCAATTGACGATGCGTTTGCCGCGGTAGATAAAACCTTCATCGTAAAGCCGGACAAAAACTTCGCGCACCGCTTTAGATAGACTTTCGTCCATCGTGAAACGCTCGCGCGACCAATCGACCGAAAGCCCCTCGCGCCGCATCTGGTTGGTGATCGTGCCGCCGAATCGCTCTTTCCATTGCCAGACCTTCGCGGTAAAAGCCTCGCGCCCGATCTGCTGCGGCGTCTTGCCCTCGTCCTTTTTAAGCTGGCGCGTGACCATCAATTGCGTGGAAATTCCCGCGTGATCGGTGCCCGGAAGAAAGAGCGTGCGGCGGCCCTGCATCCGCTTCCAGCGCGCCAGCACGTCCATCAGCGTGTGCTGCAGGGCGTGGCCCATGTGCAGGCTGCCTGTTACATTCGGCGGCGGGATAACGATCGAAAAAGGTTCGGCGCTCGGGTCCCCGTTTATCTCCGGCGCGAAAAAGCCCGAGCGCTCCCAGCGCTGGTAATGAGTAGATTCGGCTTCTTTCGGGTTATAGGCTTTTGCGAGTTCCATAAGTTCAAAACTTTAATTCTAAAACAAAAAGGGTTAGTTTTCATCTGACAAACAAAAACTAACCGTTAAATTGAACACAAAGGCCGAAACTGGGGAGCGCGGACGGCTCGTCCGCAAGGCTGCTTGCAGCCTAGGAGATTTAGCCGCGGATTTCGCGGATCAACACGGATGAGAATTTTCAGATCGGTGCAAATCCGTGTTGATCCGCACCTGAATTTCGGTATTTGAAACGCTGCGCGTTCATGCGGACGAGCCGCCCGCTCCGACTGCTTACTGCTCGTTCTTATCCAAACTTTCTCTCGCCAGCTCCCTCGCGATCAGGTCCTTCATTTCCGGCACCATTTCTTTCACCATCTTTTCCGAGAGCTTTTCGAACACGCGCTGGGCGATGGCCTCGATAGCTTCAGGAGAAATTTGCCGCGGAGCGGGCGATGTTTCGCCGACAGCGGAAAAGCCGTCCGCCTGGTCCGTGGAAACACCGCCGGGTTCGGCAGCCGTAATATTTTCCGCCGGCGGCTGAAAAGAAACTGCCGGTTTTTCTTCGCCTTCTTCCGCGCCCGGAAACCCGTGGAAACTCTCCCGGATATCGCCGTCCTCATCAAAAGCGTCCGGTTGGCGAAAATCGTATTGCGCGATCTCCGGCTCGGGTTCGGGCGAGGGTGCGGGTTCAGCGGTCTCTTCCGTTTTGACCGCCTCGGGTTCCGCCGTTTGAGGATCGGAGATCTGCCCGCCTAAGTCACCGGGCGCGCCTTCCTTGAACTCAAGGTCAATGTCTTCTTCTGCGACGCTCGTTTCCGCGTCCGGGTAACCCAGATCGAGGACCCCCGCCGCTTCCGGCTGGACGGGCGTTTGTTCATCGTCTTCGTCCGATATTCTTTCGAGCGTTTCCGCCGGGGGGATCTCTTTCAGATCTTCTTCCGGTAAAGGCTGGGTTTTTGCCGTGTCTTCATAACCGGCGCCTTCTTCAAATCCCGGAGCGGTTTCACCGCGCGGCTCGAATTTTGTAGTGTCGATCTGTTCTGAGGAAAGCGACGCTGCGTCGGGAAACGCCCGTTCGAAGTCGCTGTCGAAATCCGACAGGTCGTCTGTTTCGGCTATTTTTTCCGGCGAAGTTTCCGGGGTAACGGCTGAGGGCTGTTCGGTTCCAGGGGGCGTGGAAAACGTCTTCGGGCGTGAGCGACGAAGCGGTGTGTATTTCCGCCGGAGGCGCGGTTTCACCGGCAGGTTCGATCTCTTCCGGTGACTCATCTTCCACGGCGTCTGCCACGGCATCTTTGGAATCTGTATCCAGCAGGGCCGCGACCCGGCTCACCAGTTGGCGGATCGATTGAAACGGCTTCATCAGAAAATCGTCCGCACCCACGCGTATCGCCTCTTCTTCGTCAAAAGGCTCGAAGGAGCCGACCAAGAGTATCACCGGCACTTTGCTGAGTTCGGCGTTCTGGCGGATGCGCTCGCAGATCTGGTAGCCGTTAAGGCCCGGCATGTGCACATCGGCCATCACCAGGTCGGGCGTGAGCTCACGCAGATGCTGGATGGCGGCGTTGCCGTCGCTGACGGAGATCACGTCTATGCCTTCATCGGCAAAAGTCAGATTGATGACCTTTTGGATCGTAGGAGAATCGTCTGCAAGTAACAATGTCTTCTTCAAGCTAAAAATCTCCTCGGAAGGGCTTTACTCCTCGGCTGCGGCCGCGCTGCTGCTCAGCATCCGCATCATTACCTGCAATTGACTGGTGGTGAAAGGCTTGGGCAGGAAAACCACGGCGCCCGCCGCAAAACTGTCCGATGAAAGCCGCGGATTTTGTTCGGCGGTCATCATAATGATGGGAATCCGCTTAAGGCGGTTTTCGGTCTGCATGTAACGGGCCAGCTCGGTGCCCTGGATATACGGCATTACCACGTCAAGCACGGCGACGGCAAAATTATCCTCTTCCTGCAAGATCTTGTAAGCCTCGCGGCCGTCGCGCGCGGTAACCACCGAGTATCCTTCTTTTTCCGCGATGGCTTTGACCAGGCGCAGTATCGCCAGGTCGTCGTCCGCCACCAGCACTCGCATTTGATCGGAAGCAGTTTCTTCACTCATCGGTTTTCTTTAACGGTTGCCTTATTAAAATCCTAACTCTTTATTCTAATTAACGAAAACTCGGCGGCTAATTTTATCGCGGCCTTCATGCTGGACGCATCGGCTATCCCAAGGCCTGCGATCTCAAAAGCCGTGCCGTGATCGACCGACGTTCTGATGACGGGCAGCCCCAGGGTGACATTGACCGCATCGCCGAAAGCCAGGCATTTTACGGCGATCGTCGCCTGGTCGTGGTAGCACGAGATCACACCGTCGAATTCTCCCCTGGCGGCGCGTAAAAAAATGGTGTCCGGCGAGAAGGGGCCCTGCACATTTATACCATATTTTTCGCGACATTCCTTTACCGCCGGAAAAATTTCCCGGCTTTCCTCGTTCCCGAAAAGCCCATTTTCAGAAGCGTGCGGGTTTAACCCCGCCATCGCCAATTTGATCTCCCTTTTTTTAAGGTTTTTCAGTTCTCTCTCAGCGAGTCTTATCAGGTTTACCAGGGGCCTTTTTTTTACCAGCCCGATGGCCTGCTTCAGCGAAACGTGGGTGGAAAGCGGACCACGCATAACTTGCCGCCGAAAAAAGACATGGCATATTCCCTGGTGCCGGTAAGAGAAGCCAGGAGTTCGGTGTGGCCGGGGAACGGCACGCCCGCCAGCGCAAGGGCTTTTTTATTTATCGGCGCGGTCGCTATTCCCGCGATGTCGCCTTTTAACGCCAGTTTCACCGCCGTCTTGATGTACTCGGCCGCGGCCTTTCCGGCGGCCTTCGATTCCGCGCCCGCTGGAATTGTCCCTTTGATATTTCCCAGGTCGTAGATGCCGGGCTTTCCCTCGGCAAAAATAAATTCTTCGCTTTTGCGGACGACCGTGTAACGAAAAGGCAGCTTTAACCCTTCAGCGATCTCAGCCAGAAAAACCGCGTCGCCTACGACTACGGGCACGCATTTTTTTAGCAGGTTTTTGTCCGCCAGCGCTTTGAGAATTATTTCCGGGCCGATGCCGGCAGGATCGCCCATGGTTATGCCGATGCGCGGTAAGGCTTTTTTGCCGGGGGATTTTTTAGAAGATTGGGGCGCGGTTTTCACTACAGACAAAAAAAGCCGCCGTTATGCGGGTAGACCTGAATCTTAACTGCGTTCGGTATCCTTGTACATATATTTGATATTGTGTTTTAGCAGCATGATATTAGGCTCGCCTTCGCGGTTTATTTTCAGCGCGTGGCGGTCGTACCATTCGATCGTGCCCAGGACCTTTTCGCCGTCCTGCAAAACGATCACCATCGGCACATGGCCTTCGATCTGCTTTTTGTAATAAAAAATTTCCGCATTGGTGTCCTGCGGCGGGGCTTTCTTCGGCTGCGGCTGATTGCTGGGTTTGCCCGGGTTCGGAGGCGTCCTGTGCTGCTGGCTGCCGTGGCTGTTTTTCACGGGCTTCGCGGAAGGACTGATGCGGGATTCATCAGCCTGCCTGTTTTTGACCTCGGTGAGGTTTGGCCTGATCAGCTTCCGGTTCAAATTGCGGTCCTCCATTTAAAACTGTATTGATGCATACACCGGCAGCGGCTATGTTCAATTAATATCTTGCCCTAAGTGGACAAATGCTACACGATACCTTTGCCTAATTCAAGTTAATTTAGGGAGTCGGCCCGGCGGCGCGCGTCAATCCATCTTTTTGCGGATGAACGTGGGTATCTCCATATCTTCGATCCGCGAAGTTCCCGGCGACGACGGTGACGGATTCACGGATTGTGAAGCCGCCGCGGCCTGCCCGGTGCCGAAAGCTTCCGGCACTTTTTTCGCCTGCTGCGCCTGGCTGAAGCCGGTAGCGATGACCGTGATCTTCACCTCGTCCTGCATCTTTTCGTCGATCACGGTGCCGAAAATGATGTCGGCGTCCTCATCGGCTTCCTCGTAGATCAGCGAGATGGCTGCTTCGATCTCATCGAGCGGCATATTATCGGCGCAGGTGATATTGATCAGCGCGCCCTTGGCGCCCTTGATGGAATTTTCTTCCAGCAGCTTGGAATCGATCGCAGCTTTCATCGCCGTCACCGCCGCATGTTCGCCCTTGGCGTGACCCACGCCCATCAGCGCGATGCCTTTATTCTTCATCACGGCCTTAACGTCGGCAAAATCGAGGTTGATCATGCCCGGCACGGTGATCAGGTCGCTGATACCCTGCACCGCCTGCAAAAGCACTTCGTCGGCCCGGCGGAAAGCGTCGGTGATGCCGATCTTGCCTTCAAGTTCCTTAAGTCTCGAGTTGGGAATGGAAATGATCGTGTCCACGCAGTCGCGCAATTCAGCCAGCCCGCGGTCGGCCTGGTCCATTCTCTTTTTGCCTTCGACGGTGAAAGGTTTCGTGACCACCGCCACGGTCAAAGCTTCGAGCTCCATCGAGAGCGCGGCGATCACCGGCGCGGCGCCCGTGCCCGTGCCGCCGCCCAAACCGGCGGTGACGAAAACCATGTCGGCGCCTTCGATCACTTCGATGATTTTTTCGGTATCTTCGAGCGCCGCCTTGCGCCCGATCACCGGGTCGGAGCCCGCGCCTAAACCTCTGGTCAGCTGGCTGCCTAATTGTATTTTGATCGGTGCCTTGGAAAGATTCAGCGCCTGGACGTCGGTGTTGGCCACGATGAACTCGACACCCTTGATGCCGGATTCGATCATGCGGTTGACGGCGTTACCGCCGCCGCCGCCCACGCCGATCAATTTGATCTTGGCGCCGGTCACCGGCGGCTCGTCTAAAAAAATCTTAAGTTTACTGCTGACTTTTTGACTATCCACTCGCATGATTCCTCTTCTTTCTCAAAATAGCACACTCTAAATTAACCAGAATAAATTAACTTGTATTTAATATCGCCGTGATAAGCTGATGGCGGTCTGCCAACAATATGTTGTGTTACTGGCGAAAAATCATACAACAGTTTGGACTAATCTCCTAATCAAAACGCACGCTTCAACGAAATTTTTCTCGCAGGGAAGAAAACCAGTCGCCGACCTTTTTCACCGCGCTGCGCGAACTTGCGCGTTCCTTATGCTCGCTCAATTGTTCGCGCACCGAACCCAGCACCAAACCCGCCGCCACCGCCCACTCCGGGCCCTGCATCCCGTCGACCAATCCGCCGAAACGGTCGCGTTCGGGCACACCGATCCGGGTCGGCGCGTCGAAGATCTGCTCCGCCACGTCCACGATGCCGTTCAAGTTCGCGCCGCCGCCGGTCAGGATGATGCCGCTGGAAAGCTGGCGCTCGCCGGTGGCGCGTTTCACCTCGACCGCGATGTGCTGTAAAATTTCCACCGCCCGCGGCTGCAGCATGTCGCACAAAATTTCGCGCGAAAGCTGCCGCACCTGATTTTTTCCGACGGGCGTGATCTCTATCACCTCGCGTCTTTCTTCCTCGCTCAGCCACGGCATTGACACCGCGCCGAATTCCTGTTTGATCCTTTCCGCTTCGGAGATCGAAACCCTTAGGCCCACGGCAATGTCCTTGGTAAAATGCATGCTGCCGAATGGAAACACGGCGGTGTGCTTGACGGTGCCGCCCTGGAATATCACCAGGCTGGTGAGGTCCGCGCCGATATGGACCAGCGCCGAGCCGTATTCCTTGTCGTCATCGGTCAAAACCGCTTCCGCCGCCGCCAGCGGCTCCAGGAAAATGCATTCGATCTCAAGCCCGGCGCGATGGACCGCCTTCAAGGCGTTTTGCCGGCCGACGCCCGGGCTGACTATCACGTGGACCTTGCTCTCGAGCCGCGCGCCGCGCATTCCGATAGGCTCGACGATGCCGTCCTGCCCGTCGACGATAAATTCTTGCGGCAGGCGCTCGACGATCTCCCAGCCAACGGGAAGCTGCATCGCGCTGGCCGATTCGATCACGCGGTCGACGTCTTCGGCGCTGATCTCCCGGCCGACGCCGGTCACCGCCACCACGCCGTGCTTGTTTTCGCCGCGCAGGTGTTCGCCGGAAAGATTGATGCTGACCAGCTGCACTTCCAGGCCGCTGATGCGTTCGGCGTCTTCCGCGGCTTTTTTGATCGATTCCGTCACCAGCTCGCTTTTTGTCACGATGCCTCGTTTTAAGCCGCGCGATTCCGCCTGCCCCACGCCGACCACATCGACCGTTCCGTTCTCATTCACCTGGCCGATGACGCAGCGCACGTGGCTGGTGCCGATATCTAATCCGACTGCTTGTAAATTTCGATTCATCTTTCTTCCTGCCTGCTGCTGCCTTAGCTATGACGCACCCGCTGAGCAGGCGCTACTGACTACTGCTCCTGCCTACTGCCGCCGCCTACTACCGGGATACGACCACCACGTTCTTGCCGCGCGAAATGAGCGAGGCCACCTGCGCCGTATCTCTCAATTCCAGTGTTTTCAGCGCGTCCTGCAAACGCTTGGCGAAATCTTCGCGGCCGAGGGAAACGGGAATGAGCGTTCCCGCCTGGTCGACGAAAGCCTGCGCGTCTTCGGGATCGGAAATATTCACGGCGCTGATGCGTTTATCCAAACCGGAAAGGCGCAGTTCTTCCATCATTTTCTGGTAGAGCTTCACGCGCATCTGGTTTACTCTCTGCGCGCTTTCGCTCTTTTTCTCGTCCCAGCCCTTGAGGACGATCAGCGAACGCGCTTCGTCTTTTGTCACCGCGCCCAAAACATTCGCCTCGGTATCGACCCATTGCAGCTCGCCTGCCTCGGCCTTTACCGCGACCACCGGAACGCTCTCCCTGATGCGCACGCGCAGGCCGTCCGGCAGCACGCGCGACACAACGGCGGATTTTACCCACGGGAGTTTTTCCACCTGCGCGCGGATCTCCGCGATATCGGCATTCCAGACGCCCGATTTCGCGGCAGACATTTGCACCGTCCGTTTGATATCGTCCTGCGAAGCGCGCGCCGCCCCGTATATCTCCACCCCTTTCACGCCGAAAAACGATGACGCCGTCACTTTTTGATAAGCAGCCGATGCCAGCCAGAGCAGGCAGCCCGTCATCGCCAGCAGGAAAACGGCCGGAACGTAATAATTCAGCCAGGCGTTGTTCTTTTTGCCCCGTTTGCCGGGGCCGGCAGAAGCACTGCGCCCGCTTCTGGGTCTCACCGGTTTTTTCATTCGCACCATTTTTTTAACGCACCTTTCAAAAATAATCGATGTCTTAACTTAAAATTTCCAGCATCTGTTCGGAAAGTTTTGAGACGCTTCCCGCGCCCAGCGTTATCAGCAGGTCGCCTTCCCTCAAATGTTCGCGGACCTTTTCGACGGCAGTTTCGATGTCGCCGATATAATGCACATTTTTATGCCCGAACTGCCTGATCTTTTCCGTCAGCACATCCGCCGTCACGCCTTCGATCGGGTCTTCGCTGGCGGCGTAAATATCGCAGACAAAAAGCACGTCGGCGTTGTTAAAAGAACGGGCGAAATCTTCCATCAGGTCCGCGGTGCGGGTGTAACGGTGCGGCTGGAATATCACCACCGTGCGTTTCCCGCCGGAACCGTTTTTCGCGGCGGCCAGCGTGGCTGTGATCTCCGTCGGGTGATGCCCGTAATCGTCCACCACGGTGATGCCGCGCGCTTCGCCCTTGAACTGAAAACGGCGGTCGGCGTTCTTAAATAGGCCTAACCCTTCACTGATCTTCTCGAACGGAATTTCAAGCTCAAGCCCCACGGTGATAGCCGCCAAAGCGTTATAAACATTGTGTTTACCCGGTACCGGGAGATGCACTTCGCCCAGCATCCGGTCGCCTTCCATAACGCTGAATACCGAGCCGAAACGGTCGTCGTAGCGAACGTCGTGCGCGGAAACGTCCGCCTGCGCGGTAAAACCGTAGGTCACGCGACGGCGTTTGATGAAAGGGATCACCGCGTGCACATTCGGATCGTCGAGGCACAAAATAGCCGCGCCGTAAAACGGCACCTTGTTAACAAACTCGCGGAAGCACGAAAGCACGTCGTTCATATCCGCGTAACTGTCCATGTGCTCCCGGTCGATGTTGGTCACGATCGCGATCGTCGGGTAAAGCATCAGGAAAGACCGGTCGCTTTCATCAGCTTCCGCCACCATCCACTCGCTGCTGCCGAGTTTCGCATTCGAGCCGAGCGTATTGACCACGCCGCCGACGATCGTGGTCGGGTCGATCCCGGCGTGTCCCAAAACGGTCGCCACCATCGAGGTCGTGCTCGTCTTGCCGTGCGAACCAGCCACCGCCACCGAGTAAGGTTTCAGCGTCATCAATTCCGCCAGCATTTCCGCGCGCGGGATGACAGGAATATTTTTTTCCTTGGCAATGACAACTTCCGGGTTGTCTTCGCGCACCGCCGAGGAATAAACCACGACCTGGGCGTCGCCGACGTTTTCGGCCGAGTGGCCTTCGCAAACGCGGATGCCCATTTTTTCCAGCCGGTCGGTGACACTGGATTTTTTCAGATCGGAACCGGAAACCTGGAAACCCAGGTTGGACAAAACTTCCGCGATGCCGGACATACCGATGCCGCCGATGCCGATGAAATGAACGTATTTGACGTGAAGAAACATTGTTATTTTGTCTGTTGTCCTTTGTCCGTTGTCCGTTGTTCGTTACCTGTTATCTTCCCCCGCATCCTTCATCCCTTATCCTTTATCCTTAACCCTTATTTTTCGCCGCCAGCGCCTCGATCATATCGGCCGTAACACTTGCCGCATCCGCTTTTGCCAGCCTGCGCGCCGCATTTTCCATCGCGGTGATCTTTTCCGGCGAATCGATCATCGCGCTTATCTCACCCGCCAAACGCTCGCCGCCGAGGTCCGTTTGCGGCCATTTTCGCCGCTCCCGCCGATTCCAGGGCTTCGGCATTTTTTCGCTGGTGGTCGTCCGCCGCCGAGGGCAGCGGCACTATCAACGCGGCCTTTCCCGCCGCCGCGAGCTCGGCGCAAGTGGTCGCGCCCGCGCGGCAAATTATCAGATCGCTTTCGGCAAATGCCGTGACCATATCCGAAATATACGGGCGCACATCGGCTCCCGCCCAACCCGCGCCCGCGTAACCTTTGCTGACCGTTTCATAATCGCTCTCGCCTGTTTGATGCGTGATGCGCATTTTTTCCAGGTGGCCGTCTAAAAACGGCAGCGCTTCGATCATCGCGTTGTTAATGGCGCGCGCGCCCTGCGAACCGCCGAAGACGAGCAGGTGAAATTCGCCCTGCTCTCTCTCTTTAGGCTCGATGTCAAAAAACTCCTGCCTGACGGGATTTCCGGTTATGACGCCCTTGGCCCCGAAAAACTTTTGCGCTTCCGGAAAGGTCAGCGCGGCTTTATCGACGAACCGCGCCAGCCTGCGGTTGGTAAATCCGGGCAGCGCGTTCGAATCCATCACCATGGTCGGAACGCCCATCAGATACGCCATTAATATCACCGGCCCCGAAACATATCCGCCCGCTCCGATCGCCACGTCGGGCCGGAAATCTTTTATCAGCTTCCAGGCTTCGAAAAAACCCTGCGGCAAGATCAACACTCCTTTTACCTTGCCCAGCAAGCCGACGTTTTTCAGCCCCGTGCTTTTTATCAAGGAAAGCTCGAAACCGGCTTCGGGCACCAGCTTTTTCTCGAGCCCGCGGGCCGTGCCGACGAACCGCACGATCGATTGCGGCGCGCGCCGCATGATCTCTTTGGCCACCGCTACGCCTGGGTAAATATGCCCGCCGGTGCCGCCGGCGGCGATCATTACTCTCATCCGCCTCTTACGCCTCTCTCGGCCTGGCCTTGGCCAGTTTGCGCCGCCGCTTCTTTAACGGCGGATCGCCGGTGGGGTCTTCCGACTTTTCCAATTCGATAAATCCCGCGTGCTGCGAAATATTCAGCAAAATGCCGACCGACATCAGCGTCATCAGGATCGAAGTGCCGCCGTAGGAAATGAACGGCAGCGGTATTCCTTTGGTAGGCAAAATTCCCAGCACCACGCTGATGTTAAAGAACGCCTGCACGATGATCCCCGTTATTATCCCGATGCCCAGAAGTTTGCCGAACCTGTCCGGCGCCATCAGCGCCGCGCGCGTACCGCGCCAGAGCAAAATTCCGAACGCCAAAACCACCAGCAAAGCCCCGACCAGCCCGAATTCCTCAGCCACCACGGCAAAGATAAAATCCGAATACGGGAACGGCAGGTAAAAAAGTTTTTGCTGTCCCCGGGCAAAGCCTTCGCCGAAAATTCCGCCGGACCGACCGCCATCAGGGACTGCACCACCTGGTAACCCGTCCCGCTCGCTTCCTGCCACGGGTCCAGGTACGCGATCATCCGCTCCAGGCGGTAAGGCTGAAAGATCAACGCGGCGATGAAAACCAGCAGCAGCGCCCCGATCACCGCGGCGATGTGCAGCAGCCGCGCCCCGGCGGCAAAATAAACCACGATAAAAATAGCCGACAGCACAACGACCGTGCCCAGATCAGGTTCGAGCAGGATCAGCGCGGACAAAACTCCCAGTATCATCAAACACGGCAGGATAGTCTGTTTAAATTGCCCGACCGTTTTTTCATTCTTGGTCAAAAAATACGCCAGGAATAAAGCCAGCGCCGGTTTTGCCATTTCCGAAGGCTGAAAAGTAAAACCCGCTAACTTTATCCAGCGCCGCGCGCCGTTGGTGGGCGTAAAGGCGAAAACCGCCGCCAGCAAAATTAAAGTAACGGTCAGAAAGCCGAAGATCAGCCACTCGTTTTGCAGCCAGCGATAATGCACCTGTGAGATCCCCAGCATTATCCCGATACCGACGAGCATAAAAATGAACTGCTTGGTGACATAGGTGTACTGGTTGGAGCTTTCGCGCAGGGCGATCATCGCCGAAGCGCTGTATACCATGATGACGCCGAAAAGCGCCAGCGCCACCGACACCGCAACAAGCCACCAGTCCATTCTTAGTTTCTTCGCCATTTGTACCGGTTCAGAGTCGTTCAGAGTTACGCCTTTAGGCGTGAGAATGTCTAAGGTCCTCACGCGTAAACGCGTAACTCTGAACCAACGCACTCACTTCCCGCTTAAAAACCTCGCCCCTCTGCTCAAAGCTCTTGAACATATCGAAGCTCGCGCACGCCGGGGCGAGCAAAACCACATCATTTTTTTCTGCCGCCGCAAACGATCTTTCAACCGCGTCTTTCATATCGCCCGCGCGAATTATTTCCGCCTGGCCCTTCAACTGGCTTTCGATATTGTCGGCGTCTTCGCCGATCAAAACCAGCGCGCGGACCCGCTCCCCGATCAACCTCGCCAGCGGTTCATACGGCGCGTTTTTCCCGCGCCCGCCCAGTATCAAAACTATCTGCCCCGATTCGTCACCGGCCAGTGCTTCCAGCGCTTTTAAGGTCGCATCGACACTGGTCGCTTTGGAGTCATTGTAGAATTTCACTCCTTCAATAGTTGTGACCAGCTCCAGCCGGTGCTCGACGGGTTTAAAGTTTCGCACCGTTTCACGCATCGACTCGGGACCTGCGCCGCAAGCCAATCCCGCGGCAAAGCTCGCCAGTACGTTCTGTACATTATGAATTCCGCGCAGATTCATTTCATCACGCGTCGCCAAAACTTTCTCGCTTCCCTGCGCGCGGCAAACCAACTCCCTGCCGCGCATGAACAATCCTTCGTCCAATTCTTTCGCCGTGCTGAAAAAAACGACTTGCGCTTTCAATCCGCTCGCCCAGGAAGCGACCGTTTCGTCATCGGCATTTAGTATTGCCAGATCTTCGGCCGTCTGGTTCATAAACAGGCGATGCTTGGCGGCGGCGTAATCGGTAAAAAGATCATAACGGTCCATGTGGTTCGGCGTGACGTTCAGCGCCACGGCAACATTCGCGCGAAAATCAACGATGGTCTCAAGCTGGAAGCTGGAAAGCTCGGCCACCGTCCACGAATCATCGGTTGAGGTTTCCGCCAGCGAGATCAGCGCCGTGCCTATATTGCCGCCGACCTGGGTTTTGAGCCCCGCATCTTTTAACATCTGCCCGATCAGGGTGGTCGTGGTCGTTTTGCCGTTCGAGCCGGTGATCCCGACGATGCGCCCGCGCACAAAACGATAAGCAAGTTCGACTTCGCCGATCACTTCGCCGTCCGCGCGTTCGACATAACGCGCCGGGATGCTCGAAGCCGGGACGCCGGGTGAGATCACTACCAGTTCGATCTGGTCGAGCAGCCACGAAGGGAGCATCCCGTCCATTAATCCGATACCTTGTTCTTTCAAAGACCTTGCGTCTTCCGGCCATTCACTGACAGGCTTTTTATCGTGCAGGGCGACCACGGCGCCCCGCGCCGCCAGGAATTTTGCCGAGCCGACACCGCTTTTGCCGGCCCCCAGCACTAAGGTTTTTTTGCCTTCAAGTTGCATTCAATGTCAGTAGCCCAGCGTAAGCGCGGGCTTTTCAGATTTCGTGTGTTTTAGTGTTGTTTCGTGGTTCGGTCTTAGAACTGCGATGACGGGCTCTTTAAGAAGTAACCACGAAATCACACGAAACAACACGAAAAAAGCACATCAAATAACCGATCAACGCAGTTTAAGCGTCGATAAACTCAGCAGCGCGAAAAGTATCGCCACGATCACAAAACGAAAAACGATCTTCGGTTCCTTCCACCCGCTCAGTTCAAAGTGATGATGTATCGGCGTCATTCGGAAAATGCGCTTGCCTGTAGTTTTGAACGAAGCCACTTGTATCATTACCGACAGGGCCTCAAGAATAAAAACACCCCCGATGAACGGCAGCAAAAATTCCTGCTTGGTGAGGATCGCGACCGTTCCCAGGGCCCCTCCGATCGCCAGGCTGCCCACATCGCCCATAAAAACTTCCGCCGGAGGCGCGTTGTACCAGAGAAAACCGAGACTCGCCCCCACCATCGCGCCGCAAAAGACCGTCAGCTCGGCAGCCTCGGGTTTATGCGTGATGTCCAATCTTTCCGCCCAGCGCGCGTCGCTGGCGATATAGGTCAGCGCCGTCAGCGCCGACATTGCGATAAAAGTAATGCTGGTGGCCAAACCATCTAAACCATCGGTGAGATTAACGGCATTTGAAGCTCCCAGCAGGATAAACATCATAAAGAACAGGTAAACCACCGGAAATATTGTCGAAATACCGTTGGCTTCGGCGGTTTCTTTGAAAAACGGGATGCTCAGATTCCAGGGATAATTTGCCATCAGGTAAAGCGCCAGCCAGATACCCGTCGCGATCAGTAATTGCCCGATCAATTTCTGCTTTCCGGTCAAACCCAGGCTGCGTTTTTTTCTGATCTTGATAAAGTCGTCGGCAAACCCGATCGCGGCAAACAGCGTCGTCGCACCCAGCGCCAGCCAGAGATAAGGAGCGGTAAGTTTTGCCCACAGCAGCGTCGAAACTATCACCGCTCCGATTATCAAAACACCGCCCATCGTCGGGGTGCCTCTTTTTGCCTGGTGCGATTCCGGGCCTTCTTCGCGGATCTCCTGTCCGAATTTCAATGCCGCCAGCTTTTTGATGACATAGCCTCCCAGCAGCAGCGAAACCAGCAGCGAGGTCACCGTCGCCATCGCCGTCCGGAAGGTGACGTACTGGATAACGTTCAGCCCCTTGACGAAGTAAGACTCGCTGTTCTTTGCCAGGTTCAGAAATATCCACTCGTATAAGAGATGATAGAGCATCGGTTCTTACGTGTTTACGGTTCAGTTTCAAAAACGGCAGATCATTTGTCCGCCAAAGCAAATTTCTCCTGTAATTTTGCGACGATCTTTTCGGTCTTTACGCCGCGCGAGCCTTTGATAAGCAGCAGGTCGCCTGCTTTTACTTCATTTGCGATCTCTTCGGCCGCCTGGCCGGAATCGACAAAAAACCTCGTTTCTTCGAGGCCCGCTTCCCGCGCCCCGGCGGTCAGCTCCGCCGCCAGCCCGCGCACGCCGAACAAGGCGTCGATCCCGGCGGCGGCGATCTTTTTGCCTGTCTCACGATGAATTGCCTCGGCCTCCACGCCAAGCTCGAGCATTTCACCGGCGACCACAATTTTCCGTTTGGCATGCGCGCCGCATTCCACCAAAGTTTTGACCATCTCCAGCAGCGCGTCGGGGTTGGAATTATACGAATCGTTTATCACCTCGAACCCGGCGGCAAATGTGAGCAGTTCGCCGCGCTGCGGCGGCGGCTCAGCCGTCGAGAGAGCGCGCGCGATATTTTCCGGCGAGATGCCGAAACCCGTTCCCACGCCGGCGGCCGCCAGCGCATTGGAAATATTGTGACGCCCGGTAAGCTTGAAATTTACCTCCGCAGAGCCGTCCGGCGTTAACAATCGAAAAGAGGTGTGGCCAAAGCCTTCCGAAGCGATGTCCGAAGCCGTAACATCCGCCGGATGCTCGATACCGTATGTGATATTTTTCCCGTCGTGTTTTTCCTTCATGGCCAGCACCCGCGCGTCGTCGGCATTGAGCACAGCCGTCCCTCCCGGTTTCATTCCTTCGACCAGTTCGGCTTTCGCCGCGGCGATGGCTTCGATCGAGCCCAGGTGTTCCAAATGAACCGGCAGCACATTTAATTCGACAGCAAAGTCGGGCGGGGTTATCTCGCAGAGGCGTTTGATCTCATGCATCGGGGTGGACATTCCCATTTCCAGCACAGCTACATCATAATCTGCTTCGGAAACAAGACGCAAAACCGTAAGGGGGTGTCCCAGCCCATTATTGTAATTTTTTTTATTTTTCAGCACGCGAAAGCCGTTTTCCGAGAGCACGTGCGCGGCCAATTCCTTGGCGGTGGTTTTTCCCGCGCTGCCGGTAACGGCCACGACGGGCTTTCCCCAATCTTCATAAACACCTGCCGCCAACGACTGCAAAGCGACGATCGCGTCTTCGACCAGCAGCAGGCGGTCGAGAAAATCTTCCAGTTCCACGTTGCCGAAAACTTTGTCGGGCCTGGCGACGCAGGCAAGCGCGCCGCTTTCGAAAGCGTCACGAATAAATTGGTGGCTGTCGTCAAATTCGCCGTTGAAACCGTTGTTTTTATAATCGGGCTGCGAGAGCGCAAAAAAGATTTCACCCGCTTTGACTTCGCGCGAATCGATAACAAAATTTTTGACTTCAGTCGCGAGCAAAGCGGGGGAAAATTTCCGCGTGTCGGCATTGATGTATTTAGCTACGGCCTCAAGTTTCAAGTTTTATTCCTCGGCTTGTCCTTTTCTTCTTTAGGTTTGATCGCTGTCTTTTTCGTTTCGACGGCTACTTTTTTGTCGCCGGCTTTTGCGTCCTTACCCTCCTCCGGTTTTTTATCCTCGCCCGTTATTTTTTTGCCGGCTACGGGCGGCTCAGTTTCTTCTTTGTTATCTTTCGCGGCCTCGGCGGCCTGTAAGACCTGGGGATGGATCTCCCTGTTGGGCAAAATGTTTAACCGCGGCAGGATCTGTTCCGCGATGGCTTTAAAGACCGGCGCGGCCACCGTTGCGCCGCTTCTGTCGCCGATGCTCGGCTCATCGATCATGATCGCGATGACCACCGCAGGGTTTTCCGCCGGGGCCATTCCGATAAAGGATGAAACTCGCTTGCCTTCGGAAAATCCTTTTTTCGGATCGTATTTCCAGGCCGTGCCGGTTTTGCCCGAAACGGTGTAGCCTTCGAGCTGCGCGCGCCGGCCGGTTCCGCTAAGCACCACTTCGCGCATCATTTTTCTCAGCGTCCGCGCCGCCTCCGGGCTTACGACCCGCGCTCTTTGCGGCTGCGCCTGGTAGGTCGGATCTTTTCCCTCTTCGCCGATCTGTCTGACCACGTGCGGCTGCACGCGCACGCCGTCATTGGCAATAGTGGCGTATGCCGAAGCCATTTGCAACGAAGTAACCCCGACCTCGTAACCGATCGACATCGAGGCCAGCGAATCGGCCGCCCAATTTTTTACCGGGCGTAAAACTCCCGTGGTTTCCGAAGGCAGCTCGATGCCGGTTTCCGCGCCCAGCCCGAACCGGCGGGCGTATTCGTGAAAGCGGTCTTTATCCAACCGCTGGCCGATCTTTATCGCCGCTACATTATTGGAAACCGCCAGCGCTTTGGTGAGCGGCGCACTCCCAAGCGGGTGCCCGTCGGTAAATTTATGATCGGCGACGGTGATCGAGCCGTTGTTGCAGTCGATCAGTTCGTCGGGCCGGATCAGGCCGGCGTCCAAAGCCGCGCCGTATGTGATGAGTTTAAAGATAGAGCCGGGCGAGTAATATTCTTCGATGGCTTTGTTTTTCGAGGCGCCGGCAGAAAAATCCTTGTACTTGTTAAGGTCAAAGGTCGGCATGCTGGCCATCGCCAGTATCTCGCCGGTTTTCGGGTCCAGAACGATCGCCGTTCCGCCTTTGGCCCCGACCGCTTCGACGCCCGCCTTCAAAGCCTTTTCGGCTTCGTATTGAATGGTCGAATCAATGGTCAGGTGAACATTTTTGGCGGCCTGGGCGGCGTTTTCGGAAAATCCATACACCCGGCCCAGGCGGTCGTGGTCCTGGTAACCCCCTATCACATCGCCGCGCAGATTTATCTCCTGCGAGCGCTCGATCCCGGCCTGCCCGACGTCGTCGAGATTGCTGAATCCCACCACCTGCGAAGCCGTTGACTGGTGCGGGTAGCTGCGCTTTTGGTCTTTTTCCCAGGTCACGCCGTCCAGATTAAGGGCCTTGATCTTTTCCACCTTCGCGTCTTCGAGCTCGGGGGCGAAACGAACGTGTTTTTTGCCGCTCTCAATGGCTTTTTTAATGCGGCCGATCACGGCCTGCGGTTTTTCCTTCAGCACCGAGGCCAACTGCGTTCCGGTCGATTCGACGTTGCCGATCTTGTCAGGCTCGATGTAAAGAGATTCAACATTCAGGCTCACCGCCAGCGGCGATCCGCCGCGGTCGAAGATCGTTCCGCGAAGCTGCTTATCGCGAATTTTCTCGCGGCGCTGTTTCAGCGCCTTCTGCACCAGCCAATCATGCTGGTGCACCTGCAGGTGCACCAGCCGCACGCTGATCACACCCATCCAGATCACCCAGATTCCGACGATGAGTAAAAATCTGGCAAAAACCATTTGTGCCTGTTTGGTTCTTTGTGTTCTATTGCGGCGCATTTTTATTACTCCCTGAGATCTATTTTTTGGCGACGAGTGTTTTGGGGATCTCCCTGGCCACCGCATTCGACATGTTCGTCTTAACGGTGCGGGCGCCCAGATCTTTTTTCCCCCCGTCGGCGGATCTGGCCGCCGCGGTCTTCGCGGCCTTTAGAGTGCCGGTTTTATCGCCGCCGACCGGAACGTTATTTTTGCCGTCCGCGCTGGGCTTGGAATTTTCCGCCGGAGAAATATTTCGCGCGGCGTCGATAAACTGAAAATCCGCGGAAGTGAATTTTTTCAAGCCTATTTTCGTCCCGGCTTTCTCAATGGTCGCCGGCGAAGAAACTTCCTCGCGCTCGACCCTCAGCCTTCTTTGCTCGCCCTCAAGTTTTTCCCTCGCCTTGCGCATGTCGCTGTTTCTCATGCTGTAATTCACCGAGGAAAAATGCTGCTTGGCGGCAAAGAAAAATCCCGCCACCATGATCACGGCGCAGAGCGCGCTCAGCAGGCAGTAGCGCCAGGGAACCGGGGCGTGTTCGCGGCTTACTTTTTCGACATTTCGTTCCGGGTAAGGTTTTTTGTTTGCCATATTTAACTCTCTGAAATTATTAGACTTGCGGGGAAAATATCTTATAGACTTTTTGCTTGCAGCTTGCGGCAGACGCGCATCTTGGCGCTGCGCGAACGCGGGTTTTCCTGCTGCTCTTTTTCGTTCGGGATCACCGGGCGTTTGGTCATAATTTCCACTATTTTTTGCGCGCCGCACACGCATCTGGGTATCCGCGGCGGGCAGGAACATTTTCCCGCCAGCTTCTGAAATGTCTGCTTGACGATCCGGTCTTCCAGGGAATGAAAACTGATGACGGCCAATCGTCCTTCGACCTCTAAAATGTCAACCGCGTCCTTGATAAAATCCGCCAAAATTTCCAGCTCGTTATTGACGGCGATCCGCAGCGCCTGGAAAGTTCTGGTGGCGGGATGGATCTGATCGCGCCTGCTCTTTTTGACCGCGCCGCTTACCAAACGGGCAAGCTCTTCTGTCGTCCGCACGGGCTCGCCTTTTTCTCTCCGCTCGACGATCCGGCGGGCGATGCGCCGGGAAAATCTTTCTTCACCGTATTCATAAATGATATTGGCGATCTCTTCCTGCGAAAGCCGCTGTAAAAGATCGGCGGCGGTTTCCGTTTCTTCGGCTGCGTTCATCCGCATGTCGAGCGGCGCGTCGTAACGAAAACTAAATCCGCGTTCGGCGCTGTCAAACTGTAGTGAGGAAACTCCCAGGTCGGCCAGAATGCCGTCCGGTTTTTTTTCACCCGATCCTTCCCAAACTTCTTTTACCCGGGAAAAATTAGCGTGAAAAACTTTGAAACGCTCTCCGAATTTTTCCAGACGTTTTTTGGCGTAAGAAACGGCTTCGGCGTCCTGATCTATGCCGATCACGCGCGCATCCTTGTTTTTTTCCAGGATGGCTTCGCTATGGCCGCCCAGACCCAGCGTGGCGTCGATAAAAAAGCCCCCGCGCTCCGGAGCCAAAAATGCTATGGTTTCCGCCAGCAAAACCGGGTAATGGAGATTTTCCGCTTCTTTTTCTTGCACAATGGGTCACATACAGTGTTCAAAGAACAGTAAAAAAAGACTATTAAATTGTAGTGTTTGTGAACGGCCGCTCAGTAATACCGGGTAGAGGGCCGTTAAATTAAGGACATTTGTTCCAAAAAGCTCCAAATATCCCGGCAGAGTGGCTTTGCCTTGCGTTTTTTGCTTTTTTTCACCCGGCCGGAGGCCGTTTCCGAACCGCAAGCGAAGTGTTTAAGCATTCTTAAGAATTTCTTAAGCAAAATGGATTTTTCGACAAAAAAATACCGGGCAGCCAAAACTGAAAAATTTGCTTTTATCTTGTAAAACATGCCAGCCAGACGAAATAATATGCTTTTACCTACCTGCTGTCAAGCATTATTTGCAAGATTTTTTGTTTTATTCACTTGCTTAAATCTCGGCCCCATTTTTGTTGTATTACCGGAAGCGCGGACGGCTTGTTCGAACGAACGCCGCGCGTTCGAGACGCACTTGCTAACGCAAGCGCTACTGACATGGAGCGCCGAATTCATTCGGCACGAACGCAAAGCGTTCAAGGCCGTCTAAAGACGGGACTCAAAACTCCCACCTCTGACATCTCCCGGCAATCGTGGTATTCTTTGATGTTTTAAATATGGGATTTTTAGAGCTTTTAATATTGGGGGTTATCGCCGCCTCAGCCAACGGATTGGGGGGTTTGATACTGCTTCCCTCGCAGCTGCACCGCCGGTACCGCCAGTTTTTGCGGTTTCTGGTGGCCCTGGGCGCGGGATTCATGCTTTCGGTGACCTTTATCGAGCTGATGCCGGAAATTTTCAAGCTCTGGCAGAAGCCCGTCCCGGAAACTTCCATTGAAACGTACGCCTTCCCGATGCTCCTGCTGCTGGGCGGGTATTTGCTGACCCAATTTTTCGAACACACCATCGCCCCGCATTTCCACCTGGGAGAAGACGTTTCCGGCGATCCGATGATCTCTGCCGCCTCGACCTACACCGCGCTGGGCGGTTTTATGATCCACACTTTCTTTGACGGCGTGGCCATCGCGGCTGCTTCGCAGATAAATTTCGAGACCGGCCTGCTGGTTTTCATCGCCGTTTTCCTGCACAAATTTCCCGAAGGATTCACCACCACTTCGCTGGTGCTGGCGGCGGGAAAAAGCTGGAAACAGGCTTTTTTAGCCACTAACCTGGTCGGGCTGACGACGCTGATCGGCGTTCTGGGTTACGTTTTGTTCGGAAACTTGCTGGGAATTTCGGTGGCCTACGCGCTCCCGGTCGCCACCGGCGTGACCCTTTACGTCGCCGCCAGCGATCTGATCCCCGAAGTAAATCATCACGGCGGCAAGCACCCGCTTGTCTCGCTTTTTGTTTTTGCCGGGGTCGCCCTGTTTTTTCTTATACATTACCTTTTGCATATTCTGCTCGGAATCTGAGAACATTAAGAAACGCTTTTCGTATTTTTGTGAGACGATGAAGAGTATTAACTTTATGAGTCGTAAATTAAGGGTATGCCTGCCCGCCGTGATAATTCTGCTCGCGGCGGCCGCGGCTGTTTTTGCCCAGGCCAAGACGGAATCGCCGCTGCCTGCGTCAACCGGTTTCGTCAATGATTACGCGGGCGTTATCGACGCCGCCACAAAAGATGCGATGGAAAAGCGTCTTCAGCAGCTGCGTGACGGCACCACGATAGAAATTGCGGTGGTGACGGTGCGGACGACCGGGGGGCCGGATATTTTCGATTATTCGCTGGCGGTGGCGCGCGGCTGGGGCATCGGTTCCAAGGCGGACGATAACCCGAGCCTGCTGCTTTTGGTGGCGATCGACGACCGTAAATACTTTACTCAAACCAGCCGTGACGCCGAGGGCGATCTCCCGGACGGGTTGGTTGGCCAGATCCAGCGGCAATATCTCGTGCCCGCCTTTAAACAAGGGCAGTACGCCAAAGGCATCCAGGATACCGTCGAGGCTTATATCCGCCGTTTTGCCGAAACGCGCGGCTTCGATGCGGTCACGCTGCAAAAAACCGAGGGCCAGCCGACAGCCCCGGTCACCGGAACCACCCGCAAGAGCGGCGGAAGTTTATTCGCCTGTGTGATTTGCGTGGGTATTATAGCGATAATTATTTTTATTTTTGTCGCGGCCAGCCGGTCAGCCGCGGCGAGCGGCGGGCGTTCGAGTTGGAACGGCGGCAGTTTTGGCGGCGCGGGAGGCAGAGGCGGCGTGGTCGACTCCGTCTTGCCGATGGTGATCGGCGGAATAATCGGCTCTCTGCTCTCCGGCGGTAGGGGCGGCTCCGGCGGGGGCAGCGATTGGGGCGGCGGCTCCGACGGCGGTGGTGGCGGCTGGGGCGGATTTGGCGGCGGCGGAGATTTCGGCGGCGGCGGCGCGGGAGGAGATTGGTAAATTACCGGGACCAAAAACGATGATACAAGAACAATTCAAAGATCTGATCGACGACCTGAAGGCGACGCACGGCGGCAATCTTGTCTCGGTCATCCTCTACGGCTCGGCTGCGGCGGGCGATTTCGTCGCCCACAGCTCCGATTACAATTTGCTGATCGCGCTGAAAAGGATCACGCCCGCCGACCTGCGCGCCGCGCAGGCGCCGATGCGCGAATGGCGCCGGATGGGACATCCCGTGCCGGTCTATTTCACCGCTTCGGAACTCGAAAATGCCGGCGATGTCTTCCCGATCGAATTCCACCAGATGGAGGTCGCGCGGGCCGTGCTCTACGGGGACGACGTGCTGGCGGGGGTGCAGATCTCCGATGACAACCTGCGGCACCAGACGGAATATGAGCTGCGCAGTAAACTGATCCAACTTCGGCGGCGCTACATCCCCGCTTCAAACTCCGCCGAAAAACTTACCGGCCTGATGGCCGATAGCCTGGGCAGCTTTGTTGCTTTATTTCGCGCGGTCTTGCTGCTGCACAAGATCAACACCCCGGTGACCAAGCCTGAGATACTGGCCGCGGCGGTGGAACATCTGGGAATAGACGGCGGCGTTTTCCTGCGGATCGCGGATATGCGCGGCAAGGACGCGCCCAGGCTTGACGAGCAAAAAGCCAACGAGCTTTTTGCCGCCTATATGGAGCAGATCGAAAAGGTGATAGAGGCGGTGGACAACATCAACAAATCTTAGAATCGTTAATTCTTAATTGTTGGGCGTTAAGGAAAGCAACAATTAATGATTAACCGTTGACAATGGACTTTTAACGAATCAAGGAGAATTAGAAAATGAGAAAGACTTTATTTTTGATAGCAATATTAATGCTGGCATTCATCGCCAGCGGGTGTAACTATAATGAATTGACCGCCAAGCAGCAAGGTGTGAAGGGCAAATGGGCGAACGTCGAAACTCAGCTTCAACGGCGCACAGACCTCATCCCGAATCTTGTCAAAACCGCCCAGATGGCGGGCGTCCAGGAGCAGGAAGTTTTCGGGCAGATCGCCGAAGCGCGCAGTAAGTTGTTGAACGCTACCAGCGCCGCGCCGCCGGAAGCCAAAACTGCCGAACAGCGTGAGGCCGTTATCAACGCCGCAAACAGTTTCGGCGGCACTATCGGAAGGCTGCTTAGTTTGCAGGAAAGTTACCCGCAACTCAGATCCAGCGAGGCCTTTATGAAGGTCCAGGACGAATTGGCGGGAACGGAAAACCGTATCGCTACGGCCAGAACAGATTATAATAACGCCGTGGTCGATTACAACACCGGTATCAAGCAGTTTCCCGGAGTGCTCACGGCAAGTATTTTTGGATTTAAGGAAGAGCCTCCTTTTAAAGCTGCGGAGGGCTCGGATAAAGCGGTCGATGTGGGCGACCCGAATGCGCTCAGGAAAAATAGCGTGCCGCCGGCGAATAAATAGTTTTGAATTTTGAGTGTTGAGTTTTGAGTCCCGCCTTCAGGCGGCCTTGTGTCAGAACCGGGAGCAGTAGCGACCGGGTAAAGCAAGCCTGCTAAAGCAGGGACTCAAAACTTAAAATCCGCGCGAACTGCACATCGCGCAATGGTCACAAGGCTTGCCGTCGGGTTCCAACGAGCAGGCCTTTTCTTTTTCGAAAAATTCCACCAGTTCTTCGACCACGGCTTCGTTGATATTAAAACGCTCCTGGCTGGCGTGTGATATTTCGGCGGGTTTGGCTTTTGCGGCGACGGTGGCCGAAGCGGCGCCCGCAGTTTGCGGTCCGGCGTGCAGCTCGCGGTACATTCTGTCCAATTTATTCTGCAGGTCGTCCCAGCCGCCGCTTTGGCTTTCGTCTACCTGCAAGCGGGCGGCAATGCGCTCCGCCACTTTTTTTGCCTTGTCTTCGTTCGACATCACTAATTACTTTTTACTTTTCGTCCGGCAATAGATCGATGTAATCAACTACGCCCACGATCGCCGAATCTATCGCCGCCCCGGCCTTTCCCGTAGCGCTGGTCGAAGCGCTCCAGCCTTCCTGCACCACCAGCACGATGTCGCCCTCGCCCGCGTCCACCGAATCGAGCGCGAGCATTGTCGTCTCGGTATCTTCGCCCTCCGGCGTGATCTGGCGGCAAAGCATTATCCGCGCTTGCTCGTAACGCTGATTCTTCTGCGTTGCAACCACGTTTCCGATGACTCTGGCTAAAAGCATAACTTACAGTCTTGAAAGTCTGGGAGTCGAGGGAAGTGTAGAAAGTTTTGAAAGTCCAGGAAGAAAATTTCTTTCCAGACTTCCTTGACTTCCCAGACTTTTCAAGACTTCCTAGACTTTCCCTGCCTGGTAAATATGTTTTTCCGAATCGACGATCCCGACGATGGTGCAATCGGTCGGCGTATTGTCGCGTTTAAAGGGAAACGAAGCTTCCTTGCCGCGGCACCAGAAAACCAGTTCGCCCACGCCCGCCCCGACCGCGTCCAGCGCGACCAGCGGCTTCCCCTTCGGCGAGAGATCCGGATGGAGAGTTTGCACGATCAGAATTTTGCGCCCGTCGAGCGTATCGTTCTTCATCGTGGAAACCACACTACCGATAACACGGGCCAGTTGCATCTCAAGTTTTCTCTCTTTTTTCCAGAGCGGCCGGTGCCGCCCGGGGACGATCACTTTTTTTAATTAAAATCTATCGTGTCAATGACGCCGATTATGGCCGAATCCACCGGGCAATCCTTGTTGCCCTCGGCCATGCGCGCGGAAGATCCGCCCACGACCAGGACCTTTTCGTGAAAACCCGCGCCGACCGTGTCGACCGCCACCAGGTAGCCGCTCTGATCGGTGCCGTCAAGGTTTATGGGCCGGACGATAAGAAGTTTCTTGCCTGACAGCCGCGGGTCTTTCTGGGTCGAAACAACGGAGCCTACAATGCGTGCAATTATCATTTATTAGCAGTCAGCATTCAGCGATCAGCGTTCAGCAGTCAGAGGGCCAAATTCTTTCTGACTGCTGAACGCTGACCGCAGATAACTATTTCGCAACTACCGGCAAACTTTCATCCACGCTGGAGTGCGGGCGCGGGATCACGTGCACGCTGACCAGTTCTCCTACCCGGCGGGCTGCCGCGGCGCCGGCATCCGTAGCCGCCTTGACCGCCGCCACGTCTCCGCGGACGATCGCCGTGACAAATCCGGCCCCGATCTTTTCGTAGCCGATGAGCTGTACATTGGCGGCTTTGACCATCGCGTCAGCCGCCTCGATCATCGCCACAAGTCCTTTAGTTTCAACCATTCCTAATGCTTCCTGCATTTAGTTTCTCCTTGAGTCTATGAGTTCGCGAAAGTTTCCTGAAATGATACTACGAATTTAATCTTGAATGCCCGCAATTGCAAATTTAGGGCGAAATTTTGAGTTTTGAATTTTGAATTTTGAATTCTTAGTTTCTTAAGTCTCACTCATTCATCATTCACCATTTTTAAACGTATTTCGGTTTGATGAATTTGTGTTTTATCGCCCGGGCAAACCGGAATATCGGCTTCATCGTGAATTTCCGGTAAGGCTCGGTGAACTGCATGGAATTTAAGTAACCGACGTGATTATTCAAAAGCATTTCGCGGATGCTTTCGGATTGATGCAGCGGGAAATCGCCCAGCTCCAGAACAAAGACAAAATCCGCGATATTATACGCCCTGAACTTCAGGCCCTTTTCCTTGACGATATCGATGATCTGCCACAGCGAATTGTAAATGATCGCCGAGTCGTGAAACATAATGGCGCCGTCGTCCGCCATCACCTTGAAGCAAAAATTAAAATCGCGCATCGCCGCTTCGTCCGTGTGTTCGCCGTCGATAAAACAAAGCTGCGGTTTTTCCTTGATCTCGTCCGGATCGATCTCGCTCACGTCGCCGTCGATACAAACGATCTTTTCCGCGCCGGCTTCAGAGAGCTGCCGCAGATTATCGAGCATCGCATCGGTGGAATTGCCCTTGTATTTCCGGTCGAAACCGCTGACGTCGGGCGCTACCGGCGGGCGCTTGTCGATCGAGTAGATCTTGCGGCAGCGCGCGTCCTGCACGTGGGGCTGAAGGCTCCCGCCCATATAAGAACCGATCTCAAGATAAGTGTATTCAGGCAATAATTCCCGGACCCCCTTCTGGCAGGCCAACAGCGACTGCTTGTCGTTATTGGTCAGCAGGCTTTCCACTTTTTCAAAAAGTTTCAGGTCGAGTTTATTAATTAAAGGTTCGAAATTGTCCATAAAATGATCCGGTTATTCTCCACTAGTTCTTTAAATTTACCGCGTCGTTCAAAAGTTCGATCAATTCTTCGCGCGTCAATGAAATTTTACCGCCGTTACTGCCGCCGGAGCCCGCGCTTTTCGGTATTCGCTCGCCGGTCGCGCAGGCGACGTTCGTTTCATGCAGGTACCCGCAAGCCTGGCAGCGCGCCGATTCGTTCAGGTAACCCGCTTTTTCGCGGATCTGCACGAGCTTTTCGATAGCGTCGGCCGGCAGGTTATTCGCCCCGCCCAGCGCGCGCGAAAGGATGGCGATCCGCGCCGTGTGCTCCAGCGTTTCCAGCCGGTCGAATGCCTGCCAGAGATCTTCGCCATAGGCGACCGCGCCGTGATTGGCCATCAAAAGCGCGTTGTGATTTTTTACGAAAGGGCGCATCGCCTCGGTCAGCTCGTCGGTCGAAGGCGTGCCGTAATCCGTCAACGGAACGCATCCCAGCGTCAGTATCACCTCAGACAAAATCGGCTGGTCGATCGCCAGCCCCGCCACCGCAAAAGCCGTCCCGTGCGGCGGGTGCGCGTGACAGACGGCTTTGATATCCGGGCGCTCCTTGTAGATCAAAAGGTGCATGGCGAGTTCGCTCGAAGCCTTTGTCTCGCCCAGGGGCTTGCCGTTCATATCGGTCACGGCCAGCATTTCCTCGGTCATGCGGCCCTTGCAGGTCATGGTCGGGGTCGCCAGCACGCGGTTTTCGTCCAAACGTATGCTTACGTTGCCGTCCGAAGCCACCACGTAGCTCCGGTCGTATAGCAATCTGCCGATCTGGCAGATCAATTTTCGTGCTTGCGCTTCGTCCACGGGTTTGTGTGTTATTTGATCTTTTCCAGTTCCAGGTGTTTTCTTACTCGTTTCTCTATGCGCTTGTCACTCTCCGCTCCCGCCGGCAGCGGGACACCGTCTTTATCCAAAAGTAGATAGTGCTCGTAATCGGCCTCGCCGCAATTCTGATGCAATTTTTTCATCTCCTCATTCCGGCGCTTCAGATCCTCATTTTCGATCTTCAGAAGGCGGTTCTCTTCTTTCATCTTGCGAACGAACGCGCGCCCTTTGAATCTGAAGGGGGCCGCCACGCTGACGAAGAAACTCGCCACGAACAATCCCAGGGCCAGGGCCAAAACAAATGGAACGATCCTCTTTAATAAGTTAGGGTACTGCATAATTACTACCTCTTTTTATTTTCCGCTTACTCTTTTTTCAGTGACGCGCGGCTGCTTCGGACCGCGATGCTCCGCCGAAGGTTTTGCCAAAAAATAAGATAGCCCTTCGAGCGAGATGGTCAGGTCGACCGTCTTTAACTTCACAGAATCGCGCACCTTCAACGGCGTCGGAGCGAAATTCAACACGGCCTTGATGCCTGCTCCGATGACCGCTTCCAAAACCGGCTGCGCAAAAGGCGCCGGCACCGCTATCACTGCAACGTCTATTTTCTCTTTTTTCACCACCTGAGGCAATGTATTCAGGTCGTAAACCGTAATTTTTGCCTCGCCGATGCTTTTTCCTATCTTTTTCGGGTCGGTATCGAAGAGCGCCGCGACGTGAAAATTCGATTTTGCAAAGCCGTAGTAATCCGCCAGCGCCGCGCCCAATCGCCCCGCGCCGATTATGCCGACCCGGTGCTCTTCATCCAGGCCGAGAATTTTGGTCAGATGGTCGCGCAGGCTTTCAATGTAATAACCCACGCCGCGCACGCCGAATTCACCGAAATAAGCCAGATCCTTGCGAATTTGCGCCGAATTCAGGTGAAATCTTTTCGCCAGGGCATCGGAAGAAATGGTTTTTATGCCCTCCGCCGCCAGCTCGCGGAGACAGCGTAAATAGACGCTTAAACGGCTGGTGGTGAGTTCCGATATCTTTTCGGCTTTTACGATTTTCACGGTCATATTATAACTGCAAAGTCGAGTAAGTGAAAAATTGGACAAGCAAAAGATAGGCTTCTTTCGGGTTTTCTTTGCCTCCTTTGCAGAGGACGCAAAAGAGACGCACCAAAACTCCCCTCCTTACGAAGGAGGGGTGGCGCTGCTTTGAGCGCCGGGGTGGTTCTTTTTCGTTTTGCTAAAAGGACTTTAAGGCAAAGAGCGGGCGCGGTAACAACGTCCCGCCGCTGACATCCTAAAGCATAGGAGAACCACCCCGCCCTTTGGGCACCCCTCCTTCGTAAGGAGGGGAGTTTAAAACCAAGCTTGCTCATCCGGCTTTCGGAACACCTCTTAAGATTTGAAAAATCGCTGCGCGTTGCCCTGCGCGGGTTTATCCGATAAAATTCAGCGTGTTTTTCAATCGCTTATGATCGCTTATCTTTCGGGCAAATTACTGGCAAAACATCCGGGCACGCTCATCCTCGACGTGCAGGGCGTCGGTTACGAGGTCAATATCCCGCTTTCGACCTTTTACGAGATCGGCGAGGAGGGTTCCGAAGTTCAGCTTCAGGTTTATACGCACGTCCGCGAAGACACGCTCCAGCTTTTCGGTTTTCAGACCCGCCGCGACCGCGAACTTTTCATGCAGCTAATTAGCGTTTCCGGCGTGGGCGCGAAAATGGGTATCGCTATGCTTTCGGCGATGAACACGGACGAGATCATTCTTGCCATCCGCACCGAAAACCTGGCAAAGCTGACCGCCATTCCGGGCATCGGGCGCAAAACCGCCGAACGCCTGATCGTCGAGCTGCGCGACAAGGTCATGAAAATGCTGGCCCCGGGAACGAGCGTTCCGGCACTTGCCGACGCCAGGGAAAAACAGGAGGCCGATCTTGTGTACGATGACGCACTATCCGCGCTTTTGAACCTCGGATACCAGCGCGTTGCCGCTGAGAAAGCCCTGAAATCGGCGGTGGGTGAAGGTACGGAAATAACCGTGCAGAGGTTATTAAGAAGAAGTTTGCAGTTATTGGCAAAGTAAAATTATATTCCAGATTCCAAATTCCACGCGGTAGAAAATCAATTGGTTTTTGGAATTTGGAATCATCGATCAATGAATCTTGAAATTATCAGCAGAGAGCCCGGAGAGAAAAAATGGGAAACCCCGCTTCTTTTCGTCCATGGCTCGTGTCACGCGGCGTGGTGCTGGGACGAATATTTTTTGCCTTATTTTGCCGCCAAAGGTTTTAGCGCTCATGCCGTCAGCCTGCGCGGGCACGGCTTGAGCGATGGCGGCGAAAACCTTAAATGGGCCTCTATCTCTGATTACGTCAGCGACGTTTTTCGGGCGGCGGAAGCGCTACCGCGGATGCCGGCTGTCATCGGGCATTCGCTGGGCGGTTTGGTGGTGCAAAAGTACCTGGAAAAACATCCGGCGCCGGCGGGAGTCCTGATCACGTCATCGCCCTCGGAAGGAATGCTCTGGGAAGGCATGAAGGTACAGCTTAAAAACCCCTGGCTTTTGACAAAAGTTTCGTTCAGGCAGGATTATTCCATGCTTTATACTACTCCCGAGCGGGCCAAAAAATTTCTCTTTTCGGCGGACGCGGACGAGGAGAAAGTTGCCGAATATTCCCGGCGCTTCGGCAAAGAATCATACCGCGCGGTGATGGAAATGATCTACAATCTACCTAAACCGCGGCGGGTCGAAACGCCCATGCTGGTTTTGGGCGCGGGAAAAGACGCCATCATAGCTCCGAAAAAGATCGAAAAAACCGCGCGCGCCTACAATGCCGATCTCAAAATATTTCCGAATATGGCGCACGATCTGATGCTGGAACGCGATTGGCAGGACGTGGCCGATTTTATGATCGGCTGGTTTGCGGATAAAATCGAGTGAGTTTGACAGAAGCTTGCAGTTAGCAAAATAATTCCAGATTCCAAAATTCCAGGTTCCACATCCCACGATTATGCCTAGGATTGAAAAATTTGAAGATTTAGAAGTTTGGCAATTGGCCAAAGAAGTAGCAAACTTGACTTATGATGTTACGCTTTCAGGTAAATTCAGTCAGGATTTTGCATTACGCGATCAGGTCAGGCGAGCAGCGGTCTCGATCTTTTCAAATATAGCTGAAGGTTTTGAAAGAGATGGTAATAAAGAATTTATCCAATTTCTTTCAATTTCCAAAGGTTCCTGTGGCGAGCTAAGGGCGCAGTTAAGATTTGCTATGGATAGAAAATACATCAATAAAGAACAATTTGATGTAATAGTTAATAAATTGCTCAGATTAAACGGGCAGATTTCCCGCTTTAGAAAATACCTTAAAGATACTGAAATGCGCGGGCGAAAATTCACCTAGCATTTGGAATCTGGAATTTTGAAATCTGGAATTTGGATTTTTTTGGAATCTGGAATTTGTAATCTAATGAATAGCTCAATATCAGAAACCCGCTCTGCGATCGTTCTTGATGAAGAAAAACAGTTCGACGCAAGCTTGCGCCCGACCCGTCTGGACGAATACGTCGGGCAGGCGAAGGCCAAAGAGAATCTGCGCATCTACATCAAGGCGGCGCTGCGGCGGCGCGAAGCGCTCGACCACGTGCTGCTGACCGCTCCGCCGGGACTGGGCAAGACCACGCTCAGCGCGATCATCGCCAACGAAATGGGAGCCGAGTTCAAATCCACCGCCGGCCCGGTGATAGAAAAATCCGGCGATCTGGCCGCGCTGCTCACCAACCTGCAGGAAGGCGACGTGCTCTTTATCGACGAGATCCACCGCCTCTCGCCCGCCATCGAGGAAATTCTCTACCCGGCGATGGAAGATTATAATCTCGACCTGATGATCGGGCAGGGCACGGCCGCGCGCTCGATCAAACTAGAGCTGCCGAAATTCACACTGGTCGGTTCGACCACGCGGCCCGGGTTATTGACCGCTCCGCTGCGCGGGCGTTTCGGCATTATTTTTCATCTTGATTTTTACACGGTCGAAGACCTGGAAAAAATAATCGTCCGCTCGGCAGGGATATTGGGCGTCGGGATCGACCAGGCCGGCGCGTATGCGATCGCCCGCCGCGCCCGCGGCACCCCGCGCATCGCCAACCGTTTGCTGCGGCGCGTGCGCGATTATGCCGAGGTCGATTACGACGGGGAAATTACTGAAGAGGTCGCCACGGCTGCGCTAAACCGCATGGAAGTAGACACTTACGGGCTCGATGAGGTCGACCGCAAGCTGCTGATGACGATCATTGAAAAGTTTGACGGCGGCCCGGTCGGCCTGAACACTATTTCCGCCGGTATTCACGAAGAAAAAGATTCCATCGAAGAGATCATCGAACCTTACCTGATCCAGATCGGCTTTCTCAACCGCACCCCGCGCGGCCGCATGGCAACGCGCCTCGCTTATGAACATTTCGGGTTGAACTCACTGCTAAAAAAAGACCCTAATCAAAGATTGTTTGAGAATCAATAAATTTCGGTAAACCTGGGAGCGCAGGCGTCCCGCCTGCAAGATCGCGCAGCGATCTAAAGCCTCTTTTATTATGCGCGAGAGTTAGCGCGGACGAGCCGCGCTTGCAGGCAAGATGCCTGCGCTCCCAGGTTCTGCTAAACTTTCCCAATAAGCTACTGCTGGAAAAAGGAAGATCATGAAGAAATTTAAAGTCTTGCTGCCGCTTTTTTTATGCCTGGTCATTAATTCTTTCGCGCAAAACAAATTCGAGGGGATGAATATCATCCTCAACGTCCCGACCGATCAAAAAGCGCTTACCTGCGCGTTGAGGTACGTGCCGCCTTCGACCGCGATCACTATCACGGATCTTGATCCTTCCACGCCGATGAGAGTTTCAACCTGCGGCGGCAGCGGCTTTGCCGGCGAAGGCGCGAGCATTGCGCAAAGCGGCGCCTCGACCGCGACCTTGCGGGCGAGCAACAGCGATTATAAATGGTGCTTCCAGGGCGAAGATAAAATGTACCGGTTCACTTTTCAGGGCGACAGTTACACCGGGCCGGTGACGTACAACTGGATCGCTACGCCGGATGAAAAAACGCGCGGCTTTTATAACATCAAGGATTTCGGCGCCAAGGGTGACGGCACGACGGACGACACCACCGCGCTCCGCAGCGCCTTTGCCTATATCGCCTGGCGCAACGGCGGCGTGCTCACTTTTCCCGAGGGAGATTACCTCGTCACACAAACGTTGGCGCTGCCTTCGAACATCACGATCCAGGGAGTGTCCGGCGTCGAATCGAATGCTCCGACCGGCAATTATACCCAGCGAAATTCCACCCGCATCAAGTTGCGCGGCAGTAACCTGGCGCTTTTCCGCATCGGCGAGTGCACGCAAAGCATCGTCGTAAAGGACATCGAACTTTTCGGCGAAAGCAACGAAAATACTTACGGCGTGGAAGGCGTCGGAGCGTTCAACTCGGCGCAGGATTTTTATTTCCAGCGGGTCACTTTTCATAATTTCTTCCGCGGCATTTACGCCCACGGGCTGCCGCAGACCAATCTCGGCTGGCAGTTCGATTACATAAAGATCGACCACTGCCGTTTTGTCTACAACCGCGACGCCGGCATTTATGTAAATTCGCGTAACTCCGATTGGACCATCTCCGATTCCCTTTTCCAAAATCCGAAGAAACAGCCCGGTTGGGAAAGCAACGGGATATTCCTGGAAAGAGTGATGATGGTTTTGATACAGAATACTTTTGGCGGCGGCGTCGGCGGCAACCGCGGCGGAGCTTTTATAAATATTCTGGACAGCCAGCACACTTCCATCATCAATTGTGAAGCCGAGAATGTTGAATACTCCCTGCGATACAACGCCATGGATCATCCCGGCGCGGGCGATTTTAGCTCGCCGCTAATGCTGATAAACAATTTGTTCGGCGAAACGATCGAGTTCAAGGCGCGCCGTACCCTGGTTTCCACCGGAAATTATTACGGCGGAAACACCTTCAAGGCTAATGAATGGCTGCGGGTTTATTCCACCGGCGACAGGTTTTGCCTCGACGGCATAATCGCGGGCTGCCGCGGAACGGGAGAGAACAAGTTTGACAAGGCCACGGTCGTGTTTATGACCGGGCAGCCGGCGGAAGGAAACGTCCGGGGATTTCCCACCTATTTCGGCACCGACGTGCAATTCGCCGCGCCGCCGCAGATGCCTAACTTTCTGCTCAATGCCCTGCCGCCGAATAAACCCAACGGTTCGATGGTGTACTGCGGTAACTGCCGCCGCGCTTCCACGCCCTGCCAGGCCGGCGGAAACGGCGCGCCCGCAATGATGGTCGGCGGCCAATGGAGCTGCCTGTAAATCCATCAGCTTTGGCGATTATAAGGCCGAGAACCACCCCGCCCTTCGGGCACCCCTCTTTCGTAAGGAGGGGAGTTTAAGCGGCCCTTCCGGACTGTAAACTTATTAGAGTCTAATATTTATCACTCAAGCCAAGCGCCTCTCAGGTTGGGAAGGGTTGCTTGCGCCCTGAAATTCCTTGACAAATCAACAATTTCAGGCGTAAAAGTTGTGTATAAATTAATACTTAACCCAAAATCCCCGTAGATCTTCCATCCCGGGCCGCAAAAAGTAATATCCGCGACGTCCCGACTTGTAGACAGGCTATGCCTGCCAAAGGAGATAGTAAAATGAAAGTTCAAAGCCGCCGTATTCACTTAGTCCGATGGGTCGCGCTCTCGCTCGTTCTTTTTGCCGGTTTAATTTATCTTCCGCTGGAGGGAAAGGGATGGACCGGCGGTGCGAGGCTTCCCTACGGCCAACAGACCTTTGTGTTCCCAAATAATGAAATAGAAGACGCCCATGACCTGCATATCGAATGGAAAAAGGCGGTAAGGATCGTCTCGTCCACGCCATTCAAGGGTGTTAAAGGAAGCGGGACAGGCAGAACCGATCTCGATGGCGGGACAGTTGCGAAAGAAGTCGGTATAGCGGAGATCACCGTGGACTTTGACGGCGACAAGCCGCCCACCGTTTTGAAGTGGTGGTGGACCAAGAAGGATCACAGCAGGCTTGGGGATGAAAAAACCGGGAACCCGGAAGCGCCGAAAGCCCCGAGCGCGCCGGTGAAGACAACTCTAACTACGGAGGACGGGACGCAGACCGGCACATTCGAAACTCCCGCGGGAAAAATTAAGGTCACACTGCCCGACGACATGAGGGCGGGCGATACGATCTCCGGCACGGTCACCGCGGAACCGAACGGGCAAACACCGGAAGAAAAGGCCAAAAACCGGCGCGAACTGGGCAATTTTATGCTCATGGTCCCCTTCAAGCCGGTGCCGCCCGATCCGAAGGCTGGTGCTATCCCCAACATTCTGGAGTCGGGCAATCTCACCGGAATTGTTGTCGTTCCGAACGGACCGACAAGAGTCGGGGCCGGTTTTTATATCCAGGACCCGGAACCCGACCAACGCCCGGATACTTCCGAGGGTGTATTTGTTTTTACTCCGCTGCCCCCCTCCTCGCCTCCCGGAGTCATGGTCGGGCCCGTCCCGCCCCCGAAACCGGCGACCCAGCCGCAAGCGCCGATCAAGTTCGACCTCAGGCTTTACCAACTGCCAAACGAGGATTCTCCGTTGGGGCCCTGCGCCAGGTCGGGTGCGTTGGTAACGATCAATGAAGGATGCAAGCCGGTAAGCCAGCTTGTGTTCTCGCCGCCGACACCGGAACCTATCATCGTCAATGAACCACCAACGCCGCCTGTAACCTTTACCGTCCCGATGCTCGGGCAGAACGGGCGCCCGGTAGTTATCACCGGGCCGTTCGACGGCAACAGCTCGAACACGGGCGTTACTGTTCAGCCGCCATCAACCCAGGGAATTACCTGTCCCGTTATTGCCGAATCACCGCGCAAGGCAGTGTTCATAGCCCCGCCGGACATTACCGGCCCGGTGCAGGTAACCGTGAAGGACGGAGATAAGAACACGACCGCGCCTTTTCGCAATGTGGGTGTGAATCTGACTGCGCCGAAAACAAGCTTGCTGAAAGGTGAGCGGACAACCTTGACGGTTCAGGTAACCGGGCTCCAGGGGATCACGACGAATGTGCCGCTGACTCTCACCTGTACCGGCGTGATCACCATGCAGGGCGGCACTTACCAGCCGCTTGTGATCCAGCCGTCGCAGGTCGGCGCGGACGGAAGTTATAAGACAACGCGCGATATTACGGGTGTGCAAGCCGGCGGCTGGGGCGCAACGGCGACGGTGGTGACCCACCCGTTCGACGCCAGTTTGCAGGACGACCGAAAACCGGCAGTGGTGATCCTGTGGAATACGGCCACCGGGCAGTACATGTTTACCAGCGTTTTTCCGCCGCCTGCTCCGCCCGTCCAGCCACCGCAAACAGGCGCTACCTTGACGGGAAGAGGCATGCCTGCGATGAAAGGCTGTATCATAACTCTTCAGCACAACGCGCCCGACCGTCGTGTTTTTGCCCGGCTTGACACATGCACGAAATCGGGCGAGGCGGCCGTCGAGACGGTAACGCCAAAGGAGAATTTCACCATCAGGGACCGGAATACGGCGGATAACACCGTCGGCACTGGACCAAAGTAGGTGAAAATCGCCTGTTTAGAGGCGGTCTTTGACCGCCGCACCAAAATTTGGGACGCGGCGGTCAGAGACCGCCTCTAAACAATTAAATTTCTGTATTTTTTTGTCACAAAACGCCGTTTGGCGGTGTTTCCCTTTATAAGGCAACCCCCAGCTAACAAAAAGGAGCAAGAAAAAGATGAAACTCTTCGCGACTGCTATTCTTCTGCTTTTGGCTTGTGCGTTTGCGAGCGCGCAGCAAAAAGACTGGAAGGAATTTACTTCCGACGAGGGCGGCTTTTCCGTTTTAATGCCCGACAAACCGACCCCTGACAAGGTGACCGTATTTACTCCCAAAGGCTTAAGAGAATCTCATACTTTTTCTTATTCCGATGAAAATCTGAACGATTACCTCGTCGCCTACAGCAAATTCCGCGAGACGCCCGCCCCGGAGGTCGATTATGAAGAGGTGCTGGACAAGGTGCAGAAAGGCATTCTCGTGGGCGACGACGGAAGAGTGAGAAGCAAGATAGCGCTCGACCTGGACGGTTACCCGGGTAGAGAATTGACCATCGAACATGCCGACGGAAGCGTCAAGACCCACCGGTTTTATTTAGTGGGTGATTATTTTTACCAGCTCAGCGTCGAGATCAAAAAATCCGGGTTCAGATCTGCTAACTCTGAGCGGTTTCTGGCTTCGTTCAAGCTAAGAACTTGCAGCAGGAAATAGCTTCGACCCACGTTGCTTTGTTTAGAGTTACGCCTCAGGCGTGATCACGCGTAAACGCGTAACTCTGAACCGCCGACCGCGCCTCAGGAATTCATCCCGCTTGTATTTACCACGCGTTTTGTGAAGAATAAGAAGAATAATGTCACCTAACAAACCAGTCTCCTGGTTCACGCATTTTGCCAAATGGACGGCGCACATGGCGGGGCGCCCGGTAACTTTTGCCCTGGCGGGGCTGGTAATAATAGTATGGGCCGTGACCGGCCCTATCTTTGGTTTTAGCGACACCTGGCAATTGGTGATAAACACCGGCACTACCATTGTTACATTCCTGATGGTCTTTCTGATCCAGAACACCCAGAACCGCGACACGGAAGCCCTGACAGATAAAGCTCGACGAGCTTATCCGCGCCACTCACGGCGCAAAGAATTTGCTGCTGAATCTGGAAGAGTTGGACGAAAAAGAACTGGAAGAGATACGCTCTGAGTATCTGAAAATGGCCGATGTTGCCCGGAAAAAACTGGATCAAAAGAAGAAGTGAGTTCGGTGTTCAGAGTTACGCGTTTACGCGTGATCTTTAAAAGTTATCACGCCTGAAGGCGTAACTCTGAACCCTGAGCTTTCCTATTCCTCTTCCGCCGCGGCCAGCAGTGACGCGCTGGTGACGAGGTCGTCGTCGCCGGTGCTGATCAGCCTCACGCCCTGGGCGCTTCTGCCCGTCTTGCGGATCTTGTCGACGCCGAGGCGGATCAGTTTCGCCTGCTGGGTGATGATCATGATTTCCGACTCGTCCTCGACCGGGAACGCCGCAACGACCTTGCCGGTTTTGTCGGTCGTTTTCATATTGATCACGCCGTTGCCGCCGCGTTTTGTCAGGCGGTAATCTGCCGACCTGGGTCTGCTTGCCAAAGCCTTTTTCCGAAATCGAAAGGATCTTTTCGGTTCCTTCGGGCGAGACCGCGCAGACCGAAACGACATAATCGCCCTTGCGCAAAGATTAACGCCGCGCACCCCGCGCGCCGCGCGTCCCATCGGACGCACGTCGGTTTCGTTAAATCGGACCGCCATTCCGTCGTGCGTCGCGATAAAGATCTGCTGTTTGCCGTCGGTGCGGATGACATCGAGCAGCTCGTCGCCGTCGTCGATGTTGATGGCATTGATGCCGTTGGCGCGGATGTTCTGGAAATCCGAAAGCGCGGATTTTTTGATCACGCCCTGCCTCGTGACCATCGTCAGATAAATTTCCTCGGCAAAATCGCGAACCGGCATCACGCGCCACCAGTTTTCGCGCCGATGGAAGATCTGGACCAGATTGACGACCGCCTTGCCGCGCGCCGCGGCCGCGGCCTCGGGGATCTCGTGAACCTTGATCTTAAAGACCTGCCCGTCGTCGGTGAAGATCATCAGGTAGGCGTGGGTCGAAGCGATAAAGAGATGCTCGACGAAATCTTCGTTCTTCGCCGTCGCGCCCAGCCGTCCCTTGCCGCCGCGTCCCTGCGTCGAATAGGTCGAAACCGGCGTACGCTTGATGTAGCCCGCCTTTGTGACGGTGATCGCGACATCTTCGTCCGGGATCAGGTCTTCGATCTGAAGCTCGACGCCGGCATCGACGATCTCGGTGCGGCGCTTGTCGCCGAAATCTTTTCTGATCTCTTCCAGCTCGTCGACTGATCACCTGCCGCAGCACGCTTTCGTTCTCCAGAATATTTTCGAGCTCGGCGATGTGCTTGATGATGCGCTTCGTATTCGTCGAGGATCTTCTGGCGTTCGAGCGCCGACAGGCGGCGAAGCTGCAGATCGAGGATCGCCTGTGCCTGGATCTCGGAAAACCCGAGCGCTTTCGATCACCTTTTGCAGTTCTTTGAGAAACTCGGCTTCTGGTCTTGCCGCCGGTGATGCCGCGCCATTTTTTGACCTCGCCGATCGTATCCAACTTCGCGGTCAGCCATTCGCTTCGCTTCATCGACCGAACGCGAGTTTCGGATCAGCGGAATGATGTAATCGAGCGCGTCGATCGCCTTGTTCAGGCCTTCCAAAATATGCGCGCGGGCCCGGGCCTTTCTCAGCTCGAACTCCGTGCGGCGGCGCACGACCTCGCGGCGAAATTCGACAAAAGCTTCGAGCATCTGCTTGAGCGTCAGCACGCGCGGCTGGCCGTCGACGATCGCGATGTTGATGATGCCGAACGACGACTGCATCGGCGTCAGCTTGTAAAGCTTGTTGAGAACGACCTGCGGCACGGCGTCGCGTTTGAGCTCGATGACGATGCGCATGCCCTCGCGGTTCGATTCGTCGCGCAGCTCGGAAATGCCGTCGAGTCTTCTTTTCGTTGAACCAGCTCGGCGATCTTTTCGATCAGCCGCGCCTTGTTGACCTGGTACGGGATCTCGGTGACGACGATCGCGTCGCGTTCGCGGTCGCCGCGGCCGATCCGGTCGATGCCGGCGCGGGCGCGCATCTGGATAATGCCGCGGCCTTCGCGGTAAGCCCGGTGGATCTCTTCGCGGCCGTAAATAAACCCGCCGGTCGGAAAATCCGGCCCGGGAACGATCTTGATCAGTTCGTCGACCGTAATGTCGGGATCTTGGAGCAGCGCGATGGTGGCGTTGACGATCTCGGTCAGATTGTGCGGCGGGATCTTGGTCGCCATGCCGACGGCGATGCCTTCCGAACCGTTGACCAGCAGATTGGGAAAGCGCGTCGGCAGGACGGTCGGTTCGGAGAGCGATTCGTCGTAATTCGGCTGGAAATCGACCGTTTCCTTTTCGATGTCGGCCAGGATCTCGCCGGTCAGCCTCTGCATGCGCACCTCGGTGTAACGCATCGCCGCGGCGTTGTCGCCGTCGATCGAGCCGAAATTTCCCTGCCCGTCGACCAGCGTGTAACGCATCGAAAATTCCTGCGCCATGCGCACGATGGTGTCGTAGACGGCCGATTCGCCGTGCGGGTGATATTTACCCATACAATCGCCGACGACACGGGCCGATTTTTTATAAGGCTTGTTGTAGGTATTGCCGAGTTCGTGCATCGACCAGAGCACGCGGCGGTGCACCGGTTTGAGCCCGTCACGCACGTCCGGCAGGGCGCGGCCGATGATCACGGACATCGCGTAATCGAGATACGACCGCCGCATCTCGTCTTCGATATTTACCTGATTTCGTTCGATTAATGAATCCATTATTTTATTTACTGTTTTGAGTCCCGCCTTCAGGCGGCATTATATTTTCGTATGAGGCCGCCTGAAGGCGGAACTCAAAACGCAATTTAAAGACAAAAATTTGTTGATTTTATTTATAAGAAATTTGCAATTTAACTCTTGAAATATCGGCATCTTAAGTTGTATTCTATTATATTGGAAGGGCGTTATTTTATCAACTTTCCAAAGCCTCAAAAGGGTCTTTTCCCGCACAGGTTTTACAACCTTGCTTTCCCACTCCGGCAAGACTTTTACTTAGCGGTAAATAATACGAAACATAGGGTTTAGGTGGTATCTATGGAAACAACTGTCGCCTTCGATCAGAAACAGCGAAAAGCCCGGCGGATCACTACGTCGATGCCCGTCCGGGTGCAGTATCAAACGGACAAGACCGGCGGCTGGGAAGAGGTCAGCCGGCTGCTGCAGGTGTCCCCCCTGGGTGCCGGGGTCAAGCTGAAGCACTTTGTTGAGGTGGGGCGGCTGCTGCTGCTGACGATGCCGCTGCTGCCCGAACTTCGCAGCTTCGATTTCAGCGAGCCGCAGTACAAGGTCTGGGGGCTGGTGCGCTATATCAACTGGGAAAAAGTTTCCTATAACGACCGCGGCGAAGCTTCGCTATACGAGATCGGCATTGCCTTCGTCGGCAAAAGCCCGCCCGACAGTTACCAGAAAGACCCCGCCACCACTTATGAGATCAGCGGTTTTAACCGATTCGGTTTGTGGCAGATAAAAGAAGGCAAGCCCGATACTTCACTGCCGAGCCCGCTCAATGACGCCGCTAACGATGAACGCAGCGACGGGCGCTTTAGGATCCCGCTTAATATCACCATCGAAGTTTTGAGCGAAAGCGGCTCGGTCGCCTTTACCGAATCTACGGTCACGGAAAATGTCAGCCTGAGCGGCGCTTCGGTCTTTACCACCGCGAATGTAAAGCCGGGCAGCTTTGTCCGGGTCATCTGCCCGGAATACAATATTTCGGTTTTAGCGATCGTTCGCTCGCGCCAGAGCGGAGACGACGGCTTTACCCGCCTCCACCTGGAATTCGTCGACCAGCAGTTCCCGCTCGAGGGGATCGAGAAATAACAAAGCTCAGAGTTACGCCTTCAGGCGTAAGGCAGAAACGCGACAGTTATGGAGCGTGTCTTTTAGAGATTGACACGCTCCATAACTGTCGCGTTTCCGCCTTTAGCGAAACCGTAATACACTACCGAATACGATGCAATCACCCGCAGCTGAACCCAGATCAAAACCACATCCTGCCGACAAGGGCCCGAGCCCCTGGCTGGCGGATACCGTAAAGTTTTTGCTGCATCCCTTTTTCCGCGTCTTGTGGAGAATTAAATACCACCGGGTCGAAAATATCCCGCAGGACCTGCCGGGTGGTTTGCTCATCGCGGCCAATCATCAAACTTACCTCGACCCCTTCTGGCTTGCCATCCCGGTCAAAAGGCCCCTGAGATTCATGGCGTGGGACAAAGCCTGCCGCTGGTTTCTGATCGGGCCGCTCATCCGAAAATTAGGGGCATTTCCCGTAAGCGTGGAACACGGCAGCGTGGAATCCTTTAAAACCGCGATCCGCATTCTCAAACAGGGCGATACGCTGGTGATCTTTCCGGAAGGCTCGCGCGAAAACGCCGACGGCAAGCTGCTGGCCTTAAAACCGGGAACTGTAAGAATAGCGCTGGAGGCCGGTGTGCCGATCCTGCCGGTGACGATCCGCGGCGGAAACAAAGTGTGGCCGCAGGAAAATAAGCTCCCGCGTCTCGGCCGGGTGGATATCACCTATCATCCCCTGCTGGAAGTAAAGCGCCCGGAAAACATGAGCACCCGCGCATACGCGGAGGAGTTAACGGGAAAACTTGCGGGAATTATCGATCCGTTCAGGGATTAGGACGTTTTCTTCTGAATACGTAAGGTTTGCGGGGCGGCGGCAGGTTTCTCGGATAAATCCGCGCGCCAGGCGGCGGCGCATCCGGTCCATAGGGATCTGCATTTGCCTGTTGTCTTCTGATGTTGGCCTGCTGCAACCTGCGATTGACCAATTTTTGTACAGCTTCTTCGAGCGCCTTCTGCTTTGTATTAACTTCGTTCTCGGTAGTCGCATCGGAATTTGCCGCGGCAGCCGAATTTGCCGCCGTTACGGTATCCGATTTGGCCGCAGTTTTTTCTCCCGCCGTTTTACCATCTTTAGCATCGGTAGTTTTCGCGCCTGTTTCTTTCGAGAAACTACTATTTACTATCTCGGGTTGTGTTTCCGTATTCGCCGTGTTTGCCGGCGGGTCGTTTTGAACCGGCTTTTCAGTGCTTACACTATTTACCGCGCCGTTCTGATGGAAAATTTCCGGTTTATACAGGTATAAACCGTACGCCGAGCAGGCCACCAGTATCAACGCCGCTGCGGCCGCTCCTACCCCGAGCAGCGCGCGCGATCTTTTCGGGCCCTCGCTTACACGGGTAAGCTCGGTCAGCGGGATCGAAATTTGAGGATCACCGGAAACGAATGCGCGATTGTGTTCGGTAAGCGGAATTTGCTCTGCATCGCCGGAAACCACTGCCCGGTTGTGTTCGGTAGGCGAGGCCCCGACGGCCGTGTTTTCCCCGCCGATGACCTGCGTTTGCTGATCGAAGATCCCGGCCGCCGCCGGAATCGCCACAGTCTCCTGCTCGGCAAGATCGGCAATATTATTTTTCGCATCCAGCAGCAGCGCGCGCATCGCCGCCGCCGAAGACGGGCGGAAGTTTGCGTTCAGTGCCATCGCCTTTACGATCACGGCGGAAACCGCCGGCGATATTTCGGGCCGCAGCAGATGCGGGGCCCCAAGCGGGTCGGGATTTCCGTTGAGCACGGCAGTACCGCGGGCCAGCGCGTCCTCCGGCGGCACCCCGGTCATCAGGTGATAGATGGTGGCGGCCAACGAATAAAAATCGCTGCGCGGGTCGGTGCCGGTTCCCTGGATCTGTTCCAGCGGCGCGTAGGCGCGCGAATAGCCGAAGATGCTTTTGGTGTTCGATTGCGAGCCGGAATCGGTCGGATTTCCTTTGGCCAGGCCGAAATCAAGCAGTATTATTTGCCCGCGCGGGGTCAGTTTCAGATTTTGCGGCTTGATGTCGCGGTGGACGACCGGCATTTCCTGCGTATGCAGGTAATCAAGCGCGTCCAGCAGCTGATCGGCCCAGGTCATCACTTCCGGGATGGGAAAAGCCGAGCCGCGTTTCGCCATCAGTTCCGAAAGGTCGTCGCCGGGAATGTATTCCATTACCAGGAATTGCCCGTTGCCGTCAACAAAGTGGTCGCTGACGCGCGCCAGCGCCGGGTGGCGCAGGCTATTGAGCAAGCGGGCCTCACGCTCGAACGCCCGGCGCAAACTCTCGTCGGTAAAGAAAGTTTCCTTGATGGCGACGGTGCTGCCGAAACGCTGGTCGGTGCCGACATAGACCGCGCCCATCCCGCCGGCGCCGATATGCTCACTGACCAGGTAGCGATCCTGTAAAATTGTTCCCGCTTCGATCATTTTTATTTATATACGTACCGCAATGATGTTAAGTTAACGCCATCTTATTATATTTGTTCAGATCTTAATAAACAAAACCGCGAGTTTAGAGTCCACGCTTTAGCGTGCTTTCTTAAAGCCGCCTAAAGGCGGGACTCTAAACGCAGAAACGCGACCGTAACTGTCGCGTTTCTGCCTCACGCCTGAAGGCGTAACTCTGAACTTTTGTGTTACTTATACACGTTCGCCCCCACCTTTGGCAGGTTGTAAATATCGGCCAGGGTGTTGAGCTCGAAACGCACGTTCGCCCAGTTGGCCTCGGTCGCCGCGCCGTAACGATAATTTTTCATATTACGGTCGATATCGGTGGCGATGTTGAGGCATTTGCGGACCTCGTCCTTGTTTTCGATCCAGGCATCGCGACGGCCAAATTCGCGGCTGAGCTCGTCGGTCGCCGCTTCCAGGTCCTTCGCCCGTTTCATCAGCCAATCTTCACGGCTGGTGCCGTTTAATTTGCTGCGATCGAGCGACTGGTCAAAACGCCTGACGAAATTGTCGACCCTGTCTTCCACGCGGTTGATCACGGCCTTGACCTGGGCCTTGGTCATAAAACGGCCGCGCGATTCGCGCCGCGGCTGCGCATTGCCGGCTACCGACAACACAAAAGTAATTGCTGCTAAACTTAGGAAGAGTTTCAAGAAATTGCGTTTCATATAATTTTTCTCCATCTTTTTATAAATTCCAGGGTAACTAAAGATCCGTCCGGTGAACGAAAAATTCCCTGCGCTAAATAAGACGAGCATGGAGCGCAAAAAGTCGGAAAAATTCGAGAAAATTTTATGTTAAATTCTTACGCAAAAAGGATTTAGAAAATACGTCTAATAGGGTTTTGTTCGCGTTCCCGGAGCCCGGAGTTACGCGTCGTTTAGAGGCGGTCTCTGACCGCCATGAGTAAAGACTTGCGATGGCGGTCGAAGACCGCCTCTAAACGAATCACGAAGCCGCCCTACTGAGCGGGCAGATAGGCTGCGCCGATCGGAGTGTCGCCGCCGATCCCCCAGTTGTCGCCCGTGAGCGAGGCCGCGCCGGGCGGAGTACCGCTGTTGTTCATGAACCAGCTTCCGTTTCTGAACACAGCAAGGTCCGCCTTTGAATCCCCGTCATAGTCGCCCGGAACCGCGATGTCGCCGTTCTGCCCTCCCTTGACACTAAAGAGGATGCCGGTGGTGCTTGGCAGGATATACCAATTGCCTTCCGAGGGACGGAAGATCGCTATATCGGTCTTGCCGTCGCCGTCATAATCGGCTTGTACCTGCTTGTCGCCGGAAATTCCCCATTTAACTACCCAGGAACTGCCGGCCGCGTTATTGAGGATATACCAATTGTTTTCCGTCGAACGGAAAACCGCAAAGTCCGCGCCATCGGTACCTTCAAAATGGCCGGTCAGGGGCGTGTCCATCGGATCCCCCCAATGGACCACCCGAAGGGTCGTGGTGGCGCTCTGGCGGATATACCAGTTGGCGTCGGAAGACCGCCAAACCGCTATGTCGGTCTTGCCGTCACCGTCATAGTCCGCCGCTACCGCTTTGTCGGTCGCGAGTCCCCACGGGATTATGCTGAAGGTAGCGCTCCCGCTGTTATAGATGTACCAGGTTGCGGTGCTGGAGCGAAACATCGCCATGTCCGTCAGTCCATCGCCGTCGTAATCGCCCGGAGCCATTGTGTCGCCGCTGGCGCCGAATATCACGGGCTTGGTGTGGAAATTGCCGCTGTTACGTAAAAACCAGGTGTCGGCCGTCGACCGGAATACCGCCCTGTCACTGCGGCCGTCTCCGTCAAAATCGGCGCTGGTAAACCTTCTGGCTCCGTAGGTTCCCCCGGCGGTAATGTCCAGGCTCCAGCCGCCCATCACATTCCCGGCGGAGCCCGTGAGATCGTCACAGATGTAGAGACTCCAGGTGCCGTTCGGCTCCGTCCCGTTAAAGACGGACGCCAGCGTAGCGGTGCCCGCCGTCGAAGAATGAGGATAGAGAGGGGGTATGTCCGGCATCGTATCGCCTGTCGCGAAATTGGTCGGCCTGACGGTAGCCGTCACCATCGGGCCGGCATCCGGAATGACCGCCGCGCCGGCATCGTCGAAAGTTACATTGGCGCTCACTACATCCGTCGCGCCGCCGGCATCCGATGTTAGGAAGATGCGTTTTCCGCGCGGGCCGACCAGCACGATATCCAGATCGTCGGGATTCAGATGGTTCAAATTAGTCAGCGTGACGTTCACGTCGGTGATCGCTCCGGTCAGGCCGCTCGCGGTAATGGTCGAGGCATAGGGCGTTGCTCTTCCCCGGCCGCCGTCACCGCCATGGATGGCGGTGTCATTGGAAAAGACCGTTAAAGGGCTGCCCGTGGTGGTGATGGTCACGCTCCAACCGTTGCCCAGCGCTCCCATGTCTATTCCCAGGTCGTCGACCAGATAAAGACTCCAGGTGCCGTTGGGCGCGGTACCACCGAAAGCGGCGGTAAGCGTGGTATTCGCCGAAGGAGCCGGCGCGGGCGCGTTAAAAACGTCGGCGCCGCCGAAATTCGTGGGCTTGAACGTTCCCGACTGCAAAATGGTTGAATCCGGCAGGCTTGCCGCGGCCGCGTCATCAAGCGTTATGGTGCGATTGAAAATATCATCAAGGCTGCCGCAATCGGATATGAGGAGGAGATTGGCCCCCGTCGGGCCGACCAGCAGCATATCAATATCATCGGGAAATGTGTGGTTAAGATTGTTTAAGGTAACTTTGATGTCCGTGATATTCCCCGTCAGGCCGCTGACGGTAATGTTTGAAGGATACAGGCTTCCCGACGAGATCGTGGTAGCGTCGTTAATTGTTATCGGCGCCGGATTAGTAAAGACGACCGCCGCCGCCGGGCTGATCAAAGCCACTATCAAAAGAAAAGAAAGACCAAAGGAAAGCAAAGCATTTCCGAACCTATCTTTACGCGAAACTTTTTTCATATTTTCCCCTTCCTTATGGGTTGGTTGGTGAATATTCCAGCGAAACCGTTGTTACGATAACGTCAAAAAAGCCTTCTTGGAAGATATAGCGTCAAAATTCAAGCCGCTGGGGACAGTTCGACAAACCAGTCCAGCTCAGCTAAAACGGCAGGTAAACGTCGGAGATAAACTTCGGTAGGAGAACAACACTATGTTGAGATCTACGGCTTCCGACAGATACCTATATTATTTACCGCACGCCAAATTTTTCCGGAGTTTATTTTGTAACATTTATGGTAAGTCTGGGTGAGGCGGCTGTCAATACTTTAATTCGCCAATTCGTCGATAATTCAGGCCCCGGTCTGGTAAATATAATCTTTGGTCATGTCACACCACATCACCAGGCCGCGCCATTTTCCGAAACGCTCGTAATATTTTTCGATCTCTTCGTCGGGACATTTTTCGCCGCCGCGGTGAGTTTTGTAAAATTGCCCGCGCAGAAAAGAATCGAGCGCCAGCCCGTCGTAATGCCCGACCAGCTTCAGCAAATTATCGGCGGCGTAATCGCCTACGCCTTTCACCTTTTTCATTTCCTTTTTCAGTTCGTCGGTCGGCATATCCGCGGTCAGCCAGCTTTCCGGGTCGAGCCGGCCGTCGCAGACCTTTTGCGCCAGCTCTTTCAGGTACGACGAGCGATAGCCCGCCTTTATTTCCTTAACGTAAAAATCCACGCGCTTGCGCGCCATCGCTTCCGGCGTGGGAAAAGCGTATTTGGCGTCTGATTTATTGGGGTCGGTTTTCGCGCCGAGTTTTTCCGCCAGGTTGCGGGTCATTATTTTGGTCATCGACCAGTTGCAGTTGGTGGTGCAGATGGTTTTTACCAGGTCTTCGAAAACCGTCGGCGAACGCATTATCCGGCCCGCCTTGTATTTCGCTATCCAGGCCAGATCTTTGTCGCTTTTGACCGCGCGGTAAAAATCGTTCAGATCGTCGTCAAAGCGCAGCACGTGGCCGATCTCCCTGAGGATCTTCTCCCGCGATGTTTTGCTGAGCTTTCTTTTCGTTTCGATATGGATATTTTCTTTGTCGTAGCGGAGAGAAACCGACACCGCCGCTTGCGGTGCGCCGGCAAGAAATACGCGGCTGAGAGTAAAGCTCTCAAGGTCGAGCTCAAAAGGCAGCAGGCCGCACCAGCCGTGGCTGTAGACGGTCTGGCGGAAACTGAAATTTTTCGGAACCGGCAGAAGTATTTTCTGAGTCATTTGAGCAGAAATTCAATTTGAATTTATAAGAATATTCGTCCGAATTATAAATTATTAATTCTTCATTCTTAAATCATTTTGCAATTGCTGAAAAATAATTAAGAATGAAGAATTAATAATGAATAATTACGGAGTGTCCCGTACGATAATAAAGCCGCCTACTTATTTGCCGGGTTTCCCGATACTCGGCAGCAGCTTGGCCGCGAGATCGCGGTCCAAAACCACCAGCAGATCGTATTGGTCTCTGGCGGATTTGCGATCGCCCATCTGCGCGTAAATATAACCCAGATTAAAACGCGCCTTGACGTAGCGCGGGCTCAGTTCCAGAGCTTTAAGATAAGCGGTGATGGCCTTGTTTCGCTGCTCGGTGGCGTAATAGGCGTTGCCGAGAAGGTAAAACCCGTCGGCATTGTCCGGATTCTGGCGAGTATAATCGACCAGGCCCGCGACGGCGCGCTCGAATAATATAGTGGCTTCGCTCGATTTCTTCTGCGCTTCCTTGGCGCGCGCCAGGTAGAGATAAGTTTCGCCGTCGCCGGGTTTTATTTTCAGCGCGTCGTTGCAGGCCTGAACGGCGGAATCGTACAGCTCGAGGTCGTTGTAGGCGCGGCACATATTGGTAAGCCCGGTGCTTTCCTGGGGCTTGAGCTTGGTCGCCTGCCGCGCGGCTTCGACCGCCTCCTGCGGGTGGTCGGACAAACTGCTGATCCAGCTCAGGTTCAGATAGGCCTGCACATCTTCAGGGTCTTCCTTGATGCGCCTTTGCATTATCGCCATCGCGTCGTCGTCGCGGTTCAGCATCCGGTAAATGCGGTAAAGCTGAAAATACGCGTCCCTGATGGACGGCTTTAACTGGAGGGCTTTATCGTAGGCGATCAGCGCCTCGTCGTGTTTCTTCTGGTTATAAAGCGCGCTTCCGAGCTGGTAATAAGCATCGCCCTGGAACTGCGTTGCGTTTTGCAAAGCGAACGTCGCGGCTTTTTCCTGCCCCGGGCGGTCCTGCAGCATCCCGTAGCAAACGGCGATGTAATATTGAATGTCCGCCGCGCTCTGAAATCCCATCGCCAGCGCCTTTTGAAAACGCGGCAAAGCCAGGTCGTATTTTTTCTGGTCGAAATAGGTCTGCGCCAGCACATAGTTTGCCTGGCCGTTGGCTTTGGGCGAACCCGTAAATGTCAGGAGTTCTTTTTCCGCATTGGCATAATCTTTCAGAACGTAATAGACCATCCCGCGGGGCTCGGAAACCTCCACCGCATCGTGGCCCTGTTCCAGCGCTTTATTAAGTGAAAGCAGTGCCTGCTGGAGCTGTCCCAGGCGAAATTGCGACCAGCCCTTGATGTAATAAGCATAGGGAAACTGCGGCTGGGCCTTGAGCGCTTTGTCGGCGACCTCGATCGCTTTCTTAAAGTTGCCTTTATAAAAGTCGCTATAAGCTTCCTTGGAAAGTTTTTCCGCTCTTTTATTCGGCTGCATCTGCGCGTGTGCCGGCTGGAACGAAAGCAGCAGCGCGAAACCCGCCAACAAAAAAGAAGCCAATGAACGGCTTATGTTTTCGACCGCGTAATATTTAGAAAATTTTCTCATACCGGATATAAGTGAAACTCCCCGAAACGCAGGATACGGAAGTTATTGCATGATGTCGATCTTGCTGCCCTGTTTGGTTGCTCTGGCCGGTTTTGCCGGTTTGCCGTCGGTTTTTTTGGCTGCGGTCCGGGCGGGCGGATTCCCTTTGCGGTCGCCAGCGTTGGCCCCCGTGTTAGCGCCCGAGTTCGACCCGGTATCGGGAGCCGATGCTTCGGCCGAGGATCGGTCTTCGTTTCCGCCCGTCGGCCCCGAATCGTTCTGCGCTTCTTTTTCAGCGGGATCGGACGTCGCCGCTTCCGTGGCAGCGCTTGATATTTGATCGCCGGTGTCCTGGCCTTCGGTTGAACCGGCATTCTTTTCCTGGGTTGCCTGTCCGCCGGTCTGTTCCAAACCGGGAATATTTATCAGCTTTGCGGTGACGGCATACCACCCGACGGCGCCGACGCCGGCCACCAGCAAGCATAATATCGCCGCGATGCCCACCAATCTTAATCCCCAACCGGAGGAAGGTTTTACCTCGCCCGGTTCCAGCGGTTTGCTGACGGGCCGGATAGGGGCCGTCTTTTCCACCGGCTCACTCTGCACCACCGGCGCGGCCGCAGGGGCGTCAAACGATGCCCGCGTCTCCCTTTCAGGCTCGTCGTCGATATAAGGAGGCGGCATTCCCGAACCGTTTCCGGCATCGAACCCGACCCAGGGAACCGTCGCTTCCGGATCGAACCCGCGTTCCTTAAAAGCGTCCTCGTCTATCGTACTGCGCCGTATCTCGTCATGGGTGAACCCTTGAGTTTCGCCCTGCCACAGCTCGGCGGAAATGACCGGCGTTTCGGCTTCGCCGGCCAGGATCTCGGCCGTCAATGTCACCGGGGGCGGTTCCTGCGCCTTGGAAAACATGCCGTCCACATCCTGCTGGCTGAAAATACGGGGATCCGACTGGCCGCCGGAAACCGATCCGGACGGAACTGCCGCCTTGACCTCAGGCAGCACCAACGTTTCCGCCCCGTCAAGCGCCGAAGCTTCGGCCGCCGTTTGCTGCTTGATCTGGGAATAAGCTTCGCGCAAAGCCTTCTGCATTTCCTTGGCGTCGGAGTAGCGCTGTTCCGAATTGATCGACATGCCGCGCAGTATCACGGCGGAAATTTCCGGTGATATCTCGGGCACGATCTCGCGCGGCGAAGGCAGCGAATCTCCCGTTCCGCCGATGATGCTTTCCGCCCGCGTCAGCGCATCGGCCGGAATGGTGGCGGTCATCAACTGGTAAAGCGTGGCGGACAGGGAATAGATGTCACTGCGCGGGCTGGTCCCGCGCCGCGGACCTGTTCGATCGGCGCGTAGTTCGGCGTGTAGCCCACCAAACTCCCGGAAGAAGAAAGATGCGTTTTCTTTGCCACCGAGTTTTTAGCCAGGCCGAAGTCGAGCAGGACGACGTGGTTCTCGTTGGTCAATTTTAAATTCTGCGGTTTGATGTCGCGGTGGATGATCGGCGGCTCGTGCGTGTGCAGGTAATTGAGCGCGTCGAGCAGTTCATCGGCCCAGTACAGAACCCATTGCAGCGGAAAAGGTTTTTTTGCGGCTTCCAGGCGCTTCGAAAGATCGTCGCCGGAGATATATTCCATCACCAGATACTGCTCTTCCTTTTCGCTGAAGTGATCGCTCACTTTCGGCAAAACCGAATGGCGCAGGCGCGCCAGGATGCGGGCTTCGCGCTCGAAGGCGTCCCACATCATCGCGTCGTCGCGAAAAACCGTGCGTTTCAGCGCCACCGGATTTCCCAGCCGCTGGTCGACCGCCAGGTAAACTTCGCCCATTCCGCCCTTACCGATATGATGAATGATCAGATAGCGGTTTTGTAGTAACGAATTTGCCGCAAGAGGTTTCATTTATTACTGCAGTGTGTTTCTCAAATGGGAAAAGACACTAAACACACGTGTCTAACAAATTTTATCATATTTTAATAGCGCGGCGCACCTATTTAATAATAGTCTGGTTTAGAGGCGGTCTTCGACCGCCCATAATAAATTACGCGCGGCGGTCGGAGACCGCCTCTAAACAATATCTCAGTAATTCTTTTCCAGCATCGATGGCTTGCCCAAATGCTGCCAGCACCTGCTTCCGGCGATCTTGACCCGGCGGGAGCAGGGCGTGCCTTTTTGCGTCCGCGCGCCGCAAGTATAAACGGCCTTGGGCGTTTCCGGCGCGGGCGGGTAGCTCGCGGCCGGCGGTTTGGTCGTTAAGGGCCGGATATTTTCCGCCGGAACCGGGGCCGCGGCCTGATTCTGCGCCTGGCTTTGCCCGCCCGCGGCGCTGAGCTGTTTCGGAGCGGTGGATCGCGGTTTTTCAATTCCGGCGGCGGGCCCGTTGGAAACCGCGGAGACGGCCTTTTGGGGCTTTTGACCCGACTGCCCGAAAAACATTCCCCCGACAAACAGGATAATACCCAAGAACCCGGCCGGAACGACGCGGCTCAAGCGAAAGACCGGCTCGCAATTTTCGCAAAAACTGCGGCTGGTCCAGAAATGCCAGCTTTCGCGCTCGATCTTCTCGCCGCATTCGGCGCAGAAATTCGGTTTGTAAAGAAACGTGGGAGTTTCCATTTTTCCTCGATTTGGGGAAACTGCAAAAATTCTGCCGCTGTAACGTCATTATAAAAGAGATTTCCATGGTTGTTAAGGCTTTTTTGTATTAAAATTGCGCTGCCGTGTGTCTCGTCTCAAAAAAGGCTGACAGTTTCCTTAAGCTTTTATTCTTCAGCCCGGAATTTGCCAAAGGTTACAAAATTAAAAATTGGCCTGCGCCTGCCCGCCCGTGCCCGCTTTGCGGAAAACGGGTACGCGCCGGCTTTTCAAGGAGAGTATAGAAGATGAAAGAAGCTTTATGGACCGGCGGGTTTGCTCTGGTGGTTCTGATCGTGTTTTTTATTTTTGCCGCCAACGGCTGGCCCGGCGGCCTGGACTCGTGCTTATCCGACAACCCGGCCAAAACAGTGTCCGCCAAGGAAAATACCTGCTACTGCGAACCATTCGAGATAAACGATGTTAAGAATCACCTCCCCGGTGTACGGCAGCCTTTTAACACCTTTTCGAATTTCTACGCGTTAGGCACCGGGGCGTTTCTGGCATTTGTCGCCTGGAAGCAGCGCCGGAAGCGCCTGGATAACAGGATACCGTCCGCCGTTCCCGACAAGAATCATTTTAGGACACGGGATCTTTATCCGATCTTTTACATTCAGGTGGCCGTCTTTCTGGGACTGGGAAGCATGTTTTTTCATGCGTCCATAGTGGACTGGGGCGGTATTTTTGACCAGATGTCGATGTATACACTGATCAGTTTTCTCATTGCCTACTCGCTGGTGAGATTAAGGAACGTCGACCTGTACTTTTATATTTGCTACCCGGTGCTGTTGTTCGGGCTTTTCGTTGCGGCGTTGTTTCACGTTCCGAGCACGATCATGATCGGTATAATGCTGGTTCCATACGCGATCATAGAATTTATCATCTGGTTGCAGGACTGGGCGCTGGACAAAAATACAAAGGTCTCATTCTGGGTGTATTTGAGATATTGGATCATAGGATTCAGCACATTTATGATCGCCATCGTCGTCCGGGGTTTTTCCGATACCGGAGGGCCTTTATGCATAGAGTGTTCCAGCGCTTTTCAATATCACGGGGTCTGGCATTGGCTCTGTGGAATTACGGCCCTGATGCTGTACTTTCACTGGGTAAAAGCGAAGCGTTAACCCGGCAAAAAACGCTAAGAATAAAGGAGAAACAAGGTGAGAGAGCTGCTCGTGGCCGTCGGATTTTCCGCGCTGGTGCTTATTCCTTTTTTGCTGTTCGTCTCCGCCGGATGGCCCGGGCATGAAAATTCATGCGTCACCAACCGCGCTCCGGGCCAGGCCAATTCGTGCTATTGCGAGGAATTTGACCGGGCGGATATTTTGCGGCACAGACCAGGTGTGCGACAACCTTTTAACACCTGGTCGAATCTGTATGCTTTAGTTACCGGTGGGATAGTAGCGTGGCTGGTCTATAAAAACCGTAAAAGCGGGGCGGCCGGCAGCAACCGCATGATTTCGACCAGCCTTTACCCGCTGCTTTACATCGCGGTGGTGATATTCCTGGGTTTGGGAAGTATGTGGTTTCACGCCTCGCTGACCCAGTGGGGCGGTATCTTTGACAATCTGTCGATGTACACGTTCACCGGCTTTATGATCTTTTACACGCTGGTGCGCATGACGAATAACGATAAGGTCTTTTATTTCGGCTACCCCGCGGCGACCTTGCTGCTGACAACACTATTTGCTCTGGGTGTCTCGAGCACGATATTGGTGGGTGTTGCGGTGGGGGTATACCTGATCGCGGAAGCGATCATCTGGTCAACGATGCCGCGGGTCAGAAACGACCTGAGGTCTATTTTGAAATTCTGGCTAACCGGGGCCGCCGCGATGGGTTTGGCCGTCGCGGTCTGGCTGCCCTCGCAAACGGGCGGGCCGTTGTGCCTGGATACGCATATGTTCCAGTTTCATGGGTTGTGGCACATACTGGCCGGGGTAACCGCCGTGCTGCTCTACTTTTACTGGAGGGCGTCGCCGCGTTAAACTAAAAGAGCATCCAATGCGTATCAGGTAATGCGGCAAAATATGGTGGTTTTTAAGAATTCGAAAAAGTTGTCTCTCCTCATTTTGTCCATTGCCTGCGGGTTATCTGTCTATAGCTCTCCCGCCCGGGCGCAGGACGACCCGATCCGCATCGAAACCGAGCTGGTCAGGCTCAACGTGGGCGTCGCCGACCGGCAGGGACGCCCGGTCTTAAATCTTCAAAAAGAAAATTTTACGATCTACGAAGACGGCGTGAAACAGGACATCTCCTTTTTCGAACCGACGGTCGCCCCGTTCAGCGTGGTGATGCTGCTGGATATGTCCGGCTCGACGCTCGGCTTCCGGCAGAACATTACCCAGGCCGCTTCGCGTTTTATCGCCTCGCTCGGGCCCGAAGACCGCATCGCGGTGATCGAATTTAACGACAAGGTCAACCTGCTCAACGATTTCACCACCGACCGCAAAAACGCCCTCTATTCGGTTTCCGCCGCCAACGGACGCGGCAAGACACAGCTTTACAAGGCGCTGGATTTTGCCCTCGACAAACTGGAAAAGGAAGGAAAGAACCGCCGCAAGGCCATCGTGGCCCTGACCGACGGGGTCGATACGGCGCTGCGCGATAAGGACCGTAATGTCCTGGAAAAATATACCGCCGACGATCAGATTTTCTCTGCCATCAAACCGGAAACGAACGAGACTCTGAACAGGATCCTCAACAATGCCGACCAGCAGAACGTGACCATTTTCCCGCTCGCGCTGCCGACCGGCGACCCGAAACTCCTGCCCGATCCGACGCCGACGCAAGTGGCGATGTTTCAGGCCGCGCGCTCGCGCCTGCAGATAATAGCCGACCGCACCGGCGGCCGCCTTAACGCCATCAACCGCCTGGAAGACCTGGGTAAATTTTACGCATCGGTGGCGGCCGATCTGCGCGCGCTTTACACGCTGGCCTACCAGTCTTCCAACGAAAAGCCGCGCCGGGGCCAATGGCGCGCCATCAAACTCGACGTTACCGGCCCGGAAGTGATCGTCCGCACGCGCCAGGGATATTTTGTGAAATAGCTTCGGATTGCGGTATCGTAATAGCATTATGACGGGGGAAGAGCGGGCAGGACCTACCGAATTCATCAAAAAGACCGGCGCCGAAGTTGCTGCGAAAACCCGCGCGTCAGCGTCATCATCCCGAATTACAGATCTGCCCCGCACATCGCGGAAACACTGGACGCGGTCTTTGCCCAGACCTTTAAAGACTATGAGGTCATCGTCGTAAACGACGGCTCGCCCGACACCCCGCTGCTGCGGGAAGTTCTCATTCCCTACCTCGACAAAATAATTTTTATCGACTACGCGATGAACCGCGGCGCGGCGTTCGCGCGAAATACCGGCATCAGGGAAGCGCGCGGAGAGCTTATCGCTTTTGTCGACGCCGACGATATCTGGCTGCCCGAATATCTGCAAACCCAGATCGATTTTCTCGAAAAAAACGATTTCGACATGGTCTATGCCGATTGCACCCTTTTCGGCCAGACGCAGCACGAAGGCGCGGACATGCGAATAAACAACCCGGCACGCGGCCCCGTAAGCCGCGAAGACCTGGTCGGCGGAAAATGTCATATTTTGCCGAGCGGCACCGTGATCAAAAAGGAATCGCTCGCGGCGGTAAATATGTTCGACGAGACCGTGCCCACCGCCGAGGATTTCGACCTTTTTATGAGGCTGATGTTTGCCGGGACAAAGATCGGCTACCAGCGCGAGCTTTTGTTTCGCTACCGCGTCTGGCCGGAGAGCGAATCGGCCGACATGCTGCACCGCTTTAACCGCAATATTTATATTTGGCGGCTGCTGCAGGACCGGCTTCCCTTTACCGAAGAGGAAAATAAAACGATCGAAAGACACGTGCAGGTCGAAGAGTCGGCGCTGCTGCGCGCCAAAGGAAGAATTGAAATACTCAATGGAAATTGGAAAGAGGCCGCCGAACATTTTTCCGGCGCAAAAAAAATGGCGGAAACACTCGGGCTGCCCTTCAAGCACAGAATGAAACTCGCCGGGGTTTTATTGCTGCTGAAAATTGCCCCGAATATGTTGAGGCGAACGATGACCAAAGCCCGACCCGAGGAAGCGGCTTTTCTATCCGATAAAATTTGATGTAAACCTGGGAGCGCAGGCGTCCCGCCTGCAAGCGCGGCTTGTCGCGCTAATGTTTTGAGTCATGCCTTTTAGGCGGGCTTTCCGAACGCTCCGCGTTCATGCAGGCAGGATGCCTGCGCTCCCAGGTTAGCTTCTTTATTTTCTAAAATCTAGAAAACCTTCTTCGCATGGCTGTCAATACTCTCTAACACCATCAAAGCCAGGTTCAAAGCCCGTCTGCCGTCGGCTGCCGTGACCGGCGGCGTTTCATTATTAATAATGCAATCGATAAACGCCTCGATCTCAGCCCGCAGCGGTTCCACGTCATTTACCTCAAGCCGGTTGATCTTGATCCCGGCCAGCGGGTGTTCCGCGTCCGGGTCCATGCTGGTCAGCGCCGCGTACTTCGTCACGTAATCGACCGCGACATAATCGCGTATCTGAAAAAAGCGCATCTTGCGGATTTTTTCCGTGCCGATACGCGAAGAAGTGATATTCGCCACCGCGCCGCTGGCAAATTCCAGCCGCGCGTTTGCCGCATCGACCTTGTCCGTCAGGATCGGGATGCCCACGGCGCGGACGTCCTCGATCTCCACCTCTTCGCCGACCAGCCACTGCACCATATCCAGATCGTGGATCATCACGTCCAGCACCACGTCCACGTCCAGCGAGCGCATCGGAAACGGCGAGACGCGGTGGATCTCAAAATAAAGCGGCGATCTTACATGCGGGCGCAGCGCGACGATCGCCGGGTTGTATCTTTCCAGGTGCCCGACCATCAGCTTGGCGCCCGACTCTGCTGCTGCCGCGATCATCCGGTCGGCTTCGTCCAGCGTTCGCGAGATCGGTTTTTCCACCAGCGTATGAACGCCCGCCGCTAAGAATTCGCAGGCGATCTCGCAGTGCGTTTCGGTCGGCGTGACGATCGAGACCGCGTCCGCCTTATCCAAAAGCTCGCGCCAATCCGTGTAAAACGCGCAGCCGTGCTCCTGCGCAACCTGCCGCGCGGTATTCTCGTCACGGTCGCAGACGCCGGTGAATTCGACCTTGCCTTCCGCAGCCAGCGCGGCGTGGTTACGAGCATGGTGCCGCCCAAGGCTGCCCGCGCCGATCACCGCTGTTCTTAGTTTCTGATTTTCTGGCATTTTGTACCGCATAATGTTAAAGCACTTAAATGTAACTCGCAACAATATGGAGCGCGGGCATCCTGCCCGCAATGAACGCTTCGCGTTCGCAGCCGCCTAAAAGCGGAACTCAAAGCGGCGGGCAGGATGCCCGCGCTCCATATTTTACATTTTCACTTCAACTTGAAATACTTGTCCATTCGACGCCTTTGCGGCAAAACTATAAATGACAACGCCCGAATCAAAAAGCCTTTTTAGCGCGGACAATATTCAGTGGCTATTGTTTGCGGCGCTGATCTGCGCGGTTTATTTTTTTGCGCTGGGCACGATCCCGCTGATCGGCCCCGACGAACCGCGCTACGCGCAGGTGGCGCGCGAAATGTATGAACGCGGCACCTGGGTGACGCCCACGCTCGGCGGTTATGACTGGTTCGAAAAACCCGCGCTGCTCTACTGGATGCAGATCATTTCTTACCGCATCTTCGGCGTGTCGGAATTTTCCGCGCGGCTGGGGCCGGCCCTGTGCGGTTTGCTGGCGGTTTTCGGCCTCTATCTTTTCGGCGGATCAAAACTCTTTAACGATGAACGCTTTGCCAATTTCCTCGGGCTAATTTCTGCCTCTACGATAGGGCTGCTGGTTTTTTCGCGCGGGGCGAGTTTCGATATCGTGCTTACTTTCACGGTCACCGCGGCGCTGCTTTGTTTTTTTGCGGCGCACGAGAATGAGAAAAAAGACGGCTTTGAGCTTTATGCCGCTTTTTATTTTTTCGTCGGACTGTCGCTGCTGGCAAAGGGTTTGATCGGCGCGGTTTTGCCTTTCGGCGTGATCGGTCTTTATTTTCTGTTGACCCGCCAATTCTTCCCGGTAAAATTTCTTATCACTCTTTCCTGGGGGGCCGTTTTAAGTTTGCTGGTGGCCGCCACCTGGTACGCTCCCGTTTACCTGGAAAACGGGCTGGCCGTTCATCAACGAATTTATTATTAACCATCATTTCACGCGCTACCTGACAAAAGTTCACGCGCACCCGCAGCCGTTTTATTTTTTCTGGCTGGTCCTGCCCGCGCTGACGTTTCCCTGGCTGCCGTTCTTTCTCTCAGCCCTCTGGAGAAGCTGGAAATGGAATTTTCGCGCGCCCCAAACGCCGCTTGACCGGATGCGGCTTTTTGCGCTGGCGTGGATGCTGTTCCCGCTGCTGTTTTTTTCGCTTTCCGGCTCAAAGCTGCCCGGCTATATCTTGCCCGCGCTGCCGGCATGCTGCCTTTTGATCGCCGACATCGCCGTGCGGTTCACCGGCCGCAGAAAACTGCGCGCGTGGATCGTCAAGGGCACGGCGCTTTTAACTTTTTTGTGCGTGATCGTCGCCCTGCAATTTTTTGTCGCCGACGCCGTGAAACACGATACGGCCAAATACCTGCTGGCCGACGCCGAAGCGCGCGGCTACGCTGGGGCGCAGGTCATTAACCTGCACGACACTTTTCACAGCGCCGAATTTTACGCCGCCGGGCGCCTGATCAGAAACATGGAAAACGGCAGGCAGAAAAAATTCGAGGGCGTGGGCGATATATTCCGCGCGTACCAGGACCCGCTATCCGTGAAAGTCGATAAAAAGGTAGAGCTGCCGGCGCTGGTACTGTTGCCGCCCGCGCATCTCAATGAACTCAAGGAAAACCCGTGGTTCAACGTCACTGTTCTTGGCGACAACGGCGAGTTTGTGCTGGCGGCGCTAGATTCCGCGAAACAATGATCACTTTGCGTTCTTTGCGTCGGGAACTTTGCGTCCTTTGCGGTAAAATCAGGCGATAACCGCGAAGAGCGCTAAGTTCCCGACGCAAAGAACGCAAAGTGATACCTATAGTTTTGGGCCTTAGCTCCGTAGGAGCGCAATATTTATAGCTATTTTTGCAGATATTGGGCTTAAGAACGTTACATGATTCTTTACCACTCTGTGTAAAATCGTGCTATATATAAGGCAAAACTGGTTTTAAAAACTCGATCTCCCAAGATCCTAAAATATTTTAGTCTTTTTTGTGATTTACTGTTGCATACGTGAAACAAGTGTGTTACATTTGTTTCCGGCTTATTAATCAAAACTCTTTCATCATCAGGAGCGACTAAATGGCAAATATAGACAAAGGCCAGGCTATTGAAGCGGCATTGGCAAATATCGAGAAAAAATTCGGCAAAGGTTCGATCATGCGGCTGGGCGAACGCCCGGTCGAAGAGATCAACGTCATCTCGACCGGCAGCATCAGCCTGGACGCGGCGATCGGCATCGGCGGGATGCCGCGCGGCCGGGTGATCGAAATATACGGCCCGGAATCCAGCGGCAAGACCACGCTGGCGCTGCACGTCGTGGCCGAGGCCCAGAAGGCCGGCGGCACCGCCGCCTATATCGACGCCGAGCACGCCATGGACCCCGGGTACGCGGAAAACCTGGGCGTGAGCATCGACGACCTGTTGATCTCGCAGCCCGATTCGGGCGAACAGGCGCTGGAGATCGCCGAAACCCTGGTGCGTTCCAACAGCATCGACGTGCTGGTGATAGATTCGGTGGCCGCGCTGGTGCCGCGCGCCGAGCTCGACGGCGAGATGGGCGATTCGCTGCCGGGGCTGCAGGCGCGGCTGATGTCACAGGCGCTCAGGAAACTGACCGCGATCGTGGCACAGTCAAACACCTGTTTTATTTTTATTAACCAGCTGCGCGAAAAGATCGGCGTCATGTTCGGCTCGCCGGAAACCACTACCGGCGGCAAGGCGTTGAAATTTTACGCCACCGTCCGCTGCGACATCCGCCGCATCGCCTCGATCAAGGACGGCGACAAAGTGGTCGGAAACCGCACCCGCGTCAAGGTCGTGAAAAACAAGGTCGCGCCGCCGTTTCGCGAATGCGAATTCGACATTATGTACGGCGAGGGCATCTCGCGCGAAGGCGACCTGCTCGACGCCGCCGTCAATCACGGCGTGGTGGAAAAAAGCGGGGCGTGGTTTTCTTACAAAGGCGAGAGGCTGGGACAGGGACGCGAGAATTCTAAGACCTCATTGAAAGGCGATGAAGCGCTGAAACTGGACATCGAAACCGCGGTCAAGATAAAACTGGGCATGATCAAGGTCAAAACCGCGGAAGCGTAAAACAGAAGGCAGTAGCAGTAAGCAACAGGCAGTTAGCGCTGATCTACCGCCTACCGCCTACTGCCTACTGCCTTCTGCCTACTGCGGTTTATTCCGCGGCTGCATCTGCTTCATAGTCGGCCTCGTCGAACCGTTCCCGTTCGATGGCGCCATCTGGATAGACTGATTGCCTTTGGTGCTCATCATCTTCCTGATCTCTGCTTCGCTGGGGATACCCGGCGTAGGAGTTCCCCCCTTGGGAAACTTATTCACATTTTTAGGATCGGGAATACCGGGCGTGGGCGTCCCGCCCTTGACGTTCATATTTATGTTGACCTGGCTCGGGTCGGGAATGCCCGGCGTGGTTCCGTTGACCGGCAGCGGGTCCGCCGAAAGTCCCGGCGGCATATTAGCTTTATCCAGGTTTGCAGTGTTAACGGCGGTGTTTGTGTTATTGGCAGAATTTCCCGCGCCGCCGCCGGCACAGGCAAAAGCCGCCAGCGCCAGCAGGCATGTCAATATCACTGAAAGCGTTTTATACATAAAAAATTCCTTTACTTTAAAAAATCTCAAATTCAAATAATAAATGTTTGAACGGTCATGTCAACCGTTTTGAGTACCGCCTTTAGGCGGCTTTTTAAGAGCACGCTAAAGCGTGGACTCTAAACTCTAATCTTTCCAATAGCTTTTTATTCTTTGTTCCAGCATGGGGAAAGGCACGTATTCCACTTGCCTGCCGGCCTCGCGGAGCCGCTCCACCATCCGGAGCGCGCCGTCGGCGTTGCGGGTGTGAACGATGATCCTCGCCGAAGGCTGGATCCGGGGGTTTTCCGCCATCCAAAAAGCTATCGCGATGCCGGTGCGTTCATCGTCATACTCAGCGGATTCGTAATGCTCGGGGATGAGGTCGTGGTCGAGGAAGATCGCGTCGTACCTATTGGCGGTCAGGTATTCCTTTGCTTCCTCGATATTGTCGGTTATGTCGATCTCGTCATTGATAAATCTTTTCCTGAACCAGCGGTGCCGGCGGGTATCGTCTTCCAATAAAAAAACGCTGATCGGCGCTCGCCCGGAACTCAGATCAGCCAATCCCAGCTTAATTGCTAAACTTTGCCAAATTCCCATATGATGCAAAACAGATAAGATATTCGGGGTCTAATATAACATAAGGAACTATGAACTATTAATTGCTCATGGCTTTGCCTATAAAGCCGGTTATTGAAACCGGCATAGCGATCTTAGCTTTTTTCGTGTGTCTTAGTGTGATTTCGTGGTTACTTCTTAATGTCTTATTCTAAAGACCATAAAGCCGAAACCACGAAACACACGAAACCACACGAAAAAGCATCCGAACACTGCGCGCCGGCTTCTGCTGCTTTATAGGCAAATTGTTTAGGCGAGGTCTCTGACCGCCTCTAAACATTACTTTAATTCGTAAACTTGAAATATAACCGGCGCAGGCTATAATCTTGACTCACGCTCACGCGCTAATATGTCACAGGAAGAATCCAACATCAGAAAATTCTCGGTCGTCCCGAAGGCCTCCGGGCAGCGCGGAGACGATGCCGACCTCTGCCCGATCTGTTTCGGTTCGGGAATGGAGATCGTGCCGGGCGAGGGCGCGCGCCCCTGCCAGTGCCGCATGAAAAAAGCAAAAGATAATTTGCTCAACAGATTAAATATTCCCAAACGTTATGTTCATTCTTATATAAATAATTATAAGCCTTTGACAGAGTCGCAGGTTTTTGCGCACAACCACGCGCAAAAATTTATCAAGGATTTTCCCGCCGTCAGTTCAGGGCTGCTTTTTATGGGCCCGGTCGGAATAGGTAAGACCCACCTCGCGGTTGCGGTTCTAAAACATCTCTCAGAGCTGGGATTTTACTGTTATTTCTGTGACTTTAACGCTCTCATTAAAGAAATTCGGGAGTCTTACAACCCGCTTTCACAAACTTCTGAAAGCGATCTATTGCAGCCGATCTTTAAGGCCGAAGTTTTGGTCCTGGATGAATTAGGAGCGTCAAAACCTACCGATTGGGTGCGCGATACTTTGTCCTACATTATCAACACCCGCTATAACGACAAGAAATTAACCCTTTTCACGACAAATTATTTGGACGAGCGCGGGCAAAAAGACGGCAGGGAATCTACCGAAGAAATTTTAAGTGACAGGATCGGAGTGCGCCTGCGCTCCCGGTTGCACGAAATGTGCCACACAGTGAGAATGGATGGAAGTGATTACCGTTTAACGTTTGACAAGGCCGCCCCGAAGAAAAAAAACGCCGCGAAAGAGTAGCTGCAAAAATTTTTAATTATTAATTCTCCGCCTTGATCGTTTGAATTTTTTTGGTCTTATTATTCGCGTAAACCCTGTATCCCAACAGGACCGCCATTATTATGCCGAAGACCGCCGGGTAAAAAACGTCCGATTTTACGATCATCCAGTAGTGAACCACGCCGCCCATACCGATCAGGTAGATCAGCTTGTGCAGTTTTGCCCAGCGCTTTCCGCCCAGACGTTTGACCCAGCCGTTCGTGGAAGTGACCGCCAGCGGGATCATCATAAAAAAACTCGCCATCCCGATCGCGACGAACGGGCGCTGAATAATGTCTCCCGCTGTCCCGAGCAGATCCAGCCCGCGGTCGAAAATCATATAGGTCGAAAAATGCAGGCAGACGTAAAAAAAGGAATAGAGTCCCAGCATCCGGCGGTATTTTATCAGCGAATTCCAGCCGAATATTTTTCGCGCCGGCGTGACCGAAAGCGTGAGGATCAGAAATACCAGCGTCAAAATACCGGTCGTGCGCAGAAAAAACTCCACCGGGTTTGCGCCGAGCCTGCCCCAAAAAGCGTCCCAGCCGAGCAAGGTCAGCGGAACAATGCCGTTGATCAGGATCAGTAGTTTGTTGAATTTGATGTCAGTCATATTTTCGTTCCGTAGGAACGGTTGAAAATAGCCCAGCCGTTCACGGCTGGGTAAGATCGTTTTTTCGATTTAGTCGCGTAGCGACGACTGAAAGATTTTCAGTCGTCGCTACGCGACTGGATTACTTCCCCTTTTATACCCAGCGATAAATCGCTGGGCTATTATCGATAGTCCGCTAACGCGGACATTCAAGGAAAATCCTAGAAATACTTCTTCAGATCCATCCCCTGGTACATTCCCGCCACCTGCTCGCCGTAACCGTTAAACGGCAGGGTCGCGCGCAGCGCCACTTCCCCGATGCGGCGTTCGCTCGCCTGGCTCCAGCGCGGGTGCGGCACGCCCGGGTTCACATTCGAATAAAACCCGTACTCGCTGCGGGCCGCGATGTTCCAGGTCGTCGGCGGTTCAAAGTCGGTCAGGGTGATACGCACGATCGATTTGATGCTTTTGAACCCGTATTTCCACGGCACGACCAGCCGCAGCGGCGCGCCGTTCTGGTTAGGCAGGATCCGGCCGTAAAGCCCGGTGGCGAGGATCGTCAGCGGGTGCATCGCTTCGTCCAGCCGCAGGCCTTCGACATAAGGAAGCTGGATGCCGGCGAAAAAGCCGTTCGGCATCTGCGTTTTATCCGTGGGCAGCTTTACCTCCGGATTGTCGGATTTCACGCCGTCGTAAAACGTCTGAAAGGCGACGTATTTTGCCGTGCTTAAAGGTTCGACCTTATCCAGCAGACTTTTCAGCGGAAACCCGGCCCACGGGATGACCATCGACCAGCCTTCGACGCAGCGATGGCGGTAAATTCTTTCTTCCTGGTCGAGCTTCAGCAGGTCTTCGATGCCGAAAACCCTGGGCTGCAGCACCATCCCGCCGACTTCCACCGTCCACGGGCGCGTTACAAAATCTTTGGCGTACAAGGCGACCGATTCCTTGTTGGTCGAAAACTCGTAAAAGTTATTGTAATTGGTGATATCGCGGAGGGAAGTCTGCGGCTCGTCCACGGAAAACGGGCTGTCACGGATAATGTTCGGTATCGCGGCGGTGCTCGATTCCGCCGGGGGCGGCGGGTTCACGTACCTGTAAAGCGCCCCGCTGGCCAGCGTCGTGCCCGCCAAAAGCCCCGCGCGGAGAAAATTACGGCGGCTGAGATACGTTTTCTCGCCGGTAATTTCGCTGGATCTTATGTCGCCGGGCTTTTTGATCACCATACTTTGTAATTCGATTTTATCGCATAAATAGTTTCGTCTGCTAATTTTAAAGTATTAGCCACAGAGGACACAGAGAAATAACCAGAAGCTTAGGAAAAACTTTAAATTGTTTGATCTTCTCTGTGAACTCTGTGTCCCCTGTGGCTAACTTAGTACCTGCACCTCAAGCACTTACAAAAATATTGTCAAATTTTAAACAATTTTCTTCCATTGTTCCGGGAAATTGCCTATAATATCAGTGATAAACACTGCACCGGTTTATCAAACACTGTTAAAACCTACCAATATGCTGACAATAAACGACAATTTAAATCAGGGGCGCTATCGCATAGTCGGCCAATTGGGCCTCAGCGGCAGCGGCCCGGCCTATGAAGCATACGACAATATCCTCCAAACCAACGTCGTGCTCCGCGAGATCCCGTTCAAGTTAAACAAGGTCACTACGCCCGCCCAGATGGAAAATCTCAAGGTCGCATTTTCCAACGAAGCGAAAATTTTAACCTCCATCAACCACGGGTCTTTTATCCACGTCCGGGACCATTTTTCGGAGATCGACCGCCACTACCTGGTGATGGAACCGGTCGACGGGCATTTTCTGAGCGAATTGCTGGAAAAGAACGGCGGCGCGTTTCCCCTTTCGGACGTGACCGATTGGGCCGACCAGCTCTTGGACGCGCTGGGCTACCTGCACACGCAGAACCCGGTGGTAATTCACCGCGATATAAAACCCCAGAATATAAAACTCACCTCAGACGGACGGGTCAAACTGCTCGCTCTGGCCACCGTCAGAAATTCCGATGCGGGAAGCGGTGGGACCAGTACGGCCTTTGAAGCCACGTCGTTAAATTACCTGCCGCTGGAGCAGATCTGGGGAAAACTGGACCTGGCCTCGCAAAAGGTCATATCCAACAGCTACGACGAAGCTTCCGAGGAGCTCCTGATGCAGCCGCCGGATGTGCGAAGCGATATTTACGCGGTGGGCGCTACGCTTTACCACCTGATCACGGCGCGGCACCCGATCGATGCGCTCGAACGCTCGATCGATATTCTTGAGGGCAAGCCCGATCCCCTGCCCACGCCGAGCAAAGTCGACCCTAATATCCCGCCGGAAATTTCCTATGTCCTGATGAAAGCGCTGGAGCTGAAACGGGAAAAACGTTTCGATTCGGCGATGATAATGCGCCAGGTTTTAAAAACCGCCGCCTTGCGGGCAAAAGAGCGCGAGGCGCAGGAAGCGAAAAAGCAGCCGGTAATAGCGGCGCCTGAGATCAGGCTGCCGGAACCCAAGCAATTTGGGCATCGCGCCCCGGCCGAACAAAAGACGCCGGAGCCGGAACTCAAAACCGGCGGCGAAGACCAGTTGGAAATGATCAAAGAGCGCCTGCAGGAAGCCGAAAACAAGAGGCTGCTGGCCGAACAGCGCGCCGCGGAAGCGGAAAAACGCCTGCGGGAAAAAGAAAGCCTGGCTCCGAACGATACGGAAATTTTGGCGCTCGTGGATCTAATTAAAGAAGATCCCGCTCCGGTGCTGGATCTGCCGGTTATCGCGCCGGACATTCGCAAGCAGAGCGCAGCGGCGGAAGATCACAGCCAGATGCTGGATCTTTCAAGTCCCCTGCCGGAGCTGCCGGATACCCCACGGCCTTTTGCCGCGGCGAAGCATTCGCCCCGGGAATTTGAATTTACGTTTACCGAGCAGCCGAAACACAAAAAGGGTTTGTGGCGCGTGCTCGCTCTGGCGGCGGTTTTGCTTGTGGTTTCCGGCGCCGGCTTTGGCGTATGGAGTTTTCTGTCGTCGAATAGCGCCGGTCCGGACAAGCAAGCTCCGGCGATGTCGCTGACCGATCAGGCGAAACCGGAAACCCCCGCGGAAACCGGGGAAACCACGCCTCCGGCCAATACAGCGGCGACGGTTGAAACGAATCCGGCGCAGGTGGAGCCCGCAGCGCCGGGATCCGCCGGACAGCCCGCCCTGAAGGTCAAAACCGCCGTCGCGCCCCAGGCAAAAAAACCGGAAACAGCGGCGGCCAAAGCGACGCCTAAACCGAAAAAGGCGGTCACGGTCGACGATCTTATCAACGACAATTAACCAGATCCTCCCAGGCACCCGAGGAATAACGACTATGAAACTCGCATCTCTACCCCAACCCGGATTTACCTCCCGGCATCGTCTCTTGTTTTATTTATTTACGTCCGCGATACTTTCGCTGGCGATGCTTTTGCAAACCGCGCACGCGCAGCCGTCGCAGCTCAGCCTGGCGGACATTTTGATCGCCCTGCGGTCGAAAAAAGCCCCCATGCTGGAAAAAAATAAACTGCTCGGCGACGCGGTAAAAACGCGCGGGATCACTTTCGCGCTGACCCCGGAGATAGAAAAAGAACTGCAAAGCACCGGCGCGGACTTTTCGCTTATCGACGCTATCCGGCAAAAAAGCCCCTTGATAAAAATGGCCGCGGCCGTCCAGCCGAAACCCGTGCCGACGCCGGTTATGGCTGCCATTCCCAGCCCGACTCCGCCCCCGCCCGATTTTAACTTTTATCAAAAACGCGCTGAAGGCTTCGTCGCCAAAGGCGATCTCGATTCGGCCGTCGCCGATTACAACAAAGCCATCGAATTAAGATCCGGCGAACCCTCGGCCTATCTCAGTCGCGGCATGGCGTTCCTGAAAAAAAATAACTACGACCTTTCGATAGTGGATTTCAGCAAAGCGATCGAGCTTAATCCCAGGGAAGCAATGGCTTATCTCAACCGCGGAAATTCTTACGAGAAAAAAGGAGAGAGTGCAGAAAGCTCTGGGCGATTACCAGAAAGCGGTCGATCTGGACGGCAATAACGAGGCGGCAAAGAGCAGCCTGCAGCGGCTTCAGGCCGAACAGGCAAAATTAAATCCTGAGCCGAAACCGGTAGAGGCTGCGGCCCTTCCCGTCGCGGAGCCTCCGAAGCCCGCGGCTCCCTCAGGGCCGGTCAATGTCGGCTCGTTAAAGAATCATGCGGTTAAATTGATGATGCCGGTTTATTCGGCCATCGACCGGCAGAGAAATATTCAGGGAGTGGTGACGGTGCAAATAACGCTCGACGAAGAAGGAAAAGTGCTCGAGGCCAAGGCCACCAGCGGCCCGACGTCTTTGCGGGCGTCTTCCGAAGACGCGATCCGCCGCTCGAAATTCAAGCCCGCCCGCGTCGGAGAACAAGCGGTCAAAGCCACCGGGTTTATTAACTATAATTTTACGGGACAATAAGCCGATTTGGGATTGCGGATTTTGGATTTAGGATTTTGTCTTGAAATCCAAGATCCGCAATCCCAAATCCCAAATCAATCAGTAACTTCCGCTCACCACACCTGACTTGACGCCGCCGGCTTCCTGCGCGATCTTGACGCCGACCGAGGCGCCGATGCGCGTCGCGCCCGCCGCGAACATCGCCCGCGCGTCGTCGATCCCTTTCACGCCCCCGCTCGCTTTTACGCCCAGCGCTGAGCCGACCGTCCGGCGCATCAACGCCACGTCGTCGACCGTTGCCCCGCCCGTGGAAAAACCGGTCGAGGTTTTCACGAAATCGGCCCCGGCATTTTTCGCCGCCAGGCAGGCGCGCACTTTTTCCTCGTCCGTCAGCAGCGCGGTTTCGATGATCACTTTACATAAGACCCCGTTTTCATGCGCGGCTTCCGTCACGGCGGTAATATCTTCTTCCACGGCGCAATCGTCGCCGGATTTCAGCACGCCGACATTGATCACCATATCCACTTCGCGCGCGCCGTTAAAGATCGCGCGGCGCGCCTCGTAAGCCTTTACATCCGGCAGGGTCGCGCCCAGCGGAAATCCGATCACCGTGCAGACCGGCACCTTGGTTCCCTTTAAGAATTCGCTCGCCCGTTTTACCCAGGTCGGATTGACGCAGACCGAGGCAAAGCCGAACTGCGCCGCCTCTTCACACAGCTTTCGAATGTCTTTTTCCGACGCGTCGGGTTTTAGCAGCGTGTGATCGATCAGGCTAGCCCAGTCGTGCGCGGTCGCCGTCGACCCGAGCACGATACCGATCCGCTCCGCGCCCGCGTCCACTATGCGCTGCACGTCCGCATGGCAAAACGTCGGGCAGTATTCATCGCCGCCCAAACGCGCCAGCACCAGGTCGGTGATCTGCTCGACGAGCTGCTCGTAATTGCCGTTCTGACTCATAACAACTCAATCTTAACTCAAACTCCCCTCCTTACGAAGGAGGGGTGGCGCGACGGGGTGGAAACTCCCCTCCTTACCAAGGAGGGGTGGCATCGCGAAGCGATGACGGGGTGGTTCTCTACTGTTCACTGACCACCGGCCACTGATCACTTTTTGTACTGCTGTTCAATATTGTCTATTTTTGCGACGCGCTTTTTGTGACGGGCTTCGGTCAGCTCGCTGCCCAGGAAAGCGGTCACGATCTCTTTCACTTCGGCGAGCGTGTTTTGCCCGCTGCCTAAGCTGAGGACATTCGCGCCGTTGTGCTCGCGCGAGTTTTTCGCCAGGCTCACCGAATAACACGCCGCCGCGCGCGCGCCGGGCACTTTGTTTGCGGTCATCGCGCTGCCTATTCCGGCGCCGTCGATGATGATGCCGATATCCGCCGCGCGCCCAGCCACGGCCTGGGCCACGGCGTGGGCGTAATCGGGATAATCGACCGCGTCCGTCGAATTCGTGCCGAAATCGCGCACCTGAAAGCCCATTCCGCCCAAGAAATCCTTCAGGTCTTCCTTCATCTGAAAACCGCCATGATCGGCGCCGATCGCCACCGAACGCACTTTGGAAGAACCTCGCCGCGCGTCTTTTTTCACCAGCACGATGCCTTTTTCGCGGATCAGGTCGCTGGCCAGCGGTGTAAATCGCACGTCGTCCGCCACGCGCAGCCGCGTTCCCTCTTCCAGCCCGCGCAGGTCGTCCTCAGTGATCAGATTTTTCGCCGATTCGTCGCGGTCATAGTCCGCTTTCGACTCGTCTTTCAGCGAATTGACCCTCACATGCTGCGGGTAGCTCGGCGGCGGCTCTGGGTGCGCCTCTTCTTCAAGCGGCGTATTGGCCAGCACTTCCTTTACCAGCGCGCGCACGCGGTCGCGGGTTTCTTTTTCATCAACCATAACTCTTAGTTGGCAGTAGCGGTTGGCAGTAGGCAGCGGTTACTGCCCATTGCTTACTGCTGCTGCCTACTGATTAAAATTTCTCTTACAAGTTTGACCTGGTTGCCGTAGTTAAATAATATGTTCAGAAATCTTTCTAAGCAAACTTAACTTGGCGGTCTTTGCGCATATTTCGCGCCCTTTGCGGTAAAATATTGATATCGAGGAAACCAATAAATGTCCACATCAACCGTTCAGCAGACACACACCGAATTTAGCAATCCCAACCTGGAAACATTATTTGGGGCCGAACAGATACAGGCGCGCGTGCGCGAGCTGGGCGCGCAGATCACCCGCGAGTACGCCGGCAAGGACCTCTACGTCGTCGGCGTGCTCAAAGGCTCGTGCATATTTCTGGCCGACCTGATCCGGCACATCGACCTGCCGATGGAGATCGATTTCATGGCCGTATCCAGCTATAAGGACGGCACCAAATCGACCGGCGACGTCGAGATCATCAAGGACCTGATGAAGCCCATCCGCGATCGTGAAGTGATCATCGTGGAAGACATCGTGGACACGGGCCTCACGCTTTTGCACCTGCTCGAGCTGCTGGAAACGCGCGGCGCGGCATCGCTTAGGCTCGCTGCCCTGCTCGACAAACCCGAACCGCGCATCGCCAAAGACCTCAAGATCGACTACACCGGTTTCCAGATCCCGAACAAATTCGTGGTCGGTTACGGCCTCGACGCCGCCGGACGCTACCGCAATCTGCCCTTCATCGCCGCCGTCATCGACCCGAGCGCGGCGTAATTACCGAATACCTCAATTAAAATTGTGGGTAGGTCTTGTGCCTGCCCCCTTGTGCTTTTGCACAAGATCCGTGAAATTAAATAGTGGTTGCCAAATATTGCTATTTTAAGGCAAAATCTATGTAAGAGGTCTTATGTCAGCGAGTCTGGACACAATAATTAAGCAAGCCAAACAGCTTCCTCCTGAGGAATTAGTAGAGCTTTTAAAAGAAGTCGAAGAAATGCTGGAAAACGGGCAAACTCCCTCGAAACCTGCCCCGATAGATTACAGAAAATTCTTCGGCTCGGGAAAAGGCCTTTATAAAGATGTCCGGGAAATCGATGAGTTTATCCGCAAGGAGCGGGACGATTGGGAAGATTGAATGATGTTTTAGGCCAGAGGGTCTATCTCGACACAAACATTATCATCTACGTCGTCGAGGGCAAGGATGAGTTCGCTTATATCCTGAACGCGCTGCTTGCAGCAATCAGCGTTTCCGACATCACCGCCATTACCAGTGAGATAACGATCGCAGAAACGCTTGTAAAGCCTTTTAAGAATTCCCAGATACACTTTCAAAACGCTTATAAGAATTTTCTTACACCGTCTTTAAATTTCGATATCATTCCTGTCAGCCGCGACATCCTCGAGTCAGCCGCTCAAATTCGAGCTACTACTAAACTAAAACTTCCCGACGCAATTCATTGGGCTACCGCCGATCTGCACAATTGCGACTCATTTCTAACAAATGACAAATTGTTTAATAATCTGAATACTGATGTTGTGAAGTTTATCTCGGATATTACGTTATGATTTTCGTGGTTATGTTTCGTTAAAAAAATTAAGCCCTTAGTTAATTCGTAGGAGCGGGCCTTGTGCCTGCCTATTTAGCAGATTTTGCAGCTTGTAGCTTTTTTAACCATTTGATTTCTAGTTCGATATCTTCACCTATGCTATGAAAACCCGGATAAATAAATGAATGAGTTATATCTAGTTTTGCTAAAAGATACAATAATTTGGACGCTTCGTTTACAGGTAGAGTAAATTTCCGTAATAAGATCCCAGCGAGTTCTTTATGACGCTTTTCTAGTTCAGGTTCATCAGAAAAATTTTGCAGCATTTCTTCTAGCGGTAAATATTTCCCCGCAGCTTCGTTCGTATTATGTGGATGAATCAGTGTAAAGACACCTTGCTGAGCTTTCAAATTAGGATTTGTAGCACTTGGAGCGGTCACAATACGGATGGGGTCTGTTAGTTGGGCAAAATTGTCGTGCTTGCCTAGAAAAGGAAAATAGACTGCCCACACAACCAAGAGACTTCCGGGATCGTATGTCTTAACATTATTAATTACATCTTCGGCAGCAAAAAAAGCGGCAATATAAGGTTGCCGGGTCCAGTCTAAAAGTGATGTAGGAATTCTGTAATGTTGAGCCAACGCCGCTAAAGATGAGGCAATGTTTTCTGGCTTCCACTCATAGTCTCTTCCTACAAATTGATCTCCTCGATAAGCTTTCAGAGTCTCTAAGATCTTTCTAAAGTCCTGTGAATCATCCGGCAACGTTAAGCCACGTTTATCTGCAACCTCAAAGAATCTAACTAAAGCGTCCCTAATTGCTAAGCATTTTGATTTGTAATCACAAATTGTACGAGAAGTTAAAAGCTCCAATCTCGTATTTTCACGAAATGCAGAAGGAATAAGCGGAAAATCCTGTCCTTGTCCCCGAAATAACCAAGCTTCTGTGAGATTTATTTCTTTAAAAACCTGTCCAAAAGGGGAAATCGCTTCTAAAAACTCTTCAGCGGTAGAACAGTTTACTTTTGGTTGGATAATTTTGTTCATACAAGATTATAAACACAATCATAAAAGCTCTATAAGATCATTATTACTCCACCCGCACAATTTCGATCGTAAAGCCGCTCGCCCATCGATTCTTTTCTAATTTTTCAATTTTCTTGCCGAGCACGCGGAAGATCGTCGTGTGAACATCCCCGTTATGTTGAGCTAAGCTGCAATATTAAAACTATTCTATAAACGTCAAAATCCTTGTCGAACAATAAACAGTGCTAGCGAGGTTCGTGCTTTTTGAGGCAAAATTGCGTCAGGCGATTTTCGCGTCGTTTTGTGGTGTCAGTTCAGTGCGAAGTAATTGACAATAAACTGGAACCCCGAACTTACACTAAAACACTCGAAGTTACATGAATCACCTGATATTATCAAAAGGCCAAATTATCCGAATGCACTTTAAAATATTCCGCATGAGGCCAAAAACGTGTTTCACTCCCCGGGAACGCGGATTCTTTCTAACTCATTACTTGTGTTGAATTTACAGAACTACAATTTTTCCAAAGTGTTTCAGTGTTCCGTTTGCGCAGCCCCGAAACATGAAACACGCAGGCTACTCCACCCGCACGATCTCGATCGTAAAGATATCCGCCCAGCGATTCTTTTCTATATGTTCGATCTTCTTACTGAGCACGCGGAAGACTATCCAGCGGACGCCGAAGCCTTTGTCGGGGTCGAGCTCCGGAAAATCTTTAACGTTCGGCCAGGCGTACATCACGGAGTGGTGATGAGGGAGCATGGGAAAAGGAGTAAGCGTCATTCCGTATGCGCTGCCGAAATTTACCCGGCCCAGGTAGGTCTTTCCCACCGCGAGCGTGCCGGCATAGATAAGAGTTTGCGGTTTGGATGTATTGGGTTTCGGTTTTCGCAATTCTTCGGCCAGGCGGAGCAGCGCAAGCAAGGACGCCGGGTAATGCTCGTCGTTCTTTTTGTCATGAGAGCTGTAATTTCGCACAAGGATCTTTTTATCGCCGTCTTTGCCGCTGAAAGTGATGGTGGTTTCAAGCCCCGAATCGGTCCAGATCTGAAAGATGGGATAGTCCGCTTTGGCACTTTGAAAATCGGGCCGCTGGCCGAGCTTTACGATCTCTTCGAGCCGCTCGGCATTGATCTTGAATTTATGTTTCACCAGCGTGTTATTTGCCCCGCCTTCTTTCCACGGCGTGTTTTCCTCGTACTCGGCGCTGCCGTCGGCATACACGCGCAGGTAAAGCCGCAGACGCGGGAGCCAGGACATGCCCTTGGTATAGTTGCAAATGTTTAGGACTACAGGCTTTGTATTGACAGATTGGTTGGCGCAGACTGAGGCCTCCTTGCGCTGCGCAAACACAGGAAGGGTTAAAAGAAAGATCAGGAGGATCGTTTTCATACGTTTAGAGAACGCGCGGCGCGGGTGAAACTTGCGGAAGTTTAGAGTTACGCCTTCAGGCGTGAGAAAGATCACGCGTAAACGCGTAACTCTAAACTTTCAAACCACTTTTATGACGATCAATGTCATATCGTCATGCTGCTTGGCACCGGAAGCGAATTCGTCGGCGCGCTCGACGATGTAGCGCAAGATTTCTTCGGCCGGGTTGCCGTAAGATCGTTTGAGGTCTTCCAACATTCTTTCCTCGCCCCATTCTTCCTCTGCCGGATTCATCGCTTCGCTAATGCCGTCCGTGTAGCCAACCAGCAGATCGCCGCTTTGCAATTCGATCTCACCCTGCGTGTAATTGACCAGAATCGGGGGCAGCATGCCGACCACCGCGCCGCCGTCTTCGAGACGGAGGACCTCGAATTCGGACGAGTTTTGAGTCCCGCCTTCAGGCGGCGCTTCCGAAGAAGCCGGCTGAAAGCCGGGACTCAAAACAGGCCGCAGCAGGAACGGCGGGTTGTGCCCGGCGTTGACATACGACAGCGACCGCGTTGCGGGCGAGTATTGCGCGTAAAAGAAGGTTGCGTAACGGTTTGAAGTAGAGGCTTCATAAACCAGCGTGTTGACCTGTTTCATCAGCTCGGCGAGATCGTTTTTGTAATGCAGCGCCTGGCCGCGAAGCGAAGCCTGGAGGCTGGCCATCATCAGCGAAGCGCCAATGCCCTTGCCGGAAACATCGCCAACGGCAATGCCGAATTTGCCATCCGGCAGCTCGATAAAATCATAATAATCGCCGCCCACGCCCAATGCCGGACGGCACGCGCCGTAATAATCCAACCCCTCGATCGCGGGAAGTTCCTGCGGGAACAAACGCTCCTGCACCTCGCGCGCGATCTCGAGCTCACGGTTGAGGCGCTCTTTTTGCGCGGCCTCGCTTACGATGGTTTCGGTCAGGCGCGAATTTTCCAGCGCCAGCCCGGTCTGCGCGGCGACGAGTTTCAGCAGCCGCAGATCGTTCGGAGAATAAGGCTCTTCGGAGCGTTTAGGGCTCAAGCTGATCACACCGGAAAGCTTATCTTTCACTCCTATCGGCAGCAGAAGCTGTGAATTTAATTCACGCAGATTCGCGCGCTCCCCGGCATTCGCTTCTTCGTTGACCCAGCTCTGGGCATCGTCCTGATAGACGACCAGCGGTTCATTTTTCCTGAGCCTTTCAATGGTCCTGGTGTCTTCCGGCAGCGCGGCGGTCGGCAGAGCGTCATAGCCCAACGCGTGCGCGGGTTGAAAAATTGCGCCGTTTCTGAGCAGCATCGCCACCTGCGGCACATGGAGAGATTCGCTGATCTTGTTTGATACGGTTTCGAGCAGCGGTTTCATCTCGACCATCGTGCGCACGTCCTCGCTCAGCTCGGTCAGTATCTGCTCGGAGTTATAAGCCTCGCGGAAAAATTTGCGGTCGATCCAGACGCGCAGGCGTTTGGCGCCCATATTCATCAGGGGGATCATGGCAAAGCCCGCCACCACAAAACCGATCTGCACTCCCGTGTCCTGCCCGAAATTGCGGATGATCCAGAACGTTCCCGCGATCACCGCGACAAGCAAAATTATCTGCAGGGCACGCACGCCGTTTTTCGCCAGCGCATACTGCAATCCCTGGCGGATAACGACGCTGACGTCCATCGCGCGGTGCACCACGATCACGTAGGCCATCGTAACCGGAAAGATGATCATCGCGCCGAGTGAAAACAGCGCGTACCAGAACGGCACGATTTCGAAGAACGAGCCGGAGCGCGCGCCGGAAACAACCCGGTAAATAATGATCGAAAACGAAGGCAGCATACCCACCGACGTGCCCCATACCATAAGAGTTAACCGCCGGCGGGCGTCAGGATTTTCCAGTGTTCCGCTTTTCCACCCCAAGGCGGCAAAAAATAAGCCGATCGCCGTGGCGTTTACCGGCATCGCGATCCGGTTATACCACCCGGCGAGAAAACCGATGTAGGTAAAAACGTTCAGGCCGGTAAAAGTGTTGAGCAGCCCGAATAACATAAACGATATCTGCAGGCAGAGCGGCGCGACCAGTATCCATTTCAGCCATGGCAGCCTTTTATCGAGAGACAATCGCTCCGGAAAATAGATCCCGAAAAGCAGCATCGCCAAGGCCCAGCAGCTAAAGAAAATACTGAAATACGTTCCGAGAAGCGTCCCCGGCTTGCTGCCCTCGAAACTCAGGCTGCTCATCCCCAGCAGCAGAAAAAGCAGCAGCCACGCCAGGTAATCGCGCGGGCGCATAAATACCACCCAGAATCCGAGCAGCGCGCAAAAGGTCGGCAAAAGATAAGCATATATACCGCCGATGATGAGTTTGCTGGTGTAATTTACATCCTGCGGGATCTCTTTTACCGGCAGGTCGAATTCTTTCACCTCGGTTTGGCCGTCGTCGGTTTTGCGATTAACGCTCAACTTAAAATTCTCACCGGCCTTTAGTTTGGAAAGCGCGGTGAAATAGGATTCGTTGTCGGTGATCTCCACGCCATTTATCGCCTTGATACGATCTCCGACCTTCAGCCCGGCCGCCTCGGCTTCGGGCTGCATTGTTTTCACGCCGCCGTCGTAAGTGAACGGGAGCAGGACCGTCACCGCGGCGAACTCATATTTTTCGAACGCTTGGGCATAGTGCGTGACGAAAACCGCGGCCGCGAATAAAAACAGCAGCGCCAGCGGGATATATAAAAGGGTCGGCCTTTTCATAGCTTAGGAAATATTCACTTGCTTTATCTGGAATAGAATCTCCACGCCGGTTTTTGATCGCGCGTGAGTTTTTGTTTGATCAGGATCGCCCGGACCATTTCCACCGGGATCGAGCCTTCCTTTAGGATAGCATCGTGAAAATCGCGGTTGGTCATTTTTTTCGAATCGACCAGGTCGTGATGCAGGTTGTAAAACTGCAGCCCGCCCATCATATACGCGATCTGGTAAAGCGGCCCGTAATCGCCCGCGAAGCTGCGGCGCACTTCGGCCGAGGCGTTGTCGCGTTCGTGCCCGACGCGCTCGACCAGAAAATCAACCGCTTCCTGCGGCGTCATTTTTTCCAGGTGAAAACTCAAGCTGAAAATTATTCGCGCGCAGCGGTGCATCCGCCAGAAAAGCGCTCCGACACGGTCTTCCGGCGTCTTGTCAAAACCCATGTCCCACAGCAAAAATTCCCAGTAGAGCGCCCAGCCTTCCGTCCAGAAAGGCGTGTAAAAAACATCGCGGTAGGGACGATAGCGCTGGTTCATAAAGCGCTGCAGGTGATGGCCGGGAATGAGTTCGTGATGGACGGTGGCGTGGGAAAAATGCGGGTTATTGCCGCGCATGCTCATCATTTTTTGCTCGTGCGTCATGGTGCTGGTCGGGTAAGAAACCAGGATCGTTTCGCCGCCCAGAAAAAAGGGGCTGACGAGCTGGCGCTCAGGCGTCATCATCTCCATCCGCCATGATTCCTTGGCCAGTTTCGGCACGGTGACGAGGTCGTTTTTCTCCACGAATTCCGATTGCCTCGTAGGCCAGGTCGCGGATCATTTCGGCCTGTTTGCCGGGCTCGACGTATTTTTGCTTGACGGCTTCGAGCGCCTTTTTCCAGTCGTCGCCGAAGCCCATTTCGCGCGAAGCCTTTTTCATCTCGGCCTCGCACCAGGCAAATTCTTTGTTGGCGATCTCGACCAGTTCTTCCGGCGTGTAAGGGATCATTTCGAACTCGAGCTCTTCGAGCAGCGCCGCGCGCCCGATCGGGTCGCCGATGATGGTCACACGGTCGTCGGGTTTGATGCCGACCATTTTGTCGAGCAAAAACGTCGCGTAGTTTTGCAGCGCGGTGTCGACCGCTTTGTAAGGCTCGGCGTTCCACCAGGTAAACGCCGGGTCGTAGCCGGTGTAAAAAGTGTTCCAATTTCGCAGCGTGTTGCGCAAAGATGTAACGGTGCGCGCGGCGCGGTTGGCGACGGTGCGTTTCGGCCAGCTCGATTTGTTGGCATCAAAACTCTTTTGCGTATCGGCGATCTGCTTCGCAAGGTCGTTCAGAATCGCGGCGGTCCTGGCCGAATTTAAAGTTTCCAGTTTGCGGCGCGAATCTTCGAGGTCGCTGATCGCGCGGGCAAACGGGATCAGCGCGGCCATTTCCTGGAGCTGCGCTTCGAAGCGGTTCAATTCCTTCTGTTCGTGGTCGAGAGAATTTTTAAACAACAGGTAATCGATCTGCTCGTCGTGATTGAGCGCGTCGAAATCCAGCCTGGCAAGCAGCGCAAGCTGCTCACTATACAACGCCCTGAACCGCGTCAGCCGGTTCGGCGAGGTCTGGGCGCTGTAAAAACGATTGAGCGCGCCGTAATCCGACTCGAATTTTTCGATCACCCCGCGCAGGCGGCTGGGCGGCTCGTTGTATGCATTTAATTGATTATTGCTCTGAGCAAAAGTAAAGCTGTTTAGAACTAGACAAAGGCAGAGAAAAACGACCGTCCTCCGGAACCGCTTCATTAAGATATCTCCTTATTGCTTTGGATCGAAACAGATGAAATTTATTACATTCACTGTATCGAAGACAAGTAATACTTGGAGATTATTTCGTGCCGGCGGTAAAAAACCACCGGTCCCCGGTGTTTTTTCTGACCTTTGCCTTGTCCGCGGGAATGCTTGACATCCCGCTGACGGCCCAGGAATGTTCGACGGTTAAAGACTTTATTTGCTGAGAAGTATTGATGGAGTTCTTTTCCAGCCGGACCTGGACATAGCCGATGAACGGAAATTCCGTGGAAAAAAAGCCGGGTTCGTTTTTGACCAGCCATTCACAAAATTCATGCTCGTCGGAGCTCCATGCCGGTCTTGTTTTCCACCATTGATGCATCAGTTCGTTATATTTTTCTCTGCTCGATTCGGGAAGCCAGATATTTTCCTTGTATATCTGCAGGCCGTCCTTGTTTTTCTCTTCCGTCTTGCCGGCTTCATACCAGGTTGACCAGTGCTCTTTGTCGCAGCTGTACCGGATGAAAAGACGCGCTTTCCCATAAATACTTTCTTCATTAAGCGTGCCGTCAAAATATATCCTGAAGCTGGCCGAACCCGGCAGGCAGCCAGGAAAGTCCGATGGGAAAAGCATGCGTCTGAATCCATACGTCCTGGGATTGATTGACGGGCAGCGCCTTTGAACTTAATCCATCTTCGCTCAATATTAGCCCCGGCGACCAGGTAACTTCCCGGGAAACTTTATCCGGTGTAAAAATTATGCTCTCAGAGCCGCCCGAGAGAATGGACGCGTTTGCTTCGAGCGAAACGAACAGCGCCATAAGCCCCATCAATGCGTACTTTTTCATAGCTTATCCTTAAAAAGAAATTGTCTGTCTGATTAGAGGCGAAATTTTCCGCAATGGTTGGATAATGCACGATGTATAAACTGACTTTCTTCGCAGCTTCTTTTTTCGCGGCTAAAGTAGTTTTTGGCAGGCAAATTAAAAAGCGCTCCCTCGAAAGGAGAGAGCGCTTTTTTCTAAATTAAATTTATTAATTACGGTTGAGCCCTCCGGTCGCCTTCCGCCTGGTTGGTTTGGCCTTCTCTGCCTGAGTTCTGAAGCGAAGAAAAGTTACCCATCATGATAAAAAATACGATCAGTAAGAGAATTAACACGCCGGCAAAGATCAAAATTCCTCTCCCGTTAATTTTTCTTTCCGCGGGTTTATCCGCCGTGTTTTCTCCGCTGGTGGTTAGTCCGGACATAGTGATCTCCTTTTATTAAAAGATTCGGCTATATTAACAAAATGGCGGATCGCCTTCCTGCGACCCGATCAGCTTCCGTAGCCGAAATTACTTCGCGGAAATGATCGTCCAGATAAGAAATAAAAGCCCCAATACAACTAAAGCGGCAATTCCTATCGACAACCCGTAGCGTTTGATCTTGCCTTCGTCATGTATATCGGGCAAGTAATGGTCAGTGGATTTCGTCCTTGCCATGGCTTCTCCTTTCATCTTAAGATTATCCCGCAATAAACGTTCCATAGCAATAAATTAGCGGGTGGAAAGACCATGCCCGGTTATCGGTATCAAATTTGTGTATTGAAATGGAACAGGTGCTAAAGTATCTTTCATGAACATGAAGATGAAATTATTTATCATTTTGTGGCTGGCAGGAATGGCCGGCATACTCTCGCTTTTGCTCGTTGATTTTAATGCTTTATTGGCAAGCTTGCCTTTACCGAAGGAAACCGAAGTTCCAAAATTCACCCCGGCGCTGAAACTACTGAGCCTGATCCAACCGGCGGTCCTCATGTCTCTGGCGGTGCTCATCGGTGTCGGGCTGGCTTCCAAAGTCGGCTTGTCGTCGCCCGCGGCTGAAGCGCTGGCTGGCGGCGATAAGTGGGGAAAGTTTGCTTCGGCCCTTAAACCGCAGATCATTCCCGGCATCCTGGGCGGTTTAGGCGGCGGCATTGCCATTGTTTTGATCTCATCGATGTCGAGTTCGTTTTTGTCGCCTGATGTTATCGCCCGGATCACCGAGTTAGGCAAACACCTTCCGCTTCCGACCCGCTTGCTTTACGGCGGCATCACCGAAGAATTGCTGCTGCGCTGGGGAGTGATGACTTTGCTGGTGTGGGGGGCGTGGCGGATCTTTGGGAAGGGACGAGACAAACCGAAGTCCGGGTATTTTGCCGGCGCGATCGTCGTTTCGTCAGTGATCTTTGGCATCGGGCACCTGCCGATCGCTCTTATGCTGGTGCCCGAACCCCCCATTGCCTTTGTATTATTTGTCGTCACTCTCAATTCAATTTTCGGTTTAATTGCGGGCTGGCTTTTTTGGAAGAAAGGGCTCGAGTCGGCGATCATCGCCCATATGTTTGCTCACATCACAATGTTCACGGCAAGTTATTTTGGGGTGTATTTTTAACGCAAGTTACGAGGAGCTCAATCTTTGGCCGAATATTGATCAATATCTGAGAGCGCCGCATCATACAGATCTTCTTCAAGCAAAAATCGCTACCGGAACGGGGCGTTCTACGGCAATATTTGTGCGATTACGTTTGATGTTTTCGATCTCGTGTAAAGTTTTGGCGGTTAGATAACTTTCACCGCAATGCGGGCAGGACCTTACGGGAACATTTTCAATGATAAGCAGATCATCTCCTTTACCGTAGCTCTTCGTCACGTGAATAATTCTGGCGCCGCACTTGCCGCAAACATCACAAGTCATTTCTTCAGTTTTCATATTCCTAACTTTCAAAATAAACCTGGGTGTCAGTAGCCCGACCGTCAGGAAGGGCGCCCTTGCTTACGCGCGGGCTACCGACACGTTCGACTTTCAAATCTCACCCAAAAAACTCACCCCATCTTCTAATTCCACGCCGAAATTTTCCGCGATGGTTTGGCCGATGTCGGACAAAGATTGTCTTGTGCCCAGATCAACTCCCTGCTTGGCGGATTTGCCGTAGACCAGCAGCGGCGCGTACTCGCGGGTATGGTCAGAGCCTTCTTTGGTAGGGTCGTTGCCGTGGTCGGCGGTGATGATGAGCAGATCTTCAGCGCCCATCGCTTCGAGAAGCTCCGGCAGGCGGTTGTCGAAATGTTCCAGCGCGCGGGCGTAGCCTTCGGTGTCGCGGCGGTGGCCGTAGAGCATATCGAAATCGACCAAATTGCTGAAGATCAATCCACGGGAATCCGCGTTCAAAGCATTAATGGTCTGGTCGAGGGACTGGTCGTTATTCTTAGCGGTCAGATCCTGGGTCACGCCCATCGAATCGTAGATCGAGGCGATCTTGCCGATGCAGACCACGTCGAGCCCGTTTTCCTGCAAGAGCTGCAGCAGGTTTTCTCTCGGGGGCGGCACGGCGTAATCGTGGCGGTTTTCCGTGCGCTTGAAATCTGCGGCCGTAGTGCCAAGAAAAGGCCGCGCGATCACCCGCCCGACACGGTCCTGCCCGTCGAGAATTTTCCGCGCGATCTCGCACATTTCATAGAGCCGCTCGACCGGTATCACTTCTTCGTGCGCGGCGATCTGAAAAACGGAATCGGCCGAGGTGTAGACGATCGGCTTGCCGGTTTTGAGATGCTCCTCGCCCAGGGTTTTGATAATTTCCGTGCCGCTGGCCGGAATATTTCCCAGCACGCCGGGAACATTTGTTTGCGATACGAACCGGTCGAGAATGCGCGGCGGAAAACCTTGCGGGTAGGTCGGAAAAGCTTTTTCCAGAATGATGCCCGCCATTTCCCAGTGCCCGGTGGTAGTATCCTTGCCGTTGGATTTGAGCGTGCATTTGCCGTAGCAGCCGATCGCGTTTTCGATCGCCGGCAAATCCGCCAGGGGCCGAATATTTCCCAGTCCGAGTTTTTGCAGGTTCGGCAAATTCACCTTGCGCGACTTTAAAATATTGCCGAGCGTGTCAGCCCCGGCGTCGCCCCACGCGGCGGCGTCGGGCATCTCGCCGATCCCGGCGCTGTCTAAAACCATCAAAACCATGCGGTTGAATTTTGTCATATTTTTATAGCCGCGGATCCACACGGACCGACACGGATAAAATTCAATTAAATCATATCGCGTTGATCTCGTGTCCATCCGCGGCCCGGTATTTTTAATTCTTCGGCGCGTTATAGCCTTCGCGGGCGCGCACCATGGCGCCGGCGGGCAGGCCTTTTAATTCCACCCGTATCCGGCGAAATGCGCCGTCGCGGGTTTCATTGTCGGAATAATACCCGAGGCTGTACTTGGTGCCGATCTCCTGCGCCACTTTGTCAAAAGCCGCTTTTGCGCCGCGCAGATCGGCGATAGCGAAAACCTTGCCGCCGGAAGCGCGCGCCAGATCTTTCATTTCCGTATCGGCCAGCTTGTAAAGTTTTTTACTTATGTCCAGCCGCTCAAATTGTCCTATCCGGCAAAAGTCGTAGATCTTTTCCATATTCGCGGCGGGGTAAAATTTGTCGTAGTAGCGGCGAATTTGCGCCTGAGAGAACCAGAGCGAGCTGTGACAATCGCCCAGCACATTGTTCTCAAAATAATCGCGCGTATCGACCTGGATGAAATAACAGACGATGCCCCCTTTTTCCAACCGCGCTTTTACCGCTTCGAATTCCGCGCTGCTGTTTGAATCCACGCCGTCCGTCAGCGCAACCACGGCGCGGCGGCCGCGAAACTGGTCCAGCGGTTTTTTGTCAAAAACTTTTTCGACCACCTGCACCAGGCTGTCGTAATAAGGCGTACCGCTGCTGGTCTTGACCTCTTCCAGAGCGGTTTTCAGCGCATCTCTCTGATCGGTCAAATTAAGCAAAACTTCGCTGACCGCCCGCCCTGTTTTCTCGGACCTGTAGGAAATGATGGAGACCCGGTCGCCCGGGCGCAAAGAAGCGATGAAATTTTCGGCGGCGCTGCGGATAAGCTGCAGGTCGGCGCGGGTCGAGCCGGAAGTATCAAGCAGCAGCGCGACCTCAAAAGGCGCCGAGGTGGTGGCAAAATCCGCGATGTCCTGCTTTTTACCGTCCTCATAAACGACGAAATTCACGGGCTTCAGATCAAGCAAGGGCCGGCCGGTTTTGTCCGTCACTACGATCGGCACATCCACCAGCTGCGTCTCGATGCGGATCATCTCCTCATCGTCCTCTTTTTTAACGGTCTGCGCGGCCAAACTAGCGGCTAAACCGATCGCCCACGCCAGCAATAAACAGATCTTTACCGTTTTCATTGTAATACCTCGGATGCAGTCGATTTTAACAAATATTTTGCGCGCAGAGAAATATTTTCAAACCGAAGGCGTTTGTCTACCCCTTTTGAAACCGTTTGTGGTATGCTCGTGAAAATTATTGCCATAAATACATGTTTCGTTTTCTTTCAAGAATTCGAACGAATGCTTCCCTGCCTATTTTGCTGTTAAGTTTTTGAAGAGGAGAAACTAATGAGACGAATTTCTAATTACCGGATGAGAATTTTTTGGTGTCTTGCGGCCCTTTTGGCGGTCGGGACGTTTCAGTTTGCCGCCAGCGGCTTTAATACCACAAGCGCTCAAAAGATCCGGCAGATAAGCCCGGAAACAAATACCCCGCAGGCGCTGCCCTTTAGCCAAAACTGGACGAACGTCGGGTTGATCACCGCCAACGACGATTGGTCGGGCGTGCCGGGGATCGTGGGTTTTCTGGGCAATTACGATACGGTCAATGCCCCGACGAACGTCGACCCGCGCACCTTGCTGGTGCCTTTTGTCACCAATGACGTCGACGTTATCGCAAATCAAGTCAACGTTGCTCTTACCAACGGCGGTGTGGCCGAATTCGACGGCATCGCCAATCCGGTAGTCGCCATGAACGGATCGGGCACGGCCGATGCGCCTAGTATCGTCATTTATGTAAATACTACCGGGCTCGGCACCATTAATTTCACCTGCAACATTCGCGACATCGACGACACCACGGATAATTCCACCCAGCAGGTAGACGTGCAATGGCGCGCCGGGGGCGCCGGTAATTATGAGTCGGTTACGGGCGGCTTTATCCTGGACGCTTCATCCGGCCCGAGCACGACCATGACCACTCCTTTGAATTTAACTCTTCCCCCCGGGGCGAATAATCAGTCGCAGGTGGAGATCAGGGTGATAACCACCAACGCGGGCGGCAACGACGAATGGATCGGCGTCGATGACATCAGCGTCACCGGATCTCCGATCGTGGTCAATACTCAGCACGTGGTCGATATGAACGGCGACGGCAAGACCGACTGGGCAGTGAGCCGAAACTCCGGCGGACAGTTAACCTGGTTCACCCAGTACAACGGCGTGGCCGGCACTCAGACCAATGCCTGGGGACTCAACGGCGACAGATATACACCGGGCGATTATGACGGCGATAACAGCACCGATGTCTCTATCTGGAGATCGGGCGCCCCGGGTGTGGCCGGCTGGTACACACTGCAGAGCGCTACCGGAACTCTGCGCGCGGATACTTTCGGCCAGACGGGCGACGACCCGAGCGTGCTCGGAGACTATAACGGCGACGGCAAGGATGACGTGGCGGTTTATCGCGCCGGTGCGAATACGGGCGATCCGAGTTTCTGGTACTGGCGCACGGTGGTAAGCGGGCCGGTCTTTAACGCCCAATGGGGCCAGAACGGCGACTTCCCCGCGCCGGGCGATTATGACGGCAACGGCAAGAACGATTTCGTCATTCAGCGCAGCGCAGGCGGCGGCCAGGCCCGCTTCTGGAAGCTTCTGGACGGGGGCGCGATCAGTTCGGAGATCTTCGGATTTCCGACGGATTTTATCGCTCCCGGCGACTATGACGGCGACGGCAAGACCGACCTGGCGGTTATCAGGGCAACCGGCGGACAGTTCCTCTGGTGGGCCCGTCCGAGCGGCGGCGGCGGCGATACTGGCACCTTCTGGGGCAACTCGGGAACCGATTTGCCGGTGCAGGGCGATTATGACGGTGACGGCAAGACCGACATCGCTGTCTGGCGGCCGGATGTAAATCCGAACCAGAACTTCTTCTACGTGAACAAATCCACCGGAGGACTGCAGACGTTCGAGTGGGGCCAGAACGGCGACTACCCGGTCGCAAACTACAATACACATTGATCTATAAGTTTTAGATCGATCGATCAAAAAGAGGCTGAAGATTTTCGGCCTCTTTTTTTGTGTCGTAGGCTATAATAAATCGGATAAGCGGGAAAAGGAGGAAAGTATGAAACTTTTTTTTACCAACCGGGCTCTAGGAAAATTATTCCTGCTTCCGCTCATATTAGCGCTGGCGGCAGCGTTGATCAATGCCGGCGTTCCATCGCAGCACGTTGTCGATATGAACGGCGACGGCAGGACCGACTGGACCGTGGTTCGCGGTGCGGGCGGCCCGAACGGCCAGATCACCTGGTTCACCTGGTACAACGGCCAGTCTAGCGGCCAGACGGATGTCTGGGGTATCGAAACCGACTCCTTCGTGCCGGGAAATTACGATGCCGACACCAAAACGGATGTAGCGGTCTGGAGACCCGGTGCGGCGGGCAGCGCCATCTGGTACATCCTGCAAAGCACCACGGGTACGCTGCGCGCGGAATATTTTGGCCTGAGTAGCGACGACCCGTCCGTTGTGGGTGATTACAACGGCGACGGCGTGGATGATATTGCGGTCTATCGCAGCGGCGCAGCGGCGGGTGATCCGAGCTACTGGTTCTGGCGCGCGACGCCTAACGGGCCTTACGCCGGAGTGCAGTGGGGACAAAACGGCGACTTCCCTGCGCCGGGCGATTATGACGGTGACGGTAAAAACGATTTTGTCGTCCAGCGCAACGGCGGCGGCGGACAGGCCCGTTTCTGGAGGTTGTTTGCCGCCGGTTTTAGCGATTCGGTCGCCTTCGGATTCTCTACGGACGTGATCGTGCCCGGCGATTACGACGGCGACCTCAAAACCGATATTGCCGTGGTCAGGACCAACGCGCCGAGCCTCACGTGGTTTGTGCTGCCGAGCACCGGTTCCCCGCTTATCCAGATGCAATTCGGCGATACCTCTACCGATTTTCTCACCCAGGGAGACTACGACGGCGACGGCAAGACGGATATCGCGGTTTGGAGGTCGAATTCCGGTATCTTTTACGTGAATAATTCCGCGACAGGATTGCAGGAGTTCGATTGGGGCCAGAACGGCGACTACCCGCCTGCGGCTTACAATTCACACTGATCAATGATTCGGATAAGTTAATAAAAAAGGGGCTGGAATTTTCCGGCCTCTTTTTTTCCTGCAGGCCGGGCCCATAAAGAAAAATTTGACTCTGAGGCTTAATAAAGCCTATGATGGCCTCAATTTCTCGACTTCCATGTTCCGATCATAATGCCCGACACTACGGCCAGGCATTACTGTCAGACATCGTGCTTGCATTTGTTTTACCTTTGAAAGGAGGAAAGTATGAAAGCTTTTTTACGGGTATGGTTGTTTGCTTTAATTGCGGTTTGTTTGGCGTCGACTGCGGCTTTTGGCGCTACGTTTCCGGGTTCGGGCGTGGGGCAAATTCCGGACAGTCCGGCCGGCGGAAATCTGTGCGGCGATTATTCGGGAGCACCGTTAAACGTTACATTTGCCGTTGCAGGTATGACCGCGCCGCTGAGTGATGTCCGGGTTAGCTTTACTTCCAGCGGACTCTCGCATAGCTGGGTCGGCGATCTGGATGTGACGCTGCGCGCTCCGGCTGACGCGGCTGTTAAGACTATTTTTAAACAAGTAAATGGCACCACCGCCACCGCCTGCGGAGATGACTCTAACGTGGGCGGGCCGTACAACTTCTTTGACGGCGCTCCGCCAACGCCCACCTTCTGGGCAGCGGCCATTACAGCCGGATCGGCCGTGGCGGTAGCGGCGGGCGATTACCAGGCGACGACACCGGGCGGCGCTGCGGGCGGCGGTTTGGTGACACCGATCACCCCGACCTTTGCCGGCTTATCCACGGGGCAGATCAACGGCACCTGGACGCTGCGGGTTCATGACGGCGGGCAGGGCGACACCGGCGCGATCTCGGCGGCGACGCTGACGCTGACGACGGCTGCCGTTCCCCTGGTTCAGCACGTCGTGGATATGGACGGCGACGGCAAAACCGACTGGTGCGTATTGAGAAACTTCGAAAGCCCCAGCCCGTTCGGGCGGATCATCTGGATAACCCGGCATGCCGACGGCAGCGATCAGATAGATAAGCTGGGCATTGCGACTGACTTTTTCGTGCCCGCCGATTATGACGGGGACGGTTCGACGGACGTTGCGGTCTGGAGGCCGGGCGCCCCGGGCACCGCTGCCTGGTACATCCTGCAAAGCGGCTCGATGAGCGCATTGCGTTCAGAGACCTTCGGCCAGACGGGCGACGACCCGACCGTGGTAGGCGACTATGACGCCGACGGCAAAGACGACCTGGCTGTTTACCGCGCGGGCCAGAATTCGGGCGACCCGAGCTTCTGGTACTGGCGCCAGACCAATAACGGCGTGCTCTTCAACCAGCAATGGGGGCAGCAGGGTGACTTCCCGGCGCCGGGCGATTACGACGGCGACGGCAGGAACGACTTCGTCATCCAGCGCAACGCCGGCGGCGGCCAGGCCCGCTTCTGGAGGCTGTTTGCGACATTTGCGAGTGATTCGATCGTCTTCGGACAGCCGACGGACGTGATAGCGCCGGGCGACTATGACGGCGACGGCAAAACCGACATTGCCCTGGTCAGGGACATCGGCGGCCAGCTCAATTGGTTCCTGCTGCCGAGCAGCGGCGGTGCCTATACCCAGACCCCGTTCGGCCTCGCCTCGTCCGACTACGCGGTACAGGGCGACTATGACGGGGACGGCAAGACCGATATCGCTGTCTGGAGGCCGAGCGGCGACCCGACGCAGAACTTCTTCTACGTGAATAGATCCACCGGAGGATTGCAAACTTTCGAGTGGGGCCAGAACGGCGACTACCCGGCTGCCAATTACAATACTCACTGATCTATGATTCAGGTTGGTTAGTTAAAAGAGGCCGGAATTTCCGGCCTTTTTTTTGCTGCGGCATCAGAAGAAAAATTTGACTCTGCGGCCCGATAAAGCCTATGATTGGCTCAATTTTTCACCTCCATGTCCCGATCGATAGTGTCAAGACCTTACCCGTCAGGCATTACTGTCAGACATTGAACTTATATTTGTTTTGCCTTTTCTGAAGGAGGAACTATGAAAGCTTTTTTACCCGCGCGTCCCGCTCTTAAGTATTTGTGTGTGTTTGAAGAAATAAAAAAAATCGGGCTGTTGGCTTTTATTATTTGTCTCGTTTCGACCGCGGCTTTCGGCGCGACTTTCCCTGGATCGGGTCTGGGGCAAATTCCGGATAGCCCGGCCGGAGGAAGTGTCTGCGGCGATTATTCGGGAGCACCGTTAAATATCACTTTTGCGGTTTCGGGCATCTTCGCACCGATCACGAATGTCCAGGTGAGCTTTACTTCCGCCGGGCCGGTCCATAGCTGGGTGGGCGATCTGGATGTCACGCTGCGCGATCCCGGCGACACGGCTGTTAAAACTATTTTCAAACAGACGGGCTCGACGACCGCTACCGGCTGCGGCGACGACTCTGACCTGGCCGGGCCGTACAGTTTCTTTGACACGGCGGGGGCAGCGCCGACCTGGTGGCAGGCGGCTACGACCGCGGGCTCGGCCGTGCCGGTAGCGGCGGGCAGTTACCGGGCGACGACGCCCGGCGGCGTGGTCGGCGGCGGCGCGGTGACACCGATCACCCCGACCTTTTCAGGCTTGACCACCGGGCAGATCAACGGCACCTGGACGCTGCGCGTGCATGACGGCGGCCAGGGCGACACCGGCGCGATATCCCAAGCCTCGCTGTCGGTCACCGCCGGAGGGGATCCGTTCATGCAGCACGTCGTGGATATGAATGGCGACGGCAAGACCGACTGGGTCGCCCTGCGGAACCTGGCTTCGCCGGTGCCGGGACAAGTGAGGTGGTCCATCGCTAATAATGGCGGAGACGGAAGCGCCTTTCAGGCCGTCGACTGGGGCCTTGCGACGGACCGTTTCACGCCGGGCGATTTTGACGGCGACAATAAGTCGGACGTAGCGGTCTGGAGGCCGGCGCCGATGAAGGACTCGGCGTTCTATATTATTAACAGCTCCAATAGCACCGTGCGGATCGAGCATTTCGGATTGATGCAGGACGACCCGAGCGTGATCGGCGATTACAACGGCGACAGCAGGGATGATATTGCCGTCTATCGCAACGGCACAAATCCCGGCGACCCGAGCTACTGGTATTGGCACACGGGCGTAGGCGGTCCCTTCTTTGAAGTGCAATGGGGCCAGAATGGCGACACTCCCGCGCCGGGCGATTATGACGGCAACGGCAAGAATGACTTTGTGATCAGGCGAAACGCCGGCGGCGGTCAGGGCCGTTTCTGGACGCTGCTCGATAACGGCACGATCAGTTCGAAGATCTTCGGAACCCCGGCGGACCGAATCGTCCCTGGCGACTACGACGGCGACGGCAAGACCGACATCGCCACCGTCAGGGGCATTAGCGGCCAGCACCACTGGTTTTATATACCAAGCGGCGGTGGTCCTGCATATGTTGAAACACCGTTCGGAGATCCCAACACTGACTTTACGGTACAGGGAGATTACGACGGTGACGGCATAACCGACATAGCCATCTGGCGGATCGAACCGACGCAGTGCCATTTCTATGTGAACAAATCGTCCGGCGGACTGCTGGTCTTCCAGTGGGGCCAGAACGGCGACTACCCGGTCGCAAACTACAATACTCACTGATCGCGGGTAGTGCTCAGAGTTACGCCTTCAGGCGTGATGTTTCAAGCATTTTCACGCCTAAAGGCGTAACTCTGAACCGTTTTTCCGCCGGCCGTGCTAAAATCAATATGAGTTGCTTGACAGCCCGTCGCTGGTTTTTTAAGATTTCAGTTTGCCGCTTTTATCGGCGGCAAGCACTGTCAGGCAGACTTTATACGTGCCAAAAAGGTTTGTTTGAAAATTTCGGGCACGTACGTCAATTGGTAGACAGCTTCCCTTACAAGGAAGAAGTTAGGGGTTCGAGTCCCTTCGTGCCCACCATTTTGAAATTTTTATATTCCACATTCCAGATCCCAAATTTTGGAATTTGGAATGTCTCTTGCGGAGTCGTAGTTCAGTTGGTTAGAACGCCAGCCTGTCACGTTGGAGGTCGCGGGTTCGAGCCCCGTCGGCTCCGCCATTAAATTAAAAGCCGTCTGTGAAAAACAGGCGGCTTTTTCCGTGTGCGGGAACGCAAACGGTTCAGAGTTACGCCTTTAGGCGTGAAAATACCTTGAACTCTCACGCGTAAACGCGTAACTCTGAACTGACTACTGACTACTGTCTACTGTCTACTTCTTTTTATCTTCTGTTGCGGGCGGCATGCTTTTCACTCGCGACGGCACTCCGGCGCGCGGCGGCCATCCGTGGCTTTTAGGCAGAGATGGAATACTGAATTACACGCTTAGCCAGTTCTTTGAGGCAAGTGAAATAACAGCCCGCCTGCAAGCAAGAATACTGACAGAAAAACCGGCAGCGGCTGTGCCTATCTGATTTATACGGTCTCCGCGGGACAGGCGTGCGCGGGTTGCCAATAGCGATTTAGAAGCAAAGCTTTCTTCACCTCACGGGCCGCCAGGCAGGCCCGGCGTGCTCAGGCCAAACCGTGTGGTTAGCCTGCCGCACGCAACAGAGGAAATGATCATAGCTTGGTTTGGGTAGAAGTACGATGACGGTTTTGGGGGAGAAGTGAAGTTAGTGTAATTTGGTGTGTTTTCGCGGTTACAGCTTTTATCAATAAAGCTTTAAGAAGTAACCACGAAATAACACTAAACGACACGAAAAAAACAAAAAAGCACCCGGTCGCTACCGCTCCCGGTTCTGACAGGAGATAACCACCCCGTCACGCTGCGCGTGCCACCAAAACTGGGAGTGCGGACGGCCCGTCCGCAACGAACGCGCAGCGTTCGCACCCGGTCGCTACCGCTCCCGGTTCTGACATTCGTATTTTTTTCTTGATATTTTTTCTATTTAGAATTATTCTAAATTTACCGTTTTAGAATTATTCCAAGCTTCCCTTTTAAAGGCTATGAAGCACGCTATCAAAGATATCGAACGTTCAGGGCTTACGAAACAGCGCCAGGCCGTTCTCCAGGTGATCCGCGAATCGGACGAGCATCTGACAGCCAACGAGGTCTTTGAGGAGGCCCGCCGGCTTTTGCCGGGCATTTCGTTCGCGACCGTTTACAATTCCCTGCGCTATCTGAAGACCGAGGGGCTGATCGGCGAGATCCGGTTCGGCACGGACGCCAGCCGTTACGACCGCAAACTGACACGGCACGACCACGCGATCTGCAACAACTGCGGGAAGCTGGTCGATCTGGAACTGCTCATCCCGGACGAACTACTGTGAAGAAGCGGCGGACCGTTCGAAATTCGAAATTGAATCGATCGAACTCACTCTGCGCGGTTTATGCCCCGGGTGCAGGAAATAACAAATTTTGCAGCCTATTAAGGCTGAGCCGGAGCGAATAACATTTGTTCCGGAAAAATCTAAAAACAATTAAGAGGAAAGAAATCAAAATGGGAAACGATACAGGACAGAATGGTGGTAATGGCTCGGGCAAATGCCCGTTCACGAGCGGGGCGATAAAGTTCACGACCGAAAGCAGCCGCTCGAATCGTGATTGGTGGCCGAAGATGTTGAATCTGAACATACTTCGTCAGCATTCCGAAAAGTCCGATCCGATGGGCGAGGATTTCGATTACGCAGAGGAGTTCAAGAAGCCTCGATTATGCGGCTCTAAAGCAGGACCTGGCGACGCTGATGACCGATTCGCAGGATTGGTGGCCGGCGGACTTCGGCCATTATGGGGGGTTGTTTATTCGCATGGCATGGCATAGCGCCGGAACGTACCGCATCGGCGACGGCCGCGGCGGCGGAGGCCGGGGGCAGCAGCGTTTTGCCCCGCTCAACAGCTGGCCGGACAATGTCAGCCTCGATAAAGCGCGCCGGCTCTTGTGGCCGATCAAGCAGAAATATGGACGAAAGATCTCCTGGGCCGACCTGATGATCCTCGACGGGAAACGTCGCGCTGGAAACGATGGGCTTTAAGACCTTCGGATTCGGCGGCGGGCGCGAGGACGTGTGGGAGGCGGACCAGGATGTTTACTGGGGCGCCGAAACGACTGGCTCGGCGGCGACGTTCGATACGCGCACGGCTCCGAAGGCGCCGACAAGCAGGTGGGGACGCTCGTGTCCGACGATGACGCCGACGGCGACATCCACGGCCGTAACCTCGAAAATCCGCTGGGCGCGGCGCAGATGGGCCTGATCTACGTCAACCCCGAAGGTCCGGACGGCAATCCCGATCCGCTTCTTGCGGCGCGTCGACATCAAGCAGACGTTTGGCCGGATGGCGATGAACATCGAGGAAACCGTCGCGCTGATCGCGGGCGGCCATACCTTTGGCAAAACCCACGGCGCGGCCGATTCGTCGCACGTGGACGTCGAGCCGGAAGGCGCCGGCATCGCGGCGCAGGGCTTCGGCTGGCATAACAGCTTCGGCACCGGCAAGGGGCCCGACACGATCACGAGCGGCCTGGAGGTGACCTGGACCAGCACACCGACGAAATGGGACAACAATTTCTTTGAGATCCTGTTCGGTTTCGAATGGGAACTTTCGAAGAGCCCGGGCGGTGCTAACCAGTGGGTCGCCAAAGACGCAGACGCGATCATTCCGGACGCTTATGATCCGTCGAAAAAGCACATGCCGACGATGCTGACCACCGACCTCTCGCTGCGCTTCGATCCCGAATTCGGAGAGATCTCGAAACGCTTTCTCGAGAATCCGGACCAGTTTGCCGACGCGTTTGCCCGGGCGTGGTTCAAGCTGACGCATCGCGATATGGGCCCGCGCGGACGTTATCTCGGACCGGAAGTGCCGGAGGAAGAGCTGATCTGGCAGGACCCGATCCCGGCGGTCGATCATGAGCTGATCAACGATAGCGACATCGCCGCGCTGAAGGCGAAGATACTCGATTCAGGGCTTGACCGTTTCGCAACTCGTATCAACGGCGTGGGCTTCGGCATCGACGTTCCGCGGCGGCGATAAACGCGGCGGCGCGAACGGCGCGCGAATTCGCCTTGAACCGCAGAGGAATTGGGAGGTCAACAATCCGTTCCAACTCGGCACCGTGCTGGCGACGCTCGAAGGCATCCAGAAAGAGTTCAACGAGCTCAGTGGGTTCGGCAAACAGGTTTCGCTTGCCGACCTGATCGTTCTCGGCGGATGCGCGGCTATCGAAAAGGCGGCTAAGGATGCCGGTCATAATGTAACGGTTCCTTTTACTCCGGGACGCGCCGATGCATCGCAGGAGCAAACCGAAGTCGAATCGTTCCGGTATCTCGAGCCGCAGGCTGACGGCTTCCGCAACTACAAGAAGAGCCATCACACGCACCGGGCAGAGGAAATGCTGGTCGACAAGGCGCAGCTGTTGACGTTGACCGCGCCTGAGATGACGGTTCTTGTTGGCGGTATGCGTGTTCTTAACACGAACTTCGACGGGTCAAAACACGGCGTCTTCACCGACCGCCCGGAAACGCTGACCAACGACTTCTTCGTCAACCTGCTCGATTTCGGCACGGCGTGGAAGGCGACTTCCGAGGCCGAAGAAACGTTTGAAGGCAGTGACCGCGTGACCGGCGAACCCAAATGGACCGGCACGCGCGTCGATCTCGTCTTCGGTTCGAACTCTGAGCTCCGGGCCTATGCCGAAGTCTATGCATGCTGATGATTCCGGTGAGAAGTTTGTGCACGACTTTGTGGCGGCATGGGACAAAGTGATGAATCTTGACCGCTTCGACGTGGCCTGATTTGGGGTTCCGCCGTTAAATTAAAAAAAGAGTCATCTTCGTGATGGCTCTTTTTATTTTAAACCCGGGGGAGCGCGGGGCACTTGCCTGCCTGACGCGTGATCGCGGTCAGCCTCATCCATGCAGGCACAGCCTCGCGCTCCCGTTCTCAATACATAAAACTCATATTCCTGCTATCCAATACAAGGCGGTTTTGGCCCGGCCTCAGGCCTATCCGAACATTCCAAATACCGGTTCCCTGTGGCGTTTTGCTAACTCCGCAAATATAGTAAGTTTTCATTTTCAAGTCTTTTATTTCAGCCTTTCCCTGTGAATCGGTGGTAAAAAATTTGATCGCCTGGTTTTTTAATGATTCTATTGCCTTTGCGTAACCCGCGCTGAGCAGAGTAAGGTCTGAAGTGCTTCTATCTAAAATATAAAAAACCTGCCCGGCCAGCGGCTGAGTTTCACCAGTGCTAGAAATAACCGTCGCTTCGACTTCCAATGCAGCAATTTCATGTCGTTCCATAGTTTTGGGAGTTCGGTAAGAGTGCTATATTTATTGCTACTCACCGCCTCGGCGGTGAAATTGACAGGGATGCTACAATTTCTTTCGTCATCCCACATCTTTGAAAACGAGCATCGAAATGCCACTGACCTCTATGGGCAATAAATCTTGATCTGCTTGCGCTGCCATATTCAAAAAAATAGGGCGTGCCGGGTAAAGATCAAGAGGTTACTCCCATCTGGGAGTATTTTAAGAGAAGGCCGAAATCCTGTCAAGGAGAATTTTTCTTGATGGGACATGAACAGCCTAAAAGATTGGCAAAAAAGTTGCTAAAAATCCGCACGAAAATGGGATTGTCACAGGTGGGCATGGCCAATGCACTAGAAAAACGGAACGTAAAGGCTTATCCTGGCTATATAGCTCGTTATGAATTAGGAGAAAGAATTCCGGGACTGCTTACCGTAAAAGCTTATGCCGAGATAGCGGGAATTTCCACAGATAAGCTGATTGACGATGAATTAGACCTGCCGGCGAAATATAAATAAAAACGTGTCTCTTTTAAATTGCCGCTAGCTTTAGCTCGTGGGTAATGTAATAACCTCAAGATAGGGCTTTAGCCCAAACTAAAGATTTGGCTAAAGCCGATCATAATTAGCAATCCAGATCCACTAGCTAAAGCTAGTGGCAATTTATACCACGCTTTCTAACTAAGAAAATTTCCTGATGGGACTTGGAAGAACAGAACGGCCAGTTCGCTTGGCGCAAAAATTATTGCAAATCCGCGAGAAACTCGGGCTGTCACAAACGCAGATGTGCGCCGCTATCAAGCGACAAAATAATAAGATCACGATGTATAGAAGTTATATAGCTCAATATGAGGCCGGACGTGTGCCGGGACCACTCACATTGCTCGCCTATGCCAAGATAGTCGGAATTTCCACAGATAAGCTGATTGACGACGAATTAGACCTACCGGCGAAATATAAATAGCAATACATAAACCTCTCCGGGCTCTGCCCGTCGATGTGCGAAAAGTTTGTATACCATTAATAAAAGAACCACCCCGTCGCGCGAAGCGCGCGCCACCCCTCCTTCGTAAGGAGGGGAGTTTTTTGGCGCGTCTCTTTAAATCCCCCTCCTTACGAAGGAGGGGTGCCCGAAGGGCGGGGTGGTTCTCTCAGGCTATGAAAAAAAGAGATTGGAATCGAATCCAATCTCTTTTTATTTTGCGATTTTTGTGCCTTTTTGCGGCTATCCTTTTCTCAACTCCGTCAGCACCTGTTTTGCGACAGCTTTGAGGGTATCGAAAACTCCGACGCCTTTGGCGGCGACCGCTTCGAAGACGGGTTCGCTCTTGCGGATTAGTTCGCCGACCAGTTCTTCGGGCGAGATCACGTTCGGCAGGTCGCGCTTGTTGAGCTGCAGAACGTAAGGGATCTTGAGCAGATCGTAGCCCTGCGGTCTGGAGATTTTCTTCCAGGTTATAGAGCGATTCGATATTGGCGTCCATGCGCTCTTCCTGCGAATCGGCGACAAAGACCACGCCGTCCACGCCCTTGAGTATCAGCCGCGCGAGGCGTCGTAATAGACCTGTCCGGGAACGGTGTAAAGGTGAAAACGGGTTTTGAAGCCGCGCACCGTTCCCAGTTCCAGCGGCATAAAATCGAAAAACAGGGTGCGGTCGGTTTCCGTCGCTAGGCTGATAAGTTTGCCTTTGGCCTGCGGCGCGGTCGAGTCGTAGATGTATTGCAGGTTAGTGGTCTTACCGCACAAGCCCGGCCCGTAATAAACTATTTTGCAGTTGATTTCGCGTGAAGCGTAATTGATAAAAGTCATAGCTTTATGATCCGAAAGGTTTTAACTAAATAGACTGTCTATCTCATCGTCGGAAATTTCCGAGAAAAAAGAATTTTCTTCCAGGGCATGTTTTTCCGAGATCCGGGCGATCTGTTCTAAAATTTCCGCCACTTCGTGACTCGCTTTTTTTGACCTTAGTTTGACCAGGCCGAGCGTCGAGCGTTCGTCGAACACTACCACCAGCAAGCTTCTGCCGATGACGGAGATGTAGATGCTCTCGTGTTCGCCTTCGTGTGCCAGCGTGGGAAAAGACTCTTCCCCGATCAGTTTTGCCATGCTGCTGGTCGCGGCCACGTTGCCCGCCGCCAGCGAAGCAAAACTCGTGGTGTCCATATCGCCCAGATCGCCATGCACCGCGATGGGCTGCCCGTCACGGTCGATCAGAAACACGACCCGCGCGGCACACTCGATGCAAAGCTTGACCAGCACAGTTTTTATCCTTTGGAACTGTTGTTCGTATATGATAAAGGGCGTTTCTGCCATGAGTTTTTCTTTCAGTAGAATATGAGAGAGCCGAATGGGGGTCAATGTGGTGAGACTTCGCAAGACCACGGCCTCATATTTAATCTAACACATTCCGTTTTTGTCTTTCAAGTGTTTTTTTCTGTTAGGCATAATTTAACGCTTTTATCGCCTGTTTCTTAAGGGAGCAGAAACGCGTCTTTGCCTTAGTTTCTGCCTTATCCATAAGAAATTCTAAACAGACCTATAAGACATTACTATTGCTCAAAATATTCAATAATGTTAATCTTTTACCGGAAGTGAATTAAAATAACCGTGCCGCCGGAATTAATTCCTGAAACATTGTTTAATATTAGTAATTTCTGTTAAATGAGCCTGTTACAGGCATGCGAAGAAATAAATGGTTGATCTTAGTATGAAAAACGATACTTCGGGGCTGAATCTGGTCGCCATCGGCGGCGGGAACGGGCTTTCGACCCTGCTTTCGGGGCTAAAAAGATTTGTCGACGGCCGGTGAAGACGAACTTCTCTGGCTGGAAAAACTTTCGGCGATCGTGGCGGTTTCGGACGACGGCGGAAGCTCCGGGCGGCTGCGCAGCGAGATGCAGATGCTGCCGCCGGGCGACATTCGCAACTGCATGGTGGCGCTGTCGGAAGATTCGCACTTGCTGTCAAAACTTTTCAAATATCGTTTCAGCGGCGACGGCGCACTCAGCGGGCACAGCTTCGGAAATCTTTTCCTGGCGGCCCTGACCGAGATCACCGGCGATTTTGCCGAAGCGGTCAGGCTGTCTTCCGAAATTCTTGCCAGCAAGGGGCATATCTACCCGGCCACAATGGCCGACGTGCATCTTTCGGCTGTGCTGGAAGACGGGTCGGTCGTACGCGGCGAAACCAATATTTCCCGGTCTTCCCTGCCGATAAAGCGGCTAAAACTGGAACCGGAAAATTGCGAACCGCTGCCCGAAGCTTTGTCCGCCATTCACGAAGCCGACGTCATCACCGTGGGGCCGGGATCGCTTTACACCAGCCTGCTGCCGCCGCTGCTGGTAAAGGGCGTGGCCGAAGCCATCGGCGATTCCCCGGCGATCAAAATTTTCATCTGCAACCTGATGACCCAGCCCGGTGAAACGGACGGCTATAATTCGCGCCGTCACCTGGAGACGGTAAAAAAATACGCGCCGCAGATAGATTTCGATTTTATCGTTATCAACGACCGCGCCATCAGCGGCGAGCAGTTTTCGCGCTATGCCGACGAAGGAGCGATCCAGATCGGGCTGCAAGGTTCGATTTCGCGGGAAATAATTTATAATGTTGAGATAGTAAGCGCCGATCTGCTGGACGATGGCGAAAAGGTACGCCATCACCCGGAAAAGCTGGCGCAGGTTTTGCTGGCTTGTGCGGCGCAAAAGTTTTCGCAGGTTTTAGTGTAAAATCGCTAAGTTATGGAGCAGTCACCAAATTCCTCTTCGACCGACACCTTACCTATCGATATCCTGATTTTAGCCGCCGGGCTGGGAACGCGGATGCGTTCCAAAAAAGCCAAGGTGCTGCACGAATTGGACGGCAAACCGCTGATAGCTTACGTCTGCCGGGCCGCGGCGGCGCTCGCCCCGCAAAAGGTCTATGTGGTGGTCGGGCACCAGGCTGATCAGGTCAAGACGGCAGTCCTCGAGGAGCTCGGCGAAGATCAAACCACTTTTGCCCTGCAGAGCGAGCAGCTCGGCACCGGCCACGCCGTTAATTCCGCGCGCGAATTTCTGCGCGACACCGATTCCACCCTGGTGATACTTTCCGGCGACGTTCCGATCATCCGCGCCGAGACTTTGGCGTCGCTCGTGCAGCAGCATCACGGGCAAAATGCGGCCTGCACGATCCTGACCGTAAAGCTCAACGACCCGACCGGCTACGGGCGCGTCGTCAGAGACGGAAACGGCGGCTTTAGCCATATAGCCGAGCAAAAAGACGCGACCGACGAAGAACGCGCCGTCAACGAGATAAATTCCGGCATCTATTGCTTTAACACGCGGCTTCTCTACCGGGCGCTGGAAGGCCTGGAGCCCAGCGAAGTTACGGGCGAATATTACCTGACCGATGCGCCGGCATTGCTGCGCGAAAACGGCGAGACCGTGTCGCTTTACGAACATCACGACCCGCGCGAAGTGTCGGGCATCAACAACCGCGCCGAGCTGGCCGATCTTGAAAGAATGATCCACCGCAACACCATCAAGCGCCTGATGCTCGAAGCCGGTGTCACATTTATCGATCCGAAAAGTGCCTATGTCGGGGCCGAAGTCCGGATCGGGCGCGACACGGTCATCCACCCGAACGTTTATCTCGAAGGCGGCACGGTGATCGGCGACGAATGCGAGATCCATTCCGGCACACGCATTAAAAATTCGCGCATCGGCGACGGCGTCACCGTCCATGACAATTGCCTGATCACCGATTCCGAGATCGAAAATGACTGTACCGTCGGCCCGATGGCGCACCTGCGCGGCCACGCAAAAATGGAAGAAGGCGCAAAGATCGGCAATTTCGTGGAGATGAAGAAAACCGTTTTGGGCAAAGATTCCAAGGCCAGCCACCTGACCTACCTCGGCGACGCGACCATCGGCGAAAATACGAACATCGGCGCGGGCACTATCACCTGTAATTACGACGGCAAGAACAAGCATCAGACCACGATAGGAAAAAACGTCAGGATCGGCTCGGACACGATGCTGGTAGCGCCCGTCACCGTGGGCGACGGCGCGATGACCGGCGCGGGCACCGTGGTGAGAAAAGACATCCCGGAAAATACCCTGGCGGTGGGCCAGCCGGCCAGGAATATTAAAAAGGTGACAAGTGACTAGTGACAGGTGACGAGGAAGTTACAAGTGAATAGTGACAAGTAACAAGAAAGAAAGGTATCTATGCGTCCTCATGAAAAACTGGATGTGTGGAAAAGAGCAGTAGAATTTGTAATTACGATATATAAAAATACAAAAAATTTTCCCACAGAAGAAAAATACGGGCTGACTTCACAAATTCGCCGTGCAGCGGTTTCAATACCGGCGAATATAGCAGAAGGTTCAGCAAGACAAACGACAAAAGAGTTTTTGAATTTTCTTTCGATAGCCCAAGGATCATCAAGTGAATTGGAAACCGAATTGCTAATAGCACAAAAACTCGGTTATATAACTCAGGAAGATTATTTTGAACTCAAAAATGAGGCAGAAGCGATAGGTAGAATGATCATCGGTTTATCAAAACATCTTAAACAAAAATTATAAAGTTGGACACGAATAAGTGAATCTTGTCACCCGTCACTATTCACTTGTCACTTACAAAAAATATGTGTGGAATTGTCGGATACGTTGGAAATAAACAAGTGGTGCCGGTCATTATCGACGGGCTGCGCAAGCTGGAATATCGCGGGTACGATTCGGCGGGGATCGCCGTGGTGGACGAAGGGAAAAATCTTTCGATCCGCCGCGCCGAGGGGAAGCTGCGCAATCTGGAAGAAGCGATACGGCTGAACCCGCTCGACGGGAATTACGGCATCGGGCACACGCGCTGGGCGACGCACGGGCGGCCGACCGAGGAAAACGCGCACCCGCACCGCGATCAATCGGGCAAGGTCATTGTCGTTCACAACGGCATCATCGAAAATTATCTGCAGTTAAAAGAGCGGCTGATGGGCCTGGGCAGCGAGTTTAAGACCGAGACCGACACCGAGGTCGTGGCCCATCTGATCGGGCACTACATCGAAAGCGAAGGCCTTTCGCTCGAGCTTGCCGTGCGCAAGGCGGTGCAGGAGCTGCGCGGAATTTTCGCGCTTTCGATCATTTCCGTGGACGAGCCCGACACCATCATCGCCGTGCGCGAAGGCCCGCCCGTCGTGATCGGCCTCGGCGACGGCGAATTTTTTGTCGCCTCCGATATCCCCGCGATCCTGCAGCACACGCGCGACGTTTTTTTCCTGGGCGACAAGGAGATCGCCATCCTGACCAAAGATTCCGTGCGGGTGACGGATTTCGAAGGCAACGTGGTCGAACCGAAACAGCAGCGCATTACCTGGGACCCGATCGCGGCGGAAAAAGGCGGCTTTAAGCATTTCATGCTCAAGGAAATTTACGAGCAGCCGCGCGCCGTGCGCGACACCGTGCAAGGGCGCGTCTCGCTGGATACGGGCAAGATCTATCTCGACCAGATGAACATCACCGAGAGCGATTTTCGCGCCGTGACGTCGGTCAAGATCGCGGCCTGCGGAACGAGCTGGCACGCCGGGATCGCCGGAAAATATATGATCGAGCAACTGGCGAGAATTCCCGTCGAGGTCGATTACGCCTCTGAATTTCGCTACCGCGATCCGGTCCTGGACGAAAACACGCTGCTGGTCGTCATTTCGCAATCGGGCGAAACGGCCGACACCATCGCTGCGATGCGCGAAGCAAAAAATGCCGGCTGCAAAGTGCTGGCGATCTGTAACGTACAGGGTTCGATGATCACGCGCGAAGCCGACGGCACCATCCTGACCCACGCCGGGCCGGAGATCGGCGTGGCTTCGACCAAGGCGTTCACTTCGCAGATGGTCGCGCTTTATCTTTTCGCGCTCTATCTCGGGCAGCTGCGCGGTTATATGACGGAAGAGCAGGCGAAATTTCACGCGCAGCAATTGGCGGAGCTGCCGGTGAAGATCGAGCAATTACTCAACGATTCGGACAGCGTCGAGGAACTCTCGAAAGAATTTTTCCGCTCGCACGGATTTCTTGTATCTCGGGCGCGGCATCAATTTTCCCGTCGCGCTGGAAGGCGCGCTGAAATTAAAAGAGATCAGCTACATCCACGCCGAAGGCTACCCGGCGGGCGAGATGAAACACGGGCCCAACGCCCTGATCGACGAAAAACTTCCGGTCGTGATCATCAATACCAAGGAGCCCGGCAATGCTCTCTCAGAGCTGCGCTATGAAAAAACGCATTCCAACATAGTCGAAGTGCACGCGCGCGAAGGCGTAATAATTTCCGTGCTGACCGAAGGCGATGATGTTTCCGCGCGGGTTTCGAATCACGTCATCAGCATCCCGCCCGCAAGCGACCTGCTGGCGCCGATCCTGGCTATCGTGCCGCTGCAGCTGCTGGCATATCACATCGCCGTCCGCCGCGGCTGCGACGTCGATCAGCCTCGCAATCTGGCAAAGAGCGTCACGGTGGAATAACACAAGAATTTAATATTATCGTTTTAAACACTGAAGCCGGCCTTGATCAAAGGCCGGCTTCAGAACTTGGAGAATAGTATTGGAAACGGATCAGGTATTCGGCTCCCGTTGACTGCCGCCTCCCTCGCCTTCTTCATCGCTTGCCGGAGCGCGCTGGGTGCCCTGGCCTTCCTGGCCGCCTTGCTGGCCGAATTGCTGTCCGCTCTGGCCACCACCCTGCTGGCTGTCGGGATCGCCCTGCTTGCCATGGCCTTCCTGGCCGCCGGTTCCCTGCGGTTCCTGATTATCTTGATTATCTTGTCTGTCTCTATCGTCTGCCATTTTTTACCTCCCTTGTTCGTTAATTAAATTTTGGAAAGAGATTGACGAAACCACTGTGCTTCACCGGCACCTAAACGGTGCCTGCCACTTTCGTCATACTTTATCGACCATCAAACTATTAAAAACCTTCGGTTTCAGTTGTCCGTTTACTTAGCACATATAACGATCGGTAAAAATCTTAAGCCGCGATCGTATTGACGCAATCCACCTGCGATTTGGCCGTGGGGCGCTGCAGCGAAGCGAGATATTTTTTATAGCATTTCTTTATGACACGGTAGCATTCGCAAGCCGCGGTTTCCAGCCCTTTTTTATCGGTAATAGTGATCAGCCCGCGCCGGTAATCGATCAGTTCCTGCTCCTTTAAGCTTACGGCCACGTTCGTCACGTTGGGGCGATAGGTCCCCAGCATCTGGGCGAAAAATTCGTGCGTGATAAATATTTTATTGCCCTCGGTACGGTCGTAACACATCAGCAGCAGCCGCGCCAGCCGCTCGTTCAGCGAGTGATGGCTGCCGCATGCGCCGGTTTGCGTGACCTGCTCAAAAAAGTTGGAGGTATAGTTCAGGACGGCTTTTTGGAAAGCGCCGCCTTTTTCCATCTCGCCGCAGAAGCGTTTCCCTTTCATGCGCAAACACGAACCCGTCACCTGCACAAACACTTCGCGATTGGAAGTCTCGTCCGACAAAGCGATAGACATCCCGGTCATCCCTTCGCGCCCGATGATACCGGATTCTACGCTGGTCCCGTCTTCAAACACGGTGACCATAGAGATAATGCAGCTTTCCGGGAAATACACATATTCCAGCGGTTCGCCCGCTTTATACACTCTTTCGCCGCGGCGCATTTTAATGCGCTCGAGATCGGGTTGAATTTCTTTGAATTTAGTGGTGGAGAGAGAAGCCAGAAGCTGATTACGGTTCGTGGCAAATGTGACGGGAGTATTCATACCTGAAAGCCCTCCTTTTAATTAAAACCTTACGAATAAAGCAAAGTGATAATTCCGTAATGATGCCTTGTTAAAGCAGATCGCCCTGAAAAACGCCTTGTGTTATTTCAGCGCGATCTGCCTTTGCTCTCTCGGAGCTTCGCTGTTAAGCGAACTTAAAGTATTCCGGTCTTGATGTTTCTCTGGTCAAAAGGTTTTTTACCGGATTCAAACATCGGCGGCGTTTGATTTGTACTTTCCGGATTATTTTCCGTCGGAACGCCCTGCGACTGACTTAAAAAATCAGGCGACGGGTTTCCCACCATGTCCCCCGCATTTGCTTCCCCGGACTGGCTGTTCACGCTTTTCATCGCCGCGTGATAAAACTCGGAAGCTTTCTCCTGGGCTTTCTGGTAATACCCGCCCGCGTTTTCCTTTAATTGAGAAACTGTATTGTTAGCCGTTTCCAACCCCTGTTTCACTGCTTCGGAAGCATCGTGGCGCAATTCCTTGCCCGGTTTAGGAGCAAAAAGCAATGCTACCGTCGCGCCGATCCCGCCTCCGACCAGCAAATATAAAAGATTATTTCCGACACCTTTGAATTTAGTCTGCATACCTTCATGATTATTGATCATTATTAGTACCTCCTGGATATATTTAAACTACGGGCCTGCGACCCTGGATCAAGCGAATCAGCACTACTGCCAACGCGATCACCAATAGAATGTGAATAAAGCCGCCCAGCGTATTGGATGTGACCATCCCTAACGCCCACAAAACCAACAAAATTAAAAAGATCGTCCAAAGCATTTTAGTTTTTTCCTCTCTTTATGGTTTCTCTTGCCATAACTGACTAATTCTAACATTGCGAATATCGTGCCTAACACTTAAACATTGAATTATCTGGACTTAGCAATTACGGCGAAAGGCCGGCGGGCCGCGGTTTCCCTTTCTATGCGGTAAACGATACAAAGATGATGTAAAGTTTTATTTCAACTCCGATCAAAACGTATCAATTCATTACAGGCTAATTCTTTTCCGTTGAACGCGTTCAGCCTAAAATACTTACACTGCTTACTCTTTACTACTTGGCACGGCGATTGCGCGAGATGGAGCGCGGGTATTTTTATATCAAGGAGAAGTTATTATGATGAATGATAATATCGTTGAAAAAATCAACCAGGAACTGGTAAATCATCCTGACATCGACGCGGCGAATATCTGGGTGAACGTCGACGAAGGACACGTGACGCTGGCCGGTTCGGTGCCGGACCCGCAATCAGCCGGGGTCGCGGAAGAGACGGTGATAAATATCGACGGCGTTCAGGAGGTGACGAGTATATTCAGCATCGAATCCGAATCGCCGGAGATACATATCTCGGATCCGCCGCCGTCGGCGAAACCTCCCAAACAGGAGCTGAAACGGCAAATCTCAGAAATGACCAGCGAAGGCGGCATGTGCTGAGAACTGTCAGAACCGGGAGCGGTAGCGACCGGGGTGACTTTAATGATTAATGGTGAGTGTTTTAGTGATAAATGAGAATGTTATAGATTCTTAAATTAATCATTAATCATGATGTTGAGTCTTTTCTAACTCGTGTTCGGAAATTTTCTGACTAGCTTTAGCTAAGCCATCCAAAAAATCTTGTTTAGAAAAAAGGAACCTTCCGTCTCGGAATCTTTTTTTGTTGCTCGTCCTTGTGACCGACCTCGTTTATTTTCTTCTTGTTCCATATTTGCCGCCATATTGCTAATCTTTCCAAACATCCTTCTTGCTTGGGTCTCATTCGTCATAATTGCTGCCTCAAGAAGATTGTAAATTTCGTATAGTTCCATCAATAAAGGTTCAGGTATATGTGCAGTACCTTTAACCGTTATTTCACTAACAAAAGTTGCGGATTTTACGCCTAAAAAATCTTCAGCGCGTGCTTTCGCAAAATAGGCAATGGAAACCACATCCTCCCGTGATAAATCCCACCCGTAACTCATTTTGCTGAACTGATATTCGATCTCATTTATTCCTTGTCCGATAGACGCAAAGCCATCATCGCCACAGTTTTGAGGGTCTTCCCCGTCGAAGTACCAAATATGTTCCCCGTTCACATCCAAACCGACTATTAACGTCTGAATCGGCGGCATCTTAAATCGAGCCACCCTTTGCAGAATCTCTTGCGTTGTCACAGGATCGCGCTCTTTATCAGAATGGTATTCATCAATAGTGTTGTAACCATAATCCGAATAAATGTTCAATACTAAGCGTTTTTGTTTCGCTTGTTTATATGCTTCGATATACGCCTCAAGAGCGTCTGTTACTAAAAATATCTCGTCAGAATATTTGGTGCTTAGCGTTAAGCCAGCAGCGCTACAGAGTTCATTTTGTAGCGCCATATCATCCGCTCTTAACGCAACGATATGTTTTGAAAAACCGAACGATTTGGCTACTGGAATTTCACGCGTACGCTCAGTTTTTGCATTCGTCCGAGTCATATCCGTAACCACGATAATACCTTTATCAAATCTGGCGGCTATACAAACTGTCATATCGTTTTCGCTTTCGGGTTTAGATGTAATGCGATACATTATACCCCCCTATACCTATGGTTAGGGGATAAGTACGCTAATCATTGATATGGACCCGTCGCTACCGCTCCCGGTTCTGACAGGATGCAGGCCTATTTTGTGATTTCCAAAATTTCCTTAATCAAGAGTTCCGGTTCGAAAGGCTTGGCGTGATGACGCTGGAAACCCGCCGCCAGCAGTTTTCTCTCATCTTCGGCTGACACCAGCGCGGTCAAAGCGATCGCCGGAATGCGGCCGCCTTTTTCCGCCGGACGGCGGCGCACCTTTCTTATCAGAGAATACCCGTCCTCTTCCGGCATGCTGATATCCGAAACCATAACGTCGGGCAGCACCTTGTTCGAATCGAACTTTTCCAGGGCCTTTCCAGCCGATTCCGCGGAGATCACCTTTGCGCCCATCTGCTCGAAAAATATCTGCATCACCTCGCGCGCGTCCTCGTTATCTTCGACCAGAAGAATGCGCAGGTTCTGGAGCGGTTCTTCCGGCAGATCGGGCTCTTCCGCCCGCTCCAAAGGTTTTTCCGCCGCCGTTAGGGCCGGAAGAGTGACCGTGAACTTCGCGCCCTTTCCGTTCCCTGCGCTTTCGGCCTTTACCGCGCCGCCGTGCTGTCTGACCAGCGAAGAAACAATGGACAGCCCCAGCCCCAGCCCGCTGTTATCACCGGATTCGTTTATCCGCGCCTGGAAATAGCGCTCGAAGATATAAGGTAATTCTTCGGCGTCTATTCCCTTGCCCGTATCTTCTATGCTAACGCAGATATCGTCGCCAGCATTTGCTGCATCGACGGTTATGCGGCCGCCTTCCGCCGTGAATTTGATGGCGTTGGTGAGCAGGTTGGTAAAGATCTGCTGCAGGCGCGCCAGATCGGCGTTCACTGTTAACTCTTCGTTCTCACATTGATAATTAAGTTCTATCTGTTTTGCCTGCGCCGCCGGCTTCTGCGCTTCCACCACGTGAGCCAGCGCCCGCGGCAAATTCACCGGGTGAAATTCGAGGTTCAGTTTTCCGGAAATGATCTTCGAAGAATCTACCAGGTCGCCGATCAGTTTGGCCTGGACGCGCGCGCTTCTTTCGATGGTTTCCAGCGCGCCCACCCGGGTTTCGTTATCGAGTTCCTTGGTGATCAGGATCTTTACCCAGCCCAGGATCGAATTCAAAGGAGCGCGCAGCTCGTGCGAGACCATGGCAATAAAATGGTCCTTGGCCTGGATGGCTTGTTCCACTTCGTCCCGCGCCTGTCTTTCCGAAACGTAGACCTCGGAAAGCCTGTCGTCGGCGAGTTTTCTTTCGGTGATATCGCGCCCGCTTCCCATCGTGACGGCGGCCGAGATCTCGGTCTCGGGAAAGGTTTTTCCCCGCACCCAAAGCCAGCGGACCTCATCGTTTACTATCACCCTGTATTCAATATTGCATTCCTTAAAGTTAGCGTGGGAATCGCGGATCGTCTGCCCGACCAGCTCGCGGTCGTCGGGGTGTATCACACCGGAAAAATTTTCCAGGGTCATTATGTCGTGCGGCCCCAGGCCGTAAATCTCGTTAAAACGGGGAGTGGTAAAAATTTCACTCTTTTTCAGGTCCCAGGAAAACAGGCCTATCTCCGCGGTTTCGGCCGCGAAAAGCAATTGCTCGCTTCTTTGTTTATAAAACGTCGCTTCCTGCATATATACGCTAACGTCCAGGGCGGAAAAAAAGATCTCTTTTACCCGGCCGTCGTCACCGGTAACGGGAGCAAGAGTAAGCTTGACCTTTTCGGTTTTAGCGGGATTTACATTACAGTCGACTTCGATCGTGGTGGTTTGGCCGGCGGAAGCTTCTTCCACGGCGCTCTTTACCAGGTTTGAATTATGCGGCGCTGACAGGTGAGGATCGTCCTGCCAGAGGTTGGACAAATAAAAATCTTTACCGATGAGGCTTTTGACATCAGCCTCATCGGTAAAGATCTTTCCCTTTAATTCGCGCAATACACCCTTAGGATCTAAAATGCCATGGAAATAAAAGACCTCGTCATAAACTGCCATACAGACATCTTACTGAATAACCTTCTTTCCCGACAAAAGCCTGATGGCAAAAACTGTGAAAGCACAAATTAAAAGCAGGTGAATGAAGCCCCCTAAAGTTTGTCCCGTCAAAATTCCCAATACCCATAAAAACAATAAAATCGCAATTACAACCCCTAACATAACTCCCCTTTTATTTATGCACCGCTTAAAAAACTGTGACTGTGAAGCAGTTCATCGTTTTTTCGCACCTGAAGTTCTTCTATCCAGCCCTTGATATTACTTTCTATAGAATGAATGGCATTTTTTGAATAGTTTTTAACACTCTTCTCGGGCTTAACCCTCGGCTGGTCTGCTGAACTTTTTTTAATGACCTTGATCGCTGCACTTCCCATAATTTAATTCTCCCTCTTGTTCTGTGTGAGATGTGGAATTGTGATTGCAAGTTAAATGCCACAGTTGATTTTGGATAAAAAACACTGATTTTAAGCAACTTATGTAAGTATTTCGGCCAAATGGCCCTTCCCGGCTTCATTATTGATGTATGAATTTGATACGATAAAACTGCTCGAAATTACAAACGAAAGAGGTTCAATGGCATACAAAGCGCTGGTTATCGATGACGATGTTTCTCTGCTGGAGCTGCTCAAGTTTCAGCTTGAAGAGAAGGGATTCGAGGTTTTGACCGCCGATAAGGGACAAACGGGGCTCGAACTGATCCGGGAAAATGAGCTGGACATAATTTTAACCGATCTCAATATGCCAGGCATGAACGGGATCGAAATGGTCAAACAGGCGAAGGAAATTTCGCCTAACACCGAGATCATAATGATCACCGGGGAAGGCTCGACCGAAAAAGCGATCGAAGCCACCAAGGCCGGGGCATTTTATTACGTTGAAAAACCGCTGGAATTCGAAGAGCTGCTGCTATTGATCGGAAAGGCCCTCGAACGCGAGCAGCAGGCGGCTGAGATCCGCGAACTCCGCGGCAAGCTAAGCAAACCCGCTTCTTTTGCGGGAATAGTCGGCGGCAGCAAATCGATGCAGGATATCTATGAAACGATCGAAAGCGTGGCGGCCTCGGACGCCAACATCCTGATCCTGGGCGAATCAGGCACGGGAAAAGAGATCATCGCCAACGCCATCCATTTCAAAAGCCAGCGCGCCAAGAAGCCTTTCATCAAGGTCAATTGTTCGGCGCTGCCCAAGGACCTGATCGAGTCCGAATTGTTCGGGCATATAAAAGGGGCCTTTACCGGCGCCACCGCCGACAAGGTCGGCCATATCGGCCGGGCGAACGGCGGCAGCCTGCTGCTGGACGAGATCGCCGAAATGCCGGTCGAACTCCAGCCCAAACTTTTGCGCGTGCTCCAGGAAAAAGTTTATAACCGCGTCGGCAGCGACCGGCCGCAGGAAGTGGATTTCCGTTTGATCACCGCCACCAACCGCGACCCGTTTGAATCCATCAGGATCGAATCGCTGCGCGAAGACCTGTATTACCGCATCAATACGATAGAGATCCGCATTCCTCCGCTGCGCGAGCGGCGCGACGACATTCCGATGCTGGCGGACCATTTTTTGAAGATCTACGCGGAAAAATATAGCCGCTACATCGGCGGTTTTTCCCAGAACGCGTACAACCAGATGCTCAATTACAGCTGGCGGGGAAACGTCCGCGAGCTTGAGCACGTGATCGAGCGGGCGGTTTTGCTGAGCAAGGGCGAGGCCATCGAAATACTGGACCTGCCCGCCGAGGAAGGCTCCGCTTTCACCGCTTTTGCCGGCGCCGCGGTTTCTTCGGAAACGACGCTCCCGGAGTTCACTGTCCCGGCGGACGAGCGTCCCGTAAATGAGGCCGGCACATTTAAGGCGCCCGAGCATTTAAGCGATGAAGACCTGTTCGAGGAGATCGGTAAAGTAATCGTCGGGAAGCTTTCCGAGCCCGGGGAAAATGAACCCAACCGGGACGTTTTCGAGGCCATTGAACGCGGCGTCGTGACTGCCGCGCTGAAACGAACGAGCGGAAACAAACAGGCCGCCGCCAATTTGCTGGGCCTGTACCGGCCGCGTCTGTACGGAATGATCAAGCGCCACAATCTCGATAAAAAAACCGCGCCGGATAAAAAAGACTAAAGCCAAAAAAGTGCCGCCAACAAAAGTTGGCGGCACACATAACCGAACATTCCTTCCTATGAACCTGCTGTTATTAAATTTAAATGCCCGGTTATGAATCTCTTTGAATGACGGTTATGACCAATGACCTGATTCAAAGCAGATGCAATGTTATTTCCTCCCGAGTGTCCTCGTTGCTGGACCTTCTATGCCGGATAGCTATTCAAAAACCATACCACAACGATAAACACCGTTATATCAATAAATAAATATTTTCAGCCGAAATATCGAGTTTCACAATCGGACAAATTCGGCCGCTTTATTGGACTAAATCCATTCGTATCTTGTATTTATTTCATACACCCAAAAAATCCCCAATGTATGATATAAAACATATGTCTTTCGAACTCCAAGCGGCTATAGGAGTTATGAAATAGGTTTTAAAGGGGGCAGGTGGTATAAGAATTGCTCCGTAATTCTTCACCTTCATGTGGATTGCCTGCCTAGTCCACGGATCGTGGTTTGCATGGAAAAAAATTTCACTAAGCTGAAGGATGATTTTTTAGGCGACATCAGCAGCCGCCAATATCTTAAAACTCCGTACCTGATCTTTGCGGCGGCGATCCTGCTTACCGTCGGGGTCACCTATTTTTTCTATAAGAGCGGCGAAAACAGGGACCGGATAAGATTCAACAGCGACGTCAGCAAAATTAAATCTACCGTCCAAAGCCGCCTCGAAGCCTATGTAACCCTGCTCAATTCCAGCCGCGGATTTCTGGAAGCCGCCAGATCCGGCGGCAAGGAAATAGATAAAAATTCGTTCGCCCTTTTCATCAAGAGCCTTGAACTCGAGGAAAAATTCCACGGTGTGCAGGGTATCGGATTTATCAAAAAAGTACAGCCCGCGGAACAAGCGGCGCTGACGGAAAAAATGAGGGCTGAAGGCCACACGGATTTTGCGATCTTTCCCGCCGATGCCGCCGGTAAAGACGCTTACGTGATCCTTTACCTTGAGCCGCTCGCTAAAGATCTGAACCCGCGCGGGATCGGTTACGTTATCTCCAGCGAAGAGCCCAAGCTGGCAACGATCGAAAAGGCGGCCTCAACCGGCGCGCCGGCCCTCTCTGAAAAACTGACCCTTATTCAATGGCCGAGAACGCCCGAAAGCCCCAGGCGGCCCGGCTTCCAGTTATTTATACCGATCTACAGATCGGGCCAGGTCCCCGAAACGCCGGAAAAAAGAAAAGAAGAGATCGAAAGCCTTCTTTACTGTCCGTTCCGGGCGCCTAATTTTGTCAATGAAGTGCAAAAGATCAGCGGGGTGTCCGATATTTCGTTCGCAATTTACGACCGGGAAGTGACCTCGGAAAACCTGCTGGCCGAATCTGTGAGCGACAACAAAGAAAATAAGAACATTGAAAACTTCGCCCCTGTGCAGTCGTTAAGCCGGACCATTTATAACAACGTGCGTTTTGAGGACACCACGGAAAGTATTATGATGGGCAACCAGAAATGGATCATCAAATATAAAACACTGCCCTCTTTTCATTCCAATTCCTCGACCGGCTGGACTTTGATCATCTTTTTCTTCGGCCTGGGCATCAGCCTTATCTTGTTCTTTATCACGCTGTCGCAATCGAAGGCGCATGCCAGCCTGGAAAGGATAGCCAACGACCTGGCGCGCTCGGAAGGCGTGAAAGACCAGTTTATCGCCGTCGTGTCGCACGAATTGCGCACGCCCCTTAACTCGATCGCCGGCGGCGTCACCATTCTGAAAAATCGAAATGTGACCTATGACACGCGCTTAAAGGCGCTGGATATAATCGACAAAAATCTGCGCTCGCAGGTAAACCTGGTCGAGGACATGATCGTCTTTTCCGACATCAATGCCGGGAAAGATAATTTGGAAGCCAGGCCGCTTAATTTTTCGCAATTGGTGGACAAAACTTTTAACGAATTTCTCCCGCAGGCGCAGGCGAAAAATATTTATTTCAAAAAGCAGGACCTTTCGGGCGGGAAAATGGTTTCCGGCGACGAGGCAAAATTGGAAAAGGTGTTCCGGAGCATTCTCTCCAATTCGGTGAAATTTACCCCGCCCGGCGGAGCGATAGCAATGGAAGTAAGCTCGTGCGACGCCGGGGTAAAATTACAGATCCGTGACAACGGCTTCGGAATTCACCCGGGGGTTTTGCCGCACGTCTTTGATATTTTCAAACAGGGCGATTCTTCCACGATCAGACGGCACGGCGGTTTGGGCCTCGGGATGGCGCTTTCCCGTCACATCATCAAGCTTCACCACGGCACCCTGGAAGCCAAGAGCGAAGGCGCGGAAAAAGGCTCGACCTTTACCCTGACACTTCCCGTCATCGGCAACAACGGCAGCGGTTAACCTCACTGCATCAATATGGTACGCGGTTTGAGCCCTCTCATAACCTCGCTAATCCTGGCTTCTATAAACTCTTTTAGATGCAGCGTTTAGAAGGCATGGCACGGTCATTGCACCTTGAATGGCATCAGCCCGTCGTTCTGTCATTAAAATGGCATTGGCGTTTATTATTCAAATTATCATGGGGGTATTTATGAGAAAATTTTTATTAACCGGTTTGGTTTCAATTGCATTTTTAGGTATGCAATTTGTGACAACCGTACAAACAACTCATGGACAATTGCGTCCTTATAGAGTTACGGACAATCAGGTCAGAACACTTCTGACCCGCATCGAAACCAAAACCGACGTTTTTCGCAATCGTCTTAACAATGCGCTTGACGTAAGTTCGGTAAACGGCAGCCAGACCGAAGATCAGATCACCGGGTTTGTAAATGAATTCGAACAGGCCACCGACCGCCTGCGCGCGCGGTTTGATTCAGGCAGCATAGCCAACGCGGATGTGCAGGAAGTTTTATCGCGCGGTTCAGCTATAGACCGCTTTATGCGCAACACCCGTTTGACCACGGCCGCGCAGAATCAATGGACTTCGTTAAAAACCGACCTGAACACGCTGGCTACTTATTATCGCGTGACCTGGAACTGGAACAATCCTACTTACACTACCGGCAACAACTTTCCGAATAACAATTATCCGAATACCGGAAGCAACGCCGGGCGTGGTTACTGGGGTGATGCGATGCTGACCGGTACTTACCGGCTCAACCGCTCTGCCAGCGACGACGTGCAGGCTGCGGTGGATAGAGTTAATACCAGTTCGACCGGACGTGGACGCGGGCAGGGCCTGATACGCCGTTTGACTCCGCCGGAAACCCTGGTGATCCAGAAAAATAATCGCCAGGTGACCATCGCTTCCGATATGGCGCCGCAGGCAATTGTTACCGCGGACGGCGTGGCGCGCAGCGAGACTTCGGCTAACGGCCGTACTATCCGCACCACCGCGACTTCGGTAAACAACGGCCTGGCCGTCAATTATGAAGGCGACCGGGGAATGAACGACTTTTATGTTTCGTTCGTACCGAGCCGTAGCGGCCAACTCCGCGTAACGCGCCGGGTTTATCGTGAGAACGATAATCAGACGATCAGCGTCACCAGCGTCTACGACAAGATCAGCCCGACGGCTGATTGGAGCCTGGCGAATACCAACACTTACAACACCGGGCAGAATACCGGCGGCGGTTATACCACCACTTACGGTGATTTCATCATTCCGAACGGCACGCGTATCGTGGGCGTTCTGGACAATATGATCTCGACCAAAACTACCGCCAACGGCGAAAAATTTACCATGAGGGTAACTTCGCCTGCGCAGTATTCGGGCGCGGTCATTACCGGTTATGTCTCGAACGCCGAACGTTCGGGCAGAGTTACCGGCCGGGCAAATATGACCATGAACTTCGAGGAGATCCGGATGTCTAACGGCCGCACCTATAAATTCGCCGGAGCGGCGGAGCAAGTGAGACTGCCGAACGGTGACATGGTCAACGTGACCAACGAAGGCGTGGTGCGCGACAGCAATCAAACCAGTAAAACGGCGATAAGGACCGGGATCGGCGCTGCTATCGGCGCGATCATCGGCGCAGTTGCCGGCGGCGGTTCGGGCGCTGCTATCGGTGCCGGAGTCGGCGCGGGCGCGGGAGCCGGTTCGGTTATCCTGCAGGGCCGCGACGATCTGAGGCTCGACAGCGGGACCGAATTTGTCATTACCGCAAGCGCCCCGCAAAACGTGGGCGGGCTGCGATAGACTTTACCAACGAGCAAGGGGTGGGACAGAAATAAGCGGGTGACATTGTTCGCCCGCTTATTTCTATGGTGCATAGTTTTGATACAGCTTTAATACGGCGGTTATCCGGTCACAATGACTGAGGCGGTAAATCACACGTAATAAAGCAGATATGCGGTTCAATGCACTTTGGCATAATAGTTGTAAAAGTATTATGGCTTTTATTTTAAGATCCGGAATTAGAGCGATCGAAGGAGCATAAAAATGACACAGGCAGTTAAACAGGAAGTTTCAAAAAATAATTCCGCCGACAATGAAGTGGTTCAAAGTCTGCAGATCCAGGTGGCAAACGCTTTTATCATCTACCTGAATTATAAACATTATCACTGGCAGACATTCGGGCCGCATTTCCGCGACCTGCATCTTTTGTTCGACGAATTCGCGGGCGAGGTCTATGAAACCATCGACGTGCTGGCCGAACGGGTCAGAATGATCGGGCAAAGCCCGGTTTCGCATTTCGAAGATTTTATGCAGACAGCCACCGTCAAGGCGGCGAAAAAAGGCACCGACATGCGGCAGATGATCGCGGAAGCCGACCAAAACGTTTTGACCGTGATCAAGGAAATGCGCGACGCCGTGAAAACCGCCGAAGAAAATAACGATCCCGGCACCGTGGATATCTTTTCGCGGTTCGTTCAGATCCACGAAAAGCATGAATGGTGGCTGCGCGACATTCTGGAAAAACGCGACGGCCTGACCGCGTAAAAAAATTCTTAGTCTGATCTTATTCTTAGTCTGATCTTAAGGAGTAGACATCTATGGTGGACAATAAACTATTACAGGAAGAAGTGCAGCGAGGCGTCCAGTACGAAAATCTTAAAACCGGCGTGAAGGCGGATGTGGGCGCCGAGATCGAAGAGCGAGCAGCGGTGCAAAATGACGTGGACGGCGGAAGGATAGAAAACCTGGCGGAAGGTTTTCGCGAAAAGGCGGTCGATGAGATCGTGGAAACCGACCGCGAAGTGGAACGCGCCCGCGGCTTAGCGAGGGTTTCGCAGATCGTCGATTATATTTTTTATGTGGTCTACGGGCTGCTGGCGCTGCGGCTGGTTTTGGCTTTATTTGCCGCGCGCGAAAATAACGATTTTGTGCAGTTTATCAAGGCCATTACCGACCCGTTTTACGCGCCATTCAGGGGCATTATGCCGAGCATTTCCGCCGAGGGAGGCTTTACGCTGGTGCTGCCGATCGTGTTCGCGTTAATTGTCTACGCGCTGCTTCACCTGGCGATCAACGGCCTGCTGCGGTTGATCGCGCATAGGAAGACTGAAATTTAAATTAATTCAGAATACGCGTTTACGCGTTAATTTCTCAATGGCAGAAACGCGACAGTTATGGAGCCTGTCTTAGAATATGACACGCTCCATAACTGTCGCGTTTCTGTCTCACGCCTGAAGGCGTAACTCTAAACCCTACTAACTCTACAAACTCTCTAAACTCTTACGGAAGTTTCCTATCCTTAAACTGCTCGTAGAGTTCCGTGTGGCGGCTGGTCAGCGGAATATTGCGGCCGTTGATAAACAAGTATTTTATATTTGTCCGCGGCTCCAGGATGTCGCCGTCCGCCACCACGATATTGGCCAGCTTGCCCACCTCGATCGAACCCATCTTATCAGCCACCCCAAGTATCTGCGCCGGGTAAAGCGTGACCGCTTTTAAGGCTTCATCGGGCGCCAGTCCAAAGGCGCCGGAGATACCCGCCTGGTAGGGCAGGTCGCGCACTTCGGGCCCGTCTTCGCCGGTCGAGACACAGAATTTGACGCCCGCTTTTTGCAAAATCCCCGGCACTTCGAACAGCGAATCGTAATTGTTGTCATTTAAAACCGGCAGGCTGTAGATGTTGGTAAATATCACCGGCACATTTTTTTCTTTCAACAGGCTCGCCGCTTTTCCCGCGTCGCTGCCGCCGAAAAGGATCGCCTTGAGCTTCATCTCGTCGGCAAATTTGACCATAGCCCGGATATCGCGCTCGCGCTCGGCGGTAAAAATTACCGGTTTTTCTCCGCGCGCATAAGGCACCATATCGGCCATCTTGGTATCGACGGGCGGGCGCGGCAATGTCTGGTCTTTGGCGTAAGCGTCATGCGCCGCGCCGTATGCAATCGCGTCGCGAAAATATTTTCTGAGTTCTTCTAACCGGCGGTCTCTCTGCCGCACGGCTTCGCTGAAATCCAGCTGCGGCGCGCCGAAACCGCCGCCGAACCCCCCGCCGCCAAACTGCGCGATGCGGGGAAAATTGACGACCAGGCCGAACTGCGGCACGACCGCCATTTCATAGGGCGTCGAACCTACCAGGTTCAGCACGGCCGACTGGCCCGAGATCAGGTTATTGCGCGGCATCGAAAGCACCGCGGTGACGCCGTTGTTGCGCGTCACGTTGATATGCGCGCTGAAAGGATTGACCGCGATGACGGCTTTAGCGTTCGGGTTAAAGTCGCCGATCTCGGCCGTATCCATCGTTCCCGGCGCGCCGAGCGGGATCTCGTTGAGCCCCATCGCGGTGCCGGCGTCGATCATCCCCGGGAAAACGCTCAAGCCTTTCCCGTCGATCACTTCCGCGCCCGAAGGCACACTGACTTCCGCGCCGCCCACAGCGGCGATCTTGCCGTCGCGGATGACGACCGTGCCGTTTTCGATAGTTTGCCCCGAAACGGTCACAATGCGCGCGTTTTTGATAGCGAAGGTCCCGGCGCGTCCCTGCACATTTTGCTGCGCGCCGCTGTTAAGCTGTGCGGAGACAGAACCGAAAAGCGCGGCGGCGATAAGAAATAGCGAAACGATAAATTTATTCATTGTCGTTATCTCCTTCCGCATCGTCGAGGTGGCCCGATCTTCTCTCTCTCGGCACCGGCGGCGACGTCGAAGGCTGCCCCGAGCCCGGCGGGCGGTTGACCTCGAGCTTTTCCAGGTCCTGACGTTCTTTCTCCCGCGCCGCGCGATTAGAAATATCCTTTGCACGGTCGAAAAGAATTTCGCCGTCCACCAGCGTCATGTCGGCGTGGGCATAAACGCTGAACGGGTGCGCGCTCCAGATCACGATGTCGGCGTCCTTGCCGACCTCGATGGAGCCGGTGCGTTTGTCGATGCCCAGCTGGAACGCGGGATTCCACGTGATCATTTTCAGGGCGTCTTCTTCCGGCACACCGCCGTATTTCATCACCTTCGCGGCATCCAGGTTCAGACGCCGCATTCTTTCGTTCGAATCGGAATTGATAGAAACCCTGACGCCGTTTTTCCACAAGATCGCCGCGTTATAAGGGATCGCGTCATAGGCTTCGATCTTGTAGCCCCAGCTATCGGTAAAGATCGAAACGCCCGCGCCGTGCTTGGCGATCTCAGGCGCGATCTTGTACGCCTCGAGCCCGTGCTGGAGCGTCTTGACGCGAAAACCGAATTCTTCCGCCAGCCGCAGCAAAGCGAGATATTCTTCGGCGCGGTAACCGTGGCTGTGCACGTAACGCCTACCTTCGAGAATTTCCACGACCGCGTCCAGCTCCAGGTCCTTGCGCGGCGGCAGGGCCGTTTTGTCGCCTTTGACGACCTTAGCGCGGTACTCGTCCCAGCTCTGTTTGTAATTGCGCCCGCGGGTAAAAGCGTCGCGGATCACTTCCATCACGCCCATGCGGGTGCGCGGGTAGCGGGGCGTAACGCCGGGCTGGGTAAAATGCGTGCGCTTCGGATTTTCACCAAGCGCGAATTTTATTCCCATGGGCGCGTCTGAAACAAGAAAATCTTCCAACGGGTGCCCCCATTTGATCTTCACCACCGAATTTTGCCCGCCGATAGCATTGGCCGATCCATGAAGCAGATTGAGCGCGGTGACCCCGCCGGCCAGGGCGCGGTAAAGATCGATGTCCGTCGGGTTGAGCACATCGCGGATGCGGGTCATCGCCGTGATGCTGAAAGAGCCTTCGTTGATGGCGTCGAGCATCGTGTGCGAGTGGCAGTCGATGATGCCGGGCGAGACGAATTTCCCGGTGGCGTCGATGATCGTCGCTCCCGCGTCAGCCGTCAGATTCTTGCCGATCCGCACGATCTTGCCGTCCCTGATAAGCAGGTCGGTATTATCCAGCCTGCCTTTTGCGGCGGTCAGGACCGTGGCGTTTTTGATCAGTATTTCCGCCTTTTGCTGGGCAAATACGGGCAGGCCCAGTATTAAGGTCGCCGTGATTAATAAAATTATTTTTCGCATTCTTCCCCTCGTCTTCGCTTTACGGATTCTTGGTGCCGCTAAACGGGATCGCTCCCTGTGTGCTGGTGGCGGTGCCGGACATCTGGTTGCCGCCGGTGACCTTGCCGTTGAAGGCGACCTCTATATTCTGTCCCCCGACGTTGACGCTGATGTCAAAATGAAAACTGTCACCGGTAACCTCGCCGTTCTTTATTTCGGAAGTGCCCAGCATGGTCTGAACGGTGCCGGTCAGTCTCGTGCCTTGCTGGACCAAAACCATAGTTCCGTCCAGCGGCTGTCCCGGCACATCGATATTTACCCTCCAGGTCCCCGTCAGATTTACCGCCACGGCGGGAGTTTCACCCGGCGCTGCCGGTCCCGCAGGACGCCCGCCGGGGCCTCCCGGCCTTCCGGCCGCGGGCCTTTCAGGAGGCTTCTGCTCGAACATCACGCCGTCGACAAACACGTGTGTGATCGTGCGCTCCCTGGCGAAAATATCGCCGCGCATCACCACCAGGTTGGCGATCTTGCCGGTTTCGAGCGAGCCCAGGCGGTCGGCCACGCCGAAAAGCTCCGCCGGCGACATCGTCATCGCGCGGATCGCCGCGTCTTTTACCAAACCGCCTTCGACCGTCTTTCCGGCGTTGGTCAGAAAATCCGCCAGGCTCGTCATACCGCCCGATTGAAAAGCAAATTTCACCCCGGCGTTTGCCAGTATCCCCGCATTCTTCGGGGCCTCCACGCGCCCGCGTAAAACTTCCATCGATTCAGGGTCGGCTTCGGGCGAAGCGGCGGCGGTGCGTTTCGGAAAATTCAGCGAGAGCAGCACCGGCACGTCTTGTTTCTTAAGGCGGTCGGCCACTCTTCCCGACTGCATTCCGCCCGCGATAATGAGCCGCAGATTAAATTCTTTTCCCAGATCGAGCGCGCGGATAATTTCCCGCTCGGTATTGGCGTTCATCACGATCGGAATTTCACGGTTTAATACCGGGAACAGCGCTTCCAGCGACTTATCGGCATCGGGCCGGCGAACGCCGCGCGGGTTGGCCGCATATATCCGTTTGACCTCCTGCAGCCGCTGCGCGTCCAGCAGCATCTGGCGCAGCGCCGAAAACGTGCCCATCAGCGAGACGGGGTACGTTCCGCCGCCGAGCGTGCGGAAAGTAATGTGCTGGGCAAAGGGCGCGCGGATCAACATTTCCGAAACGCTGCCGCCGGCGGTATTGACCAGCGCCGATTCGCCCATGAAAATGCCGTCGCGCGGCACGCTCAGCGCCGTCGTAATGCCGTTGTTCCGCGCCGTTTCAATACTCGCGTCGTTTGCGCGGATCAGTTCCGAGGCCATCGTTTCCGGTTGCAGCCCGTAAGGATAATTCGAATTTGACTGCGGTTGGGCTGCCGCCGCCGCAGCGGCTGCTGCCGCGCCTCCGCCGCCGGGCCCGCCCGGGGTGGGGGTGGTTGCGCGCGCGGCGATCCCGACGTTGGAATTAGCGTCGAAAAATCCCGGGTAGACGGTCAAGCCGGTGCCGTCGATCACCCTGGCATCGGCCGGAGCGGTGACGTTTTCGCCCACGGCCGCGACCAGGCCGCCTCGCACGACGACCGTTCCTTTTTCAATGACGCTCCCGCTTCCCGTAACTATCCGCGCATTCGTGATGGCGTAAGCATCGGTCTTGTATTGCGCTGAAATGTCGGAAACGACAAGAAAAAAGAGCAGAAAAAACGCAGCCGAACTGAAAAAAGAGTTCCAGATGTCTTTGTTCATAACTTTTTGAGTTTGAAATTTATAGCGGAAATTAAACTAAACAATTCGTGATTACGCAAGGAAGGAAAGTAAGGTTTCATTGTTTAGTGGAGGATTTAATGAAAATTAATAAATTTTTCGACATTTAAGAGCGAGCGTGGGGCAACCCTTCCTGACCTGAGGGTATTTCGGCCTGAAGGATGAATATCAAAGACCGATAAATTTGCAGGTCCGGAAGGGCCGCTTGCGCCCGCTTTCGTCAATTATCGGACCAGTCGGATTTATCATTTACCATTCATCATTCATCACTCATCACTCACAATTACTCCCGCCTCCTTTGCCAGAATTTGGCGTTTGCGCTCTATGCCCCAGCGATAGCCGCTAAGGTCGCCGTTTTCGCGCACCACGCGGTGGCAGGGCGTGATGAGGGCGGTCGGGTTGGTGGCGCAGGCGCGGGCGACGGCGCGCACCGCTTTCGGTTTGCCGATAAGTTCGGCGATGTCTTTATACGAACGGGTTTCGCCGTAAGGAATTTTCCTCAAGGTTTCCCAGACCTGCAACTGAAACGCGGTCGCCTGCACGTCAAGCGGCAGGGCAAATTTTGTTTCCCTGCCTTCGAGCAGCTGCAGGATGGTCCTTACAGAGTTTTCCAGGCCGCTTTTATCCGCCTCGATCCCGGCGGCGGAAAATTCCCTCTCCAGCGCCTCCACCAATTCACTTTCTTCGTCGCCGAAAGTGACGCTGCAGATACCGCGCTCCGTTTTCGCTACCAGCATTTTGCCCAGATCGCAGTCGACCACCGTGTAGCTTATCTGCATTCCCTTCCCTTTGCTTTTATATGCCGCCGGGGTCATGCCGAGTTTGCCCGCAGCGTTTTCGTACAGCGCGCGGCTCGAACCGAAGCCCGCCTCGTACATCGCTCCGGTCACGTCCCCGCCTTTCTGCACCTGCTCTTTGAAGTTTTTGATCTTCAGCGCCGTGGCGTACTGTTTCGGCGTAATGCCCAGGATGTTTTTGAACGTTCGCTGCAAGTGGTGAGGGCTGATCCCTGTTTCCCCGCCCAAAAATTCCAGCGAGATGTTCTCTTCCAGGTTGTCCTCGACAAGCTGGCAGACCTTCAGGACCATTTCCACCTGCGGGTCTTTCTCTACGGCGGAACCCGGCCGGCAGCGCCGGCAGGCGCGAAAACCCTGTTTTTCCGCGCCTTCCGGTGTGGCAAAGAAAACCACGTTCACGCGCTTCGGCGTCCGCGCCGCGCAGGAAGGCTTGCAGTAAATACCCGTAGTGTTGACGCCGAAAAAGAACGTGCCGTTGAACCGCGCGTCTTTTTTCTCGACCGCCTGCCAGAATACTTCCCTGTTATTACCGCCGGGTTTCATTTTATGTGTTTCGGTTATCATAAACATTATCTCCTTGCACACCATCTTATGAAAAGCGCGGATGTGTTTCTATCCGTTTTTTGCGGTCAAATTTTTATTTTTTTTCGTTCAGAGTTACGCCTTCAGGCGTGATCTTTAATTAAATCACGCGTAAACGCGTAACTCTGAACTCTGAAGTCTGAACTCTGAACTCTGCTATCATTACCGCAGTTATGCATAAAATGCTCTACCGGATCCTACCCTGGATCATCATTCTGCTGCCGTTCCTGATCTTAGCGTTTTTTTATAATTCACTTCCCGCCGAAATTTTGATGTTCCGCAGTCTCTACGGAGGCGCCGGGGTATATTCTCCGAAATCTCTTTTTACCGTTTTTCGCGTTCCTTTGATCGAGGTCGTTTGTGCTCTTGCCGTTGAGATAATGAGGCGTGGAGCCGCCGGCGCCCCGGAGAGCGAAAAGCAAAGGAACTATTATTTGATGTGGACGATCCTGCTTTACACGGTCGCTCTCAAATCCTTGTTCCAGGCACTCGAAATGGTTTCCTCCCATGAGACGGGCGCGGTTTTCTTCTATCTGACGGCGGGCGTTGTCGTCGCCGGTATAATTTCGGCCTTCTTCCCGGGCCGAAAAGTTTTTCTCGGCCCCTACCGCGCGGGCCGGAAACTCACGCTTTGGGAAAAGCTCGCCCTGGTAACGCTTCTCATCGCTTATATAGCTCTGGCTTTTGTTCTGGCTTAGTTCAGAGTTCACGCTTTAGCGTGCTAAAGCAGAAACCAGGACAGTTATGGAGCATGTTCGGAGTTCTTAATTTTGAATTTTGAGTTTTGAGTGTAAAATTCGCGTAATTCGTTGTATTTTTTTGGTTTAAAAAGCTAAAAAACAACGATTTCGCTTATCACACAAATTGAAATTCAAAACTAAAAACTAAAAATTCAAAACCCGCTCCATAACTGCCCTGGTTTCCGCCTTAGTTAAAAAAGTCTTACTATGTATCTATGACGATAACGCGAAAATTCCCGGTCATCTTGTTTGACGGCGTTTGTAATTTTTGCGATGGAATGGTGAATTTTATTATCAGGCACGATGAAAAAAAGCTTTTCAAATTTGCGCCGCTGCAATCCGGGGCCGGGCAAAAACTGGTCGAGGAATACGGCCTGAACAAGCCTGGAATGGATTCCGTCATCCTGGTTGAGAACGCTCGCGCTTACACGCATTCGACCGCCGCGCTGAGGATCGCGCGGCATCTGGGCGGCGTTTATTCCTGGGCTTATATATTCATTTATCTGCCGCGCGGGCTGCGGGATTTTTTTTACAAACTCTTCGCAAAAAATCGCTACCGGCTTTTCGGCAAAAAAGACGAATGCATGATCCCGACGCCTGAGATCAGGGAAAGATTTTTAGATTAGAAGGAGTACAAAAAATGAAAGCAGTTTGGAACGGGAGCGTTTTGGCGGAAAGCGATGCCACGGTCATCGTCGAGGGCAATCATTATTTCCCCGCGGATTCGATCAACAAGGAATATTTCCAGCCGAGCGAAACTCAGACCGTTTGCGGCTGGAAAGGTTGTGCCAGCTATTATGACGTGACCGTGAACGGCGAAACCAACAAAGACGCCGCCTGGTATTACCCCGAAACAAAACCGGACGCCAAGAATATCGAGAACTACGTGGCTTTTTGGAAGGGCGTGCAGGTTAGTTAGTCGTTTAGAGGCGGTCTCTGACCGCCGATGCAAATTAATAAGCGGGCGGTCGGAGACCGCCTCTAAACGTACTATTATGCTTTTATGAACGAGACTACTTTTTCAGCTTTGGAATACGGCCGCCTGCGGCAGCTGCTGGCGCGGTACGCGCAGACTCCGATGGGCCGCGCGCGGCTGGAAAATTTAGAGCCGCTGGCCGACCGGATGGAGCTGCAAAGGCAGCTCGACGCCCTCAGTGAAGCCCTCTATTTACAGGAAAATGACAAAACCTGGCGTTTTTCCGAATTGCCCGATCTGCAAGAAGCGATCGCCATGCTAAGAGTAAAGGGAATGAACCTGGAGCCGCTGGTGATCGTCTCCCTGGCGCGGCTGTGCGAACAGGCCTTTGCCGCGCGCGCCGCCATTTCGGAAGAGCGAGACAATTGCCCGGCGCTTTGGCGGATCGTGCAGGACCTTTCGCCCGGGCTGCAAAAAACCCTGAACCGCATCACCAAAAAAATCCTGCCGAACGGCGACCTGGAAGATTCCGCCAGCCCCGCGCTGGCAAAGCTCAGGAGCGATATAACTTCCCAGCGCGCGCGGCTGACCAGATCGCTCGAGGCTTTTATGCGCAAGTCGGGCGACGCGGTGCAGGACGATCTTATCACCGTCCGCAACGAGCGTTTTGTCATCCCCGTCAAGGCGGATTTTCGCGGAAAGATCGCCGGCGTGGCGCACGGGTTTTCGTCCTCGGGCGCGACCGTTTTCGTCGAGCCGCTCGAAACCATCGAAGCCAACAACGAGCTGCAGCTTCTGCGTGACAGGGAGCGGAACGAGGTTATAAAGATCCTGTTCGAGCTGACCGGGGAACTGCGCGCCGAGCTGCCCGCGATAGAAAACGCCTTTGAGGCCGTCGGCGAGCTCGACTTTATCCGCGCCAAGCTGGAATTCGCGCGCGGCTTCGAGGCCGTCGTGCCGGAAATTTCAGAACGCGGGGTCCTGGAATTTGTCGATGCGAGACATCCACTGCTCGAAGAAAGCCTGCGCAGATTGGCGGCGGCTTCCGGGTCAGTACCGCCTGCGGTAGCGAGCGGGTCGTCCTCCGCCGTCGTCCCCTCGTCGTTCAAGCTCACCAACGACAGATCGGCCATGATCATTTCCGGCGCAAACGCCGGCGGCAAAACCGTGGTCTTGAAAACGGCCGGACTGCTTTCGCTGATGGCTATTTCGGGCGTGCCTGTTCCGGCCCGTTCGGCCGAGGTGCCCTTTTATCAAACGGTGCTGGCGGACATCGGCGACCATCAATCGCTCGCCGCAAATCTTTCGACCTTCAGCTCGCACATGACCAACATTGCCGAGATGCTGCGCATTTGCAAAGCGCCTTCGCTGGTGCTGCTCGACGAGGTCGGCACCGGCACCGACCCCGAGGAAGGCTCGGCGCTGGGCGTGGCCGTGGTCGAAGAATTTCGCCGCTGCGGCGCGCACCTGGTCGCTTCGACCCATTACCGCGGCTTAAAAAGTTATGCGGCAAGAGATGAAACCGTGGTCAATGCCAGCGTGGAATTCGACGAGAAAACCTTGCAGCCGACCTACCGTTTGCTGACCGGGCTGGCGGGGGTGTCGAGCGGGATCGAGATCGCGCGGCGCTTTGGCATTCCCGATAAAGTGATCGCTTCGGCGCGCGAAAATCTTGATTCTGCCGCCCAGGAAGCCGAAGTTTATCTGTTAAATCTAAAGCGCGAAACCGATGCGGCGCGCGACCTGCGCACGGCGCTCGAAGAAGAACGCGAAGCCGTGGCGCAGAAATTTGCCGGGCTTGAGATCCAGGCCGGAAAACGCGAATTGGAGCGCCGCAAACAGTCGGAAAAAGAACTGGCAAATGTCGTGGCGAATTTCGAGCGCCAAGCCAACGCCCTGCTCCAAACCATTGAAGATAAACAGCTTCGCCAGAAACTGCAAAAAGATGTGCAGGCGAAAAAGGCGCAATTGAAACGGGGGATTACGCCGGCAGTGAGCGGCGGGCAGGGGTCAGCAGAGAGCGGCGCTCCGGTTGCGGTGAAAGATGCTCCTATCGAAGTGGGCACGAAAGTGTTGACCAGCCTCGGCTCCATCGGCACGGTCGAAAAAATTGACGGAAACAGGGCCGAAGTGAAATCGGGTTCGATGCGCCTGCGGGAAAAATTAAAAGACCTCAAGGTGGTGGCGGACCAATCGGTTTCGGTGGTCTCTTCGGGGCCGAAAAAATTAGAAAACCTGCAAAAGAAAACGGGCGAAACCAGGCTCGACTTTGACGAAGACAGCCGGAGCGCCGAGCTTAACCTGATCGGCAAAACCACCGCCGTGGCCGAAGACGAAGTCGATCGTTTTCTTGACGAATCTTACCTCGCCGGGTTCCCGCGCGTGCGCATCATCCACGGCATCGGCACCGGCGCGCTGCGCTCAGCTGTGCGCGGCCTGCTGCAGGGCCACCCGCACGTAAACCGGTATGCTACCGCCCCGCAAAACCAGGGCGGCGAAGGCGCTACTATTGTCGAACTCAAGCAGTGACGGAGTTCTATGAACTTATCGAAAATAATCCTCACTTTCTGGGTCCTATTTACGGCGGTTGCGATTTGTTCCGGTCAAGAAGCACCTAAAGCAGTATTATCGGATGAATTCAGGTTTATAAATTGCGAAGAAATGCAGGCGCGAATGGACAGCTTTTTTCAGGAATTGATGGCTGATCCGGCGGCGACCGGCTATGTGGTTATCTATCCGCGAAAAAACAACCCTAACGAGGGCATTTCTCTTGAAAAACACGTCAAAGGCTTTATTTACTTCAGAAATTTTGATAAGACCCGGATAATGATCGAACGCGGTGAAGAAATGTCTGAAAGCAGGCTGCAATTTTGGAGAGTGCCGGCGGGAGCTGAGGAACCTAGATTCAGGGAAGGTTATTGGGAGGCACCCCAGCGTAATTTAAGTAAGGCTTTTATTTTCTCTACCATTTCATCTGTAGACGACATTTGCCCGACTTTCGCGCCCGACGCTTACACCGATCTTTTGATCGCCAACCCGGACACGCGCGGGCACATAGTTATTTTTAATAGATCGAAAAGAGAGGGGCGGAAAGAGGCGGAAAAATGGATAAAATTATTCACCGAAGACGGCAAGATCGCCAAGTCCAGATTTAAAGTATTTTTTAGTAAAAATAAAGGAATTCCCGACGCGGAATTTTGGGTCGTTCCGGTAAAGAGGTTAAGGCAGGAACACGTCCGTTAGGGAGTGTGTCGATACAACTACGTGTAACAATCAGCGAAGTTGGATGAATTCTGCCGCCCGTTAAAACGGGCTGAACATTCTTATACGACTTAAACCCCAGGCTTACGCCTGGGCTAAATTCTATCGTCCGCTGAAGCGGACTTTGCATTCCGAAATTTCAACCTGACTCCACCCCAGGCACACGAGAAAAAACGGCACAGATGCTACAATAGTAAACTCAAAAAGCAAAATATTTGTAATGCTCTACCCCCAGACCTTTATCGAAGAACTAAAGCAGCGCGCGGACATCATGCGCGTGGTTGAGGGCTATGTCCCGCTCAAGAAAAAGGGGCAGAACTGGTGGGCGCCGTGCCCGTTTCACCAGGAAAAAACCGCTTCCTTTTCGGTCAGCCCGTCGAAGGGGATGTTCAAATGTTTCGGCTGCGGCAAGGGCGGCAACGTCTTTACTTTCGTGATGGAGCTCGAAGGCCTGAGCTTTCCCGAGGCGGTCAGGGTGGTGGCCGACAAGGCGGGCGTGCCGCTGCCCGCGCCGGTCGACGACCGCGGCTACGAGCAGGCCAAAAAGGCTTCGGAAGAGCGCAAGCGCGTGGCCGCCGAGGTGGTGCAGCTCAACGAGTGGGCGACGGAGTTCTGGGAAAATCATTTACAGGACAAAAAAGGCAAACATGCCCGCAAATACCTGGAAGAGCGCGGTTTGACCGAAGAAACCATCAAAGCGTTCAAACTCGGCTATTCGCCCGATAGCTGGGACGCGTTGAAAAGCTACCTGAAAGAAAAGGGCGCGGGCGAAAAACAGATCGAGATCAGCGGCCTGGTCAGTATCAATGAAGAAAAGGAGCGCGTTTTCGACCGTTTTCGCGGGCGGATAATGTTTCCCGTGCTGGACGCGCAGGGCAAACCCATAGCCTTCGGCGCGCGCGCGATGGGCGATGACCAGCCGAAATACCTTAACTCTCCTGAAACTCCCGCTTATACCAAGGGCGATCACCTCTACGGGCTTTTCCAGGCGCGGGACGAGATCAGGCGGCAAAAATACGCGGTTTTGGTCGAAGGCTACCTCGATCTGCTCACTCCGGTCCAAAACGGCGTGAAAAACTGCGTCGCCAGCCTCGGCACGGCCTTTACCGAGGCGCAAGCGAAACTTTTGGGGCGGTTTGCACGTAAGGTATTAGTGAACTATGATGGAGATAGTGCGGGTGTGAAAGCGGCGCGAAGGGCTATCGAAACACTGTTGGCAGAAGATTTTGAAATAAAAGTTTTAGTGCTCCCCGGGGCTACTGACCCCGACGAGTTCATCCAATCCAACGGCGTCGAAGCATATAACAAACAAAGAGGACAAGCTGCCCCCCACCTACAATTCGTTTTAGAACAAGCTGTGCGGGAAAAAAATCTCGGTGTGCCCAAGCATAAGGCCGAAGCGATCGAGGATGTAATACCCGTGCTTTGCGCTGTGCGCAATCCGACCGAGCAGCGCGATTCGTTCGACCAGGCGATGGATTTTTTGCGGGTCGATGACGCGGCTTTGCGCGGCGATCTGTGGCAGACGGTCAAGGCCGGTTCGCGTGCCGATACATCGGGCTTAAAACGCCGGATAGCGCGCTCCGCCGGGCCCAGGCCGACGGTCGCCGAACGCCAGCTGCTGGAAATGCTTGTTCACGACGATGAACTAAGAAAAATAATTCTGCCCACGCTGGAAGAGACCGATTACGAAGCGCTGGCTTCGGCTTCGCTCTTTCACGCGCTGCTTGAGGCGGAAAAAAGATCTTTGGAAATGACGGCGGAAAATCTGTCGGCATTACTGGACGAGGACGATCAGAGCGGGCACGACCTTTTGCCCCTGCTGATGATGAGCAATTCGCCGCGCGGCGAAGGCGAGAGCCTGGACGAGGTCAGGGCCGAAGCGGAGAAATGCGTTTTCGCGCTTCGCTCGATGGCGATCTCGCACCGCACTTCTGAGATCAGCCGGGACCTGGCCCAGGCTGAAGCAACGGGCGACGAGGCGGCGCTGGAAAAACTCTCCGCGGAGCAGATAGCTTTAGCGCGTCTAAAACAAGAACTGGAACGAATAATAAAGCAGGATTAAAACCTGTGTATTAAATATTACATTACAACTTTTTATGGTCAGATTTAATCAAAAATCAAATATGGTAGATTATGACGAAGAACCGCAAGACGACATGGTGGAACGCCTGCTGGAACTGGGCAGGGAGAAGAAGTTTCTAAGCTTCGAAGACCTCAACCGCGAGCTGCCAGACAGCATGGTCTCGCCCGAGGACATCGAAGACGTTTTGCAAAAGATCGAAGGCGCCAGCATTTCCATCGGCGACGGGGATTCGCCGCTGCTGGAAACCCCGCTGGCGGCGGATGTCGAGGTGGACGAGGACGAAGAATTCGACCTCGATCTTTCCGCCGGGACGCTGGATAAAACGAACGACCCGGTCCGGCTTTACCTGCGCGAGATGGGCATCGTGCCGCTGCTGACCCGCGAAGGCGAAGTGGCGATCGCCAAGCGCATCGAGCGCGGGCAGATCAAAACGCAAAAATCCATTTCCCGCTCGCCGATAGCGGTGGAAGCCCTGCTCAGGCTGGGCGAGGCGCTGCAAAAAGGCAAGCTCAGCATCCGCGACACGGTGATGTTTTCCGAGCAGGCCGAACTGACCGGCGAGGAAGACAAGGCTGACGAGTATATGCGCTGGACGCTGGAAGGCATTGAGCGCATCAGCGACAATTACACCAAGGCCCTCAAGGCTTTTAACAGCCTGATCAAGGAACAGGACAAGCAAAAACCCGGCGGCAAGCCCGGCAAGCGCCTGGTGCGGCTACGGCGAGAGATGGCCCGCCTGCGGCTGGAGATCGCCGACGAGATCAAGTGGCTGAACCTGACCGAACGCGCCAAGCAGCGCCTGATCGAGGCCATCCGCAAGGTAGCCGACGAGATCCGCGCCAGCCGAACGCGAGGTAACCCGTAATCAAAATAAGATCGACGCCAAACCCCCGGCGCCGGAAAAGCGCGAGCTGCGCAAAAAGCTGAACGAGGCAAAGAGCCGGCTGCAGTGGTCGAAGACCAGTATCATATCCCGCCGGTCGAGATCAAACGCTCGCTGCAGTCGATCCTGGTGGGCGAATCGCAAACCAACCAGGCGAAAAACGAGCTGGTCGAAGCCAACCTGCGGCTGGTCGTTTCCATCGCCAAGAAATACACCAACCGCGGTTTGCAGTTCCTGGATCTGATCCAGGAAGGCAACATCGGGTTGATGAAGGCGGTTGATAAATTCGAATGGCGGCGCGGCTACAAATTTTCGACTTACGCCACGTGGTGGATCCGCCAGGCGATCACCCGCGCCATCGCCGACCAGGCGCGCACCATCCGCATCCCGGTGCATATGATCGAAACGATCAACAAGCTGATCCGCACCTCGCGGGCGCTGGTGCAGGAACTGGGACGCGAACCGACGAGCGAAGAGATCGCCAAGAAGATGGACATTCCCGTTTCGAAGGTGCGCAAGGTCTTAAAGATCGCGCAGGAACCGATCTCGCTCGAAACGCCTATCGGCGAAGAGGAAGATTCGCACCTCGGCGATTTTATCGAGGACAAATCGATCCTGAACCCGGCCGAAGCGGTAACCGTTTCCAACCTGCGCGAGATCACCAACGAAGTGCTGGCGACGCTCACGCCGCGCGAGGAAAAGGTCATCAAGATGCGTTTCGGTTTGGGCAGCACCGGCTCGGAACACACGCTCGAGGAAGTGGGGCAGCATTTTGCCGTCACCCGCGAGCGTATCCGCCAGATCGAGGCCAAAGCGCTGAGAAAACTGCGCCACCCGTCGCGCTCGCGAAAACTAAAGGCGTTTTTGGAAGGCAAGCAGTAATTAAAAAATAATTGTTTAGTTTAGAGGTGGTCTTCGACCGCCTCTTCTTTTTGGGTGGCGGTCAGAGACTGCCTCTAAACAAAATACTTATAGTAAATGTTTAGGTTAAAATTCCGGTTGCGGCTTTGCCGCTCGATGTGCGGAAAAGCTCCGCTTTTCCGTTAGATGTGAACTACACTTCAGAGCGGCTAAGCCGCCGATTTCATTTCTTTTCTAAAATAAACAGCGGCATAGCCGCCAAAATTCGAATATAAAGCTCTCGGTAAAGCAGAGCTTTTCCGCACATCGACGGGCGGAGCCCAATTACATCCAGATTATTCGTATCTCAGACACTCTATCGGATCGAGCCGCGAGGCCTTTCGCGCCGGCAGCACGCCGAAGATCAGACCGACCGCGGTTGAGACGACGACTCCCATGATCACCGCCCAGGCCGGGATCTGCGCCGGGATCGAGGGGATCAGGATTATCAGCAGATTGCTGATCGCGACGGCCAGAACGATGCCGATGATGCCGCCGATAAAGGTCAGCGTCATCGCTTCCAGCAAAAATTGCAGGACGATCGCCCTTTTGGTGGCGCCGATGGCTTTGCGGATGCCGATCTCCTTGGTTCTTTCCGTCACCGAAACCAGCATTATGTTCATCACACCGATACCGCCGACCAGCAAGCCGAGGCAGGAGATGGCGATCGCCGCCAGTCCTATCGCCGCGAAAATACTGTCGAATTGTTCGATGAATTGGTCCGCGGTCTTGATATCGAAATCGTTCGGTTTATCAAAGGGCACACTGCGCCGCTGCCGCAAGACACCTTCGGCGTCCTCCATGGCTTCGGACGTACGCCCCGATTTTGCTTTGATGATGTGCAGAAGGTAATCACGCTGCGGGGCGACCTTTCGCGCCGTGCGATACGGCATTATGACCGCCTGGTCTTCCTCGTTCTCGCCGAAAAACCCGGCCTTGCGTTTTTCCAGAACGCCGACGACTTCCCACGATTGCCCGTTCATCCGGACAAATTTTCCGGCGATGGCGCCCTGTTCGGTGGGAAAAAGCGCATCCGCCGCATTGACGCCTATCACGATCACCTGGCGTCTTTGCAGGTTATCCGCTTCATTTAAAAAGCGCCCTTCCCTGATAGTAAGGTTGGCGATCTGGTCGTAGTTCGACGAAACGCCGTCGGTATTTGCCCAGCGGTAATTTCTTCCTTCGTAAGTAATGTTGTCGTCAAAGCTCGCCGATCCGAAATTTCCTATTCCGGGCGCGACCAGGGCGATGTCTTCCACCGCGTCCGACTGCAGCATGATGGCTTCCGCATCTTCCACGGTCAGAGGCTTGCGCGAACGCTCCGAGCGGTCGCTCGGCCCGAAACCGGTCGAAAGATGAAAGGCATAAATATTATTTGTCCCGTATTCTTCCACCATCGCCACAATGCTCTGGCGCAAACCGGTCAGGATAGAGGCCACCACGATCGCCGTCATCACGCCGATCACGATCCCGAGAACGGTCAAAATGCTCCGGAACTTGTGCGCGCGAATACTTTCCAGCGCCATTTTGATTATCTCGATCGGGATGAAATTCGGAAGCCTCATTTACTTTTCTTATTTGCCCGTGCCCAGGGCCACTATGGGTTCCAGTTTTGCGGCTTTATAAGCCGGATAAATTCCCGCCAGGATACCGATGATGCTCGATACTCCGATAGCCACCACCACATAGACGGGAGTGATGCTCATCCTGATCTCGGCCAGAATAGTGATCAATTGGGTGGCTCCCGCGGCAAGAAAAATTCCCAGGATACCGCCGACCGCGCAAAGCAGCACCGACTCTATCAAAAACTGCAGGATGATCTGTTTCTGCGTCGCGCCGAGGGCTTTTCTCAAACCCACCTCGAACGTTCTTTCGGTCACGGAAACCAGCATGATGTTCATCACCACGATGCCGCCGACAATGAGCGTGATCATCGTGATAGGCAGCACCACCGCCGCGATGGTATTGGTGAATTGGTCGATCTGTTTGCCGAGATCGTCGGTGTTGACCAGCCCGAAATTGTCTTCTTCGCTGCCGATCAGCTTGCGCGAGTTGCGCATATCGAGCCGGGCTTCTTCGATCGCGGTGCTCAGAACTTCGCGGTTCTCCGCTTTTCCGTGCACCTGGATGCCGTTGCCGCGCCCGAACATCTGCAGGTGCAGCGTAACCGGGATATAAACCAGCCGGTCCATGGCCTCGCCGAAAAACGAGCCCTTTTTCTGCTCCACGCCGACCACTTCCAGGGGGATCCCCTGTACCTTCAGTTTCTGCCCGAGCGCATTCTTATCGCCAAAAAATTTCTCTTTTACGTCTACCCCGATAACGCAGACCTTGGCGGAGCGGGCCACTTCATCATCCGTGATAAAACGCCCCTCGCTGATGGTCTTGTCTTCGATCCGCTCCATGTTCGCGGTTACGCCGTAGATCCGCGTCGAGGGCATTTCGATCCCGTCCTGGTTCAGATCGCTGCCGCCATTCGCGCCCGCGCCGACCTCGGAGCAGGCCGAGCAGTTTGCCTTTAAATACTCATATTCCTCCCAGGTGATCTTTTTATTGCGGCGGTTCATCCGCTCAAAGGTATCGTCGTCCCGGTGCCCCTGGAAGGCCATGCGCGCGATCATAAAATGATTTGCGCCCAGCATTTTTCCTATCTGCTGGGTAACGTAAGAGTTCAGGCCGCTGATCGAAGCGCCCACCACCACGACCGCCGCCACCCCGATCACCACGCCGATCAAAGTCAGCAAAGCGCGCAATTTATGCGCCAGGATCGAATCAAGCGCGATCCTGAAGGCGTCGGTGTAAAATGAGATCAGATACCGCATAATCAGGCTGAAATGAGTTTTGCCGTTAATTTAAGTCTTGTGACTCACTTGTACTACGCTAAAACCCGGCCTCGTGTTCTCAAAAATTTGCTTTTCGCGCCATTTTCCGCGAAACTTACAGGTTGGGTTTCACATCAAACCGGTGTATGAGCAGACTGAGAGGCAAAAACAGGAAGATCTATGTCACGGGGGACCGCCCGGTTGGGGTGGCGTTCACCTTGTTGATACTCACCCTTACGGCTGTTTTTTCCTGCCCGGCGCAAACCGGCCGTACGGAAAAAATGAAAAGCGTTTCCTGGGCGTTATCCGAAAAAGACCTCAATATCGATCTCAGGGACGAGCAGATAAAAAAAGGAAGCCATACTTCGGAAATAACCCGCCTGGGTTCGGACGAGGATAAAGCTTTGATCAAAAAGGCCGAAGCGCTATACGTCAAAGACCAGGAGCTCAAACCAAACTACGATCCGAATAAATATTTTGACGGGGTGTTTAAGGACAAATTCAATCCGCCGGTTGAAGAAGCGCCCTATTGGTCTGAAAGTTCCTTCGACGGCGTAAAGATAGCCGGTGTTATATCCGCCCGGGCCGTAATTTATTACCAGGCGATGTCCGAGGCTTTTCGCTCCGGCAAAAGCCCTACAAAGATACGAATGTCGGAGACCTCTTTCGGCTATCAGGCGGCTGCTCAGTATCATGAAAATTATGAGATCGAGGGCCGGAAGTTCACGGACGTAAATGTCGTATCCCTGAAACTCTCCTGGTCGCAATATTGCGGAAGTTTGTGCGCCATGGGCTTTAGTAAAAGAAAGGTCGTAATTTTCGATAAAAATAACGAGCCGGTTGCGATGTTCATAGACCTTTACGGCGGTGCGTGGGTCAGTTAAAAAATGTCACAGAAAATAATCGAAAGCTACAGGAAGAAACTCGCCGCCGAAGAAGGCTGGTCGATAAAGCACGGCGCGCAGCTGCGCATCGCTTTGTGCTACCCGAACACCCACAACATCGGCATGGCGAATCTCGGCCTGCACACGATGTACGAGCTTTTTAACCGCATCCCGGAGGTTTCCTGCGAGCGCGTTTTCCTGCCCGACGACGCCGAGATGCGCGAATATGAAAAGAGCAACACGCCTTTGCTCTCGCTGGAAACGCAGACTCCCGTCCGTGATTTTGACGTGATAGCTTTTTCCATCTCGTTCGAGACCGATTACCTGAACATGGCGAAGATGCTGCAAATGAGCCGCGTCCCCGTCTGGGCGAAAGATAGAAATCATTTCCACCCGCTGGTGGTGATGGGCGGCGCGGCCTCTTTCTTAAATCCCGAACCTATTGCCGAATTCACCGATATCATCGCCGTCGGCGAGGGCGAAATTCTCGCGTACCAATTGGTCGACACGATCTTTGAAAAGGAAACCAAAGAAGAAATTCTGCTCGCGCTGGCAAAGATCGGACGCGGTTTCTATATCCCCTCGCTGTACGAGGTGATCTATAACGAAGACGGCACGGTTTTCGACTACCTGCCGACGGCTGAGGGCGTCCCGAGCCGCGTAGGCCGCGCCCTGGCTCATGCCAACCCCAAAGAAGGCACACTGCGCCGCGCAATGCGCCGCGGCGAAACCGAGATCGTCGATAGATTGCTGGAACAGGACGTTTTTGCCCTTCGACCTCGGTCTGGTCGCCGGGCGCCGAGATGGGCGACCGTTTGCTGGTGGAAATTTCGCGCGGCTGTTCGCAGGGCTGCCGTTTCTGCTGGGCGGGTTATAACTATTACCCGCCGCGCGTCGTCCCCGCCAAAGACATTCTGGCAAAGGCCGCCGAGTGGCGCGGAAAAACAAATAAGATCGGGCTGGTTTCGACCGCCGTCTGCGACCACCCGGAAATTTCCACCATTCTTAGCGAATTGCGAAAAATGGATTACCGCATCTCGGTTTCTTCGCTGAGGCTGGACCAGATCTCCGAGGAACTGCTGGACGCGCTGGTCGAATCGAAAGACCAGCAGATAGCCGTCGCGCCGGAATGCGGCTCCGACCGTCTGCGCCGCGTGATAAATAAGAATCTGACCAACGACGAGATCGTGGACATCTGCGGCGCGGTTTTCGACCGCGGAATGCTGACCGTGAAGCTTTACCTGATGGTCGGGCTGCCGACCGAAACGCAGGAAGATCTGGAAGAAATGATCGTGCTGGTGGAGCGAATAAAAGACCGCATGCTGGAGTCTGGCAAAAAATTCGGAAGAGCCGGAAAGATCATCCCCTCGCTCAACGGGTTTGTGCCTAAACCGAACACGCCGCTGCAATGGGACGCGATCTGCGGTGAAAAGGAATTGAAACAGAGATTAAAGTGGGTTTGTAAAAATCTTTCGCGGATACCAAATGTCGAAGTGCGCTACATGTCCGCCCGCATCGCCCACGAACAGGCGCTGTATTCTTCCGGCGACCGCCGCATCGCAAAAGTCATCGAAGCGGCCGCCCGGCTGAAAGGCAATCTTGACGCCGCGCTGAGAGAGACGGGCGTCGACGCCGCTTTTCACACCTCGCGCGACCGCGCTTACGATGAGTTTCTGCCCTGGTCTATCGTCGATTCGGGCCTGTCTTTTGAGTTCCTGCGCGAAGAACACGAAAAGGCGCAAGCTGCTAAATCAACCGCGCCTTGTCCCTCAACCGATACTTGTACTAAATGCGGAGTGTGCCCTTCTACCTGGCTCGGCAGCGCCGAACCGGCGTTTGTCCAATTACAGGGCCTGCGTCCGCGCGTGCAGGCTCTGCTGGCCTAGATTCTCTACCCGATAGCCGTGTTATCAAACTGGTATTGATATTTATACAATCCGAAAGGAAGCAGGTGTATCTCGCGCACAAAACGCACGTGTGCTTTGAGCGTCCCGTTCGCTTCCGTGACCTCGATCAGGGCGTTCGGCGGAACGCCGTTATCGTTGCCCACCAACCTCAAACGTTTTTTCAGTTTATTCGCCAGGGGGTCACTGGTACTGCGGGGCATGGAAACTATCTGTATGGCGGCGGTCTGCATTTCGGATTTGAAGTTTTCGCATTGATAGATGGCCGGAAGATAGTTCCACCCGGCGTGTATCAGCAAAAACACCACCAGCAGCGCCACCAGCGCGTAGATCTTTGTGCCGCCCTGCTGGTTATCAAAGGACTTTGATCTCATTCTGTTTTCGACTCGCTTTTTCATGATTTTGTCTCCTGTCAAACCACCTCAGAAGAACTCGGGAATTTACTTAAGAATGGTTTTGATGGATCTTCTTATCAGTGAGACGGGGATCCGGTTGCCCTCTATAAGCACAGGCACCCCGATCTTTTTTAGCAGGATCCAGGTTATGTTTTCTCCCGCTTTCTTTTTGTCAAAAGCGAGGGCCCGGATGATCTCTTCAATGTCGATGCCGGGAAGCTTTGGCAGGTCTCCCGCCAGTTTCACAACATCCAACAACAAGTTTAAACTATTTTCATCAAGAATATCAAGGTTTTTTGCGATCTCGCCGGCAGCCATCATCCCGTAACCGACGGCCTCTCCGTGCTTTAACTTCCGGTAACCGGTCGTTTTTTCCAGCGCATGGCCGACCGTGTGCCCGAAATTCAAGATTTTGCGCGAACGGGCGTCTTTCCTGGTCAAACTCTCCTTCTGGTCCTGGGCGACGATCCCGGCTTTAAAAAATACCTGCGCCTTGATAAGGCTTATTAATTCAGTTTGGAATTTGTCGTTCTTAAAATATCCGCTAAAACCTTTGACTGGGTATGTTTGCAGAAACGCTCGGGTCTGATCGAAGAGTTTTTGGCCGGCGACCGAGCCCTGCTTGACGACCTCGCAAAAACCGGCGGTCACTTCTCTGCGCGGCAGGGTTTGCAGTGTATCGACGTCGATCAAAACGCCGTTCGGCTGGTAAAAAGCGCCGACAAGATTTTTGCCGTGTCCGGTATTGACGGCGGTTTTCCCGCCGACGGAAGAATCGATCTGGGCCAGCAGCGTGGTGGGAATTTGCAGAACGGGGATCCCGCGCAAATAAACCGCCGCCGCAAATCCCGCCAGATCGCCGATCACGCCTCCGCCCAGGGCCGCTACCGCATCGATACGGGTGAATTTTTGTTCGCTCAGGAAAGACAAAAGCTGTTCGAGCGTGCGGAAATTTTTATATCTCTCGCCGTCCGGCATCAGCCACACCGCCGTCTTAAACCCGGCCCGCTCAAGGCCCTTTTTCACTTTATCGCCGTACAAGCCGAAAACTTTTTTGTTTGAGACAATGGCGATCTTGCGCGTCTCGTGGGGCAGGCAATCCACGGCCCATTCGCCGCAAGCTTCCAGCAGGCCCGCGCCGATGGTTATCGGGTAGCTCCGGGGTTCGCCGGAAGTTTTTACTTTAACGGTCTGATCCATGCGCAACGGAAAACGGGCAAAATTAAAGTGAGTGCAACAACGTGGAAGTGCGTCACACTCACCAATTTGTGGCTACTGTCCTCACCCCAGCACCCACTTGAGATACGAAGGCCGAAGCCACTCGTGTCTCGGTTCTCTAAAATATACTCCTCTGAAAAAGGCAAAGCAAGAAAAATAATAGCGCCCGGCGCTTATAAAGCCTTGGATGATTTATTAAGTTAGCCTGCGCAGTTGCTATTAACATGTAAAGCTAATAGCTGACGGCTGATAGCTATTAGCCGATAGTTGAAACGGTATGCCTGGACCCAAAATTTCCTGCTTTTGCAGCCAAACGTAAGCTTCGTTTCAACTTAGATTTTGCCTGATTATTTCGGCCAGGTTTTCAGCCTGGCGGTTGATGGTTTCCTGACTTTCTCCCTCGATCATCACGCGCGCCAGATTTTCCGTCCCGGAATAACGCAAAAGCAGCCGACCGGTGTCGCCCAGTTCGCTTTCTAATTTCCGCGCGGCAGCGGCGATCGCGGGAATTTCATCGAACGGGAGTTTTTCCCGCACTTTTACGTTCAGCAGGATCTGCGGGAAACGGGTAAAGCCCGCAGTCATTTCATCCAAAGTTTTTTCACTTTCCTGTAAGGCTTTCAGGAGAAACAGCGTAGTCAGCATCCCGTCGCCGACCAGGCTGTAAAAAGGAAATATGATGTGTCCCGACTGCTCCCCGCCGACCGACGCTCCGGTTTTCAGCAATTCCTCCAGCACATATTTATCGCCGACGGCCGCGCGGCGCAGCTCGATACCGCGCGATCTGAGCGCCGCTTCCAAACCGATGTTGCTCATCACGGTGGAAACCACCAGGCTGTTTTTCAACTCGCCTTTGTCCTGCAGGTGCTGCGCCATCACCCAAAGAACGGCGTCGCCGTCGACCATCTCGCCCCGCGCATTGACGAACAGAGCGCGGTCGGCGTCGCCGTCAAAAGCCACACCCATGTCGGCTTTTTCCCGGACGACTTTTTGCTGCAAATTTTCAGGGTGGGTGGAACCGCAATTCAGGTTAATGTTGCGCCCGTCGGGTTGATCGTAAATAGCGGTGAGCTGCGCGCCCAAATTTTTAAAAAGACGCGGCGCCAGGTTCGAAGCCGCGCCGTTGGCGCAGTCCAGCACGATCTTCAAACCGTTTAGCGAGAGGCTGGAAAATTCATCCTGCAAATGCTGTAAATACTTGTCTTGCAGTTGTTTGGCGCTAGCATCGTTAAACTCGCCCCCCGTCGGTATTTCACCCTTTTCGCTTTCGATGTCGGCCTCGATCTGCCTCTCCGTGGCTTCGTCGATCTTTTTCCCGCTGGGCGAAAATATTTTTATTCCGTTGTCTTCGAACGGATTGTGCGACGCGCTGACGACGATGCCGGCGTCGAAATTTTCGTGCTGGGTGAGAAAAGCGACCCCCGGCGTAGTGATCACCCCGGCCGATTCGCACGAGGCTCCGGCCGAAACGGCGCCCGCGTGAAAGGCGCGTTCCATCCACTCGCCGGATTTGCGCGTGTCGCGCCCGGTAAAAAACCGCGGCACTTTACCCGTTTGTTCTTTTATCTGCCGCGCCAGCGAACGCCCGACGATCTTTATCGTCTTCTCATCGAGCGGAAATTTTCCTGCCTCGCCGCGCATCCCGTCTGTTCCAAAAAGTTTTTTCATCAAGGTAATGTCTTCTTTGCGCTCTCTGCGTCTTTGCGTGAGATAATTTCACGCAAAGGCGCAAAGTCCGCAAAGTAAATTCGCAAAGTTTTTGCGCCGTTAATTCAAGCTAAAACGTCAAATAAGATCGTTTTCTATTCAAGATCAAAACTAACGCCAGCGCCAGCCCGGTGCTGACGATCACGCCGTAAAAAGCGCGGGTGTAATCTCCGCCGTCGGCGTCCGCCAGGTAGCCGGTGACTTTACCGCCGATAGCGGCCCCGACCGTTTCGATCATCACGATCACACCCAGAATTTTACCGTATTCCCGCTGCCCGAAAAATTCCGCCACCAAAAGCTGGAGCAAAACAAAGGTCCCGCCGTAACCCAATCCGAACAGCGCAACAAAAAATATCGCGTTGCCGGCACCCAGCCCAAACAAAATAAAGGTCGAAAGAAACATCACCGTGCAGCAAAGCAGCATCACGCGCGGAGGCGGAAAACGGTCGCTCAGCCAGCCGAAAAGAAATTTCCCGCCCATGCTGACTGCGGAAAGCATAGACAAAAAATAACCGGCGGCAAGCGGCAGCAATCCGATCTTCGGCGTCTGTAAATGAAGTATCAATTGCTGGGTGACGACAAAGATCGCGTAAAAGATCGCCATCGCGCAGAGCGCAAAGATCCAGAAGGCGGGCGTCGACAGCGCGCTTTTCAGGGTAAGGCCGGGCAGATCTTCGGGTTTCGGCTCCGTCTGTTCGGCCGGCTTTGCATCTGTTTGTCCGGCGGGCTTTGCATCGCCGTCCGGTAAAAGGCCGATATCCCCGGGTTTATTTTTTACGAAAAAAATAACCGCCGGCAGCAAAACTATCCACACCAAAAGGCTGACCATCATCATCGCATTGCGCCAGCCGTAGCTGAGAAGCAGCGGCGTGGCGATCAGGGGAATGGCAAAACCGCCCAGGCTCGTTCCCGTCAGCATGATGCCGAGCGCCGTTCCGCGCCGGCGGCGAAACCAGTTGGAAACCAGTATCACGTTCGGCAGCACCCCGACGAAGCCGAGCGAGACACCCATCAAAACCCGCGAAGTATATATCGCTACAGGGCTTGCGGCCTGCGCGTGAAGCAAAAGCCCCGCGCCTAAGATCACGCAGCCCACGATCATCAGCAGCCGCAGGCTGTAGCGCTGCAGCAAAAATCCCGCGACGGGCGAAAAAAATCCCGCCAGCAAAAAGGTGAGTGAACCGGCGGTAGCGATCAGACTTTCCGCTTCATTTGCCGGGACCGCTCCGATGGCGACAAATTCGTCGCGCAGGGGTTTATAGAAAACGGAGATACCCAGCGTAGTAAGCCCGTTGCTGACCGCCAAAGCCAGCGTCGAGATAAATACGATCCCCCACCCGTAAAAGAACTTTTTATTTTCCCCCGCCTGACTTTTCATTTAATTTTCAGCCGCATTAAACTTTTCTTTATTAAATCTATAAAAATTTATGATATTTTTCTATTTTGTGTTGACAACCTTTTACCTTTTGAGCGAATCTTTATAACACTTGCCCTCTTGCAGGTGAAGTTTTTGTTTAACTGCTTTCGCTTTCCTAACAGAATTACCGGAATGAATTACAGATCAATATTAATTTTAGCTTTAATTTCTCTGACAAGCATTTTCGCGCCCGGCCAATCGACTGACAACGCGCCGGACGGGCGGCCGCGGACGGTTTCCGCCGGCGAAGATAATACGCCCATATCCGCTGAGGCAGCGCCCACGCCGACGCCTTTTTCGCCGGTCGTTATTACGCCTTCGCAGAAGCCCAGCTATCCTACTCCGGCGCCGTCGCCCGTTTATCGCGCAGCGCCGACCCCGGCCCCGCGCGTACAGTCTGCGCCCAATATCGTTTCGGCCGCCGATTACCTGTCAGAAAGGGTCTTGCCCCCGCCCAGCTATAACGGGAAGATACTGCCGCTTAATGCGCTGCGCGCGAGGATAAACGAAGCAAAATCTTACATGCAATCGCGCCCGCTGCAGATAGCTTCGGTGGAAAACACCGCCACCATGTCCACCGATGTTGTGCGCATCGCGGCGCTGGATACTTCCCTGTCGCGGGTCCATTACATCCTGCTCAGTAAAACGACATTTCTCTCGCGCGACCTGCAATTTTTCTCGACCACCTCGGAAGGGAAAAACGTCACGGTGCGCATCCTGCGCGCCAACGGCGTGAACACGGCCGTGATGATAACCGACGAGAAAAACCAGTCGCTGCTGCCGATGATCGTGCAGTACCCGGTGGAAAAAAACGGCTTTTTTTCCGAGATGGCATATTATTCGTCGGCCCACCCGGGCACCATCAGCGCCGAGGTCGCCTATTTCGGCAAGATGTACCTGCGTAACATAATAGATACGGCCCGCCAGAAACTGCGGGAAAAGGGCATATACATTTCTCCGCAGGTGGCTGACATCGCCGAACGGCTCTGCACCGTGGAGCACGTGGACCATCACCGTTTCAACACCGAATTCAACCTGGCCCTGTTCAACGAGATCTTTACGCTTTTCGCGCTTAACGAGGGCAATACCTACCGCTATGCCGTCAGCAGCGCCGGAGCGGGCGGGCTGGTGCAGATGATCCCTTCCACTTACCGGATGGTGCGAAACAGGCACTTCAACGTCGGCCTGATCCCCGATTTTGTGACCGGGATGAGAAATCACCCCAATGCCGCCCAGGCCATGCTGCTCTATATGCAGGACACCTGGAACGACCTTTCGTCCAGTTCGTATGTGCTGGATGCTATGAGCCAGGGATACGCCACGCAGGCCGAACTGATGGCGGCCGGTTATAACTCGAATCCCGCGCGGCTGCCCGGCTATATCAAACGCGGCGGCGCCAGCTGGAAGTATCTCATCCCGCGCGAAACGCAAATTTACCACCGCATCTACGCTTCGCTGGACAGGTTCGTGCCGATGACGCCGAGAGTGAAATAGGGGTCGTGGCCAGTGGTCAGCGTGGAAAAAGATCGTCTCTTTTTCTCAATAGTATGAGAGAACCACCCCGCCCTTTCGGGCACCCCTCCTTTTTTAAAGAGTCCCTATGGACTGGAGCGGGGCGCAAGCAACCCTTTCCCGACCGAGAGGTGATCATGTTGCGTTTTTACAACAAACGAGAGCCTGTGCTTCTATCAAACTCTTTCCTTACCTGCTCAAAGCTTGCATGAACCAGATTTTCTCCCCGGAAAAATTGATTTCCCGAAACGTCCAATACCGCGAATTCCGGCATTGAAAATTGCTCCATTTCCTCACCAGTATCAAAACTTACCTGCGCCAGGATCAACCCCCACAAGGTCCCCAGAAAAACATCGACCGCCATTTCCCTGCCCTGAAACCCCGGAAAATAACGGTTTTTACGGATCTCCTTTTCCCCGTGGGCCGCGTGCCCGGCAAACTTCTCTTCGGGTATAAAAACTCGCGTCATTTCCACGGTCAGGCCGTTTTCGCTGCTTAGAACTTTCATTTCCTCATTCATCCTGAACCACGCGCGCGTTTGCGGAACGCGTATCTGCCGCAGGCGAAAGCCCGGCCCCGCCGTATGATCGTCAAAGATCTGCCAGTGTTCATCGAGTGGTGCCAGCGGTGCGGGCAGTTCTTCGAGGATATAAATTCTTTTTCGCTCGATCGAATGAGCCGGGAAATCAGGAATTTTCATTTCTTGTCTTGTCAAAATGCCGCTTTGTTTTATACTTTCTCTTTACCAGAATTTAGGGGCCAAATAATGCGTATTGCAAAAATCATCTTCTTTATCTTAATTTCCGTGTGCGTGATAAGTCTAATGGGTTGTGGAGGTTCGACCCCGCCACCAAATAATTCCGGCGCGGATTCCAACGCAAAAACTAACTCCAATGCCGCGCTTAACGCTTTTACAGGCGAAAAGAAGCCGGAAGGAGAAAAGAGTAACGATGCCCAGGCGATTGCGCCGGTAATAAAAGCCTATTATGATGCATTAAAGCAAAAGAACGAGGCCGGCCTGAGAAAAGTTTATTCTCAGGCCGCTTTGAAGGAACTGGAGGCCGATATGAAAGGCGAGGGGCTGAGATCCCTGGTCGAATATATCGAATCTTCCGAGCCGGCAGGCGATAAACCGTTCGAAGTGAGAAACGAAAAGATCGAAGGCGATACCGCGACCGCCGAGATCAAAGGCGGCAGTTATGCCGTCTGGATCAAGTGGAAATTCGTCAAGGAAAATGGCGAATGGAAGTTAGCGCCGCCAAGCGAGAACCTAAAGCTATTGGGTAAATAGTTTGGCGGGCCAAAAAAATCTTTCTTTAATTGTGATTTTTTTGCATTTTTCGCTTTACAAGAGGCGAAGAAATCGCTATTATCTCCGACTTATGCGGGGCGTTTTTGGTTAATGTTTAAAAAACGTCGAACCCGTGTAAAATTGAAATATTACCGATACAATTTTTTTGGAGGATTAGAATTAAAATGAAAATCAGAAACTTAGTTTTAGCAACCGCGGGCGCCGCTTCCTTGGCTCTCGTTCTTTCGGCGTGCAGCGAACCTGTCGCCAATAATAGCGCTAACAATAAACCGTCAACCCCGGCCAGCACTCCGATGCCGGTGAACACGGCTACCCCGGCCCCGGTTAACGGCGGCAATAACGCCAATGTCAAGCCCATTAACGGCGGGAATACCAACCACGCCAACAATGCTGCCAGCCCGAAACGGCCGTAAGTAGCAAATAAGTTTTATTCCGAGTTTTCGGATAAAAATTAAAAAGCCGACCTGAACAATCAGGCCGGCTTTTTGTCTTTAAAAATCACGGGTATCTTTTAACCCGCCGCTTTTGCGCTCGGCTGGTAAGGCGGCAGCGTTACGCGGGCCGCTTTTTCCCGCTTCAAGCCCAAAGCCCAATCGGCCTGCATCAGGGTGTGAATGTCGCGGGTCCCTTCATAGATGACCGCGGCTTTGCAGTTGCGCAGGTAGCGCTCGACCGGATAGTCGTTGGTATAGCCGTTCGCTCCGTGAACTTCGATCGCCATCGAGGCCGCTTTTTCCGAGCGGATGGTCGACTGCCATTTAGCCAGGCTCGCCGCCCGAGCCGAAGGCTGGCCCTCGTTTTTCAAATGCCCCGCATGCAGCCAGAGAAGATGGGACATTTGATAATCGGCTTCCATGTCGGCAATCTTTTGCTTAACGAGCTGGAAATTGGCGATCTTTTGCCCCTGCACCTCGCGGGTGTTGGCATAGGCGACCGAGGCGTCGCGCGAGGCGCGGATCACGCCCGTCGCCCCGCTCGCCACGGTGTAGCGCCCGTTTTCCAGAGAGAACATCGCGATCTTGAATCCTTCGCCTTCGAGGCCCAGCATGTTTTCCTGCGGCACACGCACGTCCTGCAGCGAGAAAAACCCCGTGTTTCCGGCGCGTATGCCGAGCTTGCCGTGAATGGTCCCGGATGAAAATCCCGGCATGCTGCGTTCGACGATAAAACAGCTCATTCCGGTGTGGTCGCGGTTCTTGCGTTTTTCCTCGTCGGTCCAGCAGAAGAAAAGAAAATTGTCGGCGACATCGCCGAGGGATATCCACATTTTCTCGCCGTTCAAGATCCATCCGTCGCCGTCGCGGCGGGCGCTCGAACGCATCCCGATCACGTCCGAACCGGCGTTCGGCTCGGTCAGGCCGAAAGTGGCGAGCTTTTCACCTTTAGCCTGCGGGACGAGGTATTTTTGCTTTTGCTCTTCGGTGCCCCACGAATACACGCTCAAGCTGTTGAGGCCGACGTGCACCGACATCGCCACGCGCAGGAAAGTGTCGCAGGCTTCCAGCTCCTCGCACACCAGCCCGAGTGAAATATAGTCGAACCCCGCGCCGCCGTACTGCTCCGGGATGCAAACGCCCATCAGCCCGAGCTCGGCCATTTTTTTAAAAACGCTCGGCTCAAAATATTGTTTTTCGTCCCATTCTTTGATATAAGGAGCAACCTCACCCTGGCAAAATTCACGCACCGTCTGCTGCAGGGCAATATGCTCTTCCGTTAATGAAAAATCGATCACTGTAATAAATTCCTCTCTTAAAATTGCGGTATGATAAAATCCCGGTAAATAACAAATTGTCAGTTTAACATTTTGTGAAAATTTGTGCTAAAAGCGGAGATATTGTTAATTATTAACTGTTAATTTTTCATTGTTTTACAGTTAATAATTAACAATTAACAATGAATAATTATGTCAATAGCTAAACTTTCTCTCTTGATCTTTATCACTATATTTTTTCCGGGCTTAACACTTGCCCAAAACAGATCCTGGGAAAAGATCCCGGCGATGCCGAAACTGCTCTCGCAGCGGCAGCAGACGGACGTTCGCGAAGCCTGGCTAAAAAAACGCTTCGACACGATCCTTCTGCCGATGATGAAACGGCACAAAGTGGATATGTGGATCGTCGTCAACGAGGAATTTCACAGCGATCCGGTCACGGAGTTTATCGTTCCGCCGATCCCGATCGTTGGCCGCCGCGATTTTTTTATCTTTATCGATAAAGGCGACAAACTGGAACGCTACGCCGTCGTCCGGTATGAAGAGGAACGCCTAAAGAACCACTACACGCTGCTTTTGCCGCCCCGGGATGGAATTGCCGCGGCGATAAAAAAGCTGGTCGAAGACCGCGATCCGAAAACCATAGCTTTGAACTTTAAAGGATCTCGCGGAGCTACCAGCGGGCTGACATACGACGCCTACAGGTTTTTGGCTGACGCGCTGGACGATAAATACGAAAAGCGTTTCGTTTCCGCCACGCCGCTGATCACCGACTATTTGGACACGCGAATTCCCGAAGAACTGGAGCATTACCGGACCGCGGTTTTGGCCACGGATGTTATTACCCGCCGCGCATTCTCAAATGAAGTCATAACGCCCGGTAAAACAACGGTCGGTGACGTTCGCTGGTGGATGATGCAGCAGCTTAACAACATTGGAGTAACGACCTGGTTCCAGCCTGACCTGCGCGTGCAGCGCCGTGCCGTAGCAAACCAGGACAGCCGCCAATTTATGGCCGTAGCGGATGAAGCCATAGTGCTCGAACGAGGTGACGTTATACACGTAGATTTCGGCTTGATCTATATGGGCCTCAGCACCGACTGGCAAAAGATGGGTTATATTTTGCAAAAAGGCGAAAAGGATGTGCCCGCGGGATTCAAGGCAGCACTCAAAAATACTAACCGCCTGCAGGATATTCTGTTTTCATTCGCGCGGCCGGGAATGAGCGGCGGCGAGGTCTATGATAAGACAATGGCCCAGTGCCAGAAAGAAGGCATCAGGGCGATGATCTATTCGCACCCGCTTGGCGCGCAGGGACACGGCCTCGGGGCTTCGATAGATTTCCGGCGCGGCGCTATCGGCGGTGATGAAGAGCGGTTTCGGCTGGGCTCATATATGTCGATCGAGCTTAATACTTCGACCGCGATACCTGAATGGGGCGGCCAGATGGTCACGATCATGGCGGAAGACGATGCCCACATGACCGAGAATGGCTACCAATTTTTCCGCCCGCGCCAGACGGAGTTTTATCTGATCCGTTAACCTGGGAGCGCAGGCATCTTGCCTGCAAGCGCGGCTTGCCGCGCTGACCGCGCGTACAATTAAAACGAATTAGATCGCTGCGCGATCTTGCAGGCAGGATGCCTGCGCTCCCAGGAACCGCGGCAAATATTTATGCTTAAAATTGCCGAAGCCATCGGGATAATCAAGCGCGAGACAGTGCCGCTAAAGACCGAAAAAGTAACCCTAGCGGATTGCACAGGGCGCGTGCTGGCTGAAGACGTTTTTTCCGATACGGATCTGCCGCCCTTCGACCGTTCGCAAATGGACGGTTACGCGGTGCGCGCCGGAGATACAACAAAAGCCACCATAAATGCCCCGGTAAAACTGAAGATCGTGGGCGAATCAGCCGCCGGAAGCGGTTGGCATCGTGAATTAAAAACGGGGGAGGCCGTGCGCATCATGACCGGAGCGCCCGTTCCCAAAGGCGCCGACGCGGTGCAAAAGATCGAGCTTACGAAAGAGGACGGCAAATTCGTCGAGATACTGGCGCCAACCGAAGCGGGAAGATTCATTGTCGGAAAAGCCGCCGAGGTCAAAAAAGGCGAGACGGTATTTAAAAGCGGCGAGATCGTTACTGACGGAATGCTGGCAGCCCTGGCTTCTTTCGGTTATGCAAAAGTAAAAGTTTCAAAGCAGCCGCGGGTGGGAATTTTGGTGACGGGGAGCGAGATCGTGCCCGTCGGTAAAACACCGGAACGCGATCAGATACGCGATTCCAACTCCACTGTTCTGCGCGCAGGCGTGGAGAAATGTGGAGGAAAAGCGACGGTGTTTCCGCCCGTCGGTGACGACCCCGGCAAGCTTAAAAAAGCGATGGCCCGGGCCGTCAAAAATTGCGATCTGCTGGTTATTTCCGGCGGCGTCTCGGTGGGAAAATACGATTTTACAAAAACTGTCCTGGAAGATCTCGGCGCGGAAATTTTCTTTGAAAAGCTAAGCCTCAAACCGGGCAAGCCGGCGGTGTTTGCCAGGCTGGGTAAAACCATTATCTTCGGGCTGCCGGGTAATCCCGTTTCGGTCGCGGTCACTTTTCACCTGTTTGTCCGCACGGCGATCCTGCTGATGCAGTCGGCGCAGAACTGTGAATTAAAGACCGGGCACGCTACCCTTTCTGCCAGGATCAAAGGAGCAAAAGAGCGCGACAGCATGCTCCCTGTCCGGGTCGAAACAGATGAAAGTAGCAGGCTCGTTATCGAGTCCCTGCGTTTTACCGGCTCTTCGAATTTCATCGCTTTTGCGCGCGCCAACGCGCTGGTTTTTGTGCCGCGGGGGAAAACGCTGGAAAAAGGCGAGATCGCAAAGGTACTGTTTTTGTAATTTCCGCCCGTTAGTTGTAATTTCATTTAATGCAGACGCCGGCCGCATTCGCGCACGAAGCCATATACGAGACCGTGGAGCGTATTTTGAAAGATGCGCCTCGTTCTCACATGTTGGATATTCCCGCGGGCCCGGGCGCGCTGGCGGCGCGTTTGAAAGACATGGGATTCGAAGTTTCCTGCTGCGATCTTTACCCGGAGATCTTCCAGCCGACGGGGATCGAGATACGGCAGGGCGATCTCGACGGAAGGCTTCCCTACGAAGACGCTTCGTTCGAATATATCGTCTGCGTCGAGGGCCTGGAGCATATCGAAAACCCGGCGAATGCGATCCGTGAATTTTCGCGGCTGCTAAAACCGCAAGGCGTGCTTGTCGTCAGCGTTCCTAATATCATGAATATCGAGGAGCGCCTGAAATGGCTCTTTAACGGTTACACTTCGCATTTCAAACCCGTGTCGCGGCAGGCGGTGGCGGATTTCAAACGCGAGTACGCCGAGTACGCCGCGATGGAAGAGGTCGCGCTGCACGTTAATCCTATCGGCTATTCCGAGGTGCGCTACCTGCTGGAAGAAAGCGGTTTTGAGCTGCAGCAAATTTATCCCGACAAGCCGAAGAGCAATTCCTGGGCGTTTTACCCTTTGGTCGGTTTGATAAAACTCGCGGCCAGGTTCACCCCGGCGGAAAAACGCCGCGCCCGCTGGGCCAATGAGCTTAATTCGAAAGAGGTGTTACTGGGCGGGAATACTTTGATCTTTAGGGCGGTGAAGCAGTAGCGTTTTGAGTCCCCGCTTTAGCGGGCTCTTAAAAGCCGCCTAAAGGCGGTACTCTAAACTTTATGAGGAAGCTTTCGCATTTCGACAAAGAGGGTAAGATAAAGATGGTGGACGTGAGCAAAAAATCGCCGGCCGTCCGGCGCGCCGTTGCCTCCGCGAAAGTTTTATTGAACAAGGAAACCTTGAAAGCCCTGAAAGATCAGGCAAATCCCAAAGGCGATCCGCTTGAGATAGCCCGTATCGCCGGGATAATGGCGGCTAAACGGACGCCGGACCTTATCCCGCTCTGCCATCAGCTGCCATTGAGCAAGGTCGAAGTAAAAGCAGAGGTAAAAGATTTTGGCATTTATCTTGAATCGGAGATCAAAACCAACGCCCAAACCGGCGTCGAAATGGAGGCCCTGACGGCCGTGTCCGTCGCCGCGCTGGCCATCTACGATATGTGCAAAGCGCTGGATAAATCCATTGTTATCAGCGACATCCGGCTGGAGAGCAAAACCGGCGGGAAATCGGGCGGCTTTATCCGATAAGCTGCGTATTGGCTCTATCAGTTATTATCTATTAGCTATCATCTATTCCGTGGGATACCTTCGAAATAGTTGATAACTGAGAGATGATAGATAATAGATAAACCGTGAGATTTTTTGAACTTTGACCGTCGAAAATCGTAAAATGCTGAGGAGTAGCTAAAAAGGAGTTTTTGTCATGCCGATCAAAATAGCCGCCGATGCACGCCCGCAAGTAAACCTTCTGATCCTGGTCACCGCGATCAGCCTGGTGTTGTGGTTCATTCCCTTTGCCAGTTGGCTGGTTTACCCGCTGCAGCTTTTTGTCACCTTCATACACGAAGGCAGCCACGTGCTGGCGGCGCTGCTGACCGGGGCTTCGGTACAGAGCCTGAGCGTCGCGCCCGATACCAGCGGTATGGTGATGTCGTCTTCGAACAGTCCGCTTTCGATGATGATAACTTCCAGCGCGGGCTATGTCGGCGCGGTGGGTTTCGGCGCGCTGCTTTTATACTTGATCCGTGTAGGCGTCAGGCCCAACATCGTGCTCTTTTTATGCTCGATCCTGATCGCGGCTTTAACGGTGGTCTTCGGATTGCTGGCCCCGACCTTAAATATCTTTTCCGGCACGTCCAGTATCTTTAGCGTCGGCTTTACCGTTCTGGCCGGAGCCTTTATCACCGTGATGCTCTTTTTGGCGGCAAGATTTGCCAAGCCCTGGTGGGCAAATTTCTTCCTGAGCTTTCTCGCGGTGCAGTGCCTGCTCAACGCATTTTTCAATCTGAAAGACCTGTTCTTTATCTCTTCCATGACGCCCTACGCACATAGCGACGCCGTCAACATGGCACAGGCGACCGGTATGCCGGCCATCCTCTGGGTGGTTATCTGGATCGGGCTCTCGGTTTTGATCGCCTCGCTGGCGCTGCGCATGTACGCGCACACGCGCGAGACGGCCCCGGCCGATCCCGCTTTCGATTCCCGCGGCATTTAAGCCTTTATAAAATTTGTCTTGGTTAATTTTGACGAAGTGTAAAAAGTGTAAGAAAATTCTTACACTTTTTGGCATTGGGCCCCGATCTTGTGGTGTTCAGTCTTCTTTGCGTACTTTGCGTCTCTGCGTGAGACAATTTCACGCAAAGACGCAAAGGGCGCAAAGTGGAACCCTTCAATTTAGTTCAACACTAAATAAGGCCGTTACCGGAAAATTCGTACATCTTCTGAGGAAAGTTATGAAAAAATTACTCGCCGCCGCTTTTATCCTGGTAGTTTCGCTGTCGCCGGTTTTTGCCGTCACGCTTGACGAGCAGATCCATGCCGCCGCAATGAAAATACTGCCGCGCGTGATCGAGTGGCGCCGGCACCTTCACCAGTATCCCGAGCTTTCCAATCGCGAGTTCAAAACGTCGGAGATGGTCGCGGCTCACCTGCGAAAACTGGGCATGGAAGTGCGCACCGGGATCGCCAAAACCGGAGTGGTCGGCATTCTTAAAGGCAGCCAGCCCGGCCCGGTGATCGGCTTGCGCGCGGACATGGACGCGCTGCCGGTGACCGAACGCACCAACATTCCCTTTGCGTCAAAGGAAAAAGCAGAGTACAACGGCCAGCAGGTGGGCGTGATGCACGCCTGCGGGCACGACAGCCACGTGGCGATGCTGATGGGCGCGGCGGAGGTGCTCACCGGGATGAAAGGCCAGCTTAAAGGCACCGTTGTGTTTATCTTTCAACCGGCAGAGGAAGGCCCTCCGGCAGGTGAAGAAGGCGGCGCGGCGCTGATGGTAAAGGAAGGCGTGATGGACGATCCGAAGATCGACGTTATCTTCGGCATTCACATCAACGCGCAGACCGAGGCCGGTAAGATCCGCTACAAGAGCGGTTCGTTCATGGCTTCGAGCGACTGGTTCGCGATCAGGATCAAGGGCAGGCAAACCCACGGCGCGCAGCCCTGGCTGGGGATCGATCCGATCGTGATCGCCTCGCAGATCATCCAGGGGCTGCAAACTATCGTCAGCCGCCAGTCGGAGCTGCCCAAGGCGCCGGTCGTTATCACCGTCGGCAAAATAAACGCCGGGGTGCGGGAAAACATCGTCCCGGAAGAGCTCACCATGGGGGGCACTATCCGCACACTGGATTCGGCGATGCAAAAGGACGTGCATGACCGCGTCCGCCTGACCGTGCAAAAGATCGCCGAAAGCGCGGGCGCGACCGCCGAAGTCACTATCGACACTAAAACGCTGGTGACCTACAACACGCCCGCGCTGGTCAAGCAGATGCTGCCCTCGCTGGAAAAAGCCGCCGGCAGCGCAAACGTCGGCGAAACCGATTGGAAAACCGGCGCCGAAGATTTTTCTTACTACGGCACTAAAGCCCCGGCGTTTTTCTTTAACATCGGCGGCATGCCCGCGGGAAAAGATCCCAATACCACAGCGGCCCATCATACGCCCGATTTTTATCTTGACGACAGCCGTTTGGACGTCGGCGTGAAAGCGTTTTGCCACCTGGTTTTCGATTACAAGAAACTGTAAATGTCGGTAGCCCGCGCGTCAGCAAGGGCGCTTTATCATAGGCCTGAAATGCGCGCTCCCTTACGGTCGGGCTACTGACACGCCCGCATATTAAAATGGAAACCGTCCCTTTACAAACAACCCTGCGCGAACTGCCCGTGGGCACGCGGCTGCTCATTCGCACGCGGAAGGACTGGCGCAGCGCGGTGATCTCGCGCGTCGGCGAAGCGGACGTCGCGCTCCGCGTGTGCTGCTCGAGCGGCAGGACCTACTGGACAAAGCGCGATTCGGACACTTGCGTGATCTTTGAACGGAATATTTTTAGGTTGGAAACTCTTGCCCCGGAAGACTGGCGCGTTAATTTTGCGAAATTTGAGGTGCGGTGGTAGGAGGTTCTGAGTCCCGCCTTTAGGCGGCTTTGTCAGTAGCGCCTGCGTGAGCGGGTGCGTGCGGACGCATGGCGTGTAGATGCGGGCAAGGATGCCCGCGCTCCATAACGAAAGGCCGCCTAAAAGGCGGGACTCAAAACTTCAGCCTTAACTGTCCAATTCCCAACACTTGACGGCTTTCATTTTCCTGCACGAGGACGACGAGCTTGAGGTCGTCTTTTTTCCACGTTTTTTGCAGCCCGAGATCGATTGATATTTCGAAATCTTTGCCTCCGGCGTTTATCGCGCCGACCGATCTAAGCTCGCGCACCACTGCCGAATGAGAAAGTTTTTTGCCGGAATTTTCGCCGCCCCTGATGCTGGTGTCCAGGTTGTCTTCCGCGATGGCGAGAAAAACGGTGGAATCTTTTGCTTTTGGGATCTCTTCGATCTTTATTTTCAGCTTCTCACTCTCCTGCGTGACGGTTACATTTGCCTTGGGTTTTTTTGACGCTTCCATTATCACGTTCGTCGCCTGAAGCGTGTCGCTCCCGATGAATTGCTGGCCGCCATCCACGATCATCTGCGGCGTATAGATATGATTCGAACGATATCTCTGCGCGTAGAGATTCTGCCGCTGGCTAAAAACGGCGGAGGAAAACGGGTCCTTCCAGCTCGGGCCATCCCAGTAATCCACGTGAAGCTCGAGCGCGATTATCTGCGCGCCGGTGACGGGCTGTTCCTTTTCTAAAAACGACAGCGCGCGTTCGGCCGGCGGGCAGCTCCGACAGCCTTGCGAAGTAAAAAGCTCGACCAAAACCGGCGACGGCTGCGCGGGAGTTACTGCCGGTGATCCGTCATCGGACGCGGCCGCCGAAGAGCTTGTGTGGCAGGAAAAACTGAACAGCCCTAATAAAACGATCAATACGGCAGGCAGCAAATTCATATGCACTATGAAAACATATATTATGCGCCTCTTCAATTTTTCTCGAGCCGGTCAGCAAAGCTGCCGAAAGAATATAGCCCCGCGCTCGAGCAGCGGAACCCCGGGGCTACGCGCCTCTTAATATATAAAGCCCGCTTTAGCGGGCGAAAGACATCTGCCGCCCGTTAAACGGGCTGAAAATAGTTAAAACGAACCAAACCCCAGGCTTGCGCCTGGGGCTATTATCTGACGTCCGCTGAAGCGGATTTTTAATACGATCACGCCTGAAGGCGTAACTCTGAGCGCGCTTGAACGCCTCGGCGTTCGCGCCGAATGAATTCGGCGCTTCGGCGCTTTTTCTTTATTCCAAAAAATTGGTATCATTATCGTTTGCACCTGCAGCGAAATTTTGAACAAGAGTGCGGCAAAGAGCAGTTTTACGATGTCCAAAGAGCAAATAGAGGTAAAGGGAGCCCGGGTTCATAATCTCAAGAACATCTCCTTTGTCATTCCTCATAATCAGATAACGGTCGTTACAGGGGTTTCCGGCTCGGGGAAATCCTCGCTCGCCTTCGACACCGTCTATGCCGAAGGGCAGCGGCGCTATGTCGAATCGCTCTCGGCCTACGCCCGGCAATTTCTCGAACGGATGGAAAAACCCGACGTGGACGAGGTTTTGGGCATCGCCCCGGCGATCGCCATCCGGCAGAAAAATCAAACCCGCAACCCGCGCTCGACGGTCGCTACTCAAACGGAAATTTACGATTACCTGCGGCTGCTGTTCGCCCGCATTGGGCGCACCTTCTGCCACATCTGCGGTAACGAGGTGCTGCGTTATTCGCCGGAATCCGCCGCCGAGGAGATCCTGGAAACATTGAGCGAAGGCACCCGCTTTTACCTGCTCTTCCCGGTCGAAGCCGTGGGGCACACGGAAAAACTGAGCGTCTCCGCCAGCTTAATGAGCCTGATGCAGAAGGGTTTTACCCGGCTCTTTCATGAGGGCAAGATCATCGACCTGCGCACTCCCGACGATTTCCCCCTGGAAAGCCTGGAAGACGTTTATGTCCTGGTCGACCGTCTCGCGATCACGGAAGACATCCGCCAGCGGCTGGTCGATTCGCTGGAAATTTGTTTTCGTCAAAGCGGGACGGCGGTCGTCGAAACCCAGGGAGAAACGGCGCAAACGCTTAAATTTTCCGACAAATTCGTCTGCCACAACGACGGCACCCTCTTTTACGAACCGGAGCCGCGGCTTTTCAGTTTTAACTCGCCTTTCGGAGCCTGCCCAGTCTGCCAGGGCTTCGGCAATACCATCGGCATCGATTTCGGCCTGGTCGTGCCCGACCAGCTTTTGACACTGGCCGAAGGCGCGATCGAGCCGTGGACAAAACCCCAGCACAAATGGGCTTTTGACGAGCTGAAGGAATTTGCCCGCGCGGAGGGCATTGCGATGGACGTTCCCTTTGTCGATCTCGACGAGGAGCAGAAAACCGCGATCTTCGAGGGCAAAAAGAAATGGCGCGGCGTGCGCGGATTTTTCAAATGGCTGGACACCAAGAAATACAAGCTGCACGTGCGGGTATTTTTGGCGAAATACCGCGGCTACACGATCTGCCCCGATTGCCACGGCGGCCGCCTGCGCCAGGAAGCGCGCAATGTGAAGATCGGAGGCCGCAGCCTGCCGGAGATCGCGACCCTGTCCATCAGCGAAGCCGCCCTGTTCTTCGATTCACTGGCCCTTAATGACGAGCAGCGAAAGATCGCCGACAAGCTTCTGTTTGAAATAAAACAGCGGCTCAGGTTTTTGATGGAGGTCGGTTTGGATTATTTGACGCTGGCGCGCCTGGCTTCGACCCTAAGCGGCGGAGAGGCGCAGCGCATCCAACTGGCTACCAACCTCGGCTCGTCGCTGGTGGGCGCGCTGTACGTGCTGGACGAGCCTTCTATCGGCCTCCACCCGCGCGACGGCAAGCGGCTGATCCGGATCCTGGAAAATCTGCGCGATATCGGCAACACCGTGCTGGTCGTCGAGCACGATTCCGATATGATGCAGTCCGCCGACCACATCCTGGACATCGGCATCGCCGCGGGCGAGCTCGGCGGCAATGTCATTTTCGAAGGCGATTACCAGAAGCTTCTCAAAGACAAGGAATCGCTGACGGCAAAATACCTGCGCGGCGAAAACGAGATCAAAATTCCAAAGGTCCGGCGCAAGCCGACCGTCCGCAAGATAAAGATCAGGGGCGCGCGGGAAAACAATCTGAAAAATATCGACGTAAATATCCCTCTCGATATGCTGGTCTGCGTCACGGGCGTTTCCGGTTCGGGCAAATCCACCCTGATCCATGACATCGTCTATGCCGGGCTGATGAAAGAGCGCGGCGAATGGCAGGGGCACGTCGGGCTTTTTAAATCCCTCGAGGGCAACGATCTTTTCGATTCGATCATTCTGGTCGACCAGTCGCCCATCGGCAGGACCCCGCGTTCCAATCCCGTCACTTATATCAAAGCCTACGACGCCGTCCGCGAGCTTTTCGCCTCAACCAACGCCGCGCAGACCTATGGCTTTGACCCTTCGCACTTTTCCTTTAACGTGCCCGGCGGGCGCTGCGAGATATGCCAGGGCAGCGGCACGGTCACGGTCGAGATGCAGTTTTTGTCGGATGTGGAACTGGTTTGCGAGGAATGCCGCGGCACCCGGTTCAAATCCACCGTTTTGGACGTCAGGTATAAAGGCAAAAATATCCACGACGTGCTGAATATGACAGTCCGCGAAGCGCTGCTGTTCTTTAAGGAGCTGGGCAAGATCGCCAACCGGCTGAAAGTGCTGGACGCGGTCGGCTTGGGCTACCTGCGGCTGGGACAATCCGCCACCACGCTCAGCGGCGGCGAAGCGCAGCGCGTAAAGCTGGCGGCGCACCTGGCGACAAAAAACAAGGCGCAAACCCTGTATATATTCGACGAACCTACCACAGGGCTGCATTTTGACGACATTAACAAGCTTCTGACCGCTTTTCGCGCCCTGATCGATAACGGGGGCAGCCTGATCGTAATAGAACACAACCTGGACGTCATCAAAACCGCTGATTACCTTATAGATCTTGGCCCCGAAGGCGGCGCGGGAGGCGGCGAAGTGGTGGCCGCCGGCACCCCCGAAGCCGTGACAAAGGTCGAAGGCTCGCACACGGGTAAATTTCTGCGCCGCACCCTGCACCTGAACGGGAACGGTAAATAACATAAGAGCGTAAATCTGGGAGCGCGGACGGCTCGTGCGCAAAAAAGTAGCGCCAGCGTCCCGCTGGCTGTCGCGGGGGCGTCTCGCCCACGCACTTCGACTGACGGCGGGACGCCGTCAGGACAGCCGCCGAGACGGCGGCGTTACAAGCAGACGAGCCTGTCCGCGCTCCCAGTTAAAAGCACTAAACATCTGTATTTTATGGCTTTTACGCTAATTTCCTCATTTTTCTTCACAAAATCTCAAAAAACTTCCGATTTTCTGGAAATAGTCCTTTATTACCACTTTTCAAGTCTTGAATTGTTGCCCTTTTAACACGCTAAATTGTGGATGCAGCGGCTCTTAGCTTCCGGCGAGGAAAGGCCGGGGAAGGCTATTAAAGGCCGGTTTTGCTGTGGTTGCGGGCATTCCGCATAAAAAATCTGGAAATTTCGCGCAAGTTTTGAAAAAAGCCCGCAATTAGATGTTTTCAGAGATACGTTATTCGAATCTTCAAGTAAATGAAGGTATTGGTAAAAGAATCATGAAAAGTTTGAAACTCAAAAGCTTACTTTCAGCGGTCGGATCGGCGGCCTTGCTTATGACCGCGATCCCGGTCAGAGCCGGCACCGTTCCTATGTCCGAGGTTGTCCAGGAGATCAACGCCAAGCCGGCCAAAACCGGCGCGGGCGTCACAAAACTGCGTTTAGCAGGCGGCGACCAAACGGCCCCGGGTGAAGGCGATACGGCCCAAACGGGACAGCCTGTTCCCAGTCAAACGCCGCAAACGCGCGTTTATACCGTCGAAGAGGTCGACATCATAAAAGACGAGGATTGCGACTGTGTGCAGCCCGCCAGGAAGAAAAAATTCCCCTACTGGGTATTCCTGGGCCTGGCCGTAGTTCCCTTTGCGTTCTGCTGCCGCGATAAAGACCGCACGCCGCCGAAGGAAACGCCACCGATGACGCCGCCCCATACGCCGCCGGAGACTCCGCCGAACACTCCTGTTCCGGAGCCGATGACGCTGCTGCTTTTCGGCACCGGTTTGGCCGGTGTGGGACTGGCCGCGAGAAGGCGTTTCCGGAAAAACGAAACCGGTGACGATAAAACCGAAATTCAATAACATTTTCGTGCCGGATGAGAGTATAATGCTGCTTATCCGGCACAACTCGAGCACTTTGCTTTTTTAGAGGTAGAGAATAATGCGAAAACTTAGTTACAATCTGGCGATCGTCCTGAGCTTCATCTTTTTGCTCGGATCGGTGACCGCGATGGCCGCGGACAAAGATTCGAGACGACGGAGCAAGATCCCGAAAAATATGGGAATGCTGTCGGTGTACACCTTACCGGACCCGGCCCCCGTCAAAGTTGACGGCCAGGTGGTGGGAATGTCCACTTCAGACCGCAACAACCCGGCGGAATTTGTTTTATCGCCGGGCGAGCACACTGTTGAGATCCAATTCGGCGACAAGGTCTATACTTCCGAGATCGAGATCGTCAGAGGGCAGAGAAACTGCATCTGTGTAAAAAGGATCATTAAGAGAATAGACAGGGCTTGTCCTTACGATATGCGCGTCGACGCCCCGGCCGAGATCGAGGAAGGCGACCTGGTAACTTTTACCGCCGTGAATATGGCGGGTGGCTCGCCGCCGCTGAATTACGTGTGGAAGATCTCGCCGCCCGAAGCAAAGATCACCAGCGGTATGGGAACCGAATCTATCACGGTTGATTCGTCCGGCCTCGGCGGGCGTACGATCACCGCCACGGTCGACGTGAACCAGGGATTTCCGGAAGACTCTTCCTGCGCCCAGATGAACTCGGTCGATACCGAAGTAAAAAGAAAGATCCCGCCGCCGCCGATCGAACGGATCCCGATCGATGAATTCGACTCGGTCTCGTTCGACGACGACAAGGCGCGTTTTGACAACTTTGCCGTGCAGCTGTTGAACCGCCCCGATTCGCAGGGCTACATCATCATTTACCAGGGAACCGGCAAGAATGCGCAATCGGCTGAAAAAGCCAGCCGCCGCGCGCTCAACTACCTGACCAAGAATAAGGGTATAGACCCGCGCCGCATCTCGATCACCAGCGGAGGTTTCCGCGCCAGAACGGGGTATGAGCTTTGGGTCATACCGGCAGGCGCCGACTACCCGCCGCCGCGGCCGACGGTTACCCGTTAAGTCACTGTTGCTGCTACTCACCGAAAAGGACGGCTTTGGCCGTCCTTTTCTTTTGACCATTCGCCATTAAACCTCTACTATTAGTGGTTTAGTCATTAGTCCTTTGTCCTTTATCATTTGCAGTTAGTTACTATGACAAAGTCAGGAACAAAGGGCTAAGGGCCAAGGACAAACGACTAATCATTATGGCGGCACCAAACATCGAAACGATCGTCTCTCTGGCAAAACGGCGCGGGTTTGTCTTTCCCGCTTCGGAAATTTACGGCGGCCTGGGCAGCAGCTGGGACTACGGCCAGCTCGGTGTGGAACTGGCCAACAACATCAAGCAAAGCTGGTGGAACTGGCTCGTGCATGAGCGCGACGATATCGAGGGGCTTGATTCTTCCGTCATCCTCAACCGCCTGGTCTGGAAATACTCCGGCCATGAAACGACATTTTCCGATCCGCTGGTAGACTGCCGCGCCTGCAAAAGCAGGTTTCGCCAGGACAAGCTGCAGGATGCGCAGTGCCCGAAACACCCCGCGGTCCACCCCGGCGACGACAAGGAATGCGACCTGACCGAAGCGCGCGAATTCAACCTGATGTTTCGCACCGCGGTCGGCGCCACCGCCGGCGAAGACGACGAATCTTCGCTGGTGTATCTTCGCCCTGAAACGGCGCAGGGGATCTTCATCAACTTTGCGAACGTGCTGAATACTTCGCGGCGCAAGCTGCCTTTCGGGATCGCCCAGATCGGTAAAGCGTTTCGCAACGAGGTCACGCCGGGAAATTTTATTTTCCGCACGCGCGAATTCGAGCAGATGGAGATGGAATATTTTGTGCGCCCCGAAGACGCGCCCCGTATTCACCAGGAATGGATAGATGAATTCGGGAAGTGGTTTTCTTCCCTGGGAATTTCACCGGAAAATTTAAAACTTTACGAACAAACACCGGAAGAATTGGCGCACTACGCCGAGCGGACGGTGGATATTTTGTACCGCTTTTTTCCCGAGCGCGAGGATGAGGATAAGCAATTCGACGAGCTGATGGGAATCGCCAACCGCACGGATTTCGATCTGAAAACGCATTCGAAAAAACCCGAGGACGCCGAAGGCAAGCGCCTCAATCCAGATTCGACCGAAGACCTGTCTTACTTTGACGAGGCAACCAAGCAGCGTTTTTATCCTTACGTGATCGAGCCGGCTGTGGGCGTAAACCGAACGCTATTAGCAGTTATGATGGACGCCTACACGGAAAAGACGAATGACAAAAATGAAACGCGCGTGATTTTGAAACTCGCGCCCAAGCTCGCGCCGATAAAAGTGGCCGTGCTGCCGCTGGCGAAAAATAAACCGGAGCTCGTAGAAATGGCGCGCCGGATCAAACGCGATCTGCAGCCTTCGATGCGCGCGGTCTATGACGACACAGGCGGCATCGGCAAGCTCTATGCGCGGCAGGACGAGATCGGCACCCCGTTTTGCGTCACCGTGGATCACGAATCGCTGGAAGACAACGCCGTGACCGTGCGCGACCGCGATACCTGGGAACAGGAAAGAATCAGCGTCGACCAATTAAAGGAATATCTGCAAAAGCGTTTAGTTTAGAGTTACGCCTTTAGGCGTGATCACGCGTAAACGCGTAACTCTGAACTTTTGTTTGCTCCCAAATTTTCTTGCCTTTTTCCCAAAAAAAGCGCATCGTATTTTTACCGGAATAGATTTACCCAGCTTCTCTAGCTGCGCTTAATTTGTTCTCTCAAACAATAACCGCAAAATAAATTGAAGGAGTTTAGGTCATGAAAAAATTACTTTCACGTTCCCTGGTTTTGGCGACTTTGCTTTGTTGTCTCGGATTGTTTTCAGCGATGGATACCCGGGTCAACGCTCTGGCGCCGCCGCCTTGTCCGGAAAACTGTCATACAAATTGCAAATTGGCTTATGAAGCCTGTGCTGCGGGGTGCAACAACAACTCTGCTTGTCTTTCAGGATGCAAAACCGATTTCGAAGCTTGCTGGGCTTTTTGTAATTTTGTGTGCGGACCGGTATAAAAATTACGTTCAATTATCATAAAAGTCTCGTGAGGGAATTCATCTCTCACGAGATTTTTTTGTTAAGATTAGTTGCGAATGAATGAGAAGGTCATACAACTCGCGGAAATTATCAAGGCGAGCGGCGGGCGAGCGCTGCTGGTGGGCGGTTGTGTGCGCGACGAGCTGATGGGCCTTGATACCGTCGAGCCGAAGGATTGGGATCTGGAAGTCTACGGCATCGAGCCGCAAAACCTGAAAGAAATTCTCGCCGGGCTAGGCACGGTCCATACGGTCGGCGAAGCTTTCACGGTCTTTAAACTGGGAAGCGATCTGGACGTTTCCATCCCCCGGCGCGAGAAAAAAATCGCGCGCGGGCATAAAGGTTTTGCCGTCGAAGGCGATGCCGATATGTCTTTCGAAGAAGCCTGTAAACGCCGTGATTTCACCATTAACGCCATTCTCAAAGACCCGCTGACCGGTGAGATCATCGATCCTTTCGACGGGCAAAAAGACATGGAACAAAAAATTCTCCGGATGGTTTCGCCGGAAACTTTTGCCGAAGATTCCCTTCGCGTTTTACGGGCGGCGCAGTTTGCCGCGCGGTTTCAGTTCGACATCGAAAAAGAAACCGTTGAGCTCAGCAAAAAGATCGACCTGACCGATCTGCCCGCCGAACGGATCTGGGGCGAGCTGGAAAAAATTTTACTGAAGGCGCAAAAACCATCCATCGGGCTGCAATGGCTTTACGATCTGAACGCGGTCGAGCAGCTTTTTCCCGAAATGAAAGCGCTGGTCGGCGTGCCGCAGGAACCCGCGTGGCACCCGGAAGGAGACGTCGATATTCACACGCTTCTGACCGTCGATAAAGCGCGCGAATTGATCGACGATCTTCCTTATGCAAAACAGGTGACGGTGATGCTGGGCGCGCTGTGCCACGATTTCGGCAAGCCCGCGACGACGGAATTTCTCGACGGGCGCTGGCGCTCGCACGCGCACGACACGGCCGGGGTCGCGCCGGCGATCTCTTTTCTCGATAAATTAAATATTCATACGCTGGAAGGCTACGACGTCCGCGATCAAATAATCCAGCTGGTCAAGTATCATTTAAAACCCGGTGAATTTTATAACCAGCGTGAAAGCATCGGCGACGGCGCGTTCCGGCGGCTGGCGCGAAAGGTCGAGCCCGACCTGCTCTACCGCGTCGCCGAAGCCGACAATCTCGGGCGAAACGCCGATTGGGTGCCCCGCGAAAAATGGTTCACCTCCGAGGGGCATAAATGGTTTCTCGCCAAAGTGCGCGAGCTCGAGGTCGAACACGCGGCGCCGAAAGCGATCCTGATGGGGCGTCACTTACTTGAGCTGGGTTTGTCGCCTTCGCCGAAATTCAAGGAAATTCTCGACGCGGTTTATGAAATGCAGCTCGACGGGAAAATAACAAATTTGGAGCAGGCGATATCGGAAGCGAAAAAGATTATCTGATGTTTTGAGCGCTTATAAGCATTAGATGGAGAGCATTTCTTTGCGTCCTTCGCGAGATCTTTGCGTCCTTCGCGGTTATAGATTTTTCACCGCAAAGAACGCAAAACAAAGTTTGAAACCGCAGCAATTTAGAGATCGATGGAATTAAAGGTCGAAAAAGAAACGTTATCCGAAAAATTACTTAACAATTTCGGACTGTCGAATATCTGTCTCGCCCTAGGAACGTTTCTGATATATTTTTTTAGCAATCCCAAACCGCAGCACTATTACAATTACACTTTTCTCGTCGCCGAGAACTTCCTGCACGGCCGTGTCGGCCTGGCCGGTAAACAGCCTTCCTGGCTGAACGAGATGATACCGTTCGAGGGTTTGTATTACTCGGCGTTTCCGCTGGGCGCCGTGCTGACGATGCTGCCGTTCTCTTTTTTCAAATTTATCGGCGCGATAGAGGAAATGCCGAGCGCTTTTATCGCCGCGCTGATAGCGGCATTGATCTGTCTTTTTCTAATTCTTATCGGCAAAAAATATCCGCACACGCGAGCTAAAAAAATTCTGCTGGCGGCAGCGATCCTGTTCGGCACCTGGACGTGGACGAACCTGACGATGGGCAGCGCGTGGCAGTTGGCGCTGGGTTTTGCGGTGCTGGGCGAACTGGGCGCGATCTATTTCAGCGTCTATGACCGCCGGCCTCTGCTCGCCGGATTTTTCTTTGCTCTCGCCTTCGGCAACCGCACTGAAATTATTTTGACCGCGCCGATCTTCATCTACCTGCTTTGCCGCGACAAAGCGAAATTAAGCGCGCCGGCAACTTACTTAAAAGAATGGAAACCCATTGCTTTCTTTTGTTTAGCGCCGTTTTTACTGGGCGTAGCAACGCTTGTTTATAACTACGTGCGCTTTCATTCTTTTACGGATTTCGGCTACGCGCGCATTCCCGGCGTGCTGGAGGAGCCCTGGTACCGGTACGGAATTTTTTCGCTGGATTACATTTCCTACAACGTTCACGAAATGCTTCTTACGATGTGGGAGCGCGTTCCCGGCTTCCCGTATCTGAAACCGACCGGCTTTGGCGGCGCGATCTGGTGGTCAAGCCCGTTTCTTTTTTTGCTGTTCAGACGCGGCTACAAAAATAAAGGTTTAAAATACACGGCCTGGGTGGCCATCATCGTGATGACCTTTTTGCTCTGGTGTCACGGCAATCCCGGCGGGTGGCAGTTTTCGTATCGCTACGCGATGATACTGCTGCCGTGGGCGTACCTGATACTGCTGGAAAACAGTCAGGAAAAGATCACTCCCCTGGAGTGGGTACTTTACATTCTTTCTTTGGCCGCCAACGCTTTTGCCACCTGGCTTTTTCACTGGTCGGGATATATGAAAATGTGAAGTCGCCGCATTTAAAAAGGACATCATGAGCATCTCTCAGGTCGGGGAAAGGGTTGCTTGCGCCCGCAGTTTTTTAATTACATTCCAATTTCAAAGTTTAAACAATGAAGAGCGGGCGCAAGCAACCCTTCCCGACCTTGAGATAAATCAACTTGTCCAATTACCATTATATTTTGTGCAGGATCTCACTTGCTTCTTACCGGATATCCTACGAAAATCTATTTTGAATGTTCCTAGATATTACGCCGTTAAAAATATCCCGCGATTACCGTCTGCTTTTCTTTGGGCAGATGGTTTCTTTTTTCGGCATCATGATGACGGTGGTCGTGGTGCCGTGGCAGATGTACCAGCTCACGAATTCGAATCTTCAGGTCGGGTTGATCTATCTCTTCGAATTCGTGCCGATGATCACGATGGCGTTCGTCGGCGGCGCGCTGGCGGACGCGGTCGACCGCCGCAAGCTGCTGCGCATCACTGAAGTTCTGCAAACGCTGGTCACGGCTGTGCTGCTGATAAATTCTCTTTTGCCCGCGCCGCAGGTGTGGGTGCTTTACGTCTGCGTCGCGCTGCACGCGGGATTTATGGCGCTGCAGCGCCCGGCTTTCGACTCGCTGATCCCGGTCATCGTGCCGCCCGAATACATGACGGCGGTCGGCGCGCTAAACGCCCTGCGCTACACGCTGGGCGCGATCCTCAGTTTTTCCTTATCCGGCATTATCGTCACCCAATTGGGCGCGCCCGTGGCCTATGCTATTGACTTTATTACATTTGCGGCCACGCTGATCGCCGTCTGGAAGATCAGGGCCGTGCCGCCGCCGCCCGGCGCAGACCGCCCAAGTCTGAAAACCATAGTCGAAGGCTTTCGCTATGCGATGAGCCGCCAGGACCTGATCGGAACTTACCTGATAGACATCAACGCGATGCTTTTCGGAATGCCGCTGGCCCTGTTCCCGGCGCTGGGGATGATCTACGGCGGGGAAGTGGTCGGGTTGTTTTATGCCGCGCTACCGCTGGGCGCGCTGGTGGCGAGCGTGACTTCCGGCTGGACGGGCAGAGTGTACCGGCACGGCCTGATTATCACGATCGCCGCCGGGTTGTGGGGCGTGGCGATAATTTTCTTCGGCCTGGCTGATAGCCTCTGGATAAGCCTGTTCTTTCTAGCGGCCGCCGGGTTTTTCGATATGATCAGCGGAATTTTTCGCGGCGCCATCTGGAACCAGACCATTCCAAATCACCTGCGCGGGCGGCTGGCCGGTATCGAGATGGTCAGCTACCTGACCGGCCCGATGCTCGGCAACGCTGCCGCGGGTATCATAGCGCATTATACGAGCGTGAAATTCTCGATCATCATCGGGGGTGTTTTAACCGTGGTAGGAACGGTCATACTGGCGCTGCTGCTGCCGAAATTTATTAGATATGATTCAAACGAGGGAATGAAGCGGAAAGAGGCGGAAGAAAATGAGAGAAACTCGAGGGTTTCTGAAAATGAGCTGCTTACGGAGCAGCGAAAGTTTTCGGAGGAGAATTATTAAGCTTGTTTAGAGGCCGTCTCTGACCGCCCTTGTAAAAAAGGCGGTCGAAGACCGCCTCTAAACCAAATCCGTAGCGGCAAGATGCCGCCACGACAGCCGGCGGGACGCCGGCGTTACATTTAGGCTCCGGCGCTTTCTTCGCGCGCTTTTTCTTCTTTAAGAATAGCCTTGCGTGAAAGCTTGATCTTATTGCCTTCCTTGCCGATGCACTTGACCATGACCTGCTGGCCTTCCTTGAGCTCGTCGCGCACGTCGCGGATGCGGCGTTCGGAGATCTCGGAGATATGCAGCAAGCCTTCAGTGCCCGGGAATATTTCCACGAACGCGCCGAAATCCACGATGCGCGAGACCGTGCCCAGGTAGGTTTCGCCGATCTCGGCTTCGGCGGTCAGCGCCTTGATCTTGGCCAGCGCTCGCTGCGCGGCTTCGCCGTCGGCGGTGGCGATATGCACCAGTACCGCTCGTCTTCGATATCGATCTTGGCGCCGGTTTCCTCGGTGATCGAGCGGATAATTTTACCGCCCGGCCCGATGACGTCGCGGATCTTGTCCGGGTGTATCTGGATGGTGATGATGCGCGGCGCGTAAGGCGAAATGTCCGCGCGCGGTTCGGCAGATGCCTGCTGCATGACCCCGAGGATGTGCAGACGGCCCTTTCTGGCCTGCTCCAGAGCTTCCGGCCAGGATCATGCGCGTTGATGCCGCGCAACCTTGATGTCCATCTGCAGCGCGGTGATCCCCTCGCTGGTTCCGGTCACCTTAAAATCCATATCGCCGTAATGGTCTTCAGCGCCGGCGATGTCTGAAAGGATCGCGTAGCGATTGCCTTCCATCACCAGCCCCATCGCCACGCCCGCAACCGGGCGCTTGATCGGAACACCCGCATCCATCATCGACAGCATGCCGCCGCAAACCGCTCGCCATCGAAGACGAGCCGTTAGATTCGGTGATATCGGAAACGATGCGGATCGTGTAGGGAAAATCGATGTCTTCCGGAAGGACGGCCTCGAGCGCGCGGCGCGCCAGATTCGCCGTGGCCGATCTCGCGGCGGCTGGAACCGCCGAAGCGGCCCGTTTCGCCGACCGAATAAGGCGGGAAATTATAGTGCAGCATAAAGCGGCGCTTTACTTCGCCTTTTTCCAGGTCGTCCATATACTGCTCGTCCTCCTTGGTGCCGAGCGTCGTCGCTCACGATCGCCTGCGTTTCACCGCGGGTGAAAAGCGCCGAACCGTGAACGCGCGGCAGCCAGCCGACCTCGCAGGTTATGGGGCGGATCTCGGAAAATTCGCCGGCCGTCCGGACGGCGGCGATTGCCGAGAATGTCTTCACGGAAGATCTTTTCCTTAAGCGCGCCGAAAACCTTGCCGGCCATCGCGCGTTTTTCCGGTTCATCTTCGGGATAGCTCTCGACCACTTCTTTTTTCAGGGCATCGACCGCGGCATAGCTGCTGATCTTGTCCTGTCCGGTAGTGTCGAGGGCCTGGCGAAGCCTTTCGCCGTAATTTCTTTCGATCTCGCCTTTTAATGCTTCATCGAGCTGCGGGGATTCGAATTCGCGCTTCGTCGATCTCGAGGGCCTTGTAAAGCTCTTTCTGCCAGAGGCACAGGCGCTTGATCTCTTTATGCGCCAGCATCAGCGCCTCGACCATCACGGTCTCGGAAACTTCGGTCGCGCCGGCTTCGACCATCACGATGGCTTCTTCGGTGCCGGCGACGATCAGGTTCAGCTTTGAATCGCGGCGCTCGTCGTAGGTCGGGTTGACGATATATTTTCCGTCCACCAGGCCGATGCGCACACCGCGCGATGGGCGTGGTAAAAGGAATGTCCGAAAGATACAGCGCCGCACGAAGCACCGGTGATCGCGATCACATCGGGATCGTTTTTCTGCATCGGCCGATATCACGGAAGCGACAATCTGTGTTTCGAAACGGTATCCATCGGGAAACAGCGGGCGCACCGGGCGGTCGATCAAGCGGCAGGTTATGATTTCCTTTTCGTTCGGGCGGCCTTCGCGGCGGAAATAATTGCCCGGAATTCGCCCCGCCGAATAAGGCGGCTTCCCTGTATTCTACCGTCAGCGGGAAAAAGTCCAATCCTTCCTTCATCGTCCTGCCGCTGACCGCCGCTACCAGCAGCATCGTATCGCCGTATCTTATTATCACCGAACCGTCGGCTTGTTTCGCGACTTTTCCGGTCTCTATCGATAATTCGCGCTCTCCGACTTGATCGATTCTTTCAAATATTTTTTCTGCGTCATTTTTTCTCCATTCTACGGGAATCGTTCCGGTGCGCGCACGCGGTGAAAAGAGCACCGGTACTTCCCTGTTCAACAATTGATCTCCTACAAAACCGATAAAAAAAGGCAAAGGTTCTTTACGTGAAACCTTTGCCTGAAGATTTTCAGATCCTGATAGTACCTTTGATTTCGCCCAAGCCCTTTTTGCTGTCACGTTCAGCAGAGACATGAACTCTTCGAAAGAAATAAAGGTGGTTAAGAAACTCGAAGACGTCACTATAAATTATTATTCACACAAATCCCGTCCGGGCTGCTATCTGCGCAGGCCTAGACGGTTCACTACATCGTGGTACTGCTCGATGTCTTTCCGCTTGAGATAATCAAGCAACTTGCGGCGCCGTGAGACCATCTTGAGCAGGCCGCGGCGCGAGTGATGATCTTTCTTATGAATTTTGAAATGCTCGGTCAGTTCATTGATGCGCTGGGTAAGCAAAGCTATCTGCACCTGCGGACGAACCAGTGTCCGAATCGTGTAGTTTTGTAATCGCTAACTACTTTCTCTTTTATTTCTTTTGCTGTCGGCATATTACTCTTAATAGTCTCTCCTTAATCGCAGTAACTCTATTCGTAAGAATAGTAACCGCGAATATTTATCTCAGTTAAAAAATTAACAGATGTCGACAAAACTGTCTAGTCTGCCGCTTTTGCCTGCCTTTTGGCGGCAAATTCTTCCATGAACCTGGTCGAAAAATCTCCTTTCTGAAAATTTTCGTCGTTCATTATCTTCAAATGAAGCGGGATGGTGGTTTTGATTCCTTCCACCACCATCGTTTCCAAAGCTCGCTTCATCCGGGCGATCGCCAGCTCGCGCGTCCGCGCGTGAACGATCAGCTTGGCGATCATCGAATCGTAATAAGGCGGCACCACATAATCCGGGATAAGCGGCCGTATCGACCCGCACGCCGGGGCCGCCCGGGATGTTAAAGGCCGTGATCCTGCCCGGCGAGGGCGTAAAAGTTTCCGGGTCCTCGGCGTTGATGCGGCACTCGATGGAATGCCCGACGATCTGTACGTCTTCCTGCCTGTAACCCAGGTCTTCTCCCTCGGCGATCAGTATCTGGTTGCGCACGATGTCCGCCAGCGTGACCATTTCAGTCACCGGGTGCTCGACCTGGATACGCGTGTTCATTTCCATGAAATAAAACTTGCCATCCTCGTCAAGCAAAAACTCGAACGTGCCGGCGCTGGAATAACCGATCTCCTTGCAGGCGTTCACCGCCACCGCGCCCATCTGCTCGCGCAGCTCCCGGGTCAATAACCGGCGAAGGCGCTTCTTCCAGCAACTTCTGGTGGCGGCGCTGGATGGTGCATTCGCGCTCGCCCAGGTGAATGCAGTTGCCGTGCTCGTCGGCCAAGACCTGGATCTCGATATGGCGCGGGCGCTCGATATAACGCTCGATATAAACGCTGCCGTTCTTGAACGCCGCCAGCGCTTCCGCTTGCGCGGTTTCGAGATTCGATGCCAGCTCGTCTTCGCTGCGGACGATCCGCATTCCGCGCCCGCCGCCGCCCGCCGCGGCCTTGATGATAACGGGAAGCCCGATTTCCCTGGCTAGTTTTTATGGCCTCTTCGGCGACTCTCGATGGGGTCGGGGCTGCCGGGCAGAATCGGGCACGCCTGCCGCTATCATCGTCCGGCGCGCTTCGACCTTGTCGCCCATCATCTTGATGACCTCGGGCCGGGGGCCGATAAACTTGATGTTGCAATCCTCGCAAACCTTCGCAAAAGTGTCGGATTCCGCCAGGAAACCATAGCCCGGATGGATCGCGTCAACGTTGGTGATCTCAGCCGCGCTGATTATCGCCGGGATATTCAAATAGCTTAGCGCCGATTGCGCCGGGCCGATACAGATGGCCTCGTCGGCAAAGCGCACGTGCAGAGCGTCGCGGTCGGCCTCGCTGTGAACGGCCACCGTGCTGGATGCCCATTTCCTTGCATGTCCAGATGATGCGGCAGGCGATCTCGCCGCGGTTGGCGATCAGTATCTTGCGAAACTTGCGTTTCTCTACCATAAAATTTAAGCCGCGGGTACGCGCGCGCTTACTCGGCCTTGCGAGTAACTTGTGCGACCGGCGGCTGGAACACTACTTGACGGCGAAAAGCGGCTGGCCGAATTCCACCGGCTGCCTGTTCTCAACGTAAATCTTTACGACTTCCCCGGAAACCTCGGCCTGGATCTCATTCATCAGCTTCATCGCCTCGATGATGCAGACCACCAGCTCGGAGTAACTTTGTCGCCTTCCTTGACGAACGGCGGCGCGTCAGGCGAGGGCGATTGATAAAACGTGCCGACGATCGGCGAAGTTATTATATGAAGCCCTTCATCAGCCGCGGCTGCGGCTTCGTTTTCCGCCTTTAATCCGGGATGCGGGGTTTCCGTTTGCAGAGCGGCCGTCGCGGCCGGCTGCGCGGGCGCTGGCATATGCTGGACCGGCTGAACCATGTGCGGCAATTGTTTGCGCATGTGCACGCGGATGTTGGCGTTTTCGAATTCGAAATCGACCAGGCCGTATTCGTCTATCAGATCGGCCAGCTCGCGCAGCTCGTTCATATTTAGTGAAGGCGCGCCGCTTTTTTCTTCCTTATGCTTATCAGCCACTTTGTTCTTCTCGTTGTCTTCCTGCTGCATTTTTGCAGAAGCTGCTTCGTTCATACGCAAGCCTCTTTTCTGCGCCGGTTACTTCCTGGCTTCAAGTTCCTGCGGGTTATCGACCAGTTCGATGATCGCCATTTCGGCGTTGTCGCCGAGCGGCGCCCCAGCTTGATGATGCGCGTGTAACCCCCGTTGCGGTCCTTGTAGCGCTCGCCGAGCTCGTCGAAAAGACGCTTGACCGCCTTTACGCCCGCGGTCCTCTCGGCGCGTCGGCTTGCCGATTTTGCCGGTCGAAGCCGCCTGCCGCGCTGTTGCCGGCGTGAAAAAACTGCGCGGCGCGGCGGCGCAGGTGAACTTTCTTCGCGGCCGCATCGTCACCCTCTAACACCTGGGCGCTGCGCGCGATCGTGATCACTTTTTCCACGTACGGACGCAGTTCTTTTGCTTTCGGCAGCGTGGTTATGGATCGTATTCTTTTTCCGAATTGATCAAAGAAGTCGCCAGGTTGCGCAGCATCGAGATGCGATGCGCTGTGGTTCTTCCCAGTTTTCGATGTGCTTTTAAGTGTCTCATGACTCTAATTCCTAAAACGAAAGCGTGAAGCACTAAACAAGCGTTTCACGCCTTCAAAATTCCAAAGTTATTCGTAACCGCGCCCGCCCGAGCCCGGGATCGGATTGCCCTGTCTCGTCAAAATCCATCCCGAAATCGAGGCCCATTCCGTGCAGCATGTCCTTGATCTCGGTAAGCGATTTCTTGCCGAAATTCTTGGTGCCGAGCATGTCGCGCTCCGCAACGCTTGATCAGATCGCGGATCGGCCGGATGTCCGCATTTTTCAGGCAGTTGTAAGAACGCACCGAAAGCTCAAGCTCATCGACCGACTTGTCGAGCAGATCGTTGCGAAGCAGCGGCGGACGCGCGATGTCCTCGTATTTGTACTCTTCTTCTTCTTCCTCAAAGTTGATGAAGATGGACATGTGGTCTTTGACCAGACTTCGCCGCCAGACCGATCGAATCTTCCGGTTTGACCGAACCGTCCGTCCAGACCTCGATCGTCAGCTTGTCGAACTCGGTGTTCGAACCCTGGCGGGTCTTTTCGACGCTGTAATTGACCTTTTTGATCGGCGTGTGCACCGAATCGATCGGGATGTAGCCGACCGAAAGATCTTCGTCGTTGTTTAACTCGGCCGAAACGTAGCCGCGGCCGCGTTTCAGCCGCATTTCGACGTTAAGATCGCCGCCCTTGCCGATCGTGGCGATGTGAACGTCAGGGTCGAGTATTTCGACGTCCGCATCGGCTTTGATATCGGCGCTGGTCACTTCGCCGGCGCCTTTTTTGTTGATGGTCAGCGTTTTCGGCATCGCCGCCGTGCAGCTTGAAAGGGACCTGTTTCAAATTCAGGATAACGTCGGTCGCATCTTCGACCACTCCCTTGATCGAGGAGAATTCGTGCTCGACGCCTTCGATCTTGACAGCCGTAATCGCCGCTCCTTCGATCGACGAAAGTAAGGCACGACGGATCGAGTTGCCGATAGTGGTGCCGAACCCGCGTTCGAAAGGCTGCGCGTAAAACTTACCGTAACGCTCGGTAAAGGTTTCCGTCTCAACCTTCAAACGGCTCGGCATTTGAAAATCTGTCCAATTGTTGTTTGTGTCATATTCGTTCTTTTAAATATCTAAATAAATAATTCTGTAACAAGACCCTGAGCATGGCAAGAACGAACTGCCGGTCTCCCGGCTACTTCAGCAACATCCACAGCTTTACTTGCTGTAAAGCTCAACGATCAATTGCTCGTTGATATTCGCATCGATGTCCTCGCGCCGCGGCAAAGCCGAAATCGGACGCGCTCAGATCCGCGCCTTCGAGCGGAGCGATCCAGACCGGACGGCCGCGTCCGGCGGCCGTCTGCCATGCTCCTTCGACGTGCGGGTTCTTGTGGCTCTTGTCCTTGACGGTCACGACATCGCCCATCTTCACCTGGAAGGAAGGGATATCGACCTTTCGGCCGTTGACCTGTATATGTCCGTGATTGACGAGCTGCCGGCCTGGCGGCGTGAAGTCGAGAAACCCGCGCGATAAACGACGTTGTCCAGACGGCGCTCGAGCATGAACAGCAAGTTCTCGCCCGTGACGCCCTTTTGACGCGAAGCTTTCTCGAAATAATTGCGGAACTGTTTTTCGAAGAATGAAGTAAATCCGCTTTACCTTTTGCTTTTCGCGAAGCTGCTGGCCGTAACCGGCCAGCATCTTGCGCCTGGCGGTCGCGCCGTGCTGTCCCGGCGGCTTGCGTGCCGCGTTTTTCAATCGCGCACGACGGCTTGAAACAACGGTCGCCCTTTAGAAATAACTTTCCACCTTCGCGGCGGCACAAACGGCACACCGCATCTCTATATCTAGCCATTAATTCAGCCTCCAGTCTAATATTCTTATTGACGGAAAAGTTTACGAACTTAAAAAGTCCTTCATCCTTTGATAATTCCAAATTCAATATTCCAAAAATTTCAGGTTCAGGTTCCGGGTTCAGAGTTACGCGTTTACGCGTCATCATTTAGAAAACTCACGCCTAAAGGCGTAACTCTGAAATCTGAACTTTGAACAAACTCAAACTCTTCTGCGTTTCGGCGGCCGGCAGCCGTTGTGCGGGATCGGCGTCGTGTCGCGGATCGACGTCACGCGAATACCGGCATTGTGAATCGCGCGGATCGCCGACTCGCGTCCGCCGCCCGGTCCTTTGACGCGAACTTCGCACTTCCGCATCCCGGCTTCCATCGCCTTGCGAGCCGCTTCCGAAGCGGCCTGCTGCGCGGCGAACGGGGTGCCTTTGCGCGAGCCGCGAAAGCCGCGCGCGCCCGATGAAGACTGCGCAACCAGATTGCCCTCGCGTGTCGGTGATCGAGATCAGCGTGTTGTTAAACGACGCCGAGATATGAACCGCTATCCCGACCGGGATATTCTTCTTCTCTTTTTTCTTAAAAGTCTTCTTTCTTTGCCTGCTGCTTTAGCCATATTCTTAGTATTCAGTAGTTAGCATTCAGCATTCAGTAGTTGTCCTAAACTGACAACTCGAATGCTGAACTGCTGAATGCTATTTCTTGCCCGGTGCCTTCTTCTTCGCGACGGCATGCCTTGCGCGGGCCTTTACGGGTGCGGGCGTTAGTGATGTGTGCGCTGCCCGCGGACCGGCAAACTGCGGCGGTGACGCAAGCCACGGTAACAGCCGATATCCATCAGCCGCTTGATGTCCATCTGAACGCGCTTGCGAAGATCGCCTTCGATCTCGCCCTGATCGTCAAGGATCGTGCGGATACGTGTTTAATTCGTCTTCGCTCAGATCGCGGATCTTAGCGTCGATGCTGACCTGCGCTTCGCCGAAGATCGCGGTCGCACGCGATTTTCCGACGCCGTAAATATAGGTCAAACCGATCTGCGCCCTTTTATTGGGCGGTAAATCAACCCCTGCTACACGAGCCATAATTCTCCTAATTTCTCAAATATTATCCCTGTCGCTGCTTATGCTTCGGATTATCACAGATCACCCGCACCACGCCTTTGCGGTGGATGATCTTGCACTTATCGCAAATCTTTTTTACTGAAGGGCGAACTTTCATAATTTCCCTCTTACTTATAGCGATAAGTGATCCGGCCGCGATTCAGATCGTACGGCGAAAGCTCCACTAAAACCTTGTCGCCGGGCAAAATACGAATAAAATTCTTTCGCATTTTTCCCGAAATATGTGCCAAAACCTCGATGCTGGTTTCGTCGATCGCCACTTTGAACATCGCGTTCGGCAAGGTTTCTAGTACGGTCGCCGTCACCTCTATCGCTTCTTCTTTTGACATACTTAATACAGTCAACCGTTCTTTTTGTTGACAAAACGTAAATATTACCTTTTTTTAAGGTTTTTTTCAAGTTTCGGCACGGTTTTTGTCTGAGTCAGTAGCCCGACCGTAAGGAAGGGCGCCCTTGCTAACGCGCGGGCTACTGATACTTATGCCGAAACCGCCGATTTTTTAAGCTGCGCCTTCTGCTCCGGCGTTAAGGTCAGGATCTCCGGGCCTTCCTCGGTAACCGCAACGGTGTGCTCGAAATGCGCGCTGGGCAGGCCGTCGAGCGTCACCACCGTCCATTTATCGTCCAAAACCCGCGTTTCGTGGGTCCCGATGTTGATCATCGGCTCGATCGCGAAACAATAGCCGGCGCGGATCTTTTCCTTGGTTCCGGGACGCCCGTAATTCGGTATCTGCGGCGCTTCGTGCATCTTCCGCCCGATCCCGTGGCCCGCAGTAATCGCGGACGATGCCGTAACCGAATCTTTCCGCGTGCTGACTGCACCGCGAAACCGATGTCGCCGACGCGCTTGTCCGGGAACGCATTGCTCGATACCTATTATAGAGGCATTCCTCTGGTGACCTTCAATAAGCTGCTCCAGCTCCTCGCCGATCTCGCCGACCGGAACCGTCATCGCCGTATCGCCGACAAAACCATCCAGCGTGGCGCCGATGTCTAGCGAAATTATGTCGCTTTCGCGCAGCACGTATTCCGAAGGAAAGCCGTGCACGATCTGTTCATTGACCGAAGCGCAGATCGAATACGGGAAACCGTGATACCCCAATAAATGTCGGGTAAGCGCCGGCGTCGCGGATCATTTTTTCGGCGGCGGCATTCAGTTCCAGCGTGGTGACACCGGGTTCGACCATACCGACGCAAAGCTTCGCGGACGCTCGCCGACCAGCTCGCCGGAACGGCGCATTTTGTCGATCTCTTTTTTAGACTTCGCGATTATCATCGCCTTTCGATAAAAGCTTTTCCCTGAGCTTGCGGTAAAATTCGCCGATCTTAGATCTTCCTCCGGTTCAGACCAGTTTTTCCAATTCCGCGTAAATATCTTCGACGCTTCCGGTGCCGTCGACCCGGCCCAGCCGGCCCGACTTTTCGTAATGAGCCAACAAAGGGCGCGTATCTTTTTCGTAATTTGCCAGCCGCACTTTCACCTTCTCTTCGTTATCGTCCGAGCGATGCTCCAGATGCGATATCCGGATGACGGTCGCAAAAGCCCTCATTTTTCGGCGGTTTGAATATATATTGTAAATTTCGCCGCAGACCGGGCAGTTTCGCCGCCCGGTCATCCGTTTTTTCAACTCGTCGGGCGGAACGTCGACCAAGATCGCCTGAATTTCCTTGCCCTGTTTCCGCGCCAGCGCTTCCAGCTTTTCGGCCTGCGGCGCGGTCCGGGGATAACCCGTCGAGCAGATACGTCCTTTGCAATCTTCCCGTGAAGTTCTGCCTTCGACCATTTGTATGTCAGATCGTCGGGAACGAGCTCGCCGGCGGCCATGGATGGCTGTAACTTCCTGGGCGAGCGGAGTATCTGCCCTTTCCATCGCGCGAAACATATCCCCGGTGGATATCTGGGGAATGTTTCTTCGCTCCTGCAACAGCCTGGCCTGGGTTCCTTTTCCCGCTCCCGGCGCGCCGATCAAAACGATTATCTTATCAAACATACGAACACGAGAACAATTACATCGCGTTCTAGTCTTCGAATCTCTAGCTCGCGCAAAGCGCGAGCCGGCGCCCAGGAATCCTTCGTAATTTCGCATCACGAGCTGGGCTTCGATCTGGGCGACCGTGTCCATCGCCACGCCGACCAGGATCAGCAGCGAGGTGCCGCCGAAGTAAAATTGATAACCCAATCCGGTCGGTATCCAGCTAAGCCCCGGCGTAGCAGTAAGAAACAGATCGAGCCGCTCGCCGATGAACGGCAGCCTGCGCGACCCTGAAACCGCTCAGCAAAAGCTGGGGCACAAAAGCCACGAACGCCAGGTAAAGGGCGCCGACCGTGGTCAGCCGCGTCAGGATATTGTTCAAATACTCAGCCGTGGGCGCTCCCGGGCGAACGCCCGGAATAAACCCGCCGTGCTTGCGCAGGTTGTCCGCCACTTCGTCCGTATTGAAAATGATCGTGATGTAAAAGAACGTGAAAAGGACGATCAGCGAAAGAAAAACAATTCGTAATACGGATCGCCGCCGTGAAACTGCTGGAAGAAAGCAAATATCTTCGCCCACGTTGATTCGGGCTGGTTCTGGTCGGGCGGAAAGGCCGAAAAAATCGTTTGCGGCATCGCCAGCACCGACGAGGCGAATATCACCGGTATAACGCCGCCCATGTTGATCTTGAGCGGGAGCGTGGTCTCGCTGTCCCTGCAACGTCTGCCCGCCCACCCGGCGGCTGGCATAATTTATCGCGATCTTGCCGCCTGGCGGATTCGACATAAACTATCAGCGCGATCAAAGCCACCATCACCGCAAGCAGGAAAATGACCCCGAGGGTCTGGATCGTATCGCCGCTCTGAACGCGTTCGCCTATTTGCAGCACGGCGTTCGGCAGTCCGATCACGATACCGGCAAAGATCAAAAGCGAAATTCCGTTGCCGATGCCGCGCTCGGTGATCTGTTCGCCGAGCCACATCACGAAGATCGTGCCCGTGGTCAGCGTCACCACGATCATCATTACCGACCACCAGTTATCGGGAATGATCTGGTTGCTCTTGAGCCACTGTGAAACGAAAAACGTTTGAACGGCGCACAGCACGACGGTCAAATACCGCGTCCACTGGTTGATCTTCTGCCGTCCGACCTCGCCTTCTTCCTGGATCTTTTTGACCTGCGGAGAAAGCACCGTCATCAGCTGCAAAATGATCGACGCCGTGATATAAGGCGTGACGCCGAGGGCAAAAACCGAAATGGTGCGGAAGTTTCCGCCGGAGAAGAGGTCCAAAACACCGAGCAAGGTTCCGCTGACATCGCTCCAGACTCTTTCAAGCTGGGCCTTGTTGATGCCCGGTGACTGAATATGCGCGCCGAGACGGTAAACAGCCAGCAATCCGAGAGTGAAGAGAATACGGCTCCTCAGCTCCGGGATCTTGAACATATTTTGAATGGCGTTAAAAAACTTCTCCATTTTTTCCTCTCAGTTAAACCGCCTGGGATTTCCCGCTTCCGGGACTATTCTTCTTCTTTCGCTTCCGGGGCCGCTTCGGCCGTCTCCTCAGCCGGGGCTTCTTCTTCAGCAGGAGCTTCCGTCTTCACTTCTTCCGCCTCGGCCTTTACTTCTTTAGCTTCCGGTTTTTCTTTTTTGGCTTCCGGTTTAGCTTCTTTAGCTTCCGGCTTTTCCTTTTTGGCTTTCGGCTTGGCTTCCTTCGCTTCCGGCTTTTTTTCTTCGACCGGACGGGCGACGTTGCCGACGCGGCCCGCGGAACGCTTTTTCTCCTGCGAATTGAAGGTCGCCTTCTGCGCGATCTCGGTCATCGTGCCGCCGGCCTTTTCGATCTTCTTTTTAGCGCCGTTGGTAAAACGGTGCGCGGAGATCTTCAGCGCCTTGGTCAGCTCGCCGTTACCGAGTACAACCAGGTCGTGCTTGGCCTTCTTGATCAGGCCGCGCTCGTGCAAAATTTCCGGGGTCACGGTGTCGCCCGATTCAAAGCTGCTTTCCAGCTTTGCCAGGCTGATCTCGAGCCACTGCTTTTTAAAGATATTGGTGAAACCGCGCTTTGGCAGGCGGCGCTGCAGGGGCATCTGCCCGCCTTCGAAACCGATCTTGGCGCTGTAGCCCGAACGGGATTTTTGTCCCTTATGGCCTTTTCCGGAGGTCTTGCCGAGCCCCGATCCGGGGCCGCGCCCGAGCCGTTTCTTTTTATGCGTCGAACCCGCGGGCTTGCGCAGGTTGTTGAGTGCTAATGCCATTTTCTTGTCCCTTATAAAAAGCTGTTAAAGAGTTCACCACAAAGGCGCCGGAGGACACTAAGAAATTTTCAACAAGCGAAATCCTTTGTGCCTTAGTGTCTTTGTGGTAAAAATCACTATTCAATAATTCTGATAAGATGCGGAACGGCTGCCACCACACCGCGCGTCGCGGGCGAATCGGGCCTTTCCACTATCTGGTTCAATTTCGTCAGACCCAGACCCTGCACGATCGCTTTCTGCTTTGCCGAGTACCCGATCGAACTCCGGTAATATTGGATCTTGATCGTCGGCCCGGCCGATTCAGTTTTTTCTTTTTTCGCTGCCATAACTTTGTCTTAAAATTCCTTACGGCTTTTATTTTATAAAAGTTCGTTTATCTGCTTGCCGCGCAGCCGGGCCACTTCGACCGGGTCCTTCATTCGCATCAGGCCGTCAAAAGTAGCGCGCACGACATTGTGCGGGTTGGCTGAGCCGAGCACCTTGGTCCGCACGTTGTGAATGCCGACGGCCTGCATCACGGCGCGCACGGCGCCCCCGGCGATCACGCCCGTTCCTTCTGCCGCGGGCTTTAAGAGCACGCGCCCGGCGCCGTATTCCCCGATCAGGGGATGCGGCAGGGTGCCTTCGATCAGCGGCACGCGGATAAGATTTTTCTTGGCCGCTTCGACCGCTTTTTTGATCGCGGTCGGGACCTCGCGCGCCTTGCCGGTGCCGAAGCCCACGTGGCCGGATTCATCGCCCACCACGACCAGCGCGGCGAACGAGAGGTTTTTACCGCCTTTTACCACTTTGGTCACGCGGTTGATCGAGATCAACTGGTCTCTTAAATTCAATCCCTGCGGGGAAATTCTCTGTTTATTTTCTTTCATTGCTGTTCTGCGTTCTCTTGAGTCTGTTCGCTCTTCTCGTTCTTGTTGAGTCCGGCGCCGCGGGCGGCATCGGTCAAGGCCTTGACCCGGCCGTGATAAACATAACCGCCGCGGTCGAAAACCACGCTCGAAATACCTGCCTGCAAGGCTCTTTCCGCCACGGCTTTGCCCACTCTCGCCGCCGCCTCGATGTTGCCGCCGGTGCCGCCCTTGAGGTCTTTTTCCCGCGACGAAGCCGACACGAGCGTCTTGCCCGATACGTCATCGACGATCTGCGCGTAGATGTGGTTCAAGCTGCGAAAAACCGCCAGGCGCGGGCGCTCGCTCGTACCCGTTACTTTCTTGCGGATCCGTTTGTGGACCGCCCTGCGAATATCTGCTCTGCTGTTGTTCATATCAAATCTCTGATTCCAAAATTCCAATATTCCAAATTCCAGATCGAACATTCCAATTTGGAATCTGGAACCTGTATTACTTCCCGGTTTTGCCGGGTTTCAGCCGGTAATATCTATCGGCATAACGAATGCCTTTGCCCTTGTAAGCGTCGGGTTTGCGAAGGCGGTTAAGCTCTGAGCAAACCTGCCCCAACAACTGCTTGTCGATGCCGTTCAGGGTCAGGGTCAACTGGTACTGGTTGATGTTGGTTTTCGCCGGGTTTCTTTCCGCTTTGGCTTCGATACCGGACGGCAGCGGGTATTCCACGGGGTGCGAATATCCGAGCGCGAAAACCAGCTTGTCGCCCTTGACCTCGGCCTTGTAGCCGACGCCGACCAGGTCCATCTCCTGGACAAAACCCTGGGTCACGCCCATCACCGCATTGTTGGCCAACGCGCGCGCGAGGCCGTGTTTCGCGGCCAGTTCGTCGCCGGCGCGTTCCGCCACCAACAGTCCCTCTTCGATCTTGAAGCTGACCCCCACGGGGATCGGCGATTTCAAGGTTCCTTTGGGCCCCTTAACTTCGATCTCATTTTCATTTACCGTCACGGTAACGCCCTCGGGCAACGTGATGGGTTTCTTTCCGATACGAGACATAATTTCCTCAATTTGATCTTGGTCCTTTGTCATTAGTCCTTGGTCATTTGTCCTTTTGAATTTTGCAAAGACCAAAGGACTAAGGACAAATGACTAATACACTTCCGCTAGTAATTCGCCGCCGATATTTTCCCTGCGCGCGGTTTTTCCGCTCATCAAACCCTTCGAGGTCGAAACGATGCTGACACCGTACCCGCCCAGCACGCGCGGCATCTGCGTAGCGCCGACATACACTCTTCGGCCGGGGCGCGAAACCCTGGCGATGTGCGTGATCGACGATGTGCCCCTGGCGTCGTAGCGCAAAAAGATACGAATGACCTTTTGCGCGCCGTCGCCTTTGGTCACGAAGTTATTGATATAGCCTTCTTCCTTCAGTATCCGCGCGATCTCGGATTTCATACGCGAAGCTGGAACATCGACACGGGAATGCTTCGCCGCGATGGCGTTGCGGATTCGCGTGAGCATATCGGCAATAGGATCTGTCATTACTTTCTTTACTCCAAAAAATTTGCTATCAGGTTTCAGCCCCGCCGGGAACTGACTGCTGCTAACTCAAACACCTTACCCAGCTTCTTACCAGCTCGATTTAACGACACCCGGGATCTGGCCCATGAGCGACAGCTCGCGCATCGCGATGCGCGAAACGCCGAACTTGCGCAGGTAACCGCGCGACCTGCCCGTCTGCGAGCAGCGGTTGCGCACCCGGATAGGGCTCGCATCGCGCGGCATCTTCTGCAGTTTCATTACCGCCTCTTCCACCTGCTCCGGCGTCGAGCCGGGGTGTTTTATGATCTTTTTCAATTCAGCGCGTTTCTTGGCGTAAATGCTCACCATTTTCTTGCGCTTATTGTTTTTGACGACTTTGCTTGTTTTTGCCATATCTTTATCTTCTTAATCTCCAAATACTTACTGCCTGAACGGCATTCCGAAAGCCTTCAGCAAAGCGAACGCCTGGTCGTCCGATTTAGCAGTCGTCACAATTGAAATATTCATTCCGCGGGTCTTATCGACCTTGTTAAAATCGATCTCCGGGAAGATCATCTGTTCGCGAATACCTACCGTTAATTTCCGCGCCCGTCGAAAGCCTTGGCCGAAATGCCGCGAAAGTCGCGCACGCGCGGCAGGGCGACCGTGATAAAACGGTCGAGAAATTCGTACATCCGCTCGCCGCGCAGCGTGACCATCGTGCCGATAGCCATGCCCTGGCGCAGCTTGAATGAGGCGATGGATTTTTTCGCCTTGGTGATCACCGGCTTCTGGCCGGAGATCGTTTTCAGCTCTTCGGCCGCCGTGTCCAGCACCTTCTGATTGGCGATAGCTTCGCCGACGCCCATGTTGAGCACGATCTTTTCCAGGCGCGGGATCGCCATCGGATTTTTGATGTCGAACTCCTTAGCCAGGGCCGGCGCTACTTCTTTGCGATATTTTTCTTTTAACCTTGCCATTACTTCCTCGTTCGTTTGGGTCTCGCTTTCACGCGTTTCCAAACTTTAATAAGATCAATTAAATTACCTTGCCGCTTTTTACCGCCACGCGGACCTTTTTTGTCTTCCTGCGTTTCATAACGCACGCGGGTCGGTTTGCCGCTTTCCGGGTCGATCAGCATAACGTTCGAGATATTGACCCAGTCTTCCATTTCGATGATACCGCCTTCGATATTGAGCTGCGGGTCGGCCTTGCGGTGTTTTTTCACAATACCGGCGCCTTCGACCTTGATGCGGCCCGCGCGCGGGTCTACTTCGATGACCTTGCCGCGGTGCGGCGTGCGCTTCCCGTCGCGGCCGATTTGTTATAGTCCCTGCCCGAAATAAACACCACCTTATCGCCCGTTTTGATCACGGGTGCGGATTGTCCCTTTTTTCACTACTTTACTCATTTACTTAAATAACCTCCGGCGCCAGCGAAACGATCTTCATAAAATTTTTTCGCGCAGTTCGCGCGCCACGGGCCCGAACACGCGGGTCCCCATCGGGGTTCCGTCGTCCTTGATCAGTACGGCGGCGTTCTCGTCAAAGCGGATGTAAGTGCCGTCCTTGCGGCGAACTTCCTTGCGCGTACGAACGATCACGGCGTTATAAACCTTGCCTTTTTTCGCCGTCCCGTCGGGCGAGGCTTCCTTGACCGTGACCTTGATCTTGTCGCCAAGCCGGCCACTTTGCCGGTCGAGCCGCCGATCGGCATGATCATCTCGACCCGCTTCGCCCCCGAATTGTCTGCGACCGCCAAGGAGGTCTGCATCTGAATCATAATTTACTCCGTTTTGAGCTTCGCGCTCAGAGTTACGCCTTCAGGCGTGATCTTAATTTCGCGGCTGAAGCCGCAACTCTGAACTCTTTACTTACTTCTCCGCCTTCTGAATGATCTCAACCACTCGCCAGCGCTTGTGCGCGGAAAGCGGCCGGGTTTCCACGATCCTCACCTTGTCTCCGATCTTCGCGCCCATTTCGTTGTGCGCCATAAATTTGTTGCGGCTGCGAACGTAACTTGCGGTATTTCGGATGCTTGACCAAACGGTCGACCCGCACCACGCAGTCTTTGTCATTTTGTCCGATTGACCGATGCCGATCTTCTGAGCGCGGTTGCCGCGGTCGCCTTTGCGGGCCGGTTTTTCGTCACCGGCGGCGGCGGTTTCATGCTTCGGCGCGGGTACTTCCGTTGAGCCTTCCGCTTTCGCTTCCGAGCTGTCCTCGGCGGCGGCTTTTACCGGCGCTTCCGCCGGAATGTCCGCGGTCTCTTCCGCCGTTGAGGCCGTCTCGGCCGGGTTTTCCGTAATTTCTTCTTCTTTTTTTCTTGCCATTTTCTTTTTCCAGTTTTACGCTTGTTTTTCCTTTTGCCGGATCATCGTGTGCACGCGGGCCAGCGTTTTCTTCTCGCGGCTGACATCGTCGGTCGTCTCGTCCTACGCCCAGCGTCCTTCTGAACTTCAAGCGAAAGAGCGATTCCTTCAGCCTGTCAGCTTCCTCGCGAAGCTCGTCCATCGACAATTCCCTTAATTTATCCAACTGTTCTTTGCGTTTTCATCGCTTAAACCACGCCCCCTTCGAGTTCGGCACGGGTGACGAATCTCGTCTTGAGCGGCAATTTCTGCGCGGCCAGGCGCATCGCTTCGCGCGCCAAGGTTTCTTCCACGCCCTGGATCTCATAGAGAACGCGGCCCGGTTTAACGACCGCTACCCAGTGATCGGGCGCTCCCTTGCCGCTGCCCATGCGGGTTTCAGCCGGTTTCTTCGTGATCGGCTTGTCCGGGAACATCCGGATCCAGATCTTTCCGCCGCGTTTGATGTGGCGGGTCATCGCGATACGGGCCGCCTCGATCTGGCGGTCGGTGATCCAACCCGCTTCCATTGTCTTGAGCCCGAAATCACCGAAACTCAGTTTTTCGCCGCGGGTGGCCTTTCCGCGCATGCGGCCTTTCATCACTCTTCGGTGCTTGACCTTTTTCGGCATTAACATAATCTAATAACCTCTTGACTCTGTAGCGTAATCCTTTTCTTACTTGCGATCTTATTCGCGATCGCGCCTCTCACGGCGGCGTCCGTCTTCCGCGTCCGCGATCACGCTCGACCTTAACTTCGTTCATCGGATCGGTCGTCGTGCCGCGCGCCATCGAAGCATTCGGGTCGAGAATCTCACCGCGATAGATCCAAACTTTTACGCCGATGATGCCGAACGTCGTCAACGCTTCGGCAAAGCCGTAGTCGATATCGGCACGCAGAGTGTGCAGCGGAAGCTGGCCTTGCAGCGACCATTCGGTACGTGCGATCTCGGCCCCGTTCAAACGGCCGGCGATCATTACCTTGATGCCCTGTGCGCCGAAACGCTGCGATTCTTCCATCGTCTTTTTCATCGCACGGCGGAAAGCGATACGTTTTTCCAGCTGCTGCGCGATCTTTTCGGCCTGCAGCTGGGCGTTGAGCTCCGGATGTCGCATTTCCTGGATCGAAACCATCACCTCGCGCCCGGTCTTGCTCGAAAGATCTTCTCGCAGCTTTTCGATCTCGGTGCCCTTGCGGCCGATGATGATGCCGGGACGCGAAGTATAAATGATGATCTTCAGGCGGGTCGCGGCCCGCTCGATATCGATGTGCGAAACGCCGCCGCCGGTGAAACGCTTTTTCAGGTCGCGCTTGAGCTGCAGGTCTTCCGCCAGGAACTTGGCGAATTCCTTCTTGGCAAACCAGTGCGAATGCCAATCCTTGTTGTAGCCGACCCTGAAAACCGTATGGATGAACTTTCTGTCCCATAATTTACTCCGTTTATTCTTTCTTATCGCCTTCAGTGGCCGGGTCTGTCACGACTTCGGTCGTGGTCGATTCGGTTTTACGTTCGACTGTTTTTTCCGCCAGGTCAGGTGCGTTCATATCCGCTTTCGCCTCGACCGCTTCGTTTTCCGCTGCTTGCACCTCGGTATTGACCTCGGCCGCGTTCTGTTCGATCGCTTGTTCCGCCGGAGCTTCCGTTACCGGAGTTTCAACTTCCTCGATCGGCGCGGTTTTCGATTTTTTGTTCGGCTTGGCCTCGACCTGCGCCTTCGCTACTTTTTCAAGCTTCGGACGGTTAGCCGTTCTTTCTTTGGCTGCTTTCGACTTATTGTCCTTTTCGACCTCGACGGCCGGTTTTTCGCTCGTCACCTCGATGGTGATGTGGCAATAATGCCGCTGTTCGCGGTAGGCACGTCCCTGCGGGGCGGGCCGCATGCGATAGCGGCGCTTGGTCGGGCCCATGTCGACGAAACAAGACTTGATCCAAAGATCGTCCGGATCGATGGCGATGTTTTGCTGTTCCGCCGGATAAGTCGCGTTGGCGATCGCCGATTTGAGGCACTTGCTGATCGGACCGCCGCCGCGCGCTTGTCGGTGAACTTCAAGATCGCCAGCGCGTGCGAAACATTCTTTCCGCGGATCAGATCGATTACCAGCCGCGCCTTCTGCGCCGACCCCTCTAGATTTTTTGTTTTTGCTTTCGCTTCCATAATTCCTCTTGCAATACCGTCGCCATCGCTTTGACAGATGTAACGCCGGTTTCAAAATCCTGTTACTTTCTCTTGGCCATCTTCTCCGCTTTCGTTCCCGGGTGACCCTTAAACATCCTCGTCGGCGAAAATTCCCCGAGCTTGTGCCCCACCATATTTTCCGTGACAAAGACCGGAATGTGGCGCTTGCCGTTGTGCACGCCGAAGGTCAACCCGACCATATCCGGCGTGATCGTCGAACGGCGCGACCAGGTTTTGATCGCCGGCGGCTTTGAGCCGCCCGCCGCTATCTTCGCCAGAGCCTTTGAGAGGCTCATGTCGATAAACGGTCCTTTTTTTAATGAACGTGGCATAATCTTAATTTCCGATGCGGATTGCGGATTGCGGATTAAAAATCTGCCTTTCGCTGCCGCTTTTCAATTTTCCGTCTCTGGATCGTTCTTCGTCCTTGCACTTAAATCCGCAATCCCAAATCCCAAATCCTACTTCACTCTCCTGTCGCGCACGATCATTTTCTGCGTGCGCTTATTGCGGCGTGTCTTGTAGCCGCGCGTCGGCTGTCCCCAGGGGGTAACCGGATGACGTCCGCCGGAAGTTTTACCTTCACCGCCGCCGTGCGGGTGATCGACCGGGTTCATCGCGACGCCGCGAACGTTCGGGCGCTTGCCCATCCAGCGATTGCGTCCGGCTTTACCGACCGAAACATTCTCGTGCTCGATATTGCCGACCTGTCCGACCGTCGCCATAGCAGACGACCGGGACCCTGCGAACTTCACCCGACGGCATTCTAAGCTGCGCGATAATCGCCTTCTTTCGCGACGAATCTGTGCAAATCCGCCGGCCGAGCGCACCATCTGGCCGCCTTTACCGGGACGGAGCTCGATGTTATGGACCTGCGTTCCCAAGCGGAATATTCTTGATCGGCAGGGCATTGCCCGGCAGAATATCGGCCTCTGCGCCGCTGACGATCATGCGTGCCGACCTTCAGCCCGACTGGCGAGATGATGTAACGCTTTTCGCCGTCGAGATAGGTGATCAGCGCGATGTGAGCGCTAGCGGTTCGGATCGTATTCGATCTGCGAGACCTTGCCCGGCATGCCGGTCTTGTCGCGCTTGAAATCGATGATGCGGTAATGACGCTTGTGGCCCCCGCCGCGGCGGCGGATCGTAATGCGCCCGTCGCTGTTGCGCCCCGAAATTCTCTTTTTCGGTTCCAGCAAGGACTTTTCGGGTTCGGCGCCGGGCGTCAGTTCATCCCGCGTCAAATAAGTTTGATAGCGTCTTGCCGGTGATGTCGGTTTTAACTTCTTGATTCCCATAATTCGATTTCGGAATTCGGAATGTGGATTGCGGATTTATTTATCCTTAACCCGACATTCCTTACCAATCTAAAAAACTCACTTTACGGAACCCGTAATTAATCCGTATTCCGCAATCCCAGATCCCCAATCGCTAAACTGCTTCTGCGTAATCCACAATCGGTTCGCCCGCTTTGATGGTGACATACGCTTTCTTATAAGAAGCGCGTCGCCTTCCGTGCGGCCGCGTCTTTTCATTTTTCCTTCATAGTGCACGGTGCGAATATGCGAAACCTTGACGTTGAAGATCTCTTCGATAGCCTTTTTAATATCTTCCTTGCCCGCCTGGCTCGCTACCTTAAAGGTCAGGACCTGTTTTTCGCCTTCCCCGCTGGTGGCTTCCTTGATGAGCACGGATTTTTCCGTGACCACGGGCGACTTTAATACTTCCCAAACATTCATCATGATGTTATGCCGCCTCCTTTACTTCCGTCTTTTTAGAAGCTTTTTTAGGGGCTTCTTCCGCGGGCTTTTCCTTGCCCTTTTCGTTCGCCGGGTCGAGCAGTTCGCCCAACTCTTTCGCGGCGCTTTGCGTCAGAACAAGCTTCTCGTGATAAAGCAGGTCGTAGATGTTCACGCCGAAGCTGTTGGTCACTTTCGTCTTCTTGACGTTGCGCGAAGACAGCACTAGGTTCTTATTTTCCAGCGAATCCACGATCAGGGCTTTTTTCGATTCTTTTTTGCCGACCAGGCCAAGCGCGCTCAAAATATCGAGAAAACTTTTGGTCTTGACTTCCTTGATACTGAACTCATCGATGATGATCAGGTTGCCTTCGCGCAGCCTTTCCGAGATCGCCGAGCGCAGCGCCCCGCGGCGCATTTTCTTCGGCATCTGGTACGACCAATCGCGCGGCTGCGGGCCGTGAACGTTGCCGCCGCCCTTCCACAAGGGCGATCTAAGTGACGCAATACGTGCGCGGCCGGTTCCTTTCTGACTCCACAGTTTGCGTCCCGAACCGGAAACGTTTCCGCGCGTTTTCGTCGCGGAAGTTCCCTGGCGTCCGTTTGCCTGGTAATTCATCACCGCCGCGTGGATCAAAGCCTCGTTCAATTCGGCGCCAAAAACGGCGTCGGGCAATTCGATCTCGCCGACTTCTTTATTCTTCAAATTGCGAACCTTTACGGTAGGCATAATCACTCCATTTCAGTCGGCAGTTGCAGTTTGCGGTCGGCAGTTAATTTCTTTTCTGCCCGCAGCTTACTGCTGCTGCCTACTTCTTCTACGCTTTCTTTTTAACTATCACCAAACTGCCGTTCGCGCCGGGAACAGCCCCGCGGATCATCAGCAGATTGTTTTCCACATCAACCTTAGCGACCGTCAATCCCTTGACGGTCACGCGGGCATCGCCCATGTGGCCGGACGAACGCGTTCCCTTGATAACTCTCGACGGATAGGCCGACTGGCCGATCGAACCCGGGCGGCGCACGTTCATCGAACCGTGCGATTCGGGGCCGCGCGAAAAATTATGGCGCTTGATCGTGCCGGCGAAACCGCGTCCTTTCGACTTGCCGACCACTTCGATCTCGTCGCCGTCGGCAAACAGGTCGACCTTGATCTGATCGCCTATGTCGGCTTCCGGTTCGCCTTTCAGGCGAATTTCGCGCAGGATGCGGGTCGGCGGAATTCCGCCGCCGGTCTTTTCAAAATGTCCCTGCAAGGGCTTGGTCACGTTCTTGGCTTTAATGGGCCTGTCTTCGACCAGACCGAGCTGCACCGCGTTATAGCCGTCGCGTCCGCCGGAAGTTTTCTTTTGCACCACGACACAGGGCCCCGCCTTGATGACGGTCACGGGCGTTACCGTTCCGTCTTCAGCGAATATCTGCGTCATTCCAACTTTTCTTCCGATGATTCCGCTAATCATCATAAATTTCCGATTTCTTAGTCCTTGGAATTTTGTCATTTGTCCTTGGGGCGTCAGCGCTTCCGAAGGACAAATGACCAATGACCAAACTCTAATTAACTTTTGCCAAACGCCTTGATCTCCACGTCCACGCCGGCGGGCAGATCGAGCTTCATCAGCGCGTCGACCGTTTGCGGCGTCGGGTCGAGAATATCCATCAGGCGCTTGTGCGTTCTGATCTCGAACTGCTCGCGCGATTTTTTATCCACGTGCGGCGAACGCAGGACCGTCCATTTGTTCTTGATGGTCGGAAGCGGAATCGGCCCGGCGATCCTCGCTCCCGTCCGGCTCGCCGTCTCGACGATCTCCTTCGTCGATTGGTCCAGCACGCGGTGGTCGTAAGCTTTCAGCTTGATGCGAATTTTTTCGTTTAACATAAATTCCTGTTCTGAGTCCCTGCTTTAGCAGGCAGCCGCCTGAAGGCGGGACTCTAAACTGTTATTCCACTACTTCCGACACGGTGCCGGCGCCGACCGTTCTGCCGCCTTCGCGGATGGCGAATCGCAGGCCCTTCTCCATCGCGATCGGAGCGATCAGCTCGATCTCCATCTGGATGTTGTCGCCCGGCATCACCATCTCCACTCCCGTCGGCAAATGCGCCACTCCCGTCACGTCCGTTGTTCTGAAGTAGAACTGCGGCCGGTAACCGGTAAAGAACGGGGTGTGCCGCCCGCCTTCTTCCTTGGTCAGCACATAGGCTTCGGCCTTGAACTTCGTGTGCGGGGTGATCGATCCCGGTTTGGCGATAACCTGGCCGCGCTCGATCTCTTTTCTGTCCACGCCTCTGAGCAATAAGCCGACGTTGTCTCCCGCCCGGCCTTCGTCCAGCAGCTTCTTGAACATCTCGACTCCGGTCACAACCGTGTCTTCGTGTCCTTGATACCGACGATCTCCACCGGCTCGTTGACCTTTACGATCCCTCTCTCAATTCTTCCGGTAGCAACGGTTCCTCTACCCTGGATGGTAAAGATGTCTTCCACCGGCATCAGGAACGGCTTGTCCATCTCGCGGTCCGGCGTCGGGATGTAGCTGTCCACCGCATGCATCAGCTCGTCGATCTTCGGCTCCCACTCTGCCTCGCCTTCCAGCGCTTTAAGGGCAGAACCCTGAATGACCGGGATGTCGTCGCCCGGGAACTCGTAGCTTGAAAGAAGCTCTCTTATCTCCATCTCCACCAGCTCCAGCAGCTCGGCATCGTCCACCGCGTCCACCTTGTTCATGAACACCACGATCGAAGGCACTCCAACCTGGCGAGCCAGCAGGATGTGCTCTCTCGTTTGCGGCATCGGGCCGTCCGTCGCCGCCACGACCAGTATCGCCCCGTCCATCTGCGCCGCGCCCGTGATCATGTTCTTGACATAATCGGCGTGGCCCGGGCAGTCCACGTGCGCGTAGTGACGGTTCGCCGTCTCGTACTCCACGTGGGCCGTCGCGATCGTGATCCCGCGCGCTTTCTCTTCCGGCGCGTTGTCGATCGAATCAAACGACCGGAACGATATCTTCGGGTTGTGCTTCGACATCACCTTTGTGATCGCCGCCGTCAGCGTCGTCTTCCCGTGATCCACGTGCCCGATCGTCCCGATGTTCACGTGCGGCTTACTGCGATCGAATTTTTCCTTTGACATAATTTAGTTCCTCAAATTTTCCTTAGTTACATATCCCCATTTTATAAACTGCGGCTGAAATTCGGATTCATTCTTAAAAGCCTGAAAGAAAATATACTCCGGGGCTAAATCGGCTCCGTTTTCCCAAACGATCGTGTCCAGTTCTTTATCTACATGAAATCTGGAAAATGCGGATTTATTTTTCAATTCTTCAAACGCCGGGCCCTGAATGGCTTCGGACAGATCCGCGACACCTTTTCGACCGCCGCTAAAAGCAACTTCGATTCGATAATCGTCCAAATATTTTGCCTCAACCACTTGCACTAACATCACTTACTCCAGCGGCTCAATCGGATTTGGCGTTTCGTTTTTCTCACATAAACGCCAATCAATTAAAAGTTCATCCTTATGCAGTTCATACCATTCCAAAACATGGTTTAATGCCCTTTTCGGAAACGTGCCTTCCACAGCACCGTCGAGTATGAACACTTTAACTTCATAACCTCCATACTTTGCGTGAAAGTGCGGAGGAGCATGATCGTTCCAGTACATCGCGATTACAATTCCCAGGAATCTGCTGATGACCGGCATAATCAACCTTACCTACAAAGAACTAATTACTCGCTCCCTTTACCTTAGCGATGACCTCTTCCGCCACGTTGCGCGGGGCCTGGTCATAACGCTCAAAGTGCATTGTCGAGGTCGCGCGTCCCTGGGTCGCCGAGCGCAGATCGGTCGTATAGCCGAACATTTCCGACAGCGGCACAAAAGCCGTGACCACCTGTACGTTGCCCGGACGCGGTTCCATCTTTTCGATCTGGCCGCGGCGGCGGTTCAGATCGCCGTTGACCGCGCCCATATATTCTTCCGGCGTCACTACTTCCACCATCATGATCGGTTCGAGCAATACCGCGCCCGCTTTTTTCAAAGCGTCCTGGAAAGCCAGCGAACCGGCGATGTGGAATGAGCGCTCGTCCGAATCGACCTCGTGATACGAACCGAACACGAGCCTGACGCGAATGTCCACGATCTCGTAACCGGCCAGGTATCCGCGCGCCATCGCGTCTCTGATCCCTTCGGAAACGGGCTTGATGAACTGGCGCGGGATCGCGCCGCCGGTGATCTTGTCTTCAAAGACGAACCCTTCGCCCGGAGCCGGCTCGATCTCGAGCTCGACGTGGCCAAATTGCCCGCGGCCGCCCGACTGTTTCTTAAATATCTCTTTACCGGTCGCCGGCTTGGTGATCGTTTCGCGATATGCCACCTGCGGTTTGCCGACGTTGGCTTCCACGCCGAATTCACGCTTCATGCGGTCGACGATAATTTCCAGGTGAAGCTCGCCCATTCCGGCGATGATCGTCTGGCCGGTTTCATGGTCGGTATTGACCTGGAAACTCGGGTCTTCCTGCGCCAAGACGGTTCAGCGCGATGCCCATCTTGTCCTGGTCGGCGCGGGTTTTCGGTTCGACCGCGACGCGTACGACCGGATCGGGAAATTCCATCGATTCGAGGATGATCGCGGTTGGTTTCGTCGGAGATCGTGTCGCCGGTGGTGACATTTTTCATGCCGCCGATCGCGACGATCTCGCCGGCGCTCGCCGGTTCGACATCTTCACGCTTGTTGGCGTGCATCAGCATCAGGCGCCCGACGCGTTCCTTGTTTTCCTTGATCGTGTTTGTAGACGTAGGAACCGGATTTGACCGTGCCGGAATAGATGCGCACGAAAGCAAGCTGCCCGAGGTGCTTGTCCGCCATTAGCTTGAACACCAGGCCCGAGAAAGGAGCTTTGGGATCGGCCGGACGCGTCGACCATCTCATCGGTTTTGGGATTGATCCCCTCGATAGCCGGAACATCCAGCGGGCTCGGCAGATAATCGACCACCGCATCGAGCAATGTCTGCACGCCCTTATTCTTAAAAGCGGAACCGGTAACCACCGGGACGATCTTCATCGCGAGCGTGCCTTTGCGCAGGGCGTCGCGAATCTCGTTTTCGCTGATCTCCTCGCCTTCGAGATATTTCCTCATCAGGTCGTCGTCGATGCTCGCGATAGCCTCGACCAGTTTTCTCGCGCTCGGCCTGGGCCTTTTCCATTAACTCGGCGGGAATATCGCTCACCGTCGTATTCGGCGCCCTTGGCTTCGTCGTTCCAGACGAAGGCTTTCATCGTGATCAGATCGACCACGCCTTTGAACTGGTCTTCCAGGCCGATCGGGATCTGCATCGCGACGGCGTTGGCGCCCAGGCGCTTTAGGATCGAATCGAACGAACGTTCGAACGAAGCGCCGGCGCGGTCCAGTTTATTGATAAAGCAAATACGCGGAACGCCGTATTTATCGGCCTGACGCCAGACGGTTTCGGACTGCGGCTCGACACCCGCAACGCCGTCGAAAACGCAAACCGCGCCGTCCAGGACGCGAAAAGAACGCTCGACTTCCATCGTAAAATCAACGTGTCCCGGTGTATCGATAATATTGATGCGGTGCTCGACGCCTTTGCGCGTCCAGAAACAGGTAGTTGCAGCGGAGGTGATAGTAATACCGCGCTCCTGCTCCTGCTCCATCCAGTCCATCGTCGCGGTTCCTTCGTGAACCTCGCCGATCTTGTGCGAAACACCGGTGTAAAACAACACGCGCTCGGTCGTCGTGGTCTTACCCGCGTCGATGTGCGCCATGATGCCGATGTTTCTAAATTTGTCTAATGCTATCGTTAGCCATAACTGCTGTATTAGAACGTTTTAACATAAAGTTATCAAAAAATAATAGGCGGCCGATCAACCTCTGATCCGCCGCCTTGAAAAATTAAAATCTGTAATGTGCAAACGCCTTGTTCGCTTCGGCCATGCGGTGGACGTCGTCTTTCTTCTTCATCGCATCCGCCGCGCCCGTTGGTCGGAGTCGAGCAATTTCGCCGACCAGGCGGTCTTGCATTGTTTTTTCGCTGCGGTTGCGCGCATTACCGACGATCCAGCGGATCGCCAGGGTATTGCGGCGGTCTTTGGTGACCTCGAGCGGCACCTGGTAAGTCGCGCCGCCGATACGGCGGGATTTCACTTCCAGCGTCGGCGCGACATTGTCGAGCGCTTTCTTAAACACCTTCAGCGGCTCTTCGCCGGTTTTTCGACTGCATCTTTTCCATCGCGCCGTAAAAGATCTGTTCGGCGACGGATTTTTTACCCTCCCACATCATGCCGTTGATGAACTTCGTCACCATGATGCTGTTGTAAATCGGATCCGGCAAAACTTCTCTTTTTCCTGCAACTCTTCTTCTTGGCATAATCTTTATTAGTGGTCAGTGGTCGGTGGTCAGTTGTCAGTGCCTACTGCTACCGCCTACTGCCTATTTCCTACTTAGCTGCCTTCGGGCGTTTCGCGCCGTATTTCGAACGCGACTGGTTTCTGTTCGCGACGCCCGACGCATCCAGCGTTCCGCGGATAACGTGATAACGAACACCCGGCAGGTCCTTGACGCGGCCGCCGCGGATCAGCACGATCGAGTGCTCCTGCAGGTTGTGGCCGATGCCCGGAATATAAGTCGTGACCTCGATCTGGTTGGTCAGGCGAACACGCGCCACTTTACGCAGAGCCGAGTTCGGCTTCTTCGGCGTCGGCGTGTAAACACGGGTGCAAACGCCGCGTTTCTGCGGGTTAGCCTGCAGCGCCGGGCTCGCCGTTTTGTATTTGACCTGCTGGCGGCCTTTGCGAATAATTGGTTGATTGTCGGCATTTGTTTCCTTAATAAAAACGAAAATAACCCCTAAACCTGCCTCTTACCGGAAAAATTTTCCGGCAGTAAGCGCAAGCGGTTACCTTGCACTAAAATTGTTCTGTTCTTAAGTTAAACCGGTCGTGCCTCTGGATTTTTCTGTAGCGTGCGCCTGTTCGTTTAATAAGGCGGGGTAAATTATGAAGTGTTTCAACTTCGCACCGGATATTCGAACGCTCAAAGCGTCATACCCGGTTTTACGCTACAATAATTTTCAAAAGGCTAACCTTTCCCAGAAACCGGCAAAATCAAATCCTAAAACAGTTTTGCCAGTCTCTCTTGCCAATCCGGCCATTAAAGTCCGAAACTTAGGATTTTATTGATTTGACCCTGCATTGTCAAGCCCGGGGCGTCTTATTTCAACTACGCTCCGAGACCGCAGTTTCTTTACGGTAAATTTTTGCGTTAGAATTTGCGTAAATTACGTATAAATAGCTTAGGGAGTTAAAGGTATGGCTGGAACAAATGATCGGTTACCGCGTAGTTTTTCCGTTAATGGGGTATTGTTGACCGAGAAACACTATTCTTCGGGGCTCAGGCTTCCCCTGCATAACCATGAATCGGCTTATTTTTGTTTAGTGCTTGCAGGCCAATTTACTGAAACCTGCGGCCGGCATTCACGTTTGGGGCGCGCCTCAACACTCTTCTATCATCCTCCCGGCGAGACGCATTCCGACGATTTTCATCGGCCGACGCGGTGCCTGGATATAGAAATAGTTGAAGGGCCAGGTAGTTATGCGTCTCAAATGTCGCAAATTCCCGGCGTTCCTATGGATTTTTTCGGCGGGCGTATGGCATTTCTCGCTGCTCGGATATACCGGGAGTTTTGCTCCCCGGATAAGGTTTCTTCCTTGATGATCGAAGGATTGGCGCTGGAAATGATCGCCGAATCCGGGCGCCGCGCGGTGGCGGGGCCGAAACGAATCCCTCCCCTCTGGCTAAAACAAATAAAAGAAAGCTTGCACGACCAATTTGGCGAACACATTACGCTTAACCATTTGGCGGAGCGGGCCCGGGTACATCCCACCCATCTAGCCCGCCAATTTCAAAAATTCTATAAATGTTCCATCGGCGAATATTTGCGCAGACTGCGCCTCGAATTTGCCTGTCAACAGATCTCAACTTCTGACGCTTCGCTCAGTGAAATTGCTCTAACGGCCGGATTTTTCGACCAGAGCCATTTTGCCCGAACATTCAAAACTTATACGGGTTTCACTCCCGGGCAATACCGGCTGGCCTTTCGCCCTGCTAAGCGAATACAAATACGCTAATTCCGTGCAATACTTTTTCAGGGGCTCCGTAGTAGGCTGATTTTTATGAAAAGATTAATAGTTTTATTTGTTTGTCTGATCTTTCCGCTCTTTCCGCTCTCCGCCTGGGCGCAAAAACCGCCTGCCGTAACCGGAAAAAGTCTCGCGTCGATACCATTCGAACTTTACGGAAATCTTATTTATATAAAGGTAAGCGTGAACGGGTCAAAGCCTTTGTCGTTTAACCTCGACAGCGGCGCGAGCGGCTGTGTCGTCGATCTGACATTGGCAAAGCGGCTCGGCCTCAAAACCGAAGGCAAAGCCGCCGGCACCGGGGCCGGCAAAGGCACCTACGAGATCACTTTTGCGAAAAACGTGAAGTACGGCATTTCCGGCTTTAACCTGGCGGTCGAAAGTTCTTATGTGATCGATCTGTCTTCTAATATCTCGATAATGGGACGGCCGCTTGACGGGATAATCGGTTACGACCTTTTTGCGCGTTATGTGGTGGTAATAGATTACGACTCCCGTGTATTAAGACTGTACGAGCCGCAAACATATGGCTATTCGGGCAGCGGAGAGATCGTTCCGATCGTTTTAAAAAAGAAAACTCCCTATTTCACCGGCAAGTTAAAAGTTGCCGGACGGGAAGCCGCCGACAGAGAGTTCCTTATCGATACGGGCTCCGGAGATGCGGTTGACGATGACATGGTCGCCGAATCTACCGCTCCAAAACTTGAAATAATTGCCGGCGTAGGCCTGGGACAGGAATTCAAGTCGGTGGCCGGCCCCGTCGAATGGCTAAAAATGGGAAAACTCTCCGTGGAAAATGCATTTGGCGTCAGCGGAAGATCTATGATCGGCGGGCAGGTTTTGCGCCGCTTCAGGGTCATTTTCGATTACAGCCGCGGGCATATGGTCCTGGAACCGGGCCGTCATTACCGGGAGAAATTCGCCCAGGATGCCTCGGGCGCGGACCTGCGTTTCGAAGCCGGCAGCAAACAATTCAAAATACACTCCGTTCATAAAAACTCCCCGGCGGAAGAGGCGGGTTTGCGGGAAGGCGATCTGATAACCGCGATCAACGGCCGTCCGGCTTCAGCCTTCAGTCTTGCTCAAGTGTGGCAAATGTTCACTCGTGACGGGAAGGAATATACCCTGACCATCAGGCGGGATAAGAAATTACTGAAGGTCAGGGTCCCGCTGCGTAAATTCCCGTTTAATTAATGATCCTGTCGGCGCTCGTAATTTGAGAAGACTTGCGAATATTGCTAGACTAACTGTTTTCTTAACGGATTATTATTTGAATAAGGATATTTATGGCCGATAAAACTGCATTTGAAACATATTTGGAAAAATACGACGAGACGGCGTGGACCGGGGCGATAAACGAGCTGCTGCCGGAGATCCATGAGGTCGACCGCAACGCGTTGCTGATCTGGTTTCGCTTTTACCCGCTGGCGCTTTTCGAGTACCTGCAGCGGGAGGAAGACCGGGAACAGGCGATGAAAAAGTTTGTGATGCAGGGCGTCTACGATCTGAAAGACCAGATCGACAGCTCGCACAAATTCTTTTACGGGCACGCCTATTGGAAACAGGTGAAAGACGCCATCGGCGCGCGAATAGATTCATTTAACGCCGAAAATTTCGACCTCGCGGAAGAGATAAAAAACACCGCCAAAGCGGCCGCGGGCGTGACCGGCGCTGATATTTCTCTGCTGCTGGGAATCACGGCGGCCGGTTTTATGACGCTGCGGCAAGTTGGCGCCGGAGCGTTCAAAGCCGCGCCCGGACAGATCAATGTTAACCGCGCGCGTTTGAAAAAGAAGCCCGAACAAATTCTTGCCGCCCGCGCCAAAGACGATTCGCAGGGGCTTTTCGGATTTTTGCGAACAATAGATAAGCAATGGACGGTAAATTTTGACGAGACCGATCCCTCGGCGCGCTTTACTTTAATTAACGACGAAGAGATAGCCACCGCCGCCGCGAAAGACCAGTCGAAAGATTGGAAGGCAACAGACTTTCGCCGCCCGGAAGGCCCGATCCCGGTCGAATGCCGATCGGCAAGCTGCGGCACCTGCTGGGTCGGCGTCATCGGCGGCGCGGAAAAACTTTCCGACGTTTCCGAACGCGAGAAAAAGCAGCTTAAAGTTTTCGGCTATGCGAGCGCGGAAGAAAAGAAACCGCTGATCCGGCTGGCGTGCCAGGCGAGAGCGACTGGCGCGGTCTCCGTCGTCATCCCGCCCTGGAACGGCGTTTTCGGCAAGAAGGTTTACGATAATGTGGAAGACGTCGTGCTTGAACCCGCGACAACCACCGCCAAGGAAAACCGCAGCGTGGTAAGAGAAGCTGTCAAGAACAAGCTGATGTAAAAGTTCAGAGTTACGCCTTTACGCGTGATCACGCCTGAAGGCGTAACTCTAAACCAAAGACCCGAAAAGTTAATTACACTTCCAGGCATTGCTTATTCGTTTTGCCAGAGCACCGCCTCCGGTATTCGTGCATTCCCCGGTCGAAGAATTCACCCCGCAGTTATTGCAATACAGAATGGCGCCGTTGCTGATAACCGGCAGGCCGTTAAACCAGGCATTTGCATACGTAACCAGATCGTCATAAGTGGTATTGGGGTCAAGCTGCAATAAGCCATTTATCGTAACTCCCTTATAAGGAATGTCCTGGTTGGCGTTGATCAGCAAAAACCCGTTATTTTCATTCCGCTTAAAGTCGTAATAAAAATTCGGCTGTCCCAAACGGAACAATGGGACTCCGTAATTCCAGGAATTCACATTCAGCAGCGGGCCGTTTCCCGAACCGCCGGTCACTTCGGCGTCCCTGGAAAAGACCGTCCTGAGTCCGAATTTGTTAGGAACTTCCTGGATACTGCCGGCGGTTTGCTGCCCGTTCACTGTGGTTATTTCCGCCGGTGAGCCGGTGGCAAAAACGACCGTGGCGGGCCCGACGATACCCGGATTGGGACAGGGATTGTTGGTGGAAATAACCCGTCCCCGCAAAACTTGTCGCCGGTAGAATAAACCCGGGTCAGCGGCGTAAAGGTTTGGATAGTGTTGTAATCATACTGATTTCCGGTTGAAACGAAGGTGACCCGGTACTTCAGCTTGATCGGCGCGCCGAATTCGCTGCCGACGATGACAATTCTGGCGGCGGTCGTGCCCAGGTCGTTCTCGGTAGGCTCGCCCGGCAAGTGATCCCGTCCAAAAACTATGGAGTTTTTGATGTTTTCGGTCTGCGAATTCAGGATCGATAAAGTACCAACCAGCGCGGCATAAATAAAAGTTCCGCCGGGATTAGTTCCGGCGGCGCCGCCGAAAGTGTTGGTCAATTGTATAAATCCGCCCCGCTTGATAAAAAGCCCGTGCGAGACTGGGGCCGAACTCGGATTAGGATCACTGGGCATCTGAAACCAGCAGCTGGAAAAATTCCAATCGGTATTTTCCGAATCCATCTTTACGCCGATCGTGGTGCCGAATTGCACATGGTCGGCTTTAACATTATCGAATTGCCACGGCACCATAAACTGAATTTGATTAGGAGGTACATTCGGATTCACCGCGCAGTTATTCTGATAGACATGATCAGGGGTGCAGGGCCGGACATCCACGCCGGTATCGAACCCCCAAAAGGTCATATTTGAAAATAATATCCCCAGCGTAGTATGGGGATAATTTCCTTCGGCCAGAAGTCCGATGGAACCGGGAACCGTGAGTTCGGGGAAGCATAGTTATAAGCCAGCAGGGTTATATCGCGGATAGTGATATGGCTCCTGTTCTCGCCGATCTTGAACATAGCTTTGTTGGCAATGCCATTTGGATAGTTCGGCGAACCCATCGTGATCCGGCTGTTGCCAAGATCGCCGCTGTTATTAATGCCGCCGTTTATTCCCTGAAGCGTGATCCCGGACGGGATGTCGATCGGCAGCATCCCGGCAGTATTGGGTGTGCCGGCTGAGCCGTCCGTTCTCCCGACATTGTAGAAACCTTTAGGGAAAAATAAAATCCCGCCCCCGTTTTGGGAAAGCAGCTTTACCCCGTCAACGATCGCCTGCGTATCGTCGCCCGTGCTCAAACCGGTGGCGCCGCACACGGTGACATCCAGAAATCCGTTCGTCTCCATAGGCGGGAAGTTTGTCGGATTGCACGGCCGCTGCGGTATCGGCAGGCCGCCGGGTTCTTCCGTTAAGCCCGATGTTGTACCGGCATAAACAAAAGCCAGGCTTGCAAAAATAAAAGACAGACATATAACTCCTCGCAAACTTAATTTAAACATACAACTCTCCTTCTTGTAAGATCCGCCTGGGAAATTAGTGTCGATCTTTAATCGAATGGATCAGAAACGCAGCCAGCGGGAAAACTACGCTTGAAACATTGTTGCAAGTGGGAAAACTACTTTACGATGTTAGTGTAGAGAAGATTTCATCCCCAAATATGGTTTTTGGCCGGGCTGGGATTTTAGGGATATTTGCGACTTTTGCGGCGGCCGATTGAAAAAGGCAGGAAGTCAATCTAAACTTCACCTGGTGGTGAAGCAATCCGAAAAATTCCCCCCGGTTCTCTATGTAGTGCTGGGAGTTTCACTCTGGAGCCTGGGCGGGGTTTTGTTCAAGTTAACCTCGGTCAGCGGTTACGAAGCCAACCTGGGGCGCTGTCTTTTTGCGGCGATCACGATATTTTTTCTGACCCGGCAACAGGGGCTGCGGCTTAACGGCTGGGTCCTGCTCAACTCACTGTTTTACACCGGCGCGCTTTCCTTTTTCGCGCTCGCCAACAAAAAAACCACCGCCGCCAACGCCATCTTCCTGCAATACACCGCGCCGGTCTACGTGCTTTTGCTGGCGCCGTTGATATTAAAGGAAAAATTCAAATGGACGGACCTGGTCACGGTCGTCGTCTGCCTGGCGGGCATGGCGATGTTCTTTTTTGACCAGGCCGCGGTGGGAGATCTTTCGCCCGAATCGCAAATGGAAGGAAACATTCTCGGCCTCGCCTCGGGAGTTTGTTTCGGCGTTTATATGCTGCTGCTGCGCCACCCGCAGATGCTCAAGCAAAACCCGGCCGTTTCGGTCTTTTACGGCAACCTGATGGCGATACTTTTTATGCTGCCGTTCGTCATCGGCGCTCCGTCGGCCTGGACGGCGAAGGATTTTCTGGCGGTCGCGGTTTTGGGAATATTTCAGATCGGGCTGGCGTATTATTTCTTCACTCTCGGCGTCTCAAAAGGCGTGCGCTCGCTCGACGCCAGCATCATCGGTTTTATCGAGCCGATCCTGAACCCGGTCTGGGTGTTTCTCGTCGTCGGCGAAAAACCGAGCCCCTGGGCGCTCACCGGCGGGGCGATAATCGTCACCGCGGTCATTGTCCACACACTAAGACAGCCTAAAAGGGTACCCCTCGAACCCGTCACTTAAAATCTTTCAGAGGTTATCTTTTTCAAAAATTTCTTGTCTGAAAACGGAAACTGCGCTATTTTAGCCCTACATTACCCAAGTCATAGACGATTCTCATATATATCTGTCGGTGAAAATGGCGGCAAAAGAAGTAACACCGGAACAGTTTGACCTGTTTCTTAATTGGCTTTGCGAAGACCGCGAAAAGGCGGGCGAGGAATACGAACGCCTGCGCTTTCGTTTGATGACCTTTTTCTCGGCGCGCCGCGCGCGTTTTCCCGAGGAATTGGCCGATGAAACGATAAACCGCGTCATCCTGAAGATCGGCGAAGAGGTCATCGAAAATAAGCTCGGCTACCTGTACGGCGTGGCAAAAAATATTTTCCTCGAATCGCTGCGAAAAGAAAAAGACCATCTGAATATAGACGAGATCAATATTGCCGCCCGGACAGAGGCTCCGAGCTTTTCAGGCGATTGCCTGAATACATGTCTCGGCCGGCTGCCGGCGGACAACCGGCGGTTCATTCTCGATTATTTTTCCGAATCGAAATCGGCCAAGATCGCTTTGCATAGAGAGATGTCGGGGATGATGGAAACCAGTATCGAGGCGGTCAGGATGCGGGTGGTGCGGATAAAAAGAAAGCTCAAGGTCTGTGTCGAAGACTGCATGAATATGAATTGATTCTTTTTGGTTACGTTTTGACGTCAAAAAGCACCCTATATTGAGGAACGCTTGTTTTGGCGTCACTGTAATAAGTTAGCGCCGGCTTGGATTTTAGAAAAAGCCCTCCCCTGGGCAGCGAAACAAGGACGCAATGAACAAAGAAGGTAAAACTGAAATTCGTGAATACCTGCTGGGCAGGGTAACGGATAACGCAAAACTTGAAGGCATCGAGGAACGCTTGTTTTCCGACGATGCGTTTTGCTCGCAGGTCGAAGTGGCCGAAGAAGAACTGGTTCACGATTTCGTTTTTGGAAAATTAAGCCGTGAAGACAGGAAGGCTTTTGAAGAAAAGATCGCGGACAATTCCGAGCTGAAATTCAAAACTGAAATGGCACAGGCACTAAAAGAAAAAGCGCGGGAAGAAAAGACGGCCGAGGCGGCGCCGGGCTTTCTTGCGTCTCTTAAAGCTTTCTTCCGCCAGCCCGCTTACGCCGGGGCGTTTGCCGTTTTGCTCATCGGCATTTTAGCTTTCGCGTTTTTCTTTCTGCCAGGCGTGCGCGAGACCCCCCCGCTGGCCGAGCTTAAAAGCATCTATCAAAAAGAACGCGTTATCGAACCGCGGATCTCCGATTTCGATTATGCCCAGCTGGCGGCCACCCGCGGCGAGCCCGATGAAGCCGACAAAAACAAGCTACTGGGGATCAAGCTGAGGTTGGTGCAGGCGGTGGTAAATAGCCCGACTGCCGAAAATCACTACGAGCTCGGGGTTTTTTATCTCACGCAGCAGGATTTTGCCAATGCGACAGAGAATCTGAGCAAAGCCGTCGAACTCGACGACAAAATCGCGCGCTATCACAACGACCTGGGAAACGCTTATTTTGAACTGGCGGAGCGCGGCAAAAAAGACAAAAACTTTGAAGGCCTGGTTCGCGCTAACGAAGAATATGCCAAAGCTTTCGAGCTGGATCCGAAGCGGCTGGATGCTTTATTCAACCAGTCGCTGACATTGCAGAAACTCAAATTGCCGCAGCGGGCAAAAGAATCCTGGAGGTCGTACCTGCAAAAAGACTCATCGTCAAAATGGGCCGATGAAGCGCGCAAGTACCTGACGCAATTGGAAAACCAGCCGGTGAGCGATAAAAAGAATAGCGAAGGTCCTGCAGGATTTTTTGAATGCCTACCGCGGCAAAAACGAAAAGATGGCCTGGAAGATCCATACCGAAACAAAGGGGCTTTTCACCACCGATCTGTCTCTAGCCAAGCAGCTCCCCCGGCTCTACCTGGATGCCCGGCAACGGCATGATGAAGGCCAGGCCCGGGAAGCTTTGGACGCCCTGATCTACATCGGCGAGCTGGAAAAGAAAAATGATAATGACGATATGTTTTTCGCCGAATTGGCTTCGTATTACGGGAAAGTTGAAGACGCGAAGATCGATCAGCTTATTCAGGCCAAAGCCTTATCAACAGAAGGCCACAAGCTCTACCGGGATGGAAAGGGTGATCAGGCCGTCAAACAATATGAAAAAAGCAAGGAGATCTTCCACCGGATGAACTCCGGCAGCGAAGCTTATCAAGCCGAACTTGAACTGATCTCGATCTTGCCCTACATCAGCCGAATCGATGAAAGTCTGCCGCGTTTCGACGCTCTGATCGGATCCGCCGACAAACTGAAATTTAAAGTGCTGCTCCCTGCTGCGTACTATTACAAAAGTGCCGCCGAATTCCGCCGTAATCAATATTCGCAAGCGATAAAGACCGGCCGCATGTCCCTGCAATTAGCCGAAGAGTTCACGGACGTTTATGGAGTGCAGCATGAAGCCGAAGCTCTTGCGGAATTGCACGAAATACTCGGCGAACCGGAAATGTCTTTGAACTATCTCGGCAAAGCAATGGGCAACAACGATCTCTATTATGTGAATCCCGGGAATATCTGCCGGTCTCTGCTGACTTCTTCCAATCTGTCCGCCAAGCTCGAGCTTAACCGGTCGGCCGCCGACTTTGCCCGGGAAAGCCTCGAATTGAGTCAAAAAGTAGCGAATAGCACCGACTTGGTAAATGATTCGATGAAAAATTTGACCAGGGCCCTGGCAAGCAACAAGCAATTCGACAAGGCGCTGGAAATTGCCGACGAATCAAATAGGATCGCCCTGAGCCGCGGGCCGGGCGAGGAAAACGATAAAACGATCGCCGATACTTTTCTCTCGCGCGCCAATCTGAAGGGCCTGGATATGCAAAATTGCGGCGATGCCTTGCCGGATTACGAACGCTCGCTCGAATATTACGGCAAGGTCCCGCAAGCGACCTTTAACCTGTACCGCGTCCATAAAGGTAAACTGTTTTGTTTCCATACGCTTAAACTCCAAAACGAATTCGAAAACGAGCTCGACACGGTTTTACAAATTTCCGAGGAAAACCGCCGGAACATTCGTGAAGACGCTTTGCGCCAGGCTTTTTTTGAAAACGAACAGAAGGTCTTCGACACGGCGATCGCCAATGCCTTGCAGCAAGGCGCAAATCAAAAGGCATTCGAGCGGCTGGAGACCTCAAAAGCGCGTTCGCTGCTGGATTTCATAAAATCGGAAAAATCCATCGTCGAGGCCGAAAAGGAGTTCGGGTCCGTCACCAAATCGCTAACGCTTCAGGAAATTCAGGCGCGCCTGCCGGAAAATGTGCAGGTAATTCAATACGCGGTCCTGCCGGAAAAATTGGCTATCTGGACACTGACCAAAGATCGTTTTGAATTTAGCGAAAAAAAGATCACCGACGGCGAACTGAAAAAAAAAGTTTCAGATTATAATGCGGCCATTCTTGTAAAAGCCGGCCCGGAAACCCTCAAACCCAGGGCCAGTGAACTCTATGATCTTTTGCTGCCGCCGAATATCGAGAGCGGAAAAACCATCTGCCTGATCCCGGATAAATTTTTGCACCAATTGTATTTCGCTTCGCTGGTTTCGCCCGCGAACAAAGTTCTGATCGAAGATTTTCCGGTCTTTTACAGCCCCAGCGCTTCGATCCTGGTGCTGGCCTCGGAAAACGCCAGGCAGAAGGAAACGGTGACCGGGGAGCATTTGCTCGGCATCGGCAATCCGAGTTTCGACCGAGAAGAAAATCCGAAACTTGCCGCTCTGCCGCAGGCCGAAACCGAGATCAAAGCGATCGCAAAAGGTTACCCCGGAGCGCGGGAATTCACCGGCGATAAAGCCACCAGGGAAAGTTTCCTTAGCAACATCGAAAGTGCCGAGGTAATTCATTTTGCCGGGCATTTTGTCGCCAATGAACGCGCGCCGGGCTATTCGAAACTGCTTTTTGCCGGGGGCGATCTGCGTTCGTTCGAACTGGCGGAAAAACGCCTGCCGAAGGCGAAACTGGTCGTGCTTTCGGCTTGCCAGACCGGCTTTGAAGGTTACAACCGGAGCGAAGGAGCGATCGGCATCGCCCGCGCATTTTTGGCGACCGGGGTTCCGCTCGTGCTGGCCAGCGGCTGGCAGGTCGATTCTGAGGCGACCAGGGACCTGATGATCGCGTTTCACCGCAACCGCAAAGAAAAAGGAATGAACAGCTCCGAGAGCTTGCGCCGGGCGCAGCTCGAGCTGCTAAAGAATGAAAAGACGTCGGCGCCGTATTACTGGTCGGCGTTCGGTGCGGTCGGGGGCGCGACGAATTATTAAAAGCCATGCGGATCTGCCCAAAATGTAGAAATTTTTACGCTGATGAGACGCTGAAGTTCTGCCCGGCGGACGGCGTCCCATTGATCGGGGTAGATCCGGCAAGCAAGCTCTGGCCGGAAGGAACCGAAGCGGTCCGCCAAACTACGAGCAGGATCCAAAGGCAGCTTCGCCGGCAAAAATTGAAAAAAATTCTTTCGACGACGGTCACGACGGTCCTGGTAATAATGGTCGTTTCGGTGGTCACGCTGAATTCATACATCTACCTGAACCCGGAAGAACCGGAGATCGCGCAGGCCATTCCCACGCCGACCCCGGTAATTGAAACCGTTTCCGACCCGGAGGCGACCCCGGTTATTGAAGAAACACCTTCACCGACGCCGGTTTCCTGGGTAGACGCGATCTTTGGAACGCCGACACCGACGCCAACACCGGATGATGAGGGAGGGCCGCCGATATCGCCAACACCGATTGTCGTGGACACGCCGCCGACTCCGCCTAGATCGCCAACACCGATTATCGTGGACACGCCGCCGACTCCGCCTAGATCGCCAACACCGATTATCGTGGACACGCCACCGACTCCGCCGATATCGCCAACACCGGTTGTCATAGATACACCGCCGCCGCCGTCAGGCTGTTCAATACTAGAAAAGGTAGCCGCTCAGACAGCAATACAATTTATCTACAACCCGAGATGGAAAAAAGAGATACGGGAAACGGAAGAAAGTCCGGTTAAAGAACAATTTCTCAGGGAGAAGCGTAACCAGGGGATAGCGTATGCCATAACCCCGAAAGCGACCTTAAAAAACTTTGCGGTTACAGTAAGGCCCTCCAGGACATGTGCGGAGGCAAGCGTTCAGATCACATATGTATGGCACGTGGAAGACATTGCTCCCGGGGGTCAAGTTGGCCCACAAGATTATAGAAGGTCGAGCTCATATGGATGCGTCAATAACGGTGGCGGCAGCTGGACCTGCAGGTAACAATTGATTCGCATTTGCAGCGTTACATTTTCCCACTGGAAATCACTCATAGGCAGGAAGTACTTATTTAATAAATTCAGGAGATAATCATGTCAATAATAGAAAGTTCGGCAGCGGCATTAGTCAGATTCACCGGTTTGGGGATCGTTTGTTTCAATGACAAAAAACAAAGAGGCGAGATAGGTATCGTCCGCGACGACAAGCACGTTCTTACCGTCAAAATTCAGCAGCCGCGTTTTAAGGACGGCATCGAAAAAGACCTCGTGGTGTACGAAGACGTCGCGGTTTATAAAGACCTGCCGAAAACCGGTGTTGAGATCGAGATAAAAACCGGGGGAAACTCCGCCGTCGACGGCTACGAAGTTTATAAGGCCGAGGGCGATTTCGACCGCCTGGAAAGCGAGGACTTCAACGATTACCGCTGGGTGGTGGATATGAAGGCCCTGCACGGCGACACCCTGGTCAAATCGACCGGCACGGACCGTTACCCGCTCAGCAAATTATTCATCGATAATGGTTTGTTCTATGTTCATAAACTAGACACGAACCTCTTTTTTGAAAAGGTCGAAAAAGACGCGGGCGGAAACGAAAAGAAGCGCGAAGATTTCGGCTTTGTCGGGGAAACGATCGGGGTAAAGCTCGAAGCCGACGACGTTACCTTCAGCATAAAGATCGGCGACGAAGTGCATACGCAAAATCTCGCGCGCGCGGGCGGGCTTCCCTTTCGGATCGAGATCATGAATATGGATCACAGCGAAAACGCCGTTCTAAGCGACATGCCCGATTATAATAAATATCTTTCCAGTTCGGACGGGACAACTTACGAGCTCGAGCCGAAGAAAGCCCCGAGCATGGCCGCGGGCGGGGACGTTGGCGTGACCAAATTTTGCCATCCGATAGGAGGCGGAGGGGATCTTTCTTCGATCGACGATCTCGAAGCGTAAAAAGAGTTTATTGAGTCTGTTGAGTTTATTGAGTTGCATTCGGCACACTCGACAACTCGATGAACTCAACGAACTCAACAAACTCGATAACTCACTCAACTCGGTCAACTCATATGTTATTACTACTACTTCTCCAGGAAACCAGAACTATTACCAAAACGGTGACGACCTACAACTCCGCGATAACCTGGATGGTGGCCATTCTGGTTTTGGCCTGGGTGGCCTGGTATTTCATCCAAAGATATCTGCGGGCGCGGTCGATGCGCCGCAAACCGCAGGGGAAAGATCTCAAGCCGCTGAGAAATATCGTCAGGGTAAAAAACGAGCTGAGCTCGAATTGGCTAAGAAGGGGAAGGTCGAAAAAAATTCACGCCATCGGGGTCGGAAAACTCGAAACCGGCGAGCACTGCATCCAGATCTTTATTAACGATTCGGGCGACAAAATGTTTGAAGACACGCCCGAACGCATCCCGGACCGTTACAAAAACATACCGCTCGTGCTGGTCGAAATGCCGCAGGCAATTTTTCTTGCCGCGGAAAATCATTTCGCGCATTTTTCCGCCGAAGAATACCGCAAGGTGATCCGCGACCAGCAGGATGTGATCATGGGCGGCATCAGCGGCGCCAATACGAACCTGGACGGAAACTGCGGCACCATCGGCTACTTCGTCCGCCGGAAAAGCTTTTTGCCGCGCAAATCGGAAGTTTTACTTTTGAGCAACTCTCACGTTTTCGTCGATCTGAGGAAAGCCGCCGTCGACGAACACGATCTGATAATGCAGCCCAGCCCCGGCGAAACGGCAGACAGCCGCGCGATCGGCGAGCTGGTGGATTTTGCCGCTGTGAAATTCGACAATGACGAGACGGAAGCAAATCACGTCGATGCGGCGGTGGCAAAACTCTGGAAACAGCAGGCCTACCAGCCGCTGATCCCGATGATCGGCGCGGTCAAGGGCTTTGTGAATAAAGCGGACGTCGAGGTTGGCGAAAGCAGCCGCAAATTCGGACGGACCACCGGCTTTACCAGCGGCAATGTTTTTTCCATCCACCTGGACATCAGGATAATGTACGACCGCACCGGGAAAGAGGCTTTTTTCAAAGACCAATTCCTGATCAAACCCGATGAAACGCAATCGGCGAAATTCGTCGATAAAGGCGACAGCGGCTCGCTGGTGGTTGACGGCGAGGGTTATGCTACGGGTTTGATCTTTGCCGGCGCGAACGGGACGCTCAAACCAAACGACCTGGGCCAGGAGACCCTCGTCCGTAACGAGGCCATGATCGTGGCGCAGGTAAATAACTACGGCGTGGCAAATCCGATCAGCGAAGTTCTCGCAAAACTCAATCTCGAATTGCTGCCTCCAGCCGGAAACTAGATCCCCTGCATAAAAAAAGAAAGAGGCCTTCACAAGCAAAAGGCCTCTTTCTTATCCGCGGTCTTTTGACTTTTTTGTCAAACTACCGCCAGTACTCGACGATGTAGGTCTTACGGTTCGGACGATTGTTATTGCGGCCGATGAAACACTGCCTGGTATTGCCCGCGGCAACCAGTTTAGCTCTCGCCGCGTCGCCGTTATTATCCAGCATCAACATGCGTGAATTACCATCGGTCAAAAGAAATCCGCCGGCGCCTTCGTCTACTATGCTGAGATTGCCCGAATTGTAAGAAATGCAGTCTAAGTTCGACATAATGGTATTGATGCCGGAACTGCCTTTCCAGTATTCGACGATAAAATCTTCGCGGTTTGGACGATTGTTGTTGCGCCCGATAAAACAATGCGAGGTATGGCGTCTTGCCAAAGCCAGCGCATTGGCTGCATCCTGCGCGTTGTCCAGCATCAACATTCGTGAAGTCCCGTCCGTTAATAAAAACCCGTTAGCTCCTTCGTTCCTGATCTGCAGGTTTTTCGGGTTGTAGTTCAAACAATCCTCGGCCGCCGCGATCTGGAGCACTCTGGTAAACGTGTCATGAAAGGTATAGGCGGTCCTGCCGCTGCTGTCCGTAAAGCGGGTATAGCCATCGAGCTGCAGACGGTTTAGAGCCAGGGGGCGAATTATCAGTATTGTTTCGCTAAAACTCGTCCGATAGATCGCCGAAACGGCCCGGGCGGACGTCGCCAGGTTGGATGTTACACTGGGGCCGTAGGCATAGCCGTCCACTGTGCCCCAGTCGCAATCGCTCGGGCTGCATTTTCCCCACGCATGGACTTTGACGTTCGTCCCGCTGGCGGTGATCTCCAGGTTAGTTATGTTGGCGGTAGCTGGATTCTGATTCTTAAAACGGCCTAAAAACTGGTTTAACTGGGCCGAAGCCGCAACTGAAGACAAAGCTATCGTCACTAAAACCAATAGCATCCTTGATAAATTTTTCATAAAAATAACCTCCATAAATTTTTGACTTTTCCAAACCGGCCGGTCACACGCTGGTCAGTTTCAGCCGTTCCGGCCGTTAGATCGCCCGCGAATAACAGGGATGAAAATCCTGGGAGAAATCCGTTTTTCTTTCTTTTTACATGGGTTTAAGGCCCATATTGCCCGGTTTGCGTCCCCTTTTCGATGAGAGTGTCCGCCCAAGGCGGCCTGAACCGGGTAAAGCAGGCGGTAAGTTTTCGGGTATAAGCCGGAAAGCCGTAGGAGTCCTTATTTTAAGCAGCACTTATAAACCCGTTTACCGTCCTTCGATAGTAATGAGAAAACCGCACAAAATGTTACAAGCTTTTTTACCGTTTTTTTCGCCCTCAACTTTATAGGCAAATTTATCTTGTGATAAACTATGCTGATAAACGTGAAAACACGGGCTTATTGCTCGTCTAATTTCTTGAGCTTTAAAATAATTTTGTTGTAATCATTTTTGGAGAAATCTTATGACAGATATCAATGTGCCGTCTCATGTGAAAAATGAAGAATTGCAGCGCTGGGTGGTCGAAATGTTCAACCTGTGCAAGCCCGACAGTGTTTACTGGTGCGACGGTTCGCAGGAAGAGTACGACCGGCTTTGCGCAGGAGATGGTCGATGCGCGGCACGTTTATCAAGCTGAACGCAGGACAAACGGCCGAATTCGTTTCCTGGCGCGTTCGCACCCGTCGGACGTGGCGCGCGTCGAAGACCGCACTTACATCTGCTCGCTGAGCAAAGGCGATGCCGGGCCGACCAATAACTGGATGGCGCCGAAGGAAATGAAGGCCATCCTGAAGCAGAAATTCGACGGCTCGATGAGCGGGCGCACGATGTATGTCATCCCGTTTTGCATGGGCCCGATCGGCTCGCCGATCTCGCAGTTCGGCGTGCAGCTTTCCGATTCGCCATACGTCGCCGTCAACATGAAGATCATGACGCGCATGGGCAACAAGGCGCTCGACGCACTCGGCGACGGCGAATTTGTCCACTGCCTGCACTCGGTCGGGATGCCGCTGGCCGAAGGCCAGGAAGATGTCGCATGGCCGTGCTCGCCCGACCCGAAAGATAAATACATCGTTCACTTTCCCGAAGAAAACTCGATCTGAGTTACGGTTCGGGCTACGGCGGCAACGCCCTGCTCGGCAAAAAATGCCTGGCGCTGCGCATTGCTTCGACGCTCGGGCGCGAGCAGGGCTGGCTCGCCGAGCACATGCTGATCGTCGGCGTGAAATCGCCCGACGGCCGCAAGGATTATGTCTGCGCCGCATTCCCGTCGGCTTGCGGCAAAACGAATTTCGCGATGCTCATTCCGCCGAAGCCGTTTTCAGGAAGAAGGCTGGGAAGTCACGACCGTCGGCGACGACATCGCCTGGATCAAGCCCGACGAGAACGGCAAGCTTCACGCGATCAACCCGGAAGCCGGATTCTTCGGCGTCGCGCCGGGAACGAATTACAAGACGAACCCGAACGCGATGGAGTCGATCAAGGAAAACACGATCTTTACGAACGTCGCCCTGACCGACGACGGCGACGTCTGGTGGGAAGGCATGGACGGCGAGCCGCCGGCGCACGCCATCGATTGGCAGGGCAACGACTGGACACCCGGGAGCGAAGCAAAGGCCGCGCACCCGAATGCGCGTTTTACCGCGCCGATCACGCAGTGCCCGGTGGTCGATCGAGAATTTCGACGACCCGAAGGGCGTGCCCGTTTCGGCGTTCATTTTCGGCGGCCGCCGCAACTCGGTCGTGCCGCTGGTGCAGCAATCGTTCAACTGGGCGTTCGGCGTTTATATGGCCGCGACGATGGGCTCGGAGATGACCGCCGCCGCGTTCGGCAATATCGGCGAGGTCCGCCGCGATCCGTTCGCGATGCTGCCGTTCTGCGGCTATCACATGGGCGATTATTTCGCGCACTGGCTCGATTTCGGCCGCCAGATTCCCGAACCGCCGCGCATCTTCTCGCGTCAACTGGTTCCTCAAGGACGAGGACGGCAAATTCGCCTGGCCCGGTTTCGGCGAAAATATGCGCGTGCTGAAATGGATCGTCGAACGCTCGCGCGGAAAATCGCTCGGCGTCGAAACGCCGCTGGGCTGGATGCCGAAATACGAGGATCTGGACTGGCGCGGGCTGGACTTTTCGCGCGAGCAATTTGACACACGTGATGAACCTCGACCGCGATATGTGGCTCAAGGAAATCGCTATGCACGACGATCTTTTCTTCAAGCTCTACGACCGCCTGCCGAAGGAAATGACCTTTATCCGCGAGCTGCTGGTTTCCAACCTCTGGCGCGCCAGCGAACTTGGCCTTGCAACTCCTCGCGTCGAGGAACCGCAGGAATCGGTGAAGGCGGTGGGGGAAAAATAAATCAGAACCGAGAGCGGCAGCGACCGGGTTTCAGAAAATAGTTTTAGGGCAGGTCTTGTACCTGCCCGTTTTTCTGTTTACATATCTGTTATATAATCGCCATAAATTTTTCGACCTAATATAAGTTCAACAATTTTACATAATTTTGGAGAATAAAAATGGGATATGCTTCTTACTACGAAGACAACAACGATATAATTATCGATAGGCTCAATAATCTTTTCTCGCGCGTAAAAAGTTATAGTAGCACTTACACAAAAGAAGAACTTGAGAAAATTAAATCTGAAATCCAAAACCTTTTACAGATCGTCGAGAATAATAAAGAACCCTTGAAACTAGCTGCTGAAATAGAGAGATTAGAAAAATCGATAATAAAAATTAAAAATGAAGTTAAATATGCAAAAGGATTTGAGGAACAAAAGGCAAGATTAGAATTACAAGATAAAACCGCGAAGGAAATAGCAAAAATAAAGAGCAAAGCCACCGAACAATTAGATAATCTCAAGGAGACATTAGCCATCAAACAAAATGAACTCTATAAGTCCATACGAAGCGCCAAAAGAAAACAGTCAGAAATATTCTTTGAATTATTCAGCTTAAGGCAATCAAAACTCAAAAAAGAATCCAAGATTACTGAACTGGAGATAAAAGTAAAAGGGCTTGAAAAAGAGGTAGCGCGATTACGAAAATGGGATGATGAACGAGATAAGCTTGAGCAAATCATTAAAGGTAAAGATCGAAGAATAAAAGATCTCGAAACCCAAGTTAAAAAATTGAGTGATGAAAATGAAATATCAGGTGCAGCATATTTTCGACAACAGATGAAAGATAACGAAAATATTAAATCAGAAGCCTCTAAACCTACTAAACCGAAGTATCAACGGGGCAATTATTTAAAATCAATAAAAAATCTCCTTAAAAACAAAGATTAATTCATCCGTGGTTGCGGGTTAGTATTGGTAAATATCTGCCGCCCCTTCGGGGGCTGGAACATTTTTTAACTTGACCCGGGGTTGTCACCCCGGGCTAATATACGAGGCACCTTGGGCGCTAAAGCAAACCTATCCACCTCAGCGCTAAAACGAAAACCCTGACGCCCACCATTACACCGGCCAACCGACAAGAGTTAGCGTTGTCGGTTGGCCGGGTAATGGTGGGCGTAGAGATCAAGAATATCCGCTAACGGAAAAGCAGAGCTTTTCCGCACATCAATGGGCGCAGCCCAACCGGAATAACCACCCCGTCACGCTGCGCGTGCCACTCCTCCTTGAAAAAAGGAGGGGAGTTTTCGAACTCGGTCGCTACGGCTCCCGGTCCTGACAAGAGACGCATCGGCTGACGCCGACGCTACTGACAAGAAGCCGCCTGAAGGCAGGACTCAGAACTCAACTTTTGACACCCAAGTCAAAAAACGAAATAATTCTATCTGATACTACGCATGAATAAACGTAAATACAGCCGTTTCCGGTTCATTTCCGAGCCCTTGTCCTCGATCGACCAGAACGAAGAAATTAAAAAGGCAGACTTCCCTTTTTCAAAGGAGATCAATACCCGGCGCTACCCCGTCAGGGCGCTGCGCTACTGGTGGATGCACTGCGTGATACAGGAGGAACTGGGAAGGCTGGACCACCCGCCGGTGATCGCCGACATCGGCTGCGACCGCGGGATCATTAAACGTTTTATCCCCCCGATAAAAGACGCCAAATGGTTGGGGCTCGATATCGACATAAACCGCGAAGGCATCGGGCTGGCGAAATACGACGAACTGATCCGCTGTGATTTTGACGAGGGGCTGGCGCTGCCCGACGCTTCGGTCGACATTGCCATCTGCTCGCACGTGCTCGAGCATCTGCCGCGGCCTGAATTTACCATGGGCGAAATTGCCCGGATACTTAGGCCCGGCGGATTGCTGCTGCTGGGGGTTCCGACGGCGCCGAAATTCATCGCTCATTTTCGCGAAGGGGTATTTGCCAAACAGTTAAAGGCGGGCAAGCGGAAACACGGGCAGCACATACATGTTTTTTGGGGAGACCGGCTGCGCCGGCTCGCGCGACAGGTCGGGCTGGAGGTCGAGTTTTCGACTGGAACGGCGTTCATTCGCAAGAAAGGAAGCCGGCTGGAACAATATGCCGCCTGGATACGTTTTAATCAGATATTCGCCGCGCTGTTTCCCTCTCTCGGCCAGGAATTATGCCTGCAGGTGCGCAAACCCGCTAAAAGCTAATGACAAGCAGCCGCCTGAAGGCGGAACTCAAAACACGCTATGCAAAACGTACAGCACCGCATTTGCTTTAAATGCAGGTGGGAAGGCAAATCTGCCGAAAGACTCTGCCCGCGCTGCCGCCGCCCGACACAAACGCGCGGGTTCATTCGCGGCACCGGCGCGGTGCTGGCTGCGCTGGGAGGCTTCCTGCTTGTATTAATGAGCGTGATCACAGTGGCCGTTATAGGCCTGATCGCGCAAAGCGGCAAGCCGGGTTCGGGGCAGTTCACCGGCACCAAAACCCAGATGATCCTGATGTTCGGCGTGTTCGGGTTCGTGCTGCTGTTCGGTTTTGTCTCTCTGATCGCGGGGCTCTGGCAACTGGTCTTCGGCAGGCGGAACATGATCCTCGTCTATTTCATCCTGTTTCTGGGCGCCGTGTTTCTCATCGGAGGCACTATATTCAGGCTGATCGTCGGCGAATAGGCCGGGCATTTAGAAAGCGAAAACAACTAATAGCTGATAGCCATTAGCTTTTACGGGCGAGGGCACCCTCGCTCTTTTTTTATAAGCCGAAATTCTTTAATGTTTCGAGCAGAAATTGATTTTCTTCGGGCAGGAGAGAGGTCACACGGATATGGTTTGGCATGTCCGGACGGGTTCGGACGGTTATGTTCTGCCGTGATAAATAGTCCACCAGGCCGGTAATTTTGTCTTTGCTCACTTCTATCAGGAAAAAATTGGCGTCGGTCGGATGCACTTTAAAATTTTCAAATTTAGTTAATTCGGCGTAAAATTCACCGCAGTCATTTTTAATGATCCGTAATATGTTGCGCAGATACGTTTGATCTTCCAACGCCGCCTGTGCAGCCGCGAGCGACATTGAATTGACGCACCAGGGCAGGCGAATTTTTGAGAGATGCCCGGCAATGACCGGATTTGTGACCGCATAACCGACACGCAATCCCGCCATTCCATAAGCCTTGGAAAATGTCCGCAAAACGACCAGATTCGGGTGCCGGTTTACGAGATGCGCAAAACTGACCCCGGGATAATCGGCATAGGCCTCATCTATCACCCAAAGACATTGCTGCGTCTTTTCGAGCAGTTCTATCAACTGCGGTTCGGTCAGCAGGATATTGCCGGTCGGATTATTCGGGCTGCTGATCACCCCCAGCGTCGCCCCTTTGTTTCCCGCTTCATCTATCAACCGCTCCAAGGGGAGCGCCCAGGTGCTTTTATCCAGCGGCACTTCGACAAAACCTGCCGCGAATCTTTTTCCTCCTTCGACGAATCTTTCGTACGACGGGTAAGGCGCGATCAGCGTGCCCTTTTTCATCACCAGCTGCAGCAGGTACAACGCGGCCAGGGCTTCGCCGGAGCCGTTGAAAACGACAAAATTTTCCGGCGAAAGATCGAAATGCCCGGCAAGGTTTTCTCTCAGAGTTTCCGCCGACGCTTCTCCGTAAAAGCGGTACTCCTTGGAGCGGGCAAACTGCTCCATCGCTTCCACCGCCCGGGGTGAACAGCCGTAAGGATTTATCGCTGATTCAAAACGCAGGTTCATGTTTTTATCAGGAGCTATCATATAATTTTTAATAAATTTAGATAAATCAAAATTTAGCAAACGTAGCCATGTTTTCAGGCTCGATTTGTTTTATTACAACCAAACGCCCATAATTTCAATCAAATCGTGGAGGTAAAAATGAATACAGCTTATACCGATCATTTTAGCGGTTACTCGGCGGCGGATGCCGAGCCGGATGTCCGCGCCGCATTTATCCGCCGCACTTACCTGCACTTGGCGGGAGCGATCCTGGCATTTGTCGTGCTGGAATTTCTGCTGATGAGTTCGCCCATCGCCGAACCGCTGGTGCGAACGATGCTCGGCGGGCGCTGGTCATGGCTGATAGTGCTGGGCGCTTTCATGGGCGTTTCCCTGCTGGCAAACTGGTGGGCAAATTCGCAGGCTTCCCCGGGGATGCAGTATCTCGGCCTGACGCTTTACGTCGTGGCGGAAGCGGTCATCTTTCTGCCTTTGCTCTATATCGCCAATAACATCGCGCCGGGCGCGATCCTCTACGCCGGATTTTTGACCCTGCTTTTATTCGCGGCGCTGACCGGTACGGTCTTTATTACCCGCAAGGATTTTTCTTTTCTCGGCCCGATATTAATGATCGGCGGTTTTGTCGCGCTGGGCGTGATAGTGCTCAGTATCGCTTTCGGATTCAACCTGGGAATTATTTTTGCGGCGGTGATGGTGCTTTTCGCCGCGGGATCGATCCTTTACAACACTTCAAATATTCTGCACCGGTATAATCCGAACCAGCACGTGGCCGCTTCTTTGGCCTTGTTTGCGAGTGTGGCGCTGCTGTTCTGGTATATCCTGCAGATCTTTATGTCGCGCAGGTAACTTAAATTTTCAACCTTCTTCTTCACCGGGCACGATATTTTCGTGCCCTTTTATTATGTCGCTGATCGAAAGCCCGCGCTGGAGCAGGAACAGCATTCCCACGGCGGACCAGAAAAGCAGCCTGCCTTTGCGGATGACGGCCAGCGTAAAGCCGATCCCGGCGCCCAGCGCAAGTGTTTCCGTAACGAATTGCGCGCCGGCTTCATCGAAGCCGATCACAAAAGGCACGAGTTTGAAAAATACCGTGACCGTGCGGTTGATCGTTTCCATCAAAAACGATGTGTAGAGGTCGGGCGCCAGATCGCTCAGCTTATGCAGCACGTAATACGCCTCTAAAACTCCCAGCAGATGAAAAACGATCTCGAGCAAAAATATCGGGACGAACCTATTGGGATATTGACGATAAAAACCGTAGATCAGGGTTTCAAACTCGCGCACCTTATGGCGAAAGTGCCTGAGATTTTCCTGGAAAAATCCGCGGACGAATAATGCGTTCAAAAGCCCGCTGGCCCAGTGCCATTGCCGCACCACCATCGTGACGCCCAAAATAACAATCACGATCAGAGAACCGATCAGAATATACAGCGTCCAGATCCACGCACCCGGAAGATCGAAGGTGAAAAGAAAAGCCACCGCGCCCAGCAAAATAACGATGCAGGTGGAGAGGCTGTAAAAAAGATTTTCCGTGGCGACCGAAGAAAATCCCACCACCAGCGGCACCCGGTTGCTGACGGAGATGGCCTTGGCCGTTCCGCTGACGGCAATGCCGAGCGGGATCATGCTGCTCAGGGCCTCGCCGATCAAAACCCCGCGCAGAACGTCGAAATACCTGAGCCGGTGCGGGGCGCTGACCGACAATTTCCACGCCAGCGCCCGCACCATTATCCTGCCCAGGTATATCAAGAGCACCAATCCAAAACCGGCCAGGCTGAATTTGGCGATGTTTTCCAATATCTCGCCGAGCCCTATCTGCGTCAGGAAAAAAATGAAAAGTCCCAGGCCGAAAAGCGTTAATACCGCAAATAAAAGCCGCAGGCGGCGGTATTTCGGGCGTCTTCGGTCTGGTTGTTCGGTCGGGGCTTTTGCCATTTGCTTAGTGCGTTGTTTATGATGCTAGCGTAGCTATACTTATTCAGCAAATTTATATCAAGGTGAACTTAATGACTGAAATTTTACACGGCGCTTTAACCATGCTTTCCGAGGAGGAAGAACTTTTTCGCAATTCGGTGCGCGAATTTGCCGAGGGCGAGGTGCGGCCGCGCGTCGAGGAAATGGAACACGCGGGCAAACTCGACCCGGATCTTATCAAGCAATGTTTCGAACTGGGACTGATGGCGATCGAAACGCCGGAAGAATACGGCGGCGCGGGCTCGAGCTTTTTCAATGCCATCCTGGCGATCGAAGAACTCGCCCGGATAGACGCTTCGGTCTCGGTCTTTGTCGATGTGCATAACACGCTGGTGACGAACGCTTTCCTGCGCTGGTGCAACGACGAGCAGAAGAAAAAATACCTGCCGCAGATGGCGGTTTCCAAAGTGGGCGCTTATGCGCTGTCTGAGGCCGGTTCGGGCTCGGACGCCTTTGCCTTAAAAACCCGCGCCGTGGACAAGGGCGATCATTACGAGTTGACGGGGCAAAAGCTCTGGATCACCAACGGCAACGAAGCGGAATTTTTCGCGCTCTTTGCGACGGTCGACCCTGCGGCGGGTTATAAAGGCATCACCGCTTTTATCGTCGAAAAAGGCTTCGAAGGGTTTTCCGTCGGCAAAAAGGAAGACAAGCTCGGCATCCGCGCTTCATCGACCACCGAACTGATCCTGGACAACTGCAAGGTGCCGAAGGAAAACGTGCTCGGCGAGGTCGGCAAGGGTTACAAAGTTTCCATCGAAACCCTGAATGAAGGCCGCATCGGCATCGGGGCACAAATGCTCGGCATCGCGCAGGGGGCCTATGAAGCCGCGCTGCGCTACACGGCGGAGCGCGAGCAGTTCGGACAGCCGGTCAACAATTTCCAGGGCGTGCAGTTTCAACTGGCGGAAATGGCGGTCGATATTGAATCCACGCGGCTGCTGGTCTATAACGCCGCGCGCCTGAAGGACGCCGGAAAATCGTTCCTGAAAGAAGCCGCCATCGCCAAGCTGCATTCGTCCCGCGTGGCGGAACGCGTTTCTTCCAAAGCCATCGAACTTTTCGGCGGCTACGGCTATGTAAAGGATTACCCGGTGGAAAAATTCTGGCGCGATTCGAAGATCGGCTCGATCTACGAAGGCACGTCGAATATGCAATTGCAGACGATCGCGAAATTGATCACCGGCGTAAAGTAATTTTAAGAAAATTCGAACAGGGATAGACAGGATGAACAGGATAAGATAGTTTGCGGAAAAGCAGTAGCAGTTTGCAGTAAAAGCGCTGCCAAATGCCTACTGCCGCTGCCCGCTTTTCTTATCCTGTGTATCCTGTCTATCCTGTTTAATTATGGCTGAAATAATTATTTACAAAGCTAAAAACAAAGACGCTCTGATGCTGACGGAGCTCGCCTACAAAACTTTCTGGGACGCTTTTCACGCGCACCCGAAAAACGCGCCCGAAGATACGGCCGATTACATGGCAAAGGCTTTCAGCCTCGAGCAGATCACCAGAGAGCTTTCCGATCCGAAGGCGATCTTTCTCGTCGCCGAGATCGATGACGAGCCGGCCGGTTATGCCCGGCTGGTCCGCAACAGCACCGAGGACGGCATAGTTGCCGAAAACCCGATCGAACTCAACCGCCTCTATGTCCACCAGAAATTCCTCGGCAAAGGCGTCGGCCCGGCGTTGATGGAAAAATGTTTTGAAGTGGGCAAGGAAACCGGCCACGACGTTATATGGCTGGGCGTCTGGGAATACAACCCGCGCGCGTATGCTTTTTATCTCAAAAACGGTTTCCGCGAATGCGGCAAGCATACCTTCCTGCTGGGTTCCGATGCCCAGACCGATCTGTTGATGCAGAGAGAAATTTAAATGTGTTCCGCAGGAACATTCGATAATAGCCCAACGATTTATCGTTGGGAATGTTTTTGATAAGAAAGATTAGTTTCGTAGAAACGGCTGAAAAATCATCTGTTCAGTCGTCCCTACAGGACTGATTCATTTTTCCCGCCCATAACCCAGCCATAAATGGCTGGGCTATTTTCAGTTTGTGCCTATGGCACAATTATTCTGTTTTTTATTATAAAAATTCTTGTGTTTTGTGCTTAGATGCATTATCGTTGCATCTATGCGACAGATAAACAACCCGCCGAATCCCTACCTTAAATACTCCACCGATTTTTTGGGCGAGCCGCCGAAGGCCAAGCTCCAGATCTTCGAAGAATACGCGACCAAATCGATCATCAGCAGAAGCCTGGTCCCGGACCTCGGTAACCGCTTTATTGTCAATTGTTACCGCGGCTGTATTCACGGCTGCACCTATTGTTTCGCGCGGAAATATCACGAGTATATCGACTTTGGCTGCGGCACGGATTTCGAAACGAAGATCGTGGTAAAACCGAACGCGCCCAAACTTTTGCGCGAGGAGCTAAAAAGGTCGGGGAAAAACGTTCCGCACCTGGAATTTTCTTTTGCCACCGATCCATATCTTCCGCTCGAGGCGCATTACGAACTCACGCGCGGGTGCCTGGCGGTCTGCGCGGAATTCGGGATGACGGTCGGGGTCATCACAAAATCGCCGCTGGTTACGCGTGACCTGGATATTTTGACCAAACTGAAAAACATCTCGGTCATTTTCTCGATCCCGTTTTTGACGACCGAAAGATCGAAACCGTTCGAGCCTTACGTGCCCGTACCGGAAGTGCGTTTTCGCGCGATGGAAACACTTGCCGGCGCGGGCATTCCGGTCGGCATCGGCATTGCCCCGGTGATTCCCGGCTACAGCGAACCGGACATTCCCAAACTGCTCGAACGGGCCCGCAACGCGGGCGCCACGTTTGCCTTTATGTCGCTGATCCATTTTGATACCGATTCGATCCTCGATTATTTTCTGCAAAAGATGGAGGAAAGGCTTTCGCCGAATAAAGCAAACAAAATAATCAATCACATAAAACGCGAACGCGGCGGCAACCTGCGCCACCGCTTCTATAAAGAACGCGGGTCGGGCAAAACCGAGCAGTGGGAACTGACCAAAAGATTGTTCGAATTTCATTACAAGCGGCTGGGGTTCGGGCCGAGACACGAAGCTGAGCCGGTTGAAACTGTAGAAGTGGTAGAGGTGAAACCGGAGATCGTTCAGCAAAAGTTGTTCTAAGGCTTAAGTTCAGAGTTACGCCTTCAGGCGTGAGTTTTCTAAAAATATTCACGCCTGAAGGCGTAACTCTGAACAGTGTGCTAATTTATCTCTTATGCAAGACAGGATTGAAATTTTCAAGCAAATGCTGGAAGCCGACCCGGGAAATTCCATGGTGATGTTCGGTTTGGCCAAGGAATATGAAAAATTGGGACAGAACCACGAAGTGATCGCTCTATTGGAAGATTATCTTGCTAAAGCCGATGACGAAGGCAACGCTTTCGGTATGCTTGCCAAAGCCTACGAAGCCGCCGGTGACCGCGAAAAAGCTAAAAATGCTTACGAACGAGGCATTGCCGCTGCCGAGGGCCACGGCCACCCGTCGATGGCCTCGGAATACCGCATGACCCTCGAACTGGACTACACGGACTGATTCCTACCTATTCGCCTAATATTAAGCACTGCAATCGGATCGAACTATTAATTTATAGTAGCTTGCCTAAAAGTAGCCACAGCCATGGCGCAATGTCCGGATGCTTTTTTCGTGTCATTTCGTGTGATTTCGTGGTTTCCGTTTTAGAGCCTTTTACAATAAAGACCTTTAAGAAGGAACCACGAAATCACACGAAGACACACGAACAAATCTAAAACCGGTCACTGGGTCTACTTTTGTTACTTTCCGTTAATTTGGGTTATCCTTAGCGCAGTAACATCTCAAAATCGCATTTCCTACTGGATAGTTTTACTATTTAGCGTTTAATATAGAATATTTGCCAGCGAAATCGTTATTATAGGTGTTTAACGTAATGGAAACAGCAACCGAAAAAGCCGCCACCAGAGTAGTAAAGCTGAGTAAAGCCCCCGCCGGTGCTCCTGTCCTGAAAGACATGGAGAAGAACTCTGATCACGGCCTGGATAAAGAGACCCTGATCGGTATTTACCGCACGATGTATCTCTCTCGCCGGGTCGACGACAAGGAAATACAGCTCAAGGGGCAAAACAAGATCTTCTTTCAGATCAGCGGGGCCGGGCACGAGGGCATTCTGGTCGGCGCCGGGCTGGCGATGAAGTCCGGTTACGATTGGTTTTACCCGTACTATCGCGACCGCGCGCTGATGCTGCAGCTGGGAATGACCGCCGAAGAAATGCTGCAATCGGCCGTCGGCGCCGAGGCCGACCCGAATTCGCACGGCCGCCAGATGCCTTCGCACTGGGGCTGCCTGCGGTTGAATGTTCCCTCGCAATCTTCGCCGACGGGTACGCAAGCTCTGCAAGCGGTCGGTGCGGCCGAAGCAACGTATCGCGCTTCGCTGGTCAAGGAAATGCAGGACAAGGTCACCGGTTTTAAGGGTGACGAAGTGGTCTATATGTCGATCGGCGACGGCACTTCATCCGAGGGCGAATTTTGGGAAGCGCTCAATACCGCGTGTAATCTGAAACTGCCGGTGATCTTCCTGATCGAAGACAACGGCTATGCGATCTCAGTCCCGGTCGAGGTAGGTGTAGCAGGCGGCGACATATCGAAACTCGTTTCGGGTTTTCCTAACCTCTATATACAAAAATGCGATGGGACCGATCCGCTGGAATCTTACGAAACCTTTAAGCGGGCGGTCGAATATTGCCGGGCAAGAAAAGGTCCTGCTTTTGTCCACGCCAAAGTTATCCGCCCTTATTCGCACAGTTTGTCCGATGATGAAAAACTTTATCGCCCCACTGAAGAGCGCGAAAAAGACGCGGCCACCGATCCGCTGAAAAAATATGCGGAATATCTGATGACCGGCGGGCTGGCGAGCTCGGAAGATTTGGAAAAAATTCGCGCTGAAGTCGACGCCGAAGTGAACACCGCGGCTGACAACGCGCTCACCTCCCCGCAGCCCGCGCCGGAGACCGCTTTCCGCAACGTTTTCTCGCCCGACATCGATCCCACCGACCGCAGCCTTTTCGACACCGAAGAAGGCGCGGAGCTTTCCGGGAATGCCGGCACGATGGTCGACCTGATCAATCGCTGCATGCATGAGGAAATGGAGCGCGACCCGCGCATCGTGGTCTTTGGCGAAGACGTGGCCGATTGCTCGCGCGAAGAGTACCTGGAAACCGTCAAGGGCAAAGGCGGCGTGTTCAAGGTAACGGCAAATTTGCAGCGAAAATTCGGTTCCGCGCGCGTTTTCAATTCGCCGCTGGCGGAAGCCAATATCGTCGGGCGCGCCATCGGAATGGCGACGCGCGGTTTAAAGCCCGTGGTGGAAATTCAGTTTTTCGATTACATCTTTCCCGCCTTTCACCAGATCCGCAATGAGCTGGCGCTGATGCGCTGGCGCAGCGACGGCGATTGGAAATCCCCGGTCGTGATGCGCGTACCCGTCGGCGGTTATTTAAAGGGCGGCGCGGTTTATCACTCGCAATCGGGCACGACGCTTTTTTCCCACACGCCGGGTTTGCTGATCGCGTATCCTTCGACCGCGCTGGACGCAAGCGGTTTGCTGCGCACTTCGATCCGCTGCGACGATCCGGTTCTGTTCCTGGAGCACAAGCATCTTTACCGGCAGGTGTATAACAAATCACAGTATCCGTCGAGCGAATTTCTCATCCCCTTCGGCAAGGCGAAGAAAGTGCGCGAGGGCACGGACGTGGCCATCATCACCTACGGCGCGCTGGTCGAACGCTCCAACCAGGCCGCCAAACGTTTGGAATCTCAGGGTATCTCCGTCGAGATCATCGATCTGCGCACGCTGGTCCCCTACGATTGGGAAGCGATCGCAGAGAGCGTGAAAAAAACCGGCCGCGTGATCGTGGCGCACGAAGATTCCGTTTCATTCGGCTACGGGGCCGAGCTCGCCGCGCGAATTTCCAACGAGCTTTTCGAATACCTGGACGCGCCCGTCCGCCGCGTCGGCGCGACCGATACTTTTGTCGCCTACGCCCCGCAGTTGGAAGATTTCATCCTGCCCCAATCCGAAGACGTGGAAAAAGCCGTGCAGGAATTGATGAAGTATTAAGAGTTCAGAGTTACGCATTTATGCGTGACCGTAAGGGAGTGTGTTATCGAAGTTTTTACACACTCGCTTACGCTCGTGTTTCTGCCCTTTTAAGCCTATGAAACAACTTTGCCTGGCAATTTTGTCCGTCCTGGTTTTCAGTACTCAAATTTTTTCTATTGATCCTACTATAGAAGCCGTGCGCGAATATCGCCGCGCCAACGAGCAAAAACTTCTGCAGGAGTTTGTCGAGCTCCTCTCTATCCCCAACGTCGCATCGGACACGGAAAACGTTTACAAAAATGCCAATTATCTCGCGGGATTGATGAAGAGCCGCGGCCTTAACCCCAGGCTTCTTACCGCGCAGGACAAAACCGTTCCTCCGGTAGTCTACGGCGAATGGAGTGTACCGGGCGCAAAGCAGACAATTATTTTTTACGCGCATTACGACGGGCAGCCAACCGATCCTAAACAATGGACCGGAAGCCTGCCCTGGATCCCGGTATTGCGCAGCGCGGCGCTGGGGACCGGCGAGCAAATATTGCCGATGCCGGTAACGGGCGTGATCAATCCCGAATGGCGTCTTTATGCGCGCTCTTCTTCGGACGACAAAGCCGGGGTTTTTGCGATCCTCAAAGCCTTTGACGCGCTGGCGGCGAAAAATATAAAACCCACCGTCAATATCAAGTTCGTTTTTGAAGGCGAAGAAGAAGCAGGCTCGCCCAACCTGAAAGAAATTCTCTCAGGTAATAAAGAGCTTTTGAGGTCCGACGCCTGGATCATCTGCGACGGGCCGGTCCATCAATCGGGGCGCAAACAGGTCGTGTTCGGCGTGCGCGGAGTGACCGGGGCGACTCTTACGGTTTACGGGGCCAATCGCCCCCTGCACAGCGGGCATTACGGCAACTGGTCGCCGAACCCGGCTTTAACCCTGGTCAAACTTTTGTCTTCGATGAAAGACGAGCGCGGCAATGTGATCGTCAAAGGCTGGGCGGACGATGTCGAGCCGCTGGGTGAAAATGAATTAAAGGCCATCAAAGAAGCGCCCCGCTACGATGAAGAATTAAAGAAACAACTGGGGATCACCTACACCGAAGGCGGCGGAAAAAGCCTTTTGGAATTGATAAACCAGCCCTCGCTTAACATCAACGGAATAAGCAGCGGCGACGTCGGCGCATTGACGCGAAATATCATCCCGTCGGCGGCGACCGCCGAGCTTGATCTGCGCCTGGTAAAAGGCAACGATCAGTTCCGGCAGTTTGAAAAATTGAAACAGCACATTAAGCTTCAGGGATTTTATGTGATCGACCGCGACCCGACCGCGGACGAACGGTCGAAATATCCTTTTATCGCCAGGCTGACGCAGGGAAAAGGCGGCTACAACGCCCAGCGCACGAAAATGGACCTCCCCGTTTCTCTGAAAGTGATCGCTGCCGTACAGGCGCAGTCCGAACAGCCCATCGTAAAAATGCCGACCCTGGGCGGCAGCCTCCCGCTTTCGATCATCAGCGACACCCTCGAAGTCACGACCATCACCGTCCCGATCGCCAATTACGACAACAATCAACACGCCGAAAATGAAAATATCCGCCTGCAAAACCTCTGGGACGGGATCGAGGTATTCGCCAAATTGATGACGATGTAGTCAGTGGGCAGAAGCAGTAGGCGGTAGGCAGGTGCAGCCTGCAGTCACCAGTCAACGATCCGCGGTTAAAAGTTCGATTTACATACTCCCTGACGCTCGTGTTTCTGGCTACTAACTTCTGCTTCTGCCGCCTGCTGCTGCCGACTTCTGCCTTCCTCCCCGCTGGTTTATACTTTTGCACATGAATCCATTGAACGCGGCGTCGCTGGTCAACCTGCTCGGCTTTACGGTCGGGGTGGTTTTGTACGCGCTGCTGCTGGTGATGGTGATCCGCCACCGCCGCGCAAAGGAAGGGTTCCGTCCCGACTTTTTATTGCTGGCGGCGGGGGTGTTGGGGATTTTGTGGAATATCGGCGAGCTTTTCACCTTTATCTGGGGCGATCTGGCGCACGACCAGATCTCGCCGCTGCTGGCGGCCGTTTCTTTTTCCGCGCTGGGATTTTTGCCCTCGGTGGTGGTGCACAGCTCGCAGCGCGAGAGATCGAGCGCGTACGTGCTCACATTTCTCGCCTACGGCCTGAGCGGTTTCGCCGCCCTGCTGCATTTCTTATCGGCGCTTCTTTACCGGACGGCGCCGTCGAACCTGGCGCTGCAAGTGCTGACCTATGGGTCGCTGGCGCTGCTGGTGGGGCTGTTGTTTTTTACCTTTAGAAAAAATCTGGAGCGAAAGCTGGTTTTGGCTTCGGCCCTGGCGATCTTTGCGGTTTCGGCTTTGCACCTAAGCGGCGGCGTCGAGGAAAAATCCTGGCTCGTCGAGCTCGTCGCGCATCAATGTTCTCTGCCGCTCGTGCTGGTCATCCTGCTGCAGGATTTTCGCTTTGCTTTTGCCGATCTTTTTCTCAAACGCGCGCTGTCGCTGATGCTGCTGACACTGACGGCTTTCGGGCTTTACATTTTCGCGGCCGTACCGCTGCTGAAGATTCGCGAAGCTTACGGCCGCAACGACGTTCAGGCCACCGGCATTTTGCTGGCCCTGTGGATCGCGACCGCGCTGATCTATCCCACTCTGCATCGCTTTGCCGTGTGGCTGATCGACAAGGTGTTTTTGCGGCGGGTGAATTACGAGGAGCTTCGCCGCGAGATCGCCGCCGGTATAGAAAATATCGAATCGCCCGAAGAAATTCTCCGCGAGATCTGCCGCCGGCTTGCGCCCGCTCTGACGGCGAACAACGCCGATTGGCAGGAGGTCCGCGAAAAGACTGGCGCTCATGAAGTGGTCAACTCCACCGCTTTTTACGCCGAGGTTTTTATTCCTACTGCCGAAGCGCCCTATTACAAGCTGATCCTGCAAAATTTTCTCGGCGGCAGAAATCTGCTCTCCGGCGAGGTGGAAATGCTGGAGACAGTGTCGCTCGTCGCCGCGCGGCGGATAGACACTCTGCGGGTGACACGGCAGCGATACGAGCAGGAAATACGCGAACAGGAATTTTCCAGGCTGGCGGCCGAGGCGCAGCTCACTTCGCTCCGCTCGCAGATCAACCCGCATTTTCTTTTCAACGCCCTGACGACCATCGGCTACCTGATCCAGACCGCGCCGGAAAAAGCTTTTCAGACATTGATGCGGCTGACGAAATTGCTGCGCTCGCTGCTGAGCTCGAATGAAGAATTTTACACGCTCGGCGAAGAGATAAAGCTTATCGAAGCCTACCTGGAGATCGAACAGGCGCGTTTTGAAGAGCGGCTGGAAGTAAAGATCGACGTACCGAAAGACCTGGAAAAGCTTCGCGTGCCTTCGCTGATCTTGCAGCCGCTGGTGGAAAACGCCATCAAGCACGGCATCTCAGAAACCGCGCGCGGCGGAGTGGTAGAGATCTCGGCGCGGCTGGAAAACAGCGGCGCGGACGTCAGCCTGGTGCTGCTGGTAAAAGATACCGGCGCCGGAATGGACACTACGCTGCTGCCGGAGCGGCGCAGGGAAAGGGTCGGCCTTAATAATATCGAGCAGCGGCTGCGGTCTTACTACGGCAGAAATGCCGGGCTGAACATTAAGAGCGCTCCCGGCGAGGGAACGCGGGCCGAGATCAGGTTTGCGCTGGAGGCCCAGCCGTCCGCGCGCTCGGGAACTCGTTCGTAGAGCCGTCAACATGTCAGTAGCCCGACCGTAAGGAAGGGCTCATTTCAGGTTACGGTAAGCGCCCTTGCTAACGCGCGGGCTGCCGACACTTTCGCCAAGCCGTGTTGCATGGTAACTCGAATTAGGATGCTACTCTTATATCCGATTATTTTTTAAATGGAGTTAAATAACAAGACGCCTCTTACCGAATCAAAGACACGGCGCGAAAGGCTGACGGATTACCTCGGCCTGGAGCGTAATATCATCGCCGCTTCTTCCGCCGTTTTTCTGCTCGGCATGGGCGAGGAGCTTTGGAAAAAGTTTCTGCCCAAATACCTGGAAGCGCTGGGCGCGAGCACCTTCGGCATCGGGCTTTTCGGCACCGTCCGCGATCTGTTCGACGCGGTCTATCAATATCCCGGCGGCTGGCTGGCCGACCGGCTCGGGCGCCGCCGCGCGTTTCTTATTTTCATCGCCCTGGCGGGCGTGGGTTATTCGATCTATTTGTTCAGCACCACATGGCTGCTTATTTTTCTCGGCCTCGCTTTTTCGATGGCGTGGGGCAGCATGGCATCGCCGGCCATATTTGCCGTGATCGGAGATTCGCTTCCGAAAGAACGCCGGTCGATAGGCTTTACCGTCCAGTCGATCCTCAAGCGGGTCCCTATCATGATCGCGCCGATCATCGGCGGGCTGTTTATCGCCCAGATGGGCGTCGTCGGGGGCGTTCGCACGGGGCTTTTGATCACGCTCGGTCTGGCGGTGGTCACCGTTTTTATCGTGCTGGCGGTCAATATCCCCGTCAAGCTCGGCGAACACGTCAATATTCGCGGCGTGTGGCGTTCATTTCATTACGCGCTCAAACGCCTTTTGATCTCGGACATCATTATCAGAACGTGCGAAGGCATGGCCGAGATATTGATCGTTATTTATGTGACGAACGTTATCGGCGTCAGCATGGCGCAGTTCGGCGTTCTGGTCGCGATCCAGATGGCGACCTCGATCCTGGTCTATATTCCGGCGGCAAAGATCGCCGACCGCATCGGTCGCAAGCCTTTCGTCATCGCCACGTTTTTGTGCTTTGCGCTTTTCCCGCTGGCGGTGGTGCTTTCGAACGGATTTTATTCGCTGATATTTGCGTTCGTCATCGGCGGCCTGCGCGAAATCGGCGAACCCTCGCGCAAGGCGATGATCGTGGATTTTGCCGAGCCTCATTTGCGCGCCCGCTCCGTCGGGCTTTACTATCTGGTGAGAAGCCTTTCGATCACGCCGGCGGCCGTTATCGGCGGGATGTTGTGGAAATTTACGCCGCAAACGCCCTTTATCACGGCCGGGATCATCGGCATTATCGGCACGATCGTTTTCGCCATGACGGTGGAAGAGGGATACGCGAGTTAGATCGTGATTTATGATGCCTGGATTTCTTAGCGGCCTCTGCGCCTTTGCGTGAGAAGATTTCACGCTGGAGACGCAAAAGAGCGCAAAGAAAAGCCCGATCAATTTTTATGAACAAACTCAGAATTGTCATTGCCGATGACGAACGCCCGGCGCGCGAATTTCTCAAGCGCGTTTTGCATGAGTTTGAACAGGCGGAGATCGTCGGCGAAGCCGAGAACGGCGCGCAGGCCGTCGAGCTGATCAGGCAAACCAAACCCGACCTGGCGCTCCTCGACCTGCAGATGCCCGAAACCACGGGGCTGGAAGTGGTAAAGCTGCTGCGCAAAAGAGAGCTCCCGCTGGTCGCTTTTGTGACGGCTTACGACGAGTACGCCGTGCAGGCCTTTGAGGTGAATGCGGTCGATTACCTGCTCAAACCCGTCGAGAAAGCGCGCCTCCGGGAAACGCTCCAGCGCGCCTCCGAAAGACTGGAGCAGGCGGAAGTTCGCGAGCAGGAAGCGGAAAAATTAATAACCGTGGCCGAAATTTTCGACCAGGCTTTTCAGCCCACCTTTATCGAGAGGATCCCGGTCAAGCGGCGCGACGACATTTACCTGCTGCCGGTGCGCGAGATCGCTTCCATCGTCGCCGACGGCGAGCTGCTTCATATCACCACGGCGCAAAACCAGAGCTTTATCATCAATCACCGCTTGAAAGACCTGGAAGCGCGGCTCGACCCTAACAAATTCGTTCGCCTCTCGCGCGGTTCGCTGGCAAATCTGGATATGATCCGGCGCATCAGCCCGATGCCCGGCGGCACCTACGCCGTCACCATGAACAACCGGCAGGAGATCTCCGTCAGCCGCCAGCAGTCGAGACTGCTGCGGGAAAGATTGCTGAAAATATAAGCCGATTTGGGATTATTTGTGTGTTTCCTGTAATTCCTAGTTAGAATCTTTTACTTTAAGCCAAAAAAAGTAACCACTAAACACACGAATAAACACAAAATGTCTGGATTCATCCCTGCAAATTTCTTAAAAAATCCCAAATCCGCAATCCCAAATCCCAAATCGAAACGGCCACTCATTGCCCGATTTCTACCATTCGTGAAATTCTTCACCGGGTAAATTAAATTTGGCGCTACTCTTCATAATTGGACCAATTCATTTTGGATCGGATAATTATGAAGAGCATACCCCGTAATCTGTTCCTGTTTTTAATTTTACTCGGCAGTATTTCAGCCGGCGCTGCGCGCAATCGGGCGGCAAGATCGGCGGCAAGGTGACCTTTGGAGAAGACGGCACGGCTTTACACGGAACCTCCGTACAGATCGTCCAATTAAAACGTTCTGCCGTAGCGGACGATGAAGGCCGTTATGAATTTACCGATGTTCCGCCGGGACGCTATACCGTTCTGGCGCATCTCGAAGGCTTTTCCGATGCCGTTCAGACCGTTACAGTAACCGCCGGGCAAACGTCAACCCTCGATTTTCAATTGCAGATCACTTCGCTGAAAGCGGAGGTAACCGTAACTGCCTCCGGTGCCGAACAATCAACTTTCGACGCCTTTCAGTCGGTCAATTCGGTCAGCTCCACACAAATAACACGCAGAGCCGGGACATCCATCGGTGAAGTGCTGGACGGCGAAACCGGCGTTGCCAAGCGAAGTTTCGGACCGGGAACCAGTCGTCCGGTAGTGCGCGGCTTTGACGGCGACCGGGTCCTGGTCTTGCAGGACGGCGTACGCGCCGGATCCGTAGGCTATGCTTCAGGCGACCATACGGAACCGATCGACCCGCTCGGTTCGGAAAGGATCGAGGTGGTCAAAGGGCCAGCCACTCTGCTTTACGGCAGCAGCGCCATCGGCGGCGTGGTCAATGCCATAAGTTCCGATGAAAACGAAAAGCACGAGGGCTTACGAGGGCATTTCACAACGCTCGGCGGGACCGCCGATAAACAAGGCGCGGTGAACGGCGGCATTGAATACGGTTATAAAAACTGGCTCTTCCGCGGCAGCGGCAGCGCGCAAAGAAATGACGACTACCAAACACCTATCGGCAAAGTGCCGAACTCCGCGGCGCGTTCAAATTCGGCTTCATTCGGAACCGGCTATTACGGCGATAAAGCATTTTTCAGCGGAACTTACACTTACGACCTGAGGCGCTACGGAATTCCCTTCGCCGCGCTCTTCGAGGCAGAAGAACCCCCGGTAAAGCGTGGCGTTGACGACGGAATTCCGATCCCGGATGGAGATATTGATATTCGAATGAGACGGCGCAACCTGCGTTTTAACGGGGGGTTCCGCGATCTGAAATCGTTCATCAACAACGCGAAATTTTCTTTTGATTTTACCAATTACCGTCACAAGGAACTCGAGATCGATGAAGACGGGGTTGAATCCGTCGGCACTGTTTTTGACAATAAAACTTATTCCTACCGGGGAATGTTTGAACAGCGCACTTATGAAAAATTAACGGGACGGTTTGGCTTTGAAGGTTTTCACCGCAACTATAACGTGACCGGCGCGGAAGCGCTGGTTGACGGCAGGGTCAAACAAAATTCGTTTTCCGCTTTTACTCTGCAGGAGTTGAATTTCAACCGCGTGAAATTCCAATTCGGCGGACGTATCGAAAACAACCGCTACAAGACGGAAAGCGCCAGCTTGTTTGACCGCAGTTTTACCGGTTTTTCCGGCGCAGCCGGAATTTTTGTAAATTTGTGGGACGGCGGAGCATTCGTGGTGAATTACACAAATTCATACCGCGCCCCCACGCTGGACGAGCTTTACAACGACGGCCCTCATATTGGCAATATTGCCTTTGAGGTGGGCGATAATAATCTGGCCAGAGAGCGTTCCAACGGGATAGATTTTTCGCTCCGGCACAAAGTCAACCGTTTTCGCTTTCAGGGTGACGTTTATTATTACAGTATCGACAACTTTGTTTTTCTTGCCCCGCAGGACCTTGACGGCGACGGTCAGATCGATATCGAAGACGGTTTGCCGCTGGCGCATTATGAACAGGCGGACGGCCGTTTTGTTGGCGCTGAATTGAGCGTGGACGTTTTGGTTCATAAATATGTAGGCTTATTCCTGAGCGGCGATATCGTTAATGCTAAACTGACCGCAACCGACAGCCCGTTGATCCGAATTCCTCCGGCAAGGGTGCGGGTCGGTTTGGATTTGAATTACAAGGGCTTTAACCTGCGCCCTGAAGGTGTTTTTGTCCGCGACCAGAACAAGGTGTTTCCGCTGGAAACTCGCACCGCCGGATACGGATTATTTAACATCGCCGCTTCATACGTGATCGGAAAGAAACATTACGCGCATATTTTCAGTCTGTACGGGTATAACCTCACCGACCGGCTTTACCGTAATCATCTTTCATTCGTGAAGGATCTTATGCCGGAGATCGGACGCGGCGTGCGCTTTGGATATACGGTCAGGTTTTTTTGATTAGAAATAGCTTCCCGATGCCGGGCGCTCTTGCGTCTTTGCGTGAAAAGATTTCACGCAAAGACGCAAAGAAATACCCGATATCTCGCACGCGCCCGGTCGGAGACATCAAGCCTAAAGACGTAACTCTGAACAATTCCCTCCTTTTGCTTTCAATACCCAAATAATTTAGTCTAAATTCATATCTTTATGGCAAGAATTGGTCAGAAAAAAGTAAAGCTTTCGCAGCGGCTCAATGCCGCGGCCAAATCGCAGACGCCGTTTCGCGATCTGGCGCAGAGCTTTTCCAGCGTCGCGCGCGAAGCCCTTGAGGAAGCTAACACTATTATCGTGGAACATGTTTCCGTCAGGCTGTCGCGCCTGCCCCGCGAGTTCGACGGGTTTCGCATCGTGCAGCTTTCCGATATTCATCACAGTAAATTTACCGGGCTGGAGCATATCAACCGCGCCTTCCGTATCGCCAACGAGCTCGAGCCGGACATGATCGCGCTGACCGGCGATTATGTTTCGCACGAAGACAGGTACGTTCCGCCGGTGGCGGACGCCATGGGAAAGCTGCGGGCCAAACACGGCGTTTATGCCGTGATGGGCAATCACGATCACTGGACGAACGGCGACCTGGTCTCAGATATGCTGAAAAGTGAAGGCATCAGGGTATTAAATAACGAGGGGTTTCGTTTTGAGCTGGACGGGGCTTCGATCTGGCTGGCCGGGGTCGACGATCTGCTGGCGGGCCTGACCGATCTTCCCGCCGCTTTGAAGGGCTCGCACAAAAAAGAAATGAAACTGCTGCTGGCGCATAACCCGTCCATCATCCGGATGGCCCAGCCCGCCGGCGTCGATCTGATGTTGAGCGGGCACACGCACGGCGGGCAGATCCGCCTGCGCGACGCCAATGAAAGCTCGATCTTTCCGCGCCGCCGGCGGCGTTTGTCCAGCGGGCTGCACCGGCGCGGAAATACGCAGATATATATCACGCGCGGGATCGGAACGGTGGTGCTGCCGGTCCGCTACGGCTGCCCGCCGGAAGTTTCCGTGATAGAGCTAAAGTCGGAAAATGTCTAAAATAGTGACTATCCCGAATCTGATCACTTTTCTGCGCATGGCGTTGATACCGGTCTTCGCCATTTTGCTTTATTACAGCCAATTCACCTGGGCGCTGGTTACTTTTTTGGTCGCGGGGCTTTCCGACGGGCTCGACGGATTTATCGCGCGCAAGTATTCCCAGGAGTCTTCGCTGGGGCTGATCCTGGATCCGGCGGCCGACAAGCTTTTAATGACCACGGCCTTTATCGCCCTGACCTTTCCCAATATGGTCCCCCCGGTCAAACACCTGCCGATCCCTTTTTGGGTGACCGCGCTGGTCATCGGGCGCGACGTTGTGATCGTGGTAGTGGCCGCGTCGATCCATTTTGTTACCGGCTTTCGCGGCTTTCGCCCTTCATTGCTGGGTAAGATAAGCACCGGTGTGCAGGTCGCGGCCGTCGGCCTGGTGCTGATCGCGGCGGCTTTTCCCGCCATCAACGGCTTTTACCTGCCGGTTGTCTACACCGTCGTAGCCGCTTTCGCATTCTTTTCGGGACTGCATTACATCTTCTTTATTGCCAAACTCCTAAACCAGGAAAAATAAGGACGGTGATCTCCGTTCGCAGGTTCAGAGTTACGCGTTTACGAGAATTTGTAAGCATTTTCACGCCTGAAGGCGTAACTCCGAACCCTAAAATCGTTCGCTCCTATAAAAAACTTGTTGAATTTTGTTTAACATTTCCATTAAAATATAAGTATTGCCGATCGTCCTGCGGCAACTGCGTCTTTTCCGGGGTTTTTTTAGTGATGCCCGGGTAAAAATACTCACCAGCAAGAGGCGTAAGATCCTGTAGTTATAAGGAGACCCAAATATGAACGGCGAAACTTTTGCGGTCGTCACCACCGATGGTCGGGAACACCCTTCCGTTGACATGGAAACTATTAAAAGATGGTATTTGGAGAAGCATCTCACCGATGATTCGCTGATCTTTTCTTCCGAGGCGGGTGATTGGAGATTGCTGAACCGAATGTTCGATATTCGTTCCTGGGGCGGCAGGACCGGCGAAGCTGAAGGCCTGGACATTTTGACGCACGTTCAGGAAAGGCCGGAAGCGGGTTTCTTCGAAGAGATAACCGCGCTGGCCGTGCCGCCGGACGCCGATTTCGAAACCATCCAGCATACCGTGCCTAAAACACTGCATGTAGTTAAAGAAACCAGAAAAGGCATACCGGGAATGACCGCGCTCGCCACGCTGGCCGTTTTTGCCGTTTTCGGCGTGGCCGCCTATTTTGTGCTGGTCAATTTCGTGTTCTACGAAGAGACGCTTTCTTTTTCCAACAACAACGAGATCGCCGCTTTAAAAACTCATGTCATTATGGGCAAACCTTTTGACGATCCCTCCGGCGCCAAGGTAGCCCTGCCCGCCGGGTGGAACATGGTTTCCCCGACCATGCCCGAAGCCAAGGTCCAGGCCCCTGAAGCGAAAATGTTCGCCGTGAATTTCGACAAGAAAATGTTTACCGCGCTGGAGATAATCCCGGCCGATGAAGCCCGGGTCGACCTCAAAGCGAAAATGTCCGAGATACTGCAAAGGTACCGCAAAAACAGCGCGGGGCCGTTCAGCGTGATAGCCGATTACGACACGCAGGCGGGCGCGTACCCGGCGCGCAAGACCATTTTCAGCCGGCGCGACAAAGCGATCGACGCCAGCACCACCACGCACCTCGTGATCGCCCAGGACAAGAAAAATCTCTATCTTTTCCAGATCTGGACGGCGACCGATAAATATGCCTCTCTTTTGCAGGATTTCGACCAGGCGGAAAAAGCGCTAAGTTTACCGTAAAAAGGCAGAAACACGACCGTTAGGGAGTGTGTATTTTTCGTCCTACACACTCGCTTACGCTCGCGTTTCCGCCCCTCTTTGCTCAGGGTGAGGTAGTTTCACGCGGAGGCGCAAAGAGAGCCTAGGGTTTTTAGACAGAAACGCGACAGTTATGGAGCGTGTCATTAACGGTAACACGCTCCATAACTGTCGCGTTTCTGCCTGTTTGACGGGGACACGCTCCTTAATTACCATGATTCCTGCCAGAATCTTCATATAACTAACTAAATAAAACTTGACAATGAGACACTCAAGTATTATTCTGAGATAACTTTCAGACTGGTTGAATTGTCTTTATGAACGCCAACATTCTGAATACGAAATCATTATTGGAGAAATTACATGAGCAAAATCATAGGTATCGATCTCGGAACGACCAATTCGGTCGTGGCGGTCATGGAAGGCGGCGAGCCGGTCGTGATCACCAATGCCGAAGGCGGGCGCACTACTCCTTCAGTGGTGGCTTTTACCAAGGACGGCAATCGCCTTGTGGGGACGGTGGCAAAACGCCAGGCGGTGACCAACCCCGAGAATACGCTTTATTCGATCAAGCGGTTTATGGGGCGCAAGTTTGAAGAAGTCGGCGACGAGATCAAACAGGTTCCTTTCAAAATTGAAAAAGCCTCGAACGGCGATGTGGTCGTCAACGTTGAAGGCAAGCATTACAGCCCGCCGGAGATCGCGGCGATGGTGCTGCAAAAGCTGAAACAATCAGCCGAAGACTACCTCGGCCAGAAGGTCGAGAAGGCGGTCATCACCGTGCCGGCTTATTTTAACGATGCCCAGCGCCAGGCGACCAAGGACGCGGGCAAGATCGCCGGCCTGGAAGTGGCGCGCATCGTCAACGAACCGACGGCGGCCGCGCTGGCTTACGGTTTGGACAAAAAGAAGGATGAGACCATCGCGGTTTTCGACTTCGGCGGCGGAACCTTTGACATTTCCGTGCTGGAAGTGGGCGAAGGCGTGGTCGAGGTAAAATCGACCAACGGCGACACGCACCTCGGCGGCGACGACGTGGACGAAGTGCTGATCAAATGGATCATCGAAGAATTCAAAAAGGACCAGGGCATCGACCTGACCACCGACAAGATGGCTCTGCAGCGCCTGAAAGAAGCGGCGGAAAAAGCCAAGATCGAACTTTCGAGCGCGATGGAAACCGAGATCAACCTGCCGTTTATCACGGCGGACCAATCGGGACCGAAACACCTGGTCATGAAACTGACGCGCGCGAAATTCGAAGCCCTGGTCGACCCGATCTTAAAACGCCTGATGCCGCCGGTGGAAAAAGCCATCAAGGACGCCGGGTTGGGCGCCAAGGACATCGACGAGCTCGTGCTGGTCGGCGGTTCGACCCGCATTCCGAAGGTCCAGGAAATGGTCAAGGAATTTTTCGGCAAGGAGCCGAACAAATCGGTCAACCCCGACGAAGTCGTGGCGCTCGGCGCGGCGGTTCAGGCCGGCGTGCTTTCGGCGGTGAAAAGACGGACATCCTGCTGCTCGACGTGACGCCTCTGACGCTCGGCATCGAGACCTACGGCGGCGTGATGACGCAGATGATCCCGCGCAACACGACCATTCCGACGCGCAAGTCCGAGATCTTTTCGACCGCTTCGGACAATCAGACGAGCGTCGAAGTCCACGTGATGCAGGGCGAACGCCCGATGGCCGGCGACAATAAAACGCTCGGCAAATTCCATCTGGTCGGTATTCCGCCGGCGCCGCGCGGCGTTCCGCAGATCGAAGTCACTTTCGATATCGACGCCAACGGTATCGTGAACGTTTCCGCCAAGGACGTCGGCACGGGACGCGAGCAGAAGATCACGATCACTTCTTCCAGCGGGTTGTCCAAGGAAGAGATCGACAAGCATGGTGAAGGAAGCCGAATCTCATTCGGATGAGGACGTCAAGAAGAAAGCGGCCGATCGAAGCCCGCAATCACCTGGAGGCTTTGTCTCACCAGGTCGAGAAAACCTTTACCGAAAATAAGGAGAAGGTGGACGCGGCGGTTGCCACAGAACTCGAAACGGCGATCGCCGAAGCGAAAACCGCGCTCAGCGGCAGCGACGTCGATGCGATAAACACCGCTTTTGGCAACCTGCAGACCGCGTCGCACAAGCTGGCTGAAGTGATCTATAGCCAGGCCAGCGCCGCGCAAGGCGGCGGCGAACCGGCGGCGGCCGGCGAAGAAGAACAAGCTTCCTCTGCCAGCGCCGGGGCCGAGGGCTCAGCTGCGGCTTCCGACGACAACGTGATCGACGCCGAATATGTCGACGTCGAGGATGAGAAGAAGGAATAGTGAGCGGTAAATGGTGAATCGTGAATGGTGAATTGTGAATGGAAAAAATCCTATTCATGGTTCACCATTCTTTTAAGAATATGGTTTAATCAGAGGCGGAATTCAGCGAAATTTTCTACTGACCACTGGTACAGATGGCTCCAAAACAAACAGATTATTACGAAGTTTTCGGAATAAAAAAGGGCGCGAACGCGGACGAGATAAAAAAAGCGTACCGCCGCCTGGCGCGCAAACACCACCCCGACGTAAATCCCAGCGATAAATCGGCCGAGGAAAAATTCAAGACCATTACCGAAGCGCACGAAGTTCTCTCGGACGAAAAGAAGCGCAAGATCTATGACCGCTTCGGCTATTACTCAGACAATCTGACCGAGCTTCCTCGCCTTTCGGCGCGGGAGCAGGCGCGGCGGCGCGGGCAATTTCGATTTTTCCGGCTTCAACTGGGAACCGGGCTCGAGCGGCGCAAGCAGTTCGGGCACCAGCTTCAGGGATATTTTTTCCGATCTTTTCGGCGGCGGAACAGGCGCCCGGCGCGAACCCGAACCGCCCCGCGCGCAGCCGAAGCGCGGCGCGGACATCGAGATACCGCTGGCGCTTTCTTTCGAGGAATCCGTCAAAGGCCTGACCACAAATCTTTCCGGTGAACCGCTCCGAGCAGTGTTCGCGCTGTCAGGGCGCGGGCGATACGGGCGGCGCGGTCGTCACCTGTTCGACCTGCAAAGGCGCGGGCCAGGTGCAAAAGGTCGGAGGCCGTTTGCAGTTTGCGCAAACCTGCCCGGACTGCGAGCGGTACCGGCAGGCGGCGCGAACCCTGCGGCGTTTGCCACGGCAAAGGCACCACACCTAAAACCGAGCAGGTGAAAGTGCGCATCCCGGCGGGCGTCGATACCGGCTCGCGCGTGCGAATTCCGAAAAAGGGCCATGGCGGCAGATTGGGCGCGCCCCCGGGCGATCTGTTTATCATCACCAACGTCGGGAAGCACAAATATTTTACCCGCAAGGGCGACAATATTTATGTGACAGTACCGGTGACCGTACCCGAAGCCGCGCTGGGCGCCAAGATCGAGGTGCCGACCGTGGAAGGAAAAGCCCAGTTGAAAATTCCGGCGGGCACCGAATCGGGACAGAAGTTTCGTCTAAAGGAAAGAGGCGTGCCTTCGCTGAGAAATCCGAAACTGCGCGGCGACCAGTTCGTCGAAGTGCAGATCACGCTGCCCCAGGTCATTTCCGAGGAAACCAAGGATCTCTTGCGGCAGTTTGAAAAACTGAACCCCGAGAATCCACGGAAAGTGATGGGACTTGAATAGTTGATAATTGATAGTTGAGAGTGAATAACGATGTGGTAATTAGCGATCCGTACTGAATGCTGATTACTGACCACTGTTTTTATGAAACGCAGGATCAAAACTTATACTATCAGCGCGGTGGCGGAACTCTATGAGATTCACCCGCAGACGCTGCGCCTCTACGAACGCGAAGGGTTGCTGAAACCTTCACGCTCCGAAGGCAACACCCGGCTTTATACCGACCCCGACCTGGAACGGCTGGAAGTGATCCTTTCGCTGACCCGCGATCTGGGCGTAAATCTTGCCGGGGTAGAGATCATCCTCAATATGCGGGAAAAAATGGACGAGATGCAGCGCGAGTTCGAGCGCTTTTTCGACTACCTGCGCAACCACGCCAAGGAATTCTCACCCGGCGGCGCCCGCGAATCCGACTCGGAAGCTTTGATACCCATCTCGCGGCTGACGGTAGTTCATAAAAAGAATTGAACTAGAAACTATTAACTATTCCATGTTAACGGTTTTTACAAAGGTTCTAGTGGCTTTGCTATAAAGAGCCGGCCGCGGAGCGGTGTTGGATATTAGCCGTGGGCGAAAGCCCACGAATGAATAATCAGGAGTTATTAAGCCCTGAAAGGGCGACGGACAATCCTACGCCTTTTCAGGGCTTTAATTACAAAAATCTTACTTTACCGTAGGCTTTCGCTACGGCTAATTTCCGCGATGCCTTCGGCATCAGAACGCGTTTTTTATCACTCATAACCTTAGTTTTCTTTGCGCTCTTTGCGGTTGAATCTTACCGCAGAGAGCGCAAAGTAATCGCAAAGACCGCTAAGAATTTTCTATTTCTTTAGGCAACAGCCAGCGAAATAGCAACGTTGCAAAAGCGGCCGCGCCAAATTGAACGACAATAAAAGGCAGCACATCGGCCGGGCGAATTCCGGCAAAGGTATCGCTCATACTTCGCGCCAGCGTGACCGCCGGATTGGCAAATGAAGTGGAAGCGGTGAACCAGAACGCCGCCAAAATATATGCCCCGACGGCAAACGGAATGCCCCGCGGCCAGCAAGCGGGCGCAACCCCAGATCACCGCCAGCAGCCCGAATGTCGCAATGAATTCGCTGAGAAGCTGAGAGCTTCCGGCGCGCATTTTTGTCGAAGCAAAAAACACCGGCAGATCGAACATCGCATTTGCCGCGCCGACCCCGGCAAACGCGCCCAAGATCTGCGCCAGAAAATAAAGAGGCGTTTCGCGCCACGGAAATTCCCCGGCCAAAGCCGCCGAAGCGGTGACCGCCGGGTTAAAATGCGCGCCGGAAATTTTTTCAAACGCCAGGATCAGCGCGACCAGCGCAGCGCCGACCGCGAGGCTGTTTGCCAGCAGCGTGACGGCTGTGTTGCCGGCGGCCAATCGTTCGCCCATGATGCCTGAGCCGATGATTGCCGCCAGCAAAAACGCGGTGCCGATAAATTCAGCCGCAGCACGACGCGGCAGGTTTGGTTTCATATTCGGCAGCGGCCTCTGCTTCGAGCACGATCTTACCGGTCGTGGCGCACGCGATATTTCCCTCTTCGTCGCTCACGCAGCAGCCGCTGGATTCCTCCAGATTGTCTTCTTTAACTACAAACACTTCCCATTCGTTATTGTCCGGGTCGTGGACCAGGTTTTGTCCTGGATCGCGTAACAGCAATTCGTGTCCATCTCATCGCGGGTAACGAGTCCTGCCTGGGCCCAGCGCTCGCGGACGGCAAGCACGTCTTCGGTCGAGGCAACCTGGATCCCGAGATGCGACAGCGCGCCGCGTTCGCCACCTTCTGTAGGCGCGACCTGGTTGAGCGTGAAATTGAGCGGCGGCTCGTGCACGTCGAATTTCGCGTAACCCGTTCTCACCTTGCTCGGCTCGATGCCGAACATCTTTTTGTAAAAATTAATACTTTCTTCCACATTGCGCACGTTGATGGCCAAATGCGCTTTTAATGTTTCGACTTTCCTGGTTTCGGTTGACATGATCTTTAGCTCCTTTTATAATTTCTCAAATATGTATATACGTATCTGACAGATTTAATTTACTACCGTTTCTCAGTTATGTCAAGCCATATTTGATATGTTATAATATTTTTTGTTATGAGCAAGGAAAAAGCCTTCGATATGGAATTGTTTTTCGCGGCGCTGGCCGACCGCACCCGTTTGCGCCTGATCAACCTGATCGGCGACGATGAGGTTTGCGTCTGCTTCTTTGTGGAAGTGCTGGGCACCAACCAGCCGAAGATCTCGCGCCATCTTGCCTACCTGAAACGCGCGGGGCTGGTCAGCGTCCGGCGCGATTGGAAATGGTCGCATTATCGCCTCACCGAGCCGAAAAACACGCGGGCGGCGCAAGTGTTCAGCGAGATACGGGCCTGGTTGAAAGAGGAACCCGAGATGCAGCTCGATCGCGGCCGGATGATGAAGATGTGCTGCGCACCGATGAGCAAACAGCCGGTAAAAATTCAGGGAGCGCCAAAACCTGTGAGCATTATGTAACGCCGGTGTTACTTTTACCGGTCATTTTGACCGCGCAAATGAAAATATTTCTTTTATTTTGACAAAATAGTTCGTGCTTTTATACAATGTTTATGGTATTTTATAAATGTTGAACGCTCACCGTTCAGTGTTTGGCCTAAATATGAAAACAATTGCAGAAGCGCCATTTACAGGACAGTCGGTCGAAGCAGTCTTGCTCGACGCCGATCTTTTTGTGAAATACAAGCACTCGGAGCGGGCGGTGGCTTTGCTGAACCAGGCGATCCAGCGCAGCCCGCGCTCGATCTCTCTGCGCGAAAAACTGCGTGATGTTTTCATCGCCCGGAGGGAGCCGACCGAGGCTTCGAAACAGTGTCTGGCGCTGGCAAATCTTTATATCAACCGCGAGGATTTTGAAAAAGCCTACGACCGGCTGCAGGAAGCCAAGCTGCTGGACCCGCGCGTTTCGGTAGCGCCCGGGCTGGAAGCCATCCGCCGCGCGCGCCGTCCCGATTTTGAACTGACTCGCAACTACGCGCCGGTCGAGGTTCGCAAGGATTGCGTGCTGGCGGGAAATCTTACGCTGGTGAGCTTATTCGACGCGGTTCACGTGATAGAAAATTCCGACCTGACCGGGCTGCTGATCCTGAAATCCGACAAGTACAACGGCAGCATCGCTTTTAACGAAGGCAAGATCGTCGACGCCGAAGCCCACGGGCACAACGGCAAAGCCGCCTTCCGCCAGCTGCTTGAGATCAACAGCGGCACTTTTGAATTTAATACTTCCGAGGACGAATTCCCGATCGTGATCAACGTCAGCGCCAACACCAATTTCCTGCTCGACCTGCTGGCCGAGATGGACACGGAAAGAATGATCCGGGAGATCGCGGAAGAAGACGAAGAACTGGCGCCATTAGAAATCTAGATATCTCTCTGATAAAAAAGAGTGATGCAAAGCGAGGTAAATCCTACCCGTTTATGAGGGTCCGGGAGCGAAACATCTCCCGGGCTTTTTTTGTCATAAAATTACCGCTTGTGGTGTTCTCTTTGGTAGAAAACAAATTTTCCGCAAGCTATGAAAACTACCCAAAGATTTTTCTTAATAGTTACTACTGTCGTGTTGGCGTTGTCCTCGACAACCTGGCTGAGGAACGCGGCGAACGCCCAGACGAATTCCGTCCGGGAACTTGCCGGGCTATGGGAGGCGAAACGCCGCTTTGGCCCCGATATCAAGGGGACGCTGTTTATCAGCCAGAACGGCGGGCAGTGGTGGGCTGAGATAGGCGGCCGAAGGTGCCCGCAAAGGTCGCCGGTGAAGCGGTCACGTTCGAATTGCCGGGCAGCCAGGGCTCTTTTAAGGGAAGTTTCGAGCTGCGGCGGACAAAGATCTTCGGCCACTGGACGCAGCCCGGAAGCACCATGCTCAGCTCCATGGCTTCGCCGGTCACGCTGGCCAAATACGCGCCCGGTGTCTGGCGGGGCAATGTCTCGCCGTTTGAAGACACGGTGTCGCTTTACCTGACGATCAAGGCGCGGGACGACGGGTCGGCCGGCGCGTTCCTGCGTAATCCCGAACGCAACATCGGCTGGACTCAGTACCGGGTAGATCAGATCGAACGCGAAGGCGAATCGGTAAAACTTCTCGCGGCAAACAAAGGTAGCGAGAAAGGCCGCGTATTGACGGACGGAAGGTACTACGCCGACCCGCAAATATTGTCGATCAATTTTCCGAATCGCGGCGGGACTTACGATTTCAGGCGGTTAGGGCCGGATGAGGTCACGGATTTTTACCCGCGGGGACGGCCCGGGGTAACTTATACATACAGCCTGCCGCCCGCCTTGAACGACGGTTGGCCGACCGCTTTACCGGAAGAAGTGGGGCTTTCACGCGCCGGACTTGAAAAATTTGTTCAGTCTATCATCGATACCCCGATCGACTCCGTCAGATCCCAGGAAGATCACGGCATATTGATCGCGCGGCACGGCAAGCTGGTGCTGGAAGAATATTTTCACGGTGAAAACCGCGACAAGGCGCATGACACACGCTCCGCATCAAAGAGCGTGGCTTCCGACCTGACGGGCGCGGCAATGATGGCGGGCGTGTCCGTCCGTCCTTCCGATCATGTCTACCAGGTAATGAACGGCGGCGTATTTCCTCCCGATCTCGAACCGCGCAAACGCGCGCTCACGCTCGAACATATTCTGACCATGTCGTCGGGCCTGGAGTGCGACGATTGGAATGATGATTCGCCCGGTTTCGAAGACAGAATGTGGGAACAAACTGCGCAGCCGGATCTTTACAAATGGACCATGGACCTGAAAATGGTCCGCGAGCCGGGCGCAAAGGGAGCGTTTTATTGCAGCGCCGGTTCCAATCTGGTCGCAGGCGTCGTGGCGCGCGCCGCCAAAAGCTCCACCGTTGAATTGTTTCCCAAACTTCTGGCTAAACCTCTGGGTATCGAAAAATATTACATGATCGTTTCACCGCTGGGCGATTTCACTTTTACCGGCGGCGCCAGATTTCTGCCGCGCGATTTTATGAAGCTCGGGCAAGTGCACTTGAACGGCGGAACGTGGAAGGGACGCCGGATCTATACCCCGGAATGGTCGCGCCTCGCTACCGCGTCTCATGTTTATTTTGAAACAGGCAAAGCGCAATACGGGTACTTGTGGTGGGTCAATGAATACCCCTACGAGGGGCGAACTATCCGCGCTTATTTTGCCAGCGGCAACGGCGGGCAGATCGTGATGGCGATCCCGGACCTTGATCTGGTGCTGGCGTTTTATGGCGGTAACTACAACGACGCCGGGGGCTTCACGGCAACAAGAACCTACGTGCCGAAATACGTTCTGCCGGTGGTGAAGAAATGATATTTCCATTTTGCGGTGTTTCAGGTTTCGGGAGCGTGACAATGAAACACTGAAACGAATTTGAAACAGAAATCTTTCAAAAGCACCGGGTTTTTTCAAAGATCAAACTTTTTCTTCTTGCATGCGGCGAATATCATCTTCTTTCAGAATTCCGTCGTCGTTCTGCGCCGCGGCCCTCAGGTGATCAGCATCCTCAAGCCACTGATTTGCCGGCTCGAGATCAAAAAGATTGTTCCCGTTTTGCATCTCGTGTTCGTGAAGATCGACGGGCGCGTTTTCGGGGTTGCTCACGTAATTATTATCGTATTTCGAGGAAAAAATGGAAGAGAGGATTTTTAAGATTTGGGTGATTGGCGATGAAGTCAGAACCGGGAGGAATTATTTCCGTATGTATGTTTCGAAAGTTAATAAAATATATTGGCTAAAAGTTAAATTTAAATGCCTCATGAGTCTTGCTTCATTTCGTTCCGACAGGTTAGGATGCGAACCTTTTTCACTAATTAGTCCGTATATTTTAGAAATTGCTTCCTTTATTTTTGAGTCAATAAAACCTTGTTCTTCTAAAAAATCTCTAACCCTCATTGGCCGATCAGGGGTTTTTGTCGTTAATTGTTTTTCATTATAAATATAATGAGCAATATTATCCAAAATTGCTTCCAAAACATTTCTTGCGTTAGAGATACTATCACCCCATTTTTCATCAAGATAATGGTCTGCCGAGAGTTTTAGATGGTTGAGGATAATAGGCTGATTACTGAGAGGAAGTTCATTAACTAATCGTTCGAGAATATCTTGTTCCTCTCGTTCATCTATTACCGAGCCTTCAGTAAAATACAGCATGCCGTCCCTGTAGATATACCCATCAAGTTCCAGCTGCTTTTGTAAATTTTCGATTATCTTGAAGGGCCATTCTGATCTTTTTTCAAGATCGGCAAGCATTTTTGACTGATTGTCTTTTTTTATACCGGTTATTCCTCTAACTATATTTTTTTGAGGCTGTCTGCTTTTATAAACATTGATAATATCGGTGGCGAGTTTTCTTATAAGATTTTGTCTTGATGTAATTTTGGTTTCAGCGTCCCGACTAATGCTCATTTGACTAACAGACTCACCAGTGTGAATTCTCATTATAAAATGCGAAAGAGGAACTGAGTTATTCATAGAACTTAAAATGACAGTCATAAACTCAGCATCATAATCGCGCTCATATAAATAATCATAAAGTTCTTGGATTTTAACCTTAGGTGGAGATATCCTCATCCTCGCTTCAGTTGTAATTTCCGTAAAATGAACTTGATATATATCCCCGATAAGTTTGGTGCTTTTTCTGGAAATCATTGCACTAGTATACATCTATCCTAAGAAAAAAGAGGTAGAATCCATGCTCTTGTTTTTTTGATATTTCGATCCACAATTATGCGCGCGGCGAAAAATATAAATATTTTTCGCCGCGCGCGGTTTATTTATATTGCGAGGTACCCCGGGTTAAAACCCGGGGCTATTGTCGCTCGTCCGCTACGCGGACTCCACTAAATAAAATAGACCCCCCAACCTTCTCGCCCACCATTGCCCGGCCAGCCGACAAGCGATAGCGTGGTCGGTTGGCCGAGGTAATGGTGGGCGACAGCTTCGCTCAGAGCCGGTCGCTACCGCTCCCGGTTCTGACCTCATTCCTCATCTTCCCTCAGCTTTTCCAGCACCGAAAAATCTTCCAGCGTGGTGACGTCGCCGGCGACTTTGCCGCTGGAGGCGAGCTCCCTTAATAGACGCCGCATGATCTTGCCGGAGCGCGTTTTGGGCAGCATGTCGGTAAAACGGATGTCGTCGGGATGGGCTAACGCGCCGATCTCTTTTGTCACGTGAGCGCGCAGTTCTTCTTTTAGCGCGTCGCTTCCCTGATGAGTGCCTTCGAGCGTGACAAAAGCGGAGATGGCCTGGCCCTTAAGCTCGTCCGGGCGGCCCACGACGGCGGCTTCGGCGACCGCTTCGTGCGAAACCAGCGCCGATTCGATCTCGGCCGTGCCGAGCCGGTGGCCGCTGACATTTATCACGTCGTCCACGCGGCCCATTATCCAAAAATAACCGCGCTCGTCGCGGCGCGCGCCGTCACCCGCGAAATAGCAGTGCGGAATTTCGGACCAGTAAGTTTTTTGGTAACGCTCGTCGTCGCCCCAGAGCGTGCGCAGCATCGAGGGCCACGGGTGTTTCACCACCAGATAGCCGCCTTCATTCGTCCCGACGGGCGTGCCGTCTTTTCTGACGATGTCCACCACAATTCCCGGAAACGGGCGGGTTGCGGTGCCGGGAACGGTCGGCGTGGCGCCGGGCAGGGGCGAGATCATGATCGTGCCCGTTTCGGTCTGCCACCAGGTATCGACGATCGGGCATTTCCCTTTCCCGATCACCTCGTGATACCACATCCAGGCTTCGGGGTTGATCGGCTCGCCGACCGTGCCGAGCAAACGCAAACTCGATAGATCGTGTTTTAAAGGGTATTGCTCGCCCCATTTTATAAATGCGCGGATGGCGGTGGGCGCGGTGTAAAAAATATTGACCTTGTGCCGCTCGATAATCGCCCAGAAGCGGTCGAAGTCCGGATAATTCGGCGCGCCTTCATACATCAGCACCGTCGCGCCGTTGGCCAGCGGCCCGTAGACCACATAGCTGTGCCCGGTCACCCAGCCGATGTCCGCCGTGCACCAGTAAACGTCCTCGTCCCGGAGGTCAAAGATCCATTTCGTGGTGATCGCGGCCTGGGTGATATAACCGCCGGTGGTATGCAGGATGCCTTTGGGTTTGCCGGTCGTGCCCGAGGTGTAAAGAATGTAAAGCGGGTGCTCGGAATCGAGCTCTTCGGCGGGACAATCTTCTTCGATCTTATAGATCAGGTCATCCCAAAAGTGATCGCGTCCCAGCCTCATTCTAACCGCTGAATCTGCCCGCTGAAAAACGACTATCTTTTCGACGCTCGGACATTGATCCGCCGCTTCATCAACGATCGCTTTTAATTTAATTTCCTTGCCTCGGCGAAAACCACCATCCGCCGTTACTATTACTTTGCACTGCCCGTCATTAACCCGGTCGCGAATGGCGTCGGCGGAAAACCCGCCGAAGATGACCGTATGTGTCGCCCCGATGCGGGCACAAGCCAACATGGCTATCGCGAGTTCGGGAACGAGCGGCATATACAGCGCGACGCGGTCGCCTTTAACCACTCCGAGGCTTTTTAACGCGTTGGCGAATTTGCAAACTTCCACGTGCAATTCTTTGTAAGTAAAGGTGCGGACATCGCCGGGCTCGCCTTCCCAAATAATGGCAATTTTATCGCCGCGCGTTTCCAAATGCCGGTCCAGGCAATTGTAAGAAATATTGGTGGTTCCGCCGACGAACCACTTGGCGTGCGGCTCGTTCCACTCTAAAACGGTGTCCCATTTTTTGAACCAGTGAATATTTTCCTCCGCGATCTTTGCCCAGAACGCGGGCGGATCGGCGGCTGCCTCGGCGTAGAGTTTTTCGTATTCCTCGAAACTCTTGATATACGCGCGTGAGGAAAACTCCGGCGGCGGCGGAAAAACGCGGTTTTCGTGCGAGAACGATTCGATAGCGGTTTTATTGTCTGGCATATTGGATATATTTAAACCGAAGCGCGATTTATCTGCAAGAACCACCGCTCAGAGTTACGCCTTTAGGCGTGAGGTGGGCGAGAAAACTCACGCCTAAAGGCGTAACTCTGAACTTTTCAAACTACTAAATGTAGTGTTAAACTTCTTGACTAGTACTATATCAATGTTCAGACTTCAACGCTTAGAAATTACAGGATTCAAATCTTTCGCCGATCACACCGAGGTGGTTTTTACCGGAAACGGCATTACCGCGGTCGTCGGGCCGAACGGGTGCGGCAAATCCAACATTTCCGACGCCATCTCATGGGTGCTCGGCGAACAGCGCGCCCGCATACTGCGCGGCGACGAAATGAAGGACCTGATCTTTCAGGGCACCAGCAAACGCCAGGCCAGCGGCATGGCCGAAGTGGTGCTGCATCTGGTCCGCACGGATGACATGTTCGAGGAAAGCGACCTCGACGAGATCGACGAAACGCTGAACGAATACGACGAACATGCCGTTCATCTGGAGGATTTCGATCCCGAGGCGGCGGAGATCGCGGGAACGGCCCCGGAAACTGTCGACGCAACTGAAATTTCGACGACTAACGGCAGCGGTCACGGCGCGGCCACCGGCGCCGCTCCGGCCATTGCTCCCGACACGCAAGTGAACCCGCAAGAGGTGCCGGAAACCGCCGAAGCCGGTGTCGGGACCGCCACCGGGGTCAAAAGATACACCAAGCGGCACTGGCGCCCGCGCCAGGTGGCCCTCGAATTTGCCCCCGGCGAATCCGTCAGCGTCACCCGCCGGCTGTACATGTCGGGCGAGAGCGAATATCTGCTCAACAACCGCGCCTGCCGGCTGCGCGATATCCAGGACCTTTTTTCCGGCACCGGGCTTTCCGGCGCGCATTACGCCATCGTCGAACAAGGACGCATCGGGCAGATACTTTCCGCCAAGCCCGCCGACCGCCGCGCATTGATCGAGGAAGCCGCCGGGATCGCTAAATTCCGCACCCGCCAGCGCGCCGCCGAGGTCCGATTGGAAACCGCCCGCACCAATCTGCGCCGCATTTTCGACATCGTCGACGAGATCGAGCGCCAGGCAAACAGCCTCCGCCGCCAGGCCGCCAAAACGCGCCGCTATAAAGTTTTGCAGGAAGAATTCCGCGGGCTTCTGGGCCAGGTTTTTGCCGCCGAAGGCGAACGGTTCGAAAAACAGCTCGAAGAGCTGCGCGGCAAATTAGCCGCTGCCCAGGAAGACGAAACCAGGCTCGCGGCGGAAGTCACCGCGCTGGAAGAAAATTTCCGCCAGGCGACGCAGACCGCCCGCCAGGTAGAGGAAGAGCTTTCCGACCTGCGCGCCCGCCACGCCGATTCCGCCCTGCAGCGCGACCGTGACGCGCGCGAGCTCGCTTTCCAGGAAAAACAGTTGGAAGGGCTGAAAGAACGTTTGGCGGCGCTCGAGGGCGACACCGAAGCTTCCCAGGGAAGGATCAACGAGGTCTTTGCCGAGGTCAAACGCCTGCGCGAAGAAGAAGGCTCTCATCGATCCGAAAGCGACAAGGAAGCCGAAGAACTGCTGGCCGCCGAAGACAATTATCAAACTAAACTCGCGCGGCTGCGGGAAACAGAAGACGAACAGGAAAGGACCCGCGTCGAGCTTTTCCAGCACACCACCGCGCTCGAGCGTTTTGCCGAGATAAACCGCCAGCTCGACGACGCGCAGGAAAAACTACGCGAACGCGCCGAAGGCCTGAAGCAGGAAGGCGAACGCGCCGCCGCCGCTTACAAGGAAGTCCTGTCCAACGCGGAAAGCCTCAGCGAAAAAATTTCCGGGGCGCGAAAAGGCCTGGCTGAAATTCAGCAAAGAGAAAAAGAAGAGGCCGCCCGGACGGAAGAGATCCGCGCCGGTTTGCAGAGGCTGGAAAAATCGCTTCATACCCAGCAGCAAACTCATTCGCGCTCGCAGCATCGCCTGGAAAGTTTGCAGGAGCTCGAGGCGAGGTATGCCATCTACGAGCCGCCGGTACAGAAGCTGCTGGCCGCCGAAGACCGGATCGGCGTGAAATTTGCGGGCACGCTGGCGGATAAATTTTCGGTCAGCGCCCGCGCCGAACGCGCCGTGGAAAATCTTTTCGGCCCGCTGCTGCAAACCGTTCTGGTCCAGTCAGAAGCCGACGCCGTCAAGGCCGTCAAATGGCTGAACGCAAATCATATCGGCCGCGTCTCCGTGCTGGCGCTTACGGGCGCGGACCAGTGGTCTGCGCCGGCCGTCGGAAACATCGCCGAGCATCTGGGCGTTTCCCCGGAATTTGCCCGGACGCTGGCGCGCGTCTTTCCCCGCGAGATGTCGGCGCGGGTCGCGGAAAATATCGACGGGGTCGATCTTAACAGCTCCGGCGTTTGGGTCACTTTCGACGGCGATCTAATTGCCGGCGGAAAATTTTTCACCGCCGGAAAAACGCCGAACGACGGCGAAGATTCCAGCCTGCTGGCATTCAAGCGCGAGATCCGCGAGCTGACGGCCAGCCTGGCGGAGCTCGCATCCCGTCTTAAGACCACGGAAACCACGGTCGCGGAAAAGAGCGCGGAGCTCCTGGAAAAAGAAGAAAAAGCGGCCGCCTTAAAAACGGAGATCGCGACCGGCGAACGCGATCTTTTTGCGCGTGAGATGGAAGCGAAATCGCTGGCGCAGGAAGTGGAACGCGCCGGGCGGCACTCTAAAGTGGTGGAGGATGAAGCCGCGCAGACCGCGCAGGAAATTTTGTCCGTCGCGGAAAGGCTGCAAAAGGCCGGAGACGATGCGCGGCAGGCGGAACAGGCGCGCGCTCTGGCGGCCGGCGCTTTGGCCCGCATCTCAGCCAGCCTTAATGACACTCGCAACGAGGTCGAGCGGGAAAATGCCGGGCTGGGAGAAAAACGCGTGACCGCCGCCGCCGCCGCCGAACGCCGCCGCGCATTGACCACGTCGCTGCGCCGGGCGGAGGTTGAGCAGATCGAGCTCGAATCGCGCATCGCGCGCCAGACATTTGAGAAACGCGAATCCGAAGGCAAGATCGAGGAAACTTCCCTCTCCATTGCTGCGCTCAAGGAAAAGATCGCAACCGTCGAAGACGAGCAGGCCCGCGAGCACGAAGAGCTCTTAGCCGCCGCCGAACATCTGAAAACCGCGCGCGCCGCCTCAGACCAAATGGCCGAGCATCTGACCGAACTCAATCACACTGCCGCCGCAGCGCGTAACGCCCGCGGCGAGCTGGAGATCAACCGGGCGGAAGTTTCCACGCGGCTGGAAAATTTGAAGGAAACCTGCCGGCAGGAGCTTTCGCAATCCCTGCAGGAACTTATCGAGAGCATCGAGTTTGCCGAGGACTTTGAATACGAATCGGGCCGCGCGCGGCTCGACGAATTGCGCCAGCGATTGGAAAATTACGGCGCGGTCAATTTGCTGGCGCTCGAAGAGCTGGGCGAGGTCGAGGAAAGATTTTTATTCCTGACCGGACAACGCCAGGATATAGTCGACAGCATCAAATCGGCGGAAGAAGCCCTGCGCGAGATCAAGACGCGCTCGCGCGAAAGATTCCGCGACGCTTTTGCCCGGATCAACGCCAATTTTACCGAACTCTTTGTCGAACTTTTCGGCGGCGGCAAAGGCGAGATGAATTTGCTCGAAGCCGAAGACATTCTCGACGCGGGCATCGAGATCGTGGCCCAGCCGCCGGGCAAACGCCTGCAAAGCGTGCTGCTGCTTTCGGGCGGCGAAAAAGCGCTGGCGGCGATCGCGCTGGTGATGGCGATCTTCAAATATCGCCCTTCGCCCTTCTGCCTGCTGGATGAGGTGGATGCGCCGCTGGATGAAGCCAACATCGGGCGTTTTGTCGGAAAGATCGGGGAAATGTCTGAAAAGACGCAATTTATCGTGGTTACCCACAGCAAGCGCACGATGGAATCCGCCAAGGCGCTCTACGGCGTGACGATGGAAGAGGCTGGCGTATCGAAGCTCGTTTCGGTAAGATTTGAGTAGATGAGCGGAAAATTTGCAATTGCGGTTCTACTATTAGTTTTACCGTTGGCAGTGTTTGCGCAAACCAAACGCAAGAAACCTGCCAAAAAGCCGGCCCCCAAACCCGCAGCGGTCAAGACCGAGCCCGCGGCGGCAACAACTTCCGAAGCCGTACCGGCAAAGAAAAACGAGCGCCCGGAAGATCCGGCTGACGGGTCTCAAACCGATCCTAAAAAAACCAATCGCCCCGCAACTGACAACAAGACGGCAGTAAAGCCTTCGTACCCGTATTTTTACGAATTCACCCAGCCCACTTTTGATATTAACCGCATGGTCATCGAGCACGATGACAACGGCAAAGGCACGTTCACTTTTACCAAGCGCGATTACGACGAAGCTTATACCGACCCGATCCAGCTTTCCGCGATAACGATGCAAAAACTCAAGGCCTGGTGGGACGCCCTGAACTTCCTCGATTCGGTCGAAAATTATCAATCCGAGCGCCAGTACGGCCATATGGGCACCATCAAATTGCGTGTGAGACGCGACAAGCGCGAGCGCGCCGTGCAGTTCAATTGGACGGAGAACAACGACGCGAAAGCTTTGATGAACGAGTACCGCAATCTCGGGCAGCAATTCGTCTGGATATTTAATATCACTCTCTCGCGCGAAAACCAGCCGCTCGAAGCGCCGCGCCTGATGGAAAATTTCGATGGGATGTTAAGACGCCACGAAATTTCCGACCCGCTGCAAATGCTTCCCTTCCTGAACGACCTCGGCAACGACGAACGCATCCCGCTCATCGCGCGAAATCATGCGCTGAAATTGGTGAAGCAGATCGAAAAAGAAAAAGACAAAAAGTAAATACGCTTTCCTTAACAAAAAAGAACTCGTTCAAAGACGCGTTCTTTTTTAGGGTTGTATTCTTTTATGGCAGGATGACCCCGCCCTGACCTCAGCGCGGTAAACGCGAAAAGGCAGCTTAGTCAGCTGCCTTTCGCGAACTTATGAGCCAAAACATTACGGCACAAACGCGCTGGGAGTAGCAATGTCGCCGGACAGTCCGAAGTTCACGCCGGTAGGCCCAGCACTCGATTGCTTGATGAACCACATTCCGTTCGAAGGCCGGTAGATCGCAATGTCAGTCTTGCCGTCACCGTCGTAATCGCCCGGCGTCGGTCGGTCGTCCGCCACACCCCACGCTGTCGCCGCTTGCGTCGTGTAGTTGGTGCCGCTGAAGGCGACATACCAGGTACCGTTCGACGGGCGGAAATATGCCGGGTCCGTCCTGCCGTCACCATCGTAATCTCCCGGAACGGGAATATCTGTCGCAGTTCCCCACTGGAGAGCGTAAAACAACCCGTTGATGCTGCTGGCATACCACCAGGTCCCGGTCGAAGGCCGGTAGATCGTGGGGTCGGCCTTACCGTCGCCGTCCATGTCCGCGACCAACGGAATATCTCCCGCCTGCCCGAAAACGATCGGCGCGTACTGCCCATTGGAACCAAGACGATACCAGGTGGAATTCGACGGACGGTAAATGACAAAATCAGCCCGGCCGTCGCCGTTGAAATCTTCCGCCAGCGGAATATCTCCGTTCATGCCGAACTGCACGGTATAGAATCCGCTGTCGATAGTGCTCTTGTACCACCAGGCGCCGGTGCTCGGGCGGAACACGCCCAGGTCCGTCTTGCCGTCGCCGTCGAAATCTCCCGGCGTTATGATGTCTTCATTCAACCCGAAGTTCTGCACCGAGAATCCGTTTTGGCTTTGCGACAGGTACCAGTTGCCTTCAGAAGGACGAAACACGCTGACATCCGCCCGCCCGTCGCCGTCATAATCATACAGAGCGGGCCTGAAGGTGAAGTTGAAGGTCACCATATTGTCGGTACTGGTTGACGCTGTATTTAATTTGCCTACAATATCCTGCGCGCGATTCGCCGGCACCGAAGCCCGCACCGTTCCGCTCGAAGTGATATTGCTCACCGCGACGTTGTAGTTTGCTCCGCTGCCCGTAACAATGATATTGGCGGAAGAGACGCCCGCCGTCGAACCCGCCAGGGACACATCGGTAGCGTCAAATCCTGTCACGTGTTCACTAAAAACGACGGTGAAATTGACCGGTGTCGCCGATGCGGGATCAGCCTGGCCGGCCGCCTGATTGACGGTGACCGCCGGCCGCGCGGTGTCGTAAATAACCGAATTATCCGGATTGGATGAAGGCCAATTAAGATTGCCGGCGGGGTCTGTGATCACATTTTCAGGCAGCGTCGCGACGACCACCCCGTCAGAGGTGATACCGCTGATAAAGATATTATATGACGGGAAAACGGTGCCGGTCGACAGCGACACAGACGCCGAAGAAACATTCGCGGTCGAACCGCTTAAAGATATATGCGAACCGGTGAACCCTGCCACCGGCTCCGAAAAACCGATCACAAACTTGATCGGCAGAAAAGCCGCCGGATCGCTCTGATTGACAGGCTGGTAGAGGGTCGAAAACGGCCTGGTGTTATCGACCGTGATATCTGCCGAAGCACTGTTAATGCTCTCCATACCTCCGACAATTTGCCTTACGGTGTAACTGACCTGGGCGTCAGGCGGTAAGCTAAAGTCATTAAAACTTGCGCTGCTTCCGGCCGCGACAAATGTTTGAAACAGGACTCCATTACGATATATGTTGACGGTGGCCCCGCTGATCAGATTATTTAATTGAAAGTGCAGGTTCTGTGATTTAGTAATATTGTCCGTATTGCTGACGCCTGAATCATCCGCCGCGCTCAGATCGGGTTTAGCCGGCGTGATCGCAAGTTCCGCCGCCGATACTTCGAACGCGCCGATATCCACGACCGCAGAGCCGTTCCCGTCGCCGTCCTGCGGACGCACGATGCCGCGCTGATCGGTGGTCACAGCCGGAGTAACGCAGGTGGTCAAAACACAGTTGTCGCCGCGGTCGATCGCCGGGCTGTCGGCCCTTAAAGCGTAGCTCGGAGTATTCGAACCGTTAAAGCGCAATTGCGGGTCAAGTTTCGGATCGACATTCATTTGATCCTGCGGACCGGGAGGGGTATAACAACAGTAGGTAGCAGTGATAATATTATATCCCCTTGAAGAAGTGGCTATAGATATATCCGTGGGAAACTGCTGCCCTGTCGTGGTATTTTTGGCGATAATGCTATTTTTTGGAGAAAATCTCCCCGGGTATAAGTAATAGTCCTCACCTGAAACTCCACCTCCCGTCACCGCGGTATTGAATACGATCGTTGAGTTTGTTACAGACAGGTCGCCGTTATAGTTAACGTAAATTCCCCCGCCCTCGGCCGCTATATTGCCGCTGATCGTGCAGTTGACACAATGCATGTCGAAGGACATTATACCGCCGCCCTCCTCCTGGGCGCTGTTATTAAGGATGGCCGTGTTAAGTACCAGCGAAGTACTATATCCGGCGTCGAATATTCCCCCGCCTTTCTTGGCCGAGTTGCCGGCGATGATCGAATTTGTCACAGTCAGACTATAGACGCCTGCACCCGGGCTCCCGGGTTCGACCAAGATCGCTCCGCCGTTAAGCCCGTAGCCTATACCGCTCCCCGTGCCGTTTCCGCCGGTCAACGTAACGCCGTGGATCGCCAATTTTCCGGCATACAGGACAGCAAAGATACGGCTGTGATTATTACCGCTGATGGTAAGAAGATTCGCGCCGGGGCCGTTGATCGTGACCCCCGTAAAAGGCCCGCTGGAATAATCAGCCGGGACTGTCAATTCGCCGCTGGTCAGGGTAATTGTTTGCGGAGTGCTGAATACACTAGCGTCGAAGTTGATTACGTCTTCCGTATTATTGGTGTAACTGTCTAAAAAGGCCTGACGGAGGCTTCCCGGCCCGCTGTCGTTCGTATTTGTAACGGTGAACGTTGCGGCGGAAATGTTTCCGGCCAGTAACAGAGTAAAGACGATAACCGTGGCGGCAGCAATTGCGGAGGAATACTTCATAATGTAAAACACCTTTTTAAAATTTACCACGGGGATTTATGTTAGTGAGATTTTACCTCAAAAATTCAGATATGGGTAGCTTGATCTATAAACTTGCGATCAGCGTAATATGTTCGCGAAATTTACGTGTTTACGGGGTGCGCGGGTTTGCCTTAACAATTTTGTAAAGCTATCATTTTTGTTTGAACCATTTTAAGGAGAATCAATAGTGAATCAAGGCGTCGAGATCGCGCCGGCGAGCGGCAAACTTGGCATTTTACTGGTCGGGCTGGGTGCGGTAAGCACTACTTTTGTGGCCGGGGTTGAAGCCATCAAGCGCGGGTTGGCGAAGCCGATCGGCTCTTTGACCCAAATGGGTACTATCCGGCTGGGAAAACGGTCGGAGGGAAATGCCCCCAGGATCAAGGATTTTGTGCCGCTGGCCGAGTTGGAGGACATTGTTTTCGGCGCCTGGGACATTTTCCCGGACAATGCCTTTGACGCCGCGATGAAGGCCGGAGTGCTGGAAAAAGACCTGCTCAACCAGGTTTCGGAACAGCTCGCCTCGCTCAAGCCGATGGCCGCGGTCTTCGAGCAAAGTTACGTCAAGCGCCTGACCGGTGAAAACGTCAAAACCGGCAAGAGCAAGATGGAGCTGGCCGAGCAGCTGATCGAGGAGATCGCGCGGTTCAAATCCGAAAACAACTGTGACCGGCTGGTGATGGTCTGGGCCGCTTCGACCGAAGTTTTTCTCGAGCAGTCGGCGGTGCACGAATCTCTGGAAAGTTTTGAGAAGGGTTTATACGACAGCGATCCGAACATCGCGCCTTCGATGATCTATGCCTACGCCGCGCTGAGATCGGGCGTTCCTTTTGCCAACGGCGCGCCGAATCTGACCGTCGATATTCCCGCCCTGGCCGTGCTGGCGGAAACGAGCGGCGTTCCTATTTGCGGCAAGGATTTCAAAACCGGCCAGACGCTGATGAAAACAATTCTCGCGCCGGGCTTGAAATCCCGCATGCTGGGACTGGAAGGATGGTATTCGACAAACATCCTGGGCAACCGCGACGGCGAAGTGCTCGACGACCCGGAAAATTTCAAGACCAAGGAAGAATCGAAACTCTCGGTGCTGGAACACATCCTGCAGCCCGAAGTTTATCCAGATCTTTACAAGGATTTTTCTCACGTCGTGCGCATCAACTACTACCCGCCGCGCGGCGACAACAAGGAAGGCTGGGACAGCATCGACATCTTCGGCTGGCTTGGCTACAAGATGCAGATCAAGGTGGATTTTCTCTGCCGCGATTCGATCCTGGCGGCCCCGCTGGCACTCGACCTGGCGCTCTTTATGGACCTGGCACAGCGATCCGGAATGCGCGGCATCCAGGAATGGCTCTCGTTCTATTTCAAAGCGCCGCAACCTTTACCCGGCCTTTATCCCGAACACGACATCTTTATCCAATTGATGAAGCTTAAGAACACGCTGCGCCACTTAAAAGGCGAGGACGTGGTCACCCACCTCGACGCGGAATCGTATGATTAGTTGAAGTGTCAGTAGCCCGCGCGTAAGCAAGGGCGCCCTCCCTAACGGTTGGGCTACTGACACGACGGGTATCTTTTCAGGGATTCGCCGTAAAGTCGAAGTTGGTTACGTTCCCGCTGGGCGTTATCGTCCGCGTCGGCTGCGCAAAAGACTGTCGCCCGGCTTTGACCGATATGGTAAAGGTGGCTCCCGCCTGCAGCCCGGTGAAATTATACCAGCCGAACGAGCCAGTATACATCGTTACCGGCGCGGGCAGATTTCCGCCCGAGATCGTTACCCGCACATTGGTGATGGGGTTGCCGCCGGCCGTCAGGATCCTTCCCGCGACCGAGGTATTTGCCACCGGCACCATCGCATAGGCGTGGACCGCGCCATTAAAAACGCCCGTTCCGACGATCACGTTCGTGTCGCTTATCCCGAGGGCCGACGACGAAGTATTTGTGGACAAATCCCACCCCGTGCCAGCCGGTATGATGTCCGCCAACCGGTGGGTGGCCGTGCCATCGTAAAGAAAAGGGATAGCGAAGGCCGAGGAAGCAGTGCCGACCGCCCACCCGTTTGAATTGACGGCGCGCGCCGAGCCCTGCGTGGTGCGCGTGGGAAGCGGGATCGCCGCTATTCCCCCAGCTTGGGTCCAGATAAACGGCAGGCCCGAGCCTTGATTCATCATGCTCGAGCCGACGACGTGGCCCGCATTGCCTACCCCGAATGCCAGCGCGCCATTAGCGCCCGGAAGCGCGCCGACCTCGAACGCGGAGCCGCTGCCGATATCAAAAACGATACCGACATTACGGGCGGCATTGTTCGGGTCGATTCCCTGGCCCACTATACGGTTGGAATCATTGATGCCGAAGGCGGTGACAAAAAAGCAGCCGCTGGAAGTTGTCTGGGTTATCACGGTTGCGTTCGCGCCGAAGTAAAAAACACCTTGTTGGAGACTGCCGCCATCCACTGAACCGACCGCCGTGCCCGACGAGTTAATATCGTTGGCGTCGCCCAGCGTCTCTCCCGGCGGAAGCGTAAGCTGGATCACCGCTCCGTTTTGCCAGATCACCGGCAAACGGCTCGACCCGAAGAGCGTGGAGGCGCAGGTGCCGGCGATGATGCCGCTGTCATTCGCGCCATTCGAAACACAAAAAGCGCGGCCCGCGAGGTTTGGCAGGCCGACAATGCCGCCGCCGGGGGTCCAGGAGAACGCCTGGGCTCCACTGGCGCGGATCGAACGCCCGACCGCTATTCCCCCCGTGGACACACCAAACCCCTGTGAGGCGGTGTCGCCGGCCTGGACAATGCCTATGTCGAAAATTTGATATTGCGGCGGCACGGACGTCCCCTCGGCTTTCCGCTCCTGGGACGACACGGTACCGACCGGCAAGATCACGCCCGAAAATATTGTGAAGACGATGAGTATCGCCCGCAGCGCGTTACGCACGGTATACGTTTTTTTATCCATACCAGTATTTCTTACCTCCTGGAAAGCTGAATGAAAATAATTTTAAGGAAGATCCGAGTTTATCACACAAGAAAGAGTTGTTTATATGAAAGCGTAATGTTTAGAGTTACGCCTTTAGGCGTGAAGGTGTCTAAAAGCTCACGCGTAAAACGCGTAACTCTAAACATCGGAACCGCCTCTAAATAACCAATACCGCGCGTAATCCAAAAAAAATCTTGATTTTATTTTATCTTTATGGCTAAAATTGTAATTGCCAGGTAGTTTGGTCAACTTCTTGCCAAACTCAAAACCGTATAAAAACTTGAAAAACTCAATCTTGGCGATTCCAGCCAACTAAAGAAGCCACCCTATACATCTTTAGGAATAGTTACGGTGATGCAAAATTTGCACCCTGTAACGTTCTTTGAATGGAGCAACTTTGTAACGACAAAAGGCGTATATAAAAGTGCTCGCGGTAAGAGGTTTAAGTAACCTTGGAGGAGTGTCATGAGTAGCAGCGAAGTTAAAACGAAAAAGACGGCCGAAGAAAAAGTATTTCTCGACCCGGAACAAAAAAGCCCCCGCGCGGCGGATTTTGAAAATACCCTGTCCGCGTTTATCGTCGGGCAGGAAAGAGCGGTTCGCCGTTTGAGCGGGCTGTTCCAGATCTTCCTGGCGGGACTAAACAACCCGTCACGCCCGATCGGCACGCTTTTGTTTCTGGGCCCGACCGGCTCCGGTAAAACCCGCGTGGTCGAAGCAGCTTCGGAAATTCTTTTTGGCGAACAGCACGCCGTGGTCAAGATCGACTGCGCCGAGTTTCAACACTCGCACGAGATCGCCAAACTGATCGGTTCGCCTCCGGGATATCTCGGCCACCGCGAAACTTCGCCGATGCTCACGCAGGAAAATCTCGACCGTTATCACACGGACGATAACAAGCTCACCTTCGTGCTCTTTGACGAGATCGAAAAAGCTTCCGATTCGCTCTGGCAGTTGCTGCTGGGCATTCTGGATAAAGCGACGCTGACGCTGGGCGATAATCGCCGGGTGGATTTTTCGAAAACCATCGTGGTGATGACCTCGAATTTGGGCGCGCGCGAAATGTCCGAAATGATCTCGGGCGGCATCGGTTTTGCCCCGGCAAAGGGAAGCAAAAATCAAAACGACAGCGACGTCGATCTGAAGATCTACCGCACCGCGCTGGAAGCTTCGAAGCGTAAATTCTCGCCGGAGTTCATGAACCGCATCGATAAGGTAGTGGTTTTCCGCAGCCTGAAAGAGCATCACCTGCGGCAGATACTGGAGATCGAATTGCAGGCCGTGCAGGCGCGCATCACTAATTCAGCCGGCACGAAATTCGTCTTTACCTGCGATACGGAAGCCAAGGAATTTTTGCTGCACGAAGGCATCGACTTCAAATACGGCGCGCGCCATTTGAAACGTGCCATCGAGCGTTACCTGGTCTACCCGCTATCGAACCTGGTGGCGACGGAGCAGGTGCAAAACGGCGATATCGTTTCGGTCGATTACGACGGTAATAATAACAAACTGCTTTTCTCGAAACAGTCGGGCGGAATGATCGTGGCCGAACCGAGCGAGAAGGAAGAAAAAGAAGACAACAGCCGGGCGAAATCCGACGCCGTGGGGCTTCCCCTTCCCCAGGCCGCGGCCGCGGGCAGCCGCAGCAAGGGTAATATAGAAAATAGCTCGGAGAGTTAAAAGAGTTTAGAGAGTCTATTGAGTTTGTTGAGTAAAAGGCAGTCCTCAGAGGCTGCCTTTTTTTGTTTAGAGTTTGGAGTTCAGAGTTACGCCTTCAGGCGTGAGTTCTTAGGAATGATCACGCGTAAACGCGTAACTCTGAACTCTATCGATTCACATTCCCTATCGTTTCATCCAGCCAGCTATTTACCGTGGTGGAGAAAAATTCGACCGTCGGGATATGCCCGCCTTCGTAGATGACGGGTTTTTTCGGCTCGCGCAGGAGTTTGAAAAGAGGCTTGAAGTCTGAATTGTAGGGAAACGTTTCGTCATAGCGCCCGTTCACGATCAGTTTGGTCTGGCGCGATTGCGAAGCGAAGTTAATATAATTCGTTTCCGCGATCCAGCTTTTTACCGCCGGTTCCAGCCCCGCGCCGACAAAAACAGAATATTTGTAGCGCGTTTCCACCGCCGTCAGCAGCAGACCGAAATTCGCGCCGTTGCTGATGCCGAGAAAGGTCAGATGCTGTTTGTCCAGATCGTCGCGCGTTTCCAGGTAATCGACACCCCGCCGCAGATCGGTGATCCAGTTGACCATCTGCTTGCGAAATTCGACGGTGGAACTATCGGGCGGCGAATAGCCCGGCGGGAAAGGCCGGCCGACATAACCTTTGAGCACCACGGTGAAAACCGCGCGCCCGGATTTTATCAGCGGCGTCAGAAACATCTCGACCGAATCGGGCAGCGGACGGATCCCGCGCACAACGTCGCCCGCCGGAATGTAGTGAATTATTTGCAGCGGCCGGGCGGAATTTTTCGGCAGGTAAAGATACGCGGTTGCCTGTTCTCCGTCGACGCCGGTAAAGGCTATCGTCTCGCGCCGCCAATCGTTGGTCTCGATCGTGTCCGTGATCTTCGCGTTCAGCGGGGCTTTGTCGTAACTGTAATGCGTCAGCCATACCTTGAAGTCGGCTTCGCTCGAGGGCTTGTAATCGGGCGTCACGGCCGGCGGCAGCATTTCGCCGCCCTGGTCGCCCTGCGTGCCCGGCGGGTTTAGAACACAGCGAAAGCCGATGCGGTTCGAAGAATACGTGCCGGGATATTCGCCGTAATCGCCGAACGAATAAGCGAGGTCGTTCCACGCCCCGCCGCTGGTGACGAAGCCTTCCGGGCTTTCGTTGGCGCACCATTCGGAAACGTTGCCGGCCATGTTGTAACAGCCGAAGGGGCTCATGCCGAATTCCAGCTCGGTCACCGGCGACGTGCCCGTGCCGCGGAAATTCGCGTGCCGGTCGGTGGTTTCGCCCTGCTTGATAAAACCCCACGGCAGCGCATTGTAGCGCGGGTCGAAAGCGCCGTCGCGGGCGGCTTTTTCCCACTGGAAAACGGTCGGCAGTTTTTTGCCGCGAAACTGCGCGTAAGCGGCGGCCTCGTACCAGGTAATATCGGTCACGGGATAATCCGCCTGCCCGGCGGGAAAATTCTGGTCCGACCAGCTCCGCGGCGCGCTCAGCCCCGTCTTGTCCTTAAACTCGCGCATCGCTTCTTCCCAGGCCAGCGTTTTGTTTTCTTTTTTGATCGGGTATTTCCAATGATCTTTTTTAAGATAACCGCCCGCGGAAATAAACTCTTTGAAATCCTGGTTGCTGACCTCGTATTTGTCGATAAAATAATCGCCGAGGTCGACCGTGGTCTCGGTCGGGCGCGACCAGTTGACCAGTTTGTACTGCTTGCCGGGAACGAAAACCATCCGCGCGGGCATTTCTTCTTTTTCCAGTAATTTCGCCGCGATACTCAAGGGGGCCGTGGCAATAAAGCTGCCGCCGATGCGCGGGATCGTGCCTGAGATCGAACGCTCGAAGGGCGCGAAACCGACTTTTTCAACCTGCAAAATATATTGCCCCAGCGCGATCCGCGTGTCGCTGACGGGAGTTTCGCCGATATATTCGCGGTCCGGAAAATTACCCCGGGCGTCGGGTGAAAAGCGCCGCAGGTAAACGCGGGCGCCGGCCGGCTCGGAGCTGACGGAAAGCGTGCCGGAAATGGTCGGCAGCAGCCGGGTCAGATTTTCATCGCCGGGCAAAACTTCTTCTACCTGCCGCGCCAGGTCGTAAGCCTCGAAATTCTTTTCTTCTTTTGCCAGCCCCTCGGCCTTGCGCAGGTCTTCGCGCGCCTGCATCACGCGCCAGAATTTCCACAAATACCACCCGCCGGTCAGCAGCAGCAGGATCAAGACCCCGGCGAATATCGCCCGCCGCCCTGTGCGGCTTTTTGCCCGCCTCTTTCTGCCGGAAGCTATTTCACCGCCGGGATGTTCGCCCAGGAGCTGGCTCATCCTTTCGCTCAGGGCGGGATCGCCCGGGGCGATAGAAACGTGCATCTTGAGCTGCTCTTCGAATTCAAGCTCCTGTTTCAGGCGCTTGAGTTCAACGATCATTTCCTCGGCGGTCTGATAGCGGTCCTCGGGCGATTTCTGCAGCGCCTTTTTTAGAATGCTCACAATTTCCGCCGGTATCTCCTGCAGGTCGGGTTCGTGATAAAGAACAGCCGCAAGTTTTTCGACCGAATTGGCACCGGTGAACGGGGTCTTGCCGGTCAGCATCTCATAAAGCACCACGCCAACGCTCCAGAGATCGCTGCGGGCGTCCGCATCCTGGCCGCGCACCTGCTCGGGCGACATATAGCTGACCGTGCCCATTATCAAACCCGGCTGGCTCAGAAATGTTTTCAGGCTCGATTCGCTTTCGGAAGGGTCGACCAGCATTTTTTTCGCCAGGCCGAAATCCAGCACCTGCGCCGAATTGCTGGGTGTGATGATGATATTCGCGGGCTTGATGTCGCGGTGAATAATGCCGTGCGAGTGGGCTTCGCTGAGCGCGTCGGCGACCTGGAGCGCGAAACGCAAAGCTTCATGGGGTTTTAAGGGCGTGTGTTTTATTCGCTCGGAGAGCGTCTCGCCCTCGAAATACTGCATCACGATAAAACTCAGGCCCTGTTCCTCGCCGATCTCGTGGATGGTGCAAATATGCGTGTGTTCGAGCGCGGCGGCCGCTTGCGCTTCGCGCAGGAACCTTTTATTCGCATTCGGGTCGGCCATGGAATTGGGAGGCAGTATTTTCAGCGCGACCTGGCGGTTGAGCCGCAGGTCTTTGGCCAGGTAAACCTCGCCCATGCCGCCGACTCCCAACAAACGTATCACCTGGAACAAGCCCAGCTTATCACCCGGCTTGAGCTTCGGCTCGCCGGTCAGATTTGTTATCGCGGCCTTGGGCGAGTCGATAAAACTGTCGTGTTCGTCGTTGGCGGCGAGCAGGTCGCGCAACTCGCCGCGCAGAGCGTGGTCGTCCTCGCACACCTCATCCAGATAAGCGTTTCGCTCGGCAGGTTGCTTCTCAAGCGCCGTGTTGAATATCCGGCTGATCTTTTCCCAGTTCTTATCTCGCACTTTATAAAGTGTTAAGTGTTGAGTTTTGAATTTTGAGTTAATGACTCACTTGTCGTTTTTACGATCGCGGTTAAAATACGTATTAATTCTTCCACCTGGTCAAGCTCTGCAATTACATTTATCGAGACGAGATCGGATTCAGCCAATAAACGCAACCAATATTTTGTTTCTCTTGCTTCCTTGGAGGCGATTGAAAATTTTGAAAGAAAATCCTTTTTACTTTGCGCGGCATTTCCTTCTTCGACATTTGCCCCAATACTTGTTCCGCTGCGAAGCAATTGTTTAGATATAACATATTCGTTGCGTCTTTGAAGTTCCTTGTAAAGTTTAATGATCGTTAACGAGAATGCAAAACTCTTTTGCTGTATGGGAGATTCTTTCATTACTGACCTTCTAACTAAACATTAAAAATTCAAAACTCAACACTCACAACTGTGTTTTAAGCCAGGCGCGCGCCAGGTTCCAATCGCGCAGCACGGTATTTGAGTGCACCCCGAGTATCTCCGCTATCTCTTCGTTGTTCAGACCGCCGAAGAATTTCAGCTCCACAACCCGGCTCCGGCGGGCGTCTATTTTGGCCAGCCTTTTCAAGGCGTCGTCCAGCGCGATCATTTCCGCCGGTTTTTCCCGGGCAAAAACAAACGCTTCGTCGAGCGATATCTTTTCCGCCGCGCCGCCGCGCTTTTCCGCCTGGCGGCCGCGCGCGTAATCGACCAGAATGCGCCGCATCAGGCTGGCGGCCATCGCAAAAAAGTGAGCGCGGTTTTGCCAGGGAGTTTCCTGCTCGACAAGCTTTAAAAAAGCTTCGTGCACCAGCGCGGTCGGCTGGAGCGTGTGCCCGCCCCGTTCGCTTCTTAAATAATGAGCCGCCAGCCGGCGAAGCTCTGCATAGACGAGCGGGATCAGCGAATTCACCGCCTCGCGGTTGCCCTCATTAAGCGCCGACAAAAGCCGGGTGATCTCGGGCGAGCTAAGCTCTTCTTGATTCGGTTTTTTGCTCATTTCGGATGCAAAAAATGGTTGGCCGTAACTTTTTTTCAAAAAAACTTAATTTTTATTGTGGTCTTTGCCGGCGAATTCCGCGTTATGGGTTGAAATGCAAGTTTTTTTCGTTTTTATCCCCTGAAAATATAAACATTTTGAAGGTGAAAGACAATGAATTTCCGTTTATCTGAAAATAAAAACCCTGCTAACGCCGTAAATATCGATTCGATCCTGCCGCGAATAGCCCGCGGCGACGAATTTGCCGTCGAAGAGTTCATAAATTCTTACGGCAACCTGGTCTGGGCGCTGGCGAAAAGATTTACCAAAACCGTCGAGGACGCCGAAGACGCGGTGCAGGAGATCTTTCTGGAAGTCTGGCAGAACGCCGGGCGTTACGATGCTGCAAAATCAGCCGAAAGCACCTTTATTACGATGATCGCCCGCCGGCGGCTGATCGACCGCCTGCGCAAGACATACCGCCAGCCGCAGACGCAGACCATCGAAAATTCTTTCGAGATCCAATCGGCCAGCGGCGAGAAGCAGCTGCAGGCCAGGGTCGAAGCCAAACAGGCGGTCAGGGCGATGAGCCAGCTGCGCCCCGAACAGCGCAACCTGATGCTGATGACCATTTTCGACGGGCTCTCGCACGGCGAGATCGCGCAAATTACGGGCATGCCGCTGGGCACTGTCAAAACCAATATCCGCCGCGGCTTTAACCGCATGCGCGAGATCATGAGCCTGGGCGCTTTCGGCAAGGCGGCGGCCGCCTAATGAGGTTTTTATGAAAAACGAACAACTTCCACATTTACTTAAAGATTATTTTTTGCGCACTTTGCTGAAGCTGGCGCTGACTATGTTTTTCGTCCAGCTTTGCCTGCGGGCTTTTGTATAGAACCGCAAAGCCGCCTATTAATGTATGTTCAAAAAAATATTTGCTTTTTCCGGCGTGACGATCTTTATTTTTTCAGGAGTTATTAACTCAGGCTGCGTGAAGCCGCAGGCGCGAAATTACGCGCCCGCGGTCCAGATCTTTACAACCCCGGCCGATGCCGAAATTAAGGAAGCTGAAACCCTGGCGCAGAAATTCCCCGCCCAGACGAACAGTTTTAACCGGCTGGCGGCGGCATACCTGAAAAAAGTTCGCGAGACCGGCGACACCACCCCGGTGGGCGATGCGGAAAAGGCGCTGCAAAACGCGCTGCGGATCGAGCCGGAAAACACGCAAAGCCTTCTGCTGCAGGCCCGGGCTTACCTGGCGCAGCATAAATACAAGGAAGCCTTAGAAACAGCCCAAAAATTGTCGAAGCGGGCGAAAGCCGCCTCCCGCGACCCGGAAATTTTACTGATAATGGCGGATGCGCGGGCAGGCCTCGGCAGCTACAAGGAAGCCGCTGCCCTGGCGCAAAAGCTTTTAGAGATAAGGCCCGATCCGGCCGCTTACACCCGCATGGCCCACACGCATGCGCTCAAAGGGGATGTCGAAGGCGCAATCAAAGCAAGAAAGACGGCGCTGGAGCTGGCCGACCCGCTGGACAAAATAACCCTGGCCGAGCTCCATACGGCACTGGGTGCGGAGTATTGGAACGTCGGGAAATATCCCGAGGCGGAGAGCGAATTTGACGCCGCTTTGCAGGCCTTTCCGGATTATTACTACGCTCTGGCGGGAAAAGGAAAGGTTCCGCGCGGGCCAGGGCGACCTGGAAAGCGCCATCGCGAATTTTGAAAAGCTCAACGCCCGGCTGGAGAATGCGGATTTCAAGATCGCGCTCGGCGATCTCTACAAGGCGATCGGGCGCAACGAAGCCGCGCAGAAAACTTACGAGGAAGCCGTCCGCCGCGAGCGCGCATCCGGCCGCGGCAATATGAGCCGGATCGCGCATTTTTGGGCCGACCAGGACACGAACCTCGACGAGGCGCTGGATATCGCGCGTACGGACAACGCAGCGGCCCCGAGCCTTTCCACCCGCGACACCTATGCGTGGTGCCTTTTCAAAAAAGGAAAATTCGCCGAAGCAAAGAAAGCGATGGAAGAAACCCTGGAGTTCGATACCAAAAACGCGCTGTATTATTTTCACATGGGAATGATCCAAAACGCGCTCGGCAATCGTTACGAGGCAGCCAAATACCTTGAGCTGGCGCTGCTGACCAATCCGGCTTTCGATGTGCTGCAGTCTGGTGCGGCCAGGCAAACCCTGGCGGAACTAAACGAGTACGGCAAATAAATTTTTCAGCAATGTCCTGAAAATTTGCGGCGCTAAGATCACTTTGCGGCCGGCGTGAAATTAATCACGCAAAGGCGCAAAGAGCGCGCAAAAGTAAACTTTTGTCACTGATCCTGCCGTTTTAAGTTACGGCATCCCGCCCGGATCGCTGACCCGGTACATATTACACGGCAGTCCCGTCGCCGTACCATCAGGGTCGCCGCCCGGACTGGCCGCCGCCGCTTTTTCCAGCCCGAACTTAAGGGTCGGATCATTGATGTCTTCGACGATCTTGTACAGCATCGAAGTGTCATCGGTGATCACGCTTAGTTCTTTTTCACAATCGTTATCGATGATAACCGTAGCGCTTTCATTGAGAACCATGGTGAAAGGAGTAAAAGTATCGGGGCCGGTAACGTCTATTCTAAGTTCATCTCCAGTTAATATCGCCTTGCCGTGATCGCCGATCTTTCTAAAAGGCGGAGGAGTGGTAGTGGTAGTCGTCGTGGTGCTCGCGGCCCCGGATTTCTTTTTCAACCTGAACTTTTTGTCGGTATGATTGTGCGCGGAAAATTCAGCGTTCTTGATAGACAGCAAAACCGCGTCGAGCTCGCTCAGGTCGTATTTGGTTTTTAATTTCGTGTGAGCTTCGAGCGGGTTCGTCAGATCGATGAAATCCTGGTAATCTCCCCCCTCAAAAGACCGGCGAATTCCCGGGTTCTTGACGCTGATATTGATCTTGACGTCCCTCATTCCCAGAGAAATACCGTCCGTTCCCTCTCCCCCGTTCTGCAGTCTGAGTCTTACGGTGTGGTCATTATCAAAAGGAAAGAGCACTTTCCAAAGATCACCTTTCAAATAGCTCAATGCGATTCCTTCGATAATGATAGTAAATGTTTTCATAACATTTCTCCTTTATTTTGTTAATTCGAATAGATCTAAAATTCCGTGTGGCCTCCAAAAGCGGCAAAGGCGGCCCAATAATAAGCTGCTCGATATCGGCTGTCGGGAGCATTTACCATTTCCAGTTGCGCTTTGCGTAAAGCCTTTACCGTGGAAAGTTTTTCCTGCCTGCGATAATGATGAAAATTTTTCATCAGCTCGGCGGTGGCGTCCGAATCCACCGGCCACCCGCTGGCAACTACCACCGGCACGCCGAGGGATAAAAAAGTTCGTGAAAGGCCGATCAGGCCCTCGCCGTTGTAATACCCTTCGACGCCGGTCTGGCAAGCGGATAAAACCACCAGCCTGGCGCGGGGAAGCTCTTCGTTTTTCAACTCGGCATTCGTGAAAAAGCCGTCTTCTTCCTTATCGGAATTTTTCGCCATCACCAGTTCCGACAACAGCGGGGCCTCCGGGTGGACCACGTAATGGCCGGCAAAATGGATGACTTCCGCGTTTTTCATGGCGCGCCTGAACGCGTCTTTGGTCGCTTCTTTGCCGAGCAGTATTTGCGATCGATCGTAATTACCGGCGATCTTTCCGGCTTCCGCGGCCGATTCCGGCAGGTCTTTCAGGCCCGGCAATTTCCGCTCGTCAAAAGCGGGATTGCCCACGCTCAGAAGGCTTTCATTTACCGCGCCGCCTCTCTTGCGGCCTTCGCCGGTGGAAAAAATGAAAACGTTGGCGCTCGGCGAGTAAAAAAAGTCGAATTCCTGGACAAAATAATTTCCGCCCGGGGAGCGAAGCGCGGCATACGGCAGGTAGAACAAACTTTTGTTCGGCACGATGCAGATCTCCCGGCCTTTATCGAGATAAGGCAAGGCGGGTTCGATCAATGCCCCGTAAAACTCGCGCGACATTTCATTTGCCTCTTCCTGCTGCTTCGCATCTTTTTGCCGCACCTTGTCGAGATAGCTTTTTATCTTTGCTTCCAGTTCATTTCCCTTTATCTCCGACTGGACCAGGACAAAATTGTCCCTGGAAATTATCCAGATCAGGGTCTTGTCTTTTAAGACCGCGTACTGCAGGATCTGAACTTCGGCCGGCATCCGCTCCCTGATCTCGCTTGCCGTCAAAGGATCTGCCGGTTCGGAAAAATGGGGGTCACGGCCCTCGTTATTGCCGGAGATCTTTACGCCTTTTTGCAGCCAATCCAGCAGCGAGCGCGAATTCGAGGTCTCGGCGTAATCAAAAGCCCGGGCGGTGCGGCCTTTGCGAAACTCATGTTCGATAGCGATGTCGTATACTTGCTGCTCGTAGTTAAAAAAACTGTTTCTTTCCCCCTCGTTGTCGATCTTTTTTCGCCTCACTTCAGCGAAGTTTATGATCGCCGGCAGGTCTTTCTCGATCCGCTCGTCGTCTCCCAGCGCCTGGTATGCGAACAGCCTCGATTTTCTCGTCTCGTAAAGCCACGGCGGAATGTCGTCGCCCTGCGGGCCCTGGGAAGAGTTGTTGAGCTGGAGAGATTCGTTATAATATGCGACCGCCCGGTCGTAATTACCTCTTTCTCCTTCGAGATTGCCCAGATTCACCAGTATGTCTATCGATGTTTTCCGCCGCTGAGTTTCCTCTTCCAATACTTCCGCGCCGCTTTTTGCTTCCAGCAGCCATTTTTCGGCCTCGGGGAAATTTTTGGCTTGAAGATATATGTTTCCGAAATTTTTCTGGTCGTTGATAACGAACACCGGGCCTTCATCCGCTTCCCTGGAGGCTATGCTTTCGCGCACCACCCCTTCGGACAAAGCGTTGAAATGGCCGAAAGCGAGTATTTTAACAGCGCTGTTAAATCCCCTGATCTTTTGCCGGGGACTCACGTTCGACTTGCCGGAATATTCAAAGATCTTCTGTAAATAAGTAAAATTTTTTTCGTCCTGTTTGACGGAGGAATTTCTGGAAGCGAGCGAGCAAACGTATTTTTGCCCCAGGTACAGGTCGCCCATATCTTCCGCTTTTTTTAGCGAGGCCAGGTACCGGTCCCTGACGTCGGTCGATAATAAATAACCTAAAGCCTCTTCCGCGGCGATGACCCAGCCGAGATTCATCAAGGCAAACCATTCATAATTTTTCTGTGTGGAAAATTCATCGATCTGCTTAAATATTCCGGCTGCCGCTTTGAATTGATGGTCCTGGAACAAACAATACCCGATAAAATAGGCGCTTACAGTTTTCGCCTCGATAATATCGCCCGCTTTCAGAAAGAGGGCCTGCGCCGCGGTAAATTCCGCCAGAGCCTGATTGTATTTATCTTTCAGGCACAGCTTGTAACCTTCCTGCATGGAGGCCTGCGCCTTTTTTAATATCGCGATCTTTTCCGGCGAAAGGCTAGAGTAAAAAGCCGCTATATCAGCGGCAAAATGATCTTTGTTTCGCTCAGCTTCGAGCTTTCCCAGAAATCTTAGCCCGTCGCCGATCTCTGCCTTCCGGTCGTCACCGGCCTCTAAAAAAGACATGGCCAGTTTTTGCGGCAGATATTTTCTTTCGATCAATTCGCGGTTTTGGCTTACCACCCGGAATGCTTCCGCGTCATTTCCATCGCGGGCGGCGCTTAAAAAAGCCTGCTCCAGCTCGTCGGCGGTCATTTCCTTCGCGGTTTGCTTTTCCAGTTTCTCTAAATGCTGCCGTGCCTCATCCGCCCAACCCGACGTTTGATCGAGCTTCAGATATTCCCGCCACGCTTCCTTTGCCTGGTTCGTCAGGGACAGAAGCTCAAGGTAGCGGGCCTTGTTAAAGCGCGCCGCCGGAAGATTCGGATCGAGAGCAAGAGCATCGTCGAGTTTTTTCGACGCCTGGGCGTAAAGCTCCACTTTGGCGCCCCCGTCTTCCTGCATCCGGCCTTTTTCCAAATACGCCGCCCCGAGGTCGCTCAGGACCGCGGCATTTTTCGGGTCCAGCTTATGCGCTCTTTCAAGCTGTTCGACGGCGTTATCGAAATCTTTTTTGACCAGATATAAACGGCCCAGGGAAAGAAGGTTCGCGGCGGTCGGATCTTCGGCGGCGTTATCCAGGATCTGCCTTTCAGCGCGGTTCAGCTCCAGTTTATCGACCGGCGGCTCACCGGCGCCGCGCGTGCGGTCATAAGGCGCGTAGTCAAGCCCCGCGATGCGGGATTCCAGCGGGCGCTCTTGTTTAAAAGCTTTATTGAGCGAGGCCATGGCCTGCTGAGAGGCCGAATAATTCGAGTACCAGTTCCATATCAAAAAGGAAGAGAAAAAGACCGCGATCACCAGGGCGACGGCGACCGGCGCCCCGAACATCGGGGAAAAGGAAAATATCTTTGCAAAGCTGAACCCTTCCTTAACGGGCGCGTTCTTACTTTCAGGAACTTCCTGCGCATCTACATAGGTCCTGAAAGCGCGCGCAAACTTAACCCTTCCGCGCCTTTCGGCGGAAATGAGGAAATTTTTCTCAAAGGCCTGTTTTTCAGCGGGCGACAATTTGCCGTCGACATAATTCTGGATCAGCTCTTCTTCCACCGCCAGCATATCTTCGAGATATTCTTCGTCCAGCATCAATCTCTGTTCGACCTTTTCCCGCGCCTCTTCCAGAGTGATAGCCCCGAGTAAAAATTCCTTAAGTTCTATGTGCTCTTGTGTTTCTTGTGGCATCTGGTACCTCAGTCAGGTCCTATCTACTTATGAGTTTTTCGTCGAAACGTTACACGGTTTGATACTCTTTCAGGCAGATCGTGATGCATTTTCTCAAGTTTTCCCGTATGCGGAAGGCGCGTATTCGCAATGCTTTAGCGGAAAGCCCGCGGTCGAGGGCGATCTTTTTCCGGCGCTCGATCTTCTTTCCCTTGCTGTCCGTATAATAATCGATTATGAATTCCCGCTGATCGACGCTCAATTCCCCGAGGCAGTTATCCAGGCAGTCGTAGTACTTATCGTCGGTTTCCATGTCGTCCGGGTCGGCACCAAACAGGTTTTCCGGCAGCTCGGTATGCTTTGGGGCGCGGACAAATTCCAGGAACACATTCCTGGCCACGGCGTAAAAATACAGCGCCGGCTCGCCCTCATACGTGCCAAAGATCGCGTCTATTTTTTTCGTTACCCGGTCCATTGTCTCATCCGCCATGTCTTCGGCCTGGTAGCAGCCGCGGGAGTAGAAGATCTTTATCAAACGGATGCGGATAGATTCATATTTCTGGCCGGCGATCTCCCGGTCGGGGTTCAACCAGTTCAGAAGTTTCTCAAACTTTTCCGGTTCAAACATAGTTGGGATCATTTGAAATACTCATCTTTTTATCCGAAGCAACCACTCGAAATATTTTTGGCTCGCGAAAAGGCTTTGAAATTGACACTTTCGGGTGTGTGTAAAAAAAGTGTAGAAAGAGACATTGCTAAAGTCAAGGGATTTGTTTGAAAAGTGGTGTCTAAAGCGGTGTGGCCGGAGTTAAGGTGATGTTATTCCAAAAAATCCTGGTCCATTTCCCGCGGTTCCAGTTTATTGCGCATAATGACGCGCGCACAGCCGTTCCAGCGCAGGATCGCGTCGTCATTTCCCGTTGGGCGAAGCGCTTCAGCCTTCTCGAACCATTCCATCGCGTGGCGAAAGAGCTCGTAGACGTTTAAGCCCCCGCGGTCGAGCAGGGCCTTGGCCCGGCGTTCGTAGGTGATGCCGGTGTAATAGGCGAGCTCGTATTCGTCGGTGAGGCGCGACAAATAATCCTGGATGCGCGAATCGCCGATGGCATAGTCGCGCGAAAAACGGTCGCTCATAGACAAGATCAGGGTTATCAACGCGTCCTGATTTTCAGGGTCGTTTTGCAGGATGTCGAGGCAGATGCTTTCGGCCGCGCCCGGCTCATTGAGCAGACGGTAATGCTTGGCTTTTTCCAGCGCCGCGGGAACGGCTTTCTCGGAGAGGGGTTTTAATTCGAACATAACTTCTTAGTTCAGAGTTACGCCTTTAGGCGTGAGTTCTTAAATTGATCACGCGTAAACGCGTAACTCTGAACGTTGTACTCTAAACCTTCTTCTTCCTGAACAGCCGCACCAATTTTTTCACCGGATCGAAAAACTCATCCACCACTCTTTCCTTCAAAGGAATGATCGCGTTGTCGGTGATGGTGATGTTTTCCGGGCAAACCTTGGTGCAGCATTTGGTGATGTTGCAGTAACCGATGCCGAATTCGTCTTTCAGCTCTTCGCGCCGGTCGGCCGTGTCCAGCGGGTGCATTTCCAGCGCCGCCGCGTAGACCAGAAAGCGCGGGCCGATGAATTCCTCGTGCTTGACATGGTCGCGCAGCACGTGGCAAACGTCCTGGCAGAGAAAACACTCGATGCATTTGCGAAATTCCTGTACGCGGTCGATGTCTTCCTGCTGCATGCGCCAGGTTCCGTCCGGCGCATCGGGCGGGCGCGGGGTGAATTGTTTGATCTTCTTTTTAACCTCGAAATTCCAGGAAACATCGGTGACCAGGTCTTTGAGCGGCGGGAAAGCGCGCATCGGCTCGACCGTCACCGGCTCTTCCATCGGCAGCGTGTTGAGCCGGGTCATGCACATCAGCTTCGGCATCCCGTTGATCTCCGCCGAGCACGAGCCGCATTTTCCGGCCTTGCAATTCCAGCGGCAAGCCAGGTCACCGGCCTGTTCGGCCTGGATCTGCAGCACGGCATCGAGCACGACCATCCCCTCGGAAACTTCCGTCTGGTAATCGACAAAATCGCCGCTTCCCGGTTCGCCGCGCCAGATCCTGAATGTTGCTTGTGTCATAATTATCTGAGTTTTGAATTTTGAGTGTTGAGTTTTGAGTTCCGTTCACTAAAAATTCAAAACTCATAACTCAAAACTTTTTATCCCATCTCCTCGATGATCTTTTTCAGCTCGTCCGGCATTTCCGGGACGGGCACGCGCTCGATCTGCATCTGGCCGTCGGCCCCTTTTTTCAGCGTAAAGTTAAACTTGGCGAACTCCGGTTCTTTGTTCGGATAATCGTCGCGGTATTGCCCGCCGCGGCTTTCTCGGCGCTCGATCGCCGCGCGCGTGATAGCTTCGGAAACGGTCAGCAGGTTATGTAGATCGAGCGCGGTGTGCCAGCCGGGATTAAAGTCGATGTTGCCTGAAACAAAAACGTTAGCAGCACGTTCCTTTAGTTTTCCGATGCCTTCCAGCGCTTGCCGCATTTCATCTTCGACGCGCACGATGCCCACCAGGTCCTGCATCATGTCCTGCAGCTCGTACTGGATCATGAACGGATTTTCACCGCCCTCACGCTCAAACGGCTCGTGCGCCCGGCGCATGGCTTCCCGGACCTGCGCCTCGTCTACCTGCCCCGCGCTGTTTTCTTTCGCATAAACGGCCGCAAATTCTCCCGCGCGTTTGCCGAAAACCAACAGGTCCGAAAGAGAATTTCCGCCCAGTCGATTGGCGCCGTTAATTCCGGCGGCGCATTCCCCGGCGGCAAAAAGGCCCGGCACGGTGGACATCTGCGTATCGGCATTTACCCGGACGCCGCCCATTATGTAATGCGTGGTCGGCCCGACCTCCATCGGCTCCTTGGTGATATCCAGATCGGCCAGCTGCTTGAACTGGTGATACATACTGGGCAGTTTTTTCTTGATATGCTCGGGGGCATTGGAAAGTTTTTCCTTGATCCAGGCGATGTCCAGGTAGACGCCGCCGTGCGGGGTTCCGCGGCCGGCCTTGACCTCGCGCCTGATGGCAGCGGGCCACATGGTCGCGGGTCAAAAGCTCCGGCGGGCGGCGGGCGTCTTTATCGCCCTGCGTGTAGCGCCAGCCTTCCTCGGGTGAGTCGGCGGTCTGGTCTTTGTAATTGTCCGGGATGTCGTCGAACATGAACCGGCGGCCTTCGTTATTGAGCAAAATTCCGCCTTCGCCGCGAACTCCTTCGGTCACCAGGATCCCGCGCACGCTGGGCGGCCAAACCATTCCCGTCGGGTGAAACTGGACGAATTCCATATCGATCAGCTCCGCCCCGGCGTCGTAGCCCAGCGCATGCCCGTCGCCGGTGCCTTCCCAACTGTTGCTGGTGATCTTGTAGGCGCGGCCGACGCCGCCCGTCGCCAAAATAACGGCTTTGGCTTTGAAGATGCGGAATCTGCCGTGCTCGCGTTCGTAAGCCAGCGCGCCGACCACGCGTTCACCGTCTTTTAATAATGTAACGACGGTGACCTCCATATAAACTTCAATGCCCTGGTGTATGCCGTGATCCTGCAAAGTGCGGATAAGTTCCAGCCCGGTGCGGTCGCCGACGTGAGCCAGCCGCGGGTAACGGTGCCCGCCAAAGTTTCGCTGGAGAATTTTTCCGTCCTTGGTGCGGTCGAACACTGCGCCCCAGGCTTCGAGCTCGCGCACGCGGTCGGGAGCTTCCTTGGCGTGAAGCTCGGCCATGCGCCAGTTGTTGACATATTGCCCGCCGCGCATGGTGTCGGAAAAATGCACCATCCAGTTGTCGCGATCGTCGACATTAGCCATCGCCGCGGCCATTCCGCCTTCCGCCATCACGGTGTGAGCTTTCCCGAGCAGCGATTTGCAGACCAGGCCGACGGAAACGCCGGCGGCCGAGGCCTCGATGGCGGCGCGAAGCCCCGCGCCCCCGGCGCCGATGACCAGAACGTCGTGTTCGAATGTAGTGTAATCAGCCATATTGTTTGTTTAGAGTTACGCATTTATGCGTGATCACGCCTAAAGGCGTAACTCTGAACTCTTAAATAATTCTCCAATCCGTCCAGATACCCATCGAGCACAAACGTATATAAATATCGGAAAATCCCACCACAAAAAGGCTCATCCACGCCCACATCATGTGGCGGACGTTGAGACAATTCACACAGTTATACATTTGCTTTCGGACCGGCCGTTTAGAAAGCTCGTCGCAGCCGCCGCCGACCAGGTGGCGCAGAGAATGGCAGCCTAAGGTGTAGCCGCCGAGACAGATCACATTGGCGAACAGAATTATCGTGCCGACGCCGATGCCGAACGAGGTTATTCCGGTTTTGGGATCGGTAAAACGCATCGCTAAATAAGCGTCGTAGGCGAGAAAGATGAGAAATATCAATGCCAGGTAAAGAAAATAACGATGCACGTTTTGCAATATGAGCGGAAATTTTTTCTCGCCGCGGTAATTATGGCGCGGCTCGCCGACGGCGCAGGCGGGCGGATCGGCCCAGAAAGCTTTGTAATACGCGCCGCGATAGTAATAGCAGGTCAGGCGAAACCCGGCGGGCGCCCAGAGGATCAGCAGCGCCGCCGTAAAAGGCAGCCAGCTCGGGATCCAGGCCGGTTTCGCTCCAAAAAAAGGTTCGTGCGGGCCGAAAAGCTCCGGCGAGTAAAACGGCGACAGGTAATGCGCGCCGTTTCCGCTATACCAGTAATGTTCTCCCTGAAAAGCCGCCCAGGTGGAATAGACCACAAAAGCGCCCAGGCCCAAAAAAGTCAACAGCGGCGTGACCCACCACGCGCCTTTGCGCATTGTCTGGCCGAAAGAACGCCGCTTGATTTGAACCAACGAGGTTGCCATATTCAGTTGTTTTTCACCTCCCGCGCGGACGACGGCTCACAGCAGTTTTAACTGCCCCGGCCTGTTTGGATTTTTTTACCTGAATCCCGGTATGAATGCCATTTTTCCGCGCTTGAACGATCCGGATCTAATTTGGATTTACAGTTTAATTTTTACGCGAATCCGGCGGATAAATCAAGCAGTGTCAGTAGCCCGCGCGTAAGCAAGGGCGTAAATCGAAACGCTTGGCGTTCGAGCCGAATAAATTCGGCGTTCCGGTCAATTTTCCACACGGCTTAGCCAGATGGAGCGTTTTCCGCTTTCGTTTTTTATGTAGCTAATATAAACCGCGTTTCCGGCGGAAACCGCCGCCGGCAGTTCACCCTCGCCCACCTCCCGCGGTTGTTGTTCAGTAACGGTCTGGGTAAAGATGCGCCCCTTCGCCGTCCAGACCAGCCGGTATCCGGACCTGTCGTCGAAAAGCATCACCGGCGTGCCGAAAACCATTCCCTCACTCAAAAGTTTGCGCGGCGAAAATGTTTTCCCCCGGTCTGTTGATTCCGCCCAATAAAGCCCCGCGGGGCCGGCGCTGCCCGAGGTATACCAGGCTATCCCCAGCGCCCCCTCCCTGCCGATCACCAGCGGCGCGCCGCTGACGGGACAGGCGTTGATCTGCCATTTGTCGTCGCTGACGATCGTCGTTTCGCTAAATGCCTTTCCGCCATCGGCGCTGGAAGCGACCGCCATATGCCGCATGTCGCCCGGCAGTACATGGCGCCAACTGAAATAAAATTCTCCGTCCCTCACCGCCAGCAGAGAGACTTTGCAGCACGGACAAATGTTCCCGGCTATTCGTTTGTTCGCGGAAAATGTTTTGCCGCCGTCTTTGGAAACGGCAAAATAAAGCTCGGCATTGGGCTCAAGATGCTCGTGTTTTGCGGCGGAATAAGCCCACCTCATTTTCGCTTCGCGGTTATTTCTCAAATACCGCTCATCAAGCCAGACAAAATAAACCCCGTTCCCATTTACGGCCATCCCGTGCATTCCATGCGCGGCCGGGGCGCTGTCGTCGTTGACCTTGACGGGCGCGGCAAAAGTTTTTCCTCCGTCGATCGAAACGGAAAGCATGAGATCGTTGCCGGCTTCTTTGGAAGTATCCGTCCGGGCATTCCAACCGATATAGACATTTTCCTTTCCCAAAACGCTCACCGTCGGCTGATCGCCGCGCCACGCGGTCGCTTCGCCGGGCTGCGAATTGACCCGTATCTTTTCGCCCTGAGGCCGCAACTCGCCGTCGTATTTTTGCAGAAAAACATCGGCGGACCTGTCGTCGCCGTGCTCGACATAGACGACGTAAATATTTCCCTGCTCGTCGAAAACCATGGAAGGTTCGGCAGCATCCGCCCGGTCAGAAGAAACGCGGATCGCCGCAGGTAAATTACTACCTGGCTGCGTTACGTCGCGGGCGGAGGGAACGCTCTGAGAGGCGCAGCCGCTAACGCCCGCCAACGCTCCCAGGCAGATCAGCATTTTGAAATTGAAATTTATTTTTTTCATTTTGCCCGGCAGCAAGTCCGGCCTTTTTATTGCACGATCACCTTTCCGTACATCATATCCATCCCGCACATAAATCCGAAGGTGCCCGTTTTGCGCGGGGTAAATGCGATCACGACGGGCCTATTCAACTTTAAATGGCGCCTGATATTATACGCCGGAAAAACTATTACCTCGCCGCATTCGTGCGCGCTTTTGCGGATTACGGTAATACGCGCCGGAACGCCTCGTTTCAAACGAAAACTCGCCGGCCGGTAGACGCCGTCTTTTACCAGAATAGTCAGCCTCTGAATATTAGGCCCGGGCCTGGTAATTCTTTGCTGAGCCGGCGCTGTCAGCGCGCCAAGGGTAAGTACCAGAAATAAGCAGGCGATCTTTGCGATGGAGAAAATCTTTGTCATTTACAATTCTCAAGAGCTAAACTTTTGAGAATAAAGAATATGTTCACACCTCGAAAAATTCAAGCGGACAACAGAACAAAAGCCCCGGGTGTAAGCCCGGGGCCAGGTTCGTTTTTAATTACTATCGGCCCGTTTTAACGGGCGGCTTAAATAACCTCTCTAATCGCAATATATCGCGGTGATCTTGCGAAAGTGGTATCCCATCGCCGCCAGTGTCATGGCATGCGCGAAATTGCGATGGTGAGAAGTTAGTGTGCGAAATAAATAACGCCAGAATTGGATGCGCTCGCGGTCGCGCAGCCCGAGCGTAAAAATTATTTTGCTGAGGGTTTTAAGATCGCTGAGCGCGCCGCCCTGGCGCGTCACCGCTTTATCCTGTTTCAGGCGGGACAGGCAGCCCAGCGCGCGCTGGTAGTATTCACGGGAGCCGTAAATTTTACGCAGGATGGTTTTATACCCTTCGACGAGGACCGTCTTGTCCATCTTAGGAATAAAATTAAGCGAACAGTCCGTATTATTTCCCGAGCTGTCCTGTAACAATCTGCCTTCTTTTTCCAGACGCCGCCAAAGCTGCGTGTCCGGCAGCGCCGTCAGCAGTCCGACCATGGCCAGCGGGATAGAGCTTTCCTGGATAAAATTGATCTGACGCTCGAAAATATTTTCCGGGTCGTTGTCGAACCCGACGATAAAGCCGGCCATCACTTCCATCCCGTAATTTTGAATTCTGCTCACCGAATCGAGCAAACCGCGCCGCGTGTTCTGCCCCTTCTGGGCTTCCTTGAGGCTTTCTTCGACCGGCGTTTCTATCCCTAAGAAAACGCGGCTAAAACCGGCGTCCTGCATCATCTGGAGCAGCGGTTCATCCTCGGCGAGATTCACGCTGGCTTCGGTAATATAGGAAAATGGGTTATTGTGCCGCCGGCTCCACTCCACCAAATGCGGCATGAAAAGCTTCACGTTCTTTTTATTGCCGATAAAATTGTCGTCGACGATAAATACCAAACCGCGCCAGCCCGTCTGGCGCAGCGCCTCCAACTCTGCCAGCATCTGATCGTTGGATTTCGTGCGCGGAACCGCCCGTAAATTTCTATGATGTCGCAGAATTCGCAATTGAAAGGACAGCCGCGCGAATACTGCACGTTCATCGCGCTGTAATTTTTGTGTTGGATCAAACTGAAATCCGGCACGGGAGTATTAAGAAGCGAAGGCTTTTCAGCGGCTTCGTAGGTTCGTTTGGCCGCGCCGATCCCGAGGTCGTGGATAAATTCGGGCAAGGTGGTTTCCGCCTCGCCGATGAAAATATAATCCGCCTCGTGCAGCTTATCGGCGCTGGTCGAAACATAAGGCCCGCCGACGGCGACCCGCTTGCCCATCGCCTTGCTTAACTTGACGACTTCCATCAGCGATTCCTGCTGGACGATCATCGCGCTGACAAATACCATATCCGCCCACTCGATATGAGCCGGGGTAAGATCTTCGACATTCATATCGACCAGCCGCTTTTCCCACTCAGCGGGAAGCATCGAGGAAACGGTCAGCAACCCGAGCGGGGGAAAAGACGCATGCTTGTTCTCAAACGACAACGCGTATTTAAAGCTCCAATAGGTGTCGGGAAATACGGGATAGACGAGCAATATTTTCATGATCTTACAGTCCTCTTTCTTTTATTAGATTACTCCTCGACCGTGTTTAAGTTTGTAATAGTTTTGTAAAAGTTCTAAAGCTGTGTGGATAAACGTTTTGAGTCCCGCGCTTCAGGCTGCTTTAAATTTTTGATCAACGAAAGCAGCCTGAAGGCTGGACTCAAAACAGTGGACTCAAAACAAAAACTATTCCGACACTTCGGTCAGCGGCTGCGGGCTTAAATTCAAAATATTTTCCCCGCCGTTGATCATGACCGGCGAACTCCAGACGGCAAAGCCTTTGCCGGTCCTGGTCACCCCGAAAAGATAATAGTTGTCCGGTTTGATGTCTTTCATTTGCGCTTTTCCCGAGCCGTCGGTTTGCGCCGAATATTTGATGTGGCGCTTGATCGCATTTAGTGCCGCACGATTAAACTCACCGTAGCGGTCGGGATAAAGCACTGACAGGCCCAAGCTGTTCATCAGGCTTTGCCCTTCGATCGGTTCCAGATCCGCTTCACTGAGGATCATCTCCAGATCCTTGTCCAGCAGATAGAATTTTTCATTTCTGACGGCCTGCGGCGCGCCTGTTCGGGCGGTCGTTTTGGCTACGATCACAGCCGTTCCCCTATCCGCGACCGGCTGGGGCGCGCTGCCGGAACTGCCGGGCACGGTCGTAGTAGTGGTTTGCGACGGCGGCAAGGTCACGGTCTGGGTGTCGGTTGATGGAGGAACGGTCACGACCTGTGAATCTGTTCGTGCAGGAACGCGGGTGTCCGTCACCGGGCGCTTAGCGGAAATATTTATGTTGGTGTTTGCCGAATCATCATTATTCCTGCTCATCACCAGGAACAATACCAGCAGCAACAGCGCCCCTAAAACACCCAGCGGGATAAAAGCCCATTTCGGAAAACCTTCTTTTACGCGCGGAACAGCCGTAACTACCGTTTTCTGGTGTTCAACCGGCCGGTGAACAGGGCGGCCGCAGTTGGGACATTCCAAGGCCGAAGTAGAAACTTCGTGTCCGCATTCAGGACAGTTTATTAGTGACATTTCGCAAATTCCTCCTTTTTGCTCTCAAAATAAGGAGAAATGCATTTTTAATGCCAAAAAGATGAACCTTGAAGAAAATCCGGGTGTGATTTAACGGGACCATCTAAAGTTGGCTGTTTTACTCAGCGTTCTTTGCGTCTCCCGCGTGTCCCACGTGAGACAATTTCACGCGGGAGGCGCAAAGGCGCAAAGAAGAACCTGTCGGTCTATCGCATATCGCCTTTCGGAAACATCACCCGCTCCGGCTCGGCGTTGAGCTTGTCGAGCATTTTTTTGATCAGCCGCGACTTTACCTGCCCGGCGCCTTTCGGCTCCGCCAGGTAGCGCACGATGACCTCGATCCAGGTATTGTTGTTGGCGCGGAAAACGACCGTCGGATACTCCTTGACCTCGAACTGATCGACCGGCGTTTGCCGCAGCAGGTCGCGATAAACGCGCACCCGTTCCATCATCGCCTCGCCTACTTCCTCGGCAGCCGTCTCGCGCATTATGCGGGCGATAAATTCCAGGTCGCTCTGGTAAGCGACATAAAATTTTATTTCCGTCCAGATATACGGAAAGAGCGACCATGAATAATTGTAAACAGCCGAATCCAGCACGTTCGAATTGGGAAATTTGATGATCCGGCCGCTGGGATGGTCGGTGGAAAGATACTGCCCGCCGAATTCCCAGAGCGTGGTGTCCAGGTAACCGACGCTGATAACATCGCCGGTCGCTTCGCCGATCTTTATCCGGTCTCCTACCTGGTAAGGCGCTTTGACCAGAATATAGATCCAGCCGATAAAGCTTGTGATCGGCGTTTGCAGCGCAAAACCCAGGATCAAAGAGATCAATCCGAAGGAAACTACGGCCGTGTACCAGTTGGCGAAAAGCACCGAGAGCGCGATAAAAAAGATGCCCAGGCCCGCCAGCAGATTTATGATGCGGCGAAGATTGTAGCGGGCGACGCTGTTTTTTAGCGGAGCTACCAGGTAAGCCTTGACGATCTTGACCGCCATCAAAACAGGCACGATCGCCGTCGCGCCAAGCACCAGTCTTTCCAGCATCGGCACGAAGCGGGGCGCAAAATCAAAAAACCCGAGGCGCAGCAAGTAGTAGATTACGCCGAAACCGAGCAGCAGCAGGATGTAAGTCGCCAGCCAGAATTTGTGTTTTGTCTCAACGACGGGCGTTTTCGGCTCTTTAACTTCCGTGGCTTTCTCTAGTTCCCGGCGGACGTCCTCGTCCTTCTTCAACTCTTCCTTCAGCTCTTCGGCCCCGGCCCGGGTTTTTTCGTTTTCCATCGCTCCCCCCCCCTTGAGTTGATTTCTTTTAATCAAGTATACAAAAAAGAGCATCAAAACGATGCTCTTTTTTCAATAATTGTCCAAATTTTGGAGCCATCCATGGGATTCAAACCCACGACCTTTCGATTACGAATCGAATGCTCTATCAGCTGAGCTAGGATGGCTCAAAGTACCAAAAGTACCAGCTTAAGACTATAAGAATTACAAAACTTGCTGTCAAGCAAATCACTCTCAAATCTCCAGCAAAATGATCTTAGATCCAATGAAAGGCCCCTGCGCCGATCCTTTTCGATAAAAAGCGCATCCTATTTAATGACTCGCTCAATTTCTAATTTTTGAGGTAATGATCATGACTACCAAAATGCTTGCAGGGTTTTTGGCCATCGTTCTTTTACTGGTCTGCGCAGCGCCCGCGGCGGCGCAAAAAAGCGGCACGGGTGACGATTGGCAATCGCTTGGTTCCTATGTTAATCGTGAAGTTGCCGTTAAGGCCGGAGATCAAAAAACCGTCTACGGAATACTAACGGCCGTCGACGATAGTGAGGCAAAAGTCAGGGCCGTAACGGGAAACAGCGTTTCTGAAATTTCCTTTAAACGCGATTCCGTTAAAAAAATATGGCTTGCGTCGCTCAACGAGTCTTCAAGAAAAACGCTCAAAGGGGCCGCGATTGGCGCGGGGATCGGAGCCGGCGCCGGTTTGGCGCTGGTTTTAGCCAGCCGCAACGACCCGCAAAATGACGACGGGTTGATCGGAGCCGCGGTTCCTCTTTTTGCCATCCCGGGCGCTCTGATCGGCGGTGCCGTGGGTTTTTTCTCGCGCCAAAAGCATAAAAAAGTGCAAGTGATCTATAAAAGTAATTAGCCCCGATGGAGATTTTCAGCAGCAAATAGCTGACGGTTGATAAGCTAATAGCTATCAGCTATTTGTCGCTTCCGTATCTAAAACGGCTTGTCTGTAAAGAGAGTTTATCGGGCTTTATACTGATAGATAATACGATCTTTTGCTATGATTTAAGCCGTGAAAGAGATAATCGTGATCGGCGGAGGTTTAGCCGGAGCCGAAGCTGCCTGGCAGGCGGCGGAAACCGGCGTTAAAGTCAGGCTTTACGAGATGCGCCCGGTTACTTCGACGCCGGCGCACCGCACCGATAAGCTGGCCGAGATCGTCTGTTCTAATTCTCTCAAATCCGACGAAAAAGGCTCCGCGCCGTATCTTTTGAAAGAAGAGCTGCGGCGGGGAAATTCGCTGGTGATGGACGCGGCGATGCAGACGCAGGTTCCCGCCGGGGCGGCGCTGGCGGTCGACCGCATCAAATTTGCCGAGCTTATCACCGCGCGCATCCAGCAGCACCCGAACATCGAGATCGTCCGCGAAGAAATAAAAGAAATTCCGGCGGACGAGATCGCGATCATCGCTACGGGTCCGCTTACTTCCGAGGCGCTGGCCGACGGAATAATGAAGCTGACCGGCAACGACCAGCTTTATTTTTACGACGCCATCGCGCCGATCGTGGCGGCCGATTCGATCGACATGAATATCGCCTTTAAGGCTGCGCGCTACGGCAAGGGCGGCGACGATTACATCAACTGCCCTTTTGACCGTGGACAATACGAAATTTTTTACAACGCGCTGGTCGAAGCCAAATCGGTGCCGCTGAAACGTTTCGAAGATACGCGCTGGTTCGAATCCTGCCTGCCGATCGAAGAGGCCGCACGGCGCGGGATAGACACCTTGCGGTACGGCCCGATGAAGCCCAAGGGTTTGCCCGACCCGAAAACCGGGCGGGAGCCCTTCGCGGCGGTGCAGCTGCGGCAGGAAAATCTGATGGCCGACGCCTACGGGCTGGTCGGTTTTCAAAACCACCTGCGCTACGGCGAGCAGGAGCGGGTTTTGAGATTGGTGCCTGGTCTGGAAAACGCGGAATTTTTGCAGTTCGGACAGATCCACCGCAACACCTATATAAATTCACCGCGGGTACTAAACGCCGCGCTGCAGGTCAAAAATAAAGCTAACCTCTTTTTTGCCGGGCAGATAACCGGAGTCGAAGGTTATGTGGAATCGGTCGCCACGGGCTGGCTGGCGGGTTTGAACGCGGCGCGGCTCACCCGCGGAGAGGAACTCATCACCGCCCCGACGTCGAGCGCGACGGGCGCGCTTTGCAACTATGTTTCTAACACCGAAACGAAAAATTTCCAGCCGGTCAATATTACTTTCGCGCTGCTGGAACCCCTGCCCGCCGAGCTTCGTAAGAAGCATCGTAACAAGCGGGAACGGCATCTTATACAGGTCGATATGGCTTTGCAGATCTGGGATAAATTCCTGCGCGACCTAAAAACCTCAGGTTACAGCGCGCATGGTTGAATACGAGATATTGATAATCGCGGCTGTCTTTCTTGTAGCGATGCTTTACTCATCAGTAGGGCACGGCGGGGGCTCGGGCTATCTGGCAGTGATGGCACTCCTTAGCGTAGCGCCGAATATCTCGCGGCCGACGGCGCTGATGCTGAACGTTTTTGTCGCCGGCATCGCTACGGTTCAGTTTTATCGCGGCGGGCATTTCGACTGGCGGACGTTTATTTCTTTTGCCGCTACCTCGATTCCTTTTGCGTATTTGGGCGGCAAATATCCTCTCCCTGTCGCCTGGCACAAAAAGCTGCTGGGTGCGGTGCTGCTGTTCACGGCTTTTCGGTTTCTCTGGAAACTCGGATCGCCATCGGAGACAAAAAAAGTAAGTTTGTGGCTTGCTTTGCTGCTGGGCGCGCTGATGGGCCTGATCGCAGGTTGGACCGGCGTAGGGGGCGGAATTTTCCTGACGCCGCTGCTGCTTTTCTTTAACTGGGCCGAGACCAAAACAGCGGCGGGAATATCGGCGATGTTCATCGTGGTCAACTCCATCGCCGGGCTGGCCGGAGGTTATAAGGACTTGATGGCCCTGCCGCCGAATGTCTGGCTTTGGGTCGCGGCGGCGGTCGTAGGCGGGCTGATCGGCTCAACGCTGGGCAGCCGCTATTTTGCTATAATCACGCTGCGGCGGGTACTCTCGCTGGTGCTGGTGATCGCGGGAGTGAAGCTGATCTTTACCTGATGAAATTTTTAACCGCAAAAATTTTTATTTTCGCGCTCTGTCTATTGTGTTTGGCGCAATCGGGCCGGGTCAAGCAAACCCCCGAGGAAGCGGCGCACGAAACGCGCCCGCGAAGCATATACGACGCTCCGAAAAAAACTTCGCCGGCCCCGAGGCCGACACCCGTCTCGACGCAGCCGGCGGCGGCGCCCGCCGCGGGCGATGACGAGGTCTTTAACGTCGATTCGGTGCTGGTGCCGATCCCCGTTTCCGTAACGGATGAGACGGGACGGCCTATCACGGATCTGCAGATCAAGGATTTCGAGCTTTTGATCGATAATAGAGTTGCCGAGATAAGCGAGCTTTCCCGTTCCGATGCCCCGGTGCGGCTGGCGCTGCTGTTCGACAACAGCTCCAGCCTGACCTCCGCGCGCGAATTCGAGATCAAGGCCGCCACCCGGTTTCTCAAACGCGTTTTGCGTCCCGATAAAGACCAGGCCGCGCTTTACAGTATCTCGACCATAGTCACCCTGGAACAGCCCATGACCCCGAACGTCGGCAGCCTGGTGAGCGCGATCAACAGTCTTCCGCCGCCTTCCGGCGCGACGGCCCTGCTGGACGCAATTTCAGACGCGGGGAAATATCTCAGCGAGGTCGAAGGCCGGCGCGTGATAGTGATCGTTTCCGACGGCGAAGACACCAACAGCGATCTCGATAACACCCTGGAAAAAGTGGTAAAAGGCGTGCAGGCCAGGAATTGCCAGATATATGTGGTAAAGACCACGGATTTCGAGAATTATACCAAGACGGGTAATCGCGGCGGCAATGCCAACATCATGAACCTGATAGCCGAGCACCGGATGCAGGAACTTGCCAAGCAGACCGGCGGCGCGGTCTATTCCCCGCTCGATGAAAAAGAGCTCGACGCGGCATTTGTCCGTATTTCCGCCGAGCTTTCACAGCAATATATTTTGAGCTACTACCCGGACGATAAAGCCCTCGGCAGCGATTTTCACGCGATCGCCTTAAAGGTGAAAAACCGCTCAGGCTTGACAGTGCGTACGCGAAAAGGTTACTACGTTCCCAGGAAAAGATAGCTTGGAGCGCGGACTTTAGTCCGCATCCTTGCCGAATGAATTCGGCGCTCCAAAAGCCGCCCCTATGTTTGAAGAATACCTCAAAGAATTTCTCGAACATATGCGCTATGAGCGCAATGTCAGCGAACACACGCTGCGAAACTATGCCAGCGATCTGGGCCAGTTTCACGATTTTCTGGCGCCGGTCATCGGTGAGAAAACGCTGGAACGCCGCGCGGTCGATCTGAAAGAAATTGACCACATCACCATCCGCGAATGGATGTCGGCGCTGCATGAGGCGAATAAAAAGAAAACATCCATCGCGCGCAAACTCGCCAGCGTCCGCACCTTCTTTCAATTTTTGGTCCGCGAAGGAAAGCTGGAAATGAACCCGGCGAAGCTGGTTTCCACGCCGCGCATCGAACGCAAGCTGCCCAATCATCTCTCGATGGAAGACGCCGTGCGATTTATCGAATCGCCGGACGCGGAGACCGATATGGGAAAACGCGACCGCGCCATTCTCGAATTTTTATATGCTACCGGCGTACGCGTTTCAGAACTCGTCAAGCTCGACCTGAAGGACATCGACTACGAGAACAAGAGCGTGCTGGTGATGGGAAAGCGCCGCAAACAGCGCATCGTCCCCTTCGGCGACCACGCCCTTGCGGCGTTGAAAAATTACCTGCAGATACGCCTGAATTTTCTGCACAATGCGCCCGTCGCCGAGCGTGACGACCGGGCGGTTTTTCTTAACTACCAGGGCACGCGCATCACCACGCGCTCGGTCGGGCGGATGGTGGACAAATACATCAAACAATGCGCCGACATTCACGACATCAGCCCGCACGGCCTGCGCCACTCTTTTGCCACGCACCTGCTCGATTCCGGCGCCGACCTGCGCGACATCCAGGAACTGCTCGGCCACGCGCGGCTGTCCACCACGCAGATCTATACCCAGGTTTCGATGGAAAAATTGATCGAAGTGTATGACAAAGCGCACCCGAAAGCGTAGCGGTCCGGATTTTAGATTTTAAATTTAGGAGAAGTTATGAACTTAAGATATATGTTTGTTTTTGCGGTCGTTTTATTTTGCTGTCTTTCAACAAGCGCGCAAAATATCGATCAAATGCCGACCATCTCCGTGACCGGCTCCTCCGAGGTGCGCGTCGTGCCGGATGAGGCGATATTCAACCTTACGGTCTCAAAACTCAACAAGGACCTCCAGCTTGCGCAAAAGCAAAACGACGACACCGTGGCGCAGATAATAAATCTCTGCAAGGCCGCCGGCATCCCGGCGCAAAACGTCAAAACGGATTTTTATGAATACCAGGAAAAATACACCTGGGTCGGCAAGGACGAAAAGGTGCGCCTCTTTCTCGGCTACCAGGTAAGCAAAGAGGTCAAGATCAGGCTGTCCGACATGTCGAAATTCGAGGGTTTCTTTCGCGACCTTATCAAAACGGGCGTCAGCAGCGTTGGAGACGTAGACCTGCAAACCACCCAGATCAGAAAATACCGCGACCAGGCGCGGGCGATGGCAATGAAAGCCGCCCGGGAAAAAGCGGCCGCGCTGGCCGGAGAGATCGGGCAAACCATCGGTAAGGCAGTCTGGATCCGTGAAGGCGCTTTTAGGTCAAATTTCTCTATTTCGGGCGCTAGCGCGAATTCGTCGAATTACGTTGCCAATTCTTCGGGGGACGGTGAGAGTTTTAGCGCCAGTTATTCCACCGCGGAAAATTCGACCTTTTCTCCCGGCACTATTTCGGTCAAGGCGGAAGTCACCGTTAGTTTTCTGCTGAACTAGGTCAACCGACATGAGAATGCCGATCTTTACCGGCGTCTTTTTTGTTGGCGGCGGTGCTTTTCCGCCTCGGGGCTCCGGGCGCAAAACTGCAAGCCCGTTAGCGGGGCGGAAGCGACCGGAACTTTCACGGCGAAAAAAACGAGCATGAAAACCCGCCTTTGATCAAACTTCGTATTCCAGACTACCGCGTTTAAGGCGTTCGGCGATTAAAATACCGCCGGCGCCTCTTTTTGACGAAACAGCGTAAATGGCTTAGATTTATCCAGGCGAAAAAATCTTAATCTATGCAAAGAAATCAAGACTTTGAATATAGATCCGCGGAAAAACTGTCCCTTATCGTGACCGGGCTGCTGGCGGCCATAGCGGTTACCGAGGCGATCCAAACCATTTTCGGCCTGGGGGAACTATATTTTCCTTATGCGGTCCCGCTGGAGGGCGAAACTACGTCCTTCTGGGTAATGGCGATCAGTTTATTGGCCCTGATCCAGCTTCCGGTCAATATCCTGACCATCGTGTTTTTTCTGATATGGCTGAACCGCGTTTATAAGAATCTCATCCCGCTCAGGGCCGGGCCCCTGGAACATTCATCGGGCTGGGCGGTTGGTTACTGGTTTATTCCGATATTGAATTTGTTCAAGCCGTTTCAGGTGGTGCGCGAGGTCTGGAACCAGAGCGATCCGGATTTCGACCCGGAGCTGAGTTTTTTATCCAGCAGCATGGGAACGCCCGCGCTTTTGGGCGTCTGGTGGGCTTTGTGGATCATGGCGAACTTAGCCTCTAATGCCAGCTTTCGCATGGATATGACGGGCAAGGTAGATCAGGGGGTTGCCATGACCGTCTTTGGCGTGGCAAGCCTGCTGAATATGTTTGCCGCTATCGCGGCGTTCATGGTGGTAAAGGGAATAACCGCGCGGCAAACGGAGCGTTTCGCAAAACTGGGAAGTTATTCTTCTTTTTACTCGGAACCGCCGCCGCCGCCAAACTTTACCTGATATCCTTGATCAGATGGAAATATTCAGACAACTAGGAAAAAACGTCGAAACTCTCTGGCGCGAGCGGGGCTACAATGAGGACGCTTTTGCCGGCATCTGCGAAGAGGCGCTGCGCGACGCCGATCTGCCGGCGAAGGTTTCCGCGTGGGAAATAATCAATTGGGCGCTGGGCGAAACCTACCTGCCCGAGCAGCGCGACCTGCCCGCGAGGTTCGGCGACCCGCCGATCACGCTTTACAATTCGCCGCGCTTTCATATCGACATTTATTTCTGGCTCGACGGCACGACCGAGATCCACCAGCACGGTTTTTGCGGCGCGTTCCAGGTGCTGCTCGGTTCTTCCATTCACAGCAGTTACGAATTCGACGTCCAGGAAAAGATCAACTCCTTTACCGAGCTGGGCGGCATAAACCTGGCCGGCGTGGAACTGCTGCAGGTCGGCGATATCAGGCAAATTCTGGCCGGAAGGCAATTTATTCACGCGCTGTTTCACCTCGATCATCCGTCGGCGACGATAGTTGTGCGGACGCACAGCAGCCCCCTGCACCTGCCGCAATTTTCCTACCGCAAGCCTTCGCTGGCGATCGACCCTTTTTTCGAAGAGCCGACCACGGTAAAAAAACTGCAAAGCATTTCGATGCTGGTCCGGACAAAACACCCGCAAACCGACGAGATGATCGCCGGGCTTTTGGCCGCATCTGATTTCCAAACTTCCTACTTTATTCTTTCTAACATCAGGCGGCTTATGACTCACGGCCAGCTTGACCAGCTTTTCGGGCTCGATTCGTCAAACGAGCGCTTTGAAAATTTTCTGCAGGTCGTAAGCAGGAAACACGGCGACACGGCCGGGACGCTGTCCGGGCTTTTCGCCGAACAGAACCGCCTGGACGAAATAGTGCGCCGCCGCTCTTTTATTTCCAACCCCGAACATCGCTTTTTTCTCGCCTTGCTACTCAACGTCCCGGACAGGGAGAATCTGCTGGCGCTGGTAAAAAACCGCTTTCCCGCTTCCGACCCGGTCGAGAAAATTCTGGACTGGAGCCTGGAGCTGGCGGAAACGAAAGTGCTGGGTTTGAACCTGCCGAATGCGCTGGGCATCGAGGATTTCGGCGACCATGAGCTGTTCGTGCTGGAAAATCTGTTGAGGGGCCGTTCGGAGGACGAAATAAAGAGTCTGGTTTTAACCACTTATCCGGCCGACAAGGCTGAAGAATTACTTTCCAACTTTCCCGCGATAGCGGATAAGCTGCGCGGGTCCGTGCTTTTAGAATCTCTCATAAAATAAGAGCCCCTGACTTCGAGGAGGTTGAAGTCAGAGGCATCTCATTTACAAAGCCGTCATGGTACTGGCGGCTTTTTCTGTCCCCTAGCGAGCAACTAAAGGAATATCGCCGTTCACGCCGAATTGCGCGACCTGGAAGTTTCCGTCGGTACTGCGCAATATAAACCATTGCCCGGTACTCGGCCGGAAGACGGCCACATCTGTTTTGCCGTCGGCGTCATAGATACCTGGCACGGGGATGTCGCCGTTAAGTCCGAACTGGACCCCGAGACGCCGCGGTCGGAACTGCGCAGGATGTACCAGACGCCTGTCGAGGGACGAAACACCGTATGATCGGCCGTGCCGTCGCCATCGAAATCGCCGATCGTCGGGATATCGCTGCTCAGTCCCCAGTTGGCTATATCGACTCCGCCGTTGGAACTTCGCATTACATACCAGGTTCCATTCGACGGCCTGAAGATGGTGATGTCATCCCTGCCGTCCCCGTCAAAATCTCCGGCCAGAGCTTTATCGCCGTTCAAGCCGAATTGATGGATAGAGAACGAGCCGGTCGAGCTGTTTAAGATATACCAGGCGCCGTTGGAAGGACGGAAAACAGCCATATCGGTACGGCCGTCGCCATCGTAATCGCCCACGACCGGAGTGTCAGTGCTCAGCCCCCACTGCCTTTCCGTAACCTGGCCGTCCGAACTGCGGCTGATCCGGAAGAAACCCTGTCCGCCGGCCGTGTGATATACCGCCAGGTCGACCACGCCGTCGCCGTCATAATCGCCCGAGACTACACGGTCGCCGGGTGCACCGAAAATACGCGAGCGGAAACCATTGTCCGAACTATTCAGAAAATACCAGGCATTTTCGCTGGGACGGAAGACCGATACATCCGACCGGCCGTCGCCTTCAAAATCGGCGGTTTGATGAACGCTGTGGATCTGGCCGCGAACTTCGCCCTCGGGGTTGTTAGCGCTCCCGATCACCACATACAGGGTTCCCGCTCTAAGCTGCGCGACCTGCACGGGGGAAACCGCAAAGGTCTGCACCTGGAAAAATCCGGCAGTGCCGCCGATCGCGCCCAAATTGAAAATAGACGGCCCGTTTATTCCGGATAGCGCCGGCCCATTGATACTTGCCGTCGTTTGATTGCTCGAGAATCCGAAGAATCCCGTCGCAACGTTTATCTCGGTTTCGGTGTCATTTAGAACCACGAGAGCGAAACCGCGTCCTTCGGTCGTGACCGCCGGAACCACGCTGCCGCCCACCATTCTGGCTTCGAATAACCTTGCCAGCTGCGGGGACGGTGAAGGTGACGGTGATGGCGAGGGACTCGGGCTCGGGCTACCGGTCGGACTCGGACTCGGACTGCCGGTCGGGCTTGGGCTCGGGCTGCCGGTCGGACTCGGGCTCGGGCTGCCGGTCGGGCTCGGTGATGGTGAGCCGGTCGGGCTCGGTGAAGGTGAGCCGGTCGGGCTGCCTGTCGGTGAGCCGGTCGGCGATCCGCTGGGCGACGGTGACGGTGAGCCGGTCGGCTGGTTGCCGAAAACGCCCGACAGGATCGTATTTCCGCCCTGTCTGACCGCCATCGTCATTCCGGTTGTCACGTTGGGGACGTTAGCCCCGTTCTGCGATTCCAATTCCCGCACACCCGTGCCGAAACTGTCGATAAATATCTGGCCGACCACCGCGCCATTGACCACCAGGTCCAGCGAAGTGCCTGCGGGCAGATTAACGCCGGAAAGAAATGTTTCCAGCTTACGCCTGTTTCTATCGGGTTCGTACCTGTATTCGGTCACGCCTGACGGAGTGACGCCGCCTATCGCCGGCCCCGACAAAAAAGCCTTGATCCGGATATCGTCGTCATGAGCCTGGACCGCTCCTTCGTTCAGGAAGAACGGAATGAGCGCCCAGACGACAGCTAATGCCATTACAGCGCCGAGCTTAATGAAATTATTTTTACTTAACCCCTGTTTCATCTTTCTTACTCCTTGTTAATTATTTATTCATTTCATCCAAGTCGTTGCTCGCAATGGTCAATGATCTAGTTGTGTTGTTATTTCGATCAGTCCTCCGGTACCAACGGAAGAGTGACCGCCTTTAAAGCATTTATTCTTTTATTGACCCGCGGGTGGTTTATGGTATCGACCCCCACGTCTTCAATATGATCGGCTATGTCCCCCAGCGAGGGATTTTGTGCCCTGTATCTTTGTTTGATCAGGGCCGCTACGCCGGCAACGATCGGGGCCGACATCGATGTCCCGCTCCATAAGCCGTAACGCTCCCCGGGCAAAGCGCTGATTATTCTTTCTCCGGGCGCGGCCACCCTTATCCAATTGAAACGGCTGCCCCCGCTATTAGTAAGCTGCAGATCGAAATTCGAAAATGAGGACAATTGATCCTGAGAGTTTGTCGACGCCACCGCGATCTTTCCGTCTATACTCGGTTCGGCCGCCGGGTAATACTGCCTGTCGGTGCTGTTGTTGCCGGCGGCGGCGACGCAGAGCATTTTCGGATTTCCGATCTCGGGATAACCCGGCAGCGGGACGTCATCGCACCCGGTTTCCAAAATGTCGTGAAACAGGCGGGGAAACTCTCCCGGTTGGACGGGGTTTGGAGCAGGCGTGGCAAAGCTCATATTGACGATATCCACCCCGTTCCTGGTATTGGGATTATTATCGTCGTCATAATTGGCGGCAAATTTTAACGCCTGGGTAATGCGCCAGCCTTCGCCGACGCCGTTCGAATCGAGCACCCGGATCGGAATGATCTTGGCCTCCGGCGCGATGCGGGCAATGATCCCCGCCACGTGCGTGCCGTGGCCGTAGGCGCTGCCTCTGCCCGCCGGAACTTCGCTCGGGTCGCTGTCGCCGCTTACAAAGTCGTAACCCGGCAGCAGCCGTCCGGCAAACGCCGGGTGGTTAAGATCGATGCCGGTGTCCAGCACGGCGATCTTGACGCCCTGGCCGCGCACTTTTTCATTCGTTCCCGGAACGACCACTTCATGCGCTTCGGCAAGACGGATCGTTTTATCGAACCATTGCGAGCTGTAACCTTTAATGCTGCCGCCCACGCTCCACGAAGTGCCCACACTCCAGGACGTGCCCACGCTCCAGGATGTCCCGCTTGCTTCGGGCGTGCCGAAAATACGATTTTCCTCGGCAAATGAGACCCTAACGTCCGCTCTCAGTGCCGCGACTTTGGCCGGGACCGCTTGCCCGTCGTTGATATGCAGCAGGTAAACCGGCGGGGTGCCGATCTGACCCAGCGGCACCGCGTCCAGGCTATATTGCGTGGCGATCGCGGGAAGGTCCGCGGCGGAAAGAAGTCCGACCACGACCTGTTCCGGCACGAATTCGTCATTGCCGCCCGCGGCGGTGATAGGCCCGATGCGGCCAAAACTCGCGGAAAATAAGAGGCCCACCAGCAAAAGGGCCGTCATAACTTGATAGATTTTTTTGATATTTCTTTTCATTTCTTCCTATGAATCAAAAAACTGCTGATCTCACGTAATCAACAGTCTCGATAAATTCCCTAAAAAGACAGATGCCTTCAAATTTTTTTCACACTTTTTTTTCACCACCTGCCCACCAAAACGAACGGGGACCAAAAATACGGGTGTGATCCCTGCCCGGTAAATCTCATCTGGGCCTTTCTCAGCGCCTCGGCCGGAGAAATGCCGTCCTGTAAATTGCGGTAAAAATCGCGCATTAGCGCGGTCGCCGCTTCGTCATTGACCGTCCAGAGCGTCAAAAGCAGCGATGCCGCCCCGGCGGAGAGAAACCCCCGCGACAGCCCTAAAAGCTCGTCTCCCCCGAAAACCGAGTTCAAGCCAGTGCCGCAGGCGCTCAAAGTCACCAGGCCCGCCTTTAGCCTCATCGCGCAAACATCGCGCACCGTGACCCAGCCGTCCGAAAGCCGGAGCGACGAAAAAAGCGGATTATCGGGGCGAAACTCGCCGTGGCAGGCCAAATGTAAAATATCGGCCTGGCCCGCGTTTTCCCGGAAAGCCGCAAAGGTCGCCTTTCTCCCACTTAGATGCTTACTTTGGCCGAATATTTTCGCCAAAATTCTTATCTCTTCATCAACCAGCGGAATTTTTTCATCGGCAAAGCCCATTAAGAGCACGTTTTCGGCTCCCGAACGCTTCTTTTCTATACATTTTTGCAGCACCGCCGCGCTCGGTGCGTAAGAAACCACGCGCGACTCTACCAGGTATTCATTGCCGTTATGCAGCGCGTGAAAGGGAACATAATGAAGCTCGCGGTACGGCACGATAACCAGGTTTTGTCCGGCAAACGCGCCTTCCAGGGGCCGGAGCAGCTTTTCGTACAGTTTTGCTAAATAAAGATCCGCTTTCTTTGCCAGCTCGCCGACAAACCCACCCAGATTTTTTACCCCGTAGCGCAATGCGCCGAATTGAAAATGCAGTTGTTCAAGCAGGGGTGAAATTTCACTTTCGTCGCACAGGCCGCGAAAAATCTCCAGCCCCGAGCCGGTCAGCACAAAGGCGTTTATTTTTCCGTCCAGGCCGAAATATTCGACCAGCGCGCGCGACTTGCCCAGCTGCTTTTGCAGTTTCCCGGTATCGAGTTTCGCTCTTTGCTGAAAACCGGCCCCCGCGGCGCTGTTTACCCGGCGCATGACTTCCGCGATCTTTTTTTCCCGCCGCCGCGCCCCGTCCTGCAGCCCGGCGATCTCGTCCGGTTTTGCCCGGTTCAAACGGCTGTAAAACCAGTTGAGTTCTTCGCGTAATCCGTCCAACTCTTCCCGAAGCTTATTCGCCGCGCCGCCCGTCTGCCGGGCCGGATTTTCCTCTATCGCTTCGGCCAGCGCGCGCGAACGCGCCTCTTCCACATACCCGAACGCTTCAAACGCACGCGTTTTATCCTCCAGGCAGATCTTTGCCAACTCGTGATAGGAAGTAAGTTTGTCCGCCAGAAATGCCATGCGGAATTCTTCCGCCGGGAGCGGCGCGCGCATGTTTTCGATCAGCCGGATAGATTTTTTAAAGTGCTGTTCCGCTTTGCGGGGCGCGCCTTTTTGCAGTTCCAGTTTTCCCAGCGAGATCAGGCACAGCTGCGCCGCAACCGGGTTTTCATGCCGCAGAGACTGTGTCAGGGCCTTATTTAAACTTTCCCGCGCCGCGCTCAGATCGCCCGAATTTCTCAGCGATTCCCCGTAGACCCACAACGCAGTCAGGCGGTGTCGCACGTTGCCGTTCCGGGAAAAGATCCGCTCCGCCGCCCGCGCCGCGGCCTCCGCATTACGCCAGTCGTTGTTGGCAAGGCTGACCTGGGCTTCGAGCAGCTTGACGGCGCCCACCCCAACCTCATTTCCTTCGTCCGAAAACAGCTTTGCCGCTTTTTTCAATTGCTTGAATGCGCCGGCATGATCGCCGAGCAGGACCAGCGCCCGCGCCAGCTGCAGCCGCGAGCGGGCTTCTTCGGCCTTCATTTTTAAGGCGGCAAATTTCGGCGCTGTCGTATGATAAATTTCCGCGGCTTCAGCGGCGAGGTTTAATTCGAGGTAGGCATCGGCGATCTCAAGTTCCGCGATCACCTGCTGGTGCGGCATTTGCAGCGCCAGATATTTTTCGCGCGAGCTTTCCAGCAGTTCGAGCGCCGGGCGAAAATTCCCGCGAAAGAGCGCCAGGTTTCCCATGCTGGCTTCGATCTCGGCCTGCGTCACCAGCATATCCAGATTTTGCGCCCGTTTTAACGCCTGGGAATAAAGCTCCTCGGCATTGCGGAAATCGTTTTGCAGCGCGTAAATTATCGCCAGCGCGTTTTCCGCCATCGTGACCTGCGGCTGGTTGTCGATCTTCAAAAACCGCGCGCGCGCGGAGAGGAGATAATTTTGCGCCTGCGCGTAGCGTTCCTGCCGCATCAGGATGTTGCCCAGATTGTGTTCGATCTTTCCCGCAGCCAGATCGTCATTATGATCTTCGAATATTTTCAGGACGGCCCTGCCGCACTGTATCGCTTCGTCGTATTTGCCCAGCAGCGCCAGCGCATAGAGTTTGCTGACCCGGGTTTGCGCGGCGGTGAGCTCTTTACCTTCCAGAGAAAAAAAATCGGCGGCTTTGTCTAAATTAACGATCGCCCGCTCGGGCTTCCCCTTTGTCAGATCCGCTATTCCCTGCACCCAGCTGGCGAGTGCCGCGATCTCCAGGTCGTTATTGAGCTTGGACAAAACGGCGAGGGCCGAAGCCGAGGCTTCGACCTTCTTCGGCTCGGTCGTCCACAGATCGTAAAAAGTGTCTTTGAGAGAGTAGGCTAATTTGAGATCGGCAATATGCGGAAATTCCGCCAGTAAGTTTTTTTGAGCAGTTTTATTTTCAGTCTCGATCAACCGCGAGACCAACCCCTTGCGCTTCATAGTATGAAACTATTTTAGCACCAAATCCTCCAGCAATATTTCCTTCGCGCCCGATTTCAGGGTCATCCGGTAAGTTCCCGGTTTGATACCCGTAAGCGTGAACTCGGCCAGTTCATTACTTTCCGCGTTGATCTTCTTTTTACCCCCGGTGAGGGTTACGGCGCAGCTCTCAAAACCGCCGCCAAGAATTTGCCCCTTAACGGTCAGGCCTTTTTCGCCCGCGAGGACGCGCAGATCGACGCTGTTTTCACCTGCCTGGAAGAGCATCTGCGCGGCTGCCGCCGCGGAACGCTCGCCGAAGGCCGGCGACATCTGCGAAAGGTTCCACCTGCAGCACCGCCAGAATTTTCTGCATCACGGTCTGGCGCGGCATTAAAGCGCGGGTGCGGAAAAGATTTTTTGCCCAGGCGATCGAATCCGCCGGAGCGTCAACCAATTCGTCCGAGCGCATCAGGTTGACCACTTTACTGAAAAGTTTTACCTCTTTTGCGCAGCTTTTGCATTCCGTTAAGTGCGCCTTTACCTTGCCGGTTTCACTGCCCAAAAGCGTGCCGTCGGCAAAGTTTATCAGTTTTTCGGTTGGAATATGTTTGCTCATCAGGTTCATCGTTTTGTCCGCCGCACCGGCGTCTCCTGCTAATACAGTGTGCGCCGGCAGACAAAAAAGACACGGAAATTACATTTTACTTCTCCAGTATCCGCGCAAGTTTTTTCAGGCATCGCGCCCGCAACGGGCTGATGCTCGTTTCATTTACGTTTATCACCCCGGCCACTTCCGCGTAGGACGCCGTATCGTCGCCCAGGTAAAGCATCGTAAGAATAGTGCGGCATCTTTCCTCCAATTCCCGGAGCGCCGACCGCACCAGGTGCTGTTCTTCCAGCTGGATCAGCATTTTGTCCGCCGGCGGTGAATTGTCCGGCACGAGGCTCATCATGTCCGGTTCATCGGTGTCGCTTTCGATCGCGGTAAATTCTTTTTCACCGCGGATAATGCCCCAGGTCTTGAATTTTGCCGTCGTCACCAGCCATGAACGAAGCTTGTCGGGCTGTTCGATCTCGTCCAGTTTTTGAAAAAGCGTCAGTAAAACTTCCTGGAAAATATCGGCCGCCTGCTCTTCGCTGAGCCCGGCGCGGCGCGGCACGGTGTAAACCAGACGCTCGAACCGCTCCACCAGCTCGTCCCACGCCTGCTGCTCGCCGCGGCGGCACGCCAGCAGGAGCTCGGCATCGGTTTTCGCCACGCGCGATGCCTTCAGCCGTATTTCTTTTTCCGTAGCATCGTCCTTCATATAAAGCGCAGTGAGATTTGCTTCATAACTGTAACAGCTTCTTAACCGGGCAGAAAATTGTCCCTCGATAAAATGAGCCGGCCGCTTTTTGTTCGAGTTCGTACTGCGTGATGGCGCCGTTGTAAATATCGCCGGCACGGTCGATCGCCATTATACGTTCTTCGTTCAGGTCTTCCAGCATATAGCGAAAGCAGCGAATAACGACCTCGTGCGTCATGATGAGCACTCTCGCGGATTCTTCTTTTTTCAGGTCCCGCCAAAAACTTTGCACGCGCCCGATGACGTCGCACCAGTTTTCACCGCCCGGGGCGCGATAGTAAAACTTTCCCAGCAATTCGCGGCGCGCGCACTCTTCCGGGTATTTTTCCCGCGCGCCGGCTTTCGTAAGGCGGTCGAATATGCCAAGCTCGCGCTCGCGCAGCCGCTCGTCCGTAACGATCCCGCCCGCATCGAACCCGGCGGTTTCCGCCAGGATCCTGGCCGATTCGACAGTACGGGTAAAAGGTGAAATATAAATGCGGGTGGGTTTGTTTTCCTCGGGCAGCGCGCCAAACCATTTGCCCATTGTGACGGACTGCTGCTCGCCTGTTTTCGAAAGAGGCACGTCGGGTTCGCGCTGCGGGAAATCTATCGTGAGCAGATTTTGCTCTTCGGACTTGCGCCGCGCCACATTGGCAATGCTTTCGCCATGACGCGCCAGCCATAATATTTCCGGTAAGCTCATAGCGCGTTAAACGTCGAACTCCGCCACGACCGGGGCGTGATCCGAAGGGCGTTCCCAGGTGCGCGGGTCGCGGTCGATCCAGCAGCGCGTGCATTTTTTCGCCAGCGACGGCGAAACCCAGATAAAATCTATCCGCAGCCCGTTGTCGCGCTGAAAGGCTCCCTCGCGGTAATTCCACCAGGTGTATTGCCCGGAATTTTCATTGAACTGGCGGAAGGAATCAGTAAATCCCCAGCGATTAACGTAATCGAGCGCCGCGCGTTCGGGAATGGTGAAATGAAGTTTGCCGGTCCAGGCCGCCACGTTATAGACGTCGCGTTCGTCCGGGGCGATATTGAAATCGCCGCATAGCAGGACGTCGGAATTCGTATCGCAAGTATCGTCGAAATAGTGCCGCAGGCGCTGCAGCCAGTCGAGCTTGAAGACAAATTTATCGGTGCCGAGCTCGGTTCCGTTGGGCACGTAAACATTCACCACATGAATATTTTTTATGTCGGCGGAGATCAGCCGCGAAGGAGATTCGCGATCGTCGCCGGGAAAATTGTACCGGACATTTGCCATATCCAGCGGCGAAAGGATCGCCACGCCGTTATAGCTTTTTTGCCCCAGGATGACCGCTTTGTAACCTATCTCGGCAAAATCAAGGAAGGGAAATTTTTCGTCGGTGCATTTTATCTCTTGCAGGCAAAGGACATCGGGCTTTTGCTCGGCGATCCAGCGGAGCACCGGCTCCAAACGGATATTGATGGAATTTACATTCCAGGTGGCGATTTTCATTTCGGGTATTATCGCAAATCCTACGCGCACTTGGCTAATTGAATAGGCAGCATGTCAGTAGCCCGACCGTTAGGAAGGGCGTATTTTTAGACGATAAATCACGCCCTTGCTCACGCGCGGGCTACTGACACTATGAATCTCTTAGAGGAAGATTGATCTTAAACTTTGCGCCGAGTCCGGGTTTGCTTTCCACCGCGATCGTGCCGTTTATTTTTTGTACGGCGTCTGAAACCGCGTCGAGCCCCACGCCTCTGCCGGACAGCCCGGTCACAAATGGCGCCGAAGAGTAACCCGCCGAGAAAATTTTATCTTCGTCCCGGATTCCCCGCCCGTCGTCACAGACTTCGATCAGCAGAGCGTTTCCGAAAGTGTTTATCTTTATTTCCACCGTGCCATTTGCGGGCTTACCTAAAACGGCGCGCTCCAGCGGAAATTCTATCCCGTGATCGACTGCGTTGCGAACGAGGTGCAGCAAAAGGAGCGCGACAGTTTTCGAAAGCTGCGCAGGAATTTCCACATCATCTCCGGCGGCGGGAAAATTTACATTTTTACCCAGGATCTCAGCCGCTTTTTTTCCGTGCAGGATCGCTTCGCCTATCTCGTTCTTATTATCTTGACCGGGTGAAAATTCCGCACCGGTTGCTTCCTTGACATCTTTCCTGTGTTTTTGAAACAAGACCTTTCCGCTAAATTCCCGCATCGCGCCCGCCAGCGCGGGACTGTTTTCCGCCTCTACAAGAAATCTGAAAACGGCTGTATTTTCAATGGTTTGCCCGGAGCCCGAGGCGACCGCGATCACCTCCGCGGCGTTTTCAAGGTTTTCTCTGACCTGTCTGAACTTCGCGGCAAAGTCATTTTGATCGATGCTGAATTCCAAGATCAGTATTTCTTTTCCCGCGCTCCATGCCGAACCGAGAGCCTGAATTTCCGCCGCGCTTAATTTATCCGAAAATTCCGCGGGAAAATTTTCCGGCAGCGGCAGATCTCTGCTGCCGTCGTTTATTTTTCCCGAAACCGCTTCCAATTCCCGGATCAAGCCGGCGGTTAAGACCGTGTCCGTACCCTCAGAGATCGAGTTAAAATTATTCGCCAAAGCTTCCAGCGAATTTTTCAGCAGACTTTCAGACTCCGCGCTCCACGAAACGCGGCCGTCCTGCAGCGCTCGTAAAAACCCTTCAGCCTCATGCGCGACCTGTCCTTCCGCTTTTAAACCGAAGGTCTGCGCCGAACCTTTTATGGTATGAAGCGCGCGAAAAAGTTTTTGTGAAAAGTCGTGTGGAAGCGAGATATGGCCGGCGGCGGTTATCTGCCGGAGTTCGTCTAAAATTTCCGAGAGGTTATGAATTGCATCTTCGAGAAATTCTGCCGGAATTTTTTCCATCAGATATTAGGTGGAACGAATTTTTAAGCCGAAGTGCCTTTTTTCTTTTTGACCGGATCTTCGGCGCCTTCGGATTTCGAATCCAGGTCGTGTTTTACGGCATCGAGGATGCCGTTGATAAACTGAGTGGCTTCGTAAGTCGAAAACCGGCGCGCAATTTCGAGCGCCTCATTGATGACCACGGTGCGCGGCGTCGTCTCATAGACAAATTCATAAACCGCCATCCGCAAAATATTGCGGTCGACCACGGCCATTCGCGGGATGCGCCAGTGTTCGGCGCGCGAACGGATCAGCTCGTCGATCTCAGCCACCCGCTGCAGTGTTCCTTTTGCCAGGTTGTCGGCAAAATCGCGCGTCGCCTGGTCCGCGTCGCAGTCGTCAAGCTCCGACCAGAATTCGCCGGTCAGCGAATCCGCCGGGGTGCCCGTCACATCAGCCGCAAATAACATCTGCAAAGCGCATTCACGCGCCTTACGCCTGGTTCCCATAATCCTTGTCAAAAAAACCAAAAAATAAAAGACAGATGATAAAGCTCCTGTCTTTTAGGCTATTTCCTTATATAAATTTACTATTTCCACCGCGGCCATGGCCGCTTCGAAACCCTTGTTGTCCGATCTTTTGCCCGCCCGGTCGACCGCCTGCTGCACGTTGTCGGCGGTTATCACGCCGAACAACACCGGAATACCCGTTTCCAGGCTTACCTGGGTGCTGCCTTCCGCCGGCCGCGCCCGCAACATAATCAAAATGCGGCGTGTCGCCGCGAATGACCGTGCCGAGACAGATAACCGCGTCCCAATTCTTTGACTCCGCTACTTTTTTTGCCGCCAGGGGAATTTCAAAAGCGCCCGGTACCCGGAATATTTCGATGGAATTTGCCGGCCGCGCCGTATTCTTCCAGCGCTTCCAACGCGCCCTCGATCAAACGGGAAACCAACGATTCACTCCAGCGGCTGGCTACTATCGCAAAGCGAAAGCCTTCGGCCGTTAATTTTCCCTGGTGAACCTTAGGCTGCAAAGTCATACCTCAAACAAGCAAAAATACCATTGATTAGTATAGGGGACGGATGATGGAACTGACAAGCAGAAAGTACCCCGAGCGGCTGGCGGGCGCATACTCCCTGGGATCAAGCCGCTGAAATTACCACTGCACGTTTCCTTCCTGCGTGGTGTCGATCTGTGCCAGGTCCACGCCTTCGTTATAGAAAAAGATCTTCATATTGTCGAAAAGGAAATCGTGCGTATCGGGATTTGCCACGTCCAGCCCAAAATGATTGATCAACTGGTTTTGCTTTTGCAGCCACTGCTTCCAGCAATCCTGGCAGCATTCGGCCCCGATCTTTTGCCCCAGTTCGGTCGGGATCGGCGCGTAACCGATCGGTTCGTTCTTTTGCCCGCAGCGCGCGCACTTGAATTTATCGTTTGAAAATAATGCCATAATTTCTCCTGGTTCTGAGTTCAGAGTTACGCCTTTAAGCGTGAATTCTTAAATAAGTCACGCGTAAACGCGTAACTCTGAACTACCCGTTCGCCTTCTTGATCGCCGCCAAAATATCTTCATCCTTCGGGCGGAAGATGCTCAGCGCCTGCACGCTGCGATGCCGGACGGTGCCGTCTTTATCTATCACAAAGACCGCACGCGCGGAGCGTCCGGGAAACCACGACTTCACATCGTAGAGCCCGGCCGTTTCGCCGCCCACGTCCGCCAGTAATCGCAAAGGCAGCTTGTATTTCTCGCTAAAGCTGCCGTGCGATGCGGAAGAATCCGTTGAGATCCCGACCACTTCGGCGCCGCTTTCCACGTACTGGTCCCAGTTGTCGCGGACGGAACAAAGCTGTTTGGTGCAGACCGGCGTGTTGTCGCCCGGATAAAAAAGCAGCACCACGGTTTTGCCGCGCTGGTCCGAAAGCTTCCAATCAAGGCCGTCGCCGTCCTTTAACATAAAATCCGGCGCGGCATCGCCTTCCTGGCTGCCCATCTTTTTTTGCTGTTCCATTTCTTACATTCTATTTTACTTTGCCGAATTTTTCACGGCAATGATCTCGGCTGCGATGCTGACGGCGATCTCTTCGGGCGTTCGGCTGTTGATGGGCAGGCCGACCGGCGTGTGTATCCGGCGGAGCTTTTCCGCGGCAAAGCCTTCTTTTTCAAGCTCTTTGAGCAAAATTTTCATCTTTGCCCTGCTTCCCAAAACGCCGAGGTATTTAAACTCTTTGTCAATCAGCTTTCTGATCACGAGTTCGTCGGATCTATAACCCAGCGTCATCACCACCACAAAATGGTCCGTTCCCGGGGGAATAAAATCGGCGATCTCTTCGTAAGACTCGATGATGTTTTTTTGCTGGACGAATTTGTTTTTATCGAGCGTGTTGAGGTTCGGCCGGTCGTCAAAAAGCGAAATGTGAAAATCCATTTTCGACATCAGCTCCGACAGCGCCAGCGCGCAATGCCCGCCGCCGACGATGAAAAGTTTGTTTTTATAGCCGAGTTTTTCTTCGTAAGTAAAATCGGTTGAGTCTTCGTTCTCAGTCCCGCCTTCAGGCGGCTCTTCGTTTTGAATCTCGTCTTCAGACGGCTTTTTGTTTCGAGTCCCGCCTTCAGGCGGCTCTTCTTGTTGCGAATCTTCTAATCTGAAGTCATTCGGCGTAATTCTTAAAAGCTTCCGCTCATTTTTTTCCAGCGCGTCTGTGACCTTAAGAACAGTTTCCAGATGCGAAGAATTTAATCTAAAAAAAATGACCGTTTGTTTTCCCGAACAGATCATCCCGCTGGGAGTTGGTGAGTTTTTTTGGTGAACTTGCTGCTTAATAAGAGAACCGGACGCAGGCGCTGCTGACAGGAGCGTTCGCGCCTGTTCGACCAGATCAACTTCCATCACCCCGCCGCCGACGCTGCCGCACATTTCATCCCCCGCGACGATCATTTTAAAGCCCCGCCGCCCGGGGCTGCTGCCCGAACTTTCCGCCACCACCAGCAGCATTACAGGTTCGCTTTGCTTTAATCTTTCAGCGGCAAATCGCCAGGTCTCAAGTTCTTTGTTCACCAGCTATTTTTACCACAGAGACGATGCGCCGGCATAGAGAACAAGCCTATTAAACTGCATTAGCCAGATCTGTTACGTTTGCCGAAAAGCCTTAAATAACAGCGTATCCGTTAATCACGCCGTTTGATCACGCCCGAATCTACTGTTGTCCCGGCACGGGAAATAACCTGAAAGGCCATTTCATCCTTCCAGATCTCAATAAGCATAAAAGATAGATCCGTATCGAATCCCTTATCCGTTAAGCCGGTTTTCTTGTCGATGTCGCCTTTACGGATCTTGCCGCCGGCGCCCGTGGTAAAATGGTAAATGCCCTTTTGCGGCTTGATTCGCTCGTAAAAATGCTCGTGTCCGGCGAACACGACATCAACACCATGCTTTAATAATAAAGGCTCCAAAACCTCTCTCAGCTTGTCCGTCGATCCGTGTTTACCCGAAGAATATAAAGGATGATGAAAGTAGGCGATCTTCCACTTAGACGTATCTTTGGCCAACTGGTCGGTCATCCAGTCGATTTGGCGTTTATCCATGTAATTGCTGTTCAACGAATAGAAAGAAACTCCGCCTTTTTCAAACTTGTAAAATTCCTGCCCGTTCATATTGAACGGTTCGTAAAACCGCTGATTCGATTCATCATGATTACCGAGCGTGGCATAAAACTTAATACCCGCGTCTAGCAATGGCCGGTACACGTCTTCGAATTTTGTTTTCATATCATCGGCTTTTTCCTGGTAGTAGATGTTATCGCCCGTCATTATCACAAATTCGTAAGGATAAACCTGCCGGTATTTGAACATTACCTCTGCCAGTTCGGTCTGCTCTTTATTGCCCCTGCCGGTATCGCCGATAGCAAGAAATCGCACCGAATTCTCGTGCATGGGTAAGGTCAACGGTAAGGAAGAAGTAGATTTTAGCTGCGCCTGCGCGGTCTGCCCGTACACGGAGATAGAGGCGCAGCTGTATAATGCGAGTATCAGGATCAGCAGGATATTGTAGATTCGTTTCATTTTGTTGACCTCCTTTTATAGCGGGCGGTTACGGGAGAGCGTTCGGCATATAATCAATTATCAATCCGTTTTCCCGGTCCACGAGCAAAAGGCTGCGGTGGACAAACCGAAAACGCAGATGCTTCGGTAATTGCGGCAGATTTAAGAGAAGAGTGGGCGGCATATCCACTTGTTCTTTCGAGTCGGGATACGGAAAATTGATTCTCAAAGGCACTCCTTTCGTGTCGGCCTCCAAAACCGACCCCCGCAGCTCGACACGCTCTTTTCCCTTAAATTCTGCCTTAATTATTCTTCTTATCAATTCCGCCGAGGAAATAGTAAATATATCTCCCGGTTTGGCTGTAGCACGCGCGGATTGAACGGATTTTTGAAAGATCGCTTTGTGGGCTTCGATTTGTTCGGCAGTTGCGTCTTTGGACAGTTTTGGAAGCTTTCCTTCCAGGCGCTCCCGCAATTTTGAATACTCTTTTGCCTTGCCTTCAAAATCGGAAACTATTTTTTTTTCTTGAGGAGAGAGAAGATTTTGAGCCGTAACAGCCTGGATAAACACAAAAACGCAGCATGCCAGAAATACAGACAGGCTGTAATACCTGTAATGTTTTATTACACTTTCCATAAAATTCCCCTCGAATAAGGTAACTCGCAAGCAGCGTGCCAGTGGAAAGTGTAAAAAATTGAATTTTTCCGGAAACGCGCCTCTCGACCGCGGCGGCTCACGAAACCACTCGTTACGTTTTGTTTGGAAAACTCACATATAGACGAAGCACGAAAAAAAGGGCGAAACGCCTGTGCAAATATAACTTTTTAGGAGAAACAAATGAAAAAAACACGATCAATTTTAGCGTCCTTGCTGCTGGCTTTCGCTATTTTTAGCCAGCTCGTAGTGCCCGTAAATGCGGCCACGCCGACATACGACATCACAGGGGTCTGGAACGACAACGTAGGCGGTACTTTCCAGATCTTTCAAGAAAAAGATGAAATTAACGTTGTTTATGTAAATAGCGGTTTTGCTCACCGTTTTAGCGGAAGATACGTCACCCCGACAAAGATAGAGTTTATTCTGATCAGACGTACCCGCCCGAACACTTGTGAAATGACAATGGAGGGAACGATCGACGTTAATTCCGCCAATTCGATAAAAATAGTTTCAAAACCGTTAGAAAACGCTTGCGGAATTTCAATCGGACAAAGTTATCCGGGCACTGCAACCAGGGTGCTGTAAAATCCTTCAAATCCCCTGCAATAAATTTTATCTTTACGTTTTACTAACCTTGTCCGGATACAAATTCAGCAAAACTTTTTCCGGAGTATAAGGCACATCAAAAGTGAGGAAACCACCGGTAGCGCCTGCGTCAGCGGGCGCATCTTTTAAACCCCTTAATAGCATTTCTAATGGCAAAGTACGCGCCGATGCCGTACATCAGCGGCGGTTCGCCGACGGCTTTTGAATTAAAGATGGCGAGATTCTCGCGCTCGGTTTCGAGCGGAATGAAGGTGATCTCTTTCGGGACGGAATAAATGTCGGGAACTTTGTAGGTCGAGAGCGCGTTCGAGCGAAGCTTGCCCTGTTCGTCGTAAACGACCTCTTCCATCGTCATCCAGCCGATGCCCTGGACGATGCCGCCTTCGATCTGGCCGTGATCGACGGACGTGTTCATCGAGCTGCCGAAGTCGTGACAGCATTTCACGTAATCGACCTCGTAAATTCCGCGCAGGCAATCGACCGTCACGCCGACGATCGCGGTGCCGTAAACGTGATAGGCGAACGGATGGCCTTTGGCGGTCCCCCAATCGAAGTTAATGCCGGGTGTGGCGTAATGCGCGTGCTCGCTGAGATTGACGCGCTGGAGATGAGCTTCGCTGACGAGCGTACGCCAATCGAGGCTGGTCTTTTCGCCGTTGCGGAAAACGAATGCCGTTTTCGAGGGTGATGTCTTCCGCACTTTTCGGCTTCGACCAGCGGCGCCGCCACTTCTTTCAGCCGCTCGCGTATCGTCTTCGCACGCCATCTGTGTCGCTTTGCCGTTCAGATCGGCCGCCGCCGAGGCGGCCGTGGGCGAAGTGTTGGCGATGCGTAAAGTGTTGGTCGTATGAACTTTAACGCTTTCGATCGGGAGCGAAAAAACCGTCGCCGCGACCTGCGCGATCTTTGTATTCACGCCCTGCCCCATCTCGACCGCGCCGGTCGAAACCGCGACGCTCCCGTCCGTATAAACATGCACCAGCGAGCGCGCCTGGTTCATCGGCGTCTTGGTAAACGAAATGCCAAAGCAAACCGGCATCATCGCCACGCCTTTTTTGAAGTATTTGCTTTGACGCGTTGAATTCGTCTGCTTCATTTTGCAATTCCGCAAAATCGTATTTTTCATCGGCCTGCGTCCAGGAAGTCACCGCCTCGCTTTCGGCGATCTGGCCGTAAGGAAATTCGTCGCCGTCATCGTAACAGATTTTTTCGCTGGATCTCGGCTGCCGGGACACTGAGTTTTTCCGCCGCGTGCGCGATGGCCGATTCGATCACGAACATTCCCTGCGGCCCGCCGAAGCCGCGAAAGGCGGTGTTCGGCGGCAGATTTGTGCGGCAGCTATAGGCCGTCGGCGGTCACGTTCGGAATGAAATAAGAATTCGTGCAATGAAACAATGTGCGTTCCAGAACCGGCGGCGAGAGATCGGCCGACGCGCCCGCGTTCTGATAAAAATTCGACCTCGTAAGCGACGATCTTCAGATCCTTGTCCAGCCCGATCTTGTAATCCGACGAATACGGATGGCGCTTGCCGGTCATCCGCATGTCTTCCATCCGATGCAGAGCGTATTTTACCGGGCGCTTGGTCAATTGCGTGCCGACCGCGCAGACCGCCGCCCACGCATTCGCCTGGTCTTCCTTGCCGCCAAAGCCGCCGCCGAGCCGCTGCACGTCGACCTCGACCTGATGCATCGCCAGACCCGTAACGCGCGCACACGCAGCGCTGCACCGCCGTCGGCCCCTGCGTCGAAGAATAAACGCGGATCCCGCCCTTCTCGGTCGGCATCGTGTACGCTCCCTGCGTTTCGATATAGAGATGCTCCTGCCCGTTCTGCTCGGCGCGGCCTTCGAAAACATGTTCGCAATTTTTAAAAGCCGTTTCGGTGTCGCCCAGTTTGAAATGTTTCGGCGGCACGATCAGATCGTTATTCGCATAGGCGACGCGCGGGTCGGTCACGACCTCGAGCGGCTCGATCTCAGAGGTAATTTTTTTTGCCGCATGTCTGCGCCTGCTCTTCCGATTCGGCCAGCACGATCGCGATCGGCATTCCCTGAAAATGCACCTCGCCATCGGCCAGCAAAGGCTCGTCGGGAATGATCCCGCCGATCTGGTTTTCACCTACCAGATCTTTTGCCAGAATAATTCCACGAACACCGTCGCATTTTTCCGCCGCGGAGATATCCACGCTCTTTAACTTTCCGTGCGCGACCGGCGAATCGTACACGCACGCAAAAAGCGTCCCTCTGAACAAGGGAATATCGTCGAGATAAACCGATTCGCCGCGAACGTGTGATTTTGAGTCGATGTTTTTCATTTATTAAGTATTTGCTCGCTAATTTTCCTTGATCACATTTTATTTCTCTTCTTCATTTTCTTTATTAAATAGAATGCCGACCACCAATAAAATTAATCCCGCTATCACAAACCCAATAGCACCTGATACTAATTGGACCAACGGTCCCGCAAAATCTCGGTATTGCCACATTTCAGATTCGGGCATGCCGTAATAGCCGATCGACGCAACAGCTTTTCTGTAATGATAAAAACAAAGACCGGCTAAAACAAAACAGACAATGCTCGTTAAGAAAAGTAAAACTGTAGACAATATCTTTTTCTAATTACCACTTTATTCTGCCGTTGACTTATCTTTTCAATCAAACATTTCTACAAAATGCGCCCTGAAAAGCTGACGCAGCAAAAGTCTTTTATATTCTTCGGAGCCGCGCACGTCGGAGATCGGGCTGATCTCGGCCTGAATGATCTCGTTGGCTTCGGCGACGGTGTTTTCGTTTATCTCTTTTCCGCGCAGAAATTCCGAGGTGTTCGTTAGATACAGCGGCACAGGCGCGACGCCGCCGGCAGAGACATGGACATCAATAATAATGGTGTCAGTAGCCCAAGTGTCAGCGCGGGCGCCGTTTTGAGCGCCCTCCCTCACGGTCGGGCTACTGACACGGAGCGAGATCGCCGTGTTGACCGAAGAAATATCCAGATATGTGCGTTTTGAAACCTTCTCAAAATTAAAGTGCGTGAAGTCTTTGAGAAAACGGATCTTCGTGATGAATTCGTCGTCGGTTTTCGCCAGTTTTTTGTAGCCGAGATAAAAGTCGCGCAGCTTGATCCAGCGACGGTTTGACCCGCCCGCTACTTCCACCACCCCGGCCTTCGGCCACCCCTCCTCAGACAGGAGGGGAGCTGGCGGTACTGACATTTCTGCACCCTTGCTAACGCGCGGGTTTCCGCCTTCGACTGCCATCGTCTCTAGTTCTATTTCCGCGTCGAGCGCCAAAAACCACGCCGTCATATCGCCGATGGGCGAAGCGTTGACGAAATTTCCGGCGAGCGTGGCCATGTTGCGGATCGGCGTCGAAGAAACAAGCTTCAGATGTTTATACAGGTTCGGAAAGAGTTTTTGAAACACCGGCGAAACCAGCATGTCCGTCACCACCGCCGAAGCGCCGATCTCGACCTGATCCTCACTTTCGGAGATCGCGCGCAGCTCCGAATTGTCAAAAACATAATTCCCGGCGGCGTGGGTCATTTCGTCGGGACGCTGGACGTAGAGATCGGTCCCGCCGGCGACGGGAAATGGTGAGTTTTGAGTTTTGAATTTTGAATTATTTGTTTTTAGCTCTAACAACCGCTCTTTTATCTCGGAAAAATAGGCGGGAACCATGTCGTTTTGTATGGCAAACTGCAGATTGTTTCCAACGCTTTCCCGCCCACTGCCCACTGCCCACTGCCCACTGATCTTTTCCGCAGCTCGTTCGATAGATTTGTAGCCGGTGCAGCGGCAGATGTTTCCGTCGACAGACGACACAGCCGCCGCGCAGGTTTTTTCCGTGTCGTCGATACAAAATCCGGTCAGCGACATCACGAAACCGACCGTGCAAAAACCGCACTGCGTTCCGCTTTCATCGACCATCGCCTGCTGCACCCCGGTCAAACCACCGCCGGGTTTGTTGATGCCCTCTACGGTGACGATATGCTTGCCGTAGGCATTTGCGAGCGGCATCAGGCACGAGGTCATCGAGCGATACGAAACGCTGTCGCCGCTGAGCTCGCCGACCAGAATTGTGCAGGCCCCGCAATCGCCTTCGCGGCAGCCGATCTTCGTCCCTTTTAGGTCTTTTTGGTAACGCACGAAATCGAGCACCGTCATTCCGGGCGGCAGATCGGTTTCGATCGTCTGATCGTTCAAGATAAACTTCAACATTAATACTCTATTTTATCTGGTTTGTCCGTCCAGTTTTGGAACACTCGCAGAGCCTCTTCGCGTGAAAGATTTTCCATCTTGACCTTACGGTCCGTCAGTTGTTTTTCTATCTCTTCATAAATGAATTGATCGTCGAAACCGGCGGCGGCGGCGTCCTCGCGGGTGCCGGCGTAAAATATTCTCGCCGGGCGCGCCCAGTAGATCGCGCCGAGGCACATCGGGCAGGGCTCGCAGGAAGTGTAAATATGACAGCCGTCCAGCTGAAACGACCCGAGAGCGCGGCACGCATTTCTGATCGCCACCACCTCGGCATGAGCGGTCGGATCGTTTGTCGAGGTCACCTCATTACAGCCCTCGCCTACTATACGGCCATCTTTCACCACCACGCAGCCGAACGGCCCGCCGGCATTCGTATCGACGCCTCGTTGAGCCAGTTCTATCGCCCGCTTCATAAATTGTTCGTGTTGCTCAGTCATTGTCTAAACCTGCTGAAAATCTCTTATATCTTTAAATGGCTTTTCGCTGTCGGTAAAATCGGGGCGGTAATAATGCGAAGCGCCGTCGTATTCCTGCAGCCAGCCTTCGTGGGTACCGGCTTCTTCGACCGCTTCGACCGCTCGGCACCATTCACTTTCCGAGATGCGCCGCGAAAGCAAAATATAGCGCGGATCCGTCGCCGCCTTGTTCGTGGCGTAGTATTGCGCCATCAGCGAAACGGCTGTTCGCGGCGAAAGCTCTTCCCGGATCCAGCGCAGGCTTTCGGCGATCCCGGCCATGTCGTTCGGCAGCACCAGCAGGCGGATCACCAAACCGCGCTTCAGCAAACCGTCATCATCAAAAGCGAGTCCGGCGCCCATCTGCCTAAACATTTCTCCGATCGCCAGCCGTGAAACCCGGGCATATTCGCGCACTTTCGAGAAAACAAAACCATTTTCGTCTTCGGCGTATTTCAGATCGGGCAGATAGACATCGACGATGCCTTCCAGCAGCCGCAGCACTTCGACCGAATCATAGGCGTTGGTGTTGTAGATTATCGGCAGCCGCAAGCCGTTCCCGGCGGCGATAAGTATACTGCGCGCCATCTGCGGCGCAAAATGCGTGGGGGAAACAAAACCGATGTTGTGACAGCCTTTTGCCTGCAGCTCGAGCATCATTTCCGCCAGCCGCTCATGCGTCACTTCATTGCGTTTTTGTTCTTTCCAGGTTTGCGAGATCTGGTAATTCTGGCAGTAGACGCAGCGCAGGTTGCAGTTGCCGAAGAAAATATTTCCGGCGCCGCGCTTGCCGCTCAAAGCCGGCTCTTCGCCAAAGTGCGGCGTGTAGCTGGAAACTACCGGCAGCCGCCCCGAATAGCAAGCGGCTATCTCGTCCCGCAGGCGGTCGTTTCCGCAATCGCGCGGGCAAACCGTGCAGCGCGCAAGCAAACGCTCGAGCGCTTCGACCCGCCGCTCCAGCTCGCCCGAGCGGAAAAGTTTTAAAAACCCAGGTTCGATCATTGCCCGTCCGTGCGCTCCAATTCCCGATTTTTGCCCATTTTATATTTTCCGGCGAGCTCCTTGGGCGCAAGTTTTTTCGCGATCTCCCAGGTATAATCCATCTCGGTATTGACGGTTTGAGTTGCCATCTGCGCTTCGTAGATCATCAATATACTGCCGTAAAAGGTAAAAATAATACCTACAATTCCGATAGGTATCGTTGCCCAAAGTATCTCTTTGATCAAAAGAGCGCCGCCGATAGAAACACTGGTCAAGACATACATCGCCAAACCGCGATAAAAGGCTACCATCGCCCGCTGCAAGATCCGTGCGCGGCTGGTGACCTTATCCAGCAGATCAAAGTTTGCTTCGAGCCGCCGGGTATGAAACGGCATCGAGTCTTTGTTCTCCATCAGGATAAGGTCATCCAGACGGCTGATAAGATCGCGCGCGCGGTCGATGACACGGCCCAGCCGCGTTGAAGTGGAAAGCACCAGGCTGCCCGTTGCCGAGATCAGCAACGCCGGAGTGATCATCGCCGTCAAAAATTCAACGGTCGATTCAATTGATGGTGCTGCTATCGCCAATAGGATACTCATAATTTTGCGCTATAATCCAATGTAATATGTTACAGGGAACCGTCGAAATCTTAAACCATACAAGCGAAGTTTTGCGCGGCAACACGCCGGGCGACAAGCACGAGCGCGAGCTTTACGTTTACCTTCCGCCCCAATATGATGAGAAGCACGGCAGCGAAAAAACTTTTCCGTCCCTTTATTGCCTGACGGGATTTACCGGGCGCGGCAAAATGCTGCTCAACGACAGCGCTTTTTCACCCGATCTCGCCGAGAGAATGGACCGGCTTATTAACGCCGGCAAAGTAAAACCGATGATCGTGGTGATGCCCGATTGTTTTACTTATTACGGCGGCTCGCAATACATAAATTCAACCGCTACAGGCAATTACGAAGATTATCTGATAAACGAGATCGTTCCGTTTGTCGATGAAAATTTCCGCACCGTCGCGGACCGGAATTCCCGCGCGGTGATGGGAAAATCTTCGGGAGGCTATGGCGCGCTCGTTCATGCGATGCGGCACGCGGACGTTTTCGGCCTGTGCGCTTCGCATGCGGGCGACGCTTATTTCGAACATTGTTACCTGGCGGATATTCCCAAAGCGTTTCGCGTGATAAAAGGCGACCCGAAGGCTTTCGTGGAAAAATTCTGGGCGGAAGAAAAGAAAGGCAAGAACGATTTCCCGGCCTTTAACCTGCTGGGGATGAGCGCTTGCTATTCGCCAAACCCGCAAGCCGAACTGGGTTTCGATCTGCCGTTCGATCTGCAAACCGGCGAGATCAGATCCGATGTGTTTGAGCGCTGGCTGGAACACGACCCGGTGCGGATGGCGGCAAACCACGCCCTTGCTTTGAAGAGCTTAAAGCTGCTTTATCTTGACGCGGGAACGAGCGACGAGTTCGCCCTCGACCTGGGCGCGAGAATTTTGTCGGCAAAATTAAAAGAGATGGGCGTCGACCACGTTCACGAGGAATTTGACGACGGGCATTTTAATATCGGCTACCGGTATGATCGCTCGCTGGAATTGATCTCGGAGAATTTTGAATAAACAGGATATACAGGATGAACAGGATAAAAAGAAATCCTGTCTATCCTGTTCGAATTAGTCTTCCAAAACCCTGGTTACTTCCCTTCCCATCCTGGCCGGTCAGCATGTACCACATCATTTTGTAGTCCGAGATAAAAGACCAGAGCGGGTATTTGAAGGTGGCGGGTTTGTTGTGCTCGACGAAGAAATGCGAAACCCAGGCAAAGCCGTACCCGATAACCAAACACAGCGGGAAATAATACCAGGTGCCGCGCGCGATAAACCACACCAGCAGAACTATCGCCAGCGAAGTGCCGATAAAATGCAATACACGAGTCATCGGCTGGCTGTGCTCCTGCACATAAAAGTCCCAGAAGTCGGTGTAGTTTGTGATGCGTGATTCCTGATCGGGCATTGGTTGATTTCTACCACAAAGACACGAGGAACACAAAGAAAATCTTAGTGAGCTTCGTGTCTTTGCGGTTCATTCTCCCTGCGTGAAAAGCTGTTGGTATTTCTCAGCCGAAACCGGCTCAACTTTTACCAGGCTTAAATTTTCTTCGACGTGTTCGATGCGGCTCATTCCGACCAGCGCGGTGATGACGCCCGGCGTCGAGCGCACGAACTGGATACTCGCCAGGGCTTCGCTCGCCGGGTTTCCCATCGTTTCGATGATATTCGGCGGCAAACCACCCGCAAGCTTGCCTTGCAGGATCGAGGCGCTCGCCATCACCGTCACGTCCATCGCCGCGGCGGCTTCGAGAGTTGAAATGGCCTTGCCGTTATAAGCCTGGTTGGGCAAAAGATGAGCTTCGGGCATCGCCAGGTTGAAAGGCAGCTGGACGAATTTAAAGCCGTGTTGCGCGCCGCCCACCTGCGCCGCGATGCTCACCATCCGCTCCAGCGAATGATAGCCGCGTTCGGCGGGCTGCGCGCGAAAACCGTTCCAGGTTGCCGCGCCGTAAAACCGCAGCTTTCCGCTCTGCCGATTTTCTTCCAGTGTTTCAAATGCTTTGGCCAGCTTTGCTTCGAAAGTGTAGCGGTCGACCTCCGCCAATTGCGATTCGGGATTGTGGACGTAAAACACATCCAAAGAGTCCAGTCCCATATTCCTGAGCGACTGGTCGATCTGGCTTTGCAGGTATTTCGGCGTCATGCAATGGCTGCCGCCGATCAGGTCTTCGAATCCGGCAATGCCCGTTTTGACAAAAGTCTCTTCAAAATATTGCTGCACATTGCGCGGCGGTTCGCCGTCGAACGGCAGGTAGCCACCCTTGGTGCAGATGAAAATTTCCTCGCGGCCGAAACCTTTTTCCGCCAGCGCTTCGAGTGCTTTGCCGATACTGCGCTCGCTGCGCTGGAAGCGGTAATTAGCCGCCGTGTCTATCACGTTGCCGCCGCGCTCGACAAAGCTCGTAACGGCGCGCGCGTAGTTTTCATCCGTCTCCGCATCCCAGTCGCCGAGGTACGTGCCGATCCCGATCGACGAAAGCAGCAGGCCCTGCGCCTGGCGAAAATGCCCTTCGGCGGCGTCAGGAAATCGCGCGGCGAATTTTTCAGTTCCTTCGGTCGTGGCAAAACCTTTGATCATAATCTTCTTTTTGCGATCTGTATTTCTTTGCGAACTTTGCGCCTCTGCGTGAAATCGTCTCACGCAAAGGCGCAAAGCTCGCAAAGATTCACACAAAACTTTCTATAATTTTAACTATCTGCTTTAACCCTTCGGCATCGACATCGGAAAAATCGGCCGGCTTGTCGCTGTCCACGTCCAGCACCATCGCAACCTCGCCGTCCCGGCCAAAAACGGGCAGGACTATTTCAGATCTGGCTAATGAGCTGCAAACAATATGCCCCGGAAATGCCTCCACGTCCGGCACTATCACGGTTTCTTTCACGGTGTAGCAATGCCCGCAGACTCCCTGGTCAAAGCCGATGCGCGTGCATGCGATCGGCCCCTGAAAAGGCCCGAGCACGAGCTCTCCGTCTTTTTTCAGATAAAATCCGACCCAGAAAAAACCCAGCGCTTTCTTTAAAACGGCGAGCGATATTCGCCAGGTTCGCCGTCAGGTCGGTTTCTCCCGCAACCAGCGCGGCGATCTGCGGCGCGATCTCCTGGTAGATGACGCGGCGGTCTGTGGTTTGCGAAATTGCCAGACTTTCTGCCATGAAAAAAAGTCTAGCAGAAAAAGCGCCCGGCTGTCTCTTATGCTAAATTCAAAGTAATGCTGGAAAATGAATTAAACACGGCAGTTTCGCTGGCCCGCCGGGCCGGCGCGGCCATGATGGAATTTTACGACACGGATTTTCTCGTCGGGGAAAAATTTGCCGTTGACGATAATTTCGCCGAGCCCGTAACGGCTGCCGATCACGCCTCGAACGATGTGATCGTGGCCGGTTTGCGAGAGGTTTTTCCCGCCGACGGCATTCTTTCCGAAGAAACGCCCGACGACCGGGAGCGCCTGAATAAAAACCGGGTCTGGATCATCGACCCGCTCGACGGAACCAAGGGTTTTATCAATCGCGACGGCGATTTCGCCGTGCAGATCGGCCTGGCGGAAAGCGGCGTGCCGGTCCTCGGCGTGGTCTACCTGCCGTTTGAAAATATTTTATATCGCGCGGCCAAAGGACGGGGCGCGTGGATGATCACTGAAGATAAAGGGCCAAAGCGGCTTAAAGTTTCGGACAAAACGGACCTTTCCATGATGAACCTGGCCGTCAGCCGCGACCATCGCAGCCCGAAGATGAGCGCCGTGGTTACAAATATGGGTTTAAAAGGCGAGACCGCGCGCGGTTCGGTCGGCCTTAAGGTGGGGCTTATCACGCGGCAGATCTGCGATCTATACCTGCATCTTTCGCCGCGCACAAAATTTTGGGACACCTGCGCGCCGCAGATCATCCTGGAAGAGGCTGGAGGAAAACTGACCGACCTTTTCGGCTTTCCCATTGCTTACAATATTCCGGAAGTGCGAAATCTTAACGGCATTGCGGCAACGAACGGCGCGGCGCATGCCCTGGTCATCGAAAACCTGAAGCCTCTTTTAGCGGAGTTCGGCAGATCGAGGGTCATCGCCGCCACAGGATCAGTTTAGAGAGGCGGCCAGAGACCGCCTTTCTAAACGCAGATGTTTTATTTACTAGTTTCTTTGCGACAGTTCCGGCGGAAGCTGCTTGTCCACCGCCGGCCTTACTTTGAGATCGGCGACCTGCCACATGGTCAAAAAGATCGTCCGCGCTATCTTTTCCATCTTCACGTAATCGATCTTCTGCACCTCGTCGCCCGGCTGGTGGTAATCCTCGTGAACGCCGTCGAACCAGAAAGCGATCGGGATGCCATTGACCGCGTAGTTGAAATGGTCTGAGCGAAAAAAGAAGCGGTTCGGATCTTTCGGGTCGTCGTATTTCAGATCGTACGTCAGATTCAGATACGCGCTGTTAATCCCCTTGACGATCGAGCCCAGCGTGGAGCTCATCATTTCCGACCCGATCACATAAACCGCGTTTTCGCCTGAAAGGTCTTTGTTCCGGGGATCGGTATCGCCTGCCTTGCGGCTTCTGCCGATCATATCGATATTGAGCTGGGTGACGACGCTTTTGATATCGACCGTCGGGAATTTGTTGAAATACTCGCTGCCCCACAGGCCTTTTTCCTCGCCGCAATGCCAGACGAACAAGACGGAACGCCTGGGTTTTTTCGGCGCTTTTGCCAGCGCTTCGGCAATGCCGAGGATCGACACCGTGCCGGAGCCGTCGTCGTCCGCGCCGTTGTTTATCCGGTCGTCAGCGGTCGACGGGCGCCCCAGGCCGATATGATCGTAATGCGCGCCGACGGCGACGATCTCCTTTTTAAGCACCGGGTCGGAACCTTCGATCAGGCCGGCGACGTTTTGCGTCATCGTCGTTTCGGTTTTTAGCGGAATGCTGAGGGACAGGGTTTTATTCGGGCTCAGGGCAAAAGCCGCCACCTCGGAACTTGCGGCCATCGGGTTATTCGCTTCCCCGGCAAAAATAGCGCCGGCCATTCCTGGCGAGATCAAGATCGCCGGCGAGGCAGCTGCCTGTCCGCCGCCACCGCCGCCGCCGCGCGGGATCCTTTCCATCGAGTAATTTGGACGCCCGTAAAAATCGTGCAGGTTCGCCCAGCGCGTTTGCGCAAAATCGGAAGCTATCACGAGCACGCCGGCCAGCGCCTTTTAAACGCGCGTTGACGATCGGGTCGGCCCAATCGATGTTGCGCCGCCCGGTCAGGTCTTGCGGGGTAATGCCCGCGGGCAGCGAGGCCAGCGAAATGGCCGAAGGCGCGCCTGTGCTGTAAAGCACTACAAATTTTCCTTTCACATCGACGCCCTGCAGCGTGTCGATGTTTTTCGATTTGATCATCCAGCCGCTGCCTCCGTAGACGAGAGGCGCGGACACGGCAGTGGCGGCCGCGCCCGAAAGACGTATGAAATCACTGCCGAGTATGAACCGCTGCCCGCCGAGTTCGGCGGACGATCTTGCGGGATCCGGCGCTATGCCGCGCAGAGCTATCTTTTGGAAATATGTGCCGTCGTCCCCAGCGGGTTTTACTCCCCAGCGGGAAAGCTGCATGGCGATGAATTTTGCCGTCGTGTTAAGCCCGCGCGAAGGCGTGTCGCGCCCTTCCATTTCGTCCGAAGCGATAAAATACAAATAATCCTTGAGCTGGGCGGCCGTCACTCCTTCGGCTGCCCTGCGCGCCGGGGATTTCGGTTTGGCGGCTTCAGCTTGTCCGAAAGACAACGAAGGCAGCAAAAGGGCCGCAGTTAGTACAAATACCAGAAAAGTCTTTTTCATTGATTCTCCATCAGATAAAAATGTTGGTGAGTTAACGCAAATAATCCCGAATTAGTTTCTACTTTTGTGCGGTTTTGCTTATGAAGCCGGTTATTGAAACCGGCCCCCGTTTTCGCTTTGTTCGTGTGTTTTAGTGTAATTTCGTGGTTCCTTCTTAAAGGTCTTTTATTCTAAAGGCCATAAAGCGAAACCATTTGCATTACACGAGACAACACTAACAAACCAAAATCCGGCACGTGTGTTTTTACTTATCCGGCTTTAGTCATAAAGTCATTTCTTGCGCCACGATGGATATTTTGTTTTTATCGGCCAGCGCAAGCATTTCCTCGCGGTCGAAGATGAGTGTTTTACCGGCGGTTAAGGAAAGGCAGGTAGCGCCCGCTTCGATCATCGCCTGGATGGTCGGGACGCCGACCACCGGCACATCGAAACGCATATCCTGGTCGGGTTTGGCGACTTTGACCACGGTCAGTTTTCCGCGCGCAAGTTCCCCCGCGCGCTTGATGGTGGCGTCGGTTCCCTCCATAGCTTCTATCGCCACGCAGGCTTTGGCCCGCAGCACGATCGTCTGCCCGAGGTCGAGCCGCGCGATCTCATGCGCCAATCCCAATCCATAATCGATGTTTGCCTGTTCGATGTCGCTGGGCGCGCGTTTGGTCAGCACGCCTTCCTGCGCCAGATGGTCGCGGATGAAATAAGTGGAATCGATCAGCTCGATGCCTTCCTTTGCCATTTCGTTCGCCACGCCGCCGATCAGCGCGTCAGTGTTTCGCTGTTTCAGCCCGAAGAGCATCTTCATCATCCGCAGATCGGGCAGCGCGCCGCTGAAGATCTGCGCGTGCTTGACCTGCCCCGCCATTATCGCCTTAGACACGCCTTCTTTTTCGAAGAACGAGATCATCTTTCCCAATTGCCCGATGCCGACCCAAAGAACCCTGTCCGCCACCTCGTCGATGCGTTTATCGGTTTCCTCCTTGATGGCGACCACGGACAGGCTGGCGCCCGCCTTTTTCGCGCCTTCGACCACGAGAAAGGGAAATTTTCCATTGCCTGCGATGAGTCCGAATTTTAAAGACATACGCTAACCGTCGGAGCGCGGACGGCTCGTCCGCAAGATCGCGAAGCGATCTAATATCTCAATAAAAATACAACATTTAAATTGATAAGGCGATTTATGAACGCTGCGCGTCCATTGCGGACGAGACGTCCGCGCTCCCAGTTATTTGGCTCCCGTTGCGCAAGTAAAACTCTCCGGGTAAGAAGCCAGCAGATTCCTGGCAAAAGCGGGAACGCCCTTTAAAAAGTCCGTGCCGTTGAACGAGCGCTCGATCAGGTCGCGGTTTGCTTCGCGGGTGTAATCCTTGAAAAAAGCGGTTATATCACCGCTGTCTTTCGAATTTACATCGAAAATTTTGACCGTGCTGCCGCAGGAATAATCGAATGCCCTGGTATCGATGCTTTTGATCTGCGCGCTTTGGAGTGTGCGAAAATACACGCGGCCGCGTTTCTGGTCGTAGACGATGCTCCACTGGGTATAACCGGGCTGCGCGACATTGCTCAAAATTCCGAAAGCATAATCCACCGCTTCTTTTTCGCTGCCGGACGGCCGCTTATCGAACATGCGGGTTTTCTCGGCCGCGCGGGCAAAGCGTTCCAGCGAACCGACGCCTTGAGCTTTCGCTGGGTCGGCCTTTTTCGCGTAGTCCAGAGATCTGTCGTAAGTATCGTTGGTGAGGGTAGGAATAGGTAGTTTGTCGCCCGTATGGGAAGCGAGCTTCCCGTCTAAAAATTCGATGGTGGCGGTGTTGCCGTTTTTATCGTTGACCAGGTAATGCAGTTTCACCTCGGAAGAGATGACCAGATCTTCTGAATTTTTTATGACCTCTGCGGTAGTGGCGGCGGTATCGAGCTGGTACTGTATCCATTCCAAAACATCGACTGTCGGCTTCGCTTCGGCTTTCGGATATTGCGTGTCGTCGAGCCACATCAATTCGATCACCAAACCGGCCTCGTTCATCCCGCCGGAGGGATTTTCCCGGCCGTACTGGTTAAAGGTCACGCTCCCATATTTCGAAACCCATTTCGCGGCGTTCTTCTCTTCGGCGCCCTCTTTTGCCACGCCGCGTTTATTGACGAAGATCAGCCCGTCGCCGATCATCCAATCGTAATTTTTGCCGAAGAGAACTTCCGATTTGTTTTTAAGACAAAACGTCGTACAGGCGAGCGAATTTGCGGAAAGAGCATTTAACAGGAAGAACGCTGTCAGAAGAAAGGCGGCAAATTTTTTCATGATGGCACCTTCGGAAAGTTTTGAATTGATAATTTTAATACGGGTCAAGGTTGGTGAAAGTTGCAAGTTGTTCCATTGGTACACACCTTGGGAATAGGAGCGTGGAGCGTTCAGAAAACAGAATTTCAGCCGCGGATAAACACGGATTTGCGCTGATCTGAAATTTCTATCCATGTGGTCCGTGTAAATCCGCGGCTGAAACTTCAGGCTATTTCACCACGCCGCGCCCGGAAGTCTCAATGAAATCGAGGAGCAAGTCGACCTCTTTGCAGCCGGTGATCTCAGCCCTGATCTTTTCCACGGCCTGCGAGGTATTGAGCTTTGCCGAAAGCAGGAGATGAAAGGCGTGGTGGAGTTTTTCGATGGTTTCTTTGGGATAGCCGCGGCGTTTCATGCCCAGCTTGTTAAGGCCGTAGCATTTGGCGTGGTTGCCCTGGATAATGGCAAAGGGCATCGCGTCTTTTACCACCACCGAATAACCGCCCACGAATGCCTCGTAACCGATGCGGCAATACTGGTGCACGCCGGAGTAGGCCCCGACATTGGCGCGGTCCGCGATCTCCACGTGGCCGGCCAGCGTGGCGGCATTGGCCATGATGACCCGGTTTCCGATCCGGCAGTCGTGCGCGATGTGCGCCTGTGCCATCAGCAGATTGTCGTCGCCGATCTTTGTCAGTCCGCCGCCCCCCGCAGTGCCGCGGTGAACGGTGACGAATTCGCGGATCTGGTTGCGTTTTCCGATCTGGGTCTCGGTCGGCTCCCCGGCATATTTCAAATCCTGCGGCGCCAGCCCAAGCGAGACAAAAGGATAGACGTGAGTTTCGTCGCCGACCGAAGTTTTCCCTTCGATCGCCACGTGAGAATCAAGCCGGACGCCATTGCCTAAGCTGACTTCCCCGCCGATCGTGCAGAACGGCCCGATATGGCAACTCTCCCCTATTTTTGCATCTTCGTGGACGATCGAGGTTGGATGGATGAATGTCATAGTGAATAGAAAATAGTGAATCGTGAATAGTAGTTGGTAGCTGGTGATCAGTAATTGGTAATTAGTTAAAGCTGTCCCATAGCCGGATAACAAACTAATTACTAATTATTGATCACCATTCACTATTCACGATTCACGAAATCCGGTCTCCGAGGACGCACATTATTTCCGCTTCCGCGGTGACCTGCCCGTCGACCCTGGCTTCGCCGCGCATTTTTTGGATCTTGGTTCCCATTCTTATCGGCACCACTTCCAGCACCAGCGTGTCGCCGGGCACTACCGGCCGGCGAAAGCGCGCGCTTTCGATCCCGCTGAAGTAGGGTATTTTGCTGTCGCGGTCCTCGAACTCGCGCAGGGCGAGGATCGCTCCGACCTGCGCCAGCGCTTCGATCTGCAAGACTCCCGGCATGACCGGCGCATTGGGAAAATGGCCTTGAAAAAAAAACTCGTTGATGGTGACCTGCTTGATCCCGACGATCTTTTCCCGGGGAATAAGTTCGATAATTTTGTCCACCAGCAAGAAAGGATAGCGGTGCGGCAGAATCTCCTGAATGGCGCGGGTGTCTAAAATTGTCATGGAATATTTTTACGCTAAATCACAAACGTTGAGCAAGACAAAAATTGCCTGCTCAACGTTTATGAAACTGCCTTTAAACGTCTTCCTAGTTTGGCTTGGTAGCCGCTCCCGCCGGTTTCGGGGGATTGGTGGTCGCCGTGGTCGCCGGTCTTGCGTTGAAGAATTTGATAAATTCTTCCGTCATATCGACCCCCCGGTCGATCGCGATCAGAATACCGGCATCGGCCATTTTAGCGCCGTCAAAAACCAGCGAAAGGCCTCTCTGCTTGGCAAACTCGTCGACCGCGGTGCCGATCTCTCTTTTGATCGGGCCCACTACGACCGCTTCGCGCTTTTCATAGGCCGCTTTGGCGTCTTCCTGCTTGCGCTTGAATTCGATCTGCAGCCGTTCCCCCTCCTCGCTCTTGGAAAGGATGCTGCTGCGAAGGGCATTGACGTCGATCGGAGCCTGCGGCTTGGCGTTATTTGCCTGTGCCTGCAAACCCTGGATCTCCTTGGCCAGGTTTTCGATCCTGGTGTTTATTGTCACCAGTTCCTGCTGGCGCGGCGCAAATTCCTTTTCTAATATGTCATAAGCGGCCAGCAGCCTGGAGATCCCGCCTTTTTCAGCATAGAAAGCTTCGGTGTTGATGATCCCGACCTTGTTGGTGGGTTGTGCTCCCGTCTGTGCGAATATCGGCAAAGCAAAGGTAAGCACGAATAAAAATGTTGCGGCAATAAAACTAACTCTTTTCATATCTCCTGAAATGCTCCTTAAAAAATTGAACAGGCTGGTTAAGCTTTCTTTCTTAACTTTGCCGTTAGATGTAAAAATTTGCAAGAAAGAATGCCTATTAGAATGTCCTTCCTACCGTAAAGCGCCATCCTCTCTTCTTTTCATTAAAGAAGAAATTCGGCAAATTATCATAAAAACCGCGTTTCGCGTTGGGGTTGATGTAATAGATCAAGCGAAACGGAACGTTCACGATCGGCACTTGAACTCTCAACTCTACCCCCACGCTCGAACGAAAATCCTTTAATTTACCAAATTGGGTGTTATTCACTTCGACCTGAGTATTGGTCTGCGCGTCTCCGCGCAGGTAGATCGCCTGCAGGCCGAGCGGCAGGCCGGTCCGGGGGTCGATCTGCGCGCCGGCGGCCAGAAGGCTGGCAAATTCTTCGCGCGTCAGCGGCCGCGGCTCGCGTCCCAGTATTATCCCTCCGAAGAAAGGGCTGGCAGGCTGGTACTGCAGGTGGTTGCGCAAAAAGGTCAGGCTCAGATCGTTAAACAGGCCGAGAAAAGGCTGATCGGGCAGAAAAGCACTGTTGATCTCCTGAACCGAGCCTTTTCTGATGTTGAATACGCTGCCTATATCGCCGAAGAACGCCATGCTCGCCGGCCCGAAGATCGGGATGCGGTATTCGAAGTTGCCCAGCAGCTGGGTATCGCCGCCGATATAATTAAACGAGCGCGAGATCCTGGCAGGATTGGCCCCGCTGGCGCCGGTGAAAGTACCGAAAGCTTCCAGCTCTGCCCGGTCGCGTTCGTTCAAGCCGGGCACCTCTTCCGGCGGCCCGAACTGATTAAGCGCCGCCACCACATTGCGCGTCGTTATATATGTATTCACCGGGGCGACCGGCGAGATCGAGCGGACGTCGTAACCGCGAATATCCTGTTCGCTGCCCAGGAAGTACCGCTCGAAAATAGGCACACCGTCGACAAAAGCCAGGGAGTTAGCGGCCCGGACCTTGCTGGACGTGGCAAAACTGCCGACCGTTCCGGCCAATATCCGGAAGCCGAACACTTCGGCATTCGGCGATTTTTTCTTCCTGATCGGGATAAACTGCGTCCAGGAAAGGCTGGGCTGGTACGTTCTAACGTCGCCCCCCAGGCCGGAAAATGCAAAGGTGAGGGCAAGCTGCATTCCCTTCAGCGTATCGATGCCGTTGGCGGCGGGCTGGCGCGAATCGTAAACAAAGCTCGGCGTGATCCGGCTGGTGACGATGTTCGGCTGTTCAAATACTACCGGGATCGTTGAGGCGGCGTCGCCCAAACTATTCACCGGGGGATCCTTTATAGTGCTGGCGGAAAACTGGTAAGAGAGCCCGACCCGGGAAAATTGCGTAAAGCGCCGCTTCTTAAAGAAAAGCTCGGAAAGCGGCGCGGTGGCAAAGACCGTTGCGCCGTAGCTGTTGCGCGTGAAAAGATTGCTCTCGTCGGTAACGATAGTGCCGAAGGGATTGCTGGCGTCCACCAGAGCCTGGCTGTTTTGCGAAAGAAACGTTCCTTCGCCGAAAAACTTTTGGGTATAGGCAAAAAGGCTGAACCCGACGGAGATCGGCCGGTCGCGGAAATAGGGCTCGGTAAATGACAGCTGCAGACTGCTTTGACGATTGCCGAAGCCGCCCGACAGCGAGAAGACCTCGCCTCTTCCGAACAAGTTATTGGTCGAATATTCAAACCCGAAAGAAGTTCCCCCGATGCCGGAAATGCCGCCGTTAAAGGAGATCTGTTGTCTTCCTTTTTCCTTGACACGCACCAGCATATCGACCTGCCCGGTCTCTTCGTCGGTGCGGATCTCGACGTCCTTGTCCTTGTCGATAGGGTCGAAGTACTGCGTCTGATTGAGGCGGATAACGGATGTCTCCAGCGCCAGCTGGTTATAGATATCGCCTTCGTTGATGAGCATTTCGCGGCGCAGCACATTGTCGCGGGTAAAAGTGTTGCCGGCAAATTCGATCCGCCGCAGGCTGAACTGCTTGCCTTCTTCGATCTTGATGGTGATATCGACGATGCCTTCCTCGGCGTTGGCCGGGTTGTCCTTGAAATTGGTTTCGGTCTCGGCATCGTAAAGAATGAAACCCTGCCCGCCGTAGATCTTTTTCAGATTTTCATACAACGCCAAGCGCAATCTTTTCCCGTCGGCGATCTCGCCTTTTTTCAGGCCGACATAAGCGAGCAATTGTTCCTCGGTAAAGATTGAGTTTCCTTCTACCTTGAGCTCGCCCACGCGGAAGATCTTCCCTTCGGTAACGGGAACGATTATTTTCAAGGCGTCGTCCTTAGAGGAAAGAAAGGGAACGGGAAGGAAAAAACCGGTGCGGCGTTTGCCTAAACCGACGATCTGCGGTTCGCCGATGCGGGCCTGAAAATAACCCTTGGAAAACATGTACTCGCGAACATTCTTGTTGAGGTCATATTGAAGCTTGCGCACGTCGAGGATGTCCTGCCCCTTGAAGCGCGAAAACAATCCGCTCTTTTTCACCAGTTTCAACTCGCCCCGGAGTTCGCCGTCCTTAAATGCCTTGTTGCCCTCAAAATCGATCTCGATAATGCGCGAGCGCTCGCCCTGATCGACCACAAAAGTAATCGCCGTCGAGGTCGCGGAAACTTCCTCTTCCCTAACGTCGATCTTGGCGTTCGGGTAGCCTTTCGCCGCCAGCAATTCACGCAGTATGCGGGTGGCGTTTCTTACCTTGACGGGATCGTAGATAGCTTCTTTGGAAATGCCGACGCGGTTTTCGCGAAATTCCTTCAGAACGTCGGATTCCTGGACCGCCTTCATCCCCTCGAACTGGAGATCGCGGATGATGGGCAGCTCCTTGACCTCGAAGATAACGTTTACGCCGCCGCGAACGCCGTCTTCCACTAAAACCTTGGTAGCGGTCTTATCGAAAAAGTTCAGCGCCAAAAGCTCGCGCAGGTCTCTTTCCAGCTGTTCGGGGTTATAAACGTCTCCCGGGCGGGTTTTGATGTAATAAAGCAGGTCGTCGTCGCGCAGGCGCCGGTTTCCCTGGATATCGACCGATTCAACCAGCTGCTGCTGCGGTGCGGCGGCCGGTTTTTTATCCGTCTCGCCGGTCCCTTTAGGCACGTCATTCGTCGAAGCCGAAGCCAGAAACGTCATGGCCAGGACGAAACCTATCAGCCCTAACGCGCGAAAAACCTTCATAAGTGCTTTTTTCCCTTGATAAAACGTATAAATGCTTTGCTGTCCGAAATTTAAAGCCGCCCAAAAACAACTATAGGGAAGCCGTATAAACTTATACTAAATTAAATAAAAACGAGGGCGGTCTTTTTTCGGTAACTGCAACAAATTTTGATTCCCTATGTCTTTCTCAGGTTGCCTTTGCCAAAATGGCTAAAATCCTTACAAACTTCGGCATTATACTAGCAAAACCCGAAAAAGCGAAAAGCACGAAAGACTAATCCGTTTTCTCTCGTGCTCTTAAGTAACGGCGCCTGGGGCTGTTTAACTTACCAGCAGCGCGTCCTCATTTTCCTCGATCCCGACGCTGCGATAGTTAAGCTTGTTTTCCTCGCAGAAGATCTCGATCAGCGTTTCCTGTTCCAGATCGCCCCGGATAAGCGCTTCCGAAAGCTCGTCCTCGACGTATTTTTGCAGCGCACGGCGCAGCGGCCGCGCCCCGTAACTGCGGTCGCCGCATGCTTTATCTACCAGCCACTGCCGCGCTTCGGCGGTCAAACGCACCTGCAGGGCGTGTTTTTCCAGGATCTCGTTGAGCTTGCCCACCTGCAGGTCGACGATCTGCAGCAGGTCTTCGTCGTTCAATTCGTCAAAGATGATTATTTCATCGAGCCGGTTGATAAATTCCGGCGAAAAGGTCTGCTTGACCGTCGACAGCACCATTTCTTCCATCCGCTCGCGCGAAGTTTCGGCGTTGCCCTGGAAACCCATCGCGGTGCGTTTCTGGATATACCGCGCCCCGATGTTGGAGGTCATAATAAAAATGGCGTTTTTACAATCTACCTGGTTTCCCTGGGAATCGGTCAGAATTCCGTCCTCGAATACCTGCAAAAGCATGTTGAAAAGATCGGGATGCGCTTTTTCCACCTCGTCAAAAAGCACCACCGAATAAGGCGCGCGGCGGATGCGCTCCGTCAACTGCCCGCCCTCTTCATGCCCGACATAGCCCGGCGGCGAACCGATGATCTTTGCCACCGAATGCTTTTCCATGAACTCGGACATATCGAAACGGATCATCGACTTTTCCGAACCGAAAAGATATTCCGCCAGCGAACGCGCGACTTCGGTTTTGCCGACGCCGGTCGGGCCCAGGAATAAAAACGCGCCGATCGGGCGCGACGGATTTTTTAGGCCCGCGCGTGAACGGCGCACCGCCCTTGCCAGCGCGGAAATTGCCGTGCGCTGCGAGATCACGCGGTGGTGCAGTTCCTTTTCCAGTCCCAAGAATTTTTTGCGCTTCTTTCTCCTGGATGGAGGTGATCGGAATTCCCGTCCAGCGCGCGATCACGGCTTCGACGTCGTCCTTTGTCACCTCGACGGTAAAAAACGAATTTTCCAGGTTGTTCAGCTCGAGCGAAAATCTGCGGTCGTCCGCGGTGGTGCGTTTCCAGCTGCTGACGCGTCTGTTTCCACGAAAGCTCGGATTTCCTCGTCGCCTGATTGCGCAGCTTGGCGCGCGCGCCGGCTTCGTCCAGCACGTCGATCGCCTTATCGGGAAGAAACCGGTCGGGAATATAGCGGTTCGATTGGTAAACCGCCGCTTCCAGCGCGTCCTCGAGTATAGCGTATCTGGTGAAACGCCTCGTATCGGGCGCAGATGCCCTCGATGATCGAAAGCGCTTCCTCTGCCGTCGGCGGCTCTACCTTGACCGCCTGGAAACGGCGTTCGAGCGAGCGGTCTTTTTCGATGGTCTTGCGAAATTCGCCCGGCGTGGTCGCGCCGATGCATTGAATTTCGCCGCGCGAAAGCGCGGGTTTTAGTATATTTGCCGCGTCGAGCGAGCCTTCCGCCGAGCCGGCGCCGACCAGGGTGTGCAGCTCGTCGATAAAAATAATGTACTGCCTGTTGTCCGCCAGCTCGCGCATTATCAGTCTTCAAACGCTCTTCGAATTGCCCGCGGTATTTCGTGCCGGCCACGATCAGCGAAAGATCGAGCATCAAAATGCGCTTGCCTTCCAGAAACGAAGGCACGTTTCCCTCGACCACTTTCTGCGCCAGGCCCTCGACGATGGCGGTCTTGCCCACGCCCGGTTCGCCGATCAGGACGGGATTGTTTTTTGTCCGGCGGCAGAGAATTTCGACCAGGCGCTCGATCTCGGTTCGCGCCCGATCAGCGGATCGAGTTTTCCTTCGGCGGCGTCCGCCGTCAGATCGCGGGTGAATTCGCTCAGGTGCGGAGATTCTTTTTTCAGCGTCGAGGAATAATTCGACGGGTAACCGTTTTGCTTGGCGACCTCTTCCCTGATCGTCTGCAGGTCAAGCCCGTATTCCTGCAAAATTTCCGACGCCATCGAACGCTCTTCGCGCAGGAGCCCGAGCAGCAAATGCTCCGTGCCGATGTGGCGGTTTTGCAGGCGCTCGCTTTCTTCGTGCGCAAATGCCAGGACCTTTTTGGTTTCGGAAGCGAGGTGAAGCTCGGCCGATTGCGGTATCTTGTCGCGGATGACGCTGCGCTCTTCGATCTCGCGGCGCATTTTTTCCACGCTCAAAGCCGAGCGGGATTGGAAAAACCGCGCGGACATTGTTTTGTCTTCGCGCATCAAGCCGAGCAGGACATGCTCCGGGGCGATGGTCTGCGACCCGAATTGCAATGCCTCATAACGAGCAAAAAATATCACTCGACGCGCTTTTTCAGTGTAACGTTCAAACATAAAACACTAGTGAGCGTGAACAGTTTCTCTATCTGTAATGTCTCGCTGAAGGTTTATTATAGATGAATTCGAGACCGACTTGCTAATTTTTCCTTACTTTTCTTGCTAATTTAAATAAATCTTTAACTTTGCGGCAAATCCAAAAAGAAATTGATCTGGTTCAGAGTTACGCCTTTTAGGCGTGAAAAACTTAAGAACCTCACGCCTAAAGGCGTAACTCTGAACTCGGCCGCGCTCCAATTAATACCTTGCCAGATTTTCCCATGGCTTGACCCTCGCCGCCGAAAACGCCGGGTAGACAGTGGCAGCCAAGGTGAGCAAAAACGCAAACAGAATGATAAGCAGGATCTCGGCCGGATCGGGCCGCAAGCTTATCTTACTGATGACATAAACTTCAGCCGGCAGGCTTATCAGCCCGAAGTAATTAGCCAGAAAACAGGCCAAAAGCCCCAGGACGATGCCGCAGAAAATTCCCGCGGCGCCGAGCAAAAACCCTTCAAGCAGGAACACCAGGACTATCTTTGAAGTTTTCGCCCCCGCGGTGCGCAGTACCGCGATGTCCTGCCGCCGCTGGGTGACCCCCAGAGCCAGAGTAAAAGTAATGTTCAAGGCCGAAAGCAAGATCACCAGCGAAATGATCGTCAAAACGACCTGCCGCTCAAAGCTCATCGCCGCAAAAAAAGGCTTGTTCGCTTCCTGCCAGTCCAGCACCTTGTGATCCGCGCCGAGCTTATTCTTGATATTTTCGGCGATGGATCTGGAACGATAAATATCATTAACGCCGATCTCCAGTGAAGGCGGCTGTACCTGCGCCGCGCGCGCCAGGTCCTCCAATGAAATTTGTATCTGGGTCAAATCGTAATCATAAAGCCCGGTGACAAATGTGTCTTTTAAAAAGAGGCACACTTTTTTTGGAGCGCCTTCGCCGTTTATGCCGAAAATCACATCCGCTTTGTCCCCGGTTTTTAAACCTGTCTTTTCCGCCAACTCTGTGCCGAAAAAAGCCCCGACGCATTCCTCTTTATTTCCGGGCTGTATTTCTTCCTCCCCCGAAGCACTGTGTAAATGTTCGATTCGCCGTTATCAAAAGCGCTTTTGTAAGCCGCGGCCGCTGCGCCGCTTGACCCCGTCGATGTTTGATAATTCCTTTTTTAATTCCTGGCAGTCGTCTAAACCGCCGCCGTCCGCGCGGCCGACACTGATATGCGCCGTATGGGTGAGAAGCTTTTCCTGCACGTCTTCGCGAAAACCGCGGCTTAGGGCCTGCGCGAATATCATCGACGCCACGCCCAGGGCTATCCCTACAACCGCCAGCCGCGCCGTTGTCTTTGCCAGGCCCGTGCCCCGGGGAACTGAGATACCGCCGGGCAAGTGCTAATTCGAAACGCATAATTATTAATTGTTCATTGTTAATTATTAAGGGTCTAGAGTAGTTAAGCACATTTAGAAAGGTGCTAAACTACTGAAATGAAACCGCTAAACCGCTATTACCGGCGTTCCCGAATCTCGGAAAGGAAATTTCGCCAGATATTGCGGTATTTTGCCATGGATCTGACGGCTGAAAAGACAGCCGATCTGACCGGTGTCACACGCAAAAGCGTTACCTTGATCTTTCAAAAAATACGTCTTCGCCTGCTCGAAGAATGTGCCCGTTATGCTCCTGTCAGAACGGGAGAAATCGAGATCGACGAGTCCTATTTCGGACGCCGAAGAATTCCCGGAAAACCAGGTCGCGGAGCGAGCGGCAAGACCATAGTCTTCGGCATCTTCGAGCGCCACGGACAGGTTTATACCGAGATAGTTCCGAATTGCCAGAAACGCACTCTGCAGGCCATTATACGGGGCCGCGTTGCGCTCGATGCGGTTATCCACTCGGACAAATGGAGCGGCTATAACGGCCTGGTCGATGTCGGTTTTGCCAAACATTTTCGGGTCAATCATGCCGACAGCCAGTTTGCCGAGGGCGCCAATCATATCAATGGCATCGAGAGCTTTTGGTCCTTTACCAAACGCCGGATGCAGAAGTTCAACGGCCTGCGCAGCGAAAAGTTCCTGCTGCATTTGAAAGAATCCGAATTTCGCTTTAATCATCGTAGCGATGATTTGTACAAAACTTTGTTGTGGCTCTTGAGAACTTATCCACTATAATCACCTTAAGTACTCTAGACCCTTATTAATTGCTTTCGACAGTTCCGTTAAAACAATTAAGAATTAATAATTAACAATGAATAATTCCCGAGTTGCTTTTTCCCGTTTCAACCGCAAAAATAGACTTTCTGGATAACATTAAGCTATGGCTTTTGCAACAATTGAGGACGCCGCCGCAGACATTCGCGCGGGCAAAATGATCATCATCGTCGACGATGAGAATCGCGAGAACGAGGGCGACCTGGTGTGCGCCGCGGAAAAGGTCACGCCGGAGATCATCACATTTCATGGCGGTGCACGGGCGCGGGCTGATCTGCCTGCCGCTGACCGAAGAGCGCTGCGACGAGCTCGATCTGCCGATGCAGGCCGCCCACAATACTTCCGGCTTCGGCACGGCGTTTACCGTTTCTATCGAAGCGCGCGAAGGCGTCACCACCGGAATTTCCGCCGCCGACCGCGCCATAACGATCTTGACCGCCGTCTCGCCGGGGAAAAAAGCCGCCGACCTGGCGCGGCCCGGCCATATTTTTCCGTTGCGCGCCCGCAGCGGCGGCGTGCTGGTTCGCCCGGGGCAAACCGAAGCCAGCGTGGATATAGCGCGCATAGCCGGGCTTTACCCGGCGGGCGTCATCTGCGAAGTGATGAACGACGACGGCACGATGGCGCGGATGCCCGACCTGGAAATTTTTGCCAAAAGACATGGCTTGAATATCATTTCGGTGGCCGACCTGGTGCGCTACCGGATGAACAAGGAAAAACTGATACGCCGGCGGGCGGAAACCGACCTGCCGACCGATTTCGGAACTTTTCGCGCGGTCGCGTATGAAAATATCATCAACGGCGAAGTCCACGTGGCTTTTGTGATGGGGGATATTTCACAAGCAACCGAACCGGTTTTAGTGCGCGTCCAAACCGAGAACATCACCTTTGCGATGTTCGGCTCCAAATTGGGCGAGGCTTCGCCGCCATTCAGTCGGCCCTCAGAAAGATATCCGAAGCGGGACGCGGCGTGATCCTTTATCTGCGGCAGCGCGAGCATAATCTCGACCTGGTGCACCAGTTGGAGACGTATGCCGTGATGCAGGAGAAAAAACTTGATTTTTCCGCGGCCAAAAAAGAAACGGGTTACGGCGCCGACCGCGATTACGGCGTGGGAGCGCAGATCCTGCACGACCTCGGTTTGCGCCGCATCAGTTTATTGACTAATCATCCGCCGCACGTCAATGCGCTCGAAGGCTTTGACCTGGAGGTGGCCGAATCGATCCCGCTGGGTTAGCTTGTTGTGGCAGGGGTTTCAAAATCCAGGGCGCTCGGATTTTTTTGCGTCCTTTGCGCTATCTCGGCGCGCTTTACGGTTACGAACTTTTAACCGCGAAGAACGCGAAGTGGTTCGTAAAGCGCGCAAAGAATCCGGACACGGCAAATTTAGATCAACTTGCCGACGGATTTTATTGTTAAAAGGCAACGGTTTAAGTTAAAATTTCAAAAAGCTCTCCGCCGTAATGTCATGCCGGAAGAAGAAAACTATCAGAGGGAAAAATCGCCCGCTCCGCGGAAACCCGGCAGCGCGCTCCGGCGCCGCCTCCTGATCTCGAGCATAATTGTCGGCGCCCTTTTACTGTTCACTTTTCTGGCGATATTTATCGCTTTTCAAAGCGGATACGTGGATAACCTGATAGAACGGGCGCTGCTGGATAGATTTGCGAAATTCGGCCTCCGGGCCGAGATCGGCAGGCTTTCAACCACCTCTTTCCCCTCCACCGCGAAATTAGAGAATGTTCTGCTTTATGACGAGCAAACCGGCGAGCAGCTGGCAAAGATAGATGTTCTTAAGATCGACCTGACCATTTCTAATATTCTCGCGCTGCGGGCCGCGCGCACCATAACCATAGATTCGGCCGACGTCCAGGGGCTGGAGGTCTGGGTTCGCTTTGACGAGAACGGGCACTCGAATTTCAGCAATCTGAATTTTAAATTCGATGAAGATCCCAATCTGAAAGTGTCTTTCGCCTCGGTCAATTTCAGCCTGAAAGATGCGGTAGTGCATTACGGAGACGTTACGCGCCGCATCGAAGGCCACGCCAAAAACATCATGGTAACTTTGCAGCCGGTCGCCCCGATCCAGATCGAGCCCGCCAGTTACAGGTTCGAACTCCGCGCGGACGATTCGGTTTTCCTTTACGAAGGCCACCCGGTCGAACCGGTCAATGTCACAGCGCGCGGCGTCGGTTCCCGCGAAGGCGCGGACATCGAGGAATGGGTGATAGATTCGCCGATCGGAAAATCCACCATCACCGGCAAGATCGAAGATTGGGAAAACCTGCGCTACAACTTTTATATAACGTCGTCCGTCGACCTGACGCAGACCTCGAATCTCTTGCCTGTCGGCCGGGCCCTGCGCGGCACTGGCGAGTTCGAGGGCGACGTCACCGGCGAGGGCGAAAATTACCGGATCGAGGGCGAGATAAGATCGGACTCGCTGGCGGCTGACAATATCCGGCTCAAGGCATTGAACGTGACGGGCGCGGGCACCGGGCAGGGCCTGAACTACGAAGCCAACGGCAAAGCCGTGGCGGAGCTTTTGACCGTCGGCGATTTTGAGATCAACTGGATTCAGATCCTGGGAGAGATCCGGGGCACCGGCAGCGACTTCCGCTGGTTCGGCGAGCTGCGCGCGGCGGCCGCTAAATTTACCGGCGGCACGATAATGGACCTGATCCTCTCAGACGTCGCAGCGGAATACGAGGACCAGAAGTTCGGCGGAAGCGTCGGGAAGGCGACCGCCCGCAGCTTTATTCTGCCGGACGCCGAGATCCAGGGGCTCGAAGCCTATAAGCCGAAATTCGATTCCAAAAACGGCGTGACCGACGTCTCTATGCCGAATGCCCGCGCGAGCAAACTTAAAACCAAAAATGCCCAGTTGAGCAGTATCAACGCCGGCGATGTAAAGATACGCAACCAGGGCAAGAAAACCGATGTGGACATCGCCAAGCTGCAGGCCGGGGAACTCAACGCCCAGGACGCGCGGCTCAAGAACCTGCGTTCTAATAATGTAAAGGTCGCCATCAACGGTAATAATTTCAAAACCACCGCCCCCCAAGTTCAGGCGGACCAGGTAAACGCGGCCGGAACGAAGATCGACTCGCTCAACGCTAAAAATGTCGTGGTCGACAGCAGCGGCGGGCGGACCGAGGTTACCTCGGACAACCTGACCTTGGGCAGCCTTGCATCCCAGGGCGCGGTCCTGGGCAATCTGAACATCGCCGGCGTGCGGTTGACCATCAGAGGAGGTCGGGTCGAAGGCTCTTCGAAAGACATCGATGCCGGTGATATTACCCTGGCGAAATCCGAGTACACGCCCGAGGGCGGCAAGCTGGAAGCGGTAAAGCTGGGACGCCCGGTTTTCGTGCTCGAGCCTTCGGGCCGCTACCGCGCCAGCATGGATCTCAGCCTCGGCGGCGGTGTGATCGGCAGCGTCCGGCTCGGCGCGGCGCGCGCCAACGCCGTCATCACCAGCAGTGCGGTCGAGCTCAGCAACCTGACCGCCGATATGATGGACGGGCAGGTCGCGGGAAATGCCGTCATCGGCAGAAATCCTAAAACCCCCTCGCACGTGGCAGCGAATTTCGTGAATGTCGACCTGGCAAAACTTTTGGCTTTGTCCGGCGGGCAGATCGTTCCGCTGGACGGCAAAACGAACGGTAACGTCGACCTGACCTTCGCGGGAACTAACTTCCGGACCGCCAGCGGCACGGTGGACGCGGATTTCGCCGCCAATGCCGGTGACGCCGTGACGGGCGCGATCCCGCTCAGCGGCAAACTGGCGGCCCGCGCGGCCAACGGGCTTTTTAATATCGAGACCGCCGATTTCCGGACGGAAAAAAGCAGCGCCAGGGCCACCGGGACCTTCGACCTGCAGGGGTACGATTCCGATCTCAATATTGCGCTCAATTCCAGCGACGGCGCGGAGGTTCAAAGGCTGGTGACTTCCCTGCAGCTCTCTGAAGAACTCAATCAGCAACTGGCAAATTACGGGGTGGAGCTGGGCGGCAACCTGACTTTTACCGGAACCCTGAAAGGAAACCTGACCGATCCCACCATCGAAGGGCGCGCCGCCCTGGACACTCTCTTTATGGAGGGCCAGGAAGTAGGCGCGCTGTCGGCGCTGGTCCGCGTTTCGCCTCTCACCACGGAGATCGCCGAGGGGTCCTGAAACAAAAAGGCGGCGGCACCGCCGATTTCGATCTGATCGTTCCGCGCACCGGCACCGACAACATCACGCTCAACGCGACCCTGAACAAGCTGAATACCGGCAGCCTTTTTGCCGCGCTCCCGGTGGACGAATACCTGCCCGCGCAGCTTCGCGATCTGAACGCGGAAACCAGCGGGAAAGTGAACCTGACCGGGCTGCCCAACGCCGCCTCGGGCGTGGCCGAGCTGAGCGCCGCGCAGGGGACGCTGGCCGGCGTGGCGTTCGATAGTTTTAATTCGCGCGTGGTCTTTCAGGACCGCATTGCGCAGATCGAAAAATTCGAGATGCGCCAGGGCGAAGGCTTCCTCTCGGTCAACGGAACTTTCGCGCTCGATTCGTCGATCTTTAATGTCTCTTTACAGGCGTCTAACATCCAGGTCGAAAATTTCCGCAAATTCATCACCGACGATCCGAATTTTCCCATTATCAGCGGGCTGGTCAACCTACAGGCTTCGGGCAAGGGCGAGTTCGGAAAATACGAAACCTTCGACATCAATTTCAGCGGGAACGGGAGCGGCATTTCAGTCAACGGGAACCAGGTCGGAACTTTGGGCTTCGAAGGAAAAACGGTCAATCAAATTCTGACCGCCGCTTTTACCGCCGATTTTTCCGGCCAGAAACAGGTCATCAACGGGACCTTGAATTTCGGCAAGGAGAATCTGCCGCTTTACGTCGAGAGCAGTTTTAACCAGACGGAACTCGCTCCTTTTATCGCGATCTTCCAGCCGCCCGAAAGCGTCACCGTGCAGGGAAAAGCCACTGGCAAGGTCGTTTTCCAGGGGAATCTCGCGGCCAAAGACGAGAACGGCAAGACGATTTTGACCTACGAGAATTTGAAGGGCCTGGCGCAGTTCAGCGAGTTCGGCTTGCTGATAAACGATACGCCTTTTAACGCCACCGGCCCGCTGGTCATTCATTATTCGTCCTCGGAAGTGACGATCGACAACGTTCGCTTCGCCGGCGCGGGTTCCAACGTCGTGGTCAACGGCACCAAGGCCCTAAACGAAAAGGGCATCAACAATCTTACGGTGGATGGAAAAGTAAATCTGCGCATTCTCGACGCGCTTTCGCGTAACACTTTCTTTGCCGGGCTGGCCGATATTTCCATACGCCTGACGGGCGCTAATAAAGACGCGCGTTTGAACGGTTCGGCGCGTACCCAGGGCGCCACAGTCTCGACCATCGTCAGCAACGAGCGGCTTTATTTCGACCGCATCCGCGGGCGCATTTTGTTTAACGCCAACCAGGCTCAGCTGGTCAACATGACCGGCTACCTGGGAGGAGGCCGCGTAGTGGCGAACGGCGGCGCGGTCGTCGAGGGATTAAAGCTGCAAAGGCTGCGCATCAACCTGCGCGGCAACAACGTGACCGCCCCGCTGCCCAAAGGCTTTATCACCACCGGCGACGCCGAGGTCGAGATCAGCAGCGAGCTGCGCGGCAACGATTACAACACCATCATTTCCGGCACGATCTACGGCAAGCGGGCGCTTTACAATAAAGACATCGACCTGGCCGATTTCCTGGGCGCGCGGCGCGAAGGCACTATTTCCGAAGGCGCCAGCTCGCAGCCGCTGCTCGGCGTGCCGCAGCTCGACCTGCGGCTGGAAGGGCGCGATGCCCTGATAGTGAAAAACAACATCGCCGATATGACGGCTTCGGTTTCCCTGCGCGTGACCGGCGACGTGGATAACCCCCTGCTGACCGGCCGGATCACGGCCACCAGCGGAACCCTGTTTTTCCGCAACGACCGTTACGACATTCAGCGCGGCAGCCTGGAATTTCCCGCCAGCTTTACTGAGTCCGCGACCGTCAACTTGCAGGCCGAAACCGACATCCAGGGCTACCAGGTCTTTGCCAGCGTGTCGGGTTCCCTCGACGACCTCGAAGCTTTGAATGTGCAGCTGCGCTCCAGCCCGGCGCTGCCGCAGGCGGACGTCGTTTCCCTGGTCACGACCGGCGCGCTTTCCAATACCGACACCGGCATTCCGACGCTGGCACAATCCGGGATCAATACCGCCACCAAAGTGCTGGCCGATACGCTGATCAACAACCCGGCGCGAAAAGCGACCGACAAGCTTTTCGGATTGAACCGCTTTGAGATCGACCCGATCCTTTCCGGCGGCGCCTGACGCCGACGGCGCGGCTGACCGTGGGCCGGCAAATCAATAAAAATCTGGCGATCACTTTTTCGACCAATCTTTCGCAGGAGCGCAACCAGGTCCTGGCGCTGGAATACCGCGTTTCAAACAAACTTTCTTTCGTGGCCCAGTATGAACAGAATGCGTCCGAGAATGTGACCCGGCATGACAACAGCTTTAGTTTTGAAATCAGGTTGAGGAGAAGATTTTAGGGCCTGCGCCGGAACCGATGAAACAAGGGGATCTCATCAACACATTTCATACGATCTTTACCCGTCTTTGTTTGACGCTGGTCTTTTGCCTGTGTTTTTTCCTGGCCGCGCCGGCGCAGGATAATATTTACGAATTCCGCAAGATCGCCGACGTTCAGATAACCTTCGAAGAAGCCGGCGACGATCCTACTACCGAGGAACAATTTCGCACCTTGCTGCGCTCCGTGCTCGGCGATAAATATTCCACGATAAAGATCCGCGAGTCGCTGGAAACTCTTTATGATACGGGTAAGGTAGTTTCGGTTCAGGTAGGAGCCAGCGTGGTGCCGCCGGACAGCGTGAACCTGCGTTATTTTATCAAGCGCAAGGTCCAGGCCGAAAGGGTCATTATCAACGTGGCGGACGCGGTGGGCGAAACGGTTACCGAACAGGAACTCCTGGCCAGGCTTAACCTGCTGACGCCGGGAAATTCCGTCACAGATCAAAGCCTGAAGACGAACGCGGACCTGATCCAGACCTACCTGCGCGAGCGCGGTTATTACAGCGCCGAGGTTACTTATTCGACCCGTCCCGGAGACCGGGGCGCGCAGGCCATAGTCACCTTCAACGTCAATCCCCACACGCAGGCCAAGGTGGAAAACTTTCAGATAACGATCGCCGGTTTCGATGATGCCAAGGTTCGCAAAGACCTGATACTTAAACCCGGCGAGCCGTACGCGCGGGAAAAACTGCAGACCGACGTGGCCGCCATCCGCAAGGCGATCATCGCCGAAGGTTATCTCGCCCCTGCGATAGAGGAACCGAAGGTCACTTTCGATGCGGACAAAAACAGCATCGCAATAGCGCTGACCGGGGAGATCGGCGCCAAGATAAATGTAAAGGTCACTTCCGATCCCCTGAAGCTGAGCGAAAAAACTATAACCGCCCTGCTCCCCATCAAGCGCGAGGGGACGATCGATCCTTCCGCCATCGAGGAAGGCCGCCGGAGACTGAGGAATCATTTCCAGGAGCGCGGTTATTTCTTTGCCGAAATAACGCCGCTTTGCACGGTCGTTCCGCCGATCCCGGTCGATGACATAAACGCCCTCCAGAACAACACCGAGGAACTCTGCCGCGCCCTGAGCAGCAACGACCTGAAAGGGCGCGAGGTCGAGATCAATTACCAGGTCAACCTTAACCGCCGCCTGAAATTGGTGGATATCCGGCTCGAGGGAACCGACAAGCTCACTATCCCGGAAATTTCTTCGGTGCTGGTAACGCAAAAAGCCAACGCGCTGGGTTTCATCCCGCAGCTCGGCTACGGGCGCGGGTATACCAACGAGGAGCTTTTGGAAAACGACCGGCAGACCATTCTGGCCCTGATGCGCGAGCTGGGCTACCGGGAAGCAAAGGTCAACGTCCGGCAGGGCGTATCGCCGGCGGGCGAAGACCTGATCATAACTTTCGTCGTGCGCGAAGGCCCGCCGACCCGCATCGCAAGCGTTGAGGTGACCGGCAACAAGGCTTTTACGACCGACCAGATCGAAAAGGAAATAGACCTGTCGAAACTTGTCGGCCAGAATTTCTCTCGCGCGCGGATGCGCAACGGCAACGATCGCATACTCGAGCTTTATACCCGCGAGGGGTATTTCAACGTGAAATCGTATTTTTCCTTCGTCGAGCTGCCGCAGGAAAGCCCTGACGAAAAGCGCGTCAAGATCATCTACTCCGTCGAGAAAGAAGGCAAGAAGGTGATCATCAACCGCGTATTTCTCAACGGGAACGAGAAGACAAAAGACGTTGCCATTCATAAAGCGATCTTTTTAAAGCCGGGCAGCGTGCTGCGCGCCGCAGAGATCAACGCCAGTGAGCAAGTGCTCTACGCTTCCGACGCTTTTGACCGCGTGACCATCGAAGCCGACCTGGCCGGCGAGGATAAAGACGGAAACGAGCTGCGCGACATCATCATCAACATGGAAGAAAAGAAGCCGCGCATTTTGAATTACGGCGGCGGTTTTTCCACCGACACGGGCGCTTCCGGTTTTGTCGATATCCGCCACGTCAACCTCTTCGGCAGGCTTTACCAGGGCGGCGCGCGCTTGCGGGTCAGCCAGCGCCAGCAGCTGGCCCAGATCGATTTTCTCAACCCGCGTTTTATGCGCGACGGCAAGGACCGTTTCGCCCCGCTGACGCTCACCGCGCAATACCAGCGCGATTCAACCGTGACTCGTTTTTTCCGCTCCACCATCGACCGCGGCACTTTCGGCATTGTCCAGCGGCTGGACCCGGACGGCAACCCGGTGGACACCTTCGGCGCCCCGGCGGGCGATCCGACCATCAACCGCTTTTCGCTGATCCTGGAGACGCAGCGCACCCTCGATCTGAAGTCGCGCACCATCGCTTTTTTCCGCTTCCGGTTCGAAGACGTGCGGCTTTATAACATAGAGAGCCTGCTGATAGCCGAACTGCTGCGCCCCGATTCCAAGGTCAGGATCTCAGGCCCGGGCGCTTCGCTGATTCGCGACACACGCAAAAACTGCTCGCGCAAATACACCCTGCTGCAGATAATAGCGCGCGGCGAGCCGCCCGAAACCTGCCCTTACAGCTCGACCGACCCGACCAACGGCGATTATCTGACGGTTGATTACAGCGTTTCTCTTCAACAGCTCGGCGGGAATATTTCATTCCATAAATTCCAGGCGAATTACCAGCGGTATATGTATTTTCCGAAACTGAACGGATTGGTGCTGGCGGGGCGCACCACCCTGGGAATAGCCAACGTCTGGAGCAGGCGCACCAATTTCGGGCAGGGGCAATTCGCTTCGCTGAATAACCTGCTGCCTATCAGTGAAAGATTTTTTTCCGGCGGCTCGCTCAGCCTGCGCGGTTTTGAATTCGAATCCGCCGGGCCGCGGATCGCTTTTCTCCCGCAGGGAAACTTTTTCAACACCAACGGTGAGCAGGTTTTCCTCCAGCCCTTTACCGTGCCGCTGGGCGGCAACGGGCTGGCGATCGCCAACCTCGAAGCGCGGCTTCCCATCAACAGCGCAGTTCAGATAGTGCCTTTTTACGACGGCGGAAATGTTTTCTCGCACGCGAGCGAGATCTTTAAGCCGCGTCAGGTGGCGCCGGGCGATGTCTTTAACCAAAACCTGCGCACGGTGTGGACGAATACGGTCGGATTAGGCCTCCGGATCAAAACCCCGATCGGCGGATCGGTGGCGATCGATTACGCTTATATGCTCAACCCGCCGGAGTTTGTCATTCCCCAACTGGTCCCGCCAAACACCATCTATCGTTTAAAACAGGGACAGCTCCATTTCCGGTTCAGCCAGATATTTTAATAACGGAGCGCCGAATTTATTCGGCACGAACGTCACGCGTTTCGAACCCGGAATTTTAGCCGCGGATAAACGCGGATTAAACGGATCTGAAATTTTATCCGTGTTCATCCGTGAAAATCCGCGGCCAATTTTCTTTTGTTATTACAAATTATCCGTCACGGCTTCGATGGTATTTTCCGTCGCGTCCGTCACGTTCGAGAAAAAGTCGTAGCCGGTCATGCTCTCGACGTAATCGACCGAGACACGGAAGGTTTTCCAGTCATTGTCGATGACGGTTTCGTTCGGGACCCAAACCGCGATCGTCCGGGTCGAAGTGGTCACACGCGAAACATCGTTGCTTCCGCTCGAAAGCACGATGATCACTTTCCAGGTGTAGGTCGGCACCAGCACGTGGCCGTTATTGATCGTTCCCGCGTTTCCGTAACCGCCGGAGATGATGTAAACCTCATCGTTGTTATCGATGACCAGATCGCGCGCATACTCTTCCAGGCCTTCCCACGTTACGCGGTTATTGTCCGGAGTTTGCGGAAGCATATTCGTCATCAGGAAAGTTTCGCTGTTGGCCTCCTCGCTTGCCGTCCGGTCCGCCGAGGGACACATGTGCCCGCGGTCGTAACCGGAACCGGAATAACTCGTGCTGACGACCTTGTACCAGCCGGCGGGCAGAGTGTTATCCCCGCGGAAATCATCCTGTCTTTCGGCCTCCCCGAGCCAGGATTGATCCAGGTGCCACGAAACCCAGTTCGGGCCGCCGTTGTCGCGGTGATAGGACATAACGTATTCGTCCTTTTCCATCAGGTAATTCGCCGGGTAAGACGTGTTATGAACGGCATCGGACGGATTGCCCATCGTCAGGTGAACCGAGGTTGAACCGGCGTCGTCAGCCAGCGAAACATCTTCGAAATTAAGACGGTTGGAGCTGCCGCCGGATGTTTTGCGGATCTCAAAGCGGATCGGGACGGCTGAATTAACCGTAAAATATACGGTTTTCAGCGTGGAAGTGCCGGCATCGGTGATCGTCGAGCCGACCTTCGCCCAATTTGAGCCGCTGTCGGTCGATTGCCACAGCTCCCAGTTCGAGACACTGTCCGACCCGTAAATGGCGTAGCTGATGGCAACGGTACCGGCGTTGTTGACGTTGAAATTCATTCTAACCTTGCCTGAACCGCGCACGCGCGACGCGTAGGAACCGATCTTGACGTCGCTCGCTAAATTGCCCGTCAGGGCGTCGTCCAAATACCAGCTGCCGGAACCGAGCGTGACGTTGCCCGCCGCGTAGGCGGTCTTGCCGCCGGCTTCGAAACCTTCGTTCGTCTGGGCCAGAGCGGCCGTCAGGCCCGCGGTCAGCAATAAGCAAAAGAACATTGAGACCAAACGAAAAACTGCGAACAGTTTGTGAACATCGGGATTTTTTGTTTTATACATGGGATTTTTCTCCTAATTGACTCGGCGTTTTGCCGGGACCAGTGAATAATCTGCCCCCTCCGGAGCAAATGCTTCAGTTAAAAATTGTTCAAGAAGATTGGTGGGCGCTAGATCTGCCTCGGTGGCAAATAGCAAAGTATTTTGCAAAGTTTAACATTGTTTGTACGAGTTTGTAAAACAGTAACCTTACTTTTGCAAAATTTTACGTAAAGCTCTCGATCACATAGATTTAGCAGACTTTTAAGGCTAAATATACAGAGGATTTTAAGAGAAGTGAGGGTTTCAGTAGATTTGCGAAAATTAAAAGAGGCTGGGAGCCGCTTCAAACTCTTCGGGAGTTGGAAATGTTTGTCCCAGCATCTTGCGAAATTTCATGGCGCTGCCGGGCGCATGACCTTCGAAAAAATCGCCGAAGTAAACAAAACATTCTTTTCCGCTGCTTTGAGCGGTTCGCACTTGTTCGGCCCAGAAAGCCATGCTTTCATCCTGCGGACGCTGAATGCGGTCGTACTTTGTCAGGTCGTTTGAGCCTCCAAAACGAAAATAAGAAAAATTTGCCGATGGATATCCTAAAGATCTTGTTAAGACTTCACGTAAGAGAAATTTATCTTGTCCCAGACAAAGAGCCGCATTATGCCTTTCGAGTAATGCGAAGATCTCAGGGTTAAACCATTCCTTGGAACGAAACTCCATAACAAAGCGATATTCGCCTGGAAGGAAATCCAAAAAGCCTTCGAGGTTCGATTTTGTCCCTCTTGTCATCTTGAAAGTTTCAGGAAGCTGGATCAAAATCACCGCGACCTTGTCTTTCAATAATGAGATCCCCTTGATGAATTCTTTGACGAACGGAAAACACGATCGGCTCAAGCTGTGAACGTGCGTTATATCTTTGGGAACTTTTAAAGAAAATCTAAAATGTTCGGGTACTTGCCGGTACCACTTTTCAATATCTGAAGCTTTGGGCATGCCGCGGTATAAACTATCTGCTTCGACTGTATCGAAAATTTTTGAATAAAAAGAAAGCTTTTCATTCGGCCTGATCCCGTAAGGAAAAAAGTTAACGGGTGAGCCGGGCAGTGTTTTCCAATTATCAAATCCCCACCCCTGGCATCCGACCAAAATTTGCGGCTGTGAGTTTTCTTCTGCCATGACATCTAAAGTCTTCTTTTCGCTGCCTAACGCCATTTTACCTTTAGATGTTACTTTCGGGCTGTATTAAACAGGACTTTTGGACTATACTTCTTTGTTTATTTGAGCCTAAAAGTTAAGTATTACCCCAAGGAAAGAAGTAAACCCCAAGATGCTGCGAGTGAAATTGGCCGTTACAGGCTTATTCGTTTTACTGTTTTTAAGCTTTATTAGCGGCCGGATATTTGTGCCCAGTGTTAAAGGACAGAGCGGCCTGCCGGCGCCGACCGGCCTCATCGCATCTGACGGCTCTTATAAGGATAAGGTCGGGCTTAACTGGAACGCGGTTCGGGGCGCAGTCATATACCGGGTATTTCGCAGCCCTGTTAACGATCCCGCTACAGCCCAGAATGTCGCCACCACTGTTTCCGTCGTCGATTTCGATTTTACTTCCGCAAATGACGCAACATTTTTCTATTGGGTACGTGCGGAAAACGGCCAGGTAGTCAGCCCTTTTAGCCAGCCCGACCAGGGCTTTAGCGTTTCCGGCACGGATACCGGTATTTGCTGCCCGCTGGGACAGCCGCAGGTTCCATTTCAAAACACCGTTACCGCGGCAAAGGTTTTTCTGGGAAAGACACTGTTCTGGGACGAACAGCTTTCATCGACCGGCACCGTATCGTGCGGGACCTGTCACCAGCCGGCAAAGGGAGGTTCCGACGGGCGCTCTGTTATCGGAAATTCACGTTCTACTCACCCGGGTGCGGACAATGTCTTGGGGACCGCTGACGATAAAACGGGGTCGCCGGGCGTGTCGCTGATAACCGCCGCCGGGTTGTACGAGAAGTCGAATATTTTCGGACTTAAAGAGCAGGTGACGCGGCGCAAATCTCCCTCTGTTATCAATGCCGCATTTTCTGACCTTTTATTCTGGGACGGCCGCGCGCGCGAGATCTTTCGCGACCCTCTGACGAATCAGGTCCTGATCGACTTTTCCGGCGCGCTCGAGAGCCAGGCAGTAGGCCCTCTGCTCGAATCCAGCGAAATGGCGCATCAGGGACGTAATTGGAACCAGGTCACTACTCAATTGGCTGCCTCCAGGCCGATGGCTTTATCCCCATCGATACCCGCCGGTTTAAAGGATTGGATCGGCAGCAGCACTTACCCGGAGCTTTTTCAGGAGGCCTTCGGTACACCTGAGATCACGCCGAGCCGTATCGCTTTTGCGATCGCTTCCTATGAACGCATCCTTGTTTCCGACCGCACTCCGTGGGATAAATACATTCAAACAACTTTGCCGGTGCTGACGGATGCGGAGCTGCGCGGCCGCACGGTTTTCAATCAATCTCAGTGCAGCTCTACCTGCCACCTCGGCAGCGCGCTCACCGGGAATATTTTCTTTAATCTCGGCGTACGCCCCGGCAGCGAGGACGGCGGCCTTGGGGAAATATCCGGCAACCCCAACCAGCTGGCACAGTTTCGCACGCCGAGCCTCCGCAACGCGGAATTGCGCGCTCCCTTTATGCACAACGGCCGATTCGCCACGCTGGAAGACGTGGTGGAGTTTTACAACCGCGGCGGGGATTTTCCCAACGGCAATGTTATTCGCCCTCTTAATTTGTCCGCTCAGCAGAAAGCCGATCTGGTTGCGCTTTTAAAACGCCCGCTGACCGACCCGCGCGTGGCGGCGGAAACTCCCCCGTTCGACCGCCCGACTTTATACACGGAGTCAACACGGGTGCCGGTGATACTGGGAACGGGAGTTTCGGGTTCGGGCGGTTCGGTACCGCAGGCGATTGCCGTTGAACCTCCGCTGGTGGGCAATCCCAGCTTCACTGTGGCGCTCTCGGGCGCTCTCGGCGGCGCGCAGGCTACTCTCGTCATCGATGCTAACGATCCCGGAACAAGCGGCATTCCCGCTTCGGGCTCATTCCATCGCAGCGTCGTCACTTTAGGCGGCAGCGGAGCGGGCAGCGGTTACGGTTCGGTCAGTATCGCTATCCCGGACAACGCCGCTTTGATCGACCAGACCTTTACCGGGCGCTGGTATGTGAATGACGCGGGAGCGGCGGGCGGTGTGGCCGTCTCGCAGGCTTTCCGGTTCACCGTCTTTGGCGAAGCTACTTTTGCCGCCAGGGCCAAACACGCCGATTTTGACGGCGACGGCAAGACGGACGTCTCGGTCTTTCGCCCTTCGGAAGGCAACTGGTACATCCTCAACAGCTCTACGGGAAGTTTCAACGCGGTCAATCTCGGGATCGGCAGCGATATTCTGGTTCCGGAAGACTATGACGGGGATGGAAAGACGGATGTCGCCATCTATCGTGACGGCGCCTGGTACCTGCAAAGAAGCAGGGACGGTTTCGGCGGGGTATCGTTCGGACTCTCGGGAGACAAACCGCAGCCGGGTGATTATGACGGTGACGGCATCGCCGACGTGGCGGTCTTTCGTCCTTCGGACAGCACCTGGTATATCCAGCGCAGCCGGGACGGCTTTACCGCCGCTCAGTTCGGGCTTTCCAGCGACCGCCCGGTAGCGGCGGACTATGACGGGGACGGTAAGACAGACATCGCCATTTACCGCGACGGCATCTGGTACGTCCAGCGAAGTAGAGACGGTTTGATGGCGGCGCAGTTCGGCGCGGCCGAAGACAAACCCGTCGTGGGAGACTATGACGCTGACGGTAAGGCTGACCTGGCAGTCTTCAGGCCGAGCACCGGTGTCTGGTATTTCCTCAGGAGCAGCGACGGAGTTCTGGGAGGCAACCAGTTCGGCATCGCGACCGACCTGCCCTCGCCCGGCGATTACAACGGCGACGGCAGGAACGATCTCGTCGTATTCCGTCAATCGGACGGCAACTGGTACATTCTGGAAAGCAGCAGCTCGCCTTTCCGTGTCCAGCACTGGGGACTGAGCCAGGACAGATCGGTTCCGGGCGCGCTCGTGCCTTAGTATAAAGTTCAGAGTTACGCCTTCAGGCGTGATTTTAAGAATCACGCCTGAAGGCGTAACTCTGAACATAAGTGATCTTCACTCATACATACGTAACTCTAAACTCCGGACTCTAAACTTTTGTGTATTAGCTAAGACTTTTTAAATTAGACCCGCGTCTAAAGTTAGACCGAAAGCTTTACCGAACCCCTTTAGAAAGAAACAATTCCGATGCGACAGATCAAATTGGTAATCACCGGCTTATTTTTTCTACTTTCCCTGGCAAGCGTAAGTAATAAGCTTTTTACTCCCACCGTCACCGGCCAAACCGGGCTTTCCGCGCCGACCGGCGTTATCGCTTCCGACGGTTCTTACATTAATAAAGTAGGGTTGAATTGGGACGCCACCCGCGGCGCTATTCTTTACCGGATATTGCGCAACACCGTCAACGATTCCAGCGGGGCGGTCAGCGTGGGCACCACCGCATCGGACAATTTCTTCGACAACTCGGCCGTCGCCGGGCAAAATTATTTTTACTGGGTGCGCGCCGAAAACGGCGCCATTACAAGCGGCCCGAGCCAGGCCGAGCAGGGATTTCGCGCGATAGGACAAGTGACGGGTCCGATCCCGCCGCTGGAACCGCCGCCGCCAGCGCCGCCGGCAAACCCCACCACCGCCGCCAAGGCTTTTCTGGGCAAGGCACTCTTTTGGGACGAGCAGCTTTCATCGACCCGGACCGTTTCCTGCGGCACCTGTCACCGCGGCGGCTCGGGCGGTTCCGACCCGCGTTCGATCTTTAACAACGCTCGCTCGACCAACCCGGGTTTCGACACGCTCGCCGGCACGCCCGACGATGTTTACGGCTCGCCGGGAGTTCCTTTAAATACCGTCGACGGGCTTTACGAATGGTCCGCTCAATACGGCCTGCGCGAACAGGTAACGGGGCGAAAATCGCCTTCGTATATCAACGCCGTTTATTCGCAGCTTTTGTTTTGGGACGGTCGCGCAACCGGTGTCTTTGTCGACCCGCTGACACAGCAGACCATTTTAAACGCCGGCGGCGCGCTTGAAAGCCAGGCTGTCGGCCCGCCGGTAAGCTCCGCGGAGATGGCCCACTCGGGACGCAACTGGACGCAGGTCGCCTCGCAGATCGCGGATTCCAAACCGCTGGCGCTTTCGCCTTCGGTGCCGGCAGGGCTGCAGGATTGGATCGGCGGACGCTCTTATAATGAATTATTCGAGGAAGCTTTCGGCACGGCGGAAGTGACGCCCAGCCGGATCGCGCTGACCATCGGCTCTTTCGAACGGACGCTGTTTTCCGACCGCACGCCGGTGGACATCGCCGCCGGCGGTGGCGCTCCGCTGACCCCTGCGGAGCAGCGCGGGCGAGGACTATTTGGGGCGATCCAATGCGGCGTCTGCCATGCGGGGCCTTTGTTCACCGACAATGCTTTTCACAATATCGGGCTGCGCCCGCAGAATGAGGACACCGGGCGTTTTGCGGTGACCGGCAATCCACAAAATCTGGGTGAGTTTCGCACGCCGGGTTTGCGCAACGTCGAACGCCGCGGGCCCTACATGCACAACGGGCGGCTGGCGACCCTGGAAGACGTGGTCGAGTTTTACAACCGCGGCGGGGATTTTCCCAACGCGAATAATTTCCCGGTCAATCTGATCAGGCCGCGCAATTTATCGGCACAGCAAAAGGCCGATCTCGTGGCATTCCTGCGCCGGCCTCTGACGGATACCCGGGTAGCGATGGAGAGTTCCCCGTTCGACCGCCCGACTTTATATACAGAGTCAACGCGGGTGCCGGTGATACTGGGAACGGGAGTTTCGGGTTCGGGCGGTTCGGTACCGCAGGCGATTGCCGTTGAACCTCCGCTGGTGGGCAACCCGAGCTTCACGGTGGCGCTCTCGGACGGTCTCGGCGGCGCGCAGGCTACTCTCGTCATCGATGCTAACGATCCCGGAACAAGCGGCATTCCCGCTTCGGGCTCCTTCCATCGCAGCGTCGTCACTCTCGGCGGCAGCGGAGCGGGCAGCGGTTACGGTTCGGTCAGTATCGCTCTCCCGGACAATGCGGCCCTGATCGACCAGACCTTTACCGGGCGCTGGTATGTGAATGACGCGGGAGCGGCGGGCGGTGTGGCCGTCTCGCAGGCTTTCCGTTTCACCGTCTTTGGCGAAGCAACATTTGCCGCCAGGGCCAAACACGCCGACTTTGACGGCGACGGCAAGACGGATGTTTCGGTCTTTCGCCCCTCGGAAGGCAACTGGTACATTCTCAACAGCTCTACCGGGAGTTTCAACGCGGTCAATCTCGGGATCGGCAACGACATTCTGGTTCCTGAGGACTATGACGGGGATGGAAAGACGGACGTCGCCATCTATCGTGAAGGGGCCTGGTACCTGCAAAGAAGCAGGGACGGATTCGGCGGGGTATCGTTCGGACTCTCGGGAGACAAACCGCAGCCGGGTGATTATGACGGTGACGGCATCGCCGACGTGGCGGTCTTCCGTCCTTCGGACAACACCTGGTATATCCAGCGCAGCCGCGACGGCTTTACCGCTTCGCAGTTCGGGCTTTCCAGCGACCGCCCGGTAGCGGCGGACTACGACGGGGACGGTAAGACAGACATCGCCATCTACCGCGACGGCATCTGGTACGTCCAGCGAAGCAGAGACGGTTTGATGGCGGCGCAGTTCGGCGCGGCCGAAGACAAACCCGTCGTGGGAGACTATGACGCTGACGGTAAGGCTGACCTGGCTGTGTATAGGCCGAGCACCGGTGTCTGGTATTTCCTCAGGAGCAGCGACGGTGTTCTGGGAGGCAACCAGTTCGGCATCGCGACCGACCTGCCCTCGCCCGGCGATTACAACGGCGACGGCAGGAACGATCTCGTCGTATTCCGTCAATCGGACGGCAACTGGTACATTCTGGAAAGCAGCAGCTCGCCTTTCCGCGTCCAGCACTGGGGACTCGCTCAGGACAGATCGGTTCCGGGCGCGATTGTGCCTTAGTATAAAGTTCAGAGTTACGCCTTCAGGCGTGAATTCTTAAAATGATCACGCCTGAAGGCGTAACTCTGAACATAAGTGATCTTCACGCATACATACGTAACTCTAAACTCCGGATTCTAAACTTTTTCTACCTCACAAATAATTAAATTCACCACACCCCACGCTTTCGGTCGCACCTCAATAATCTTCAATCCCGCTTCTTCCGCGAGCTCTGCCGTGCGGCGGTTGAAATGATCTTCGATCAGCGCCACAGTCAGAACATTCAGCCCGTCGAAAAAATAACCGAGCATTCCCGGCGGGCGGACGTGTTCGAGTAAAACCACCCGGCCTTTGTCCATCACGACCCGCTGCAATTCGGCGAAAGCTTTTTGCGGGTTTCCCACCGAGCAGAAAACGAGCGTGGCAAAAGCGGCATCAAAAGAATTCGTAGTGAAAGGAAGCGCTTCGGCATCGGTTTGCACGAGAGAGATATTAGCGGCTTCTTTTTGGGCGGCGATCTCCAGCATTCTTCCGGCTATCTCACCAGCCACGGCGTGTTTGCAGTTAGGATAGTAAGGAAAGTTTAGCCCGGTGCCGGCGCCGATCTCTAAAATTCTCGCGCCGTCCGGAAGCTGCCCGGTAACCTCCCGCCGCCAGCGGGAAAGAAACCTGCGCTCGAAGGGAGCGAAGACTCTCTCGTAGCCGCCGGCAAGTTTGTCGTAGACGTGTTTGGCCACGATGAGAATTTTACACAATTGGAGCGCGGACTGCCTTATCTATAAAAGCGTCATGTGTCAGTAGCCCAAGCGTAAGCGCGGGCGTCCTTTGCGCCCTTCCTGACGGTCGGGCTACTGACACATGAAGGTTTTATGTTAAAATTTTCCGTTTATGGCTAGAAAAGGTTCGATATTAGTAGTTGACGACGAAGAGATCATGCGCGACGTGCTGGAAACCATTCTTTCCGGCGCCGGTTATAAAGTGGACCTGGCGAAAACGGGCGAAGAAGGTGTCGAGACTTACACTAAAAAGCCCTACGACGTCGTGCTGCTCGATGTTTCCATGCCGGGTATCGGCGGGCTCACCACGCTCGAAGAGATCATGAAAATAGACGCGGAAGCCGTAGTGCTGATGGTCACCGCATACGCCACTTTCGAAACCGCCGTTTCCGCCTGGGAGAAAGGCGCGACCGGCTGCATTCGCAAACCTTTTCAAAACGAGCAGATCCTGGCGATGGTCACCAGGGGCATCCGCAAGCGCCGCCAGGAAGAAGAACGCCAAACCCTGCGCCAGGCGATGACCCGCTCGGTCAAGCGCGACGCTATCATCGGGCGCTCGCCGCGGATGGAAACCGTTTTCCGGCTGGTGGACAGGGTCGCGCCGGCGCGCTCGACGGTTTTGATCACGGGCGAAAGCGGCACCGGTAAGGAACTGGTCGCCAAAGCGATCCACGAAGCCAGCCCGCGCCACGATAAACCTTTCGTGGTGGTCAATTGTTCAAACATTCCCTCGGAGCTTTTGGAGAGCGAACTTTTCGGGCACACCAAGGGCGCATTCACCGGCGCGGTCGCCGCCAAAAAAGGACTTTTCGAAGTGGCCGACGGCGGCTCTATTTTTCTCGACGAGGTGGGCGACATTCCTCCCGAAACCCAGGTGCGCCTGCTGCGCGTGATCCAGGAACGCGAGTTCACTCCCCTGGGCGAAACCGCGTCGCGCAAGGTCGACGTGCGCATCATCGCCGCCACCAATGTCGATCTGAAAGAAGCCGTCCGCAACGGCACTTTTCGCGAAGACCTCTACTACCGCCTGTCGGTGGTGCCGATCGAGCTTCCCTCTCTGAGGGAAAGGCGCGAAGACATCCTGCCGCTCACGCAGCACTTCATTCGCAAATACAATATCGAAAATGCCCGCGAGATCTCGGAACATATCTCGCCCGAAGTTTTATCGCTTTTGGAAAATTATTATTACCCGGGAAACGTGCGCGAGCTCGAGAACATAATAGAGCGCGCGGTGGTGATAGCGCCGGACGAATTTCTTACTCCCGACTGCCTGCGCCCCGAAGTGCGCGACCCCGAAGCCGCCCAGGTCATGCTCCGCAGCACCGCCGGCGCTTCGGAAAATATCGACCTCTCGCGGGGGATAAATTTTTACGATGAAGTGCGGCGTTTCGAGATCGATCTGATCCGCCGCGCGCTCGACCAGACGGGCGGCCACCAATCCCGCGCGGCGCGGCTTTTGGGGCTCAACGCCACCACTCTTAACTCGAAGATCAAGACATACAACATCCCTTCCAGATCGTAGATTTATCCAAATAAATGAAATTATTTCAAATTTTTCCTATTTAAGATGAAGGGCGGTAAGGGCGCTCACGGGGCCAAATATCGCTATTAACCCTTAATAAGTAAGTTTTTAAAAAACTTTAAAAATTTTGTTGACAGGTATTGCGGGCGTGGCATAATGATTGCACATGTTAGACCGATAATTTTTAATTATCAATTCATAACCATATAAACAACTTAACAGCAAGGGGGATCTGCCGGACGGTTTATGCGATTTAGCTCATTTTTACTGCTAAAAACCACCAGCAGAAATGTTGTTTGTATTCCAAATTAACCAGCACTTTTAAGTGATCAGTTATACTACTTTATTGGGAGGAAAAAAATGAAAAAGCTTGTTAATGGCTTGATTCTCGGGCTGTTGATGTTACTTGCACAACTCTCCGTACAAGCGCAATCAGGATCTATTTCCGGGACCGTCGTTGACCAAAACGGCGCGGTCATTCCCGGCGCCTCTGTTACCGTAAAAGGTACGGCGGGGCAGGAATACACCGTTACAACGTCCGGTAATGGAACTTATACAATTCCGGTTGTCCAAAACGGTGTTTATTCCGTTACGGTAACTTCTCCAAACTTCAAGACGTCAATTACACAAAATGTAAAAGTGGACGTCGGAACCCCGGCGACCGTCGATGTTTCCCTGGAAGCAGGTAAGATCGAAGAAACGGTCCTGGTGGTGAGCGGCGGCGAGGTTTTGCAGACGCAAACCGCAACCGTCGGCACCACGATCACCGGAAGACAGATCCTGGAAACGCCGATCCAATCGCGCGACGCCCTTGATCTGGTGACCACGCTGCCCGGAACCAACACGGTGGGTACGGTCCGTACTTCATCGGTGAACGGGCTGCCCAAAGGCGCCATCTCCATTACCATCGACGGTGTGGACGTGCAGGACAACTTCCTGCGTTCGTCTGACGGATTCTTTACCTATGTTCGTCCGCGTATCGACGCCATTGACGAAGTGACCGTTTCCACTGCCGTACCGGGTTCCGAATCAGCCGGTGACGGCGCGGTGCGGGTGCAGTTTGCTACCCGCCGCGGCACCAACAGTTATAGCGGCGGCCTGTACTGGCAGCATCGCGACGAATCGCTCAACGCCAATAACTTCCTGAACAACAAGCAGAATATTCCACGTCAGAAAATTCGCCTGAATCAATTCGGCGGCCGCGTCGGCGGGCCGATCCCGTTCTTTAATTTCGGCGATGACGGGCCGTGGTGGCATTCGGGCAAAGACCGGTCGTTCTTCTTCGTCAACTACGAAGAATACCGCATTCCGGAAGCGTCCCCGACGCGCACCAAGAACCTGCTTAACACCGCCGCGCAGGGCGGCAGCTTCCGCTATAGTCCGACATCGGGCGCTATCCAGACATTCAATGTGTACACTATTGCGGGCCTGGCCGGTCTTCCGAACACTCCGGATCCGACGGTTGCCGGGATCCTGTCCAACATCAGGGCCGCGACCGCGGGAACCGGTTCGTTCCTCGTTCCTCCCAGCCTTAACACTGACCAATTCAGTTTTACCAATAGCGGTATGCAGAAGCGCAGATTCTTAGCGACGAGATTCGACATCAACATCGGTAAGAATCACAGCTTTGAAAATGTTAACAATTACCAGCCGTTCCGCTCCACTCAGGACTTTCTGAATGCTTTGGATTCGGCATTTCCGGGTTTCGATAATGCCGGCGCGCAGAACTCGAACCGGTGGTCGAATTCCGCCGCTTTGCGTTCGAGTTTCGGACAGAACATTGTCAATGAAGCTCGTTATTCGCAGTTGTGGGGCAATTCTGATTTCACCCTCGTAGGCGGCGCGGACTACTTTGATACTGCCGCCGGGCGTTATGCGCTGGGAATTACCGGACCGGGAATCAGCACTTATATTGCCCGGAACGCGGAAACCAGGCGCACCTCGCCGATGAAGGACCTTACCGATACTTTGACCTGGATCAAGGGGTCGCATACCTTTAGTTTTGGCGGTCAGTATAAGATCATTAAAACTAAAACCAACGATCTCAACCAGATCGCTCCGACGGTCAATTTCGGCGTTATCGCACAGGACACCGCGCTGCTCGCGCCGAATGCATTCAGCGTGAACAATCCCTTGTTCCTGGCTTTGCCCGCGGCCGACCGTCCGAACGCCACCCAGGTCACCGCAATGGCCACACTCTATGCGACTTTGACGGGACGCGTTTCGAGCTATGCTCAAACCGCGTATCTGGGCGCCGATGGGGTATATCAACCCAGCGGCCCTCTGGCCAGAGAAGTTCAACAGAATACTTACGGCCTGTTTTTCCAGGACACCTGGCGGATGCGTCAAAACCTGACGCTGACCTACGGCGTGCGCTGGCAGCCGCAGGAGAGAATAAGGTTCAATACCCAGAATTTCTCGAGATTATCGAACTTCGATATGTTGTATGACGTTTCCGGTGTGAATAATTTTTTCACTCCGGGAACTATGACCGGTGTTACCCCGACCGTCGTCGGCACCGTAAAAGGCGAGCGCGCCGGCCCGACCGATTGGAACAATTGGGCGCCCAGCATCGGTATCGTGTGGAGCCCGGAATTTTCCAAGGGAATGTTCCACACCCTTTTCGGTGATAGCGGACGCAGCGTAATCAGGGCCGGATTTTCCAGAGCGTTTATCCGTGAAGGAACACTCCTCGGGCCCAATTCGCTCGGCGTTAATCCCGGAGGTTCCTTCTCCGTGGGTCGCTCTATCGCTGCCGGAAACTTTACCGCCGGAACGCTGTTCCGCACACCGGGTAATCCGAACATCACCCCGGCTGCTTTCGTACCAACCCCGGTTTATCCGCGCACTTTAACGGTGGTGGATGCGGCGGTTGCCTGGAGCCCGGATATTAAGAGCGGCTATGTCGATTCCTGGACCGTCGGCTATCAGCGCGAGATCGATCGTAATACTGTGGTCGAATTCCGTTATGTCGCCAACCGCGGTAAAGGAATGGAGAGCCTCTATTCGCTTAACGAAACCAACGCGATCGAAAACGGCTTCGCTGCCGATTTCTACCGCGCGCAGGCTAACCTGGCGGCAAACAACGCGGCCGGTGGAACGCGTGCCGGCAGTTTCGGCTATTTCGGCGTGGGAACGGGCACTGTCCCGCTGCCCATAATCCACTCTTATATATTTGGAGCGGGTAACGATCCGAACAACGCCGCGCAGTACAGCACGCCGGGGACGACCGGTACCGATGTTCTTTATAAGAACGCCGGTTTTGCCGGAACTCTCAGCCCGTTCAATGCCAACATAGTTGGTTTAGCCGGTGCGATGGAAAATAACTTCCGCAACAGAGGCCTGGCCGCCGGGCGTCCGTCCAACTTCTTCAACAACTGCCCGACCACGCTCGGTTTCTGTTTCATTATAGACAACAGCGAATACAGCGAGTACGACGCAGGTGTGGTTGAACTTCGCCGAAGATTATCGAACGGTCTGCGCATTCAGGCGAGCTATGTTTACGCCAAGGCGTTCACCAATGCGTTTGCCGGCGGCACGTCGTTCGGCGGTATCGGTGTGGCCGATCAGAATAATAACTCTTCGGTTACGCTGAGAAACCGGGACCTCGACCGTTCCGAAGCTCAGGTCGACCTGCGTCATGCCTTCAAGTTTGACGCAACCTATGACCTGCCGTTCGGTAAGGGACGAACGTACTTCGGCAACAGCAATTGGGCAACCAACGCGCTGCTCGGGGGATGGAGTATCGCTCCTGTCCTGAGATGGCAGAGCGGTTCGCCCTTCCTGCTGGAAAACGTTCAGCTTGTCGGCATGACCAAAAAGGAATTGCAGAAAGCTATCGGAGTTTATAAAAACTCGAACATCCAACTGGCCGGCCAGGCGGATCAGCAACAGGTGACCTGGTTACCGACGGACATCATCGTGAACACCATCAGAGCGTTCAACACCCAGCCTAACTTCGGTGCGCCGGGTGCGACGGGTTACAGCACTCTGGGAGTTCCGACGGGAAGGTATATCGCTCCCTCCGGTTTCGGTAACTGCGCGACCACGTTCGCCGGAAATTGCGGCTTCAGAAAGCTGGTTCTTTACGGCCCGAGCTTCTTCAAACTTGATGCGGCGTTGATCAAGAAGATCCAATTCGACGAAAAACGCAACATCGAATTAAGAGCGACTTTCTTTGACGTTCTTAATAAGACCAATTGGAGAGTCGGCGGATGGACGGCCAACGTGTTTGCTCTGACGAATTTCGGCAGCACGCAGTTCGGACAGCTGCTGGCGGGAACGTCGTACCAGGATCCCTTCGGATCCAACGATCCGGGCGGGCGCGTGATCGATCTGTCCTTCCGGTTTAACTTCTAGTTTTAAGGCGGTTTTTGCCGCTACTTAAAATGAGAAATGACAAAGGTGATGTCCATTAAGGGCATCACCTTTTTTCCTTTAGCGGCGGAAAAAGCCGCGCTGTCTTTTACCGGCCGGCCCCCGATCCGCCTTTTGAAAAAGCCTCTATTCCTTTATATCCACGCATTTAAGGATTTATGTTTTATCGTGAAATTATTCAAAAAAATGGATGCAGGAGCGCAACTTTTATACGCTATCATTAATATGATCAACAACTTAGGTAATTAAAACCATTGGAATAGCTTTTGCCTTACAAGGAAGTGGCAATTATTGAGTTGAAGGATATGAGCAGATCTGACACCTGTCATTTTAAGCTTTTCGCGTTAAAGATCATATCTTTACCGGAAGAGGATACTTATATTTTTCGGCTTATAACACTTAAACTTAGAAATAAACTTGGAGGGTAGTATAAATGTTTAGTAAAAAGAACCTCTTTGGTTTGCTTTCCTTGTTTTCTGTATTGTTATTGGCAACCACCTTTGCTTTTAGCCAGACAACTGGCGCCGTCACCGGTGTCGTAACCGACCCGAATGGCGCGGTTGTCGCAAATGCAACGGTCAAAATAACTAATACTCAAACAGGGATCTCCAAAGAAACCACCACCAACGACGATGGATATTATCGCGTTTCAAACCTCATCCCGGGCGATGCTTACGAGATCGAAGTCGCCTCGACAGGTTTTGAAGGCAAGAAAGTCCAGGCTGTTGCTGTCAGGTTGGGAACTGAAAGTGCTTACGACATTCAACTCGGCGTTAAAGGCGCGGTTGAACAAGTCGTGGTCACCAGCGAAGCTCCGTTGATCAACTCTACACAGAATCAACTGTCCACTTCGTATTCACCTCAACAATTAACCCAGCTGCCTTATAACGGCGGCTCGATCGACAATCTGGCTTTGTTGACACCGGGTATCGTTACCCCGGGCGACACGGATTTCACCAACGGCGTGGGTATCTCCGCCAACGGTAACCGCGGCCGTTCAAACAATTTCCAGATCGACGGTCAGGACAACAACGATAACTCGGTAGCAGGCCCGACGCTTACCATTACCAACAATGAAGCGATCGGCGACTACCAGGTTACGACCAACAATCCTTCGGCAGAATTCGGACGTAATGCCGGTGCCCAGGTCAACGTGATCACCAAAAACGGTACCAATGATTTTCATGGTTCGCTTTTCGAGTATCACCAGAACTCGGCCTTGAACACTTTCAGCAACGTCGAAAAACAAGCCGGAAGAGTTTACAGCTTTGTGGCAGCCAACGGCTTCCCGCAGCTCAGCGGTCTGGCATCGCGTAAAGGTAAAAACCTTTTCAGCTACAACCGCTTCGGCGGCGCCCTCGGCGGCCCGATCATGAAGAACAAAGCGTTTTTCTTCCTCACCTATCAGGGTGACATTCAAAACGGAGAAAACGACACCAACAACCTGGGCAGCGGCGGTTTTGTCTTGACTGACGCCAGTGTCCAGTTGGCCAAATCGCTCGGTTTTGCCGGTGCCAACCAGATCGTGGGCAATACCCAGGTAGGCGGCGGCCCGACGACCGCGGCAGTGCCCGGACAGTTCTTTGTCATTCCGGCGATGGAAGATACGGATGGAGACGGCGTGCCCGATTCTTATGTCAACGGCGGCCCCACCTATACCGATGCTTTGTATGTCTGCACGGTTTTCGCGAATCCCTGCCCCGCGGCAAATTTGCGCGCCCTGCAAACCGGCGAAGCTATTCGCATCTCGCCGTTCAGGTATCGCCAGCATCAGATAATCACCCGCGAAGACTTTAACCTGACGGATAAAGACATCATCAGCGCCCGTTATATCTACGACACTACCAAGTTCCCCAATTCACCGGCGACCGGTAGTTTCCTGTCAGGCGCTTTCTTTGATGTGCCTTCGAAGAACAACAACCTTGGTGTCACCTATACGAGAACCATCTCGGCGAAGTTTACCAATGAGTTCAGGTTCAATTTCTCCAGGCTGGACGTCAAATTCGGCGATCCGACCGGCCCGCTTCCGGGTCCCGGCATTACCATGACCGGTACTCGCGACATCGTGGGCAGCCAGACGAGTCTTGCTTTCGGAACGGCCAATAACCTTCCGCAGTCCCGCACGGTCGACGTGTGGCAAGAGCAGGACACCCTGAGCGCTACTTTGGGTAATCACTCGGTAAGGGTCGGTTTCGACCTGCGCCAGCAGAAGGTGGGGAATTTCTTCCTGCCGAATTTCCTCGGCGTCTACAGGTTTAGAAACAATCACCGCCTGCCGACCCCGACCGGAACCGGCAACTCTTTCTACACCGCTCTGGGTGTGCAGCGCACTGCCGCTCAAAACGGATTCGCGTTTGAGCAGCTGCTGCTGGGCCGTCCGGAAAGACTGACCTTTGCGCTGGGCGATCCTGCGGTCAATACCAGCCAAAACGATTACTTCTTCTATGTCCAGGATGACTGGCGTATTCTCAAGAACCTTACCCTGAATCTGGGTATGCGTTACGAGTATTCCAGCACTCCTTTCAATCCGATCATTGACGATGTCATTGCCCGCGAATCCAATTCCGCGACGGCCCTGTTCCCGACCAGCTTCCCGCTGTCGGATCGGACCCCGACGAAATTGGAAACGGATAAGGACAATTTTGCTCCGCGCGTAGGCTTTGCCTGGTCGCCGGATCTGAATTTCCTGGGTGACAGATTCACCGGCGGAAAGACAGTTATCCGCGGCGGTTTCGGCGTCGCTTACGACCCGAGCTTCTTCAATATCGTGTTGAATACGGTCACGGCCGCTCCTTATGCGGTTGCGGGACAGATCATAAATCCCGCCAATTCGCCGACCACGATCGTTCCCTTCTGCAACCCGCTGAGCAGCTGCGCAGGATTTTCTGCCGCAACCACGCCCAGCACTGCCGGCGGCGACCCGCGCCTGTTCAACCAGACGAGGGTAGACCCGGGCTTCTACAGTCCTTATACCCTGAACTGGAACTTTGGTGTCCAGCAGGAGATCTTTAAAGACACTGTTGTCGAAGCGCGTTATGTGGGAACGAGAATTATCGGACAATTCCAAACGGTCAACGGTAATCCGGACCTTAGCTTCCTGGCCAGCATGGCATCATGCGCAGGACTTAGTCCGGGCACCTTTACCAGCGGTATAGTGGCTCCCGGCGCGGTAAGCGGCGGTTTGGCTGCGGACTGTGCGGGTCTGGGCTTTAAGAACCGTCCGGGCACCAACGGCAACGGGCGTCTCGATCCGCGTTTTGGAGCGGTTCGCCTGCGTACCAACGGCGCTTCCGGTTCCTATCACGGACTGCAAACCCGTTTTGACACGCGCTTCAGCGATGTGTTGATCAATGCCAACTATACCTGGAGCAAGACGATCGATAACGCTTCGGAGATCTTCTCCACCTTTGCCGGTGGCCAGTCGATCGCCGTTTCGCAGGATCCCTTCAATACCACCAGCGGTGAACGCGGACTGTCCGCTTTCCACCAGGCTCACAACTTTACTTCTAACTTTATCTATGAACTTCCGTTCTATAAAGATCAGAAGGGTGCGCTTGGTAAATTGCTCGGCGGTTACCAGATCTCCGGCATCATCAGATTGGCCAGCGGGCGTCCTTATACCGCGGTCAATGCTTTTGGCCAGAACGATCTGCTGTTCGAAGGTTCCTTCCTCGGCGCGGGAACTTTACGCCCGTACCTTGGCAACCCGAACGCTCCGGCGGGAACTATCGCCTTCGGCGTGACGGCTGCCTGCGCGGCGTTATTCAACGATCCGATCTGCGCTGTCGCGGACACCGGTGACTTCATCCTGTACAACACGCTGATGCCTGGTTCGACGGGCACCTTGATCACCAGCGCCACCACTCAACAGAGTGCGCAGCTGGCGATTCAGCAGGCCCGCTTGATCTACAACGACTCCGGCTTGCCGGGTGTCTTCGGCGGTGCGGTCAACTACACAGGTTCAAACGGCGGACCTCTTTTCGCTGAGGCGTTCAACTATTTCAGAACTCCTTACGGAATGGGACGCAATACGCTCTTTGGCAATATGTTCAAAGGCGTGAACCTGGCTCTCTTCAAATCGACCAAGATATCGGAACGCTATAAACTCGAGTTCCGCGTTGAAGCAAACAACGTGCTCAACGCGCGCAACTTCGGCGTGCCCGATGCGGTTACTGAAGATGCATTCGGCAGCGTTGCCGTCAGTTCATTCCAGAATCCCGGATTCAATGCCGGTGCTATACGTGAACTGCGTTTCGGCTTGCGCTTCCTCTTCTAGTAATCTGTCGATTTACTGAAAGAGTAAAGGGAGAAGATTTTATCTTCTCCCTTTTTTGTTAGATACTTATAGTGCATGGCGGAACGGTTGAACTTTACTAATGTCAATCCCCTGGGCGCCGGCGATCTGATCGACCGCGCGGTCCGGCTTTACGCCAAGAATTTTTGGACGCTGATAAAGATCGCGGTGCCGCCGATAATGGTTTCGGCCTTCGGCTCGATGCTGCTCGCCATCGGCTGGCGCGAAGCCGTCGTGACCGCCAAGGACCTCGACGCCGCCATGTACGTCAGCATGATCATCAGCGGCAGCGCGCTCTGGGCTTTGGGATTACTCCTGACCCTGATGGTGATGGGCGGCGCTTCGCGAAACCTGGTCAGGCATCTGCTGTGGGGAGAGGCGCTTACTTTTCGTGAGACGTATCGCAACACCTTGTCGCGCTTTTTCGGACTGCTCGGCGCGTCTATCATCATCAGCATCGTTTTGATCCTTACTTTCATCGTCCTCTTTTACCTACTGATGATACTGGCCGGCATAGTCTTCCTGATATCGGTCAGCCTTAACCTGGTTTCCCCGATCCTGGCCGCGCTGGTCGGGACGGTCCTATCGATCGTCTGCGGCGGGCTTACACTCTGGCTGTTTTTTTTGATAGCCTCGCGCTTTGCTTATGTGCCGCAAATTATCCTGGTCGAAGGCCAGGGCGTCTTTTCCGCGTTCGGGCGCAGCACCTCTCTGGCCAGCGGAAACGTCAAACGCCTGGCGGCGCTCGTGATCTTTACCCTTTTCGCCATCGGCTCGGCCCTGATGATCCTGCTGGTGCCTTTGATCTGGTATGCATCGCTGAGCGGGGTCGAATTGTTTTCCTTCGATCCGGACCTGACGCCGGTGTGGTACCTGATCGGCTGGCAGGTGGTCTGGCAGTTAAGCTGGATACTGCTCACGCCGGTCTGGATGATCGGGTTATCGCTGCTTTACGTGGACGAAAGGGTAAGGCACGAAGGTTACGATATCGAGTTGATGGCGGCGCGGCAGCTGGGCGAGATCCCTTCGCTGCCGAAACAGTTCCTGAACCCGCTGCACCCCGCACTCGCCGCACAGGGCGCGCGGGCGCGGCCGTCCCAGCCCGGCGACAAGCCCCCGACCTTTACCTCGCTGGGTTTGAATTGAGTTAATTCTTATTGTTGGCTAAACTTACCTAATTCTTTATGCGCCGAATTTTCCGCCATTTTACTCTTAATAATTTGTCCGGCGTTTTGCTGTTGCTATTTTTACTCGGGTTCGGCGCGGCGGCGGCCGAGGCCGAAACCCTGGAAAAATACCGCGAAGATATTAAGCACGTAAACAACGATCTCTCTTCGCTGTATTCGCTAACGGCGGATGATTTCAGCAAAGAATGGGGCAAGCAGAACCAGCTGGATTTCGAACGGGATTTTTTTGCGGAGGTACTGATCCTCCTGCCTCCGCGGGAAACGGTCGAATGGCAGGGCTCGTCAGTCGAAGTCGATAACCGCTGGCTGCATAAAGACCTCGACGATATGAAGAAGATCTCTATCTTTTCCGCCGACCGCGACCCGATAGTAAGCAAGCTGAAAGACCGGCTTGCCGCGCTCGAAGCCAGGTTGGGCGAACTGGATACTTTACCGCCCCCGACGCGCAGCAAAGATGAAGAAAAACAAAAACTTTCCGAGATACTGAACCGGGTGGAATACCAGCCGCCGGAAAAGAAAGACAAGAGCGCGCTGGAGCGCTGGTGGGAGTCGTTTGTGAAATGGCTGCAAAGCCTCTTTCCCCAACCCGCCGACCCCGGCCCGACCCCGCAGGTATCTATGCCCGGTATCGGCCCGGCCATCGTGCAAATACTTATCATCGGCTTGGCGCTGGCCGCCATTGCTTTCGTGGTCTGGCGGTTCGCCCCGTTCTTCCGCAGCCGGCACAGGCGAAAGAAAGATAAAAAGGAAACCGGCGACCGTATCATTCTCGGCGAAAAACTTGAGGCGAACGAATCTTCCGCCAGCTTGTTCAGCCAGGCCGAACTGCTGGCGCAGGAGGGAAATTTCCGCGGGGCGATCCGTAAAGGCTATATTGCCCTGCTGTGCGAGCTGGGCGACCGCCGCGTCATCCGCCTGGCGCAGCACAAGACCAATCGCGATTACCTGCGCGACGTGAGCAAAAACCGGGAACTGCACACGGGCGTCCGCGACCTTACCTTTATGTTTGAAAATCACTGGTACGGGCTTACCGTCGCCACCGAGGAAGAGTGGGGCGCGTTCCGGGAAAATTATCGTTACAGCACACGCAGGATCTGACGCACTTTTTATATGAGACAGCATTTTCTTATTCTGATATTCCTGGTTTTGGTGATAGCCGTTCTGGTCGGCTTGAATGCGGTCTCTTATACCAAGACGGAGCAAAGGGCGGATTCCGAATACGCGCCGAACCGTTCCAGCTACAATTCGGGAGCGACCGGTTCCAGCGCTTTCTACGCCTTGCTGGCGGAAACAGGGAACAAGGTCGTCCGCTGGCAGCAGCCGCCTAACATGCTGCTTTCGCCCGGCAACAGCCGGATAAAAACGCTGGTGCTGATCGGCCAGACCCGGAAATACGTTACCGACGAGGAAGCTGAAAAAATTCTGTTGTGGGTAAGCAAAGGCGGCCGGCTGGTTTTGATCGACCGCTTTCCAAACCCCGTGCTTTTAAAGGCCGAAGGCAACTGGAGGCTGGTCATCGGCGAATCGTCGGACTTTTATAAAATTCTCGAACCCGGCGATTCGCTGACCGATAAGACCGCCGCGGCCAAACCCGTGCAGCCGACCATTTTGGTCAAGGGCATCACGGCGGTTCAGCCTTCCCGGTTCGCTTCTTCGATAACGCCCGCACATTCGAATAAACCGGTGGTCGGCGAGCTGGGTTTTTTTGGTGCCGACCCCTCCGAACTGCCGCCCCAGCCGCCGACGCCGACGCCTAAAGCGGGCAAGTTTACCCTGCAAACCGGCAAAAATGCCGCCAATAAGGAGCCGCCGCCGGTAGTGATGCCGATGAAGGCCGCGCCGGCAAATCTTGATGACGACAGAGAAGAAGACATTCTTTCAAATGAAACACCCGCCGCCCCGGTGATCCATTTATCCAACGGGGAAAAAGACATCCTGGCCGATCATCCTTATGGGCAGGGGCGCGTGATCTTTTTGAGCGACCCTTACATCGTGTCGAATGCCGGAATAAAACTGGTTGATAACGCCAACCTGGCGGTGACACTGGTCGCCGTGGAAAACGGGACGGTCGCCTTTGACGAGTATCATCAGGGCTTCGGCTCGGAAAACACTTTTTTCCGTTATTTCGCGGGCACGCCCGTTCCGGCGCTGCTGGCGCAGGGGGCCCTGCTGGTCTTCGTTTTGATCTGGACCCGCGGGCGCAGGTTCGCCCTGCCGCTGCCGGTGCCCGCTAAAGACCGCCGTTCAAAACTCGAATACGTCGCGGCCATGGCCGATTTGCAGCAAAGCACCCGCGCCTACGACCTGGCGATCGAAAACGTTTATACGCAGATCAAGCGCGATATGGCGCGGCTGGTAGGCGCTGACAATACCGTTTCCCGAAAGCAGCTGGCGGAAGCGGTGGCGGAGCGCGCGGGGTTCGAGCCCAAGGAGCTTTATAAACTGATGGCAAAATGCGAGGACATTATTCACGGCGAGCCGACCAACGCCAAGGAGACGATGAACCTGATCTCGCAATTGCGCGCGCTGGAAGAAAAACTCGGGCTTCACCGCAACCGCAGGCCGGGCGTGTGAAATAGAAAATAAATGTCAGCCCTCGATACCCTTTCATTTTTTGCTTTGGCGGTGCTGGTGCTGGTGTTTTTTCTCACCAGCATGGTCGGCGTGGTCACCGGCAGCAACTCGCTGATCGCGGTGCCGGTAATGTTTCAGGTCGGCATAGACCCGCGCGTGGCGGTGGCGACCAATATGTTCGGGCTGACGTTTATGGCGGTGGGCGGCACGCTGCCTTTCCTGAAAACCGGCGCGCTGGACCGGAAACGGCTGCCGCCGCTGGCGGTGCTGACGATCCTGGGTTCCGTTCTGGGCGCGAGCCTGGTCGGCATTTTATCGAGCCGGGCGCTGTCACTGATCGTCTCGGTCTCAATGATCTTTATGACGGTTTTTACCCTGGTGCGGGGCCGCGCCGGACTGGAAAAACCGGACCGCCTGACGGACGCCGCCAGGTACGCCGCTTTTGCGCTGACTTTTTTTCTCGGCATTTATGGCGGCCTTTTTAGCGGCGGTTATGTTACTATGCTGACTGCCGTTTTTGTCGCTTTTTTAGGGATGACTTTCACGGAAGCCATCGCCAATACCAAGCTCATCAATGTATTTTCTTCGCTGACCGCCACTTTGATCTTCATGTGGCAGGGTTTGGTCGATTACAAGCTGGGCCTGGTGATAGGCGTGACCATGTTCATTGCCGCATACGCGGGCGCAAAGATCGTGACCAAGATGAACGACCTCTGGCTGAAAAGAATTTTCTTTGCCACGGTCCTGATTTTAGCTATCAAAACTATTTTCGATCTGACATATAAATAATGCTGACTTACGTTCCACCAACCATCGCACATATTTTGACCGAGCTGCGCAAAATCGTCGTCGGGCAGGACGAAGCCATCGAGCAGATCCTGGTCGCGCTGCTGGCCGAAGGCCACGCGCTGCTCGAAGGCGTTCCCGGCACGGCCAAGACTCTGATCGTAAAAACTCTGGCGCGGATCGTGGGCGCAGAGTTTTCGCGCATCCAGTTCACGCCCGACCTGATGCCTTCTGACATTACGGGGACGAATGTTTTCAATATGCAGACGTCGCAGTTCACCCTGCGGCAGGGGCCGATCTTCACCGACATGTTGCTGGCGGACGAGATCAACCGCACGCCGCCGAAAACGCAGGCCGCGCTGCTCGAAGCGATGGAAGAACGCCAGACGACGATCGACGGCGAGCGCCACCCGCTTTCAACGATTTTTACCGTGCTGGCGACGGAAAACCCGATCGAATACGAGGGGACATACCCGCTGCCGGAAGCGCAGCTCGACCGCTTTTTGCTCAAGATACTGATCGATTACCCGTCGGCCGAGGCCGAATTGGAAGTGGTGGCGCGCTGGGACGCGGGTTTTAATTCGCGTTACCTGGAAAATATTCAGCTCACGCCGCTGCAGGACAGGAAGCTTTTATTAGTATGCCGCGCGGAGGTGAGAAATATGCGGATGGAGCCGGGCGTGCAGAAATACGCGGTCGAGCTCGTGCGGCGCACGCGCAATCACCCTTCGATAATGTACGGGGCGAGCCCGCGCGCCTCGGTCGCCCTGCTGCTTTGCTCAAAGGCGCTGGCGGCGATCCGCGGGCGCGATTTCCCCACGCCCGACGACATCCGCGACATCGCCCGCCCGGTCTTGCGCCACCGCCTGACGCTACGCGCCGAAGCCGAGCTCGACGGCGCCACCACCGACACCATCATCACCGATATTTTGACGAGCGTGGAAATACCAAGGTAGATGGCAGTAGGCAGTAGGCAGTGGCAGTAGGCAGTGGCAGTAGGCAGTGGCAGTAGGCAGTAGCAGTTGACTGCGAATAAAATAATAAAAGCAGGAATAGATTTTTCTATTCCTGCTTTTTTTTACTGCCCACTGCCACTGCTTACTGTCTATCGCCTACTGCCAATCACCACCGAACCGGCAGAATATCGGGGCCGACCACGTGCGAGCCGGAAAGTATTTCCGGGCTGCGATTCGGGTCGATCAAATTAGCGCCGTCAGAGTGGATAAAATGCGCGCCGTACCAGACGACCACATCCTGATCGAGGATCGATTCACCGTTCACGAACGGATTTATCTGGATAGCTCCGGTCATGTTCGGGCAGGTGACACAAGTTATACCGTCGTCTATCTGATTCTGAACGTTGGTGCCGCCGGCGACATTCTTGTACTGGAGAACCCAGATATCGTTGACCCCGAACGCATCAACCACGCCGTCAGTTTTATTGGGCACCAGCATATAAGCTTCATCGCCGGCCGAATTTTGCACCAGTATACTGCGGTTGGTTTGAAGATTCTTATTACGATTGGTCTCGGTAAGGAGCGGCAGCTGGAAGCGGCGGCCGCGTTCCATTTGATAAACGCGGTTGGTGGGACCCACGATGTCGAAATCAAAACGCCAGTAAGCATGGTGATTGTGCACATCGCAGACACAGCTGTTACTCGTAGCGCCGAACCCGTAGCGCGGGCGAATGGTGCCGTTATTATCGAAACGCCATTCCATCAGGTAGCGATACCACCCCGCGTTCATTTCCGAAACCATCACGGTCTCATTGTTCTGAGTATAGATCGCCACGCCGGAGAAATTTCCCACGTCCGTGCCGCTTTCCAGCGCCGTGGTGGCTACCTGGCCGACACCCAAAACACGAACACCCGGGGCAGGGTCGGTGGCGCCGGCGGTAGGCGCATTAAACTGTCCTTCCTGATCTGACCAGTCGCGGTACGGGCCGCACGTTTGAGGATTATATTGAACGTTTAAGACCGGCACATGGCCGCGCTTTAAAACTGATTTTCCTCTGTATTTTACATTGCGAACTTCCACGCCCGACCCATTCGAGCCGGACGACGCGCCCGGGCGCAGGACCAGCATTTCCCAAAGGGTGGTCGGGCCCTGAGTGATCGTCAGTTGGTATTGTCCGGCCGCTCCGGTAACGGAACCTCCGGAAGAGGAAATCCCGCAAATGCCTTCGGTCGCTCTGGAACTTGGCGGCGCGTTACCCGTGTAACGAACCACCACGCCGCGTCTTATGCTGACGCCTACGATCTGATTTTGCTGGCCGGCGTCCAGGGCATTCAGCCCCACATTGATAAGGCGCTCGGTCGTGCCTTCTAAAACCGTGTATGGAGGCATCGGCTGAAAGGTTTTGACGGATTCCTTTTTGAGGGCGGCGCCGAATTCGCTGTTCATTTGAAGGATACGGACCGCGGCATCAAATTCTTCCAGACTCGGGACCGGCTGGTAAAATTCCTGGTGGACGGTAACGGTTTCGCTGCCGTCAAAACTTCCCTGGGCTACGAAAACGCGGTCGTTGGTGTAGTCGTAAAACACCGCGCGATAGCGGGTCGGCATTTGCAGTCCGGCGCGTGTTTTGTCTTCATTATCGATATAAGAAATATCGATCAGCCGGTATTGCGTCCCGGCCAGCGCCTGCTGGATGGCGGCGCTGCGCTCGGCATCGAGCTTTGCCTGATCCATCATTTCCTGCGTGGGGCCGACCGCCACTACCTTGATCTGCACCGCCTTGTCCTGCCTTTTAGTGCGCTTCGGAGAATTTTCTTCTCCAGCCAGGCAAACCCCTGCCACGGCAACGATTAAGAGCAAGCCCGCGAACCTGCGATTTATAAAACTGAACATCCGACCTCCAATATAAGTGAAATATGATGAATTACAGGAAGAAAACAAGCAATCTATAGAAATATCATTCCAAACCGCTTCCGGTCAAGTTTTAGGGGGCAAAATAAACCTACCCCGCGGGGGATGCGGGGCAGGTCTTTTTCCCGAACTAGCCTTGTCGTCATTTACACTTGGAATAACCGCAGTCACGGCAAAAATCGCAGCCGCTGGCGTGTTCGAGCTGTCCTGTGCATTCGGGACAGCTGCCGATCAGATCTGACATTTCGGTGCCCGCCGATTTCATTATCTGCCTTTCCGAATCCGGCAGGTTCCGCAAGCGGCGGTCGGTCATCAGCAGGCACTCGGCGATCGCCTGTTCCGGCGAGGTCAGCAGCTTTTGATTGAACCAGACCGAATTAGTTCCGGTAACTTTGTTGAGGCTGTGCGCCACTTCCTTGACCGAAAACCCGCGCCGCAGCATCTTGGAGGCAAGAAACCCCACGCCGCCACTGATCGGGCCGGAAGCAAATATTTCCAATATCTGTTTTCCGTCGTGATTGATCGTGACGTAAAGTTTGCGTTCCTCAAAACGAATTCTCCACGTCGCTCCGTGCAATTCATCGGGCCTCTCGATGTGCGCTGCCTTATCCCTTTGGATATTTCCCGCTGCCTGGGGTGTTTCGGCCAGTTCGTCCGGCATCGCCTCAAAGCTCTCCGCCGTCTCGTCTTTCTTTTCCCCGGCCGTCATCGAGGTCAAAACCTGGTTTTCGCGCGAGCCGTCGCGGTAATAGCTGACCGCTTTGCAGCCGAGATCGCGCGCCAGCCGGTAAAGCTCGTCCACCGATTCGACCGTGTCGTTCTTTGAGCCGTTGCAGGTCTTTGAAACGCTGTTGTCCACCCGGCGCTGCGCCGCCGCCAGCACCAGCACGTGTTGCTTGGCGGTGATGTCCATGGCGGAAATGAAATAGGAGGGAAGTTTGTCCTGGTTATCGACCACGAACTGCGCCGCTTCCCTGATAGACTGCTCGTCATGCATATCCACTTCCTTGCCGAGCGCTTCGGCCGCCAGCGGGTGCACGTAGGTCCTGGTGCCCAGCGTGTCCTGGCGAACATAGGCCCAAGAGAAATTCGGCTCGATCCCGGACGATGTTTCCGCCACCAGCGAGATAGTGCCGGTCGGGGCGATGGTCGTCACCTTGTAATTGCGCAGGGTCAGGGGCATATCGCGCGAGATGCCGATATCGTCGTAAATAAAATCGGCGTAGGCGTCGCGGTTGGCTTCGAGCTCGGGAAAAATGCCTTTTTCCGCGCCCAGGTTAAGCGAAGCGGCCCAGGCTTCCTTCCGCACAAATTCCATTACCTTGTCCATCAGGTCTATCGAAGCGGGATCGCCGTAGGTCACCTGCAGCTTCAGGCAGAGATCGGCAAAACCCATGATCCCCAGGCCCACGGGACGGGTGCGTTTTACCACCTCTTCGATCTCCGGCAGGGGCCATTTGCAGGTATCGATGACATTGTCCAGAAACTGCGTGCTCAGGTGAGTTACGCGGCGCAGGCGCGCCCAGTCGATGCATTCTTCCGCGTCGGTGCCGTCGCCGGCGCGGACGTAAAACTTCGACAGGTCGATCGAGCCCAGGTTGCAGGAATTCGAAAAATGCAGGAACTGCTCGCCGCAGGGATTGCACGAATAGATCTCGCCCATCGATGAGATCATATGATTGTGGCGGTTCACTTCGTCGATAAAAGCAATGCCCGGCTCGGCGTATTTATGCGCGCTGGCGATGATACGGTTCCAGATGTCGGGCGCATAGATCATTCCCGCACTCGGAGGATGCTCGATGGTGCAATCCGAAAGATCGGCCGCTTCAAACGCCGCCCGGTCGGCAAAAGTCACGGTCGAACCGTCGCCCCGGCGATAAACCGCATATTCCCCGCCGGTCACCGGATCAAGAACCGCCTGGTCCCAGTCTTCGCCGTCAAATTCCATCCGAAACCATTCGTGGTTATCGACCGCTTCCATGAATTTATCGGTCACGTTAACGGAAATATTAAAATTCGTCAGGCTGGTCTGGTCGTTTTTGGCGTGAATAAAACGCAGCACGTCCGGGTGGGTCACGCGCATCATGCCCATATTCGCGCCGCGGCGGACGCCGCCCTGTTTCACCACGTCGGTCACCTGGTTGACGATGTTCATGAACGACACCGGCCCCGAAGCCACCCCGCGCGTGGAATTGACCATCGCACCCGAAGGCCGCAGAAACTCGTAGGTCATGCCCGTGCCGCCGCCCGTCTGGTGAATGACCGCGCAGCTGCGGGCGTGTTCCATGATGCCGTGGATCGAATCCGGCACCTTCAGCACAAAACAGGCGGCGAGCTGCCCGTTGGGTTTTCCGGCGTTCACCAGGCAAGGCGTGTTAGGAATGAATTCGCGGTCGAGCATCACTTTCACCATCGCCGTGAAAAATTCGTCACGGCGGCGCGGGTCGGTTTCACCTTTCGCCACATGTCCGACCACGCGGTAAACGATATCCGACCATTCCTCCACCGGGTTGCCGTTGAAGTCCTTGATGGAATACCGCTTGCTGACCACCTTACCGGCATTCAGCCCGACCGGCGCGGCGTGAAATTTGGCCGCGATCCCGGTGGCGGCCCCGTTGCCGCCGTTGCTGTTACTGCCGTTTGTTTCGTGGCCGTTTGAAGTGATGAAATCGCTCGAAACCGCAGAATCGAAAAATTCACTCATGTGACTCGCCTTTCCATGACAGAGACCTGGTTCCCTGTGCAAACTGGTAAACTTTTATTTTACTCTTTTTCTGCCTGACTGAAAGCGCAGCTTAGGAGTGGACTTGCATTAAAAACCCGATTTATTTCAAAAACTTGATTAGCGTGATTTTTTGGTTTTTTACCAAAAGATGAAAAGCATTTTTACACCATAAAATGTATTTGTCAATATAAAAATCACAATATATAGCGTCTTTTAGTCTATTAAAACGGACATATAGCGGTATTAGTTAATGTAAACCCTTAAGTTTTAATGGCTTTGCCTAAGTACCTTTGAGTTTTTAGGCAGGAAAGATTTTTGTAACAGAGTTTTTAGGCAGAATTAAGAGATAATGAGAGGTTTATTTTTTTGACCTAAGGGTGTGTCTTGATCTTGAAAAGTATCACCTTCCTTAGCGCCGTAACCTTCCTCAGGGGCAAGGGGAGAGGTTAATTTAAAGAGTAATAACTGGGCGGGCTTATCAATTCCGGCTCGCAACCTTATCGGTATTTTACCTAAATGAGCCATTTCTAATGCAATCGTGCCATTAAAATTAGGGTCAATCTTCGGGGCTGTTAAATGTACGGTTAGACCTAGTCTCGCCAAAACCACTTCTACCTTCTACAAAGCCAGCGAGATCAAGAGGAAGTGTAATTTTTGAGAGAGTTTGGGCTAAGACAAATTGTTCTGGAGCAAGTATAAATTCGTCAGTAATAATTCCATCCCACAAATCCGGATCTTGAAATACTGATTTTTCTAAGATAATTTCTCGTATATGGGCTGGGGGAGCTTTAAGAGTAATGAAATTTCTCCCTAGACGTAAATCAACTGAAACTTGCCCAATATCTTCTTCTGTAATATCAGGTTCAAATTTAAGTTTTCCGTCTTTCCAATACTGAATGATTTCTGGTCTAGACAGCAACAATAGGAGTTTATCCTCTCAATGAGTTCTTTGTAAAACGCACTTCCTGATAGAGGTTCACCGAATATTCTAGCGGTCAATTCCTCGCAATTAACGTTTACAACTTCCCCCTTTACTGAGTCTTCCCCTTCTGCTTTCCGATCTTTTAATGAATATTCTTGAACGAAGCCAAGCCATTCATCGTTTGGAGATTGTAGGAGAACCAAGCGTTCGTTTGAAAACGCACCCGGCTTGACCTCGCAAGGAATCCAAATGTGATCACCAATTGATGCCATAATGTTACTCCCTTTTAAGGTTTGAAATTAACTGTAATGTTACAAACAAGCTTGTTAATCAATGATATTAAGCTTATTTTTACTTAATTTCAACTACATTATGACGCTAATTAGAATATAAGCGTTGTGCTACATTTTGAGCTTACCTCCGTATTAGAGAAATTTGAAAGATATAATAAGACGATTTTTTAATCATATTTAAGATTTTTTAGGTGCACTCTTTAATTGCAAAGTGCGTTTCAGCTTTTTAATACCAGGATTTGAAACGAGGGCAGTTAATTCAGATCTGTTCTTGTCGGAGCGTGGACCTACTAGTCCGCAAGATCGCCTTGGCGATATAAAATATCTCACTAATTCAACATTGATTTAATCCGGCGATTTTATGAACGCCGGCGCTAAGAAAGCGGACGAGTAAGTCCGCGCTCCCGGTAAATACCAAGTTTATCTTAAACCGTTAATGGGTTGTTTTCCGCCGCGGTCGGAGTCGGTGCTATCGACACTGGAGTCTCTGCTACCGCTGACGGAGCGGACGCCGTTTCCGCGGAAGAGCGGCGTGAAGAGCCACTTGCTGTGGTTTTCGATACCGTAATAGGCGATCACCGATCTGCTCTTGCTCCCGCTGACCACGCCTATGAACTCAACGTTGTCAGTGGACTCTTCCGAAGTTATATCGGTGTCTTCGGCGGAGCCGGTCATGTCCTCTTCACTGTCGCTGTCCAGCACATTGACCATGGCCGCGATGCTGTACTTGTCGAATATTCTCTGCGGCTCGGGGTTCGAGGGCAGCAGCCCGTTGTAATAGAGCTGAACGCGGCGGCCGAAACTTCTCAGCGAAGGGCTGTTCACCGGCACCAGCCGCCATTTGCCGTCTTCCGAGAGCAGGTCGATCGCGGCCGAAGGGCGCAGGATCTGCCGTTTCCTGGTTCCCTGGGGAAGGCCTTCCAGCAGATCGTCCATCGATTTGGGAAGTCTTGTCCCGTTATAAAAAGAGATGTATTGACGAATAGCGTTGGCCACTTCCTCGCCGCGGCGGATCTGTTCCAGCTCCCGGTCCCGCTGCACCTGCTGGTGCACGCTGGGGGCCAGCGCGAGCAGCGCGATGGCCATCACTGTCATCATCGCCAGCAAAACCACCAGGCCGGCGCCGCGTTCGCTGTTACCTGCGGTCGGGGCCGTCGTCGTCGTCGTCCTCATACGTTTTCTCTTTCTTCTGATTCTGCGGCCGGTTGGAATTGGCGTTAGGCGGGACGTAAGGCTTGATATTGGCCGGAATACCGGCGGGATTTTCGCCCGGCTGAATAATGGTCGGATTAGGAATATTCGGATACGGCTGGATGTTGGGGAACTGCCCTCCCCCGCGCCCGAAACCGGGGCCTAGCACGCTCGGGCCGCTGCTGGCTTTGCCTTCGGAAAAAGTCAGCCGGTGGCGAAAACCGAGGCTGCGGTCTTCCAGAATTACTTCCCTGGCAGAGATGCTGACCACGCGGAAGCGGTCGCCCACCGTATCGTTCAAGCGGAACCCGACGGATTCGACCTTTCCTTTTTCGCGTAGGATCGCCATGTCGTTGTTGCGGTGTTTTTTCTCGACCAGGCCGATATATTCAAAGTTAGGCACGGGCGGGGCCTGGACCTGCATCATCACCGGATAGGACCACCACTTGCCGTCCGGGCTGCGCAGCGTTACCTGCCGCTGCCCTTCGCCGGAGATCAGCACGGACGGTACGTCCGCCGTCAGTTTTTGCGAATTGATAAAATTTGTTTGCAGCTCGCTGCCGTGAAATATGACCCGAACGTCCGGGGTGAATTTGTCTCCCATTACCTCGAGGCGAAAACCCTTAGAGCCCGCGTAGATCGAAGAAGGAGAGATATAGCCGAGGACGACGGTCGCCGGCACCGGGGTCGGCGGCGGCGGCGGCAGGGGCGCAACATAAGGCGTCGGTGAATACGGTGTCGGCGGCGGCGGTTCGTAGAAAGCGAAAATATTTCTGCCCGCGTCGGCGGAAAAGGTAGTCGGGTTATAAATAACCGGCGTCGTTACCAGAGACATATATTCCGAGGAAACCGGGCCGCCCGTTTCCTGCCGTCTTTCCGTGAAGGGCGTGGGCGTCGGGGTAGTAGATTTAACGATGGTGGACGTCTTTGCGGGAAATAGAAAACCCGACAGCGTGTAGGTCAGGGCGATGACCGCCACTCCGCCGAGTACTATGGCGGCAATGATCTTGTTTCTTTCCGCCGGAGTTTTTCCTTCCAAAAATGTCAATTTCATTTCTATCTCCTGTCTATTTCACCGCTCCCGGAACTTCCGCCGGTATCATTGGCATATCGCGGCGGAAATAGGCCGCCATCTCCAGGTGCAGGCTTACCGTCTCGCCCATGGTTTTTCCTCTTGGCCCCGCTGGCCTGGTGGTTTGCTGTACCGGAGGCCCAGGCTGCCCGTAAACCGGCTTTCCGCTCACCGTACCTACTCCGCCCGCGGTATTCGGGGGGCGGTCTTGAGTGTCCTGCTGCGTATTTTCCGCGGCTTCGAGCTCGACCGCGCTGATCACGACAAACTGCTGGCTGGCTTCGAGCTCGCTGATAAACCGCCGCAGGTTCACATAAGAACCTTCCACGGTCATGCTGATATAGACGCCGGGAAACAGGCTTTGAAATTTTGTTTTGCCGCGTTCTTCCTGCGGCTGATCGGCCTTTAGCGTGGCTATTTCCAGCGGCGAATAAGCGGGGCCCGCCGTGTTGCGCAAGCGATAAGCGTATATCAGCCCGTTGATGCGGTCGTAGAGGCTCGCTTTTCCGAGGCTGGCGAGCGGCAGGAAACGGAACTCGAAATCCTCGACGCTGCGTTCCAGGTTGGCGACGATCTTTTCGGTGTCGGTGCTGTCGCCAAATCTCTTTTTGAGTTCGTCGAGTTTTTTCTCTTGCTCGTTACGCTGCGCTTTCCTGTTTTTAAGGTCGTTCTGCGCCGGGGCCAAAACTAAGAAATAAAATCCGATCACCCCGAGCAAAACCAGGCAGCTGAAAACCAGCGCCGCCGTTTCCGGCACGCCGAACATCCCGCTTTGAACGTCGCGCTTGACCTCGACGACGGCCGGGCCCGGCTCGAAAGTTCCTTCTGTCGTTTCCGTCACGTACGTCGCGTCCGTCACATCCGTCACATCCGTGGAGGCCGCATCTTCCGTTACGACGACTGTTTGCTGTTCCTCTAAAGGAGACTCGATATTGTTCTGCGGCTCGAATTCCGGGTCCGGATTTATCGGCTGGTTCATTGCTTCACCTCCGGGATGGAATTGGCCGCCGTTTGCGAGACGCTTTCCGCCTGCGGGACGGAAACGTAGTGCGGTGTATAGACCAAATGCAGGGTGTATTCGGAATAATCTCCCGAATCGCTTCTCTGCAGGTCCTGGCCGCGCATTTCGGCGCGGAACAGGCCCGAAGAATTCATATTGTCGATCATGCCCATGACATGCCGGTAATCGCGGCTGAGGACTGTAAAATCAAGCTCCGCTTCGGTCCGGCCGTTTCTCAGCGCCACGTTTTCCACGTTTATGCCGGAAACGCTGACCCCGCCCGGCAAAATATTCTCAAGGTCGGAAAAAAGCCGCGACCAGGAAAATTGTTTTTGTATCACCAGCTTGTGCGCGGCGATAAGAAGCTGCTGCTGCCCGGGCGTAAGCTGCTGTTTTACCTGCTGTTCTTTCTCCTGGTAGACCTTTAATTCCTGTTCGATCTCCAGGCTGCTGGCTTTGACCAGTTCGGCCTCGGTCCTTACGTTTTGCGACTGGGCGTAGAGGAAAATAAAGAAAAACAGCGAAATAATCAAAATACCGGCGGAAAGCAGCCACGGCAAGGTGCGGTTGCGAAAAGGTTTACTGGCAAGGTTTAATCTATTGATCACGATCTAATACTCTCTAATACCTAAGTGGCGGCTAAAACTTCGGTTTAAGCGCGGACTTCACAGGATACACTTGAAACTATTTTACTTCAAACTCTGATTACACGCATATTTAGATGCACGATCCACAGGGCAGGATCGTTGAAATTTGCGGCTCAAAGCATACTTATTCACGTTAGATCACGGAAAACGGTTGCGAAACTTTACTCCCGGCGGGAAGGAAGCGGTTTGGAGACTTCTTCGGGCGCCGGGTCGCGGTAGGCGCAAACGCGGTTCCGGCCCGACCTTTTCGCCCGGTAGAGCGCCGAATCCGCCATTTCCACCAGTTCGATCGGGTCCTTGGAATCGTCGGGAAACGACGCCACCCCGATGCTGATGGTGACCTGGTGCGTTTCCACCGCTTTGCCATGGCGGATCACGGAAAACTGCGCCTCTTCGATGGAGGTGCGAATTCTCTCCGCCGCCACCAGCCCCTGCGCCAGCTCGGCGTCGAGTAAGAACGCAGCAAATTCTTCCCCGCCGAAACGCGCCGCCACGTCGCCCGTGCGCAGGTTTTCCGTGATGCAGCCGCCTATCTCTTCCAGCGTATGGCTGCCGGTCAGATGCCCGTAGGTGTCGTTGACGCTCTTGAAATGATCCACGTCCAGCATCAGCACGCAGAACTGCCGTTTTTCCGCCGACGAGCGCGCGGCCTCGCGGCGCAGCTCGGAAAAAAAGGAGCGGCTGGAATGAAGCCCGGTCAGATCGTCGTGCGTCACCAGGCGGCGTATCTCGCGGTGATATTCGCGGTCGATCTCGTCGAGGAGCTCGAAGCGCAGCAGGTGCTCGCCGATGCTGATCTTGTCGCCGTTCTGCAGCCATTCGCGGCTGATCTTTTCGCTGTTGATGAAAGTGCCGTTCTTAGAGTCGAGATCGGTCAAAAGGTATTTCGTCTCGCGTTTTTCGGCGTCGTAGATGGTAGAAATACTGGCGTGCTGGCGGGAAACCTTAAAATCGTTCAGGCGCACGTCGGCTCCCAGCGCCCGGCCTAAAATAACCTCTTCGCGCTCGAGCGGAACGGACGTCGACATCGAATCGCCGTTGAGAAAAACCAGCGTCGGGCGAACGTCCCTTTTTTGATTTTTTTCTTCCGTCATCTGCGCACGGGCCCATGTTATCTCTGCGTGCTTTGCGCCTTGCGTGAGATAATTTCACGCCAAGGCGCAAAGCGCGCAAAGAAAATTAATCAGCATTAAATACGGGCATCACCGTATCAGCACGACCCTTCCTAAAATTTAACACTAGCTCTCAGCAGCGTTACATTCTAAAATTGTTAGTCAATAAAATTCCTCTATGGAAAAAACCCTCTGGAAATCACGGGCAAAAGACGATCTCATTATCGAAGTGTGGGAATCCCTGGATTGTGAGTCAGTCGGAGCAAAAGAGCTTTCAGCGATCGAGCAAGCCGTGCGCGGGCGTTTCGGCGACGGCGCAGTTGACAACCCGATGATTATAGCACGTCTTTTGGCCGATGAAGGAGCGGAATTGCGCCACGCCGAGATCATGGAGCTTTTCGTAAAGTACGAGCAGAACGACCCTTACGACGCGATGTTTCGCGGCCTGCTGAAACCCGGGGACTTCAAACAAACCCTCGGCACCATCAGGGACCTGGAAAATTTCCGCCGCAAATTTTTGGGAGACGCAGACAAAAAGGGGCTGCACCGGCTGCGGGAAATAGGGCTGCGCGGAAAGAACGAAGCCGCCTCCGCTGCTCAGAATACCTCTCTCTCCGAGATCGAGCGTAAAGAAAAAAAGGAGATCGCCGCGTGGTTCGCGCTCTGGCTGGAAACCCCGGAGCTGTTCGAAAACTGGGTCGCCCTCCGGCGCGCCTCCCCTGAGTTCATTGAGAATTTTGGTACTGGGAGCGCGGACGGCTCGTCCGCCGTGTAGCGCAGCGTTCGAAATATAGGAATTTAGCCGCGGATAAACACAGATCGCACTGATCTGAAATTCTATTCGTGTCGATCCGCGTAGATCCGCGGCTAAAGCTGTTTAGCTGCTCCGGCAGCCTTTGCGGACGAGCCGTCCGCGCTCCCAGTTAAGGTTTTTTCTCAGGCGGTTTGGCGCGCGGGAGGTCGCCGTCGTCAAGGATGGGTATGGCCGGCGTTTTCAGCCTCGGCTTTTTCGAAGCTCCCATGCGCAGGATCGGCGCGATCTTCGGGAAGATAATGTCTTTGGTCGAAAGCCCCTCGGCCCTTTTCAGGATCGTCCCGCCGCGCCCGGCCACCCACAGATTGGCGCCGCCGCGGTAGGCCACCGCCAGCAATGAATTTCCCGTGATGCCCGGCTGGAGCTGCCACGTTTTGCCGCCGGTTTCCGTGCGCAGGACAGTGCCCTGCTCGCCGGAAACTACCAGGGTGTCTTTCCGGTATACCGCCAGCGCGTAGAGATTCTGCTGCAGGTTGGACTCCACGTCCTTCCAGGTCACGCCGCCGTCGTCCGTGCGCAGGATCAGCCCTTCAGCGCCGACGATGTAACCGGTCCTGGTATCGGCAAACTGCACGGCATAAAGCGTTTCGGTAAAGCTGACCTTATTTTTCTGCCACACCTTCCCGCCGTTTTCGGTATAAAGAATGACGCCGCCGGAACCCACCGCCACGCCGTGCTGCTCGTCTATGAAGCGAACGTCTTCGAGCCACTCGCGCGTGCCCGACTCCTGCCTTTCCCAGCTTAAACCGCCATTGTTTGAATAAAGGATCGCACCCCGCGCGCCGACCGCCCAACCAGACTTTTCCGAAACAAAGTGAACCCCGTAAAGATCGTCTTCGGCGTACAAATTTCCGCGCTCCCAACTGACGCCGCCGTTGACCGTGCGCAGGATCGTCCCCCTGTCGCCGACCGCCCAGCCTTTTTCCGCGCCGATAAAATTCACCGCGTTCAGGTCTTCCTCGGTCCCGGAAAATACCGGCACCCATTCGTCGCCGCCGTCTTCGGTCAGGTATATCCGCCCCTTGGCGGCGACCGCAAAGCCGTTTTCATTGTCGGTAAATATCAGGTCGTTGACGTCTTCGCGGCCGCCTTCACTCAGCCGCTGCCAGCCGAACCCGCCGTCGTCCGTCCGCACCAGCAAACCGTTTTCGCCCACCGCCCAGCCGGTAAATTTATCGCTGAAAAACAGCGAAACGAGCCGCGGTTTTGTCCGCAGCGCAAACGGCAGCCAGGTGTTTCCGCCGTCGCCGGTCAACCACACCATCCCGTTGCTGTCCGACATCCAGCCCTGTTTTTCGTCGGTAAAATAAAGCGAGAGAAAATCCGCGCGACTGAGAATATTGATCCTCTCCCAGGTCTCGCCGCCGTCCTCGCTTTTTACCACGCATCCGCTCGACCCTGAGGCAACGATTCTTTTCGGGGCCAGCATGGCCGCGTCCGTCATCTGCAGAACGGGGCAGGGCGTGCGCGCTTTCCAGCTGGCGCCGCCGTCCGCAGTCGTCAGAACGCTGCCGTTCGATCCGGTGGCGGCGCCGTGCAGGCAATCGAAAAAGCTGACATTGTAAAGATGCTCAGACGTTCCGCTGGGCAGGTCGCGCCAGGTCAGCCCCGAATCTTCGGTATGAATTACGCGGCCGTAAGAGCCGACCGCCCAGCCTTTTGCCGGGCACTGCGCGCTGAAGGTCAGCCCGTAGAGGTGGTCTTTTACGGCGGTGCTTCTTCTTACCCAACTGGCGCCGCCGTCCTCGGTAGCCAGGATCACCCCGCGCGCGCCGACCGCGACGGCCTGCGATCTGCCGCGCGCAAAAATACCGGAGAGCGTGGAAGCCACGCCCGAATTTTGCTGCGTCCATGAAAATCCGCCGTCTTTAGTGTGAAGAATTACCCCGCCCGCGCCGGCCGCCCAGCCGGTTTGCTTGTCGGCGGTAAAATGGATCGAATAAATTGAATTTCCCTGCGGCAGGGGATTTTGCCAGATCCAGCCCTGGATGGCTTTCCGGTTCTGCGCGGCCATGGCGGGGGCCAGGCAGAGCATTAAAAAAACGCCGGCGATTAGCGTTGTGAGTTTAAGCTGCTTTGATCTTTTACTGCTTTTCACAAACATTCGTCTGACTATGCACTGTGCACTATTAACTATTCACTGTTTTCCAATTTATTAATAGTTAATAGTTCACAGTGCATAGTTAAAAGTTTTCGCTTTATTCTCCCAGGTCTTCTTCTATCTCCGTGACCCCGATATTGACCACGGCGTCTTCCAAAAGCTCTTTATCGACCTTGCCCGACGACGCTATTTTACGCGCGGTCTTATCACAGATCTCCTGGATCTCGTGCCCGGCGTGCCCTTTGGTCCATTCCCAATCGACCTGGTGTTTCTGCGCCGCCTTGTCCAATTTTTCCCACCACTCCAGATTCGTTTTGCGCTTGAAATTTCCCTTCATCGTTTCGATCACATAGCGCGAATCGCTCATTAATTTCACGCGGCACGGCTCGCGCAGATTTTTCAGCCCGATCGCCGCCGCCGCGATCTCCGCCTGCTGGTTCGTCGCCACTCCCAGATACTCGCCGAAGGCCCGCCAGATGCCTTTGTAACCGAGCAGCGCGACCGCCGCCGCGCGGGCGTTTCCCTGCCCGTTGCTGAGGCTCGAACCGTCGCAGACTATAGTGACTTGTTTCATAAATTTTCGCGCATTCAGAATTACGCGTTTACGCGTGAAATTTTCTAATACATCACGCGTAAACGCGTAACTCTGAACGCCTCCCGGTATTTTACGCCTTATTTCCCACTTCGATCACATTATCCACATACTCTTCGAAAGTATCATCGTGTGTGATGACAAAAAGCTGGTCGAAGGTCTGTTTTTCAGTAATATACTTTATTTGCTCCGCCAGGTTCTGGCGTCTTTCGGCGTCCATATTGGTGGTCGGCTCGTCGAAAAAAGCCATCCTCACACCGGACAGGTTTTTCAGCAACGCTATCCGTATACTTAACGCCGCCGCCATCTGTTCGCCGCCCGACAGGCTTTGGAACGGGCGTTCGTAACCGCCCTCTTCCAACATTACAGCATAATCCTGGTTCCATTTCAGGGTGCGCTCGGGGTTTCCGGTGATCTCGCGGAAAAGCTGGTTGGCCTCGTTCGAAACGTGGTAGACATAATTCCGCGCTACGCGCGGCGCGGCTTCTTTTAATGTGTCGCGGATAAATTTCGTCAGCTCGCAGATCTTTTCCAGCCGGTCTTTTTCCTTAAACTCGCTTTGCATCGAAACTCTTATTTCCTTCAGGCGCTCCAATTCCTTTTCCAGCTCGTCCCGGCGCTTCCGGGAAAGCGAAAGCCGGGCATTGCCCTCGATCAGCGTTTTCTCCATGGTTTGAAGCTCGGCCTTTACCGCCTTGTGTTTTTCGGCATCGTAATTCGCTCCGGCTTTCGTAAATTGTTTTTCCGCCTTTTTAGATTCCGCCTTTAACTTTTCGTCTTCTTTTTGATTTTTTTTCAATTCGTCTTCGCGCTCCGGCAAAGCCTTTCCCAAAAGCTCGATGGTTAAATATTCCCGGTGGGCTTCGGCGGTCCGGTCTCGCTGGGAAGAAAATTTAGCCCAATCCGATTCAAACGCGGCAAACTTTTCCAACAACAAAGCGAGAGAGTTCTTTTCCTCGTTAAAAGCGTTCAGCTCCGTTTCATTCCCGGAAATTTTTTCCTTTATTACGCCGGTATTTTCCGTTTCACGCGCCAGGGCCTCGGCGCGTTCGCGCGGATTTTTAAGTTCGGCGAGAAACTTCTCGGTTTCCGAAAGATCGGCCTCGATCTTAGGCAGTTCCCCCGCCTTTTTTTCCGCGGACCTTTTATCCTCGCCTAATTTGATACCGAGGGCCTTTACCTCTTCGTGTCTTTTTTGCAAAGTCTCCAGCGCCTTAAGAAATTGTCCCGCTTCCCGGGCGATCCCCAATGAGGCGGCAAGTTTGGTTTGCGTTTTTTCCGCGTTCTCTATTTCAGCTTTGATCTCGTCGAATTGGGTGCTGACAAAAGCCTCCAGGGTTTGTCCTTCCTTCAGATTCAGACATTTCTCGGACAAGATAGGGCACAAACCGCCTTTGATCTCACGCTGGAATTTTTCATCGCTCTCAAGCCTGGCCTGCAAAGAAGCTATTCGCCGGGTAATTTCGGTTTCCTGGCGGCTCAAGATCTCTAATTCGACCGCGGCTTTGCTCTTTTCCTGCGCCTCTTTCACTTCCGTTTCCGTTTTTCTGAAATCTTCGCGCAGGCCTATGAGTTTCGATTCGATCTCACCAATATGCGCTTTAGAAGCCTTTGCGCGGGCTTGCCGGTCGCGCAGATATTCGCGCTTATTTTCCAGTTCTTTTTGCCGTTTGATCTGGGATTCGAGCGCCGCGATCTCCCGGGCGGCGTTTTCAGCCTTTAACAGCGAAGAAGTCAGATTTTTTTGTTCGGCTTCGAGCTTTATCAGCGCGGTTTCTACTGTGTTTAGCTGTTCCAGAAGTTTATCGCGCTCGTTGCGCTGTGTTTCCAGCGTTTTCAGCTCGGCCAATGCCTTCAGGTGAAGCTGGTGGTCGGGTTCGACCGCCTTTAGTTTTTCCACCGCTTGCCGGGCCGCCTCGACTTCCGTGCGTTTTTGTAAAAGCAAAACTTCGGAAGTGGCCAGCTCTCCTCTTAACTTTTCGACGATCGCCTGCGCCTCTTTTACCTTTGCTTCTTCCGCTTCGAATTTCTCGACCGCGGAATTTTTGACGATAGTTTCCTGCTGCAATGTTTCGAGGCTCGAACTTAAAACCGCTATCTGTTCGGCGATGTCTTTATGCTCGTCTTCGACCAGTTCGAAGCGCGCAAGCTCGCCTTCGGCGCGGGCGATCTTTTCCCGCACGGCGGCTATTTTGTTTTCAACATAACGAGTGGTCGCCAGCAGCTTTTCCGCGCCCAGCCGGTATTCTTCGACTCCCAACAATTTATCGAAAGTTACTTTGCGATTAACGGCGGTTTCCAAAAATACCGCAGTGAACGTTCCCTGAGGCACACCGATGGCGGTGCGGAAAAGCAATTCCATATCGGTGCCGGGCTCGACGCCCAGGTGCTGGCGCAGAAACGCGCTTACATCTTCTTTTTTATCCGCTATCTTTACTCCCAGTTCGGGATCGAAAATGTTATATCCCGTACCGGTGTCCCGGTAAACAGAGTAAAGTCTTTCATCCTTTCCGCTTTCAAAAGTAACCTGGACGCTGCCTTTTTTTTCGCCCCGCCGGATAAAATCGTCTTTTTTATAGAGGAGCATATCGAACAGCGCCCAGGCCACTGATTCAATGATCGTGGTCTTTCCCGCGCCGTTTTCGCCGGTGATGGCCGTCGTCCCGCTTTCGAAATCGAAATTAGAATTCTTGTGGGACTTTATATTCTCCAGTTTGACGTTAATTATATGCATCTATTAACTTTGCGCCGCTCGGCCAAGGCGGTCCATCAAGGCCGTTCCCAGACCTTCCGCGGCGACCGCCTGGCAAAAGATCACGGCAAACCCGCGGCGGTCGCATTCGCGAAAAAACTCAAAAACCGAATGTGCATATTCTGGCACCGTTGGGCAGATTTTGACCAGCCCAAACTCGCCCGCGCCGGGCGGCGCCGCCAAACCGATATACGCATTTTGCCCGCCGGCCGCCGCCTCGCTAATATCTTTGACCAACACGACCTTTGCTTTCGGTGAATAATGCCTGTGTTTTACGCCCGGGCTGCGCGGAGTTTCGCTGGAAGTTTTCCCGGCGAGTTTTGTCTCCGGCACAACTTGCCGCAATTGTTCTAAAGTTATCGCTCCCGTTCTCAGCACGATGGGTGTTTCGCCCGTGCAATCCGCTACGGTCGATTCGAGCCCGACCTCAGCCGCTTCCGACTGTAAGATACAATCGATCCGCCCGTTCAGGTCTTCGTAAACCGCCTGCCAGGTGGTCGGGCTTGGCCGTCCCGAAAGGTTTGCCGAGGGCGCCGCCAGCGGCGTTTCGCACAGTTTTAAAAACTCGCGGGCCAATTCGCCTCGAGGCATGCGCACACCGACCGTATTCAGCCCGGCTGTGACGAGCGGCGAAATCCCTTCAGCCTTTGGCAGCACCAGCGTCAGCGGGCCGGGGAAAAACGCATCGATGAATTTTGCGGCGGCGGGAGAAACTGCCGTAACCAAAAACTCGATCTGCGCAATGTCGCTAACGTGAACGATCAATGGATTATCGGCCGGGCGTCCTTTTGCCCGGAAGATCTTTTCCAGCGCGCTCTCATTAAAAACATCCGCGCCCAAACCGTAAACGGTTTCCGTGGGAAAAGCCGCCAGCCCGCCGGATCTGATAACTTCAGCGGCTTTTTGGGCCGAGGTTGTAAGAACAGTTTCCATATCCTGATTTTGCAGTTAACTAATTGCAAGCCAAGCCGGCATAAAAGTCAACTTTGCTTGTGGCGATACGCTTTGCTACATTTCTTCTGTGACCGATCTGCAGGAAAAACTTAGGACACTGCCCGCTGCGCCCGGCGTCTACCTGCACAAAAACAAGGATGGCAAGATCATCTACGTAGGCAAAGCCAAGAGCCTGCGCAGCCGCGTGCGGCAGTATTTTCAGAGCGCGCGAAACCAGGATTATAAGACCCGCGAACTGGTCGCCCGCATCGTCGATTTCGAATTCATCGTGGTTGACAACGAGATCGAAGCGCTGATGCTTGAGTCGAACCTGATCAAGAAACACAAGCCGCGCTTTAATATCCTGCTGCGCGACGACAAGCAGTACCCGCATCTGAAGCTGACCATCAAGGAGCCTTTTCCGCGCGTGGTTTTGACGCGGCGCGTGCTGCGCGACGGTTCGCTTTATTACGGGCCGTTTCTGCCGGCCAGCCTGGCGCGCCGGACGCTCGACCTGATCAACCGCACTTTCCAGATGCGCACCTGCGACATCGAGATCGACGGCAAACTGCCGCGCCCGTGCCTGGAATATCACATCAAACGCTGCCTCGGCCCCTGTGTCAAAGGGCTCTGCACCCAGAAGGAATACACATCGGCGGTCCAGGACGTGCGCTTGCTGCTGGAAGGAAAGAACAAGGAGCTCGCTACACAGCTCGAAGAGCGAATGTGGCTGGCTTCACAAGATGAAAAATACGAGCTGGCGGGAAAATACCGCGACCTGCGCAAGACGGTTCTGGACCTGGCCAACGATCAGAAAATGACCGTTTCGCCCGAACGCGATGTGGATATTTTCGGTTTCTACCGCGAAGGCGCGCGGCTCGCCCTGCAGCTTTTCACCATGCGCGAAGGCAAGATCGTCGGCCGCCGCGAATTTTTCTGGGAAGATCTCAGCCCGGATAATTTCGACGTGTCTGAATTTCTCGGCGAGGTTTTGGCGCAATATTATTCCACCGATTATGTGCCGCTGGAAATTCACGTACCCTACGATTTCGAAGACCGCGCAACGCTGGAAAAAGCTTTGACCGAACGGCGCGGGCGGCGCGTTCGCATCTTTGACCCCAAGCGCGGGAAAAAACGCGACATGATCGCGCTGGTCGAAAAAAATGCCAAGCTCGCTTTCGAGCAGCGCTTTCGCGTGCTCAAGCCGGACATCGAACGCGTGCTCGAAGAGCTGCAGGAAATTCTCGAGCTGCCGCGTTTTCCCGCGCGCATCGAAAGCTTCGACATCTCGAACATCCAGGGCGCGGAAAATGTGGCGGGGATCGTGGTTTACGAAAACGGCAAACCGAACCGCGCGGAGTATCGCCGCCTGAAAATTAAAACGGTCGAGGGCGCGAACGATTTTGCCTCGATGCGCGAAGCGGTTTTCCGCCGCTACCGCCGCCAGCTCGAGGAAAATAAACCGCTGCCCGATCTTATCCTGATCGACGGCGGAAAAGGGCAGGTTGCTTTTGCCGGCGATGCGATGCGCGAGCTAGACCTGGAAGCGGTCCCGCTTTTCGGCGTGGTCAAACCGCCGCGCCGGCACAAGGAAATTTCGCACCTGCTGCCGCGCGGCATCGAAAACGGCCCCGTGCCTTTCGACCCCGATTCGCCAGCCTTTCGCCTGATCCAGCAGATCCGCGACGAGACCCATACCACCGCCGTCCGCTATCATCAGAAGCGGCGCGAGATACGCGACTTTACCTCCGAACTCACCGCCATCGAAGGCGTCGGCGAAAAACGCAAGATGCGCTTGCTGCGAAACCTCGGCTCGATCGAACGCATCGCTGTCGCCAAAGTCGAAGAACTCTCCCCCTTTGTCGGTAAACAAACCGCGCAGAGAATTATTGATCATTTTGAGAGACAAAGAAATTTAGCGGAGAATTCTGATTAGAAATTCTACTTACTCACTCATTTGCTGTAACTGATGTGTAGAAATCCATTTTTGTCGTATTGCGTGCTGTAACGCTTTTTCGTAAATTTGCACAACCCCCTCATCTGGGCTGGCAATTTCTTTATCTAGTTTGTTCCCAGTTACACTACAAAACCCAAAAGGTTTATCCGTGTTAAAAGTTCCGGAAAAGCGCGACGGAATCTTACCATCTTTCACAAAGAGAAATTTTGCTTTCCCTTTTATTTCATGTCCAGAAGCAGCAACTTTTCCTGAATCTGTAATAGTAAAATTGAAACGTAGTTCTCCATTTCCTTTATATTGCGATAGAGTTGAATGGAAATGCCCATCCTCAATTACTTCAGGTTTACTACCTTCTTTAATGCTAGCCTTAAATGCTCTACCTGACACCAGATGTTTTCCATCTAGAAAGCTAATTTCAATTAAAGCGAAATTATAAATTCCCTTGGTTTTCCCATCTACTGCATAGTTTAACCACCATCCTTCTATATAATCTTGTCTAGAAAATAAATATCTAAATATCTTTGAATCGTCTAACTTCTCAAAAATATATTCAATAAAAGCTAATACAAATAAGCTTATTAATAAAAGAAGTACATATACAAGTACATACTCATCTTTGAGAAGATGATCAAGTCGCTCTTTTACTTCAACCAAAGCCACTACCAAGGCAGACATAAATAACGTCTTTAATATTTTTTGTTCAAAACTTTTCATATTTAGGTGGAAGACGAAGTTACACACAAAGCGGCTAAAGGCTACGCACTTTGAGAGAGTATTTTATTATTGTAATCGTACGGCGCAAGTCTAATTGCTATACCGGGTTGTCAATTTAGGAAAAGTGTAATAGATCCAGCAGCCAATCATTCACCTTACAATCCAGCACCAAGTGGATGCGGTCTTGATCGCTGTTATTTTCCACGCGGTGTTTCAAACCAAAATCCAGATACCATAGCTCGCCTTCGAGCATGTCGACTCTTTCGTTATCCAGATAAAATTCGATCAGGGGGTTTGTGATGACGGGGAGGTGTAGGCGGACGACGCCGTCTTCGATGCCGATGAAGTAATCGCGGTGCTCTTTGATCTTCGCGCCGGCGGCCAGGCGCAAAAAACGCACCGATTCCTTTTCGCACTGGATCCGGTCTAAAACTTCGCGCACATAAGGCGCGCGGGCTAGCATTTCCGTGTCAAGATAAGGCTCTTCGGAAATGTGGTTGGGATAAAGCACGTCGGCTTTCCCGCCCACCGAGCGCAGCGAAACGCCGCTCCAATCGCCCTCGTAATACCGCTGATTAAAATGCGGCACCCATTCGCCGTTTTCGATCGCCGCCAGATCGCGTTTGAGCAGCGCGGGGTCAAAACTCATCGGAAATTTGAAATATTTATGCATCGTCAAAACATTTTAGTTTAGCCGCGCCGGATAACAAAATTTCCTTTATCGGATCAGGTAAAGCAAAACGGGCGCAGAAAGTCATAAACAATCTGCGCCGGCTTAGAATGAAACAAGACTTTGCTTAAGAGTTATTGTTTCTTGACGTAGCTTTTATGCAGCACGACCTTTTGTTTATCGTCGCGCGATTCGAAAACCACCACGTCTTTTTCATCGCGCGTTACGGCGGTCACGCGTGAATTCACTTTTTGTTCTTTCGGGGCGGCGCGGTCGGCCTTATCCAAAAAGCCCTGCACCGTTTCCGGTTTCAGCTGGATAAAGGTTTTGGTTTTGGTCAATTCCGCCACGGCCTCGACCGCGGTCGCGCGAAGCAGCTTCGGCCAGAGCTTTTTGAACAGCGCGCTCGAAGCATAAACGTCCGCGCTGTTGATCTCGCCGTTGATGACAAAAGCGTAGCCGATGACATTGCTTTTGCCTTCGAGGATCCCGGTGAGTTTTTTCACGTACTCATCGGTCGTGGCGGCCACGGCTTTGTTTTCAAGCGCCAGCTGCAAGCTGCTGCTGGAGTCGGCGGAGTTGACCCTGGTTCCCGTGTTGGCGCTTAGCTTGTCCTGCGCTTCGGTGACTCTTTTCCAAACCTCGCCTTGCGATTTGGAAAGGTTTGCCGCGAGCTTCAGATCGCGGGTTACCACTCTCTCGTTCGAAGACGAAAATTTATTCTTGTCCTCGCTTTTGCGCTGCTGCCAGCGCCCGCTCTCCACGCAAAAAGCGGAGATCTTGACCCGGCCGGATTTCGCCGGCAGGATGATATCGACCGCCAGCACGCGGTCCTGCTTGCCGCCCTTTACGATGTCGCCGGATTGGATAAAGATCTCATACGTGGACGAAACGTTTTCCACTTCGAGCTCGTTGACCGAACTGGTTTCGTACACGATTATCAGATCTTTTTCCATCGCTTCCTGCAGCGTCAAAAGGTTTTTGTGCGTCATCTCGTCCTTGCCGTAGATCAGATAAACGGTCAGGTTTTTGTAGATGTAGGGAGTGGAAAGTTTATTGCTGGTTTGCGCCTGAGCGGCCAGTCCCGCGCCCAGCGCCAGGATCAGCAAAACAACGCATAAGTAAATTTTTCTTAAATTCATAAACAGACTCCTATACTAATAAGATATTGGGGAAAGCAGCCCTTCGTTGATTGAAGAACGGAGGAGGGGAAACTATCTTGCAAGAAAAGTTTGTTTACGGTTTTTTTCGGCAGAAACACGACCGTTAGGGAGTGTGTAGAAAGGTTTTATTTAACACACTCCCTAACGGTCGTGTTTCTGCCTTTGTTTGTTTGTTTGTCTGGTGATACGCGGACGGCTCGTCCGCGCTCCCAGTTTAAGCCAGATAATTTTGCGCGATTTTTGTGAAAGATTCTACCTGCTGCGCCTGCCATTTTTCATCGCGCCCCAATTCACGCGCCATAATTTCGGCGGTTTTAGGCGCTATTTGGATAGCGGCCCGTGCATTGAGGAAAAGCGCCCGGGTGCGCCGCGCCAGCGCGTCCTCAACCGTTCGCGCCATTTCGTTTCTAGCCGCCCAGACGATCTCCGCCGCGGTGTAAGACAGATCCGGATGAAGTTTTTCTCCCAAACCAGGTTCGGAATCGATCAGTTTAAGGATCTCTTCGGCATCCGAGCCGTAGAATGACAAATCTCCGAAGCTTTCCGCCGTTTCACCAAACCCGTGAATTTTCATCTCTTTTGTCCGGCAGTTTTTCTCCGGCAGGTCGGCCAGCATGACCGCATGGTTCACAGCGTCTTCCGCCATCCGGCGATAGGTGGTCCATTTTCCGCCGGTGATGGTGAGCAGCCCGGCTTTATCGATCTCGATCGTATGGCCGCGCGAAAGCGCCGCGGTGTTTTTGCTGTCGCCGCCTTCTTTTACCAGCGGGCGGATGCCGGCAAAAACGCTCAGGATGTCTTTGCGGGTGGGTGGTTTGTGCAGGTATTTTTGCGAGGTCTGTAAAATAAATTCGATCTCTTCGCCCAGGGCTTTCGGTTCCAGTTCAATTTCATTTACCGGCGTATCGGTGGTGCCGACCAGCGTGTGGTTATGCCAGGGGATGGCAAAAAGCACGCGGCCGTCATCGGTGCGCGGTATCATGATCGCGCTTTCCAGGGGCAAAAAAGACCGGTCGAGCACGATATGAACGCCCTGGCTGGGCGCGATCAGCTTCTCGCTCTCAGCGGCGGTCATCAGGCGTACCCGGTCGCAAAAAGCGCCGGTGGCATTGATGACCGCTTTTGCTTCGACCTGAAAAACCTGCCCGGTTTCTTCGCCGCTGAAATTTACGGCATCGATCATACCTTGCGCATTTTTCCTAAAGCCGAAAACACGGGTGTAGTTTATTACTGCCGCGCCGTGTTCGACGGCGGTCTGCGCCAGATTGATGAGCAGGCGCGTGTCGTCAAACTGCCCGTCGTAGTAGATCACGCCGCCGCGCAGGCCTTCGGTTTTTATGGTCGGCAGGCGTTTTAGCGTTTCTTCCTTGGAGAGGATCTGGGATTTTCCGAAGCGGTATTTCGCCGCCAGCAGATCGTAGACCTTCAAACCGGCGCCGTAAAAAGGCATCTCCCACCAATCGTAATTCGGCACGATGAAGGCAAGGTCGCGAACGATATGCGGCGCGTTTTCGCGCAGGATGCCGCGCTCTTTGAGCGCCTCCATCACCAGCGAGATATTTCCCTGTTCGAGATAACGCACACCACCGTGAACCAGCTTGGTCGAGCGGCTGGAAGTTCCCTTGCCGAAATCATGCTGCTCCAGCAGGAGAACGTCGAACCCGCGCGAAGCCGCGTCGACCGCGCAGCCCATTCCGGTCGCGCCGCCGCCGATGACGACGATGTCCCAGGGCGCGGTGCGCTCGCGAACGCGGTCGATCATTTCTTCTCGCTTCATAAAATTAAAGTCAGCAGCGGTAGCAGTAGGCAGTAGCAGTAAGCGGTAAGCAGTCACTGCTGCTGCCTACTGCCTCTGCCTACTGCTTCTGCCCACTGCTCCGCTTCACGCTTCCCAGCCCAGCGAACGCTTTACCGCTTCATTCCATTTCGCTCGCATGGCACCTGCTTTTTCTCTTGCCATGCGCGGCTCGAAGCGTTTGTCTTCACGCCATGTTCCGGCGAGCTCGCTTTTAGACCTCCAAAAATCCACCGCCAGGCCCGCGAGAAAAGCCGCGCCGAGCGCGGTCGTTTCCGTATTTTTTCCGCGCACGACGGGAATTCCCAAAATGTCCGCCTGAAACTGCATCAGGGTTTCGTTCATCGTCGCGCCGCCGTCCACGCGCAGCTCCGTCAGCTTAATGCCCGAATCGGCATGCATCGCATCGACCAGATCGGCGGTTTGAAAAGCGATGGATTCCAGCGCCGCGCGGGCGATGTGCGCGCGGCCCGTGCCGCGGGTCAGGCCGATGATCAAACCCCGGGCGTCCTGGTCCCAGTGCGGCGCGCCCAAACCGGCGAATGCCGGCACAAAATAAACCCCGCCGTTATCAGGAGCGGAATTTGCCAGCGCCTCGACCGCCGCCGCAGTTTCGATCGCTTCCAAAGAATCGCGCAGCCATTGCACGACCGCGCCGCCGATAAAAACGCTGCCCTCGAGCGCGTACTCCGTTTTATCATTGATCCGCCATGCCACCGTCGTAAGCAGGCGGTTTTTCGATTCCACCGGCGTATTGCCGATGTTTTGCAGCATAAAACAGCCCGTGCCGTAGGTGTTTTTGCTCAACCCTTTTTCCAGACAAAGCTGCCCGAAAAGCGCCGCCTGCTGGTCGCCGGCGATCCCGGCGAGCGGGATTCCTTTTAGTTCCTCGACTGCGGAAACTTCGCCGTAAATTTCGGAGGACGAGCGAACTTCCGGCAAAATTATTCGCGGTATATCGAAAATTTCCAGCAGCTCGTCGTCCCATTCCAGGGTGTGAATATTAAAAAGCATCGTGCGCGAGGCATTGGAAACATCGGTCAGATGACGGATGCCCCTGGTGAGCTTCCACACCAGCCACGAATCGACCGTGCCAAACAGAAGCTCACCGCGCGCAGCCATGAGGCGTGCGCCGTCTATGTTGTCCAGCAGCCACCTGATCTTGCTGGCGGAAAAATACGCGTCCACTTCCAGCCCGGTTTTTTGGCGGATCAAATGAGCGTGCCGGGCGCGGATCTCGTCGCAAAACGCGGAGGTGCGCCGGTCCTGCCAGACAATGGCGTTGTGAAGCGGCTCGCCCGTTTTTTTGTTCCAAAGAATGGTGGTCTCGCGCTGGTTGGTAATGCCGATGGCGGCGATGTCCCCGGCGGTGAGATCTGCCTTTTCGAGCGCTTCGACGGCGGTTGAGATCTGGCTGTCCCAGATCTCAACCGGGTCGTGCTCGACCCAGCCCGCGCGCGGGAAAATTTGCGTGTATTCTTTTTGCGCGGCCGCGACCGCGTTGGCTTCGCGGTCGAAAACGATCGCGCGGCTGCTGGTCGTGCCCTGGTCGAGTGCGAGAATGTAACTCATAAATAGTTTTACGTTTTGACTGCAATGTTACGATCAAACTGATAGCTGACGGCTTATAGCTTTTAGCTGGACTGGTTTATCTGACCGCATTTATGACCAGCGCACACACTACCAGATGCAAAACAATTCCCCCGCATATACCCAGGACAAACTGCGTCCGCCGCAGGCCCTTATACGCCAGGTATAAGGTATAACCCCCCAGCGGCAGCCAGAATACCGCGCCGCTGATCACTCCCGGCGAATACGACATCGTAAAGATCCCGGCGATCAAATGCGTTAGCCCGTTCATCGCCGGCGCCAGGGCAAATATTAATGCCAGCCAGCGCCAGGACGGCCTCAACATTGCCACAGCAATGCCCGCTATCATTACTGTCAGGAAAAGTGCGTCCCATTTGGGAAATTGCAAAGGAGGTGTTGCCCCGACCACGCGCGCCAGCCAGGCGTAAAATCCGCCGAAATATTCTTCCAGGATGTGAAAGATATAAATGACGGGAAACAACCAGGCCCATCTTTTTACAAAAAGATCATAACTGGTTTGAGAGTTCTGCATCTCAATATTTCCCGCTCGCCCACTCGATGGTCGGCTCGACCCATTCTTCCATCGGCTTATAAAGAATTCCGTGCCCGAGGCCGACCTTTAGCTCGATCTCTTTATGACGGTTCAAATCCTTCGACTTGGCGAAAAAGTCCGCGCAGCTTCCCGCTCCCTTGTTGTCCTTGTAGTCGTAGACGGAGAGAACATTGCCCGTAAGGTCGGGCTGAAAATTGTCCAGGTAGCCTAAGCCGCAAGCCGCCAGCAGCGCAAAATTCAGATCTTTATTGCGCAGGATGGAAGAAGCTTTATGCGCGATCACTCCGCCTTTCGAAGCCCCGGCCACCGTGATGTTTCCCGGCGGCACGCCGGCTCCCAGCAGCGCGTTCACCTGATCGGCTACCTTCTGCGCGTATTTTGCCACGTCGGTATTTTTCGGGCGCACTTCGCTGATGACGATAAAGCCGCGGTCGGCAAAGGTTTCGAGAATATCCGAGTATTCATATTTGCCGAATTCGGGGCTGACGGCGTTCATCCCGTCCTCTTCGATAATGCGGCCGTGGAGGTAGAAAAGATATTTCGCTTTCGGGTCGGGCGAAGCGGGAGCTTCGGTAAAGATCCTCGGGTCGAAGACCTTTTGGGACACCGCTTCCTCGTATTGCTCATGCGGCGAATCCGGAACCAGGCTTTCTTTCCCGCAGGCGGAAAGCATTAAAACGGCCGCTAAAATGATAAGAGCCTTCATAACGCTACCTCATAACTCAGTGGGTTTATCCGAATGCGGCACAAAACACTTGCGGCAGCGGGCCTCGTATTTGCCGCCCGCACCGACTTCGACCAACTCCTCCGATTCGAAAGTGCGCTGGGAATAATTGGCGGTGCTGCCGCAGCGGACGCAGATGGCGTGGGTTTTAGTGATGAATTCCGCGATCGAAAGAAGCTGCGGCATCGAACCGAACGGCTTGCCGGTGTAATCCTGGTTCCAGACCGGCGATGATCACGCGGATCCCGCGGCGCGCCAGCTCGTTGGCGGCTTCGACCAGCTCCGGATCGAAAAATTGTCCTTCGTCGATGCCGATCACATCAACCTCCGGGTCTACTTTTTCCAGCATTTCCTCAGAGCTCGAAACGGGAATGGACATATGTTTCAAGCCGGAATGCGAAGCGATCTCTTCTTCCGAATAACGATTGTCTATTTTTGGCTTAAAGACCTGCACCCTGAGACGCGCTATGCGGGCGCGGTTCAGGCGTCGGATAAGCTCTTCGGATTTGCCGGAAAACATCGAACCGGCGATCACCTCGATCCAGCCCATGTCCGCGTGGCGATGCTTGACGCGCTCTTCGTTTATATCGTGAATATGTTCTTCGACCATTTATAATTTTCGCTTTTTTCTAGTAAGAATGTGAGATTATCACACAAAAACCGGCGCGAGTCTAAGGGACGTTTTTCTGCTATGCTATAGGTAAGATGGAACTCAAACTCTGTCCCACGTGCCAAAAGCCTTACCTCGCCGAAGAAGAGTTTTGCCCGCGCTGCCCGCGCGATCCTTTTGAGGGAAAAGAAGAGAGTTTCGCCAGCCTGGGATGTATTTTGATGACGATCCTGCCCTTGTTTTTTATGGCGCTGTTCTGGCTGTTTCTTTTCCTGGGTTTCTTTTTTCGTTAATGTAACGCCGGCTGTGTCAGTAGCCCAAGCGTGAGCGCGGGCGTTGTGTTTCGGTTAATGCCCTCCCTAACGGTCGGGCTACTGACACGGAGAAGGTATGCTAAAACCCCGCGATCGCGGCCGCGATCTCGTCGATGGTCGGGGTGGTATCGAGCTTGCGCGTTTCGTTGTTGCAAAAAATTACAAAGGCCAGTGTTTCATCCGGAGTTTTGGCATATCCGGCCAGGGAATTTACGTAACTGATCGAACCGGTCTTGGCCAGTATCTTTCCGGTAAAATTCGACAGCCGCCCGCGCAGGGTTCCGTCGGTCCCGGCAAGCGGGAGCGAGAGTTTGAAAATTTCGAAACCTTTCATTTGCGGCGCCTGTGCCAGCAGCCTCGCCATCGTTTCGGGAGAGATCATATTCAAACGCGAAAGCCCGGAACCGTCGTGGATCGCCGTTTCGCTCGTGTTTATTCCCTTTTCCCCCAGCCATTTTTTTACGACCGCGGCGCCCGCCTGGCCGTCCCCGCGCAGGGCCTGTACTTTCGCGTCTTCATCGGGCGCGTCCGGGCCGAAATTTTTGCCCAGCGTCCGCAGCATCAATTCGGCGTAGAGATTGACGCTGTCTTTGTTGGTTTTGCGCACCACTTCGCCAAGCGTCCTGCTTTCTATCGAAGCCAGCTCGACGGAGGCTTTTTCATCGAGCCTGTCTCTCGATCTCCAATCGACCGCGCGAACGTTTCCGCCCACTAAAATGCCGCGTTTCGCGAGTTGGTTTTTTAGCTCCCGCGCCGCCCAGAGCGCGGGATCGGGCGCGGCTATTCTCGCTTTTTGAGTTCTGCCAAGCTGCTTATCGCCCCAGACATAAACCGAATTCGAGCCCGGCTCGCGGTCGATGCCGACCGCTTCGACCCTGCCTTCCCTGAGCGGCTTGACCTCGCTTTCCACCGCGACCAGATCGTCCTGCGCCCGCGCGCCGTTTGCCGCCACCTCTATCTCGATCTGATTGTCGTTAAAGCTCAACGCCGCCGCCCGCGCGCCGTAGTACCACTGCGCGTCCTGCCAGAGCCAGCCTTCGCCCAGGCCGTCGCCGCTAAAATAGCTGGCGTCGCCGACGATGTCGCCTTCCACCCGGCGCAAACCGCTCTGTTGTAAAACATCGGCCAGCTCGGAAAGCCTTTCGGTGGTGAGATCGGGAGCGCCGCGGCCGTAAAGCGTCAAGTTTCCCGCAAGCTTTCCGTCCTTGTCCGTCTTAGCGGCGGAGTACAGGGAGGTTTTCCAGCGAAAATTCGCGCCCAGCTTTTCCAGCGCCGCGGCTGTGGTCACCAGTTTCAAAACGGAAGCGGGTGAAAATAATTTTTGCGCATCACGCGCCGCCGGCATTCTCCCGTCCTTTAAACTGATCACGACAACACCCCAGCGGGCATTGGCAAATTGGCTGTTATTAATAATGCCGTCTATTTTTTGCGCCAGCGCGACGTCTTTTGGCGCGGTGGAAATTTCCAACTGCTGCGGCAACTGGATGTTGTTTGCGGGCAGATCGATCTGCGTTTCGTTTTCTGGAGAAGCTAGGGGGTTTTGTTGGGCGGGATAATAACGGCAAGCGGAAAATATCAAGGCGAGAAATATTAACGCGGCAAATCTTTTCATAATTTAAGCCGCTATTGCCGCTTCCTTGATATTGCGCAGATCGCCACCGGTCATCTCCTCGGGTTTCGAAATGTCCAGCAGCGCCAGAATAGTCGGGGCGACGTCGGCGAGCGTTCCGCCTTCGCGCAGGCACACATTCCTCATATCTTTGTCCGCCAGGTGAAAGGGGACCGGGTTTGCGGTGTGCGCGCGATCGGCCCGGCCGTCTTCCTGGTTCAACATCTGCTCGCAATTACCGTGGTCCGAGGTGATCAAAAGCGTGCCGTTCAATTCTTCCAGTTTATCCAATATTTTCCCCACGCAAACGTCTATTTCCTCGATCGCTTTAACGGTGCGCGGCAAATTTCCCGCGTGAGCGGCGAGGTCGGCTGCCGCCAGGTTGACTATCAACACGTCTGTTTTACCCGCTTCGAGTTTTTCCAAAAGCGCCGCGGTTATCTCGGCAGCCGGGGCTTCGGGCCGCGCCGCATCGCTTGAAGAAGGAATTATCAGATGCTCTTCGAACAAATGTTTTTCTTCCGGGCAGCCGTCGAAATAGTGAGTGACGTACAGCTCTTTTTCCGATTCGGTCAGGCGGCAGTTGCGGATGGAATTTTGCGCGAAGACCTCGGCCAGCAGATTTTTCTCGTCGCGATTTCCGAAAGCGGCGGTCAGGTTCAGGATCGAGTCGTAATCCGTCAGGCAAAACACGTCCAGTTTCGGCTTGCCGGTATCGTCGGGATCTTCGAGCTCGAGAAAAGTGACGGCGCGAACCAACTGGCGCATGCGGTCGCCGCGGTGGTTAAAAAAGATCACCGCGTCGCCGTTTTTAATGTTTCCGATAGGCTCGCCGTTTTCGTTTTCGATGACGACGGGCTCAATCATTTCATCGCTCGTGCCGCGCAGGTATGAAGAACGGATCGCAAAAACAGGGTCCGTTGCGCGTTCGCCTTCGGCGTGGACCAGCATCGTGTAGGCGCGGGCGGTCTTGTCCCAGTTTTGCTCTTTGTCCATCGCGAAATGCCGCCCGCAGAGCGTGGCGATGGTGCCGATGCCGATGTCCGCCAGCTTGATCTCGAGCGCTTCGACAAAGATATCGGCCGAACCGGCGGTCACATCTCGTCCGTCTAAGATGCAGTGAATAAAGACTTTATCAATGCCGTGGGTTTTTGCCAGCCGGAGCAGCGCGAACAGATGTTCCTGCGAAGAATGAATTTTCCCGTTCGAAAGCAAACCCGTCAGATGCAAAGCCGAGCCGCGTTCCTTTACGGTTTGCATGGCTTTTAGCAGGACCGGGTTGCGAAAAAATTCGCCCGTTTCGATGGCGCGGTCGATCTCGTTCAGGCTGGTTTGCATCACGCGGCCCGCGCCGATCGTTAAATGCCCGGCTTCGGAGGTTCCGGCAGCGCCTTCGGGCAGGCCGACGCCGGTGCCCGAAGCCTGTAGCAAGGTCATCGGGTAGCGCGCGCAGATCAGGTCATAATTCGGCGTCCGGGCCTGGGCAATGGCGTTTCCCTCGCGGCGCAGCGAGTAACCCCAGCCGTCGAGTATCAGCAGGACAAGAGGCTTTCTTGCCATGCCGGCAAGCCCCGCCAGATCTGATCTTTTTTCTCCTAGTAAGCCCACTTTGCCGCCCGCTCCATCCATCGTTCGGGAAATTTCATCGGGGTAAAATCGTATTGCGCGTAAAGCCCGTGCGCGTCTTTGGTCGCCAAAACCCAGCGCCGCAAATTTTGCAGTTCCGGGTGGGATAGTATAGCTTCCATCAACCGCTTGCTCAAGCTTTTTCCGCGATGCTCCGGCAGGATAAAAACATCCGCGATCCAGGCGAATGTCGCCCGGTCCGTCACCACCCGCGCAAAGCCGATCTGCCGGTCACCGTCATAAACTCCAAAGCACAAAGAGTTTTCGAGCGCCTGCCTGGTGACTTCCAGTTCGCGCCCTTGAGCCCAGTATGATTCTTCGGAGAGGTATTTATGTATCACGTCCAACTGCAGCCGACGCCGGTCGGTGCTGATAATAAATTCGCCATGCTGCCATTCCATAAGCTTAAGAAATATTTTGGATGAAATTTTCCACTTCTCCGGACGTTCTCAATCTGATTATCTCAATTTTATCCTGAAATTTCTCTAACAGAGATTCGACTTTTGGTTTTGACCGCTGCGGGTAGTCCCAGATCCATTTGAGAAATTTCAGGTCGAATTTTTCATCGCAGCCTTCGGCCATGTCGGGACGGTTGGTTTTGCGGTAACGCGCGACCCTTTTCAATATCCGCCAGACGCAAACGGCGCGCGGGAGATCGAGAAAGATCACTGTGTCGGCGGCTTCGATCCGTTTTTCCAAAGTGCCGCTGTAATTACCGTCGATTATCCAGGAATCGCCTTCTAATATTTTATCGACCGTTTTGCCCCACTCTTCCTTGTCGGGCTCGATCCAGCCGGGTTTCCAGTGCAGTTTATCGAGGTGGACCACTTCGATCCCGGCCGCCTCTCCCAGTCGCCGGGCGAGAGTGGATTTCCCCGAGCCGCCCGAGCCGATGATCAAAATGCGTTTCATCGTTTAGAGCACCTGTTCTGAGTCCCCTGTTTTGAGTCCCGCCTTTAGGCGGCACGCTAAAGCGTGAACTCAAAACAGCCGCCTAAAGGCGGGACTCAAAACTCAAAATTTCCCGCGAACGCTTGCGAAACGCGATCGTCGTGTGCGGCAGGTGTTTTTTCACCACGAGCTGTAATTCGCCGATCAAAGCGGGTTCCGATCTTGCGATCTTTGTCGCAACGGTGATGGCAAACGCCCTGACCGCGACCGGCTCATTTATATCGTCGATCAAGTCGATGCAGTGCGAATAAACTTTGCCCGCCAATTTACCGGGAATTTCCACGTATTGCAGCAAGCGGGCCACGTTGCGCCTGACCGCATCGGGCACGTCCTTTCGCGGCAGCATATCGAGGCATTTATTTAAATAAGGCCCGATCAATTCAGGATGATCTTTGACGCAGTAACTGACCGGCCAGGCGGCGCGCTGGGTCATGCGGTATTCGGCGCCGAAAAAGATCGTCATCAGCTTTTTGAACTTTTCCGGGTCGTCGCCGATAAAGCGGACGATCCGCATCGTCTGGCTTTTGGAATGTTCGCTGTGTAATGCTTCGCCGATATTCATTATTCAGGTTCCGGCGCAGTTACTTTATCTTCAACCCGCCTGTTTCCATTTTTCCAGCAGCTGCGCCTCTTTTTCGGCGGTAATTCCGGCCTTTAAAGTTTTTCCGGCCAGGGCTTTCTCACACCACTCCAGCGTGTCGCTTATGGTTTCTTTTAACGGGCGAAATTTGAGTCCTTTTTCTATTGCCCGTTCGACATTCACCGACATGAAACCCTGAGAATCCTTGTCGGATTCCGGCAAATACAACGGCATCTCTCCCCACGGCCGCACATTTTCCGCGGCGAGAAATTTTTCATCCACCCAGGTAAAGGATGCGTCGCTTTGGCTTATTTCCTTGATCGATACCAGCATTTTTTCCATCGACAGATCAAAAGGCTTTCCGTTGGCGTTATAAATTCCCGTCTCGCCGCGCTCGATCAATAGGGTCACCCATTCGGACAGGTCACGGGCGTCGATGAACTGCACAAAACGTGTCCTTTCGCCCGGCGCCAGAACTTCGCCGCCCGCGGCAGCGCGCATCACCCAGTAAGAAAAGCGGTCGGTCGTATCGAATGGGCCGACGATCAAACCGGGGCGAACGATCGTGGCGCGCCCGGGCATTGCCTCTTCGACCGCCTGCTCGCACCCGGCTTTTAGCGCGCCATACATGTCTTCCAGCTTAGCCGCCGTTACCTCGCCAGAGACGTCGATAGCATCAACCCTTTTTCGCTGTTCCTGCGTTAATACAGCAAGCGGCGTGGTTTCGTCAAAATCGATCCGGGAAAAATCGGAGTAAGCGGAGATACTGGAAATAAAAACGTAACTGCCCACGGAACGGAAAAGCGCACGGGCCGTTGCTTTTACGTTTTGCGGAAGATAACCGCTGGTGTCTACGACCGCGTCCCATTTGTGGCCGGCAAGTTTATCGAGGTCGCGATAGCGGTCGCCGCGGATGGTTTCTACTTGGGGAAGATCGCCTAAAGCAGCGGAATAATTGCCGCGGTTAAAATGCGTAACTTCATGGCCGGCGGCGAGCGCGGCCGCGGTTAAATGACGCCCGAGAAATTTAGGCCCGCCGATCAGCAAAATTTTCATAAAGGCTATTGCGAGATCTGGTAAAACGCCTTGCGGCCGGGTACAGGGCGGAATCGCCCAGGTCTTCTTCGATCCGCAGCAGCTGGTTGTATTTCGCGATGCGGTCCGAGCGCGAAAGGCTGCCGGTTTTGATCTGCCCGGCATTGGTCGCCACCGCCAGATCGGCGATGAACGAATCTTCCGTTTCACCCGAACGGTGCGATATCACCGCCGTGCGATTGTGAGTTTTGGCGAGCTCGATGGCGTCGAGCGTTTCGGTCAGCGTGCCGATCTGATTGACCTTGATAAGGATCGAATTTGCCGCACCTTCGTCGATGCCCCGCTGCAAAAATTTTACGTTGGTGACAAAAAGATCGTCGCCGACCAGCTGCACTTTCGCGCCGACCATTTGCAGTCAGTTTTTTCCAGCCGTCCCAATCGTTTTCCGCCATGCCGTCCTCGATGGAAATGATCGGATATTTGGCGCACCAGTCCGCCCAGTAGGCCGCCATTTCGTCGGAAGTAAGCTCGCGTTTATCGGATTTTTTAAAGATATATTTGCCGTCTTTGTAAAACTCGCTCGCAGCCGGGTCGAGCGCCAGCATTATATTTTCGCCCGCCTTGTAACCAGCATTTCCAATCGCTTCGAGGATCGTTTCCACCGCTTCCTCATTCGATTTCAGGTTCGGCGCAAAACCGCCCTCGTCGCCGACCGAGGTCGAATAGCCGAGCTTTTTCAGCACAACTTTCAGATTGTGAAAAATTTCCGCGCCCGCGCGCAGCGCTTCCGAAAAATCTTCGGCCCCGACGGGCATGACCATGAATTCCTGGAAATCGACATTGTTATCGGCATGCGCGCCGCCGTTGATAATATTCATCATCGGCACGGGCAGCGTTTTTGCGTTCGTGCCGCCGATGTAGCGGTAAAGAGGCATTTCCTGGTAAAGCGCCGCCGCGCGCGCGGTCGCCATCGAAACGGCCAGCAGCGCGTTTGCGCCCAGGTTCGATTTATTTTCCGTGCCGTCGAGCTCGATCAGCATTTCGTCGATCAGGGTCTGGTCAAGCGCGTCCGTCCCTTCCAGCTCGTAAGAAATTTTTTCGTTGATATTTTCGACCGCCTGCAGGACGCCTTTGCCCAGGTAGCGCTTCTCGTCGCCGTCGCGCAGCTCGACCGCCTCGTTTTCGCCGGTCGACGCACCCGAAGGAACCGCGGCGCGCCCGGTCTCGCCCGATTCCAGGATCACTTCCGCCTCGACCGTCGGATTGCCGCGCGAATCCAGAATTTCCCGCGCCCAAATTTGTTCAATTAAACTCATTTGATAAATTGCTCCAATAAAATTTTGTTTTAGAACGCTGAGGTAAATGTAACTCTTTTTTGAGGTTAATTCAAAGGTTAGGTTTTTCCGGCCTTCAATGCCGATAGACTCAGGTTGATCACCCCGAAAATGACCAGCAGCCCGCCAAGCGGCACCAGCCAAACGCCGAGGCCGGCTTCGCCTTCGAAATGCCATATCCCGCCCAGTAAAAACCCCGCGGGCATTAAAACAGAGCCTATACCGAGCGCCCACCGCGCCGCTTTTGAAATTAAGGTAAGTCCCTGGGCCGCGCAGATCACCGCGGCGAGCAAAATGATATTCAAAAGTATGCCGTGAATGTAGGCGATACGAAAAAGCTCCTGGCGCAGCGGGTCATTTAAATACGCGGGGATGCGATAGGCTGTCAGGCTTTCCAATAAGAGCCCGAAGCTCAGCCAGACGGCCACGCCCAGCCAGGCCTGAAACAGAAAGTTCGGGAACGCAGCGGGCTGCGGCGCGGGTTCCGGCGTAATATTTTCGCTTTTATTTTTAGCCATCCGGTTTTATTCGCCTACCTCCAGGTCGACGTCCTTGCGCTTTTGTCTTAGCCTGTCGGCCAGCTGTTTTACCTCCGCCCGTTTGGCGGATTCTATCCGCGCCAGCCACAGAGAAATAATTTTAGAGCGCTGGTTTTCACCGGCCAGGTAATCGGGCTGCGGCAAATTCCAATGCGCCGCCGCCAATCCGTTGGCCGCAAAAAAACGAACTACAGGATAATTTTCCGAGGCAAAGGCCTCGCTCAGGAACGGCAGGTAATAATCCGGCTCGGAATGCCGCATCAAAGCGTCGGTCGCCATCGCGCGGGTCAGAGCGTCGCCCGCAAAAAGCGAGCGGACGCCTTCCGGCTCGTCAAACTGCGAATCTGAACCGGCCTGTGCGCCGTTAAATCTTCCCGGCCACATATCTTTCGTTTGCGCGATCGCCCAGTTTACCGAGCGGTCGACGTGGCATTGGTTACACGCGTTCGGCACCGCCTGTTTTACAGTCAATGCGGGGTCCGGCACGGTAATATCGTGCGTCGGGTGAAAAGTCATCACGCCGTAAACCACCTTCGGCATGTGGCACGAGTAGCAGCTGCTGCCCTCGGAATTTGCCGTGTGCCTGGTATGTCTTGTTAGAACTTCCGGCGCATTGAATTGTTGGTGACATTGTGTGCAGGCCTGGTTGGTGCGCATGTCGTCGGTCAGCTGGCCCTCGGGATCGCCGCTGTGCATCGTATGACAACTCAGACAGTTTATCCGGTTGCCGGGCTTTCCTTTCACAAAACACGCGCTGCGCGTCAGCGCCTGGTATTCGAAAGCCGTCAGCCGCGGCGAGCCGTTGTCCCAGAAACGCGCGGCGAAAGAATAATCGCCGATGTGCGTGTCCCTTTGCACCGGCGTATAAAAGGTCGAAAGATTTTCCCCGGCATCGAAAGGGTCGCCTTTTGCCATGATCTCGCCGATGCGTTCGGGCGGATTGGGGGTGCGCTGCCCGTGACAATGCGCGCAAACCATCAGCGAGCGGTCGGAATCGAGCTTCGGCGGAAGAACTATTTTCCGGTCGGTTTTTTCGTCCAAAAACCACTGCGCGCGAACCACGGGCGAACCCGCCATCTGCGCGTGTTCCGCGCCCTGGCCATGGCACGCGCCGCAGGCAATTCCTATCTCGGCCACCTCAGTGTTTGCCAGCTGCGTCTGGCGGTTATAGTTGGGCTGGGCCTTGACGTTGTGGCAAAAGACGCAGTTCAGGTCCCAGGTCGATTTGTGCCGGGAAAAATTATCGTCGTCCGGGTAAAAGAACGACCCGTTCAGGTTCATCCAGCGCTGGTTCACCAGGTCGTAGGCGACCGGCAGGCGCGTGTATTGCCCATTTTGCCGCGTCACGTACTGCTGCATCCGGCGCGAGCCCACCGTGCGGTAAATTTTGTTCGATTCTTTTTTGCCGTCGGGGTATTCGAAGTTCATGAAGAACTCGCTGCCGCGGCGCTCCATTTTCGACTTAACGCCCAGGTATTCGAATGTATTGTTTTTTTCGAAATCGCCGGTGACCGCTTTCGGAGTGGCTTCCTGCGTCATCTTGCTGTGAAAGGTGTGCGACCAGGAGCGGTATTTACTTTCGTGGCAAACCAGACAGTTTTCAGATCTGATGTAGTTCTCGTCCGCTTTTCCCGCGCGCGTGCCGATATAGGACGGGCGCATCGCCGAGGTCAGCGCAAAAACACCGAAAGCGATAAACAGCGTCGCCAGTAAGGATTTGATGAACGTCGGGTTCTTCATCTCAGGAAACGAAAAATATGATTGAGAGTATTACTATACTTCGGCTTCGGCGTCTTTATCGGTCTTTTTCATGGTGACCTTCAATATGCGGCGTTTATGGACCTTATCGACCCGAAACACGTGCCCGTTAAAGGGAACTTCCGCGCCTTCTTCCAGCAGCTGCCCGGCTTGCGACATTAAAAATCCGGCGATCGTAGTGTAACCGTCCGAAACGGGAAGGTTCAATCCGAGTTTGCGATTCAGATCGCGCACCGCGGCGCCGCCGTCCAGTGAATAAGAGCCGTCCGGCTGCTGGCGGATCTGCTCTTTTATTTCCTCGTCGTGCTCGTCTGAGATGTCGCCGACTATTTCTTCCAGGAGGTCCTCGAGCGTGATGATGCCTTCGACGCCGCCGTGTTCGTCGACCACAAATCCGAAGTGCGCTTTTGCCGCCTGCATCTGGCGCAAGACCTCTTCCAGTTTTGCCGTATCGACCACGTAGAGCGGTTTCTGCAAAACCTTCTCAAGCCGGAAGCTCTTTGGGCGCAGCAGATACGGCATCACGTCCTTGCTGTGAATAACCCCGACGATATTGTCCAGAGATCTTTCGTAGACCGGCAGGCGCGAATATCCGTGCTGCTGAAACCCCTGCGCGATCTCTTCCAGAGAAGCATTGGCGGGGATCGCGGCGATCTGTGTGCGCGGGATCATCGCTTCCTTGACCGTGGTATCGGAAAACTCGAAAACGCGGTTGATCAGCCGCCGTTCTTCCTTGTTCAAATGGCCGCTTTCTTCGGAAATTCTTACCAACTGGCGAATTTCTTCTTCCGTGTAGATGGAAGCCTGCTCAGGAGTCGATTTGAGGCCGAATATTCTTACAACTTTAGCACTCGCCCAATCCAACGCGTGAATCGGCAATTTGAAAATTTTGTAAAAGATCTTCATCGGCAGCGACACCCCCAGCGCCACCTTTTCCGCCATCTCTAATCCGATAAGCTTTGGGGCCTGCTCGCCCAGTACAATGTGCATACTGCTGAAGATTGAAAAAGCGATGATAAAGGAAACGGGATGCCGGACCGCTTCGGGCAGCGTCGAGAGCGGCTGCGCAAAAAGCTGCGACACGAAAGGCTCACCAACTCCGCCCAGCGCCAGCGAAGTTATCGTGATGCCCAGCTGCGAGGCGGAGAGATAAGCGTTCAGATTGCTCAGAATTTCGAGCAGGCGTTTTGCGCTGACGCTGCCCTCGTTTGCCAATGTCTCGATACGCGAGCGCCGCAGGGCGACAAAGGCAAACTCCGCCGCAACAAAAAAACCATTGGCAAAAACCAAAAATAAAACAAGGAAAAATGTCAGCAGGATAAAAAGCCAGGAGTAAGGATCGCTCACGGTGGTTGCCTCCGTGGCTAAAAGAAACAGGCTGCTACTGGCAGGATCGTCCATAATAGTCGAAATAAATACACGCCTATCTAAAACCTTTCATACACTAAAGCGGCGTTTCCGGTAATTATATCATTTCACGCTTATGAGAGTCTAAGATTTCCCTGATCAGCGGCTGGCAGGAGCCGCAGCCGCCGCCCGCATTGCAGCTGTCCGTAACTTCTTCGACCGTCGTCAACCGGTTGTCGCTTATAGTTTGCTCAATGGTTTCTTCGGAAACTCCGAAACAGGTGCAGATCAGCGCCTTTTCCCCGCGCCATTCTTCGATCAGGCGTGAGCGAAAATCAGCTAAACCGTTGTGCAGGGCCGAGATACAGACATTCATGCAATCCATCCGGCCGCCTGGAAAATCGCCGAATTCCCCCGTCAGCCACTGCTTTATGACCTCGTCGTGAAGCCCGTCGAGCTCTACCAATCTTTTGCCGGTGATCTTTTCCGCCAGGAGGTCGGCCGCGGCCGTCATGTACCCGCAGCCGTTCGTGCGAAAATTTACCTGCAGAATTTCTTTGCTCTGCGCGTCAATGTCCAGCAAAAAACGCACAGCGGAACCGCAGGAAAACGAAGCATCAGTTCCAACCGCGCCCGCGTTTTCCGGATCGCCGGCAAACTGCGGCGAACGGAACCTCTCGCTTACTTTGGGCGGGTAAAAACTCACGGGTCTTATATTAAGTCGTGATGCGTGATTATTAAAGTCGGAGCGCGGGCGGCCCATCTCATGTTCAGAGTTACGCGTTCACGCGTGATGTCTTTCGCGTTTTTCACGCCTAAAGGCGTAACTCTATACTTTTTCGCCCCGCTGGCATAAAATTAACTGCCTGATCTTATGCGATCCGTTACTTATAAATTAACAGCTTTTATTATTGCCGGATTACTTCTCACCGCTTGCGGGCCTTCGAGCGCGCCGAAGATCATTTCCTCAAGCAACCGGCTGCCGCAGACGAGCCGCCCGATGCCTCCGCTTTCTTCGTCCGGTAAGCCGGTGAATCTGCCCGATCTCGGTTGGGAACTGCAGAGCGGCGCTAAACAAAAACTTGCGGATTATAAGGGCAAAGTTGTGGTGCTGGATTTCTGGGCGACATATTGCCCGCCTTGCCTCGAAGAAATTCCGCACCTGGTCGAACTGCAGGATAAACACGGGAGCAAGGGACTGAGCGTTATCGGTTTGCACGTCGGCGGTGAAGACGACCGTCCCAACATTCCCGGGTTCGTAAAAAAACTCAGCATTCAATACGACCTGGGTTACCCGCAGGAAGAATTGGTCAGCTTTCTTTTCGGCGGCACCGACGCCATACCGCAAACTTTCGTTTTCGACCGCAGCGGCAAATTGCTGCAGAGCTTTACCGGTTACAACGCGCAGATCAAAGCCGACCTGGACCAGGCCGTGCAGCAGGCCCTAGCAAATTGAGCGCAAACTGAATGCAAACCCGGCGGCGTTTTGACATCGGCCTGGTTTTGGCGCAGACTTTTGACTTCACATCTCATCTTCATGGAGTTTAAATGCGAAGATCATACGCTCTGATGTTTCTGTTAGTCTTTTGTTTTATTGCTTTTGCGGCCAGTAGTGCGGCGGCCCAGATGGTCGGCAATTACCGTCCCGTCAGCAAAAACGACCCGCAGGTAAAAGCCGCTGCGAGATACGCGGTCACGGCCGAAGCGCGGCGCGTTCGTCGCGGCATCACCCTGCTTTCCATCGACAAAGCCGAACAACAGGTAGTGGCCGGGATGAATTATCAACTTTGTCTGAGAGTGCGCGACGGCAGACGGACCCGCCGGGCGACCGCCGTGGTCTACCGTCACTGGAAGGGAAATCGTTCGCTGACCTCGTGGGATTGGGGCGCGTGTAATTGGTGAGAATCGTTAGAGTTTTTGCAGAAAGACGTTTGTTTGGAATCAAACGTCTTTTTTATTAACTTCGCAAAGTTCGTGTAGAATATTTATTGATTATTTATGCGTGACATTCCGGTCGGAAACGGCTCGCTGCTCGTGACCTTTGACCAGCTTTACCGCATCCGCGACATTTATTTTCCGCACGTCGGTAAGGAAGATCATACCGACGGCTACCCGTTTCGCTTTGGCATCCGGGTAGGCAATGAATTTTCCTGGCTCGACGGTGAAGAATGGCAGCGGGAATTACGCTATTTGCCGGAAACACTGGTCACCGAGGTAAAGCTTAGAAACGAGGCGGTCGGGTTAGAGATCCTTTCAAACGACGCGGTCGTCAGCCACCGGAATATTTTTCTGCGCCGGGTGCGCGTAAGAGATCTTGCCGGCCAGCCGCGCGAGGTAACTGTTTTCCTGCACCAGGATTTTCGCATTTACGAAAACAAGATCGGCGACACGGCCTTTTATGATCCGGAAACACTCTCGTTGATCCACTATAAAGGAAGCCGCTATTTTCTTATCAATACCGAACCGCATTTCGATCAATTCAACACCGGGCGTAAGGCTTTCAAGGAACGGGAAGGCACCTGGCGCGACGCGGAGGACGGTCTTTTTTCAATTACGCCCATTACCGAAGGCTCTGTCGATTCGATCGTCGGCGTTTCGTTAAGCATCCCGCCGGGCGGCGAGCAGGAATTCTTTTACTGGATCGCCGCCGGGCAGTCGCACGCCGAAGTCAACGAGCTAAATACTTTTATCAAAGAAACCACGCCGCAAAATGCGCTGGCGCAGACGGAAAATTACTGGCGCGCGTGGGTCAATAAAAACGAGATCAATTTTAACGGCTTATCGCCGGAGATCGTCGATCTTTACAAACGCTCGCTGCTCATCGCGCGCACGCAAATCGATAATGACGGGGCCATAATAGCCGCTAACGATTCCGACGTAACCCTAAGAGCTACAGATCATTACAGCTATCTGTGGCCGCGTGACGGCGCCTTTGTGGCGCAGGCGCTGGACCTGGCTGGTTATCCCAGCCTCACCCGATCGTTCTTCGATCTCTGCCGGCGCATCGTTCATCGCGACGGTTATTTTTTGCAGAAATATGCCCCCGACGGCGCGGTTGCTTCAAGCTGGCACGCTTCCTGGGACGTGCATTCGAAAACGCCGTTGATACCCATCCAGGAAGACGAAACCGCGCTCGTGCTCTGGGCTTTGTGGCATCATTACGATGAATTTCGCGACATCGAATTCGCGCTGCGTCTTTACCGGCCGCTGATCGTAAAGTGCGCGGATTTCATGATGCGGTTCCGCGACGAGGAAACCAAGCTTCCCTTGCCTTCCTGGAATCTCTGGGAAGACCGCAAGGGTATTCACACGTTCACCTGCGCGACGGTCGTGGGCGGATTGCGGGCGGCGGCAAAATTTTCCCGGCTTTTTAACGAAAACGCGCGCGCGGAAGGATACGAAAACGCGGCGGGCGAGATCGTTCTGGCCATGAGCGAACATCTCTACAGCGAAAGCGCGGGCAGATTTTTGCGCGCGCTGCAATTAAACGGCGAGGGAAATTTAGTGCCCGATACCGCGGTCGACGCTTCGCTTTGCGGCGCGTTTTACTTCGGGGCTTTTTCACCGGACGATGAAAAGGTGCAAAACACGATGCGCGCGGTGGAAGAAACTCTCTGGGTAAAGACTGCGGTCGGCGGCGTGGCGCGCTATGAAAACGACGAGTATATGCTCATCCCGAACGATCTGGATCTTCCCGGCAACCCGTGGTTTATCTGCACGCTCTGGCTGGCGGATTATCGTATCGCCGCGGCCAAAAACGAGCAGGATTTGCAGGAAGCTTACAAAATTTTACAATGGACGGTAGAGCGGGCTTTGCCTTCGGGCGTGCTGGCGGAACAGGTGAACCCCCTAGACGGCAGCCCGGTTTCCGTTTCGCCGCTGACCTGGTCGCATTCCGGTTTTGTCGCCACCGTGATGAACTACCTGCGCAAGCTGGCGGAATTTTCACCCTGCGAAGCGTGCCAGCGCCCGCGCTATAACCCTGACCGCAGGGCGGTTACGATCTAGGTTTTTAACATTATGCGTCGAGCAAAAATTTTAGCCACTCTGGGCCCGGCCAGCAATAACAAGGAAACGATCACGCGCCTTTTTCACGCGGGGCTAAACGCCATCCGCATCAACCGCTCGCACGGCACCCAGGAAGAGCATGCCGAAACGATCCGGATCGCGCGCGAGACGGCGGAAGAATTGGGCGAGCCTCTGGCCGTTCTGGTCGATCTGAGCGGCCCGAAGATACGCACAGGCAAGCTGGAAAAATCCTCGGCGCAATTGATAAACGGCAATCGCTTTACCATCACCACCCGCGAAGTACCAGGCGACGAAACGCAAGTGTCGACCAACTACACGGACCTGCCGAAAGTCGTCGAGCCCGGCGCGACGATCTTGCTGGACGACGGCGCTCTCACCCTGCAGGCGGAGGAAGTCACCGACACTGACATCGTCTGCCGCGTGATAGACGGGGGCTGGCTTTTCGACAAAAAGGGCATCAACCTGCCGCATACTCACCTGCCGATCCCTTCGCTGACGCAAAAGGACCTGGACGACCTCAAATGGGCGATGGAACAGAACGCGGATTATATCGCGCTTTCGTTTGTCCGCACCGCGCAGGATTGTATCAAGGCAAAGCAGCTTATCAAAGATCTCAACGACAAACTTAAATTGCGCGAACACGGGCGTGCGCTGCTGGTGGCAAAGATAGAGAAAGCCGAGGCGATCGAAAACCTGGACGCGATCATCGAAGCCACGGACGGAGTAATGGTGGCGCGCGGCGATCTGGGCGTGGAGACGAGCGTAGAGATGGTGCCCGTCTACCAGAAAATGATCATTCAGAAGGCCGTCGCCAACGACCGTTTCGTCATTACCGCCACCCAGATGCTGCAATCGATGATAGAACACCCGCACCCGACCCGCGCCGAAGCTTCCGACGTCGCCAACGCCGTCTGGGACGGCACCGACGCGCTGATGCTTTCCGCCGAAACTGCCAGCGGAAAATACCCGGTGGAAGCCCTGGCAATGATGGCGAAAATTATCGTTTCCGCCGAAACCATCAAGCCGAAATTTTTGAAAAAGCCGGTCAAGTTTTCGCAGGAGCCGACCGGGCGCACCAGCCAGGCGCTGTGCGTGGCGGCCGCTTACGCCGCCCGGGAAAAAGGCACGGAAAAAGTGGCGGTCTTTACCGAATCGGGTCTGATGGCGCGGCGGCTTTCCTCTTTCCGCTCCGGGCTAAACACTTTTGCCATAACGACTTCACAGGACGCCTGTCACCAGCTCGCGCTGATCTGGGGCGTGCGTCCGCTGTTTCACCTGCCCGCCAAATCCACCGAGCAAATGCTGAAAACGGGCGAAAAAGTCCTGCTCGAAGCCGGCGCGGTCACGGAACACGAAACCATCATCATGATGGCCGGACGCCTCTCCGGCCTGGGCCTTTCCAGCTCCGTGATCATGTGGACCATCGGCGAGGATATGCCGCGAAAGTAACCCTAGTGAAACACTCTCGAACCGCTAAGTGTAACAACATTTTTAATTTATCAGTAAGGCGCTTGTTTCACCCCAACGGCGTGTGACAGTGAAACACTGAAACAAAAATGAAACACGCTTTTTGGAGTTTTTAAGTTTTTGGTTCGCCGTCATTTCAAATAACAAACTACGCGCAAGTTATTATAGGAAGTTCCTTGTGTCGAGAAAATGACGTTTTCGGCGGATTTTGAATTTCAGTTTCATTTTTTCAAAAAAGTTACCGCAAAGGACGCAGAGTTAAAGTTAACTACCTCACTCCGAAGAGCGCTTTTGACGGTGTTTTTCCAATTCATAATAAAGCGCGTTAAAGTTGCGCCACGCATTTTTTTCTTTTTCGGCCTTGCTAAGCTTTTCCCATTGGGCCGGAGTCTTAAGTTTTTTCTTTTCAAGGATCACAGTGTTGGCAAAAATATTTCGTATCCTATACCCGTAAAATCTCTCTACCGAGTCGATATCGATCAGGTCGTCGTCAAGAAGCACTTTGATGCGTTCAAACATTCCCATATATCTTTCGACCGGGACCCAATCTTCCGGAGAACCGGGACCTCTTCCTTTTTCCGCCCAATCTCCGCCGGGGCGTAAAAGCTGGTGAACTTTATCGTGATGCTGAAAAAGCATTTCATCGAAACGAAGAATAAAATCGGAGCCGGCAATTCTTTGAGCCACTTTTAACTGCCGGTAGGATGCCCGCATTTGATAGCCGGCAAAAAACAGACCTGCAACAGTGAGAGGTAATCCAACTATGGTAACAATTTCCTGAAGGCTCATCTAATTCTCCCCTCAATGATCTCACTAAGATCGATAGCGTTTAACGGCGAAAAGTTTCATGGTTGGCTCGTATGCAATGCGACCGCCTTCCAGGCGCCGTTGCGGTTGACGAAGGTCAGCGTGTAAAAACCGGTGAAAGGAGCGGTGTCTGAGCCGCCGCCGTTTGCGGCGGGTATCGCGCTGCGCCGGCGCACGGAAACCCCGCGCACTACGGCTGTATCGCCTGTTACCGAGACCGTTACCTTGTCTGTTTCCATCGACGAATATTTCAACTGCCCTGAGCTTAATACATCAAACAGCAGTTGCCGCGAGGCCTGCCTGCCGTCATCGTGCGTCCAGATAAAACTTTCGTCCGTCAGCGCCTTTAACGTTTTAACATCGGCGGCGAGCAGGGCCTTGTGAAAGGCGGATTGAGCGGCCATGACTTCCTTCTTCGAATCTTCTTCCGCGCGGGGTATGCGGGTCGCCTGCCAGCTCACAACCTGCCACTTGCCTTTGCGTTTGAGAAAAGTTCCGGTGTTAAAAAACTTCGCCACCTGCGGCACATGGCCGTCCTCAACGGTCGTGCCTACCAGCCGAAAGGCGACGACGGCCGTGTTGCCATATTGCTGAATGCGGACGTCTTCGGCGGTGTAGGCCGTTTTGGGATCGTCGGGCTTCGGCGCGGGTGCAGCGCGCAGATCGCGCATGATATCGGCTTTGGCGATACGCCGCCCGGACGAACCGGTGTAGATCAGATCTTCCGCCCAGAAACGATCGTGTATCGCGGCGTCGCTGCGCGAAGCACCGGCCAGAAACTCGTTCAGCAGCCGGGTCAATTCGGCTGCGTCCTTCGCCGTCTGCCCATGCAGCGCGAACGCGAGGATCAATACCATGATCGCCGATGAAAAAACTCGCTTCATTAGTTCTTTCTCCCTTTAAGATTTTTCTGAAAATAGCTCAAAGCTGCGTCAGGGAAAGCGTATGGCCGTCGGGGTCCGGGAACCATGCGACCTGGGCGCCGTCAGGCGTGGTCCAGACGCCGAGCTCGTCCTGCCTGGGAAATTCCAGGCCGTACTGGTGGAAAACGACGCCGCGCCCGGTGAGCTCTTTTATCTCGGCGCGGATGTCAGCGACTTCCCAGCCGAGCACGGTAAACTGTGGCGGGTCAACTTTTTGCGCTTTCTGCACGCGCAGCATGATGCCGCCGGAATCGAACACCAGCGCGAACGGACTGTCTTCCACCAGGCGCAAGCCGAGTTTGGTTTCGTAAAAATCCTTTGCCGCTTCGGCGTCAGTGGTCGCCGCAAAAGCCATTATTTTTGCGCTGCCTAGAGACATAATTTTTTCCTTTCTGATGTGGCTGTGGGTATTTACTGTGTCAGTAGCCCGACCGTCAGGGAGGGCGTAGTAAAACGCCCGCGCTTACGCTTGGGCTACTGGCACACCCTCTTATCCGCGCGGCACCAGCCATACCGCGATTTATTTTATCCCGCTGAAATAGACACTGGGATAAATAAAACGTGAGAGTCCCGATGATTCGATAGCGTTGATGATACTCTTTTTATTTTCGTAAATCGAGAGAAAATACTCAGTCGTTCTCTCATCTACTTTGGAAAACACACCCGACAATAGTTCGCCCAGCTCGGCGGAAGTAAACCCGGCGTGGGCGCCGAGTTCATTGCGAAATTCGCCCTTGATCCGCTGTTTCCAGTCCATGATATTCCACTTTATTTTTTCGGAGAAAGAAGTGTTCTTGCCGCCGATGTAGCCCAGCATCCGCGAACGGTTCGGCGTGCCGATCCAAAAACCGCCGCCGGGTTTTAGGACGCGCTGCATTTCCCTTAGAGCTTTTTCCGGCTCTTCGATATGCTCCAGCGCGTGATAGCTGAAAATAAAATCGAAGGTCTCACCGGCAAAAGCGAGCGCCGTGGCGTCGCCCGTCTGCAGCGTCGCGATCTTTGCGGCTTCCGGGTCGAATTCGTTTTTGAGATCGACGCCCGAAACCTCCGCCGGAAGCCGCTGCGCCAGGATCGCCGCTTCCAGCCCCGAGCCGCAGCCCACCACCAATAATTTATTTATCGCAAGGGGATGAAATTGTTTGATCAGACGCGCGACAATTTCGGTTTTTGAATCGCGAAGTTCCGGCATTGCCGCATTCTGGCAGGGTTTTATTCTGATTACAAGTTATTATGCGCTCACAACAAACGCGGCGGTTTCTGCACGCCGCGTTTGTTGTGAACTTGTGAAAGACGCGCTTTCGATTGATGCCTTGGCGCTTCGAGAGCCCTCAGATCTCTACCCGCTTTTTAATCGCTTCCCTCCTTATGGTTCTTTTGCTTGGAGGCAAGCAGCCCAAAAAGCGTGGCGGCGAGGGCGTGGGGGTGTTCCTGCTTATCTATCACCGCCAACGCCTCTTCTGCATCTATTGCGGACACTTCTATCTCCGGCGCGGATACTGCGTCCTCGGCTGCCGGACCTCCCTCGGAATGGGGAGGCGGTGGCGCAGGCGGCGCCGGATAGACCTGGTGATGAAACGGGATCAGATCTTTCAGCGTGGGCGCGGCCAGCGACCGGGGCGTCAGCGATCCGGTCAGCCCGAATTGTTTAATGACCGTGCTGATCAGGCTGGTATGGTCAAAGTGTATTTTATCGGACATGCTGCGCGACGGGTAGATCGTGCCCGGCTTAATGCAGGGATTGACAAATATCGTGGGAACGCGCACTCCATACCGGTCATAAGCAAAATTGTCGGGCGTGATCACAAAAGGCGAAACCGCCTCGCCGGGTGGTATGTGATCGTACAAGCCTCCATGCTCATCGTAGGTCACGATCAGCAGCGTCTTCTTAAAGGTCTCCGGGTATTTGGCGAGGATCTCGTAAATTTCCCTTAGAAAAGGCTCTCCGTCCTTGACCGAGATCGGCGGAGGCAGCGAATCACCGTTGGGATTTTGAATATCGACTCCTGCCCCACCCGGGTGATATGAATTTACCGCCCCCCCTAAACTATCTTCGTAGCGCGGCTCGATAACCGAGTATTTGGGCAGCCGGCAATTTCTGATGTCGAACTCGAAATTGGTCTCGCTTTTGCCATGCTCTTTGAAACTGAACACATTTCCCCCGTCCCAGCTCAACCACTCCCAACGGTCATACACATAAGAATTCAGCGCGCAAATAGGGGCTACGTCGTCGTGATATACCTTCCAGTTGATCTCTCCCGAATAAGCTTCATCCAGGAGTTGAAAAATGGTTACATCGTGAACGGGCGGATCAAAAGGCGGGACTTTCGACCAGCCATCAGTAAAATCGGGATTGTTGATGCGGGCCTGGTTGGTTTCGGGAATCAGTCCGGGCGTCCCGCTTTGCGCAAACATACGGTTGGCCAGCGTCTGGACCGGCCCGGCCGCAAACCACCAATCGCAGACGGCATATTGTTTGGCCAGAAAATGGGTTATCGGAACCGCTTCCTCGGTGTAATACTGCATTATATTCTGCGGGTCGGGCATTACATCCGGCTCGCCCTTTTTGAGCGGCGCTCCCGGCTGCTTACCGTAATTCCAGGCAAAACCCTGCATGGTGGGTTTTGCGCCCGGCGCCGGGTTGGCGGTGCCGAAAATTTGCTCGTTCATATCGGTAAAGAGCTCACCCGGATCGGGATAAGGCATGATCCACGTCGCGTCATCGACCGGCCCCTGAAATACCGTTACCTTCCCCTTGCCAGGATCATTGGGATCAAGAGGGTTGCTCTCGCCGACCGGCATACCGCGGTATTCCGCCTGGGTCTTATCCGGGTACAAGCCTCCGAGCATATTATCGAATGACCGGTTTTCAAACATCACCACCACTATATGCTCGATCAGGTCGGTCAACGGCTGATCTGGAATGATCGGTTTTTCGATCGGCACGAACTTCACCTCCAGCACGTTGTAGGCGTCCCAGCAGTACAAATACTGATTCGCCTCGGAAAGAAACGACAGCTTTTGATTGTTATAATTCGAGACCAGATTCGAACCATTGAGCGTAAAGCCCCGGGCATTGATCCAATCGTAAAAGCCGACATAGGAAGTATTGCTTAGAGACATATAGCGCTTGCTTCCCTTGATCCGGTAATACATCACCCCGTTCCAGGGATAGGGTTCCAGGACCAGGGCCTTCGTCACGTCCTTAACCAAAATGGCCCATTCCCTGTCGTTTTGCCCCATCCAACCCAATCGCTTACCACCGCTATACAATGCCATCCTAAAACCGTTGGAATAGTCGTCACATGGCAGCTGCGGCTCAGTCTCGCCGGTCTCACTGGGCTGATTCTCTGCCTTTAATGTCTCCGAAAAGCTCGTAGTTGGTTTTTCATCTGCAGGATCATTCATAGTCTTTTTCTCCTTTTCAAATCAAATTCAAAGACACCACGCCTGACTATGATGAGGATAGATCAGCCGCCCAAAAACAGCTTTTATTGGTATTGTGTGGAAGCGCGACATAACACTTATATTTCGTGTTATAAAGCACGGTCATCGTAATCAACTTGGAATAAATTACTATATAGACAATTTTTACGAATTGCAATAAACCTTTCTAATTGGTGGTGATTGCCGAAACTTTGCGCCGGAGGCACAGGGGAAATTAGCCGGCGGTGAAAGCCGCCGGTCAAGTTACACAAAATAAGTTAGTCCTGAAAGGAACGGCGGGGACGCGAATCTATCCGGCGCTCCTTCAGAGCGCAGCTTTCTAACACGCACTATACCTGCCGCTTTCGCAGCAAGCTAATATCCGTTGTGCCTCCGGCACAGCAACTCAAATTATTGCCTTCTAATTTGTTACTGGGGATCGATCACGGAAAACAGGCGGCCGCTTATTTATATTTACTAATTTATTTAGCGCTTAAGATGCTGGCCACGGTTTCTTTTTTCAAACCATTTCCGTTGCGCTTGTTGTAATCGCCGAGCGAGATTTGCGGGTCGCGCCAGGCGTCGAGCATGCGCGACCTGGTGCACGCATTGGATCGTGCAGGTCTGTCGCGCACCATTTTTCGGTGATGTATTCGCGGTCATAATCCGCGCGCGTGTATTCCTTCAAGCGGCGTGCCGGGCGTGCCGCGCTGCTGCGAGCACCAGTGGACCAAACCTTCTTCGCAGATGTATAGATAGCGCGCGCCGGCGCGGCATCGCCAGTCTGAGATTCGCCGCCGATCAGACGGTTGTCCTGAAACCAATTCCAACGGGCGTAGCTTCGCGAGCCGATCGCTTTTGATCTCGTTGTAAAGCGTTCTCTTCGCTATCGCTCAGAGCCTTTGAGCAAACCCATCTCGTCGTGGATCACGCCGACGGTGACTGATAAACCCCGAGCTCGACGGCAAGATTGCGCGATCATCGAGCGCTTCTTCCGGATTTTTCACGCCGCCGCCGAGCAACGGAATTTATGTTGACTTTGAAATTCGGCATACTCCGCCAGCTTTTTCAATTTTTTGTCGAGCAGCTTCAAGCTCTTTTTCGAAACTTCGTCGGGCGTGACGTTATCGATGCAGATCTGCAAATGTTCGAGGCCCGGCTTCGTTCAATCTTTTTAATTTTGTCGGGCTGAAATAGTAACCGTTGGAGATCAGCCCGGCGATCATGCCGTGATGACGGATGCGGCGATGATCTCGTAAATTTCCGGATGCATCATCGGCTCGCCGCCGGAAATCGTGATGACCGAAGTTCCAAATTCGGCGAGCTTGTCGATGCGCCTTTGAGCATCCCGTCGATCGGCACGGGATCGGAAGTTTTGTCGTACTCGTTGCAGTAGGTGCACGCCAGGTTACACCGCCGCATCGGCACGATGTGCGCCAGAACGACGTGGCGCGTGTCGAGCAATCCTTTTCCGATAAAGCTGAATTCGCGCAACCTGCGGCTGATCTTGTTGGTCTTTGCCATAACTAACGGCGGGCGGTGCCCGCGGGTGAACTTTAGATTATAAGTTTCACCGCGCTTCTTTTCAAACTAAAAGGTTCTGCCGGACAAGACAGAACCTCTGTATTGCTTTGATTTACAACACTTAGCCCTTTACTTCCTTGACCCCCGGCGGAGGATCTATCTGAAACTGCGAGGTATGAAGTTTTGGGTTTCTTTCAAAATTAGTAAGCCGGACAAAGCTTTCGTCGCCGCTCTTGGGCACTGTTTTTACCTGTATTATCATCCCATTGCCGTCCACCCAGATATCGACACTCTTGTTTTCCGATGCGGTCTTCGGCACAAATTTTAGATGCCAGGTGGGCACGCCGCCTTCCAATTTTTCTTCCCCGGCGTATTCAGCCGGCATGTAGTTGGCTTTTATTTGCGCTTTCGACATAGACAAAAATGAGAAGATGCTGCCTCCCTTTTGCTGCGCTTTTTTAGAGTTGGCGGCGCCGGTGTATACCTGGTTTAGCTCCGGAACATAAGCGTAATACCTGTTTTTTATGACGGTCAAGATCTCGTTCCGGGGTTGTTTCCAGTCGATCCTTAAAAGGCCTTCTTTGATCTGCTTGCTGGGCGTGATCAGGATGACCTTGCCACGGTCGTAGCTCCATTCTTTAAGGCTGGGGTCATAGCTCCCCCGGGTGATGTCGGACCTGAGCGAGACCAGCGCTTTACGGTTTACTTCGATCCGGTTCAGGATCTGATCTACTACTTGGGCCCTGGCCTGCCCTATAAAGGCTAATGCAATGAATATCAGCGCGAATGAAATTTTTCGTCCGCCCGATTTAAAAAGTTTATTCATAAAATTTCCTCGTAGTATGACCTTGGCTAAGAATTAATGATCTTTACATCCTTGGGTAAATTCACGACGAACTGCGTCGTGCTGAGACTGATGTTCTTTTCCAAATTGGTCAGCCGGTAGAGGCTTTCATCGCCGCTGTTGGGCGTCAACCGCGCCTGGAGTATCATGCCGTTTCCGTCCACCCAGATGTCGGCGGATCTATAATCGGATTTGGCTTTTGGCGTGAATTTCAAATGCCAGGTCGGAACGTCGCCGCTCAATTTCTCTTCGCCAAGATAGACGGCATTGTAATTGTCCTGCAACTCCGTCTTTGACATGTTCATAAAAGAAAGCGCGTTTCCGCCCTTCTTGACCGCCTCTTTTGAATTGGCCGTGCCGGTAAAAGCCTGTTTTGTATTCGGATTGAAGGCGACGTATTTTCCCTTGACGATCGCCAGTATCTCGTTTCGCGGAGACTGCCAGTCTATCCTGAGCATGTAATCCTGCTTGGCGGTTTTGGTGACGAACATCAGCTTGCCGTCGTTGACCGTGGTCTCTTCCAGGACCGGATCGAATTTCGCCATTTTAATGTCGGCGCGCAGCGTGGTCAAAGCCTTGCGGTGATCGTCCACCTTTTTTAAAATCGCATTTATCTGCGCCGTCGCCTGCGAGGCAAAAAACAGCACCACAAACATCACGGCGAAAATTAATTTATGCCCGCCCGATCTAAAAATTTTATTCATAAAAACTCCTTGTCACTTCTTACTTCAATGGTCCTGACAAGTTTTTCGAAAAATTATTTTAACGAATATCGATCTCGTAAACCGTCTGTCCGGATTCGTCGGTTTTTTCCCGCAGGGCGAGAATTTCCGCCTGCGGATCGCCGCTCTGGGCCCGCACCTCGGTCAAAAGCTTGCCGGTATCGGCTGAAAATTTTTCCGCGCTGAGGGTCAATGTCCGCTCCGGGACCGACGGTTTTTTGTTTTCATACCAGCTTTTCGGCGTCAGAAAAATAAAGCAAATTATCAAGACGCAAAGAATATCCCATTGCCAACTGGCCCTGGCATAATCCCATAAAACGATTCTTTTGATGGTTTGCGGCATTGCCTACGTTGTCCGGGGAAAGTGTTTACTCGTCTGACTAAACGGCCGTCGCGCATTTGTATGATGCGCGAACAGCCGCGCGCGGCTTCCGGGTTATGAGTGATCATTATAATGGTTTGCGCGAATTTTTGGTTCAACTGCCTGAACATATCCAGCACGATCCGGGAATTTTCCGTGTCCAGGTTTCCTGTCGGTTCGTCCGCCAGAATGATCGCCGGGCTGTTGATCACCGCGCGCGCCAGCGCCACCCGCTGCTGCTCGCCGCCGGAAAGCTCCAGCGGTTTATGATGAATTTTTCCTTCCAGTTTCAGCAGGCGCAGTACTTCGCGGCGATTTTCCGAATTCCCGTTTGACCTGCCGAGGTGGATTCTTTCCGCCAGCCGCAGGTTTCCCTCGGCGGTAAGCGTCGGGAAAAGATTGAAGCGCTGGAACACGAAACCTATCTTGCGGCGGCGGATCTCCGTTCGCTTTGCGTCGGAAACCTCGGAGAGGTCGTCGCCGTCGATCACTATCCGGCCGCTGGTGGGGCTGAGCAATCCTCCCAGCAAATGCAGCAGCGTGGATTTTCCGCAGCCCGAAGGCCCCATGATGGCGACAAACTCGCCCTTCCCGATCTCAAGCGAGACGCCGCGCAAGGCCGGTACTTCCATTTTTCCGACATGGTAACTTTTGGTCAGGTTTTCCGTTTGGAGAATACTGCTCATCGATTATTACTGGCCCGAGGTTTTCGCCTGGGAACCGGTCTGCTTCATCTCCGCCAATTTCTTGTCCAGGTCGACCTCGGGCAGATCCCACCTGTTTTCCAGGTTAAATATTTTTTCCGGCCACTCTTTCCCGATGATGACTGATTTCGGCGCCTCGTATGTCAGTCTCATTTTATACTTTTCTTTCGGGCGGGTCAGGTCGAGGCCCATCGGCATGGCATAGGCTTCGGTTTCGGTGAACATGCCCATGCTGCCATAAATAATGTCGGATTCAAGCGTTCCCGATTCGTCGAATATCTGCTGGCGCGCCAGCCTTATGCTGCCGATCCGGTCGAACCAGAAGCGGCGGGTGACCACAAACTCGTCGCCCTTTTTCCTGAGTTCATCCAGCAAATAATACCCGTGATTGACCGAAGCCAAAGGAGCGCTTTTACGGCCGGTCGGGTTGGTTTCATCCTGGAAGATCTCGCTCTGAGTATAATAGATCTCTCCCGCCGCCGGCTGCAGCGGGCGAATCAGAAGGGCATCGGTAAAATGCTGCGGGCGAATATTGGAGAAGGCATTGACGTTCTTTTTCGTCACCTGAGACTTTTCATCGCTGCTGACCTCAATATCCGAAACCTTTTTCTGCAGGAGGGAATAATCGGCATCGTTCGACCCGATCAAAAACCCTTTATATTTTCCGCTGCCGCCGTCTTCCAGCACCGCGACGCGGAATTTTTTACCGTTGGAGGTCATTTGCGTAATATCGACCTTGACCACCGGCGCTTCTATTTTCAGGTATATATTTGCCGGGCGCTGCACTATGATCTCGCCGTAGGCGTCCTGGTATTTGTCGGATCTTCCCAGGTTGGCGGCGGTAGTGTCTTCAAATCCTACTTTGAATTTTGCCCTCAGAGAGACGATCCTGGACAGCTTGTTTCCTTCTTCGATAAGCTGTTCTTTGGTCGCGGTCTCGAAACGCGGCAAGACCGCGATGTCCTTTTTGCTTTTAATAGTGATACAGCCATGAAGAAAGAAGGAACACAAAATTATGCCCGTCGATAGAAAAATGTTTTGTATGATTTTTTTAGACAAAATACCCCAGATTAACAACCGGAAAGTGTGATGATGAAAAATTATTGCCTGTTGTCTATCTTTTCTCCTCTATTAATTCATATCTATTAGTTATATACGTTATAAAACAAAGTAATTTGCCTTATGTACCAGTGGAAAACGCGGCTGGAGTTAATTTTCATCCCGCCGCGTCCCCTATAATAATTGCTAAATTCGGCTAAAAAGTTCCCGGGCTTCTGGTCACATAATCCTGCATGGTAAAGGCGAACATTATCGCCAGGCAGAAAAAACTGCTCACCACCACCAGCCAGATCAAGCGTGAGCTGTATTTCACGTGCATAAAGAATAACACTACAAAGGACATTTTTATAAATGCAATGCCCAGCGCCACCAGCGTATTGGCGCCCGGAAAGATCCATTCCAGGTCCTGCAGGGCGGCATAATAGGTCAAAATAGTGCCTACCATTAAAACACCGAAAACCCCGAGATAGACCGGTATCGGAACGATGTGGGGCTGGTTATGAGCATGCGCGTGATCTGACATAAATATTTAATGACCTCCCAAAAAATGCCGGCCCAGCAGGTAAAGCAGGGGGAAAAGAAAGATCCAGACAATATCGACAAAGTGCCAGTAAAGGCCGGATATTTCCACCGGGGCATAATAATCGATCGAAAAAGTGTTGCGCCACGCCTTCCACAAGAGCCAGGTCATAATACCCAGCCCGATCACCATGTGCAGCGCGTGAAGGCCGGTCATGGCGAAATATATCCAGAAAAAGATGCGCACCTTGGATTCGAACTTCTCCGGGTCGAGCTGGCCGTTGGTGTAATAGCCGTTCTTTTCATCCGTGGTCAGAAAGCCCTTGCCCTCGTGGCCGTGCTCCGCCATTCTGGCCAGCGAAACATCCGCCCAGCGAAATTCTCCCCGCCGCGCTTTCGTCGTATATTCTTCGCTCGACTGGTAGGCAGCGGATTCAGCATCGAGGGCATGTTCGCCGCTCTTTTCCCCTGCGGCAGTCGCGGGAGCGCCGTGTTCCGCGGCGGCCGGGGCGTGGCTGTCTTCCTTGACCCGCATGTTCCAGCTGCTAACGGGAACCAGGCCGTCTTCCCACTTCGATTTGTACTCAAAATACTTTACGACCAAAAATGTCGTGCCCAGTATCATCGTCAGGATGATCAAGATCACCTGCATATTGCGGTTGCTCTTTTGCGCGTAATAAACGGTCAGGGCCATGGTCAAGCTGCTGACGATAAGCACGAGCGTATTGAGCGCGCCCAGCACCACGTCGAGGTGATTACTGCCCGCGGCAAAGGCCATGGGGAACTTCGAGCGATATACCAGGTACACCGTAAACAGCCCGCCGAAGAACATAATTTCCTGCACCAGAAACATCCACATCCCGATCGAGACGGTTTCTTCCTGCTGCGCCATATCATCGAACTGGTGCTGAAGCCCGGAGGATGAAAGGTATGTTCGTGTGCTTCGACTTTTGCTGACATGTTTTATTAAACCCGTTAAAAAATTTAATTTCGCAAAAACGGCAACTTTAAAATTCAGCCGCCCGCTAGCTGAAAAATTCTTCGGCCTCTTTGATCTCCAAACCGCTTTCCTTGCCGAACTCGTAAGCTTCCCAGGTAACGACCGGCGTTTTCTCGAAATTCTCGGTCGGCGGCGGCGAAGGAGTTCGCCATTCCAGCCCCGGCAAGCATCCACGGATTTGCCCCGGCATTCTGTTTTCTGAAGAGCGACGCCGTCAGGTAGATCGCCGGCAGCAGCATTCCGACCCCGAGCACCGACGCGCCCGCGCGTCGAGAAAATATTCAGCACCTGCAATTCCTCCGGGTAAGAAGCGTAGCGGCGCGGCATTCCCAGGTATCCCAGAATGAACTGCGGAAAAAACGTCAGGTTAAACCCGATAAAAACGAGCATCGCCGAGATCTTGCCCCAGAATTCCGAATACATCTTGCCGGTCATTTTCGGCCACCAGTAGATGCATCCCGCCGAGATAAGCGATCACCTGCCCGCCGACCATCACGTAATGGAAATGCGCGACGACAAAGTAAGTATCGCGTCAAGTGAACGTCCAGCCCGATCGCGCCGAGGAAAAGCCCGGTCAGGCCGCCGATCAAGAACAGCCCGATAAATCCGAAGGCGTAAAGCATCGGCGTGTCGTACGAGACCGAGCCTTTATAAAGCGTCGCCGTCCAGTTGAACATTTTGATCGCCGACGGGACCGCCACGACCATCGTCAGGAACGAAAAAACCAGCCCGGCATACATCGACTGCCCGCTGACGAACATGTGATGTCCCCAAACGAAGAAAGCCGAACACCGCGATCGCGATGCTGGAGAACGCGATAAATTCGTAACCGAAAATCTTCTTGCGCGAAAAATTGATGATCAATTCGCTGACCACGCCCATTCCCGGCAAGATCATGATGTAAACCGCCGGGTGGGAATAGAACCAGAACAAGTGCTGGAACAAGGATCGGATCGCCGCCGATCGCCGGGTCGAAAATTCCGATCCGGGCGAATCTTTCGATCGCCAGCAGCAAGAGCGTGATCGCGATGACCGGCGTACCAGAATCATCACCAGGCTGGTCGCGTAATGCGCCCAGACGAACAGCGGCATCCGGAACCAGGTCATTCCCGGCGCGCGCATCGTGTGCACGGTGACGATAAAATTCAAGCCCGTCAGGATCGATGAAAACCCGTTGATAAAGATGCCGATGCCGACGGCCATCACATAAGCGTTGGAAAACGTCGTGCGAATAAGGCGTGTAAAAGGTCCAGCCGGTATCGACGCCGCCCTGCATCAGGGCATAAAGCGCGAAGCATGCCGCCCATCCAATAAATATACAAGCTCAAAAGATTGATCCGCGGAAACGCCAGGTCCTTTGCCCCGATCATGATCGGAAGAAGAAAGTTGCCGAAAATCGCCGGGATCGACGGGATCAGGAAGAAGAAAGATCATGATCATGCCGTGCGCGGTGAAGACATGGTTATAAGTGGCGGATTCGAGCAGATCGCTCTGCGGCGTGAGCAGCTCGAGGCGGATAGTAGCGGCAAACGCGCCGCCGACCATAAAGAAAATGGTGATACTGTGATCAAATACATGTATCGCGATGCGTTTGTGGTCTTTGGTCAAGAGCCATGACTTAAGCGTGAGCCCGTTCGTCAGATAATTCAATTCCGGCGATTCCTTGGCTGACTGCGCCGCTATCTGCCCTTGCTGTCAATATGCTCATATACTACCTTCCGTCTTTTGCCTGAGGTTTTTGACTCCTTGGACCATTTTGATTACCGCCCGCCGCGTTTGAATTACCCGCCGCCGAATTGGCCGCCGGGCTTGAGGTCGTTGCCGCACCCGGACTCTGCGCCGTGCCCGAAGTTCCCGTATCGCCGCTCAACGATTTGATATACGCGACCAGGTGCATCAAGCTGCTCTTCGGTGACCTGTCCTTTAAATGTCGGCATGATCGGCTGATATCCTTCGACGATCTGTCTTCGCGGATTCAAGATCGATTCGCGGATGTAATCTTCATCGGCCATGACCGTTTGGCCGCCGACCAATTTCATCGGCTTGCCCACAATGCCTTCGAGTTTCGCGCCCGCTGCCGCGGTGCCGTATCCCGCGTGGCACGACGCGCATGCCGAGTCTTGTTCTCGAAGAGTTCCTTGCCCGCTTCGACCGGCGTCTGGCCGGAGACGTTCCCGCTCAGCCAGTTATCGAAATCGCGCTGCTCCATCACATAAACCCAGCCGCCCATTCCGGAATGGTTCAGGCCGCAGTATTCGGCGCAGTAGAGCCTGATATTTGCCCGGCTTGGTCGCTTCGAACCAGATATAAGTGTATCGTCCCGGCACCACGTCGGCCTTTGTGCGAAACGCCGGTATATAGAAGTCGTGCAGCACGTCCTCGGTCGTCATCGTCAGCTTGACCTTTCTTCCCGACCGGAATGTGCAGCTCGTTGATCTCGCGCTGCCCGGTAGTGTGCTGGAGCTTCCACATCCATTGTTTCCCGACCACATACACCTCCATCGCGTTGGCGGGGATAGAGTAGTGGTTGTAAAAAACGCCAGGTCGCCGAAAACAAAGATCGTCATCGCCAGCACGAATGGAATTCCGGACCAGACGATCTCCAGCAGGACCGAGCCGTGCATTTCATCGGGCGCCGCGAATTTCTTTTTCTCGCGGTATTTTAAAGCAAAGTAAGCCAGTGCAGCCACAGATACCCACTCCAAAGAATAAACAAAGGAGCAGGATATAAACGAACAGCGCGTCTACCTGCCACGCAAAGGATGACGCTTGTTCAGGCAATAATGGAAATGAAGCATTCTGCATAACGATTATGATAAATTTTCAGTCAAATCCGTTTTTCTGTGTTTGTTTCGCTGCCAAAAAACAACGAACATAATTCCCAGCGCCAGCAAAGTAACGATACCGCCCAGCCGGATCACGTTAAGGATCGCCAGCCCGTATTTTCCCGTCGCCGGATCGTAGTGATAGCAATAAAGCGCCAGCTTATCGACCGGCGAGCCGACACTTGATTTTCAGAGGCTTCCATGATGCCGAATTTCATATCCTTCGGCGCGTAATCGACCCCGTAAAAATACCGCGCCAGCTTGCCTTCGGGCGTTACCACGATGACGCCGGCGGCATGGGCAAACTGGTTCGTCTTTTCATCGAAGCGATAGTTAAACCCGACCGCTTTCGTGACGGCGTCGATCGAAGCCTGCGCTGCCGGTCAGAAAATGCCAGCCGCCGGCCGCGTCTTTGCGGTCGTAGCGCGCGATGTAATTTTCCTTTTTCCGCTGCGCCAGGCCCGCCTTATCGTTTTCCCGCGCGTCAAAGCTGATCGCCACCACGTCAAATTCTTTCCCGGCGCTAAAGGAAATTCCCTTCAGGCTGCCGGTCAGGCCGTTTAAAACCTCGTTGCAAAGCATCGGGCACTCGTAATAAACCAGCGCCAGCACGACGGGTTTGTGATTGCCAAAGAACTGGCCGAGTTTTACGGTGTTTCCGCTTTCGTCCTTGAATTCAGTTTCCAGCGGCAGATGCTCGCCCAGCTTTTGCTCGATCCCGACATTCTGCAGGGCCGGGGGCAGGCCGTTGCTGCCGATCGGGCCCGTCGGGTCGTAATTTTTCGGCTCGTAAAGCGGCGAATTATAATGCTCGATCCTCTGACAGGGCGCGCAGACCGCAAAGGCCAGCAAGATGACCGCCGCCAATACCGAGTGTTTAAAAATGGCTGAGACCCTTTTCATTCTTACTTACCTGCTAACCGTGACCCGGCCCGAACTGGCGCCGGTAAAGATCGAGTTGGCATCCATCATGGCTTTCTGCGCTTCGTCGGGCGGCCTCTGCTTTTCGCCCTTTTCCAATAATTTTGCTTTCGCTTCATCCACCGGCAAGGCGGTCACGGCGCCCGTATGCGGATCCTTCGTCCCGTTTTTGGCCAGCTCGGCCCAGCGTTTCGATATTTCCCGGTATTCCGCGTGCGGGTCCAGCAGCTCCAGGCTGATGCGGTTTTCGCCTTCACCGACGCCGAAACCCGGCGCCAGCTGCAGCCGCGGTTCGGGCGGAAGCCGCTCTTCCTTGTTCAGCGTCATCGGCCCGCGGTCTTTCTCTTCCCGCTCCGCGATCCGTGCGTTCACCCATTCGTTCATATACCACATCGTGACAAACGAGAAGACGATCATCAAAAAGGTCACCCCGCAGAAAATGACCGTCCCGCGCAGCTTGATGTCATTTTCCTCGTAGGGTTTGCTTAGATCTACTTCTACTTTCCTGGGCTTTGACATAACTCTCCCTTTGTTAATGATGCCTTCCGTGTTCGATCGCGCTTTCCAGGAAGGGGTCGTTCGGCGGCATCAGCGGCCTGCGCTTGAGCTCGCCGAAAAACCACCAGAGCCACAGTCCCCCAACGGCGACCGGCGCCACAAAATCCATCCAGCTGATATGAAAATCCGTGCCCGGCAGGCTCGCCATCGGCGTCGGCGCGATCAGGTAAAACAGGTCGATCAACCGCATCACCAGGATGAATATCGCGATCAGCGAAAGCCAGCGGAAATTGCGTTTGATATCACGCGACAGCAGGATCACGAACGGGAACGCAAAGTGGAACAAAATAATAATGAGCCCGACAATTCCCCAGCCGCCCTTGGAGCGCGTCAGGTACCACCCGGTTTCTTCCGGCAGGTTGCCCGACCAGATGATCAAATACTGCGACAAATTGAAATAGGTCCAGACCATCACGAACGCCAGCATCAATTTGCCGATATCGTGAAAATGTTTTGCGCCGACCACATGCTTCATCGGTTCGCGCTGCGCCAGCCAGCCCAGCAGCGTGATCACAAAAGCCATGCCGCTCAGCGCCCAGCCGATCAGAAACAACAGCCCCCAGATGGTCGAGAAAAAGTGCGCGTCGAGCGACATCGCCCAGTCGACCGAGGCAAAGGTGACCACCATAACGAACAAGACTATTACCGGGCCGCTGAAGTGCGTCATTTTCTTGAGCAGCTTCCAATCGCCGGTCCGGTCGTGCTCCGCGGACCATTTGTTGAGCATATAGGCCATAATGCCCCAAAGAATAAAATAAATGATCGTGCGAATGATAAAAAATGGCTGGTTCAAATAGGCCGATTTATGCAGCAGGATCTTATCCGACGGCTCAAAGTGATGCCACCCGAAATAAAGAACAGGCACGCCCAGCAGTAAAGGTATCGACAATATCGCCACCCACGGAAAGAGCGTGCGCGAGCCGGCTTCGACGATGCGGCGGATGACCAGGCCCCAGGCGCCGCCGGTCAGATGCTGCAAAAGCAACAGCCCCAGCGAGCCGATGCCGATGCCGCCCCAGAATATAAAACCGATCAGGTAAGATCTTAAGCCCTGCTCGGGATTGAAATATCCTCCCAGCAGCAGCACCAAAGAGCCGATCACGCCGACGCCGAGCGCGAGGGTTTGCAGGCGGCCTAACTCTTCAGGCGGTGTGAAATTATGCTCTCTCACTAATGGTTCCCTCCGTTTATGTTCGAATTAGTGTCAGAGGCATTGGGTTTCGAGTCGGCCGCGCTGTTTCCCAGCTTCAGCGGGCTTTGATTACCCGCCGAATTGGAATTTGCCGCCGGGCTTGCCGATGTTACCGCCCCGCTCGGATTCTGGCTGATCTGCAGCGCGCGAATGTAAGCGACGATCGCCCAGCGGTCGGTCACCGGGATCTGCGCCGAGTAGCCGTTCATTTTTCCCGACCCGTTGGTCGCTACATCGAAAAAGTGCCCGACCGGCGCGTTGCGCAGGCGGTCGTCGTGATAGCTCGGCGGTTTGGAAAATCCGCGGCGCACGACCATCCCGTCGCCGAAACCGAGCGGCCCGTGGCAAACCGAACAATAAATTTTGAATCTTTCCTCGCCGCGGTCCAACAGCTCTTTTGTCAGCGGCACCGGGAAATAATCGATGTCGTTCGGAAAAGTTGTGATCAGGACATTACCATCCGGATCGGTCATCGTCTGCGGCGCTTCGGTCGAAAGCACGTCTTTTTTGCCGGTGTAAAGAGCGTTGTCTTCGCGCAGGTATCCGCGGGCCACCGTTCCCGGAACGGGCAGGCGCGAGCCCATCTCGTTGGAAAAGAATTCGCTCTTTTTATAAGCCTTCAGGCGCGGCTGGTCCTGCATATCGTAACGGCAGCCAAGTGCCAGCAGGCAAAAGGCCGTAAGCAGGAGGCCGGTCAAAGCCCGCGATGCCCGGAATTTATTCATCGACATCATAGACCTCCTGCGGATGCAAACCGTGCATAAATTCCGTCGTTTTCTCGTAATCAAACAACGGGTCGGCGGATTCGATCACCAAAAAGAATTTCTCCCGCGACGCGAGCGCGAAACGCGGCACGTTAAAGACCGGGTGGTACGGCTGCGGCAGCCCGTTCAAAAAAAGCATGCCGAAGACGGCCGTGGCGGAAGCCAGCAAAACAGTGCATTCGAAAGTGATGGGAATGAACGAAGGCCAGCTCAGGTCGGGGCCGGCCGCCGACGTTGATCGGATATTCCACCGCCAGTAGATACGCCTGCATTCCCAAACCGCCAAGCAAACCCAGCAATCCGCCGCCGAAGATCAAAAACGACAGAATGGAACGCTTGATGCCGAGCGCTTCGTCCATCTCGTGAATGGGAAAAGGCGAAAATCCGTCCGTCTTGGTGTAGCCGGCCTTGCGCGCTTCATGCGCCGCCAGCACCAGTTCGGTCGGCGTATTGAATTCCGCCAGTAATCCGTAAAGATTTTCCTTCATAACCATCTTCAATTCATGTCCGGGCGGAAAACCCGGGACGTGATTCTAAAAACTAGATCGGATCTTTTGCTCCCGACGGAATTTCGTTCATATCGTGATCGCCGGCCGTTCCGTGCTGCCCGCCTTTGACCTCGGCTTCCGGCAGCAGCGTCCGCATTTCGAAGATCGAGATCGACCGGCAAAAACCGCACGAACAAATAATATCAGCGTAAAGAAAAATCCGATCGTGCCCGATAAACATCGTCAAGTCCCAAAACGTCGGCGTATACATCGCCCACGAAGTAGGCAGGAAATCGCGGTTCAAACTGGTCACGATGATGACGAAACGCTCCAGCCACATTCCCAGGCTGACGATGATCGAGATCATGAAAAGCCAGAACTCGCTCTCGCGGAAACGCTTGAACCAGAGCAACTGAATGCTGAGGAAATTACAAAAGATCAGCATCCAGTAAAACCATCCAGTAAGGGCCGTTCCAGATGCGGTTCTTGACCATGAACATTTCATTTTGCGAGCCGCTGTACCAGCCGAAAAAAGCCTCCATCGCGTAACCGTAGACCACGATCAGGCCGGTCGCCAGCATTACCTTGCCCATGTAAATAAGATGGGTCTGGGTAATGAAATCCTTCATATTGATACCAGTGGCGCAGAGGGATACAGAGGATCAGCACCATCGCGAACCCGGCAAAGATCGCGCCCGCGACAAAATACGGCGGGAAAATAGTGGCGTGCCAGCCCGGGACCTGCGACACCGAGAAGTCTAAGACTGACGATCGAGTGAACCGACAGGACCAGCGGCGTCGAAAGCCCGGCCAGGATCAGGTAGGCGATCTCATAACGGTGCCAGTGACGCGCCGAGCCGCGCCAGCCCCACGAAAGAATGCCGTATGCGAACTTTGAAAAATTTGTTTTTCGCGCGGTCGCGCAGGGTAGCGAGATCGGGGATCAGCCCGACATACCAGAACAACAGCGAAACCGTCGCATAAGTCGAAACCGCAAAAACGTCCCAGATCAGCGGGCTGCGGAACTGCGGCCAGATACCCATCGTGTTCGGGTAAGGGAACAGCCAGTAAGCGCAGCCACGGACGCCCGGTGTGCAGCAGCGGGAACATCGCCGCGCAAGCCACGGCGAAAAGCGTCATCGCCTCGGCAAAGCGGTTGATCGAGGTGCGCCATTTTTGATTGAGCAGCAAAAGGATGGCGGAGATCAGAGTTCCGGCGTGGCCGATACCGATCCACCAGACGAAATTGATAATGTCGAACGCCCAACCGACCGGCTGGTTGTTTCCCCAGATACCGATACCGGTCGCCACCAGGTAGGTCACCGTGAACGAGCAAAAGCTGCATCGACCATAAAAGGAGATCGCAAAACCGATATACCAGTGCAACGGGGATTCTTCCTCTTTCAGCGTCACATCGCCGATCTTGTCGGAGATCGAGCCGAGATCGTAGTCGCCCTCGACCATCGGCGGGATAAATTTTCTTACGAATTTCCTGTGCGTCCTGCATAGTTTTCCTACAGTTCCCTAGTGACTGTCTTGACCTTCTCCCGCCGGTTTCTCTGCTGCACCGTCTTTCGGATCCGGCTGCCGGCCCGGTTTGTAATCCGGCATTTCCGTGATTCTGATTTTTCAGCGCCGGCCAAATAGGTGGTCCGCGGCTGTGTATTCAGTTCATTGAGCAGGTTATAGTTGCGGTGGTCCTTCTTGAGCTTCGCAACCTGGCTGTGCGGGTCGTTCATATCGCCGAAAACTGATCGCGTCCGCCGGGCAGGCCGCCTGGCAGGCCGTCACGATCTCGCCGTCCTTGATCGGAATGCCCGTCTTTCTCGGCCTCTATCCGCGCGGCGGAAATTCGCTGCGTGCAGTAGGTGCATTTTTCCATCACGCCGCGGCTGCGGATCGGTGACTTCCGGATTGCGCATCAGTTTGTACTGCGGCGTGTCCCAATCCTGGATAAAGCAGGAAATTGAACCGGCGCACTTTGTACGGGCAGTTGTTCGAACAGTAGCGCGTTCCGACGCAGCGGTTATAGACCATGTCGTTTAGGCCTTCGGCGCTGTGAACCGTGGCATGCACCGGGCAAACCGACTTCGCACGGCGCCTGCTCGCACTGCTGCAAAGCATCGGCTGGAAATGCGGCCCTTCCGGATCGTTGACGTCGTCGCCCGCCAAAGTAAGTGTCGATGCGCATCCAGTGCATCTCGCGGCTGCGGCTCGACCTGTTCCTTGCCGACCACCGGAATATTGTTTTCCGATTGGCAGGCAACGACGCAGGCGTTGCAGCCGACGCACGAGTTAAGGTCGATCGTCATTCCCCATTTGTGATCTTTGTACTCGCGTGCGCGGGTACATCGACAACGGATACTCGTCGTGCTGGTGGCCCATCGTCGGATTCTGCTCGAACGTCTTCGAAATCGAAAACGCGCAGAATGTCGCGCCCTTCCATGTTGAAGTGCGTCTGCGTCGAGGAAACCCTTGTTTGCGCTCCGGTCTTTCTCACGCTGCCGGAAGAAAACCACATCGCGTCCGACTTGCGCGCTTCATAAGCGTTGTAGCCGATGGAGTTGCCCACCTTGCCGGCCCTGCGTGCGGCCGTAGCCGAGATAGATCGTGACCGTGTCGTCGGGTTGGCCGGGCATGATCCACGCCGGCACCGGTGCGCTGATCTTTTGCCCGCCGACGGTTACTTCTATCACGTCCGAAAAGAGATTGCCGCCCGTGGAATCGAGGAATGAACTGCCTTCTTCGGCGCCCGTATCGGGGTTGAATTTGCGGTTTTGATTAAGGTTTAGACGCGCGGCCGTTTTCGGGCTGACCAGCGCGACGTTTTCCCAGGTCACTTTGTTAAGCGGCAGTCGGCAATTCCTGCAGCCAACCGTTATTGGTAAAGCGCCCGTCATAAACTGCCGGGTCAGGCAGGATGACAAATTCCATGGCGCCGCTGTCCGGAGACGGAGGGTGCGGAGGCTCAGCCTGGCTGAGAAAATCTGTCTTGGCCGCCATGCCTGCTTTTGCCGGTAAAGCCGTGCCGGGTAGAAAGCCGTCGTGTATCGCCTTGCGCCAGGCTTTTTCAAAATCCGTTCCGGCGATCGACGAACCTGCCGTGCTGTAGGCGGTCTTAACGATGTCGGAGTCTTTGGCGTCGAATTTCTCCTTGGCAAAAAGCTGGACGATCTCGTGAATGCTCTTGCCGCCGTAGAGCGGTTCGATCAGCGGCTGGATAAAAGTGACAGTGCCGTCATAGGCGCGGGTGTCGCTCCACGTTTCCAGGAAATGTTTTTCGCAAAGGTGCCAGTGGCAGTAATCGCTGGTCTCGTCCTTGTAAAGCCCCAGGTGAATACGCAGAGGCACTTTTTCCATTCGCTCCGGCGTCAGTCTCAGGTCCGAAGGCGTGTTGTACATCGGGTTGCCGCCCAGGATGACCAGCATCTTGACCGCGCCGGCGTCGATGTCCCTGATCAGCTCGCGCAGGCCGTCGATCTGCAGCATTTCCGGGTTGGCCTGCAGCGGGTCGGTGTAAATTACCGTCTGCCCGGTATTGCCGAGCGCGGCGTTCATCGCGTGGGCCAAAGCGTGAACGACCGGCGATTGGTTGTCGCCCGGGATCACGATCGATCTGCCCTTGTGTTCGAGCAGGTCTTTGGCCAGGCCCGCGATCCACTGCGCGTTGTCCGTATAGTCCGAGGCCGCGCCGACGACACCCAGAGCATTCGCGACCGCTTTTACGAAACCTTCGAACCGGCTCGGCTTGAGCGAAAGATGGTGATCGGATTTAGCGACGGTAATGCTCGGCGTGGTAAAGGCCGCATAGAGGCGGCTCATTTCCTTTTTCTCTTCGGAGATGCGGCGCTGCGCGGCAAAATCCTTGATATAACGGGCGTTAAAGCCGCTCAGGAAATCCGAATCGAGCGACAGAACCCTTTCCGCCAGATCGAATTTATAGATCGTGTTGACGGGTGAGCCGAGGGCCATTTTCGCGCCCGCCATCGCATTGTCCTGGTTGACCGGGTCGTATTGATACCATTTGGCGCCGGGAAGCTCGGTCGAAATTTGCTTGAACTGGTTGATCAGCGTCGGCGAAGTGACCGTCTCCGTCAGAAAGCGGATACCCGCCCCGTTCGTCGGGCGCTCTTTTTCCAGCTCGGCGCGAAAAGCTTTAACGAACGATTCCCAGCTTTGCGCGGTGTCGCGATAGATGATCTCCTGCGAACGGTCGGGGTCGTACATTCCCAGGATCGCCGCCTGCGCCAGCACGTCGGTGCCGCCGAGGCTGCCCGGGTGCTGCGGGTTTCCTTCAATTTTGGTCGGGCGAAAATCGTTGCTTCTGACCAAAAGCCCGGTGGCGATGCCGCCCAGCGTCATCGCGGTGGCGTAAAAATCGGGTTTTCCGGGTGTGTATTCTTCGGGTTGGGTGACGTAAGGAATGGCTTTTTCGGGCGGCTGGATAACGCAGCCGCTGATCCCCGCCAGCGCCAGCGAAGCTCCCATCAGCTTGATAAAGCTGCGGCGGCTGACCGGGTCGCTCCCACTCTTCGGAGTGCTGGGGAAATTCCCGCTGGACAAACTCTTCGAATTCCGGCGCGTCGACAAATTCTTCCAGGCTGCGCCAGTATTCTTTTCCTTGCTGGTCTAAAATTCTTTCACGCAAGAGAGCAAAATTCTTTTGACTATCTTGTGTCGGCATTATTTTCTAATTCCTTAAGTTTCAACTCCTATAAAATTCCAGCCAATACTACCGGTGACAGGTCGAACAACTGGTCATCATCTCCTCGCCCGCGAATGCGGTATTCTTCCTTCAGCTTAACTCTTTGCTCGGCATCGATATCGCCGTCTTGCCAGGCCATGTTATAGATCTCGCTCTTCGGGCGGATAAACTGCGACGGGTCCTGGTGACAAGCGATACACCATTCCATCTGCAACGTGTTTTCCATGTACACGCTGGCCATCTCGTCGATCCTTCCGTGGCAGGTCGAACAGCCTACCCCCTTGGCCACGTGAATACTGTGATTGAAATAAACGTATTCCGGCAGGTCGTGAACCCGCTCCCACTGGATGGGTTTGTTCTCGCGGAAACTCGCGCGCACCGGTTCCAGGTAAGGACTGTCGGACCATATCTGGCTGTGACAGTTCATACAGGTTTGGCTCGGGGGAAACCCTGCCGAAGAAGAAGTCTCCACCGAGGTGTGGCAATAACGGCAGTCGATGCCGTCGTCGCCGACGTGGTGTTTATGGCTGAATTGGATCGGCTGCTGCTTTTCCAGGAAACGCCCGGTTACGTAGGACGAACGGGCGATCTGCGTGGCCACAAAAAAAGCAACTCCGCCCAGCAAGACGGCCGCGATAATGCTGGCCTTGGCTATGTTGTTCGCACTGCGGTGAAATACTTGAGCCATCGCTTTCTCGACTTTCACAATATGCTTTATTGCGAAAAACTTACATTTTCGCCCCCAACAGAGAGCTTCTTACTTCTTCCTGAGTAAAACAATATTCAGTTTTCCTATATAAGACCTACAATAAGAATAACTTACTCTATTAAGAATTTTCAATTACTCCGGTAAAGAAATATAACTTTTTATGCTTTTGTGCAAGTTTTCACAAAATAAGATTTATTTATCAAGCTGATTAATCGGATTGCTAATTGAAAATTCCGGGTTCGGAGCTTAATTTTCACGGGACAATAAAGCGGCGCCGACGGCCGTCGCATTCACGCCCAATTCTCCGGCCACGATCCGGGTTTCCTGAAAGCCCGGCGCAAACGAAAGCTCCCGGGCGCGCCCGGTGATCCCCTTCAGGACCGGGCCGCTGGCCGCCATCACTTCCCCGCCGATCACGATCATCTCGATATTGAGCAGGTTTATCACGCTGGCCACCGCGGAACCGACAAACATCCCCGTCCGCTCCAGCATCATCATGGCAAAATCGTCCCCGTCATTCGCGCCCCGCACTATATCCGCGAGGGTTAATTTTTCTTCGTCGATCTTTTGCAGAGAGGTGGTGTGGTCCTGGTAAAGGCGGCCTTTGGTCCGGCGCACGATATTATCGGCCGAAGCCATGTCTTCCACCCTTAAGCCCTCGGAATTGATGGCCACATAGCCGAATTCGCCGGCAAAACCCGATACGCCGCGCCAGAGCCTGCCGCCGAGGATGAGCGCCCCGCCGACGCCTTTGCCCAGCGTGACGTAGAACATATCGTCCGAGCCCCGCCCGGCGCCAAGACGGAATTCGGCGTAAGCCGCGGCGTTGGCGTCGTTTTCCAGGTGCGCCTTAAGGCCCGTCGCCTGGAAGATCTCCTGCGCCAGATCGACACTTTCGTGTTCCGGTAAATGCCTGGAAAGCGCGACCCGTTTGGTTTTCAGGTCGAGCAAACCCGGCACGGCGATCCCGATGCCTGACGCACCGGGCGCTCTGGATTTAAGATTGTTGATAAAATTCGACAGCTGCGAGAGCCGGTCGTCTTCCCTGGAGATGGAAGATTCGAGCGTATCGCTTACCGCGCCGTCCGGCGACAGTATCGCGCCTCTGAGCGTCGCTCCGGAAAGCTCGACCCCGATCATAACCTCGTTTTTTTCACCGGATCCAGTCATTTTTTATTCCGCTCGACGTGTAAACCGGGAAAGCGCCCGGCAGTGGAAACTAGACAGATTCTATGCACAGTCCAACAAACTGTCAAATAAGGACTTTTGCAAAAATTTTAGTATTAGCTGGGGATTTTTATTTTATAATTCAGGCTATGCACTTTTGGAAATCTTTTGATTTAGTCGCTAGTATTGTTTTGACGGAATTGTCTCGGATGGTTACTCTGTCATACTGTTAACTCATTCGGCTTTTTAATGGAAAATCTGTTTCAACAAATTCAGGGAACGATAGAACTTTACGGTATTTACGCCGTTTTTGCTCTCTGCATGGTCGAAGGCGATATCACCCTGCTGCTGTCCGGCGCGATGGCGCACAGCCGTTTTTTTGGCGATTACAGTTTCTTTAAAGTGTTTGCCGCCGGCACGCTGGGCGGCGTGGCGGGCGACACTTTCGGATATTTCGTGGGGCGCGTTTTTGCCAAGACCATCAAGAATTTCGGGTGGTTCCAGCGCGCGCAGCCCCGCATCGACCGGCTGGTGGAAAAATTCGGCGGCGCGACGCTGATCATTTCCAAGTATATCTACGGCATCAGGGTGGCGATGTGCATTTCGACCGGCGTGGGCAGAATGCCTTTCTGGCGTTTTCTTTACACTGATTTTATCAGCTGCGGGATCTGGGCCCTGATCCTGAGCACCACGGGTTATTTCTTCGGCACCGCCATCACCGGCATCCTCGGGGATTTTCACCAGATCGGTATCGCGCTGGGGATCATCCTGGGAGTCGGGGTGCTGGGATTTTATTTGCTGGAAAGATTCTGGCTGTCGAAGAAGGTTGAAAGCGCCAACCCTGAAACCATCCACGAGATCGAAGAAAAAATTCATGCCGTCACCGAAAACATCCAGGACAAGCTGCACCTGACCCAGCCGCCGACCTCGAAAGACCAGGAAATGATCGAAAAGCAGGAAGCGAAAACAGCCCCGACACCGAGGCAGGCTTCCAAAACGGAAAAAGATTGAGCAGTAAACCTGGGAGCGCAGGCATCTTGCCTGCCTGAACGCGCAGCGTTCGAAAGCCGCCTGAAGGCGGGACTCAGAACATTATATTTCCAAGGGATCTTTTATTGTGATAATCGAATCATCTGCACCGACCCGGGTCGATCTCGCCGGCGGCACTATCGATATCCCGCCGCTTTTCCTTTTTCACGAAGGCGCGGCGACGATCAATTTCGCGATCGACCTGATGGCCCGGTGCCGCCTCGAAACCCGCGACGACGATAAAATAATTCTGGAATCCATCGACCGCGGGGTGAAATTCGAAACCGACCTCGACCACTTTCACGAACTGGCGCACGAACCGCGCCTCGAATTGCTTTCCAAGCTGGTTTATTTTTTCAAACCCGAGACCGGCCTGCACATGGTGACCGAGTCCGAAGCCCCGGCGGGCGCGGGCCTGGCCGGTTCTTCCACGCTTAATATCGCCTGCATCGGCGCGCTCAACCGCCTGGCGGGCGATCGTTACCAGCCGGAAGAATTTATCCCGATCGCCGCCGCGATCGAAACCCAGGTGATAAAAGTTCCCGCCGGGTACCAGGATTATTATTCCGCGCAGTACGGCGGCGCGGCGTGTATCCATTTTCGCCCGGACGGCTTTCGCCGTGAAGCTTTAACGATAGATACGGCAATGCTCGAGGCCCGGGTCGCGGTCTGCTACACGGGCGAGCCGCGCAATTCCGGCACCAATAACTGGGAGATCACAAAACGCCATCTGGACGGCGACAACGAGCTCTTCGACATCTTCGAAGGCATCCGCGACAATTCGCTCGAACTGCGCGCGGCTTTATTGATGGACGATTGGACCGGTGTCGGCGAAATATTGAAAAGATCGTACCCGCTGCGCAAACGCCTTTCGCCCAACATCACCACCTCGCACATGGACGAGCTGATCGAAACTGCGCTTGCGGGCGGCGCGATCGCGGCCAAGGTCTGCGGCGCGGGCGGCGGCGGCTGTATCGCCTTTTTCTGCGAAGAGGGCCGGCGCGGCGACGTGGAAAAAGCCCTGGCGGCGCTGGAGGGCGCGGAAGTGCTGGATTGGAACCTCGCGGCCGAAGGGTTGAAAGTCAATGAGTTATAGAACTTAGCAGGCAAAGGGAAACTCATTCGCTGGAAAAAGCGTCCGGCCAGCGAAGCTGACGAAAGAATTTAACCCCAGGTGGAGCGCAGCGAAACCTGGGGTTAGTAGTCTCTCAAGCAAGTCCAGCCCGCTTTAGCGGGCGAAACTTTGCCGCCCGTTAAAACGGGCTCAGATGGGTCACATAGCCCTAAACCCCAGGCTCGCGCCTGGGGCTAAATTCTGTCGTCCGCTAAAGCGGACTTTTGCGTTTCGAAGTTCAAACTGAAAGACGCACTGAAATTTATTCATCATTTTCCGTCCTATAATCTATAATGAAAAAACGTAGAACTGGAAATTTTGTCATAGAAGATGCCGGTATAAATTACTGGCAAACCTGCTTCTACCGGATTCGTCTAATAGAGAGCTTGTCTCTCCCCTTTATTTTGAAGGAGACAAAAAAATGAAAAAATTATTTCGTATATGCAGCTTTGTTTTTCTCGTTTCGGCCCTGCCGGTTTTCGCGCAAAACGTCGAATATTCGTCGTCGCGCCTGGATACCCTGGCGGCGAACTTAAAGCGTCAAACCGTGGATCTGGCGGACCGGGCCTACCGGGATTTCAAAAACCGCAACAACAATATCCGCACTAACACGGATCAGGTTTTCCTGGCGCAGCAAATGGATTCGAGCGCTTATCTTTTTCAGGAGATGGTGCGCGACAACCGCCAAGCCACGGAACTGCGTGACGCTGCCGCCATACTGGGCGATCTGTCGCGCCGCGCGCCTTCCTATGGCGGTTCGAATTATCTCTGGCGTGACGTGCAGAGGACGATCGCCGATATAGACCGCGAACTTGGCAATTACGGCGGGGGCACTCCGGGCAACTATCCGGGCCCCGGCAATTTTCCCGGCGGCGGAGGTAACGATTACGCCGGTAGAGTTATCTGGCGCGGCACGGTCGACGGCATAGTACAACTGGACGTTCTTGGCCGCGCGCTCGGCGTGCGCACTATCTCCGGCGCCGACTACGGCAGCGGCACCTATAACTTCACTTCAGCGCTGCCGCAAAACAGGGATGTACAGGTTTATGTGACCAAGAGAAGAGGCCGCGGCGATGTCAGAATAGTGCAGCAGCCAAGCCGTAATAATAACGGCGGAGCGGTGATCGAGATCCGGGATAACGCTCCGGGAGCCCAGGAATACGAGTTGGAAATTTATTGGAGGTAAATAAATTTTAGCCGCGGATCTTCACGGATAAACACGGATAAGGATTTTCCGATCTGTGTAAATCCGCGTTTATCCGCGGCTAAATTTTTTCTGGAACGCCGCACTAGTGCCGAATGAATTCGGCGCTCCAAAGTTTCAATTCGAATTTTCCGTGATCTTTTTGGTCAGCGAGCGGAAAATGTCCCAGGCCGTCGGTCGAGCCGAGCATTTCTTCGCACGCTCTTTCCGGGTGCGGCATCATGCCCAGCACGTTCCTGTTTAAATTGCAGATGCCCGCGATATTCGAACGCGCGCCGTTAGGATTTGCCTGGTCGGTAATTTCGCCCGACTCACTGCCAGTAACGAAAAATTATCTGCCCGTTTTCTTCCAGCGAGTCAAAAGTTTCATCGTCGCAAACGTAATTTCCATCGGCGTGAGCGATCGGGATCGAAAGAATTTTTCCGTCGCCGATCTCGCTGGTAAAGGGAGTGTTGTTGTTTTCCACTTTGATGTTAACGTGCCGGCAGACGAAATGCAGGCCGCGGTTGCGCATCAAAGCGCCGGGTAAAAGACCGGCTTCGCACAAAATTTGAAAGCCGTTGCAGATGCCGAAAACGAATTTTCCCGCAGCGGCGAAATTTTTGACCGATTGCATGACGGGAGAGAACCGCGCCAGCGCCCCGGCGCGCAAATAATCGCCGTAAGAGAACCCGCCCGGCACGATCACGGCGTCGTAGGAGCTGAGATCGGTATCGCGATGCCAGATAAAATCCACCGGCTGCCCCACGTACTTTGAAACCGCGTGATACGCGTCGTGGTCGCAATTAGAGCCGGGAAAAACAATTACTCCAAACTTCATAACAGTATGCGGTAGGCAATAGCAGTAAGCAGATGGCATTTCCGCCAACTGCCTATTGCCGCTGCCTACTTCAAGAAACTATCTCAACTCTATAGTCCTCTATCACCGGGTTTGCCAGCACGTCTTTGGCGATCTTTTCCGCCGCCGCGGCCGCTTCGGCCTCGGACAGCCCGGAATCCAGCGAAATCTCAAAAAATTTACCTTGCCGGACGTCCAGGATCTTGTCGAAACCCAGCAATTCCACCGAGTGCTGTATGGCTTTGCCTTGCGGGTCGAGCACGCTGGGCTTCAGTTTTACATAAACTTTTGCCTTCATTTTTCCATTTTACCTCAAAATGTTCGATAAATCTCTTGTCTATCTTCAATTATTGTTATAAGATTCCGACATCTTTTGAAATTATCTCTAAATTTTATTACCCTTTTAAAGGAGACTTCAAATGGATCCAAATATGTCTGGCGGTAAGTCTGCGTTAGGACTCGATGCTAATGTAGCAGCTTTGCTTGCGAATATCCCGATATGCGCAATTGGTTTGATTTTCAGCATTATCATTCTCGTAACTGATAAAACCAATAAATTACCCCGTTTTTACGCGTTTCAATCCCTGCTGCTGCACGCAGTTTTCATCGTGTTGTACATCATCGCGGCCGCCCTTATCGGCTTTGCAGCCGCCGCGAATTCCTCGATCATGGGATTGCTTGGTTCATTGCTCTGGTTTGTGGTCGTCATCGGGATACTTATTGTGTTTGTTATCTGCTGTATCAAAGCCTTCCAGGGCAATATCTTCAAATTGCCAGTGATCGGCGATATGGCGGACGGATGGTCGAATTAAGCTTATCCAATTGCGGATAATATTGCTTAGATACACGCGCGCTATGACTCCCTCAAGCTCGTGAGACAGGTAGAATTAAAATAAAACGGCGAGAATTCATGCTCTCGCCGTTTTATTTTTTGTTATGAACAAATGTGATAAACTTTTAGAGAAAGCTAAGAATTCTTCGAATAATTTAAGCTTTGCGGAGATTTGTCAATTGGCTGAATGTTTTGGCTTTCAATTTCAAAGACAAAGAGGTTCACACGTCCTTTATGAACATCCGGCTTTGAAAATTGAGCAAAACCGTATGATGAATTTTCAAAACTTTAAAGGTAAAGCCAAACCATACCAGGTAAGACAATGCTCAAAGCAATTTCTTTTATAAAAGATGAAGAATAAATATACCTTCCAGATCCTTTGGAGCGAAGAGGATAAAGCATTTGTGGCTGTTTGCGAAGAATTTCCCGGGCTTTCAGCTTTCGGTGATACCCATGAAGGGGCTTTGCAGGAAGCACAGACCGCGCTGGCTCTGATGATCGAAACTTATAAAGAAAAAGGCGTTCCTCTTCCCGAGCCTAAGACTGGTTTGCTCGAAGTGGCCTAACCGAATACTCTCTTGAAAACCTTATCCACATTTCGCAGATAGTGTTTAAGATCGAAAACGCGGGCAATTTCTTCGGGCGATAAATGCGAGGAAATGTCCGCGTCTTTCATTACCAGTTCCTTAAAATCCCCGCCCTCGTCCCAGACTTTCATCGCATTACGCTGCGCCCAGATGTAGGCCTGCTCGCGTGACACGCCTTTTTGCGTCAGCGCCAAAAGCAGTTGCCCGCTGAAAACCAGGCCGCGGGTAAGAGCGATGTTTTCCAGCATCCTGTCGGGATACACCACCAGCGCATTAGCAGGCCGGCGGTTTTCGCCAAAATATAATCAAGCGTGACGGAAGAATCCGGCAGCACGATACGCTCCGCCGAGCTGTGGGAAATATCGCGTTCGTGCCAGAGCGCGACATTTTCCAGGCCGACGATCGAATTTGCGCGAACGGTGCGCGCCATCCCGCAAATTCTTTCCGATAGGATCGGGTTGCGTTTGTGCGGCATTGCCGAAGAGCCTTTTTGCCCGGCCTTAAATTTTTCCTGCGCTTCGCGCACTTCGGTACGCTGCCAGTGGCGCACTTGCAGCGCGAATTTTTCCAAACTGGCGGCAATGATCGCCAGCGTGCAGAGGTATTCGGCGTAACGGTCGCGCTGGATGACCTGCGTGGAAACCTCCGCGGCGCGGAGTCCAAGTTTCGCGCAAACGCGCTCTTCCACTTCCGGGTCGAGATGCGCGAACGCGCCGACCGCGCCGCTGATCTTGCCCGTCGAAACGGTTTCCTTAGCTCTGAGTAGGCGTTCTTTATTGCGCCGCATTTCCGCATACCAAAGCGCAAAGGTCATCCCGAACGAGGTCGGCTCCGCGTGAATGCCGTGCGTGCGCCCGATCTGCGGCGTGTCTTTAAATTCAAAGCGCGCGTTTTCTTAAAACTTCCAGCAGCTCGTCGATCTTTTTCAGCAGAACTTCACAGGATTCTTTCAGCAGCAGCGCGTTTGCGGTGTCGACCACGTCAGAAGAGGTCAGACCGTAGTGCACGAAACGCGCCGACTCGCCGATGTTTTCCGCCAGGTTGGTGGTAAAAGCGATGACGTCGTGGTCGGTGGTTTTTTCGATCTCGTTGATTCGCTCAGGCGTGAAAGCCGCTTTGGCTTTGATCTCTTCCAGGGCTTCGGCCGGGATCGTACCCATCTCGGCGTGGACTTCGCAGACGGCGATTTCGACTTCGAGCCATTTTTGAAACTTGTTTTGCTCAGACCAGATCGCGCCCATTTCAGGCAATGTGTATCGAGGTATCATTTTTTTAGTTTTGCTTTTTCACCAATGGCGTAACGAACTAATCTCCTAAAATCGTCGATCTTACTGCGATCGAAAAATCTTTTGGGAATTATAAAAGATTCGTTTCCCGGAGCGAAAAACATAAAATCTTTTTTGGTCTCATAGATGTTTGTGAATTTCGACCAGCTAAGCTTGACGAGCACGGTCGATGTGACCGCCTGGATCTCTGCGCTGCTAAAAGTGATCTGGGTCTTTTTCCTATGTTTTCTTGCTGTTATGACAGCGAAAGCCAGCAGCGAAAGAATGAGAACAAAAGTAAAAGCCGGCAAATAAATGATCGGCGATATCTGCTGTGTGCTGTCACTGATCCACAGAAAAATAAGGTAAACGGAGGCCAGCAAAAGTACCACGGCCCCCAGGATCGCCAGGACCGAAGAAGCCCCTCTTCCAAAAAGGAAAAAACCAATATACCTAAGAAAGTCAAACGTATTTAGTTCAACATTTATCTCTATCGGCTCTATTGCTTCCATTTAGATCAGACCTTTATCTATCAAAAGCTCGGCATTTAACAGGGCAGCCCCGGCCGCGCCGCGGATCGTGTTGTGGCTCAATGAAACAAAACGGTAGTCGAAAATATTGTCCGGAAACAAACGCCCGATGGTGACGGTCATGCCGCCCCCGGTGTCGCGGTCCATTCGCGGCTGCGGGCGGTCGGGCTCTTCGCGCACAACCATGAAATGCTCGGGCGAGGAATGAAGCTTCAGCGCCGGGTAATTTTCTATCGCTTCGGTGACCTCTTCGAGCGTCGAGCTTTCTCTCAGTTTCACCCGCGCCGAAATTGTGTGCCCGTCTATCACATTCACGCGAAAGCATTGCGCGCTGACGACGAAATCCGCTTTCTCGATCTCTTCGCCGTTAAACGTGCCGAGAATTTTCTGCGCTTCGATCTCGACCTTCGGCTCTTCGCCGGCGATGTAGGGCAGCACGTTGTCGGTGATATCAAGCGACGCCACGCCCGGGTATCCCGCGCCGGAGATCGCCTGGTAAGTGGAAATTATCACTGACTCGACGCCGAATTTTTCGTGCATCGCCGCCAGCGGCGGGGCAAAACTTATCACCGAGCAATTCGGATTTGTCACGATAAAACCTTTGCCGAACCCGCGGTTGCGCTGCTGTATTTCGATCAAACCCAGATGCTCGTGATTTATTTCGGGAATGAGCAGCGGCACGTCTTCGTCCATGCGAAACGAGGACGAATTGCTGATGACGGGAAACCCGGCGCGGGCAAAAGCTTCTTCCGCGGCCCGGGCCACACCCGAAGGCAGGCTGGAAAAAACCAGGTCGCATTCGAGCGCCGGTTCGATCGGTTGGACGACGATCTCCTTGACGTTATCCGGCATCGGCGTGGCCAATTTCCACGGGCAGGCTTCGGCATAAACTTTGCCCGCCGAGCGGTCAGACGCCGCCAGGCACGCGATCTCGAATTGCGGGTGATCGGTCAAAAGCTGTATAAATCTTTGGCCGACCGTCCCGGTCGCACCCAGAATTCCAACGCGGTATCTCTTCATAACTTAGCAATCAGCCATCAGCATTCAGCGGTCAGTCAAAGCAGTTCCGATCTTTCGATTCTGCTGAATGCTGACTGCTGATTGCTGACTACTGCTTTAATGCTTCCTTCATTCTTCTCACGCCTTCGCGAATTTTGTCTTCTTCGGCGCAAAAAGATATGCGCAGGTAGCCGCGCGCTTCGCTGCCGAAGGCCGAACCGGCAATGGTCACGACCCTGGCCTGTAAAAACTTTTCCACGATCTCCATTTCATCGCCCAGGTGCCGCACGTCGAGCATCGTGTAAAACGCGCCTTCCGGCACAAAGGCCTTCAGGCCCAGCTCCGTCTCGAATAAATTTACGATCAGATCGCGGCGCTTTCGATAGATCGCGCGGGCTTCGCGCTTTGCCTGCTCGCCCTCTTCGGTCCAGGCGGCGAGCGCGGCTTTTTGCGAGATCGCCGAGGCGCAGGTCACGTCGTAGCCGTGCAAAACCCACGCCGGTTTTATCACTTCCGTGGGGCCCACAAGCCATCCCAACCGCCAGCCCGTCATGCTCATCACCTTTGATAAACCGCTGACAATCAATGTTTTATCGTAATATTCGGAGATCGAGGCCGGCCGTTCATCGCCGAAATAAATGTCGCGGTAAATTTCGTCGGAGATGACGTAGATCCCGGTGTCCTTTAACGTTTCCGCCATCGCCTGCAGGTCGGCGCGCGACAGACTTCTGCCGGTAGGATTGGACGGGCTCAGGATTATTACCACACGGGTCTTGTCCGTTATTTGGTCCTTAAATTCGTCGATATCGAAAGCAAAACCCTTCTCGCCCGGCAAGCGGTAATATTTGGTTACGCCGCCGGCGATCCTGGTTATGCCCTGGTACGCCGGGAAGCCGGGATTGGGCGTGAGCACTTCGTCGCCGTCTTCGACCAGCGTCATCAGAGCGCAAAAAAGCGCTTCGGAGGAACCGACGGTGACGAAACAATCGTCGATGCCAAGATCCAGATGCGGGTAATCGCCGGTGATCTTTTCGCGCAGCGCCGTGATCCCGGCCTGCAGCGTGTAGCCGTTCATTTCTTCGCTGATCACGCGGACGGCCTCGCGCCTGACGCATTCGGCGGTCGGCAGATCGGGCTCGCCCAGCCCGAAACTGATGCTGCCCGGCAGCGCCCGGTCGGCTATCTGCCGGATCAGGGATTTTTCCAGTCCCTGCAGCCTCCGGGGAGTGCGAAAATTTTCCATTTCCTTCATTGCTTTCATAATTTTCACCAAAAACCAAAACCACAGATTAACATAGATTCTGTAAAACTTTTAACCTATGTTTCCGTGGTTTTTGATGGAGTTTAGAGGTAAGCCGCCGAGGCAGAAACGCGACAGTTATGGAGCGTGTTAAGGGAACTGGATCCACACGCTCCATAACTGTCGCGTTTCTGCCTTTTTATTCCCCAAGGAACGCAGATTTAGTCTTTCTTTCGCAATACGCAAAAATAAGCCTTGGTAAAAAATTCATCGAGCACCGGGACCTGGGAAAACGCGCTGACGTAACGCCCCAGCCGGAAAACTTTCCCGCCGAAGCCGATCTGTTCTTTATGCACCAGCTCAAAAGGCAGGCCTCTGAGCATCGCGCGAAACTGCCTGAGCGTGATGCGGTTCAGATACTCGCCCCACATTTCGCGGTCGAGATACGGGTTAGGGCGTTTCGCGCCCGTCTTTTCATCCTGAAAATAACAGGGCACGCGGTAGTCCGGCTTATCGTAAAGGTGCGCCGCCACGTCCAGCAGCGTGTCCATCGAGAAAAATACGTTTGCCCAGGGATAGGGAATGATGTCTTCGAGATGCGTTCCGTAGGGCCCGAACCAGGGGTGAAAATGCACCAGGAACCAGCCGCCCGGCCGCAAAACCCTCTGGGCTTCGAGAAAGATACTTTTAGGGTCGCTCAGATGCTCGACCGTGTCGATGGTGTAAATGATGTCGACGCTTTCGTCCGGCAGGGGAATCGTCTTTGGGGTCGTTTGAATGAATTTGATCTTATCGCCGAATTTGCCGCGGCCATATTCCAGCGCCGGTTCGGAAATATCCGCGCCGATGGCGTTGAAATCTTCCTGCTGCAGAAAAGAATCCAGCATGTACCCCTTGTTGCAGCCGATCTCAAGCACGGTCTTTCCCGCAAAGGAACAAAACTGCCCGAAGAGGGTTTTGTAGTCGTCGATCTGCCCAACCCGGTCGCTGATGTAATTGTCCATGCTGTCGAAACGGGTGATAGTGTCCGTCTTAAAGCCGAACTTTTTTAAGGGTGTGCCGGTGAACAAATTGGTCATCGCCAGGCAAGCCTTGCGCGAGACGCCTCTGAGTTCCGCCCGGTCCGATCTGATCTGAGAAACCATAAAACCTCCGGAATAATCTTTCCGGTTAAATAAAGTGCAAATAAGAAGGTTTCTCCGTCAAAAAAAGTTGTAACGCCAGCGTCTCGCTGGCGTTACACTTCCCCGCGTCGCCATCCTTGGTCTGTATGCTGATATTCCTTGATCTCGGCCAATGTAAAAGCGTTTTGCTCAGGATGCCAATCCATGCGCTTGATCTTTAACTGCGGGTGGTCGAATTCGATCACATTGAACGAATTGGTTTGCCCGCGCCCGCGGGTAGAGGTCGCCGTTCCGGCCTGCACGATCAGCGCCGGGCGGTTCCGCGCCCACGTCGTAGCGCTTGGCCGTGTCGGTGGTGTGGCCCATGTGAATATGTCCTGCCAGGAAAAGATCCACGCCGCACTCGGCGATCAGGCGCATGGTTTTTTTGGCGCGCCCGACGATGTCGCCTTCGTCGTGGCCCTCGGGCACGTCGAACGGGTGATGCGTCACGACGGCCTTTAACATTTCGTCTTTCAGATCGCGGAATTTTTCGCGAATGACGGCGGCCTGGCGTTCGTTGATGCGCCCGCCTTTAAAGGTCAGAGACCGCGCCGTGTTGACACCCATCACGGCAATTTCTTCATCGATATAAAAAGGCTGCAGGTCGTCGGTGATATATTTTTTGTACTTTGCCAGCGGAAAAAGAAAACGTGTGAAAACATTGTGAAGCGGAACGTCGTGATTGCCCGGAACGACGATCTGCGGCTTTGGCAGTGAATCCAAAAAGGCGCGCGCTTCCTGAAATTGATGCGAACGCGCGCGCTGGGTCAGGTCGCCGGAAACTACTATCAGATCCGGGTTAAGCGCGATGATGCTTTCACGCAGATGATCGATCACCGCGTAATTTATCCGCCCGAAATGAGTATCTGAAATGTGAACTATTGTCTTCATAAAAATCGCGGCAGAAACAAGGGCCTCAGGGGAGTGTGTTTATGCTAAGAAATTTACACACTCCCTTAGGCCCTGGTTTCTGCCCCTGGAATAATGACCCTTAACGTTCTGGGCCTTATTTTGTATTTGAGCGGCGCTTTCATCGTTGTCACCTCGCCGTCGAAAGCGACCAGTAAAAGTTTCTTCCGGCGGGTTTCAATTTCGCATTCTTCGGTCAATATCTCCTCAAATTCCTTTGCCTGCCGGAGGTTTCCTAAGAGCGAGCGTATGGCCAATATTATCAAACCCCATCTGCCGGTTCGATGTAAAATATAAAGGCTTAATTTCCCCTCATCCAAACGTTCCCGCCGCCCGATGTTCAAGCCCTCCATCTTATACTCGTTGTTGCCGATAAAGATCAGCGGCGTGCGGCGCACTAAAATTTCATCATCGATCTTGAGCTTGATATTCAGGAACGGGTGCCGGCGTAAAACGGTGACTGTCGCCCAAAAAGCGGCAACCCACTTGCTCCGCCCCAGACGATGCTGCTGCTGCTCGCGTCTGTGGACGATGCGCGGGTATAAACCGATGCTCGAATTATTGAGAAAAAGTTTTCCGTTGACCTCGCCCACGTCTATCTCGACAGTCTTGCCCTCGGCTATCACCCGCACAGCTTCCTCGAGGATTTGAGGAATATTCAGGTCTTTTGAGAAATGATTGAGCGTGCCCAGGGGGAGCACCCCGAGAGTTTTGCCGGCCCTGATCACTTCCGCCGCGACCGCGCTTACGCTCCCATCGCCGCCACCGGCCACGATCGTTTTATACTCGCCGTCTGCCGCTTTCCGGGCAAATTTAATGAGTTCCTCGCCGCTCTCCGCCAGTTTGATGTCGGCTTCGATACCGTGCGCGCCAAATTCCCCGGCCAGTATTTTAATCAACGCATCTTTGTCGCTTTCCTTGCCGGAACCGGCGTTGATGACGATGGCGATCTTGGGCATGAAGATATCTTACCGCAAATGGTCTTCGGGTTTCGCGGTATTTGACGATGACGAGGCATAGATCGACGGGCCGTTCGCCCGTCCAACGCCGCCCGGAAATGCTTGACCCCGCCCAAAACGCGCAGTATAGTTAGCAGTAAAATCGGCCGTATCCCCGTCGGACCTATTGGAGCATAATCATGAAGAAAAAGAGTTACCGCGAGTTATCGATGATCTTGGTGTCTGCCTTGTTCGTATTGATGCTTTTCGCCGCGATCAGCGTTTCTGCCCAATCCCCGTCCGGCGGCGCTTCGCTTTCGACCGTCCTCAACGCCGACGGCTCGATAAGGCCGAACATTACCGGCAGCTTCGATCCGAGCGGTTTCAAGCTTATCCAGGGCCCGAAAGGCGAGCCGAGATTTGTCGCCGCGGATAAGAAACCCGAAGGAAGCTGCAGCGACGGATGGGATACCGATTTTTCGCTGAATGGCACCAACCCGATCACGGACGTTTCCGCCATCGTGGCCGATGGCTCAGGTAACGTTTATATCGGCGGTAACTTTACCGTGGTCAATAATATTTTCGCCCAGAGTATCGCCAAATGGGACGGAACGACATGGTCGAAACTTGGATCTGGTGTGTCATTCGGATCCGGTGTCGGGTTCATAAGGGCGATCGCGATCTCGGGCACTGATATTTATGTCGCGGGCGTATTTACGTCCGCCGGCGGTGTTCCGGCCAATAATGTCGCCAAATGGAACGGCAGCTCCTGGTCTGCGCTTGGGTCGGGTGTTGGCGGCCAGGTGATGCCGGGCGGTTTTTGGCAGGGCGTATACGCGATCGCCGTCTGGAACGGCGATGTTTACGCCGGCGGTAATTTCGATTCGGCTACCGGTTCTCCTAACAAGATAGCGCGGTGGGACGGCAGCAGCTGGACAACCGTTGGATCGGGCGTGGACAGAGAGGTATATGCGCTCGCCGTTTATGGCGGGGCATTACATGTAGGTGGAAATTTCTCGACCGCCGGCGGCGCAACGATAAGAAATATCGCCAAATGGGACGGCAGCAACTGGTCACAGCTCGGCTCCGGGATCGGCGGCTATGTACTTGCGATCGCAGTTTCGGGTACGTCTATGTATGTTGGCGGGGCTGTAAGTGCCGTCGGTGCAACCGGATTTAATATTCTCAAATGGGACGGCACGAACTGGTCAGGCCTGGGTAACGGGACGGCCGGCGTTGTCGGCGCGTTGGCAATTTCCGGCAATGATGTTTATGTCGGTGGAGATTTCATGTCGGCCAGCGGGGTGCCGGCAAGCCGCATCGCCAAATGGAACGGAAGCGGGTGGAGTGCATTAGGATCCGGCATGGAGGCATTTGGCGGTCCCAGTGTCAATGATATAGCCGTAGTCGGAAACACTGTCTTCGTAGGCGGAATGTTTGAAAAGGCCGGCGGTGTTCCTGCCCGAAATATCGCGAAGTGGGACACTGGAGGAAGCTGGTCGGCGCTTCCTGGTACCAGTTTGGACAACGGTCCATCAACGATGACTGCTTTGGCCAACGATGTTTATCTCGGCGGCACCTTCTCAGCCGCGGGACCGTTATCACTCAACAAGCTCGCAAAATGGAACGGAAGCGTGTTTTCCGCACTGGGATCGGGGGTTGGCCCGTCCGGTACCGCTTCGGTCGGCCCCATTTCGGTGTCGGGTAATAACGTGTATATCGGTGGATCGTTTTCGACCGCGGGCGGTATTTCGGCCAATAACATTGCCATGTGGAACGGCAGCGCCTGGTCAACTCTCGGTTCAGGCGTAAACGGATCGGTCAACGCTATTACGGTCGCAACCGACGGCGTCTATGTTGGAGGATCGTTTTTGACCGCCGGCGGCGTCACCGTTAACCGCATCGCCAAGTGGAACGGCAGCGCCTGGTCAGCTCTCGGCACGGGCCTGGACGGACCGGTCAGCGTCATTAAGGCTGTCGGCCCGGACATTTATGTTGCAGGGTCGTTTGAAAACGCCGGCGGCGTCACGGCTCACCGCATCGCCAAGTGGAATGGAACGAATTGGGTAGGCCTCAATTCGGGGATACTGGTGTCAACCCCGCACACGATCGCCGTTTTGGGCAGCGACCTGTACGTGGCCGCTGAGAGCACGACATTAGACAGCAGCAGTTACATTGCTAAATATGACGGGACGACCTGGACCGGGCTGGGAGCCGGAATGGCTGGCCATGGCGTCAGAACGCTCGCCGTACTGGGAACAGACGTTTATATAACCGGTGCCTTTGCTACAGTCGGCGGTGTTACCGTCAACCGCATTGCCAAATGGAACGGTTCGTCCTGGTCCGCTCTCGGGGGCGGGGTGCCCTCGGCAAACTTCGGTACAAATAATAATGTCAGAGCAGTCGTGGCCGGCTCAGAACTGATCGTATCCGGCGACTTTACAACCGCCGCCGGAGGCCCGGCTAACTATGTCGCGAAATGGAATGGAACCGCCTGGTCCGCGCTCGGTGCGGGATTAGACGCGCCGGCAACTACGATCACGCCGGTGGGCGGTTACATTTACTTTGGAGGGGGTTTCACCACAGCGGGGTGCCATCTCTCGCCCTATTTTGCTCGTTGGCGGCAAACTATATGGACAGGTTCGGCCAATCCTGATTGGCATAACGCGGCAAATTGGGGAGACAGTTTGGTTCCTGGCCGTGAACGTCGGCGTCATCATCAGTGCAAGCGATGCTTCCATCACATCTTCCGACGTTACACTTAGCAGCCTGATCGTCACCAACAGCCGCACTTTGACCATCGGTTCGGGACGTACACTTACCATAAACGGCAACCTCGATCTTCGCGACGGCTTCGTGACCGGCCCCGGGGCTCTGGTGGTGAAAGGTGATCTGACCTTGAACGGCGGCAGTATCTCAAATATTAGTTCGCTCACTGTCGATCGGCATCTTACGCTCAACAGCGGCAATATTTCCGGAACCGGGACGATCACCGTTAAAGGCGATCTCAACCTGAGCGGCAATATCACAAACGTTATTTCGCTTACCGTTGAACACACTCTGGCGCTCAGCGGCGGCAAGATCTCCGGGACGGGAACGGTTATCCTCACCGCTTGCGCGACCACCGCGATCTCGGGCGGCAGTGACACTTCGTTCATCGCCTCGCCCCTTACACGATGCGTCAACGGATCGGGTATTTACCGCTTCCCGGTAGGCACCGGTTCGGTTTACTCACCGGCGGAAGTGGCTAACGTAACCGGCAGTGCGAATTTCACGGTCGAAGCCCATGCCGGCCCGTATGGTGCCGCGGCCGATCTTCCGGCCAATCGTTTGCAGCGCTGGTGGAGTACGGTTAATGGCGGGATCACGCAAGCCGATATTACTTTCAACTACGTTGATGCGGATGTGGTCAGCAATGAGAACTACTATCGCGTATTCCGAATCAGCGGCGGTTCGGCAGTCAGGGTTCCGACGTCTTTTCAGCCGACCGCGAATCGCGCGACGATTCCGGCTACAACTGTATTTTCAGACTTCACCCTGGCAGAAGGCGTATCGACAATTCAGACAATGACCGGCCGCATTACCACCGCGAGCGGACGGGGTGCGGAGAATGTGGTCATAACGCTAACGGACGAGCTGGGGAATTCCCAATGGTACAGAACGCCCCCGGCCGGATATTACAGGTTCCCGAACCTGTCGACGATCCGGACTTACACGATGACCTTCCAGTCCAAGAAGTTCAAAATACTGCCGCGCACGATAATGTTCGATGGTGACGGCCCGGTCAATATCGTGGGATCGGATCATTAAAGGGAACGCGGCTAGCGAAGATAATCTTCCAGCCGCGTCGCGGTGTCGGTTTTTTCGTCGCGGTATTTGACGATGATCGGCGCGTAGATAGACAAACCCCATTTTTTTCCCTGTTCGCCGGTAACGGCGCGGGAACCTTGCACGACCACGGCGCCGGCCGGAACTTCCAGCGGTTTTTCGCCGTCGGATTTATAGACCGCGCCCGTGACCAGGTCAAACAGCGGCGTCGAGCGCGTCAGAATCACACCCGAGGCCAGCACCGCGCGTTCGCGCACAATGGTGCCTTCATAGACGCCCGTGTTGCCGCCGACCAGCACGTCGTCTTCGATCACGACCGGCACCGCGCCCACCGGCTCCAGCACGCCGCCGATCTGCGCCGCGGCCGAAAGATGGACCCGCTTGCCGATCTGCGCGCACGAACCGACCAGCGCGTGACTGTCGATCATAGTGCCTTCATCGACATAGGCGCCCACGTTGACGTAAGCGGGCGGCATCATGACCACGCCCGGCGCGATATACGCGCCGTCGCGAATGGTCGAACCGCCGGCCACTATGCGCACGCCGTCTTCCAGCCCAAGCGGGCGCAGCGGAAAAGTGTCCTTGTCGAAAAACCTGAACGTCTCGGTCTCTTTCGACATCTCCACCATCTTGCCCATCCGGAAACCGAGCAGAATCCCCTGCTTCACCCACGTATTGGCGCGCCAAATTCCGTCCGCGCCCTTTTCCGCCGAACGGATCTCGCCCAGTCTCAGCGCAGTTTTAAACTCCTCAAAAACCGCGCGGTCCTCGGCTGTGAATTCGGATCTGGTAAATAATTGTTCAATTGTTTCTCTTAATATCATTGTTGCTTTCGGGTGGCCAGTGATCGGTCATAGGAATTACGATCTCGTTAGTTTGGTTTCCGGATCGCACGGCCACGTCTAACTCAACCGGAGCTTTTAGTTCTTTATCTAAATAGTCCTTTAACTCAAAATAAACCGAAAAATGCTGCTTATCTCCGGGCTTTATTTTTTCTATTTTATTATTCGCGAGATTTTGCTCCCCGATATATTCATTCTTATTGGTTCTCAAAACAGCCCTTTGGATCTGAAAAGTATCATCCCCGTTTCCTCTGTTATAAATGTCACCTTCAAAAATAATTCTCTTTTGTCCGATCAAACCGCCTATTTGCTCCATTTTTATGTCAAAACCCTCATAGTTTTTGTGAAACTGATTCCCCGCTCGCTGCCAGCCGTCGGGGACAAAACTCACTCCGGGATCACAACCTGACAGAAAAACTGCCGGGAAAATAATCGCTATGAGTAAAAGTATTTTACGCATAAAGTAACCGCTCAAAGTTTTTGAAAATATTCCGTTAAAACTCGAACGTTTCGCAGTGTATAACATTCGGCTCGAATTCCAGCAAGTACTTTTCGTCTTCCGGATAATATTTCGCTTTTTCGTAGTCCTCGCCGGCGAATTTCTTGATGCTGGAATAGCTGTCCCATTTCGTCACCGTCCAGAAATGACAACGGTCTCCTTCCACGCGGCGCAGAATTTCGACGCTAAGACTTCCGGGGGTGTTTTTGTAATCGCTGACACCGGTTTTAATTATAAATTCCAGGTACTCGTCGCCGTGTTCGCGTTTTGTAATGCCGTGCCAGATGCGGGTGATCATTCTGCTTTCCATAAATACATCTCAATTCGTTTTCGGCTGGACGATGCGTGTCGTCTGCAAAACCGTGATCTGCCAGCGGCCGTTTTTTTGACGAAAACGGCGGTGTAGCGCAGTACGATCTGTGTTTCCTTGCCGCCGATCTCAAAACGCATTTTCACGATAGCCGTGACCACCGCAGTCTTATCATAGATCCTTATCCGAACGTCCTCGTTATCCACCGAAACGGTTTTTACTCCGGGAGAAGGTTTCAGCGCTTCCATCTCTTCCTTTTTCCCGCGCGTGCCGCCGTTGTGATCGGTGATGAACACGTCTTCGGAAAACAATTTATCCAGCGCGCTCATATCGCGGCTCACTATCGCCTCGGCCCACAGTTTGAGTACGGTGCGGACTTCCTGTTCTCTCTTTCCGGCCTTCGGCGTTTCAGCCTGGGCAAATACGCCGATAGGCAATAAAGCCAATAAAAACAAAACCGGGGTAAATTTTTTCATGCCGATCATATATTAAATTTATGAAGGTTTTGCGATACGCGTTACCTGTAGAGCGACCATCTGCCAGCGCCCGTCTCGCTTAACGTAAACACATGTGTAGCGGCGTTCGTTATCGGCGTCCCGCCCTTTAAAATTGATGCGCCATTTTGCGTGCCCGGTGACGACCGCCGTTTTGCCGTACACTTTTACCCTGACGTCTTCGGTATTAAAAAAGTAAGTTTTAAAATCCGGCGCAGGTTTGGCATCCGCCAGCTCGCCTTTTTTATCGCGGGTCGTGCCGTTGCCCGCGGTGACGATCAGATCGTCCGCCAGAATCCTATCGAGCGCATCCAGATCGCCTTTCACCTGGGCATCGGCCCAGGCTTTGTTGGCCGCCAAAACTTCATTTTCCGCTTTGCTGGTTTGTGCCGCAACGATCGAAAACCCGAGCATGATCAAAACAACGACCAGAAAGCCTTTCATTATTTCACTCCCGCTTCTTTCATAACCTTGCGCAGTACTTTCCGCGTCGGCTCGGACACGGGAACGAGCGGCAGGCGCAAAATTTCTTCCAGCAAGCCCATTTCCTTCATCACGAATTTGCACGGCGCGGGCGAGGATTCGATAAAATTCGCTTCCATCAGCGCCAGTATCTGGTAATGGATCTTACGAGCCTCCCTGTCGTTAGCCTCAAGCATGGCCCTGACCATCGACGAAGTTTGTTTGGGGATCTCATTCGCGCAAACGGAAACCAGCCCGTCAGCGCCGAGCGAGATAAGAGGCAGCGTGGCGGCATCGTCGCCGGAAAAAACTTTGAAATTTTTCGGGCGGTCGCGCAGGATTTCCATTACTTGCGAAAAATTCCCCGAGGCTTCCTTGGTCGCGACGATGTTTTCATGCGCCGCGGCGAGCCGCAAGGTCGTTGCGGCCGAGATATTCGAAGAGTGCGGCCGGGCACGTTATAGAGCATCACCGGCAGGCCGGGCACCGCTTTAGCCACCGCGGAAAAATGAGCGAACATCCCTTCCTGCGTCGGTTTGTTGTAAAAAGGGCCGACAACCAGCGCGGCGTCCACGCCGAGTTCGCGAGCGCGGCGCGTGAACCGGGCGCTGTCGGCGGTGTTGTTAGTGCCCGTTCCGGCGATCACATAAGCGCCTCGTTTATGCGCCACCTCAACGGTCATCCCGATCACATGCAGCCGTTCTTCCTCGCTCATGGTCGCGCTCTCGCCGGTGGTCCCGCACGGCACCATCAGCTTCACGCCGCCCCTGATCTGCCGCTCGACCAGTTTCCTAAAACAAGCGTCGTCTATCGAACCGTCTTTTTTAAACGGCGTCACCAGGGCCGTCGCGCACCCGCGCATCCAATTGATTTTTGTTGTCATAATTTCTCAGGGAATAATTAACAGGGATGAACAGGATACACAGGATTTTCAGAAATTTTTCTATCCTGTTTATCCTGTCTATCCCTGTTTAAATATTCTTATTCAAAATTTCGTCCATCACTTCGCTAAATTCATACACGCCGCGCTTGCCCACGATCCATTTCGCCGCGACCAGCGCGCCGGCGGCAAAGCCTTCGCGCGAGCGTGCGGTATGCGTTAGCTTGATCTGGTCGGCCGGGCCATCGAATCCGACGGTGTGCGTGCCGGGGATGTTTCCCGCGCGGGTCGAACTGACGGAAAAATCGCGCTTTACAATTTCTGTGACCAGCGATTTTAACTTCAAAGCCGTGCCGCTGGGCGCGTCTTTTTTGCGCGAGTGATGCTGCTCCTCGATAAAAGGTTCGTATTCGGGAAACTGCGCAAAAAGTTCCGACGCTGCGGAAACGATCCGGTAAAAAATATTCACGCCGACGCTGAAATTCGCGCCGAAAACCAGCGCGCCGTTTTTTTCCGAGACCATGTTTTTCACGCTCTCTAATTCCGCGTTCCAGCCCGTCGTGCCTTCGACCACGGGAAACCCGGCCAGGCAGCAGGCTTCGATATTCCGGCGCACCGCCGAGTGGTCAGAAAAATCTATCGCAACATCCACCGAAGGGGCGCCTTTTAATTTCTCCGCGAGCTCCGCCGGCGAAAGAGCCGCATCGGCTTCATCGATGACCAGGGCGATCTCGTCGCCGGCTTCCCTGGCCAGCGTTTCGATCAACCGTCCCATCGCGCCGTAACCTATCAGAGCTATTTTCATAATTTTTTGCCACAGAGTTCACAGAGGACACAGAGTCAAAAAAATAAAATCATAAAAATTTTATGTTTATCCCCGTTATCCCTGTGAATTTCCTACTCTTTGCCCTCTGTGCCCTCTGTGGCTAATAATTTCTTTACCAAATTAACATACAATCCGACCGATTCTTCCAGATCTTTTTTCAGCACGAATTCATCCCTGGTATGCGCGACCAGGATAGAGCCCGCGCCGAGCAGAAGTGGCGTGCCCCAGTTTGGCAGGTGCGGGATGTCGGTGGTAAAGCGCACGACCTTTTGCCGAAAGCCGTCGACCGCCAGCATTTTCACCGGCAGGCTGAACGACGTGATCTCAAGCTCGCCGCGCCCGGCGATGGTTTTCTCCAGAATTTCCAGGACCGGTTCTTTAGCGGTCGTTAAACGGATCAGCAAACCGGCTTCGGCCTCGGCCGGGACGATATTTATTTTCAAACCGCCGTTTATCGTGCCGATATTGCAGGTCGTTTCGCCGAAAAATTCACCGTGAGGAAATTCGAGCTTCCGCACGTCTTCCAAAATATCCAGCAGCTTTAAGACGGCCGAATCGCCTTCTTCCGGGTAGGCGGAATGCGCCGCTTTGCCGCGCGTTTTTATTTTCAAACGCAGCGCGCCTTTAGAGCCCACGCCAAGCTCGTTGTCGGTCGGTTCGCCGTTGATCAGGTATTCGCACTTTGCCGCCAGCGGATGCAGATTGGCGGCTTTCGCGCCGGTGCTGGATTGTTCTTCCTCGACCGTGTAAAGCAGCCCGATATCGTTTATTCCCTGCCGCCGCAGCTCTTCCGCTGCCGCGATCTGCGCGGCGATGAGCCCTTTTGCATCGCAGGCGCCGCGCCCGTAAATTTTTTCTTCGTCTTCGCCGGGCGCGATAAACGGCGGCACGGTATCCAGGTGCGTGGAGAAAAAAATGCGCGGCGTGTCGCTGAGATAAGCGATGACATTATTCTGGTTTTCCGAAACCGCCTGCAGCTCGACCGTCCAGCCCAAACGCTGCAAATGATCGCGCAGAAAAAATCCGACCGCTTCCTCCTCACCGGAAACGGAAGGGATGGACATTAAAGTTTTGGTCAATTCAAAAAGGTTCATATGATCGGGGCGGAAACACGACCGTCAGGGAGTGTGTAATTTCACACTGACACACTCGCTTACGCTCGTGTTTCTGCCGTTATACCTCAAAAAACGTGTCGTGCAATCTTTTTACAACTTCTACCAACCGGTCCTCTTTCACCACAAACGTCATGTTCACCGCCGAAGCGCCGTGCGAGATCAGAGAGATATTTACGTCCTGCAAAGTCGAGAAAATTTTCGATGCCAGGCCCGGGGTCGAGCGCAGGCCTTCGCCGACCACGCAAACGACCGCGTTGTTTTCTTCCGTTTCCACCTCGCCCAGCCGTTTGAGTTCCATGACAACATTTTCCAGCGAGTGGGTGTTGTCCAGAGTCAGCGCGAGCGAAACCTCTGAGGTAGAGATGACGTCGATGACGGTGCGGTAGCGGTCGAAAATCTGGAACAGGGCCGACATAAAACCGTAACTTCCCAGCATCCGCGCTGAGGAGATCCGCAAGATCGTAATGCCTTTTTTGTAAGCGATGGATTTGATCTTGTTTTCCGAAATTTCCGGTTCGGCAAGGATCATCGTGCCGCGCTCAGCGGGCGCGTGCGAATTGCAGACGCGCACCGGAATGCCGTGATCGACCGCCGGCTGGATGGTTTTCGGGTGCAAGACCTTGGCGCCGAAATAGGCCAGCTCGGCGGCTTCCTCGTAACTCAGCACGGGCAATGTGCGCGCGCCCGGGACGATGCGCGGGTCGGTGGTCAGCACCCCGGTCACGTCAGTCCAGATCTGTATTTCCCGGGCGCGCAGAGCCGCGCCGACCAGCGCCGCCGAATAATCGGAGCCGCCGCGCCCGAGCGTGGTCGTTTCGCCGCTGCGGCTGCCGGCGATAAAACCGCCCATGACCGGAATTTCGCCCGCGTCGACCAACGGCTGGAGCTCGAGCCGGATAAGCTCTTCGGTCTCGTCCCAGAACGGGGTCGCCGCGCCGTATTCGTCGTCCGTCACGATCAGGCGGCGCGAATCCATCTGCCGCGCGTTCAGCCCCGCGGCCCTGCAAACTTCCGCCAGCAGACGCGAGGAAAGCTGCTCTCCATAGGAAACGACCGCGTCTTTTAACATCGCCAGCGGCAGCGAGCGGCGCGAGGCGCGCTCAAGCAGGTCGACCAGCTCTTTTTGTGAAAGCTCCAGTTCGTGCCCGAAATTTTTTTGCCGCTCTTCACTGAGCAATTCCCCGGCTACACTCGAATGCCGCGCGAAATGCTCGCCGAGCGAGGCAAAACCGGCTTCGAAATCTCCCTTTTTCGCGGTCTCGAAAGCGGCGAGCAGCGCGTCCGTCACCCTTGCCATCGCGGACACCACCACCACCGGCGAATTTTCGCGCTCGCCGGCCACCACTCCCGCCGCCCGCGCAAACGCCTCGGCGTCCTGCACCGAAGTGCCGCCGAATTTCATCACTGTCGGAATTTTTCGTTCAGCCACGTTGAATGTAATTCAAGCAAATCCTGTTCAGATGTCAAGTTTTAGGTCGGGCAATATTCCTCGCTCTTTATAAAGATTATTGACTTTTCGGGAAAATAGGGATTATAATTTTACCAATTTTTCACGTGCTCCTTTACAAAGGCGGACTATTGTGAAAAGTAGACCTGATCGCGCCTATTATTTAGCAGGAGGATCGTTTATCCCACGTTTAAAGTTCCAATAAGCAATTTTCCTTATGGCGGTGTTCCGCCCATTACATCCCACAACAAAAGGAGAAATTAGTATGAAAACTCTCATAAAAACAGCTTTTACGGCTGCCGGACTCTTCCTGTGCCTGGCGGTCTTAACGGTTGATAGCAAGGCCCAATGCGTTCAATGCACTCCGGCTCCTCCGGGATTTATATGTACGGCTTCCATAAGCGGAGGTGACGCTTGCGCTACCGGTGCGGGACACGCCTGCACGCTTACCGGAGCTTGTATACCCCAAAACGATCGTTCCGCAGGCGGCAACGAAACGTCGATAAGTGTCTGTGCGCCGAAAATATTGAAGAATCCTCAAGTCAAGATATCCGACCGGCTTATAATGGAAATGGCGAACTCTGATCCCCGATTAGCTATAGCCTTGATCAATTTGAGAAATATGAGGGTTGAATTCAGGGAAGCCCGAGTCAGTTTAGCGCCGATCGATTTTACTATTGAAGATGTTGCCAATCACCTCTTGTTATCCGATCATTCAGAATATTTCAAAGCGTTAAAGAAAACAGCGGGGGATTTGTTTACAAATGGCGGCATTCCCGTCCTGTACGAGTTTTTCATCAGTGATGATTTTGCTACTATGACGGTAAAATCGGGGGATTTATCTAAATCCTTCTCCGCCGTCGAATTGAATTTAATAAAAGTTACGTTTGGCAAAGGTAAAAACCAGTCAGATGGGTTTAGGGTTTCGGGTTGGCAATTTAAATAAAGACGCTTTCATTCGTATTGCTGCGGGAGCTGGTTTATATATTTCCAGTCCCGCTTTTTTATTGCTTAAAACTCGCCGGTTCCTTCCAAATTAATCTACCCGGAATTTTGGAAGTTTTTTTTATGAGTATAAACTTTAGAGCAAATATGAACGACGCCAATACTTTTGAACACCAGCCCGTCGCCTGGCAGCCGACCGCAGAAGTCACCCGGCGGGCGCAGCTCACGCGCTTTATGCGGCAGGCCGGCGCGAAAACTTTCGACGAGATCTACCGGCGGTCCGTCGAGGACGTGGAATGGTTTCACGCGGAACTGCTGGAATTCCTCGACATCAAATTCGACCCGCCTTACACGAAATTGCTCGACACTTCGCGCGGCATCGAGTGGCCGCAGTGGTGCGCGGGCGGCGGGCTAAACATCACGGAAATGTGTCTCGACCGCTGGCTTGCCGGAGCGGGAGGCCAACCGGCGGTCATTTGGGAGGGCGAAGAAGGCAAAGTAGAACAGGTTACTTACGCGGAACTGCTGGAACAGGTGGAAAATTGCGCGGCGGGCCTGCGCGCAAACGGCTTGGGCAAAGGCGACGCGGTGGGAATTCACCTGCCGATGATGATAGAAACCGTGGTTGCCCTTCTTGCCATTAATCGCATCGGCGCGATCGCCGTGCCGGTTTTTTCCGGCTACGGGGTTTCCGCGATCGAATCGCGCATGAACGCTGTCGGGGCAAAGGCTCTTTTTACCTGCGACGGTTTCCCGCGCCGGGGAAAATTCTTTAACGCTTTTGAGGTGGCTGAAAAGGCGGCGGCAAATTGCCCGACGATAGAAAAAGTTTTTATCGTAAAGCGCGGCGAGAAAATCATTAATTCTAAATTATCAATTATTAATTATTCCGAATTATGTAAAACCGGCGACGGGCTTTCAACAGATCCTGAACCCACACTCGCCGAAGACCCGCTGATCATTCTTTACACTAGCGGCACCACGGGCAAGCCCAAAGGTATCGCGCACACCCATTGCGGCTTTCCCATCAAGGCGGCGCAGGACATGGCTTTCGGCACGGACGTCGGCCGCGGCACGCGCATTTCGTGGGTGACGGACATCGGCTGGATGATGGGGCCGTGGCTGATCTACGGCGCGCTGGCGCTGGGCGGCACTATCGTCATCTACGACGGCGCGCCCGATTTTCCCGCGCCCGACCGGATGTGGGAATTTTGCGCGAAACATAAAGTGGAGATATTAGGCATTTCGCCGACGCTGGTGCGCGCGCTTGCCGCCTGCGGCGACGAGCTGCCGAAAAAACACGATCTTACGAGCCTACGCGCTTTTGCCTCGACCGGCGAGCCGTGGAACCCGGCGCCGTGGTGGTGGCTTTTTGAAAAGGTGGGCGGCGGGAAACTGCCGATCATAAACTATTCCGGCGGGACGGAAATTTCCGGCGGCATTCTGATGGGCAATCCGCTGCTGCCGATAAAGCCGTGCAGTTTTCCCGCGCCGTGCCTCGGTATCGATGCCGATATTTTGGACGAGCAGGGAAACTCCGCGCCTAATGGTGCGGTCGGCGAGCTCGCGATCAAAAAACCCTGGATCGGGATGGCGCGCGGTTTCTGGGAGGAGCCGGAACGTTATCTGGAAACTTACTGGCGGCGTTTTCCCGGCATTTGGGTGCACGGCGATTGGGCGATGCGCGATGAGGACGGGCACTGGTACATCCTCGGGCGCTCCGACGATACGCTCAAAGTCGCCGGCAAACGCGTCGGGCCCGCGGAGGTCGAATCGCTGCTGGTGGCGCACGAACGCGTCACCGAGGCCGCTGTCATCGGCGTCCCCGACGAGCGCAAAGGCACCGCCATGATAGCGTTTTGCGTCTTAACCGCGAACGCTCTTACTGGGAGCGCGGACGCTTTAAACTCCCCTCCTTACGAAGGAGGGGTACGGCTTCAGCCGGGGGGTGGTTCTTCCGCATCGAACGCAGAGCGTTCGGACGCACCTGCTGACGCAGGCGCTACTGACAAGACCGCGGCGCTTGAGGCCGAGCTCAAAGCCCTTGTCGCCAAGGATATGGGCAAACCGCTCGCGCCGAGCCGCATCCATTTTGTCAGCGCGCTGCCCAAAACGCGCAACGCCAAGGTCATGCGCCGCGTCATCCGCGCCGCCTACCTGGGCCTAGACCCCGGCGATCTTTCGGCGCTCGAAAATCCGGCGACGGTTGAAGAAATTAAGCAGGCAAAATAATTCTAAGAAGGAAACTTGTGCTGAATGTAGATAATGATGAATTCGGCGGGTTTGAGCGGGGCAATCCCCACTTGAATATTTATTCTCCCCGAATCGAGGTCATCATGGGTGATAGTTTCCCTGTCGCATTTCACAAAAAACGCCTTGTTAGGCGTGCTTCCCTGAAACGCGCCCTGCCGGAACAAATTCATCAAAAACATCATGATATATGATCTGATCTTTGCCCAAAGCGGCTCGTCATTAGGCTCAAAAACCACCGACTCCGTTCCGCGAAACAGCGACTCTTCGATAAACAAGGCCAACCTCCGGACGGGAACGTATTTCCACTCCGATCCGAGATCGTCCGCGCCATCGAGAGTTCTTGCGCCCCAGTTCACAATGCCGTCAGAAAATTTGCGAATGCAATTAACGCCGAGTTTGTTTAACTTTCCGTTTTCATTATCGGTTAAATGTTTTTCGACGTCTAAAATGCCGCGCAAATCGGCTTCGATCCCAGCCGGGGCTTTCCAGACACCGCGTTGCGAATCGGTCCGCGCAATCAATCCGGCGATCGCTCCGGAAGCGCCGATCGTCCGGGTGATCCCGGCGTCATCAATTTTGATCCGGGGATAAAAAACCGCAGAAGAGTTTTTCACTATTCCGTCGCGAAATGTTTTGATCGTTGCGGCGTCGACTTTATTCAACCAGCTTTCCGGCGCATCGATCAGTAAAAACGCGCGTTTGTTCAGGCAATATTCGCCGGCGGCGGCTAAAAGCGATCTGTAGCCGGACTCGTTAATATCCATATCGCCTGGGAGGACCATAAGATTGAAGATGTCAACCTTGTCGAGGGCGTAAATGCCTTTATTTTTTTTAGTGAAATCCGCCGCTTTCAGCATGCGCCGCGAAATTCTTACGATATAGCATTCGTGTCCGCCGTTTTCAAAAAACAGCTTTACACTTTCCGCCAGATCGCTTCGCGGGTGGGCGCCGCCGAATTTCCGCAGGAAATCTCTATAACCAAAACAGCGCACGGCTTTATCAGCCGGCCCCTTCGCCGTCCTTCCTACGAACGCGGCCACAGAAGTGGCCACTCCACTAATCGTTTTGATCTCGCCGGACTTTTCCCGAGTAAAAATATCCGGGCGGGTTGATTCGTTTGGCATAGGTTTGAAGAAATTTTCGCCGCGGAAGAACGACTTGCTTCCTGGAAAAGGTATTACGAAGTACCAGCAAACATCTTGCGGTCTTTTTCCTCGTAGCTGCCGGGGACGTAGTATTCCTCGGACCAGCTATCGTCGGGCGCCAGGGCGAACGGTTTCGATCTGTCCGCGGCGGCAGCGCGCGAGGCGCGAAAATGATAATGCTCGAACATGCGCATAAATTCCGTGGCGTAGATGTCGGCCACGGCCGTAAATCCGCGCAGTACCAGCGTGTTCGAATCGTTGACCTGGGTCGAATTGTTGGAAAAATTGGCCGAGCCGGTAACGACGATCGGGTCCGAGCTGAAGGGGTCTGCCAGGATGATCTTGGAGTGAATATGAATTCCGGCGTGGTGAAACGATTCTTTGCCTTCGAGCAGCCTGCCCTGAAAGTCGGTCAGCGGAGAGGAAATTGTCGTAGCGGCGGCGATCTCATTATCCGGATCTCCTTCGATCACGGCGATCTCCGCTTTATCTCCCAGGCTCCCGGTTTTATCCACCAGCAAATACCTGAGCATTCCAGGGTTCTCTTTCGTTAACGTCGCGCGAATGAGCTCCGAAAGTTCGAAAGGAGCGGAAACCATCAGGCACCGGGCGTTTTCGCAGATGCTCGCGTAAAGACGCAGCATGGTGTCGTCGCTTTGCGGTGAAAGTATCGGCGTTACCTTGCGCTCCGCCGGAAGCTCGAGCGAGACCGGGTTTAACGTGGCCAGAGTGTGCTTCATGGTCTGGGCATCGGAATCGGCCGCCAGCAGCTCAAAATATTTTTCATAGATGGCGGCCACTTCCTCGTCATAAACGGCGTGGCCCACGTTGAGCTGGCCGTACACCCCGCCGTTGGTCCAGTTGGTCGAGCCCGTCCAGACGGCCTGCGGCTTTAACTGCCCGTCGATCTTTTTTAGCAGCACGACAAACTTGTTGTGCATGATCGCGCTTTGCGGATTGCACTTTCGCGGGAGCGCGGTCCCCTCTTTAAATCCGGCCTTTTCGACGGCCTCGTCGTTTTCCCGGGCGGTTTTATCCTTATCGTTTTTTTGCCGGTGATGATAAGCAATTTTCACCTCTGCTCCCCGGTCCTGGGCCGCCTTGAGCCCCGCGAGTAAATTCGTCTTTTGAAATTCATAGACCGCCCCGTGAAGCGCGTAAGAATCGTCAGCGGCCTGCGCGAGAAAATCCAGGATGGCCTCTTCCAAACCGTTCGAAAGCCAGGCGCGCGCCAGTTTTCCTTCGCCGGTGTCGGCCATAATATCGCCTTCTTTTTTCAAGTTTCCGAATTTCGCTTCGAAAGCATGGCTGGCGGCGGCGGCGCGGTTGAAATGGATCGAAGTTTCCGGGTTGGACTTATCCTCGGTGATGAATTCGAGCTCGATCCCGTCGTCGGCCGACGGTTTGTGATCGGCGAATTCAGGCAGGAGCTTGTCCGGCGCGCCGTAGCGCGGGACCACGCGAAAACGATAAGTAGAAGCCGGCTTAAGCGTGTAATCGCCCCAGCGAAATTTTTGCAGCGGCGCGGTTTCGGTAGTGATCGCACCCGGGCTTTGGTCCGCGGGAAAACGCAGCATGTTAGGCAGCCAGCCGCTGCGGACGTCGGCTTCAGCAAAAGGAGCCGAAACCGGCCCGAGCTCCGTCCGGTATATCGAAAACCCCAGGCATCCTTTTCGCTTGTCTTCATCCAGGTCCATTCCCAGGATCGCGCTGTGGGTTCCGGCGATCACCCGCAGGGTCAAACCGTCTTTGGTCAAACTGGCTCTCATAATAAAACTCCTTTTACTCTCGATGCCCGAACATCGAACGCTTGCGCTAAGGCCGCAGCTCTTCGCCTGCCGCGCAAATTACAAAAATCTTCAGTAATTTATGAATACCGGAAAGCTTTATCCTTCCGGATCAAAACCTAGGGAGTGGTGAAATTTTATCAACTAAAGTTGCCAGAATTTAGTCTATCTTCCGGTGCATGTCAAGATTTGCGAAAATGGACACTAACCGGGTGTTGGTCTAAAAGTCGATCGATCTACTTTGCGAACTTTGCGGCTTTGCGTAATGCTGGTGCGTTCTTTGCCAGTGCTCTGAAATTGAACTATCGGTTCCCAAACAAGTAGTGGCGGGACGTGAGCCGATGTACGTTGCCGTTAGTGTCACAGGCGGCGGCGGAGATCCCGGGTATAAATGGACCATCTCCGGCGGGAAAATAATTGAAGGACAGGGAACGCCTGCCATAAAGATCGATACGACCGGAATGGCGGGTACGACCATCACCGTTGAAGTGGAAATTTTGGGCCTCTGCCCGGAGTGTTTAAACAAGGTTTCTGCGAATGTGAAGGTTGTGTTGGAATGAGTGGGATCGACAGCGGTATTCACAAAATTTAGCAGCCTTGTCTATTTTAATTTCCTGATCACCTTTTCCACCCGTTTTCTTCCGCTTTCCTTTTCGATCTCGCCCAGACGGCCGGATAAAACTTTAATGAATTTTTCTTTGAGGCCGGCGTCGATGACGGGCAGCGCATTTTCCGCGTACATCGGAAATTGGTTGGTGGGGCAGGTCATCATTTGTTCGGCCAGCAGCGGGAATGTTTTGTCGCGGTACTGCTTCAAGGCGGTCAGTGAGATGAGAATATTCACGCAATGGTCGCGGGTGATGACCGAACCCTTGTCGGCCGCATCGATAATTTTTCCCAGCATGGCGAAAATTTCCGCGGGCTTTTCTTCGACGATACATCCCAGCGCCGTCATCGCGCCCCATTGCAAACGGTTGTTTTTACTGCCCAGCAGCGCCAGAAAATCTTTCAGGTAAGGAGCGATCAGTTTTGGTTTTACGGCGCCGATCTCGTACAAAACTTTTATGCAATCGTTCTGAATGTCCCTGCTTTTATTCGAAAGATTTTCGACCAGCTCTTTGACCGCGTTTTTGTCCTGCCGGGCGGCGATGTCGCGCGCCAGTTGCTGGTTCGGAACTTCGTCGCGGCGTCCGAGCGATGTAGCGAGTTTATCCAGTATGCTCATATGTTTTCTACGCTTATGTATTTTTTAGCTTTATAATTATATTTTAGTAGATAACATTTACCATATTTTTTTCCGGAGTAATCTCGTTTACCCGAAATAGACCAGAGAAATTAATATCTTAATAATAAAAAGCCGGCAATCTTGCCGGCTTTTTATTATTTCTCCAGTAAAGTTAGGACCGCTGTTACCTGGCCGGTGCGGGCGCCCCAACTTTCACGTCCACATCGACCTTTTTGTCTTTACTCAAGTTATTGAAAACCCCGCCGTAATATAAAGCGCCCATGATTATTCCCACGATAATTATCAGCGCCAAGGCCCAAATGAAATTGCTTCCCGTGCTTTCTCTTTCTACTATTTCTGTCATTTCCCTGCTCCCTTATTATTAATAATATCGGTACATCTCTCTGCTAAGGGTTGCAAACGGAGTGCCAATCCTATAAGTCCAGTATGCACAGGGTTTAGCAATATTCGGCTGATTGCGCTAAGGATTTCTTGAATAAACCGTATTAATTGCGGACACACTTGACGGAAACGCCGTGTCGTTGGAAACTTGCAAGCGTAATTGCATTCCAAATCCATCTCCGGGAGTCATAAAAATGAGCGATGAAAAAATTGACAGGTTTGAACTGTTTGCGGCGATGCTGTTGGGCCTGGCGGCGATCGCTACGGCGCTGGCGAGTTTTGAGTCAGGCTTATGGGACGGAAAAATGATCGAAGGTTACGGCCGGTCTAACAAGATCGCGACCTCTGCCGCCAGTGAACAAAGCCGCGCGATAGTGGAAATGTCCAAAGATTCGGCGGTCGATATCCAGGCGATGCGTTTAACCATGGAAGGGGACGATAATCCGGCGATCCAGGAGCGTTCCTATGAGATCGCGACTTATCTCTATACCAAGCAAATGAGCGATGCCGGTTACAAATCCCTGGGCTTGCCGCCGGAAGCCAAAAAGATCGTCGCGGACGACCCGGAAACTCCGGAGGCCGAGGACAAGGTGGTAGCAATGCAGGAGCAGGTTCTGGAAAAGGCAATGGAAAAAGACCTGGCCGACGATGAAAATTATCGCGCTGAAATGCTGGCCAAAAGCAGGGCCGAGGGCGAACAGTCTGACCTTGCTTTTAAGGAAGGCCAGGACGCAAACCAGCATGGCGACGGATTTGAATTTGCGAACGTGATCTTTGCCGTCAGCTTATTTTTCAGCGGCATTTCGCTGGTCTTTAAGACAGATGTTCGCCGGCCCATTCTCGGCATGGGCGGGCTGTTTTTCGTATGCGGCGCGATCTATATGGCGACGCTGCCATGGACATTTTCCTGATGCCCGGACCTGCGGGTTCACGAAAGCGGCGGCGTTTGTTATTGTTCTAGTTTGAATGAATCAAACCCTTAACGAAAAAAGTCTCGCCGCCGCTTGCCGGAAACTGGCGTCCGCCGATCCGCACTTGTCCTTTATTCACCGCGCCTACGGCACGCCGCCGCTCTGGGCGCGCCCGCCGGGGTTTTCCACGCTGGTTCATATAATTTTGGAACAGCAGGTGTCGCTGGCGTCAGCCCGGGCGTGTCACGACAAGCTTTGTCAAAAACTGGGAAAGCTCACGCCGCGAACTTTTTTGACGCTGGACGACGCCGAGTTAAAAACGGTCGGGTTCAGCCGGCAGAAAACAGCCTATGCGCGGAACCTGGCGGAGACAATTCTTAAACGCAAACTTTCGCTGGGAGCTTTAGAGACGATGCCGGACGAGGAAGTCCGCGCAAGATTGAAACAACTAAAAGGGGTGGGCGATTGGACCTGCGATATTTACCTGTTGATGGTGCTGCTCAGGCCCGACGTGATGCCGCGCGGCGATCTGGCTTTGCACGTCGCTTATCAAAAATTGAAAGATCTGCCGCACCGGCCCGGCGCGGATGAATTCATCCGGCTCGCGGAAAGATGGAAGCCCTACCGCGCGGCCGCGGCCCGGCTGTTATGGCATTACTACCTGAGCGAACGGAAGAACGGCGGCAGCAGTAGGCAGCAGCAATAAGCAGTTGGCTGCTGCCTTCTGCCGCTGCCCCCTGCTTACTGCCACTGCCCACTGCCACTGCTACTGCCACCGCCACTGCCGCTGCTTCTACTTTTTCCGCGGTCCGATATAGTTTTCTTTTATCCACTCTTTGTCCAGGTAGACCTCTGCTCTCGGCGAAAGCCAGACGTATTTTCCCTGCTTGTTCATATAGCCGTAGATGTTACGGCCGTTTTTGCGTTCGCCGATCGTCCACATATGGAGAAATTGATACGCCAGCCCGTTATGGAATGAACCGTTCCCGCCATAAGCGGGCTTTAAAACGGCCTTGCCCGTGTGATCGATGTAGGCGTTCCCGCCTTCCTTTTGGACTACCGCAGCCAGTCCCTCGGAAAAGGGCACGGCGTATTTGAATTGAAACGGGATGACGACTTTTCCCGAAGTGTCTATGTAACCAAAGATTCTTTTATCGTCATCCGAGCTATCGCCCTCTCTCGGCGGCGAGCCCGGTTTTTTGAACACTACGGCCCGCCCCTCGGAAAAACGGGAAACATTGGGGTCGGCATAAACGCCGGGCGGAAATTTGAAAGCATACTCGCAGTTTTCGTTGAGAAAACCGTCGTAAAGCATTTTCTCTCTCGAATATGCCAGCGCCAGCCCTTCGGAAAAAATGTAACGCCAGCGGCAATCTTTCGCCCCCATCACCGGACGGCCTTTTTTGTCGATCAGGAATCGCTTGAATTCACTCCTCTCGTCAAACCCGTCACTGACCAGCGCGATACCCCCGTGAAAAGTGCCGCCTTCGATGAATTTCGGCGGGATAGCCCAGTTGCCTTTGGTGTCCATATAGCCGAGCCAGCCTACATCTTTTGTGTCTTCCGGCCCGTCAAAATCCACTTCCACTGCCGCCAGGCCCTCGCTGAAAGGGCCGCAACTCTGCCGCAGCTGCGGTGGGATCACATATTTGCCGGTTTTATCTATATAGCCGCATTTGTATGTCCAGTAATTCGAATCGTCACGCACTCCCCAGCTTGCGTATTCCGTCACCGACGCCAGCCCCCCGTGAAACGCGCCTACCCGTACGCCGGGCCAGTCATCGTTATTTTGCCAGCGCGGCTCGATCACGACCTTGCCCGTTCGGTCGATATAACCCCACTTGTTGCCGATCATCACCGCCGCCAGCCCCTCGCTGAACCCGCTTACTTTATCGAACCCGCTGAGAACTACATTGCCGTTGATGTCGATAAAGCCCTCTTTGCCTTCATCGTCCCAGATGTGAAAAAGCGGTTCGGCCAGGCCCTGTTTTTTCCCTTCTTCAGCCGGCTTGTACCAGTCGGCCCTGCCGGTATTGCTGATCTCGATACGCTCTACCTCTTCGGGTTTGGGTAATTGTAATTTCTCATTTTCCCGGCACACCACATCCAAAGAAAAAACCAGCAAAACGGCCAACCAGATCGCTTTCATATCTCGCACCTCGGAAAAATGGGGATTGAGGGCTGCTCGTGTGTTGAACGAAAGGCGGGCGAGTTTCTTGCAAAAGTTATCAGGTAATTATTACAATATGTTATTCTCGGATAACTTCGTAACAGGGCGCGGCATCAAAATATCAGCGAAGGGGCATTCCTATGGGCACCGAAACCATTTCCATTACCGAACCTGCTTTTAGCATCTCAAATTACGAGATCAAGGACGAAGATCTGCCGGAATTTCGGGATATGAAGTTCGAGGAAATAAACCAGCTCATCTCGATCATCCCGGCGCCAACGACGAAGCCTACCGCGCGCGGCGCGACCACATCGCCGACCTTTCAAAAAAATTCCGCGAAACCGGCGAGATCACCGACGTTGAGTACACGGAAGAGGAGCAGGGCGTCTGGCGGTTTGTCGCCGGCCAGCTGGAAGAGATACAGGCGCGGCGGGCTTCCGCATTTTACCTGCAGGCGAAAAAAGACCTGGGAATTTCGAACGACCGCATTCCGCAGCTCACGGAAATGAACCGCCGCCTGAAGGAGCTTTCGAATTTTCGCTTGGCCCCGATCGAGGGGCTGGTGGAAACGCGCGGTTTTTTGAGCTGGCTTTCATACCGCACGATGCTCTGCACACAGTACATTCGCCACCCTTCGCGGCCCGAGTACACACCTGAGCCCGACATTGTGCACGAGGCCATCGGGCATATTCCGATGTTCACCAACCGAAACTTCGCGGATTTTTCGCAGTTCATCGGGCACGGCGCGCGCATCGCAACCGACGAGCAGTTGGAAGAACTCGGACGCCTTTACTGGTTCACGGTCGAATTCGGTTTGATCGAGGAAAACGGCGAGCTCAAGGCCTACGGCGCGGGGCTGCTGTCATCTTTCGGCGAACTCGAAAACGCTTTCGGCGGCGATGTCGAACGCCGCCCGTTCGATCTGAAAAAGGTCATCAAGAGTGAATACGATTATTCCCATATGCAGCCGGTGCTCTACGTCATCCCGTCATATGCGGAATTAAAGGAAGAAACGCAAAAGTATATCGAGAGTTTTTAGAATATTATGTGAATAAATAAATTCCTTAAAAGCATCAAAGATGCGTTGATAAGGTAGCCAGTGGTGAGCGAAGCGAACCTCTGGGTAAAGATTGAAAATTAAATAAAGCTCTGAAGGAGCGTGACAAACTATGCCATCCACCCACACTAGTTTGCATCATCACCTGGTTTTCAGCACCAAGGACCGTATTCCACTAATAAAAAAAGAGTGGAGCGAAGACCTTTACGGTTATCTCGGGGGAATTGTAAAAAACCAGGGCGGTATTATGCTGGCTATCGGCGGGATCAGCGATCATGTTCATTTGCTGATCGGTTTGAAGGCATCACATAGGCTTGATTATTTTATGCGCGAGTTGAAAGCGAGTTCATCGGGCTGGGTTCACCGGGAAAAGGATTCGCAATTTGCCTGGCAAAACGGTTATGGGGCATTTGCAGTGAGCGCGTCAAATTTGGGTAAGGTTGAAGGATACATTCGCAATCAGGAAGAGCATCATCGCCGTAAGACTTTTCAAGAAGAATACGTTGATATTTTGAAAAAGAGCGGCGTCCAATATGATGAAAGATATTTGTGGTAATTGTGATTTGAAAATTTCCGATTCGAGCAACGAAGATGCGTTGATATGGTAGCCAGTGGTGAGCGGAGCTCTGGTAAATGATTGAATTATATTTGAGCAACGAAGTTGCGATATGTGGTAGCCAGCGGTGAGCGGGGCTCTGGTAAATGATTGAATTATATTTGAGCAACGAAGTTGCGATATGTGGTAGCCAGTGGTGAGCGAAGCGAACCTCTGGATAAAGATTTATAATAAATATTTGAGCCCTGAAAGGGCGAAATAATTGTTACGCTCTTTCAGAGCTAATGTTTTTTGACTACCCGGTTCCAGAGGTTCACGCTGCGCGTTCACCACTGGCTACCACATCGGCGCTCCTGCGGAGCTAAAGTTCAGAGTTTGACCACATAGGCTACTGGAGCTAAACGGAATTCATAAATATTTTATTGATAATTATTTTTTTTGAGGCAATCATGACAGAACAAAATCCATTAGGTTTAAAAAAGATACATCACGTCGAGTTTTACGTCGGCAATGCCAAGCAGGCCGAGTTTTATTACCGGCACGCGTTCGGTTTTTCGCGGCTGGCGTATGCGGGGCTGGAGACGGGCAACCGCGAGACGACCTCGTATGTGCTGGAGCAAAACCGCGTCAGGTTCGTGCTGACCACGCCGCTCGACGAAGACCATTTCGCCGCCGAACACATTCGCAAACACGGCGACGGCGTACGCGACATCGCCTTTCAGGTCGAAGACTGCGACTATGCCTTTAACGAAGCGGTGAAACGCGGCGCGCGGGCCGTTTCCGAACCGAAAGATATGACCGACGAATTCGGCACGGTGCGCCACGCGGCGATCGCCACCTATGGCGACACGATCCATTCGCTCATTTCTTATGGCGGAAACCCGCACGTCAGTAAGGGTGCAAACGGTAATGGAAATATTACCCCGGCAGAGAACCACGCCGCCGGCGAAGCGCCGGCACCCCTCCTTCGTAAGGAGGGGAGTTATGATTACAGCGGCGTTTTCCTGCCCGGTTTCGAGGAACAGAGGCTCGCCGGGAAAGAAGCCGGTATCGTTTTGGTCGATCATATCGTCGGCAACGTCGAGCTGGGCAAGATGAACGAGTGGTGCGATTTCTACGCCAAAGCGCTCGGCTTTCACCGCTATATCACTTTTGACGACAAGGATATTTCGACAGAATATTCGGCGCTGATGTCGATCGTGATGTCCGACGGCGGCCACAATATCAAATTTCCGATCAACGAACCCGCCGAGAGCAAAAAAGGCAAAAGCCAGATCCAGGAATACATCGATTACTACAAATCCGCCGGCGTGCAGCACGTCGCGCTGCTCTGCAAGGACATCGTTCAAACCGTCAGCCGGTTAAAGGAAAACGGCGTCGAGCTGATGCCCACGCCCGATAGTTATTACGACGAATTGCACGACCGCGTCGGCGACATCGACGAAGACGTCAGCGAACTGAAAAGGCTCGGCATCCTGGTCGACCGCGACGACGAAGGCTACCTGCTGCAGATCTTTACCAAGCCGGTGGAAGACAGGCCCACTCTGTTCTTCGAAATTCTCCAGCGCAAGGGCTGCAAAGGCTTTGGCAAAGGCAATTTTAAAGCTTTGTTCGTTTCGATCGAGGAAGAACAGCGGCGCCGGGGAAATTTGTAATTCGTAGCGCCAGCGTCCCGGCTAGTTAACGGGGCAGTCGCGAGGCGTCTCGCCCTCGCTCTTGAAATATCTGAAGGCGGGACGCCTTCAGGACAGCCCCGTCGATAAAATTGCGACGCCGGCGCTACATTATGACTGAACAAAAATTTTATGGTGTCGCGCCTTACTTCATAGTCGACGATATCTTGCAGTCGGCCGAATTTTACCGCGACAAACTCGGGTTTCATTTCGACCGTTTTTGGGGAGAACCGCCGCAATTTGTCATAGTTCGTCGCGATGGCGTGAGCATTATGCTCAAAAGCATCGGATCGACAGGCCACAGCCGGCCTAATCATTCGGTTTATCCGGATGCCTGTTGGGATGCCTATGTGCGGGTGAAGGACGCGGACGCTTTGTATGATGAATTGCGATCGCGCGGCGTTAAGATAACCCGCGAGCTCGAAGATGCGCCTTATGGCTGCAGGGATTTCGATGTCGAAGATAATTCCGGCTACATCCTCGGTTTCGGACAAGACCTTAACACTCAGGAGGTAACACGATGATACAAGCCTTGGTTTTGATCGAAGGAAACGTAACCAAAACTGCCCTGAATATTTCTCTAAGCAACGCTCTGCAAATAGTGATCGGAAAGGCGCCGGAGTTCGGCATGATCCTGCATATTGCCGCAAATTCTCATGCCGATCTAGGCAAGGCCCTGCTCAAATTTGCCCAGGTTCCGAATGTTACCGGAGTAAAAACGCTGGCGCTTCATAACTGACGCGGTTAAAGGGATGGATCAACCGTTGAAAGGCAAAGTGGCGTTGGTCGCCGGAGCGACACGCGGCGCGGGGCGCGGCATCGCCGTGGAACTGGGCGCGGCGGGAGCGACCGTTTATTGCACGGGGCGTTCCACAAAAACGCAGCTTTCCGAAATGAACCGGCCTGAAACTATCGAGGAAACCGCGGAATTAGTTACCGGGGCCGGCGGAAATGGGATCGCCGTTCGAGTCGATCATACCTATCCGGCGGAGATCGAGACGCTGGTTAAACGCATCGAGCGCGAACAGGGGCGGCTCGACATTCTGGTTAACGACATCTGGGGCGCGACCAAAATGGAGTGGGGCAAGACGGTGTGGGAGTCCGATCTGGACTACGGCCTGCGCACGCTGCAACTGGCGATCGGCACGCATGCGATCACGGCACATTTCGCGCTGCCGCTCTTGATCAAAAAGCCGGGCGGCCTGGTTGTCGAGGTGACTGACGGGACCGAAGAGTATAACGCCGAAAACTATCGCGTGTCTTTTTTTTACGACCTGGCCAAGGCGGCAAACCTGCGGATGGCGTTCGCGCTGGCGCACGAGTTAGCGCCGCACGAGTGCACCGCCGTTGCGCTGAGCCCGGGCTGGATGCGGTCGGAAATGATGCTCGATGCCTATGGCGTTAGCGAAGAAAACTGGAGGGACGCGATCGACAGACAGCCGCACTTTGTCATCACCGAAACGCCGCGGTTTACCGGGCGCGCCGTCGCGCACCTGGCCGCTGACTCGCAAGTGTCGCGCTGGAACGGCAGGTCGCTATCGAGCGGCCAGCTCGCAAAAGAGTATAATTTCACCGACCTTGACGGTTCCCGTCCCGATGCCTGGCGCTACGTGGTCGAGTGCAGGACGCCGGCAAACCGGCCGATGCTACCGGATACAGGTAATGCGGCCCTCAATGAGTTAATAGCGCGTCAATCTTTGACCGAAAGTGTTTAGGAGAAAACACTATGAGAACCGTTAGAAAAGAAATGTCTCTTCTTGGCATGTTGATGACGACCCTTGTTTTTGTTCCAGGCTGCAGCGCCCAGGTTACAACCAGCGAACAAAAGGCCCAAACCAGCGTTGGCCGTGACGGAGTTGTTAGCGCAATTCAGAGCATGACGGCAAAACGGGCGGCGCACACGGCGACATTACTTAACAATGGAAAGGTTTTGATCGCGGGCGGTTTTGTCGGTGATGGCGGCGGTTTGTCGAGTGCCGAGTTGTTTGATCCGGCAACCGGCGCTTTTGTACCGGCGAAAAATATGAGAGCGGCTCGCGCAGGCCATACGGCGACGCTGCTGCCGAACGGGAAAGTCCTGATCGCGGGCGGCTATAACGGCGATTATCTGGACAGTGCCGAAGTTTATGACCCGGCCGCAAACCGGTTTGCGCCGGCCGGGCGAATGGTTACCGGGCGAAGCGGCCACGTTGCCGCGCTTTTGAACGACGGTAAGGTCCTGCTGCTTGGCGGCGTCGGAACGGGCTGGACGTTTTTGGCTGATGCCGAACTCTTCGATCCGCAGACCAATACCTTTACTAAAACAGGCGGAATGACGACGGCGCGTGAATCCCACACCGCGACGTTGCTCGGCGACGGCAAAGTGCTGATCACAGGCGGCCACAAAGGCAGGCGCTCGGCAATTACTATTTATACAAGTGCCGAGATCTACGACCCGGCACGCGGTATTTTCAGGACGGTCGGAAATCTAACCGTCAAGCGGCACAAGCACGATGCGACGCGGCTCGCGGACGGCAGGGTCTTGATCGTCGGCGGTTCCGACGAGCGCGACGGCGACGGCGCGTATCGAGACGCGGAAGTCTTCAATCCCGCGAACGGAACTTTTACTGCCGTCAAAAACAATATGAATGCTTCCCGCTACAAATTGCAGGGCACGGCGATACTGCTCGAAAACGGCAAAGTCCTGATCGCCGGCGGCTCAGACCGGGCGGAAGTATTTAACCCGGCGACCGGTAGTTTTTCCTTTGCCGACGGCAGCATGGGAACGAAAAGATTGTTTGCGACGGCAACCCTGTTGAAAAACGGTCAGGTCCTGATCACGGGGGGCTATCATGACGGCACCACGGTCAGCGCAAACGCATGGATCTACCGGACGTGATTCTGGCTATGGCCGCACCGTCAAAGGCCGGTATATGAACAATAAAACCAAAGAAGCTTCTCCGCCATATGCCCGGTACCTTAGCCCGTTGGTCAGGCCGTTCCCGGACTTTGATTTTTCGTTCATAAAACCCGTTCGTAAAAAGGCTGTCGCACTTTTGCATCTGAAACCCGGTGACCGCGTGCTGGATGCGGGCTGCGGATCGGGCGGAAGTTTTCCGTATCTTTCTAGTGCCGTCGGGCTCTCCGGCCAGGTAACCGGGATCGAGATCAGTCCGGAGACCTGCATAAATACAAGGCGGCGGATAACGCGAAACCAATGGGAAAATGTCGAATTGATCGAGGGAGATGCGCAAAAGGTCCCATTGACGGGTTCTTTTGACGGGCTGCTGATGTTTGCGGCGCCCGACGTATATGCCTCCGAGCCTGCTTTGGATAACATTTTTCCTCATCTGAAACCGGGCGCGCGAGTTGCGTTCTTCGGCGCAAAGACCTCAAATCGTAGATCAGGATGGCTGCTGAACAGCGCACTCCGAACCGCATTCGCAAAAGCGTCCGTATCGACAACCCCGTCGCTGGATTCCACTCCCTGGAAAGTAATAGCGCCGCGGCTTGAAGATATTGCGATAAAAGAATATTTTTTCGGATGGATGTTTCTGGCATGGGGACGGAAAATCGGATGAAAAAACTTATCCTTTCTTCACTGCTGGTATTTTTGCTTGCTTGCATATCTTCTGCACAGATATACCGGCTGGCCGAGATGAACACCGAACAGATCCGCGCGCTCGACCGGCAAAAGACAGTGATATTGATGCCGGGCGGAGTGATTGAACAACACGGCCCGTACATGCCCGCGTTCACCGACGGGTACATGAATGAGTGGTGGACCGAACGGCTGGCTGAGGCTATCGCCGCCAGGCCGGGATGGAGCGTTGTCATCTTTCCGATGATCCCGCTCGGTGACGGCGGCGCTAATGAGATCGGCCACAAGTATGTGTTTCCGGGGTCTTACGGCGTCCGCGTAAAAACTCTCCGCGCGGTTTATATGGACTTTGCAAATGAACTGGGCGAGCAGGGTTTTCGCTGGGTCTTCGTAATTCAAAATCACGGCTCGCCGCTTCACAATCTGGCTCTCGATCAGGCCGGTGATTATTTCAGGGACACATATAATGGGCGAATGGTGAACTTGTTTGGATTGGAACCTGCTGCCGCGGCATCGGAGCCGAGCGTATCGGAAAAGGAAAACGGTATCGATATTCACGCGGGCGCGTCCGAAACCAGCCGGATGCTCTTTATTAAACCTGGCTTGGTTGATATGGCTTACAAGAATGCGAAGCCGTTCACGGTGACTTCACCGGCTGATTTCGGAAGAATTGCCGCCGGAAGCGATTGGCCCGGGTATTTCGGTTCGCCGCGGCTTGCGACAACCGCTTTTGGAGCGCAGGTAATGAACTTTCGGGCCGAGATGTTCAACAAGGTCGCGCTTAGCATTCTCGACGGAGCTGACGATCGAGCTATCCCCCGGTACGCAGACCATGCAATGAAAGAACAAGCGAAAACAGTTAAGGGCTGCCTGGAATACGATGCAAAAGTCGAGAAACGGCAGAACGACTGGCTGAGAAAAAAAGGTATCGATTAAAAGCGAAGGCAGTGATAAAGAAATGTGTCAGTAGCCCGACCGTCAGGGAGGGCTCATGATTCTTGTATGGACTTCTATGATAGAGAACCTAGAGCCTCACGTATGAAGGATTATATCGAATTTCAGGATCGTGCTTTTCCATTAGCTTATCTGATCACCATACGTTGTTATGGGACTTGGCTTCACGGAGACGAGCGTTATTCCGTCGATAGAAGTAAGTTCATTATTTACGGAAAGCCTAAATTACCGCCCAGAGCGGGATTGAAAAATAAAGAATTTTCTGCGTTAAAAACAAAACCAATTGCTCTCGATAAAATGGCTAGAAAAATCGTTGAAGGGCTATTAAAGAAGTCTGTAAGTTCCGCGAATATGTTTTGTTGGCAATAAATATCAGAAGCAACCATGCACATATGGTTGTCACTGCAAAATCTGAACCGGAGTTTCTTATGAATAGCTTCAAGGCCTATGCTACGCGCTCATTGCGCAAGGAAAAACTTTTCGGTCCCCATGAGCAAATCTGGTCAAGGCATGGAAGTACGCGGTATCTTTGGAAAGAAGAACATATTGAATCCGCGATCGATTACGTCTTATATGGGCAAGGTGAAATCCCGGAATTTATATAATATATATATGAGCCCGCGCTTACGCTTGGGCTACTGACACAAATTATTCTTTATGAACCTTAAATACCAAACCGGATTTGGCAATGAGTTTGCAACTGAAGCGGTAGAAGGTGCGCTGCCCGTTGGGCAAAACTCGCCGCAGAAAGCTCCCCTGGGGCTGTACGCCGAGCAGTTTTCCGGGACGTCGTTTACCACGCCGCGGCTGCTCAATAAAAGAAGCTGGCTCTACCGCATTCGCCCTTCGGCGGCGCATAAACCTTTTCGCCGGATCGACAACGGCCTGTTCCGATCGACGCCGTTTGACCTTGAGACCACGCCGAACCAACTGCGCTGGGACCCGGTAGAATTTCCCGCCGAGAAAAAAGATTTTATCGACGGCCTGGTCACCATTGCCGGCTGCGGCGATTCGTTCGCGCAAATGGGCATCGCGGTTCATATCTATGCCTGCAACAAGCACATGGAAAACCGCTTTTTTTATAATGCCGACGGCGAGATGCTGATCGTTCCGGAAGAGGGACGGATCGGGATTCTGACCGAGATGGGGGCGATACAGGTCGGCCCGGGCCAGGTAGCCGTGCTGCCGCGCGGGTTGAAATTCAGTGTCGCGCTGGGCGACAGCCAGGCGCGCGGTTATGTCTGCGAAAATTACGGCCAGTATTTTCGCCTGCCGGAACTTGGCCCCATCGGCTCGAACGGCCTGGCTAACCCGCGCGATTTTGAAACGCCCGAAGCGTGGTACGAAGACCGCGAAGGCGAGATGGAGATCGTCGCCAAATTCGGCGGAAACCTTTGGAGCGCCGAGATAGATCATTCGCCGCTCGACGTGGTCGCCTGGCACGGAAACTACGCGCCTTACCGCTACGACCTGCGCCGCTTTAATACCATCGGCTCAGTTTCATTCGACCACCCCGACCCAAGCATTTTCACCGTGCTGACCTCAAATTCGGACACGCCGGGCACGGCAAATTGCGACTTTGTCATTTTTCCCGAACGCTGGATGGTGGCTGAAAATACGTTTCGCCCGCCGTGGTATCACCGCAACGTGATGTCGGAATATATGGGGCTGATCTTAGGCACATACGACGCCAAGGAAGAAGGTTTCGTAAAAGGCGGCGGCTCGCTGCACAATTGCATGTCAGCGCACGGCCCCGACGCCGCGGGTTTTGAAAAAGCTTCGAATGCCGAGCTGAAACCCGAGAAATACACCGGCACGCTGGCCTTTATGTTCGAGACGCGCTATATCCTGCGCCCGACAAAATTCGCCATGGAAACCGCCTCGCTCCAGCACGATTATTACGAATGCTGGCAAGGATTGAAGAAGAATTTTAAGAGTTGATTACAGTAAAACTATTTTACTGTAAAGGGTCGAGACTTAATATATGTCTGACATAAATAAGGACATTGAACGTAAGTTTGAGTATTTACTTTCCCAACTCGAATTGTCTCACAAACGAAATGAGCTTGTTGATAACCAACGATTCCTGTTGTTGCAGATCTTCTTTGGTTTTCAATCTATAGTGCTAGCAGCTTCCGTATTGAAAGGCGGTGATGCAATAACTCTTAAACAACAATTAGGTTCAATGTCCGTTTTATTACCTCTTTTGGCATTCGGAATAGGCTTTTCACTTTTTGTAGTATATCTTCGTCAACATAATTACATGTTAATTTATAAAACCTGGTCGCGAAATTTAGAAATGGCCTTGCTCGAAATCCTATACAAAATAAATCAAACTACAAACCATCACAAAGGCACTCTATACTGTGATATAAATCAACCTATTTTTATTTTAGAAAGCACCGTTCTATTCACATCAATAGCGATGGGTTTGCTTAATTTATGTGTAGTCGCCTTACTCCTTACTCTCCTTGATTCAGCATTGATATTGTGGATAGTTTTTATTATAGTCGGCGCCGGAGCCCATTTTGCTGTTCCTTTGTTCTGGATACGCAGTAGAGAAAACACACAAAATAATATGAATATTCTATGATGATAATTTTAATGTCTGTGCATTTCGTGGCAGTTTTCTTATACTAGATCAGTTGTCCTTACTTAATGAGCGAAAATATTAAATCTTCCGTGCGCGCGCTGCTTGCCGGGATCATCGATTACGCCGGGCTTTTTCCGCCCGCCGGGCTTTCGATGGGCGAAGCCGCGCTGAATTACGCCACCTATCACAACAGCAATTTGAGCTGGATGCTGGGCAGGTTTATCCTGCCCGTCGGGCGGCTGGATGAATTCGTCGCGGAGGCAAAGGATTTTTACTCCGCGCAGGCTGGCGAGGTGTGGAAACTGAGCGTGGTGGACGGTGGCGATCTGTTGGAAACGATCCGCCGGATCGAGGATCTTAACGCCGCTAATTCCCCGCAGGTAAAAATAGACGCGGTAGAGATCAAGGCCGACAACCCGTCCGACATAGAACGCGCGGCGGAAATTTTGCCCGCCTATCTGACACCGTATTTCGAGATCGCGCCCGGCGGAGACCTGGCGGAAATGGTCCCGGTTTTATTTTCAACCAGCCAGCGCGCAAAAATTCGCACTGGCGGCGTGACGCCCGGCACAATTCCTTCGACCGCGGACGTGGCGCGGTTTATCCGCACCTGCCTGGCGGCGAATGTTCCCTTTAAGGCCACCGCCGGCTTGCACCATCCTTTTCGCTGCGTCAAACCGCTGACCTACGAAACGGACAGCCCGGAAGACAGGATGCACGGCTTTCTCAATTTTTTTCTCGCCGCAGCCTTTACCCGCGAGGGATTTAAAACGGACCTGGTACAGGAGGTTCTGGACGAGGATTTTGCCGGGGCTTTCGTTTTTGAAGAAAACGGCGTCTGGTGGCGGCAGGAACATTTCCTCGGCACTGCGCAGCTGCAGCGCCTGCGCGAAAAAAACGCGATCTCTTTCGGCTCGTGCTCGTTCACCGAGCCGGTCGAAGATCTGCAGGAGCTGGGGATTCTCTAGTTTAGAGTTACGCCTTCAGGCGTGATCACGCGTAAACGCGTAACTCTGAACCAATTTTTTATGACCTACGAAATAAACGAAACTCACGACATTAAACTCAAAAGCTGGGTCGAATCCGCCAACGATCCCAACACTGATTTTCCGATCCAGAATTTGCCGTTTTGTGTTTTTAATAAAGATTATTTAGAGGGAATACCAGGAATCGTTATTGGGGATTTTGTTATTGACCTGAAATATTTCATACAAGAGGTCCTTGAAATCAAGTATTTTGATCTTAGCGGCTCAGCCGCGGAAATCCTGGCAAATATTTCCGGATTTAGAAAGACCGATTTGCGAAGCGGGTTAGTTAAATGCCTCAAGGAAGATGCTGATGAATACGCCAGATCGGATATTCAGCAGGCAATGACCCCGATCTCGGAGGTATCGTTTGAGGTCCCTTACGCGATCGGCGATTACACAGACTTTTACGCGTCGATCTATCACGCCACCAATGTCGGCTCGATGTTTCGCCCGGACCAGCCCTTGCTGCCGAATTACAAATACCTTCCTATCGGTTATCACGGGCGCGCTTCATCGATAGTGATTTCCGGCACGAATATCAAACGCCCGAAAGGTCAGAACCGCGCCGATGCGGACGCGCCGCCGGTCTATATTCCCTGCAAAAATCTGGACTACGAAATGGAGGTCGGATTTTTTGTCGGGCGCGGAAACTCGCTTGGCGAGACGATCCCCATCGCCGAAGCGGAAGATCATATTTTCGGCCTGTGCCTGGTCAACGACTGGTCGGCGCGCGATATTCAGGCGTGGGAATACCAGCCGCTGGGGCCTTTCCTGGCAAAAAATTTCGCCACCAGCATCTCGCCTTTTGTCGTCACGATGGAAGCGCTCGCTCCGTTTCGCACCGCCGCTTTCACCCGGCCGGAAGGAGACCCCGCGCCGCTGCCTCATCTCTACGACGAACAAAATCAAAAAACCGGCGGGCTCGACATTCAGCTCGAAGTTACCCTGGCTTCGCAAAAAATGCGCGATGAGAAAATTGAGCCGATGCTGCTTTCGCGCTCGAACACGAAGGATCTCTACTGGACGATCGGGCAGATGCTGGCGCACCACGCTTCAAACGGCTGCAATTTGCAAACGGGCGATTTGATGGCGACGGGCACGGTTTCCGGCAAGGAAAAATCGGAGCGCGGCTGCCTGCTCGAACTGACCTGGCGCGGCAAAGAGCCGCTGACGCTGCCCACCGGCGAAGAGCGCCGTTTTCTCGAAGACGGCGACGAGGTCATCATGCGCGCCTACTGCGAACGCGAAGGTTTCCGCCGCATCGGTTTTGGCGAATGCCGGGGAATAATTTTGCCGGCGGATTGACGGTTTTGAGTCCCGTCTTTAGGCGGCCAAACTTCATCCGGTCACTACACTGGAGCGCGGACTTACTCGTCCGCAAGAACGCGCAGCGTTCGAACCCGGGTTCAGAGTTACGCCTTTAGGCGTGAAAATACCTTGAACTCTCACGCCTAAAGGCGTAACTCTGAACCGGCTGCTGATTACTGACTACTGTTTTTGGATCTTCTGTTGCGGGCGGCATGCTTTCCACTCGCGACGGCACTCCGGCGCGCGGCGGCCATCCGTGGCTTTTAGGCAGAGATGGAATACTGAATTACACGCTTAGCCAGTTCTTTGAGTTGGAGATAACAGCCCGCCTGCAAGCAAGAATACTGGCAGAAAAACCGGCAGCGGCTGTGCCTATCTGATTTATACGGTCTCCGCGATACAGGCGTGCGCGGGTTGCCAATAGCGATTTAGAAGCAAAGCTTTCTTCACCTCACGGGCCGCCAGGCAGGCCCGGCGTGCTCAGGCCAAACCGTGTGGTTAGCCTGCCGCACGCAACAGTTGAGCCCAAGCATACTGTAACTGGATGAATGTTGCGATGATGGTTTTGGGAGGTTGGCGAGGGGGACGGAAGTTTGTGGAATTTGTGTCAGTAGCCCGCGCGTCAGCAAGGGCGCCCTCCTTAACGGTCGGGCTACTGTCACCCGGTCGCTACCGCTCCCGGTTCTGACCGTCAATCCGCTTGAAACACGACTTTCGCATCACTATCCTGTAAAATTCTTCGTGTGAAGGCAGCGCAAAAAAATCAAGCTTATTTTCAGACGGAGATCACAAAAGTTTCCCCCGAAAAAAAAGAAGCGGTTCAGACCGACTCTCTCGCCGTGGAAGAACCGCTCGAAATTCGCCTCGGTTTTCCCAAAAACGGCCGCATAGAACACAAGGCCATTTCCATTACCATGCGCACTCCCGGCGACGACCTGGAGCTCGCGGCGGGTTTTCTTTTTACCGAGGGGATAATTACAACACCCGAGCAGGTTTCGCGGATCCGCTACTGCGGCCTGCCGGACAAAGGTAAAAATATTCAGAACACGGCCGTGGTTGAGCTGGCGGAAAACGTGGCCGTCGACCTCAAACGCCTGGAGAGAAATTTTTATACGACCTCAAGCTGCGGGGTCTGCGGGAAAAGCTCGATCGAGGCGCTGCACACCGGCGCGCGAAAAATAAATTCGAACGGCTTCCGCGTAAAAACGGAATTGATCCATAGCCTGCCGGAAATCCTGCGCGCCTCGCAAAACGTTTTCGAGCAGACCGGCGGGCTGCATGCTTCGGCACTTTTCAACGCGCGGGGCGAGCTTGAAATTCTGCGCGAAGACGTCGGGCGGCACAACGCGCTCGACAAAGTCATCGGCGCGAAATTTATGGCCGGCGAAACGCCGCTGGAAAATCGAATTCTGCTGGTCAGCGGACGCGCGAGCTTTGAGCTGGTGCAAAAAGCTTTGATGGCCGCGGTCCCGGTGCTGGCGGCGGTCGGCGCGCCCTCGAGCCTGGCGGTCGAGCTGGCCAAAGAGTTCGGCATGACGCTGGTCGGGTTTGTGCGCGATAACCGTTTTAACATCTACACCGACGGGGAAAGGATCGTATGAAGCTGCGCATCAGGGGAAATTCGCTCCGGCTGCGGCTGCTGCGCGGCGAGGTGGCGGCGATCGCGGAAAACGGCGCGATCTCGGAAAAAATTCGTTTCGGAAATTCGTCGGAATTTATTTACACGCTGGCCGCCTCCGACGAGGCAAAAGAGATCTCCGCGCGATTTGAAGGAAACGAAATTAAAATTCTGCTGCCAAAGAATTTGTCAATAGATTGGGCAAAAAGCGAGGAGGTCAGCCTGGCTTCAGAACAGAAAATAAACGGCGATGGAGATACGCTGAAAATTCTGATCGAAAAAGATTTTGTTTGCCTCGAACGCAAGGACGACCCTGACAACGCGGACGCTTTTCCGCATCCGCGAAGTTTATAGCGGCTTTGCCTATAAAGTCCGATCAGTGAAAACAGCATATTGATTTTGGTTTTGTTAGTGTTGTTTCGTGTAATTTCGTGGTTCTTAATGTCTTATTTTAAAGGCTATAAAGCAGAAACCACGAAGACACACGAAATAACACGAAAAAAACATTCGAGCCTGATCTTATGGAAAAGCGAATAAACAGGAGCGCTGACCGCTCGCCGGAAAAGCTCGGCCGCCTGCGCGCGACAAAACCGCTGCACATCGCCGCCGGGATAAAAGCGATCTGGGAAACGATGTCTCACGTCTACAGCAAGATGGGGACGGTGCGCGGCACGCGGAGCCTGCTCAAGCTTAATCAAAAAAACGGCATCGACTGCCAATCCTGCGCCTGGGCCGACCCGGACGAGCACCGCACCATCGCCGAATTTTGCGAAAGCGGCGCCAAGGCTCTGGCCGACGAAGGGATGTCCGCGCGCATCACGCCGGAGTTTTTTGCAAAATACAGCGTGGCCGAACTTTCCGCGCAAACTGACCACTGGCTGGGCGAGCAGGGGCGGCTGACCCACCCGGTTGTTCTGCGCAAAGACGCCACGCATTACGAACCTATTTCCTGGGAGGACGCTTTTGCACTGATCGCCGGGGAATTAAACGCGCTCGGCTCGCCCGACGAAGCTGTCTTTTACACATCGGGGCGGACCTCGAACGAGGCGGCTTTTCTCTACCAGCTTTTTGTCCGGCAGTTCGGGACGAACAATCTGCCGGACTGCTCGAATATGTGCCACGAATCTTCCAGCGTCGGCCTGAGCGAATCTATCGGGCTGGGCAAAGCCACCGTCCGGCTGGAAGATTTCGCGAAGACCGATCTGGTGATCGTGATCGGGCAAAATCCGGGCACGAATGCGCCGCGCATGATGTCGTCGCTGGAAGAAGCAAAAAACGCGGGCGCGAAAATGATCGCGATCAACCCGCTGCCGGAGGCGGGCTTGCTCAGCTTCGTCAACCCCAACCCGCAGCATTACGAAAACCCGATAGCGTTTCCGGTCAACGTGCTGGGAAATGTGCCGGTGAAATTTGCCGATCTATACCTGCAGCTGCGTATCGGCGGCGACATGGCGGTGCTGAAAGGCATGATGAAAACCATGCTCGAGCGCGAACGACTTGGGCCCGGCACGGTTTTCGATCACGAATTTATCGGCGAATATACTTCCGCGTACGAGGAATTTATCCATTGTCTGGACGCGGTTTCCTGGGACGACATCCTTTCCGAAAGCGGACTCCAAAGAGCGCAGATCGAAGAAGCTGCGGGGATGTTCATGGCGGCGGACCGCGTGATCACCTGCTGGGCAATGGGCGTCACCCAGCATAAAAAAGCGGTCGCGACGATACAGGACATTGCCAATATGCATTTTCTGCGCGGGCAGATAGGTAAGCAGGGAGCGGGACTGTGCCCCGTGCGCGGGCATTCCAATGTGCAGGGCGACCGCACTATGGGCATCTGGGAAAAGATGACGGATATTTTCCGCGCCAATCTGGAAAAAGAATTTAATTTCAAAACGCCGGAAAAAGACGGCCTGAACACGGTCGAAGCCATCAAGGCGATGCACCAGGGCCAAGCGAAAGTTTTCTTTGCAATGGGCGGAAATTTCCTGGCCGCCGCGCCCGATACCGGTTACGTTGCGGAAGGTTTGCGTAAGTGCCGGCTGACCGCGCAGGTCATTACTAAGCTCAACCGCACCGCGCTCGTTACCGGCGAACAGTCGCTGATACTTCCCTGCCTGGGCCGTTCGGAGATCGACGTGCAAGCCGGGGGCAAACAATTTGTCTCTACCGAAAGCACGATGCTCAACGTGCAGATGTCGAAGGGTATTCTTAAACCCGCGTCCGACGCTTTGCGCAGCGAGCCGTGGATAGTGGCGCAGTTGGCGAAAGCGGTATTGGGAGAAAACACGGCGGTGGATTGGGAAGCGATGGCGGCGGATTACGACCGCATCCGCGACGCGATCTCGCGCGTGGTGGTGGGCTGTGAAAATTACAACGAAAAGATCAGGCACAAGGGCGGTTTTTATCTGCCGAACAAACCCGCTCAGCGAGAGTTTTCGACCAGCACAGGCAAGGCCGAATTCAAATGCAGCTCGCTGGAAAAGATCGCGCTCGGAAAGGGGCAGCTTTTGATGACCACGATTCGCGCCCATAACCAGTTTAATACCACTATTTACGATCTGGACGATCGCTACCGCGGAATTCACGGTGAGCGGCGCGTGATCTTTCTCAACCCGGAAAATATGCGCGAACAAAATTTACAGACCGGGCAGGTGGTAAATTTAACGAGCCATTTTGACGACGGCGAACGCCATGCCTATCGCTTTATCGCCGTACCTTACCCGGTCGCGAAAGATTGCGCCGCCACCTATTTTCCCGAAGCCAACCCGCTAATTCCGATCGGCAGCGTGGCCGAAAAAAGCGCCACGCCGACCTCGAAATGCACGGTCATCTCGATACAGTCGACCGGCGAAATTTCCGGCGATTTTGAATACGACTATATGAAAGAAGCGGCATCCCTTTAATGGAAGTAATAGCTGCCGTGAGCGATCTGGAAGGTTATGTTCTGATCGGCGGAAAGTCGAGCCGTTTCGGGCGGGACAAGGCACTGCTCGAACTGGGCGGCGTCACGCTGGCGGAAAAGGCCGCAAGTACGATTTCCATGGCGCTCTCGCCAAAACAAATTTTTCTGGCAGCAGCGCATGAAGATCAGTTTGCCGCAAAAGATCTGCCGGAAAATTTGCCCGTCATTTTCGACTATTACAAAGACCGCGGCGCTTTCGGCGGTTTGCATGCCGCTTTGAGCAGCGCTGGGAGCGAATGGATCTTTGTGCTGGCCTGTGATTACCCGCGCGTCTCGGCCGGCCTGCTGAAATACCTCGCGGGTTTGATCGACATGAGTGTCGACGCCATTGTGCCGGTCCAGCCCGACGGCCGCGTTCAACCCCTCTGCGCTTTTTACCGCGCCGAACCTTGCTTGAAAGTTGTGGAAGAAATGCTCGGAGCGGGCGGGAAACTGCCGCCGCTGCGCTCCGTTTTTGAAAATGTAAGAACGCGCTTTGTTCGGTTTGACAAGTTGAAACGTTTGCCTGATGCGGAGAATTTCTTTTTGAATTTAAATTCTCCCGCCGATCTGGAAAAAGCGAAAAGCATTGTTTAGAGTTACGCCTTTAGGCGTGATCACGCGTAAACGCGTAACTCTGAACTTTCGAACACTTCGTGTAAGTGCGGACGAGCCGTCCGCGCTCCCAGTAATAGCACCCGTGTTAATTTCGTTTCTCAATTCCCTGTGGCAAAATGGATGTAGTGGACTTATTACTCGATAAATTTCACGAGGAATGCGGCATTTTCGGCGTTTTCGGACACGCCGAGGCCTCGACCCTGACGCAGCTGGGGCTTTTTGCCTTGCAGCACCGCGGGCAGGAAGCCTGCGGCATAGTTTCATCCGACGGAACTGAAATTTACGAATTTCGCTCGGTGGGATTGGTGGCGGATGTTTTGGATAAACCGGTGCTGGAAAAACTTACGGGCGAGAGCGCCATCGGGCACACGCGGTATTCCACCGCCGGAAAAAACACCATCAAGGAAGTTCAGCCGTTTTCCGTCACCTGCCAGCACGGCAAGATCGCCGTCTGCCACAACGGCAACCTGCCGTTCGCGCAGAAAAAACGCGTAGAATTGGAACGCGGCGGCGCGATATTTTCTTCCACTTCGGACACCGAAACGATCCTGCACGGGATCGCCCGCACTCAGGCGGCAAACGCGATCGAAGCCATCCAAAAAGTTTTGAAAGAAACCGAGGGAGCTTTCTCGCTGCTGTTTTTAACGCCGGAGGCGCTGATCGCGGTGCGCGACCCGCGCGGTTTTCGCCCCATGGTCCTCGGCAAGCTCAAAGACGCCTGGTGCGTGGCTTCGGAAACCTGCGCCTTCGACCTGATAGATGCCGAATATATCCGCGAGATCGAAGCGGGAGAGATGCTGGTGATAGACGGCGAAGGGCTTCATTCCTCGTTTCCCTTCGAAGAAAAACCTCTTTCCGTCTGCACCTTTGAGCACGTTTATTTTTCCCGCCCGGATTCAACCATCTTCGGAAGATCGGTCAACGAATCGCGCCATAAAATGGGCAAGCAGCTGGCCATCGAGCAGCCCTGCCATGCCGACCTGGTAGTGCCGGTGCCGGATTCGGGAATGTCGGCGGCGATCGGTTACGCGGCGCAATCGGGTATAAATTTCCGCCAGGCGATCATCAGAAACCACTACGTCGGGCGGACCTTTATCGAGCCGAGCCAGTCGATCCGCTCCTTTGGCGTCCGGCTTAAACTCAACCCTATCAAAGACTTAATTCGGGATAAAAGAGTCATCCTGGTGGACGATTCGATCGTCCGCGGCACCACTTCGAAAAAGATCGTGCAGATGGTCCGCGAAGCCGGCGCCCGGGAAGTGCACATGCGGATAAGCTGCCCGCCGACAATTTCGCCCTGCTATTACGGCGTCGACACGCCGCTTAAGGCCGACCTGATCGCGGCGCAGATGAGCGTGGAACAAGTGCGTAAATTTATCGAAGCCGACTCGCTCGGTTACCTTTCGCTGGAGGGAATGCTGGCGGCCATCGGCATAGCGCAGGACAGCGCTTGCACGGCCTGCTGGCTGGGAAAATATCCCACGCCGATTGCAAACGGGCAGCCAACAGTGGAAAATAAATAGTGGAAGAAGTTTTCGGGAGAAATAATATGCGTTATTTACTTGCTTTTATGATCTTTATTTTATTGGCGGCGGGCTGCCAGCAGGCCAGCACCCAAACCGCCGGTAACCAGGCAAAAAACACCGCCCCTCCTGCGGAAGCACAGGACGACGCAAAGAGGATCTCTCTTAAGGACGCGAAGGAGGCGGTTGACGCCGGCAAAGCGGTCATTGTCGACGCGCGCGCGGTGGCCGCGTATCAGAACGAACGCATCAAAGGCTCGATCAGCATGCCGGTGGATGAGATCGAAAGCCGGTACGGTGAACTGCCAAAGAATAAACAGCTTATTTTTTACTGTTCCTGACAGAACGAACACACAAGCGCCCGTGCGGCGCTTATCGCGAGCAAAAAAGGTTTGACAAATACGGCGGCTTTGATCGGCGGAACCGATGCCTGGAAGAATGCGGGATACCCGATGGAAGGCGACGCGGTAAAAAAACCGTAGGTTAATTAAATTGCCAATAGCTAAGGCAAGTGGATATCAGCGGCTCTGTCTATAAGTACCAAGCCGGAGCGCGTTCGCAGGCTTTTTTCGTGTGATTTCGTGGTTTTCTGCGTTATAGCCTTTAGAATAGAACCTTAAGCTTAAGAAGGAACCACGAATCCACACGAAAACACACGAACAAAACTAAAATCAAAAATCACTAGCTAAGGCTAGTGGCAATTTATAGGCCGCTTTTTACAACACACCCAGCAGCATCAGCACGCCGATAATAATAAACGCCGACGCCACGATCCGCTGCAGCCATTCGGCCGGGATGTACTGTCCCAGCAGCGCGCCGAAAACCACGCCTAAAAGCGAGACCAGGATCAGCGCCGCCGATGCGCCCAGGAAAACGGAAAGCGGCGATTTTGTGTCCGCCGTCATGGTAATGACCGCAAGCTGGGTCTTATCGCCGAGCTCGGCCAGAAAAAGCACGCCGAACGCCGTGAAAAAAGTTTTCCATTCCATATTATGCCTCTAAAATTTGATAATTCTCTCGAGCTGTCGAGTATACCCGAATTTATCAAATTGAGGCTGGCGTTGGCGAACGAGGATCAGTATCTGCTGGGTGATGCGTTTGTAGAGCGCAAAGAATTTGGGATTGGAGACAAGTTTATTGAGGATGCGGCGCAGGCATTCGCTGACGCCGGAGACAAGCAGGTTCGGAGGCACTTCTTCGTATAATCCCACCCGGCCCTCGGCATAATGAAAAACCCCGCGTTCCGGATGCAAAAACGGACATTCGCCCGATATTTCGATACGAGCCTTGTTAAATGCGTCGGTAAAGCCCAGGTTGGCCGTTTTTAAAATATTGTCGGCGGTGGCAAGCAAGGCCGCGGTCAGCGCGGTCAATTCTTCCCAGTCATCGGCCGAAAGATAAGAGACTTTTCTTTTCGGTTCCGGCTGCTCTTCGACGACCTCGATCTGGTCGCTGTATACCGGCAGAAAATCCTGCCCAGCCTCGCTGTCGTCGCTGCCGTTCGTGTACGGTTTCAGCTGCGCCCCGCGCCGGGAGCCGTTCGGCGGTTTTCCATTTCCGATGCCGTTCCCGTTTTCTAAAGCAGACGCAAAAACTTTCGCCGGCTTCGTAGGCTTCGGTGTTTTCGCCGGTGACTGCGTTGCGACGCGTGGTTCCTGGGGCGGTTCCTGCGGGACGGTTTCGGGCGGGGCCAATTCCAGAATGTCCTCGTTTTCATCCGGCGCGATCACGCCGCTCTCCGCCGATCCCACCGCCTGGTAAACATCGACCAGCCCGCCGGGTGCGCGGGCGCGGACGAGCAGCCGCTGGAGCGCGACGTCATCGGGCACGATCCTTCCGGCATCGGACACGATCTCTCCGGCGTCATCGCCAAGCTCCAGCAGCCTGATCCGCTGCGCTTCGTCAAATATTATTTCGGCTTTGTAATCCCCGATATCGACGCGCACCAGCCCGGCAAAACCCTTCTGCCGCAGATACCTCAGCAAAGCCGGTAGATTCACAAATGCCGTGTCCAGATTTTTATACAGCGAACGGATCTTCATTTTTAAATTCGTCGTCTAAACCGTCCGGTCCCGCGGGTAAAAAGATAGGACCAAACGCGCTTTTATTTTCAATAATTTGTATTTAAAAATACTAATCCTCCTGTTTTTTCACAGAATTCGCGTTAAACAGTTAATTTTGTGTTGCTTTGAGTGCCGATTTTATGCAAAACTCGCCATCAAAACTTCCGCAAGCTTTTTCTTAAGAAGATAAAAATATGAATATTGGCAATCTTTTCAGAAAAAAATCCATTGAGCAGATAGAGGCGGACGCCGCTGCCGGCCTGCTTGACCATGATCAACCCGGCAAGCTGCGCCGGACCTTAGGCGTTTATGACCTGACTTTGATGGGAATTGCCGCCATTGTCGGCGCGGGCATTTTCGCCATGGTCGGAAAAGCCTCGTACAACGGCGGCCCGGCGGTCGTCTTGTTATTCGTATTTACCGCGTTTGCCTGCGGGTTTTCCGCGCTCTGCTATGCGGAATTTGCCTCGCGGATCCCGGTTGCCGGTTCGGCATACACGTATTCCTATGCATCGCTTGGTGAGCTTATTGCCTGGATCATCGGATGGGATCTGATCGTCGAATACGCGATCGGAAACATTGCTATCGCTATTTCATGGAGCGACTATTTTACGCGTTTACTGAGTTCGATAAGAGCCCCCTGGCTGGGGATTAACGAAGGTATCAATATTCCGCTGAATTTCACTATGGATTTTCTCACCGCCAGCCGCGGTTACGAGGCAGTTCAGGAAATATTGTCTAAAAGCGGGCAAAATATCGAACAGTTTCAAAAGGTCTGTGAAGCGAGCGCGACGACCGCGGGTTGCGGCGGGGTCGAAGGTTATCTTGCCTGGACGACCGCGCCAAAGATCGGAAGCTTGCCGATGGTGGCCGATCTGCCGGCCCTGATGATCACGCTGGTCATTACCGCATTGGTCTTCATCGGTATCCGCGAATCGAAGTGGGCGGGAAACGGGATGACGATCCTCAAGATCGGCATCATTTTGCTGGTGATCTTCCTCGGGGCGTTTTACATTGATCCGAAAAATTGGTCGCCTTTTGCACCGAACGGGGTCAGCGGGGTGCTAAAAGGCGTTTCCGCGGTATTCTTTGCTTACATTGGATTTGATGCGCTCTCAACCACGGCCGAAGAATGTAAAAATCCTCAACGGGACCTACCGGTATCGATGATAGCATCGCTGGTCATCTGTACTATTTTATATTGCGCGCTGGCGCTGGTCCTGACCGGCATGGTCAGTTTTACGAAGCTTGATGTAGGCGATCCTTTAGCTTTCGTTTTCACTCAACCGAACATTAATTTACCGTGGGTGGCGGGAATTATCGCGGTCAGCGCCGTGATAGCCCTGGCAACGGTCTTCCTGGTATTCCAGATCGGACAGCCGCGCCTCTGGATGGCGATGAGCCGCGACGGGCTCCTGCCAAAAATATTTTCCTCGATACATCCGACTTTCAGAACGCCGTGGTTTGCGACGATCATCACCGGTTTGGTGGTGGCGGTGCCCGCATTATTCATGAATTTGACGGAAGTGACGGACCTGGCAAGCATCGGAACACTTTTCGCCTTTGTCGTCGTTTGCGCGGGTGTTTTGTTCAAAGACAAGGAATTCGGACGCGAGCGGCGTTATGTTCCCTACATTAACGGGGAATATATCATTCCCGCCCTGCTCTTATTAGTTTTTGCGGCGATCGCTTATTTCTATCCGGAAGGTATTCAAAACTTCTTTAAGCTCAATCCCGTTGGCGACGATACATTATTCGGCGCTTTTACTCATAAGATACCAATGATCGTGTTTATTCTGCTCTGTATAGCGATCACGGTTTTGGCGGTATTTAAAAAACTTTCACTGATCCCGGTGCTGGGCCTGCTGCTGTGCACTTACCTGATGACGGAACTGGGGCCGATCAACTGGATGAGGTTCGGCATCTGGCTTTTAGTAGGTATCAGGATCTACAGGTACTTCGGTTATAGAAACAGCAACCTGAACCCTGAAAAGAAAATGCCGCCGGGTATGTACTTGCTGAAACTTGCCAGTGTTAGTGCGGATTTCGTTTTACTGGGATTCATAATCTTCCCGCTTTTGGGTTATTTTCTCGGCCTGACAAATCTGGATTGGGTATATCTCGCCGTGGCGGCCGCGATAGCCATTGTGCTGGAAATTTTGACCCAGATGCGGGAGAAACAATAAGTTTTCTCCGCTTTTCACTAAGTTTTTGTAACCTGGGAGAGTCTCTTTGCGTCTAAACGTATAGAGACTTTTCTATTTTAAAGGGAGAAATTTGTAATGAAAAAACTGGTATTTCTATTGGCGGCGTTTTGCCTGCTCTCTATCGGCGCGTTTGCGCAGACAAAAACGCCTGATTATTCGGGCGAATGGTCGCTCGACAAGGCTAAAAGCACCTTGACGGGACGGACGGCAAACCTCGAAAGCATGACCATGACCGTCACTCAAAGCGATAAGGAATTGAAGGTCACCACCTCGGCCAAGCGCAGCGCTTCGACGCAAAGTACAGGCGGCGCTCCTCCGGCAGACGGCACACCTTCGGCAGGCGGCCCTCCCGCGGGCAGCGGCGGCGGACGGGGATCGGGCGGTGGTATGGGTATGGGCGACCAGACCATTGCCTACAGCCTCGACGGCAAGGAAACGAGCGCCGAAGTACAGGGAGGCATGGGCGGAACCAGTACGATCAAGATGACCGCCAAAATGGACGGCGGCAAATTGAACCTGACCAATACCCGCACGTTCAATACGCAAATGGGCGAAATGAAGATGACGACCAAAGAAACCTGGGAGCTTCAGACGGACGGCTCGCTCAAAGTAAATCGCGACACCGAATCGCCGCGCGGCACGGAATCCAACGTGTTTGTTTTTACTAAAAAGGCGAAATAACAGCGGGAGCGCGGACATTCCTGTCCGCATGAACGCGCAGCGTTCACAAACAGTTGAAGGTAATTTACGGAATCAGGCCGCAAGCGGCCTTTGCGGACAGGAATGTCCGCGCTCCCAGGGACTCAGAACGCGAGGGTCATTCGACTCTCGCGTTTTGTTTTTTGCGCGCAGGAATCTTTCATCTTTCATCTATCCGTTATAATCTATTCCGAAATAGATCATAGATGAGAGATGATAACTGATAGATAAATACTAACTTTTAATTTATGAAAATTTTGGTTTTGGGCGCCGGGCGAATGGGCCACGGCGCTGTTTACGATCTGGTGCACAATTCACCCGGCGTCGAAAGCGTCACGGTTGCGGATTTCGATTTGAAGAAGGCGGAATATGTCTCCGAACAAATAGGCCCGGCTAAAGTGGCGCCACATCACCTGGACGCGGCGAATTACGCTGACTCGGCCGCGCTGATGCGCGGGCACGATGCGGCCATCTCCTGCGTCAACTACTGGTATAACGCCAGCCTTTCGCGGGCCGCGATAGAAACGCGCGTCAACTTTTGCGACCTCGGCGGAAATAATTACGTGGTCGATGAACAGCTCGCGCTCGATGAAGAAGCCAGGGCGGCGGGCATCAACATTATTCCCGACTGCGGGCTGGCGCCGGGAATGGTTTCCGTTCTGGCAATGCACGGCGCCGGCCGCTTTGACGCGGTGGAGGAAATTCACATCCGCGTGGGCGGCCTGCCGCAAGACCCGCAGCCGCCGCTTGATTACCAGCTTGTCTTTTCGGTCGAAGGCCTGATCAATGAATACATTGAGGCCGCCCGCGTCATCCGCGACGGTAAGATCGCCGAGGTCCAGTCTATGACCGAGCTCGAATGCCTTTCTTTCGAAGGGTTTCCGCCGCTCGAAGCTTTCCAGACATCCGGCGGCACATCAACCCTCCCCGATACTTTCCTCGGTAAAATTCGCGAGCTCGATTACAAAACCATTCGCTACGCGGGCCATTGCGAGAAATTCAAAACGATGATCGATCTCGGGCTTTGCCGGAGCGACGAGATGGAAGTGGACAGCCTGAAAATAAAACCGCGCCGTGTCTTCGGCGAACTGCTGCAAAAAAATCTGCCCGCCGACGGGCCCGACTACGTGCTGGTCAGACTGGAATTTGCCGGCACTAAGGACGGCCGGAAACAAACTCTGCGCTACGACATCGTTGATAAACACGACGAACAAACAGGCCTGAGCGCGATGATGCGCACCACGGCTTTTCCCGCTTCGATAATCGCGCAGATGGCCGCGCGCGGCGAAGTGCTGCGGCGCGGCGCGACCCCGCAGGAAAAGGCTATTCAGCCGGACAAATTTGTGGCAGAATTGGCGCGGCGAAATATTCGCATTATTGAAACTCTGTCGTAATTTATGAAAAAGTGGTTTATCCGGTCGGTCGTCGTTTTGCTTTTACTGGCTGCTGCCGCCGCGATAGCTCTTTATCTTATCAACCGTCACGTCCGTTCTTTTGCCGCTCAGAAACTGCAAACTTCCATCACGGAGATCCCGGTGGAAGACCCGCCGCGCATCGCGATAGTTTTCGGCGCCTCGGTGTGGAGCAGCGGTGAACCTTCCCCGGCGCTTTATGACCGGGTGGTGACGGCGGTGGAGCTTTACCGCGCGCGCCGGGTCAGGAAGATCCTGATGAGCGGCGACAATCCAACGCCCCAATACGACGAACCCACCATAATGAAAGACACCGCCGTAAAGCTGGGCGTGCCGGAAAGCGACATTGTGATGGATTTTGCCGGGCACAGAACTTACGACACCTGCTATCGCGCAAGAGAAGTTTTCGAAGTAAGACGCGCGATACTGGTGACGCAGGAATTTCACCAGCCGCGGGCGCTGTATATTTGCAGCCACATGGGGATCGACAGCGTCGGCATCACCGCCGACCGCCGCCAATACGAAGACACGCGGCGCTGGGCGCTTCGCGAGTTTTTCTCCGTCATCAGCGCGTGGTATGAAATGAATTTCGTGCCGTTCAAACCGAGCGGCGGTAAGAAGAGTATAGAGAGACCGACGCAATAGACTCAATAGACTCAACAGACTCTTGACTGTTAAAATAATCTCGCTTTTTAGTCCCACCGAAAACTTTTATCAAAACGGAGAGCGTGTTATGTCATTAGCGCTTTTAGCGGTCATTTTTCTTTTCTGGCTCGTGTTCGGCTATTTCGCTTACGGGCGCTGGATCGCGCGGCAGTTCAAACTGAACGATGCGCTGGCCACGCCGGCAAACACGGTCAATGACGGCCAGGATTACGTGCCGACCAAGCCTTTCTATCTTTTCGGGCAGCATTTTTCGGCCATCGCGGCCGCCGGGCCGATCGCCGGGCCGATCATCGCCTGCCAGAGCTTCGGCTGGCTGCCGTGCCTGCTGTGGATCGCGCTGGGCGTGGTTCTGATCGGCGCGGTGCACGATTTTTCCAGCCTCGCTTCATCCGTCCGGCACGGCGCAAATTCCATCGCCGAGATCACCCGCGTGCAGCTGGGCAAAGGCGCCGGGCGCGCGATGATGGCTTTTATCTGGATCGCGCTGATCTATGTGCTGGTGGCTTTTACGGATATCACGGCCGGAACTTTTGTTTCCGGCGACGAATCATTGATCGGCGAAACCCGCTTTAATCCCGGCGGCGCGGTGGCCATCGCCAGCGTGATGTACCTCGGGCTTTCGCTGGTGCTGGGATTGGTGGAAAGATATTTGAAGCCGCCGCTGTGGCTGACCACGATCATCTTTGTCCCCGCGACATTTGCGCTTTCATATCTCGGCACGAAATTTTCCACCGTGCTGATAATGGATCAGACGACCTGGGCGGTTTTGATCCTGCTCTACTGCTGCGTGGCCTCGGTGGTGCCGGTTTGGGCGCTGCTCCAGCCGCGCGGCTATCTCGGCGGGTTTGTGCTCTACACGGCCATCGCCGTCGGGATAATTGGTATTTTCTTCGGCGGTTACGAGATACAGCAGCCGGCCTTTAAATCATTCGACATCGGCGGCATGACCGGCACGCTCTTTCCTTTCCTTTTCGTGACCATCGCCTGCGGCGCGTGCTCGGGATTTCACGGGCTAGTTTGTTCCGGCACTACCTCGAAACAGATAGATAAAGAGACGCACATCAGACCCGTAGGCTACGGCGCGATGCTGGCCGAAGGTTTTGTCGCTTTTATCGCGCTGGTCACGATCATGATCGTCACTTCCGAGGCGGTGAAAGGCGTTCCGCCGGGCAAGGTTTACGGAAACGGCATCGGCAACTTTCTCACGCTGCTGGTGGGCAAGGAAAATCTCGCCTTTGCCATCACTTTCGGCGCGATGGCTTTCTCGACCTTCGTCTTTGACACGCTCGACGTCTGCATGCGGCTGGGGCGCTATATCGTGCAGGAGCTTTTCGGCCTGAAGGGGCGTTTCGGCGCGATAGTGGGCACGATGACGACGGTGCTGGTGCCGTTTTTCCTGATCTTCACGGCGCCCAAAGGCGCTTATCTCGAGTTCTGGACACTCTTCGGCGCTTCAAACCAATTACTCGCCGGGCTGACGCTGCTTTCCATCTCGGCCTGGCTCTATCACGCGCGCCAGCGCATTGCCTTTACGCTCTTGCCGATGCTCTTCGTGCTGGTGATAACGCTCTGGGCGCTGGTCAAACTTGCGCTCGGAAACTACCAGACAATGCAGGGCTTCGATATGAAATTCGTCAACGCCACGGCTTCGCTGGCGCTGGTCATCCTGGCGATCTACCTGATAATTTCGGCGGCTATCAAGCTTCGCGGCGAAAGATCGCGTCTGGAACCGGCGGAGAGCGTTTAGTTTTCCCAGTTAGGGTATTTTCGACGCCCGGCGAGTTAAAACCTCTAAAACCCCTATGAAAAGCGAAGAAACAATCCCTGTGTTTGATAAATATGGGGTAAATCGGCAATAATTACCCTTTTGCCCTGACCTTGTGTTAAGGGCATATATAAAATCAAAACAATTTATTAATATTTGGTTCAAAAATAGGGTGGTTTTTTAAATGGAATCTACAATTCTGTATCTTATCCCTGCATTAGGGATCCTTGGATTAGTCGTTATGGCCTTTAAGTCGGCATGGGTCAGCAAACAAGCTACCGGTGACGAAAATATGGTCCAGCTTTCGGGTTATATTGCCGAAGGGGCCATGGCGTTTTTAAAGGCGGAATGGAAAATTTTAGCTATTTTTGCGGTTATCGCGTCGGCCCTGCTGGCGTGGTCGGGAACGCTGGTCGAAACTTCTTCTCCGGTCATCGCGATTTCATTCATCGTCGGCGCGGTATTTAGCGCCACGGCCGGATATTTCGGAATGAATATCGCGACCAAGGCCAATGTCAGAACGACTCAAGCAGCCAGAACCAGCCTGAAAGGCGCATTACAAGTTGCTTTTACCGGCGGAACGGTGATGGGCTTGGGTGTTGCCGGACTTGCTGTTTTGGGTATCAGTTCTCTCTTTATTCTTTTTTACAATATTTATGTTGTCAGCACCGGCGGAACGGCAAACGGTGTCGCGATGGAAAAAGCCATCGAAGTGCTAGCCGGTTTTTCCCTGGGTGCGGAATCGATCGCTCTGTTTGCCCGTGTCGGCGGCGGTATCTACACAAAAGCGGCTGACGTAGGCGCTGACCTGGTCGGTAAGGTTGAAGCCGGAATTCCGGAAGACGATGTTAGAAATCCTGCGACCATCGCGGACAACGTAGGCGATAACGTCGGCGACGTGGCCGGTATGGGAGCCGATCTTTTCGGGTCTTATGTGGCGACAATTCTCGCCACGATGGTGCTCGGACGTGAGATCGTGGCAGCCGATAAATTCGGTGGCCTTTCGCCGATGCTTCTGCCGATGCTGATCGCGGGCTTAGGGATCATCTTTTCGATCATCGGCTGTTCGTTGGTCAGAATTTCAGACGATAAAGGAAATGTTCAGAGGGCGCTGAATATCGGCAACTGGACGTCGATCATTATCACAACCATCGCCTGTTACTTTGTCGTGATGTGGATGATGCCGACAAATATGTCTTTGAGAGGACACGAGTTCACCAACACGGGTGTTTTCATGGCGATCCTGGTCGGATCGATCGTCGGCGCGCTGATGAGTGTTGTAACTGAATACTACACGGCGATGGGAAAACGTCCGGTCATGTCGATCGTGCGGCAATCAGACACCGGAGCGGCGACAAATATTATCGGCGGCCTTTCTGTCGGGATGGAGTCCACCTTTATTCCGACCCTTATTCTGGCATCGGGAATTTATTTATCTCATTATTTTGCGGGACTATACGGGGTTGCGATCGCGGCCGCGGGAATGATGGCGACGACCGCCATGCAGCTCGCGATCGACGCTTTTGGGCCGATCGCCGATAACGCCGGCGGTATCGCCGAGATGAGCGAGCTGCCGAAAGAAGTCAGAGCCAGAACCGATATCCTTGACGCCGTCGGAAACACTACGGCGGCGACGGGTAAAGGTTTTGCTATCGCTTCGGCTGCGCTGACGGCGCTGGCATTATTTGCCGCCTTTGTCGGACTGGCGGGGATCAGCTCGATCGATATCTATAAAGCGGATGTTCTGGCCGGACTATTTGTCGGCGGAATGATCCCTTTCATCTTTTCCAGCTCTGGCGATCGCGGCGGTAGGCCGTGCGGCCATGGCGATGGTGCAGGAAGTGAGACGGCAGTTCAGAGAAATTCCGGGGATCATGGAATACAAAGCGAAACCGGAATACGACAAGTGCGTCGCTATCTCTACCAAGGCGTCGCTCAGAGAGATGATGCTGCCGGGCGCGATCGCTTTGATCACTCCGGTTATCGTCGGATTTACTTTTGGCCCGGAAGTTCTCGGAGGTTTGCTGGCAGGTGTTACCGTTTCGGGCGTGCTGATGGGGATGTTCCAAAACAATGCCGGCGGCGCCTGGGACAATGCAAAAAAGTCATTCGAAGCGGGCGTAGAGATCAACGGAGAAATGGACTACAAGGGAAGCGAAGCGCACAAGGCGAGCGTGACCGGCGACACGGTCGGCGATCCGTTCAAAGATACCTCGGGCCCGTCGATGAACATTCTTATCAAGCTGATGAGCATCGTGGCCCTGATCATTGCTCCGCATATCAGTGTGCACAAGCCTGTACGTAAGGCAGAAATCCCTCCGGCAATCACCATTGAACAAACCGTTCCGGCTCCAGCTGAGAAAAATCTGTAAGCAAATCTGCTATCGTACAGGATAGACAGGATCGGGATTTAATATCCTGTACGTCCTGTGCATCCTGTTTTTTATTTATTAAGTTATGGTTACGATCAAAGTTAAATCCCACCAGCGTGAAGAGATGATCGACATCACCGCCGAGGTCGAGAAGGTCCTGCGCGACGCGGGCGCCAAAGAAGGCGTGCTGGTGGCTTTTTCCCGTCACACCACCTGTGGGCTGACCGTCAACGAGAACGCCGACCCGGACGTCCAGCGCGACATGCTGCTGGCATTGAGAACACTGGTCCCGCAGCACGGCATGGGCTTTCGCCACGGCGAGGAAAATTCCGACGCTCATATCAAGACCACGCTGGTGGGCACCAGCGTCACCGTTCCCTTTACCGGAGGCAAGCTTCAGCTCGGACGCTGGCAGGGCATTTTTCTCTGCGAATTCGACGGCGCGCGGGAACGGAAAGTGGTGGTCAGTATTTTAGGCCAGGCAACTTGAGTTTTATTTTGCGTGTCATAAAATGATCGTTGGTTACATGAACAAAGCATTCTTTATTATTATTGTCACATTAGTATTAACGCTTTTTGCTAACGCGCAAACGAATGTGAAAAACGACGCTCCGGCTATTACTCCACTGTCCTCTTACACTGAATGGAAAAAGCGATATGATGAGGGGCCCTGGCCGAAAATAACCCACTACGGCGATATTTTTAATGAGATAAAACCCAAAGATTATCGATTTAGATCAATTTTGAAAGCCTCTCTTATTCCGACAACGGATAATAAAATTATCACCGTGGTTACTATGGACACCGCCACCGAAGAGCTGTTTTTTGAGGATATCGGCGGCATACTGACGGCGAAGGTAAATTATTTTCTTCGCATCACTTCCGCAGATGAAAAAATTGACGGAGTTTTCGAAGGGCAAAAAGATATTTCCGTTCCGGCTGTCGATGATTTGAATAAAAAAGGCATTCTGAATCGGATCTTCATACATTCTTTCGATCTGCCACCGGGAAATTATAGGATACGTATGAGTGCGAGCTGCGGCTACATGGTTCTGCCCGGATGCAGCAAACAGACGATCAAAGTAACTGTTCCGGCCGGGTAAGAAGTTTTACACGAACACCCGAAAAACTTCGTTTGAATAGACCATTCCTTTGCGGGTCAATCTTAAATTCCCGTCAACTATCTCGACCAATTCCGCGTCTTTCAGTTCAGACAGTTCCTCGCTAAATTTTTCCCGCAGGTCGCATCCGGACCTTTTGTGATATTCGTCCAGGTCCAAACCCTTCGTTAAACGTAGATTGAGAAATATGTATTCAGAAGCAGGTTCGATGTCTTCCACAAAACAGACCGGGCTTTTGTTTTTTTCCAGCAGCTTTACATAAGCGGCGGTGTCGCGCTCATTCGCCCACCGTTTGGAGACGCCGTCAAAAGAATGCGCGGAGCAGCCGAAGCTGTAGTAGGGATCGAATTTCCAATATTTCGAGTTGTGGCGCGACTCGCGGCCCGGCTTGCTGAAGTTGGAAATTTCGTATTGCTCGTAACCGGCGGCTGCGGTTTTTTCCAGCATCATTTCATACATCTCCGCCGCCAGGTCTTCATCGGGCATGGGCTGCCGCCCGCTGCGGATCTGCTCTGCCAGCGGAGTGCCTTGGTGAATTTCCAGCAGGTAAAGCGAGAGATGTTCGGGTTGGAGTTTTAGCGCTTCGTTCAGATTTCGCTCCCAGTCCGCGCGTGTCTGGCGCGGCAGCCCCGCGATCAGATCAAAGCTGGTATTATCAAAACCAGCGGCGCGCAGAAGCTCGATCGTCTCGCGCACATCGGCCGCCGTGTGCCTCCGGCCCAGTCTTATAAGCTCTTTATCGTCAAAGGTTTGCGCGCCAAAACTGGCGCGGTTTATTCCCAGCGACCGGTAATCTTTTAAAGTCCCCGCCGTGACTGTGGCCGGGTTCATTTCCATCGTCAGTTCGGAATCCGGCAGGAGAGAAAATTTCTTGTGAACGGCCGTGAGAATTTTTTCGAGTTGTTTTGGCGAAAGCAGCGAAGGCGTGCCGCCGCCGAAATAGATCGTGTCTGCTGTTTTGTTTTGAGTCCCGCCTTCAGGCGGCTTTTCGAACGCTCCCGCGTTCGCTGCGGACGAGCCGTCCGCGCTCCCAGTGAAAAGATCGATCTCCTTCACCACCGCCGAAACATATCGCTCGACAGTTTCTTCATTTTTAAAAACGTCCGTGGCGAAATCGCAGTAAGAGCATCGTGAGCGGCAAAACGGGATGTGAATATAAATTCCGGCTGGCATAAAATGATCTCACCACAAAGATACCAAGACCACAAAGAAAACTTTAATTTTCCAATCGCCGTTCAAGACTGTTTGACCAAATGGATCCTAACTCGGAGATCGCCGAAGAAATAATTACTTCTCCGTTTATATCGATACTCAATTTTTCGCCGGTTACTTTACCGATAACTTCAAACGGGCAATTCGCGGATTTTGCGATCGCTTCGACCTCCGCCAGTTTATCCGGCGCAAAGCTGATCACGATTCGCGAGGGCGATTCGCTAAAAAGCTGCGCTTCGGTTGAAAGGCCGTCGTTTTCCAATTCGATCTCCGCGCCGGCAGCCTCGCGGTTCAGCGACGAAAAGCAACTCTCGGCAATGGCGACGGCCAAGCCGCCGTCCGAGCAATCGTGCGCCGATCGTAAAAGTAAATTATCGGCAAGTTTTAGACACGTGTCCTGCACCTTTTTTTCCAAATCGCAAGATCGAGCCGCGGAACCTGGCCATTTCCGATCAGCTCATCGGTCGTATAGCCCATAACCGTCTGCGCGTATTCGCTAACGGAAAGGTCGTCTTCGGTCACGCCCAGCAGCGCGATCAGGTCGCCCTCGTCCTTAAATCCCTGCGTGACCATCTTGCGCACATCCTCGAGCAAACCGACCATGCCGATCACCGGCGTAGGCAAGATCCCGCTGCCTTCGGTTTCGTTGTAAAAAGAAACATTGCCCGAAACGACCGGCGTTTCAAAGATTTCGCAAGCCTCTTTCATTCCGTCGACCACTTCGGAAAAAGTCCACATCACGGCGGCGCGTTCGGGCGAAGCGAAGTTCAAACAATTGGTCACGCGCGATGGGCTTTGCGCCGACGCAAACCACATTGCGCGCCGATTCGGCTACCGCCAGTTTTGCGCCTTCGCGAGGGTTGACCGCGCAAAATCGCCCGTTGCCGTCGAGGCACATCGCCACCGCGCGGCGCGTTTCTTTCACACGCACGACCGCCGCGTCCGCGCCCGGCAAAATGGCCGTGTTCGTGCGGACCATGTGGTCGTATTGCTCGTAAACCCAGTGTTTGGAACAGATATTAGGCGACGCCAGCAGCAGCTTTAAGACTTCGACCGTGTCGGTAGTTTTCGGCTCGCGCGGAGCGGGCTCGGCGTACTGGGCTGTTTGGAGTTAAACATTTCGGCGCTCGTATTTCGGCGCTTCATCGGTCAGGGCCATTACCGGCAGATCGGCTTCCAGGTTTCCGTTGTGAAAAACTTTCAGCCTGTTGCCCTCGACGACTTTGCCGATGACCACCGCATCCAGGTCCCATTTCTTAAAAATCTCGATGACCTGTTTTTCGCGGCCCACGTGCGCCACGATCAGCATCCGCTCCTGCGATTCGGAGAGCATCATTTCATACGCGCGTCATTCCTTCTTCGCGCTGCGGAACGAGCGTAAGATCGATCTCAAGACCGGTCCCGGCGCGAGCTGCCATCTCAACCGAAGACGAGGTCAGCCCCGCCGCTCCCATATCCTGAATGCCGGCGATCGCGCCCGAACGCATCGCTTCCAGACAGGCTTCGAGCAAAAGTTTTTCCAGGAAAGGATCGCCCACCTGAACGGTCGGACGTTTTTCCAGCGCTTCGTCGTCAAATTCGGCCGAGGCCATCGTCGCGCCGTGAATTCCGTCGCGCCCGGTTTTCGCGCCGACGTAGAGGACCGGATTTCCCACGCCGGTCGCCTTGCCGAAAAATATCTGGTCTTTTCTTACCATGCCGAGTGCAAACGCATTCACCAGAGGATTCAAGCTGTAGGCGTCGTCGAAAACCACTTCGCCGCCGATGGTCGGCACGCCGAAACAATTTCCGTAATGCGCGATGCCGTCGACCACGCCGCGCAGGATAGATTTGTTTCGGCTGCCCTGCTCGGGATGATCGAGCGAACCGAAACGCAGCGAGTTCATCGCCGCTATGGGCCGCGCGCCCATCGTGAAAACGTCGCGCAAAATTCCGCCGACGCCGGTCGCCGCGCCCTGGAACGGCTCGATAAAGCTGGGGTGATTGTGCGATTCGACCTTGAAAGCGACGCACCAATCGTCGCCGATATCCACCACGCCCGCGTTTTCGCCCGGCGGCACTATCACCCGCTCACCCTTTGTCGGCAGCCGCTTCAGATGAATGCGCGAAGACTTGTAAGAGCAATGCTCAGACCACATTACGGAGAAAACTCCGAGCTCGGTCAGGTTCGGCTCGCGCTCCAGTATTTTTTTTATTTTCTCGTATTCCTCGGCAGTCAGGTTATGCTGCGCGATTATTTCAGGTGTGATAACGCTTTGGTTCATCTGTTTTATTTCCGGGGCCTAAAACGAAACAGATATTCTAGCTTTTTCGCGGTGCCGTGTCGAATGCGCAGTGTCAGTAGCGTCGCCGTCAAGGCGATGCGGCGACGTATAGGAATTTGCGCATCGGCTAACGCCGACGCTACTGACCTACCCGCGACTTGTCTGATAAGAAGGTTAAGACAAACTAAAGTTTGAACTCTGAACTGTTTTGTATATCATCTGAAAAGACCATTTAAATCTTCGGAAAATAAAATGAAAAAACTCATTGCCACTTTGGCTTTATTAGGATCGTTTTACTCTACTCCCGCGCAAAATTTTACCCAGTACGTCAATCCGCTGATCGGCACGCGAAAGATGGGCCACACCTATCCCGGCGCGACCGTGCCGTTCGGCTCGGTGCAGCTCTCGCCCGACACCGACCAGCAGCCGCACAACATCGGCGGCAAGTACAACAAGGACGCGTACAAATACTGCGCCGGTTATCAATACGACGATAAGACCATCGTCGGATTTTCGCACACGCATTTTAGCGGAACGGGCCATTCCGATCTCGGTGATTTTCTGATAATGCCGACCGTCGGCGATCTGCAGCTCGAACCGGGCGACAAAAATAAACCGAAAAGCGGATTTCGTTCCGCCTTCTCACACGAGAAGGAAACGGCCGAGCCGGGATATTACAAGGTCAGGCTCGACGACGACAATATCCTGGCGGAAATGACCGCCACCACGCGCGTCGGGTTTCATCAATACACATTTCCAAAATCGGACAACGCGCACATCATCCTCGACCTGATGCACGGCATTTACAATTACGACGACAAAAACGTCTGGACATTCGTGCGGGTCGAAAACGACCATACGATCGTCGGCTATCGCCAGACCAACGGCTGGGCGCGAACGCGCACCGTCTATTTCGCGATGGAATTTTCCAAGCCGTTTACAAATTACGGTTTCAAAAATTTCGGTAAAGAAGATTACCGTGGTTTTTGGCGAAAATTCGACCAGACGAAAAATTTCCCGGAAATGGCGGGTAAACAGATCCGCGCATACTTCGATTTCAAGACCGCGGAAAACGAAAAAGTAAAAATCAAATTTGCGCTCTCGCCCGTTTCAACCGAAGGGGCGATGAAAAATCTGAAGACGGAAATTCCGCATTGGGATTTCGAGAGGGTAAAACGCGCAGGCCAAGCGGAGTGGAACCGGGAGCTTGGGCAAGATCGCCGTTACCGCGGGCAAGCGCGACGATCTGACGAATTTTTACACCGCGCTTTATCACACTTTTCTTTCGCCGACCGTTTACATGGACACGGACGGCCAGTACAAAGGCCTCGACCAGAACATTCACCACGCGGCGGGTTTTACCAACTACACGACCTTTTCGCTCTGGGACACTTACCGGGCGCTGCATCCGTTTTTCAATATCGTCCAGCCGGCGCGAAACCGCGACATGATCCGCTCGATGATGGCGCATTACGACCAGAGCGTGCACAAAATGCTGCCGGTCTGGTCGCATTACGCCAACGAGAATTGGTGCATGATCGGGTATCACAGCGTTTCGGTGATCGCCGATGCGGTGGTGAAGGGAAACATTACCGGGATCGACGCCAATAAAGCGCTCGATGCATCGGTCGCAGACGGCGCGGACGAAATATTACGACGGGCTGGAATATTACATGAAGATGGGCTATGTGCCGGAGGACAAAAATTCCTCGTCAGTTTCGAAAACGCTCGAGTACGCCTACGACGATTGGGCCATCGCGCAGACGGCGAAAAAGCTGAACCGGACAGAATATTTACGACGAATTTATCAAGCGCTCGGAAAACTGGCGAAATGTTTACGACGCGTCGACCGGCTTTATGCGGCCGAAAATGAGCGACGGCAATTTCCGCGAAAAATTCGATCCGCTGAAGACGCACGACCAGGGCTTTATCGAGGGAAACGCCTGGAACTACAGCCTTTATGTGCCGCACGCGCCCGAAGGGATGATCGAGCTGATGGGCGGCAAACGGAAATTCGCCGCGCACCTGGACGAGCTTTTCACGATGCACCTGCCGGACGAATTTTTCGCCGAGACCGAAGACATCACGCGCGAAGGCATCATCGGGAATTACGTTCACGGCAACGAGCCTTCGCATCACGTCGCGTATCTTTACAACTGGACCGACGAGCCGTGGAAAACGCAGGAACGCGTGCGGATGATCCTAAATCACCAGTACCGCCCCGCGCCCGACGGGCTTGGCGGCAACGACGACTGCGGGCAGATGTCGGCCTGGTATCTTTTCACCGCGCTGGGATTTTATCCGGTCGCGCCCGGCTCCGACCAATACGCGCTGGGAAGCCCGGTAATAAAAAGCGCCGTGCTAAAACTGGAAAACGGGCGGACACTGACGATCGAGGCCTTGAATCAAAGTGAAAAAAGTGTTTATGTGCAAAAGGTCGTGGTGAACGGACGGACGCTCGACCGCAATTACATTACGCACGCGGAAATTATAAACGGCGGAAAAATTACTTTTTATATGAGTGAAAGACGAGCTTCTTGAATTCTGAATTATTAATTGTTAATTGTTAATTGTTTTTCAGAAACTGCCAAATAATTAATAATTGACAATGAATAATTAAAAATTTTCCAGATGCCTAATATTACCGAAGAGTTGAAATTCATTGCCACGCCGGACGAGGGCGAAGTTTCCGCACTGCTCATGAGGCCGGCGGACGCCACGCATCTTCTTGTGTTGGGACACGGCGCGGGCGCCGATATGAGGCACATTACTCTGCAGACCCTGGCCGAAAGATTGGCTGAAAATAGTATCGCAACGTTTCGCTACAATTTTCCTTTTATGGAAAAACGCAAGCCGGTGGGCTCACCAGCGGTTGCTGTTCAAACCGTATGCAACGCCGCGGCGGCTGCGGAAAAAATCTGCCCCGGGTTGCCGATGCTTGCCGGCGGGCATTCCTATGGCGGGCGGATGACATCGCACGCCGCGGCGGACGGCAGCCTGGAAAACGTCACAGGGCTGATCTATTTTGCCTTCCCCCTGCACCCGCCGGAAAAACCCGGCATAAAACGCTCGGAGCATCTGAGTTCGATCAAACAGCCGATGCTTTTTATAAGCGGTACGCGGGACACCCTGGCCGAACTCGATCTTCTTCAGCCTGTGGTTCAAAGCCTGGGCGGGCGCGCGACGCTTCACCTTCTGGACACCGCCGACCATAGCTACAAGGTCCTTAAACGCACCCGTACCAGCAAAGAGGATGTCTTTGTCGAAATGGCAAGGGTTGTTCGGGAATGGTGTTCAGAGTTACGCCTTTAGGCGTGATAAAAACTAAATAATCACGCTTAAAGGCGTAACTCTGAACTTAAACTATTGCGCCGGAGCGGGAGGGATCAGCTTTTCGATCTCGGCCCTTAGTACCTCAGGTTTGAACTTGCCTGATCTTTTATAAACAATCTTTCCCGCGGCGTCGAACAGCACGGTGACAGGCAGCCCAACTGCGGCTTCGTTTTTATTTCCGTCCGCGGTGACCGATTCTAAAAAAGCGGCTTCATCCTGCGCCACCAGCAAAAACGAGGGCGTTTTCATTTTCACCTGCGACAGGAATTGCGGTACGAGCGTTTTCAGCAGATTGGCTTCATCCATTGAAACGGCCACCAGGTCCAGGCCGCGCCCGCCAAAATCTTCATCGATCTTGACCAGGTCGGGAAATTCTTCGCGGCAGGGATCGCACCACGTCGCCCAAAAATTCACCAGCACCGGGCGCGAGGCGGCAGAGCTTTTCTTTATTATATTGCTGAATTCGGCCTCGTTTATTCGCGTGACCTTTGGCAGATTGGGATCAACAGTTTGGGCGGCGGCTTTGGTTTTGGCGGAAGATCCCGATTTACCTTTTTGCGCGTAAGCCGCATTACCCGTTCCAAGGCAAAAGACGAAAACGAACGCCGCCGTTAAAATAAACGCCGCGTTCATTTTCGCCTTACTTAAAACCCCGGTTTTTCTATTCACTTTATTGTTTAGCTTCCAGGCGCTTGATCGTGCAGCCGAAAGCATTGGTTTCTTTTTCCGCTATCAGCTTGCCGCCCAGAGCACTGTCCAAAGCGTCGCGCAGATAATTTTTGGTGATGTTTTCACCGCGGCGGTCGTTATCGATCGCTCCGCGATAAGCGAGCTTACCGTTCGCGTCAAAGAAATAAATTTCCGGCGTGACCGAAGCTCCCCATTTATCGGCGATCTTGTTTCCGGTGTCGATCAGCATGGTGAATTTGAAATTCTTTTCCGTGTCGGTTTTGACCCAGTCCAAAGATTCCGTGTGGTTGGAATTAATTCCCACGAAATTGATCCCTTTATCGCTGTAATCCTTAGCCACCGCCTGTATCCGCTCGATGTAGCCTTTAACTACCGGGCATTGTGCGGAGAGAAAAACAAAGACCGTGCCTTTGCTTCCCTTCAGCTCTTTGACTGCCAGTGTCTTGCCGTTAACATCGGAGAGAGAAAACGCTTCCAGCGGGGTACCGATCGCCAGCTTTGTTTCTTCGGCACTCACGCCGACAGAAGAAGGAATAATAACCAGTGCCGCTACCGCCAGCAGCAGAAAAAATGTAAAACCTTTTCGTTTCATTGTCTTTCAAGACTCCTTTTCGAAGATTATCCTATTATATAAAAATTAGACGGCTTATATAAAAATTAGACGGCCGAAACTACCAGTTTAGTTGAAAATCCGCGGCAAACGTTTGCCCAGGTTCTTTGGCAAAAGTATCTCCATCGCGTCGTCAACCGTTACTATCCCGACAATATCGCCCTCGTCGTCGACCACCGGCAGCGCCAGAAGGTTATAATCCGCAACGACTTGCGAGACTTCCTCGGCGGAATCTTCGGGGTGCGCCTGCTGGTAATTTTCCCGCATAACCTGGTCCAAACGAAAGAGCGGGTCGGCCAGGATCAGACTGCGCAATGATATTACGCCGCAAAGCTGCCAAGAGTTTTCTTTTTCCACCACATAAAAGGTGTAGATCATGTTGGGCGTTTCCGCCATGGAGCGCAGCCGCGCGATCGCCTCGCCAACGGTGAGCTGCCGCGGAAACACGATAAACTCCGTCGTCATCAGCCCGCCTGCCGAGTCCTGGTCGTAGGGCAAAAGCTCCGCCACGTCGGCTTTTTCCTCTTCTTCCATCAGGTCGAAGAGCTCCTGGGCCTTGTCTTCCGGCAGCTCGCCGAGCACGTCGGCCGCGTCGTCCGGCGACATCATTTCCAAAATATCGGCCGCGCGCTCTTCGTCCATGTCGTCCAAGATGCGGGCCTGGTTTTCGGTGGACATTTCTTCCAGCATCTCGGCGGCGACCTCATTATCGAGGCTTTCCACGATCTCCGTCCGGTGGATGGGCGAGAGCGATTCCGCCAGCTGCGCGATCTCTACCGGGTGCAGCCGCGAAAGCTTGCCCTTGGAAGATTTGAGCTGCACGGCGGCGGTCGCGGTGTCGGTCGCCAGGTAACCGACGTCCGCCCAGTCGATCACTTCCACGGGACGGTTCGCGCCGTAAAAACCGTTCGGCAGCAGGCGGCGCAAAAAGCCCTGGAAGGTGACGTCGGCCCCGGTCACGCGCCATTCGTCGCCGGCCTCGATCAGCTGCACGTCGTTGACGCGCACCACGCGCTTGCCGTCGACGTCTATCAGCTGCTTGTCCAGCACGTCTTTTGCCAGCAGCACCTCGCCCGCGCGGCGGGTAAAAGGCCGGAGGTTCAATACATCGCTGTTGAGCTTTGCGCCCCCTTCGTTAAAATCGGTCAGCTGCGCCCAGGGAAGGAAAAAATTGCGGCGGCTGAAACGCGCCACCAGCCCGATCAGCGGAGGATAATCGCTGCCGCCAAAGCGAACCACGACGTCCCTGATGCCGGCGATCTTTTCGCCTTCGACATCATGCACCGGGTGCCCTAATACCTGCGAGAGATAAAGCATACCCTAAAGATAACCAAGGAATTTAAAAAGGCAAGTGAAAATCCGCGCGTTTTCGAGGGATTGTTTACTTCATAAACAGCCCGCCGGACAAGATCGCGGCCAGCATGAGAAAAAAGACGGCTATGATCAGGTAATCCAGGCGTCCTTCAAAACTAAAGAAACGGTCCGTCTTTTTTTTCATCGCAGAATTAATATCCGACTCTGAAACAATTAAAATCACCCGCGGGAATGTTTTCGATTAGCCAAGATTATAGCTATCGGGACTATTTTGCAAGAAAATTCTCACCGGCTTTTTCTTTTTAATAAACTGAAGGCGATCTCTACCAGCGCGGGCAAAATATAGACGGCGCAGGCCGCGCCCAGGATCGCGCCGGTGAGAAAACGCGAGAGGTGCGTGTTTTCCCAGATGCCGAAAAAGGTCAGGCCCAGGTCGATCGCCAGCGGAAAGGTAGCCAGCAGGAGCCAGACGCGCGGCAGCGGTTCAATGTCACTGAGCGGGCGAAAAAGCGGGTAAAATAAAAACCCGAGAAATATCCCGGCGTAGACGCCGAAACACCGGGCGCAGACGGCGAAAATGTCCTCGCCCACATGAAAGCTGCGTTCCGGTATTTGGTGGCAGATAAAACCGAAGGCGTAATAGATCGCGGCGGAAAGCCCGGTAAAACCCGCCTGCTTTAACAAGGGCGCCGCAATTATCAAACCCAACCAAACGGAGCTCAACAGGAATAAAATCAGCCACACCCGGAGGCCGGTCTTTTCCACCACTGCTTTTGCCGCTACCTGCGGCACGTAATTTTCCGCTGTCTCGGGCATTGTGAGCGCTAAAGGGGTCAGTAGCGTCGGCGTAAGCCGATGCGTAACAGTCCTGCAAAAGAGACGCATCGGCTAACGCCGACGCTACCGACCCGTTTCTTTTAAAATCTAATAACGGCGTCCGGCCCGCCTTCCACATGCACGGTATCGACGAAGCGAATATTCTTGGTCTCGGTCGTCATTACCACTGAGTGCGTGCGTTTGCCGGAGCCGAAAAAGCGCACGCCGCGCAGCAGCGCCCCGTCCGTCACGCCGGTCGCGGCAAAAATGACTTTTTTCCCCGGCGCCAGGTCGTTGGTGTCATAGACCTTGTTCGGGTCGGTGATACCCATCGATTCGAGACGGCGTTTAACTTCGTCGGCCGGCGGCACTTTTGATTTATCCACGCCCAATTTTTCCGGATCGAAAACCAGTTTCGCTAAAATTTCCCCGTTCAGGCATTTCATCGCCGCCGCGGTGATCACGCCTTCGGGCGCGCCGCCGATCCCCATCAGCGCGTGAATATTTGTGCCTGCCACCGCTGCTGAAATCCCGGCGGAAAGATCGCCGTCCGAGATCAGGCGGATACGCGCACCGGCAGCCCTGATCTCTTCGACCAGTTTGTGGTGGCGCGACCTATCGAGCGCAATAATGGTCAGGTCCTCGATGTCGCGGTTGAGGCGGCGGGCGATGACCTTCAGATTTTCTTTCACCGGCGCATCTATATCGATCGCGCCCCGGCAGGACGGGCCGACCACGATCTTATCCATGTAAATATCTGGCGCATTGAGAAGCCCGCCGCGCTCTGAGGCTGCCAGCACCGCGATCGCATTATTCGCGCCCAACGCGCAGAGGTTCGTGCCTTCCAGCGGGTCGACCGCTATATCGACCTCCGGAAAGCTGGCGCGCTCTTCCACGGCAAAGCGGCTGCCGCCCACTTCCTCGCCGATATAGAGCATCGGCGCCTTGTCGCGCTCGCCCTCGCCGATGACGATACGCCCCCGCATCGGGACGGTATCCATCGCTTCGCGCATAGCTTCGACCGCCACGTGATCGGAAAATTTACGGTCGCCCTGACCCATGGTGCGGGCTGATTCGATGGCGGCCGCTTCCGTCACCCGCAGAAAATCCAATGAAAGTTCTCTCTCGGCTTTCAAATTTGTCATTAGTATTATCCTTTGATATTTCTCACTAAATGCTTATATTATTTGCTTGCATTCTATCACTTGTCCATTGGGATATGACAAGTATATGCTTTTGGTGTTTAATATTATCTTTTATTTGAATAGCTTGACTTTACGAGGAGACTTTTAGATGACCTACGTGGTGACCCCACCCTGTATCGAATGCAAATATACCGACTGCGCCGCGGTTTGCCCGGTCGAAGCATTCCATGAACTGCCGGATAGATTGCTGATAAACCCGGATACCTGTATCGATTGCGACGCCTGCCTGCCGGAATGCCCGGTCGAGGCCATCTATGCCGATATGTCGCTGCCCGAAGAATATAGCGAATGGCTCGGGATCAACGCCGAAGCGGAAAATTATCCGATCATCAGCACAAAGATCCCGTCGCTGAAAGGGCCGGGCTGTACCGGGCCTGATCAGCCGTAGCTCTAATGCCATTTTTGTCTGCCGTAAGCCTCGAACAGGCTTGCGGCATTTTTATGCCTGAAATAAGGAAAATAAAGGGTTTTAATGCTTTATTATTAACGGGATTGCCGAAATCCACAGGACTGGTAAAACACAACATAATCATCTCTCAGGTCCGGAAGGGTTGCTTGCACCCGCTCGCTTAAAACTCCTCATTTTCTATTGCCTTGGCTAATTCCATAAAACCCGAGAGCGGGCGCAAGCGGCCCTTTCCGACCATGAGGTAACGTGTCAGTAGCCCGACCGCAAGGGAGGCGCGTTCTGTGCATTGACAAAGCGCCCTTGCTGACGCGCGGGCTACTGACACGGTGAACATCGGAATTCCCGCCTTATTGCGATTCTACAGATATTGCGCTTCCGACGGCGGAACTTAACCTTTAATGCATATTTCAGCGACAAACAAAAAGAAAATTCTGATCCTCTTCGGCACCCGCCCCGAAGTGATCAAATTTGCCCCGATCATCAGGGAGTTACAGTCAAAACCGGAGTTTTTTGAGACGATTATCGTTTCCTCGGGTCAGCATACGGACCTGCTCGCGCCTTTCCTGGAAGTTTTCGGGATAAAGCCCGATTTCGAGCTCCGGGTGATGTCGGCAAATCAAACGCCTTCGGACGTTTGCGCGCGCGTGATGACGGCGCTCGATAAGATCCTGGCTGCGGAAGAACCTGACGTGCTCTTGGTTCAGGGCGATACTTCCTCGGCGCTGGCCGGGGCGCTGGCGGCTTTTCACCGACGTATCCGCGTCGGACACGTCGAAGCCGGGCTGCGGTCGGGAAATCCCCTGAGCCCGTTCCCGGAAGAGATGAACCGCCGCCTGATCTCGCAGGTCGCCTCGTTTCATTTTGCCGCCACCGAACATAACAGCGAGACCCTTTTTGCCGAAGGTTTCGATCCCGCGCGCGTTTTTGTCACCGGAAACCCGGTGGTCGATTCGTTAAACCAAATTCTACGGAATTCCGAACCCGGCGAAAAAATAAAAGGCCTGTTGGACGAGACTTCGGGGTTAAAAAGGATCCTGCTGACCACGCATCGCCGCGAAAGCTTCGGCGATATTATGACGCGGAATCTGGGCGTGCTGCGTCGGTTCGTGGAAGACCACCCGGACGTTTGCCTGCTGTTCCCGGTGCATCCGAACCCGGCGGTGAGAGAGGCAACGCGCGCTTGTCTTTCGCGGCATTCGCGCATTCATTTGATAGACCCGCTGGGCTATGCCGATTTTTTGCACGTGCTCGCCGCTGCCTGGCTGGCCGTTTCCGATTCGGGCGGCGTGCAGGAAGAAGCGCCCTCTCTGGGCAAACCTCTGCTGGTGCTGCGCGAAAACACCGAACGCCCCGAAGCGCTCTGGAGCGGCGTGGCGAAACTGGTCGGAAACGACTCGCGTGAATTTGCCCGGATGCTGGAGGAAAATTACGCCGACGAATCCTGGATAGCTTCGGTGGGGGCCGTAGCAAACCCCTTCGGCGACGGCACCGCCGCTAAAAAGATAGCCGGTATTTTGAAAAACCCGCTCTTTTATTCATCTCAAGCGAAAGAGGCTCCGCGTCTCACGGCGAAGGAAGAAAGCCTGGAATTAGAGGCCCTGGCCGCCGTCTGAACCTTTGTTCAATGTCATTAGCACCTGAAAAAAAACAGCATTTGCTGACCGTTCTGGTCGAAGACTATTTCCATGTCGGCGCGTTCGAGAAACTTATTCAACAGCGCCAGTGGCAGCACTTTGACCCGCGCTATGAGCGTAACACGCTGAAAACGCTTGACTTGCTGGACGACTTTAAGGTCAAGGCCACTTTTTTTGTGCTGGGCTGGATCGCGGAACAAAACCCGAAGCTGGTGCGCGAGATCGCCAGCCGCGGGCACGAAGTAGCCAGCCGCGGTTATTATCACCGCAGCCTGCATTACCTGACCAACGAAGAATTTCGCGAAGACCTGCGCCGGACGAACCGCGCGCTGGAAGACGCCTGCGGGCAAAAAATTATCGGCTACCGCTCAGCGGAAAAATTGTCTTACAAAACGGACGCCTGGGTGCTGGACGTGCTGGCCGAGGAAGGAATGCTCTATGACGCCAGCTTCCTGCCGAAGGCCAAAGACCCGAACGGGAAACGCTTTGCGCACCAGCACATTTCCGACGGCCGGGTGATCTGGGAATTTCCCTATTCGACCCAAAGCCTGGGCGGTTACCTGCTGCCGATCTCCGGCGGAAATTATTTTAGGCAGATCCCCTACACGATGCTGAAATACGCCGTGCGCGACTGGCACGAAAAGCATGAAGCGCCTTTTATGCTCTATTTTCACGTCTGGGAACTGGACCCGGAACAGCCGCGCATCAGCGCCGCTTCGTCCTACAACCGCATCCGCCACTACCGCAAGCTCGACAAGATGGAGTGGGTGCTCAAGGAATACTTGCGCCGGTACGATTTCGTCTGCGGCGCGGAACTCCTGGGCGTCAAGGAGCCGCTTCAAACGCTCGAAGCCCGGCCCGAGGTCAAGGACTGCGTTGAGAAGATCGTTGTCTCGGAAAACGCGGGCAGGCCGCTTACGCCGGTGACCATCGTCATCCCCTGCTATAACGAAGAACCGACATTGCCTTACCTGGCAAACACCCTGCGCAGCGTCGAACAGCAGCTAAACGAAAAATACGCGGTCAATATTATCTTTGTCGACGACAACAGCACGGACAACACCGCCGGGAAAATCGAAGAGCTTTTTGCCGAAAACCAAAATGTGACGCTGATCAGGCACGAACGGAACATGGGCGTGGCGGCGGGCATCATGACGGGCCTCCGCGCGGCCGAAACCGAGATCGTCTGCTCGATGGATTGCGACTGCACCTACGACCCGCATGAGCTCGCGAAAATGCTGCCGCTGCTCACTGAGGGCCCAAATAAGGTCGATATGGTCACCGCCTCGCCGTACCATCCGAAGGGCGGCGTGCGAAACGTTCCCGAATGGCGCTTGTTTCTGTCGAAAGGCGCTTCGTTTCTCTACCGCCGCGTACTGCGCTCGAAACTCTCCACCTACACGAGCTGTTTTCGCATTTATCGCCGCAGCGCCATCGCCGGCCTGGAGATCAAGGAAAACGGTTTCCTGGGCGTGGCGGAAATGCTCGGGCAAACTCGACCTGAGCGGCGGTAAGATCGTGGAATACCCGGCCGTGCTGGAAGTTCGCCTCTTCGGCTTTTCGAAAATGAAAACCGCCCGAACCATTCTGGGCCATCTAAGCTTCTCTCCCGCCTGTTAAAGCTGCGCTGGTCGGAGCGCCGCGACTGCCGCCGCCGCTAAAGAAAATTCCTGGTTAAACTTGAAAAAGAACCCTCGAAATCGAACTAGAAATCAGGAATTCTCAAACAATTAAACCTATACAATACAGGGATTAACAAAATTTAACGGAGTAAATACAGTAAATATGACGCAAGCATTGATGCAAGAAGAAAAACTTATGACCTTACCCTCGGACCAGGACGCCAGCGGGCGCACTTTTGGGGCGGCAGAACTGATGTACCTGGCTGAAGTGCTGGAAAGCGGCACCCTGACCACGACCAAAGGCAAATTTGGTAAATTGCTGGAACAGAAATTCGCCGGAAGCTTTCGGCGCAAAATACGCCTACGCCTGCACTCAGCGGCTCGGCGGCGATCCACGTCGCGGTGGCCGCCGTCAACCCGAACCCGGGCGACGAAATCATTACCACCTCGATCACCGACATGGGCGCGCTGACGCCGATGATGTTTCGCGGCGCGATTCCCGTTTTTGCCGAGGTCGACACCGAAAACTTTGAACGTCACCGCCGAAACCATCGAAGGAAGTTCAGCGAACACACCAAAGCCATTATCGTGACGCACCTTTTCGGCAATCCGTGCGAGATGGACGAGATCATGGCGCTCGCCGAAAAACACAACCTGCCCGTGATCGAAGATTCCGCGCAGACCTTTCTTGCCGAACTACGGCGATAAGATGGCCGGAACCATCGGCGACATCGGCTGCTTCAGCCTGCAGCAGGGCAAACACATGACCACCGGCGAAGGCGGCATGGTCGTGACCAACGACGAAAAACTCGCGCGCCACATGTTTCTCTACATCAACAAGGCCTGGGGCTACGGCGACGCCAACCCCGATCACTATTTCATGGCGCTAAATTACCGCATCAGCGAACTGCAGGCGGCCGTGGCGCTGGGACAGTTGGAAAAATTAGACGAATGCGTGAACAACCGCGTGAGGAACGGCGGAAATGTTGACGAATAGGCTGCGCGGCATTGACGGAATCGAAACACCGGTGATCGCCGATAAAGCCAAACACGTCTACTGGAAATACTGCCTGACCGTCGACGATTCGAAGATCGAAGGCGGCTCCGTCGGCATGGCGAAATTGCTCAAGGAAAAGAATATTTTCTCCGCCCCTCGTTACATCGTGAAACCGGCCTTTATGTGCCAGGTTTTCCAGGAAAAGAAAACGCTGGGCGACAGCCAGTTCCCGTTTAACCTGGCGCGCCCGGAAGCGATCGATTACCGGATGGAAAATTATCCCGACACCGCCAAGGCACTGCACGACGTGCTGGTGCTGCCGTGGAATGAAAAATACACCGACGAACACGTGGAATACATCGCGGATAACGTTCGCGCCGCCGTGGAGGCCCTGAGGAAATAAGTTGGCAGCGGCAGCGGCAGTAGCAGTTGGCAGTCACACAGCGCCTACTGCTTTCTGCCCTCTGCATCCTGAATATCCTGCCTATCCTGTTTGAATTCATATTATGAAAAAACTGAAATTCGGATTAGTTGGAGCGGGCGGCATCGCCCAGGCCTATGCCCAGGCATTTAATGAAAGCACATGCTGCGAGCTGGTCGGCATAGCCGACGTGCGCGAGGAATCCGCCGCGGCGCTGGCCGAGATCGTCGGCGGCAAGCGCTTACGGATCGTATCAAACGCTGCTGGAAAATGAGGCGGAGCTCGACGCCGTTATCGTCGCCACGCCGCCGGCCACGCACGCGGAAATAGCTTGCTATTTTATGGAACGCAAAATTCCCGTGCTATGCGAAAAACCCCTCTGCACGGACGTGGCGGAGGCCGAAATGATGATCGGCGCGGCGGAAAAAAATTCCGTGCTATTTACCATGGCTTCGAAATTCCGCTACTGCGAAGACGTGATCAAGGCCAAAGGGATCGTGGCCTCAGGCATTCTGGGCGATGTGGTGCAGTTTGAGAACGCTTTTACCGCCAAGGTCGATATGTCGAAACGCTGGAACTCGCAGCGCGAAATTTCCGGCGGCGGCGTGCTGATCGATAACGGCACGCACTCGGTCGATATCATCCGCTATATGCTGGGCGCAGTGGAATCGGTGCTGGTGGTCGACGGGGGCAGCACGCAGAATTTGTCCGTCGATGAAAACGTCAAGATGTTTGCCAAGACCAAAGACGGCATCACCGCGAGCGTCGATCTGACCTGGGGCATCAATAAAGAACTGCCCTATTTCATCAGCGTTTATGGCACGGGCGGCACGCTGCACATCGGCTGGCGCGAATCGAAATATAAATTAAACTCCAGCCCGGATTGGACCGTTTTTGGCAAGGGCTATGACAAGACAGCTTCCTTCCGCGGCAAGATCGACAATTTCGCGCGCGCTTTGCGCGGCAAGGAAGAGCTTTTTATCAAGCCCCAGGACGCGCTGGCGTCCGTGCAGGTGATCGTGGCGGCGTATAAATCGCTCAACCAGAACCTGTGGCAGAGAGTGGTGGAAAAAGCTGCCAGCGCGAGGAAATAATTTAGGAAATATCAAACAGGATTTACAGGATTTACAGGATAATTAAATCCTAAAAAACAACTTCCTATCCTGTTTATCCTGTCCATCCTGTTTGAATTTATGGCAAGAATTCACCCGACAGCAATAATCGAAGAAAACGTACGCATTGGCGAAGGCACCAGTGTCTGGGACAACGTCCACATCCGCCACGGCGCCGAGATCGGCGAAGAGTGCATCGTCGGTGAAAAATCTTATATTGCCTACGACGTAAAGATCGGCGACCGCGTAAAGATCAACGCGATGGTTTATATCTGTGCGGCGGTGACCATCGAAGACGGCGTGATGATATCCGCTTCTACTACTTTTACCAACGACCGTTTTCCCCGCGCGACCACGCCCGACCTCAAACAGCTCCGGGATTCTGCTCCGGACGAACACACGCTGCCGACCTTGGTGCGCGAAGGCGCAACCATCGGCGCGGGCTGCACCATCGGCAACGATCTGGAAATAGGCCGCTGGGCAATGATCGGGATGGGTTCGCTCGTGACCAAAAGCGTGCCCGATTTTCATCTTGCCATCGGCTCGCCGGCGCGCTCGATCGGCGCGGTCTGTAAATGCGGGCAGCTTTTTCATAAATTCGGTGAAGATACGGAAAAACAGAATGTTAAGTGTACGGCCTGTGATCTCAGCTATGAGGTCGAGGGCCAAAAAGTAAGAGAAGCTATTAGCTGATAGCTGTCAGCTAACGGCTATTAAATTATTAATGACTCAAAAGATCGCCATCGTCGGTTCCGGATTTCTGGGTTTGACACTCGCGCTGCGTCTTGCGGACAGCGGCGCAAAAGTGACCGTTTTCGAATCCGCGAACGAGATCGGCGGATTGGCATCGGCCTGGCAGATCGGCGATGTAGTTTGGGACAAGCATTATCACGTCACGCTTTTATCGGATAAATACACGCGCAGCATTGTGGAAGAGATCGGCTTAGGCAGTGAGTTTAACTGGGTGGAGACGAAGACGGGTTTTTACACCGACGGCAAACTGGTTTCGATGTCGAATACGATGGAGTTTCTGAAATTCCCCCCGTTGGGAATAATTTCAAAACTGCGTCTCGGCGGTACGATCTTTCTCGCTTCGAAAATTAACGATTGGAAAAAGCTTGAGAAAATTCCGGTCGAAAAATGGCTGACCCGGTTTTCCGGCAAAAAAACCTTTAACAAAATGTGGCTGCCCCTGCTGAAAGCCAAGCTCGGCGATGCCTACCGGGAAACTTCCGCAGCATTTATCTGGGCGACGATCCAGCGGATGTATTCCGCGCGCAAGTCGGGGCTGAAAAAAGAAATGTTCGGCTACGTCAGCGGCGGGTATGCGCGGGTCTTGCAGAGATTTGAAAAAACGCTGCGCGAAAAAGGCGTGGAAATTTTACTGGATTCGCGGGTGGAAAAGATAGAGAAACTCCGTGATGGGAAGATCGGAATTTCGTTAGAGAATTTAACCGCAAAGAGCCCAAGGAACGCGAAGCGGACAAAAAGTGCGCTCGCCATGGCCGCAGTAGGTTCTCTTGGCAGCCTTCGCGAATCCTTTGCGAACTCTGCGGTTACTTCTGCTGATTCCTTTGAATTCGACAAGGTCATCGTCACTGCGCCGTCGAACATCGCGGCGAAAATGATCCCGCAGCTTAACCCGAACGAGAAAGAAAAATTAACCAACATCAAATACCAGGGTATCGTCTGCGCATCGGTGCTGACGAAAAATTCTCTCTCGGAATTTTACGTGACGAACGTGACCGACGAAACGCCGTTCACCGGCATTATCGAAATGTCGGCGCTTGTTAGCAAACAGGAATTCGGCGGAAACGCGCTGGTCTACCTGCCGAAATACGTCGCGCCGGACGATGCGCTTTTCGAAAAAACGGACGCGGAGATAGAAGAAATATTTTTGACCGGCCTGGAAAAAATGTATCCGCATTTTGACCGCTCGGACGTGTTGGAATTCAAAATTTCGCGCGTCAGGCAGGTGTTTCCGATCCCGGTTGTAAATTATTCGGAGAAGCTGCCTGAGATCCAAACCTCGGTCGAGGGTGTTTATATCGTCAATTCTGCGCATATCGTCAACGGCACTTTGAACGTGAACGAGACGCTGCAGCTGGCGGAAAGATTTTTCGCAGGATATTTAGCCACAGAGGACACGGAGATCACAGAGAAATTAAACTGAGTTTCTCTGTGTGCTCTGTGCTCTCTGCGGCAAAAAGTTATGAAACCGATAGCAAGCTTATCCTTAGACCTCGATAACAAGTGGTCTTATATGAAAACCCACGGCGACGCCGGGTGGGAGAGCTACCCGTCTTACATGGACACGGTGGTGCCGCGCGTGACCCGCTTTTTGAAAGAGCGCGGTTTGAGCATCACTTTTTTCATCGTCGGGCAAGATGCGGCGCTGGATAAAAACGCGGATGCGCTGGCGCAGATCTCCGCCGCCGGGCACGAGATCGGCAATCACAGCTTTAACCACGAACCCTGGCTGCATCTTTACAGCGAACAAGAGATCGTGGACGAATTTGCCCGCACCGAAGACGCGCTGGAAAAAGCTACGGGTAACAGGCCGCGCGGATTTCGCGGGCCGGGTTACAGCCTTTCGCCGACGGTTTTGAAAGTTCTGGTCGAGCGTAATTATTTTTACGATTGCTCGACGCTGCCGACCTATATCGGCCCGCTGGCGCGCACTTATTATTTTTTCGCCTCGAAGGATCTGAGCGCCGAGGAAAAAGAAAAACGCAAACAGCTTTTCGGCAAATTTTCCCAGGGGTTCCAGCCTTTAAAGCCTTATTCCTGGCAGGTCGGTGAAAAGTCACTGATCGAAATTCCGGTGACCACGCTGCCGCTTTTCAAAACGCCGATCCACGCCAGCTACGTGATCTATCTTTCGACATTCTCAAAATCACTGGCCCGCGCCTACTGGGCGACGGCGCTCGAAATGTGCCGCCTGACGGGCACGCAGCCGTCACTACTGCTGCACCCGTTGGATTTTATGAGCGGCGACGACGCGCCCGAGCTTAAATTCTTTCCGGCGATGAACCTGCCGCTCGAGAAAAAAATGGAATTCGTCAGCGAGATACTGGAGATGTTCGCCCGGAAATTCGAGATCGGCAATATGCGGGAACACGCGGAAAATTTCGCGCGGTCGGAAAAGCACGCGGCGGAGGTGAAAGTTGGAATCGCTTAAGGTCGAACAACCTATCATCCTTTCGCTCGGCGGAAATTTGCGCGCCCTGCTGCTCGAAATGCGCCCGCGCGAATGGAGCAAGAACCTGCTGGTCTTTAGCGGCGTGATATTTTCGCGCTCGCTCAACGATACAAACAGTCTCTGGATAAGTTTCCTCGGCTTTGTGATATTTTGCTGCGCCAGCAGCGGCATTTATATTTTTAACGATCTCTGCGATCTGAAACAGGACCGCGAGCACCCGGTCAAGTCAAAACGCCCGCTCGCCTCCGGCGCATTAAATGCGAATTTCGCGCGGTTCATGCTGGTTTTGCTGCTCACGGCCTCAACTCTCGGCGCTCTGTGGTTGAATTACAGTTTCGCGCTGGTGATCGCCATCTATCTTACGACCTGTCTTTCTTATTCGCTCAAGCTCAAGCACGTGGTGATCCTGGACGTGATCCTGATAGCGAGCGGTTTTGTCCTGCGGGCGGTTTCGGGCGCCGTCCTGATAAATGTGGATGTTTCCGAATGGCTGGTGCTGTGCACCTCGATGGTCGCGCTCCTGGTGGGGTTCGGCAAGCGCCGGCACGAGATGGTCCTGCTGGAAGAAACGGCCGGGAATCACCGCCGTGCCCTGAGCGATTATTCGGTGGGTTTTATCGATGCGCTGATGAACATCTGCGCCGGGGCCGCCGTTATCACCTATGCGCTTTACACGCGCGCCGATGAAACGGTTCTCAGGGTCGGGTCTCACGGGATGCTTTTGACCATTCCCTTTGTGGTATATGGCGTGTTTCGCTACCTGTTCCTGATACACCGGCGTCATGAAGGCGGCGACCCTGTCCAGATACTCTTTCGCGACCGCCCGACGCTTTTGAATCTTTTGTTGTGGATCGCCGCAGCCGGGTTAGTGATCTACCTGCCCAGGCTGTGGCACGCCGTATGAACAAGATAAAAATTGTTCTCATCGTGATCTTTGTCGCGGGTTCACTGGTCCGGCTCGCCGACGTTTTTCGCCCGATAGACAAACCCTCGTGGCGTGAGTGCGACCTGGGAAGCATATCGCGCAATTTTGTCGAGGAAGACATGAACCCTCTTTACCCGCGGATAGATTGGCGCGGAGCTTCGCCGGGTTACGCCGAGATGGAGTTCACTCTCTACCCGGCGTTGATCGCCGCAACTTACGAAATTTTCGGCGTGCATGATTTTATCGGCCGCGCCTGGGCGTTTATTTTTTCACTGGGGGCTCTTTTCTTTTTCTTTAAGCTCGCCCGGTTTTACCTCGACGATCTGTTCGCAATTTTTGCCGCCGCTTTTTTCGCCTTTAACCCGCTGGTGGTGGAAATTTCCACCGCTATCCAGCCTGAAGGGCTGATGATCTTTACCTATCTGGCGGCAGTATATTTCTTCGCCCGATGGCTGGAAAATGAAAAGGCGAAATTCTTTTGGCCGGCGGTTGTTTTCACCGCGCTCACTCTGTTGGCCAAAGCCACCGCCGTTCACATCGGGATATTTTTCGCTGTTTTACTGGTGCAGAAATACGGCCTCGGCGCGGTAAAACAAAGAAGGGTGTGGCTTTTTGGCGTTTTCAGTTTGCTTCCGGCGGCTTTGTGGTACATCCACGCCAAAAATCTCTGGAAAACTTACGGAAATTCGCTGGGCGTTTCCAACGAGTATCATTGGGCCGGGTGGGATCTTTTTACCAACCCGTATTTTATCAAGGGGATCCTGCGGCTAGAACTCTTCGAGGTGTGGATGGTTTTCGGCATCGTCGTCGGTGCATTTGCAGTTTGGCGCGGGGCGGGGGAGAAAACAACGAAGCACGCGCTTTTGTGGCTGGCTGCGATCTTCCTGATCTATTTCGCGGCGGCGCGCACCACCGCCGACGAATGGGCCGCTTATTATCACATCTTCAGCGTCGCGCCCGCCGCGCTGCTTTTCGGCCTCGGCTTAAAAAAGCTTTGGGAATACGTAAAGGAATTCAGAATGTGGCCGGGCGAGCGCAGGTCATTCAAAAAAGTGTTCGATACGGCGGTTATTCTGACGGTTAGCTTGGCGGCCGCGGCCGCGTTCATGTATCAGGGAGTTCAGGTCAGGGCGCGGTTTCTGGAAAAATATATCGCGGACAAAAGTTTTATCTGCGCCGGGCAGATAAAACCCGCTCTCGAAAAAGAAGGGCTGATACTTGCTTCGGGCGGAAACTGTTTTGATAAGGACGGCTACGCGACGGCTTATAATGCCTCGTTCATGTTTTACTGGCTGGAGCGAAAAGGATTTAATATTTGCAATGAGGACCAGCGGCTCGAAAAGGTCCGGGAATTTTCCGCTCAGGGCGCAAAATATTTTATCGCGCAAAGAGCTTATCTGAGCGAAAGGCCGGGATTTGAGGCCGGTTTGAAAGATAATTTTGCCGTCATTTCGCAGTGCGAAGAGTTTCTGGTTTTCGATATCAGCGATAAATAAAAAATTTATGAAATGTCCACTTTGTCAGGGTGAATCTAAAACGGCTTTTGTGGTAAAAGGCTATTCTCTGCGCGACTGTAAAAAATGCACTCATCGTTTTGCCGAAGTTGCCGCCGGCCGCGATCACGCCCGCACGGTCTATGACGATTCGTATTTCAGCGGCGGTGGCGGCGCCGGGTATTCGAATTACCTGCTCGAGCGGGAAATGCTGCGGCAGCGAGGCAGAATGTACGCCAAAAAACTGAGCCGGTATGCCAAGCTGGGGAAGACGGTCGACGTCGGAGCGGCGGCCGGATTTATTCTGAAAGGTTTTTCGGATGAAGGATGGAGCGGGATGGGGCTTGAACCGAATGAACGGATGACCGCTTACGGCCGTGAAAAGCTGGGACTAAATATGCAGTGCGCGACACTGGAAACTTTCCAATCGCGGGAAAAATTTGATCTGATCACGATGATCCAGGTGGCGGCGCATTTCTATGAGCCGCGAAAGGCTTTTGAAACCGCCTCCCGGCTTTTGAACAACAAGGGGCATTTGCTGATCGAAACCTGGAACCGCAATTCGTTTTCGGCGCGTATTCTCGGTAAGCATTGGCACGAATATTCGCCGCCCAGCGTGCTTCAATGGTTTTCGCTCGAGAGCCTGACCGCGTTCCTGAAAACCATCGGTTTTGAAAAGGTGACCCACGGGCGCCCGGCCAAAAAGATCAGCGGCGGTCACGCCAGGTCGTTGCTTCGTTATCGTTTGGGTGATAGTTTTGTACTGAAATTGATCCCCGAACAGAGGTATTTCCCGTATCCCGCGGAAGACCTGTTTTGGGCGCTCTACCGGAAAAAATAAATTCACCGTTAATTTTGACGATGCAAGAGAAGCAAAAAAAGGACGCGTCCGGCGCATTTTCTTTCGCCCGTTTTGTCCTGCCTTTGATAATTCTTCATTTGCTCGTCGCCCTGCCGCTCGCCTACTTGCTTAACGTCTGGGTGGACGAAGCTTCCACTCTCTACACTACGGGCAGCGGTTTTTTCTGGGCTTTTCAAAATGCTCTGAGGGACGAGATACAAGCGCCGTTGTATTTCTGGCTGATGAGCATTTGGCGGCAGATCGACGGCTCGATCTTTTTCACGCGGCTGTTTTCGGTCCTCTGCAGCGTGCTGGCGATCAAGGTCGCTTTTGACGTCGCCCAACGTTTCCTGCCTGAAACGGCACGGAAATTTGCCGTCGCGATCTTTGCCCTGCACCCGTTCCTTTTCTGGGCAAGCACAGAAACGCGCGGCTATTCACTGGCCATTTTGCTTTCGGCTTTGCTGCTGCGGTTTTTTTACGACGCCTACCTGGCGGAAGAACCGCCCCCGAGAGCTAAATTTTTTTATATCGCCGCCGCCATCGTCGCGCTCTATACCAATTATTTTCTGGGGTTTCTTCTGGCGGGAAATTTTTGCGCGCTGCTGGCGCTCAGGAAAAACAAGCAAGCCGCCCGTTACCTCGGGCACATGGTGGTAGTAGCGCTGGGATTTCTGCCGCTGCTATATGCTCTGAGCCAGCAGCTCGGAGCTCGGCACCAGATCGGCGACAAGTCTCTGCTCGAAGGATTGCGCACCGTCTGGCAGCATATCCAGACCTTTATCCTGCCGGTAAATGTTTTCAGTGACGATAAGAGCCTGGTTGCGGCTTTGCGCCTATGGATATTCCGCGCCGGGGCCGCCTGCGTTTTTATTTATCTCGCGGTCAAAAAATTCCGGGAAGTTTCAAAAAACACGCTCGCGTTGGGCGTGATAAATCTGGTCCTCGCGCTGTTTTTGCTGGCGGTCGTGGCGACGATGGGCGCGGGCTACGCCAACATCCGCCACGCTTCGATAATGCTGCTGCCGCTGGTAATGTTTTTCAGCGCGCTGCTTTACGAGACGTTTTCCCGGAAAGGTTTGCTGGTCTGGGCAGCCCTGCTGGTTTTCTTTATTCCCTTTTCGATGTGGCAGCAGTTTTCTCCCGCGGCAAAGCGCGGCGACTGGGAAAAAGTCGCGCGTTACGTGGAGTCGCGCGAAATTCCGGGGCAGGCCATTCTGCTTTTCGAGCCTTACGATTCACTGGCTTTTAAGGTTTATTACAGGGGCCAGAATGCGGTGCTGCCGCGGGAAGGATTTTTCCCGTGGGCGCATCAAAACGGGTTTCTCTTTACCGACACTCGCCCGCGGCAGATCGAATCTTTGGCCGCACAAATTCCGCCGGAGACACAGGAGGTCTGGCTGCTGACGGCAGAGATCTGCGACGACCCGGAAACACACGCCGCGTGCGCACCCTTGGAAGATTTTATGGATTCAAATTACACTATGGTCGACAGCCAGAAATTTTATTTAGAGAAAGTCCGCTTGTACCGGAAAAAGTAAATGGCGATCCGAAAAATAACCGAATACCCACACGCAGGTGCTGGGAAAAATGGGCGAAGCAGTCACGAAATTCGATGCCGAGCTGGGAGAGCTCACCGATGATATGTTCGAAACAATGTACGACGCGGAAGGCGTGGGCCTGGCCGCGCAGCAGATCGGATTATCGCTGAGGCTTTTCGTGATGGATTGCGAGGGCGTCAAACTGGTCGCGGCAAACCCGGAGATCGTTTCCGCCGAGGGCGAACAATCGGGACAGGAAGGCTGTCTTTCCATCGGCAAGGTCCCGGCCGTGGTAACGCGCGCCGAAAAGGTAAAGCTTCGCGCGCAAAACCTGAAAGGCGAGTGGTTTGAGCGCGAAGCCGAAGGCTATGCCGCACGCTGCTTTCTGCACGAAACCGATCATTGCAACGGAAAACTTTTTATCGAACACCTGCCGAAAATGCGGCGCGAAATGGTGATAAAAAGATTTAAGAAAGAAAAGAAATGGGATTAAAGGGCTAAATTTATTTTTCGAAAAGCTTACCTCGATCAGTCGACCGACAGTTTTCGCGCGTTATCCAGATCGCTGATGCCCTGTTCCTTGAACCAGCTCAAAAACTCAACAAATATTTTTGCCGTGGCCAGTGCGTCGTCGGCCAGCGCGGTGGCGATTTTCGATGATTATCGAATAATAATCCGCCACCGTGTGCAGGCGATGATTATCTATCTGCGGCAGGAGCTTGCGCGAAAGCTGCACGGTGCAGAGATGCGGGTTGCCCAGGCGGTAGCCGTCAAAGACCTTGCCGATCTCGTAGTTGATAAAACGCATATCGAAAGGCGCATTGTGCGCCACCAGCACGGCATCGCCGACAAATTCCAGGAACTCCGCGGCGACCTCGTAAAATTGCGGCGCGTTTTTTACCATCTCGTCCGAGATCCCGGTCAGCTCTGAGATAAACGCGGGGATCGGCATCAGGGGATTTAAAAGGGTCTGGAATTCGTCCACGATAGTGCCGCCGGAAATGCGAAAAGCGCCGATCTCCGTCACGCGGCAGGGGGGAACTTTCGCGCCGGTAGTTTCCAGGTCGAAGACCACGAAATCGGTTTCGTGCAGGTTGCGGGATTCGAAGTCGAGCGAAACCAGCTCAACCGTGGCTTCATCGGTGAACTTCAGACGCGGGTCTATCTCGATCAGGTCCGAAACCAGCAGCTTTGCGAACTGCGGCTCGGGGCGCGAGATCTTCAGCACGCAATCGACGATCTCGACCGCCGTGACCGGCCCGGTCGAAGATTGCAAAAGGGCGATCGTGTCGTTGATCAAAACGGAGTTTGAGATAAGGTTAGGGTATGAAGGCATCGCTTATTGAAATCTTAACACGTCAATATTAAAGATTATAAGGAATCTTATGGTTTCGACAAACATTATGTCGTCTCCCGCGTCCCTGGCGATAACTTAGCGTTCCCGTGGTCAGCGTTATTTTAACCGTGAAGAGCGCGAAGTTTAACGCAAAAGTTCGCTTAAGAATCTTTCAATCAAAAAGAGCTTTCTTGATTACGAGACGCGTTTATTAGAAAATAGCTCACAACATGACGCAGGACGAAATACTCGAACATTTCAGGCGGACAAATGCCCTGCTCGAAGGGCATTTTATTTTGTCCAGCGGCTTGCATAGCCCTCAGTACCTGCAATGCGCGCTGGCGCTCGAGCAGCCCGCCGACGCCGCGCGGTTCGGCGCCGCCATCGCGGAAAAATATGCGGAGCAGGAATTTGACGGGGTGGTCTCGCCCGCGATCGGCGGATTGGTGATAGGATTTGCGACCGCGCAGGCGCTTGCGGCGCGCTTTATCTGGACGGAGCGCGAGGGCGGCGTGATGACGCTGCGGCGCGGTTTTACTGTTGCCGAAGGCGAACGATTTTTAGTAGTTGAAGACGTGATCACCACCGGCGGATCGACCCGTGAATGCATCGAGGCGATCGAAAAGCTCGGCGCAAAGGTTACGGCCGGCGCTTCCATCATCGACCGCTCGGGCGGTAAAGCCGGCATCGGCGTGCCGCGCACCGCCCTGGCGACGCTGGAAGTGGAAGGCTTCCCGCCGGAAAACTGCCCGCTGTGCGCGCGCGGCGATAAGGCAATTAAACCCGGCAGCAGGAAGTGAAGTTTTTGAGTCTTATGTCAATAGCCGTGCCCTTTCTCACGGCCGGCTACTGACAAGCTGTCAGTTTCCACTCAGGTAAAGACCACTGCAACTCATATTAAGATGCTACTGTTTATTTTAGGGCACTACACGCTCTCTTCAGAAAATGATAAACTCGGTATTATTAATAAAAATATGAGCGAACACGACGAACAGGAAAGTAATTTTAAGGTCACGGACAGGCGTTTGTTCAATGCGGACGGCTCTGTGCGCGAAGGCGTCACCATTGAAAAAGCGGCCGAAAAGACGGCGCCCGAGGCGGAAGACCCGTTTGCGGAACAAGCCGCGGAAGCTAAAGCCGTGCAGGAAATTTCTTCGGAACCGACCCTGGAGAACGAAGAAGAAATTTCCGAAGATGAAGAAATTCCGGGCGAGCAAGACCCGGCGAGCTTTGTGAATTTTATCATGTCGCTGGCTTCGCAGGCGGCCGCGGCGCTGGGCGCGATGCCGCATCCCGCGACCGGGCAACGGATGTTAGACCTGGATCTGGCCAAGCACTGGATCGACACCCTCGCCATGCTCAAGGACAAAACCAAAGGCAATATGCACCCGAAAGAAGAGGCGCTTTTGACGGGTTTGCTGTCAGACCTGCGCATGCAATACGTCACGCTGGCGCAGGCCGCCGAAGAAAAACTAAAACAGCAGGCGGCGCAAAAATTCTCGTCGAAAGACGTACTTGGAAAGTAGTTTAGAGAGTAATGAGTCCAGAGAGTCTGGAGAGCCGGAAAGTTTACTCTCGACTCACGACTCTCAAGACTCCCAAGACTCTCCACTCTCCAGACGTAGCAAAACTTGTCTATGAAGCTGACTTTTTTAGGTACCGGTACTTCCACGGGCGTCCCTTCGATCGCCTGCGATTGCGAGACCTGCCTATCCGAAGACCCGCGTGACAAACGCCTGCGCGTTTCGGTCCTGGTCGAACACGCCGGGCTTTCTATTCTGGTTGACACTTCGTCGGATTTTCGCCAGCAGGCGCTGCGCTCCGGTATCAAACGCCTCGACGCCGTTCTTATCACGCATTGTCACGTCGATCACGTTTTCGGGCTGGACGACATCCGCCCGCTGAATTTCCGCTACGGCGCGATGGGCATCTATGCCAACGAACCCGCCTGGAAAGACCTGCGCCGCATTTTTCAATATGTATTCGAGCCCTCGCATTTCGGCGGAGGGCTGCCGCAGCTGATCCCCCACACGGTTTATCCGCGGGCGCCATTTTCCGTGGGCCGTGATCTGACTGTTACGCCGCTCGAAGTCATTCACGGCGAACTGCCGGTGATCGCCTACCGCTTCAACGATTTCGCCTATGCCACCGATCTGAAAACTATCCCTAAGGAGTCGATGGACGGCCTGCAGGGTCTTGACGTGCTGGTGCTGGACTGCGTGCGGATAAAACCCCATTCCACGCATTTGGGGCTGTCCGAAGCGCTCGAATACATCGAGCAGCTCAGACCCAAGCGCGCTTTCCTGACCCATCTGAATCACGACATCATGCACGAACGCGATTCAATACTGCTGCCGGATAATGTGCAGTTCGCTTATGACGAGTTGGTGGTGGAATAGGGCGGAAACCGGGACCGTGAGGGAGTGTGTAAACACCCGCGCTTAAGCATGGGTTTCTGCCAAAGATTATGAACCTGATCTTTCGCCAAGCCACACTTGAAGACCTTCCCGAGATCGTCCGCCTGCTCGCCGACGATTTTCTCGGCACGACGCGCGAGCGATACGAAGAGCCGCTGGCGGAAAGTTACGTCAAAGCGTTCGAAGAAATAAATGCCAGCGAGACAAACGAACTGATCGTCGTTCTGTCAGAGCCACCTGCTCCCCTCCTGCCTGAGGAGGGGTGGCCAAAGGCCGGGGTGGTGGGAGCAGCGGACGGGTTATCGCCTAGCATTGTCGGCACGATGCAGCTCACGTTTATTCCCGGCATTTCCATGCAGGGCGCAAAGCGGCTGCTAATCGAAGCCGTCCGCGTCGATGTCGAATATCGCGGCCGCGGCATCGGCAAAAAGATGATGGAATGGGCGATCGAGCGCGCCCGCGCCGAAGGCTGCCTGACCGTGCAGCTCACCACCAACGCCGAGCGCAAAGACGCGCATCGCTTTTACGAAAACCTCGGCTTCAAAGGCTCCCATTTAGGGATGAAATTAACACTACGGTAAGATAAATTTGTATTTCCAAGTTGTTACGGAAATAAAGTAAACGTTTTAGTTTTCTGCATTTAAAATCGGTTGTAACTCTCCTTAAAATTTAAAGTGTTACTTTAACCCCAAACCACAACATCCTGTATTGACAAATCCCAATTCATACAATATATTCTAACTCCGTTGTCGGTTACGCTCTTCATTTTTAACCAGCGTTTAAGAGAGAATCCGGGTAAAAACCGGGCACTGCCCACAGCGGTAAATTGGAAACGAAAGCTGCCAGCAAGCACCGATTCCAGTGAAGCAAGGCTTTTTCGGTTAGTCTTCTAAGCTTTAAAAATTTTACAGGGAATCTAAAAACCAGATGAATCCTATCGGACAAGTTACGGCGGCGGCCCGTCAGACGGAAGAAGTCACTCTTACCTCGATGCGCGTGCGCAAACGCAACGGCTCTTTCGAGCCGGTCGATATCAATAAGATCGTGCGCGCTATTTCGCGCTGCTGCGCCGGACTTACGAACGTCGATGTTATGCGGATCGCCACCAAAACGATCAGTGGTCTTTATGACGGCGCGACCACACAGGAGCTCGACAAGCTCTCGATCCAAACCGCCGCCGAGCTTGATCTTCGAAGAGCCGGAGTATTCGCGGCTCGGCCGCCCGCCTGCTTAACCATTACGTCGAGAAAGAAGTCCGCAATCAGGAAATTCATTCGTTTTCGCAATCGATCGCTTTTGGCGTAAAGCGAAGGCCTGATCGGCGCCGCGCGTCGCGCAATTCGTTTCGGAAAACAGCCGCAAGCTTAATGACGCGATCGACCAGACCCGCAACGACCTTTTCGAATTTTTCGGACTGCGCACGCTTTACGATCGCTACCTTCTGAAAAACCCGACCACGCGCGACGTGATCGAGACGCCGCAGTTCTTCTGGATGCGCGTCGCCTGCGGCCTTTCCGAAAACGCCGGCCGAAGCCATCGAGCTTTATCAACCTGTTCTCGTCGCTGGAATACGTGCCCGTCGACGCCGACGCTTTTCAATTCCGGCACGAAACACGAACAGCTTTCCTCCTGCTTCCTGCTCGATTCGCCCCAGGACAGCCTCGACAGCATCTACCAAAATACTCGGACGTCGCGATGCTCTCGAAATTTTCGGGCGGCATCGGCATCGCCTATCACCGCGTCCGTTCGCAGGGTTCGCTGATCCGCGGGACCAACGGGCATTCGAACGGCATCGTGCCGTGGCTGAAGACTCTCGATTCAAGCGTTGCCGCCGTCAATCAGGGCGGCAAACGCAAAGGGGCCTGCTGTGTCTATCTCGAATCGTGGCACGCCGACATCGAAGATTTTCTCGAGCTTCGCGACAACACCGGCGACGAAGCCCGCCGCACGCACAATCTGAACATCGCGAACTGGATCCCCGACCTCTTTATGAGACGCGTCGCAGGCCGACGGGTCGTGGTCGCTGTTCGATCCGAAGGCCGTGCCGCATTTCCCGGATCTTTACGGCGAGGAATTTGAGCTCGCCTATATCGAGGCCGAAGAAGCCAGGCTATTACGTTCGCCAGGTGAAGGCGCGCGATCTTTACGCGAAGATGATGCGGACGATGGCGCAGACCGGCAACGGCTGGATGACCTTTAAAGACGCCGCAACCGCAAATCGAACCAGACGGCGCAAGCCGGAAAACGTCATTCACCTTTCGAATCTCTGCACCGAGATCATCGAGGTAACTTCCGACAACGAGACCGCCGTCTGCAATCTCGGTTCGATAAACCTGGCGCGTTATGTAAAAGACGGGCGAATTCGATTTCGAAAAGCTGCACCGCAATGTGCGCCTCGCCGTGCGCCAGCTCGACCGCGTCATCGATCTCAATTATTACGCGATCCCGAGCACCGCGGATTCGAACAACCGCTGGCGCAATATCGGTCTCGGCGTTGATGGGACTGCAGGACGTGTTTTTCCACTTGCGGCTTCCGTTCGATTCCGACGAAGCGCGAAAAATCTCGGCGCAGATCCAGGAAGAGATCTACTTCGCGCGCTCTCGACGCTTCGTGCGATCTCGCCATCGAGCGCGGCTCGCACCCGGCTTTTAATGAGACCCGCGCGGCCGAAGGAGCGCTTGCAGTTCGATCTCTGGGGCATCGCGCCGGAAGACACCGCGCGCTGGGACGCCCTGCGTGAAAAGATCAGTGAAACACGGTTTGCGCAATTCGCTGATGATCGCGATCGCGCCGACCGCCACCATCGCTTCGATCGCCGGCTGTTATGAATGCATCGAGCCGCAGGTTTCCAATCTTTTCAAACGCGAAACTCTTTCGGGCGATTTCGTGCAGGTCAACAATTACCTCGTGCAGGAACTTAAAGCCGCCGGACTGTGGACGGAAGAAATCCGCAACAAGATCAAGCTCGCCGAAGGCTCGGTGCAGGATATCGACGAATTTCCCGCCGAGCTGAAAGAAATCTACCGCACGGCCTGGGAGATCCCGATGCGTTCGCTGATCGACATGGCCGCCGACCGCGGCGCCTTTATCGACCAGAGCCAGTCGCTCAATCTTTTTATGGAAAGCCCGAATATCGGCAAGCTTTCGTCGATGTATATGTATGCCTGGCAGAGGGGTTTGAAGACGACCTATTACCTGCGTTCGCGGCCGGCGACAAAGATCGCCCAGACCAACGCGGCAGATACCGCAACTGCTGAACCTAAAGCTGTTTACAGCGAGAGTGAAGCATTAGCGTGTTCGCTGGAAAATCCCGAAATGTGCGATGCTTGCCAATAGATCATTTTAAGTATCTTTAAAAACCGGATCACTAAGATGAAATATAAAGTGTGGTTTCGAAATTGGGCTAACGAATCGATATCCTTCACGGTTAATGAAGCGGATTACCGGCTTAATGCGCAAGGCAAGTATGTTGAATTTCTCGAAGGCGGCACCTATGAGATCACCGCAAAGACAACTAACGATTCGTCATACGTCCCGGTGAAAAAAGAATTTATTATCGATGATTACTGTGTGATCGACTGTTGCATAAACGCAGAACGCCACGAACTTGAACTCAAGAATCCTTTGGCGACCTGAGACAGTCAATAGCTAAAGAGAATAAGACGGAGAATTTTTATGCTTTTAGACCCCGGATTTAATTTAACGCTGCGGCCGATGAAATACCCGGAGTTTTATGAAATGTATCGCAACGCGATCAAAAACACCTGGACGGTCGAGGAAGTGGATTTTTCGACCGACGTCAACGACCTGCGCTACAAGATGACCGAGGCCGAACGCCATCTGATCAACCGCCTGGTCGCGTTTTTTGCCACGGGCGATTCGATCGTGTCGAACAACCTGGTACTGAATCTCTACAAGCATATCAATTCGCCCGAAGCGCGCATGTATCTCTCGCGCCAGCTTTACGAGGAAGCGCTGCACGTGCAGTTTTACCTGACGCTGCTCGACACCTATATTCCCGATCATCAAACGAGCGCGAAGCAAGCTTTTGCGGCGGTCGAAAATATTCCGTCGATCCATCACAAAGCGCAGTTTTGCCTGAAATGGATCGATTCGATCGAGAGTCTGCACAGCCTGGAAACCAGGGAAGACCGCAAGCAGTTTTTGCTCAACCTGATCTGTTTTGCCGCCTGTATCGAGGGGCTGTTTTTCTTTGCCGCGTTTGCCTACGTTTATTTTCTGCGCTCCAAAGGGTTGCTGCACGGGCTGGCGGCCGGTACGAACTGGGTCTTTCGCGACGAATCGGCGCATATGAGCTTTGCTTTTGAAGTGGTGAAAAAAGTCCGCAACGGAAGAGCCGGAACTTTTTGACGAGAGCCTGAAACGCCAGATCGTGAAGATGCTGGATGAAGCGGTAGAGTGCGAGATGCAGTTTGCCGAGGACATTTTGAGCGGCGGCGTCGCCGGCCTGTCGGTCGCCGACATGCGCCAGTACCTGGAATTCATCGCCGACCAGCGCATGGCGATGCTCGGGATGCAAAAAGTGTATAACGCGAAAAACCCTTTCTCGTTTATGGACCTGCAGGACGTGCAGGAACTGGCGAACTTCTTCGAACGCCGCGTCTCGGCCTACCAGGTCGCGGTGGCGGGCGACGTCGCGTTCGATCACGCGTTTTAGATCTTTTTCTGAGTTCAGAGTTACGCCTTCAGGCGTGATTAATTCAAATTGATCACGCCTGAAGGCGTAACTCTGAACTCGAACTAATTTGAAACAAGACAGGTTTTGCTATAGATTTGATTTAGCCACCTTGAAACGTACGATGGCGGAAATTCCGTAGGCGTTTTTGGGTGGCGTTTTAATTAATGTCGGGATAGACGCGAAAGTAGTGTCAGTAGCCCGACCGTTAGGGAGGGCGCCCGCGCTCACGCTTGGGCTACTGACAAGAACTATGAATGGTCAAATTACAGAATTCATCAAGCATCACTTCCGGCATTTTAACGCCGGGGCGCTGATCGACGCGTCCGAAGGCTATGTAAAGCATATGAATGCCGGCGGCAAGATGATGATAACGCTGGCCGGCGCGATGTCGACGGCCGAGCTGGGCCTGAGCCTGGCGGAAATGATCCGCCGTGACAAGGTGCAGATCATTTCCTGCACCGGCGCGAATTTGGAAGAAGACCTTTTTAACCTGGTCGCGCACGATTTTTACGAGCGCGTGCCGCATTACCGCGACCTGACGCCGCAGGACGAGCAGGGACTGCTCGACCGCCACATGAACCGCGTGACCGACACCTGCATCCCGGAAATGGAAGCGATGCGGCGGCTGGAAGGTGCGATGATCGACGTCTGGACGCGCGCCGACGCGGCGGGTGAAAAATATTTTCCGCACGAATTCATGTACCAGGTTTTAAAGTCGGGCGCGCTTGAAGAGTTTTACCAGATCGACGTGAAAGATTCGTGGATGTACGCCGCGATGGAAAAAGATCTGCCGATGGTCGTGCCGGGCTGGGAAGATTCCACCATGGGCAATATGTATGCGGGCCACGTGATCACGGGCGACATTAAAAACGTTCACACCGTGCGCAGCGGCATCGAATATATGACCATGCTTGCCGAATGGTACACGAACGAATCGGTTGACGGCACGATAGGATTTTTCCAGATCGGCGGCGGCATCGCGGGCGATTTCCCGATCTGCGTGGTGCCCATGCTGCACCAGGATCTGCAGCGCGAAAACATACCCGTCTGGGGTTACTTTTGCCAGATATCGGATTCGACCACCAGCTATGGCGGGTATTCCGGCGCGGTGCCGAACGAAAAGATCACCTGGGGCAAGCTCGCCGCCGACACGCCCAAATACATCGTCGAATCAGACGCCTCGATCGTCGCGCCGCTGATGTTTGCTTATATTCTCGGTTGGTAACAAGTAAAGGCTGAAGGCGAAGGGATAAAGGATAAAGAAAAGCGGTTTTGCGTTTTCGCCTTTATCCCTCCGCCTTTATACTTTTTAGAGCAATGTCATCAAACTATAAAACGATCGTCACCGGCGGGGCCGGTTTTATCGGAAGCGCCTTGGTTTGGCGGCTGAATCAACTTGGCGAAGACGATATCCTGATCGTCGACCGGATGGACGAAACCGGTAAGAAGAAAAATCTCGCGCCGCTCGAATTTCGCGATTACCTCGATGCGGATGAGTTCATTGAAAGCCTCGATCATTTTAAAGATACGCAAATTATCCTGCACATGGGCGCGTGTTCTTCGACCACCGAAACCGACGCCGATTACATGATGCGCAACAATTACCAGTACACCCGGACACTCGCCGACTGGGCCGTGGCAAACAACATGCGTTTTATTTACGCCTCGTCCGCCGCGACCTATGGCGACGGCTCTCAGGGCATGAATGACGACACGGACGAGCTCGGCAACCTGCGCCCGCTCAATGTTTACGGGTACTCCAAGCACGCGTTCGATCTTTACGCGCATCAAACGGGCTTGTTCGCTCACGTCGTCGGGCTGAAATATTTCAACGTCTTCGGGCCCAACGAAAATCACAAGGGAGATATGCGCAGCCTGGTGAACAAAGCGTTTTCGCAAATTAACGACACCGGAAAATTGCAGCTTTTCAAAAGCCATCATCCCGACTACGGGGACGGCGAATTCGGGCGCGATTTTATTTATGTCAAGGACGCGGTTGAGATGACACTGCATTTTATGGACAAGGGCGGCGGCGGGCTTTTTAACGTCGGCTCGGGTAAAATGCACACCTGGAACAACCTGGCCGACGCGATCTTTGCCGCGCTCGATCTGCCCCCGAATGTCGAGTTCATCGAAATGCCCGAGCACCTGCGCGACCGTTACCAGTATCATACGCAGGCTGATATAACGCGCATCCAGGCGGCGGGCTACGACAAACCGATCATGCCGCTGGAGCAAGCCGTGGCGGATTACGTGCAAAACTACCTGGTACCGGAAAAATATTTGGGTGACTAGTATGGAGCGCGGGCATACTGCCCGCAAAAGGCTGCGCAGCGCCCTAATAACTTAAGGCTCTAGTGTAGCAAACCGCTTGATTGAAAGTGGTAAGCTACTGAAATGGAACGATTAAACCGCTATTACAGGTGTTCCAAAATTAGTGAACGAAAAACGCGCCAAATAATCCGTTATTTTGCGCATGATCTGACCGCCAGCAAGACGGCGGAAATAGTGGGTCTGACCCGTCGGACGGTGACCCTGATATATTTGAAAATAAGGCAGCGGATCGCGGCCGAGGCCGAGCGCGCTTCGCCCTTCGGCGGGGTGGTCGAAGTAGACGAAAGCTACTTCGGAGCCCGGCGCGTGAGAGGCAAAAGAGGACGCGGAGCTTCGGGCAAGACGATCGTCTTCGGCATCTTCAAAAGGAACGGTTCGGTCTATACCGAGATCGTGCCGGACTGTCGTAAAAAGACGCTGCAGGCCATTATTCGCGGGCGCATAGCACCGGAAACAGTGATTCATACCGACGCCTGGCGCGGTTACGACGGGTTGGTCGATGTCGGCTATTCGAAGCATTTTAGAGTCAATCATAGTGCTAATGAATTTGCCTTGGGCACGAATCACGTCAACGGCATCGAAAGCTTCTGGTCCTTTGCCAAACGGCGGATGCAGAAGTTCAATGGACTGCCGGCTCATACTTTTTATCTGCATCTCAAAGAGTGCGAATATCGTTTCAATAATCGACACCAAAATCTGTTTCGATTATTGTTGAAATTATTGGAAAATAACCCGCTCTAATGTCTGTTTGCTACACTAGAGCCTAACTTAATTATATTTTCTGCATAACGGCAAAGACATTTTTCGAATGCGATGCGGGCAGGATGCCCGCGCTCCAGGGCCGCCTAAAGGCGGTACTCAAAACAGATGAATTGGTCCGGCAAAGTTTTCTTGTGGGAAGAACACGGGCTTTTTATGGGCGCGGCGGGAGCTACAATTTTGCACGAATCTCCCGCGATAAAGATCTGCCTCTCTCTGGAAAGCGAATTCCAGCTTCGCAATTCTGCTAAAAGCGAGCGGAAAAAATACGCTTCCGCGATAATTCCCGCCGGCCGGCTTCACGCCATCGAAGGCGGCGGCAACAAAATGGCGATGCTCTTGCTTGCCCCCGAAGGAAAACTCGGGCAGGTCTTGATTCCCGTCACCGCCGAAAAAGAGATCGTCGAGATCCCGGGCGCCGTATTAAAAGAGCTGCTGGCCCTGCTTGATTTTTTTAAAGTTCCCGAAATAACCGGCGACGCGGGCGAAAATATTTACCGCGAAGTAATAGAAAAAATAGCCGCGAAAGACAGGTCCAAAAATAAACCGGCGGCTATCGACCCGCGCGTTTTTCGTAGTATCGAATGGATCCGGGCAGGGCGGGAAAACGGCATTTTGGTAAAAGAGATCGCCGCCGGCGTGGAACTTTCCGAAAGCCGCTTTTCACATCTCTTTACCGAACACGTGCGCGTGCCGGTGCGCCGCTACCTGCTCTGGCTGCGCCTGCGCGACGCGCTTCACCTGCTGGCCGGTGGCGGGTCTCTCACGGAAACTGCACATTCAGCAGGGTTTGCGGACTCGGCCCATTTGACCCGGACCTTTCGTGTTGCGCTCGGCATCACCCCTTCCGCGCTGGTAAAAGAGAGTACTCTCGTCTCATTCTTAAAATAGTCCTCCTCTCTTGACCCCGCGTAAACTTGCCCTTATTATCATCACGCGCCTCCCAGCCGCCGTTCCAACCCGGCGGGCGACGCCCTTTAAAACACCAACGCGGCAGCATTTCGTTTCGCGCAAACAAAATCCCAGGAGGAATCTGAGAAATGAAACACGAAACCACCACTACCAGTCAACATGTCAAATATCCCGTTCACGCTGAATTCGCCGACCCATTTTTTACGGATACATATCATGACATAGCACTGGACTCGCATACGCTGCGCCCGGATCCGGACCGGATAGATCCCGACTTTAACTTTAAATGCCGCGTCCGCCGGTGGGTTTTTAACGACGATGCAAGCAAGCCGGCACTTTTTATGATCGCGGGCATCGCCCATAGTTGTAATTTCTTTAACCCGCTCGTCAAATGTATGGCCATCGACGACGAGTTTATGGCAAACGTTTCGCGGATCTATGCATTCGACCTTCCCGGCCATGGCGCGAGCGGGTCGCCCCGGAACATTAAATTCGGAATGCTCGGACTGGACGATTATGTCAATGTCATCCTGCAAATTTTGGATGTTGTAAAGAGCGAAACCGGGAAGATCGACTACGTGGTCGCGCACAGTATGGGCGGAATGCTCGCCATGCTGGTCGAAAAAGCCCTCATCTCAGGCGAAGAGCCCACGAGCCTGCACAGAGGATACGGTACCGAGGGGGTTGTTCTGCTTGCATCCGCGATGCCCGAACAAGTCAGTTGGAGCCTCGGCGAAGGCCTCAAGTACAAACGCGGCCTGCCTTTCAATATGCTCACAATGCTGCTGCCCTATGTGACTGTCAGCCCGCGCTATCTTGCTCACGGGCGCCTGTCGAACGACGATTTTCTGGAAACATTCTTCGCCGTCTATTCCGAGCACCCCCCGGCCGTCGAAGTAGTTCCCGGCGCGCCCACCGGCGATACGGTGAGCATCATAAATTCAGCCGAATCCTACGCCGCCCTGGCCGAACTGGGAGGGCTCGATATCGATTTTAAAGCGCACGGAACGATAAAGCGTCCTTTTATTAAAGAAGGGCTTTTTTCGCCTTACAAGTTAGGCGTGGCGGGTTATACAAAAGACATCCTTTTCCTCCCCGAAGAAGAAGAGGAGCTTTGCAGGCATCTTTCGACAAATGAGTTAAGGAGAATTTATAGGACCATTGACCACGACTACGCCGTTCACGACGACCCGTATACATATCCCTGCGCATCATTCCAATTCGTCAGGGACGTTATGAACTTGCCCGACCGGGAATAGGGCGGCCGGGTTCACTGGGAGCGTAGGGGAAAAGTTTTGAGTCCCGTCTCAGGCGGCCTTTCGAACGCTTCGCGTTCGTGCGGACGAGCCGTCCGAGCTCCCAGCTAATTGCCGCCTAAAGGCGGGACTCAAAACGATAGCAGAATCGTTCAATTATTCTTTCCCTCAAAAAGGGATAATCGTCCATTGATCAAAGTTCAGAGTTACGCCTTTAGGCGTGATATCGCGCGTAAACGCGCATCTCTAAACGAAAAACATGATGAACGATAAACTTATCTATCCCGAACCGCTCGAGGCTGCGGCGGATGAAGCCGAGAGTTTCGACAACTGGGGCTTTCGCGACACGCGCTTCGCCATTAATGAAAATGGCGTCGCGGCCATTTTAGGCAGCCGCTATGAACTCAGCGGGCAGGAATTGCCGCGCCTGCTGCCCTGGATACGCGAAACGTTAGAGATCGAGTTAGACCCGAAGGACGTTCATCAAACTTCTTATCCGACCGAAATTCCCGGGCCCCGGGAAAACCAAAATTTTTCCGCGGAGATCAAAACTTTTTTAAGCGACGCGCAGATCGATGCGGGCGGCGAAAACCGCCTGCGTCACGGCCACGGCCATACACAGGAAGAGATGTTTGCCATCAAGCACAAACGGCTCGGGCGAATTCCGGACATGATCGTCTATCCCGAAAGCGAAGATCAGGTGGCGCAGTTGATCGAGGCCGCGAAAAAGCATGACGCGGTTTTGATACCCTTCGGCGGCGGGACGAACGTGACCGACGCGCTGCGCTGCAGTGAAAACGAAACGCGGGTGATAGTATCGGCCGATATGCGCCGGATGAACCGCGTCCGCTGGATCGACCCGGAAAATATGATGGCCTGTATCGAGGCCGGCGCGGTCGGCCGCCATATCGTGGCGCAGCTCGAAAAACACGGCTACTCGATGGGGCACGAGCCCGACAGCGTGGAGTTTTCCACGCTCGGCGGATGGGTCGCGACCAATGCCAGCGGGATGAAGAAAAACAAGTACGGCAATATCGAGGACATCGTGATCGACGTTACGGTAGCCACCGCTGACGGCAAACTCGAACGGGCCGCGCCCGTTCCGCGCGAATCCGTCGGGTCGGACCTGCGCCGCCTGATCTTCGGCTCCGAGGGCACGCTCGGCATTATCACCTCGGCGATCGTAAAACTTTTTCCGCTGCCCGAAGCGCAGGTGTACGGCTCAGTACTGTTTCCGAGTTACGAGGACGGCTATGCGTTCATGCACGAACTGGCGCACACCTCGACACCCCCGGCAAGCGTCCGGCTGGTGGACAATCTGCAGTTTCAATTCGGGCTGGCGTTAAAACCGGCATCAGGCGGGATGAAAGTTTTAAAGAGCAAATTCGAGAAATTTTTCGTCACGAAGGTGAAAGGGTTTGATCCGTTCAAGATGGTTGCGCTCACCTTGGTGTTCGAAGGAACAAAAGGCGAGGTCGAGCGCCAGCAGCAGGAAGTTTATCGCATCGCCAAAAAACATAAAGGGATGAAAGCGGGCGGCGAAAACGGCCGCCGCGGTTACCAGCTTACTTACAGCATCGCCTACATTCGCGATTTTTTGATGAACTATTACATCATCGCCGAATCGTTCGAAACCTCGTGCGCCTGGAGCGACGCGCTGAAAATTTGCGAAAACGTAAAGCGCGTTTTACGTGAAGAGTACGCGCGGCGCGGCCTGCCGGGGCGGCCCTTTGTCACCTCGCGCATCACGCAGGTATATCGCACCGGGGTCGCGATCTATTTTTATTTCGGGTTTTATTACAAGGGCGTGGAAGATCCTTCGCGCGTCTATCTCGAGCTCGAGAATTTAGCGCGCGAGGAAATTCTGCGCTGCGGCGGTTCGCTTTCGCACCATCACGGCGTGGGAAAAATTCGCCAGGCGTTTTTGCCGAGCGTTATGTCCGAAACGGCGCTGAAGTGGAAACGGGACCTGAAATCGAGCGCCGATCCGCAGAATATTTTCGCGGCGGGAAATCAGAATTTGCCTTAAGTTCAGAGTTACGCGTTTACGCGTGATCACGCCTAAAGGCGTAACTCTGAACTGTAACTTCTATGCAAGACGTAAAAAAGATACCAAATTTCAGGCTTAAGGCCCGGGTCAGAAACGGGCTGGAGCGGCCCGATGCAAAGATCGTTTCGGAAACGAATTTGCAATCATTTATCTGCCGGCTCTTGCTGCTGCCTTTTGGCGGGCTTTTGATCCTGCTGATGCGTTTCAGCGGTTACGGCATCGAAAACATGCGCGAGATCAGGAAACAGTACCGGCAGATCTGGCGCGAAAACCGGTCGCCGCTGATCATCTGCGCCAATCACCTGACCTTTATCGACTCTGCCCTGATCATCTGGGCGCTGGGCTCTAACTTCTGGTATTTCTTTAATTACAAAGCCTTTACCTGGAATCTTCCGGCGGGCGATTTCTTCAAAAAGAAACTCGTTTATCACGCCACGCTTTACCTGACAAAATGCATTTTTATTCATCGCGACGGCACCAGCGAACACAAAACGGCGGTCTTGAGCCTCTGCCGCTATTTGCTGATGAAGGGCAATGTGGTGCTGATATTTCCCGAGGGGCAGCGCAGCCGCAAGGGATATTTCGACGCGGAAAATGTTGCGCTCGGTGTGGGCAAGATAATTACTTCGATGAAAAATGTCCGGGTGCTTTGCGTTCACCTGCGCAGCGACAAGCAAAAAACTTTTTCTAATTATCCGCCGCGAGGTTCGCGTTTCAAGATGTCGATGAAACTGATCTCGCCCGCCACGGACAAAAGAGGCAAAGCGGGCTATAGAGAAATCTCCGGGCAGATAGCCGCCACCATCAAGCAACTCGAGAATGAGTATTTTAATGTTTAGAGTTACGCCTTCAGGCGTGATCACGCGTGAACGCGTGACTCTGAACCTTCGGCTCCATAAAATGACCACATCTGCACAAGAAAAATGGGCACTCGTCACCGGCGCTTCTTCCGGCATCGGCAGGGCGCTGGCGCTGGAATTTGCCGCCGGCGGTTTTAATGTTTTTCTCACCGCGAGAGATGTGAAAACCTTAAATGAAGTGGCTGAAAAATGTCGCGGCAAAAAGGTGAGAGCGGAAGTTCTGGCGGCTGACCTTTCCAGCCCCGAATCCACCGGCGCGCTTATCGCAGCGGTCTCCGAGAGACGATTCGACGTGCTGGTCAACAGCGCCGGTTTCGGCGTTAAAGGCGATTTTGCCGAAACAGATCTTGGCGACGAGCTGGAGATGCTTAATGTGCAGCTCGCCGCCATGCTCAAGCTGACAAAGGCCGCGCTGCCGCGGATGATCGCGCACGGGAGCGGGCGCATTTTAAATGTCGCCTCGGTTTATTCCTTTTCGCCGGTGCCGAAGCAGGCGGTCTACAGCGCGTGTAAATCGTTCATATTTTCTTTTTCAAGCTCACTGCGGGCGGAATTAAAAAACAGCGGAGTTTCGGTGACGGTGCTTTGCCCCGGCATCACGCAAACGCAGTTTCGCTCCCGCGCCGGAATTGCGGATAAGAAAGATTTGAGCATGACGGCGGAAGCAGTTGCCAGTGTCGCCTTCAAGCAAACAATGCGCGGCGCGCGCGTGGTTGTTCCCGGCTTTCAAAATAAACTGTTCGTTTTTCTCTCGCGGCACCTGCCGTTAAGATCGCAAATGGCGCTGATAAATTTTATCAACGAGCGGCGTGGCGTGAACAATAAATAGTTTTTCTTTTGCGCTCTTTGCGAAAAACTCAGCGTACTTTGCGGTTAAAAATTCTTTAACGCAAAGCGCGCAAAGATATCGCGAAGGACGCAGAGAATTCTTTGAGCTCCCGTTTTGCCTTTACCGCAAATTCCCTTTAATCTTTTAGCTTCGATGAAAATTTTTCACGGAACAGAAAATGCGAATATCGCGCGTCCGGCCGTGCTCACGCTCGGTGTTTTTGACGGGCTGCACCTCGGGCATCAAAAAATAATGCAGACTGTGGTGGAACGCGGCCGGGCCCTAAACGCCGTGCCGACCGCGCTCACCTTCGACCCGCACCCGCGCGCCGTGCTTCACCCGGGATCAGCCCCGCCGCTGCTGCAGACGCTCGACCAGCGGCTGGCGGCTTTTGAATTTTTAGGCATCGGGCAAACCATCGTGATCCCTTTCAGCCTGGAATTTGCCCGGATCGAAGCCGAGGATTTTCTGCGCGAGATCGTTTCCGACCGGCTACAGGCGCGCGAGGTTTACCTGGGCCGGGGCTTTGCCTTCGGCAAAAACCGCGCCGGTAACATCGATCTGCTGCGCCGTATCAGCAGCGAGCTCGGTTTTTTCGCCGACGAGGTGCCGGAGGTACGGCTTCGCGGCGCGCGCATCAGCTCCTCTAGGATCCGCGAGCACCTGGCCGCGGGACGCGTGAACCTGGCGCGGCGAATGCTGGGCCGCCCTTACGGTGTGGAGGGCAGGGTCATTCGCGGTGACCGCCGCGGGCACACCATCGGTTTTCCCACCGCCAATCTCCACCCGCAAAACCGCGTTATCCCGCGCACCGGGGTGTATGTCACCGCCACGCTGATCGGCGACGCCTGGCGGCGCAGTATCACCAATGTCGGCGTGCGCCCGACCTTTGAAACGGACGCCGAGCCTACGATCGAGACCCATATTTTCGATTACGACGGCGATCTTTACGGCGACGTTTTGCGCGTCCGCTTTCTGCACCGCCTGCGCGACGAGCGTAAATTCGGCGGCATCGACGAGCTCAAGGCGCAGATCGAACGCGACTCGAGCCGGGCATTGAACTATTTCTCGCGTAAAGGTGTCCGTAGTATGCTGGAGATCGTATGAGATCACTTCTGCCAATTCTTTTGTTGCTCGCCGCGGTCGGGGCAATTGCCCAGACCCATTCTTCGATCGTTGAAATAACTACGGTTTATTCACAAAACGAGGAGTTCTATTTAAGGTCTGTTCCTTACGACAACGAAATGCCGAGTCTAAGGGGCCGGACCGAAGTGTATAAAAAAGGACAGGCAAAACCTCTTTACGCCTTCGATAAAGGCTTCGACACCATTACGCACTGCCCGGGCTGCCTGATCTTGAGCAACGATGGAGCAACTGTCTTTTATGTCGGCGAATGGGGAGAGGCCGAGCCCGGTAAAGATCCAATAAGTGTTTCCATATTCAGAAATGGCGTGCTGGTAAAAGGTTTTACCGAGGCGGAAGTGACCGGTTGCGACTATAAAAAAGAGCGCTGCGATCTGATCTTTTACAGCAGTGGCGACTTGATCGACAAAAAAGCAAGCAATTGGGGAAAAGATCCTAAAAGCCCGTTCAAATAACACTTCTTCATACCTGAAAGTCTATATTCCCGCAAACTTTCCCAAACATTCCGACATCGAAATACGTTTGATTATTGGATTTGGTAATATGTTATTAGGTAGCGAACAAATGACAGAAGAAAAAGGCCAGGAGCTGATCATCGTGGAAAAGCCCACCGGACCGGTCTCGGTGAACGGCAATAACAGCCACGCTCCTGGCCGTCCTCGATGACATACCGCAAATAAGCGAGATCCCGGAAGATGAATTTGTCGAGCGGAATTATCGCGGGTTTCGCGGCCAGTGGCGGCTGTTCAGGATCTCGCGCATGATCGGCCTGCTGTCGCTCTATCTCTATCTCGACAGGTACGATATACACTACGGCCACATGCTGCGCTTTGCCGAACAACGGATGGAAAAGGCGCGGCAGCTCGGCTCTCTCGCCGTGCTGCAGGAAAGAATAAACGGCGTAAAGCGCTGGTTCTTTGACAAGACCGTGCGGATGGTGAGCTGGTTCGTTTACCGCGGCACGCACAAGGACGAGAAGCAGCAGGAAGAAGCCGTCTGGCTAAAGAACACTCTTATCAAGCTCGGGCCGACCTTTATCAAGATGGGGCAATCTCTGGGCACGCGCGCCGATCTTTTGCCGCTGTCTTTCGTCAAGGAATTGGGCACGCTGCAGGATGAGGTTCCGCCGTTTGAAAATGCGCTGGCGTTCGAACGCATCGAGGCGGAATTGAAACAAAGGCTGCATGACGCTTTTGCCGAGTTTGAAACCGAGCCTATCGCCGCCGCTTCGCTCGGGCAGGTTTACCGCGCCCGCCTGCACACGGGCGAAGAAGTTGCGGTCAAGGTCCAGCGCCCGAACCTCGCCGCGATGATCCGCGGCGACATCAGCCTGCTGCAAAAAATAACGGGTTACGCCGCGCGTTTTCCCAAGCTCAATGAAAACGCCGACTGGGCCGGGATGCTGCATGAATTCGAGGAAACCATCGCGGAAGAGATGGACTATGCGCAGGAAGGCCGCAATGCCGAACGCTTTCGCGATAACTTCAGAACCTGGCAAAATATCTACGTTCCGAAGATCCACTGGACGCACACGAGCAAAAAAGTTCTCACGCTGGAATTTATTCGCGGCACAAAAGTTACGGACCTCGAGCACCTGTCGCAAAAGGGGCTTTCCGCCGCCGCGACGAATCGCCTGCTGATAAAAACCTACCTCAAGCAATTACTGGAAGACGGTTTTTTTCACGCCGACCCGCACCCCGGCAACTTGCTGGTGATGGACGACGGTAAGCTCGCTTTCTTCGATTTCGGCATGGTCGGGCGCATCACGCCCAAGCTGCAGTCGAAAATGATCGACGCTTTTTTTCACGTCGTGGCAAAAGACCCGCAGGGCATAGCGCAGGACCTGATCGAGCTGGATTTCCTCAAGCCCGGGATCGATCCGGCTATGGTGCGCCCGATCGTAGAAAGGCTTTTCAGCCACTATTTGAACCTGAAATTCAAGGAAGTAAATTTCAAGGAACTGACCTACGAATTGGCCGACGTGATGTACGATTACCCGTTTCGCCTGCCGGCCAATTTCACCTATATCATGCGCGCGCTGATGACGCTCGAAGGCATCGGCATCGCCATCGATCCGGAGTTTAATTTCTTTGAGACGGCCAAACCTTTTGCCAAGGAATTCACCCTGCGCCGCGAAGGAAAACAGTTCCGCCAGCTTATCTTCGACAAACTCACCGGGCGCGACGCCGAAGCCGAGATCGACTGGGCCAAAATGTGGAAGCTGGCAAAAATGGCGGTCAAGGCGCTGATCACACCTTAAAGAAAATTTATATATTGCTATAAATACGTTTTTAATGTAAAAAGAAATTATTATGGGTATTACAGTTAAAGAAATCGACGATAAACTTCAATCGCTTTCGGAAGAAAAATTGGCTGCCGTCTATGACTTTGTTATGTATTTATCTGAAGAAAAAGATTTGAATATCGAAACAGCTCTGTTATCAGAAATATCTTTAGCACGCGACTGGAACACACCTGAGGAGGATGAAGCATGGAAACATTTGGACGCGCTTCCATCGTGCTGATACACTTCCCTTTTTCTGATCTCTCACAAACTAAACTTCGTCCCGCTCTCATCTTATCTCAAACTACTAAAGAAGATTGGATATTGTGTCAGATCACAAGCAACTCTAACGCCGACGAGAAAGCGATAGAAATCCAGCTTGAGGATTTTGTTGAAGGATCATTAAGTCAAATCAGTTATGCGCGTCCTAATAAAATTTTCACTGGGCATGAAAGCTTGATATTAAAACGTGTGGGAATTTTGAGCGATAAGAAAACCAGAGAGGTAATCAAAGCTATCGTGCATATTTTGACGGGAGAATAAGATCGATTCTTAAATGTATTTAAATTTGAAGGAGACAACCAGTTGCTTCTTAACGTAACTTTTTACTGAGTAAATTCCTGATGTGAAAACAGATATTTTAAGATCTTCGGGAAACAAAATTTTCCCAAATATACGTTACTTGTTACAAGAAGATTTATTTCTTCAAGCTCGCATTCACCTTCCCGATAAACTCATCGATCTTATTATTTTCGATCCAGCGCACGACGATCACCAGGTCGTTTTCAGGGTCGATATAAATGATGTTAGTGCCGTTGCCGGTGTGAATAATGGCGGACGGCGGCGCGCTCGGGTAGAGTTTCTTGTCGGTATTGAGAAACCAGTTCATAAAACCGTAGGTCGGCTGCGGGGCGGTGGGCGTTTTTGCCTGCCGGACAAACTCGGGCGAAAGTATCGCGCGATTGCCCCACTTACCGTCGCGCGCCGTGAGCAGCCCGAACCGCGCCATGTCGAGCGCGGAGATAAACATGCCGCCGCCCCAATGGCCGCCGCCGCTGACCGATTGCACGGCGTGCCCGTCCATTATCACCCACGAATTTTCATAACCGAGCCATCGCCATGTGTTCGAGGCGCCGATCTCGTCCATCAGGTTTTCCTTCAGCACCTGCGGAAGCGGACGCCGCCACACGTTTAGCGCGGCCAGCGCGAGCGCGTTCACGCGCACGTCGTTATATTCATAAACCGCTCCGGGTGAGTTACGCTTGCGGTTCAGCCACGTATTCACGTCGCGGTCGGGCCTGTCCGCCCAATCGGGCTTGCCCCAGAGAGTGCCTTCCCAATCGCTCGTCTGCCGCAGCAGATGCTCCCAGGTGATCTTCCGGTTGTGTTCCGTCTCAAAAAGGTCGAGAAAAGACGGCTTGCCGAACCGGCCCGCGTCGTCGAATTTGGCGCCAGGCTGGTAGAGGGAAACCGGCGCCCAATAATCCTGCACCGGGTCCTGCAGGCTCCGGATCAGCTTGCGGTCAAGCGCCATCCCGACCGTGGCGGAGAGAAAGCTTTTCGTCACGCTAAAGGTCATATCCACCCGGGCGGGCGAGCCCCAATCCGCGACTATATAGCCGCCCCGCAGGATGATCCCCGTAGCACTGCCCCGTTCTTTAAACGGCCCGACCGCTTCGCCGAAGGGTTCGCGGCCGAATGTTTGATAGTGCGCAAGCTCCAGGCTCTTAGGCGCTTTGGACTCGCTGGCAATGGCAAAATCTATCGCTTCCCTGAGTTTCGCCGGGTCGAGCCCGGCCTGCTCCGGCGCGCGCCGTTCCCAATTATCGGCGGGCGGATAGTAAAGCTTCTGGGCAAAGGCGAATTGAGAAAGAAGCAGGAGTAAGCAAATTCGAAGCGCTATTTTCATAATTTTTTGCTGGTGTAGATCCGCTTGTTTTGAAAACATTTTCTAATTATAAAGAGAAATTTTCTAGTTGACACATCCACGTTTCCGGTATTAAATATTAATCCGGTTTGTTTTATAGATGGGACATTGTAGAAAGTGCGCAATATTATGAGTACGCCTTTTTTGGAAAATGCTTTGCCTGACAGCCGATTTGCGGTAGAAACTGCCAGGCTTCTGAGCGTTTCGGCCGGTTTTCCTTCTGTGGCCGATGATTTTGTCGAGGCCCGCATAGATCTCAGTACCGTACTCGTTCCGCATCCGCTTACTACTTTTTATGTCCGGGTCGAAGGCTATTCAATGATCGAAGCGGGGATAAAACCGGGCGCGATCCTGGTGGTCGACCGCGGCATCGAAGCTGTGAGCGGTGATATTATAGTCGCCCGTGTGGACAATGGCATGTGCGTCAAACAGCTTGAAAAAACAGAAGATCAGGTGCGCCTGCTTTCAAAAAACCCAGCCTTTCCACCGATCGAAATTACGTCCGAGATAGATTTTGAAGTTTGGGGCCGAGTAGTGTATTGCATTACGAGACATTAACTAAATGCACGCCTGAAAGGCGTAACTGTGGAACCGATGGCCGTTTTCGGGTTAATTGACTGCAATAATTTCTACGCCTCAGTCGAGCGCGTGTTCGATGCCAAACTGCACAAACGTCCGGTCGTCGTCTTAACCGGCGGGGAAAATGGGATCATTATAGCCCGCAGCCAGGAAGCAAAAGCGCTCGGCATCGGAATGGCGCAGCCTGTGTTCGAGGTTAGAGATATCATAAGAAAACATAGTGTTATTGTCCGTACGGCGAATTTTGAACTTTACGCTGATATGTCTTCGCGCGTGATGGGACTGCTCGAGGAATTTTCCACCGACATACAGATCTACTCGATAGACGAAGCATTTTTTCTCGTGCCCGGATGGGTACCGCTCAAAACTTTTGGTGAAAAAGTTCGGAGGCGTATAACCCGCGGTACCGGGCTGCCGGTTTCGCTCGGCTTTGCGCGAACAAAAACCCTGGCCAAACTTGCTAATCATCTGGCCAAAATGTCCGATAAAGTGGTCGATCTATATAACGCACCTGAACCCGAGATCGAACGAGTACTGGCGGAAACTCCCGTCGGAGAAATATGGGGCGTAGGGCCGAACACTACGAAGAAACTGATCAAGCAAGGGATAACGACAGCCCTCGCCCTGCGTAATCTTGACCTGGGTTGGACAGCCAAAAAACTCTCGGTCGTTGGTGTACGAACTGTGCTGGAGCTTCGCGGCACATCTTGCTACTCGCTCACCCACATGCCCGACGAACTCTCCGGGCGACAGTCGGTCACCTGCTCGCGCTCATTTAGCAAACCCGTTGTAGACAAGTCAGAAATGCGAAGAGCCGTGTCGGGTTATGTGACTCGCGCAGCGGAGAGAATGCGGCGATTAGGTTTTGCAGCCGGTAGATTGACCGTCAGCGTCAACACCAGCAGGTTTAAACAAACCGAGAAATTTTACAGCAAGTTTGCCGTTTACACTTCGCATTCGCCGAGTGATTCCACGTCGGAATTGATCGCGTGGGCGATGGATTGCCTTGATCGCATTTATAAGCCTGGATTGAATTATAAAAAAGCCGGCGTGACCCTGACTTACCTGGTGCCATACAAAAGCTCCAATGCCAGATTGGTCGATGAGCAGGAATGTGTTCGTTCACACCGCTTAATGAGCGTTATAGATAAAATGAACCTGCGCTGGGGGCGCGACACTGTGCTCTACGCGGCGATGTTGGAAAAGAATGTGGGCCGGAAAGCAGACGAACCGAAAAGCAGCCGCAGCGGCTCGCATACGACCAGGTACGAAGAAATGTGGGTTTTAAATGACGACGCTATAAGCCGCCGATATTGAGTCCTCAGTTTTTTTGCATTAGTATTCACACATGCCTCATTTAGTCATCATCGCCGGACCGAATGGCGCTGGTAAATCTACCATTGCCCCACATTTGTTAAGAGATAGCCTAGGCGTGTCAGAATTTGTTAATGCTGATACCATTGCGCAGGGTTTGTCAGCGTATTCTCCTGAAAAAACAGCTATATCCGCCGGTAAAATAATGCTCAAAAGATTGAATGAACTAGCAGAAGCAAAGGCAGATTTTGCTTTTGAGACAACATTATCAAGCAAGATATTCTTTAAGCATTTAGATGCGCTACGTAAAAAAGGATATAAGGTGACATTGATTTTTATCTGGCTGGGAAGTTCGGAGCTGGCGTTATTGCGGGTTGCAGAAAGAGTGCGCAAGGGAGGACATAATATTCCAAAAGACACCGTCATTAGGCGTTATCAAAAAGGATTACAAAACTTTTTTCATTTATATGCTTCCGTAGCAGATAATTGGTATTTTTATGATAATAGTGCGTTATCTAAACCCGTTTTAATAGCAAAAGGAAAATTGTCAAAAACAATTGAAGTATTAAAACCGAAACTATGGCAAAATATAAGTGGGAAGTATGAAAACAAGGTCTAAATACAATAAAAAGGATAAGATTGACGAGATCTTATCTGATGAAAAGAAACTTACTGCAATTTTACGTAAAGCTGTGCGCGAAGCGGTCAAAGCGCATCAACTAGCCGGAAATCCGGTTGCCACTATGAAAAACGGCAAAGCCATTTGGGTTGAAACCAAGTAACCAATTACTAAATACCAGCCGCTAATTACCTCTTCTCGATCCTCATCCGCATTCCAAACTTCGGCCGTAGGGTTATCATCGGTTTTAGCCCGATCTTTTGTTCCAGCTCGAGGCGAAGCTTCCATTTTCGCGCGAGGGTAGCGAGCAGCAAAATGCCTTCCGTCCAGGCGAATTGCTCGCCGATGCAGCGCCGGACTCCCCCGCCGAAGGGAAAATAAATATTCCGCTGCCCGGCTTCCTTTACGCTCTGTTGTTCCCAGCGTTCGGGTTTGAATTCTTCCGCGTCTTCCCAAAAACGCGGGTCGCGGTGCATCACGTATTCGCTCACCAGCGACAGCGAGCCCTTGGGAATTTTGTACCCGCCGAACTCATGTTCTTCGACGGCAAGCCGCCCGACGACCCACGCGGGCGGATACAGGCGCATCGATTCCGCCAACACCGCTTCGGCGTATTTCAAAGCGGGCAGGTCTTCGAAGGCCGGCACACGTCCTTCTAACACCCTCTCTAATTCCTCGTGCAGCCGGCTTTCCGCTTCCGGATTTTGCGAGAGCAGGTACCAGGTCCAGGTCATTGCGTTGGCGGTGGTTTCATGTCCGGCGAGAAAAAGCGTCAGGCATTCGTCGCGCACTTGGGCGTCGCTCATCCCGCCCCCATCCCCTTCCTCGTCCTGCGAGAGCAGCAGCATCGAGAGCAGATCGCCCTTGTCTTCGCCGCTCGCTCGGCGCTCATTGATAAAGCCGTAGATCACTTCGTCGAGCTTTGCCTTAGCCTTGCGGAATCTGATCGAATGCGGCAGCGGCAGTTTTTCCAGCCACTCCGAAAAAGGCAGCAGCAGAAAATTAAAGAGATTGACGATGGTCGTCATCGCCGCCCCCACTTCGTCGGCGTCCTCGGTGATGTCGGCGCTAAAAAGCGTCTTGCCCACGATCTGCAGCGTCAGCCGCATCATTTCGTGGTCGATGTCGCGCACCTCGCCGTCCCGCCATTCGCCCGCCATTCGCTCGGCGTAAGCGGTCATCGCCTCGGTATAGGAAATTATTCGCTGCTTGTGAAAAGCCGGCTGTACCAGCCGCCGCTGGCGCAGGTGAAACTGCTCCTCGCTGGTAAGCAAACCTTCGCCCAGCAGTGTCTTGGCGCGCTGCAGCGCGCGGCCTTTGTGAAATTTATGCGCGCTCGTCACCAGCAGATCGCGCACCATGTCCGGATGATTTAAAAAATAGACTCTTACCGGGCCCATGCGAAAATAAGAGACATCCCCGAGCCCTGCCATCCGCGTCAAAAACCTGGTCGGGTCGCGTCTGAAAGTGCGAAAATGCCCGCCGATGAGATCGGGCTTGACAGTCGGTGGTAAACTTTCCTGGGTCATCGTATACTTCTTAAGGTTTTTAGTGTGTTTCGCGTAATTTAGTGGTTAAATATTTCACTAGTGCATTTTAGAATGCTTTTCGAAAAATATATATGAAGAAACTTCTTTTACTTTTAATTATTTTCGCCTGCCCGGCGCTGATTTTTGCGCAGGCGGATAAAACCGCCGAGATCAAAGCTATCGATGCGTATACTAAAAAGATCGACGCTTTTGTGAAACGAAGCAAAAATCCGCACTTGGTTTTTGCCGACACGTCTCAGACCGCGAGGTCAAAGTGGCGGCAGTTCGCCTCGGAAAAAGCGCTCGAAAAATTTCGCGAGAAAACCGAAACCTACGAGATCGTTTATGTCTGGCGGCAGACGGGAAAGATCGCGGAAACAAGCACCACGCTCTTTAGCGGATCGGGCGATTGGGTGCATTACGTTTATCATTATTTTCGCGAGGACGGCACGCTCGCCAAGGTCGAATCGGACCTGCGTTCGTTTTACGGCGACATCATCGTCGAGCAGGAGTTTTACTACGACAAAAAAGGCAAGCAATTGAAAAAGGCCGTCCGCTACCGCGATCTGAAAACAAAGAAATTCAAAAAGGTCGATCCCAAGAGCGATTACCTCTCGCTGACTAAATTCGACACTTACAAAACCGTAAAGAAATTGCCGTTCGCGCATTTGCTGTCTCAAAAGAAGAACGCGAAATGAGCCGGCTCAACCAAATTTATAACGAGGATTTTCTCGCCGGCGCGGGCCGCATTCCCGACGCCAGCATCGACCTGATCGTGGCCGACCCGCCTTACAACCTGGGCAAGGATTACGGCAACGATTCCGACCGGCTTGAGAGCGCCGAGTTTCTGGAGTGGACCTTTAAATGGCTCGACCTGGCCATCCCGAAACTAAAAACTACGGGCAGCCTTTACATCTTTGCCACCTGGCGCTACAGCCCGGAAATTTTCTCGTTCCTGAAAACCCACTTAAAAACACCGCTGCTGATGATCAATGAGATCATCTGGGACCGCAAAGTTCCCAGCATGGGCGGCTCGACGCGCCGCTATAGCTCCGTGCACGACACCATCGGATTTTTCGCGCGCTCGCGCGATTATTATTTCGACATCGACGCCGTGCGCATTCCCTACGACGCGGCCACGAAAAAGGCGCGCTCGCGCAGTATTTTTGTCGGTAAAAAATGGCTCGAGGTGGGCTACAACCCGAAGGACGTCTGGTCGGTTTCGCGCCTGCACCGCATCCACAGTGAGCGCGAAGACCACCCGACGCAAAAACCGCTCGAGATCATCGAGCGCATGGTGCGCGCCTCATGTCCTTCGAATGGCACAGTTCTCGACCCCTTCGCCGGCTCCGGCACCACCGTAGCTGCTTGTTTATTAAATGATCGAAATTATGTGGCGTTCGAAATAAATGAGGATTACTACCGGACGATCTTAGGCCGGGTTGAGCGAATCGAAAGCGAGCGGATCTTGTCAGTACCGCCTGCGATAGCGGGCGGGTAGTTTTGAGTCCCGTCTTTAGACGGCTTTTTTTGGCAGAAACGCGACAGTTATGGAGCGTGTCTGATACATATAAACACGCTCCATAACTGTCGCGTTTCTGCCTGAAGCCGCCTAAAGGCGGGACTCAAAACGCTACCTTCTAAACTTCAACACAACCTTACGGCTGGAGCCGGTGCCGGTCATTGAGACGCCGACGTATTTTGCTCTGGTGCGGTAGCCGATGATGTATTCGACCTGGCCCTCGAACTGCTCGATCATTTTTACGGCCATTATATTCGACGTAGCGGCGGAAAAATTTTCGGCGATCTCGCACATCCAATAAACATCGCGGAAAACAATACTCTTAAAGAAGTTTCCTTTTATCCGGAGGATCTTTTCGTCGCCGTACATCTGAAAAGGGCGCTTGGCGTTTTTCACCTCGTAGGTTGGGCCGGCAGACAAAACTTCAAAGGTCACATATTCGAAATTGCCGGACCGTGTTTTCGTGACGCGCTTTATCGAGCCCGGCTCGGTACATTTTCCCTGAGCGAAGGTAAGGCTCGAAAAGACGAACAACATTACGCACGCTGCCAGGATGATGAAGAATTTGTTTTTCATAGATGTCCTCTGTGTATAAAGAATGAAAACACACTCCCTAACGGTCGTGTTTCTGCCCGGAAGCTATACCGCTCGTTGCTACCTGACACTCTGCTATAATATTCTTTTTCATATATTTATGCACTATCACTTGATCGGAATTTGCGGGACGGCGATGGCCAGTTTGGCGGGGATGCTGCAGGCGCGCGGGCATAAGGTGACCGGCTCCGACCAGAATGTTTACCCGCCGATGTCCACGCAGCTTGGGAGCCTGGGCATCGAGATAATCGAAGGCTATCGTGCAGAAAACGCTGACGTCGGCGCTGATTGCACCGTCGTCGGCAACACCATTTCGCGCGGTAACCCGGAGCTCGAGGAAGTGTTGAACCGCAAGCTTTTGTACCGCTCACAGGCCGAGATCGTAAAGGAAGAATTCATCCGCGGCAGACGCAGCTTGGTGGTCGCCGGGACGCACGGCAAGACGACGACCACGAGCATCGCCGCCTGGGTGGCGGAGGTCGCGGGTTTAAATCCCGGCTTCCTGGTCGGCGGCATCGTGCAGAATTTCGGCGCCAGCTTTCGCGTGACCGACAGCGACCGTTTTATCATCGAGGGCGATGAATACGACACCGCCTATTTCGACAAAAAGCCGAAATTCATGCATTACCTGCCCGAGATCGCGATCGTCGGCAATATCGAATTTGACCACGCCGACATTTACCGCGACCTGCACGAAATCAAATTCGCGTTTTCGCGGCTGATGAATCTGGTTCCCGCGAACGGGCGTTTGCTGCTGGGATCGGATTCGGAAACGGTGCGCGAGGTCGCGTCCGAGATGGGCGGCAGGCTCTACACGCTGATCGAAACTTACGGGCTCTGGGAAGAGGCAAAATGGCAGGCGCGCGAGCTCGATTTTTCCGGCGAGCTGACGAAATTTACCGTCTTTAAAGAAGGCGAAGAGTGGGGCGAATTCGAGACGCAGCTGATCGGCGATTTTAATGTGCGCAACTGCCTGGCGCGTCATCATTGCGGCGGACGCGTGGGGAATTCCGCTTAAAAAAATCCAGGAAGCGCTGCGGACATTCAAGTCCGTAAAGCGCCGGGTCGAAGTGCGCGGGGTAGTGCGCGGCGTGACCGTGATCGACGATTTTGCGCATCACCCGACCGCCGTCGAGGAAACCTTAAAAGCGCTGCGCACGAAATACGAAGGACGCCGGCTGATCGCCGTGTTCGAGCCGCGCTCGTGGTCTTCACGGCTGGCGGTTTTCCAGGAACATTACGCGCGCGCCTTTGGCTACGCGGATTACGTGATCATCGCCGGCGTTTATGACACCGTGAAAGCGGGCGAGATCGGCGAAGTGCTGGATACGGAAGTGCTGGTTAAGCAAATTACAGAGAAAGGCAAGACGGCCCTTTCACTTCCCGACGCCGACGCGATCGTCGCGCACCTGTCGCCGGAAATGAAGGAAGGCGATGTCGTCGCTATCATGTCAAACGGCGGCTTCGGCGGGATCCATGAAAAGATATTGAATGTATTGAAAGAAGGAACCGAAACTTAATTCTTAGCAGCCTTTGCTTTTTCTTTTTGCGCTTTTTCGATAGGAGAAGGGCGGAGCAATCAGGGAGTCCTTTTTCCTCTTATCGCCGCATAATTCCACGGTTCAGAAGGGTCTTCGTTTTTCCAGATACCCGATTTGGCGGCGCGGGCTTGTTTGGCAATTTTGATATTTTCCTTGTGTTCTTTTTCATTAAAGAACACTTCATAAGCCTCGTCGTACCAGGCCAGCCCGTTTTTCAGCAGGTAAGCGCCGACGTCGTTTCCTTCAAAAATGACCCGGGTCAGAAAAACGCCGCTGGTATGTCTCGGACAAAAGGTCGAATATTTTATCGTGACGGTTTTTCCCAGCACCAGGTCGCTCAGCTTGTTTTTTGCTTCTTCCCAGCCTGCTTGTCCTTCCTCCGGAGCGTCGATGCCGACGATGTGAAGAAAGGATTTACGGCCATCGACACCTACCTGCATCGTATCACCGTCGATGACCTTGAGGACTGTCAGGTCCTGCTGGGTCATGGTGGCAAGAATTTTGTTTCTGAAGGCCATCTGCGCGGCCCTTCGCTGCGCTTTTATCTGGTTCGCCACGGTAACGCTGTTGGCGCTCTGCGCGCTGGGATTATTTCTCGGGTCTTCGAGCACCCGATTTCGCTCATAAGTCTCCGCGCGCACATCGTTAAGAGTTCTGCCCGTCTGAGCGCAGGTTGCGTCCGTTTGGAGCAGGAATTGTCCCAGGACCAATAAAAATAGAAGGATCGATATTTTCATAGGATTCCGGCCGATATTTTATGCTCTTTTATTCTTTTTTCTGAATTTCCACGGAGTCTGCGGGGATTCGCTTTGCCAAAGCTGCATTTTTCCTTTCCGGGCGGCCAATTGCAGCTGCTTGAGCTCGTCTATTTCCATGAACCCGAGCCGCTGTTTGTGGCCGTCGAAATACCAGGCAAAGCCGTCGCGCACCTGTTCCGCGGCAATATCGCGCTCATCCAGAAATATTTTAGCCAGAATTCTGCCTTCTTCATCGGGCGTGCCGCGTGGTTCGAAAGCGATGCGCACTTTTTTGCCGTCGATCTTTTCGGCCAGGTTATTCCTTGATTCCTTGCCGAATTCCTGTCCGAGCTCAGGCGCGTCGATCCCGACCAGCCTGATCAAAATGCGCTGGTTTTGCGTATTGCTGATCGCCACTGTGTCGCCGTCTAAAACTTCGCTGATCCGGGTGTCCAGAAGAAATCGCCTCGGCGGCTCCAACCTTAAAACTCCGCCCCGGGGTATTTGCCCCGGAAGGGTACGGTCGACCTCTTCCTCACCTCTTTTATAGGGATTATTGGCGGGATTATCTATTCTACGATTGTACTGGTCGCGCTGGTTTCTGCGGTTCCGCCGGTGACGGCAGCGCCGTTCCGGTGCGCTGCGCCGGGACGGCGGAGGCCAAAAAGATAACTGCTAACAGAATGCAAATAAAAGAGCCTTTGTTCATCGGTATGGCCTCCGGGGATGTTGGTTAAACTTACCCCGAATAATACGCCTGCACGCCCGAAAATACAATGATTTTCTGGCCTGCAAAAGGCCGGCTGAAAAAGGTTTAAATTAACCGCTTTTTTATCAGCAGGTTCTGGTTTTACTGGGTTTTTTCCGAAGGGCTGATAACGGGGGGTTCGGGAGCGACCTCGACCAGGATCGCCTCGTTTTTTCCCGCCACGGCATCCAGCGCTTTGCCGACGCCGGTGAACTTTACCTCGGCATTGAGCACGCGGGCGACCCTTTTCGGCAGCAGCGCCGGCGCCAGGCGGGCAATGGAATCGGCCAACGCGACGATGTCGCCGCCGCCCGACCAATTCGCGCGCACCACGCCGGCGTCGGTGTGGTTAATGAGCCGCAGCAGAGTGAGAGCAACCAGGTAAATATCGTCGATCTGCCCGACAAAGGGAATAATATCGGGAAGAAAATCGAGCGGCATGATGACATAAACGATCGCCGCCGCAAACAGCGCCTTGTCCGTCGCGGGAACGCGCTTGTCTTTCAGCAGCCGGATGCAGAGCTTGACCAGATTGGGCAAAAACATCAGCAGATTTCTCATCCGCGATTTGACCTGCAGCTTGTCTTCTTTTTTTGCCTTACGTGAAACCGACGTGTTTTTGCTCATTTATTACCTGCTTCCTTATGCTTATGCATTAAGTTTAAATAGGCCGCCCCGTTTGTGCAAGTTACCGGGAGCGCGGACTTACTCGTCCGCTGTTAGAGTTACGCCTTCAGGCGTGATTCACGCGTAAACGCGTAACTCTGAACTTCCCGGCCGTCCGCGCTCCCTGTTTAAAGCTCATCTATGGTATATATTTAATCGCTCGCAAAAAAATTATGATCCTGGAAAACATTCGCCAAAGAGCCGCCGCCGACCAACAGCACATCGTCCTTCCCGAAGGTGAAGACCCGCGCACGCTGCTGGCGGCGGAAATGTGCGTCCGCGACCGCATCGCAAAGGTCTCCGTCATCGGCAATGAAGAAAAAATGCGTGCCGCCGCCGGGGCCGCGGGGGCGAACTTAAACGGCGTGAATATCATCGACCACCGCGCCTCGGCGGATTTCGGCAAGATCGCAACGCTCTTTCACGAGCTGCGCCGGAGCAAGGGCGTCTCGCTCGAAGAAGCCGAGCAGACCGTCAAAGACCCGCTTTTTTACGGCAACCTGCTGGTCCGGCTCGGGCAGTCCGACGGCAGTGTCGCCGGCGCGACCAATACCACCGCGCATACCGTTCGCGCCGCCATCCAGTGCATCGGCGTGCGCCAGGGGTTCAAGATCGTTTCCAGCTTTTTTGTGATGGTCGTGCCCGACAAAAAATTCGGCCACGAAGGCGCGATGATCTATGCCGATTGCGGCGTGGTGATCGACCCAGGCCTAGCAGAGCTGGCGGAGATCGCCATCGCCTCGGCGGATTCCTGCCGCGCGCTGCTCGGCGTGGAACCCCGCGTGGCGATGCTTTCTTTTTCTACCAAGGGGAGCGCGAAACACAAAATGATCGACAAGGTGGTGGAAGCGGTGAAAACCGTCCGAGCGCGTATGCCGGATCTTGAAATCGACGGCGAGCTGCAGGCCGATGCGGCTCTTATTCCGTCGGTGGCGGAATCAAAAGCGCCGGGGTCTAGCGTGGCGGGCCGCGCCAACGTCCTGATCTTTCCCGACCTGCAGGCGGGAAACATCGCCTACAAACTGACCGAACGTCTGACCGGCGGCACCGCTATCGGCCCTATCCTGCAGGGCCTGGATCGTCCCTGCAACGATCTCTCACGCGGCTGCAAGGCCGAAGACATAGTCGACGCCGTCGCCATCACCGCCGTCCAGGCACAGGCGAGAAAAAGCCCTGATTAATATGTTTGTTTAAGATGAATCTCTTGACGATGAATTTTTTATGGACTAGCTTTATTGTTTTGCCTTTATCAGGATGGTCATTCTTCCAATGTATTTTTATCTCAAGAATTTGGCGTAATGAAGGTGCGATTATTTCCCTGATTATTTTTTGGTCTTGAGTTCCAATTTGTTTGGATGCTAGTTGAGTAATAATTTCCGTTGTAGAGCCCAAATTATCTAAGGAGTCATTTCTTAATAAATCTTCAATCTCTGAAAAAGATTGCCCTGCACAAATCTTCCAATCAATTGGATTTAACTTTGTCCTGCTTTCATCATCATAGGAATAAAGAACGATAGACGTAAAATCCATACGGCTGGTAAGTATTCTTTTTTGATTGTCACCAAATTTGCCCCACTTACCTTTTTTATCTTTTAACTTAGCTTGACACAATAAACCAGAGGAATTCGTTTCTTTAATATCAATTGATTCTTTAGAAAGCGTAATTTGTGGGTGACTAATTACTAAACCAAAATCTCCAGCAGTTTCGCCCTCTTGACGCTTATTATGTAAGACAATGTCAGCCACTAACCCGTTGGATTGTCTGCTTAGCTCACTCCGTAATTGGCTAGAACTCAAAATTCGCGAGAAATGACATGCTTTGTTCAAATCTTGAAGAAATGCTTTTTCTATAACCTTCTCTTTGCTAGCCTTAAATAAGGCATAATTAATATGCCCATATAATAATATTGTGATGAATTCTTCATTAACATTATGGTAGTAAGTTTTTATATGCTTTCGCATCTTAGTTTCCGCATGTTCTACAGCTTTACATACTTCTTTTATAGTTTCATTAATTGGAATATTACTATTGTTCATTGAAAAGTTAAGAGTTTAGTAAGCTACCTTGTTTATATTCATTGCAACTGATTCAACCTCTGAGTTAAGAGTCTCATCTGCAAAAAACTTAGGTACTATATCATTCATAATAAGATCGTTAATGCCGTGTTGTTTTTGAATTCTTTCCAAAGCGAACACTCTTGCCGTTCCAGCGTCATGATACGCATAGGATTTCATGTTTTTCTTGAAATCCTCAAGATATAAATTAAAGTCATCATTTAAAAACACTCCTTTTGCAGCAATTTCTTCTTTTATAGGAGTTGCGAGGTGTTTTGCTATCTTTAATAAGATCGCGGTTTTAAGTTCAACAATAAGATCTCTACGAAGTCTTTCATTTTGCAAAGTTGACCAGACGCCTATTGCAAATGTGTAATTCATAAAAGCGAATGTCTTGAAAATATATTCGGAATTTAGATTTCCAACATAAGGCGTAACCAAATCACTAAACCTTTGCTGAAGAGTGATAGCGTTTTTGATGGCAACATTGGAAACAAGGTCACAAAATTGTTCAAGGGAGTTTGCGCTCATTTCATATATATCACGCTACTTGCCTTACTTCCGAAGGCATTGCGCTTAGGACAATTTCTTTCAATTCCAGTTTCGTGCTGGCCTGATCTATATCGATGCCAACTAAGTTGCCTTCTGCATCATAGTCCAGAACAACGCCTTCTGAAACTTCGCGGCTGTCCACGCTCGGCTTGGAGGACAAGTCAATATACAAGGAGTCCGTATCTGAATAATATTTTAATATCATTTCTTAAATCCTCTGTCGGGAAACGCATTATGGATCGTAACTCAGTCGCCAAGCGTCACTACTTCGGAAAATGCGGCCGCCGTACGCTTATATTTTACCTCAAAATCTCACTCTTGAGTAACTTTGCCCATAAATAGGCTATGAAGCGCAAAGCTAACGAGTCAGTACGGGGAGCGGTAGCGACGGGATGCGGCTCTGCCGCCGTGCTGTGCGGAAAGGCTTCGCCTTTCCGTGTGCCCTATACTAATAAATCTGCGGAGGCTGAGCCTCCGTTAAATGAATTCAGCTTGCCGGTAAGCCATAGGCTTACCGCACAACACGGCGGCAGAGCCGCATAGACCGAAAGAACCCGGTCACTACCGTTCCCGGTTCTGACCCGTTTATGGGCAACGCCAGTTTAAGAAATGATCTAACCGCCAAATCACACCAAAATCCACGAACAAAACAAAGCCTCCAAACCCTTCTTACAAAACCGGGAGCTATCGGCAATAATAACCTTGCGGCACTTCTGCTTTCGGAAACTATGGCGTTTCCGTCGATCTTTTCAAGCCGCTTTTATAGACTTTTGAATGATCGCCCGGGATTTTTACGATTTCTGTTTCATTTTCGTTTCAGTGTTTCACTTGCACACTCCCCGGGTGGAACAAAACACTTCAGTAAGCTAAAGATATTGTTACGCTTAGTCGTCCGAGAGTGTTCCACTAGGGTTACTTCTGCGGCGCGTCCTCGCCGATCATTGATTTTACGTATTTACCGGGTAAAATGGGTTCACGGCTAGTGAAAAGGATCTATGAATCTGTCAGGCAGCGATAAACCAAAACTTCCTCACGAAAAAATCAACGCCCCAACTGCGGAAGAACTTTCATCTCAATTACAAAAACTTAGACGGAAGTTATTTTGGAGAAATCTACTCGTCGTTCTGCTCGTCTGTCTTTTGGCGCTGTCCTTCTTACCACGTGGATTTGAGTATATCTGGCCAGGGTCTTCAACAAACATCTCCGACTCGAACACTCCGGTTCGACGCCAAACTCCCGCCGGCGTCATGCAGATCTCAGTAAGCAAGACGGGGAAAAAGTACCGAGCTCTTACCGTTGACATCAAAAATGCAAACTTACAGCTCTTTTACCGTAGCGAGAATAAAGAACCCTTCCGCAGTTTCGACCAACTTGATAAATGGCTATCCGCAAAAAGTGAGCGTCTCGTCTTTGCCACCAATGCGGGAATGTTTGGTAAAGACTTTTTCCCGCTCGGGCTGCACGTAGAAAATGGAAATGTCCTGCAAAAAATGCATCTCCCAAAACGCGACAATAGTGCCCCTGCGGATACGGTTGTCGGTAATTTTGATCTGCCTCACAATGGCGTTTTTAAGGTCCAGGAAGGCAAAGCAGCTATCGTGGAAACCAGGCGATTAGCCAATGTGCAAGATTGGGGAAACGTGCAGTTGGCGACCCAGTCAGGGCCGATGCTGGTGATAGACGGCGCGATAAATCCCGGGTTTAACGAAAATTCCAGCAATCTGAAAATAAGAAGCGGCGTGGGAATTATTGATGACAAAACGGTAGTTTTTGCCATCGCCGACGAACCTATAAGTTTTTATGATTTTGCTTTAATTTTTAAAGAGCACTTTAATTGCGAGAACGCTTTATATCTGGACGGAGCGATCTCCAGGATGTATATTTACGAAACCGATAGCGAAAATATTGATGAATCGGTATTCGCCGGCATGCTGGCCATTACAATTCCTAAAAACTAAGATTAAATTATGCAAACAACAGAATCAGGATTGACTTTTATCATCACCAAACAGGGTGACGGCGCGCAGGCGAAAGCGGGCGACACGGTGAGCGTGCATTACACCGGGCTGCTGACTGACGGCAGCGTATTTGACAGCTCGGTCGAGCGCGGCGAGCCGATCGAATTTCCGCTGGGCATGGGCCGCGTGATCAAAGGCTGGGACGAAGGCATCGCGAAACTTCAGGTCGGCGGCCAGGCAGTGCTGGTAATCCCGCCCGAACTAGGCTACGGCGCGAGCGGCGCCGGCGGCGTGATCCCGCCCAACGCAACATTGATCTTCATCGTAGAATTGGTCGAAGCAAAATAAACAGGACTTTGCTCTATGCCTTTGGCATCGGTTCCCGGCTTGTCGTTCAACGAATATCCGAACCTCGTAAAGGGGTAAAAAGAAATGAAAACAGAAAAATGGAACGCGGAAAATATACCGTCTCAAAAAGGTCGGGTTGCGATCGTTACGGGGGCGAGCAGCGGTATCGGTTATGAAACCGCGCGGGTGCTGGCCGGCAAAGGCGCGCAGGTAATAATCGCCGTCCGCAATCTGGAAAAAGGAATCCGGCCGCGGATAATATCCGCCGGCAAGATCAGGACGCAGATCTGAAAGTAATGGAGCTCGACCTTGCGAATCTGGGATCGGTCGGAAAATTCGCTGAAACATTCAAGAATGAATACGCGCGGCTTGATCTGCTTATCAACAACGCCGGGGTAATGATCCCGCCATATTCAAAAACGGCGGATGGTTTCGAATTGCAATTCGGCACCAACCACCTCGGGCATTTTGCGCTGACGGCACAGCTTTTCGAAGTTTTGCTTGGTACCAAAGACGCGAGAATCGTAAATGTTGCGAGCGGAGCGCACAATGTGGGCAATCTGGATTTCGACGATCTGAACTGGGAAAATAGAAGTTATTCCTCGTGGCGGGCATACGGAGACAGCAAGATCGCCAACCTCTATTTCACCTACCAACTCAATAAAAAACTCAAAGAAAACGGTTTTGATACTATCGCCGCCGCCGCCCATCCGGGCTACACGGCAACCGAACTTCAAAGGCACGTTAGCCTGATCGCGTTTTTAAATAATTTTTTCGCCCAAACTGTATCGATGGGAGCGCTGCCGACCCTGCGGGCGGCGACGGAAGAAGGACTCGCGGGCGGGGAATATTTCGGCCCGGGCGGCCTTATGGAGATGTGGGGCAACCCCGTGCAGGTACGGTCCAACAATCTTTCCAAAGACGAAAAGATCGCCGAACGGCTCTGGGAAGTGTCCGAAAACCTGACCGGGGTAAAATTCGAGTTTAATAATAAGACCACCGGCGCCGGTCAATAAAACAAAGGCTCTAGTGTAGCAAACAGGCATTAGAGCGGGTTATTTTCCAATAATTTCAACAATAATCGAAACAGATTTTTGTGTCGATTATTGAAACGATATTCGCACTCTTTGAGGTGCAGATAAAAAGTATGAGCCGGCAGCCCGTTGAACTTTTGCATCCGCCGTTTGGCAAAGGACCAGAAGCTCTCGATGCCGTTGACGTGATTGCTGCCCAGGGCAAATTCATTAGCACTATGATTGACTCTAAAATGCTTCGAATAACCGACATCGACCAGCCCGTCGTAACCGCGCCAGCCGTCGGTATGAATCACTGTTTCCGGTGCTATGCGCCCGCGAATAATAGCCTGGAGCGTCTTTTTGCGGCAGTCCGGCACGATCTCGGTATAGACCGAACCGTTCCTTTTGAAGATGCCGAAGACGATCGTCTTGCCCGAAGCTCCGCGTCCTCTTTTGCCTCTCACGCGCCGGGCTCCGAAGTAGCTTTCGTCTACTTCGACCACCCCGCCGAAGGGCGAAGCGCGCTCGGCCTCGGCCGCGATCCGCTGCCTTATTTTCAAATATATCAGGGTCACCGTCCGACGGGTCAGACCCACTATTTCCGCTGTCTTGCTGGCGGTCAGATCATGCGCAAAATAACGGATTATTTGGCGCGTTTTTCGTTCACTAATTTTGGAACACCTGTAATAGCGGTTTAATCGTTCCATTTCAGTAGCTTACCACTTTCAATCAAGCGGTTTGCTACACTAGAGCCAAACAAAAAAGACCTCGGTAAACCATGCAACGACCTTTCGCTCGGCTGCAAGGCCGAAGATCGTCGATGCCGTAGCCAACCGCCGTCGAGGCACGGGCAAGGAAGCCTTGAAAATATTTTTACTCGAGACCTCATATCCGAGGTTAAAGTTTTCTTAATAACATTTGACTTAAAGACCGGTTTGTAGTGTAGAATTGTGCTGTTATCGGATCTTCTGGTAACAAATGCTAGACTAGCGTTCACAATTCATGTCATCGGCAATGCTGGTGATAACTTTAACACTAACCCAGTTGGTGCCAAGTGCATCGACAGAAGGAGAATATTTATGATTTACGATCGTCCAAACGATCCTAATGCGGGTCGTCTAATTGAATCCCTCCGTTACCTAGGCTATGGCAATTACGAAGCAATTGCAGATATTGTTGATAATTCGTTTGACGCCGAAGCAAATCAAATCAAAATAAGAGCTTTTAACAACGACGGTAAACCGGAAATCTGGATCGCAGATAATGGAATCGGGATGGACTGGGTTACCCTTGACCAAGCAATGCGCTTAGGTTCTGACACAACTAGAAATGTTGAATCTGATCTCGGCAAGTTCGGAATGGGAATGGTCACAGCAAGTCTTTCGATGGCAAAACGCTGTCATGTTATTACTTGCGGTTCTGAGGGTTTTCTTTCCACTGCTTGGGATGTCGATGAAATTGTAACAAAGAATGCGTTTGTGAAGCATCTCGACAAGGCTACTGCAAAAGAAGAAAAATTATTTCGTGATGGAGTTGGGGAAACGCCGACGGGCACGCTCGTGGTTTTAAGTAAAATTGACAATTTAAGTAACAAAAATATGTCAAGTTTTGCTTCAAATCTCAAACATCATCTGGGTCGAATTCATCGCTATTTTATTGCGTCTGGTAAAAGCGACGTTATTCCATCTGGGAAAAGTATAGTTATTAACGACGAGAGAATATTGCCCATAGATCCTTTGCAACTTGCAGCCGGTGGAACAGAAATTGTAATGGATGAATTGTTTCCAGTCTCCGTCAATGGAAATTCTGATGAAATGCGCGAGAACGTTCGTGTGCGTATAGCGCTTGTACCTGATGTACCCGCGAGCGAGTTAGATATAGCCCGCTCCATGAGAGCTCAAGGATTTTACGTTATGCGTAATCAGCGTGAAGTAATGGACGCGGTAACGCTGAATTTCTTTTCCAAGCATAACGATTTCAATCGTATGCGAGGCGAGATTTTTTTTCCCGGAATATTAGATAAACTCGTAGGAATCGAGTTTACAAAACGTCAGGTCAATTTCCACCAGAGTTTATTTGATCAGTTAGCAAATACGTTGAAGCCAACCTGTACGAGCATCAAACGGATGGAAGCAAACAAAAAGAAGACTGAGACAGGTCCCGTTCAAAAGGAGTTGCATGGTCAGTCCGTCAAATCAATTGCAGAAAAAGACAAATTGCTTCTTAAACCGAAGGCCCGACCGGAAAAACGTTCTTCTCCCCTGAATGAAAGCGATAAGCGAATTGGACCCAAAACCGATCCTAGTGGGGAACGCAAAAAATTAACTAGGACACAAGAGCTCGAGGATAAATTAAATTGCGTAATTCGGGAAGAGAGGATGGGTCCCAATGGTCAGATTTATGAATGTGATCTTATAGGTAAGAAGATAATTTTACGATATAACGTGGAACATCCTTTCTATCAACGTTTTATCGTTGATAATCTGCACGATGGGCGCATGGTCAAAGTAGCGGACTTTTTGATTTACAGTATGGCATCGGCCGAACTTAAACTTCACGATGACGGAGATCTTGACGCGGTAAATAATTTTAAGGCGATAATGTCAGCAAATCTACGGACTTTACTGAATTAAGCAAAAGAAACTAATTAAAAACAATCGTGCCGCGAATCATCGGGGCACGATTTTTTTTAAAAATGCGTAACCCGCCGATGATGCAGATTGGCTATCATATTCCACTTTAAAAACTCTTCTTAAATAAATACGACATTTTGATAAAGAACGTGCGGCCGTTGCTGTGCAATCTGGGCTCGTACGCTCCATTGAAAGGATTGAAGCCGTTATAGTTGAAATTATCGGTATAGCCGACGTAGAGCGCTTTTCCGGGACTCGGCGTCCAGCCGAAAACAAACTGCGGGCGGAGACGCGTATTGAGCGTCGAGTAATCTATCCGCAGCCGGGCGAATACATTGCGCGAAAATTGATAGGTCGTGCGCGAGCTGAAAATATTTTCGTCGAAAGCGATCAAACCGGTGTCGTTTCTCTTTAACCAGATCTTGGTGTAATTCATCTGCGTCTGAAGCGCGCTGGTCGGCTGGTACCGAACGGTCGCTTCGGAAAATATCTGATAACCGGCTCCGGGATCGAGCGGCACGTTTTGCCCGAAGGTCTGTGCCGCAAAACTCGCTCGCGGAAAATCGGGGCCCGCGCCAAAATCGTAATCCATTACGCCCCAGGTGTTGTCGGTAAAGAAAAACAGATACCATTTTTTATTCGGCGTGCTTTCGATAAAAGCCTGGAAGGCGCGGAAATTCGCGCCGCGCTGATCGCTCGGGCCGAAAAATGCACCCTGGCGCGTGGGCGTGCGAATGGCGCCGAATTCGTTTTCATAAACGCGCTCCGCACCGTATTGCAGATTTACCCCGATATACGTTTGTTTCTGCAGTGCCACCATTGCCCGGGTGTTCGTGATCCAATACTGCATGCGGCCCCGCCAGTCGTACCGGACATTGGTCTCATTCCAGAACTGTTTGTAAATGATCGCTTTTTTCGGGTCTTTATCCGTCGTGTATTGAATGAACGAGCCGAGATAATTTGTATCCGTGCGCGGCGTAAAGCCGACATTGGCGCGATAATCGGCCGAGCGGCCTTCGGCCAAATAGTTCATGTAAAGATTTTTGCCCGCGCGCTCAACGTACACCCGGTAACCTACGCCGTTGCCCGTCCGGTAAAGAACACGGTCGAGATCGGAATCATAAAAATTACGGCGCGAGTGTGTCCCGATCACCTGAAAATCGGCGACGATCTTTGGGCTGACGCGAAATCGCCCGTCAAAACCGCCGGTGTAATTATGCAGGTCGACGAAATTGTACGAGGTGGCAAAAAGCCCGAGATTGTTTTGCTTGCCGATGTCGCGTTTCAGGCGCAGGACGCCGATGCCGGCATTTTTGTCGACAAAACGTTCGTTGGGACAAAGCAGGCCCGGATCCGTGCGGGTTTGCATACAGTTAAAGAGTTCCTGTCGCTCGTCCTTCGAATAATTTCCCGGCGCATTGTCAGAGGCGTACATCACGCCGAACGTATTCTTTCCCATACGGCCGGTCAGTTTGGCGGCAATGTCCGGATCGACGATGGCGCGGGTGTTGACAACGTTAAGGCCGCTTTGAAAAATATCTATCCTTTCCAGGAAGAAAGGGCGCTTTTCCGAAAAGAAGATCGGGAAACGCTGGTTGGCGGTGGTAACGGGCGCGTCGGCTTCGACCTGCGCGAAATCCGGGTTGTAGGCAAAATCGAGCGTGGTCGTCGGCGTCAGGCCGAACTTGGCGGTCAGCCCGAATTCGCCTTTGAGCCCGTCGTTGACAAAACGGCCGGCCGGATCGTTATTAAAGGTAAAACGCGTCCGGCGGCCCGACTCGCTCAGCGTAAAGCTCGGATTGATCTCAAGCTGGCGCGTGGTTTCGATCCCTTCCAGGCCGGTAATATGCCCGGCTTTGTTTAGCGAGCCCAGCACGCTGCGATTGTTCGGCATCCAGGAATTCAGCTCGTTGTTGTTGTATTTGACGCGCCGGAAGATCATCAATCCCCACTGCTTGTCTTTGCCCGCTTCGTACCGCAGCGATTTAAAGGGGATCGCCACCTCGACCGTAAAACCGTCTTCGGTCAAAACGCCTTTCGATTCCATCACCAGATCAACGCTGTAATCCTCTCCGCGGCCTTCGGTAAAAGTTCCGTCAGCCTGCACGCCCAGCGGGTTAAAGAAAACCGTGTAGGCCTGCCGTTTGTCGTTGAACGTATCTAAATACACCCCGACATAATCATCCTCGAAGATATTATCGCGCCGCGCCACCGTCGCCCGCACCGCGCTTCTGGTTTGCCAGATGTGAAAAGCTATATAAAGATTTTTCGAATCGTAACCGATCAGCACTTCGGTCGGGTGCGCGGGTTTGACATTGTCGCCGGGCTGGGTCTGGATAAAATCACCGAATGCGGCCGCGTTTTGCCAGATCGCATCGTTTAATTGCCCGTCGATCACGGGCGCGGTTTCAAAACGCGGGATTCGCGCGGGCGCGTCTTTTTTCACATAGGTCCGGGGAGTCCCATCGCCTGTTGTGCTTTTTACAACTGCGGGCTGTCCGGTCGAAGAGGCCGCCGGAGAAGGCGGCTGATCCTGCGGCTCTTTTGAAACCGTGGTGCTTCCGTCGCTGACTGTCGCCGGGGTCGAAACAGGTGCCTGTGCAAATCCCTGCAGGGTAAATAAGATAACAATGAAGCCAAGGGTAAAAATGTATTTCATATAAAACCGTTATAAATCCCAAGTTTATGATCGCCGAGCCAGGGCTTCGGCGCTGCGGAAATGAGGGCATGCAAAAGCCTTTAACTATAGAAACACCGTAGGATGGCTTTTTGTGACAATAATCTGGACTTTCTCTGGGAATTGGTGAGGTTGAATTGGAAGTTAAACAATAACGACGGACACAAGGTAAGAAAGCGTCAATAAAATGTCATGAGCGAATTCTTACTTTTCCCGATTCGATGACGCTAAATGCCTTCGAAAATTCTGATTTATGTAATTTGAAAGCATCGGAAATAATTTGTGATTTTTTCTCCGAGGACAAACCTGCTAATCTGAGCAACACCACGCCTCCCAAACTTAGTTTGCCATCTCTAAAAACCATTTCGCCAAAATCCTTGTCAGCGGTTATTAATAAAGATTCTTTTTCGTTCGCTAGTTCGAAAACGGTTTCGTCGGAAATGCTTGGTTCGACTTCTGCTATATAAAAGATATTGAACCCGTCTTGTCGTAACCGCTCGACAATTTGACGGTCAACGCTTTCATCGGCCAATAAATTCATGCGGCTTGTTTTGGAAGTTGCTCAGGCAAGTGACGAATGGCATATTGCAGGGCGGCGGATACGGCTTCTCTAGTCAGGCGTGGGTGGGCGTCGAGAATTTGTTCTACTGTTTCTCCGGCGGCGAGTTTCTCAAGGATAAGTTCAACCGTGATTCGCGTACCCGCAACCACAGGCTTGCCCATCATTACCGCAGGATCCAGCGTGATAAGATTCGTGTCCATAACACTTCAAATTATACAATAATCCCTGGCAGTAACGGAATATTTCCCGGCATGATATCACCGCAGTCAGGACGCAGGCGAGGAAGGTTCGACAACGATTTGAACGAATGTGTTAATTCGGGTCTATATTATTATCGTAGAGTTCGATATCGAGCCCTTCAAATATCGCTTCAAACTCGCCAAAAACACCGGACACGGTTTTTTCCAACATTTGCAGATCCTGATAGGTACCCTGAACAGCGATATCGATCAGCGAATCAAAACCTGCCGGTTTGATCTCGAAAGTCCTTGCCTGAGAAATAAATTTGGAAAAGGTGATAAAGGGAGTTTGATTTAGAAAAGACAAGTTTATCAACAGATGCCGCAGCATATCGAATAAAAGCAAAGGAATGCCTTCCCGGTTGTTTGCCGATATTGCGTTCAGGACCTTGGCCGTCGCTTCCTGAACCTGATGCCACTGCTTAGCCGCCTGCGCCAGGCATTTTTGCCTTAGATCTTTAACCTTGTAGCTATTGAGTTCGCTGATAAAGCTCTCGTTGATCAACGGTTGAAGAGTATCGGAGCCCGCCAAGTACCAATCATGAGTTACTTCACGGGTTCTTTCCAAATAGGTTTCTTTGGTCATCCAGACCAGTTCGACCAGCAGGCCGTCCCTGATCTTCCCGATCCCATCCCATTTTTTCCCATCGGGCATTTCTTTCACGAAGGCGGTCAGCTCAAGGTCGGAATAATCAAAGTCCTCGTTTCTGGCATAAGAAGCGGTGACTGCCAGGGCAATGAGATTTTCGCCGAATTTCTCTTGCACAAGCGGTATCATTTCTTCAATGACACGCCGCCTGTCTTCGTGTGATTGTTTCTTTAAACCCTTCATATATTACCCGGAGCCGCCCGGCAGAAATGCGATTATCCGCAGCGGAGCGCCGCTGCCGCCTTTTATCTTCATCGGCAGGGCGATGATGTGCGCGCCTTTGGCGGGGACCTTGTCGAGGTTCGCCACGTTCTCGAAAGCGGGAACATCCTTGCTCATCAAAGCCACGTGGCTGTCGAAGGTGGTCGACTGCCCGTAATCGATGCTGGCGGTGTCGATGCCGACGGCTTTGATCTTGCGTTCTTTCACCAGCCAGGCGGCCGCCTCCGGGTGCAAGCCGGGAAAATGCAAGTCTTTGACCGCGCCTTCGCCTTTCTGGTCGGTGCCGAGATATTGCTTTTTGTCGGGCCAGGATTTTCCGAAACCGGTTTCGAGCAGGACGATGCTGCCCTCGGGAATTTGCCCGTTTTGTTTTTCCCAGTTCCCGATATCTTCCACGCTTACCAGGTAATCGCGGTTTGCCGCGGCCTTTTGCGAAACGTCGATCTTGACCGCCGGGGCGATGAGCTGCTCGAGCGACAGTTCGTCCACGGTTTTGCGTCCTTCGGCAAAGTGGATGGGCGCGTCGATGTGCGTGCCGCCGTGTTCCGCCGCGCAGTAGTTGTAGGCGGAATAATAGAAACCCTTATCGGTCATTCCATCGGCGACGGTCGTGCGCTTGAAAGGCTCCGCCGTCACCCAGTAAATGGTCTCGTCGGAAAAATCGTGGGTAAGGTCTATCCATTGCCCGGCGGGAAAACCCGCCTGCTGTTTTGACTGCTGTTGTTGCGGTGCACAGCCGGCCAGGATCAGACAAACCAAAACGAAAAGCAAACAGTTTTTGAAAGACATAAACACCTCCAGCCATTTATACACCTCTTTTAAGGATCGGCAAAAGAAAGCCGCTGTACATACCGGTGATTTAAATTTCAAGATAAATTTAAAACAAATTGCCGCTGCCCGTTTCATGAACGAACAGCGGCAATGGTCAGTGCCGGAGTTGGTTTTTCCGTTATTTTCCGCCGGCGGCGAGTTTTCCGATCAGCGAGAACAGCGGCAGGTACATCGAGATGACGATCGATCCGATGGTGACGCCGAGGAAGGCGATCAGCGCGGGTTCGATCAGGGCCAGCAGATCGGCGATGGCGGCATCGACTTCTTCTTCGTAGAAGTCGGCGATCTTGCCGAGCATCGCATCTAGCGCGCCGGTCTGTTCACCGACGCCGATCATCTGCCCGACCATGTGCGGGAATACTTCGGTCGCCTTCAGCGGCTCGACAAAGCTTTCACCGCGTTCGACGCCGGCGCGGACTTTCAAGATCGCTTCTTCGATGATCACGTTGCCGGCGGTCTTGGCCGTTATCTCAAGCGATTGCAGTATCGGCACGCCCGAAGAAAGTAGGGTCGACAAAATGCGCGAGAACCGCGCGACCGCGATCTTTCGCAGGATCGGGCCGAAGATCGGCAGTTTTAGCAGCAGCCAGTCGATGTTACTAACGCCCCTTCGGAGTTCGGTAGTAGAAAAAGGTTCCAACCGCCGCGGCAATGATCAGTAACAAAGTCACCAGTCCGCCCCAGCCGGCAAGAAAACCACTGATAGCCATCACGATGCGCGTCGGCAGCGGGAGCAGTTCGCCCGGCCCGAGCAGTCCGAGGAAGATCTGCTCGAACTGCGGGATAACGACGATCATGATGACGGCGATCGCGAGCACCGCGACCACGATCACCGCGGCCGGGTAGATCGATCGCCGAAACGATGCTTCGTTTCAGCTTGACGACTTTTTCGATCAAGGTCGCCAGGCGCTGCAGGATCAGGTCGAGCACACCGCCGGTTTCACCGGCTTCGACCATGTGGTATAAAGAGCGTCGAAAACTTTTGGGTGCTTCGCGACATCGAGGCGGAAAGCGTGGCGCCCTCTTCGACATTCTGGCGCACCTGTGCCAGCACGTCCTTAAAGAACTGGTTCTTCTGCTGTTCGGACAAAATGTCCAGGCACTGGACCAGCGGCAGGCCGGCATCGATCATGACCGAAAACTGCCGGGTGAAAACCGCCAGCTCTTTCGCACCGACCTTTCGCCGGGCGGTCGAGCTTGGGAAGGCTTATCTCGCGTCCCTTTTCGATTGGCTGAGGTCATGACGATCTGCTCGCGGCGCAGCAGCATTCGCAGCGCTTCGCGATTGTCGGCATCTTTTTCGCCGGACACCACTTCGATTCATGCGGTTACGGCCTTTATAGACGAATGTAGGCATTTTTTATTAGCTCCTGTTCAAAAGTTCAGAAATGTTCCCCGCGATCAGCGGACCGGGGGACGCTGACCCGACGGGACGCCCCTGGGCATAGGGGCTGGGATTTTTTGCGACGCCGCCCTGCGCCAGCTTGTTTTTAAAGACCGCCGATTGGTCCAGGTAATTGGTGTTCACGCCGGCCCCGCGCTCGATCAGGTCTCTTAATTCGTCGGCGTTGGAAGAACGTCCGCAGCGCGGTTTCAAGAGTGATCTGTTTTCGCAGGTAAAGCGTGGCGAGCGACTGGTTGAAGGTCTGCATCCCGAATTTGTCCTGCCCCGTCTGCATCATCGAATAGATCTGGTGGATCTTGTCTTCGCGGATGAGGTTGCGGATGGCGGAATTCGGGATCATGATCTCGAGCGCCATCGCGCGTCCGTCGCCCGAAGCTTTCGGCAGCAGCGCCTGGCACATGATGCCTTCCAGCACCAGCGACAGCTGCGTGCGGATCTGCGCCTGCTGGCCCGAAGGGAAAACGTCGATGATGCGGTTGATGGTGGAAATGGCCGAGTTGGTGTGCAGCGTGGCAAGCGTCAAGTGGCCCGTTTCAGCGATGCGCAGCGCCATCTCGATCGTCTCGAGGTCGCGCATTTCGCCGACCAGAACTACGTCGGGGTCCTGGCGCAGAGCGGTGCGCAGCGCGTTGCCGAAACTGTGCGTATCGGCGTTGACCTCGCGCTGGTTGACGACGCAGTTCTTATGCTTGTGCAGAAATTCGATCGGGTCTTCGATGGTCAGTATATGTTCGTGCGATCGATATTGATGCTGGTCGATCATCGTCGCCAGCGTGGTGGATTTACCCGAACCGGTCGGCCCCGTCACCAGGATCAGGCCGCGCGGTTTTTTACACATATCCGAGACGACCGGCGGAAGGCCGAGTTCCTCGAACGGTTTGATCTCGTAAGGAATGGCGCGGAAAACCGCGCCCGCGGCGCCTTTTTGATTGAAGATGTTGGCGCGGAAACGCGACAGTCCTTTAAGGCCGAAAGAAAAATCGAGCTCCAGATTTTCCTCGAAGCGGTGTTTTTGCGCAGTCGGTCAAAACCGAGTAAGCGAGCTGCTTGGTGTCGGCCGGGGTCAGATTGCGATAACCATCAAGCGCCGAAAGATGCCCGTGTACACGCACGCGCGGGGGATTGTTAGTGGTCAGGTGCAAGTCCGAACCGCGCATTTCTATCATCTTGCGCAAAAGTTCGGGCAGGGAAAAACCCGAGCTTGCAGTGTTTTGTTCGTTATCCATAGATACCTCTGAGGGAGTGATTTTTGACGGCGGGAGCGGAACTTTTACATTCGCCCCCGCCGGATCTTCGGCTGCGGCCAAAAGGAGGGTTTAACGCAGTGTGGCCGCCGCTGCCGCCTCAACCGGACGGGAAATGCGGTTGAGCGAGTTGAGTACTTTTTCCGATTCGCGGGCGATCTTTTCCGAAGCGGAGGCGGGCGCGCTGGTGGCCAGGCTGTACACTCTGCCTTCGGCTTCCATGAAGTAGAAGATGCGCGACTGCGGGCCGTTTCCGCCCGGCGATTGCGCCACTACCACATAGACCTTCTTGCCGCCCACTTCTTTTTGGTAATCGTTGACCACCCAGCCCTGCTCTTTCATCATCCGGTCGATCACCGTGCGGCGCAGGGCGACGGTGGATACCCCGCCCACGCTCTTGTTGCGCGGGTTGGAATCGTTATCCGGCCCCACTGCCGGGCTGACGACCTTCAGATCGGCCGAGCCGACTTCCGCGCCGTTATTATCGGAAAGCTTGAACTGGACCTCGGATGCGCCGTGCCGTTCCGCTTCCAGCCAACCGGCGCAGTTTCGCCCGACGGCAAAACGTTCGGTTGATATTCCTGAACGGCCGGAGCCTTGGACGCGGTTTTGGCGGCGCTCGATTTGCTGACCGTGATGACCACTTTCACCGGTTGGCCCGAAGCATCCTTTTTGAGCTCCAGCGTGGGGATGCCGGCGGCCTGCATTGCCGCGAGTTTCGCCCGGCGCGCTTTTAATGCGCGCTTGCGGGCCATCAGGGCCCGTTTGCGTTTTTGCTTCGCGCGGTAAATACGCCACCACGCCCTGAATACTTTTTGATCTTCTTGCGTTTTTTCTTTTTGTTTTTCTTTTTCGCGGCGGCTTCCGATTGATCCGTCATCAACGTGACCACTGTTCCAAAGGACAACAATAAAGCTAATGCCAATGCTATTGCTCGCAACATAACCCCTCCGTTACGGCCCTTAAAGGACCGTCTCCTTAACTACTTCTTCGATAGTCGTTATTCCCGCGCGGATCTTGTGCAGACCCGATTCACGCAAACTGATCATTCCCAGTTCGCTCGCTTTTTTTCTCAGCTCCAGCGCCGTGGCGCCGATGATTATCAACTCTTTCAAATCGTCCATCACTTCCATCACTTCATAGAGGCCGACCCGGCCCTTGAATCCCGTGTTGTTACAGACCTGGCATCCCCTGCCCTTGTAGGTCATGATCGTCGAGGCTTCTTCTTCGGGAAAGCCCGCTTCGACCAGCGCTTCCACCGGCACCGGGTGCTCTTCCTTGCACTGCTCGCAAACGCGCCGGATCAGTCTCTGCGCCTGAATGATGTTGACGCTGGTGGCCACCAGGAAGGGCTCGATGCCCATGTTGACCATGCGGGAAATGGTCGAAGGCGCGTCGTTGGTGTGCAGCGTCGAAAGGACCAGGTGGCCCGTGAGCGCCGCCTTGATGGCGATCTCCGCCGTTTCAAAATCGCGAATTTCACCGACCAGGATAATGTTCGGGTCCTGGCGCAGGAAGGAACGCAGCGCGGCGGCGAAATTGAGCCCGATCTGCTCTTTCATCTGCACCTGGTTGATGCCGGGCAGGTTGAATTCGACCGGGTCTTCGGCGGTCATGATATTGGTTTCCGGCTGGTTCAAGGTCTGCAGCGCGGAATACAGCGTGTTGGTTTTTCCCGATCCGGTCGGGCCCGTTACCAGCACCATGCCGTAGGGCTTGGCGATGTTGCGCTGGAACATTTCCAGGCTCTCTTCCTCGAAACCCAGCTTGGTCATGTCGAGCATCAGTTTGTCTTTGTCCAGCAAGCGAAGCACGACTTTTTCGCCGAAAAGCGTGGGCAGCGTGGAAACGCGAAAATCCAGTTCCCGGCCGCGATTATCGATCTTTACCTTGATCTTGATGCGCCCGTCCTGCGGCAGGCGTTTTTCCGAGATGTCGAGTTTGGCCATGATCTTTAAGCGCGAGATCAGGGCGTCGCGGATGCGCATCGGCGGGTGCATGATGTCGTACAAGATGCCGTCGATGCGAAAGCGGATGCGAAAATCTTTTTCGTAAGGCTCGATGTGAATGTCGGATGCGCCGCGGCGCAGCGCGTCGACCAGCAGAACATTTACCAGGCGGACGACCGGCGCGTCTTCGCTGGCCCGGGCCAGCGCGCCGAGATCGATCTCATCGTTTTCTTCGACCAATTCGAAATCTTCGGCGCCGTGGTCGTCAAATTCAAAACGGTCGAGCGAAACGTTGAGGTCTTCCTGCGAGATCTTTTCCTGGGCGGTTTTCGCTTTGCTGCCGTTGCCGTTGCCGTAGTTTATTTTCGATGCCTTAGGCAGCTTGGCCCCGACCTTTTCAAAATCCCCTTCGAGCAATGCCTCGGCCAGCTCGATGTCGGTCGAAGCGCTGTAATATTTGGCGATCGAATTATCGACCGAAGCTTCAGAGGCAACCACCGGCTCGACGCTGAGGCCCGTCATGAACTTGATGTCGTCCATGGCAAAGACATTGGTCGGATCGGCCATCGCCAGGGTCAATGTGGCGCCCACTTTGGAGATCGGCAGGACCGAATATTTCTGGGCCACATCCTGCGGGATCAGGTTGATGACCTCTTTTTCGATCTGGAAAAGCTCCAAATTAACCGAAGGCACACCGTATTGACGCGACAAAACAGCCGTGATGACATCGTCCGAAATAAAGCCGAGTTTGACAATATTAGACCCCAGACGCCCACCCGATTGACGCTGGTAGTCCAAAGCCTCTCTCAACTGTTCGGAGGTAATAAGATTTTCTCTGACGAGAATTTCGCCTAATTTCGCCGACATTTATTTTGTAAAGGAGTTCTATAACCCCTTATTAACTCATACTTTAACCTTGGGGAAGGCTGCTAGGACGCTATAACTCGGGAGATGGTAATAACATTAGATAACGATGATAAACATCGTTGTATCTATAGTATATTTTCGGTAGGGGAGTGTCAAGCAGTTTTTTACCTAAACCGAACAATTATTTTGCTTTAAAATGACAAGAGCCGCGCCCTTTTCAGCCGCGCGGCCCTTGTTTTTTCCGGTCTTCTTAAAAGCTTACGGTTTCTTTTTAACCGGTGTTTTGCCGCCCTTTTGCGGGGCCAGTTTTTGCTCTGTTTTGAGATATTCGATGGTACTTTTAACGTCCGCTTTATATTTATGCGTTTCCGGGGCGACCTCGACAAAATGCTGCAAAACATTAAGCCCTTCCTGAAGCTTGTCCTTGTTGTCGGTCACAAAGCCAATATTTACAATACAAAGGCCGGTTCCGGCGAGAGAGTCCGGATCGTCCGGTTTAGTAGCCAGGATCTTTTGATATTCAACTACCGCGCTATCGCAATCGCCGGATTTGCGCAAAGCGTCGCCGAATTCACGCTGTTCGGTGTCTTTTTTGACCGGGTCCGTTTCGACCGCCAAAAATTGCGGGTAGACACTCTTTATTTCCTCGGCTTTGCCCATATCGATCTCATTGACCGACAGCATGTATAAGGCGCTGGCCATATTTGCCAATGCATTGTATTTATTTCTCTGCAGGAACTCGGTCTCTTTGGGATCGGTCGAAGTGGGGGCTTTTTCTATGTTGACCAGGTTGGTTTTGGCCTCATCATAGGCGGCTTGAATATCGGCCTTCGAACCCTCTCTCAACGCCGCTTCCTTGTTTTTTACCCAGTTCACATGCTTATCAAAGCCTCTTGCCCGTAGAGCCTCGGACTTCAAATTCTTGAACATAATGACGCTCTGGATGTAGTCGGGGTCCGCCTTGATGCCTTCGTCGTATTTTGCCAGGGCGAGGTCGTAATTTTTTGCCTTAAAGGCTTCGTAGCCATCTTTTTGCGCGGCGGCAATGATCTTATCGGCGCCCTGGATCCGGGCATTTTTTTCATCTACCTCTTTTTTCTTTTTTTCATAATCTTCGCGGGCTTTTTTCTGGTCGGCGGTTTCCCCGCCAGAAACAGGAGAGGCACCCACAGGGGCGGCGTTGCTTTTAGCCATCTGCATCGCTTCTTCCTGGGTGTAACGCTTTCCGTCACCCGCTTCCAGGGCAAAATTAAACTCTTCCCCGGCGCGGTTGCTGCGGACGTTGTTGATAGCCTTGGGCGCGGCGCCGGAAGCGCTGGCGACCAGCATATAAAGCCCGCCCGCCTGCAGCCCGGCGATGCTGAATTCCCCTCTTTTATTGGTGGTCGCGGGTTGGGTCTTACCGTTGGTGTCGACCCGGAAGCCCTCGACAACGGCGCCCTGGACCGGGGCAAGATTCCCGTTAGTGTCGCGCAGCTCGACCCTTCCGCGCACTATGAACGTCTGCGCCGAGACCGCGATGCCGCCGGCTAATATAAGCGAAGTGATAAATAAAAGCGTTAATAAACCTTTACGATACATTGACTTCCTCCAGATTGATCAGGGACAACCGCGCCCGTTCGCGAATAAGATGTTGCGGATAGGGCATTAGTTGTTAATTTTTAAAATTCTAACCTAATTTTAACAAAATGATAATACTAAAAAGGAGCCCTGCGCTAGTTTTTTTCATAAGCGATAGGGTCTTCGATCCCGGCTTCGCGAAAACCTCTCAGCCGCAGCGCGCAGGAATCGCAATTGCCGCAGGCCCGCTCGCTCTCGCGGTAACACGACCAGGTCAGGTCGAGCGGCGCGCCCAGCATAAGACCCAGACTGACGATCTCAGATTTTCGCAGATCTATAACAGGCGTAAATATCTCTATCTTTGTGCCGGGTTTGGTCCCGGTTTCGATGGCCTTATTAAACGCCGCAAAAAATTCGGGACGGCAATCTGGGTAGCCGCTGGAATCTTCCGCCACGGCGCCGATGTAGATCCTTTCCGCGCCGATCGTTTCCGCCCAACTGGCGGCGATCGAGAGCAGGTGCGCGTTGCGAAAAGGCACGTAGCTGGCGGGAATTTCTTTCGAATCTATATCGGCCTCCGTCACCGGGATCTGCGTATCGGTCAGCGAAGAGCCGCCGATCTTTGCCAGGTGCTCGATGGAAACCGCCAGCCGTTTTTCTACACCATAAAAATCCGCGATCTCCGAGAAGGCACGAAGTTCGCGCGCCTGGGTGCGCTGGCCATAAGAGACGTGCAGAAACGCGAGCTCGCAGCCGTCGCGCCGCGCCATCGCCGCCGTCACGCACGAATCCATCCCGCCCGAGACCAGGCAGACCGCCAATCCTTTCGCACCGTTAAACTCCCCTGGCATCAGCCCCCCAGATATATTTATGCAGCTGCAAATTCAATCTCACTTTCAGGCCGCTTCCGGCGATCCAGCCGGCGGCTTCGGCCAGGTCGACTCCGGCGAAAACGGGCGAGATCAAAATCGCCAGCGCCCGTTCTTCCAGATCGTATTGCCTGATAATACCCACGGCAAACTCCCAGTCGCCCTTGTCCGCAATGACGAATTTCACCTCGTCGCTGTCTGTGCGCAGCCGCGATAGATTCTCCCAATGATTCCGCTCCGCTTCGCCCGAAGCCGGGCATTTCACATCCAGTATTATTTTCGCCCGCGCGTCAACGCCTTTGGTGGAAACAAATCCCCCGGTTTCGACTAAAACCTCGTAACCCTTATCGCAAAGCAAGGCGATAAACTCGAACGCCCTTTTCTGGGCCAGGGGTTCACCGCCCGTGACCTCTACTAACCGGCAGTTCCATGCCCCTAGCTGCGCCAGAATTTCGTCAAAAGTTTTTGTTTCCCCGCCGGTAAAAGTGTATTCGCTGTCGCACCAGACACAGCGCATCGGGCAGCCGGTCAGACGCACAAAAGCACACACCCGCCCGGCATGCGTCGATTCTCCCTGGATCGAGAGAAAAATTTCGGTCACTCGCAGAGTCTTTTCCACCACAGGAATTCTGCTTTAGACCGGCAAGTTTTTACAAGTGCAGGGTAACAGTTTAGAGTTACGCCTTCAGGCGTGATCACGCGTAAACGCGTAACTCTAAACTGTTACGGGTGCTACAAACAAAAGCCGCCGGATCCCCTCCGACGGCTTTAGCCTTAATGCAATTTGTTAAAGGTTAAACGGTGGCGCCGGGATAACCGCGGCCCAGTTTGCTTTCGTCGCCTTCCGCCAGAGCATTTACCAGCTCGTAGTGAAAATAATCGAAGCGTCCCGCGACGGCGGGCTGCACCCGTTTGTCATACATCTCGCGCGAGCGGTCGACCGCTTCCTGCAGCCGGTCGTAGATATCGCCGCTTTCACGGCCTTCCTTGACCTTTTGCTCGTTATACAGCTTGATCTCGGAAACCAGCAAACGGGCAAAACGGCGGGCGTCATTATGCAGACGGCGTTCCTCGTCGCTGACCTCGATCGGCAGATCGACGTTGCGTTCGCTCAGGCGGCTGCGTACCGGGGTCGAAACCGGCTGGACGACCTCTGTCGTAAAGCCGCTTTCCACCGGCGCGATCTCTTCCACTTCCACCGAGGGTTCGGCCTTAAAGGATTCAAAAGCCGCGTCCCGGGTAAATGACGGCGCTTCGGCGACCGGCGCAAATCCCTCGAACGAAGGCGCGGGGGTAGCTTCATAACTCGGCGCTACCTCGAATTCCTGGGGTTCAAATTCCTGCTCCGGTTCCGGCTGGTATTCAGATTGAAAATCGAAACCGTTGGCCGGCGCGGTTTCTTCCACGCCTTGCACGGCGGGCGCTTCGCTCTCGAAAGTTTCCATGCCCCCCGACTGCCATTCGGCCGGCGCGGAATATTCTTCCTCGGCTTGCGGAGCTTCCTCCACGGTTTCAAAGGAATAAGCGGGCGCTTCCTCAAAGGTCTCGCTCGGCTGCGGGATCGAAACTTCCGGTTCGCTCACTGCCGGTGCGTCGTCGTTGTATTCGCTGACCGCTTCTTCGTGAACCTCTTCGTAAGAAGGAGATTCCATTTCATACGACGGAGCTTCCGTGACGTACGCGGGCGGTTCCGGGGCCGCTTCCGGCGCGGGTTCGGGCTGTGCCTTGAGCGACGCCAGCAATTCCACGCGCAGGCTCGCGACCTGTACCAGCGTATCCAAAGCCGCCACGTTGACGGGCGCGCCTTCGTCGCCGGAATCGGCGTACAGCACGGCGACGCTGCGGCCGCGCACCACCAGCGGCACGGCAAACATTTTCTCCGGCTCGCCAAATCCTACTTTTTGCAGGAAGTCGGCATCTTCTTCGAACTCGCCGAAGGAACTTTCCTTGACCGCGTTGTATTTCACGGCCTCACTGATCACGCTCGGCGCGGACGCGACAAAAGAAACATGCTTGATCGCATCGTCCGTATTTTCCGTCTGGCCGAAGGTCCTCCAGCCGCCGAAACGCTCGTTCTTGAGCACGAAAAACGCGCCGCGCGGGGCAAATTCCGCCGCATGCTGGATCAATGATTTGAGTATCTCGACCTGAGACTGCTTTTCGCTGACGTCCCGGATGGCATCGCGGAGTTCGGCTACGCCGCCGGAAGTATCGGCCGGAGCTGCGGCTGCAGCCGCTTCCGCCGCTTCCATGGCCTGCTCTTTCTCGTACTTTTCCGCTTCGGCAAAGGCATTGGCGGTGATCTGCGAGCCTTCGTCGCGGGCGAGTTTAAGATGCTCGGCCACTGTTTCCAGGAACGCCGGCTTGAGCGCGCCTTGAGCTTCAAACTGTTCGGCGGCGTCACTTAGCATTTTGCCGACCTCGGCCTTGTGCCGGTCGATCTCTTCGTCGATCTTTGCCTGAAGCTCGGACAGTTTTTCCTTAAAGCCTTCTGAAACCTCTTTCAGGTAGCTTTCGAATTCCGCTTTCAGGCTGACTTGAATTTCTTCACTGTTCACAATGAAAATCCTCCGTTAGATAAAACAAACCCAGGTAGGGGGGTGATAGAGTAGGTTGGCTCAATATGAGATATGTCGCAGTTCGTAGGTGTCAATTCCCCCCTAGCGGGAAGAACGCTTTTATGATTATCCAACTTTTCCCGGCTTTATGTCAACAACTCTTTTTATGACAGTAGATAAAAATCGTTTTACGTCGATAAACAGAGGGTAAAAATGAAAAATCTTTTTCGATTTTAGCTTGATTTCGGCTCATTTTAAGAACTTTTTTAGGTCAATTTGAATGAAAAACAGGAATTTTGGTTTGAAAGTCACAAAACGAAAACTGCCCCTCAGCGTGATTTTCAGACAAAGCCCCCTCTAAAATAAAAGCCCTCTTATAAACGGGCTTTATTTTAGAGAGAAAACGATCACCAGACCTGGCAGCGATCTTTGCGGACCATTCGGTCACCGATCTTACAACCGAACGCTTCAGTAAATTCCGGCATATTAGAAAGTGGTCCCACTGCTCGATACTCGGGAACGGAGTGCGGGTCGGACTGGACCAGCAGACGAATAGCTTCGGGACGCGATTTTCGCAGCCATGCCTGTGCAAACGCGATAAAAAAGCGCTGTTCCGGCGTGAACCCGTCAATATTTGCCGGGCGGGGTTTGCCCTCCAGCGATTTCTTGTAAGCGTTATAGGCGATAATTATCCCGCCCAGATCGGCGATGTTTTCTCCCAGGGTCAATTTGCCGTTAATGAACAAACCTTTATCAACCTCGTAGCTGTCGAATTGTTTGATGACGCAATCCGCGCGTTCGTCAAAACGCTTGCGGTCTTCAGGCGTCCACCACATTTTCAGATTTCCTTCACCGTCAAACTGGCTGCCCTGATCATCAAACCCGTGCGTGATCTCATGGCCGATGATCGCGCCGATCTGCCCGTAATTCAGGGCATCGTCCGCCGCTTTGTCGAAAAAGGGCGGCTGCAGGATCCCGGCAGGAAAGACGATCTCATTAAAAGTCGGATTGTAATAGGCATCGACGGTAGGCGCCGACATTCCCCAGCGCGTCTTGTCCACTTTTTGCCCGATGTCCTGCAGATCGCGGACAGTCGAAAATTCCGCCGCGCGATATACGTTTTCAAAAAAGGATCTGCGGTCAATAGAGAGCCCCTGGTAACCGCGTAACACGTCCGGGTAACCGATCTTTCGCTGAAAAGAGCCGAGCTTGACCAGCGCTTGTTGCTTCGTGGTGTCGCTCATCCAATCCAGTTTCTGGATTCGCTCGCGATAAGCGGCAAACAAATTACTGATCAGATCGTTCATTCGCTGTTTTGCCTCAGCGGTAAAATTCTGCTTGACGAATTCTTGCCCGAGCGCCTCGCCGAGCTGGCCATCGGTCCAGCCCGCACATTGCCGCCAGCGGGGCTGCTGTTCTTTCACACCGGAAAGCGTCTGCCGGAAAAAGGCAAAATTCTCGTCCGCAAATTTTTTGGCAAGGTAGGGCGCGGCCGCCGTTAGCATCTGCCAGCGCAGATAAGTTTTCCACTCGTCGAGCGGAACTTCCCTGATCATCCGGTTGACGTTTTTGAAGAACTCGGGTTGGGCGACATTTAACTCGGTCACCCTCGGCGAGCCCATATTTTTGATATATGTTTCCCAGGCGAAATCGGGTACCATAGCGCTCGCTTGCGCCAGGGTCATCTTATTGTAATTGGCATTCAGATCGCGGAGCTCGACCGGGGTCTTTGACGACATCGCCAGGCTGGTTTCGAATCTCAGAATAACCTGGGAATTTGCCCTGGCCTGTTCCGGCGTATCACCCAGCAGTTCGAACATCCGGGCAACATGCGCGACAAATTTGTCTCTCAAAGTTTTCGACGCATCGTCGGTCTTCGTATAGTACTCGCTATTCGGCAAGCTTAATCCGCCCTGCCAGACATAGGCCATGTTGTTCGAGCTATTCTTAAAATCCGGGTAAACGAAATAACCAAAAACCAGATTTGCCGGAACGCGATTAAGGCGGCCGATAAGGGCCGGCAAACCGGCCGTATTTTTCAGTGAATCGATCTGTTTGAAATAAGGGTCGAGCGGCTTTGTCCCGGCACTTTCGATCGCCGCTTCATCCATGCATGTGGCAAAGTAATCGCCGATCAGCTGCTCGCTGGTGCCGCTTGCGGCTTTCGTATCCTTGGCGGATGATTCAAGTATTTGCCGGAGGGTTGCGTTATTTTTCTCCCGCATCATCGCCCCCGCCCCCCATGATGGAAAAGCCGCGGGAATTTCCGTCTTTTTCAGCCAGCCTCCGTTTGCAAATTGATAAAAATTATCGCAAGCCTTGACTGAGGTATCCATATAGCTTAGATCGACACCTCTACCCTGCCCCAGGATCGGACCCCACATTGTTACCAGCAAAGCACCGGCCATGAACCGTTTAAATATCGTAAAACGCATGAAAAACTCTCCTTTACGCAGCGGAAATGTGGGTTTTACGAAAAAATAGTTCGTTTAGTTTCTAAGGCAAGCCGTTTTAGAGCCAAATCGCACACATTTTTGTCTATCTCTGCTTAATTTTCCTCCGTGAACTGCGGTGTCCTCTATGGCTAAAGTTTCTTCGCAAAGTGCCGGCCCGGCAGGGCGCGTATCAGATCGCGCATTTCCATCGCCACCAGCGCGCTGGTTATATCCGTGATGGAAAGGCCGCTTTGCTCTAATATGGCGTCGATATGAACTGCTGCGTCGGGCGCAAGCAGCCGCCAAACCTGCTGTTCTATTTTGTCAAGATCGGCGGGCGCGAGTTCGGCTTGCGCCGGAACCCCGCCGTTTTCGGATCTCGAGAGCGGAGGCGGCAATATCTGCGCCGCGATCTCTTTGGGAAATTCGGACACCACGTCCTGCCATTGCTGAACGAGCTTTGCGCCCGCGCTTTTGATCAGGAAATTCGTGCCGTATGAATTGCTCGAGGTGATATTTCCCGGCACCGCATAAACCTCGCGGTTTTGCTCCATGGCGAGCCGCGCCGTGATCAGCGAGCCGCTGCGGTCGGTCGCCTCGACCACCAGCACGCCTAAGGACAGCCCGCTGATGATGCGGTTGCGATAGGGAAAATTATCTTTGAGCGGCGGCGTCCCGAGCGGAAACTGCGTGACCAGCGCGCCGCCGCCGGCAAGAATTTCCTCCGCCAGCTTGTTGTGTTCTTTGGGATAGATCATATCGAGCCCGGTGCCGAGCACGGCAACCGTGCGGCTGCTTCCGGCACCTCCCGCAAGCGCCCCGCGATGCGCCGCCGCGTCGATCCCGCGCGCGAAACCCGAGATAACCGTCACGCCGCGGCTCGCCAGATCTTTGCCGAGCATCTCCGCCGCGTTTTGCCCGTAGGTCGAAGAGCGCCGCGAACCGACCATCGCCACACACGGTGCCTCCAGGCAGGCTTGCCAGTCGCCTTTGACGTAAAGCACGATCGGCGGGTCGGCCGTTTCGCGCAGCAGCGCCGGGTAAGTGCCGTCGTCCAAAACCAGCACGTCGCCGCCCAGCGCGCGCAGCGTTTCCAGTTCCTCGGCCGCTTTTTCGTGGAACTCTTTTTTAAGAATGCTTTCGACGGTTTCCGGGCGCAGGCGTAACTGTTCGAGCTCGCTCCGCCGCGCGCCGAAAACGGCCTCCGCCGAACCGAAACGCTCCAAAAGCTTCGTCGCCGCCCGCGGGCCGACACCGGGAACCATGTTGAGAGAAACCCATGTTTTCATATTGATTTGGGATTTGGGAATGCGGATTTGGGATTATATTTCTTGGCTTTAGAAGTCTTTATAGAAGCAACGATCATTGCAAGTATTTGATCTGCTTCGTTCAAAAGATTTTCAACCAGATTCTCTTTTACCAGATTTGCTTCAACCAGCAGTTCGATCCAGTAAATTGCTTCATCTGCTTCTTCTTCAACAATGCTGAGTTTTGATATGAAATCCGCCGTTGATTTCGCGCGGCAGGCAGACCTATAGTTTGCCCCGACAGACGTCGCACATCTGACAAGCTGTTTTCCTATTACCTCTGAAGTTCTACCGGGAGATAGGCTTTCGACCAATTTTATTACACGTAAAGCAAATTGCTTTGTCCGTGCGATCATCTGCTCTTTCGTCATGGGAGTAACGTTTTATCAACATCTTAATTTTATTCAATTTTAAAAAATCCGCAATCTAAAATCCTCAATCCCAAATCGATTTGGCGGAGGCGTGTGGGAATCGAACCCACCTGAGCCTGCTCTCACAGTCTCACAGACGGTTTTGAAGACCGCGCCATTCACCAGAACAGATGCACCTCCGCATTAGACCTTCAAAGTTAATTGCGATCGGGCAAAGTGTCAAGGATTTGGCTTTTCCGTTGCGGGCTTTGCGTCTCTGCGTGAAATTTCTCACGCAAAAGGCGCAAAGTCCGCTAAGAAAACAAAACGAATCAATGTTAGAATCTGTCAAAACAATTTTTGCGGATGAAATTATGCCTAAAGCCGAACTAAAAACCAAAAAGACCGAAGCCAGCGTTGAGGAATTTTTGAACACCATCGACGACGAGCAAAAACGCGCGGACGCTTTTACCGTGCTGGAGTTAATGAGCAAGCTCTCCGGCGAGAAGCCGAAGATGTGGGGGCCGTCGATCGTGGGCTTCGGCTCGCGCACTATGAAGTACGCAAGCGGCCGCGAGCTTGAATGGCTGTACATCGGGTTTTCCCCCCGCAAGGCAAACCTTTCGCTTTATTTAGCCGTTGAGGGTTTGGATAAATACGACGCGCTGATGAAAAAGCTCGGCAAACACTCGACCGGGAAAGGCTGCCTCTATATCAAACGGCTCTCGGATGTCGATATGAAAGTGCTAAAAGAATTGGTTGCCGCTGCGTTGAAGCATGCGAAGGGTAAATAGCCACGAGCTTTATGCCCGTGATGAGGCGGTTTATTAATATCGATGATCATAACCGGCCATAAATGGCCGGGCTATTTAAATCTATTTTTTGACCCTATCAATATCCAACGTATAATCTTCTTTTACACATTGATCGGAGAACCACCTTTTGCAGCACGAACTCATACTTATCCTGGATTTCGGTTCGCAGTACACGCAGCTTATTGCGCGGCGGGTGCGCGAGCTCGGCGTTTATTGCGAGATCGTTCCCTTTCACGTGTCCCTGGAAAAGATACTGGAGGGAAATCCCAAGGGCGTGATCCTTTCCGGCGGCCCCTCGAGCGTGTATGACGAGGATGCGCCGAATCTGCCGGACAATTTTTTCGACCGGGTTAAGTCGCCGATCCTTGGCATCTGTTACGGAATGGGCTTGATGGCTGCGGCAATGGGAGCGGAATCAAAACCCGCCGAAAAACGCGAGTACGGCCATGCAAAGCTGCAAATTCTAAATGGCGATTCCAATATTTTCACCGGCCTCGAAACCGAGCTTGACGTCTGGATGAGCCACGGCGACCACGTGACCAGCCTGCCCGAAGGGTTTCACACCACCGCGACGACCACGGGCGACGTGATCACCGCGATCGAAAACGCCGAAGCCGGTCTTTACGCGGTGCAGTTTCACCCGGAAGTGACGCACACTCCGCGCGGCAAACAGATCATCAGCAATTTTCTTTTTAACGTCTGTTCGTGCAAAGGCGACTGGACGCCGGCCGGTTTTATCGCCGAGGAAGTAGATAAGATAAAGGCGCTCCTGGGCGCGGACGACCTGGTCGTTTGCGGGCTTTCGGGCGGGGTCGATTCGACCGTTGCCGCGGCGCTGGTCCACGAAGCAGTGGGCACGCGCCAGACCTGCATCTTTGTCGATAATGGCCTGCTCCGCGCGGGCGAATTCGAAACCACGCTGGAGCTTTTTAAAAACACGATGCACCTGCGGGTGATCGGCGTCGACGCTTCGCGGGAATTTTACGCGGCGCTAAAAGGCGTAAGCGACCCGGAACAGAAACGGAAAGCGATCGGCAATCTCTTTATCGAAATTTTCGAGCGCGAAGCGAAGAAACTAGGTGATGTAAAGTGGCTGGTACAGGGCACCTTGTACCCGGACGTGATCGAATCCGTAAGCTTGCGCGGCGCAAGCGTCACGATCAAAACTCATCACAACGTCGGCGGGCTGCCGGAAAAAATGAACCTGAAACTGATCGAGCCGCTGCGCGAACTTTTCAAGGACGAGGTGCGCCGCATAGGACGTGATCTAAATGTTCCTGAAGAAATTCTCACCCGGCACCCGTTTCCCGGTCCCGGCCTCGCGGTTAGGATTCTGGGCGAGGTCACCGAGGAAAAAGTAAAACTCCTGCAGGCCGCCAACCGCATCTTTAACGAGGAGCTGCGCAACTTCGATCTGTATCACGACATCTGGCAGGCATTTCCCGTGCTGCTGCCGCTCGAAACCGTCGGCGTGATGGGCGATTTTCGCACCTATGAAAGAATGATCGCCATCCGCGCCGTCACCAGCACCGACGGGATGACGGCTGACTGGGCCCGCCTGCCGCACGAATTCCTGGCCCGTGTCTCTTCGCGAATCACTTCCGAAGTGCGCGGCATCAACCGCGTGGTCTATGACATCACCTCAAAACCGCCGGGCACGATCGAGTGGGAATAGTTGGAGATACAGTTTTGTGGTATATATCGCGCCGTAGCGATATTAGATTAGAGTTTTTAATTTCCTTAAAGTTTCTTCTATTATCGGATTTGGTAACTTTGTAATAAACTTCACCTCTCTCGCCTGCCAGTCAAGACTCTTGATCTGGTCGGCGAGAATAACGCCGGATACTTTCGAATTTTTTGGAAGAGCGACTTCGAACGGGTAGCCTTTGACCTGGCTGGTGATCGGGCAAAGCAGCGCCAGGCCGATTTTTTTATTATATGCAGCGGGAGAGATGACTATTGCCGGGCGGCGTCCGGCTTGTTCGTGGCCGCTTTGCGGGGTGAAGTTCAGCCAGACCACGTCACCGCGTTCGGGAGTATACTTTGCCATTTACCAGACCTCTTTGCCTTCGGGCGCGCCAAAATCAGTTTCCGAATGAAGATTTTCTTTTGTCACCCCGGCGAGAAGGCTCTCTAAAGTAATATCTTCTTTCGCCGGTTTCATTACAATTCTGTCTTTTTCCAGAGTGACTTCGACGGTCGAGCCTTGCTCGATATTAGTCTCAACCGCAAATGATTTCGGAATTCGCAGCGCCAGACTGTTTCCCCATTTTTGAATTTGGACCTTCATTTTAACCTTTCAAAAGTATCTACAATGAAGATACTTGATCGCAGGTAAAAACACAAGGCGTGATCACGCGTTAACGCGTAACTCTAAACTAAAACTCGGTTTGACCTGCCCGACGATATCGTCGCGGCGATTTTTCACCGCCAGAGGGGAAAGATAGCGCAGGGTGGCGCTGTTCGTTTCGTCCAGGATGTTCAGCTGACGCAAAACTTCGATCGCCACCGCGGCACGGGCGCGGTTGTCATTGCCGTCCTCGATCTTGAGCGCTATGCCGAGCCCGCTCTTAAACTCCGGGCACGGCAAAATTCCCGCGAGCCACACGCCCTCGGCGCCGATCTTGCAGATCATTCGCCCGCGCAGGGCCTGCATCACCATCGTGTCCAATCTTTCCGTGCCGCCGATCATTTCCGGGTAGGCCGTCATCGCCGAAACCACCCGGCCGCAAGCCTGGCGCAGATCATCGTCAAAACTCTCCGGCGGAAAGACCAGCCGGGAAAAACCGCGCGCCATGTTGACGAGCGGCAGGGCAAAATTCGGCGCGGCACAGCCGTCGATGCCGATCTTGATCTCTTCGCGCGGGATCTCGCAAACCCGCGCCACCAGGCCCAGCATTTTCTTCTGGACGGGGTGGTCCGGCTGCTCATAGTCGTTTATCGAAGCGCCGATATGTTTGGCAAGGGCAAGCATCGCGGCATGCTTGCCGGAACAGTTGTTATGAAGCTGGTTCGGTTCCTGGTGAGCTTCGCTCAGCGCGTGCGCCGCCGCCTCATTAAACGGCATGTGCGTGCCGCAGCGCAGATCTTTTTCGCCCAGACCGATCTTTTTCAGCATTGCGGCGGCGGTTTCGGTATGGACGGGCTCACCGCCGTGTGAGCCGCAGGCTAGCGCGATCTCCTGCTCGGTAAAGCCGTAGCTTTCGGCGCCGCCGCTCATCAAAAAAGGCATTATCTGCAGCGGCTTGGAAGAAGAGCGGATAAAAGTGACCGTTTCCGGGTTTCCCAGCGCGGCAATTGTGTCCCCGTCGCCGTCGAGAATGACAAGATGCCCGCGGTGGACCGATTCCAGCGTGCCGCCGCGCGTTACGCGAACCAGCGTTTCACCGGGCTGTTGAAAATTTTCTCCGGACATTTTAGTAATGTTAGCTTTCTTTAATCGCGGACGCAAAAAAAGCCGTTACCCGAAAGTAACGGCTGCGTAATTATTATAAATATATATTACTTTTTGGCTTTTTTCCCGCCGCGTCCCATGACCGTGACGTGAACCGTGCGTCGTCCGAAACGGATTGCTTCGGAGCAGCTCGGAACCCAAATATCCAAAATTCTGCCCTTGATGCGTCCGCCGGTGTCGGTAACCACATAGCTCCCGCTATACGCTCCCGCGTTTAGCTGGACACGAGAACCCATCGGCAAAACCCTCGGGTCGGCCGCCACGATACCGCGGCGTACACCGCCGCCGGTCGCGGTCCTTCCTCTCAGGCAGTAGGCCGTCGCACGGAAAGATCCCAGGACGGAACCCACTTCGGCTGCGCTGGGCGCTGGGGCCGCTTCGGAAGTCGTATTTACCGCTACGGTTGAGGTATCTGTAATAGGCATCTCAATCGTGGGGGTAAGTAAGGCTTCTTCACCGGCCGCTAATTTGACCGGGGTGGCTTCGATCCGGGGGGTCTCATCTTTGACATTAGGAAACGCCTGGGTTTCCGGTTGGATAAAAAATACGTTAATTAAAACGAATAATAAAATAAATAAAATACTGAATTTAAATGAAGTTCTAATCATTCACCATTCCTCCTTTCTCTTAAATTTACGTAATACAAAATGATACAAAATGTGGGAAACAACCAAAAAAGCTTCGCCGATTGGGCAAATGCACACAGTTAATAAGGTAAATATTAAAGGATTATTTAAAGGTACTGTGCGACTCTATTTTGGGTATGTTTGTCACATGTGTATAGATACTAGCAAAAAACGGCCTTTTTGTCCATCCGCGCGGGCCATTAGGTTAAACAACGTTTAACCCCTCGAACAGCATTCCGGCTCCTATTTAAGGAAAACGCTTTTTTGTTATAGACGGGCGGCGGTTATATTTCGTATATTTCAAGAGTTTTCTGTTTCTCACGGAAAACGAAAGGAATTTATGCTGGCGGACGAAAGAAGAAAAGGCGATCGATATGTACTGGCGATGCCGGTGCGGGTGGAATGGAAAGACGGCGACGGCCAGGCTATGGTTGAAGAAGGGCTAACCGAAAATATCGGCTCTCACGGCGCTTTGGTCCATTTACAGCGCCAACTGCCCGACGTCGGCACCCGCGTCAACCTTTATGTGATAGACGAAAAGAACCGCGAGGTGGCGGTGGAAGCCGAAGTTTTGCGGCTGGAGAGAAACGCGGCGCACCCGCAGGCGGCGCTGGAACTGGTCAGCTCGGTGGAGAAATGGCAAAAGAAGCTTTATGACAAAGCGCCCAAGCGCATTGCCGCGCTCCACGCCGCCGATGATTACGACGACTTTTTATAAGTAAGCCGAAGTTTAGCTTTTGAGCTTCACCATGACCGAAAACGAGCCGACAGAAATTAAGCTTCCTGAAAGAAGGGTTTTCTTTGACCCTTCCACGCCCGCGGTGCGCTCCATCAGCCGCGTGGTGATAGTGACGCTGGTCATTTTGCAGGCGGCCGTTCTGGTGGGTTACCTGTTTTACTGGCTGCAGAATCTTATCCTGCTGGTCGTTCTTTCGGTCTTTTTCGGATATCTGATCGACCCGCTGATAAAGCTCATCCGGCGCCCCTTCAAAACCCGCGGCAAGGAAAATTATATGCCGCGCTGGCTGGCGATAGTTATCGCTTACCTGGTGGTCTTTGCGGTGCTGGCGCTTTTTGTTTCCTATCTTGCGCCGCGGATCAGCGATCAGTTTCGGGAATTTGCTAAAAATTTTCCCGGTTATTCGGAGGCCGTGCGGAACCGGATAAACGACGTGAACGAGCGCTATAAAAGTTATCCGATCCCGGAACAAGCGCGCGAAGAGATAAATAACAGGGCGCAAAATCTACTGGCCGATGCGGGCGCCAGCGTGGCGGCCGGGGTGGGAAATTTTATCACCACACTCGTGCCGTACCTGCCCTGGCTGGTGCTGATACCGGTGATCGCTTTCTTTTTTCTGAAGGATATCAATACCTTTAAGGCGTCGGCGCTTGGCCTGTTTCCGGCCGGGCGATGGCGCTACCAGGCGGAAGTTTTCTTTTACGACCTTAACCGCACGTTGGCCGCATACACACGGGCGCAGCTTATTTCCTGCCTGCTGATCGGCACGGTTTGCACGATCGCTTTTTATATTCTCGGTGTTCCGTATGCACTGCTGCTGGGAATATTGGCCGGCGCGCTGGAATTCATCCCGCTGGTCGGGCCGTTTATCATTGGCTTAATAACTGTTTCGATATGTCTTTTCTATTCCCCCTGGCAGGCGCTCAATGTCAGTGTTTTTCTGCTGGTCCTGCGTGGCGTACATGATTACGTCACCTACCCGCGCATCGTTCGCGAAGGCATTCACCTGCACCCGCTCGCGATCATCCTGGCAGTGCTGGCCGGGGCGGAAATAGGCGGGGTGCTCGGAGTATTTCTCTCGATCCCGGTGGTGGCGATCCTGGCAGTGCTATATAAACACATCCTCTGGATCACGGGCCGGACGACCCTGATGGCAAACTTCCTCGAAGGCGAACCCGTCGATACGCCGCCGAAGCCTGTGGAAACGGCATAACCGGAGCGCGTTTTACTGGGAGCGCGGACGTCCCGTCCGCAAACGTCGCTTGAGATGTAATTTACTAAATCTTAGGTTGCTGGGCGCAAACTATGCGGACGGGACGTCCGCGCTCCGACTGTATAAGCTCCCGTATTTCCAATCACTTGCTTTTTTGCACAATCTGGCTTTGACCGGGTTATTCTCTATATAAAAGAGCGTGTTTTCATAGTGTTCATAGTTTCGAATGTAGCGGTCAAAATAATCTTCCTGCCAAAATTTTCCTGACCTGTCTAGAAATTTATTAGCTTCATGTGCGGTATAGGACTTAAGGCTTTTAATGATTTCTGAAAGGGAATAATTATCGATCGGTCTCATTAAAAAGAATGTGATTGGGCATGATTACCCACGAGAGTAGTTTGTAATGCTGGGCGTCAAAATGCAGTAGGGACTTCTGCACTAAGCTGGCAATGTTATCTTTTCTTAAATGACACTTGCCATAACCTTGATCGAGATAATTTTCGAAGCGTTGATATAAAATTATTTTTGCCTCTTCATTTTTCTCATGATCGAGTTGGGCTTTCCATCTTAACCAAACGCTTTGCGGCATGGCATCGCCAAGATGCAAGGTAATAAATTGCAAAATTTCGCCGCCATCAAAATGCGGCAAGTATCCGCGGCTATGCCAGCCTTTCGGGTTTTGGGAGCTGTTCATACTGGGAGCGCGGACGTCCCGTCCGCAAACGTCGCATGCGACGTTAAAAGTATAATACAGGTATTTTAGATTGTCTGCGACAATCTTTGCGGACGGGACGTCCGCGCTCCAAATATATGCGTTCCTATTTCCCTGATTCTATTAATTCAACAAACCGCCGGAAGTAATCTTCGGCGTCGTGCGGGCCGGGGGCGGCTTCGGGGTGGTATTGCACGGAAAAAACGGGCAGGCGTTTATGGCGCATCCCCTCGACGCATTTGTCGTTGAGGTTCAGGTGCGTGATCTCGACGTCTTCCGGCAAACTTTCGGCGTCAACCGCAAAGCCGTGATTGTGCGACGTGATCTCGATCTTGTTTTGAGAGAAGTCCATCACCGGCTGGTTGCCGCCGCGATGGCCGAAGAGCAGCTTGTAAGTACGGCCTCCGAAAACCTGTCCCAATATTTGATGGCCCAGACAAATGCCAAAGGTCGGCATACCTGAATCGACCACTTTTTTGATCTCTTCGACCACGCCCGGCATCGCCGAAGGGTCGCCCGGGCCGTTGGAGAGAAAAACGCCGTCGGGCTTTAAAGCGAAAACTTCGTCGGCGCTGGTTTTGTCCGGCACCACAGTCAGGCGGCAGCCGTTTTTGGCAAACTCGCGCAGCGAATTTGTCTTTACCCCGAAGTCGTAACAAACCAGGTGGTATTTTTCCTCTCCCACAGGTTCAAAGCCGTAACTTTCCGGGGTGGTCACCTGGCCCGCGAGCTCGCGCATGTGCATTTCGGGCGATTGGCGGGCTTTTTCCAAAAGGCTTTTTTCGTCCAGGTCGACCGAAGAAAGACAGGCGCGCATCGCTCCTTTATCGCGGATGTGGCGCACCAGGGCGCGGGTGTCGATATGTTCGATAGCCGGGATGTTCCAGCGTTTCAGGTAGGCGTCAAGGGTTTCCTCGGCGCGCCAGTTAGACATCGCCGGGCTGGCCTCGCGGACGATAAAGCCTTCCACCCAGGGGCGGCGCGATTCGGCGTCCTGGTCGGTCGTGCCGTAGTTTCCGATCAGCGGGTAGGTCATGCAGACGATCTGCCCCGCGTATGAAGGATCGGTCAGGATCTCCTGATACCCGGTCATCGAAGTGTTAAAGACCACCTCGCCGCAGATCTCGCCGTCGGCGCCCCACGAGCGGCCGCGAAAGGCGCGCCCGTCTTCCAGGACCAGAAGTGCCTGCTTTATTGAACTCATCTGGAGATATAGTTGTCGTTATTTGTGCCGGGCGGTTGATATTTATTTTCCGAACCCGCCTGATCTTTGAAGTTGCTCTCGCCCCGCACGATAAAGCCGATGTTCGAAGGCATCCAGTAGCGGAAAAAAACCTTGCCATAGACGTATTTCTCAGGCACCTCGCCCCAAATGCGCGAATCGGAGGAATTGTCGCGGTTGTCGCCCATCACGAAATAGTGATGCTTTTTGATCGTGCGCGGCCCCATGTTGGCGTGATTGCCGTTTAGTATCGGATCGAGATAAGGTTCGGTCAGTTCTTTCCCGTTTATCAAAACCGTCCCGTTGCGCACTTCCACCGTTTCGTCGGGAAACGCGATCAGGCGCTTGACGAAACTTTTATCCGGGTCGTCCGGGTACCAGAAAACGACGATGTCACCGCGTTCGAGATGCGTCCAGCCGTAGGGTTCGAGTCCCGGAAATTTGTAATAGATGAGTTTATTTACCAGCAGCCTCTCGCCATTGTGCAGGGCGGGCAGCATGGATTCGCCGTCTACGACAACCGGCTGCGCGACAAAAACGCCGAACAGGATCATTATCGTCAGCACTAGCAGGATGTCTCGGAACAGCAGGAAAACCTCCGTCCAAAGCCCGCGCCGCGAATCTTTTCTCAGGCGCTGGACCTCGATAGAGCCGTCGTCGAATTCCGAGATAGAACCGAACGGCGATTTTGGTTTATTATTAAATCCGAACATAATAGCCAGAGTTTGATGACAAACAGCGGTTCCGGGTTGGAAATCGTCTGTCTCCAGTTCAAAATTGCCTTATTCAGGCTGTTTTGTCAAAGATTATTTGATAGTACGCGGATTTGACTGATCAAACGGATAAAAGGCGAATAAAAGAATTTCAGATCGGTTTTTATCCGTCTCTTTCCGCGTGATCCGTGTTCTATTTTAACATGTTATATGAATGAAAATGTCCGCCATCTTTTCCCGATCACAAAGGAATACGTCTACCTGAACTGCGCGGCGGTGGCGCCGCTGCCGTGGACGACCGTGAAGGAAGCAAATTCCGCGCTGCAGGACGTGATGTACAACGGCTCGGTCAATTTCTCGCGCTGGCTGGGTAGGAAAAAGCAGGCGCGGGAACTGGCGGCGGAACTCCTCGGCGTGCCGGCGGAGCAGATCGCTTTTATGCGCAACACCTCCGACGGGATATCCGCGCTGGCAAACGGCATCACTTGGGCGAAGGGCGATAATATCGTCGGTTTCGAAAGAGAATTCCCCTCGAATTTTTACCCGTGGCGGCGCATCCGCGATACTTACGGCGTCGAGCTTCGCCTCTGCCCGGAGCGCGGCGGGCGCATCGACCCTGATGAATTCATCGCCCTGATCGACGCGAACACGCGCGCGGTCGCGATCAGCGCGGTGCAGTACGCTTCTGGCTTTAACGCCGACCTGCGGCGCATCGGCGAGGCCGCGCGCCGCGCGGGCGCTCTTTTCGCGGTGGACATCATTCAGGCTTTCGGCGCGAAAACGCTCGATCTGGAATTCGTCGACGCCGCCGCCGGGAGCAGCCACAAATGGCTTTGCGCGCCGGAAGGCTGCGGGATCCTGTATCTTTCGGACCGCGCGCGCGAGCTTGTCCAGCCGACGCTGGTCGGTTGGGGCAGCGTGGAAGGCTGGGACGATTTTGCCAACACCGAAAATCCCTGGCGGCAGGGAGCGCTGGCCTGGGAAAGCGGCACCGGCGCAAACGCGCTTTTTTACGGGCTGGCGAAAAGCCTGGAGCTGCTGCGGTCAGTAGGAATAGCCGAGATCGAAAAGTACCTGGCGGAGCTGACCGGTTATCTCTGCGAGCGGATGGGTGAGAAAAATTACGAGCTTATCAGCTCTCGCGCCCCGGGTGAAAGCTCACAGATCGTCTGTTTTAAACACCGCGGCGGTCTTAGCTCGCAGGAAATTTATCACGGCCTGGAAGCGAAAAAGATCATCGTTTCCGCCCGCGGAGACCGCCTGCGCATCGCGCCGCATTTTTTTAATAATCAGGAAGATATCGACCGGCTGGTCGAAGCTTTGCCTTAACTGGAGCGCAGACTTTAGTCTGCATGACAGATGCCGAATAAATTCGGCGCTCCGGCAAGCAACGCTCCTATTTCGAATCGAGCAGTTTATCGGTGGAAAGCGGCGAAGACTCGAGGTTGAGCCGCGTCATGCCGCCGGCATCGGTATAAGTATCCGCCTGAAGCCGCTGGCGGCTGCGAGAGCGGAAAACCATAAACCCGGCGAAGCCGCCAATAGCGAAAGTAATTAAAACAATGTAGCCGGTTATCTGGATGGCGCCCAATACCACCTCGGAAGTGGTCCTGACATAATCGCGCTCGGCTTTTCGCAGGGTATAGGGATTTGAGCCCAACCACTGCACGACCTTTTCGTATTTGACCTGATCTATCAGCGCATTTGCCAAAGCTTCGTCCTTAGCGCCGAAAACAAATACCGCGTAATTTCCCACCCGGCGATAGACCGGAACATTCTGCCCGCCGGAGCTTAACTCCCCGATCCTGGCCTGAATATTGGCGTCCGTTTCCGTCGCCATTTGCGGCGTGGTAAATTCCACGATAGCAAGTTTCCCCGCGTCGTAATCGGCCACGGCGGCTTCGGTTCCGGCATTAAAAGAGATAGCTGAGATGACGGGATGATCATTAACGGCGCGGGCGAACGTTTCTGACGTTACGGCCAGAACCGCACGGTCCTTGACCTTTTCCCATTCGGGCAGGTGCTTTATGAGCACCGGGATCTGGTCTTGTTCGGACAGTTCCTGGGTGGTGACGATCTCGTCGATCATCGCGGTCTGGGCTGGAGATTGAGCCGGAAACAGACAGATCGAAACTGCGCATATCAAAGCTTTTTGCCTAAAACTAAACATCCTAATCGCGATAGTAACACCCGTGCCGGTCTTCTTCAAACAATATAAAAAGGAACTTTTGCCCGGGAAAGGCGTCAAATAACTATGCTGAAAAACAGACCATGCTTTAAAGCGTATAGATCATGCGCGAATTGCTACACGAGTTCGTGTGCTCTTTTTTCTCAGATGAACGGCGATCGCCCGGAGATGCCCGTAAAACCTTAAAGAACCGGCGATTAGAGGAAATCTAAATTCCCTTTCCGGACGAATTCGTTTATGGCACGACAATTGAAGATATACCAGGCGGGGGCTAGAAAATCATGACTGAAGTTATAACATATCCTTTATTCCAAGATGCTGCGAACGCTGAACTTGCAGCTAAAAATATCACCGAAGGCCTCGAAAAAGTGCCTGAAAACAGTACACTTAACGACATATCGCTGGCGCAGGCAGCGGGTTGGGGTGACATGTCGGCTTTCGAGGAGCTTTATAACCGCCATCATCGTAGGGTTTACAGCCTATGTCTGAGAATGCTGCAAAACCCGGTTGAAGCTGAAGATTTGACGCAGGAAGTGTTCATACAGTTGTACAGAAAGATCGGCAGCTTCCGCGGCGATTCGGCCTTTACGACCTGGCTGCACCGCATGACCGTCAACCAGGTGCTGATGCATTTTCGCAAACGCAGCGTGAAGTTTGAAAAAACCACGGAAGAGGGTGAAACGCCGGTTCAGATGGTTTCCGGAACGGAAAATCCGAACAAGATGCGGATCGTTGACAAGATCGCGCTCGACAGCGCCATCGAACAACTGCCGCCGGGATATCGTTCGGTTTTTGTGCTGCACGACATCGAAGGCTACGAGCACGAAGAGATCGCCAAGCTTTTGAGCTGCTCGGTCGGCACCTCGAAATCACAGCTTCATAAAGCGCGCCTGAAACTGCGCCGCTTACTGAAAAAGAAAGCTGCGCCGAGATTGGTCGCGGCCTGGTAACCCAGAAATTATTCCTTGAGCACTACTGATAGGCGGCTTCTCTTAACCGGGAAGCCGTTTTCCTTTAGTGTCCGTAGCCCGCGCATTTAATTCGGATAACGCCCTTCCTTACGGTCGGGTTACTGAAACATCGTGGCTTTTTGACGCGGAGCGTGGTGCCGGGAGTTCTGGCTAAGGAGAAAAATTTGCCGAATTGTCTTTTTGCGCTAAGCCAGGCACTGTTTGTATATGGAAACTGCATATCTGCATTTGGTAACTAATCACATTCCCATCATCGGGGTTCCGTTTGCATTGGCGGTGCTGGCGCTCGGGCTCTGGCGTAAAAGCGACGACCTGAAAGCGGTAAGTTTTTTGATATTTGTTTTTCTGGGTGTTGCCACGTTAGGAGTATTTCTTCTCGGGCAGGGCGGCGAAGATTTCGTCGAGGAACTGGCCGGCGTTTCACACGACGCCATCCATGCCCATGAGGATATGGCGAAGGTCGCATTGGCATCGACGCTGATCTTAGGTGTGGCCTCGCTCTTCGCTCTGATCCGTTATAAAGGATTCGCGATCTTTAAACGTAAAGGCGTTCCAGTGGAAAACACTCCTGAGGATAAAACCACGTCCGGTAAAGGGACGCAATTCCCATACTGGATAGCTATCGGCGTGCTTCTTTCTGCTTTACTCACCAGCGGGATACTGGGTTATACCGGCCAGCTAGGCGGGAAAATTCGTCATCCCGAATTTCATGGCGGCGCGCAGACCTCCGAAGATGAAAAAAACAACGACCAGGATGCCGGTGAAAAGGACGAGAACGGCAAAGGACGCGGCCGAAACCGCGGGAAAAATTAGAAGATCACTGGAGCAGCGCAAATCTAATTATCTCCCTCATCGTCGCCAGTCTTTTCTTCTTCTTCGTTCTCCTCTTTTTTGTTCATGAAATAAAATTTCCCGGCGTCCTGAGCGGTAAGATCAGCGCCGAAAAGTTTTGCTGCATAAGCCAGGACGGGGTCGGATCTTTCGGCCAGAGCTTTCCCGGAAGGCCCGAAAGGATAGTCGGGAATGACGCCCACTCCTTCCAGCCGGTTACCGTCGCTCATAATTACGTCGGCTACAGTGATACTTAACCCGTAAAGCGAGACAGTCTCATAACCGGGTACGCCGCGGGCATTAGCCAGGGTCCCCTGAATGCTGGTCATTACTGCTCCCGCGCTCACGTCGCCGACCACCTTTCCGCGTTTTTCGATCTGCATGATACGCGAAAACATTTCGGAAGCCGAGGCCGAATGGCTGTCGATCAAGACAAGCAACTCGCCTTTGAAGGCTCGGTCTTTTTGCGGTTTGGCAAGGCGCTCCGTGGTTTTATTCTTTCTCACGGTCGAGGCAATTTTTACTTCGCGGTCAAAGAAGTGGCCTGTTAAATATTCCTCCATTTTGACGTAACCGCCGCCGTTTCCGCGCAGATCAAGGATAAGTTTCTTGTACGGCTCGGCCTCCGCCATCATCTGGTTGATAAATTTTTTATCGACGATGAAGGTCTTAAGCTGGCAGGCAATTACGTCGGAATTTATTTTTTGGCACTTATACGGATTTTCCTGTTTCTCTTTTGCTCGTTTGGCCGCTTCCTTTTGTCTTTCTTCGATAGATTTGAAAGCGGCATCGATCTCGATTTCCCGCCGGACATTATCCAGGCCCAGCACGTATAGCTTTAAATGTTCCCGCGGGTTGAGCTGGTAAAGATAGTAATTCATCGTCCAGAGAGAGTTCCTGGTGATCTCGTAAGTGCCTATCCCCAGGATCTTATCGCCGGCCTGGAGCCCTTGTTTCTCGGCATCACTGCCCTTTTTTACGTCGGTGACATAGCAGTTATTGCCGATCATCTGCATGGTAAAACCATATTCGACGCGGTTTGCCCGGCCGGGCGGGTAAAATTTTGTATGAGAATCATTAAGCTCCAGGACTACGGCTGCAATAATGTAAAAAATCTGGGCGTTTAACTCTAATTTTTTTATTTTTTCAGCGGCCAGATCAAACCTGTCATCGATGTTAATACCGCGAAAATTCTTATCGTAATAATTTTCCTTAAGCGCTCTTTTGATGTCGGAAAGCATATTTAAACCGCGTGAACGATTCAGCTTAACACTCGCCGGGCTGGCGACGTCGTTGGTAGTTGTCTTTACAACAAGCTCGACACTTTGAGCGGAAATTGACGAGACCACACACGCGATGATGAAAAAGCCTTTAAGTAACATAAAAGGTACCCTCTAAGAAAATAAGATTCGGCAGGTGCTTAAAACGTAAGAATAGTAAAACAAAAACGAAATAAAATAAAGACTTTTATATTAATGCGGCGCGGGCGCGTTTTACCATTTGGACGCACTCTTCCGCGCTTTCGGAAAGAGCCGTCAGGTGCCCCATTTTCCGCCCGGGCCGCGCCTCGGATTTTCCGTAAAGATGCAGTTTTACGTCTGGTAATTTCAACGCTTTCTCCCAGTCGGGCTCGCCGTTTTGCCAGAGATCGCCGAGCAGGTTTGCCATCGCCGCCGGACGAAAAAATTCGGTCGAACCCGGCGGCAAACCGCAGACCGCGCGAAGCTGCTGCTCGAATTGAGAAGTGACGCAGGCGTCCACGGTCAGATGCCCGGAGTTGTGCGGGCGCGGGGCCAACTCGTTGATCAAAAGTTTTTCTTCGCCCGTGAGAAAAAATTCCACGCACATCACGCCCACCGTGTCGAGCGTCTCTAAAACGCTGCGCGCTATCTCTACCGCTTCCGCGTGGACTTTTTCGGAAACAAAAGCCGGCGCGAAACTCACGTCCAGAATATGATTCGCGTGTTCGTTTTCGATCACGCCGTAGTGGGCGAAATTCGCGCAGGCGTCGCGCGCCGCCACCACCGAAACTTCCTTTTCAAAATCGACGAATGCTTCCAGCACGGCTTCCTTGCCGTTCAAGCTGTTAAAAGCGTTTTCAACGGCGCCGGCCGTTTCGATCTTTACCTGCCCCTTGCCGTCGTAGCCGAAACCGGCGGTTTTGAGAACGCAGGGAAGGCCGATCGCCGCCACCGCCTGCTGCAGGTCCTGCAAAGCTTTTATGTGACGAAAAGGCGTGACGGGAAAACCGTTCCCCGCCAAAAAAGTTTTTTCCCGCAGGCGGTTTTGCGTGATGTGCAGCACCTCGCCGCGCGGGCGAACCGGCACGATCTCCGCCACGGCCTCGACGCAGGCCGACGGCACATTTTCAAATTCGAAGGTCACTACCTGCACGCCGCGGGCAAATTCGCGCACAGCGTCGAGGTCTTCGTAAGGGGCGGTCGTTTCGCGATCGGCGACCTGCCCCGTAGGAGTGTCGCTCTCGGGCGAAAAGGTGTGCACACGGTAACCCATCCGCCGCGCGGCGATGGCAAACATTCGCCCGAGCTGCCCGCTGCCCAGAACGCCCACGGTTGAATTTGGAGGGATCGACATACGCGATAAGAAATACGAGATGAATTTTCCTTGATTTGCTTCGGAGAAGCAAACAGAAGGCAGCTGGTGTGAAGCGCCGCTGCCGAATTATACGGATCTGGTCAATCAGGCCTCAGGCCGTTCATCAGGTCGTTGCCGCTTTTCGGCTCCAAACAGTATGCGGATATATCTTTGGAATACAAAAATCCGAAAAAATCCTGCCAATTTGGAGTGACGGAAATTTCGTTTAGGGAGGCGGGAATGCGGCATTCGGTTTCAGTATATCCGCCTTCTATTTCGTAGAAGTCGGTAATACTGCATTTATCACTCATCAAGCCGTTGATCTGAACTGACATTGAACCCAGTGCCAAGCCAATATGAAAAGGGTCTTGCCGGCATTTTTTCAAGTCGATCTTATATATATTTTCTTTTGGAAAGACCTTTTTCAATTTCCATTTCCCGCGACTTTTTATGAAATAGATAACACTTACCGATCCGCCGCCAAAGCTGGAATATTTAGCGTTAAAATCATTTTGCGAAACAAAAAGCAGGGCACGTTTGCGTGAAGGGTCAAAACCGACGCGGGACAGAAATAAGTAACCTTTAGCTTTTGGAAATTTACCAAAAAACTTTTCGGAGAACACGGTTTCCCAGCTAACTATTCGCCTTTGTGACTCTTCGGATATCTTCCTTTGTTCCTCTAAACTCTGTTCCCATAAATAACTGGGCAGGTTTGTTTTGAATTTATTTATTAATCGAGAAGATCCTTTATTTTTCTTTGAATAATCTTCCAATACGGTTTTGGGAAACTTGGCCAAAACTTCCTTTGACAAATAAATATCGAGGGCATTTCCTATGGTCACATCGGCGATCACGGCCTGTCGCTGTGCCGGACCCGGAATTTTTTGTGTTTTTCTGCCTTGAAGAGTGAACCATCCGGATTCCGGCGCCAAGTAGACACGGTCAATAAAAGCAGAATAGATCTTGTATTCTTCGTCAGTTACAGCTTTTTGTCTTTGGGCGGAAGCGTGATTTGCCGTGATCCCGAAAAGCAGGACGACCTGTGCAACCGCAGCCATTAATGTCTTTTTCACAATAAAATGCCTCAATTTCATGAACGAAGTCCCTATGGAAAATTGCGCCATTGTATACCTAATTTCGACAACAATATTTAATTGCGTAAAAACTTGCTAAACAATACAAAACCTGATATTCTCTCCGGCAGACTATAAACTTCCGGTTTCGGAACGCGATCGAGAATCCCGGTTAAACAGGATTTGTTTGAATTTCTTTTTAGCCACATGCGCTCCTGTTTTGTAGCGAGCAATTTATTCACTTTCAAGAGGTAAATATAAAGCGAGCTCAGGCCCCGCAGCGTTTGTGTCTCCTTCGCATGGTCTTGCATGTGTTAGTCGAGCAATTATTTCCGGCCGACTACCGGGGGAAATTGAAGGCGACCCGAATAACACCCGAATAACAATTAACACATAACACCACCTAAGGAAGCAGAAGTGTACGAAGGGATTTCCTACAGTTCTTCCACTCTCTTTGGTGAAGCAAAAACTTAGGAGAAATAAAATGAAAAAAAGAATACTTGTGACTTTTTTTGCGCTGATGGCAGTCAGCCTGATGTCGGCATCGGCAATGGCCCAGCCGTTCACGCACAGTGTCTGGACAAACAATAACGGGCTGGCGATACGCGACGCGCAAACCGGCTGTAACTACAATTCCCTGACCGGCGGATTTTCCGGTTTTAACATGGCGACGTCATGGACGGAACCGACACCCGGCAACCCTGGCCGACGCTCATTTTCGCGGCGTCGGCAAAGCGGTGGGATTTTCCCTTGCCTGTGTAACCAGGGTCTACGATTTTCGCCTGGTGGCTTCGACGGCGACCCTTCCCGACAGCATCAGCGGAACCTGGGACATTTTCCGCAACGGGGTACTGGTATGCGCCGCCTGCAACGGTATCGCCTATAACCTGAGCGTACCGGCCGGCGTCGGCAATTACTACAAGGTCTATGTCGACGACCCGATCGCCGGGCCACAGACGTGGCTTTATAGCGGGTATCTCGATGTCCGTAAGGACTTCTAGCGATCTGACCAACGGGGGATGAACTTAAAGTTTGTCCCCCTAACTTTTTTTAGGAGAAATAAAATGAACAAGACCTTTCTAACTTTTATTGCGTTAATTATAACCGGATTGGTCTCGGTGTCGGCGGCGGCGCAGGCTAATCCCCACAGCGTCTGGACGTTTGACGGCGGCGGCCGCCAGGTGACCGACCCGGACCTTCCGTGCGATTTCACAACTTTTGAAAAATTCAGGATGATAACCTCCTGGACAGAACCGACACCCGGCTACCCGGCGCAGGCCCATTTCCGCGGCGCTGCGGTCATCGATGAGAAAGATCACTGCGCCCCCGGCAATTTTTACGAGTTCGTGCTCATTCAATCGACCACCACGAACTTTAGTAGCATCGTCGGTTACTGGGATGTTTATCGTAACGGGGTGCTGATGTGCAGCGCCTGCACCGGTTCGGCTAACGGCCTGAGCACGCCGGTTACAACTTATTACAAGGTCACTGTCGATGATCCGGTTTACGGTCCGGGGCCTGGTTCTACAGCGGTTATATCGATCAGCGTTACGACTTCTAGCCCCTTTGTGCAAAGCGCCGGAACTTTCGGCAAGGCCGGTTCCGGCTTTTTAAGGAAACCGACAACGTTAAGGAGGTTAATATGACAAAGAAAAGAATAGCGGTTATATCAATTTCGGTGGTATTGATCGCGGCGGCGCTGCTCTCAGGCAGAGTGATACTCAGATCCGTTCTGGCCGTCGGCGGCATACATACGCACAGCATTTGGACAGATGACAATCCGGTTTCGGTGCGAGACGGCCAGACGGGTTGTTCATACTCGTCGATCGAAAAATGGCGGTCGATCACTTCGTGGTCTGAAGAAGGCCCGCCGCTTTATCCCGCGATCGCTCATTTTCGCGGAGTTGTGATAAACGCTGCGGGTTCATTCCGGTGCGGAACTCACGATTACGATTTTCGTCTGATAGACACAACGCAGACGGACAAGGAAAATATCGTGGGCACGTGGGATGTATATCGCGACGGCAGCCTGGTCTGTTCGGGGTGCACCGGAACGGCTTCTAATTTAACCGCGGCGGTCAGCGCCACTTATTATGTGGACATTGACGACCCGGTAAATGGAGCTGGTGCGTGGCAGTTTTATGCCAACGTTGATCAACGCTTTGAATTCTAATTTTCCAATTAAGCCGTCAAAATCCAGCTTAGCTGTTCAAAGGAGTTAGGGATTTCCGCTCGAAAAGGCGGGGATCCCGGCTCCTTTTTCTTTGCGGGATCTCTTCAAATTTGCCTAATCCGCCTGAACTGGACAAATGTCCAAAAACAGCAAAAACCGGCCGAAAAAGATATTGCCCGGCAAAGAAAACCCTGATAAAGTCGGCAAATAGAAGGCAAAAAATCCGTCTTGAAATTGTTCGATAATTCTTGCTTGACGAGATCTTATTTGAATTTCTTTTGACCCCACGCGCTCCTACGCCCGTGGTTCATCATTTTCGACCCTGCGGCAGATGCAAAAGTTTCGGATGCGAGCCATTCGATCCTTCTCTTCGCATCTTGTCACATGTGTTAGTCGTGCCTTAACCAATGGGAATCGAGTGCGGCCCGAATAACACCTAACTTAACCACCGGACTTAAACACACCTAAGAAGCAGAAGTATGCGAAGGAGAAACTCCCCGAAAGTGCTTCCCCCCTCTCTTTGGTGAAAACTACTTAGGAGAAAATAAAATGAAAAAACGAATGATGTTAACTTTTTTTGCACTGATGGTGACCGCGTTATTGTCGGTGTCGGCGATGGCCCAGTTAAATACGCACAGCGTTTGGACAGATGATAACGGGCTGGTTATCGGTGATGCCGAAAACGGCTGTGAATACTCAAAGTTTGACAAGTTCCATATGGCGACTTCGTGGACGGAACGGACCCGGGCTATCCTGCGCAGGCCCATTTCCGCGGCATCGCGCTGGCTTATGGACTTACCCACGGTTGTAACAACCATTTTTACGAGTTTTCGCTCAACAATTCGGTCGGCACCGACAGCGACACCATCAAGGGTTACTGGGATGTTTATCGTGACGGTAGTCTTATGTGCAGCAGTTGTGCCGGAAATGCTTATGCCCTTAGCGGCGCCGCAGCCTCCGGCAACTATTACAAGCTGGTTATCTGGGACCCGGCCTACGGCGCATATTGGTACTATGTCGGCTACATCGATCAACGCAAGGATTTCTAGGTTTTTAGATAAACCGTTTTAGAGTCGGAAATCCGGGCCAGGTTCGGATCACCGGCTCTTTTTTTTGCCGGAATTTCTTCAGTTTTTGCCTGTTTTTCTTAAAATCGTCAAATATCTCAAAAACAACAAAAACAAATAGCAAAAAATATTGCTTAACGATGAAAAACTTGATATTCTCCGGAACGATAATAAAAATTCCGCTTTTTCGGAACGCGATCAGATTTCGGTTAGACAGGATCGTTTGAACTTTCTTTCGCCACGCTCCTATGCAGTGGCAAAAGCATCTTACTCCTTTCAAAAAAGGTAAGTGTAACGCGAGTTATTCGGCCTTAGCCTTAGTGTCTTTTCGCATTGTCACCAGGCGTTAGTCACGCTCCGGCAATTTTCCAGTATCCCACGGGAGACGGGCGCGACCCGAATAACGCCAATTAACAACCCATATAAACCCACCTAAGAAGAGAAGTGTGTACGAAGGAGAAACTCCCCGAAAGTGCTTCCCCTCTCTTTGGTGAAACCTACTTAGGAGGACAAAATGAAAAAACAAATTATCTTTACGATCGTTGCGTTGTTCGCAATTGGTCTCTTGTCGGGCTCCGCGCTGGCGCAAGCTACCCATAGTATTTGGACGAACGACAACGGGCTGGTGATCCGCGATGGCGAAACCGGCTGTGAATATACATCGCTGCGGGCGTTCGACATGGCGACTTCGTGGACGGAGCCGACACCGGGCTACCCGGCCCAGGCTCATTTCCGCGGCGTGTCAAAGGCTTATGGATATGTCCGCCCGTGTCTGGATCATTTTTATGAGTTCACGCTGGTCAAATCGGCCAGCACGTCAAGTGACGACATAATCGGCGCCTGGGACGTTTATCGCGACGGGATACTGATGTGCGACGACTGTGACGGCATAGCCTACGGGCTGAGCGCGGGGACAGGCGCGTATTACAAGGTGGTCATTGACGACCCGGTTTACGGATCAGGCGCCTGGTACTACATCGGTTACATCGATCAACGCAAGGACTTCTAAACTGCGGTTAAAAATTAAAAGTTTTTAACCATGACAAGGCCGGGGCCCCGGCCGAAAGGTCCGCTCCCGGCCCAGGAGAAATGAAATGAAAAAACAAATTATCTTAACTTTTGTTGCTTTAGTGATAACCGGATTGGCTTCGGTATCGGCGATGGCTAAATATCAAACGCACAGCATTTGGACCAACGACAACGGGCTGGTGATCTATGATGCTGAAACCGGGTGTCAATATTACTCGCTGCGGGCGTTCGACATGGCGACTTCGTGGACAGAACCGACGCCGGGCTATCCGGCGATGGCTCATTTCCGCGGCGTGTCAAAGGCTTACGGGTATTCTCTCGGCTGTACCGACCATTTTTATGAGTTTTCGCTGCATAAAACGGCCAGCACGAGTAATGACGACATACAGGGCGCCTGGGACGTTTATCGCGACGGCACTCTGATGTGCAGCGCCTGCGACGGAATAGCCTACGGCCTGAGCCAATCGACCGGCCAGTATTACAAGGTGGTGGTCTATGACCCCGGCTATGGAGCATACTGGAACTACATCGGGTACATCGATCAACGCAAGGATTTCTAGCTTTCGAATAAGCTGTGAAAAACCAGGGAGTCAGGAGTTCGGACAAAAGTTCGTTTTCCTGGCTCCTTTTTTAAGTTCAGAGTTACGTCTTTAGACGTGATTCACGCCTGAAGGCGTAACTCTGAACCTAATCCAATTGTGATCTTAAAACGGTTTTGGTCTGATCGGCGCGAAATTTTTTTAATTTCTTTCGCAGATCCTTTCGCGTATTAGAGAGAATTGCCACCGCCAGCAGCGCGGCGTTTTTCGCGCCGGCTTCGCCGATGGCCAGCGTGCCGACTGGAATTCCGGCGGGCATCTGCGCGATGGAAAGCAGAGAATCCAGGCCCTTCAGCGCTTTGCTTTCGACCGGCACGCCCAGCACCGGCACGACTGTCTGCGCCGCGACCATACCGGCCAAGTGCGCCGCGCCGCCCGCGCCGGCGATGATGACCTCGATGCCGCGCCGCTCCGCCGCAGCAGAGAATTCCGCCATCAGCTTCGGCGTGCGATGCGCCGAAACCACGCGCGTTTCATGTGGCACGCCGAAATTTCTGAGCATCTCCGACGCATGCCGCATCGTGCCCCAATCGGACTTGCTGCCCATGATGATGGAAACGACGGGTTTGCTCGATTTTGGGTTTGTGATTTTGGATTTTGGATTCATGTGCTTTTCAGAAAAAGATTATCACACGTCCAGTCGAATATGTCAGAACCGGGAGCGGTAGCGGCCGGGGTTTAGCCGGGAATGTTGACGTTAAAAATGAATTTTGCAGTTAGGCAGGAGCTTTTTGATCCTATCCTTTTCTGCTTCGCTTAATCTATTGTCGTCTATGTGCAATTCCTGCAGTTTGGTCAGATACTTAAATTCTTCAGGCACCGTGGATAATTGATTATCACCTATATCCAGGTAAAGAAGTTCGGTCAGTTCTCCTATCTCTTTAGGCAGGGATCTAAGCTTATTGAAGTTCATTATAAATATCTTCAAATTTTTAAGCCGTCCGATCTCCGGCCCAACTTCTTTTAATCCATTAGAACTTAAAGATATTTCATCAAGTGTGGCCAGCCTGCTTAACACCGCCGGAAATTTCGTAAATTTATTTCCAAGCAAGTTAATTGAATTGATCCTTGTAAGTTTCGAGAGATCTTCGGGCAGTGCATCGAGATCTTGATTTGCTACATCGATACTCAACACTTTGTCGAATTCCTTGATCGCATGCCCGAGGGTTTCATATTCATATAAACCGCGATTTTTTCGAATTATGTCCCAATAGGATTTGCCAATAACGCGATCGACCTTAAAAGAAAAAGATTTGTCTTTTGCCAATGAGACCCATCGTCCCGATACACTGGACATATCTTTTTTTAATACTCCCTTAAAAAACCCGGGTTCGCCTGCGAAATTTTTTCCGGCTAATACAAAGGAATTATCGTTATTTATCTGCCCGCCATACTTTTCCGGAGCTTCCTGTGATTTATAATAAAAAGAGCCGATCATTATCGAATCGCGTCCGACAAAAAAGCTGAGATATATTTCGTGTTTTTGTTCCTTACCAGCGCTTATCGAGCCTTCATAAACGCAGGTAATGCTGCAGGGATCATTTTGAGAAGATCCGCTGATCGTAAATGTCAAAATTAATAAGAATACCCAAAAAAATCTCATCTTCAGAGAACCCTTCGGCCTATTTTATTTCCTCGATCCAATTGTGAACGAACCTTTTGGCGAGACCGCTGAAGGACGAGGGAAATATAATTGAAATGTTTGGAAGATACAACAAAAAAATGAAGCCTAAGCCTCATTTTTATGTTTCGCAAAATTTCCTGGTCGCTATTCCCGCCACCCCGTCAGCCGAAGCGGCTGCCACCCCTCCTCCGGCAGGAGGGGAGTTTGCTCCGGTTCCGACCTATTTCTACTTACACGGGCAAATGAACGGGTATTGCGGGTTATTCACAATAGGTTTTATATCAAAGAAGTCGTTGAGCACCGATTCCGCGGTGCAGTAAGCGCCTTCGACCCAGGCCTGATCGTTTGAATATGTTTCGCCGACGATAAAGATGTTCGCATCCGCGCCCGGGATAAGCTGCGAAGGCTTGCGGATCTTTTGCTGCACGTCGCAGATATCGTAATGGGCCGCCCAGGCGTGGTACCCGGCATTAAACGGCGGCAGCGACCAATCCATAAAGGCAGCCTCCAGCGGTTTTGGCACCTTTTTATAGTCCGCGCCCGGGCCGAAATGCATGGCAGCGAGCTGTTTTCTCAGCATCTTTACCATTACCGGCGAACACCTGCGCGGCCCCTGCAGCGGTTGGACGTCTTCAATGGTCGGAACGCGGACATCGCGTTTGGGGCCTACTTCCAATTCCTTCCAGAAGGTCGTGAATTGCTCGTCATCATAGCTGGCCAGGATGCCGTAGACCGGCTTTGCTTTTTTGTCCAGCGCGTTGTTCCCAAAGTATACGCACATTCGTATCGGCGTGTCGGTAAAGGCCGGCCCGATGGTGTTATTCTGCTGCGAAGCGGCATACAACTGGCTTTGCTGGGGATAGGTAAGCTCTCGGCCGATACACCCGCTAACGGCCAGGCTAATGGAATCCTCGGAATCAAACGCGACGTTGAATACGTTCTTGTCATTTTTTATTTTCTTAAGATCGCTTGCGGGCCATTTCAACTTCGTAAGCCGCGCCAGCGCGGCAGGGGTGATGGTAAAGCAAATGATCTTCGGCGGGTAAGCAGCGCTATCGAGCCACCACGGCGAATCGAAAAACAAACCGATCTTATACGAAGGCTGCATAATGGCTGCCTCCAGGTAAAGCTGCACCTTGCGGGTATTCAAGACATCGAGCCCGTTAACTCCGATATAACGAGTCGCCTCGGCCACCAGCTCGACGGAATGCCTCGGCATTGCCATCCAGGCGGCATCGCACGTTCTCGCACCCGAAGTTTTCCAGGGCTCTTTGCGCGTTGCCGTGGTGAAATGGACGGCGCCACCCTTTTCATGGATAGAATGCAGGCGCGTATCGGGATAATACTTCAAAATAACGCCTTTTTGGGCGGCCAGTTTCTCGATCGCATCGAATAAAGCATTGAACATGCTGGAATAGCCGTGGGTAAGGGTTTTGTATTGGGTGCCCGGGGCAAATTCGTTATTGGAGTTAAAGGCGTCGGCCGAATTCCAGTTGATCACATTTGACGTGTAGCCGTTGGCGTCCGCCGTGTAGTCATATCCTTCGTTCCCCAGTTGATCGAACATCAAATTCCAGTAGCCGATGTCTTTTACGTGATCGCCGTTCTCAAAAACGGATTGATCGCCCGGTTCGTTATCCAGTTTTCCATTCTGGTAGAAATCGCACCAGCCTCTTCTGGTGGTCGGGCTTTTTTTGACAAGATTCTGCACAGAGCTAAATCCGTTATAAGGAGATTGGTCGGCACCGAAGTCGGGAACGTTGTTGGGAATATTGTAGGGCGCGGGGTTCCCCGGCCCGATCTCGGTCAGGTACATATTCCGGTTTCGAAGAAAAAGCAGCTGATCGGTCGATTCATTAAAATTTTCGGAAAATTTGTCGAGGCCCAATTGATTGATAACAGTCGTGACCAGCAAATGGCCGGATTGCTGCGACTCATTCCACTCCGCGTAGCGCATACCGCCCAATTCGAGATATGACTTTGATCTATCGTTTTTGTAATGCCAGGTACAAACACGGGCGCCCGCCGCCCGCGTGCCGGGTTCTTTCTTAGAGAAGTCGTATTTTCCCCAATCATACAATTCGAGAATGTCGCCTTTGGCAAGCATTTTTGCTTTGCCTTTTTCATTCTTTGCCACGCCGTTTAGCAGTCTCCACGCGGTATAGAGCCCAGCCGCGCCGGCCCCAAAAATGGAATAAGTTTTTGTTTTCATACTTTTTAATTGTTTGATCTAAAGTGGTCTGAAGAAGATATCTCCGAGTTGGAAATGCGAGATGTCGTATTCGGTTTTTCCTTTCAGGGTCAGATCGGAAAGGATCTTGCCCATTAAGGGAACAAATTTACCGGCCCAGCCGGTGGCATATATCACGATATTTTTATGATTGGGAACGAAATCCGGCGCAAAATCGATTATCAGCTCTTTGTTCGCGTTTTTGCTTAAGGCCACAAAGCAGGTGGACTCGAAATATGGTTTGGGATCGAGCCCTTTCATATGATCTTTTACCCACGCTGACGTATATGTAAGTTCCTTTTTATTGGGAACGGACGTGCGCTGCTGGGGAGCGGTAAGCGGCTTTATAACGAAGTCAGGCGCGGTTCTGATATAACCGGGGTGATCCCAAACTACCTCGGGAAAACCGTAAAACTCGTTGCCGTTTTCGCCTTCCGGATTCTGAAAAACGAACCAGGTGGGGTACTTGACCTTCGGGTTGGTTTTCTTGAAATAACAGGAAGACATATTCCAGTAAATGACCTCGGTGCCGAAGTGCAGGAGGCGCGCGACCTCGTCGATGTACGGCCCCGGAGTAAGCACAAGTTTTTCGGAAATATAGGTTCCGTGTTTGGTGGTTACTTCAAATAATTTCCCGTCTTGCCGGATGCGCGTGACCCGCGAATCCTCCATCAGCGTGACATAACGGGAATCCTCGCTTGCCCGGTACAGCGTTTCGAGAGTCGCTTTCAGATCGATGCTCGCCCCGTCCGGTTGAAAGAGGCCAATGTAGGTCGAAGGCAGATCGCGGAAGTTATATTCCGCTTCTATTTGTTTCGCATCGAGTTGTGTAAAAGGGACATTTTTGGCCTTAAGAGAAGCTTCCGCCGCCTTGATATTGCCCTCGGTCGAATGTACTTCCGGGTCGCCGAACCATAATGTGCCGACGGTATCTAGAAGCTGCTTATCGGTGTCGCCCTGGAGCGCCTGCCACCAGGGCTGGGCATCCAATACCATCTGGACCATGTATGGTTCGGGGTAGGGGATCCGGAACTGGCGCGACACACCCGCGGAACTTCCCTTCTGGTTAAGGAACCGGAACCGCTCGAGCACAAGCGTTTTTGTCTTATGCTTGGCCAAATGGTAAGCGGTGGCCAAGCCCATCGCGCCCCCTCCGATTATTATTACGTCATGTGTTTTTTTCATGATCTTTTTTGATTTGTGCAGTGTGAGTTTAAAGTCCGATCTCTCCGCAATTCATTTTAATTTTTTGGCCAGGGAGTTTGTTTTGTGCGGTTTGCAAAGGTTCCCAACTCGCAAATATACACACTTTTTATGCGTGCGCTAAAAATAATCTATTTTATTAGAAAATGCAATTATTTTTGCTAAAGAGCAGATAAAAGGACGAAGCCGAAGCTTCGTCCCTAATATTACCCGGTCGCTACCGCTCCCGGTTCTGACAAGAATGCGCCCGCGCTGACGCTTGGGCTACTGACAGAAACTTTTTCGCCGTCGAAGTTATACAGGTTTTCGGTTTTGATCACGTCGAGGCCGACTTCGTCATAAAACTGGGATATTTCTAATTTTGAATTTACGTGCCCGGTCAAAGAAGATTAGAATAACATTCATTACCGATCGCCATTATCTGATTTTGGGCTGCAAACTATTACTTGGCGGGCAAGTGAGTTCAATAAATACAATACTGAAATAAAGCAAAATTTAAGTAAGCGATAAAATGTCAAAAATTTACTACACTTTAACCGATGAAGCGCCGCTGTTGGCAACGCATTCCTTTTTACCGATCGTCAAAGCATTTACAAAATCCGCAAATATTGAAATTGAAGTTCCGGATATTTCGCTCGCGGGAAGAATTCTGGCCAACTTCCCCGAATACTTAAGAGACGAACAAAAGGTTCCTGATGCGCTGGCAGACTTGGGTGAATTGGCAACAAAACCGGAAGCCAACATTATCAAGCTGCCGAACATTTCTGCTTCTGTTCCGCAGTTGGAAGAAGCGATCGCCGAACTCCAGAAACAAGGTTTTGAATTGCCGAATTACCCGGCGGAACCTAAAACGGAAGAAGAAAAAGCCATCAACAAAAAATATGCGCGCGCTTTGGGAAGCGCGGTAAATCCTGTACTAAGAGAAGGGAATTCTGACCGGCGCGCCCCGAAGGCCGTAAAAAATTACGCCAAAGCAAATCCTCATAGAATGGGAGTTTGGGCCGCGGATTCAAAAACTTCCGTCGCGCATATGAATTCCGGAGATTTTTACGGAACCGAAAACTCGACCACAGTGGAAAAGGAAGGAAAATTCAGAATTGTTTTCTACGGAAACGGGCGGTTCCGCAAAAGTTTTGAAAGATTATGCGCCGCTGAAGGCAGGCGAAGTGATCGATTCTTCCGTAATGAATCTTTCTGCGCTCGAGATCTTTTGTTCAGGAAGCCATTAATGAAGCCAAAGAGAAAGACGTTCTGCTTTCGGCGCATTTAAAGGCAACGATGATGAAAGTTTCCGATCCGATCATTTTCGGGGCGATCGTGGAAACTTATTTCAAAGACGTTTTTGAAAAATATTCAGATGCATTTAGTGAATTAGACATCAATCCGAACTTCGGATTAGCCACGCTTTTCGAAAAAATTGCCGGACACCGCCAGGAAGCGGAGATCAAAGCCGACATCGCCAAGACAATCGAAAACGGCCCGAAAATTGCGATGGTAAATTCGGACAAAGGCATCACGAATTTCCACGTTTCTTCGGACGTGATCGTGGATGCTTCGATGGCGGCGCTGGTTCGCGGCGGCGGAAAAATGTGGAACAAAGACGGCAAAGAAGAAGATACAGTCTGCATTATTCCCGACCGAACTTATGCCGGTTTCTACGATGCGATCATTCAGGATATGAAGCAAAACGGAGCGATCGACCCGCGCACTTTCGGTTCTGTTCCGAATGTCGGTTTGATGGCGCAAAAAGCCGAAGAATACGGATCGCATGACAAGACGTTCCAAATTTCAGGCGCCGGAACGGTGAAAGTCGAAGACGAAGACGGAAATGTTCTTCTCGAGCAAGATGTTCAGACCGGCGATATTTTCAGAATGTGCCAGACCAAAGACGCGCCCGTACGGGATTGGGTAAAATTGGCTGTCAACCGTGCAAGACTTTCCAACACGCCCGCGATCTTCTGGTTGGACAAAGGACAGGGCCCACGATTCGCAGATCATCAAAAAAGTTGAAAAATACTTGAAAGATCATGATCTGGGCGGTCTCGACTTGCGGATTATGGATGTGAAAGACGCGATGCTCGAAACTTTGAAACGTGCCAGACGAAGGCAAAGACACGATCTCGGTTTCAGGAAATGTTTTGAGAGATTATCTGACGGATCTGTTCCCGATTTTAGAACTTGGCACTTCCGCAAAAATGCTTTCAATAGTGCCGTTAATGAATGGAGGCGGTTTGTTCGAGACCGGAGCGGGTGGTTCTGCTCCGAAACACGTAGAACAATTTTTGCAGGAAGGCTATTTGCGTTGGGATTCTCTCGGTGAATTTTTAGCGTTACAGGCAAGTTTGGAGCATTTGGCTCAAACCAGGGGCAATAAAAAAGCCGAAATTTTAGCAGATGCTTTGGATGAAGCGAATGCGAAGTTTTTAGCAACCGACAAATCTCCGGCACGAAAAATAGGCCAGATCGATAATCGCGGCTCTCATTTCTATTTGGCAATGTACTGGGCGGAAAGTTTGGCAAATCAATCGTCAGATCCTGAAATTGCTGCTAAATTTGCGCCGATCGCAAAAGCCATGAGCGAAAACGAAGCAAAGATCAATGACGAGCTTGATCGGAGCGCAAGGAAAATCACAAGATGTCGGTGGCTATTATCATCCGAATTCCGAAAAGGCTTACGCCGCGATGAGACCTTCTGCTACGCTGAATGCAATTGTGGACGGAATTTAAGATTGCGGACATTCGGCCACAGAGGACACAGAGAATTCAGAGAAAAATAAAAAGGATAAACAGTTTGCAAAAGGCAGTAGCAGTTTGCAGTAAAAAGGCCGCCAACTGCCTACTGCCGCTATCTATTGCTGCTGCCTCCTGCAAAACCGGCCTCAAATTTCATTGATCTCTTTTGCCAGGGCGAGATCGAAGTCGGTCAGGCCGCCACGGTCGTGGGTGATAAGCGAGATATCGGCGTAACCCCACCCCAGGCAGATATCGGGATGATGGTCGTGACGCTCGGCAAGCTCGGCGACCTTGTTTACCATATCCAGCGCCTCCTGAAAATTGTCGAATTTGTATTTCCGGTGCAGCTCGCCCGTTTCGGTTACGTCCCAATCGGTTAGTTCGAACAAAGCCGCGTTTATCTCTTCGGTCGTGAGTTTTCGTCTTTCCACGTTAAATAAACTCCCTCTCTTTGGTTTATACTTTTGTGTTACTGCCTAGTATAACTATTTCGAAAAGGTTAATTCAAAATATGAAGCTAAAATCATTTATATCTATTCTATGCGTGTTATTTACCGTTTCCGCCTGCCAGATGGCGCAACCGGCGCCGTCGCCGGCCGACACTTTTAAAGCCTATGTAGAGGCCCTGAAGAAAAAAGACGCCGCCACGGCCAAGCAGCTGGTGAGCAAAGGCTCGCTGAAAATGATGGAAGACGCCGCCAAAGCGCAGGATAAGTCCGTCGACGAGCTGCTTACCGGCAGCGACGCGCCCGCTTTAAAAGAAGCGTTAGAGACCCGCAATGAAAAGATCCAGGGCGACGCGGCGACGCTGGAGATCAAAAACAATGTCACCGGCGGCTGGGAAACAATGCACTTTGTCAAGGAAGAGGGCCGCTGGAAACTGGCACTGGACAAGACGATGGAAGAAATAATGAAAAGGGTTGAAGAGCAAATGAAAAACTTCAACCAGTCCATGCCGAAGGATGACGATCCGGAAGACGGTTCGACAGGATCAAATTCGGCAAATAAAAAAGATTAATATTTTGCAGGAGTAGTTAGTGGTATTTATTAAAGCGTTTCAGGCACTGCGACCGCGCACCGGGTTTGCGGAAAAAGTATCGTGCGCGCCGTACGACGTGGTCAGCGTGGCGGAAGCGAAGGCCGCCGCCGAAACCAATGCCTACAGTTTTTTGCGCGTCACCAGGCCGGAGATAGAAAGCTCGGGCGCCGAGGAGATCCTTACCCAGGCGGAGAAAAATCTGCGGCAATTCATCGGGGACGGCACGCTCATCCAGGAAGCCGAGCCCAGCCTCTACATCTATCGTCTCACCAGCGGAGAACACACTCAGACCGGCGTGGTGGCCTGCTGCTCGCTCGATGAGTACGACCGCGGGCTGATCAAAAAACACGAGCAGACGCGGGAAGACAAGGTGGCCGACCGCACCGGGCACATGCTGCGGCTGCGCGCGCAGACGGGCCTGATATTTCTCGCCTACCGCGGTTCCGGCGCGATAAACGAACTGGTCAGGAACCCCGAGCAGACCGAGCCGCTCTATGATTTCTTTTGCGACGGCGGGGTGCGAAATACCATCTGGCGCGTGCCGCAAACAAAAGAGCTGGTGCAGGCCTTTGCCGAGATCCCCGCGCTTTACATCGCCGACGGGCATCATCGCATAGCCAGCGCCAGCCGCGTGCGGCAGGAGCTTAAAGATCGCAACCCCGAACATACCGGCGAGGAAAATTACAATTATTTTGTCGCGGCGATGTTTCCCGCGGAGCAGCTGCAGGTGCTGGCCTACAATCGCGCGGTCAAAGACCTGAACGGTTTGAGCGAGGCCGATTTTTTGGCGCGGGTGGCGGAAATTTTCGACATAGTGGAAAACGCCCCGCCCGGACCCGCGCGCCGCGGCGAATTTTCCATGTATCTTAACGGGGAGTGGTACGGCTTGAGTTTGCGCAAGGCCGTGCCGTCGAACGGTTCCATTACAAGATCGCTTGACGCGGGTATTTTGCACGAATTCCTGATCTTGCCCGTCCTGGGAATTACCAATCTGCAGACCGACAAGCGAATAAAATTTATCGGCGGGGCGCGCGGCGCGGAAGAACTAGAGCGGCGGGTGGATTCGGGAAGATGGAAGGTGGCTTTTTCGCTTTACCCTGCCTCGGTGGAAGATATGCTGCGCGTGTCCGACGCCGGTGAAACGATGCCGCCGAAATCTACCTGGTTCGAGCCAAAACTGCGCGACGGGCTGTTGATCCACCTGATCTGATCAAAGTTCAGAGTTAACGCGTTCACGCGCGATCAGCTTGCCCGAAAAATCACGCCTGAAGGCGTAACTCTAAACATGCTTGAAACCGAAAGACTAAACTTTAGAAAGATCACCTGGGACGACCTCGACTGGCTATATGAAATGAGGCTGGACCCGGAAGTCTCGCGCTATCTCGGCGGCGTGCCGACCCGTGAAAGGCTCGAAGCACGGACCCGCTTTCACATCGAATGCCACGAAACATTAGGCATCGGAATGTGTCTGATGACGTACAAACCCGACGATAAGGTCATCGGATTTTCCGGGCTGCAGCCGCTGGAAGTAGCCGGCGAGATCGAGGTCGGCTACAGCATTATCAAAGACTATTGGGGGCTGGGGCTGGGCACCGAAGCCTGCCGGGGCTGGCTCGATTACGGGTTCAATAAATACGGGCTCGAACGCATCGTCGCCGTCGCTCACCCGGGCAATGCCGGTTCGACGCATATCATGGAAAAAACCGGCATGAAATATGAAAAGAATATTTTCGCCTACGAAGCCGATTGCGTCATGTACGGCATTTCAAAAGACGAATTCAACGCGCTGAAATGAACACTAAGGCGATAAAACTGGTGGTCGGTTTGCTTGCCGCGCTTTATTTCCTCTGGTGCGCTTATGACCCTTTGACCTGGCGGCTGCTGGACGGCGTGGATTTTCTGATCCATGAAGCGGGCCACCCGATCTTCGGCATTTTCGGCGAATTTATCGGCGTCGCGGGCGGCTCGCTGATGCAGGTGCTGGTGCCGCTGGCGTTTTTCGGATATTTTCTTTATAAAAAGCATTATTATTCCGCCTCGTTCGTGCTTTTTTGGGTCGGGCAGAGCCTGCTGAACGTCTATGTCTACGCCCGTGACGCGGTGGCGATGCAGCTGGTGCTCAACAGCGGGCTGACCGGCAGCGAAGGCGGTTTTCACGATTGGAATTACCTGCTGGACGCGACCGGCATGCTGGCGCACACCATTCAGGTCGCCGCACTTTTCAGAATTCTGGGAACGGCGGCGATAATATTGGCGATCGCCGGCTGCGTCAGATTTTCGATGAAGGGGAAAAGTTCTGAGTCCCGCTTTTAGGCGGCTTCTCTCTCATCTCTTATCTATAGTTATCATCTATTCCGGAATGGATGATAGCGGGTAGGTTGTAAAAAGCCGCCTGAAGGCGGTACTCAAAACGGAGCATAAAATGAAAACAACACGCAATATTTTTCTCTTACTTGCAGCTATCTGCGTGCTGACTTTTTCCGTCGCGGCGCAAAAAGTCATTGTAGCAAAGGACAGGTTTGCCGATTATGGCGGCGTCAAGGTCCATTACCAGGACCAGGGCAAGGGCAAAAACGCGCTGATCTTCGTGCACGGCTGGACCTGCAACATGAATTTCTGGAAGGGGCAATTTACCGCCTTTCCCGGCAACCGCGTGATCTTTCTCGACCTGCCGGGGCACGGCAGAAGCGACAAACCGCAGGTTTCCTACACGATGGAATATTTCGCGCGCGCGGTCGAAGCCGTGATGCGCGACGCCAAGGTGAAAAAAGCGGTGCTCGCCGGCCACAGCATGGGCACGCCGGTGATCAGAAATTTCTATAAACTTTATCCCGAAAAAACTTTAGGATTAGTGATCGTGGACGGCGGTTTGCGCTCATTTGCCAACAAAGAACAGGCGGCGCAATACATAGCGGCGTTCAAATCGAATTACCAGCAGACCGCCTCGGCAATGATCGAGGGCATGATGCCCACCGCCAAACCGGAGTTAAAACAAGAGATCAAGGCGAGTATGCTGGCAACACCGGAATACGTGGCTATAAACGCGATGGAAAATATGCTGGAGGACAAAAGCTTTCCGCAGGAAAAAATAAATGTTCCCGTTCTGGCTGTATTGGCGGATTCTCCTTTCTGGCCGCCCGACACCGAGCAGTATCTGCGTTCCGTTACCACCGACCTGGATTTTCGTATGTGGAAAGGCGTGAGCCATTTTCTGATGATGGAAAAACCGCAGGAATTCAACCAGGCGGTGAATTCTTTCATAACGAAAAATAAACTGCTGCAAAATTAATATTCATATTCGCCGCAGAAAACCAGATCGGCGCGGCCCTTTAGCATCATTTCGCCGTCCTCGCGCCAGGTGACCTCGGTGGTGCCGCCCGGCGCGTTGACGGACACATTGCGTTCCGTTTTGCCGGTAAAGGCGGCGGCTACGGCGGCGGCGGCCGAGCATGTTCCGGATGATGAAGTTTCTCCCGCGCCTCGCTCCCAGATGCGCACCTCGACGTTTTGCCTGTCGATCACTTTTACAAAGACAACATTAGTACGCTCGGGAAACAAAGCGTGGTTTTCGATCTCCGCGCCTAGTTTGAGCCATTGGTATTCGGAAAAGTCCCCAACGAAGATGACGCAGACGGGATTTCCCACATTGACCGCGGTGATCTTAATTATTCCCGCGGAAGTTTCCAAAGGGAGATCGGTCACGGCTTCCAGGTCTTCTTTCAGATCCAGCGGAATTTCCTTACTCGCAAATTTAGGTTGGCCGATCTCTGCATCGAACCAGTAATGAGCGAGTGCGGACTTTTCCAACAGAGTGTATTTTTTGATGCCGCTCAGGGTTGAAAGTCTCAGAGATCTGTCCTGCCAGATATTTTTGAAATAAAGATACGCCACGGCGCAGCGCGTGCCGTTACCGGAAAATCCTGCTTCGCTGCCGTCGGGATTGATGATGCGCACGGAAAAATCAGCCTCGCTCGTTTCCAATTTTTCCCAAACCGCGATGCCGTCTGATCCAATGCCGTGATCACGGTCGCAAATTTTTTTAGCGAATTCACTTATCGGATCAACCGCGCGCAGTTGGTCGGCGGCTATCACCAGATAGTCGTTACCGAAGCCCTGGAATTTGCAGAAGTTGATCATAATCACCGTTCAGAGTTAGTTTAGAGTTACGCCTTTAGGCGTGATGATCACAAAAATATCACGCCTGAAGGCGTAACTCTGAACCTTGAACTCTAAACTACCTCTGAACTCAATTGCTCTTCCCGTTGTAATTCGCCAGCAGCAGCACGATCTCGTCGATGGTGTTCTGCCGTAAGTTCTGCGACACGACGCCGTTGAGCAATATCGAAAAGGCGAGTTTTTCTCCGGACGCGGTCGTGACATAACCACTGAGCGACGAAACCTGGTCGATGGTCCCGGTTTTTGCGCGCACGTTGCCCATCGCGGCGGAATTTTTCAGGCGATTTTTCAGCGTGCCGTCCACGCCGCCGATGGGCAGAGCGTCACGCCAAATGTTTCCGTACTGGTGAGAGTTCATATACACATAAATCTTCACGATCGCAGCGGGCGTGACCAGGTTGTGCCGCGAAAGCCCGCTCCCGTCCCACATGATCACGCTGTCCTCCCGGATTTCCGCTTCCTGTAAAAATTTGTCCACCACGCCGATGCCGCGCTGGTCACTCGTTTTTTTCGGAAAGGTTTTATCGCCCAGGGTTTCGCCCAGCGCGCGCAGGATGAGCTCGGTGTAAAGATTCTGGCTGGGCTTTAAGGTGTGAGCGGCGATCGTGCCCAGCGGCGGCGATTCAAGTTTTGCTATCTCTATCCATGGCAGGCTTGAGGCAACCGCCAGAATAGCGCGCTCTTTGGCGCCCACAACGCGCGTCTGCCCGGTAATGGTAATGCCCTTTTTTTCCAGCACCTGGCGCAGGAGCGTCATAAAAACAAGCGCCGGGCGGTTTATCGCGACCGAGCCGAGATTGCCGAGCTTTCCTTCGTCGTTTATGGGGATACTGCCCGACACTTCAAACACGTTTTGCCCGAGAGGTTTATAGACCTCGATCTCGCGCTTTGTCCCGGCGGCGGTAGTGACGACAGTGCCTTTCACGGTTATTCCCGGGACACCCGGCGACAGCGTAACGGCGGCAAACGAGCCGACCGCCGGGCCCGGCTTTGCCGTCAGGTCGAGCGCGTTGTCGTTGACCGTCAGGGCGGAAACTTCCGCGCCATAATACCACTGCAGATCGTCCCACTCCCAGGTATTGGCGAGCGGTTCCCCGGTAAAATAGCTTTCGTCGCCGACCAGGCTTCCCTCTATGCGCTTTACGCCGGCTTGCGCAATACGCTCCGCCAGGTTTTCCAGGCCCTTGTAATAATCGCCGTTATTAAAACTGGCGGCGATCGAAGGGTCGCCTCGCCCGTAGACGGTCAGGTCGCCCTTTATCACTCCGTTCGCATCCGGTTTTGCCGTGGCATAAACCGAGGTGACAAAACGAAAGTTAGGCGTGAGTTTCACCAGCGCCGCGCTGACCGTGAAATTTTTCATATTCGAAGCGGGCATAAAATATTTTTCCGCGTTCTGTTCGAATAAAATTTTGCCGCTGTCGAGCGAAACCACTTTTATCCCGATCTGCCCGCGCTGAAGTCGCGGGCGCAGCAGTATGGCGCGAATGTCCGCCTGTAGTCCCGGCAGGGTCTGAACCGGCAGCGGTGTGGGCGTAGCCGTCGGCGTCGGAACGGGCGTTGGCGTGGCCGTCGGTTTTAAGGTCGGCTCGGGCGTAGGTGTCGGCTTCGTCTTTGGGGTTGCTTTGGGTTTGGGGGCCGGCGTCGCCGCGGCTTTACGATCGCGCCCCGCTTCCTGGGCGGAAATCCCGGCGGTAAAGGAAAATTCCCACGCGAAAGCCGCCAGACAGAAAAACGCCGCCAGCGCGAAAAGACGTTTATTCACATTGTTCATTGTCATTTACAGTGAAATTTTGGCACTGAGATTTGATCAAGATCAGTCCGCTTTCAGCGGACGACAGATAATAGCCCCAGGCGTGAGCCTGGGGTTAGCTTCGTTTAATTATTTTCAGCCCGTTTTAACGGGCGGCAGAAAATTTCGTCATCTTGTCTTTTACCCGCCTAAAAGCGGGCTAGTGATGGGGAAGAGATCGCTACCCCAGGTTTCGCTGCGCTCCACCTTGGTGCTACATTCTATCGTCAGCTTCGCTGACTGTAAAAATTCAAGGTCACCCCTGATACAAAGCGCAGATGGCGCCCGCCGGGTCTTCGATGATGCAATAATTATGCCCGCCGCCGGTCGGGCCTTTGAGAATTTTTCCCCCCAGTTCGGCCACCCGCGCGGCGCTGGCCTCGATGTCTTCGACCACGATATACATTAGCCACACCGGCGGAACATCGGCGTTGCCGCCGCGGGCGAAGCAGACGCCGCCCACCGCTTCGCCGGTGGCGCCCGACTTCATCACGTAATCGGAGTAGCCGCCCATATCGAGCCCTTCCGCCGTCCATCCCGCTACCTGCTGGTAAAATTCGCGGACGTTTTCCGCGTCGGGAACGGTCAGATCGTGCCAGCCGATAGTTCCGGCCTTATGTTTATTTTCTTCTGCCAATTTGTTTTCTCCCAGGGGTTTTTGGATTACAACTTTTTCGCCAGTATGCTCAGATCGCTTTGCGGTACCAGGAGGCTTAGCTGAACCTGGCTTCCGACGCGAACGATCTTTGAATTATCGATCATTCGAAGATATACCTGTTTTTCATTGCCCTTGGCGGAGCCGATCAGCATTTTTCCCAGATCTTTAAATCCGAGCAGGGTGTCTTCCAGGTTCATTGCCTGTTCGACGGTGCCGGTTTTTGCCGACAACATCAGCGAGGCGTTGCCGGCGGCGCTGATATTCATGTAACCGGAAAGCATCTTCATCGAGTCGATCAATTTGGCGATCTGCTCGTTTTCCAGGCCGAACATTTTTGAAAGCCCCGCCGGCATATTCCCGCCGAAGTTCAGGATCGCGCCGGGTTTCGTGTAGGCCGCCGCTTTCAGTTCGGGGCTGAGGGCAGAGGCGCCCGAAAACGTTTCCTGCACGCGCGCGGACGAACCCATGACCAGCGTTTTGTCATTAAGCGCGCCGACGGCCAGCTCGCCGCTGAAGGTCCTGAGGATCTTATCCATCATCTTTTCGACCGTGGAAGAAGGTGTCTTTTTCTGTGCCGCCTCGGCAAAAATTTCCTTTAGCTGCAGGACGTAAACCGTCTTACCGCCGACCTGCTCTTCGCGGAATTTGCCGCTCGCGGCAATTTTTACCACCGCCATTAACGCGGCGGAATTAAATTTTCCGCTGGCCAGGATCACCGGCTCGAGATCTATCTCGGTGGGTGAAACCTGTTTATACTTCAGCCCGGCGGCGACGAATTCAAACGACCGCAAATCGAGCCCGGCCTGACTTTTGATCTCGTCGAGATGGGTGTTAATCCTTGCCATCTGCGGCGAATCGGCGCCCAAAAGCTGGGGCAGGGCGTTATTTAGAAACTTCTGCGCGTCGAATGAAATGACCGCATCAGAAGCCGGAAGTGAAGCAACTAAAGGGTTTGGCGGAACCAGCGGAACGGGCTTGCGAGTTTGCTGCGCGCCGGCGATATTAAAGCTGCCGAATATCAAAGCGGCTAAAAGAAAAGCGAAAAAAAGACCGGATTTATTTTTCATTTCGAACCTCAAATGAAGCTATTTTAACACTTAAATGATGAGCGCAGGAAGAAAATAGTTTGCCGGTTATACTATACGGTTTAGAGGCGGTCTCTGACCGCCGCCTCTTTTACTGCGGCGGTCAAAGACCGCCTCTAAACGTCAGCTGGCGTTTACAATTACGAATCCTTCACCACCTCGAACTCGAAATGCAGTTCCTTGCCGCGGAAAACATAGCTCAGATAATGCTCCCAGAATTTTCGCAAAAAACGCGCGCCCGCTATCTTTTGATCGAGATTCACCAGAAATTCGATACCCAATGCGCGCCAGAGACTCAGAAGCGTGACGTAAGTTTTCACCGGGCGCAGGTTCACATCCGAATAAAAATCGAAGACCCGGCGGTCGGGCATAAAGACGTTGAACGAGTAGGAATTGAAATGATTGCGGTGCGTCGGGTCGTTTGCCCAATCGGGGTTGGTGTAGTGCGGCGTGACGAGTTTGATCCGCCCGCCGGGTTTCGTGATGCGGTAAAGCTCGGTGACGAAAGTCATCACGTCCGGCACGTGTTCCACCGCGTGGCGGCTGATTATCTCGTCGAATTCGTTTTCGGCGAAAGGGTACGGAACGGCGCCCAGATCGTGTATCACGTCGGCCGCCGTGCGCGGGTTATTATCCAACCCGATCGCGCCCGGGTGTTTGTTGCTGCCGCAGCCGACGTCCAGAATTTTTGTCATCGTTCTTTAGGGTAAAGCAGAGTGTTTAAAAAGCTATTAGCTGTTAGCTGCCTTAATAAATTTTGGAAAAGACTCCTCCGTATCCTGCTAATACAAGTTTTCAAGATGCAAATTAAAAAAGTGAAGTACCCGCTTCCACGCATCGGCGGCGGCTTCCGGGTCGTAAACCTCCGGGCGGGTGTCGTTAAAAAAAGCGTGGTCGGCATCGTAAGTGACTATTTCCACCGGCAGCCCGAATTCGTCGGCGGCCTTTTGGAGCGCGGCAACTTTTTCCGGATTGATCCAGGCGTCGCGTTTGCCGGCAATGAAAATGGTCGGAGTTTTCAGATGTTTCAAGTCGTCGTCGCCGGGAATGTCGCCGTAAAACGGCGCGGCGGCGGCAAAACCTTCCAGCTCGCAGGCGGCCCTCAGCGCAAAGCTCCCGCCCATGCAGTAACCCGAAATACAGAATTCGTTAAAGTCGTAAGTTTCCCCCAAACTTGCCATCGCGCTTTTGATCGTTTCCAGCCCGTCTTCTACGCCCAGGCCTTGCATCAATGCGGCGGCTTCCTTCGGGTCTCCCGCGATCTTGCCGCGATAGAGATCGGGTGCGATGGCGGTAAAGCCTTCCCCGGCATATCGCCCTGCGATATCTTTGATGTGGTCGTTTAAACCCCACCATTCGTGGATCAAAATAACCGCTTTATTGCCGGGCCCCGAATCGGGCATCGCCACATAAGCCATGGTCGCGCCGTTAGCGGTGTCGAATTTGATCGTTTCGGTTTTCATAATTTTCCCTGTGATAAAGGATTCCGCAATTTAGAAGATTATAAACAGTTTTGCCGAATCTGGTGAAGCCGCTCTTAAAAAACTTGCCCGGGCGTACAACTTTAAAATACAATCTGAACTCTAATACCAGGAAATTAAAGATATGCGCCCGCAAAAATTTATCCGTTTTATTGTGGTGATCACGCTGTTAGCAGCCGGCGGCGTTTTACTCCAGACTGCGCCTGCCCAGGATAAAAAAAGCAAAGACAAAAATGCCGAAAAAGAACAAATTAAACTGACGGAGGTCAGGTTCAATCTTTTGGTCACCGATCCGGCGGGCAAACCCGTCGAAAACGTCAGGGCGGAAGACATCCGCGTATTCGAAGACGAGGCGGAACAGAAAATAACTTATTTTGTCAGAAAAGAGCCGGCCGCAAATGTCGGACTTGTCGTGGATAATTCGTATTCCATGAAGCCGCAGATCGGACTGATAATCGGCGCCGGAAAAGTTTTGGTGAACAACCTGGCGGAGAAAGACGAGGCCTTTATCGTTCGTTTTGTTAGCTCCGAAAAAATAACGCTGGAAAAAGACTGGACATCGGATAAGAACGCGCTCAATAAAATTCTGGATAATTTTTATGCCGAGGGCGGCTCAACGGCGCTCACGGACGCTCTATATATAGCGTCGGAACATATCCTGAAAAGGATCGGGGAAAACAATTCAAAACGTTACGCGCTTGTTTGATCAGCGATTGTGATGACCGGGACAGCTTTTACCGGCTGGAACGCTTTTCGAAAAGATAAAAGATACGGACCTGCAAATTTTTGTTCTGCGCGTGCCCGCAGTGCCCGACGATGAAAAAGCCCTTAAAGATCCCCCCACCGCGCCGCAAGACAAAGCAGTGGATTATGCCAATCTGGTAGCGGCAAAAACAGGCGGCGTGGCCTATTTTCCCCGCGTATCCAAAAAATCCAATGAGGAAGTTTCGGCCTCCCTTAAATCGATAGTGCAGGAACTGATGTCTCAATACGTGGTCGGATATGTTCCTGCGAACCTGCTTCCGGGAAGCAAGGCCAGAAAATTAAGGGTAGAGATAGCGGATGGGCCAAACGGCGCCAAAAGAACCGTGCGGGTCCGCGAGGGCTTCGTTTTTCCGGCGGAGGCCAAAAAAGTAACTAAAACTTCCCGCCGCAGTTCCATTTTTTAACTTCCGGGGTGAAGCTGCATTCGTCGCTCCCGCCCATCGGGATCTCGTAACTAAATCTCAGGCGATAGGTTTTTCCCTGCGCGTCGGGAAAATAAGTGAATCTGACTTCGCCGGTTTCCTCTTGCCCGGGATCTTTCTCGAGGTATTTCGGGACGAGCTCGCTCAAATTTTGCGGGTACTTACCTTTTTCATTTTTGTAGTTTTCCAGCGCTTCGGTGACGGGAAAGGCAGCGGCAAACGCGTGTTCCGCGCGCGGCCCCGAGCCGGGTTTTTCGGGGCAGCTACGGCAGGAAGCCCCCGTCAAACAAAGCAGAAAAATTAAGCCGATAAGGATAAATTTTGCGTGGCAGGACTTTAACATAATCTCAAGGCGCGCCTCTTTTTGCCCGCAATTCCCCCATCGCACTTCTGGCGTAATCGGAGTGTTCGTGATTTCCGGCGAGGCGCGCATTTTCGTTTTTAAACATCCCGGAAGCGTAGGAATCTTCGATCAGCCGCGCCTGCTGTTCGGGATTAAGGTGCTCCCACGGTTTTCCTTCCCTGATCCCGCGTTCGAATCGATAGGCGTCGCCCATCCCTTTGCCGCTCCACCAGCCTTTAAACTGTTCCTTGAGCGATCCGGTAATATAATCCGTGCCGCCGTTTTGATACTGCCAGACGTGTACTGTCTCGTGCACCAGCAGCTGCAGGTAGCCTTCCGTGCCGCTGGCGCCGTAACCCGCGCCGTCCGTGCCCGGGATATAGATCGTGTTGCAAAGCGTAAAGGCCCGACCGCTCATGCCCATCGCGCCGATCTTGCCTTCCTTGATCAGTACTTGCGAAAGATCTACCGTCCCGGCGAAAACCTTGTCGAGCTCCTCTTTTTCCGGCGCGGTCAGGCGGCGGCCTTCGGGTTCCAACCCGAAAAGTCTCTGGATGGCGCTAAAACATTTGGCAAGAAATGTGATCATAATTTTGCCGGAACGATTATCTTATTGACGGTAAAAACATGAGGATTTTGCCGTTTAGAGTTACGCCTTTAGGCGTGATCACGCGTAAAACGCGTAACTCTGAACTTCGGATGTTACATCAGGAGTAAATATTCATCGGGCGCGTCAGCAGCGCCAGCGGGTCTTCCACGTTCAAGGCCTCGCGCACGTAAAAAGGCTCGCCCGCATCGACGTCTATCAGCGAGCCGTAATAACCCATTCGCGCGCGAATGCGGTCGAGAAAGTTTTTTGCCGTGAGCGCGGTTTCCGGCTCGGTGGAATTCGGATCGTAAAACTGCGATCTGTGAGCGGCGATCGCCCCCATCTTATCTTCGACAAATTCGGAAACGTCGACGATGAACGACGGCATGACGGTGCGCGAAAAAACTATGTGCGCCACTATCGGCGCGGGGATCCTTTCGCCGCCGGTTTCCGTGTCGTATTTTCGCAGGCTGGCATGGCGCGAGGCTTCGCGCACCAATTGCGCGATGTGGTTGTGATCCGGGTGGGGGTCGTCGTGCTGGTGCGTGATCAGGAGTTTCGGTTTAAGCGCGCGCAGCACGCGCACGAGCCTGGTGCGTGTTTCTTCTGTCAGCCAAACGTGCCCGTCCGGCAGCTCCAGATTTTGGCGCATATCGACCTTTAAAATTTCCGCCGCCGCGGCCGCTTCCAGCGCGCGAATTTCCATGCTGCCGCGCGTGCCCATTTCGCCGCGGGTCACGTCCAGTATCCCGGTCGTGTGGCCTAAATGTTTGAGCTTTAAAAGCGTGCCGCCGACGTTTAATTCGACGTCGTCGGGATGAGCGAAAATTGCCAGAACATCAACAGTCATAATTAAAACAAATTTACCATAGAGAACACCGAAGAACACAGGTAAATTGGGTTGCGGATTTTTTAGGCGAACCGTTCTAAATTATTAATTCTTAATTACTAATTATTTTTCAGTCATATAATTTATAATGAAAAATTTAGAATTTAGAATTTTCGGTACGGTTTATAAGCGAAAGCTATTTTATATTATGAAACTCACCGTCTTAGGTTCGGGCTGTGCCGTGCCGCATCCGCGGCGTGCATCGTCCGGCTTTTGGCTGGAAGCCGAGGGCGGAAGCCTCCTGCTGGATTGCGGCGCGTCAGCGGGGCACCGGATGGCGCAGGAAAAACTGGACTGGGCAGGGCTGGACGCGATCTGGATCTCGCATTTTCATCTCGACCATTGCGGCGGGCTGGCTCCTTTTCTTTTTGGCACCCGGCACGCGCCGCAAACTCAATCGCGCACCAAACCTCTGAAAATTTTCGGCGCCGGCGGCTTGCAAAAACTGCTCGAAACTTTTGACGCGGCCAATAATTACAAACTTTTCGCGCAGCCTTTTCCGTTGGAGGTGATCGAAGTCCAACCGGATGAAAAGTTCGAAATATTGCCGGGCCTAAAGGCCGCGGCGATCTCCACGCCGCATACGGGAGAAAGCCTGGGCTTGAGGTTGACCGACGCCGGCGGTGTTTCGCTGGTCTACACGGCGGACACTGGTTTTGATATGATCGTGGGCGATTTCGCGCGCCGCGCCGATCTGCTGTTGATGGAATGTTCTTTTTATCAAAACAAACCCGTCGCGTATCACCTGGAACTGGCCGAGGCGATGTACCTCACTCGTTACGCCGAACCGAAGCGCGTGATGCTGACGCATTTTTATCCCGAATGGGACGCGATAGATCTGGCCGAGGAAGTAAAAAGATTTTCGCCGGGATGCGAGGTGATCGAGGCCCGGGACGGGCTGGTGGTCGAGTTTTAGGTTCAAAGTTCAGAGTTACGCCTTCAGGCGTGATAACCACCCCGCCGCTGCAACGGCACCCCTCCTTGAAAAGGAGGGAGTTAAAATATCACGCCTGAAGGCGTAACTCTAAACGCCGGAAATCCATTGACAGGCAGATTATTTTAAATAAAATCTATATCTCTCCCCGGTGATTTAAATACGATGAGGAAAATTATGAACTCCATGCGCTCTCTTTGTGTCGCCTTAGCGGCCTTGTTCGTTTTGTCTTGTTCTCTTCCGGCCGTTGCGCAAGAACCGGACGACCCGAAGAACGAGCCCGTTTCGCTGGCCGGCCTGGCCGAGGCGACCTTGATAAACGGCCAGCCGGCGCTGCGAGTTACCAGCCGCAAAAACGGCACTTCCGACATCAAATTCCAAAAATACGAAGGCGAGGACGCTCTTCTTTTCAGCGTTTTCAAATACGGTTTGACCTCCGGTTACGGGTCGCTTTATGTGACCAAAACCCGCGTTGTTTTTGACCCGGATAAAAGCAAAAAGAGATTCATGAGCATCCCCAGGGCGGATATCATCAAGACCGAATCAAACAGTTCATGGGCGGGGGGAATGGGCGCCTGGCGGCGCACGGAGATAAAAACAAAAGACGATAAGTGGCTTTTTATGATCGTTTTTTCCGGTGACGGCAGCAACAACGGAAACAAGACCTATGCCGCCGCGATCAATCTTTTTCTGGTACGGGCCATTTCCGATTATGACAAGGCGATCGCCGAATTTAACGAGCTGACCGCCAGTGTGCGCCCGGATGTCGTGGAGCTGGACGAACCGCTAGATCCCAATCCTTCCATCGGCCAGAGATACGACCGCTTTAACGACATGACGACCATCCTGACCTCAAAAATGCAGATCGACGGCGGCCGCCGCCCGATCCGCGTCTTTGCCTCATACAGTTTTGCCGGCAAAGCGCAGAAAAAACCGGAAAAAGTCTCGCTCTATTTTTACGCCTCGGCCCCGAGCGCTTTCTTTCGCGAAGACTCCATGACGCTGGCGTTTCTGGTCGATGGAGAGGTGCTTCGTCCCGGCGAGCTGAAAATGTCGGATGAAGAAAGGACCCGGTCGCTGATCAAACAGACCGCGATAATGGAAATGCCGTATGAAATATTTGCGCGGATCGCTAACGGGAAAACGGTGGAATTTCAGATCGGAAAAGACGAATTTAAGATGACGGGCACGCATCTCGAATTATTTAAAAGACTGTTGGAATATAAAGCTGGGGTTTGAGCCCAGCCTTTAGGCTGCTTCTTGTCAGTACCGCCTGCGGTAGCGGGCGGGTAAAAACCGCCGCCTAAAGGCGGGACTCAGAACACTACCTGATCCGCGCTTGCAGATCCCTTGGCAAAACCGAGAGAAGCTCGTCGATGTTGCAGCCGGGGTCGCTGGTATCCGTCGCCTTGCCCTTGAAACGGCTGCCCGGAGCGAGACGGAAATTTTTACCCGCGTAATTAACAAAGCCGATCTTATCGAAACTTTTCACCTCAAAGTTGCCGCCGGGGATGGTAAAAACTCCGCCATCCAGATCGTTGTTGTTGACGATCGCATTATTCCGGAAAAGCCCGCCGGGCATATACCGCGCGAGAGCTTTTGCGCCCACACCCATGCCGTCGCCGAAAAATCCGTATTCATTGTAGGGAAAAATATTATCGCGGAAGACAAAACGCGTGGCGGGCCCGCCGTAAGCGATGATGGCATTGCCGCGGTGCATGACCGTGTTATGCGCGATCTCGATGTCCTCGCCCTCAGCCACGCGAAGAAAATAAGTTTCGTTGTTGAGAAAAAGATTATTGACGATCTTGACCCGTTTCATTTTTTGGCTCGGATTTATATCGTCGCGCCCCAGAAGCTGCGTGCCGTTGTAAGTGTTCAGAAAGACGTTGTTTTTTACCAGCACGTCTTCGATCGTGCTAAAGGGCGCGCTTCCGTCCTGGTTGCGGACAGTTATGCGCATCGTTTCGCCCTCGGGTGAATTTTCCATCAGGTTGCCGGTCACCTGTATCCGCTTGACGTTTTTTAGTTCCAGCAGCGCTTTGCTGGTGACCTGTCCCTGCCATTCGGGCGGCTTGTACATCCAGTTGCCGCTCACCACTATGTCGCTCGGAACAAGATCGGCCGCCGGGGGGTCGGCCCCGCCGAACATCACATTCTCCGCGCCGCCTTCGAGTTTGTTATTTAAAATTTGAACATTTTTCGTGCCCGTCCAGCCGCAGATCGCCTGTGTTTCCTCGCTGGGAAAAGCAAACCCTTCGAAGTAGCTGTTTTTAACGACGGTATCGGCGCTGTTTAAGGCCAGCCCGCGGCGCACCTTGCCGGTCCGGTACGGGTGCAGGTAACTGCGGTCGATCTCAAGATGATGCGGCACGTCGGCGAGCTTTTCGGCGTCGCTGCCGAAATCGAGCAGGTTGTAAATTATATCGCCGTTCGCGGGGGCAAATTCTATCCCGACAAAACGGTAATGATGCGCGCGCAGCTCGGTAGAAACCGCCGGCGCGGCTTTGCCTGAACTTAAGATCTTGGCCATCATTGGCGCGTCAGTTTCCTCGACCCGTTTTCCTTCGGGCAGGCGGTTCGCGGCGGAAGATTGAATTGTGATGAACTCATTCCCCGTTTTATACGGCAGCACAAAAGCGCCGGTATAAGACGCGCCGGCCTGCAATTCTATCGTGTCGCCGGGCTGCGCAATGTTTATCGCCTGCTGCCAGATCGCCGCCCGCGCCGACCCTGATGACCACGTTTTTTCCCGCCGGGCGCGTGACCGGGCGCTTCTGCGCGTAAGCCACGATCGCCGCCGTCACGCCTAAACATACGGCCAGGCTAAAAGACAAAACCAGCCAGAGCTTGAATTTCGAAGGCTTCATTTCCTTGCGGCGTATCTCCATGGTTTTTTTCTCTTCGTTCATCTAATGACGAGTCAAAATTTATTCATTATTAATTATTTCAACAGGTTCTGAAAAATGAATAATTAAATTTTCTTGAATACGAATTCGTTGCATCCCAGGCCAACTCCGCGGCAGCGCATTTTCTCCAGGCTGAAACCCCGCGCGTGATAAAAATCGAAGATCTCGTCCGGCGCGGCTACCTCGTACGGGTAGCCTCCGACCCAATCGACGATGTCGCGCCAGCGGTTCATCCCGCGCGACCTGTCGTACTGCGTCCATGTTTTTATGTAATCACCCGGGCGCGCGCGCAGCATCGCTTTGGCGAAATTTTTGGCTTCTTCGGGCAGCATCGCCAGCGCGGCAAAGGGCGGGCGCAGAGCGCGCGGCAGACGGTTGTAAGTTTTCTTGATCGTTTTCCAGCGCGCGGCCTGGCTGCCGGTGTCGTTGTAGATCGCGATGAAAAGTTTTCCTTCCGGCTTTACCAGCCCGGCCACATTCCCGAGCGCCTGCCACATTTCGCCGGTGTGATGCAGCACGCCCCATGAGTAAACCACGTCGAACTGCCCGAGTGTTTGCAGATAATCACAGTCTAACGCGGAAGCTTCGTTGATGGTCCAGTTCAGATCGCCGGAAAAAAAACGCCGTTTCAACTCCCGGGCGCAGGCGACCGATTGCGGGTCAAAATCGAATGAATGAACGCGCGCTCCCAGGCGCCGCGCCGCCAGGCTGAACAAACCGCTGCCGCTGCCGATGTCGAGAAAACTCTTGCCGCGCAGATCAGCGGCTCCTTCAAGGCCGAGCATGTTCCGCAGCGACTTTTCGGCTTCGCGGATGCGGTCTTCATTAAGCAGCGCGAGAAAGCGCGACCAGTTTTCCCCGAACTGAAACCGCGCGCCGCTTTCGATCTCTTCTTTGTGCGAAGCTAGGCTTCCGGTCATTTCCATAAGGCGTCTTCCTTAACCAACTGTAAAGAAACGCGCAATAAACACTGTTTTCCGAAGGAATATTGGTAAAACTGGGAGCGCGGACGGCTCGTCCGCACGAACGCTGAACGTTAAAAAAATAGACCACGGATAAACACGGAAAAAATGTATAAACGCGGATATGAATTTTTATCCGTTTGATCCGTTAAATCGGTGTACCATTGGCCTCCCGGTAAACTTATTTTTGCCTTAGAAAACCGATGAAATCCACATACGGCGGGGTTTCGCCATTGGCACGGATGTGGCTGAGGATCTGGCCGCGGTGATGCGTTGAATGAAAAAAGACGTGGGTCAGGACCTCGCGGATGGTGTTGGAATATTCGACGCCTTTACTGTTTTTGTAGGTCGTCACGTCTCCCAGGATTTCTTCCGTCAGCCCGGCAAAAAACTCCGCGAATTTCTGCCGGTTTTCCTTGTAAAGCAACTCGCAAAAACCGACCGATTTGCCGGACCAGAAATCGAACCCCGTATTATCTGCGTCTTCCAGGATGCGCTGCAGCCAGACCTTTTCCGCCAGCAGGAGATGAGCAAAGGCGCGCACCGCCGGCTCGCTCGGTTTGGAAGATCCCTGCAGCGACCGCAAAATTATCCCGTTCGCCCAATCGTTAAACTCAAGCTGCCGGCGGAAAAATTCGAGCGTTTGCATAATTATTTATCCCGCTCGACAAGCCGGGTAACGGTTTCCCGCCGGTCCTGCCGCACATCGATATTATTCGCCGTCAGCGAATTTCCCGTGGCCCGCTGCAGATCGGCGATGGCTTTGTTGAGCTCGGTCTGGGCGCGAAGCTCGGCGCCGCGCGCGTTAGCAAGCGCCGTCTGGCGTTCGAGCACGAAAAAGATCGTCGACTGTCCCTCGTCCAGTTTCCGGCGCTCGGATTCGTACTGTTTTTCGCTGTTTTCCCGCGCGATGGCGGCCGCGCGCAGGCGGGCTTCCGAGGTCCGCAGCGTTTGCAGCGCGTTGCGCACGTCAACCTGTATCGCCTGCTCCAGTTGCTCGCGCTGGGTCTGAATTCGTTCTCCCTCGACCAGCGAATGCCCAAGCTGCGCCCGGACGGTTTTGTTTCCGAAAAGCGGCAGGTTAAATTGCAGCCCGACGCGAAGTGTCGGGTAGCGGTTTGCCAGTATGTTTCCGAACACATCGCCGAAACCGCCGATCAGATTCGCCGGCAGAGTCGGATTTACCGGCGGGGGAAGAGGAGCGATCTGCGGATCGGCCGGAAAGTGCCCGTTGATACTGGTAATTACCTGATTGATAGTTTGCCTGGTGAGCTCGCTCGAACTGGTGAACGGGCTGGTGCTGCCGGAAAGCGATCCGGCGGTGCCGTTTAGGCTGTAGCTCCCCGTCAGGTCGATCTGCGGCTGGGAGAGATCTTTGTATAGCTTTTGGTCGAGCTGGTTGATCTCTTTAGCGATGTCGTTCTGTTGGACTTCGGGACGGTTTTGCAGCGCCGCGGCCAGCGCTTCGTCCAGGCTCGTTGCCGGGGCGAAATTTTCCACCGGGTCGACCGGAACCAGCGCCACCGACCAGATCCCATCATTTCTGTTCGGCGCGATCAAGCCTTTCAAAACGTTTTCCGCTTTGTTCACATTATCGAGCGCGTCATAAACGCTGAGCTCGAAATTCGCCACCTGAGTTTCCGCCGCGACCACGTCGATCGGGGCGAGCTGGCCTTCTTTTACCAGGCGCCTGTTGTGTTCGAGTTGCTCTTTTGCATCGCGCACGGCGTCGCGCTGGATCTGCAGATTTCGCAAAGCGAAGGTCAGGTCCCAGTAAGCGCGCTGGACCGAAGCGATGATCTCGATGGTCTTCTGGCGAAACTGCGTGTCGGAGAGCGAAAGATTTTTCTTTGCCACCTCGATCGCGCGCCGCGGCGCGTCGAAATTGCGGCCGCGAAAAAGCGGCTGCACCAGGCCGAAGGTAACGTTAGTGGTATAAAGCGGGTTCAGCGTGGTGAATAGATTGTCGGTATTGACGTTGGAATTATTCACCGTGACGCGGTAATTCGTTCCCTGCCGTCGCAGATACCCGTCCAGCTGCAGCGAATTGACAAAATTGCTCTGCGTGGTCGAACCGTTCGGGCCGCCGCCGAAAAAACTGGTGCTCGGCGTTTTGGCGCGCTCGTAATAAGAGGTGCCGCTGAAATGCGGCTCGTAAAAGCCGCGCGCCGCCTGGAAGTCGAATTCCGCGATGCGGACGTTCTTGCGCGTGACCTCGATGTCCTTGTTGTTTTCCAGCGCCAGCCGCAAAGTATCGCGCAGGGTGACCCCCTTTTGCTCGGTCATGTCAACGCCGACCCGACCCAGATCGGGCATTTTCCGTTCGTCATAGCGGTAGCCCGGGGCCACTTCGGGCACACCTTTGAGCTTGTCCGGCGGGACGTTTTGCGCGTCTTCCGGTTGCGGCGTGGGCGTCGGACTTGGCACAACCGTCTGCGCCAAAACGCCCGGCGACGTTAGAAAAATTACGGTAAATATTGATACTAAATAAATTAGTCGTATCAGGGCTGATCTGTTCATATATCCTCCGAGAGCAAAGTAAGTGCTTACTTACTTGTATAAATTTCACATTTTCGGGTAAAACTGTCAAATAAGGAGTTAAAAAATCTGTTAAAGGATATACGTCAGGTGTGGTGGGACAGTTCAATTCGGAGTAAGATCCGGAAAGTTCAGAGTTACGCGTTTACGCGTGATCACGCCTAAAGGCGTAACTCTGAACAAAAACATCTTTCGCCCGCTTAAGCGGGCTGGATGGTATTGATGAATCGGTAACCCGGGTTCCGCTGGGGCTACCATACGCTCGTCAGCTTCGCTGACTTTCTACAGAGTGTTTTCTTTCGGGTTATGTCCATACGGACAATGGCGGCAGCCGCTTTCGCAGCAGTAGCCGCGCGCCAGCAGAAAATATTCGGTCAGGACAAAAAGGCCGTTTTCGAAATAATAGTCACGGCCCTCGACGAATTTTTCTTTCGCCGGATCTTCTTTCTCTTCCTGCTTTTCCGAATCCGTCATTTTTCACCCGCCAGTCCGCGATACAAATTCAGCCAGCCTTCGCGCACCGCCGCCCAGGTGTATTTTTCGGATTCCAGTTTACCCGCGCGAATTATTTTTTCCGCCAGCGCCGGATCTTCGAGCAGGTGTATCGCCTCGCGCGCCAGCGCTTCATGGTCGTTCGTTTTCACCAGCAGGCCGGTTTCCCCGTGACGCACGATGTAAGGGATGCCGCCCGCATCGGTCGAAACAAAAGGCAGCCCGGCGGCATAGGCCTCGATCAGCGAATTCGGCATGTTGTCCACGTTCGACGCGTTGAGCAAGACGTCCGACTCATAGCAAAGCGCGGGCATTTCGTCCTGCCTGATGAGGCCGGGAAACTCAACGTTTTGAAGTTCGAGCTCGGCGGCCAGAGCTTTTAATTTCTCGCGCTCGCGGCCGTCACCGGCGACGGTCAGCGACGCTTGTGGAAACCGGTTTTGTATCAAGGCAAAGGCGCGCAGGATGCAGCCGACATTGTAATCAGCTTCGAAATTACGATTGGACAAAAAAACGGGCCTCAGCGAAGCGCGCTCGCGGAATTTATATTTTTCCGTCTCCACGAAATTCGGCACAACCTCGGCCCCCAGCCCGAACTCGGCAAAGACATCGACCAAAAACTGCGAAGGCGTCACGATGCGGTCAAATCGCTTCATCGTTTTGAGCGCGCCGGGCCAGCGCGTCAGGTGGTCGCGCGCCGCGCCGCCGCGGTAGTTGAGAACGGTTTTTTTGCCGAACATTTTCGCGACCTTGAGCGCGGGGGTCGGCGCGATCACAAAGGAAGAGTACGAAGCGGAAAAAATATGAATGACGTCATGGCGGTTCACTTCCCGGAAAAGCATGAACCAGTACACCAGCGAAGTCACCACCGTGCGCAGGTATTTGATCTTTTGCAGGTAGCGCAGCGGCCCCGGCAGGCGAGGGTTGATCGGAACAAAACCGACTTTTAGCTCCGGCTCCCGGGCGAATTTTTCCATCAGCCGCGCAGCCTGCACCGCCTGCCCGCCGAGAATGTCGAGCGAAGGCGCGACGATCAGCACGCGGATCGGTTTAGGTTGAGATTCTTTATTCACTTATCAGAGTTCTATTTTCTTCTTTGCGCTCTTTGCGCCTCTGCGTGAGATAATCTCACGCAAAGACGCAGAGGACGCAAAGTAAAACCGTCGGTTACGCGTTTAGCAATTTTTCATAAAGCGCCCTGGTCGATTGCAATTGCCTGTTCAAGGAAAAATCCAGGTAGACCTTGCTGCGCCCGCGCCCGCCGAGCCGGGAAGCCTTATGCGTGTTCTTTAACAGCTCTATCAAACGCTCAGCCATCGCGTCGTGGTCGTCCGACGGAACCAAAAAACCGGTCTCGGCTTCGACCACGGCTTCTTCCGCGCCGCCCACGCGCGTCGCCACCACCGGCAGCGCCGCCGCCATATATTCCAGAATTGCATTGGAAAATCCTTCGGAAGTGGAGCTCAAAACCCCGGCGTACGAAACCGAAAGCAGCTCGGCAATTTTTGCGCACCTGCCCAGGAAATAAACCCGGCTGGCAATTCTCAACTCCGCGGTCATCGTTTTCATTTCGCTCATCAGCTCGCCTTCGCCGGCGATGACAAAAGCGGCGTCGGGAATGGCGCCGGAAACGATTTGCGCGGCGCGCAAAAACATCGGGATATTTTTTACCGGGTGGCGCAGGTTGGCGACGATCGTCACCAGTTTTTTCCCCATCGGCAAACCGAGAACACTCAAAATTCCCTCGCGGCTCCTCTTCGGGTCGACCGCCAGCCGCGCCGGGTCCAGCCCGTTGTGGATAACCTCTATCTTGTTTTCGCGCACGCCCCGGTCGACCAGGTGTTGTTTGATGGCAGCGGCATTAGCCACCACGCTGTGCGCAAAGATATAGGCGTTTTTTTCCATCGCCTTTTGCGTGACGCTGCGCATCCCGTCGGTCTCGCGTTTCGAAGCGACGCGGGCCGGGGTGCGCGCCAGCCGGCCGGCCAGCATCCCGAAAATATTGGTATAAAAATCGTGGGTGTGAATAAGATCGATCTTATTTTCGCGCAGGTATTTCGCGCACGAGCGCACTTGCCTGAGCATATTGGCGTCGTAAAAATTGTTCAAAGGAAATTCCGGAATTTCCGGCAGGCCGAGCTCCTTGACCTCCTTCAGCAGCACGCCTTCTTTACTCAGGCACCCGACGCGCACGTTATAGGCACCGTCGGCCTGCAGCAGCTTGACGAGCTGGACCGCCTGGCGCTCGGAACCGCCCTGGTTAAAGCTGCCGATGAGTTGGAGTACGTTTTTGGCCATTAAAAAGAAAACAAGTCAGATTTAATTTAGACCGAATCGCTCGAAGTTTCCAATGTTCAGAGTTACGCCTTCAGGCGTGATCACGCGTAAAACGCGTAACTCTGAACGAAAGCATTTGTCCCAGCCTCCGCCAATTAGGTATGATTACTCAAAAGTGTTAATAAATTCAAAATAAAGAGGTTCATTTTTATGCTTAAAGAAGGCGATGCCGCACCTGATTTTACGACAAAGGACCAGGATGGAAAAGAAGTAAAGCTCTCAGACTTTCGCGGGCAAAAGGTCGTGCTCTATTTTTATCCCAAGGACGACACCCCCGGCTGCACGAAGGAAGCCTGCTCTTTCCGCGATTCCAACAGCGTCTACAAAAAGAAAAATATCAAGGTGCTGGGCATTTCTCCCGACAACGAAAAGTCGCACCAGAAATTCATCGGCAAATTCGACCTGCCGTTCACCTTGCTGACGGACACCGACCACCAGATCGCCGAAAGCTACGGCGCCTGGGGCGAAAAATCGATGTACGGCAAAAAATACATGGGCATTTTCCGCTACACCTTCCTGATCGACGAAAAGGGCCAGATCGCTAAGATCTTTACCAAGGTCAACGTCAGCGAACACGCCGACGAAGTGCTCGAGGCTTTTGGGGAAAAATAATATTTTTGCGCAGCTTTCTCAGGTGTTTCAGGTTTCGGGCGTGTGACAATGAAACACTGAAACACTTTTGAAACAGAAATCACAGCAATTAGCCACATTCCGGCAAAACTTTAAAATCTTTCGTGTAGGTGGTACGTAAAATTCAGCTAAAATGGATTACCTGCAATCTAATTTAGTCCAACAGCTTTCAGTATACGTTGCAAACAACGGTCAGGATGTTTTTTCAGTGCGCATTCCCAGATTCGAATTACTTTGAAGCCCTGTTTTCGTAGTTCTCGCGTATATTTTTTGTCCCGCTTCTGATTTCGCCCTATTTTTGCCGCCCAGTATTCCGAATTGGTTTTAGGTATGTGCCCACATAATGGGCATCCATGCCAATAACAGCCATCGATAAATATCAATACTTTGTAATCAGGAAAAGCAAAGTCGGGAGTACCTGAGAATTGTTTTGAATGGATTTTCCAACTTCGAATACCATTTCGAATAAGAAGAGAGCGCAATCGCCATTCTGTTGAGCGATTTCCGCGTGACCGAATCGCTTGCATATTAGCCGAACGTTCGTTGTTTGGTTTTGTAAATGCCGGAAGTGTCACTATCTAGATTAATGGTATTTTTAGAGCTTCTTCTCGGTGTTCTCCAAGCCATTCCATAACAATATCAGTTGTTCTTGGCGCCATTGAACATAGTCTCAGGCGGTCGAAGGCTATTGCATTATGTCCCTGTTTACGCATTTTTTGATCGAGAGTCATCATGAACGGCACAGCTAAAAAAGTCACACAAGGATTATATGTTGTCGGTGGCATTGTAAAAAAGGACCAAAAATACTCAGGTTTAGTTTCCTCTCCTTTTGTCAGCCAATTAGTTTTACCAGTCGCACAATTTCCTAAGGCTATTATTCTTGAAAATTGATTGTCTGGAAAATTATTTACTACTACAACATCCCAACCGCCATCTCCCTTTCCTGGAGCAGCGTCTCGAGTCGGAGGGCCTAAATCTGGAATTAAATCGGCTACTAGCTGTAGCAGCTGTTTATAGTTTTGAATTTGTCCAAGTTTCCAAGGGGATCCAATTCTGATGGCAGAACCGCAAAAGTATTTTTCAGCAGCGACTTTTACAATTGATTCAAATTCAATAGTTCGAAAATCGTCATTAATATCGTCGAAAAAACATAACCCTAAACAAAAAAGATAAGAAGAATTATTTTTTACATCCGTAGTACTAATTGTATTCCCACTAATGCTAAAAGGGTACGAATCGCGCAATAGGTTTGAGCGTCGTTCAAGTTCCTCAAATACTTGATTAGCATAGGTTTCAGAACGACTAGTCTTTTCTTGATCTCCTTCAGCATTTATATCTACATCGTCTTCATTTTCTTCATTTTCCCCCGCCAACGAGGCTTCTAAATCTTCCTTAAGTGTACTTACACTATAAGGGTAGTCATTCGCCCATGTCTTCAGTTCGACAATGTCCGCTATATCAAAGACCTTAGATTCATTAAGTTGAAGTAGATGCCTCATTCGTTCTCTTCAAAGAGGGATTGGTCACCTTTCATATTAAGGCGAGCTTTTTTGTAAGCTCCTTCTAATTCCGAGAACGCCTCTATAACGTTGTCACTATCACGGACATCAAATAACTTCGGGAGGCATTCTTCAATTGAATATGCTGCTGCTCTAAGTTTGCCGGTTACTTGATCGGCATTGTATTCAGTGTAAAGAAGTGCGCTCTCTAAATCTCCCTTAACTCTGAAGTGTTGCAGCGCAGTAGGACTGCCCAAAACCTGCTCAAATTTTGCTTGTTGTCTACTATTAACCCTTCTACTTACTTCTTTTGTTCCGATCGTCCATTTTATAAACTCATCCAAGTTATTTAGATTTGTTTCTGGTACAGGATTCAAAGCTATCTCATCTTGTAAATCAAGAAAGTTTTGGGCCTCCTGCCCACCTAACAAGGTATAGAAAGTTCCAAAATACCTTTTAGTAGGTGCGGTTGCGGAATCAAAAAATCCATTATCTTCTGCTTGCTTTAATATTAATAGAGCTACTAGCCAGCGTTTCAAAGTTGCGTAATTTGTGCCTAAAGTTTTTGCAAATTTGGTCAGATTGTCTTTACCAAAATCATCGTTAGCATGTTTAAAAACGAAATTCGCTTTAGCTTCGGGAGGCCACTCTTTTGCAGCTGTTACGTGTTTATAACCCAAATAGGCTTGTAGAGCTTCCTCTGACCATCCGCTCTGTACCTTTATTCCGGTCTTAAGAGCCTCTTTTAATTCATTTGAGATCTCTGGAATTTTAGGAAGAGGTCCTTCATCTTGAGGCTTTTCGCCAATTAATAGTTTTAATGCGGCTAACCTTCGATTTCCTTCTATCACATAATAGCCGCCCTCTGCTCTGGGTTTTACTATTATGGGATCACCGTCTATCAAGCCGGACGCTGAAATAGACTGGAGTAAATCGTCAACTCCGATTTCGGTTATAAGGTAGCGAAATATCTGATTCGGTTCATCGCCATCGGGCCCAACGATTCGAGGATTGTCTGGGTCAAAATGAAGCTCGTCGAGATCAACTTCGAATTTATCTGGCATAAAACTATTTTAGCTCCAAATCTCTCTCAGCGGTCTTAGAATCGCAGAAAAAAGCGGCGGGGGAACCGCGTTACCTATCACTTGAAATCGATCTCTTACCGCTGCGTCACCCCAATTTGCTTTTCTTCTGAATCCCTGAAGAGCAGCACATTCGCGATATGAAAGCCGACGTGCGCGGCCCTCCCGAGTAAACTCCCATTTATCCGTATGAATTCTTCTCAGTGGCGGACTGGATGGATGCAATGGCACGTGTCGCCAATTTCCAACTATACAAGCGCTTGGCTGGCCCCACGTATTTCGTCTACGACGAGACAAATAGTACCAATGAAAGGGCTCATCGTTGAAGTCGCCTTCAGGCCACCAAGGCATATTTCCTATTGCTTTGCGCTGACTGACATAAGGCCGATTCGTTCCCAGTCCGTGAGTCGGCTTCGGAAATTTGTACTCGAAGTCAATGTCGCTCCGGATGCCGACAAGAAATACTCTTCGTCTGTTTTGAGGCACACCGTAATCTTTTGCATTAAGAACTTCCCATTTTACTTTGTATCCAGCCAGACGATAGCGATAAACCTGGTTCCATAAAAGATTGTAATTTTCGCCAAAGGTCATTCCGTTTACGTTCTCGACCAAGAAGGCGCGGGGTTTCACTTTCCGAAGCACGCGATCAAACTGCTGATAAAGAAAATTCGTGTTTGAGTTCCAATCCCGGCTTCCAGCTTGGCTGTAGGATTGACACGGATAACAACCGACCAGAAGTTCGGCTGAGGGAAATCTGTCAAAGTCCGCAATATCGCCCACTCTCATCTGGCTGTTTTCGATATTCATATCGTAGATTTCAGCTGCAATCGGCCAAATGTCATTAGCCCAGACAATTTCGTATCCGGCTTTTTGTAGGGCATAGTCCGTGCCTCCGCAGCCGCTGAACAGAGAAATAGTAGGAACGTTAGGGACGCTCATTTTGTAATAGTTTTCCCCGCGAAGTATTTAGCGAATTGATTTTATCGTCACAAATCCGCCGTATTCGGGAGTATAACAGATTTTTACCTATTTGAGACAAGAACTAATTGCTGCAAGAAATTGAGTTTATGCAAAAAAGAATGCTTTCAACCATTCCTTGCGCTTTTACATCTAAACTGGGTTACAATGTAACTCTTCTGTTTTGGGGGCGAAAGGCTTCGACAGGGGTTAGTAGTTCTTTGGATGCATGCCGGGCTCACTCTGGGTAGCTCGTTAAAACACCAGGAGAAACACAAATGCTAATCAAGAATTAGCTCTTGCTGCCTAGTTAACGCTAGCCACAAGTGTCTCGCCGGAAGTCTGCTTGATGCGACCGGTGGAGGCATAACACAGTTCAAGCTGGCGCGCGCCCTCCGTCTGCAGGCGCGTGCGAGATCTTAGCCAGGCTAGCTTCTGCCGAGGTCTTGTCGGTTCACTTACTCGTCAGAGGCGAAACTTAAAGAGAACCAACTAAGCATGTAGACGCCACTGGGCACAACTTTTGGATGCGGGTTCGATTCCCGCCGCCTCCACCAAATCCGCCTTTTTAAAAATTAATCACAATTCGGAACGCCCATCCAGCACGGATACTGATCGACTATGATACTGCCCGCGATCAGGGCGAAGAAGCAAAAGCTCACGACGGCGAGAAAAAGATTAACGAGGACGGCCGCGACTCCGTTTCCGGCGCGCATGTTTCGCGCTACCGGACGAAGGCTGATGAAAAAAGCCGCCGGCAAGAGCAGAAATAAAACCAGCGCTATAAGAGAGCCGATAATATTGAGCTCGTCCGGTTCGCCTCTGAGCATCGCTGCGAAAGGCGGCTCGATATTTAATATCAGCAGCAGGTAAAAAGTCATAGACGGCAGGCAGAAAATAGCGCTGATAATTGCCGCCCGCCCCGAATTTACTGTTCTGTCAGCCATAAATACATTCCGTTAATATAACCGTAACCGATATATGTCAAGAACTTTTTATTGGGTAGTTTTTGAGTTTTCGTGCGATTTTTCGTTTGATAACCATAAAATCAGCGCTATTTTTATTGACATTAAAGCAAATTGGCGTATATTTTTGATACAAACTGTTCGCTAACAAACAGCTTCTCCTTAAAAGGATTTTTACTTGGTTGAAAGTGCAATCCGGCTTTTTAGCCCACCCAGGGTGGGTTTGGGGAAACACAGCCAGGGAGGGATATATGGGAAAAATAGACAATTTATGGACGAATCGTAGTTTTCAAACCCGCGCGATCGTTGATAAGACGATCTTTTGCGCGTTGTTTTTTATCTTTAGCGCGATCTTCACGTTTGGGCAGGATGAGCGGCGGCAGCCCGTTCTAGTACCCGATCCGATGGACGGTATAAAGATACCTCAGGAAGTTTCCACACCGGTTCCGGAACCCTGCATCAATAACATACTTGTAGACGGGGGTTTTGAGACTGGCGGCATACCCAATACTTTTTGGAATCCGGAAACCTCCACCAATTTCGGAACACCTTTATGTGACGTTCCCAGCTGCGGCACGGGCGGCGGTGCGTCTCCACCGAGAACGGGCGCGTTCTGGGCATGGTTTGGCGGTATTCCCGCGGCTGAAACCGCCACTTTGGGTCAAACGGTCACTCTTCCCGCGGGCAATATAGTCGTTCTCAGCTATTGGCTGAGGATAGGCACGGTTTCTTCGCCCTTTACCGATGTGCTCAGGGTCAGGGTCGACGGCGTCATTCAACAAACCATAACCGAGCCCTCTGTCGCCGAAGGCGCTTATACCCAGCGCATACTCAACCTCAGTTCATTTGCCAACGGCGCATCGCACGCGATCCTGTTTGAATACGTCGGGACGACCACCGGAACCGGCAGTTTTGTCGTTGACGATATAAGACTTGATACCTGCAATCCGACGGCAGCTAACGTGAGTGTTTCGGGCAGGGTTTTTTCCGGAGGCTCGAGAGCGATCGTAAGTTTAACTGACTCAGGCGGCATTTCGCGGAGCGTGGTGGCGAGTCCGCTGGGTTATTACCGGTTTGACGAGGTCGCGGTAGGACAAAACTACGTGATCTCTGTTTCCTCGAAACAGCGCCAATTCGAACCGCAATTAATTACCGTGAACGATGAAATGACTGAGGTTAATTTTTCGCCGGTGAACTAAAGCAGGCGTAAAAGATGCTGTAAAACAGGACAAGGCTCTGATGCTAACGCGCGTCAGGGCCTTTGTATTATCATTCCCGAGTGAGATCATTCTCCGCGAAAATTTTTATCATCAGCAAGATCAACCCCGTCGTCGATGTGCCGGGTGACGTGCTGGAATATCTCTTCAAAAAGGCCGGTAAACGAACAGGAGCAATTCCCGTTAAAGGGAAACTCAACGGCGCGGAATTTATTCACAATATTGTGAAATACTCCGGCGCCTGGCGGTTGTACTTAAACGGCGAGATGAGAAAAGCCGCCGGTATAGACACCGGCGATGTCGCCCACGTCGAGCTCGATTTCGACCCCGCGCCGCGCGTCGTGCCCGTCCCGCCGCAATTTGAAAAAGCCCTCGCTAAAAACAAGCCGGCCAAAGCCGAATTCGAAAAGCTCTCGCCTTCACGCCAAAAAGAGATCCTGCGCTATCTCAGCTCAATGAAAACCGAGGAATCTTTATTGCGGAATGTCGAGAAAGTTGTGAAACAACTCTTGGGCGAAAAGACGGATACACTAAATGCGCTGATGCGGCGGGAGAAGAAAGAGTAGTTTGCTAAAGAAGAAAGCGTTAATAAAAGAAGTTGGAAATTGCGACATTTAGCCTCGTTCACGAGGCTTTCCCGTTCGGGCAAATAGCCACGCTATTTATCGCGTGGTCAGGAGTAACAAAACAAAAAGGGCGTTTCAACGTCCTTTGTTTTTTGAGGCTTTAGCAAATCGAAAAATGCTAAAGCAAATTTGGCAAGGACGTTAAAACGCCCTTTAGTATATTTCGGCTTTATTACCACGCGCTGAAGCGCGTGGCTAAATGCCGCCATCGCGGAAGACGGCTGAAGCCGCCTCACATGTACTGGTTATGAGAAAAACAAGGTTACAGCCGAGTCTAAATCAGTCGCCAAGTTCGCTATAGCCCCAAAATGAATCTCCTCCTTTACTTTACGCCTCCATTGATGCCGACCTAGCGACATCAGGCTGCAAAGCAGCCTTTTGCGGACGAGTAAGTCCGCGCTCCCAGTGAAAGCGTCTCTGTCTAAATGAACGATTAGAACCGGTCAAATTGACCGGTTTTTGAATTCTGAGATCCGGGAGCGATTCGCAGTTTGCCCGGTAAACGCTGGCTTTGGCGCTGTTTTGATATGTGGCACGGGCGTTGCCAATAGTATGAACAGCCGCAGGGCGGAAATTAAAACACGGAGGCAGTCCTAAAATGAATCCCGTAGCAAGAAAAAACGATCTGGTTATTGAAAGAGACGTCGTCGATCTTTTTATTCACGACCTGCAAAGCGAAAAATATATCCTTCTTAATCCCGTGTCCGCCTTTGTCTGGAAAAAGTGCGACGGAAAACATAATGCGGAAGAGATCGCCCGCGAACTGGAAAGCGAGGTGGGCGTGAAAGTCAGCCCCGGCCTTATCAGTTCGACCGTCGAGAGGCTTTTTACCGATCGCCTGCTGGAAACCGGCCCGGCTTTTGCCTAAACATCTATACAATTCACCCCAGCACTTAAGCTTCCGGCAGGATCCTAAATTTTCGGCCGGAAGCTTAATTTTTGTAGTAATTCCGGGAAACTGTCATATAATCTGTCTGCTCCAGAAAAACTAAAACCGGCAGGTATAATATGACCCCCGAAACCACTGCTCCTTTCGGCAATATCGCTTTATGTCTTTCAGGCGGCGGCTACCGCGCGGCAACTTTTGCGCTGGGCACCGTCGATATGCTGGACGAGCTTGATCTGTTAAAGGACGTAAAGCTTTTTTCGACCGTCTCCGGCGGCACATTCACCGGCGTTACTTATGCCGCATGGCTGAGCGAAGGAAAAAGCTACCGCACTTTCTACGACGACTTTTATAATTTTCTGCTTACCACGAATTGCATCGACAAAGCACTGGGCGATCTTTACCGGACGCCTTCGCCGTCGGGCTCTAAGGATCTGAGCCTGATCCGCTCCGCCGCCAAAGTTTATAACGACACGCTCTTTAAAGGCCGCAAATTCGCGCCCCTGATGGGCCTGGTGGGAAATGACAAGCGCTTTCTGGAATTGATCTTTAATTCGACCGAATTCCTGAGGGGCAATTCCTTCCGGTTTCGCGCCAGCCATAATCCCGATGTTTATGCGGGGAACGGGAATTTTAAGGTCGTGTCGGGTATCGCGGAAGAGATCTTGCTGGCCGATATTGTTGCCGCTTCGTCCTGCTTTCCCGCCGCCTTCGAACCGCTTCGTTTCCCGGAAGATTTTTACTGGCAAAGCGGCCTGAGTACTATTCGGCAGCGTTTGATACAGCAAATTGACAACTGGCCGAGCGGTTTTAAACGTGAAGACGGCAAATGTCTCTCGGTGCCGCTGATGGACGGCGGAATTTATGACAACCAGGGTATATCCAATGCAGTTCTGGCGGATAGAACTCACGACGACCCGGATAAAACCATCTTCGGGCTTTTCCTGATCTCCGATACCAGCGCGCGCGACAACGATATGCTCAGATACCCGAAACCGGACACCAAGGACGGCTGGCTGACAATAGATATGCTGTTCTGGGCGGCCAGTGCTGCTCTTTTTCATCTCCGCCGTATCCGCCGGGGTGCTAATTTACTGGTTCTTTGCCGGCGTCGAGACGCGCACCCTGACCTGGATCCAGATACTCTTTCAATACATCGCGCCGATCGGCCTTTTCCTTACTCTCATGGGCATTCTGGGCTGGGCTTACAGGCTGTTCACCAAAAATAAGGAGATCGTGGTTTCCGGAGGCAAATTTCCGCTTTGGAAATGGGTCAAGCGGCTGACAATGCCGGATTTCATAAATATGGCCAAGGCGCGGTTCACCTCGCTCGGAACCATGTCCGGTGACGTTTTTATGAAACGGATCCGCCAATTGCAATTCAACAATATCATGGCCGATCCCGTTCGCAATAAGCGGGTTTCATTCGATCTCATTTATGATATGAACCCGACGGTGGACCCGGAAGACCCGGCAGTGTGGAAGCTGGATCCGAGCTTGCAGCCGACCGGGGAAATGAAGAAGATCTCCGCGGCGGCAGAGGCCGTCCCGACCACGCTGTGGTTTGAGGGAGATAAAGACCTAAAGTTGTTGATCGTCTGCGGGCAGTGCACCACGGTTTATTCCCTGCTCAGGCATCTCTGGCAGAGATGGTATTTAGAGCAGGAGAACTCTCCGCAACCGGTCCCGAAACCTAACGAGCCCGATTCGCCGTGGTACGACACTTATCAATTTCTGCACCGGAAATGGATGGACTTAAAAACAGACCCTTACAGTTCGTTAGACCGTGAGCGGGTATAAGTTTTTTGACTTTAAAACGATCTCAACATATTCTTTCACTTTCTTTTGGTGAAAGTGAATTCCACGCAAAATAAAGACAACGCCAGGCTGCCGATCGGGATCTTCGATTCCGGCGTCGGGGGCCTGACCGTTTACCGCGCGCTGCATGAACGGCTGCCGAACGAGCGTTTTGTCTACCTGGGCGACACGGCGCGGGTGCCTTACGGCACGAAATCGATGGCGACGGTCGAGCGCTACGCGCTGGAAAATTCGTCGTTTTTGGCCTCGCGCGGGATAAAACTTTTAGTGGTGGCGTGCAACACGGCCTCCGCGGTGGCGCTGCCGAAGATCAGGGAAAAGATCGGGCTGGACACAGTCGGCGTGATCGGGCCCGGCGCGCGCAAGGCGGTCGCGGAAACGCTGGAACCGAGCGGCCGAACGAGGGTGCCGAAGATCGGCGTGATCGCCACCGAAGCCACCGTGTTGAGCGACGCCTACGCCGAGGCTATCCGGCGAACGGGCGTCGAGACGGAAATTTTTCAGGCGGCGTGCCCGCTTTTTGTCCCGCTGGCCGAGGAAGGCTGGACCCGGGAACCGGAAACGTATTCCATCGCGAGGAAATATTTACAAAAGCTGACGGGCGTCGACGCGCTGGTGCTGGGCTGCACGCATTACCCTATCCTGCGCGAGGTGATACAGGAAACTGTCGGGGCAAATGTGCTGCTGATCGATTCCGGCGTGGCCGCCGCCGAGGAAACGGCGCAATTGCTGATCGACAAAGGCCTGGCCAACCCGGATGTCATCGATTCGAGCGAGCGGCATCTGTGCGACGACCTGGACCATTTTTACGTGACCGACGCGGCGGAGCGATTTGCCCGCGTGGCGGAAAGATTTTTGGGCACCAAGCCTGCTAAACTGGAAGCGATAGAGTTGATTTAGAGCAGTCAGCAATCAGCACTCAGCACTCAGCAGTCAGCGGCGTTTACTGAATGCTGAAAACTGAGTGCTGATCACTTAAAGAATTTATGACTTACACACGAACTGACGGGCGCGCGGCCGACCAGATCCGCGAGACAAAGATCACTCCCAACTTTTTGCCTTACGCGGAAGGCTCGGCGCTGATCGAGGTCGGCGGGACAAAGGTCATCTGCGCCGCTTCGGTCGAAGAAAAGGTGCCGATGTTCATGCGCAACCAGGGCCGGGGCTGGGTGACGGCGGAATATTCGATGCTGCCGCGCTCTACCCACACCCGCAGCCAGCGTGAGATAATGCGCCCCTCGGGGCGGACGCAGGAGATCCAGCGCCTGATCGGGCGCAGCCTGCGCAGCGTGGTCGATATGTCCGCGCTGGGCGAACGCACCATCACCGTCGATTGCGACGTGATACAAGCCGACGGCGGCACGCGCACCGCCTCCATCACCGGGGCTTATGTGGCGCTGGCGCTGGCGATCAAAAAAATAACGCAGGCGAAAAATCTTAAAAAACAGCCGCTTTTAAGCGAGGTGGCCGCGATCAGTGTCGGCATCGTGGAACAGACGCCGCTGCTCGATCTGAAATACGAGGAAGATTCCGCCGCCGAGGTTGATATGAACGTGGTCTGCACCGGGCAGGGTAAATTTATCGAGCTGCAGGGCACCGCCGAACGCGAGCCTTTTAACCGCGACCAGATGAATGAAATGCTGGCGCTGGCCGAAAAAGGCATCCAGCATCTATTCACTATCCAACGATACGCGCTGAAATAAGAATTTTAGCCGCGGATAAACACAGATGAAACAGATCTGAATTTCTCACCCGTGTTTATCCGTGAAAATCCGCGGCTAAATATTTTTCAGTGCCGGAGCGTATTATCGCCGGCAACTTTCCCCGCACTGCCGCCGTATAGCGGGATCCCGGATTCTTCCGCCTGTTTATGGGCGGTTTTTTGTTTGTACATTTCGGCGTCGGCGGTCGAGATGGCATTTTCCAGCTCGCCGGCGTGTTTGAATTCCGCGATGCCGTATGAAACACCGACCGTGATCTTTTCTTCCAGGCCGTGGAAAGGGAGGTTCATCAGCGAGCTTTCCAGCGTGGCAAAACGCAGGTCGGCCAGCTCCAGATTCATCCCGACCATGATCACGAAAAATTCGTCGCCGCCCCAGCGAAACAGCAGATCGTCCGCGCGGATCAAAGAGCGCACTTCGGAAGCGACCGCCCTGATCGCCAGGTCGCCCACGGCGTGCCCGTAAATGTCGTTGATCGGTTTCAGGCTGTCTATATCCAGCACGCAGACGCAGCCGCGAATGGTCTTTTTGTCGTTTTGTTTCTGGATAAAACTGTAAAACGCGTGGCGGTTAAAGGCGGTGGTGAGCGGGTCGGTCTGCGCCAGCTGCTCAAGCTGAAAATGCGCGTCCTGGAGCTTGCGGTTGGTTTTCTCGCCTTCCCGTATCACTTTTTCCAGGAGCACTATTATCATCCCGAAACCGAGCAAAACTTCCACCACCAGGTCGATCATGCTGTTATAGGTGAGATATGCTTCGGGGACGGGAAGGGCGTAGTTCGTCCGGCGCAGCCCGAATATGACGAAATAATGCAGGAAGTCGAGCGTCAGCAGCAAAAGCCCGGAGCGAAACACCTGCAGGCCGAAACTCCGGTGGCTCTTTTTCCTTGGCCTCAAGGCAAAGAAACCCGTCACAAACGACAGGCTCAGCACCAGCGCGTGAAGGAAAAAATAATTATTGATGTCCTTGTTGGACGAGGCCAAAACGGCCGCCAGCGCCGCCGCCGGAAACAGCCAGAGCAGAAAACGGTTGGTGATGTGGTAATCGGAAGTGTAATTGAGGCAGCCCGCCACCAGGAACAAACAGAAAATGTATTCTCCGAATAAATAGCCGAAAAAGAAGAAATGGGAATATTCCGCCAGCGTAAATCCCCACATCAGGCAGAGCAAAGACAGCGATAGCGCGCCCCAGGCCATCGCCCAGTAATTCAGCGCGGTGGATTTGAGCGAGCGCTTGAGAAACACGGAGAGCAGGGTGATCAGAAAGATACCCGCAAATTGCACAACTATGCCCGTTAAAGAATCCATGATTGAAAGGGAGATCAATTTTTCCGAAGTGGGAATGGCGACCGGGCCCGGGGAAACCCGTCTCTATTATTGTGACATTTTCAGCAGGTAGTTTTCAAGAGTTTTGTTTAGAGTTACGCCTTTTAGGCGTGATTGTTCGTGGAAATATCACGCGTAAACGCGTAACTCTAAACCTGTCCGGTAAACCCCAGCAGTTCCGCCTCATCAGGCAAAGCGGTGCGCGCGCCTAATTGGCGGCATTTCAGCGCCGCGGCGGCGTTGGCGAATTTCAGGCTTTCTTCGATCCGGGCGTCTTTGAGCAAGCCGTAGATCAGCCCCACCCGGAAAGCGTCGCCCGCGCCGGTGGTGTCTTTGCAGCCGCCGGGAACGGCAAATGACGGCGATTCGACGAACACGCCTTCGGCCAGTATCAACGCGCCCTGTTCGCCCAGCGTCATCCCGACGATAGGGCAGCCGTAGCGCGCTTTGATCTCTGTCAGGGCGGCCCGGGGGTCGCCGATGCCCGTCGCGCGCGCGGGAAATTCCGCCGAAGAGATCATGATGTCGATCAGCGGCAGCAGAACGTCTACGCCTTCGGTGAACTCGTCGATATCGATGGTCACGACCGCGCCGTTCTCACGCGCCGCCTTTGCCATTTCCGCCGCGGCAAGCGGGTCATGCGCATCCATATGCAGAACTTTTGCCAGCCCGGCGGCTCCCAGCGGCGCTTCACCGGCGCGGTAACTTAAGTTTGCGTCGCGGTGCCAGATGACCGTGCGCTCGCCGCTGCGCTCGTCTATCAGGATGAAAGCGATCTGCGTGCGCGCGCCGGCGATGGTTTCGCTAAAGCGCGTGTCTGTGCCCTCGTCCGCCAGAGTTTTTAAGCCGAACTCGCCTTCCGCGTCCGAGCCGAAACGCCCGGCATACGCGGCCTTAAAACCCAGGCGGCTCAAACCCGCCGCGGCCGAAGCGATCTGCCCGCCGGCGGCCTGGATGTGGCGTGTGAGATGGACCTTGCTGTCGAACTTGGGGTATTCCGGCACCACGATCAGGTGGTCGACGGCGTTGGTGCCGAAACCGAGCACATCGAATTCTTTATACTTCGATAGTTTGAAAGGAAATCGCACGAGGTTATTTGACTCAAAGAGAACGCTTAAGTCAAATGTTCAGAGTTACGCGTTCACGCGTGATCACGCCTGAAGGCGTAACTCTAAACCAATTTATTTTTTCGGAGTTTTGCCGCTTTCGTCCTGGCGAAATAGCCCTGACGGTGGACCACCCGGATCTTTTGTTTGGCGTAAGCGGGGTTGGTGACCTCGATCTGGATCTTGCGGTAAGTTCCGTCCTTTTTCGGGTTGGAGGGCTCGTAGGCGAGCAAATACTGTGAGCGCAGGTCGATCTGTATCTGCGTAAAAGCGTGGCGCAGCTCGGCTTCGTTGCGCGGGAAATAAGCCCGGCCGCCGGTGTTTTCGGAAAGTTTTTTCAGCGCGCCTTCGTTCACGCCCTGGTAGAAATCGTCCCCGATGCCGACGCAATAGATCAGCGCATCACTTTTGATCGCTTCATTTACGGCCTCGCTCAGGTTTTTCGAGCCGTAAGTGTTCACACCGTCGGAGATCAAAATGATCGCCCGTCGCGTGCCCAGCGGCGCTTCTTTCAGCACATCGTGCGAAGCGACCCAGATCGCGTCCCAGATGGCGGTCGAGCCGGAGATCTGCTGGTTTTTCCCGGAGATCGGCGGCGTTCCCGGCACGGTCCCGCCGTTCGTTACCACTCCCCCGCCGATGTAGCCCGATGGCGGAACGAATTCCACCCGGTCGACGGCGCGGCGCAGGCGCGGGACGTTTCCGGTCAGCCCCTGTTCAAGCGTCGTCTCGCCGGTAAATGAAAGTATCGCCACCTCATCCTTGCTCGGGCGCACCACATCGTCGAGAAAAGCCTTGGCCGCCTCTTTTTCTTCCGGCAGCGTGCGTTCCTGCGAGCCGCTGGTATCTATCAATATCGCCAGCGAAAGCGGCAGGTCGACCTGGCGATAGAAAGTAAATATCTGCTGCGGCTGGCCGTCTTCCAGAATGCGGACGTCTTCTTTTTTCAGGTCGGTGATAAAACGGCGGGTGGGATCGGCGGCGGTAAAAAGCACGTTCACCAGTTCCGTATTGATCTCTAAAGGCTCGTCGTCTTCGCCGTCCTCCGGCGTGGGCTTGGGAGTGGGCGCAGCGGCCGGGAAACTGCCTTACCGGTTTGCGCCTGTGAAACGTTGTAGCCGGAAAAGGCCGCAAAAACCGCGATCACGGACAAAACTATCAAAACGTGCAAACCGGTAAATTTCTTCATTTTAAAACCTCAAGAATAAATAAGATGCCAAAAGCTTACTTCAGGCTGTCTTTTACGGCACGATATTTCTTTTTCGTGCGGATCTTGTAATCATTCTGTTTCTGCCCATCGACAAAACGCACTTCGATCAGGCGGTCGCGGCCGTCGAACTCCTGGTTCTTCGGGCGGTAAGTGATGATGTATTGCGAACGAAGCTCCTTTGAAATGCGGGTAAAGGCGCGTTCGAGCGCGATCATATCGCCGGTAAAGAAAGCCTCGCCGCCGGTTTCCTGGCAGATCTTGATCAGGTCTTTATCGCCCTGGTCATTGACCTGGCCGGCGTCCACGCCCGGCACGGTGCCCAAAAACCCGGCTTTAGTGGAAACGGCAAAAATGGTGGTTTCCGTCCGCTGGGCAAGATCGATGGCGTCGTTCATATCGGCGCGGCTAAAAGTATCGTCGCCGTCGGTGATAACCACCAGCACCCTGCGGCCCGGGGCGGTGCGCAGCTTCTCGTTGCAAAATTGCCAGATGGCGTCGTAAAGCGCGGTCTGCGAACCGGTCCTGCCTACCTTATCGACGGCCTTGTCCAGCAGGTCGAGCTTGTCGGTAAAATCCTGGCGCAGGGTCACATCGTGGTCAAAGGTCATAAAGGCCGCCTTGTCCTTGCGCAGCCGGGTCACGGTGTAGATAAAATTTTTGGCGGCTTCCTTGGAAAATTTGATCTTGCCGGCGGTCGACGGCGAAGTGTCCATCAGCACGCCGACAAAGACGGGCGGGTTGTTTTTCTCGTCGCTGAAAAAGGTCACTTCCTGCTGAATTTTGTCTTCCAGGATGACGAAGTCGTTCTGGTTCAGCCCGGAAACATAATCGCCCTTTTTGTTTTTAACGCTGACCGGCAGCCGGACCTCGAAAACCTTGATCACGTCCTCGATCGGGGGGGTTGGTGTCGGAACGGGCGTCGTTTGCGCCTCGATGGACAGGGAAAACCCCGCGAAAAGAACGGCCAACAATGCCTGTAAATAAAAAAGCCTGAACGATTTCTTCATAAATAATTAAAAAAGAGGTGCATTTCCGCACGAATTCGATGCCCCTGCCCGGTGTTTTGTTGCCTTTTTTAACGGCGCTCGCGGAACTACCTAGTATAGCAAAAGACGGATTTTGATGTAACGCCATTCGCTGGGAGCGCGGACGGCTCGTCCGCCTGGGTTGCCGCAGGCAACCTAATACTCATGTGATGCGGGGGCGTAAAGAAAATCCGACAAGGTGATCACCTCGAGGTCAGGAAGGGTTGCTTGCGCCCGCTCTTAATTTTTTATACAGTGGCTGACAAGAAAATAAAACCTCTAAAAACAGCGGGCGCAAGCGACCCTTCCGGACCTGAGAGGTTGTTATATCGCGCTTTTTAGCTCAAAAGTTCCAGAAGATTTTCTAATTCCCCCGGCAGCGGCGCGGAAAATTTCATCTGTTTCTTTGTGGCGGGATGGCGGAATTCCAGCCGTTCGGCGTGGAGAAAAAATCTGCCCAGTCCGGCCACTGCCTTGCGGACCTGCGGGTCGGAAATATGGTTGTCACGCCCGCCGTTGTAAAGCTCGTCGCCGACGACCGGGTGTTTGATATGCGCCAGGTGAACGCGGATCTGGTGCGTCCGCCCGGTTTTTATCTCGACCTCGAGCAGGGTAAATTTTTCGAACCTCTCGCGCACGCGCCAGAGGCTGAGCGCGCCGCGCCCGCTTCTCACGACCGCCATCCGCAGACGATTGCTGCGATCGCGCGCCAGCGAGGCGTCGACGCGGCCGCTTTCCGCTTCCATTTGCCCGTGAACCAGGGCGAGATAGGATTTGAAAACTTCGCGGTCCTGAAATTGTTCGGCAAGGTTTTCATGTGCCGCTTCGTTTTTTGCGACGACGATCAAACCCGAAGTGTCTTTATCCAGGCGATGCACGATGCCGACCCGATTTTCAAACCTGGAATCCGTAGTTTGGAATTTGAAATGATACGCGATCGCGTTCGCCAGCGTGCCGCCGGATATGCCCGCGCCGGGATGCACCACCATTCCGGCTCGCTTTTTTATCACTGCCAGCGTCTCGTCTTCATAAACGATGTCGAGCGGAATATTTTCCGGCGTAAAAGAATCGGCCGGCGGCACCGTCAGCTCGACCTCGACCGGATCGGATGAATTTATTTTGTAGGAAGATTTGGCGGTTTTGCCGCCGATGAGAACGTCGCCGCCGTCAATGAGTTTTTGCAGGCGCGAACGGCTCCAACCCTCGATCTTTTCCGCCAAAAAAGAATCCAGCCGTTTGCCCTGATCTTCGGGCTTGGGGCTCAAAACCAAGGATGGATTTTCTTCATTCACGGTCGGCACTGGTGGCACCGGCGGCCTGGGGTTTTGCGCCGGAAGCGCGGCGCAGGCGCATGAAGAGGAAAACTGCCTGCGCCGGCCGCAACCAGTAAACTGATGATCTGGGAAGTGGAAAGGCCCGTCATGCTGGTGATCCCAAAAAGGTCGCCGCGCGGATCGTCGCGGAAAAATTCGACGGTAAAACGTATCAGCGGGTAGAGGATCATATACATTATCAGTATCTGCCCGTCGAACTTTTTGCGCTTGTGCATGAAATAAAGCAGCACGAAAACCAGGAGCATCGCAAACGATTCGTAAAGCTGTGTCGGGTGCAGGTGTATCGCCGCATTGGTGGTGAAATCATGCACCGGCACGCCGGTCATATCGTGAGCTTTCTCGGTAAAATGAACGCCCCACGGCAGATCGGTCGGCTTGCCCCAGCAGCACCCGGCGGCAAAACATCCCTGCCTGCAAAAACTGCCCCAGCGCGACCGCCGGGGCAAAAGCGTCGGCCACCTTCCAGAAATTCAGTTTGTAAAGCGGGATCAGGATCGCCGCCGCCAGCAGCCCGCCCAAAAATCCGCCGTAAAAAACTCCGCCCGAACGCAAAAAATCCAGCGAGAAAACTTTCGCGTTGGGGTCGAGCAAAACGAGCAGGAGTTTTGACCCGAGCAGCCCGGCCAAAAGTATCCACAGCCCGAGATCGTACATCCGTTCAGAAGGCAGCCCGTCGCGTTTGGCGAGCCGCGCGGCGACAAATAACGCCAGTATCAAAGCGACGGCCAGCAATACGCCGTAAGTGTATATGGGATAACCCCAGACCTCGATAATTTCAGGATACATAAACGTTTGTCAGTGGTCAGTGGCCCGTTGTCAGTATAGCCATGATAAAAGTGTATAAGACGTATTACGTTTCAACGGCGTCTTCGGTTTTCGGTTCGGCCTTTTCCTTTTTCCTGCTATTTAAGAACATATCCAAAAGCAGCAGGCCCGCACCGATGCAGATCGCCGAATCAGCCACGTTGAACGTCGGGTAATGCCAGCCGCCGAACTGCACGTCGATAAAATCTATCACGAAACCCAGCCGGACGCGGTCGAGCAAATTTCCCACGATGCCCGCCAGCAGCAGGGCGCACGCGCCCAGGATACGATCGTCGGCGCGTTTGGTGCGCCAGAAGAAGTATAAGACCGCCAACGCCGCAATCAAAGCCAGCGCGGAGAGGGCCCAGCGGCTGGTGTCGCCCCCGTTTTGCAGCTGGCTAAAAGCGACGCCGTTATTTTCGGCGTAGTCGAAATTCAGGAAACCTTTAATGACCTCAAAAGGCTCTGCCAGCCGCAGCCGCCGCGCCGCCCACGCCTTGCTCGCCTGGTCCAGCAGCACCAGCGCGCCCGCCGCTATCAGGTAACACATTTTCCAGATAAAAATGTTTTTGTTCAAGATTAAAGACTCAGATCTCTTCTTTATTTTTCGCGTTTAAAACCGCTCTACACAACTCTAAATATTTTTCCTGCACAAATTCATTCAATTTTTCGGCAAAACTCTCGTCCAGATTCTTCAGCTTTATTAATTCCTGCACGTCCGCCAAGTCTTTTAATCTATCGCTTGCGCTTATGCCTGAGGTCAGTTTCAATTCGATTAATTTTTCCAACGAGATCGTTTTAATTCCTTCGATCACCACAAAATGTTCGCTCGGGTCGGGAAACGAAACCGGTTTCGGCAATCCGTCGCCGGGAAATTCACCGGACGTGATAATTTCCACGGGAATATTTTCTTCCGTTGTGCGAAATTTTTTCCGCGCTCCCTGGAACGCGGGCACATAGCCAAGGCCCACCAATTGCTCGCGGAATTTTTCCAAACCCTCTTTGGTCAAAAGCAGATCTATATCTTCCGTAAAACGCCTGTACCCGTGTTGGTTAAGAGCGACCGCGCCGATGACCGAATAATCTATTCCATGAGATTCCAGATCCAGAGTCAGGCGCTTTAGAGCGTCGTTTATCATCCCTTCACCTCGAAAAAATCTCAGTCCTTCGGCATAAACTTCACCAGGGGAGGAGAGAATTGTCTGAAAATCAACTGCCATTACATTATTCAGTATACGGAAAAATTGCCTTTGGCGCTTTATAATCTTCCGGCCATGTCATGTAACAGACATCCGTGCAGCCGATGGCGTAAGTGACCACTTTCCATTTCCCTTTGGTCTTTTTGAGCAGGGCGAAAAGATTGTTATCGAACATACCGGCGCTGATCGCATTCTGGTAGCCGGTGCCGCGGTAATTGGGCCTGCCGCCCCGGGTGTTTTGCGGAGCGCCGTCAAGAAAAGCCCAGTTGCCCTGAACGTTGAAATGCTCGACGGCGAAATTTATCTTTTGCTTTAACTCTTTTTCCACCGGCACGCGCAGCGCGTTGAGAATTGCCGTGCGCTCGGCAGAGCCCTTTGCCGGGGTATAAACTTTTTGCGCCGGAGAGGACACGGCAAACAAAGCCGTGACAAAAATCGGGGTAAGTAATAATTTTTTAAACATAATTTTTTATTTTCGTTCCGGGCGGCTTCTTCGCGCCTTTGCGGTTAATTTTTTCTTTAACCGCAAAGAGCGCGAAGTGATAACTAAAAACTATTATACGTTCGCCGCCTTCTGAATTTCCGTCAGAGCCTCGACGCATCTTTCGCAGGCGGTCGGATATTTTTCCGACTCGCCGACGCGGGTCGAATAATTCCAGCAGCGTTCGCATTTCGCGCCGTCGGCTTTGCTTACTTCCACCAGCAGGCCTTCGCCCTGACGCACGTCGACCTGCGACACGATAAAAATGTAGCGCAATTCGCCGCGATATTTTTCCAGAAACGCGTGAGTGTTTCCTCATCCACCGTCAGCACGACTTTTGCTTCCAGCGATGAGCCGAGCAATTTCGCGTTGCGCGCTTCTTCCAGCGACTTCAACACTTCATCGCGGACGTCGAAGATGCGTTCCCAATCGGTGAGCAATTGCGGTTCTTCACTTTTCTTAGCTTCGGGAAACACCGCCAGGTGCACCGATTCCTGTCTCTGTCCCGGCAGGTTTTCCCACGCCTCGTCGGAAGTAAAAACCAGGATCGGCGAGAGCAGGCGGCAGAGCGCATCGGCTATCTTGTAAATAGCGGTTTGCGCCGAACGCCGCGCGGGCGATCTTGGCGCGGCAGTGTAGAGGCGGTCTTTGATGATGTCGAAATACCGCGCCGAAAGCGTGACGGTGATGAAATTATTGAGCGCCTTGTAGGCGGCCTGGAAATCATAAACGTCTAGGCCTGCCGCACCTTGGCGGCCACTTCGTCGAGCGAGCCAGCGCCCAGCGGTCGATCTCCAGCATTTCGGCAAACGCGACACTGTCGTTTTCCGGGTCGAAGCCGTCGAGATTTCCCAGCGCGTAGCGCAGCGTGTTGCGGATCTTGCGATAAGCATCGACGATGCGCTTTAAGATCTCGTCCGAGCACGCGCACATCTTCGGTGTACTCCACCGCCGCCGCCCACAGACGCAGAATTTCCGCGCCGCGATTTGCTTCATCATCTCGTTCGGCGAGACGGCGTTGCCGCCGGATTTTGCATCTGCTTGCCTTCGCCGTCGACCACCCAGCCGTGGTGATGATCTGCTTATACGGGGCGCGGTCGTGCGCCGCCAGCCCGCACATCAAGCTTGAATTGAACCAGCCGCGAAACTGATCGCCGCCTTCGAGATAAACGTCCGCCGGGAAACGCAGATTCTCGCGCGTTTCCAGCACCGCGACGCAGGACGAACCGGAATCGAACCAGACGTCGAGAATATCGGTTTCCTTGGGAAATTCCCCGCCGCCGCATTTCGGGCACTTAAAGCCCGTCGGGCAAAAGCTCCTCCGCTTCGCGGTTGTACCAGGCGTCGGCGGTTTCCTGCCGGAAAATATCCGCGACGTGATCGATGACTGCCGGCTCGGCAATCGCTTCTTCGCAGCCTTTGCAATAAAAGACCGGGATCGGCACGCCCCACAGGCGCTGGCGCGAAACGCACCAGTCCGGGCGCCCCTTGAACATATTTCGCATCCGGCCTTCGCCCCAGGCCGGGTACCATTTGACGCGCTCGATCTCGCGCAGGGCATTACCGCGCAGCGATCCGCCGTCGCCGCCTTCGGCTTTTTCGTCCATCGAGATGAACCACTGCGGCGTGGCGCGAAATATCACCGGATTTTTGCAGCGCCAGCAGTGCGGGTAGCGGTGCTGAGTAATTTTCGGTGAAAAGCAAACGTTCGCGCTCTTTCAAAAGCTCGACGATCTTCGGATTTGCCGTCGAAAATATCCTGGCCCGCGAAATGTTCGACCTCGGGGGTAAAACGTCCCGCGCTATCGACCGGGCAATAGATATCCAGGCCGTATTGTTTGCCGATGTGAAAGTCGTCCGCGCCGTGGCCGGGCGCGGTATGCACGCAGCCGGTGCCGGATTTAGTGGCAGTCTTGCTTTCAAAACGCACGTCGAGCTCGACTTCGGCGTCGGCCTCGCCAAGCGTGACGTGCTCGCCGTTCATCAGCAGCGACGTGCGGTCGAGCCAGGGATGTTTCGCTTCCAGCCGGTCGAGCTTTTCGCCTTTAAAACGCGCCAACTCTTTTGTCTCGCCGATCCCGCAGGTTTCGGCAAAATTTCTCGCCAGTTCGCCGGCGACGATATAAACTTCATCGCCCGACCTCTATCGCCGAGTATTCGAAATCCGGGATGAACCGCGATCCCGAGGTTTGCCGGCAGCGTCCAGGGCGTGGTCGTCCAGATGACGACGAAAACATTTTTACCCGCGAGCTCTTCGTCGATCTGCGCGGGGTCGGTTTTCAACGGAAATTTCACGTAGACCGAAGGGATGGTATGCTCCTTGTATTCGACCTCGGCTTCGGCGAGCGCGGTCTGGTCGTGCGATGCACCAGTAGACCGGGCGCAGCCCTTTGTAGACATAGCCGCGTTCGAGAAATTTGCCGAAAAGCCGCGCCGTCGTCGGCTTCGTATTCGGGCGACATCGTCAGATAGGGATGTTTCCCATTCGCCCAAGATGCCGAGGCGCGAAAAATCGCGCGTCTGCCCGTCCATCGCGTGTTCGGCATGCTCGCGGCAGATGCGGCGAAATGTATTCGACCGGCAGGTCGTTTTTGTTCTTGCCTTTTTCCGTCAAGCTTTTTCTCGACGTAGGTTTCGATCGGCAGCCCGTGGCAATCGTAGCCCGGCACATAAGGCGCTTCAAAGCCCATCATCGAGCGCGATTTGACGACGAAATCCTTGAGGATCTTGTTGAGCGCGGTGCCGATATGGATGTCGGCATTGGCATACGGCGGCCCGTCGTGCAGGATAAATTTTTCAGCGCCGTTTTCCTGGCGCGTTTTCAACACACGCTCGTAAAGCCCCATCTCATTCCATTTTTTAAGCCGCGCCGGCTCGCTCTGCCCCAGGTTCGCCTTTTGGGCAAAATTCGTTTTCGGCAGGTTAACCGTTTGTTTTAAGTCTAAAGTCTCAGTCATAAATCAGTGGTCAGTTGTCGGTGGCCGGTGTTCAGTTGCCGCCTGAAGGCGGGACTCAGAACCTGTCAGTAGCGCCTGCGTCAGCAGGTGCGTTTTCCGGCCCCAAAGTTTCAAATATTAACATTTATCAGGCAAAAATTCCGAAATCCGAATTCTAAAATCCAAAATCGAAAAGTCCCAGGCTTTTTGTTGGCCTGGGACTTTGCGCAAAGTTTATCTTTGGCTCAGCTCTCGATGGAGCACAAGTCCCTATTTGTAATAATGCTGATTATGTTCACAAGATATTTCACAGATTTATTTATGCCCCGAAATAAAGTGTTTGTCAATTACCGTTAAGGGGCCACTTCGTAGCTGACGCTTACAATGTCAAAGTGATTGGCTATCTGCCCGCTAGGAACATTATGGGTGCTGATGGTATAGATCGCCCACCCTTTTAAATTATCAAGCGATACCTCAAACAAGGGGTTTGAATTCGCCGTAAAGTCCTCATGCGTAACATATCCCCTGATAAACCCGGTCACGGTGATCGGAACCCTGACGGTCTGAACCGCCCTTTTCTGTAAATACCTATGGACCCGCGCGGCGCCGCTAAATCTGATAGAGCCGCGATAATAGAATCTGTTATAACTGGTTCCATTTACTATTACCGGATCCATTCCCTGGCCAAAAGGGTTAATTCCCTCGGCATGATCCTGAAGGAACAATCTCCTGCCGTAAAGGCAACAATTAAATACAGCGTCGGCCTCGGTGATCTGCAGGCTGCCCTGAGGCCTAATAATGCCGTTGACGTCGGTATTAGGGCCGAGAAACCTGAATTTGAACTGGAAATCAATCGGAAGTAAAGCGTGGTTGTTGCCGGGACGCGAAAAAGTTCCACTGGTAAAAGTTACCGGTACGCTCTCTTTAGTTTGGGCTGAGCAAAAGAATGTGAACAGGAAAAGGATGAAAAACAAAGGCCTTATTATTCGCATACCACACTACCTCCCTTCAAGATCGGGTCATTTTAAGGCAATTGTACCGCATAAGGGCGTTTTAATAAATGATTTCTTTATAAGGGCGTTCACCTTTGTTTCCACCTCGGCCCGGTTCCGGCCCAAGTTTTTTCGCGGTCGGCCTCAAAACGCAGCACCTAAACAGCTTACGTGTTCGAAGTACATCCGAAGATCATGCGCCTGCACGGCAGGCCGCATCGTCAAGCGGTATTTGTCAAATATACGGCGGGTAGGAAGTCAGTTCATAAGTAACACTGACGATGTCGAAATGATTTTCCATACCCGGGGCGCCCATGTCGTGCCGGCGGATGGTATATGTGGCGACGCCCTTTAGATTATTTAAAACGACGTGAAATAGAGGAGGAAATCTTAGCGTGTGACGGGGCACGATCGGATAGCCGTCCAAATATCCGTTGACCGTTACGTTAACCCTGATCACGGCGGTTTGTTTTTTCTTCAGATAAAAAGGCACCAAAGCGCTTCCGGTAAATCTTATCATCCCGTCAAAACCCATCGAGGGGTATTCGTAGCCGTCGACCTTAACAGTCCCGGTGTTGTAGCCGAGAGAACTAAACTCGCTCTGGACGGAATCGGAAACCGCGAATCTCTTGCCGTAAAAGCAGCAGTTGGGATCGGTCTCGGTCATGTTCATGAGGCGGGTATAAGTTCGCCCATTGATATCGGTGTTGTTGTTATCCGCAGTGAATCGGAAAGTGTAATTATAGTCGGAAGCCGGCTGTATGTGGCTGGTACCGGGCCGGGAAACCGAGCCGACGGCGAAGAAAACAACTTCCGGGGTTTGCGCAGGGCAGGCCAGAGCTAACAGAAAAATAATTAAAAACAAACCGGCAAGTTTTTTCATCTTACGGGGGGCCTCCTTTACGCAGAATTTCAGGTGTTTTAGCAGCGAAATCATATCACGAAAAAGCGCTTTCCCGGCATCCAAATGTTCAATTCATTAGAAAAGCACAGCTATAGCATCTCTCAGGTCCGGAAGGGTGCTTGCGCCCGCTGTTCAAGTTTTTACTTTCTCTTTGCGTTTGATCATTTCATGTAATTATAAGAGCGGGCGCAAGCAACCCTTCCGGACCTTGAGGTAAATAAACTTGCTCGTTTTTCTCTATGCCCGATCCTTAGGCGATCAATTGGCTATCAAGGTGTCCACCCGCTCCTCAACCTCCCGGCGAATTTGAGCCAGATCTTCTTCCGTATCGGCTTCAAATCTAAGCACCAGTATCGCCTGCGTATTCGAAGCCCGCACCAGGCCCCAGCCGCGCTCAAAGAGAATGCGCGCGCCGTCAATGTCGATGACCTCGTTTGTCTGGCGAAACTCTTCGGTGATGGCCTTTACCACCGCGAATTTTTTTTCTTCCGGGCAATCGACGCGCAGCTCAGGCGTGGAAAAGGTTTCGGGCAGATCGGCGAGAAGCTCGGAAAGAGATCTGTCAGTATGCGACAGAATTTCCAGTATGCGCGCGCCGGCGTAGGTGGCGTCGTCAAAGCCGTAAAAGCGGCCGGCGAAAAAAATATGCCCGCTCATTTCACCCGCGAGCGCGGCGCCCGTCTCTTTCATCTTCGCCTTGATCAGCGAATGCCCGGCCTTCCACATCAGCGGCGTTCCGCCATGCTTTTCAATGTCGTCAAAAAGCCTTTGCGAGCATTTCACTTCGGCGATGATGGTCGCGCCGGGATTTTCCGCGAGCAGCGCGCGGGAAAACAGCACCATCAGTTCGTCGCCCCAGATGATCTCGCCTTTGTCGTTGACCACGCCGATGCGGTCGCCGTCGCCGTCGAAAGCCAGCGCGAGGTCCGCCTTTTGTTCGCGCACGGCGCGAACGGCGTCGCGTAAATTTTCCACCACGGTCGGGTCGGGATGGTGATTGGGAAAAGTGCTGTCGGGTTCGCAAAACATCTCGATGAGTTCCATCCCCAGCGCTTTATAGACCGGCACCGCCGTGACGCCGCCCATCCCGTTGCCGCCGTCGACCACCACTTTTAATTTACGCGCGCCCGTGTTTATCCGGCTCAGAATTTCCCGGTTGTAATCTTCCAAAACATTTACGGTTTCGGCCTTTCCCTCGCCCGGCGTGAAATTGCCCGCAAGTGCTATCTCTTTTATCTGCTGAATTTGCGCTCCGAATATACTATCTTTTCCGAGGCTGATCTTAAAACCGTTATGATCGGCCGGGTTGTGCGAGCCGGTGATCATCACGCCGCCGTCAACGTCCCGGGTAAAGACGGCGAAATACAAAACGGGCGTCGGCACACGGCCGATGTCGAGCACGTCCAGCCCCGATCCGTTCAGGCCCTTGACGAACAGGTCGCGAAAAAGCAGCGAGCTTTCGCGCGCGTCAAAACCGATGGCGATGCGCTTCGCGTTGTTTTGCGCAAAGAAGCTGCCGACCGCGCGCGCCAGCAGCGCGACCGTTTCTTCGTTCAGGTCTGGCCCGACGATGCCGCGAATGTCGTATTCTCTGAAGATGTTGGGATTCATTAAATTAATATAAGTTTTGAGTCCCGCCTTTAGGCGGCAGCTCTTTAACTGGGAGCGCGGACGGCTCGTCCGCACGAACGCTTTAGCGTTCGAAGCCGCCTAAAGGCGGGACTCAAAACATTAGTGATACAAACCCGTCAGGCCCTGCCAGTTTCTTCCCTTGACGCTCCAGCGCACGTTGAGCAGCATTTCGCCGTTGTTTTGAAAATATTTCACGCGGACACGGTGAAAACCTTTGGCCAGCGGCACATCGCCGCTCGCGGTTTTTCGCGTGTGAACGCCGTCGTTATCGACCACGGTCTCGTCGTCGATCATGATCACCGCGCCGTCGTCCGAATCGACCGCGAAATCATAGAGGCCGTCTTCCGGCACCTTCAGGTAAGCTTCCCAGATCACGCCGAAGTTTTCCTTTTCGTTAAACTGCCGCAGCGCAAAAAGCTTGGTTTCTCCTTTCACGGCAGGTTCTATCCCGTCCATGACCAGCACGCTGTTAAACGTCCCCTTGTAAAGTGAATATGTCATCCCCTCGATCTTCGGCTCGCCGGATATCGGCACGCCGGCCGGAAGCAGGTTCCGGCGCAGGATAACGGCAGAATACGTCGAACTTTTTCTTCCCGTTCCGGTTACTACGACGGTCTTTAAGACGGCCCTGCCGTTCGGCTCCACCGCGACCTTGACCGGCGCACCGTAAAGAGCGGAAAACTCGCTCGGCTCGCTGCCATCGAGGGTGTAAAAAATGCGGCTGTTCGGCAGGATCGAACTTAAAGCGATCTCGGCCGAATCCTGTTTTTCATTCATTATGACATTTCCCAAACCGGCGGGCACGGGAATGCGATAATTCACGTTTTGTCTGTCGAGCCGGGCGAATTGATAAGGCAGGCGTTTCAGGAAATCCGTATAATCGCGCGTTTCCTGCGGCGACCAGAGGACTTCGGCCATGGCCAGCATTCGCGGGAACACCATGTATTCGATCTTATCCGGCGTCTTCATATATTCGGTCCAGACATTGCCCTGGCCGCCGATAATATACCCGGCTTCGTCCGCTTTTAGCTCGGGCGGCACGGGATCGAAACTATAAACTTTTTCCAGCGTGAGATAGCCGCCGATATTTATGGGCTCTGTGCGCGGGTCGCCCTGGCTGTAATCGAAATAGGCAAAATCGGTCGGCGTCATGATGACGTCGTGCTTTGCCCGGGCGGCTTCGATACCGCCTTTCATCCCGCGCCACGACATAATGGTCGCGTTCGGCGCGATGCCGCCTTCCAGGATCTCGTCCCAGCCGATCAGCCGCTTGCCCTTTGAGTTTAGAAATTTTTCTATCCGGCGGATAAACCAGCTTTGCACTTCGTGCTCGTCTTTCAGGTTTTCTTTTTGTTTTAATTCCCGTACCAGCGGCGCTTCTTTCCAGTGGTCTTTCAAAACTTCGTCGCCGCCGATATGCACGTATGGCGAATCCGGAAAGAGCGCGATCACCTCTGTCAGCACGTCCTCCAAAAACTTGAAGGTTTCCTCTTTCGGGCAGTAAGTTTGTTTGAAGATCCCCCAGGTTGTGGCGACTTCATATTTATCTCCCGCGCAGGCAAATTCAGGGTAAGCAGCGAGCGCGGCGGCGGAATGCCCGGGCAGTTCGATCTCGGGAATGACGTTGATGCGGCGCTCTTTGGCATATGCGACCACTTCTTTTATCTGCTCCTGGGTGTAAAAACCGCCGTGCGGAAAATTGTCGCCGGCGTAAGGATTTAGCTGGCGGTCCCTGACGGTTTCCTTGCGGTAAGAGCCGACCCCTGTCAGCTTGGGATATTTTTTGATCTCGATGCGCCAGCCCTGGTCTTCGGTCAGGTGCCAATGGAAATTGTTGAATTTATACTGCGCCATCAGGTCGATATATTTTTTGACGAATGCGACCGGCATAAAATGGCGGCCTACGTCGAGGTGCATCCCGCGGTAGCGAAAGCGAGGCCGGTCGCTAATATCCACCGCCCGTAGCACGGCTTTACCGCCTTCCATTTTCGCGGGCAGCATCTGTAAAAAGCTCTGCAGCGCGTAAAACTGCCCGGAACCGCGCCCCGCTAATATCACCCCTTCTTTAACAACATAGATACCGTACGCTTCGCCGTTTAAGTGTTCGGGAAGTTTCGACTGCGGCTCGATGATTATCGTGTTTTTATTACTGCGGGGAATGCCGGCCGGCTGCGGCAGCTTGAACCCGTAATTTTTTTGCAGGTGATCATTTAGTAAAGCGGCGATCTTAAAACCTGCTTCGTCATCGGCGATGATCCGTGTCCTGCTGTTTAATTCGAATTTCGCATCGAGGTATTTGATCGATTTTGGTTTGGGAACGATGTCGTATTGCGGTTCCTGCGCGCGAACGGCAATAGTAACGAACAGCAGACAGAAAACCAGCAAAGAAAAAGTCTTTTTCATAAAGGTACGGTTACTTGTAAAAAGGAATGAACTAAAACAAGCCTGATAATTCTGACATTAAGCCGCCGGTTTTCAAAATCTCTTGAATAGCACCGCCGTTAGATGGCTAAAAATTATTCACTCAAGATCGTATACTTTAGTAAATCCTGCCACTGGAAAGCATTTCTCGCGGCAAATGAGTTATCCTGCTTATGAGTTATCAGAATTCTTTGGAGGTGATAATTATGACAAAGAAGATTTTCGCGCTTTTTCTTACTACATCAATTTTGTTTGCTTCCGTTTCGGCACTGGCGGCGCAGGCGGGCGGCGCAGCGGCCAGTTGGGATACGCTCAATACTTATCTGAAGAATGAGGTCGCCGTCAAAGCCAAAAACAGAAAAACTGTCTTTGGCATTTTAACTTCTGTTAATGCCGATGCGATAACGGTTCGCGCCGCTGATAAAAACAATGTCGGGGAAGTTTCGCTGCGCCGTGAGGATGTCGAGAAGATCTGGCTTGCCCGGCTGAACGGTTCTTCGAGAAAAACGCTTATTGGCGCAGGCATCGGTGCCGGAGTCGGCGCGGGCATCGGCTTGATAGCTTTGAAAAGCAGTGACGGACAAGGCGGCGCATACGGCGCGGCAGTTCCTTTATATGCGGTGGTCGGCGCGGCTGTTGGAGGAGTGACCGGCTTTTTTGTGAAGGATAAAAATAAAAAAGGGCGATTGATCTACCAAAAGTGAAGAACATGACACGCTGAGCAATTCAATGGACGTGAGAGTCGCGGGCAGCGACTTTGTTTGGCGGCTTGCCCGTTAAACTTTTGCCCGGCGTGGCGGCAATTTCGCCAACGTCATCTCAGCCGTTAGGTGAGTAAAATATTACCCTTCGTGATGAGGGGAGTTAATAATTCTAAAAACCCTTGTTCCGTACCCACTCGCCGGCAACCTCTCTGGGTGTGCGTTTATTGCCGTCGACCTCGTAATTCAGCCGCCGCATATCGTCGGTCGAAATCGCGTCTTTTAATTTCTCAAAAACTTCTTTCAAACTTTCCGACACTTCATTGCGCGCGATAAACACCGCCTGGTATGGCGGGAAATAATGGCGGTCGTCTTCGAGCTGGAAAAGGTCGAGCGCGGCGATCAGCCCGTCGGTCGAATTTCCCGCGATCATATCGAGTTCACCCGAGGCCAGCGCGCGGTAGGTGAGCGAGAGGTCCATTTCGCGCGGCTGTTTCGCGAACCCGAGCCCATAGGCTTTGACAAAGCCGGGATAGCCGTCCGCGCGCGACATAAAATCCTGCCCGAAACCCGCCTGCCAGTTTTTTGCGTGCGGCACGGCATCGGAAATGGTTTTAAGAGCTAATTTCCGCGCTTCGGCTCCGCGCACCAGGATGGCAAAGTCGTTGCTGAAACCCAGCGGCGGGCTCACCGTCAAATTAAATTTTTCGGCGTATTCATTTTTCGTCTGTTCATAGACGGCGCGCGGGTCGGTCACGGGTGGGTGTTTCAGGATCGCGGTATAAGCCGTGCCGGTGTATTCGGGATAAATGTCGATCTGTTTTGCCAGCAGCCCGTCATGCGCGAGATTGCCGCCGAGCTCGAGCTGGCGCTGGACCGGGACACCGCGTTTTTCCAGCATCTGCGCCAGAATTTCCGCCAGGATCACCGATTCGGTAAAATCCTTTGAGCCGACAACTATCCTTTGCGCCGTATTCCCCGGCGAGGGCGGCGGGCCGCCCTGCCAAAAACTTAAGGCCACTAAAATCAGGACCAGCGCAGCCGCGCCGGCCAAAACAAATTTTCTTAATGTAACGAGAGCGCTTTTGGTATTTTTTACCGGCTCGAACAAGCGCGCGATCTGCTCCAGGGCGAAATCGGCCACGAGCGCCAGCAGCGCCGAAGAGATCGCTCCCGCCAGCAGCAGGTTGTTGTCATTTTGCCGCAGCCCGCGAAAGATATAGGTGCCTAAGCCGCCCGCGCCGACCGCCGCCGCGACCGTCGCCACGCCGACCGAGATCACCACCGCCACGCGCACGCCGGTCAGGATCACGTTCATCGCCAGCGGCACTTCGACCTGCCATAGAATTTGCCGGTCGGTCATTCCCATCGCCTCGGCGGCTTCGCGCACCTTCGGATCGACGCCCAAAATTCCCGTCACCGTGTTGCGGATGATCGGCAGCAGCGCGTAAAGCGCCAGCGCGATGACGGCCGTGCGCGCCCCGATGCCGCCGATGAAGGGGATCGGTATCAGCAACCCGAAAAGCGCCAGGCTCGGCACGGTCTGCATTATATTGGCAAAGCCGAGCACGGGCGTGCGTAAGCGTTTGACGCGCGTCAGCAAGATCCCCAGCGGCACGCCGATCAAGACCGCCAGGCCCGTGGAGAGCGCGACCAGCACCAGGTGCTCGCGCGTCAGCATGAGAAGCTCGCGCCAGTTGTTTTGCAGAAAATCCATTTTTAGTTAGCCACAGAGGGCACAGAGAACACAGAGGGAAAAGAAAGAGACAAAAAACAAAGAATTTATTTTAATATTTCTTTCCGGTTTCATTCTTTCCTCTCTGTGTTCTCTGTGCCCTCTGTGGCATAAATCGTTTCCAAATACGCCCGCGCCAGCGGGTCCTTTGATTTAACAAACTCTTCAGGCGTTTCCAGCACCACGATCCCGCCCTTGTCCATCAGCGCAATGCGCGAACCGAGCGTTAAAGCCTCGCGCAGATCGTGCGTCACAAAGATCGCGGTTTTGTTCAGCCTTTTGACCAGCGCGGCAAATTCTATTTGCAGGTTATGGCGCGTGATCGGATCGAGCGCGCCGAAAGGCTCGTCGAGCAAAAGCAATTCGGGATCGCTGGCGAGCGCCCGCGCCACGCCGACGCGCTGGCGCTGCCCGCCCGAAAGCTCGTGCGGAAATCTGCCCGCGAATTGTTCCGGGTCGAGCCCCACCAGGTCGAGCATCTGCGTGGTGCGGTAGCGCATTTTATCGGCGCTCCAGCCTTCCAGAGCCGGCACGAGCGCGACGTTGCGCTCCACCGTGAAATGCGGAAAAAGGCCGGCTTCCTGCAGCACATAACCCGTGCGGCGGCGCAGCTTTATCGGATCCCATTCGGCGGTAGATCTGTCGTCGACCAGCACCTCGCCCGTGGTTGGAGTCAGCAAACGGTTGACCATCTTAAGCGTGGTCGTTTTGCCGCAGCCGGATTCGCCGAGCAGGACCAGCGTTTCGCCGCGGGCTATCCGCAAGTTCAAGCCGCGCAGGATCTTTGCGTCGCCGATGGAAAAACCGACGTTGCGAAACTCGACAAGTATCTGTGCGTCCTGCGTCATTAGATTTTGGATTTTAGCATACTGGGGCGAAGTTTTGAGTCCCGCCTTCAGGCGGCTGCCTTTTCTATCAGCTATCATCTCTCATCTATTATCTATTCAGGAATAGATAATAACTGATAGATCAGAGATTATAGATAAAGAGCCGCCTGAAGGCGGGACTCAAAACTTTTTTGCTAAACTTGCCGTATGGGCGTTTGGACGCATTTAAAGCAAAAACCGAACAAGGAAGACCTGCGCGGGGCGGTCCACCGCACGACCGAAGAACTGATCGCCCGCGATCTGAAGGTTTTGTTTTGCGGCATCAATCCCGGGCTTTACTCGGGTGCGACCGGGCATAATTTTGCCAATCCGGGAAATCGTTTTTGGAAAGCCCTGCACCGCGGAGGTTTTACCCCGCGCCGTTTTCACCCTTCGGAAGAACGCGAGCTTCTGGGCCTGGGCTATGGGATCACAAATTTTTGCGGGCGCACCACCGCCAGCGCCGCCGAGCTCTCAAAAGAAGAATTGATCGCGGGCGGCGGGGAGCTGGTAAAAAAAGTAGAGAAATTCAAGCCGCGAATTCTGGCGGTCCTGGGCATCGGAGCCTACCGTACGGCGTTTAATAAGCCGAAAGCAAAATTCGGCTTGCAGAAAGAAAAGATCGGCGACACCTTGATCTGGATCTTGCCGAGTCCCAGCGGCCTCAACGCGCACTATCAATTAAAAGACCTGGTGGAGCTTTTCAGCGAACTCCGTCAGCAATTCTGACGTAAAAAAATAAATTTGAACGGAAAAACATTAATGAAAAATATTTTGATACTTGCTTTTTTAACGGCGCTTGCAGGAAGTGCATGTCACTCGGCAAAAGTGGCCGACCAGGCGAATTCCAACGCGGCGGCCAGAAGCCGCACAGACTCCCGCTGCCGGACAGGGATCGGCCGCCGGGACCGCCGGGCAGACCGCGCCCGATACTTTAGTTGCCGAACTTTACAAACAGCACGACGCGGAAAAAAGCCCCTTCTTTCAAACGAAAGACCGCGCGCTGGTCGATAAATATTTCACCAAACCGACCGCCGATCTGATCTGGAAGGACGCCGTCAGCAGCAAAGGCGAGGTGGGCGCGCTCGACGCCGACCCTCTCTACAACGCGCAGGACATCGACATAAAAAATTTCAAGGTAGGCGCGGCCGGCCTGAAAGGCGACCGGGCGGAGGTCCCCGTGACGTTTGAAAACTTTGGCAAAAAGCAGAAGATCAATTTCATGCTCGTGATGGAAAACAGCTGGAAGATCTCGGACATTAATTACGGCGAAGGCCATACCCTGGTCAAATGGCTGCAGGGAGATCCGGCGGGCGGCGGCGGCAGCACCGCCGCGACCGACGACCCCTTCGAAGGCAGATACCAGGTCGGCGAAACCACCTGCACCGTTAAACCCATCAAGATGGCCTTTGAGGTGAAATGGGCAAAAGGCAGCGGCAGCGAAATTTTCATCTACGACGATCGCAGCGGCGACCGCGTCGTCTACAGGTCCCAACCTGCAAAAAAAGGCGAAGAGCCGAACATGTTTTCATTCGACGACGAAACTCACGACACCGGAACGTTCTATCGCGCCGACGGCAGGGAATTTCCCGTGAAGCGGGTTGAATAAATTTAGACAATTATTTGAGTACAAATTTTAGTTCGCTTTCATCAGGAATTAGCGTGATAAAATCGTGTACTCTAAAAAATTATGAACGAAGCAGCACAGCAAAGCGCGCCGCCCGGGTTGAAATTTGACGCCGGAGGCAAGATAGAGACAAATTCCCTGGCCGGCGTGTTGGAATGGTTTTTGAGCTACGACCAGCGCGTGGCGGCGATGCGCCACCCGCACGCGCAGGAGCTTTTTCTCTGGAAACAGCAGGACGACAAGGTTCACGGCATCGGCACTTACCCGTTCGAAACGGCGGAAGACCGCTTTGCGCTGGGAATTTTCCAGGCGCTGGAGCAAAACAATTCCCAGCCGCTGCTGCAAATGTGGATCACCGACGTGCTGGAAGCTTTGGGAGCGGCAAAAGAAACCGCCGAGCAGATCGACCACAGCTATAAGCTGGCGACCAGCCAGGGAAGATCGGCCGTTACCGAAGCCAATAAGATCCCTTCGAATACGGAGAAACGTTTGTACCTGAACTCGTGCTGGCTGGAAGCTCTCTGCACCGCCGAAGCGCGTGTGTTGGGCTGGGTCTACCAGGAGATCTACGGCGCGCCGTATCAGCCTCCAGGCTAATTAAAATACTCGACCACAAAGACACTGAGCACACGAAGTTATTAGCTATCTTTGTGTGCTCAGTGTCTTTGTGGTTAAAACCTATAAGAAAATTTATCTCCCGCCAAAAGTGTTGCACTGCTTCATATCGCCGGACTGGAACCCGCGTGAAAACCAGCTCATTCTTTCCCCGGCCGAGCCGTGCGTGAAGGATTCGGGTACGACATACCCCTGGGCGCGGCGCTGTATCTGGTCGTCGCCCACGGCCGAAGCCGCCTTTAAGGCTTCCTCGACGTCGCCGGTTTCCAAAAGCCCCTTCGATTGCGCGTGTTTCGCCCAGATCCCGGCGTAGCAATCGGCCTGCAGCTCGAGCCGCACGGAATATTGGTTTGCCTGCGCCTGCCCGGAACGCGACTGCGCGCGGGAAACCTGGTCCATCGTGCCCAGCAGGTTCTGCACATGATGCCCCACTTCGTGCCCTATCACATAAGCCTCGGCAAAATCGCCGGGCGCTTTGAATTCCGTTTTCAGCTCGCGAAAAAAAGCGGTGTCGAGATAGAGTTTCTCGTCGCCGGGACAATAAAAGGGCCCGGTCGAAGCACCGCTGACGCCGCAGGCCGAGCGCACCGCTTCCTCATAAAGCACCAGCGTCGGCTTGCGATACTGCGCGCCGTTGCGGCGAAAGATCTCGCTCCAGGCGTCCTCCGTGCTGCCAAGCACCGAGGCGACAAACGCGCGCATATCGTCGTTCTTCGGCGCAGTCTGGGTTTGCTGCGGAACGTCGCTGTCACCCGGCGGCTGCTCAAGCAAGGCGCGCGGGTCCCCGCCGCAAAGCAGCACCGCGATAACCAGGATGATCGTCCCGAGGCCACCCCCGCCAAGGGCAATACTTCTGCCCGACATCCCGCGGCGGTCTTCGATATTGTCACTTTGTCTCTGTTCTCTCCAGCGCATTTATTTCCCCCCTGAACTTTATACTTTTAAGATATTATAGCTGTGCCAAAATTACATTACTAATAGCGCAATATATATGTTTTTAACTTTGCGTTCTTTGCGCCTCTGCGTGAGATAATTTCTCGCCAAGACGCAAAGGCTGCGAAGTAATCATTATGACGCTGGACGACTGGAAAAACGGCGGAGAGTATTTCGATCATGCCGATCACCCGATCTTCTTCCGGAAAAATTTTGCCGGGAAAGACGAAGTGACGCTGCTGCTGCACGGTTTTCCTTCCTCTTCATTCGACTATCATAAAATTTGGGACAGGCTCGGCGAAAATTTTTCGCTGCTGGCGTACGACATGATCGGCTACGGTTTTTCCGCCAAGCCCGCCGATCTCGCTTACACGACTTTCGACCAGGCCGATCTGCTGCAGGCGCTGCTGGAAAATTCAGGCATCGGGAAAGTTCACATCCTCGCTCACGATTACGGCAATACGATCACGCAGGAACTGCTGGCGCGAAAAGAAGAAGGCCGTTTGCGGTTTTCCATCGAATCGATCTGCATGCTCAACGGCGCGCTCTTTCCCGAAACCCACCGCCCAGTTCTGGCGCAGAAAATTCTGATCTCGCCCGCGGGGTTTATTTTCGCGAAACTGATCTCCGATAAAAGATTCGAGCAGAGCCTGTCGGCAATTTTCGGTAAAGATACCAGGCCGACAAAGGAAGAATTAGCGGATTTTCGCGCGGTGTTCACTTACAACCGGGGTAAACGGATCGCGCATAAATTGATCCGCTATATGCGCGAGCGCAAAATTTTTCGCGAGCGCTGGGTGGGCGCGTTGCAGCGCACAAAAGTGCCCTTTCGTTTCATCAACGGCCTGGACGACCCCGTCTCGGGCGCGCATCTCGTGCGCCGCTTTCGCGAGATCATGCCGCAGACCGACATCGTCGAACTCCCCGGCATCGGCCATTACCCGCATTTCGAATGCCCGGAAGAAATTTTGAAATTGTATTTTGAATTCAGAGAAAATGTTTGATTGGCTTTTTGTTTTCCTCTGCGTTCTTTGCGCCTTTGCGTGAAATTTGTCTCACGCAAAGGCGCAAAGTTCGCAAAAGGAAAAACATGCTTTACAGCTTCAAATTCCTCAACCGCAGCGCGTTCATTATCACGGAAACCGAGCTGAAGGTCATCGCCGCGCTGGCGATCATCGGCGAGAGCAGCATCCCGGTGAACGGGTACAAAACGCCGGCCGCCAGCGGGACGCCGAGCGCGTTATAGACAAAAGCGAAAAACAAATTCTGCCGGATGTTTGCCATCACGGCGCGGCTCAGTTTTAGCCCGCGTACCAGCCCGCGCAGGTCGCCGCCGAGCAGCGTGATGCCGGCGCTTTCCATCGCCACGTCCGTGCCCGTTCCCATCGCGATGCCGACATCGGCCGCGGCCAGCGCGGGAGCGTCATTGATGCCGTCGCCAGCCATCGCCACGGTCTTTCCTTCGTTTTGCAGCTGTTTGATCACATCGCTTTTTTGCCCGGGCAAAACTTCCGCGATCACTCTATCGATCCCCAGCGCCTGCGCCACCGATCGGGCGGTCACCCTGGCGTCGCCTGTCAGCATCACGATCTCTAAATTTTTCCGGCGCAGTTCGGCCAGGGCTTCGCGCGCCGATCCCTTGACCGGATCTGCCACGCCCAGAATTCCGGCGTGTTTTTCATCCACCGCGACGAACACCACCGTCTGCCCTTCGCTTCTTAGCTCTTCGGCCTTTGCCGTTAAATCCGTATCAAGCTCAATGTCGAGTTGTTCGAACAGTTTTTGATTTCCCAGCGCTACGCGCTTGCCGCCCACCACGCCGGCCACGCCTTTACCCGTGAACGACTGAAAATTTTCCAGCCGGAAAAATCCGGCGCGTCTTTCTTCGGCGCCCGCCACGACCGCCGCCGCCAGCGGGTGCTCGCTGCTGCGTTCAAGGCTTGCCGCCAGGCTGAGAAATTCGTTTTCATTTATGTTGGAAATAATCGAGACAAGCCGCGGTTTGCCTTCGGTAAGCGTCCCGGTCTTATCGACCACGAGCACGTTTACTTTCTCCAATATTTCGAGCGCCTCGGCCGTTTTGACCAGCACCCCGGCTGCCGCGCCGCGCCCCGTCCCGACCATGATCGACATCGGCGTCGCCAGCCCGAGCGCGCACGGGCAGGCGATTATCAGCACCGCGATCGCATTTGCCAGCGCGTAGACGAAACGCGGCTCGGGGCCGAAAAACATCCAGGCAATAAAAGTCACGATGGCCGCCGCGATCACCGCGGGGACAAAAAAGGCGGAAACAATATCGGCCAGCCGCTGGATCGGAGCGCGGCTGCGCTGCGCCTCGCCCACCATCGCCACGATCTGCGCCAGCAGGGTTTCGCTGCCGACGCGCTCCGCGCGCATCACAAAGCTGCCCGTACCGTTGACCGTTCCGCCGGTGACCTTGCTTCCGGCTTCTTTCTCCACGGGCAGGGGCTCGCCCGTTATCATCGATTCGTCGACCGCGCTGTGCCCCTCGACTACGCCGCCGTCGACCGGAATTTTTTCCCCCGGCCGCACGCGCAGCAAGTTTCCGATCACCACCTCTTCGAGGGGCACGTCGCGTTCTCTTCTTTCGCTGCTGCCCTCTTCGATCACGCGGGCGGTGTTAGGCTGAAGCCCGAGCAGTTCTTTGATCGCGCTCGAGGTTTGGCTGCGCGCGCGAAGCTCCAAAACCTGCCCCAGCAAAACCAGCGTGGTGATCACCGCCGCCGCTTCGAAATAAAGCGCCACCTCGCCCATGTGGCCGCGAAAAGACGGCGGAAATATCTGCGGCATCAACAGGGCGATGACGCTGTACGCCCACGCCGCGCCCGTGCCGATCGCGATCAGCGTGAACATATTCGGGCTGCGATTAATTACCGAGGCCCAGCCGCGCCGGAAAAAAGGCAACCCGCCCCAGAGGACAACCGGCGTCGCCAGGACGAACTGTATCCAGCCGGGCGCGCCCGGCGGAAAAACGCGCATCAGGGGATTTCCGGGCAGCATCTCAGCCATTGCCATGAGAAACACGGGCAGCGTCAGGATCAGGCAGACCCAAAACCTCCGCGTCATATCGCGCAGCTCCGAATCGTCTTCTTCCATGCCTAAGGAAAAAACTTTCGGCTCCAGCGCCATTCCGCAGATCGGGCAGGTTCCGGGACCGATCTGAATGACCTGCGGGTGCATCGGGCAAGTGTACTCGATGCCCTCCTGGCCAGAACCGGAAACTCCCCTCCTGCCTGAGGAGGGGTGGCCGAAGGCCGGGGTGGTGGGAGTAGCGACCGGATTTTCCAGGAATTTTTCCGGGTCCTGCCTGAATTTTTCCAGGCAGCCGGCGGCGCAAAAATAGTAGGTCTTGTTTTTATAGCCGTAGCTTCCGGCGGCGGTTTCCGGCCGCACGGTCATGCCGCAAACGGGATCGACGTCTTTTTCGCCGTTTTCGAGACTATTCGATAAATATTTTTCGCTCATTTTATCCCGCCTATCCGGTTGGGTTCAGGCGATTTAGCTCGCCTTTTACTGCCTGATAACGCATTTGCGCCCGGTTCGTACCCGTACTGAACGTTAATTTTTATTTTATCAGGGCCCATTATTTCTTGACAGCTACTAAGTATAATTTTTATTATAACTTACAGAGCCTTTGTGTAGTCCTCAATGTTTTTTGTCTTTCAACTTCAGAATCTTAGAGGAAAGAGCCATGATCAAACTCGACATAGTCAATCGTTTAGCTGACCAAACCGGCGTTTCCAAGCAGAAAGCCGAGCAAGTGGTAGACTCGCTCTTCGACGCCATGAAAGACGGCTTAGCCCAGGGAAAAAGGATCGAATTGCGCGGGTTCGGTGTTTTTGTGGTAAAACCGCGTAAGCGCGGCATCGGGCGCAATCCGCGCACCGGTCAGGAGGTCGCCATCCCGGCGGGTAAAACCATCCGCTTCAAACCGGGTAAGGATCTGCAGGCCGCCAGTACTAATGAAAATGAATAAGTACCGGGTGGAACCCAGATGTTCCGATGGAAATGAACTTACTCGTCGCCGGTCATAGTTAATGTCTGATCTTGCTTTTTCATCAACTCAGGATTTTCCGCGACGAGTAAGTTACCCGCCCGTCAGGGTCTGGCTCAAACATTTTTTCTTCCTTTTACTGACCTTTATCACCACCACCCTCACCGGCGCGGTCCCGCTTTTTAGTCTCGACCAGCTTCTTCCGCAAATTCCCGATCCGCAAACCTGGGCCGAGGGCCTGTGGCTGATCCTTTCCATACCCGCATTTTATTTTCAGGCAGTTGAGACGCTGATGGTTTTGATCTACCGCCACCCGGTGCTCTTGAGCGACGGGTTGTCCTATTCGATCTGCCTGCTTTTTATTTTGACCGCTCACGAAGCCGGGCATTACATCGCCTGCCGCATTTACAATGTCGAGGCCACGCTGCCCCTTTTCCTGCCTTCGCCGCCGCTGGTCGCGGTCGGCACATTCGGCGCGTTTATCAGGATCCTTTCGCCGCTGCCTTCGCGCAAGGCCGTTTTCGACATCGGCGTGGCCGGCCCGATCGCGGGATTTATCGCGCTGATACCGGTGGCGGTCATCGGCTTGCTGACGGTAAAACCGATACCCCCCGATGCCGCCGGGGCGGGAGTGTACACATTCAGCGACCCCTTGTTTATGCGGATGGTCGGGTGGATGGTAGGCGTCGACCCGGTAAATTCGGTCACGAATCCTTTTTACACCGCGGCCTGGATCGGGCTGCTGGTGACGAGCCTGAACCTGATCCCTTCGGGACAGCTCGACGGCGGCCATGCCGTCTATGCCGTCTTCGGGCGAAAAATTCATTCTTTGATGGGAAAAGTGGCTTTTGTGACGATGGCCACGCTGGCGGTTTTGGGGATCATATTTTACAACAGCCCGGTCGGGGTCCTCTTTGCGATAATCCTGGCGGTAATGATCCGCATCGGCCACCCGCAGCCGGTGGACGATACCCCGCTCGATCTGAAACGAAAGATCGTCGCCTTTATCACGCTGGTAATTTTTGCGCTTTCATTCGTGCCGTTCCCGATACAGATAAATTTGGGTTTTTAACTAGTTTTTCGTTTAGAGGCGGTCTTCGACCGCCGCGTAAAAATATGGCGGTCGAAGACCGCCTCTAAACAAGTAATAGAATTTTAGATGTTCTAAGCAGCGGTATCGGCTAAAGGCTGCGGCAGCATTCCCTTGATCTCGCGGACGATCCGCTGCACTTCTTCCTGGTCGTCGAGCGCCACCATAAAAAATTCGTAGCCGTATTTGAAACAGATTATGCCGTTGCCGAAAAGCCAGATGCCCTCAAGCACCGGGTTTCCGCCCAGTATCCAGCTGATCGGCGCGCCGGTGATGCGCGCGGGATTAAAGATGTGCCACCACATGGCCGCGCCGGCCGCGCAGCTGAACGCGCCCAGCAGCGGGGCGCCGACGTATTTAACGATGTCGCGCTCGAATTTCACGCGTTCGGTTTCGGCTTCCGTCAGCTCGCCCAGGCGGATGAGGTCTTCCTGTTTGGTGAGGTATTCCAGGTACAGATCGCTGACCTTTTTCACGCCCCAGACCGGCAGCGCCGAGCTGAACAGCCAGTGCGTGCCCAAGCCGGTAAAAATTAAACCGCCGACCGATCCGGCCACCACCGAAACGCCTGAGCCGACTGCTTTCAGAGGATAATCCTGTATCCACTGACCGGCTTTGCTCAGGCCCGAATAAGCGGCGTCGAAAGTGCGCGTCCAGCTCACGCCGAAATTAAAAATGTCAGCCGCGCGGTTGGCGGTCTCTTCAAAAGAGCTTTTGGTGTCGTTAAAAACTTCGCCCGCTTTTTCCACCGCGGTGCTGACCACCTCGCCCGCTTTTTCGCCGGCTTCCGCGGCCGCGCCGCGCAGCGGCTCGCTGGCTTCCCAAACCTTGCCGGCGGTCTCTTTCGCCTGCTTGCCGAACTCGGTTTCATCGCTGATCTTTTCCGCTTCGGTGCGCAGCTTTTCCGCGCCTTCCTTTAAAACCTCGGCGCCTTTCTCGGCGGTTTCGCGCATGGTTTTTGCGCCCTCGCCGAGCTTATCGCTGATGCCGTACTGCTTGTCGATCTCCTGCAGTTTTTCCTGCGCCGATTTTTGTAATTCTTCGAGTGTTTCCCTGTAACTTGCCATCGTAAAACTTCTCCCTCGCTTTGCTCTCAAACAAATACGCTTTTTTGCGGTGTTTTGTTCGGCCAAAGATGAATTATAGCACTCTCTCGCAGTTTAGAGTTACGCGTTTTGAGTCCCGCGTTTTGAGTCCCGCCTTTAGGCGGCTTTCCGCGCAGCGTTTCAAAAGCCGCCTGAAGGCGGGACTCAAAACAGTATGCTAAAATCTTCCGTGTTATGCCTTTAGTAAATTGCCCCACCTGCGGGAAGCGGATCGAATGGTCGGAGAGCGAATTTCGCCCGTTTTGCACGGAAAAGTGCAAACTGCTCGATCTGGGCGAATGGATCGACGGAAACTATGCCCTGCCGGACGAAAGTGCTCAGTTGAGTGAAGAAGACATGCAAAAAATAGAAAGCACTCTGGAAAATAAAGAACATTCCTGAATTTTTCGCGTAAGATCAAACTATGGAAATTATCGGCATCGCAGTTTTGGTGTTTGTCCTGGCGGCGGGTTTTATTATATTTTTTATCGCTCGCAAAGTCCTGAAAATGGCGGTGCGGCTGACGATCGTCGGCGTGGTTTTGCTGATCGTCATCGTCGGGGCGGTCTCTCTCTGGTATTTTAATTCATCGAAAAGCAGCGGCGGCGACAAGCGCACTCCTACTCGCCAGTCGCGCTAGATCTAATCGGGCTGCTGTCCTTCCAACTCTTTTTTCAACTGCACGATCATCGACTCCACCGCGGTCACGTCCTTGCTATTCGGCGCCGCTTTTAAAAACTGCTCGTAAGTTTTGATCGCCTCTTTGAAGTTGCGTCTTTTTTCGTAAATATCGGCCAGCAGTTGATACAAGACCGGCTCGGTATCGAAAAGCTGGCTGAGGGCAAGTTTAAACTCCCTGATCGCCTCGTCGTCTTTTCCCTGTTCCTTGTAAATTATCGCTAACCCGGTGTGAGCTTCGGGCTGGTAGCCGCGCCCTTCTTTTATCGCGCGGTTGTAGGATTTGACGGCGTTGTCGTCGTCCGCGTCATCGTGATAGATGCGCCCTTCGACGGCGGACGCTTCCGGGTAGACGGGGCGGTCCTTGCGCGCCTCTTTTATTTCCTCCATGGCGGAATCGGTGTCTTTTATATCGAAATAAACGCGCGCCAGCCCCAGGTGCGCTTCGGGAAAGTTCGGGCGCAAGCGTATCGCCTGCTGGTAAAGATCGACCGCTTTTCGCCGCTCGACCTGATCGGTCGTGCTTTCGCGCAGGGCCTCGGCCTTTTGAAAAAGCAGTTCGGCGTTGTCGCCCGTGACGAGGAGTTTTACTTTGACGACGCCCTTCGCGGCCGGGGTCAGATTGGTTTTGGATTCTTTGAATCCGCTAGCGCGCACGCGCAGCAGCTTGCTGGCCGGGGAAAGTTTTACGCCGGCGAGTTTTCCGCCCGCATCCGTCACGCCGCGCTTTACATCGTCGACCCAGACAGTCGCGTTCGGCTCGGTGGAAACGGTGATGATTCGCTGCGCGGCAGGTTTTGCCGCGGGCTTTTTTTGGGCAAATGCCGAGTGCGAAAAAATTAAACAAGCGGCCGCGGCTAATAATAAAGATAAATTGAATTTGTGGCGCATAAAGATTCCTCTTCTCAATACATATGATGTAGACCGGTTAAATTCAGCGGTCTTTAATATCATAATAAAGAAAGTAACCACTAAATTACACGAAACAACACTAAAAAGAATTGGAATTTTTCGTGTGAATTCGTGTGTTTTCGTGGTTCCTCTTTTATTTCTAACTAAATACTATCCCAACAGCGGAGGCTCTTCTTCTTCCTCCGCTGTGATACCGCCGGCGTCACTCGTATCGAGGTCATTTACCGCTGCTTTCTCGCCCGCAAAAGCCATTTTGATAAAAGGCGGCGCGATCAGCGTCGTCGCGATCGCCATAAAAAGCACGGCCGCGAAAAACTGCCCGCTGATCACGCCCAATCCCAAACCGATCTGCGCCACCACGATGCCGACCTCGCCGCGCGGCACCATTCCGACGCCGACCTGCGCCGCCCGCCGCCAGCCCATTCCCCACGCGCCCAGCCCGCAGCCGGCGAGCTTGGTCAGCACGGCAACCACTGTTATCACCACCGCCAGCATCAGCCCGGCGGAGGTGCCGAAAATTTTCAGATCGAGCTGCATCCCGATATTGACCAAAAAGAACGGCACCAGGAATTCCGTCACGCCGCTCGTTTGCCCGCGCATCGCGGGATTGCGCTCGCTCGTTTCGGCCAGCGCCATCCCCGCCAGAAACGCGCCGATGATCGCCGCCACGCCGATGTAGGCTGCCGCCGCCGAAAGCCCCAAACAGATCACCAGCCCCGCAATAAAGAACGGGTCGCCGATGCGCAGTTTTTCTATTCTCGGCGCAATGCGGTTAAATAAAGGCGCCAGCACCAGCGCCGCTGCCGCGGTAAATAACACGGCCAGCCCGGTCGTCATTAAGAGCGCGAAATAATCGATGGCGCCGCCTGAAAGGCCGGAAACCACGCTCAGGATCAGCAGCCCGAGAACGTCGTCTATCACCGCCGCGCCGAGAATGATACGGCTCACCTCGGTATCCAGCAAACCCAGACGGCTGAGCACCCGCGCCGTGATACCGACCGATGTCGCCACCAGCGCCGCGCCGATAAACATCGCTTCGGCCCGCGAGCCTTCCCATGCCAGGGCGATAAAAAATCCGGCGATAAAAGGAATGACGACACCCAAAACCGCCACGATAAAAGCGCGCTTGCCGACCTTGAAAATTGCCTGCGGTTTTGTTTCCAGCCCGACGGTGAAAAGCAAAAAGATGACGCCGATCTCTGCGAGCGTCGAGATCATTTCCGAAGGCGCCACCCAGCCCAGCACGGCCGGGCCGATCAAAATTCCCGCGAGAATTTCGCCTACCACCGCCGGCTGGCCCGTCCGCTCGAAAATCTCCGCCAGGATCTTGGCGGCGGCGATCACGATCAACAGTTGCAGCAGAATGTCACCGGAAGTTCCCGCGCCGAAAATGGTGATATGGTCAAAGAGGTTCATGCTTTGCGCTGTTTATTCTAGCTTACTTTTCGTATTATTTCGTTCGCTAGTTTTGAGTCCCGCCTTCAGGCGGCTTTTGAATGCTATGCATTGCCGCCTAAAGGCGGGACTCAAAACGGGGAAATCAAAACACTTGACGTTTTCGGGCAGAACTCTTAATCTTTAAAACTTGTGGCTGGGTAGCTCAGATGGTTAGAGCGTGGGATTCATAACCCCAAGGTCGGGAGTTCGATCCTCCCCCCCGCCACCACTTTTTAGACGGCAGGCTTTAAGGGCTTGCCGTTTCTTTTTGTGCTTTTTATGCTCGGTAGGCGCTTTTTTGAAAAGTCATCAGCGATAAAGCTTTGCGATGATCCGTCTTTGTTTATTAAAATTCCCAAATCCAACTCTAAAGCGCCCAAAGGCAGATCCTTCGCAGATGTTTTTTACGGTTTCACGGGTATGCATATAATCTATACCTTTTATGCCATTAAAAATACCTTCCACCAGCCGTTTATCAGCGCCCCGGCCTTCTTTCTCAACTCTTGCCACCAGACATTTCTTTTCCGCATTCAACAAATCGATAAAAGCAAGGCCTCCGGGTCTCAAAACCCGGTGCATTTCATTGAGTGCCCGGATCTGTTCCTGCGAGGTGAGCAAGTGATTAAAGCTGTACCAAAGACAAAAGATCTTATCAAAACTTTCGTTCTTATAAGGAAGTAAAGTCATACTTCCGAGATCAAAACGGATCTTTAGCCCCTGTTTTTTCGCTTGTTTTTTTGCTTCCGCGACCAAATTGGGCGCAATGTCAATTCCTGTAATATCATATCCGGCGTTAGCGACCGGGATCGTCACTCTGCCGTAACCGCAAGCCAGATCCAGTATCTTGTCGCCTTTTTTACTTAATTGTTGGACGAGTCGGATATCATCCACTGCCCGGTAGGCAGTGACCAGATCGGACAGACCTTTGAGGCCAAAATTTTCATAAAATTCGATCGAAATTTTTTCGCTGTTTTCCATGCGGGAATTGGCTGACCAGGACCGCACCGTCGTATGCCCTTAAAAGCATCCCTCGCCTACTTTGCTCGCCCCAGCTTTCCGGCGGCTATTTACAAAAAATGCGGCCATTCATCGCCCAGATTATATCAGACGTTGTTACCGGCGCCCGGATAGTCGTTTTTTCTTTTGGTTTTGCAAAAAGAAAGGTTTATCTTATTCTGCATGAGGCTTGCTCCGGTTTTAATAACACTCCTTTTGTTTTTAGCGATGAGTAACGAAACGCAAGCGCAGACGCCGCAAGATCTCGCCGCCCTCTGGGACAAACAGCACATCACCGCCATGCCGCCTTCGGCGGTGCGCCACGCCGACCTGAAAAAATACCTGGAAAAATTAAAACAGGCCGGGCTCGCGGTAAATGAGGTCGGGCGGTCGTTTGAAAACCGCGAGATCTACCAGATCGAATGGGGCAAGGGGAAAACCCGCATATTCATGTGGTCGCAGATGCACGGCGACGAGCCGACCGCGACCGGCGCGCTGATCGATATGTTTTATTTTCTGCAGAAGAACCGCGAATTGAAATGGGTCGCGGAACTGGAAAAAACGATCACTATCCGCGCAGTGCCGATGCTAAATCCGGACGGCGCCGAGCGTTTCCAGCGGCGCAACGCCCAATATATCGACATCAACCGCGACGCCCGCGATCTGGCCACGCCCGAAGGGCAACTCCTGAAAAAACTCCGGGACGAATGGCAGCCGGAGATAGGTTTTAACCTGCACAATCAAAACGCGCTGACCACGGTCGGGCGCAGCCGCAGCCAGGCGACCATCTCTCTGCTGGCCGTATCGGGCAATGCCGAAAGCAGATTTAGCGAAGCCGGCGAGCGCAATAAACGCCTCTGCGCCGTGATCTTGTCCGCGCTTAACACTTTCATCATGGGGCACACCGCCCGCTACGAAGACGATTATAACCCGCGCGCTTTCGGCGACCGCATGAGCGAATGGGGCACGGCGACGATCCTGGTGGAAACCGGCGCGCTGCACGGGCGTGACGAGATGTTTTTGACCAAGATGAATTTCATCGCGTTTCTTTCGGCGTTTCACGCGCTCGTTACCGGCAGCGAAAAAACGGCCGACACTAAGGATTACGAAAGCCTTACCTTTAACGGCAGCGGCCATCTTTTTAACTTTATCTTTCGCGACGCGAACGTTATCGAACGCCCTGCCGTCGCCGGCGTTACACCCGTGCCCTTCAAAGCTGATGTCGCCGTTAATGTCGCCCGCCGCCGCGCGGGTGAAGAGCCTTCCATTTCAGTGCAGGAATTAGGCGATCTGGATAATTACCTCGGGCTGGAAGAATTCGATGTCAGCGATTTTTACCTGATGCCCGTGAACGGAGAAATTTTGCGCCCCGGCTCGCCCGCCGGATTTCTCTTCTATCAAAAAGACAAGGCGGTGAACATAGATTGGTCCGCCAAGGACCTGCAGACGAAATACCCACCCCATGCGATCTTCGATAAAGGGAAATGGACAAAGCGGCTGAGGAAATAATTGTGAATTATATGGTTTGAATAGATAACTTATAGTAAAATCCCAGCAGAGGAATATATGAGCAGCACTATCCAGGCAATTTACGAAGATGGCTTGATTCGCCCTTTAGAGGAAACCTCTTTATCCGAGGGTGAAGAATTGGAGATCGTGTTGCTGAAACGCAGAAAACCGGATGCCGCCAAAATTCTTTTACAAATTGCCGAGCTTGAGATAGAAGGAGAAAATGGTAATTTTTCCGGGCAAGACCACGATGAGATCCTCTATCCCACAAAATGACTGAGATAATATTTGTCGATACCAGCGCATGGTTCGCGAGTGTCGTTCCCACTGACCGAAATTATTTACGGGCAAAACAGTGGGTCGAATCCAATGACTCGTTTTTGCTGACTACCGATTATGTTGCGGATGAAACATTAACTCTGCTTCGTATGCGCGGGGAACGAAAACGCGCGTTAGAATTAGGAGAAGAATTCATCTCGGGAAACCTTGCGGAAATTTATCGCTTATCGGACGAAGATTTTGTTAGTGCGTGGGAAGCATTTCGTGATTTCGCGGATAAAAATTGGAGTTTCACGGATTGCGCCAGCAAGGTCGTAATGGACAGATTAGGTATTATCAAAGCATTCGCCTTCGATCATCATTTCCAACAATTTGGCAATATTCAGCTATTACCAGATCAACAATCTTAATTAAGAATAACTCGACGCGGTATCGCGATTTTCGATAAAGGGAAATTGATAAAAATAACCGGGAGCGCCCGGCGGCACTTGTAAGGTTGCAATATTTTTTCATTTACCTACACTCGTTTTTACATACATCGGAGGAGGCCCGCGATGAAAATTTGTTGCAAGTTAATCCTGATCTTATCGATCTCGCTGCCGGTTTTTGCCCAGGACGCGCCGGTCCGCGTAACTATTCTGCACGTCAATGACGTATATCAATTCATGCCTGTGGATAAAGGCGAACGGGGCGGATTGGCCCGGATCATGACGATCAGGAAGGATGCGCTCGAGAAGAATCCGAATACGATCTTTACTCTCGGAGGGGATACGATATCGCCCTCGGCCGAATCGCTGGAATTCAAAGGCGCGCAAATGATCGACGCCTGGAATATGGTGGGGGTCGATTATGCGGTTTTCGGCAATCATGAATTCGATTTTAAGTCCGCTGAACTCCTCAAACGAATGTCCGAATCGAAATTTAAATGGCTCGGCGCCAACATCTGGGACACCCAGACCAACAAGATATTTGCCGGCCTGCCGGAGTATGAAGTAAAAAACATCGGCGGGGTAAAGATCGGATTTATCGGTTTCCTGCTGCCGGAAACGAAGCAGACCTCACGGATGGACGCCTGGTTGGAAATAAATAAGGTTTGCGATACTGCAAAACGGATAGTGCCGAAAATGAGGGCCGCGGGAATAAACGCGGTAGTGGCGCTGACACATCTTTCGATGTCGGAGGATAAGGAACTGGCCGGCTGTGCAGATATCGATCTGATCCTCGGGGGGCACGAGCACACGCTGCTGCAATCCTCGGCAAACGGCACACCTATATTTAAGATGAAGGCCGACGGGCGCGAGGTGGGTAAATTCGACCTCTTCATAGACAAGAAAACAGGTAAGGTGGGGAGCATGGATTGGGAAGTAATACCGGTGACCAGCAAGGTACAGGAAGATCCGGGATTTATCGCGATCCTCTCTAAGTACAAGGACAAACTTGTCGAGTTGGCTGAAAAGATCGGCAATACAAGCGTCGCGATCGACGCTACATCGCTTTCGAGCCGGACCATCGAAACGAACATGGGAAATTTTGTGGCGGACGTATACCGCGACGCCGTGGGAGCCGATGTGGCGTTGATAAACGGGGGCTCGATTCGCGCCGATTTTTTATTTGAACCGGGCCCGCTGACAAAACGCGACGTGCTCTCGATCATGCCTTTCAATAACCAGATAGTAAAATTAAAAATTAAAGGGAAATTACTGCGCGAGGCACTCGAACACGGGGTTTCGCGCAGTGCCGAGGATTACGAGCCCGGCCAGTTTCCGCAGGTTTCGGGCATAAGCTTTACCTTCGACGCGGCAAAACCCCCCGGCAGCCGCGTTACCGAGGTCCTGGTAAATCGCCAGCCGTTAAAAGATGACGCCGATTACACATTGGCCACCTCGCCATTTTTAGCTAGCGGCGGGGACGGCTATGCAGTGCTGAAAGGCGCAACGATGATAGACGATCCGGCGGCGGCGCCCCGGGAAATAGCCGCTTTCGAGTCCGCGATCAGGAACTCGCCGAAAAACACGATCGCGCCGAAGGTGGAGGGGCGGATCGTTAGAATAAATTAGGAACAATTTCTTATGAACCTGACTTTGCGCATTACCCTTAAAATTCTTGCTTTTATTGCCCTGATTTTGAGCGGAATTTGGGCCTATTTCAACTTTGGTTACGGGCCGGTAATTGCCGTTGTAGTTTCACTTCTTGCGCTGATCGGATCATTCGTAACCGAATCTAAAAAAGAGAATAAAGGAGAAACTATTCAGGTTCGGAAACCGGGTAGTAACTCAAAAAATAATGATTAATGATAAGACTCCATTCTCAGTTTGAATCAAACAGATTGTTTCACCCTTAAAACATCTTTTTTTACTTGCAACATCTCTTAAAAACCATTATATTTAAAAGCCCTGATGATAGCGGACAAAAACAAAGAGGGCTTACGGTATGTGGCGAACCCGCCGAACCCGTGGCATGCGCAAGAGTCGGAATGGCTGGGCGAGCCGCCGCCCGCGCGGCTGGAGGTTTACGAAGAGACCGCCACCAAACACATCATCAACAAAAACAACAGCCCCGACGTCGGTTTCGACTACACGGTCAACGTCTATCGCGGCTGCACGCACGCCTGTAATTACTGTTTTGCGCGGCCGTATCACGAATACCTGGATTTCGGGGCGGGCACGGATTTCGAGACCAAGATCGTGGTCAAGGTAAACGCGCCCGAGCTTCTGCGGGCCGACATCAAGGCCAACCGGCACCACGGCGACCGCATCATGTTCTCTTTCGCCTCTGACGCTTACCAGCCGCTCGAAGGCGTCTATAAGCTGACGCGCGCATGCATGGAAGTCTGTCTCGAGATGAACCAGCAGGTCGGCATTCTAACCAAGGGGCCGCTGATCACGCGCGATATAGATATCCTCGCTCCGATGGCCGAACGCGGCCTGCTGGCGCGGGTTTTTCTGACCATTCCTTTTTTCGACGCCGAAACCTCGCAGGCTTTTGAGCCTCACACGGCCCTGCCCGCGGGACGTTTTCGCGCGCTAAAAAAACTCAGCGAGGCGGGCATCCCGACCGGCGTGGCCGTCGCACCCATCATTCCCGGCGTCAACGCCCAGCAGATCCCGCTGGTGCTGCAGGCGGCGTGGGACGCGGGCGCTCGCTCGGCTTTTATGAACTACCTGCGGCTGCCGGGCAGCGTGGCGCCCTATTTTGTCGAGACCGTCCGGCGGCGATTGCCAACTAAAGCCGACAAAATTTTCTCAAAGATCAAGCAGGAACGCGGCGGCAAGTTTAACGACCCGCGTTTTTTCAGCCGCATGAAAGGCACCACCGAAGAGTACCGCATGGCGGTGAAACTATTTGAACACTGGCAAAAAAAGCTGGGCTTTAATGAGCCGCGGGATGAAGAAAAGCTGGGCGGCAGGGAAAAGGACATTCCCGTTGGGCCGGCGCAAAAAACCGAACAGCCGAGTTTGTTTTAAAAATTCCCGTCTTACTGGGAGCGCGGACGTCCCGTCCGCAATGAACGGCTCCGGCGTTATACACTTCCCTGTTAATTTAAGGCTGATTTTATTCGAAATGTCCAGATCGCTTCGCGATCTTGCGGACGAGCCGTCCGCGCTCCGACCGGAACTCTCCTTTTGCTAAAAAGGATGTTTTATTCCGAACCATGCGGTTAGATATTTCTCGTAGGATAACGTCTTTACAATGTCAAAAACGTAAGGTAAGCTTTCCTAAATTTTTTTATCTGAAAAGGAATAGCTAAATGAAAAACTCATTAACCCTTATTTGCGCGTTATCGCTCCTCATTCTTGTCGCCCTGGCCTGCTCGGCGCCCGATAAACCGGCTACTACGAATACCGGCAACACAACGTCAGGACAAAATTCCGCCACCGGCACAAAAACCACGGCTGCCACTCCCGAAGCGCCTGCGGCGATAAAGGTGACCGCTAGCGAGCTGATGCAGGCTTACGTGGACAACAAAGTTAAGGCTGATGACACCTACAAAGACAAAACGGTCGAGGTTTCAGGCACGATCAGCGACATCGGCAAAGACATCATGGACGTTCCGTATGTCGCCCTGAAAACAAAGGAGATGATCTATACCGTGCAGGTATATTTTACCGATGAAGAAAACAAAAAGCTGGGCGATCTGAAAAAAGGCCAGGCGATCAAAGCGCAGGGAAAATGCACCGGCGCGCTGGGCAACGTAATGGTCAAGGAATCCGTGTTGAAATAAATCGGTTCACGCAAAATTCAAGTAGTGGTAAATTATAAGGAAGCGAATATTTTTGCTTCCTTATATGTTTTTGATCTCAAAAGAAGGGAACGGCGATACTGCATGCCGTTTGGTAGGAGTATATGGGCGAGATATTGGTCGGCAAAGGAACTAACGAAATAAAGCTGAAAAGCAAGATGGCGAACCGCCACGGTCTGATCGCCGGGGCGACCGGAACCGGCAAGACCGTGACGCTGCAGCGCCTGGCGCAGGGTTTTTCCGAACTCGGCGTGCCGGTCTTTATGGCGGACGTCAAAGGCGATCTTTCCGGCATGGCAAAGGCGGGTGTGATGAAGGATTTTATCCAAAAGCGCCTGGAACAGCTCGGCTACCCGATGCCCGAATTTCGCGCCGTGCCGGTGCAGTTTTGGGACGTCTGGGGCGCGCAGGGGACGAATCTGCGCACGACGATCTCCGAAATGGGCCCGATGCTTCTGAGCCGGCTGCTGGCTTTAAACGACACGCAGACCGGCGTGCTCAGCGCGGCCTTTAAGTATGCCGACGACAAGGGGATGCTCCTGCTCGACCTCAAGGACCTGCGGCAGCTGATGATCTACCTGGGCGAGCACACCGAAGACCTGCGCGCGGAATACGGCAATATCAGCGCGGCAAGCCTGGGCACGATCCAGCGCAATCTCTTGTCGGTCGAAGAACAGGGCGGCACGGAACTTTTCGGCGAGCCGGCGCTCGAGCTGCGCGATCTGCTGCGGACCGAGGGCGGCAAAGGCGTGGTCAATATCATCGCGGCGGACAAGCTGCTGCAATCGCCGATGACCTATTCGATGCTGCTGCTGTGGCTGCTGTCGGAGCTTTTCGAGCAGCTGCCGGAGATCGGCGACCAGGAGCTGCCCAAACTGGTTTTCTTTTTCGACGAAGCGCACCTGCTCTTTAAAGACACGCCGAAAGCCCTGGTCGACAAGATCGAACAGCTTGTCCGCCTGATCCGTTCAAAAGGCGTGGGGGTTTATTTCGTCACCCAAAATCCGCTCGACATTCCCGAATCGGTCGTGGCGCAGCTCGGCAACCGCGTGCAGCACGCGCTCCGCGCCTTTACCGCCAAGGACCAAAGGGCGGTCAAGGCGGTAGCGGAGACTTTTCGCGAAGACAAAAGCTTTGACGTGGAGGACGCCGTGACCACGATGGGCGTCGGCGAAGCGCTGGTTTCTTTTCTCGCCCCGGACGGCACGCCCGAATTCGTCCAGCGCGCGCTGATACTGCCGCCGGAAAGCCAGATCGGTGCGCTGACGCCGGAAGAACGGCAGGCCGTGATGGCGAATTCGCCTTATCACAGCTACGCGAAGCTGCTCGACCGCCAGTCGGCTTATGAAATTCTGACCCAGCAAAGCCAGCAGGAGCAGACCGGGCTGGAAGCGCAAAAGCAGGCCGAGGAATCCGCCAAGGCGGCCGCTATCCAGGCAAAGCTCGACGAAAAGGAGGCGGCGGCGCAGGCTAAAGCCGCAGAAAAAGCCGCTGCGCAGCGAAATAAAGCGATCGGCAGCGTGGCGACCAGCGTCGTCAGGTCGATCGGGTCCAGCTCAGCGGTTCGCTGGTGCGCGGTTTGATGGGCACGATCTTTGGGGGGAGAAAAAGATAGCCCTCGGAGCGCGGACGGCACGGCTGCAAATTAAGGTACAGAGTTACGCCTTTAGACGTGAAAATCCTTGAACTCTCACGCGTAAACGCGTAACTCTAAACTGCGGACGAGGACGTCCGCGCTCCCAGTTTAAATCCCGTTAATGTAAAACGACACGCCCAGAAGATATTCCGCCACCGCGTAACAGTAGGCTCGCTGCCGATCGACGTTTTCAGCTACACCATGCGCGCCCCGCAGCCCTTAAAATCGAATTCTCCCGCCCTTAGGCAAAAAATGCCGCCGTGCCTCGTCCAAATATCAACGTTGTTTTTAATTTGAAGACCTCCGCCGTCAGGGCGGACAAAAATAAACAAAGTTATCGCCGTCTTTTCAGCTTTTAGCTTCCCGGTCAGCTGGCTAAAAAAAAATTTTAGCTCCTGCGGGGGACGAGCCGGTACTGGCGGTCAGCCGCGTTTTCGGTATTACACGCGGTTATTACAAAAGAAATTTCATCATCCGACCATTATGTTCGATGAAGCAGATGCACGCTTAGAGGCTTGGACGAAAGGCGCTCTGAAAGGTGTCGAGGTATCTCTATCTCCGCCCTCCGACAGCGCCGGTAAAAGCAGCGTCAGCCTTTATCTGATGGATGTGATCCCGACGCAGCGCTCGCGCGGGGTGCGGCTGCCGCCGGTCCAGGCGATCCTGCGTTATTTGATAACGACCCAGGCCAAGGACCCCATGGAAGCGCACCGCCTGCTGGGCAAATTGATGGTCGCGGCGACCGATATGCCCGAATTTGAAATGGAAAAAGAGCCTTTACCGCCGGAATTGTGGCGATCGTTCGGGCTGCACCCGCGCCCGGCGTTCATCCTGCGCGTGCCCTTTAAATACCAGAAAGAGGAAGAGCAGGCCAAGATGGTGCGCTTCCCGCTGACCATGGAAAAAGCGCCGCTCGTCCCGCTGCAGGGAAAGATCTTGAGCACCGGAAATATCCCGCTGGTGGGCGCCAAGGTCGAACTGCCATTTTTCAAGCTTTATACCGTGACGGATGCTGACGGGGTCTTCAGGTTTCCCGCCGTGCCGTCTGAGCCGAAAAACAAAGATTTGAAAATTCGCGCCAAAGGACGTGAGTTTTCAATTTCCACAAAACAAGCGGAACGCGGAAGCGGAAAGCTTGTGATTCAGTTACCCATGGAGGAGTAAAATGCCAAATTATTTAACACCCGGAGTTTATATCGAGGAGATCTCAACCGGCACACGCCCGATCGAAGCCGTCGGCACCAGCACGGCTGCTTTTGTCGGCGAAGTGCCGCGAGACGATGCGCCGCTGCATACCCCGACGGCGGTCAATAACTGGACGCAGTTCGTCACCCAGTTCGTCGGCACTTCCGTTACCAGCACCGATCTCTCAAACGCCGTTTACGGATTTTTCCAGAACGGCGGCAGCCGGTGCTATATCATCAATGTCGGCAAGGGCGGCTCGCTTAAGGGCGACGGCAAGGGCAAGCAGGGCATCGACAGCCTGGAAGCGATCGACGAGGTGGCCATCGTCGCCGCGCCCGGCTATACCGACCTGGCTTCCTACAACGCCGTGCTCGAGCATTGCGACAAGATGAAGGACCGCGTGGCCATTCTCGATGCGCCGGAAAACGTGGAAAACATCGACCAGCTAAAGACCGTTGCCACCGGTAAAAGCAAAAAGCCCGCCGCCGAGGGCGAACCGGGCGGCGGATCTTCCGGCGGCGGCGGCGTGCGTCCCCCGACGCAGGATAAAGGCTTTGCCTCATTTTACTTTCCGTGGCTCAGCACTTCCGACCCGCTCGCGCCGAAAACCGAGATCACCGTGCCCCCGTCCGGGCATATCGCCGGGATCTATGCCCGTACCGATGCCACCCGCGGCGTGCACAAAGCTCCCGCCAATGAAGTGGTGCGCGGCGCGCTGGACCTGACCTATCGCATTACCCCCCAGGAACAGGGCGATCTGAACACGCTCGGCGTAAATTGCATCCGCTTTTTCCCGACCCAGGGCATCCGCGTCTGGGGCGCGCGCACCCTGGCCGACAGCGCCAGCGAGTGGCGTTACATCAACGTGCGCCGTCTCTTTAACATGATCGAGGAATCGATCGCGCGCGGGACCCGCTGGGTGGTTTTCGAGCCTAACGATATGACGCTCTGGAAAGCGATCAGGCGCGACATCAGCGCGTTTCTCACGATCCAGTGGCGCCAGGGGGCCCTGATGGGCGCGACCCCGGAAGAAGCCTTCTTTGTGCAGTGCGATGCGGAAACCAATCCGCCGGAAGTGATCGATGCGGGCCAGGTAGTGGCCGTCATCGGTATCGCGCCTGTGAAACCCGCGGAATTCGTCATTTTCCGTATCGGTCAAAGCGCCGCCGGAACTCAAGTAGAAGCTTAAGGAGGAATTTAGATCATGGCTGAACCAACAACTCAACCACCGGCAGCCCCGGCGGCGGCACCCGGAAACGCATATATCGATCCCTATCGCGCCTATAACTTCAAAATGAATATTTTAGGCATAACCGAAGCGCATTTTACCGAGGTCAGCAACATGGAGATCAAGGTAAATCCGATCCCCTACCGCGAAGGCGGCGGCCAGGTGGTGCATTACGTGCCCGGCTACGTGGAATACGGCACGGTCACGCTGCGCTACGGGCTGACCAAATCACGCGAGCTCTGGGATTGGTTCATGACCGGCGTAAAAGGCAAGGTGGAGCGCAAAAACGTTTCCATCATTCTGCTCGACGCCGACAACATGACCAACGTCATGCAGTGGAATCTGAACCAGGCCTGGCCCACGCACTGGCGCGGCTCGATGCTCAATGCGCTGGACCAGGAAGTGGCGATCGAATCGCTGACGCTGGTTTGCGAAACCATCGAGAGAATGTAGCAGGAGGCGTGTCTTGCGTTTGGCGGAGGTTAAAAACGGATTTTTCAGTTTTCTCGCGCGGGTTTTCGATTCGTGGGCCTCTTTTCTGCGCCCGCCGGTCGAGCAGCCCGCGGCGAAGAAAGATCCGTTTGTCTCAACCCCGCCGGCGCACTGGCTGGAACTGACCGCGGGGCTTTCCTTTACCGAATTCGGCGCCGAACCTGTTGGCGAACCGGCTGAACCGCAAGCCGTCGGCCCCGGCACCGAACCTGTCGGCGAACCGCAAGCCGCTGAACCCGGCCCTGAACCCGGCCCTGAACCCGGCGCTAAATCCGGCGATAGGCCCGGCGACGCACCGGGCGTCGTGTGGATCGAACCGCAAGCCGGGGAAAATGAATCCGGTACGTTCGCGCCGAGGGAAACTTCACCCGGGGTTCCTGCTTCTGAAGAAACCCTGGTGGAAAAGACGCGCCCGCGCGTGCCCGGAGACGATAGGCCCGGAGACGATAGAAAGAATGTCGCGCCCCGCGAACCGGAGCGCGGAAAGCGGAAACCCGCGCCTAACCGTCCGGTTTTTACTCTCCGGGAAGGCCCCGGTCAAGACCGGCCCGCGTCCACGGTTCAGGCCCCGGAAAAGCGCGGCGGCCGCCCTTTTTCGCCGGAGGGTTTTCTTACGTTCGGTAAAAAGGAAGAGCCGGAACATTTTTCCCCGGAGCATTTTCCGCCCGAGCATATTTCCCCGGAGCATATTTCACCGGAGCGTTTTTCGTCCGAGCATTTTGCGGACGAGGCAAGGTTTTATTCACCCGAAAATGTCGCGCCGGACGCTGCGCCGGAAAGCCGGATAGTTCCGATCCCGGGCAAAGAAACTCCCGCCGGGGAGGAAGGTCCGCCCCCGCAAAAAATGCAAAAAATTTCGAAACCCTTTCCGGATGACGCTTTGGAATTTCTCACCCCTCGCAAGAATGAGAGTGCTGCGCACCCGGCCTTCGCCGCGGCTGAAACCCGTTCCCGTTCTGTTCCGGCGGCCGCCGCTTTTCCCGCGAAGGATGCTGCGGGGATCTCTCCCATGACGGAAAACTTTACCGGCCGCGGCGCGGCGGGCCGCTTTCCGGAAAAAAGCGCGATGGTCCCGGCAGCGGCGGCAAAAGTTTCCGCCCAGGCGGACGCGGCTCTTTCCGCTGAGCCTGTAAAACAAAATAAGCCGCGGGAATTCGACGAGTTTGCTTCCGTCTTTCCCGCTGCGCCTGAACCGGGAAACGGTTTTGGCGACGGGTTTGTCGGGCGCGGCGAAAAGGCGAAAAGCTTACCCGAGCAGCCGGCCCTGAGCAACCGTTCGAAATGGGCTGAGCTGCCGGAGCTCGAGCTGGGCGGGGGCGCGGCGGGCGCCGATGAAACGGTGCGCCTGCGGCTGGGCCACCTGGCGGACTTAGAGAGCGAGCAGAAAGGTGAGCGATGGAGCGTGTAGCTTTTCTCATCGAGGAAACGGGTGAACGCATCTCCTGCATGCTGAACCCCGAAAGCCTGACCGTCCGGCGGACGGCCGGCGTGCAGTCTCGGCGGTCGCTGAGCGGTAATCTGACCGGCGTGGGACTGACCGACGACACGCTGCTCTATACCGGCGGCGGCATGACCGAAATGTTCCTGGAGCTGCTCTTTGAAGTTACCTTTACCCATAACGCGGAAGTGACGCCGGACGTCCGCAACCTGACCGCGCCGCTCTGGCAGCTGGCGGAAAACGCGCACCGTAACGAAGGCTACGGCCAGCTGACGCTGGTGCGTTTTATCTGGGGCAAAAGCTGGAACATTCCCGGCGTGGTGGCGGCGGTTTCAGAGCACCTGGATTTTTTTGACTCGACGGGTATCCCGCTGCGCTCGTGGCTGAAGATGCGTTTCCTGCGGGTGACGGAACAGCTCAAGGAAGAGGTCGAACGCGCGCCTCTGCCGGTCGAGGTGTTTCCCAATCAATCCCTGCCGGACGACCTGGCAAAGGAAGCGCAGACCGTCACCGAAACGCCGAACGCCGAGGTAAAGATGCACCAGTACATCGCCGGCCAGCGGCTCGATCAATTAGTGCGGGAATATTACGGCTTTTACGGGCACCCTTCGCTGTGGCGCCTGATCGCCGCTTATAACGGCATTTCCGACCCGCTGAATATCGAAGTCGGAAGGATCATACAATTTCCTCCGCTGTCGGTTTTAGAGAATTAGATATGAACAGGCAATTGCAGACATTACCGCGGATCACGATCGAGATCGACGGCTCTGCCCTAAGCGGCGCCGATATGTCGAACATCGCGGAGATACGCGTGCAGCAGGGCCTTTCGCTGCCGGCGGTGTGCGAGATCACTTTCTTTTCTCCCACTGAATCTTCGGGCTCTTCCGGTTTTTCTTCGCCGGGAAAATCGCTGCGCGTCACGGTCGACGATAGTTCCGAAGCCCTGTTTGACGGGCAGATCACCGCCGCGCAGCAGATATACGGCGCCGACGGCGCGCGCCAGGTGCGCCTCCGCGGCTACGACAAGCTTCACATCCTGCGCAAGCGCCAGCCCGTGCGCGCGCTGGTGCAGATGACCTTTTCCGACCTTTTAAGCGAGCTGGTCGGCGAGATCGGCCTTGGCGTCGAGCTGGCGGAAGACACCAGCATGCTCCCGCGCATCATTCAATTCGAACAGACAGATTTCGATCTGCTCACCAAGTTTGCCCAGGAAAACGGGCTTTACTTTAATCTGCGCGAAAACACGCTGCGCGTTTTTACTCTTGAGGGAACGGGCGAGGCCGTAGAGCTGAAACTGGGTGCGAACCTGTTCGAAGCCCGGGTCGAGATCAATGCCGAGCACGCCTGCCGAGGCGTGACCACTACCGGCTGGGACGTGACGCGGGCCGAGGCTTTTTCCGCCGCGGCCGGCTCCATGCGCAGCGGCCGGGATGTCGCGGCCGCGCTCGACACGAGCGTCTTTGCCGACCCGCTGGAGAGATTTCTGGTCGACCGCGCCGTCTTTGACGAAGGCCAGGCGCAGGCCATTTCCCAGGCCGAGCTTGACTGGCGCGCGGCGCGCGAAATTTCCCTCTGGGGCGTGACCGAAGGCGATCCGCGGCTCGTTCCCGGGGTGCCTCTTAAGGTCGAGGGGCTGGCGTCGGACCTTTCCGGCAGTTACATTTTAGGTTCCGTCACCCATACCATCGATACCGAAAAAGGTTTTGTTTCTGAAATATCCACGCTGCCGCCAACACCCATCTCCCACATACACCGTTCGCTGGCCACGCTCGGCATCGTGACCAAAGTGGACGACCCGGAAAGGTTCGGGCGGGTTTGCGTCAAGCTGTCAAATTACAACGACGCGGAAACCGATTGGCTGCAGGTTTTGACCGCGGGCGCCGGCATCGGCAAGGGGCTGCTGGCGATCCCCGACGTGGACGATTCAGTGCTGGTTTTTTTCCCCAACGGCGAGCTCACCCACGGCATCGTGATGGGCGGGCTTTTCGGCGCGATGCAGCGCGAGGGTTTCGATTGGGGAGTGGACGAAGCGCGGGTCAAGCGTTTTTCGCTGCTGACCGGCGGCGGCCAGAAAATGATCTTTGACGACACCAATCAAAAGCTGCGGCTGGAAAACAGCGACGGCAGCTTTATCGAAATGTCGCCGGAAAAGGTCGAGCTGCACGCGCAGCGCGATCTGAATATCGAGGCGCCCGGGCGGGCGATCACGATCAAGGCCAAGACAGTAGACTTTGAACAGGCTTAGAGATGTTTGTATTGAATGAAAAGGCGAGCTTGAGCTGCAACCATCCCGGAGCGGTACAAAATGATCCTTCGCAGAATTGGGTCACCATCGAAAAGCAGCGAATGCTGGTCGAGCCCGATACGGTCGTTTGGAAGATCACGGGCTGTCCCAATGTGCCCCCGCAGATGAAGCCTTGTTTGATAACCGAAACCGTCGAGAGCGGATATTCATCCTGGATCCGGGTGAACGGGAAACGCATCTGTCTCGATATTCTGACCGGATTCACCGATGGCATCGCGCCGCGCACGGCCCGTTACACGGTGGTTTCGCCGGGACAGGAATTTGTCTCGGAAAAATAATAGGGGCCGGAAAACACGACTTGAAATGTTTGTACTAAATGAAAACGGGGTTTTGATATGCCTGCACCAGCGCGGCATCGTCAACGACAAGGCGTCGCAAAATTTCGTGCGCATCTCCAAGAGCCCGGTGCAGGTGGACAACGACCCCGAAAGCAAAAGCATCGGCGGGTGCCCGAATATCGGCGTCGGCATCAAGCCCTGCACCACGACCTTAAAGGTCACCAAAGGCTATTCGAGCTGGATCAAGATCGGCGGCCGGGCGATCTGCCTCGACACCGTGACCGGGCTGACCGACGGCACGCCGCCCGGGGTGGTGATGTATATCGTGCGCGAGCCGGGACAGAAATTCGTATCGGAGAAGTAATGAAAAAAAGTCTTTACCGTGCCTGGAAATTCGTTCATCCCGATCTGGCCTACAGTTTTGGCATGTGGTCGGGGATCAGCGCGGAAAATTCCCAAAAACTGCGCGACCGGTTCGGCGCCGATGACGATATTAAAAAGGCGGGAAAAGATGCGGTGGCAAAGCTCATCGGGGAAAAGGAAGCGCAAAAACTTTTTCTTTTGATGGAAACGCAGCAGCTGCCGGGGCTGAACGTTTCTCCGACCGGCGGCATTGAAATGGTGGAAGAAAAAGAATCCGTCCGGCAGGCGATCTTTTTGCTGATCTCGACCATTCCCGGCGAGCGCGTGATGCGCCCGGAATACGGCTGCGATCTTTACAAGCTGATATTTGCGCCGAACGACCAAACGACCTCCGGCCTGGCTATCCATTATGTGAAACAGGCGGTGGAGCGCTGGGAAAAACGGGTCGAGATCTTGTTTCTCGATGCTTTTGCCAACCGGGAAGACGAGGAAAAACTTAACATCGTGATGGAGTATCGCCTGCGCGCCACGCAAACGATCGACCAGTTGAATTTTTCGCTTCATTTAGCAGGGGAGCAAAATTGATGTCACTAAAAGCGCCCAATTTAGATAATCGAAGTTTTGACCAGATGGTGGAAGAATCGCTTCGCCGGATAGACGAGCTGTGCCCGCAGTGGACCGATCATACCAAGAGCGATCCCGGCGTGATCCTGCTGGAGCTTTTCGCTTACCTTAACGAGGCGATGATCTACCGGCTCAACCGCCTGCCGGAAAAAGCCTACGTGGAATTTCTGCGCCTGATCGGGGTCACCATCAGCCCGCCTTCGGCGGCGGTGGTGAATCTTAAATTCAGCGTCGCCAAGGCGGTCGCGCAGCCGCTCGAGATCCCGCGCGGGACGAAGGTCACCATCAACCGTTCCGGCGGCGGGCAGGAGCCGCCCGTTTTTACCACGCTGGAAACCGTTTCGATCGCGAAAAACAAAACCGCGGTCGAAGTGCTGGCGTACCAGTGCGAGCTGGTGGAGGCCGAACTCGTGGGCCGCGGCAGCGGCACTTTCGGTTTGTCCGTGACGGTCAAACGCCCGCCGATCGTGGCGCCGGTAAATGACGACCTGAAAATGATCGTCGGCGTGGAAACCCCGGTGGAAGAACTGGCGGACCGGACCGACGTTAAAAAATACGGCGAAAAAGCTTACCGCATCTGGGAAGAAGTGCCGAATTTCAGCAACCTCGAAGACCGCGACAAAAAATATGTCTACACGGCCGACCGCGTGACCGGGACGATCTCTTTCGCGCCGCAGGTGCAGCTGAAAGAACCGGGAGGGCAGCTCGATCTGATCGGGCGCGGGCTGGCGGAAAAACCGCGCGAAGGCAGCGAGATCCGCGTCTGGTATTGCCGCGGCGGCGGCGCTCAGGGAAACGTCTCGAAGGAAACCCTGATCGTGATGAAAACCCCCATCCCCGGCGTTTCGGTCATCAATCCGGAAGCCGCCACCGGCGGGCGCGACACGGAAACTTTGCAAAATGCGCTGCTCCGCGGGCCCCAGGAATTTCATTCGCTGCAGCGCGCGGTGACGGCGAGCGATTTCGAATTGCTGGCCAAGCGAAGCTCGGGAGCGGTGGCGCGCGCCAAGGCATTTACCCGCGCCGATCTCTGGGTGCACGCGCTGCCCGGCACGGTCGAGGTCCTGCTGGTGCCCGAGCTGCCGGAGGAACAAAGACAGGGCGACCGCGTGGACATCAAAGCGCTGCAGGAAAGAGAAACCGACGAGGCAAAAAATATAATCTTCAATGCGCTGGAAGAAAAACGCCCGCTGGGAACTTCCACTGCCGTGAACTGGGTGCGCTACAAAAAGGTGAGCGCTTCGGCGCGCGCCGTCATGCGCCACGGTTCGGACGCCGCATCGCTCAAGGAGCGCATTCTCAAACGCCTCTATCGCCATATCAACCCGCTGCCGACGGAAACTTCGAACGGGTGGGAATTCGGCGAGCCGCTGCGCGTTTCCCATATCTACGACATCGTCTTGAAGGAACCCGACGTGCGTTACGTCGAAGACGTCAAGCTTCACCTGGACGAAGTTCCCGAGACGAATATTTCCTCGCTGGCGACCGACGCTTTTCAGCCCAACACGTGGTATTCCTCCACCGGCCCCAATCTTTTTCGTTCGATGGACAACGGCGACGGGTGGGAACTGATCAAGGTGTTTGCCGGGGAAGAGATCCAGATAATCAACTCAAACAAGAGCCGCGCCGGGATGGTGGCGGTCGTGGCCCGGATACCGGACAACGGCTCGCACCTGTACGTTTCGGAAGATTGCGGCGAAGCCTGGCGCACTCTGGCGCAAACCCCGTTCCTGATCAACGATGTTTCCTGGACGATGCGAAACAGCATGCCGCTGCTGATGCTGGCGACGGATAAAGGCCTCTACGAGCTTTCCCTGCAGGAAGGCGCAAGCCCCGTGATGCTGGAGGTCGACCCGCAAAAACGCGAGCTCGGCTTTTATGCGGTCACGGCCTCGATAGGCATCCGCGGAACTTTTTACGTGGCGGTCGCGGCGCGAAACCTCGGCGGCGTTTTTCTCTCCAGCCAGGGCGGGCGCAAAGAGACGTTCACCAATATAGGGCTGCAAAAAGAAGACGTCCGCGTGCTGCGGATACAGCAGGACGGCGTGCGCACGTACCTCTGGGCGGGCATCACCGTCGCCGGAAACGAACCGGGCAAAGGTGGTTTCCGCTGGGAGCTGCAGGGTTCGGACCCGCCCGCCTCAGGCACCAAATTTCAAAAGAATTGGGACGGCGGCAGCTGCCACGGTTTGGCTTTCAAAGGCCCTTATGCTTTTGCGGCAACACACGATAAGGGAGTATTATGGCTGGACACGACCAAGGGCGAAGGGGCCTCGTGGCATGTTCCGCCGGACCTGAATGTGGGGCTGCCCGTGCGCGACGCGGAGAGAGTTTTCCAGCCCGTTGGCGAAGTGGCCGCGCACCCGGAAGGGGCCTATGTCATGGCCGGCGGCATCAACGGTATATATCGCAGCGGCGATAACGGCACCTCTTACGAATCAGTTTCCGAAAATGTTTTTACCGATAAGGTGACCCTGCCCAGCACCTGGCTTTTGTGTTCGGGCGAGCACCGGATAGAAGTTGTCTCAGAAGATGAAGCAAAAAGAGATTAAACGGCTTTTGCCCGAGGTGATACAACGGACGGTGCACCCGGGAAATTTGATGAACGCGTTCTTGCAGGTGATGGAAGACCTGCACACGCCGACCGATCATATCCTGGCCAAGATCGACGCCGTTTTTCACCCCTACCGCACGGCGGACCGCTTTGTGCCTTTTCTGGCAAGCTGGGTGGATTTCGATTACGTGCTCGGCGGGCTCTCTGACGAGGAAGTGCTCAGCTCGCCTTCCTACGCCCCGCGGATGGCGTGCCTGCGCGACCTGATCGCCCACGCTTCCTGGCTTTCGCAATGGCGCGGCACGAATAAAGGGCTGCTGGCCTTCCTGGAACTGGCGACCGGCGTGCGGGGCTACAAGATCGACGAAGCCGTACTGGATGAAGACAAAAAGGTAAAGCCTTTTCACCTGAAGATCACGGCGCCGGCGGAAGCGGCCGTCTTCACGGACCTGATCAGGCGCATCGTGGACACCGAAAAACCGATCTACGTGACCTACGAGCTCGAGGTTCTGAAATCAGCCTGACCCTCACCTAAAAAGGAGAAACCATGCAGAACGTCGAAAAAAGTAAATTTCCCTGGTGGATCGTCATTGCCGCTATCGCGGTGCTGGCGCTGCTGGCTGGCGCGCTAATTTTGTTTTTTGTTTTGCGTGGAAATAACGACAATGTTAATGTCAACGTCAACGTCAATGTCAATAAGCCCAATTCGGCGGTGAAGGCAAACAAGACCAAAGCAAAGGCCGATGCTCCGACCCCGGCTCCGGCTCCGAGCTTTGAAGGAACATGGGTGCGCCAGGACGAAGACAAGGACGACAAAGACACCTGTAAAGAAATAGTTATTCAACAAGACGGTGACGCGTATATGGTCAGTCTTTTTCTGATAATGAAGCCGACGACATAGGGCCATTTCCGGCTAAAGTAACAACCCGACGGAATTTTGGAAGCTGAGGGGCAGAAAGACGAAGCAAAGTTTAAGTTCAGCCTTAAGTTGACCGGTTCGGATAAATTGACCATACGCCTGGAGGCTACCGGCAAAAACGCCGCCGGGGAAAAAGAAAACGTGGCGCTCAGGCAGGTTCTTGTCAGGAAATAAATTTCAAGAATAACCATCGTAAAAAATGGTTAATCTTGATATACATATCGGGTAAATTATGGCCAACATATTTGCGATCACCACTCCCGCCGAAGATATGAAAGCGGACGCCGCGGGCAAAGCGAGCGCGATCTTCACCGTTACCAATACTTCGCATAAACCCGTGCGCGGGATCGCCAGAGCCAGGGCCCTGGGCAATACCGAAAATGATTGGCTGGACGTCGAGGGTGAAACGGAACGGGATTTCGGAGCAGGCGCCACTGAGCAATTTACCGTTAATTTCAGCAAATCTGCGGATGCGCCTGCGGGAAAATTCCCCTTTCGTCTGGATGTGGCTTCGGCCACTAACCCCGACGAAGAATTCACTGAAGGGCCGACCGTGAACGTGCAAACGGCCCCGCAGGCGCAGCTTATCAAAAAAGCAGGCTTTCCCTGGTGGATCATTCCCGTTATCGCGCTGCTCCTGCTGTTGATCGCCGGGGCCGTTTGGTTTCTTGTTTTTCGTACGGATGGTAATCAGCCTGATTCGGCGTCGGCGGCGAACGCAAGAAAAAGGAATGCGGCCGGGAATTTTGCCGGAACCTGGGTAAATGATAAGGTTTCCAAAAAAGCACCGATCGCTAAAATAGTAATTCAACCGGACGGTGATCTGTTTGAAGTTACTCTTGCGGATGGGATTACGGATGGAAATTTTGCTTTGGGATCTTTTCGGGATTCAAATTCTTTGGGACCTTTTAAGAGTGGGGTAGATCCCAACGGAACCTGGCAAGCCAAAAATGCTAAAGAGGGAAAGGTGACAATCGTTACCCTTAGATTGATGGATCAGGATCGATTATCCTTGAACCTTGCTCTTTCACGCCCAAGACAGGGGGGAGACGGGGCTGAGACCGTGACGTTCAACCAGAACCTTACCAGGAGTACGGCGGATAAGGATGAACAGCCAACTCCAACTCCGCCGGCAGCGGCGGCGGCAAACAATAATATCCAGCCTGCTCCGGCGGTGAACCCGGCTCCGGGTGTGGCCGGGAGGTGGGAAGGCCAGGGCACCGCCGCCGGTAACTGTGTTATTAGGCGGGACGGTGATTCGTATACACTTCAATGCGACGGTGGCCGAGTCTATCGGGGTACAGTGGCAGCCGACGGAACCGGGACATTTTCTCTGACCGACTCCGAAGGCTCAACCACGATCACCATTGAGTGGTCAGGCGGCGATACGTTATTTGCGCACTGGGTTACAGACCGCCCGGACGATATACCCCGGGTTAGAACGAGGGACGTAAGATATTCCAGGATGAAGCCGCGTTAAGAATATTTCAGCGATTGGCCATTCGTGATATAAAATCAGAACAAAGTAATTATGGCGAATATTTTTGTTATCACCACAGCCGAGGAAGATCTGAAGGCCGACGCAGCCGGCAAGGCGAGCGCGATCTTCACGGTCACGAATAACTCTAACAAACCGGTGCGGGCTATCGCGCGGGCCAAAGCCCTGGAAAACGCGCGGCAGGAGTGGCTTGATATAGAGGGCGAAACGGAAAGGGATTTTTCCGCTCGCGGCACACAGCAGTTCACCGTCAGTTTCAGCAAGCCCGCCACGCCCGCCGCACCCGGCGCTGCGGCACAGCCGCCGGAAAAATTCCCTTTTCGTCTGGATGTGGCTTCGTCCACCAATCCCGACGAGGAATTTGCCGAGGGGCCGGTCGTTCGGGTGGAAGTGGCCACGGCTACCGAGCCTGTCAAAAAAGCGTTTCCCTGGTGGATCATCGCGGTCATAGCAGGGGTGCTTTTAATTGGGGGGCTGGTTTTGTTTTTAGTGATGCAAAGGGGCTGCGGCACAAACCGGCCCGATTTCGCGGGCAAATGGGAAATGAAAGATCCGCCGGATAACAGGTTTCAATTCATCGGCATTATGACGATAAAACAATCGGACGACGGGAAGCTGGAGGCCGACGTCTGGAAGATCAACGACAGCGATACCGGCGCGCCTTTAATCACGTTAAACGGCCAGGTGACCGGCGAGGGGGTCGCGGAAATGGACGGAGCGCTTAGAGGTGTGGATAAAATGAAACTGAGAGGTAAGCTGGCGGACAAGGATCATTTATCCGTATCATACTCGCTCACGTCTGCAATAACGGGAGGACCGGTGCAAGTTATCGAGGAGTCGCAGGAGCTTGTCAAAAAATAGATTTTCTTTTGGCCCCGAACAGGAGATAAACTATGGCGAATATTTTCGCAATCACCACTGCAACGGAAGAGATCAAAGCGGACAAGGACGGAAAAGCCCGCGCGGTTTTTACCGTCACCAATAATTCCCATAAACCCGTGCGCGGCATCGCCAAGGCCAAAGTTTTGGGAAACACCCAGCAGGACTGGCTGGACGTAGAGGGCGAGACGGAAAGAGATTTCGCCGCCAGCGGCACCCAGCAGTACACGGTGAACTTTCACAAGACGGCGGCGGGTGCGGCCGGCGCGACAGAGAAATTTCCTTTCCGTTTGGATGTGGCTTCCGCCTCCAATCCTGACGAGCAGTTCACCGAAGGCCCCACAGTGACGGTGGAAGTTACGTCGGCGCCGTCGCCGGTGACGAAAAAACCCTTTCCCTGGTGGCTTATTGCGGTGATCGTGGGGGGGCTTTTGATCGTGGCCCTGATCTTGTTCCTGCTGTTGCAAAGAGGCTGCCGGAGCGACGAGCCGGTCGGCAACAGTAATAATACCGGCAACAATTCCAATACCAATAACCTTCCAACCATAAAGAATATCCAGGGGATGTGGAGATTTGACAATTCGGATCCGAAATATACTTTTCTCGCACAAATGAGTATCGGCCAGGATGGAAAAACAGTGCAGGTAAAACTGCTGTGCCAGTTCATTGTGTGCGACGATTGGGGAGTGGGTGAGGGTAAGATAGCCGGCGACACCGCGACCGTGGACTGGAAAAACGAAGCCGTCACCGGGCAATTGAAGCTCACTTTACTGGAACCCAACCGGCTGGTGGCCGAAGGCGAGTTCAAGAGCGGGATAATGAACCCGACCGTAAAAGCGATATATATCAGAGAGCAGTAAGTTTTTATCCCGATCGATTTTTCGAAGAGGCAGAAAATATGGCGAACATTTTCGCAATCACCACCGTCGCCGATGACATCAAGGCGGACAAGGAAGGTAAAGCCAGCGCGGTTTTTACCGTCACCAATAATTCCAACAAACCCGTGCGCGGCATCGCCAAGGCCAAGGCGCTGGGAAACACCCAGCAGGACTGGCTCAACGTGGACGGCGAAACCGAGAGGGATTTTTCCGCCAGCGGCACCCAGCAGTACACCGTCAATTTTCGCAAGCCGGTGGCGGCGGGGCAGCCGGTAGAGAAATTTTCTTTTCGCCTGGACGTGTCTTCGGCCATTAATCCGGACGAGCAGTTCACCGAAGGGCCGGCCATCCACGTCGAGGTCACGCCGCCTATTCAGCCGCCTCCCAAAAAGCCGTTCCCGTGGTGGATAATTCTTGTCGCCGCCGGCATTTTGCTGCTGGTGATCGGCGCGGTCCTGTTTTTCGCCTTTTGCGGCAGGGGCGGCGGTAAATTCAGCGGCACCTGGGTCAACGCGAATCCGGCCGCGACTCCCGCGCCCGGTCTAGGTTACCTGATAACCAAGCTTGAAATAGAGCAATCGGGCAATGACCTGAAAGTTCACGTGTGGAATAGATGCACTCCCACGGATTGTGATTGGGATGTCGTAACAGGGACGGTAGAAGAGGGCATCGGTATGGTTACGATCGATCATGGGGTTATCCTTCACAAGATGCAGATCAAAGAGGACGGACAGGATAAAATTAAGACGGTAATGAACACTTCGCTCAGATACGGGAATACGTCTCAACCGGCTGTGGAGTTTTCATTTAATAAACAGCAGCCGCCGCAATAGAAGCTTTACCGTTTTTTTACAGGAGAAAATTATGGCGAACATTTTTGCGATCACCACTACCACCGAAAATCTGATAGCCGAAGTGAACGGGGCCGCCAAAGCGTCCATCATCTTTACCGTGACCAACAACACCGCCAAGCCCGTGCGCGGGATCGCCCGCGTGCAGGCGCTGGAAGGGACTCAGGATGCGTGGTTGAGCCTGGACGGCGAACCGGAAAAAGATTTTCCCGCCGGCGGCACGCAGCAGTTCACCGTCAATTTCAACAAACCGCTCGAGCCGCTCGAAGAAGGCAAGACCGAGCCGGAAGAAAAATATCCTTACCGTTTGAACGTGGCTTCGGCGGTGCGCCCGGACGAGGATTTTGACGAGGGGCCAAAGGTCACCATCTTTAAACCGGAAAGAACGGGCCGCAAAAAGCGCGGCATCCCCTGGTGGATCTTCCTGATCATCGGGATCGTCGTTTTGGCCCTCCTGGTAGGGGGCATCATCTTCGGCATGCGCGCCTGCTCCAAGCCGGACGACACCCCGCCGCCGACCCCAACCCCGACCCCGGCTCCGACGGATCAGGTCGCCGTGCCGTCCGTGGTCGATTTCTCTTTCGAGGTGGCAGCCAAAAAACTCACGGACGCGGGCCTAAAGGTCAAAAGAGTGGACCTGATCAAAGCCGACGGCACCGCGAATCTGGTTACGGACCAGGATCCCAAAGCGGACACCATGGTAACAAAGGGCGACACCGTCAACGTCACGGCCGTGGCGGCTTCGGTGGTGCCGGACCTCGAAAATAAAAAACTCAGCGAGGTACTCAATGCGCTTACCAAGGCGGGGCTCCGGATCGGCAACCGCAGCATTCCCACGCCCAGGCCATCGAAATCGTTAACGAGCGCAGCGGCAAGCCTTGATGAAAATTTTCTGACCGTAAAATCGCAATCGCCGCTAAAAAATCTGACCGTGCCCAAGGATTCGAAAGTCGACATCGTCTATGCCTGCCCGGCCAGCATGAGCTGTACCACCAATTTCTCGATCCGCAAGGAAGCGCTGGAAGTGGGCCCGGCCATGAAGTTCCGGCAGCGTTAGAGACTTATGGATAAAAAGAAGACCATCCTTATCGTTATCCTGGCGCTGATCGTGGCGGCGTATGTCTTCTTCGTCGTGTGGGGAGCCACGAGCGACGACAACAAGGGCAACAACAAAGCAGTTCCCAAAAAAACGCCGGTCACCGCCGATAATTACGAACCCAGCCCCTCGATGAGCAATTTCGGGGGTTTGATGGGGGATTGGTTCGGTAGATTCCTTCCGAAATCCGGAATTACCTGTGCCATAAAAGCCCCCGAAGGCTCAAAAATTACTTGTGAAGCGTTAAAGGTAAACGGTTCTATCGATATTCCACCTAGAAAAGGAACCTCGTTTCGTATCGCAACATTGATATTAAAGGAAGGCGGAGCTGACATCGAATACGACGACTCTACGGACGCAGCGGATGACGCAGAGATGGATGAACAGGATTTCTCATTACCCGATAAGAAAGATAGTTCACGCAAGCAGAATTCGCTGGTCATTTTTGAGGACGGCGGCAGTTTAACGATCACCTGCAAAGATAACAAGAGTTGCCGGGTAGCTTTGCAATAACAAACGATGCTGGAGAATCTACGCAAACCTTTCTTTATTATCGCCGTCATCGTGATGGCCGTGATCGTGCTGATCGAGATCGGATCGTCGTTTCTGATGAACCCCAGCGATTTCGACCGCCCCGGCTACGGCATCATGTATCTCGCGTATATCGATGGGCTGCTGCTCTATGTGACGATATTGATAACGCTGGCGCTGCTGATCCCGGAAAAGGTACAGGGCAGGATTCAGGGCATCGTGACGCTGATAGTTTCATTTTTTGGCTGCCTGGGAGCGATCGGTTCCTGTTTTGTCGCCCTGATCTTTCTGCTCGTTATGGTCAGCCTGTTGCTGGCGCCGATCTTTGGCACGATCGCATATTTCGCGATCTATGGCCACTTTGACCGCTCGGGCGCAGCCGTCACTCTAAGCATCATTATGACGCTCAAGATCGTCTTTGTCGTTTTGCTGCTGCTGGCGCACCAGAAATTCGTCGAAAATAAAAGCCTGGTCCTGCTGGTGTTGACCTCGCTGTTGTGCAGCCTGATCATCAGCTTCCTGCACAATTTTCTCCCGATATTTTTGGTCAGCATCACCGACGCGGTGGGAGCGATCGTAGTGGCGATAATCGCCATCATCTGGCTGATAATTTTTCTGGTAATGGCGATCGTTTCGATCGTTAAGGCTATTCACTGACGAAGCTTCTCCCCTGTTTAGAGAGCTCCGGTAATCTACCCTTATTTGGAGGAAAAATGTTCTTTTGCATAGTCATACTGATCTTTGGTGTCATAGCCGTGATCGATTCGATCGGCGGCATTTTCGGCACTACGATAATTCTCGGCTGGGTCATACAGAAAATCGATAACCCCACCGTAAGGACCATATTGCGCGTGATCGAACTTCTCTTTGGCCTGGGATTCATCATCTGGGCCATCATGTGCTTTATCCGGGGCGGCTGAGATTAGTTTCTGATCTCGCCGGTCCTTTTTATCCCCTGTCTTTCTATCATTCGTTTTAAGAGCGGCGGGTGGCTGCCTCTCTGAACATAAATACCCCCCTGCATGAAAATAAGGAGACGTGTTTTTATATGCCTGACGGATTGCGTATTTTTTTAACTGTGATCGTTTCGATCGCGCTCGGGATCGTGGCGGGGATACTGTTATTCGCCGTTTCGGGTTTGACCAGTATGACGGTGGCGGTATTTATCGGTCTGATCTTCGGCTTGCTCTACGGGTTGGAGGCCGGGATCTTGCTTATCTATGATCTTGAATCGCCGCTGGGGTGGTTTCTGATGGTGGTAGATCTTACCTGGAGCTTGCCCAACACTGTGTTTGGTTTTGTGCTGGGAAATTTGATCTACCCGTGGGTAGCCGGCGGCCCTCCTTCGCAGGCGCTGAGTAAAAATAACGGCTGGATCTCGTACGACGGGAGTTTCGGCAGCGGCACCGACAAGGTTTTGCAGACTCTGGGAAACGTGAATCTGGGCGGCGCCGGAGCGCACGAAAAAGTTCACCTTTTGCAGGCGCGTATTTTCGGCCCCCTTTACCTGGCGATATTCGGCGTCAATTATGTCGTCAATTTTCTGATCCAATGCCTTTTTAGTATCACTATCGGCATGATCCTGTGGAAAACGGGGACGCGCGACACGCCGTATTTCAGGCCGTCCGCCAGCTCCGCCGTGAGCGGGTTTTTCGGCTGGATCTACTGGGCCAATCTCTTTGAACAGTGGGCTTACGCGACGGAGTGATCCGCGGTTTTGTTAGGGCGTTGTGCGGGTTTGTTTATTCTTTTAGAGAAGCATTATCACGGCTTCGCCTTTGACCACCGTCTCGCCGTTTTGATTGGTACAGACGGTTTCCAGCGTCACGATCGGCTTGTCTTCACGCACGCGTGCGACCGTGGCGGTGGCGGTTATGATGTCGTCGATAAAAACCGGCGCGGTGAATTTGAGCGTCTGGCTCAGGTAGAGGACCTTGCGCTCGCTAAGTTGATAACCGAGCACGCCGGAGATCAGCGAGCCTGAAAGCATCCCGTGCGCGATCCTTTTTCCGAAGCGCGTGGTTTTGGCATACTCGTCATCCAGGTGGATCGGGTTATGATCGTTCACCAGCTCCGCGAAAGCGCGGACCTCGGCGTCGGTGATCTGCTTTGTTGAAGAAAAAGTATCTCCGATTTTTAAAGTCATAATCTTATTCTGGAGCGCACCTTGGGAGCGCACAATTTATTGTGCATCAAATGCTGCGCATTCGTGCAGATTGAAATCTGCGTTCCTACTTCTTCTCTAAAAATTTCAAAAGGTCCGCGTTAAAATCCGCCGCTTTTTCAAACATGGGAGCATGGCCGCACTGGTCATAGACGATCAGCTCCGCGCCCGGGATCTCTCTTTTAAAACGTTCGCCAAAATCGGCCAGCGTGGTCAGCCCGTCCTGCTTGCCCCAGATGATGAGCGTTGGTTTTTTTAGATTTTGCAGTTTCCCGTCGAGAAAATCCTCGCCGCGCTTGATCGATTCGATCAGCGCCTGGATGGTGTAGCCGTCGCCGGCGGAAACCCGCATCGTTATCCCGGTGTCGATAAACGCGTCGTTGACAAGCGCCTGGTTGTAAAAGGCCAGCTTCAGGGTTTCGCGCACCTGTTCGCGGGTCGAAGGATTAAGGTTCTGCAAAACCCTGGCGTCGAAATCCCTGGGCGGGGCAAAACCGGCCGCGTCTACCAGTACCAGCTTGTCCACCCGGTTCGGATATTTCAGCGAGTATAAAGCGCCGATCCAGCCGCCGAGCGAATTCCCTACCAGCGTCGCTTTTTCGATCTTCAACTCGGTCAAAAACTTGTCGAGAAAATCGACGTAAGTGCCGACGCGGTAATTAAGAAAAGGCTTTTCGGATTTTCCGAAACCCACCTGGTCCGGCGCCACGACGTGATATTTCGCCGCCAGCGCGGGCATGTTAAAGGCCCAGTTGTCGGCGTTTCCGCCCAGCCCGTGAAGAAAAACCACGGTCGGTTTTGCCGGGTCGCCGGCCTCGAGATAATGAATTTTCGCGCCGAAGATCGTGGCCGTTTTGTCCTGTACGGTTTGCGCGGCGGCGGCGGCGGACAAAAGCGCGAAACACAGGACAGCCAAGCTCAGTTTGCCGTAAAATTTATTCATAAATGCCTCCAAACATCTTTGATGTTTCTCAAGATAACATTTATTTTTCGTTTTTTTGGCAAAAGGGGTTTCAGAAATCGAATGCTGCAGGCGCTCAAGCAGCTTTCAGATGTTCTTTGTGCAGCACCATCCGGAAGGATTCTCTTAATTCGGCGTCGAATATCAGCTCTGCGATAAAGCCGGCTGTGTCATAAAAATACTGTTCCGCGAAGTGCCAGGCGTAATTTACCCGCTCGGCATCGTCCGTGCCGGGAGCGAACGGCGCCAGCCGCGCGCGCAGATCTTCCGCGCCTGAAATTTCCAATTCTTCCGCCCAATCCTTAACCGGCGGGCGCAGGCGCAGGACCTTCCGGGTATAAGTTTTTAAAGCGCTTTCCAGCTTACCGGCGGCTTCATCACCGGCTTTATCGGCATCGGCCGCCAGCAAAACCGCTTTGCCCGAAAGTTTTCCGGGAAGCCACGAGGGGGCGGTGGTACCGATCATCGCCAGCGCCGGGATGCCGCAGCTCTGCAAGGCAAGGGCGTCGACGGGCCCTTCGCAGATGGCGATCACGGGCGATAAAAACGCCTCGGGCGAAGACAAAAATACGCCCCGGGATTTATTTCCCCTCGTGATCTTTGAAGAATTAAGGCAGCCCGCATCGATCGCGCAGGCCGTGGATCGCGACCAGTTTTTTCTCTTCGTCAAAGACGGGAAAAACCACCCGGCGGTCGGCGCCGCTTAAATGCCAGTCGGTTTTTTTCTTTTCCCAGTGCTCCCACGCCGGGGCGTAGCCGCAGCCCGCCGCCGCGGAAATTTCAAACGGGATCCCGCGCCCCCGCAGGTATTCTTCGGCGGGAGAACCGGCAAATTCACGCGTGAATTTTGCCATGCGTTCCACGAGCGCGGCTGCGCTTGTCTTTTTTTCTTCGGCCCGCGCGGGCCCGGCCGGTTTGGCGGGTGAACGCAGGACCGGTCGCAGCCGCGCGCCGCTCTTTTGCACGGGCAGCGGCCCCTCGCGCGGTTCCCAAAATTCGCGCAGCCTGCCTTTTGCCAGGCAGCGGTGGCAGTAGAAAAACCCGCTGTCGTTTTCCACACAGAGGCTGCGGTGGCCGTTATCGCGCGGCTTTTCCAGGCACGCGGATGAGAGCGGGCACAGGTAGCGCGTATGGCTGCCGGTGCGCGCCGGGTGCGCGTCGTAAGCTTCTAGCCGGGCTAAGGTTACAGCTTCCATAATTCCTGTGTTCTGAGTCCCGCCTTAAGGCGGCTAAGTTTTGAGTCCACGCTTTAGCGTGCCAGGATTCGCGGGAACGCTAATACTGGGAGCGCGGACGGCTCGTCCGCACGAACGCAGAAGCGTTCGAAAGCCGCCTAAAGGCGGGACTCAAAACATCCTCTCCCTCGATTATGACATTTTAGGAAAATTTCATCAATACTTATTTGTATCATTTGTGAAACTATTGTAATATTTTCCTGTTTGGAGTAAAAAGAGTGGTTATGAAGACATTAAAGATCCTGGCCACCCTGGTTGCGCTGTTAATAATAGTGCTTGCTCTTAGTTATTTGATACTGGGATACACCCTGCCGGATGAGACGGTCGTCAAAACTCAGTTCGATGTTGCCGCGCCGCCGGAAAAGGTTTGGCAGGCGCTCACCGACCGGGAAAAATATCCCGAATGGGCGCCTAATGTCGTCAAGGTCGACGTCGCAAGCGACACTGAGTGGCGCGAATGGATAAAAGAATCCAAGGAGCCGCTTGTTTTCACCGCCGGCAACACACAACCGCCGAACCACATGGAAGTAAGGTACACCATGGGCGATTTTTTCGAAGGCAGTTGGAAAGGCGATATCACCGCCACCCCGGGCGGCGCGCGTGTTTCGGCCGAAGACCGGATGCAGGCTAAAACCTGGATGGCCAAGATAATGATGTACCCGTTTTTCGACCTGAACGACTTTGTCAATAAATGGAACCGGAAGCTGAAGGAACGCGCGGAAAGTTTGAAGTGATTTACGTTAAGACACGCGCTTCACGTGAATCTCCCAAAATGCTCCTAAGTTCCAAAGAGCTTTCTTCTTGCCGCTATATTTATCTTTAATAATGTTCAGGTGCTTTCTTGAACTCCTTCGTCTTTTGGATTCCTCTCCGCCGGAGATCCCATCAGGCTTTACCCGAAACTCATCAAGCGACCTCATCCCTCGCCCGCAGAAAACTAACCTCAAAAAAGGAAATACCGCCATGAAAAAAGAAGTAATTGATTTTGATATCGACCCGCTATGGAAAGTGTCGGAAGTGCGCGAGCTGCTGCGCAAACACGACATTCTCAAGCCCGTGCCCACGCATCAGACCCTGATCAACTACGTGCTCGACGGCACGCTCGACGGTTTTCAAACCGACAAAGGCTTTTACCTGGTGCGCCAGAAAAGCATGGTCGAATGGATAAAATCCTTGCAGGAACGCGAGTAGTTTTAAGTTCGCCTTCAGGCGTGATCACGCATAAATGCGTAACTCTGAACAAAAGGCGGAAACGCGGCCGTCAGGGAGTGTGTATCTTTTAGCGTTAATTACACACTCGCTCACGCTCGTGTTTCCGCCTTCTTTTAAGTAACGGTACGTCGAAGCGGGTACTAAAAACTTGACAGTAACGGATTTTGACGGAAAATAAGTTATATGGCCCGCGACGTAATTAATATCGACAAGGAAATACTAGGCGGCACTCCCGTTTTCAGCGGCACGCGCGTCCCTGTCAGTATCTTGTTCGATTATCTGGAAGACAATCGAATGGATGAATTTTTGGAAAACTATCCCTCGGTCTCTAAAAAACAGGTTACTGAAGTTATAAAGATCGTTTATTCGAATTAGTAAATAAAAAGGGCAGGTTAAACCTGCCCTTCAAACTTTGCTATTAAATTGTAACTGACGTTTATCTGCGGCCGCCGCGGAGGATGAGGCCGAGCACGAGGCCGACCGCCGCCGAGATGAGGATCGTCTGGCCCGGATTTTTCTTTGCGTATTCTTTCGCGTCGCTGGCGAGCTCGCTGAAATCCTTGCCCTGCAGCTCCTTGAACTTCTCGCTGGCCTGCTCTAATTTCTCGGTGGCAAAATCCTTGGCCTTGATCGCCGCATCGGTCAATTTCTGGCTGTATTCCTGCGCCGTCGCGTTCAGATCGTTCATAAAATCAGTCTCCTTGACCCCGCCGTTCACCGGTTCGGCCACCGCCAGGCTCTGTTCGTCGTTATAATTGTCCATTTCAATAAATCTCCTTGCTAAAGTAAATCTGCCTTTCTAAAACAGGTTATCAAAATGAATTCTCCCCTGCAAAAGGTTCATACGAAATGAGCGCGCAAAAGTTCGAGGAATAACCGGGAGCGCGGACGGCTCGTCAGCAGCGATGTGTCAGTAGCCCGACCGTCAGGGAGGGCGCAGAGAACGCCCGCGCTAACGCTTGGGCTACTGACACAGGCGTGCCTCATATTGGTTCTTGACATTCCCCTGACAAAATGACAAATTAGTAAGTTAGTAAGCACTTACTTTGCGTTCTTATCAATAAAACATGGAAACTTTTACGACAAATTTAACGCCGCAGTCGAGCCGTATGGCGAGCGACGAGCGGCGGGAACAGATCCTCAAGACGGCGATGCAACTATTTGCAGAGCGTGGGTTTAGCGGCACAACTACGAAGGAAATAGCGGCCGCCGCGGGCATTTCCGAGGCGATGGTTTTTCGCCATTTTGCCAGCAAGGACGAGCTTTACCGGGCCATCATCGACCATAAAGCCTGTAGTCACGCGGAGATGAAAAGCCCGCTGGAAAAGCTCAAGGAACTGGCAGAGGCCAAGGACGATTACGCGCTTTTTTACGGCCTGGCGCTCAACGCGCTCGATCATCACCGCGACGATCCTAATTTTATGCGCCTTCTGATGCACGCTGCGCTTGAGGGCCATGAGCTGGCGGAGATGTTTTTTGAGAATTTTGTGGTCGAGATCTACAGCTTTCTCGGCGGCTATATCGCGGAGCGCCAGCGCGAAGGCGTTTTTCGCCAAATGGAACCGAAGGTAATAGTACGCGCGTATATAGGAATGGTAATGCATCATTCCTTAAACAACACGCTCTGGGATAAACAGCAAAAACTGCTGCGCATCTCGAACGAAGACGCGGCCCGGCAGTTTGCGCAAATTTTATTGAACGGAGTGTTGACGGAGAAACAATGAAGAAATACTTTCCCCCCCTGGGTATTTTCATTTTATCGGGCCTGCTGATAGCCGGGCTACAGGCCTGCGGTTCCAGGGCCGAATCCGCCGTGAACGCCAACGGCGCTGACGGAAAGCCGGCGGTGGTGGACGTGAGCGTGGCGGCGGCGGAGCCGCGCGAGATGCCGGTTTACTTTGAAACCACCGGTACCCTGTCGAGCGATGCCCAGACCGACGTCGCCCCGCTGGTCGGCGGCAAGGTCGTGGAGGTGAATTTCGACATCGGCAGCTATGTGAACCGCGGCGACGTGCTGGTCCGCCTGGACGCCCGCGATGCGCAGTTAAAACTCCAGCAGGCTGAAAAGCAGGCCCAGCAGGCGCAGGACGCCGTCGAGCAGGCCCGCGCTAATCTGCGGCAAGCCTTTGCCAGGCTTGGGCTTAGCGAAACGGCAAACTTCAACATTAACCAGGTCGCCGAGGTCAAAAACGCCAAGGCCATACTCGACCGGGCGGAAAAAGAATATACCCGGGCGGAGCGGCTGCTGGAATCCGGCGACATCTCGCGTTCGATCTACGACCAGAGGCGCGCGGAGCGCGACCAGGCGAGAGCGCTGTATGAAGCCGCGCTCAATCTGGCAAACCAGAATTACGCCGGCATCCGCTCAGCGCAAGCCGCCGTGCAGATGGCCATCAGCGCCGCCAGGACCGCGCAGGTCGCCGTCGACCAGGCAAGAAAATCCCTCGGCGATATGGCTATCCTGGCTCCGATCAGCGGTTATATTTCCGAGAAAACGGCCGACCTCGGCGAGTTTGTCGCTACGTCAAACAAGATCGCCACGATCGTGCGCACCAGCACGCTGCGCTTAAAGATCGACGTGCCGGAACAGGCGGTCGGCTCGATCCAGATCGGGCAGTCAGTCAGCTTACGCACCAGCGCTTATCCCGACCGCAATTTCAGCGGCACGATCGCGCGGGTATCGCCGGGTTTGAATACCACCTCGCGCACCTTAAGCGTGGAAGCCGAGGTGGATTCGAACGGCGGAATACTCAAGCCCGGGCTTTTTGCCACGGTGCGCATCGCCCAGGGCCGGAGCCAAACGGTGGTTATGGTCCCCGCCAGGGCCGTTCGCACGGACGGGGGCACGAACAAGGTTTTCGCGATCAAGGACGGCCGGGCCGAAGAGCACATCGTCCAGCTCGGCGAAAACGAGAACGACCTGGTGCAGGTAAAACAGGGGCTGGCCGGAGACGAAAAAGTGGCGGTGAGCAACCTCGAGCAGCTTTATGACGGCGTTCCGGTAAACCTGCTGCCGTAATGACAGTAGCTTTAGTTCAGAGTTACGCGTTTACGCGTGATCACGCCTGAAGGCGTAACTCTGAACAAAAACACGAATGCGGCTTTGAAAACTCTGGCCGAGAAAAGTTAGAAACGATCTTAAGGTGTCTTTATGCAATGGCTAGCTGAAATATGTGTCAGGCGTCCGGTTTTTGCCACGATGATAATTTTGTCTCTGACCGTGGTGGGGGCCTTTTCTTTTTTGTCGCTCGGGGTGGACCTTTTTCCCAAGATCGACTTTCCCACGATCACCGTCACGGTGGTAAATCCCGGCGCTTCGCCCGAAGAGGTCGAGACCGAGATCACGCAAAAGGTCGAGGAAGCCGTCAATACAATCAGCGGCATCGACGAGCTGCGCTCGACTTCGGTCGAGGGCGTGAGCCAGGTTTTTATCCAGTTTTTGCTGGATAAAAATGTCAACGTCGCCGCGCAGGAAGTCGAGAACAGAGTAAACACCGTAATTTCCGAATTGCCGGAAACGGCGGAAAAACCTTTCGTGCAAAAGCTCGACACTGACGCCGCGCCCGTGCTGCGCTTTGCGGTTTCCGCGCCGGCTTCGCTGCGCGAAGTGACCGAGATCGCCGACAAGAGGATCAAGGAGCGCATCGAATCGATCAACGGCGTGGGACAGGTGCGCATGATCGGCGGGCGCGACCGCGAGATACAGGTCTGGGTCGATCCCGACAAAATGCGTTCTTTCAACGTCACGGCCAGCGAAGTGACCAACGCCGTGAGGTTGCAGAACCTGGAATTTCCCGGCGGCCGCGTCAACGAGGGAACCACCGAAAAGACCGTCCGCACGCTGGGCAAGCTGGCCAAGCCGGAGCAGTTCAATAATATCGTAGTGGCCGACCGCGGCGGCTACGGCGTGAGGATCAAGGACCTCGGCTACGTCGAGGATGGGGTCGAAGAAACGCGCACCGAAGCCAGGCTTAACGGCCAGCCGGCGGTGACGCTGATCGTGTACAAACAATCGGGCACGAACACAGTGGCGACCGCCGAGGCGGTAAAGGCCCGCCTGAAAGAAATTCAAAACACTTTGCCCGGCGGCTACCGCATACAGATCCTCGCCGACAATTCGCTTTTTATTCGCGCGGCGGTCGAATCAATCGAAACGCACCTGATCGAAGGAAGTATCCTGGCGGCGATCGTGGTCTTTGTTTTTCTCTGGAATTTTCGCTCCACGCTGATCGCGGCCATCGCCATTCCGACCTCCATCATTTCGACCTTCGGTCTGATGTATGCGATGGATTACACGCTCAATCAGATCACGATGCTGGCGCTGACGCTGATGGTGGGAATAGTGATCGACGACGCCATCGTGGTGCTGGAAAATATTTTCCGCTTCATCGAGGAAAAAGGAATGTCGCCCTATGAGGCCGCGATCGAAGGCACTCGCGAAATAGGACTGGCGGTTTTGGCCACCACGCTCTCGCTGCTTGCCGTGTTTATCCCGGTCGGTTTCATGGGCGGCATCGTCGGGCGTTTTATGTCGGCCTTCGGTTTGACCGCCGCCTTTGCGGTGGCGGTCTCGCTGATAGTTTCCTTTACGCTGACGCCGATGCTGGCGGCGCGTTTTATCAAGGTCAAGCACCCTTCGAAACCCAAGCTTTCGGAAGAAGAGATCTGGGGCGACGGCATGCTGAAAAGTGCCGCGGACGAGGAAGTGCACGGCGAAAGCCGCGAACGCGGCTTCTATCGTTATATCGACAGCACCTATACCAGGATGCTCAAATTTTCTTTGGCGCATCGCTGGGTGATCCTGACCCTTTGCGTAATAGCGGTCGCCAGCATCTTTCCGCTTTTCGCCTACGTCGGCAAAAACTTTTTGCCCGTCGACGACCAGTCGCAATTCGATATCTCGGTCCGCGCGCCCGAAGGGTATTCGCTGGCGGCGACTTCCACGCTGGTGGAAAAGATCGCGGCGGAAGTACGCAAAATGCCCGAGGTCACTCACACCCTGACCACCATCGGCGGCGACCAGCAGCAGCTGGTCAACAGCGCCTCGATCTATGTGAAGATGACCGACCTCGGCACGCGCACCCGTTCGCAGCAGGACCTGATGATAGCTTCGCGCGACATCCTGAAAAATTTCCCGCCAGAGCTGCGCACCTCGGTACAGCCCGTGGCGGCGTTTTCCGGCGGCGGGTTCCGCAACGCCAACGTGCAGTTTTTTATCGCCGGGCCCGATCTGAAAGTGCTGGAACAATATTCGAAACAATTGCTGGAAGCGGTGAAAAAAGTTCCCGATGCGGTGGACGTGGATTCGACCCTGATCAGCGGAAAACCGGAGATCCGTTTGACCGTCGACCGCGCCAAGGCGACCGATCTCGGCGTCAGCGTGGCGAATATTTCCCAGGCGCTCAACACATTTGTAGAAGGCCAGGAAGTTTCGACCTTCAACGCCGGCTCAGACCAGTATCCGGTGCGCGTGCGCGCCATCGGCGAATATCGTTCGAGCGAGGAGAAATTGAAACGGCTGATCGTCCCTTCGGTCAAGCTGGGCTGGACCACGCTCGACAACGTGGTAAAGATGCAGGAAGGCACCGGGCCGGCGGCGATCGACCGCGTGAACCGCCAGCGCCAGGTTACGGTTCTGGCCAATACCCGCCCCGGCGGCTCGGCGACCAATATCCAGGCTGAACTGGACAAGGCGGTCAAAGAGCTGAAACTGCCGGCGGGTTATATGAGCGGTTACGTCGGGCAGTCGAAGGAACTGGGCCGCGCCGGGATGTACTTTGGCATTGCTTTCCTGCTGTCGTTTATCTTTATGTACATGGTGCTGGCGGCGCAGTTTGAAAGCTTTATCCACCCGGTCACGATCCTGCTTTCACTTCCCTTGTCGATACCGTTCGGCATCCTGTCGCTTTTGGTAATGTGGCAGAGCGTGAATATTTTTTCCGGCCTGGGGTTATTGCTGCTGTTCGGCGTGGTCAAGAAAAATGCGATCCTGCAGATAGATCATACCAACCAGCTTCGCTCGCGCGGGATGAGCCGCTACGATGCGATCATCACGGCCAACCGCCACCGCCTGCGCCCGATCCTGATGACCACCATCGCGCTGGTCGCGGGGATGATGCCGCTGGTTATCTCGACGGGGCCCGGCAGCGGCACCAACCGCTCGGTCGGCGTGCTTGTCGTCGGCGGGCAGAGCCTGTGTTTGCTGCTGACGCTGCTGGCCGTGCCGGTGTTTTATTCCTACTTCGACGACATAGGACATATGGGGGTCTTTTCGCGGATGGAAGGCCTGATCGGCCGCGGCAAACGCCGGCTGGCGACAACCGCTTCTTCATTCTTCGGGATGTTTAAATAGCCATAGCTTTGAGAAAGCTAGAGGGTTCTGCGTTTTGAGTCCCGCCTTCAGGCGGCCTGCTAAAGCAGGAAGGTTTCGAGTTCTTGTCTCTGATAGGGCCGTTGCGCGGGTTCCGTGATCGGTTCTTCTTCTTCCTCGAATGGCTCATAAGCGGGCTCGAATTCCGCCGGGGTTTCGGTCCGGCTTCGGCGGGCGCGGGTCATCTTTTTCGCTTTCTTTGTAACTCCGCCCACTTCTTCCAAACGCCTGCGCTCGCCCAGCATTTGTTCCTGGGTGCCGGCCCATTCGAGCAGATCGTTTATCACGTCAGCGGCCAGAGGATCGTCGGGCTCTTCTATCCGGTAATGCATCCATTTGCCTTCGCGCCGCACGGAGACCAGTCCCGCGTTTCGCAGGTAGGCCAGGTGGCGCGAGATCTTCGGCTGGCTCTCGCCCAGGACCTCGACCAGGTAGCCGACGCAGATCTCGTCTTCGCCCATCAGGCTTAAGATCCTCAGCCGGGTTTTATCCGCCAGCGCCAGGAAGAGGGTTTCCAGTTTGTTCAATGATTTATCAGCCGCCATAAAAACTGCCTTAATAATAACACTCATATGCGCTATGTCAAATATATTCTCGATTCGATGGGATAATATATATGCCAATGCGTATATGTTATCAAAGTTCCGGTTTAACTCTTGACATTATTTTTGGGCCTTGTTCCACCCGCTTCCGGATACTTATATCGCGCTCACTTTCTAAAACGGTCTTCAATCGTGCTAGAAACGATTCTTAACACTCCATTGAAGACCGTTGAATTCCTATTAAATTTCCAAACCTTTACTTCCACTCGATTTTATTTGACTTACCTCCGTCCCAGGAAATATAAGCCTCGTATCTAAAAGCGTTCATAAAGTCGCATTTCCTGAGACTGTATTCGTCATTGCTGTTGAGTGAGATATCGGTCACATCGTATTGCATAAACGATAAAAAATCGCCGAAAAACCGCCGATTCACTATCAATGAAGGCGTCAGCTTCTTATTTTGAGGGGGAGGTGGCAGAGCTTTCCAATAAAAAGTGACACAGTAATTTCTCGCCGATTCCTTCACATATCTCAACGTAGTATCACGAGGGTATAGCACCGCATTACCAATATTCCCATATCCGATCGTAGGATCAAGAGGTTCTACAGGTGCTACCGGAGGCGGATTCGTTGTCACAACTCGAGTCATTACGTCGTACCAACTTATTTTCCTATGCCAGTCGGTCTTTATTTTGTAGGCTGTATTCGGTGACAGCCCCGTGATAGTAGCTGATCCGTTTTGGCTGGCACTGGTAATATCGGGCCCATTGCAAGCCGCTCCCTCATTGCCCGCCTTTTTCCAGCATATTCGAAACTTTTCGAACTTTTTACAGTTGCGGGCATCCCAGCCGATGGTTATGGTCGTGTGGGTTTTCGCCGCTACGGAATCTACCGCGCATGCATGGGCATTCGACGCGCCGGATAGGCAAATAAAAAACGCGAGCGCGGCAGCGGCAAACAGCGCGCGGACGTGAGGCGATTGCGATAAATAAGCAAAACGCGACAAGCTGGAAACTAACATGGATCTTTTTTGATCATGGATTCCGGGTTTACCGGGTGGGAAAAAATCGAACATACAAAATTCCTCCTATATTTTTATTTATGAAGGTTTTTACGCCTTACGCTTTGTATATGCTTTTTTCCGGGAAAAACGTAACGTAGCTATTTCAGGGACGGCTGGCAAAGAATAAAACCACCGAGATTATTTGTCCGAACCGGGAGCGGTAGCGACTGTATTCTTTGCAGCCCGCGTTATTGTCAATGCCGGTTATTTAGGCAGTTTTATGCGGGTTTGCAAGTTAAGGGGACACAGGTATGATAGCCTTATAATTGCGCTTAAAATAAGTCAGACTAAAATCAAATATGCGGATGAGCAGATATGAAAAACGATGAATCGGTCTTTACCAAAGCGGTGCATGCCGGCGACGATCTCTCCAAACATTACGGCGCGGTTTCGGTGCCGATCTATAATGCGTCGCTTTACGCCTTTGCGGATGCGGACACCGGGCGCCGGGTGCACAACTATGAGCAGGAAGGCTATTTTTACGGCCGGCTAGGCAACCCGACTCAGGAAGCACTGGAAGGCGCGATGGCGGAGCTCGAGCACGGCGAGGCGGCGCTGGCGTTTTCTTCCGGGATGGCTTCGATCGGCGCCGGGGTTTTCTCCGTCGTAAAAAGCGGCGATCATATCGTCGCCCCGGAAGGCATCTATGCCAACGCGCAAAAGCTCTTCGATTTCCTGCGGGAGAATCTCGGCGTTTCAGTTACCTATGTCGATGCCACGGGCGCGGAAAACTACCGCGCGGCCATCCGGCCGGAGACAAGGCTGTTTCACCTGGAAACGCCCTCGAACCCGATCCTGAAAATAACGGACATTAAGGCGGTGGCGGGGATCGCGAAAGAACACAATATCAGGACCCTGATAGACAATACTTTCGCCACGCCTTTTAACCAGACGCCGCTCGATATGGGCGTGGATCTGGTGGCCCACAGCGCCACAAAATACCTGGGCGGGCACAGCGACCTGACGGCCGGCGTGCTCGTGGGGAGCAAAGAACTCATCGATATCGCGCGTTATAAAACCACCGTGCTTTTCGGCGGGAACATCGCGCCGCAGACGGCCTGGCTGGTCCTGCGCGGGATAAAAACCCTCGCCCTGCGGATGGAGCGCCACAACGACAACGCGATGAAGGTGGCGGAGTTTTTATCCGGGCACGGAAAGGTTTCGGCGGTTCATTACCCGGGACTCGGGTCGCACCCAAACCACGAGATCGCCGCCCGCCAGATGCGCGGTTTCGGCGGGATGGTTTCTTTTGACGTAGGCAGCATCGAGGCGGGAAAAACCCTGCTCAACAACCTCGAGCTTTGTCATATCGCCACCTCGCTGGGCGGGGTGGAAACCGTCATCCAGCATTCGGCTTCGATGACCAACGCCAAAACGCCGCGCGAGATAAGATTAAGGTCCGGCATCACCGACGGGATGATCCGGCTTTCCGTCGGCGTCGAGGAGGCTGCGGATATAATTGCGGATCTGGAGAACGGATTGGGTAAGATATAATATATATGCCTGTGCATATATATGGCTGACAGATTTTGATGATTGAGTTTGTTTAGAGGCGGTCTTTGACCGCTGCATATGAAATTTGTTATGGCGGTCGAAGACCGCCTCTAAAACCGCTTTGGTAGTTTTAATAAAAAAAGGGCGTGAACAAACAACCATTCACGCCCTTTTTCTTTATTGGTGGAGAAAATTTTACAAGGAGGTTTCCTTTGTTTCCGGCGCGGCCGGTTTCGGAGCTCCCTGCTGCCTCAATTTACGGCGCTCTTCCATCTTTTGACGACGTTCCTGCTTCATCGTCTCGAGCTGGGTTTTCTGCTCCGCGGTTAAGATATTCTGAATACTGCCGCGCAGTTGCTGGCGGTCGGCTTTCAGCTGTTTTCTGAGCTCCTGCATCCGGGCCTGGCCGTCGGCAGTAAGCGTTTTGTCGCGCTTTTGCTGGAAAAGCGTCTGCATTTCCTTAAAGCTGGCTTCGTGGCCGGCCTTAAAGCCTTCGTGCAAATTCTTCATTTGCAGTTTTTGCTCTTCGGAAAGGTTCAATTGGGCAAAGCCGCGGTGCATACCGCCGCCGCGGTGGCCGAAACCTTTTCCGCCGCCGTGCTTGCCGCGCATAGAGCCATCCTTGCCCCGGCGATGTCCGAAACCTTTTTTGCCTTCCTTGGGCGCTTCCTGGTTGACGTTTTTATCCTGCTGGGTGGTAGCGGGGGTTTCCTGCCCGAAAGCAAAGGAACCGACCGCGAAAACCATTAAGAATGAAGACAAAACCGTGAATAACTTATTTCTAACTGTCATTTAATACATGTACCTCTCTGATTATTTTTGAGAAGGGCTGATAAACCGCTCTCCGGTTCTTATTACCTTAGACACCTAAAAAGCAGAATTGGTTTATATTTTTTTTACCGGTTATCCATTATCCATTTAACATTTGCCTGCCGGAAGGGTAAAATGCCAAATTTGCAGTGCATTATTGCTATAATGTCGGTATTTGGTTAATGATGAAATATTTACCTTCGATAGATTCGCCGGAAAACCTGAGAAAGCTGCCGCTGGACAAACTCCAGGCGGTGGCCGATGAAGTGCGCAGGTTTATTCTGGAAACGACCTCGCGCGTGGGCGGCCACACGGGCGCCTCGCTCGGCGCGGTAGAGCTGGCCGTGGCGATGCATTACGCTTTCGACACGCCGGCCGACCGTTTGGTCTGGGACGTGGGACACCAGGCCTACGCGCACAAGATACTGACCGGCCGCCGCGACCAGCTTCACACCATCAAGCAGTACGGCGGGCTGAGCGGCTTTCTGCGGCGCGCCGAATCACAGTACGACACCTTCGGCGCGGGGCACGCTTCGACCTCGCTTTCCGCGGCGCTGGGCATGGCGATCGCGCGCGATAAAAAAGGCGAGGAACATCACGTCTGCGCGCTCATCGGCGATTCCAGTTTGGCGGGCGGGATGGCGATGGAAGCGCTCAACCAGGCGGGGCATTTAAAGACGCGCCTGATCGTGCTGCTCAACGACAACGAGATGTCCATCGCCCCGGCGGTCGGCGCGCTGGCGCGTTATCTTAACCGGATCAAGGAAGCGCAAAATTATCACCTGCTGAAAGAAGGCATCGGCGACACGCTCGAATCCGTGCCCGGCATCGGCGGAACGCTGCGCAAGGTGGCAAAAACTTTCAAGGACGCGATCGCCGCCGCGGTGCTGCCGGGCGCGCTGGTCAATGAGCTGGGTTTTAAATACATCGGCTATGTCGACGGGCACAATGTCGCCTCGCTGGTTCACGCGCTGGAAGAAGCGAAAAAAGTTCACGACGGGCCCGTGATCGTTCACGCGCTCACCACCAAAGGCAAAGGATATCCCTCGCCGGAGAAAAATTACTACGCCTGGCATGCCACCGGCCCTTTCGACCTGGAGACCGGCGCCGCCGTCAAATCTAGTAAACCCGTACCGCCGCAATACACCGCCGTCTTCGGCAACACCATGTGCGAGCTGATGGACAGCGACCCGAAGATCGTCGCGCTGACCGCCGCGATGCCGGACGGCACGGGCGTTGATAAAATTCTGGATAAACATCCCGACCGCGCCTTTGACGTCGGTATTGCCGAACAGCACGCGATGACCTTTTGCGCCGGGATGGCCTGCGAAGGTTTGAAACCGGTGGCGGCGATCTACTCGACGTTCTTGCAGCGCGCTTTCGATCAGATAATTCACGACGTCTGTTTGCAAAATCTGAACGTTACCATTGCGATGGACCGCGCCGGGATAGTAGGCGCCGACGGGCCCACGCACCACGGCCTGCTCGACATCGCTTACCTGCGCGGTTACCCGAACATCATTTTGATGGCGCCGAAAGACGAGGCCGAGATGCGCGATATGCTGCTGACGGCGATCGAACACCCGGGGCCGGCGGCGCTGCGCTACCCGCGCGGGAACGGCGTCGGCGCGGACATCAGCGCGCCTCCGCAAAAGATCGAGGTAGGCAAGGCGGAAATTTTGCGCGACGGCGGCGAAGTTGCTATTCTGGCATACGGCTCGATGGTTACCCCGGCCGCGAAAGCCGCGGAAACCCTGGCCGGCGAATCCATCGAGACGACGCTGGTGAACGCGCGTTTCGTAAAGCCGCTGGACGCGGAATTGATCCTGGCGCTGGCGCAAACCAAGCGCCTGATCGTCACGGTCGAGGAAGCTTACCTGGCGGGCGGGTTCGGCTCGGCGGTGTTGGAACTGCTGGAAGAGAACGGTTTGCTGACCGAGGTCAGGCTGGTGCGAATGGGCGTGCCGGACCGTATAATCACCCACGGCGATCCAAAGCTTTTGCTGGCCAAATACGGCCTGGACGCCGACGGGATCTATAATAAAGTCAAGGAAACTTTGGATATACTGGAATCGCGCCGGACCGATCAGAAGCGCGAAAAAGTAAAAGCAGCGAAATGAACAATAAGAACTTACCGATTTTAATAATTTTACTTGTGTTGGTCGTGGCGGTGGTCGGCGGGGTCATGCTTTATCGAAATCAATCTACCGGGACGGTCACGAATTCCAATAAACCGGCGAATAAAGCCAGTACCCAGGACTTTGCGAATTTGATCGCCAAAGCCCCGCCGGGAGCGCAGGCCCCGTGGTCTAAGGGAGACCCGGCGGCCAAAGTGACGATCGAGGAATTTGCCGATTTTGCCTGCCCCACCTGCGCGCAATTTCATCAAACCTTAAAGGAGATCGAAAAAAGCTACGGGGCGCGCGTCCGGGTCGTCTTTCGTCACTATCCGCTGCAGATTAGAGGCCACGAAAATGCCTATGACGCGGCCCGCGCCACCGAGGCCGCCGGCCTGCAGGGCAGGTTCTGGGAAATGCAGAATATGCTTTTTACCAACCAGGAGAAATGGCGCACTTCCACCGATCCGCGCAAGATATTCGAAGAATACGCGGGAACCATCGGGATCGACGTGCAGCGTTTTAACACCGACCTGGTCGGGCAAACCGCCAGCGCGCGCGTGGCCGAAGATATGAAGCGCGGGCAGGGCATAAACATCTCTTCCACCCCGACGGTGGTGCTCAATAACCGGCCGCTGTCCATGAGCGAATTCGCCAACGCCGAAGCGCTGCGCCAGGTCATCGAGGCCGAGATGCAGAAAGCCGCGGCGGCAAATCAGCCGTCGCCGAACGCGCAAAATTCCGCCAATCAAAACACACCGTAAATGAGCGCCGAACAGATTAGCGAAAAGCCATCCGCCAAAGTCGCCTTCATTCCATTGCTGGCGGCTTTGGTCGCTTTGGCGGGCCTGGCGGATTCGATCTACCTTACGGTTCATCATTATTCGGGCGAGGCAGTGCCCTGCAGCATCGTCAAGGGTTGTGAAGTTGTTTTGAACAGCTCCTATGCCCAGATCGCCGGAATTCCGCTGGCACTGTTCGGCGCGGCGGCTTATTTTGCTGCGTTCGCCCTGTCGCTGCTGGCCGCTTTTGGCAGCCGGGCGATGTGGACGCTGTTCGGCGTTCAAGTAATGCTAATGGCGGCTTTTACCACCTGGCTGCTTTATTTGCAGGGATACGTCATCGGCGATTTTTGCCAGTTCTGCCTGCTTTCCGCCGCTATTACCTTTACCATGCTCATCCTGTTTTTTGCTTCAAAATTTTTCCGCGCGAGGTGACTGTTCCGAGTCCCGCCTTTAGGCGGCTTCTAGGTAGCGCCAGCGTCCCGCTGGCTGTCGTGCGGGTGTCTCGCGCCCGCGCAATCTCTGACGACGGCCCGTCCGCACGAACGCCGCGCGTTCGAAAGTCCGCCGCCTAAAGGCGGGACTCAATACTCCTCTTTAAAACCAACCTCGCGGATCAGGCGAATATAGTTATGAACGCCCGCGCGCGCGCCGGGCCTTGTTTCGACCGGTAACGAATTGGATTTTTATTTTTGAAAGAGGTAGCTTAGAGGTAGATCTTAACGCAAAACCAATAAACCGTGGCCCAGGCTATCCTACAACGCATTGCTTCCGGAGATAAGACCGCCATCGAAGACTGTATCAACACTTACGGCGGTCTTGTCTGGTCTTTGTCGCGAAGGATGTCGATCAACCAGGACGATGCGGAAGATGCCGTGCAGGAGATTTTTGTCGATGTTTGGAAACATGCCGGGCGTTTCGATCTTTTACAGGCCTCTGAGGCGACCTTTATCGCGATGATCGCGCGGCGGCGGTTGATCGACCGGTTGAGATACGCCAACCGGCGCATCTCGGCGGATTCGCTGGAAGACGTTTTGGTCGAACCGGCCGGGCGTTTTGACCAGGACATGCAAACCAGCGTCGAGGCGAAAGAGGCTGCCCGGGCGCTTGGCACCCTGCGTCCTGAGCAGCAGCAGGTACTTAAGCTTTCGATCATCCAGGGGCTGTCTCACCAGGAAATATCGAATGCCACGGGAATGCCCCTCGGGACCGTCAAAACACACGCCCGCCGGGGCCTGACGCTGGTAAGGGAATATCTCGGGCTGGCCGGCGCGGCAAAGACGGGGGAGGCGTCCGTATGAATAACGAAGAATTATATCTAGACCTCCTTAGTAAAAAAGCTCTCGAAGGGTTAACCGATGAAGAGCAGGAACAACTGGATGAGCTGATGCTCACCTTCGGTAACGTCGACGATTCATACGAACTGGCAGCGGCGGCAATAAGCATGGTCGATCTGAAAACAAAAGAACCTCTCCCGGCGCACCTGCGGGCTCGTGTACTGGCCGACGGGGAAAGATTCATCCACCTCTCGAAAGAACCCGCCGGGCAAACCTCTTATACGGAGCCGAAAGCATCCTCCTGGAATTGGAACTGGCTCGGCTGGGCGGCGGCGGCTGCCGCCTGCCTTATCCTGGCCCTAAATCTCTGGTACACCCCCACTCAAACTCCCCGGGACATCGCCAAAAATCCGCCGCCTTCGCCGGTAAAAGAAGAATTAAGCGCGGCCCAGCTGCGCCAAAAATTGATCGATTCGGGCAGCGGGCTCGTACAGGCCAAATGGTCTGCGGGAAACGACAAAAATATCAAGGAAATTGACGGCGATATCGTCTGGAGCGACGCCGCACAAGCCGGTTATATGCGTTTTCGCGGGCTGCCCGTCAACGATAAAGACAAGGAAACCTACCAGCTTTGGATCTTTGACGAGACCCAGGACGAAAAAACGCCGATCGACGGCGGGACTTTTGACATCGGGGATAATGGTGATGTTATTATTCCTGTTAACGCAAAACTGAAAGCTTCAAAGCCGAAGATGTTTGCCGTAACGGTCGAAAAGCCCGGCGGGGTCGTAGTTTCAAAACGTGAAAAGATCGCGGCGCTCGCCAAGGTTGAAACCTAAATAAGATCGGGAACGTAGTAAAACCATAGATTTATTATTGCTGGCGGTGTTTTTTTCAGGTGAATAAAATAACCGTTAGCCTTTCCCTGTTCTAAAAGATTATAAGTAAGGAGTTTGCAATGCGATTGAAGAAGATTATTGTCTGTCTGCTTGTTATATTTTCATTTATGACAACAACTAACGTTTTTGCTCAAAACGGCGACAAGCTGCCGCCGGTCAAGTTTCAGGAATTCACCCTCCCCAACGGGATGCGGGTCATCATGCACGTGGATAAATCCACGCCCATCGTGGCGGTGAATCTCTGGTATCACGTGGGCTCGAAGAACGAGGTGGTCGGGCGCACCGGTTTTGCCCACCTTTTCGAGCACATGATGTTCCAGGGCTCGAAAAATTACAACGACGATTATTTCAAGCCGCTGCAGGAAGTCGGCGCCAATATCAACGGTTCGACCAACCCCGACCGTACCAATTATTACGAGGTCGTGCCTTCGAATTTCCTCGAGCTGGCGCTCTTTATGGAAGCCGACCGCATGGGCGGCCTGCTCGATGCCATGACGCAGGAAAAGCTGGACAACCAGCGCGACGTGGTGAAAAACGAGCGCCGCCAGAGTTACGACAACCAGCCCTACGGAACGGCGTTTGAGAAGATCTTCGCGCAGATGTTTCCCGCCGGCCACCCGTATAACTGGACGACCATCGGCTCGCTCGACGATCTGACCGCCGCCTCGATGGACGACGTCAAGGGGTTTTTCCGGCAGTATTACGTGCCGAATAACACCTCGCTCGTGATCGCCGGGGATTTCGACCCGAAACAGGCCAAAACCTGGGTGGAAAAATATTTCGGCGCGATCCCGAAAGGCACCGCTCCGATCGTCCGCCCGAATCCCGCGAAACCGAAATTGGACGGCGAGGTTCGCAAGAGTTTTGAAGATTCCGTGCAGCTGCCGCGCCTTTACATGGTCTGGCAGACATCGCCTGCTTACTCGGCCGATGAAGCGGCGCTCGATGTTCTCTCTTCCGTTCTGACAGACGGGCGCGGATCGCGCCTGCAAAGCAATGTGGTTTACGGAAAACAGATCGCGCAAAATGCGAACTCATTCAATTATGCGCTCGAAGCGGGCGGCATGATGATCGTCCAGGTGACCGCCAAGCCCGGTAAAACGCTTGACGAGATCGAAAAAGAGGTCAATGCCGAGTTGGAGCGCCTCAAAACCGAACCGCCGAGCGCGGAAGAAATTGCCCGCGCTTTGAATTCGATCGAATCGCAAAGCATCTTCGGGCTGCAAAATGTTTTAGGCAAAGCTGACCAGATGAACAATTACGCCACCTACATCGGCAAACCGGATCACTTCCAGGCCGATCTTGACCGTTACCGCAAAGTTACCGCGGCTGACGTGCAAAGGGTGGCCCAAAGCTACCTGACCAAAGACCGCTTTGTGATGAGCTTTGTTCCGCGCAAGGATAAAGCGGCATCGCAGGGGAACACGGGAGCAAACCGCCCCACTTCGGCCCCGGCCAAGAAATCAGGCGAGAAACAGGATTTCTCGGCAGTTTTGCCAAAAGGCGGGCCGGACCCGAAATTCGCTTTGCCGTCCTTTACTAAAGAAAAACTCTCGAATGGGTTGAACGTTTGGTTCGTGAAGCAATCGGAGCTCCCGATAGTGTCGATGAACCTGGTGGTCAATTCCGGCGGAACCGCCGATCCGGCTGACCGCGCCGGCCTGGCTTCCTTTACCGCCAATTTGCTGGACAAGGGGACCAAGACCCGTTCGGCGGTCGAGATCGCCAACCAGCGGCAAGCTCTCGGCGCGTTCATGGGCGCGGGATCCGGTTGGGATTCGGCAAACGTCAATATGCAGACGCTGACCAAAAATCTCGACGCGGCGCTCGACATCTACGCCGACATGATCATCAATCCGACGTTCCCGGCGGAGGAACTGGAAACCCTGCGGAAAATGACGCTGGTCGGCTTGCTCCAGCGCAAGGACAACGCCAATGCCATCGCAAACGTCGCTTACAACCAGCTGCTTTACGGAAAAGGCCACCCGTACGGCAAATCCCTGGGCGGCGACGAAGCTTCGGTAAAAGCGCTCAACAAAGCCGAGATCGAGAAGTTTTACGGCACCTATTACCGCCCCAACAACGCCACCCTGATAGTGGTCGGCGATACGGACGCGAAGATAATGATGCCGAAACTCGAAAAAGCATTTGCCGGGTGGAAGGCGAACGAAGTGCCGCAAATAGCGGTTCCGGCGGAAGCGACCTTCGGCAAACCGGGAATTTATCTCATCGATAAACCCGGCGCGGCGCAATCGGTCGTGACCATCGGGCAGGTCGGCGTGGCGCGCAATAACCCCGATTATTTCCCGCTCCTGGTGATGAATTCCATCCTCGGCGGCCAATTTTCGGCGCGCGTCAATATGAACCTGCGCGAAGACAAGGGTTATACCTACGGCGCGCGGACGGGGTGGAGTTTCCGCCGCGGCGCGGGCCCGTTCGACGCTTCGGCGCAGGTGCAGACGGCCGTCACCAAAGAATCCGTGATGGAGTTTATGAAGGAACTCAACGGCATTCGCGGCGCGATCCCCGTGACACCCGCCGAGCTCGACTACAACAAGCAAAGCCTGATCCGGCGTTACCCGGGCGGTTTCGAAACCGTCGGGCAGATCTCCGGACAGCTTGCCAACCTGGTGGTGTACGGGCTGCCTGATACGTATTTCAACGAATACATTCAGAAGATCCAGGCCGTGACCATCGACGATGTGAACCGGGTAGCCAACAAGTACCTGACGCCGGACAAAATGGCGATCCTGGTCGTTGGCGACAGGAATGCGGTCGAACCCAAGCTGAAGGAGATCCAGGGCTGGGGAAATTCGATCATACTTCTGGATTCCGAGGGGAACCCGATTCAATAGGCGGAACTAAGGCAGAAACACGACAGTAATGGAGTGTGCCTTACTCTATCCGAAATGAAAACAAAAAGAAGGGCAAGGTTCTTTAAGAATCTTGCCCTTTTCCCCTTGTGCTGCCGGTAGTAGCGCCGGACTCGTGTAAGCCTCCCCAGCTCACACATCTCGTGGTAACGCGTTTAGTTTTGAGTCCCTGCTTCAGCAGGCTTTTCAGAACAGCCGCCCTAAAGGCGGTACTCAAACCGGCGGTGTTACATCATTTATTCATTTCCGCATTTCGCTGTTTTTCCGCCTCTTTTTTCGCGGCGCGTATCTGCGCGAATTTCTGCCACTGCTCGGGGGTCAAAACCTTCTGCAGTTTTCCGTCCGTCTCTTCGCGGATGAGTTTTATTTTCGGCTCGCCTTCCTGTCTCGTGGCCTGTATCTTTTCCCGGGTCTCGTTAAAGATATTCTGCACTTCGGCGGTTTGCGCTTCACTCAGATCGAGCTGCTTTACCAACTTCTGCAGACGGTCCTGCCGCGACAGCTGCTGCTGCATATTCCCGCCGCCGAACCACAGGTTGTAAGTGTTGAGCGCAAGGGCTCCGGCCAGCGCGCCCAGCAAAAAAATCATCAGCGTGGCCGCCCGTATCTGCCATTTACTTCTATTCTCAATGTTCATAAACTATCTCTCGTAAATTTCCCGGAAGATCTGTTCGCTGGTCATATCTCTTAAAGCGCTGTCCGGTTCCAAGATCACCACTTCGGTCGAATCCGCCGCCGCCACCGATTGGTTGTCGCCGCGCGCGGCCGGCGCCAGTTGGGCGGCAAATATCAGCCCCGCCACCATCAGCACCATCAGCGAAACCATCGAGCCCGACGCCTGCCATAAGCGCCAAAAAACCCGCGCCGGCTTAAGGCTGTTTTGCTGTTCTCTCAGCGCCGCCATTACTTTTGTTTGAAAGAACGGCGCCGGCTCGAACGCCTGTTCCGCCTCGAATTTAAGGACGGCCGCCGAGGCCTTCGCCGCCTGAAACGCCTGCCGGCACTCGCCGCACCGGGCGGTATGCTCGCCGCACCGGGCGGTATGCTCGCCGATGGCGGAAAGCTCGCCCTCACTCAGGCGCGCGAGCGGCGTGCTGTCCAAAATGTCTGTAATATGCTGTTCGTTCATCGTTCTTTTTCCCGTCAACTCAAAAGCTTTTCCAATCGTTCCCGCAGTTTGCGGCGGTAGCGAAAAACCGTGATCTTTACCTTCGATTCCGACCACCCGGTGGCGGCCGCCGCGTCTTTGATCGAATAGCCCTCGCCGTCGATCATGATCAAAACCAGCCGCACGTCGGCGGGCAATACCGCCAGCACGCGGTTGACCAGATCGGCCGTCACCAGCGTGTCTTCGGCTGAGAGCTGCTTTCCGGCCGCGGCGTCGAGCAGCTTATCTTCCAGCCAGGAAGTTTCCTCGTCCGCCAGATCGGCAAAACTCTGCTCTGCCATATATTTGCCGTGCCTGAGCGCATTCAGACAAGTATTGACCGTGATGCGCGTCAGCCAGCCTTCCAAAGAACCGCGCCCCTCAAACTTTCCCAGTTGCGTGAACGCCTTTAAAAAAACATCCTGGGCGATCTCTTCGACCTGGGCGTATTGCCGGAAAAATCTGCCCGCAAAACGAAAAACACGCGGGCTGTAGCGGCGGACGATCTCGGCAAAGGCCGAATCGTCACCCCCGCGAGAGGAATTTACCAATTCCAGGTCGGACAGTTCCTGATAATTTTCCGGCAAATAAGATCCTTTGCGGCCGGCGGGGCTGTAAGCTCACCCCGCAAGCGCCGGGTCCCACAAGCCTTTTTATCTCAGCGTTAAACCAGCCATCGATTTTATCAGGATTTCGGAAAATTCACTTGTCCTTTCGCGGGCCCTCAAGTCCCTCACTGACCTAGACACCGAATTTTTCCTAATGGTTACAACAGGTATTTGGCGGTATCACCCTTCGGAATGGATGATAACTGATAGATGAAAGATGATAGATATCTATTAGTTATCATCTCTCATCTCTCATCTATTCCGAAGGATTTTTTGTAAATCGGTTCGGGGGCTAAATGGTTTCTTTTTAATCAAAAAGGGTTAATTGCTGTAACCGCAGCGCTTTTCTTTGTGTCTAACTACAGAGTAGAATTGAGGGATAAACTATACCTGCAAATTCGCCGTATACCGGAAGTTGCAAGAATCCTTTATGAGTTTGGATAAATTCTCAAAAACAATTTGGGCGGGCGTTTTTTTCTTTTTTGCGCTGTCGGCGGCTTTTTTGGCTGTTTCCTGCGGCAGCTCGGGATCGGGCGGTAACAGAAATGCCAACAGGGAAAACGCCCGCGCCGCCGGCGAGGTGATCGCGGTCACCACCGCCAAAGCCGAAAGCAAAGACCTGCCCGCTTATATCCAGGTGACGGGAAACCTGATCGCCGATGAAAGCTCGGATGTTTCCCCGCTGGTGGCGGGCAAGCTGGTCTCGACGCCGGTCAATATCGGCGATTTCGTGCGGCAGGGCGACATAATCGCCAGGCTCGACGACCGCGACGCCCGGCTGCGGATAAAAGAGGCCGAGATTGACGTCCGGCAGGCCGAGGTCGGCGTGCGCCAGGCCGAAGCCAGGCTCGGGCTCGACCGCAAGGGAAATTTCAACGAGAGCATTATTCCCGAGGTCCGCGCCGCCAATGCCAACTACGAGCAGGCGCTGGCCGAGCAAAAACTGGCGGAAACCAACGAAAGGCGCTATCGCGAGTTGGTCGAAACGGGAGACGCGGCGATGATGCTCTATGACCAGTACCGCACAGCCCGCGACACCGCCCGCGCCCGCTCAAACAGCGCCCGGCAGGCGCTGGAAGCCGCTAAAAACACCGCCCGGCAAAGCAATGAAGCCGTGCGCAACGCCCGCGTAGAGGTCGATTCGGCGCGCAACCAGCTTGAGATAGCCAGAAAAGCGGTCGCCGACATGGTGGTCAAATCGCCTTATTCCGGCTTTGTCAGCGCCCGCGGGATCGCCATCGGCGAATTCGTTTCCACTTCCACCGCGCTTATTACTCTGGTCCGCACTAATCCGATCAAGGCGCAGCTGGCCGTTGGCGAAGCCGACGTGCCTACGGTCACGCCCGGAATGAGCGTCTCGCTCGAGGTGGAAGCCTGGAAGGACCGCAAATTTGCCGGGTCGGTGTCGGCGGTCAATCCGTCGATCGATCCGACCTCGCGCTCGGCGGTGGTCGAAGCGCAGGTGGAAAACGGCGACAACGCGCTGCGCTCCGGCATGTTTGCCACCGCGAGAATTTTACGCCCCGGCGGCTCAAAAGGGGTTTTCGTGCCCAAGGCGGCGGTGCTGGGCGATGCTAACACGCAATCTTACCGTGTCTTTGTCATTCAGGAAGGTGTGGCAAAACTGCGAGTGGTGCAGCTCGGGCAGGAAGAAAACGACACCTGGCAGATACTCTCCGGTGTCGAAGCTGAGGAAATAGTAGCGACGAGCAATCTGGATAAACTTTTTGAGGGAGCGAAGGTAGCGATGGAGTAGTGAGTAGTGAGTAGTGAGTAGTGAGTAGTGAGTAGTGAGTAGTGAGTGTTGAGTGTTGAGTTTTGAATTCAGCGTTCAAAGTTTGGCGAGACCACTCAAAACTCAACACTCAAAACTCAAAACTAGTTTTAGTTATGCAATGGTTAGCTGAAATTTGCGTGCGCCGACCGGTTTTTGCCACCGTCATCGTTTTGATCCTGACGGTGATCGGCGGTTTTTCGTTTTTCACGCTCGGCGTCGACCGCTTCCCGAAGATCGACACGCCCACAGTTTCCGTCAGCACCTCAAACACCGGCGCCGCGGCCGAGCAGATGGAATCGGAAGTCACCGACATCATCGAAGGCTCGGTCAATACCATCGCCGGCATCGATGAGATACGCTCGTCTTCCGCGCAGGGACGCTCCAACGTCACCATCACTTTTAACCTGGAAAAAAACATCGACGTCGCCACCCAGGAGGTCCGCGACAAGGTCAGCAACGTCGTCAACCGCCTGCCCGAAACCGCCGACCCGCCGGTGGTGCGTAAATCCGACCCCGATTCGTCGCCGGTTTTGATCTACGCCATTTCCGCGCCGCGCCCGGTGACGGAGCTGACGCAGCTGGTGCAGGACGAGATCCAGAAAAAGATCGAATCCGCCGACGGCGTCGGCGAGGTCGTCATTTTCGGGGGACGCCAGCGCGAAATAAAGGTCTATATCAACCCCGACCGCCTGCGCGCTTATAACCTTTCGGTCACCGACGTGGTAAATGCGCTGCGCGCACAAAACCTGGAGCTGCCGGGCGGAAATCTGAACGAGGGCGCGACTTCCGTGACGCTGCGCACGCTGAGCAAGGTCACCAACGTAGAGGACTTTAACGACGTCATCGTCGCCACCAAGAACGGGTACGACGTAAAGGTAAAAGACGTCGGGCGCGTGGTCGACGGCGGCGTCGATCCGACCTCGGCCGCTTCGCTCAACGGAACCCCATCGGTTTCACTCGCCATCCGCAAACAATCGGGCTCAAACGTGATCGCGCTCATCAAAAACGTGAAGCAAAGAATGGCCGCCGTCCAGCCGCTGCTTCCCCCCGATCTGAAGATCGCCGTCACCCGCGATCAATCGGAATTTATCGAAACCTCTCTGCACGCGGTCGAAGAACACCTGGTGCTCGGCGGTTTGTTCGCTTCGATCGTCGTTTTTGTCTTTTTGTGGAATTTTCGCTCGACGCTGATCGCGTCGCTGGCGATACCGATCTCTATCATTTCATCTTTTGCCTTTATCGCCGCGCTCGGTTACACGCTCAACCAGATGACTATGCTGGCGCTGACGCTGATGGTGGGCATCGTGATCGACGACGCCATCGTGGTGCTGGAAAATATCTACCGGCTGGTGGAAGAAAAACGAATGCACCCGTTCCAGGCGGCGGTGCAGGGCACGCGCGAGATCGGCCTGCCGGTGCTGGCGACCACGCTTTCGCTGCTGGCCGTTTTTTTGCCGGTCGGGTTTATGACCGGCATCGTCGGCCGGTTCATGTCGTCTTTCGGCTTGACGGCGGCGGCGGCGATCGCGGTCAGCCTGCTGGTGTCGTTCACGCTCACGCCGATGCTGGCGGCGCGCTGGATAAAAACTCCTTTGGGCGCAAAACTTCCCAAAGACCTGAAGGAATTCGACGCCCAGGCTTCGCATGAAACTGCGGAAGAAGCTACGCATCATCATGCCGCTTCCAAGGACAGCTTTTGGTATCGCCCGATCGACCGAGGCTACACGTGGATGCTGAAAATGGCCATGGCGCACCGCTGGGCCGTGCTGGTGATATGTGTCGTGGTGGTGGCTTCGATCTACCCGCTTTACCGCTACATCGGCAGCAATTTCGTGCCGGATGAGGACGAATCGAATTACCAGGTCTCGGTCCGCGCGCCGCTTGGAACGAGCCTGGCCGCGACGCAGTCCGTGCTGGAGCGGGTCGCCCGCGACATCCGCGAACAGATACCCGGCGTGGAAAGCACACTGACGCAGGCCGGCGGCGGGGGCGGCGGGCCTTCTTCGCAAAATCAGGGAAACATCAATGTCCGCCTGGTGCCGATAGAAAAGCGCCGCTTTTCGCAAAGCGATCTGATCCAGCAGACGCGCAAGATCACCACCGGCAAGTACCCGAAGGAATACACCATCGGCGTTTCGGCCTTTTCCTCCATCGGGCAGACCATCGGCGGCGGGCGCGTCGGTTCGCTGGGGTTTTATATCAGCGGGCCCGATATTGCAAAACTCGATGTGTATTCCAATCAGCTGGTGGACCGGCTCAAGCAGGACCCGAGGTTTCGCGATGCCGACCGCTCGCTCAACCTGGGCAACCCGGAAGTCCGCGTGACCATCGACCGCGTGCGCGCCGCCGACCTGGGCGTCAGCGTCAGCAACATCGCGCAGGCGCTTAATACGCTGGCCGCCGGGCAGCGCGTCACTACCTACAATGAAAACTCTGAGCAGTTCGACGTGGTCGTGCAGGCGGACGAGCCTTTCCGCCGCACCCGCGAAAGCCTTAAGCTTTTCACCGTCGCTTCTTCTTCAAACGGCACGGTCGGTTTGGAAAAGCTCGTCAAACTCGAACAGGGCGCAAGCCCCGTTTCCATCGACCGCCTCAATCGCCAGCGGCAGGTAACGATCTCTGCCAGCCTGGCGCAGGGAGGATCGGAATCCGACGCCATCACCGCGATCCAGCAATACGCCCGCGAACTCAATATGGAGCAGGGCTACAGCACCGGCGTGACGGGCCAGTCGAAAGAGCTCGCCCGCGCGACAACTTCGTTCGCGCTCGCCTTTCTGCTCTCGTTCATTTTCATGTACCTGATCCTGGCGGCGCAGTTCGAATCGTTCATTCACCCGGTCACTATTTTGCTGACGCTGCCGCTTTCCATTCCCTTCGCGCTGATCTCGACCCTGATCGCCGGGCAGAGGCTGAATATTTTTTCCGCGCTCGGCATTTTGCTCTTGTTCGGTATCGTGAAGAAAAACGCGATCCTGCAGATAGATCACACGAACCAGCTGCGGCTGAAAGGAATGGAGCGCTACGAGGCGATCATCCAGGCAAACCGCGACCGGCTGCGCCCGATCCTGATGACAACGCTCGCGCTGGTCGCGGGTATGATCCCGCTAATTTTAGGCAGCGGCGCGGGAGCGGCGACCAATCGCTCCATCGGCATCCTGGTGGTCGGCGGGCAAAGCCTGTGCCTGCTGCTTACGCTGCTGGCGGTGCCGGTCTTTTATTCGTTTTTCGAAGACATCAAGGAGTCGCATATTTGGGGCCGCGTGGCGAGCCCTTTCCGCGCCGTGAAAGAGAAATTAAAAACCGCCGCGGCGAATGTTTTTAGCCGGAAAAAAGCGGAACCCGAAGAAGAAGACATCGGCGGCGAAGATCTTGCTAAGCATGAACCGAGTAATTAAATTCAGAAGTAGCGCCGGCGTTGTACCGCCACCGGGACAGCCGGCGAGACGCCGGCGCTGCGTAGTGACTGCCGCCGGGAAGGCGGCGTTACTGGTGTTTTTCGCCTTTCTTTTTTGCGTTACGGTTTTCGCGCAGGACCCGACTCTGCCGACTCCAACCCCGACACCGGAGCCGACGCCGCAGGTCAAGGTCGAGATACCAAGGCTCGTTACGCCTGCCGAGCTGCCGGACGCTCCGCCGGTGGCGCCGGATTTTATCGCGCCCCTGCGCCCGTTTCCCAGCTCCGACCGCGTCGGCGTGGACAATGCCAACCAGCTTCCGCTGACCCTGCGCGAAGCCATCGCGTTGGCCTTAAAAAATAATAACGACATCGACACTTCGCGCATCGACGTGCAGATCGCCGAGTACAATCTGAAAGCCGCGCGCAGTATCTTCGATCCGCTTTTTACTTCCGATAATTTTTACGAGAACCGCACCACGCCGACCAGCTCGACCATTTCCGGCGGCGCTAACGGTTCCGTCAAGCAGACTTTTTACAACACCACTTCAAACGTCGGCGGCTTTTCTCCGTTCGCCGGCGGTTCGTACCAGGCGACTTTCGCATCCGCGCGCACGGTCACGAATAACCAGTTTGCCACGCTCAACCCGCAATTCCCGTCGTCGCTTTCGGTCACCTACACCCAGCCGCTTTTGCGCGGTCTGCGCTTTGACACCAACCGCTACAATATCGAGATCGCAAAGAAAAACCTGAGCCTTTCGGACATGGAATTTCGCCGCATCGCCACCGAGGTCATCGCCCGCGTCGAACAATCATACTGGGACCTGGTTTTTGCGCTGAGAAATCTGCAGGTGCAGATCGAAGCGGTCAAGCAGGCGCGGCTGCAGTTGGAAAGCAACCAGCGGATGGTAAAACAGGGAGTGCTGGCGCCCATCGAGATCACCGCCGCCGAGGCGCAGGTGGCAACTTTCGAGCAAAATATTTACATCGCGCTGGAAACCGTTACCCGCGCGGAAAACGCATTGAAAGCGCTGATGCTGCCCGACCGCACGGCGGATATGTGGTCGCGCCCGCTGACCCCGGTAACGCCCGTCTTTCTCGAAGCGCCGCAGACGCCGCTGCAGGAAGCTATCAGCGAGGCGCTGAAAAACCGCCCCGAGCTTTCGCAGGTCCAAACCAATGCCGAGATAAACCAGATCTCCACCCGTTTCTTTCGCGAGCTGACCAAGCCGCAGGTAAATCTTTACGGCTCTTACATCAGCACCGGCCTTGCCGGTACCAACACCGGCGTCAGCAATAACGTACCGCCCAACCTGGTCGGCGGCTACGGCAAATCGCTTTCTAACTTGCTCGGGCAGGATTACCCGACCTACCGCGTCGGCGTGACCATCTCGCTGCCTTTCGGCAACGGCGTTGCGAAAGCAAACCTGGGTCGCTCGCTGGCCGAAGGAAACCGCATCGAGGTCGATCGGAAAAGAACCGAGCAGGGCGTGGAAGCCGAAGTGCGCAACGCTCTGCAGGCCCTGCGCTCCGCCGAGGCCCGCTTAAACGCCGCGGTTGCTTCGCGCGTCGCCGCCGAACTGCTTTACCAAAGCGAAACACGCCAGTTTCGCGCCGGCACCACGACCGTCTTTCTCGTCCAGCAGCGGCAGAATGAATTGATCGCCGCGCGCGGAAACGAGCTCCAGGCGCAGACCGCCCTCAACAAAGCCATCTCCGAATACCAGCGCGCCATCGGCGTTACCTTGAATGTGAATAATGTGGAGATCAGCGCGGTGAAATAAAATAGTTCAGAGTTACGCATTTATGCGTGATACTTTTAACTCCCCTCCAAGGAGGGGTGCCGCTGCAAGCGGCGGGGTGATTACCAGGCGCAAAACTGGGAGCGCGGACGTCCCGTCCGCAAACGAACGTTACGCGTAAAAAATTCTGAATCACGCGTAAACGCGTAACTCTGAACTAGTCAATTATCTTCAAACTTCGCAGCACTCTTTTCGTTATCTCGAGCCTTTTCTGCGCGTCTTCGTTTTTCTTCATATCAATTTCCGTGGCAAAAAAATAAACGTCCGGGCCGCGCTCGACGTAGCCGATCCACCAGCCGACCTGCGGCGTGAAATCCGTCGACCAGCCGGTCTTTCCGCGGATGATATATTTGTCCGTTTTTTCCACGATCAGCAATTCTTTGACCAGCGCCAAAACCCGCGGCGAAAACGGCAGGCGGTTCTGGTAAAGCCTGACGAGAAATTCTATCTGCTGGCGCGGCGTGATGCGCAGCTTTCCCCTGACCCAGTAATCTTCGCCGAAGCCTGTCGTATCGCGGTTGCCGTACTCGGTCGCGTCGTAATATTTCTGCATCGTCACATGTCCCGCGCGTTTCGAAGCCGCGACATAAAACCAGGCCGCGGATACTTTCAAAGCAGTCTTTAAACTGTGGTCATGGTTCCACGCCTCAGCCCAGCGTTTTACGCCGTCCCATTTTATGATCTCGTTTTCGTCCTTGACCGCGCCGGATTCAAGAAAGATCAGCGAGTGTAATATTTTCGAGGTCGAAGCCGGAACGAAACCCTGGTCCATCCGCGCGCGGTCGTAGACGGTGAATTTATTTTTCCGCAGGTCGTAAATATAAATTCCGCCGCTCACGCCCGTCGCAGTGAAAAAATTCTTCCAGTTTTTGTTCTCTTTTATTTCGGCTTTGGAAATATCGTTTTCCAGGCTGCCGATCACCGGGAAAGGAATGTCGTAGACGGCATAATCCTGCCAGCCTTTATAATCGAAATGCCACCATTCGTTCGGGTTTACGGTAAAGCCTTGCGCTTCCATCAAACCGCGCAGCAGCTCGCGGTTTTTGATTTGCGGGGCGGTTGCGCCCTTGTAACCAGGCGAAGCGCGCTCGGTAAATTCATCGTAGCCCGAGGGCATATCGAGCAGCGCGCCGGTTTTCAGGTCGTAAATGCTCAGATCGACCGCGCAGCCCCGGTTGTGTTTCGAGCCCGTTTTCGGATCGGCGACGAATTTCCGCTGGTCTAAGCTGACCACCTCCCAGAAAAGCCTGGTGATCGCCCAGGGGCGGTAGCCGTCGAAGATGACCAACCCTAACCCTTGTGTTTTCAGTTGTTTGTGCACCTTTAGAAGCGCCTCGGCGGCGGGACGCTGCAGAAAGGCGCGGGCCTCAGGATAGACGGCTCTGCCGGTAAAATTATCCGTCGTGGCGTAGCGAATATCGAGTTTTATGGTTTTATCCAGTTTGACGAGTTCTATCAAATCAGCCTCTTTGTAATTTACGGTTGTCTTTTGCGCCGGGGAGAAGGCCACGCAAAACAGCCCTAAAATAATGCAGATCGGTATCAGCGGAATTCTTCTCATGGCGGACACTTCTTAAATTCTATCATTTGTTTAGAGGCGGTCTCTGACCGCCACTCATAAAACCTGGCCCTGGCGGTCAGAGACCGCCTCTAAACATAATTAAAGATGCAGGCTAAAATTTGCAATGTTATCCCAAAAAAGTTATTTTTAAAAAATGCCGGGAAGAGCGGAAAAATCCGAGGAACAAAAAGGCCTTCTTAAGTGGGTGAAACGGTTCGGCGTGGCTGGTTTTTTGTTCTTCCTGATAAAAGGTTTGCTCTGGCTGATAGTGCCGGGGCTGATCGCCTATTTTTCCCTGACCTGAGAGCTTAAGGCTTCTTCGGCGGCGCTTCTTCTTCGACCGGTTCTTCCTCATCCAGCAGCTTGATATCCACATCGAATTTACGGTAGTCGCGAAAGCGGATCTCGTTGCGGCTTTCTATCAGCTCACGTCCCTCGCGCACGGTCATTCGAACATCCGAAAAAGAAGGCAGCAGATATTTCTGATCGTTTATCGTGACCCAGTCGTACTCCATGATAAGACTGGACGCGCGCATCGGAAAATCGTCCGGGATCTGCGTATTCTGAGACTCTATGCGCAAAACGCGATAATTATCGCGGTCGATCCAGATTTTTCCTCTTTCGCCCGCTAACGTCTGTTTTACGACAATGCCGCTGACCCCGAGTCTTTGCTTGCCTTTATCGCGATCGATATCAAACGAATAAACCAGCGCCCTGCGGCCCCGTATCACATCGGTGTCGACGATCTGGAATTTTGTCTCGGTTTCGGGTTTGAAGATCGTCGCCAGCTCGTTAACAAATTCCCCGGTCGATATGGAACCGCCCGCTTCCGCATAAGAATTTTTTTCTTTCGATTGGGATTGCGGAATGCCGTTGACCGAAAGCAGCCGGTATTCTTCACGGCCGGTGCTGGGCCGGTACCCGACGGCTACCAGCAAGCGGTCCAGCGAAGTGAATTTGTTAGTGCCGGCATAACCGATCGAACGTATGACCACCTGTCTGACGATAAAATCCGGCATTTCATCTATCGCCGCCAGCGCCGCCGTGCGCGCCTTTGCTAAAACTTCGCTGCTTTCCTTTTCGCCGGGGAGCTGCGAAGCGGCCGGGTTTTCTTTCCTGCGCGCCGCTTCTTCCAGCGTGCGGCGCAGCGTGACGTCGTTTCCGCTTTTCGAGGCGGTCAGGCTTTTCAAGCCTTCGGTCAAAACAAAACCGATCCCGCGTCTTCTGACGGTTTCCACGATCTCATCCTTCTTTTGCGGGTTTTTCTGCAAGGTATACAAAAGCTGAACGTATTCCGTCTGGGTCAGAGGCTTTTCCTGCGCGCGCACGGAAAAAACGGCCGCGCCGAATAATAAAATTGTAATAATAACTAAGTAAAAAATACGCATTTTATAAGGTCTCTATTTAACATTGGGCGGCTGCGCATTTTTGGTGCGCACCGTGATGCCTTCGCCGGCGGTCAAAAACACGCGGCGCATATCGAAAGAAGAAGCGTTGAGCGGAATATAGGAAAGAGAATACCTGTTCTTGCGCAATTCGTCGCAGATCGCTTTTGCCGCCGTCTGCGGTTCTCCGAAGGGAAAGATCGCGCCGCCCGTTCCCTCGACGATCTTTGTGATGGCCTCGGCGGCCTTAGGCTGGTCGCGGCGGTAGGCGCCGTTTGTGCGGTCGGGAAGCTGCAAAGCGTACACGGCGATGTTTTCCCGCTGCAGCTCACTCAAAACGTTCTCAAAGGGGATCTTGCTGCCGCGGTCCAAACCGTCGCTGACCAACACTATCGCGGTTTTCCGCGTGCCGGGCATCATCGGGCGCAGCACCTGCGCGACCGTGTCCTGCAGGGCGTCGAAGAGATAAGGATTGCCTTTTTTGCGGATGGTGCCGATCGCGGCCTCGATCTTTTTGGCGTCGTCGGTCCATTCCTGCAGGATCTCGGCCTTTTCGTCGTAAGCCAGGATGAAAAGCTGGTCGCCGTCGTAAATTTCATAGGCGAATTCGCGCACGGCCGCTTTCAGTTTCTCCACGTCGGCGCGGATCGTCTGGGAATTATCCACCAGCAAAACTATTTTCGAGGGGCCGGGGTCGAAGGCGAAATTGCGTATCTTCTGCTCGATGCCGTTTTCGTAAAGCGCCAGGCTTTCCACCTTGATCTGCTCTGCCGAACCGTCGGTGCGATAGGCGACCACGCTCAATACCAGGCCGTCCTCCGGGGAGATCGCCTTGGCATTGCGGCGGGATTGGGCCGCTGCGGCGGTAAAACACACCGACACCAACAGGGCGCCAAATAACATCCCGGCGGTAAAGCCCATTCTGCGTTTATGTATGTTCACTTGTCCTTCTTAGGCTTAGGGTTGGATGCTTCCGGCTTGGCTGGGGTTGTTGGCTCGGCCGAAGAACTTTTTTTATCCTTCAACTCTGGCAAGAGATTCGTAGCCACCATTTTTTCGTTGGGGGCAACATCCACTTTCGGCGCATCCGGCCCTCCGACGGCTCCCGCGGCGTAATCGGTCTTATACCAGCCGCCGCCCTTGAACTGGAACCCGGACAAAGACCATTGCTTTTCCAGCGCCCCGCCGCATTTTTCGCATTTTTCCAGGGGGGCGTCGGAAGCCTTCTGCATGACCTCAAAATCGTTATCGCAATCCTTACATTTATATTCGTATATCGGCATAAAACTCCAAAATAGAATTATAAGCTAGATAAGAGGGAAGTTAAAAGCAATGTTTAGAGTTACGCCTTTAGGCGTGATATTTTAACTCCCCTCCTTTTCAAGGGCGATTGTTTACTTGATACAAGGCTAAATATTTATGAGGCACTACTTAAGAAATTCACAGTTGTTTAAGTTCATGAAGGTAGCCGTCGTCTCTCCGGTGATCTGCCCAATCACTGAGATTCTATCTCCTTTTTGTAAGGTTAGCGCGTGGTTCATTGCTTTCTCTTCCAAAAAAAATAACTGCACATTAGGGTTGAAGAAAAAAACCGCGGCACTTACGGGAAAATTGCGTTTATACACATCAGCCACTTCCCCTGAAACTTTTATCCATTGCCCGATGAATACTTCCATTAATTTATCAGCCTGTATGCTGGTGTTGTCCTTGCGCAAATTAATTAAATATTCAATAGAGACAGTTACAAGCATACGCCCATCTGAAAGTTGGGACGTTGAACTGTTAGCGGATGGCTTAGGAGATGGACTTGGCTCTGGTGTGGCAGGCTCAGGTGTCGGGCTTGGCGGCTGAGTTTGTTGAACAGGGGGGCTGATTTCCCCTTTATTGATTTTATCTTGAAGGTATAAGCATAACGCTAAAGCATACAGCAGCAAGGATATAAAGAGAATCCAGTTAGAGGCGGTTTTTAGAGTATGGTCAACGGATACAAAATAGGCTGCTATTCCAAAAGCAATAGTGGCAAAAAAGATGGTGATATACAGGGCGATTTCCATAGGGGTTCGTTTACGCATTTGCTTCTGGGTCTTACTATTGCCTTCGGTTTGGGTTTGTGTTTTGGGGCGCTTCTTTACGCGGCGCTTTTGGCTTCGCCTCATTAGCCTTTTTGCCGTAAACTATGCCTTTATTCGTTCTTTGTCAATTCTTTATACTCAAGATTGTCAGACTTAAGAAGTCGTAACAGGGCATCACGGAAAAGATATTTGTTATCGCGGTTGTTAAAGCGAAACTCAAATTCGTCTAAATAACGGTCAAGATGCTTTTCGCTGATTTTGTGATAAGAGCCGGTGATTGACCGTTTGAAAAGCGACCAAGCGTTCTCTATGCCGTTAGTGTGAACGTCGCCCTCGACATAGGATTCCTGATGATTGACAACGCCGTGTACGAACTTGCTGGGCATTTTACGATAGCCGCCGGGGTGCCGCTGCAAGCGGCAGGGTGGTTATCACGCCTAAAGGCGTAACTCTAAACGCGCTCCCGGTTTATTCCGCAGATTTCCTTGCTTTCAGTTTCAAGACAAGCTGGGTAATAAGTCTGGCCTGGGCGGGATTGATCTTTTCGAGCGCAACCGGCACCGGAAACCACTCTGCCCGGTCTATTTCCGGGCAATCTATCATACGGCCTGAGCGCGGGGGAAATTCCAGCAAAAAAGTATTGCTTTTTACTTGGGCGGGATCGATGTCCTGTTCGACCGCCCAGGCGAATACCTTTTTACCGCCTTTTTGCACGATCGGGGTAAGCTCGATGAATTCGCCCGCCGCCTTAATTCCCGTTTCTTCAAAAAACTCTCTCTTGGCGGCCGCGAGCGGCGCTTCCGTGTCGAATTCTCCTTTCGGGATAGACCATGAGCCGAGGTCCTTTTTAACAAAGAACGGGCCGCCGGGATGCGCCAGAAAAATTTCCAGCAGATCTTCCCGGTAGCGAAAAAGCATTAACCCGGCGCTTTGTTTTCCCATAAATATCTATAGTTTAACGCTGAATAGCCGCCATTCGCTAATAACCTGTTTTGAGTCCCGCCTTCAGGCGGCGACGTCGCCGTGCGAACTCCCGAGGGCTGGCGGCTGAGCTCGGTCAAGCTGACCCTGACCCACCAGGAGAACAAGGCGCTGCTCGCGGCCTCGATGGCGGCGGTGAAGGACTGACATCGCCGCCGCACGGACGAGCGGTGAGCAGCGTTTCGCGCTGGGCGATCCACTGGTGGACAGCTATCTGGAGTTCGTGGCCGGTCGGGCTCGACGCGGTCGAGACGCAGCGAACGAGATCGCGAACGCGATGAGCAGCACGATGAGCCACTTGGTCGAGGGCTGTGCTCCATACGGCGTCGTCGCCGAGCGTGGCGCGTGGCTCCTACCGATCATCTCGAATCCTCCGTAGGCGAGTCACGTTGCCAGTGTCGAGATCGGGCGAGGGCCCCACATCCCCCCGAGTGGGTGACACGGCGCCGGGTTCGGGCGTCGCACGATGCCCACAACGTGATCTTCACGTCCAGCCTGTAGGGCGAGGGTCGATCACTGGGCCGAGGGACTGGTGTTCGAGGACCAGTCGCTTCTCACCGGGTGGCGCCCACCCGTCGTGTGCCCCGCAGGCATCACCCCGAGTGGGTGAGTTCGCCGACGAGGTCCGGGACGACACTGTCCACCTCGTTGCGCACAAGCAGGTCGGACACAGAGAGGAGCGCCGAGTGGCACGAGGAGTCGAAGAGGATCGGTTGGCCGAGGCGCGTGCCGGGATTCCGTGGCGTCGGTGGGGCCCGCTATCTGAGCGAGCGCCAGTGGGGCACGGTCAGGGAGGACTACAGCGAGAACGGTGACACGTGGAGCTACTTCACTCACAACCAGGCCCGGTCCCGGGCCTACAAGTGGGGTGAGGACGGGATCGCCGGCCTGTGCGACGACCGCCAACTGCTCTGCTTCGTGTTCGCCCGCACCTGGGGCGAACGGGCAGGGCCAAAGCCCGACCAGGAGTACTGGACCGAGGTGCTCGGAGCGGTGCGCGCCGTCCACCCGGACCTCCTGTTCGCGGCCGAGGCCTACTGGGACATGGAATGGGACCTCCAGCAGCTCGGGTTCGACCACTGCTACGACAAGCGCCTCTACGACCGCCTCGTGCACGAAGGCCCGGGCGAGGTCCGAGGCCACCTCGACGCCGACCTCGACTACCAGGCCCATCTGCTGCGCTTCATCGAGAACCACGACGAGCCGCGAGCCGCAGCCACCTTCACACCAGCCGGCGGAGCGGGCCGCCGCGGTGACGGTGGCGACGCTGCCCGGCGCCACCCTGTGGCACGAAGGCCAGTTCGAGGGCTGGAAGGTGCGGCTACCGGTCTTCCTCGGTCGCCGGCCGGTCGAACCGGTCGACGAGGACCTGCGAGCGTTCCACCTCCGACTCGTCGTCGCCGCTGCCCAGGTGCGACAGGGCCGATGGCAGCGGTGTCGAGACGAGCGGCTGGCCCGAGGACAGAGCCACGACCAGCTCGCCGCCTGGTGCTGGACGGACGACGGCAGCCCGCTCGCTCGTCGTCGTCAACCTCGCCGACGCGCCGGCCGCCGCCCACATCCATCTCCCCTGGCCCGACCTCGGAGGCCGAGCCTGGCGCCTCGAGGACCTGCTTTCCGGAGACCTCTTCGAACCCGACGGTGACGAGACCGCCACTGCCGGTCTCTACGTCGACCTTCCACCCTGGGGGACGCACGTCATGGACTGGTCGCCTCGTGCCTGACGGGGCCGTTCACCAATGGCGACGACCGCACCGAAGGCTCAGGCCCGCATCTCTCGCCCGTGGACGGTCAGCGCCCAGATGATCAGCACGTCCATCGTGATCACGATGATCGACCAGACCGGGTACACGGGAAGCCACATGAAGTTGGCCACGATGCTGAGCGTGGCGGCGATGACCCCGACCGTCCGCGCCAGGATGTTGCCGCTCAAGAGAGCGAGCCCGGCCACGAACACCACCGCGCCCAGGATCATGTGTATCCAGCCCCAGGCCGAGACGTCGAGGTAGACGTCGGCTCGGTTGCCGAACACGACCCACTCGTCGTTGATCGCGGCGATGAGGCCGTAGAAGAAGTTCAGGCCACCGCTGATGGCCAGCATGACCGCGGCGAAGGTGATCCACCCCACCCACCCGGTCACCTCGTGTCGTCGTACGTCGCCTGGTTCATGAGCCGCTCCTTGCGCTTGCGCGTTCGGCGGTATCGCCGGATCGGTCCGAACCTACGGGCCGGTGCTCCTGCGTCATCACCCGCACCGGATGACCTCGGCGCTTCCCCGGCGGTCCA
>CAVSLK010000004.1:0-116645 GCA_963728685.1 uncultured Acidobacteriota bacterium | reverse complement strand
AAACAATAACGCCGGGTTATGGGAAGAACTGGACGCGATTCTTAGCGGTCGTCATCGGCGGCACAGCCCTCACCGGAGGCCGCTTCTACCTGGGCATGAGCGTGATCGGAGCGTACATCATCCAGAGTATCCAGACAGGTATCTTCGCCAGCAGACTGCCGCCGACATTTAATCTGATTGTGCAAGCCGTCGTGATCCTGGCGATCCTGTTCATGCAGTCCGAAGAATTCCGCCGTCCGTTCGCCCAGGTCTGGGCCAGATTGAGAAAACAAGCATGAGAAGCCGCATATTCCCGCTTATTGTTACATTTGCCGTCTTCATCGCGCTGTATCTCATGGGCTACCAGCACTTCCCTGCTTTTGGGACAACCCGGTCTATTGCCAACTTTCTCACCGACAAGTCGTTCCTGGGTATCGCCGCTGTTGGCATGACCTTTGTCATTCTGTCCGGCGGTATCGATCTTTCCGTCGGCTCGGTAATCGCTTTTGTCGGGGTGTTCCCGCACTGATGATTGGTCAGTTAGGGATCACCGCTCATGGCCTTCGGAATCAGTCTTGTCGTGGGGGCGGCCTTTGGTGCGGGGATGGGCGCAATCATCCACTATCTCAAAATTCCTGCCTTTATCGTCACTCTTGCAGGCATGTTCCTGGCACGCGGGGGGGCATTTGTCTTAAGCCAGGAATCCATTCCGATTGACACCCATTTTTTGATGACATCTCGCAGCTCTATGTGGTCTTCCCTGACAAAGGCCGTTTTACCTTTGTCGCCGCGTTGTTCGTCATCATCCTTTTGCTCGGCATCCTGCTAGCACACTTCACCCGCTTTGGCCGCAATATCTACGCGATTGGCGGCAACAATACCGCTGCTCTCCTGCTGGAGTCCTGTTGGCCGCACCACCATCGGGGTCTATACCTTAAGTAGCTTTCTCGCGGCACTGGCAGGCATCGTTTACGCAATCTATACGCGCTCAGGCTATCCCCGCGCCGCGATTGGCGTTGAGCTGGATGCGATTGCGGCCGTGGTCGTCGGCGGGACCTGCTTACGGGCGGCGTAGGCTATGTCGCCGGAACATTCATTGGTATTATGATTGAGGGTGTGAATCAAATCTACGTCACCTTCGACGGCACGTTAAACAGTTGGTGGGCGAAAATTGTGATCGGCGTCCTGCTGTTTGTGTTTATCGTCCTGCAAAGACTATTGAGCAGCGGAAACAATCCGTTCCAGGTGTTTAATCGGCTAAGGTTTGTTCATCGGTAGAAGGCTTTTTCAACGATTGTTCGTAACACGAGCCTGGCAGTCAAACTAAATGTCCTCGTTTTGCTGGTGTCAGCCCTGCTGCTGATTGGCGTGGCTTACCTGTTGATTCGGAATACGCAGAATTTGACCGAGGAGATCGGCGGCGAACTGGTTGTCGAAGAAGTCAACATCATCCAGAGCCGCCTCGCCGAATCGAGAAGGAACTGTTGGTCGATGCCGATTTCGTGGTGACGAGCGTCAGTTTCTTTCAGGCCGTAGGACGACGGGATGCCTCGATACGCTGAAATTATTTCACCGCCAATGCATCGCTAGGCTGGACGACATCACGGTTGTCGATGGCGATGGAGACGGTTGACTGATACCAGTGTCGACGAGGACACAACCGAGGAGGATGCCCTTTTACGCAGAGGCGCTGCAAGGCTTTACAGTAACCACCCTTCTGGTGGAGGAAAAGCCAGGCATCGTAGAAGTCAGTATCGCCGCTGCCGCCCCGGTCGTGAGCAGTACCGGCAACCGTTTCGGCGCGATCCAAATGAGCCGCCACATCAACCAGGAATTCCTGGGAAATTTGACCTTTGGCCGGCGAGGCATCCATCTGGGATTGATTTACAACGAAGCTGTTATTGTCCGTTCAGGAAGCGACCAGAGCATCAGCAATATCCTGACGAATGGCATTCAGCTGAACCCGATCCGTTCAGCATGCCCAGAACGGGCAAACAGTTGTGCATAACGGTCTGGTGCTGGGAGATCGTGGTGTACCGCATCTGTCGCTTATGTCCCTGTGCTGGCGAATGGCGGTCAATCGCCTGCTGTCATCATGATTCAGGTGGAGCTGGAAGAAATCTTCTCGTTTCAGAACAGCACTTTATTTAATACCATCGTTGTTTTTGTTGCGCTCACTGTGGTTGCGCTCGCCATCATCTACGCGAACATTTACCGGACGCTGATTAGCCCGCTCAATAAACTCACGACCATTGCCGGGGTGATGACAGGCGGCCAATATGACGAACGTGCGCCCGTATATTCGACAGATGAGGTGGGACAATTAGCAACAGCCTTTAACAAAATGGCGATTGCCATCCAGCAGCGCGAAGTCAGTCTTCAGGCGGCACGCGAACAGGCAGAACAGGCCAATCAGGTGAAGTCGATGTTTCTTGCAAGTGTCTCCCACGAATTGCGCACACCGCTGAACGCGATTATCAACCTGACCAAGTTCATCGGATTAGGCATGTATGGCGACGTCAATGAGGAGCAGCAGGACATCCTCGGTAAGGTTGAACTGCGCAGCAAGCATCTGCTCAATTTGATCAATGATGTGCTGGATATTTCCAAGATCGAAACCGGGTCGTTGGAGCTTTTTGTAGAGGCGGATCAGAAAATTGATAAAATTGTGTTGTCAGCCGTTAGAGACAGCGCAAAGCCTGCTGCTCGGGAAGCCCGTCAAAATCACATGTCAAATCGAGCCCAATTTGCCCACTTTAACAGGCGATTTCCATCGCATTCAGCAAATCGTCCTTAATTTGCTGTCCAATCGACAGCGACATGCTGGTGAATCACTTGAAGAGGCTGAAAGACGGGCTAACGGTGGAAATGCCGGTATATGATTTCAAGACCCACACCCGAACGGACGAGGTCGACATCCTGCCTCCGAAACCGGTGGTAATGGTCGAAGGCATCCTGATCTTTGCCGAATCGCGTATACTTGATCTGCTGGACATACGGGTTTTTGTCGACACGCCGGACGATATTCGTTTTATCCGCCGCCTGCAGCGCGACATTCGCGAGCGCGGCCGGACGGTGGAATCCGTGATAGAACAATATTTTGCGACCGTGCGCCCCATGCACATGGAATTTGTCGAGCCATCGAAACGCCACGCGGATATTATTATTCCGGAAGGCTCGCAGACCGATGTCCGCATCGATATGTTGTGCGGGCTGGTGCGAGAGAAATTGAGAAAAGAACAAAAAATAGAAATAAAGGCTGGAAAAAGTGGGTAAAAATTTTAGCGAAGAGGAACTTAAGAACCTCATCGAAATAGCGAGCAAGGCGCGGGAAAATGCACACGCGCCTTTTTCCAACTTCAAGGTGGGCGCGGCCGTAGTGACCGAAGACGGCGGGATCTATGCGGGCTGCAACGTGGAGAGCGCCAGCTACGGTTTGACAGTTTGCGCCGAGCGTGTGGGGATCTGGAAAGCCGTTTCCGACGGGCATAGAAAAATCTCAGGGATCGTAGTGGTGGCTGATACGCACGAGCTAACGCCTCCGTGCGGCACCTGCCGCCAGATCATGTGGGAATTCGGGGGAGATATGCCGATAGTCTTTGCAAATCTGAATGGGAAATATGAGACGTTCAGAAGCGGCGAGCTTTTGCCCCACGCTTTTGATAACAAGTATTTGAAAGCATAATTTTATGGCTATCCCCAACTATCAAAATTTGATGTTGCCATTACTTAAATTTGCTAGTCATGCAAATGAATGTTCACTGTATGAGTTAATAGAAGTTTTAGCGGTGGAGTTTGATCTGACTGAAGAAGAAAGGCGGCAAATGTTAGAAAGTGGGCTACAGCCTGTTTTCACCAATCGTGTCGGCTGGGCTCGAACTTATTTGAAGAAGGCGGGATTATTAGAGTCACCAAGAAGAGGGTTTATCAAAATAACTCAAGCTGGGATTGATTTATTAAAACAACATCCTACTGAAATTAATAATAAGACTTTAGAAAAATACCCAGAATTTATTGCTTTCAAAAATCTGAAACATACAAGAAGTTCTAAAATAGAAAAAGAAAAAGTAGTAACTTCTGAAGATACTCAGCAAACACCGGAAGAGTCATTAGAAAGTTCCTATCAAACAATCCGTGGAAATTTAGCAAGCGAAATTATAGAAAAGGTTAAAACTTGCTCTCCCTCATTTTTTGAGCGGCTTGTGGTGGAACTTCTCGTTGCTATGGGTTATGGGGGAACTTTTCAAGATGCGGTAAAAGCGGTTGGAAAAAGTGGCGATGGTGGAATTGATGGGATAATTAAAGAAGATCGGCTGGGATTAGATGTTATTTATATTCAGGCAAAACGTTGGGAAGGAGTGGTAGGACGACCGGAACTTCAAAAGTTTGCAGGCGCTTTAATGGGGCAGCAAGCGGGAAAAGGAGTTTTTATTACTACTTCGTCTTTTACCAATGATGCTGTTCAATACGTAAAAACAATTAACAGCACAATCATTTTAATTGATGGTGAACAGCTAGCAGAATTTATGATTGATTACAGCGTCGGGGTTTCGACTGAAATTTCTTATGAGATTAAGAGAATGGACTCGGACTATTTTTCCGAAGAATAATGAGCGATTTCGAACAACTGATCTCGGGCCTCGACCTGAAGCTCTTCGAGAAAATTCCCAGCCAATCTTCGGATAACGACAAGAGATCGCTGCTGGCTTGCCAGCTTGCCGCGCGCGAGCTCGCGCCGGGTTACAACTATCTCGAGGTCGGTTCTTATCTCGGCGGCAGTATCCAGCCGCATTTGCTCGACGAAAAATGCGCGCGTATTTATTCCATCGACAAGCGCCCGGAAAAACAACCCGACGAGCGCGGAGCCGAGTACACCTATTTGAATAATTCGACCGCGCGGATGATGGAAAAACTGCGCGAAGTGGCGCCGGAAAAACTGGACAAGATCACGACCATTGACGGCGACACGCGCTCGCTGGATCCAAGTCAAATAAACGAAAAAATTCAGCTTTGTTTTATCGACGGCGAGCATACGGATGAAGCTGCCGTGTCCGATTTTAAATTTTGCCTCAAAGTTTTGGACACTAACGGAGCGATCGTTTTTCACGACGCCGCGATCACTTATAACGGCCTGGATGAATGCGTTAAGTATTTACAGGACAACCAGATAAACTACCGCGCTTATAATTTGCCCGATATCGTTTTCGCAGTCGAGATCGGCGATTTTCCGCTGCATCAAAACCCGGCAATTAGAGAGCGTTTGTTGAACAATCATGTCGGCTACATTTACTCGCTGCAGGCAAACGACAATTTCCGCCGATTTTTTAACAAGCCTGTTTTTAAGTTGTACCGCTCTATCACCGGCCTTTGGAAACGCAATAATACGTTTGAATAAGACGACAGTTTAGAGTTGCGCGTTTACGCGCGATCACGCTGAAGGCGTAACTCTGAACCTTTCAGTTTTGATTTTTCCCGCACTTTGGTAGTAGATTAAGGCATGCGAAAATCACATTTTCTTTTCGGTCTGTTGACCCTTCTTTTTCTTTCCACGCAAATTTTTGCCGAAAAAATCTCAGCCGATCTGATCATCACGCACGGCACGGTGGTAACGATGAACGCCGAAAAACAGGTGATCGAAAACGGCGCGGTGGCGGTCAGGAACGGAAAAATTCTGGCTGTCGGCAGCGCCGCCGAGATCCTGGCGAAATACTCGGTGCGGCAGATCATAAGCGCCCGGGGCAAGCTGGTGATCCCGGGTCTGATCAACACGCACACGCACGTGCCGATGAGTCTTTTTCGCGGTCTGGGCGACGATCTCGACCTGCAGCAGTGGCTGACGCAGTACATTTTTCCCGCCGAAGCAAAAAACGTGAATGAGCAATTTGTCCGCGCCGGGACTCGGCTCGGGCTGGCGGAAATGATCCGCGGCGGCACCACGACATACTGCGATATGTATTATTTCGAGGACGCCATTGCCGAGGAAACTTCCAAAGCGGGAATGCGCGGCGTGCTGGGCGAAACGGTGATCGATTTTCCCGTGGCCGACAATAAAACTTTCGAAGCGGGGCTCGCGTATTCCGAAAAGTTCATCAAGCGCTGGCAGGGCGACAAACTGATCGTTCCGGCGGTCGCGCCGCACGCGCCTTACACCGTGTCTGAAGATCATCTGAAAATGGTGCGCAAATTATCAGACAGGCTGAACGCGACCGTCGTTATTCACCTCGCCGAGGCCGACACCGAGACAGTGGATATCAAAAAGAAAACGGGAATGCGGCCGATCGAATATCTCGCCAAGATCGGCTTTCTTAACGAAAAAGTCATTGCCGCGCACGTCGTTCACGCCAATGACGACGAACTCAAGCTTTTAAGGAAATTCGGCGTCGGGATCGCGCACAACCCGCAGTCGAACATGAAGTTGGCCTCCGGCGTGGCGCGGATCCCGGAAATGCTCCTGATGGACCTGCCCGTCGGGTTGGGCACGGACGGCGCGGCTTCCAACAACGACGTGAATATGTGGGAAGAAATGGACAGCGCCGCCAAGCTGCACAAGCTATACGCAAAAGACCCGAAAGTCGCCTCGGCCGCGCAAATGTTTGAAATGGCTACGATTAGAGGCGCGCGGGCGCTGCACCTGGAGAAAGAGATAGGCTCGCTGGAATCAGGGAAACGGGCCGATATCGTGATCGTAGATATAGACGCGCTCAACCAGGTCCCGGCGGACAGCGTCTATTCGCTGCTGGTCTATTCAACGAAGGCAACGGAGGTCAGAACCGTCATCATCGAAGGTAGGATAGTGATGAGAGACCGGGTTCTTTTGACACTGAATGAAAGGGCTATCAAGGCTGAAGCGCGGGCGTATCGGCAAAAGATCGACGCCAGTTTAAGGCCATAAGACCGGCAGATTAGGTAAAAGGGCCGTTTTGGGGTATTATCTATAAGCAATGCTTGCCTGATAGCATAAATAATAATTATAGTTTTAACGTGAGCGGGTTTTAAGTGAGACTCTTTTTTTCGCTTTGACCTCCAGCGGATAAACAAGGCCAACCCTTAAAGGAGGATACTGTTATGCCGCTAAACGTCAGAAGGTTCGGGGCCTCGTGTTTAGTGTTTTTATTGTTAGCTGGAGCGGTTTTAGCTCAAGCGACTGGCGGTTCAACCGATGATATGAAGCAAAGGTTGGCGCGTGCCCGTGCCTTCGTGGCCGTAAGAAGTTATACGGCGGCGTCCCACGAATTAGAAAAGATCCGCAAGGAATCAAGCGACCCTTCCGTTCAAAATATCGCCCTCACGCTGCTGATGAATTGCTACCTGGAAAACAGCGATTACCAGCACACACAAGATCTGCTCAACGAGACATTCAACGTTTTAAAAGGCTCAAAAGGGGCTTCTTCCAGCTCTTATTTCACCGTTTCAGGCCAGGTGGTAAAAATGGCGCGCAGCCAGATGGAGCGTTATAAACAGCTCGGCCTTAACGTGGCCGACGCAAATATGCCGGCCGAAGTAACCGCCGAACTTGAGAAAATGCGCGGCACGCTCGAGCTGGTCGCGGGCCAGGTAAAAGAATTAAGCGACGGCAACAAACGCTCGGCCGAAGCCTTCGGATTACTGGAGGAAGTGACCAACACCCGCAGCGCGATGGCGCGCGACGCCTACGACGCTACCCGCTGGAAAAATGAAGTGGCCGACGCGCGTGAGCGCCTGGCAAATTCGCAGAACGCGGTGGTAAATGTCGTTGACGAACCTGTGAACACCACTGCCGGCCTGGCGCAAAACAACAGCACCGCGGCGGCAAACAGCGTTCCCGCTTTTAACAAGATAAGCGCGGCGCAGCCCCCGCCCGCAGCGGTCGATACGGCTTCAAAAACGCCGGTAAAAAACGAGAAGGACACAACCGCCTCAGTGGAACCGAAGGAAAATAACGCTGCAGCCGGCGATCAAATTTTCAATAACCAGGAAAGCCTGAAAAACAAGGCCGATATGACTGGCGGCTCACCGCAAACAGCCGCCCAGAGCAATCCGGGCGAGGCAAAACCCGCGGAAAATAATCCCCCTCAAACGCGTTCCCGGACAAATTCCGAGAAAAATTTGCCGGCCGAAAAATCCACCGGCGACGATAAAAGCGCCGTCTCTCCGGCGGCTTCTGTAGGCTCGCTGGTAGAGATCGCGACCAAGAAAGTACAGCCCGTCTACCCGACGTTGGCGCGAAATATGCGCGTTGCCGGGGTTGTCAGGGTCGAGCTGGTGGTTGATGAGCAAGGGTCGGTGCTTTCCGCCCAGGCGCAGGGGCCGGAGGCTTTAAAGCGCGCGGCGATGGACGCGGTCAAACAATGGAAATTCAGACCCGTAGTGCGCGACGGCCAGCCGACCAAGGCTTCCGGTTTTATCAATTTCAATTTTTCACTTTAGTGATAGATCATCAGTTGTTTTCAGGCGGCGGCTTTATATTGAGCCGCCGTTTTAGTATTCACTTAAAAGGCGGAAACGCGACAGTTATGGAGCGTGTTTCTAAAGGCCTGAATCACACGCTCCATAACTGTCGCGTTTCTGCCTGAAATATAACGGCCGAAAATTTTGTCTAAAAGCATCCGATTGTCTAAGATACATATCTAACCATCTTACCGGTTTGAATTATGCTGATAAGAATATTTTTCCTGATTCTTTGTGTTTTATTTGTGATGAATTCCGCCGCATTTTCGCAAGAGCCGCCGCCGGTAGAAAACGGCGTCTCGCAAAGGCTGGCGCGATGGCGGAGTGCGAATTACAGCGACGTGCGTTACAAACTCGGTATCACGCTCGAAAGAGGCGCGCCGTTGATGAAGGGCGAGCTTGAGATCAACGTCACTCTTACCGACGAGGGCGCTAAAAACGATCTTGTTTTGGACTGGCGCGTGGCCCAATTTGCGGGCGATAAAGACAAACCTTACGCGAACGTTATCAGCGCCAATAATACGATCGACATTATATCGACGGTCGTTAACGAGCATTTGATCGTGCCGAAAGGGGCCTTGAAAAAAGGCGCGAACGTCATCAAAATTCGGTTTGCCTCGCCGGTAAAAAGCAGCGGCGCGGCGGTTACGCGCTACATCGACCGCGAAGACGGCGGGGAATATATCTACTCGCTTTTTGTCCCTTCGGACGCGAGCACCGCTTTTCCCTGTTTCGACCAGCCCGATCTGAAAGCCAGATTCACGCTCGGTGTGCAAATGCCGAAAACGTGGAATGCCGTTTCCAACACAGAAGTCGACAGCGTGATCATCGCAGATGGCATACCCTGCCTGCCGGTCATATCCCCGTCACCATCCGCCGATAAGAAACCGCCCGTGCCGGCAACGGGAAATAAACCGCCCTGCGAAATGCTGGACGTTTGGCAATTCAAGGAAACGCAGCCGATCAGCACTTACGTTTTTGCATTTGCGGCGGGAGATTTTGTGAAGTTTAGTGATGAGGGCGGAAACCCGACCGTAAGGAAGGGTGTAAAAAACCCGGAAAACTCAAATGCTTACGAAAAATCCGGGTTTCCGCCTTCATATATCTACGTTCGCAAATCGCAAGCCGAAAAATTCAAACAACACGCGGCGGAAGTGTTTCGCTTAAATCGCGAGGGCGTGAAGTTTCTCGAAAGCTATTTCGATTACAAATTCCCGTTTCCGAAATACGACCTGGTTTTGATCCCGGAATTTCCTTTCGGCGGAATGGAACACGCGGGTGCGACCTTCCTGCGCGAATCTGCCGTTATCTTTCCCAGCGAGCCGACCGCGAACGACTTGATCTCGCGCGCCAATGTCATCTTTCACGAAGCCGCGCACCAGTGGTTCGGCGACACGGTCACGATGCGCTGGTTCGACGATCTCTGGCTCAAAGAGGGATTTGCGGAGTTCATGGCGTATAAAACGCTGGAAAAAGTAATGCCGCAATACAACGCCTGGAAGGTTTTTTACGAGCGTAACAAACAGGCCGCCTACCTGACCGATTCGACCAAAGGCACCACGCCGATCTACCAGGAAATTCCAAATCTGAGCGCGGCGAAATCCGCCTACGGCAACATCGTCTACCGCAAAGCGCCTTCATTTTTAAAACAAGCGGAGTTCTTTTTCGGTGAAGCGAAATTCCAAACCGTCGTCCGCGCTTTTTTGAAAAATCACGAGTTCGCCAATGCCGCCTGGCAGGATCTGGTCAGGGAAATTGAAGAAGTTGAAGTTGCCAACGCTAAGAAGGGAGAGTTTTACCAAAAACTTTCGCAAGGAGACAAGGAGGAACTGGAGAAATTTAAAAGGTGGAGTGTCAGCAAAGAGTGGGCTGAGTTTTGGGTAGAAAAACGGGGCACGGCGATCTACCGAATGTCGCCGCGGATCTTTGATGACGACTGGGCGTTAGAGTGGGCCTTAAATTGGGGAGCGACCGGCGGCCATACGATATTTTATGAAGGCGTGATCCAGGAAGGCATTTTAAAAGACGAAAATTATAACCGGCTGCAGGACATCAGAGTCTTAAAAGTTTACGATAACGGTGAACGTGAGGAAGCTACGGCTCACATCGGTTCCAGAAAATACGCTAATCTTCCAGATGAATCCGCCAAACTACTGGAAGAAATCCGAACGGGCAAGCGCGAGTTTAAATTCGACGAGAAATATAAAGTGACCGGTGAGTCACCCGGTAAGGCAAAAGAGACCAAAAAAACTCTTTATGTTTTTCCGAACTATAAGGATCACGGCTACGGCATCTTTTTGCTCGATGAGAGAAGCCGCGCTTACGTCCTGCAAAACATTCAAAATGAAAAAGACGACTTCCTGCGCGCGATGATGTGGGGCTCGCTGTGGGACAGCGTGCGCGAAGTGGAGCTTGACCCGAAAGATTACGTCGAGTTGGTGATAAAAAATCTCGGAACGGAAAAAGATGAGGTGACGATCGCCGGGCTGCTCGGCCGGTCTTCCACCGCGTTGAATTATTATTTGTCCGATAAGCAGCGGGATGAGTTAGCGCCGCGCCTGGAAAATCTGCTGATCGAAAAAATAAAAAACACGCCTGCCTTGGGGCAAAAACTCACGTTTTATCGCGCATTTTTGAATATTGCCGCGACCGAAAACGCGCGGAACACACTCAAGCAAATTTTGAAAGGCGAGTTTGGCAAACAAGGCGGAAACCCGACCGTAAGGGAGGGTGTTTCCTCGCAGCGTGCGAACAAAAAATCAACACACTCCCTGACGGTCGTGTCCCTGCCCTTAAAGACCAAGGACAAATTCGACATCGTTACCAAACTCGCGATCCTTGGCGACCCCGAAGCGCCTAAGCTGCTCGAGGAATTAACCAAAACCGAAACGTCTGACGATGCGAAGCGCTACGCTTACGCCGCCGGCGCCGGTTTTGCGGCGGCCAAGGAAAAATACTTCAAAGATTTTCTCGGTAACAAGGAAATTTCCGAAAGCTGGATCGAAGCGGCGTTCGTGCCGTTCAATTCGGCCAGGCATTCCGAGCTGACCTTGCCATACCTCGAAAAAGCGCTGGCGGAATTGCCGAATCTGAAACGCAGCCGCAAGATATTTTTCGTCAACGGCTGGCTCGGCGCTTTTATCGGCGGGCAGCGCAGCGAAAGCGCCCTGGCCATCGTCAATAAATTTTTGGCGGATAATCCGGGGCTTGATAAAGACCTGCGTCTGAAAATTTTGGAAAATGTCGATCTTATTGAGCGGGCGGTAAAGATCCGCGCCAGGTTTAACGATCAATGAAAAGCCCACCTGTATCTGAAAGCGATGAAGCCGGTTTGTTGGGCGTCGCTGGCCTGAAGAGTTTTTGGGCGCGACAGCTAAAGAAAAGAGAAAGCGGCCGAATCGGACAGATTCCCGGCGAGCAAAAATTCGATCGGATAATGATCGACGGGTTAGGGCTGGCCTTGGAAGAAACCGTTGTCTATTTATTGCGGGAGGCTCCGACCTTTTCAGAATTCGAACGCTGGGTGCTCGGGAAAAATGACGGGCATATCGACGAATCGCGGATCGAACGGATAAACCGCACTACCGAAGGCCGTCCTTACAGCGAAAAACTGCAACAACAATTACAGGAAATTGAAAAGGCCGATCCGGTCTTGTCGGAAGAAGACCTGAAATTTTGGGACGACAACGGCTATGTGATCGTGCGCGATGCCGTTACCAGGGAAGAAGCAGGAGCTTCGGAAAAAGCAGTTTGGCAATTTCTGAAAATGGACCCGGATTCGCCCGATACGTGGTATAAACCAGCCGGCAAAGGCATAATGACCGATCTTTATCATCACCCGGCGCTCAACAACAACCGCAGGTCAAAGCGAATTCACAAAGCCTTTGCACAATTGTGGAAGACACCGGATCTGTGGATCACTACCGACCGGGCCGGATTTAATCCGCCGGAAAAGCCGGGCTGGCACTTTCCCGGACCCCGGCTGCACTGGGATATGGATCTTACGCCGCCGTTTCATTTTGGCTTGCAGGGAATTCTTTACTTATGCGATGTCGCGGCGGAGCAGGGGGCGTTTTACTGTGTGCCCGGTTTTCACAAAAAATTGGAAACCTGGCTCGAAGATCTTCCGGCGTGGGTGGACCCGCGCGAGCAAAATTTGGAAAAAATGGCTGTCCCGGTCGCGGCCCGTGCCGGAGACCTGATCATCTGGCATCAATTTCTGCCTCATGGCAGCAGTCCAAACCGGGGAAATTACCCGCGTATCGTCCAATATCTTACGATGCGGTTGTTCGCGCAAGACGAAGCGGGGAGTTGGAGATAACAAATCCGCGCGAAATTTAGCTGCTCAGCCATAGCGATTTTAGCTTAGACAGATTATAATTCTGCTAAAGGAGACAATTATTATGGATAATGAAAACCAGGAAGAAAAAACCTATAAAGTCGTCAAAAACGAGGCGAATGAACATTCGATCTGGCCCGCCGACCGGGAAAATGCGGAAGGGTGGAATGACGCCGGTAAAACCGGGACAAGGGCCGAGTGCATGAGCCACGTAAATGAGGCCTTCGCGGGTGGCTCTGAGAAAGAAAGCGAATGATTCGCCGGGCCCGTTCAGACTGGGGGAGAAGATTGAAATAGCTGCTTTTTGCAGCTATTTTTTTGCTTACTTAACCTGGCCTGAAAGACGCCTCCCACGACTGTAAAATAACCCTCCTTCTAATCTTGAGAAAAAAGTAAAGATTTGGTACAATTAGCTTTGCCTTGAGGCGCAAATTTACTGCAGGGTGAGGCTTATGAAGATATCGGCACAGGAAGAATACGGATTGCGCTGCCTGGTGCAGCTGGCCGCGCTTAAGGACGGTGAGGGGCTGACCCTGCCGCAAATTGCTGAGCGTGAAGGCATTTCCGTGGCCAACGCGGGCAAGCTGCTGTGGCTTTTGAACAAGGCCGGCCTGGTCCAGGCGACCCGCGGCACCAAGGGCGGCTATCACCTGGCGCGCCCGGCAGGCGAGATACACCTGAACGAAGTGATGAAAGTTCTGGAACAGGACGAGATAGACGCGCATTGCGATAATTACACCGGCGTTTTGGACAGCTGTATACACAAGGGCGATTGCGGCATCCGCTCGGTGATCGTCGGCTTGCACGAGGTAGTGCACCACGCGCTTTCGCAGATCACGCTGGCGCAGCTTATCGGCCCGGAATCGGCGGTGGATATAGCCTTTCACCAGATCAAGGGCATAAATTGGGAACTGGACCGGCGCGAAGGTTTAAGGGCAAGGAATTAAAGAATGAGTACGGCAGCAGAGCTTTTAACAAACAGGGAATACAAATACGGTTTTGTGACCGATATCGAGACGGAATCCTTTGCCAAGGGACTGTCCGAGGACACAGTTCGGATGATCTCGGCCAAAAAGAACGAGCCGGAATGGATGCTGGAATTTCGCCTGAAGGCATATCGGCACTGGCTGAAGATGGAAGAGCCGAATTACTGGGCGAATTTCGATTATCCGAAGATCGATTTTCAGAACATCATCTATTATTCCGCGCCGAAAAAGAGGGAACAGAAGGAAAGCCTGGACGAGGTCGATCCCGAACTCCTGAAAACTTTTGAAAAGCTCGGCATTCCGATCACGGAGCAGAAAATGCTCGCCAATGTGGCGGTCGATGCGGTGTTCGATTCGGTTTCGGTGGCGACGACCTACAAAAAAAAGCTCGCCAAAGCAGGCGTCATTTTCTGCTCGTTTTCCGAAGCTATTCAGGAATATCCGGAGCTGATGAAAAAATATCTCGGCTCGGTCGTGCCTTCCGGCGATAACTTTTTTGCCGCGCTTAATTCGGCGGTTTTCTCGGACGGCTCGTTCGTCTTTATCCCGAAAGGCGTTCGCTGCCCGATGGAGCTTTCGACGTATTTCCGCATCAACACGCAGGAATTCGGGGCAATTCGAGCGCACGCTGATCGTGGCGGAAGAAGGCGGCTATGTCGCCTATAACGAAGGCTGCACAGCGCCGCAGTTCGATACCAACCAGCTTCACGCGGCGGTCGTGGAACTCGTCGCGCTCGATAACGCCGAGATCAAATATTCGACCGTGCAGAATTGGTACGCGGGCGACGAGAACGGCAAAGGCGGCATTTATAATTTCGTGACCAAGCGCGGGGCGTGCCGCGGAACGAATTCGAAAATTTCGTGGACGCAGGTCGAAACCGGTTCGGCGATCACCTGGAAATATCCGAGCGTTATTTTACAGGGCGATAATTCGATCGGCGAATTTTACTCGGTCGCGCTGACCAACAACATGCAGGATAGCCGACACCGGAACGAAGATGATCCACCTCGGCAAAAACACGAAGTCGACGATTATTTCCAAGGGCATTTCCGCCGGGCGCTCGAACAACAACTATCGCGGCCTGGTAAAAATGATGCCGAAGGCCGAAGGCGCACGAAATTACACGCAGTGCGATTCGATGCTGATCGGCGACAAGTGCCACGCGAACACTTTCCCGTATATCGAGGTGATGAATAACACGGCGCGCGTCGAGCACGAAGCGACGACCTCGAAGATCAGCGAGGAGCAACTGTTTTATCTCCAGCAGCGCGGGCATTTCGCAGGAAGACGCAGTTTCGTTGATCATCAACGGCTTTTGCAAAGAGGTCTTTCGCGAGCTACCGATGGAATACGCCGTCGAGGCGCAGAAACTTTTGGGACTAAAGCTTGAAGGAAGCGTTGGATAAGGCAGAAACCCGCGTGTGAGCGAATGCGTAGGTTTTTAAAATATGAATTTAGCAATCGAACTTGAACAAGAGGATGAGGGGCGCTGGATCGCTGAAATTGATGAGTTGAGCGGAGTAATGGTCTATGGCGATACTCTTGAAGATGCTATCAAAAAAGTGAAAGCGCTGGCTTTGCGCGTGATTGCAGACAGATACCAGAATGAGGGTTTTCAACGCCATTAGGCGTGACATATTTATAGCAAGTGTCGTTCCTACGGAACTCGGTAATTAACGTAATCGTAAACTATAAATATAACGCTCCTAAGGAGCTGAATTGATATGGAAGCTGTTGGTTTAGAACCTGTTTTGCACGAACAATTGATCGAGCGCCGGAAGACGCTGCGGGAAGCGGCTTTTCAAGACGGCGCGAATCTCGAATACGCCCGCTTGTTAAACGAGGTCGATTCGGCCCTGCAGCGGTTCGATGAAGGCACGTACGGTATCTGCGAAACCTGCCATGATCCCGTCGAGGCCGAAAGGCTGCTGGCCGACCCGCTGATGACCGTGTGCATCGACCATTTAACGGAAAAGCAGCGCCGGTCTTTGGAAGACGATCTGGAACTGGCGGCGCAGATACAGCGAAATTTATTGCCCGCGTTAAATATAAAAACCGACGCCTGGGAAGTGGATTTTGTTTACGAGCCTGCGGCCATAGTGAGCGGCGATTACTGCGATGTCATATCGCTGCCGGAAGAATCTTATTTTATTCTGGGCGACGTTTCGGGCAAGGGAATGGCGGCTTCGCTGCTGATGTCGAATTTACACGCGATGTTTCATTCGCTGGTACCGCTCGGCCTTCCGCTGGAAGATCTAATGGCGCGGGCCAACCGGATATTTTGCGAAAACACTCTTTCGAATCACTTCGCCACGCTCATTTGTCTGAAGGCGAACCGCAGCGGTGAGGTCGAATTTTGCAACGCCGGTCATTTGCCCCCGGTTATTTTACGGCGGGGAGTAACGGAAGTTTTAAGTTCATCCGATCTGCCGCTCGGCATGTTTTGCGAGGTGAGTTTTGAGACCCACAAGGTAACGCTCGGTTCCGGTGATTCGCTTTTGCTTTACACCGACGGCGTGACGGAAACGACAAACAGCGAGGGGTTCGAGTTCGGAGTCGAGAGATTGCTGCACTCTGTTGGTGGAATTTCCGACGGGCCGGCAAAGCTGGTGCAAATGAGTGGAGTCGCGGTCGCGGATTTTCGTGGAAACGCTTTAAGGAACGATGACCTGACAATTATGGCGCTGCGGTTTGCCGCTTCGGCGGGGCAGGGTCTGGCAGCGTGATAAAAATGGAAAAGATCCAGGTTGAAGGTACGCCAATTCCGAAAGGACATTATTCGCAAGCCATTGTTCACAATGGCTTGGTTTATGTTTCCGGCCAGTTGCCGATGGATCTGGCGACGTGGGAGCCGGTGACGGGCGGGATCGAAGCGCAAACCGAAGCTGCCCTAAGAAACGTCGAAGCGGTTTTGCGCGCGGCCAACAGCGATCTGGCGCGGGTGATCCAGATGACCGTCTACATCTCCGATATGGAATATTGGGGCAAGGTCAATGAAGTTTATGCTCGTGTAATGGGCGAGCACCGCCCGGCGCGTGCGATCGTGCCGGTAAAGGAATTGCATTTCGGCCTGTCGATAGAAATTCAGGCTATTGCGGCGGTGAAAGAATGAAGATCAACTCAATGATATTTCGGATAATTCTTGTAATTGTCGGCGTGATCATGGTGCTGATCGGGGTGAACGTGGGATTCGGCGGAATTTTAACGTTGGGCATGCAGGGACAAACCAGATTTTTTGAGGTCACTAACGAACCCGCTTTTTTGGTGCGGGACAGCCATATACGATTCTTTGGCGGGGTTTATTTGGCTCTGGGGTTATTTGTCGTCTATGCGGTAAAGAACCTGCACAAATATGAGATCGCGTTGAAATTGATTTTCGCGGCGATATTTGTAGGGGGCCTGGCCAGATTTTCCGCGAGGCGCCCGGACGTCGTTTTTGGCAACGAGATAGTGGGCTCGCTTATCGCCGAACTGGTACTTATGCCGATCCTTTTTATTTGGCTGACTAAAATTGTAAGTAACGACCGGGAAATTAAATAAAGTATTTTATGTTATTGGAAATAAAAAATTTACATGCCGGAATTGACGGCAAAGAAATTCTCAAAGGCTTGAGTTTAAGCGTCGACAAGGGCGAGGTTCACGCCATTATGGGGCCGAACGGCTCGGGAAAATCCACCCTGGCGAAAGTTCTGACGGGGCATCCTTCGTATAAAGTAACGCAGGGCGAGGTTCTTTACGAGGGGAAAAATCTGCTCGAGCTCGACCCGGACGTGCGCGCCCGCGAAGGCGTTTTTCTGGCGTTTCAATACCCGGTGGAAATCCCCGGGGTTTCGAACGCGCAGTTTCTGCGGCTGGCGTACAACGAAAAAATGCGGCACCTCGGAGAAGAAGAACTCGACCCGCTCGAATTCAACGATTATCTGAAAGAAAAAGCAAAAATTGTCGAGATGGATAAATCGTTCATGAACCGCGCGGTCAATCAGGGTTTTTCCGGCGGCGAAAAAAAGCGCAACGAGATCTTGCAGATGGCCGTGCTGGAGCCGAAGCTCGCCGTGCTTGATGAAACGGATTCGGGTTTGGATATCGACGCGCTGCGCATTGTCGCCGAAGGTGTTAACAAACTGCGCTCGCCGGAAAAGGCGATCGTGGTCGTGACGCATTACCAGCGTCTCTTGAATTATATCGTGCCGGATTTTGTGCACGTTTTGGCGGACGGAAAGATCGTCAAGGACGGCGGCAAGGAGTTGGCGCTGGAACTGGAAGCGAAAGGCTACGACTGGGTGAAAACGGCAGGGGTATAGTGGGGATCTTTCTTTGAGAACTCTGTGTCCTCTGTGACAAAAAAGTATTTGAAATGACAACGGAATTAGCAAAACAAACTATTTACGACGCCGACTTCAAAAAGAGCCGGGCGGCCTCCGGACAGCCCGTCTGGCTGAAGGCCGTTCGCACGCATGCCTTCGGGTTTTTCACCGAAAACGGATTTCCTACGCCGAAAAATGAAGAATGGAAATATACCAATGTGGCGCCGATCGCCCGGGAAGAATTTAGTTTCGAAGCGGGAGCTGTTAAGGCTGAGGAAATAAAAAACTTTATTTACGGAGAGTCTGCAAAAAATACTCTGGTCTTTATCGACGGCAAATTGAACAAAGAGTTTTCCGCCACGGACTGCACTTTTACCGCGCTCACTTTTAACGAAGTTTTCAAAAATGAAGGCCTGGTGAAAATTATTGAAACGAATTTCGGAAAAGCGGTCGACTTTGATAAAAACGGATTCACCGCTTTGAACACGGCCTTTCTGGAAGAAGGAGTGTTTTTGCAGATCCCGGAAAATTCAAAGATCGAAACCCCGATCCACCTTCTCTTTATTTCGACCGCGGGCAAAATAAATTTTCCGCGTGTGCTGATCGTGGCTGAAAAAGGAAGCAAAGCGACGATCATTGAAAGCTGTGTGAGCTTGGATTCGGGCAGGTCTTTTTCAAATTCGGTGACGGAAATTTTTGTGGAAGACGAAGCCCATCTAACGCACTACCGCATTCAAAAAGAAAACGCGGAGAGTTTTAATATCGGCACCACGAAAGCCGTGCTCAGGCGCGGAAGTCATTACGACTCAACAAATATCAATCTCGGCGCGGCGATCTCGAGGCACGACACGGGCGTAAAATTTACCGCCGAGGGGGCGGAATGTTTCGTGGACGGGCTGTATATGCTTAACGGCAGCCAGCACGCGGACACGCATTCCGTGATAGATCACGCTGTGCCGCACTGCGCCTCGCACCAGAATTATAAGGGCGTTTTAAGCGACAGGTCGCACGCGGTGTTTAACGGTAAGGTTTTTGTGCGCGAAGACGCGCGCGGAACCGATGCGCAGCAGTCGAATAAAAATCTGCTGCTTTCAAACGACGCGCGCATCGACACCAAACCGCAGCTTGAGATTTTTAACGACGACGTGAAATGCGCGCACGGCGCGACGGTCGGGCAGCTGGAAGATGAGGAAGTTTTTTATTTACTAAGCCGCGGGCTTCACCCGGAGCTGGCGCGGAATTTATTAACTTACGGTTTCGCCGAAGAGATCATCAGTAAGATCGGGATCGGGTCGATAAAGGCGGAGCTTGATGAAGCGGTTTTAAATCGTTTAGAAGCAAATTTGGAAGTGTAAAATTATGAGAACCAGAATACCTATGATATTACCGGAAGAATTACTATTAAAAGTAGACATACTGGCCGGAGGCAAACACCGGCGCTCGGCCATTATCGAATTGGCCATCCGCGCCTATATCGCAAGCGAGGAAAAGAAAGCGCTCAAAAGCGGCAATGGCGACGCCAAAGCTCCCGGTAAAAAGACGGCCCCGGCGGGTAAGTAGATCGTAGAACTAATTATTGACGGCCACTCGTTTGTAAGAGCGGGTTGTTGAAATATTTATGATCAAAGTTATCAAAGCAAAAGCCAATGATGATTTTTCGCTCGACCTGAAGTTTAGCGGTGAAGCGAGAAGCGCTTTGATGTAAAGCCGGATCCTGACTATGAAGTCTTTCGAAGGTAAAAAGATCGGCGCGGCGTTAAGTTTATGACGGCAGTAAAACAAATGAGCGACTGGGATATTGAAAAAATTCGCGCGGATTTTCCTGTTCTGTTGCAGACGGTTAACGGGCAGCCGTTGGTCTATCTCGACAACAGCGCTTCTTCGCAGGTGCCGAAGATGGTGATCGAGCGAGGCGCGAAATACCTCGCCGAAGAGCATTCGAATATCCACCGCGGCGTGCATTACCTGAGCCAGAAAGCGACCACCGCATACGAGGGCGCGCGTGAAAAGGTCAAACGTTTTATCAATGCCCGCGAGGCAAAGGAATGCATATTTGTGCGCGGCACCACTGAAGGCGTTAATCTGGTGGCGCAGAGCTACGGGCGGAAATTCATCCATGAAGGCGATGAAATCCTTGTCTCCGAAATGGAGCACCATTCCAACATTATCCCCTGGCAGATGATCGCCGAAGAACGCGGCGCGAAGATCCTGATGATCCCGATGAATGACCGCGGCGAGCTCGTCCTGGACGAGTACGAAAACCTCCTCAACGAGCGCACAAAAATGGTCGCGGTGGCACATGTTTCTAATGCCCTGGGCACGATAAACCCGATCAAAGAAATGACCGCCACGGCGCATAAATTCGGCGTGCCGGTGATGGTCGACGCGGCCCAGAGCGTGCCGCATTTTCCCGTTGACGTGCAGGACCTGGATTGCGATTTCTTTACATTTTCAGGGCACAAGATGTTTGCGCCGACCGGCACCGGGGTGCTTTACGGCAAGCAGGAATGGCTCGACCGAATGCCGCCGTACCAAACGGGCGGCGGGATGATCCGCACCGTAAGTTTTGAAAAGACAACGTTTGCGGCTCTGCCGGAAAAGTTCGAAGCCGGCACGCCGGCGATCGCAGCCGGGATCGGGCTGGGAGCGGCGATCGATTATCTGACCGAGATCGATCTTGCCAAGGCTTTCGCCTATGAACACGAACTGCTCGAATACGCCACGGAAAAACTTTCTGCCATCGAGGGCGTGAAGATCATCGGCACGGCGCGCGAAAAAGCGAGCGTGTTGTCATTCACCATCGAAAATATTCACCCGCACGACATAGGCACCATCCTCGATCAGTCGGGCATCGCCGTCCGCGCCGGCCATCACTGCGCCCAACCCGTGATGCGGCATTTCAATGTTCCCGCCACGGCGCGTGCTTCTTTTGCTTTTTACAACACGCGTGAAGAGGTCGACAAATTAGCGGAGGCGGTGCAAAAGGTGATCGAAGTTTTTGCCTAGCAGAAAAAACCATGCTGACTCAAACTTTACAACATCTTTTTGCCAGAGATCTTGAGAAATTAAAGCACGAGATCAAAGCTTACAAAAATGAAGCTGCCATCTGGCTGACCGACAAAAATATTCCAAACTCGGCCGGTAATTTGTGCCTGCATTTGGTTGGTAATTTAAACCATTTTATCGGCGCAACGTTGGGTAACAGCGGTTATGTAAGAAACAGAGACCTCGAGTTTTCGTCCGGGGATGTTCCCAGGGACGAGATGATAAAAAAGATCGATGAGACCATCGACGTGGTGAGCAAAACGCTTGGAAATATCTCTAGTGAGCAGCTTGAGCAGGAATTTCCGATCAAGGTTTTTGAAGAAAAAACTTCGACCGAATGGATGCTGGCGCATTTATCAACTCATTTGAATTATCATCTCGGACAAATAAATTATCACCGGCGGTTTTTAGACGCGGGAGACGATTAAGATGGAAAAATTGAACCTATCTGAAAAACTGGCGCAGATATCCGAGCATTGGCGGCCGAAGGTCGTCGGTGAACTAAACGGCCAGGAAATAAAGCTCGTCAAATTTCAGGGCGAGTTTCCCTGGCACACCCATGAAAACGAGGACGAAATGTTCATGGCGGTGCGCGGCAGTTTCAATCTCGAATTTCGCGACCGCACGGTCGCAATAGATCCGGGTGAATTCGTCATTGTCCCGCGGGGGGTCGAACATCGCCCGACCGCCGAGCGGGAAGTCGAAGTGCTTCTTTTCGAACCGGCGAATCTTTTAAATACCGGAAATATTATTGACGAGAAATTTACCGCGCCGGTGGGAGTCAAAATTTAGGAATTTTTCGTAAGCAGCGCGAGAATCTCTTGATGAGAGCTGATAACTGATGGATAAAGTATGTCCGAATTAAGCGATCTATACCAGGAAGTCATCCTGGACCACAACAAGAACCCGCGTAATTTCAAGGAGTTAGAGGCGGCGACCCGCTCTGCTGAGGGTAATAACCCGCTCTGCGGCGACAAGCTCAAGGTGTTTCTCAATTATGACGGCGAGACGGTGAAAGAGGTTTCATTTACCGGTTCGGGCTGCGCTATTTCAAAGGCTTCGGCAAGCATGATGACGCAGATGGTCAAGGGAAAAACCAAAGAAGAAGCCGAAGTTCTCTTCGACGAATTTCACCGGATGGTGCGCGGCGAAATGGATGAAGACGCTGAAAGTAATCACCTCGGCAAACTCAAAATTTTCGCCGGCGTGCGCGAATTTCCCGCCCGGGTAAAATGCGCTTCGCTTTCATGGCACACGATGAAAGCCGCGCTCGAAGGCGAAGAATTAGTTTCGACAGAATAATTTCAACCGCGGATGGACACGGATATACACGGATTTAATGATTTTAAAAAATCTGTGTTAATCTGTGAAAATCCGCGGCTTTCTTATGCAGATCAAATCAATCGAATTAATAGAAATAAAACTTCCGCTGGTACATTTTTTTGAGACCAGTTTCGGCAGGACCTACGAACGGCGAATTATTTTGACCCGAGCCGTTGACGCCGATGGCAATGAAGGCTGGGGCGAATGCACCGCGGGGGAATCGCCCGGCTACAGCGAAGAATGGACCGAAAGCTGCTGGTGGGTGATAAAGAAAATTCTCGCGCCGATGGTGCTGGGAGAAGAGATCGAGGCGGCGGCGCAGGTGTGGGATCTGATGAAACACGCGCGCGGCAACCGTATGGCAAAAGCCGCGATCGAAACCGCTGCGTGGGACCTCGAAGCGAAAAAGCTAAAGACGCCACTATGGAAACACCTGGGCGGGGTGCGCGGCGCAATCGAATGCGGCGTGTCGATCGGAATTCAGGATTCAGTCGAGCAACTTTTCGAAAAGATCGGGACCGAACTGGATGCGGGTTATAAACGCATCAAGATCAAGATCAAACCGGGTTGGGATCACGAGATCATCAAACAAGTGCGCGAAAAATTCGGCGCCATACAGTTGATGGGTGATGCGAACTCGGCTTATTCGCTGGCCGACATCGCGTTACTTAAAAGAATGGATGAGCTGGATCTAATGATGCTGGAACAGCCGCTGGCGTATGACGATATGCTGGACCACGCCAAATTGCAGCGCGAGATACGCACGCCCGTTTGCCTGGACGAATCCATTCACTCGCCCGAGGACGCCCGCAAGGCCATCGAGCTTGGGGCGTGTAAAATAATCAATGTAAAACTTGGGCGGGTCGGCGGGCACTCGGAGGCAAAACGTGTCGAGGAAATTTGCCGCGCGAGTGATATTCCGGTTTGGTGCGGAGGCATGCTGGAAACGGGAATCGGGCGGGCGCACAATATTGCGATGTCCACGCTTGAGGGTTTTACCTTGCCCGGCGACGTTTCGGCGAGCAAGCGTTACTGGCACGAAGATATGATCGAGCCCGCGGTCGAGGTCACCCCGCGGGGAACGATCGTCGCTCCCGAAAAACCCGGAATCGGGTTTGAAGTTAAACGCGAAAGAATTGACAAGGTAACCGTCAGAAGAGAAATTTTACAATGAGTTTGGTCGGGTATTTTAAGGAACGGCAGGGCGAAATAATCGAGCGCATTCGTAAAGTGGTCGAGGCCGAATCGCCCTCGCGCGATACGCAGGGAATCCGCGCGGTGGCCGAACTGTTGGAAGCGCAGGCAAAAAAAATTTCCGGCGTCAATTCGGTTGAAAGAATTTTAGCGCAAGGTTACGGCGAGCATTTACTTATTCGCGCCTATGGCAGTGACGCGAAAGATAAAAAACATATTTTACTTATCGGGCATATCGACACGGTGCACCCGCGCGGCTCTTTGTCGCAAAGGCCATGGCGCATAGACAATGATAAAATTTTCGCGCCGGGAATTTTCGATATGAAGGCAAATTGCGTTTTGCTGCTGGAGGTTTTGCAGGGCCTGGCTGAATCAGGTTTGCAGCCTGGCGCGCCGGTCACGATCCTGTTCACTTGCGATGAAGAGATCGGCAGCCCGACCGGGCGCGCACTCGTGGAAAGAGAAGCCGCCCACGCAAAAGTGTGTCTTGTACTCGAACCTTCCACCCCGGGCGGCAAGGTAAAGACCGGCCGCAAAGGCACGGGAAATTTCACGCTGAAGGCGCACGGCGTGGCTTCGCACGCGGGGCTCGACCCGCAAAAAGGCGCTAACGCCATCGTGGAAATAGCGCGGCAAATACTTAAGCTGCATCAACTTAATGATTTTGAGATCGGGACTACCGTTACCGTTACGACGATAAAAGGCGGCACGGCGACCAATGTCGTTCCGGCGGAAGCCGAATGCGAAATTGATGTCAGATTCAGCTCGATGGCGGAAGCGGCCCGGATCGAAAATGAGATAAGGTCGCTAAAAGCGGCCGACGAGCGGGTAAGGCTGGAAATTTCAGGAGATATAAATCGCCCGCCGCTGGAGCGGACCGCGGGGGTCGCCGCGCTTTATGAGAAGGCAAAGCAGGCGGCCGGGTCTTTAGGTTTTGAACTGGATGAAACCCAGGTCGGCGGCGCGTCGGACGGAAATTTTGTGAGCGCGCTGGGCGTGCCGGTGCTCGACGGGCTGGGAATAGCCGGCGACGGCGCGCATTCCGATCACGAGCATATTTTGCCGGCGGACATTCCGTTTCGCGGCGCGTTGTTATCGACACTTCTGACCATGGAGCTTTAACTTTCTTTCATGACTGAACCAAAACAAAAAGCGCCGCGCAACCGTACGCTCGAGTTAGGCGCGGCGGAGGCAAAAAGCTACCGCAAACGCCTGCTGTTTCCCGGCAGCGCGCTTTCTCTTCCGCAGTGTTTGGACAAGACCATCTGCGGCGACGCTTTTGAAGTTTTAAAACTGCTGCCGCGGGAAAGCTTCGACCTGCTTTTTGCAGACCCGCCTTACAACCTCAACAAAAATTTCGGCGAGAACAGTTTCCAGCAAACTTCGGCGGAAGAATACGAGGCATGGCTGGATTCGTGGTTGAAACTAACGCTGCCGCTTTTAAGGCGCACCGCTTCAATTTATCTCTGCGGCGACTGGCGTTCGTCGGCAGCGATCCAACGCGCGGGCAGCCGTTATTTCAAGCTGCGCAACCGCATTACATGGGAGCGCGAAAAAGGGCGCGGCGCAAAAGAAAACTGGAAAAACTGCGCCGAAGATATCTGGTTTTTTACCTTGTCTGAACGATATGTTTTTAACCTGGACGCGGTCCGCCTTAAGCGGAAGGTGATCGCGCCGTATCGCGAAAACGGGCGGCCGAAGGATTGGGAAGACGCCGAAGAAGGAAAGTTTCGCCTGACGCATCCTTCGAATCTCTGGACGGACCTGAGCGTGCCGTTCTGGTCGATGCCGGAAAATACCGATCACCCGACGCAAAAGCCGGAAAAACTTTTGGCGAAAATAATTTTGGCAAGCACGAACGAAGGCGGCACGGTGCTCGATCCTTTTCTCGGCTCAGGCACGACCTCGGCCGTAGCAAAAAAACTGGGCAGGCATTTTACCGGGATCGAAAAGGACGAAAAATATTGCTGCCTGGCGGAAAAACGGCTGGCTTTGGCCGAGAAATTTCCCGCGATCCAGGGCTACACGGACGGCGTTTTCTGGGAGCGAAACACGCACGAAAAACAGAGCCGTCAGAAATAATCTAAAAGAACCACCCCGGCCTAAAGGCCTCCCCCTCCTTCGTAAGGAGGGGAGTTTTTACCTGATCATTTATCAGGCAATCAAAATAAACTACTCAACCATCACTATCCCTTTCAGCATATCCATTCCGCAAGCGAAGCTAAACTCGCCGGGTTTTTCCGCCGGAATTTCCACCGTAACGACCTTGCCCAGCGGAAGCTCTTTTTTAATATTCAGGCTGGGGAAAACCAGCTCATTGCCGCAATTTTCATTGTCGATGCGGATGAACGCGAGGGTTACGGGCTGCCCGGCTTTTACTTCGATAGCTTTGGGCGTATAACCCTCTTTGCTGACCGTGACCCTGATCGCCCCTTTGGGAATTTCCACCTTAGAAAGATCGACCTCGCCTTCGGCTCTTTCGACCTTCACGACAAAAGGCACGGCAATTACCTTTCCGGCGCGTTGAAACTGCGCCCAGATCTTGTAGAGCCCGCCTTTGGGAAAGGTGACGTGCGCGGAAATTTCCGGGAAGGCTTTTGAACCGGCAGAATTATCACCATGCGCGGTGTGAGAATTTTCTCCACCGGCCATCGGGTGAGCGTGGACGAATTCCTTTACATCCTGGCTGATGATAACGAAATGAGCATCTTCGCCGAGATATTTTTCAAGATCGGCGGGCGCTTTATTTGTCGCGGCGTCGGTGACGTTGAATTTCAGCATAGCGGATTTCCCGGCGGCCAGTTCACCGTCCGGCTTCATTTCCACTTTCAATCCGTTCACTGTTTTTACGAACGCGGTGTCGGCTTTCAGCTCCGTCTTCGGACGCTCTTTGCCCACCACGCCGACGCCGATTATCTGCACCTTCTTGTTTACCGCCGGGCAGCGTCAGATCGAGAAAGAGAGTGTATCTGCCGCCGGCGGGAAAAGTGTGCTTTATTTTATACGAACCGTCCGCCGCCGGTTCCGGGTGCAGGTGGTAAAACTCCTCCAGATCCTGCGAAACGGCGATGAGGTGCATTGGTTTCTCGTGCGTTATTGCCAGGTCTTTGATCACCTCGTCTTTGTTGTTTTTGATGGTAAGGCTGATCTCGACCTCTTTACCCGCCTCGATAAATTCGGGCTCGGTCTTGATCTCTACCTTGACCGCCGGGGTGTCGGAGCTTTGCGTCTTTGGCGGTTCGTTTGCGGTTTTTTGTTCCGCTGCCTTTTGGCAACTGACTGAAAGGAAAGCGATTATTGCAAAGAAGCAAATCTTGAATATTTGAGTTTTCATAAAAGTGTTGTCCTAAAGAGTAGTAAAAAATATCCCTGAGCACAACCGGCAAAGAAGAAAGATAAACTACGAAATTACACGAAGCAACCGGCTAATTTCCATTCAGATGCAAGAAAAACGTGAAAATGATAAGCTATACTCGGATCGCTATCCTTTAGAGGCAATTACCCGTGAGTGAGCAAAAAGTTACAAATTTAAGCGAATTTATTACCGAACAATTCGGCGCAAACGCAAGTTATGTGGAAGGTCTTTTGAGCCGTTATAGAGACGATCCGAATTCGGTGGACGAATCGTGGCGGACATATTTTGCGGAACTCATGAACGGCGCTTCGCCGGCTGAAAGAGAGAACGGACGCTCGGCGGCGGAAAGCGAAACCAGCGCCAATCTCCAGCCTTCCAAGCCGGAATCCGGTGCCGCGGCCGTCGCCCCGGCGGCAATTTCGCCCAAGGAAAAAAAGGCGGCCGCGCTTGGCACGGACGTCGAGATCAAGCCCATAATCGGCCCTGCGAAAAAGATCGTGGAGAATATGGAAGAGAGCCTGACGGTTCCCACCGCCACCTCTACTCGCCAGATGCCGGTCAAATTGCTGGAAGAAAACCGCCGCATCATCAACGAAAATCTGGCAAAAACCGGCCGCGGAAAGGCTTCCTACACCCATCTGATCGGCTGGATGATAGTCAAATCCCTGCAGCTTTACCCGCAACTAAATGAAGGCTTTACCGTGGCCAGCGGCAATCCGGCGCGTTTCCACCGCGAAGGCGTGAATCTCGGCATTGCCATCGACGTCCAGAAAAAAGACGGCTCGCGGACGCTGATGGTACCCAACATCAAGGGCGCGGAGAAAATGAATTTCGCGCAATTCCTGGATGCTTATGACGACGTGGTAAAACGCGCCCGCGAAGGCAAGCTGACCATCCCGGACTTTGAAGGCACCACCATTTCCCTGACCAATCCGGGAACCATCGGCACTATCGCTTCGAACCCGCGCCTGATGTCGGGGCAGGGAATCATCATCGCTACCGGTGCGATCGGCTACCCGGCGGAATACCAAGGTATGACCCCGGAGGCGCTTTCCCAGCTTGGCATCAGCAAGGTCGTGAACATCTCCAGCACCTACGATCATCGCATCATACAAGGCGCGGAAAGCGGCCTGCTCTTGAAACAAATTCACGAGCTGATGCTGGGACAGCATAATTTTTACGACGACGTTTTCCGCGATCTGGAAATAAATTACTCGCCGCTGCGCTGGGCGATCGACCGCAACCCTTCGCTTTTCGGCGGCGACCGGATAAAAGAGCAAACAACCAAACAAGCCCGCGTGCTGGAATTGATCAATGCCTACCGCATCCGCGGGCACCTGCTGGCCGACATCGACCCGCTCAATATGACCAGGTATCATGCGACGGAACTCGACCTGGAAAATTACGATCTGACCATTTGGGACCTCGATCGTGAATTTATCTCCGGCGGTTTGCATGGCATGGAGACCGCCACCTTGAGAGCGATACTGGATATTCTGCGCAAGGCATACTGCGGCAAGGTCGGTATCGAGTACCGCCATATCCAGAGCAAGGACGAGAAAAACTGGATCCGCAAACAAGTGCGTCGCGCAGTTTGTCGACACCGTGCCGCTGTCGGCCGAGGTCAAAAAACAACTACTGCAAAAACTTATCGAAGCCGAGCAGTTCGAACAATTTCTGCATAAAAAATACCTGGGGCAAAAACGCTTTTCGCTGGAAGGCACCGAAACCGTCATTCCCATGCTCGACCAACTGGTCGAAGGCTCGGCGGATCGCGGGGTCAGCGAAATATTTATGGGAATGGCGCACCGCGGGCGTTTGAATGTGCTGGCAAATATCGTCGGCGATTTTGCCGAGCGCATTTTTACCGCCTTTGAAGGTACCGCGCATCCGAGCTTTCCGGCGGACGAAGGCGACGTGAAATATCACCAGGGCGCTAAAGGCTCGCGCAAGGCGCACAACGGCAAGGAGATCTCCATCCAGCTTATCCTGCAACCCGAGCCATCTCGAATTCGTCGATCCGGTGGTGGAAGGAATGGCGCGCGCGCGGCAGGACGAGCTGCGCGACGGCGAAGCAAAACCGCGCGAAGAAGCTTTTGCCACGATAATGCCGGTGCTGCTGCACGGCGATGCCGCTTTTGCCGGGCAGGGGATCGTGATGGAAACCTTGCAGCTCGCCGATCTCAAGGGTTACCGCACCGGCGGCACGATACATATCGTCATCAATAACCAGATCGGGTTCACGACTTCGCCCGAGGAAGCGCGTTCGTCGATCTATTCCACCGACGCGGCGCAGATCACGCAGCTCCCGATCTTTCATATCAACGGCGACGATCCGGAAGCCGCTTACCGCGTGACCCAGATCGCGCTCGACTACCGCAAGCAATTCAAGAAGGACGTGGCGCTCGATCTGATCGGGTTCCGGCGGCTCGGGCACAACGAGGGCGACGAGCCGACCTATACCCAGCCGCTGATGTACGCGCGGGTAAAAGCGCATCCCGGCGTGCGGCATATCTACGCGCAAAAGCTCATCCGCGAGCAGATCATTTCGGAAGACGAGCTCAAGGAGATGACCGACCGGGTGGTGGCGAAATATGAAGATATTCTGAAACGCGCCAAGCAGATCGTCGCCGAAAAGCCGCAGAAGGCCGAGCTGAAACCGCCTCCTCCGGAAGAGGACGGTTCCGCGGTCTTTGAAACGGGCGTTCCGGCGGAAGTCATCCGCGAGATATCGGACAAAATTTCGCTGGTGCCCGGCGGTTTCCAGATCAATCCGAAAATGGTGGGACAGCTCGCCCGCCGAGCCAAAATGGGCACGGGCGAAGTGCCGATGGATTGGGCTTTCGGGGAAGCGGTGGCTATCGGTTCGCTGGTGCGCGAAGGCGTTCCCATCCGGCTGAGCGGCCAGGATTCGGGACGCGGTACTTTCAGCCAGCGTCACGCCAGCATGTACGATACGACGACGGGTGAGCCGTGGCGGCCCTTGAGCGACATCCGGAACGAAAGCAATGAGGCCGCGCGTTTTTACGTGTTCGACAGCTCGCTGTCGGAAGCCGGCGTGGTCGGTTTTGAATACGGTTACGCGGTCATAGCGCTAAAATCCCTGGTGATTTGGGAAGCGCAGTTCGGTGATTTTTCCAACGGCGCGCAGGTCATTATCGACCAGTACATCGCTGCATCCGAAGACAAGTGGAACCAGAAATGCCGCCTGACGATGCTGCTGCCGCACGGTTACGAAGGTCAGGGCCCGGAGCATTCGAGCGCCCGGCTGGAACGCTTCCTGCAGCTTTGCGCGGAAAATAATCTACAGGTTTGCTATCCGACCACGCCGGCGCAATATTTTCACTTGCTGCGCCGCCAGGGCAAGCAGGAAACCATCCGTCCGCTGATCGTGATGACGCCGAAAAGTTTACTGCGGCTGCCGGCGGCGACCTCGACCGTGGCGGAACTCGCCGCAGGCGGTTTCCAGGCCGTGATCGAGGACCGGGGCCTCTCCGGCAGTGACGGCGTGACCCGTATCGTCTTTTGCAGCGGCAAGGTTTATTACGACCTCGACCACAAACGCGCGGAAGCGGGCGTAAAAGATGTTGCGCTGGTCAGGATTGAGCAGTTTTACCCGTTCCCGCTGGCGCGGGTAAAAGAGATCATCGCCGGCTACCCGAATGCGAAGGAACTGGTCTGGGCGCAGGAAGAACCGCGGAATATGGGCGGCTGGACGTTCGTCGAAACGCGCCTGCTGAATTTGATGAACGAGTGCCCGCGCCCGCTTTATATCGGCCGGGAACCTTCGGCCAGTCCCGCCACCGGCTCTTATGTGGTGCATGGATTAGAGCAGGAAAAACTTGTTAATGAAGCATTAAGATCGTGAATTGAACACACATAAATGCAAAAATAAAGAGGCAGTGAACAGCCTCTTTATTTTTGATCAGAGTCCTAATTTATCGCTCTGACATCCTCGATCATATCGCTGTCCAGCGATCTTAAACGGACCTCAACCGGGATTCCTTTTTCAAACGCGCTCCGCAGCGACGCTATTACCCTATCAAAAGCATGGTTTTCGCGCGGGAGCTTAAAAAACATAGCCGATTCAAGGAACACGACCTCCGTTTGATCGCCGGTGTCGGATTCAAGGATGCGCGCCACTGTCATAATCCGGGAGACAGGTTCCTTTTCACTCATAACCAATTTCCCACACACGTTTTCAGGTTTTTATATAATATCAGTGTTGCGTTTGTATGAGTATAATTCGGGTCCGTGGTATAAGCGGTCGCCGCGTAGTTGGCCGGCATGTAGGCCGTATCCGGCTGGACCGAATACGAAGTAACACGCGCCGCCGAATAACACGTAGTATTTTGCTGCGCCGCAATCCAAACGTTCCACATTACCGGCCCATTGAACATTCCCGGGTCGATCACCATGGCAAATGGGACGGTGGCAAAACCCACCTGGAAATTCACATAGACAAGCGGGGCCACGTGGTACCACCAGGTAACGCAGCATCCGCCCCATTTATCGGCTTTGACCGCCAGTTTGTCAGGGCTTTTGTTGGCAAAGGAAAATATTTTCTGGCTGCAATAGCCGTATTTGTTAAGGAGTACCCACCTCATTTTGTGCGCCCGCGCATAGCAGCCATCCCTGACATATTGAAAGGGAATGCAGGGCGAAATGCCATACGGCCCGGGAAGATAGCAGCCCTGTTTGGCGCAAAAGTTGAAGATCTCCTGGGCTTTGGCGAGATTCGGTATCACGGCCGTGCAAGCCGGCGCTTTCGCTTTCATCGCTTTTGCTTTTTGCGCTTCCGCTTTCATATCGACCACGTTCGCTGTGATCGGATCGAACATCGCCGCTGTCATGCGCATCGGTTTGGCTGCACCTTCGAGCATGGTTCTGCTTTTGTTGAACTGCTCGGCCGCTTTATCGCCGGCCGGCTCCATACTTTCAACAATTCCCTTTTGCGGATCGAGAACCACCATGAAAGGGGTGTTCTTTTTGATGGTTTTCTTCGGGTCAAAAGACGGTGCGAATGAGGCGAATGATTTGGCCTTCGGGGGAAGCGTAAATATCTGCTGCCGTTCATTAAATAAAATTTCTTCGCCGTCCTTGCCTTGACGGATTGTTGCCACGGTTACAACATCTTTTTCTTTCGGCATAAATAAAACCTCCTGTTACGGCTGGTGCAATGTTTTTGGAATGGACGCGTCAGCCGTAGAATAACCGTCAGGGTACGGTAGTTAAAAGTAAGTATGCGCTAACCCGCAGGATAGCACCGAAAATAACTCTTTCTTTATTTGAGATCAGCGCTTTCTTGCGGTTCCCGCTCGGGCCGATCATTTTATCTTACTTCGTATTTCACCACGAACGGGCGGCAGGCAACCCAGAGCTCGTTTTTATCGGTGACCGCCATACCGAACGCCTGGGTGGAATCGAATGAATCGACGTACGCCCCGTTCGTGTCAAACACCTTAATATCACTGACCATACTGACAAAAAGATTGCCTTTGCCGTCTATGACGATATCCTGGGGAAATGTATCGAGCGAGCCTTTTACATCTTTGCGGCCTGATTCGTTCTTCCCGCCGAAGCGGTTGATGTATTTGCCGTCTTTGGAAAATTTCAAAATGTAATAGCCCATGCGATCCACAACGTACATATTGCCCTCGCCGTCGAGCGTAATATTTTCCAACGAGGCGCGCTTTAAATTCGCTTGCGCGGCAACGTCTTTGAAACGTTTCACTTCTTTTCCATCCGGGGTCATTACCACGATATCTCCCGGGCGGACAGTCGCATACAGCAATCCATCGAGCCCCACCGCCAGATCTTCGGCGTAAATTTTGTCGATCTTGCCCGCCTGTTCACCGGTCTTCGTGTCAAAACGATAAATCGTTCCTACCATCAGCACGAATAGATTTCCGCTGCGGTCGGCAACCATATCGAGCAAGGCTTTTTCCTCATCGACCATTAGAAGTTTTTTGAACTTTCCTTCTGTGTCGAAAGCCTGAACTTTCCCGCCGGTGTATTCCGCCGAATAAATATTTCCTTCGCTATCGACCGCCACGCTGCGGTTGTCCTTGAACTGCCCGGCGCCGATGCCTTCGCCGCCGAAGCGGAAAGTCTCACCGGCGAACTGAGGTTTTTCAGCTTTGCCTGGTGCGCCGATAACGTTCGTTGTTGTAGACGAATTTGTCGGCGTTCGGGCCGGAACGGGCGTCTTTCGGCTTGGGGTCATAAAAAAGGAGATAAGCGCGGCCGCGATTATCATGCAAAAAACCAGCGCACCGATACCTGCGACCACGATGAACGACGAGGCGACGGTTTTTGCCGCCTTGCCGATCGCTTCGCCGTCGATATTGATGTGCGGCATATGGTCCGCCGGATGCCCGCTATGATAGGTGGTAAAAACCACCGGGCGCCCGGCTTCGATGTTTTCGACCGCGTCTTTGGCTTCTTTTAACCCGCAGCCGAAAGTTTCGCGATAGAGCTTGATGGCTGCGATCTTGTCGCCTCTATGGATAAGGCGCTTTATTTCTTTCAGCTTTTGCGCCTGTTCCAGGAGCGAACCGAAACCGGATGACGGCTGTTCGTCGAAATCCCGGTCGTCGTCCATCATGATCGAACAGCCGCAGAAACCGCACTTCTGGGCGGGTTTATTTTCGTATTCCAGAGGCGCGGCACAGGACGGGCATTTAAAGCTTCGCGGCATATTATTTAAATTATAGACGTTTGACTTTGCAGGTTTTGCTTTTTCATTATAACTTTCAATTGGGGTTTTTACGTAATCACTATTAACTCTTAACTGTGAACTATTCACTGTTTTAACAGTTAAAGTTAATAGCTAATAGTTAAGAGTGTCTCCAGACCGGACGGCGGCGTTACATCTAAGATATATGCTCAAACACAAAATACTTATCATATTAACGGCTATTTTAATTCTGCAAATTGCGGTTGCCCTGATCGCCTGCCAGACGAGAGGGGATGTTTTGGCGAATAATTCGGCGAACGCCCAAGCGACGCCAAAGCGGCTCAACACCGAACCGGTGACGATTGCCGCCGTGGGCGACATTATGCTCGGCTCGACGTTTCCCAATGAATCGCGGATGCCGCCAGGTGACGGCGCCGATCTGCTAAAAGAAGTGACGCCAACCCTCTCGGCCGCCGATATTGCTTTCGGCAACCTGGAAGGCCCGATGCTCGAAGGCGGCGTATCGGCAAAATGCCCGCCCCGCTCGACCCGCTGTTTTGCTTTTCGCGTGCCGACGCGCTACGGGCAGCATCTGAAGGCGGCCGGTTTTGACGTTTTAAGCGTCGCGAATAATCACGCCGGGGATTTTGGCGACTACGGGCGCGCCAGCACGCGGCAGGTTTTGGATGGTCTGGGGATCAAACACGCCGGCAGCGACCGCGGGCAATTCGCCATGACGATCGTCGAAGCGAAAGGAAAAAAGATCGCGTTTATCGGGTTTGCGCATAATAATATTTCCCCTAATGTCAACGAGCTGGATGTAGCGCGGCAACTGGTGGAACAGGCGGCGAAAAAAGCGGATCTGGTCGTAGTTTCATTTCACGGCGGCGCCGAAGGCGAGGGCGCGCAGCATGTGCCCAACAGAACCGAGATCTTCTTTGGCGAGGCGCGCGGGAACCTGCCGCTTTTTGCGCGCACGGTGATCGACGCCGGCGCCGATCTGGTTTTGGGACACGGGCCGCACGTGATGCGCGGGATGGAAATCTATAAGGACCGTTTGATAGCTTATTCGCTGGGAAATTTCGCCACTTACGGGTGGTTCGGGCTTGCCGGGGCGACCGCGCTTTCGGAAATTCTGGAAGTAAAGCTCAGCGCTGACGGGAAATTTTTAAGCGGCAGGATACATCCCGTAAAACAGGAAGGACGCGGCGGCCCGCAGCTCGACGCGGCAAAAACAGCGATCCCGATCCTGCGCAATCTCTCTCTGATCGATTTTCCGAACAGCGCGCCAAAGATCGCGGATGATGGAACAGTGATGCCTTAATGGAGCGCCGTCGGAGCGCCGAATTAATTCGGCAAAGCCGTTAGGCCTATCTCCAGTCATATATAAAGTAATTTCGAACGCTGCGCGTTCATGCCGAATAATTCGGCGCTCCCCTTACCAACTTCTATACACCCGGTAATCGATCTCGGAAAAAATATTATCGCGCGATTCGATCTCGGCCAGGAGTTCCTTGTCTACTTTTCCGCTCTCCAAACCGCTTGCCAGCAGGTCGAAGCGGTGAATGTGCGAGCGGAAACGGCGCGAAGCGTATTCGACCGTGGTGCCCTGGTAAATTTGAAAAGCCCAGTCGCTGGATTGGGCCAGCAGAAGCTCGCGCGCGCATTGATTCAGAGCCCTGACCTCCAGCAGGCTCGGCACCTGGTAAAGATCGGCCAGCTTTGTCATTCGCTCTTCTGCGTTGTGCTGAAAAGGATACATCCATGAAGTCCCTTCGTTGAGCCACACCTTGTAGTAACCGCGTTCGCCCCACGACGAAGCCGAAGGCTCCTGGTACTGGATAGGGATCCCGGCGTCGAGAAAATCGCCGGGCGTCACCGCCTGGATCTCGTTCTGGTCGAAGTGCAGCTGGCGGAAAACAAAATCCAGGAACTGCGGCCCCTCGAACCACCAATGCCCGTAGAGCTCCGCGTCGTACGGGGAAGCTACCAGCGGCGCGCGCCCGCCGTAGATCCCGCGGAGATAGCCCGCCTGCTTGACGCGTTCGCCGACGAAATGCGCTGCGTGCTGCGCGGCTTTTTCGCGCGCCATGTCCGGGTCGTAAGGTTGTTTTTCCCCGCCGCTTCGCGAAGTAATGCGGTGATATTTCAGGCCCAGGTGTTTGCGGTTACCATCGTCGTCCAAATAAGGCTTGAGATAATCCAGCGGCAGGTCCCAGCCGACGTCGCGGTAAAATTCCCGGTAGGCGGGGTCGCCGGGATAACCCACGTCGGCGCTCCAAACCTGCTGGCTGGTTTCCATGTCGCGGGCAAATACCGCCACGCCGTTCGGGCAGCGCACCGGGGCGTGGACGCCGTAACGCGGGCGCGGGTCGCCGTAAAGAATGGCGTGGGTGTCGCTGATAAAATATTCGATCCCGGCGTCGTGCAGCAGGTCTTCGATCCCGGCCTCGTAGGCGCATTCCGGCAGCCAGATGCCGCGCGGGTTGCGGCCGAAGTGTTTGCGGTAATTGTTTACGGCCACCTGGATCTGCGCGCGCTTAGCCGTTTCCGTCGACATCAGGGGCAGAAAGCCATGGGTCGCGCCGCAAGTGAGAATTTCCAGCACGCCTTCGTCCTGCAGCTCGCGAAAAGCGTTGACCAGATTCCGGTTGTACTTGTCGTTCCAAAGCGCCAGCGAAGCGCTCAGATTATCGACGTACATCTTTGCCGCCCGGTAAAATTCCGGCGCTTCCTTGTTCGTTCGCAGCAGTTCCTTGTTGGCCAGTTCGAGCAATTTTTCCAGGTGCGCCGTGTAACGCGTTTCCAAGAGTTTGTCGGAAAGCATCTCGCACAAGGGCGGCGAAACGTTCATCGCCAGGCGCGGTTTGGCGCCGGCCTCGTGCAGGTTTTGAAAGATAAAAACGAGCGGAAGGTACACCTCGGTGATCGCCTCGTAGAGCCAGTCTTCCTCGAGGAATTTAGGATATTCCGGGTGACGGACAAAAGGCAGATGAGCGTGCAGAATTAAACTGAAATAACCAGTCGGCATTTAGAATGTAGCGCCGGCGTCCGGAGCGCCGAATTTATTCGGCATTAACTGCCGGTGTCAAATTGCGCCGAATGAATTCGGCGCTCCAAAGCTCGTCGGAAATTCCAGGCGCGGCAGGCGTCTTTCCTTCGGCGCGGGAAAATCCACCAGCTGCGGCACGAAGGTTTCGAAGACGTCAACCGCGCTGCCGCCGAATACTTTGTGCACATAACGCTTGCGGGTTTCAGTCTCGCCGCTTTTGATCATGCCGACAAATTCTTCACCGAGCGTTTCTTCGAGTTCAGCCGCCACGTTTTCGGCTTTCAAGGCGCCGGGATTTTCCGCTTCGATGTGCTCCAGCCAGGCGGCCAACTCCGGCGAAACCGATTGCTTCAGCTCGTCGAGCGGCGCGTAAGCCGCCAGCGAAACCAGCACCCAGCGCAGCTCCAGCAGGCTGATACCGGCGAGGGCCTCTTCTTTCTCGGCGGTCAAACGCGCGGCGATCTCGCGCGCCCGCACGTCCGCCAAAAGCTTGTCGGCAAAGGCGAAATCCTGCGCGACGTTTTCATGCGCGAAACCGGACGCGCTCAGCACGTCGGCAAACTGCAGTGTGCGGACGGCAAAGTCGGTGTCCGAAGCCAGCTTTCGCGAAGGCGACGGCCGCGGCGTCTGCACCTCGTTCGAATACATCACCCGGATAAACGGGCGGTTTTGCGAAAAGAAGCCGAGCTCGGCGCGGTAGCTGGTGTCCGAGCCCACCTCAAACCAGGTCGTGCCGGATTTTTCCGCCGGCATTACCCTGACGGAATCGTCCTTAAGGTTTATCAGCCTGACCGACAGATCGTAGCCGCCGGAACGTTCGCCAAAAAGCCGCCGCAGATTGTCGTAGGGATTTTTGCGGCTCGACCAGTAAAAGAACAGGCGGTTCGGCGATTGCAGCTGCAGCCGGGCGCGGTCGTCGCTAGGGAGCTCCGGCAATTGCGGCTCGGATAATTTCTTAAAGATGGGCGACACTTCCTTTTCTACTTTTTTTGCCGGCGGGGCCTCGATCGGCAAGGTTTCCGCTTCGCTTAGCGTAACCTCAGGTTTTTTAGCGATAAGCGTGCCTGAGGAAGGCAATACTTCTTCCGGCTTGTCCGAAACTTCCGGCCGCTGCTCTTCCTCTTCCTCTTCCTTTGCCATCGCGACAAGCTGTTTTAACTCCGTCTCGCGCCGGAGTATCTCTTTATTAAGCGCGGCCAGTTGCTGTTCCTCATCGGTCGGCGTCAGCGACAGGAACATATTCCTCGGGTTCTTTTTTTGCCGAATCTTTTTTGATCTCCGCTATCAGATGTTTCAGGCTGTTTATCTCGTGTTTTAAAATTTCTATATCGATCTCTCTTTTATTCATATATTATTTGCCAAAGTTATTAATAAAAACTACTTATGATTATTTCGGATAAAGCACAATCTTCTATTATACGGGCAATGGGCGAGAATGAGAATTCGAGCAACCGAAAATAATGAGTTTAGATGCGGTATCCCGGCCGCCGCGTCCGAAAACCCTTGGTTACGGCGGTCGGGAGACCGCTTCTAAACTGATAAAGTAAAGGGTAAAAATTAATTGGCCGGATTAGAGATCTTTTTCAGCTTAACGTCGATCCTTCCGATGCTGGCGGTGATCTCCGAACGGACGGGAATGCGGCGCGCGTCGTCCATGATCCAGATGCTCATTTTGCCTTTTCCCCGCAAGGGGCGGTTATCGCCGAAAAGATCGGCTTCCACGCGGTAGGTCCAGACCTTTCCGAGGATGCTTTTCTGCCGTTCGCGGGCGGTTACTTTAACCGGGATGGTGAAGACCAGGCCGGAATCGCTGACGGTGAGCTCAAAGGTTTTTCCGACCGCCAGGGGCAGCATGCGCAGGGAATATACGCCCGAAACCATGTCGTGCGCGATCTGGGGTATGGATGACGCCATCTGGTAGGGGCGGCGCGCCGGATCGCTCGGATTTGTCTCCGTGTAAGTGACCTTGCCTTCCTTGTAATCGAAAAGAGCTATACTGCTGCGAATACGCTCGTCCTGCTGGTCGTATTTTACCGACCGCATGATCCGGAAATTATCCCCATCGATAATGGACTCGAGTTTTTGAACGATATCTTTCCCGAACAATTTTGCCATTCCCCGGGATTGGGCTTCGGCCTTGATCAGGAACCTGCCGTTGGGGGCCTGCGGCGATTCGACCACGTTGAACGTGACATCCCCGAGGGTAAGAGGAGGAATGAGCGTGCGGTTAAACTTTGCTTCGTAAGTTAATACCTCGCCGGCGCGGAACGGCGCGGTCGGAACATAATAAGAAGGAGGCGATAAAACAGCGGAGCCGGGATCTGTTTGCGCCTGGTAAGCGGCCGGAAAAGATAAAAAAACGAGGGCCAAGGAAATTAACAAATATTTGGCGAATTTTAATTTCATATTTGTTATTTCCCCCCTCTTGTTAAAGTCAATAAACCGCCCGGAACCGAGGCCTCTTTTATAACCTATGACGTGCAGCAGATGTAAATGATGCCTCTTATGACTAGATTACCGCAACTGGAGAAAATATGAAATCCTTTTTGTGGCAAATCCGCGAAAAAATCTCGTTTTGAGTCCCGCCTTTAGGCGGCCATGTCCGTTTTTTACTATAGAGCCGCCTAAAGGCGGGACTCAATACCCAACCTCCGCCGCACCGCCTGATAAACGGTTTCCACATCGATATCCATGCAGGCGCAGTTAGAGCCGGAACGCCGGCTGCATTCGTGGCTGACGATATCGTCGCGTTTTACGCCGATGTCTTCTTTCCGGGGGCTGCCGTTGCGCCACCATTGGGTCGGCCCGAAAATGCCGACGACCGGCGCGCCGGCCGCTACCGCCAGGTGGGTGGGCCCGGTGTCACCGCCGATGTAGACGCTCGCTTTTTGCGCCAGGGCAAAAAAGCCCTTGAGCGAAACCGGCGCCGGATAGACGTTTTTCGATTTAGCGGCTCCCGTCACACGGGCCGCCAACTCCTCTTCGCCGGGGCCGTAAGTCACCACGGATGCGAGCCCGAATTCTTCGTGAAGCCGGTCCGCCAGCTCACCAAATCTTTCCGCTTGCCAGAGCTTGGCCGGCCAGCCGCCGCCGGGGTTCAAGATAGCGAAATCGCCGCCCGCCTGTGCGGCTATCTCTTCGGCCTCGGCGCGATGTTTATCCTGCAGCGCGATGGGAAAATTTAAATTCGCCGCCACGTCCGGCGCGAGTCCTAATTTCAAAGCCCGGTTGGCCAGGTTCAAATTTTTCAAAATGACGTTCGAGCGCCGGGAGGTTTTCACCGACTTGCTCAAAAAAATGCGGCTGGCGGGTTCCTTTAAAGAGCCGGACGAGAACCCGTAGATCTTCTTTGCGCCCGAAAGCTTGCCGACCAGCGCCGATTTGAGCAGCCCCTGAAAATCGAGCGCCGCGTCGAATTTCGCGCCACGCAACTGCTGGAGCTCGGCCCTGACCTCAGCCAGAAATTTTCGCGGGTTGACGTTTCGGCGCAGGCTTTTAGTATCGATCTCGATCAGGCGCGAGATCAGCGGATTATCGCGCAGGATCTCGGCCGAGCGTTTTTCGACCACCCATGATATTTCCGCGCCGGGTAGGGAACCGCGGATCGCCGCCAGAGCGGGCAAAGTGTGGACGATGTCACCGATGCTGCCCAGTTTTACGATAAGAATTTTCATTGGAAGGAACGGACCATTCAGCAACGAGTCGATTTAAAATTAAGGATACTTTTCGTAATTATTCATTGTTAATTCTTCATTTTTAATTCTTTAGCTGCTGCGGAAAATTTAATAATTACGAATTAATAATTTAGAATTTATTCGGAAAACTCAGAGTTTGTCTTTAATACTCTCGATCATTTGAGTTGACGAATGGTCTTTCGGGTCGCCGACGATCGCCACCCGGCCGCCGTAGGAAAGAACTATCTCGCGCTCGGGCACGGTTTCCTCGGTGTAATCCGTTCCCTTGGCGTGAAAGTCGGGTTTAAGGGCGAGCAATAATTCCTCCACGGTCGCTTCGGGAAAGACGGTCACGAAATCCACGCAGCGCAGTGCCGCGATCATCTCCGCGCGCTCGTCTTCGGGCATAAACGGGCGCCCGTCGCCTTTTTGAATTGTTACCTGCTCATCGGAATTTATTCCCACTATTAAAACATCGCCCAGCGCTTTTGCGCCCTCCAGATAGCGGATATGCCCGGCGTGGATCAGATCGAAACAGCCGTTGGCGAGCACGATCTTCGAGCCTTTGCGGCGTTCGACCATGGCGCGCGCTATCAAGCGGGTGCGTTCCAGAACAGGCGCGGAATAGATGGACATAAGATCAGGGATTTGCCGAGGTTGTTTGCGTCTGCGAACCCACGGAATCCAGCAGCTCGGCGGCGCTGACCGAAGCCGTGCCGCGTTTCATCACCACGATCCCCCCGGCGTGATTTGCCACCCGCGCCGCGTCCGGAAAGGAAAGCCCGGAAGCCAGCCCCAGGGCGTAAGCGGCGATCACCGTATCGCCCGCGCCGGTCACGTCGACCGGTTCCTTTGAGCCGACCGCCTCCAGGTGAATCGCGGGAGAATTTTTCTCGAGCAGCAGGATGCCGTTGCCTCCGCGGGTTACCAGCAAAGCCTGGTAACCAAGCCTCTCTCTCAACTCCGAACAAAAAGATTCAAGCTCGCCGGCGTCGGAAATTCTCCGCCCGGCGATCTGCTCCACCTCGTCCTGGTTGGGCGTGGCGGAAGTGGCGCCGGGAAAATCCTTCAGGTTAAAACGCGAATCCACCACCAGCGGGATATTTCTTTCCCGGGCGGCCTGCTTTATGGTTTCGGCGATCTCCGGTGAAGCCGCGCCGTAATTGTAATCGGATATCACGATGGCGTCTGCGTCCGCCGCGGCAAAAAGTATGTTTTCCTTCAGCCGCGCGGTGAGTTCCGCGCTTAATGGCGCAGTGTTCTCATAGTCGATGCGGATCACCTGATTTCTGGCGGCGTGTTCCTGTCCGGCCAAAACACGCACCTTGGTGGTGGTGCGCACTTCTTTGGAGGCGGCCACCAGATCGCAGGAAACGTTCGACTGTTTCAGTTTTTCCAGCAGGGCAGCGCCGTTTTCGTCGACCCCGACGGTGCCGATCAAAACCGCTTTGCCGCCGAGGGAAGCGACGTTGACCGCCGCGTTTGCCGCCGCTCCGGGCAGCGTCTGGGTCCCGTCGTGACGCATGATAAACACCGGCGCTTCGCGCGAAACGCGCGTGATCGTCCCCTGCAGGAACTGGTCGGCCACCAGGTCGCCCACTATCAGGACTTTCTTATGCGGGAATTGGCCGCGTATTATTTTTTCCAGATCGGACATTGTTAAAAGCGATAAAACCGGGCAAGTAGAAATTAGCAAAACTCGCCCGTCAAAGCAAAAGATAAATAAAAAGCCGAGAGCATTCCAGATGCTCTCAGCTTTCGGGTTTTGACCGTTAAAGGGTTAAAACAAATTAGTGCGTGTCGTAGCTGGCGACCGGATAATCGCCGGTTGCGCCCCACTGGTTGGCCGTCAGGCTGGAATAACCGGTGGTGCTCAGGGCCACGTAGAAAGTTCCGTTGGTATCGCGCCAAACCGCCGGGTCGCACTTGCCGTCGCCGTCGTAATCGTTTTGCGCGTTAAAGTCTGTATTCGTGATGCCGAAGACGAGCCCGATCAAACCGCCGTCAGAGCTTTTGCGGATAAACCAGCTCAAACCTGAACTCGGCGTAGCGCCTTCGCGAACGACCGCGATGTCCGTCTTGCCGTCGGCATCATAATCGCCGGGGACGACAAAGTCGTTGCTAAAGCCCCAGGAAATGATATCGACGCCGCCGCCGGATTTATTGATAAAGAAAGTGGCCGCGCTGGTCGGCGTGGCGCCCGGACGCTGGATCGCGAGGTCGAATTTAAGATCGCCGTCGTAATCGCCCGGCGCGACATAGTCGGTCGAAAGGCCCCAGTTCGTTGCGGTAAAGGCGCTGGTCTGGCTCAGGAAAATGTACCAGATCATCTGGCCGCCAGTGCGTCGCACCACCGCGAAATCCGTAATATTGTCGGCGTCGTAATTTCTGGCAACCGGTTCGTCACCGGTAATGCCCCAGCTCATGCCCCCGAAAGTGCCGTTCGAGCTTCGCAGGAAATACCAGATCCCGTCGGTATCGCGCCAGATGGCGATATCGCCTAAGCCGTCCCCATCATAGTCGCCCGGGGCCATGTAGTCCGTCGCCGCCGCTCCAAAGGTCTGGATATTAACGCCGCCGCCGGATTTATTTATGTACCAAACATTGTTGGTCGGGCGAAAAACCGCGAAGTCTGCTTTTCCGTCATTATCCTGGTCCATGGCCCGTCGCAAGCTGACCTGCGCGGTGGCGGAAAAAACAAACAGCAGCATCAAAATGAGCGAGACGCCGAATTTTCTAGACATGGTCAAAAACACCTTTCAAATCAATAATATTACGTTTGAGATTTGCCTACTTTCTTTACAGTTGCCGCAGGATGCTGCAAAAGACAAAAAACAGCCAGAATCAAATAATAATTCCTTTCAGCACTAAAAAGCAAGACATTATTAGCCAATAAAAAGCCGTTTCAGCTTAGTAAGAAAGCACGTGCAGTAAGAATATCACAAAAACTTAACTTCCGAAATCTTAGATGCGCCCATTGGGCAAAAAGTTTGGATAAGCGGCGATCTTTAAATAAATCCTCTAATTCCTTACCTGTAAGGTGTTTCCCGGTATCAGCATATCGGAATTACCCCAACTGAAACTGGAAAATGCCCCGAGTTGGGTGAAATTGTAAAAAATCCCCGATCCGCCCGGGCTGGAATTCGGACGCCAAACGGAAAAATCCGTTTTGCCGTCGCCGTCGTAATCTCCCGGTGTCGGCAGGTCGGTGCCGCCGATGCCGAAGGAAAAGCCCTCGAAAGCGCCCGTCGAGCTCTTGAGCAAATACCAGGCGCCGTCGGTCGTGCGCCAGACGGCAACATCGGTTTTAAAGTCGCCGTCAAAATCGCCGGGAACGATCTTGTCGATCGTGGAAACGCCGAAATTCGTCGCCCGCAGGTTTGAGGTCGTGCTGAGGAAAGAGAAAAACGTGTTTGCCGGCGCGCCGCCGGCCGGGCGATAAATGGAAGGATCGGCCTTGCCGTCGCCGTCAAAATCACCGCGTATCGGCAGATCAGTGGCGTTGCCGAATGAATAGATAAGCAAGCCGGCAGTCGAGCCGGAAACGTACCAGACCAGCGTGCCGCTCACATTTCTTACCACGCACAAGTCGGTTTTGCCGTCGCCGTCGAAATCCTGCACCATCCGCGGGTCGTCGCCGGAACTGCCCCAGGCGTTGATGCCGATCGAGCCGTTCGAGCTTTTCACATAATAGAAATAGCCCTGCTGTCCCGGGCTTCCGCCGCGCCAAACGGCGATGTCGGCTTTTGCGTCCCCGTCATAGTCCGACGGAACGGGAATATCGCCGGCAAAAAATCCGAAGTTCATCGCCATATAACCGGCGGTGCTGCGCCAGATGTGCCAGGTCATACCGCCGCCGTTGTTTTGAATGGCGGCATAATCCGTTTTGCCGTCGCCGTCGAAATCCAGGATCTTTTGTCCGAACGAATCGCCGCCGGCCTGGTTTATGGTCAGCGTCTTCCCGCCGGCGGTGATGATGCCGGTACGCGCCACGCCGCCGTTCGGCTGGACGGTAAATGAAAACGCCCCGTTTCCGCTGCCGGGATTGCCCGCATTTATCGTGATCCAACTTACGTTGTCGACGACTGAATAATCGCAGTTGGCGGCAGCGGTCATGTCGACCACGGCCGAACCCCCGCCGATCTGGAAACTCATCTGGGTTTCGCCCAGGGTGAAATTGCAGACGGTCGGACTCTGGATGGCTTTGAAAACATTCAGCCGCCCGCCGGTTTTTACCAGCCCGTTCCAATTTGCCAGCACGTCGACGTTGTTCAGCAGGCTCGCCTTCAATGACGCCGGCGACAGGTTCGGATTGGACGCGGCCAGCAGCGCCACGGCTCCCGTCGTGTGCGGGGTCGCCATCGAGGTCCCGCTCAGGGTGGCGGTGGCGGTGTTGGAAGTATTATAAGTGCTCAGAATGCTTGAGCCGGGGGCAGCCAGATCGACCGTCGTCACGCCGTAGCTGGAAAAACTGGACCTGGCGTCGGTCGAAGTCGATGAAGCGACGCCGATGACGCTGGGCGAAGTGTAGCTCACAGGATAGCCGGGGCTGACGTCGTTATTCAGATTGTCGTTGCCCGCCGCGAAAACGTTTATTATGCCGGCGTTTCCCATCGCGTCGAGCGCGTCTTTGGTCGCCTGGTCGAAACCGCAGGCTTCGTTGCAGCCGCCGTACGAATTATTCGTCGCGCGGATGTTCACGCCGCGGTTTTTCATCATCGTGATGTAATTGTAGGCGTTGATCAGCATGGTCGAGGTCGTGTTCGTCCCGACGGGGCTGTAGATCTTGACCGGCATGATCTTGACGTTCCAATTCACGCCCGTCACGTTCAGGCCGTTGTTGCCGGCGGCGCCGATCGTCCCGGCGGTATGAGTTCCGTGCCCGCCGGCGTCGTCTATCGGATTGGAATCGTTAAAGAAAAAATCCCAGCCGTTCACGTCGTCGACAAAACCGTTCCCGTCATCGTCGACGCCGTTGCCGGCGATCTCACCCGTATTTACCCAGGCGTTCGCGGCCAGGTCCTGGTGCGTGTATCTCATCCCGGTATCGATGTCGGCCACGACAACCGAAGAGCTGCCGGTGGTGATATCCCAGGCCTGCGGCGCGGATATTTTCGTCAACCCGTACATTCCGGCGCTGGTAAATTGCGGGTCGTTAGGCGTGACCAACAGGTGATAATAGAAATTAGGCTGCGCGTATTCCACGTCGCTCAGCCTTTTGTAATAGGACATTGCTTCGCCGAGGCCCAGCCCCGAGGGAAGCTTCACGCGCTGCCAGCCCAGGCCGGGAAAAGTTTCCAGCACTTCGGCGCCGAGCATTTCATGGGCCGTCCTGGCTTCGGCGGAATAGGGGCCGTCTTTGAACTTGACCAGCAATTCCCCATCCACAAAGTCTTTGGCGGAAGCGAACTGAACCGAAGTTAAAAGAGTAAATACAAGCAGAACGGAAAGTTTAAGAAATTTCATAATGGATAATATTAAAAAGGTGGGGCGGCTAGAGGGGCTCGAACCCTCGACTTCCTGAACCACAATCAGGCGCTCTAACCAACTGAGCTATAGCCGCCGTAAAGCAATCATAGAGTTTTACATAAATGACCCCAATCTTCAAGCACTTCGAGGGCAAAAAATCTGTTGTCAGAACGTCCAAATACTGGTAACCTTTGCTATCACCAGAATTTGACTTCCAAAAACCGTCTTGTTGTAAGAATAAACAAGAAATTTTCACTACTTTTGGAGCGTCGATACCATTGTGCTGCGGGGTTGAAAAGATTCACCGTTTCAACATGTCCGGCATTGACGAAAGGAGCTTTTAGATGAAAGAGTCGCTTTCTCGTACCAGAAAACTGACCATCATTGCGCAGGATCCGGGGGTAAAAGACCTGGACGGCAACATTCTCAAGACACAGATCATGATACCGGCGGAAGAATTGGCAAAAGGCCCGCGCGGCTACCGGGTCGCCGTGATCGATTACGACACTTCGACCGGGAAATTTTACCGCTCCGGCAGCTACGACAAACCGAAAGACGGGCATTACGAGGACCCTTTTCAGCAAGCCCTGGACAAGAAAAACGATAAGGCGCTTTTGAACGACCCGTCATTCCATTGTCAAAACGTATATGCCATCGTGATGCGTATTCTGGCCCGTTTTGAGTTTGCCCTGGGCCGCCGGGTAAGCTGGGGTTTTAACGGCCACCAGATCCACGTCGCTCCTCATGCCTTTGCCGATGCCAACGCTTTCTATTCCGAAAGAGACCGCGCTCTTTGTTTCGGTTATTTTAACGCGGGCGAATACAGTGGACCGTCGAATCAGATAGTTTTCACTTGCCTTTCTCACGACGTGGTGGCGCATGAAACCACCCACGCTTTGCTGGACGGATTGCGCCAGCGCTATACCGACCCGTCATCACCCGATCAGGCCGGCTTTCACGAAGGATTTGCCGACATCGTAGCTTTGCTTTCGGTGTTCTCGTTAAAAGACGTGGTCAGCACTTTGCTCCCGCAGGTGGAAGACATCGGCGCGGCCCGGCTAAAAGCGAAAAACAAGAAGGCTAAAATTTCACACAAACGCAACCGCAAAAAGGAAAGAGACCGCTCAACGATAACGAGGAAATATTTGGTGGCCGAGAACCTGCGTGATTCAGTTCTCCTGGGCCTGGCGGACGAAATGGGTGAAGCTCTTTCGGGCATCCGCGGTTCCGCCTTACGGCGTTCGGTGAGTTTAGAGCCGCGGGATGACGCTTACATCGATGAATCGCAATTCGGCGAGCCGCACAAACGCGGGGAGCTGCTGGTGGCATCGGTAATGAACAGTTTTTTGGAAGTTTGGATGACGCGTCTGAATAACTATCTGAAGAAACGCGGCCCGGAAGAAAAAATAGATATAAGCCTGATCGTGGACGAAGGTGCCAGCGCTGCCGAAAACCTCTTGACGATGTGCATCCGGGCGCTGGATTACGCTCCGCCGACGGACATTCGTTTCGGCGATTACCTGAGCGCGCTGGTAACAGCCGATTCCGAGGTCGTGCCGGATGATTCGAAATACCATTATCGTGAAACGCTGCTCAAGAATTTCAAGGCTTTCGGCATTAAACCGGCTACCCGGAATGACGACGGCACCTGGGACACTTGTGATGGCGATAAGTTTTCTTCGGAGCGCACTCACTTCGAGTCACTGCTGCGCGACCCGACGGAGGTTTTCCGGTTCATCTGGGATAACCGGGGACAATTGTTCCAATACGATACTAATCCCGATGAAAGGCCTTCGCTGTTTGAGGACGCCTATACCGAGGTTCAGTCGGTCCGTCCCAGTTTGCGGATCGCGCCGGATGGTTTTGCCATCCGTGAAACCGTAGCTTCTTATATTCAAATGGTGACGCTGCGCGCGGACGAATTGTACGATTTCGGCATTGACGTGCCGGATTCGATGCCGAAGGAAACGGAAGTAAGGCTTTATGGCGGCGGAAATCTTATCTTCGATGAATACGGCAAACTGAAATACCACATCAGAAACCGGATCTTTAATGCGGATAAACAAACGGAAAGGCTCCAATACCTGTGGAGTACCGGATATTTCAATAATGCGGCTTACCGGGAAAATTTATTCTCCCGGATGCATTTACAAAAGACCCTTGGGGTTCCGATGAAAGGGGAGGAGCAATTTTAATCATGGCAAAAAAACCCATAAGAGTGATCTTACGCACGTACCAGGTCGGTTTTGGCGACTGTTTCCTGCTTACTTTTCAATATGCGGGAAATGAAGAGCGACATGTCCTGATAGATTTCGGTTCGACCGGGATGCCGTCCTTTTCTCCACCGGATCAAATGCTGCGGGTGGCCAACAACATCAAATTAAGATGCGGCGGGGAACTTGACGTGGTGGTGGCTACTCACCGGCACAAAGACCATATCAGCGGATTTGCTACCAACAAGGAAAAAACCGATTCGGGCAACGTTATCCGCGATTGCAACCCCAAGGTGATTATTCAGCCCTGGACCGAAGATCCGGAGCTGGCCGAAGACGCCACCTCGCGCCAGGAAAGGCTTACCAACGGGGCTGCCGCGGGCCAGAATCTGCAAAAAAGCTATTTCAACAGCCTGCTGAACATGAACCGGGTTGCGAATAACGCGTTGAAGGAAGCGCAGCATTTTTCGGATTCGAATAAATTCGTTTCGACCCTGTCAAAAACCGTGGCCAATCAACTCAAGTTTCTGGCGGACGACAACGGTTATTACGCGGCTGCCGGCACCAAACCCAAAGCCAAGGGGAAACCGATCGCGAATATTTCCGCGGTTGAAAATCTCAATACGATGGAGGGCAAACGCCTCTACGTCCAATACGGTTCCAAGCTGAATTTGGCAACCCTTTTACCGGGCGTGAATGTCAGGGTTTTAGGCCCGCCCACGATCGAACAGTACAACAAGGTCGTAAAACAAAAGTCGGTGGATAAGGAAGAGTTCTGGATGCTCTACGCGGCCACTTCAGATGCCGGCGGCGCGTTTATCGATGAAGAGGCGTCGTTGTTTCCGGGCGCCAAGTTATATGACGAGGGCTATATACCGTCGCACGCGCGCTGGTTTGTCCGCAACCTGAGGGCGATGCGCGGCGAACAGCTGCTGCAAATAGCGCGCACGATGGATCAGGCGATGAACAATACCAGCGTGATCTTGCTGTTTGAGGTCGGCAAGGAAAAACTCTTATTCCCCGGCGACGCTCAGATCGAAAACTGGGAATACGCCTTAAAACATGTGCCCGAATTTAAGCAAAACCTGCGTCTTTTGGAGCAAACCACTCTCTACAAAGTGGGGCATCACGGCAGCCGCAACGCCACGCCCAAAACTCTCTGGAATTGTTTTGCTAAAAAGGGCGAAGATAAAGACCCGAAAGACCGCTTGTGCTCGATCGTTTCCACCATGGAAGGCAAACACGGCCACACGCCGGAAACGGCGGTCCCGCGGGGCACATTGGTTGAAGCGCTGGATAGTTCGAGCAACTATTACACCACCCAGGAGATCGGCGACGCGACATTCGGAGCGACGAATAGATTTGTCAGGGAAGAGCCCGGATTATGGGGAGAGGTCGAAATGATCTTGTAACAAAAAAGAGCGGCTTCGAAGCCGCTCTTTTTATTTTCGCGTCATTTCCCGGAACAGCTTTAACAGCGCTTTTTCCTCGGGCTCGTAATCGGGTTCGATGCGATGGATCCGCCGCTTGGCGCGAGGCCGGAATTCGTCCAGCGTTACCCCGGCCTCGTAAGTTTTTAAAACCGCCGGGTGAATATAAGAACCGCGGCAGACGGTGGGGGTATTTCCCAATTGATCTGCCACTTTTTTTACCGCTTTGACGATATTCTTCTTGAGCTCCTGTTCATCTCGGGCCTTGCCGATCTCCGCCAGCTCGACCGCGGCGAGCAGGGTGCCGCCCCAGGTGCGAAAATCCTTGGCGGAAAATTCCGGCGCCGTCACGGTTTTTAGATAGCGGTTAATGTCGCCGGGCTTGACCGCCCGCGTCTTGCCTTCCTCGTCCACGTAATGAAAAAGTTTGCGCACCCCGCCGAGCTCTTTCAAGTCTTTCATCAAGGCCGCAAGTTCCTCGTCGACCAGCACCTTGCGGTGCTTTATGTGGCTTTTGCCGACGAAATCGAAAACCAGCGCGCCTTTACGGCCGAATTCCAAATGCCTGTTTTGCAGGGTCGTGATCCCGTAAGTTTTGTAGAAACGGGCACTCTTTTCGGTGCCGATGCGCATGTAAAGAGAATTTATCAGGCGCATCATTACCGCCAGAACTTTTTCACGCGGAAAGCCTTCGAGCGCGATATGCTCATTGGTTACTTTTCGCAGTTGCGGCAGGTATTCGCCGAATTTCTCGATCTTGGCGAATTTTTTTCGCTGCTGTTTTTCCGAAAATTTTGTGTGATAGAGATATTGAATTCTGCCGGTGGTGTCGATACCCACGGCTTGCAGCCTGCTGGAAGCGGCCGGGGAGACACGCACGTATCTCCATGCCGGGGGTATGACCAGGGATCTGATCCTTTCCAGGTGCTCTTCGGCGGTGATCTTTCGGCCGCCGGCATCGACGTAGCTAAAGCCCCTGGACATCGAGCCTTTTCTTTGCCACCATTTTGCCCGCCTGCCTTTTTCAATGATTTGCCGGGCCTTTTGTATATCAAAAAGCGGCTTCTTACCCGCCATTTTTACCTCCCCTTGTTCGATCTTTTTTAGTATAGCTGATTTTATCTAAAGCCTACTGCCGGCCTCATATGCTTATCGGGCGATAAATAGTTTTTCCGCCTTCACGGGTCGCTCTCAGGACCTGTTTCCTTAGGCGGGTATGCATGCTCAGATGGATCCAGTTAGGCTTTTCCAGCGTTCCGAATTCAAGTATCACCTGGTCGAATTTCGAAACATTTCTGGCCACCCATACGGCCAGGTCCCGGGTACCGGTATTGAGCGGCACCACGTCCGCCGCAAATCCCAGCCGGTGGTCGCTGGTCGGAACGCCGCCCACTATCTTATTCAGCTTTGCCGAACGAAATCCCGAATTTATTTTTAGCGGCCCGAGCGCCTCGCGGGCGGGCTGCAAAATTTTCTGGCACAGCAGTTTAAGATTTTTTAATTCCGCGTCGTTTGGCATATTGCTGATGCCGTGGCGGTCGGCCGTGGGCGAGGTAATAAATTCGAACAGCTTAAAATCTTTTGATAAAAGTGTGTCCCGGTCAGCCATATTCTGGTTCTCCTTTTTTGACTATTTGATGATCTGGAAGAAAAATATGGCGCCCCCGGCACGACTCGAACGTGCGACCCACAGCTTAGAAGGCTGTTGCTCTATCCGGCTGAGCTACGGGAGCGCAGATACAAAATGTTAGCCACTAAGGATTTTTAAGTCAACTTTGTCTCTTTGCCGGTAAAGTTATTAGAAGTCTTTTCTCTCTTATCTAATCCGAAAAATATCTGAGACAGGTCGTTAACCTGCTGCCTGCCGTTTTTCTTCGATCTTTTCCAGCATCAACGCCATGATCTCATCCAGTGTCAACCCGCCGGTATCTATCACGACCGCGCCCTCGGCAATAGAGAGCGGGGAATCCTCGCGGCTTACGTCGCGCTTGTCGCGCTGGTTGATCTCTTCCAGCGTTTCCTCAAAGGTCAGCTCGCTGCCGCGCTGCCGGTCTTCCCTGTAGCGCCTCCGGGCGCGTTCTTCCGGTTTGGCGGTGAGAAAAAATTTGATGTCGGCATCGGGAAAAACCACGGTCCCGATATCGCGCCCTTCCAGCACGCAGCCCGCCCCGCGCCGGCCCAGTTCCTGCTGGCGCCGGACCAGCGTCCTGCGCACCTCGGAATTGGTCGACACCACGGAAGCTGCCCGGGCGATCTCCTTGCTGCGGATCTCGGCGGAAATGTCGACGCCGTTCAACCTGACCTGCAAATTTTCCGGCTCGCCGATCAGTTCGATCCGGGCTGTTTGCGCTATCTCCGCCGCTTTCACGCGGTCGTCACAACTTTCGCCCTTCGTCAAAACGGCAAAAGCCACGGCGCGGTACATCGCGCCGGTGTCGAGATAAAGAAGCCCGAGTTTTTTCGCAAGCCGCTTGCCCAGCGTGGATTTGCCCGCGCCCGAAGGTCCGTCAATGGCTATGATCATCGGTAGTCAGTAAATAGCCCCGTGCTTTGGCGCGGGGTCATAAATATTAATTAGATATTAAGGCGTTTTAACGCCCTAATCAATTTGGCTTATTTCTGAGATCCTGTCCAGATCAACCAGAAGTTCCAAAGAGTTTCGTTCTTCCCAAGTTTCCTGTTTGAATTTTTGATGGAACTTATCGATCTCGTGAGTCGAACTTTTCACGGCCTCGCGGGCTTTTGCCGGATCTTCCGCCTTCATAAAAGTGATCAGAAAATCGCCCTCGCTCGTTTGATCGAGAAAAGCCGCCTCCACGATCACGGTTTCGTCGCGCAGTGTTGCCAGGGCCTCTGCTTTGCGCGCATTCATCGTTTCCGCCCATTCACGCACGCGGCCGAGCGAGTTCGGTTTGAGCTTTATTTTTACGCAAATTGTTTCGTAATTCATCGGATGATTTCCTGCATTGCCGCAAGCGTCGCTTCAATATCATCGCGCGAAACATCGTAATGCGTGACCATGCGGACGGCGCTGCCGAATCCGATGGCCAGGATGCCGCGTTCTTTAAGTTCGTCGCAAATCTGCGCCGGAGAAAGCCCGGTGCCGGAAACGTCGAAGATCACGATATTGGTCACGACCTTTTCTGCGTCGATCGCGACGCCTACTAAATTTGCCACGCCTTCGGAGAGGCGTTTGGCGTTGGCGTGATCGTCGAGGAGTTTTGGCGGCGATTCTTCCAGCGCGACCAGCCCGGCCGCCGCCAGCACGCCCGCCTGCCGCATCCCGCCGCCCAATCTTTTGCGCCAGATGCGCGCTTCTTCAATGAAATCCTTCTTACCCAGCAGGAGCGAGCCGACCGGCGCGCCCAAACCCTTCGAAAGGGAAAACATCACCGAATCGCAGGTGCGGGAGAGATTCGCCACCGTCTCGTTTTGCGCCGCGGCGGAATTAAAGATCCGCGCGCCGTCCAGGTGGACCGGCAAATTCAGCTCATGGGCTTTTGTGCAAATTTCGTCCGTGCGTTCACGCGTCATAACGGTTCCGCCGGCCATATTGTGCGTGTTTTCCAGGCAGATCAAACCCGTCGGGCAGGTGTAATAAGGCGGGTTTATGTGCAGGGCGCCTGCTATTTCATTCCAGGTCAAGATCCCCGAACCATCGGCGCTGCGTACCGGTCCGTGCTGCCGTCCCGGAGATCATCGCGTACAGGCCTAATTCAAAATTGTTGATATGGCCGCGCTCTTCGATGATGAATTCATCGCCCGTCTTAGTGTGCAGCTTGACGGCGATCTCGTTTCCCATGCAACCGGACGGCACGAAAAGCGCGGCTTCCTTATCGAAAAGCTCGGCGGCGCGCTCCTGCAGCCGGTTGACCGTCGGGTCTTCCCCAAAAACGTCGTCGCCGACCTCGGCCTCGGCCATCGCTTTGCGCATGGCCGGCGTTGGTTTGGTCACTGTGTCGCTGCGCAGATCGATCATTTTATTTCATCGGAAGCCAAGATAATGGCATCTCAAAATAGTTTCATTTTTTGAGCCGCAATGGCGGCGTTTTGAAGTTAGCCAGACGTGAAACGTCTGGTAGCAATTAAGCAAAATATTCCGCATTGAAGACGCGAAAAGAACAACCTGATTTACCACGGAAATCTCTCATCGTATTCCGTTCCGCTTGCTTTCAGCAACTCTGTGTATTCCTCTTTAAAATCTTTCTTTTTATGATGCTCTGCCTGATTCAGAACGTAACTTCTGACTTTTTCGAGGGCATTGGGGCTCACCGTAAACGCTCCATAACCTTTTTGCCATTCAAACTTTTTTCCCAATTCAAAATGCACCCATTTTGAAGAATCGGCTTTAACGTCCCGAATAAAATAGTCCAATCGATGAGAGGCTCTCAAACCGACAAGCAAATGTGCATGATCGTTTATTCCACCGATTGCTACCGGAATACCGCCTTGAGTTTTTAACTATTCCGCCCAGATAAGCATGCAAGCGTTCTTTTTATTCGTCCTTAATTAACGGAAATCTTTCTTTGGTTGAGAAAACAATATGATAATGCAAGTTCGTGTGGGTCGAAGGCATCCTCTTTCTCCTCGCGTCTTCAACGCGGCTTTAATTTCAGTCCATTAACCAGACGTTTTACGTCTGGCTACCATCATTATGCGTCTTCGACGCATTTAAGGATTTATTTCAAATTCTTTAGTTTAAATCCTTCCACATCCCAACCGGCGCGTTTCGCTCCGGCTTGGTAAGCGCTTTCCAGGAAATCCAGAACTTTTTCGCGCGGCGAATCGGCCTCGCGGATGTCATCGTACATCAACATGGCCATCGCGCCGCCGCGCAGGCTTCCCCAGGCAGCCTCGTCCGGGCGCAGAGGCTCTTCGGCCAAGCCGGCGGGTTCCGGCGCGGTGTAGGAATAAAACGCCGGCGCGGGCGTACTGTTGTCGTCGCCGGCCCAAAAACCGAAGCTGATCACTTCGTGCGAATAGGCCTCGGCCTCGACCATTCCCGCGCCTTCGCGCACGGTCGCGGGACGGCCGGAAAAACGGGTCAGCGCCAGGTCGAAACTGTGCCAGAAAACATGCACCGGCGTGCTCTTGCCGGTAAAGCGCCCGCGAAATTCTTCGAAAATATCATCCACGCCGACCAGAATGCGGTGAAATTTTTCAATATGCTCTTTGCTATAGGATTTATTTACCATGTCTTCGGCAAACGGCGTCGTGCTTGGCGCTTCGTACGGGACCGGCTGTATTTTGGCCTCGATACCCAGCGCGCTGAGATTTTCAAAAACCTGCCGGTAAAACTCGGCCACCGTCAAACCGTCGCGCAAAGCAAACTCGCGCTGTTCGCCGCCGGCGACGGAAATCCTCAGCGCGTGGGCGGTGAGATCGAATTCGATCTCGAAATTTCCGTTATGGTAGGGTATCGCGCGCGTGGTCAAACCGCGCGGAGAAACATAGAGCGTCACGTGCCACCAGTGATTGACGGGTGGAAAAAGCGCGAGGCGTATCTTGCCGACGATCTGCAGGTAAAGATGAAGCGTGTTTTTGGTGTCTTTCCACTCCGCCAGCGGCAGAGCGGGGAATGCCTCTTTATTCATAACATTGACAATTTTTTCTTTGCGCTCTTTGCGGCTTTGCGTGAAATTGCATCGCGCAAAGCCCGCAAAGAGATCTGAAGCACGCGGGTTATCGCGGCGACAGCCACGCGGCTAAATTTTCGACGTATCTCTTGATATCGTTCAAAGCTTCAGGTTTATCTTTATAACCCGTTCCCGGCGGCTCTACCACAGCATCGGGGCAGCCCATATCCGGGTTCCAGTTGTAATCGGCCAGGTGATGAAAGCTCGATTCGGCGATGCCGCGCCCGAGCGTGTTGCCATGCGTGTCCCGGCTTGTTTCAAAAACCACGGCCAGGTTGAACGCGCGTCCCGTGACCGTGCTGTTGCCGGCGGCGATCACCCGCGCCTTTTCTTCTTCCGGCGGGCCCACGCCGCCTTCGTGCGGGTGCGCGGGAAAATATTCGATCGCGCTCCCGTCGGATCTTCGCAACAACTCGTGAATTTCGCCCACGGGCGTAACCCGCTGGTAATCGCCGTTGCTGCCCGAATGATAGTTCGGGTAGTCGATCTCTTTAGTGTCTTGGTCGTCGCGGCAATGACGGGCTTCGTCCGGGTCGGGATTTTTCGTGTGAAAATAATGCGCGCCGCCGATCCCGCCGATGGTGCAAAGAGAAGAACCGAGATCCTGGTGGTCGCGTGAAGAGAAAACACCGCCACCGCGCTGCCGGAATCGCGAGATCGTGGCGCATTCGTCCTCCGACAATCCGTCGCCCTCGTCAACGGCAAAGAGCCACAATTGGTCGAAATCAGAGCTGTCCAGCGTACTTAAGACGGGATCGTTTTCATGCCCGTTATTTCCGCGGTCGCGCGCCGTAACTTCGTAGAGCGGCTCGCCGTTTTCGTCACGCAGAGATTCCAGGTGGCTTTTCAACAGCGAAAATCTGCCGATGTGCCAATCATTTTCCCGGTAGGGAATAGTGGTTTGCAATAAAATTTTAACCCGCTTGTTCATACTTCTGTCCCCCGAAATAACCGGCAAGATCCCTATCAGGGAAGGATCTCGTAAAACGTATCGTCAGCGTAGCAGTAACCCCATTCCTCGCCCGGCTCAAAGGATCTGACGATCGGGTGGCTGCTCAGGTGAAAATGTTTGGTGGCGTGCCGGTTCGGCGAAGAATCGCAGCAGCCGACGTGGCCGCAAATTTTGCATAAACGAAGATGCACCCACGCGCCGCCGGTCCTCAGGCAGTCTTCACAGCCGTCCGCGCTCGGCGCTACCTCTTTGATCTCCGCTAAATGTATGCAAACTACCGGCATAAAACACCGCTCGCCGATTATCCCGCGTTAATTTTTTCGATCGTTTTGGCCACGGAAGCGCCCAGGGTTTCCAAAAGTTTCCGGGTCTTTTCATCGGTCATTTCATCGCCGTCGAATTTTTCGTGGGCAAAAGTGACCGCTATCTCCAGCGGCAGCACATGGACCGTGCTTATCGTCAGCACGCCGCGCAGGTGGCCGAGACAGCGGAGCCCGCCGAAGCTTCCCGGCGAAGCGGTCATTATTCCGGCAACCTTATTTTTGAATGCGGCATACATTTTTTGATCGCCGCGCACGCGCGAAGCCCAGTCGATGGCATTTTTCATTCCGCCCGGAAGCGACCCGTTATATTCCGGCGAGCAGATCAGCAAACCGTTGTGCGCGAGCAAAAGCTCTTGAAATTTTACCGCGTTTTCCGGGAAGCCTTCTTTTTCATGGTTATCGGCGTTATAGATGGGCATATCGAAATCGCGCAGGTCGATCACGGTGACCTCCGCGCCCGCCGCGCGCGCGCCTTCCACGGCCACCCGGAGCACTTTTTTGTTCAGCGATCCTTCGCGCAAACTGCCCGCAAATGAGAGAATTTTCGGTCTATTCGACATAAAACCTGAACCTAAATACCTTTATTGATCTATCATACGAGTTTGCCACGAAAGAGCCCTTTGCGGCAATCGGTTGTTGAGGATTATCGGTTTATGCTACCGTTATCGGATCAGGGGCAAATTTATGCTGAAAACTTTTCTGGGCGCGCAGCCCCAGGTACATGAAACGGCGTTTATCGCCGAAAATGCTTATGTAATAGGCGACGTAGTTATCGGCGAGCGGTCGAGCGTCTGGTTTTCCTGCGTGCTGCGCGGCGATGTGAATCCCATCCGCATCGGCGACCGCACCAATGTGCAGGACGCGAGCGTCATTCACGTCAGCAGCCAGGACCGTCCTACCGTGCTGGAAGACGAGGTGACCGTCGGGCACGGCGTGACGCTGCACGCCTGTTATGTGGAGACCGGCAGCCTGATCGGCATCGGCTCTATTTTGCTGGACGGCGCGCGCGTAGGCCGTGATTCACTGGTGGCCGCCGGCAGCCTGGTCACGCCGAACACGCAGATCCCGCCGCGTTCGCTGGTGATGGGCAGCCCGGCCAGGGTCAAACGCGAGCTCACGGATGAAGAGATCGAGGACCTCAAAAAATACTGGCAGAATTACGTCAAACTCACCGAGGTTTACTTGTCGGAAAAAAAATAATTGCAACCTGCTTTCTGAACACCGGCGGGATAAATCCCGGCCGCGACACCAATATTTTTTTCATCGTGTATTCGTTGTTCGATAAATAAATGGTGTAAAATCTTGCTCTGAATTACTAAATTTTCCTACCAAAGCAGCGAGGGTGATTTTGCGGCGATGCCACCGGGTTCCGGGGTTTGGGGGCAAATACGCAATTTTTGTTTAGAAGGCAGATCATGGGAAAAATAATAGTCAACGGTGAAAATCTGACGCTGGACGAGGTGATCCGGGTCGCTCGCCATAACGCCGAGGTCGAATTGGGCGCGCTGGAAAAAGTTGAAAGAAGCGTCCGGTTCATCGAACAAAAGGTTGATGAAAAAGAAGTTATCTACGGCGTTACGACGGGTTTCGGAGCAAAGGCCGGTGAAACCATTTCCCCCGGCGACGCCCGGGAGATGCAGATCAATCTTTTGCGTTCGCACTCGACCGGCGTGGGAAAAAATTTTCCTAAGGATATGGTCCGGGCGATCATGCTGATCCGTTTGAATACCCTGATGAAAGGTTATTCAGGCGTGAAGGTCGACACGCTCGAGCGGCTGAAGGATTTTCTCAATAATAAAATTCACCCGCTGGTTCCCGAACAAGGCTCGCTCGGAGCCAGCGGCGATCTCTGCCCGCTTTCGCACCTGGCACTGCCGCTGATCGGCGAAGGCTATGTCGAATACAAAGACCGGGAATACAGGACGGAAGAATTTTTCGCGCTCGAAGAGATCAGGGCCAAAAACTGGAAGCCGGTCGAGTTAAGCTACAAGGAAGGTTTGGCCTTAAACAACGGCACGACCGTGATGGCGGCGCTCGGCACATTTGCCGTTTATGAATTCGAGCGCCTTTTGAAATTGGCGACGCTCGTGTCTTCGCTGATGCTCGAAGCTTTTTGCGCGAGAAAAAACGCCTTCGACGAAAAAATACACAATGTCCGCAACCACGCCGAGCAAAAACAGGTCGCAAGCTGGATCAGGACGTTCACGGCCGATTCCTCTTTTCTGGGTATTTCACCCGAAACTTTGAGAGCGAAATCGAAAACCGCGGGGATCGAGGTCGAGGAATCGGAGCTGACGGAAAAGAAAGCCGATCTGCTGGAAAAGCTGGCGAAATTAAAGATCAAGCCGCAGGATTCCTATTCGTTTCGCTGCATACCGCAGGTTTTCGGCGCCAGCCTGCAGGCTCTGAACCACGTAAGAAATATTTTTGCCGCCGAGCTCAACGCCGCCGTCGATAATCCGCTGCTTTTCGTCGAAGAAAACGAGGTGATCTCCGGCGGGAATTTTCACGGCCAGCCGCTGGCGCTGGCGCTGGATTATTTAAAACTCGCGATCGCCGAGATAGGCGACATCGTCGAGCGCCAGATCAACAAATTGCTGGACAAATCCACTAACGATCTGCTCGAACCGTTTTTGATCTATGACGAAAAACGCATCAATTCGGGCCTGATGATCCCGCACTATGTTGCCGCCTCGCTGGTTTCCGAAAATAAGGTGTTGGTTCACCCGGCGTCGGCCGATTCGATCCCGACCTCCGCTAATACGGAAGACCACGTGAGCATGGGCTCGATCGCCGGGCGCCAGGCGCTGGAGATCCTGGGAAACGTAAAAAAGGTCATCACGATCGCAATTTTGACGGCGCACCACGCCGCGCAAATTCGCCAGGACCAATTTAAAAAATTCGGGCTGGAGGCGGAGATGGGAGAACCGACGCGCCGCTTGTTCGACCAGGTGAAAAAGGTCATCCCGGATTTTAACGGCGAGAAATTTCTGCACAGCGACAGATTTTTGTTTGATGACCTGCGCGCCATCGCCGATAATTATGATGATTTTGCGGCGATAGCCGAAAGCTCGCTGGCCGGAGGTAAATAGATGAAGGAAAAAAGCAGCACAAAACCGGCGCGCGGGATGCGCGATTTTCTGCCCGCGGACATCCGCAAGCGCGAATACGTGATCAGCGTCATAAAAGAGGTCTATGAAAGCTACGGCTTTGAACCGCTGGAAACCCCGGCCGTGGAAAACCTCGAAACATTGATGGGCAAATACGGCGAGGAAGGCAATCAACTCATCTACAAAATTTTAAAGCGTGGTAAAAAACTTGATCATATAAGGCGGATGGAGGCAACTTTTCCTCAATCGGATTTTTCAAATGACTTTCCTAATCCGGCCGTCTCGGAAAACGATCTTTCGGATCTTGCACTTCGTTATGATTTAACTGTTCCGTTAGCCCGCGTTGTCGCAAACTACAAAAACGAACTGCCGAAATTTTTCAAACGCTACCAGATCCAGCCTGTCTGGCGCGCCGATAAACCGGGGCGCGGAAGGTACAGGGAATTTTACCAGTGTGATGTAGACGCTATCGGGTCGGGGTCGATGATCGTCGAAGCAGAGGTGATCCTTGCAATGAGCGAGATCTTGAGGCGGCTGGGGTTCAAGGATTTTACCGTCCGCTTGAACCACAGAAAAGTTTTGACGGACATTTTGGATACCGCCGGTGTGCCCGCGGAAAAACATACTGATGCTTTGGTGGCCATCGATAAGCTCGACAAGATCGGCCGGGAAGGTGTAGAAAAAGAATTTGCCGAACGCGGAATATCCAGCGCAGCCTCGAAAATGCTTTTGGAATTATTTGAAGGAACGGAATCGATCCATCAGCAGGAGAAAGATGTTAACAAAACGATCCTGAGCAATCTGGTAAATATCGCCGGCAATGAAGTTTTGATGGAACTGGGGCAAATTCTTAATTTTGCCAAAGACGCTCCGATCATTATCGACCCCAGCCTGGCCCGCGGATTGTCTTATTACACCGGCGCCATAATGGAGGTCGACGTGGGAAAAGAGATAGGCTCGCTCTGCGGCGGCGGGCGATATGACGGGTTGATCGGAATGTTCGGCAAGGAACCGATTCCCGCATGCGGATTTTCGCTGGGACTGGACCGCCTCGTCACAGTGATGGATGAACGCGGGATGTTTCCCGCGGAGCTGCAAAGCAGCTCTGCGGATGTGATGGTGACGATCTGGAATGAAGAGTCAATCGCCGATTCGCTCTCGCTGGCGCAGGAGCTTCGCGCGCAGGGCTTGCGCGTCCTCGTCTATCCTGAGGCCGACAAGCTTGCTAAGCAGTTTAAATATGCCTCATCGATCAACGTGCCCTATGTGATAGTGCAAGGGGACGAAGAAAAAGCCAACGGCACGGTCTCACTCAAAAATATGCAGACCGGCGAGCAGGAAACCATTAAACGCGAAGAGACGGCAAAAAGCATAAAAATCCAAAAGTGATACAATAAACACCTGTCATAAAAATAGTTTAGCCGGTGTTTCTATCATGGAGGGTAATTATGCGTCGTCAACTTTGTTTTACCATAGTATTAACGTTTTTCGTTGGATCTACGACAAGCTGCTCCGCTCAGCAAAGACCGGTTGAAGCCGTTAGTTCCCCCCAAACACAAACCTACGGAAAAGTCGCGGAAATAGGAAAATTGAGCGAAGCCCGCGCCTCGCATAGCGCCACTCTCCTGGCAAGCGGGAAAGTCCTGATCGCGGGCGGAATGGAGCGCAATGGCGTGTTTTTCGATAATGCGGATGTCTTTGACCCGCAAACGAATTCTTTCGCACCACTCAAAAATAAAATGAGCATAAAGCGCGTCAGCCACACGGCTACGCTTTTGCCCGGCGGCAAAGTCCTGATCGTGGGCGGCTGGTCAAATACTGAACTGCCGGAAATGAGCGCGGAAATTTACAATCCGCAGGCCGAGACTTTTAAGACGCTCGGGAATACAAACTTCCGCCGTTCCGGGCATCTGGCCATGCTTCTTGAAAACGGAAAGGTCTTGCTCGCGGGCGGGTTTGACGGTAAGGAGTATTTGAGTAACGCGGAAATTTTCGATCCGCTGAATAATTCTTTTACTCCGATCGGAAAAATGCAAAGCGCCCGCGTGGGGCACACAGCGACCGAATTAGCTGACGGAAAGATCTTATTCGCGGGCGGGGTCTTTGGGAGCGACCAAATATCATCCACCGCGGAGATATTCGATCCCAAAACCAACAAATTTTCCCTGTTGAAAAATGCCATGACTATTGTGCGTTATAAACACGACGCCGTCAGGCTTTTGGATGGGCGGGTATTGATCCTTGGCGGGTCTGACGTTCGAGATTGGAGCGGGCAATATAAAAGTGCGGAAATTTACGATCCGAAAACCGGTGAATTTAAAGCGGCGGGCGACATGAATTCCGCGCGTTTCAAGATCGAAGGCGCATCGGTTTTATTAAAAGACGGCAAGGTCTTTATCGGCGGAGGTGGTGAAGGCGCAGAAGTGTTTGACCCGCAAACAAACCGCTTTATCAAAACCGAGGGCAATTTCGGCCTGCCGCTTCATTTTGCCAGTGTCACGCTTTTGGCGGACGGGCGCGCTTTGATCGTAGGCGGTTACAGCAGGGGCACTCGCGAGACGGGCGTGGTCAGCACGAATCGTGCCTGGATCTTTACATTGTAAGAAAAATTAAAAAAATGACCGAACAAATTCTTCAAAATTATCTTTCCGATTCTGTGAACACATTTCGCAGCTATAAGCTCCTGGCGGATAAGGCAATGGCGCAGGTGTCGGACGAACAATTTTTTCAGGCGATAGACGAAGAGTCGAATTCCTTAGCGGTGATCGTAAAACATATCGGCGGAAATCTGCGTTCGCGCTGGACCGACTTTCTGGCCACCGACGGCGAAAAGCCCGACCGGCACCGTGACACGGAATTTGTCTCCGAAAGCGATACGCGCGAAAGCCTGAGCGCATTTTGGGAACAAGGGTGGAGCGCGCTTTTTTCCACGCTCGGCTCACTGCAGCCGGGTGATCTGGGAAAGATAGTGACTATTCGCGGCGAAGATCACACCGTCGTCAAGGCGATAAACCGCTCACTGGCGCATACGGCCTCGCACGTAGGACAGATAATTTTTCTGGCAAAACATTTACAGTCGAAAAGTTGGAAAACTTTGAGCATTCCGAAAAACAGATCGGCCGATTTCAATGCCTACCTGAATGAAAAACAAAAAGAAGGCGCGGCTGGTACCACCCCTTTCGAATTGCATGAAAAATTTAACCGGGAGTTAAAAAAGTAAAAACCGAGCGGGGAGAGGTCGCTCGGTTTTTTGGTCGCGGTAATTTCTGAAAAATTACCAACGGCTTGAGCTTCTTACCCGGTCACGGTCAACCAGCCTGGTTTGTGTTCTGCCGTTAGGCAGGTAGCGCACCTGGTAAGTTTCCTTATATAGCGCGCGTCCGATGCGCACGTAACGAGTCTGGTATGTAACTCTGACGCGCCCTCGGTTGCGATTATTCCAGCGGCGATCCTGCTGCCACTGATCGTCGTTCGGAGCAATCGTTGAATTCCCCGCGGCATTTGCATTGGTCAGCGGAAAGACCACAAAAGCCCCCGCCAGCATCAATGAAAGTAACAATGTCTTTCTCATTTTTCTGTATTTCTCCCTTATGTATTGGCGCAAGGCCGTGATGGCTTTTAACTGCGCCTATGTATAAGATGAAGAGTAAAAACGCTGCGTTGTCATAAAATTTGGACTGTGGGCATAATCCCTTTGTTTATATAAATTGAAGCAGGAAATAAATCTGATTTCAGCGGCGCGCGGGCACGTTTTCCGTCGTTCAGAGTTACGAGTTTACGCGTGAGGTTTTAGGCATTTTTCACGCCTGAAGGCGTAACTCTGAACAAGGCAAGATTTTGTTTTGCCCGAGTTTTAGCTTAGAATTTATCTTTTTCTTACCGAGCAAGGACGCTTACAGTAAAAACGGATGTTAGACACTTTAGGAAATTTAGAAAGAACTCATACCTGCGGCGAGCTGCGGGCGGACAAATGTCGGCGAGCAGGTTGTGCTGATGGGCTGGGTCGCCAAGAAGCGCGACTTCGGCGTTTTTACGTTTATCGATCTGCGCGACCGCTACGGCGTGACGCAGACCGTCACGGCCTCTGATTTCGACCTCGCGGCGCACGATAAGGCTAAAAACCTGCGCGGCGAATTTGTCATCGCGGTCAAGGGCGAAGTCGTCTCTGCGCGACGGCAACACGCACAATGTGAAGCTCGCGACCGGCGACGTCGAGGTGCGCGTTAAGGAGCTGCTGATCCTGAACGACGCCAAGACACCGCCGTTCCAACTGGAAGTCGCGGGCTCGGAAAACCTGGCGGATGAATCCACGCGGCTGAAATATCGCTATCTGGATCTGCGCCGCCCGCAATTGCAGCAAAATATCATAATGCGCGCGAAAACCGTGGCCAGGATACGTGAGTTCATGGACGCGCAGGGCTTCGTCGAGATCGAAACGCCGATCCTGCTCAAGTCGACGCCCGAAGGCGCGCGCGATTTTATCGTGCCTTCGCGCATCCACAGCGGCAAATTTTTCGCGCTGCCGCAATCGCCGCAAATTTTAAAGCAGATCACGATGATCGCCGGTTTCGACAAGTACTACCAGATCGCGCGCTGTTTTCGCGACGAAGATCTGCGCGCCGACCGCCAGCCGGAATTTACCCAGCTCGATGTGGAGATGTCGTTTGCGAACCAGGAAATGGTTTACCGCCTGATCGAAGGGATGTTCCGCCACGTCTTCCGGCTGATCGACGTCGAGCTGCCGGAGAAGTGGCCGCGAATGACCTATGCCGAAGCCTTGCGCCGGTACGGGTCGGACAAACCCGACCTGCGTTTTGAAATGGAGCTGCAGGATCTCTCCGGAGAACTAAAAGACACGGATTTTGCGCCGTTTGCCGAGACTTTGAAAACGGGTGGCGAGATCAAGTGCCTGGCCGTAAAAGGCAAGGCCGATTACTCGCGCAAGATACTCGATGAGCTCCAGGAATTTGTAAAACGCTACGGCGCGTCGGCGCTGGCGTGGATAAAGCTGGGACAGGAAGAAACTTCGTCTTCGCTTTTGAAGGTGCTGGGCGAAGAGAAAATAGATCAGCTGGCAGCGGCGGCAAAGGCGGAAAAAGGCGATGCGGTTTTGATCGTCGCGGGCAGAAAATCGATCGTGGCGGCTTCCCTGGGCGCTTTACGCCTGGAGATCGCGCGGCGCGAAAATTTGATCCCTGAAAATGTTTTCCAGCCGCTTATCGTCCTGGATTTTCCGATGTTCGAATACAACGAGAACGAAAAACATTACGATGCGGCCCATCACCCGTTCACTTCGCCGATGGATGAGGACCTGGAAATTTTCAAACGCGCGGTGGAAACGGGCGAGCAAGAACTGCTGGGCGGGGTCCGCGCCAAGGCGTACGATGCCGTTATCAACGGGGTCGAATGCGCGGGGGGCTCGATCCGTATCCATCAAAAGGAAATTCAGGCGCTCAATTTCAAGGCGCTCGGGCTGACCCCGGAAAAGGCCCGCGAGCGTTTCGGTTTTTTTCTCGACGCGCTGGAATACGGCACGCCGCCGCACGGCGGTTTTGCTTCCGGGATCGAAAGAACCCTGATGGCGCTGCTGCAGACGGACAATATCCGCGATGTGATCGCGTTTCCCAAGACGGCCTCGGCACAGGACCTGATGATGGATTCGCCCGGCGAAGTAGACGAGGCCCAATTGAAAGAACTGGGAATAAAGGTCGTTGAATAAAATTGAGGCAAGCGTTATGCTTGCCTTAAATTTTGGCACGTTTTACTTTGCGTTCTTTGCGTCTTGGCGTGAAATTACATCACGCAAAGGCGCAAAGTCCGCAAAGAAATTGAGCATTGCAAATCAGGACATCTTTTTTCCGAACTAAACTCCCAAAAATATCGTAAAATCTCAATGTAATGGCCAAGAAGAAGAAATACGACACCAACCCGCTTGACCCGGATTTTCCCACAAAAGTTGCCGAAGCGCAGCAGACCGAGACTTTGCCTAATTTAAATGCGGAAACCAGAAGCTTTAACGGCGCGGCGGCGACGGAAGAACCGACCCGGCGTTACGATAACGCGGGTTTTGCGCAGTATTCTTCCATCTATGACGACCCGCCGGCAGGCGAGCTTTATCAAACGACCAGGCTTGAGGAGACCGAAAAACCTTCCAATCGCAAGATAATGGGGGTGCCGGAAAATGTCCTGATGATATTGCCTTACACGCCGTTTTATATCGGGTTGGTAGCAGGCCTGCTGGAGCTTCTCTTTGTTCCGCAAAGCGAGACCAAGGTGCGTTTTCACGCGGCGCAGGGTTTTGCCGCTCACATTCTCATCCTGGCGGTAGCGACCGTTTTAGGTATTATCGGCGGATTTGCCCGGGGCGGACGTATCGGCGGCGTTATTTTCGGCATCATCACGACGATCGTCCTGATCGTATCGATGGTAAGGATCTGGAAGGGCACAGCCGTGCATTTCGAATTCCTCGATAGCCTGACAAACTGGCTGAACGAAAAGATCAAGATCCAAACTAAACAGTAGAGGCGCGCTATGTATTGTCAAAAATGCGGAAGTTTGGTTAACAAAGCATTAAACTACTGCAACTCATGCGGCATGAGGCTGGCAAAGGAAGAAACCGAAGGGGAAGGATCGAACCAGACCCTGACCCATTTGGTCGCCGGGCTTGTCGTTTTCGGCGGGGCCGGTTTTCTGTTCCTGGTCGGCCTGGTCGCGGTGCTCTTCGACAAGACCAGCAACCCCGGATATATCGCTTTGATAGTCGGGCTTTATCTTTTTATTGTCGGAGCGGTCAGCTTTGCGCTGCTGCGGCTGATATACAGAGTAGTTAACGATCAGATCGAAACGAGGAAAGAAGAAAAACGGACCGCACAGTTAAATGCTCCCGAAACAGCCCAACTATTGCAAGCTCCGCGGCAGCCGGTGACAAGCGTCACGGACCGCACGACCCGCACGCTGGAAGAAGTATTAGTTAAAGACAGCTAAAGAGCTCAGGTCGTCAGATTGTGTATAAAGATGACGACGGCGTAAGAAAGGGCGGCTATGATCGCCGACATCGGGATCGTCAAGATCCACGCCCAAACTATCCTGCCCGCCACGCCCCACTTAACAGCTGAAAGCCTCTTGGTTGAACCGACGCCGACGATCGCGCCTGTGATGGTGTGAGTGGTGGAGACCGGGATCCCGGTCCAGGTAGCAATAAAAAGCGTCAGGGCGCCGGCGGTCTCGGCGCAGAACCCCCCGACGGGCTGAAGCTTGGAAATTTTCGAGCCCATCGTTTTTACGATCCGCCAGCCGCCGGAAAGCGTTCCCAAACCGATCGCCAGGTGCGCCGAGAGCACCACCCAGAGCGGGATGGCCGGCAGCTCGCCTTTCGGCCCGAAACTTAAAATTCCCCCGGCGGCCAGAACGGCGGTGATAATGCCCATTGTTTTTTGCGCGTCGTTACCGCCGTGTCCCAGCGAAAAGGCGGCGGCGGAAAAAAGCTGGCCGACCCGGAAAACTTTGTCCACCCGGCTGACCGACACCCGGTGAAAGATCCAGTAAACCGAGACCATCAAAATAAAGCCGAGCGTCATTCCGATCAGGGGCGATGCCACGATAAAAGTGATCGTCTTGATCCAGCCTTCCGGTTTCAGGATACTGGTGACACCGGTAAAGCCGTGCGAACTTATAAAAGAAGCGATCGCAGCCCCCGCGTATCCCCCGATCAATGCGTGGGAACTGGACGTGGGAAGCCCCAGGTACCAGGTGATCAGGTTCCAGATGACCGCCCCCAACAGTCCCGCTAAAATTACATAGAGCTTGTAATCCGGTTCGATCAAGTTAAGGTTGACCAGATCGCCGCCGACGGTCTTGGCGACGCTGGTGCCGAAAACGGCAAAAGCGATAAAATTAAAAAAAGCCGCCCAGACCACAGCCACGCCGGGCGAAAGCACCCGGGTGGACACCACGGTGGCGATCGAATTGGCCGCGTCGTGAAAGCCGTTCACGTAGTCGAATATCAGCGCTACGATAATTATCAGGACAATTAAAGCCAGTATTGGGCTCATAAGCTTCCTAAGTGTGCTTCAGGATAATGCTTTCGCTGATATTGGCGACGCTTTCGCAGCGGTCCGTGGCATATTCCAGCAGCTCGTAAAGCTCTTTCCATTTAATTATGGTCAGTGTGTCGGTAGAATTGCTAAATAATCCTCCGACCGCTTGAAAGTAAATATCATCGGCCTCATTTTCCAATTTATGGATCTCGACGATGTGTGAGTTAATGCCGAGCGGCTTATTTAGAGACGAGATAAGAGCATGTATCTCCAGGGAAAGGCTTTGGATAACAATGGAAAAACGTTTGGCGTGATCCGTGGCCTCTTTGATGTCATACATCAGCATCGCGCGGGCGGCGGCGTCGATGTAATCGATAATGTCGTCAAGCGCGACCGCCAGCGTGTAGATATCTTCACGGTCAAAGGGCGTGATAAAAGATTTGTTCAATTTTGTGGTAATGGAATGCGTTATATCGTCGCAGGCATGCTCAACGTCTTTTATCTTTTTAACGTAAGACTCATATTCAGATCTTTCGCCTTTCATCATTTCCACCAAAAGATTGGCGCCTTCGGTGATCTTCTCGCTGATCTCCGAGAAAAGCGCAAAATAAGCGTCTTCCCGCGGTAAGAGTCTAAAAGCCATAGTATTTATGGTCTCCAATTAGTCGAATTTGCATAGGGAGTTTGAAATATATCCAATCGGGAAGGGTTTGTCTACAAAGCGGCAGGACAATTTAACATAAATGTAACATTCGGGGAAAATTAGCCCGGGACAGGCGGGAACATATAGCGGTGAACCTTACCCGCGCTCGCAACATCTTAGAAAACGTCTAAGTTTTTATTGATAAACGGGTAGCGTTTCGCATAGACTTAAACAAGGGCTTTTTAACAATTTAGGGAATATTCAGCGCATTTTGCGGAAGGGCGCGGAGGGAAAAAGAATGAGGAAGACTCCAAAGGTTTTAAGCAGGAATTTAATGGCGGTGCTGGTTTTGTGGGCAGTGGCGATAGTGCCGATGGCGTCGGCGCAGACCCAGCTCAAAGTGCCGAAGAACAAATACAAGATCCAGGACGACATAAAATTGGGCCGCCAGGCCGCCGTCGAGGTAGAAAAGCAGTTTCCGATACTCAATAACGATTCGGCCTCCACAAATTACGTGAGTCAGGTGGGCGAACGCCTGGTGGCGGCGATCCCGCCCGAACACAGGCATCCCGAGTTTGATTACACGTTCAAGATCGTCAACGCGCGCGACATCAACGCTTTTGCGCTGCCCGGGGGTCCGATGTACGTCAACCGCGGGATGATCGAAGCCGCTAAAAATGAAGGCGAGATGGCCGGTGTGATGGCGCACGAGATCAGCCACGTGGCGCTGCGGCACGGAACTGCGCAGCAGACCAAGCTTAGCAATCCGCTCAATCAGATCCTGGGTATCGGCGCTATTCTGGGCGGCGCGGTTGTTGGCGGGCAGACCGGCGCTCAGTTGGGCGCAATGGCCGTCGGCGGATATTTTCTCAAGTACAGCCGTGATTATGAGACCCAGGCCGATACGCTGGGCGCGCAGATAATGGCGCGCGCCGGTTACGATCCGCGCGATCTGGCGAATATGTTCAAAACCATCGAAAGAGAAGGCGGCGGCGGTGGCGGCGGCGGGCTCGACTGGTTCAGCAGCCATCCAAATCCGGCGAACCGGTATAAAAATATCGAGCGGGAAGCGTCGCTACTGAGGATCACCGGCGACCCGATCAAGGGCACGCCGAGCTTTGATCAGACCCAGCGCCGGCTGCGATCCATGCCGCGCGCCAAGAGCATGGCGGAGATCGAAAAGGAAGGCAGGGTGTACGGCAATACCGGCGGCAACACCGGAAGCAATTCGCCGATCATGAGCGGGACATACAAGACCACGGTCCAGCAGCCTTCGAGCAGTTACCGCACTTATACCAGCGGCAGTTTTCTGCGGATAAGCGTGCCTAACAATTGGAGAGAGTTTCCCGATAACGATTCTATATATTTTTCGCCGGACGGCGGGTACGGCAAAGACGGTATCACGCACGGAACTATAATGGGCATTTTCTCGCCTAGCAATAGGACCCTCTCGGCGGCGAACACCGAATATATCAACGGTCTCTTGCAGGGAAACAGTTATTTGCGCCGGCAGGGAACTTCGACCAGCGGCACGATGGCGGGGAGGTCGGCTTTAGCCACCAGGCTCACCGGCACGTCTCCGGTCACAGGCAGGGCTGAGGTGGTCACGGTTTATACATTTATGCTGAGCAACGGGAGTTTGTTTTATTTCGCCGGTGTCGCGCCGCAAAGTCAGTCTTACACTTACGACCGGTCTTTCAGTACGATGCGCGGCTCGCTGCAGATAACCGATAGGTAGTTCTTTGTAACCCGGAGCGCAGACTTCAGTCTGCCTGAACGCGCAGCCTTAGGTGTTTTTTAGATCGCTACGCGATCTTGCCGAATGAATTCGGCGCTCCGGTTCACTCTTCTCGAACATCGCCCGGTACACCGGATTACCTTTTTCCTCGACCGCGCCTTCGCGTTCGGTTTTTACGGGAAAAGGATTTTCCGAAACCTCCGCTTTTTTAAACTCGGGATTTTCCGCAAAGAAGCCGTAAATTTCTTCCGCCACTTCTTCTACATCGGACTGAATAAAAACCTTGCCGCCGGTGGAAAGGTGCGCGGCAATGTCATTTACCAGGCTCACTTTGACCATCCGGCGCTTGAAATGGCGTTTCTTGAACCACGGGTCGGGAAACTGGATCGTCACCATCCGCAAGATTCCCGGGGGCAGATCTTTCAAAACATTCCCCAGCGAGATTGTGGCGTTGCAAAACTCGTAATGGAGATTGGCCAGGTTTTGTTCGTTTTTGATGCGGTTGGCTTCCGTGACCAAAGGCTCGCGTATTTCCAGCCCGAGAAAATTCCATGCCTTTTCCAGCTGCGCCATTTTCAGCAGAAAGCGGCCGCGCGCGCAGCCGATATCCAGGTGCAGAGGCTGCTTGGGCGCGGCAAATATTTCGCCGAAATTCACCGGCGCCGACAGCTCCTGAAATCGCGGTGCAAGCGGGTTTACGTGTTGATGAACGCGCACTCTGGGCATTATAGATATATCGTTTTCGTGATCAATAAAATACTCAGGGCACAAAATGCGATGAATATTACCAGCGCAGCGTAACCCAGAAAAACAGTCAAATCATTCGCTTGCCGCGGGTCTTTTTGCACATCCCCGGGGATTTGCATAAAACCGTAAGCCGCGCCAACCAAAAATCCACCGAGGTGCGCAGCGTTATCGATAAACTGATATGCGATCACGCCCATCGCCGCGATAAGGCCGACATTTACCAGTATGTTTTTTAAAAATCCCGGCGGTAATTGACGTTTCCTGCGGTAACCATAGATCGCCAAGTATCCGATCAATCCCATAACTCCGCCCGAAGCCCCGATCGAATTAATATTAGGCATCAGAAAAAGGCTCATAAGGCCCCCGCCTACGACCGCCAACAGAAAAACTATCGCCAGATGAGATCGGTTTGAAAAATATTCGATCATACTGCCGAGCACGAAAAATGCCTGGCCATTAAAATATATATGAAGAATTATCGAATGGAGAGTCGCCCCTGTTATTAACCGCCACCACTGCCCGTCTTGCCATACGGCATGTTTTACTAAGCCTGCAGTTAAAAAGGATTCATCGAGGCCGAAGGATAACTGAACCAGAAAAACAGCGATCAGACAACCGGTGACCACATAAGTGAAATAAGGCCTTTCCGTTTTGTTCTGTTGCGCGAAAAGAACCGCTTCCGGGGAGGGGATGTAATCCTCGAGCGATAATCTTTTTGCTTCATATAATCCCCAAAACCCGGCCAAGGCTACCAAAACCCCGAGCGCGAAGAAAATACTGCGAAAAATAATGTCAAAAGGAAATCCAAGGAAGAAGATAAATACGACAAAAATGGAGACAAGCCCCAAGCCGATCCCGATCGCCCAATAAGATCTTTCTCGCATTGAGCGTTTCTGTTCTCGTAAAAATTCCTCGGGATTTTGCAGAGGGGCTTCTTCTTCAGGCTTTACGTGTTTTATGGACATATAACTACATCGCCAGCCCGCCGTCGGCCTGGATCACTTGGCCGGTAATGTAGCGGGCGGAATCCGAAAGAATAAAACAAACGATCTCAGCCACTTCCTGCGTATTTCCCAAACGTTTCAGCGGGATCATTTCCAGCAGCTTGGCCTGGTACTGCTCGTCGAGCTGGCCGCTCATATCGGTTTCTACCAGGCCGAGCGCGAGCGCGTTTACGGTGATCTTGCGGCTGGCCACTTCCTTCGCCAGCGCTTTGGTCAGCCCGATCATGCCCGCTTTCGAAGCGGAATAATTCGACTGCCCCATCATCCCGACCACGCCGCTGATCGAGGTGATATTGACGATCGCGCCCCCGGTCTCGTTTTTCATCATCGGCCGCATCACGGCTTTGGAAAAATTCCACGCGCCTTTTAAATTCGTGTCCACCACCGCGTCCCAATCGTCTTCCTTCATGCGCATGATGAGATTGTCGCGGGTGATGCCGGCGTTATTGACAAGAAAATCGACCGAGCCCAATTCCGCCTGAGCGGTTTTGACAAACTCAGCCGAGCCTTCGGTATTCGCCACGTCGCAGCTTCTAGCAAAGGCTTTTACGCCTAAAGATTCGATCTCGGCTTTCAGCTTGTCGGCTTCGTCCTGGCTTTTGGCAAAGTTAAAAGCGATATTCGCGCCCCGTTTCCCGAGCTCCAACGCGATCGCGCGCCCGATGCCCCGCGTCGCGCCCGTCACGATCGCCGATCTTCCGTTAAATTCTTTTTTGCTCACAATGGTCTCTCTTTCAGGGCGGAAACGCGACAGTTATGGAGCGTGTGGTCTTCGGATCAATTACACACTCCATAACTGTCGCGTTTCTGCCATTTCATAATTTCAATGACTTCAAATACTCCCGAAAAGCCTCTCCCAGATCGGCGCGCTTCAAGGCGAATTCCACCGTGGCGATGAGAAAACCCAGCTTGTCTCCCGCGTCGTGGCGGACGCCGTCGAGCTTGACGGCGTAAAACGGGCGTTCTTTCAACAACAAACGCATCGCGTCGGTGATCTGGATCTCGCCGCCCGCGCCGGGAACGGTGTTTTCGATGGCCTGGAAAATATCCGGCGTGAAAATATAGCGCCCGATGATCGCCAGATCCGAAGGCGCATCTTCAAAACTCGGTTTTTCGACCATGTCGCGAATCTTAAAAACATTCGGCTCGACCTCTTCGGCGTCGATCACTCCGAAGCGCGAAATGGCCTCGCCTTCGACGCGCAGGGTGGCGATGACCGGCGCCTGGTATTTTTCAAAGACCTCCATCATCTGTGTCAGCGCGGGTTTTTCGGCGTCCACAATGTCGTCCGCCAGCAGCACGGCAAACGGCTCGCTCCCGACGAAATCTTTGCCCTGGAGAATGGCGTGGCCTAAACCGCGAGCCTGTTTTTGGCGCGTGTAGCTGATCTTTGCCATATCTGAGATGGCCCGCACCTGTTCGAACATCTCGTTCTTTCCCTTTTCCTTGAGCAGCTGTTCCAGCTCAAAAGAAATGTCGAAATGATTTTCGATCGGCGATTTATCGCGCCCGGTCACGATCAATATCGATTCCACGCCCGATGCCACGGCCTCTTCCACTACGTATTGGATCAGGGGCTTATCCACCAGCGGCAGCATTTCCTTGGGCGAAGATTTGGTGGCGGGCAAAAAACGCGTGCCCAGGCCCGCGGCGGGAAAAACTGCTTTGCGAATTTTTTGTTTCATAAAAAGATTGTTAAATTATGACTTTGCTTTCTGTCATACGGACAGCGCAGGCCGAATTAGAAATTTTAGGTTAAAAACGGCTGAGAAACAAACGTCACGGTTTGTCGCGGGAGAGATAGCTTGGCCGGAAAATGTGAGGCCTTTTATGAGAATATTTTTTACCCTGTTGATCGCGCTTGGCCTGGCGGGCTGTTCGGCGGCGGGCAAAACGGTGAATCCGCACGAACCGTTCACCCTCAAGAAAGGCGAAACGGTCAATGTCCGCGGCGCGGAGCTTAAGGTCAAGATGCTGGAAAACGGAACTTCGCAGGGCGCTGCGGGCGGCGACAGCATTTTTTGCCGCGTGGAAGTTAGCGGCAAAGGCACGGCTGAGGAGAAAACGCTCGAGGCTGGCGGGTTTACGGCCTACAACGAATGGAATATCAGGCTTGAAAAAGTGAACCTTGCGGCCGACCCGAGTAAGGCCTCATGTGTTTTTGTAGTGGCAAGAACGCTTGGTTAAAAGACGTACTGGGGCGGCGTTAGTAATTATGTTGGACCTTAATTTTGTCAGGGAAAATTTAGAGAAAGTCAGGGAAGCGTTAAGGAACCGGAATTTTCCCGGCGAGGCGTTGGACCGTTTTGCCGAGCTGGACGGGGAGCGCCGCCGCGTGATCGGCGAGTCGAATAAGTTAAACGAACTGCGCAACGCTGCCAGCAAGGATATCGGCGCGTTAATGCAGCAAGGCAAGCGTGACGAAGCCGAAACGAAAAAAGCGGAAGTTGCCGGGCTGAAAGAAAAGCAGGCCGGGCTGGAAGCCAAACGTGACGAGGCCGAAGCCGCGATGTCCGAACTGCTCGCCGGGCTGCCTAACGTTCCGGATGAAGACGTTCCCGTCGGCGCGGATGAAACCGCCAACCGCGAGATCCGCCGCTGGGGCGATGCCGCGCGAATTCGATTTCGAGCCGAAGGACCACGTCGATCTGGGCGAGGCCCTGGGAATTCTGGATCTGGAACGCGCTACGAAAATTGCCGGGTCCCGTTTTGCGATCCTAAACGGCGCGGGCGCGCGGCTCGAACGCGCGCTGATAAATTTTATGCTCGACGTGCACACGCGCGAACACGGCTACACCGAAACCCTGCCGCCTTTTATCGTCAACCGCAAAGCGCTTTTCGGCACCAACCAGCTGCCGAAATTCGAGGAAGATCTGTTTTTTCTCAACGACGAGCGCGGGCTGGCTCTGATCCCGACGGCCGAAGTCCCGGTCACAAATTATCACGCTGAGGAAATCCTGGAGGCCAAAGACCTGCCCAAGTATTACACGGCTTACTCGCCGTGTTTTCGCAGCGAAGCGGGCAGCTACGGGCGCGACACGCGCGGGTTGATCCGCCAGCACCAGTTCGAAAAGGTGGAGTTGGTCAAGCTTTGCCTGCCGGAAAATTCTGAGGAAGAACACGAAAAACTGACCGCCCATGCCGAACGGATCTTGCAGCTTCTGGGCCTGCCTTATCGCACGGTCGTTCTCTCGACGGGCGATATGGGCTTCGGCGCGCGCAGAACCTACGACATCGAGGTTTGGCTGCCTTCGCAGCAGACCTACCGCGAAATTTCGAGCTGCTCGAATTGCGGCGACTTTCAGGCGCGCCGGATGAACACGCGTTTTCGCCGCGCGGGCGGCGCAAAGCCCGAATTTGTGCATACCTTAAACGGCTCCGGCCTTGCCGTCGGCAGAACCTGGATCGCGATCCTGGAAAACTACCAGCAGGCAGACGGCTCGGTGTTCATTCCCGAAGTTTTGCATCAATTCACCGGGTTTGAAAAGATCGGCTGATCTATATAAAGGGCAGAAACACGAGCGTTAGTGAGTGTGTGATTAAAACTTTACTCACACTCCCTGACGGTCGTGTTTTCGCTCTTTTTGCTTTTCGCAGCTATTTCCTTGACAGAAATCCCTTCCTGTAATTACATTGTAATTATGAAAGCGCAGATAGTGAGTATCGGAAACTCCCAGGGCATCAGAATCCCTAAAACACTGCTTGAGCAGAGCGATCTGAGCGGCGAGGTCGACCTGGAATTGTGCGATTCGGGGATACTTATCAAAAAAACAAAAACTCCGCGCCAGGATTGGGAAGAGGCTTTTAAGACGATGGCGGAAAACGACGACGATGAAATTTCCGGCGACGGCTTAAACGTCCGCTCCGGTTTCGATAAGGAAAGCTGGCAATGGTAAAACGCTTTGAGATATACCTGCTCAATCTCGACTCTAACACGCAGGGCGACGCAAAGCAGACACGCCCCTGTGTGGTGGTTTCGCCGGACGAGATGAACCGCCACATTTCTTCGGCCATCGTGGCGCCGATAGACGCCGCTAAAAATAAATACCCCACCCGCGTGCCGGTAGAATTTCTTAGTAAAAAAAGAAGCATCGTGCTGGAGCAGCTCCGTGCGGTGGACAAGAACCGCCTGACGAAAAAGATCGGCGAGCTGGGAAAAGAAGAGCAGGCGCAGGTGCTGTCCGTGCTGCAGGAAATGTTCGCGCTGTAGATGTTGGCTTTATGTTTAGTCTGCGCAAGATCGTCTCTGGCGGGCAAACCGGTGTCGACCGCGCCGCGTTGGATTTCGCGCTGGAAAACGGCATCGAAACCGGCGGGTATGTGCCGAAAAACCGCTTGGCGGAAGACGGCCCGCTCTCCGATAAATATCCCAACTTAATTGAAACCGCTTCCGACGATCCCACGGAGAGGACCGAGCTCAACGTTAAGGTCGCCGGCGCTACCTTGATTCTCTCTCAGGGAGAACTGGCGGGCGGTTCAAAACTGACCGAAGAATTTGCCGTAAAAAACAACAAGCCTTTTCTTCACATCGACCTTTCTTCTGCCTCAATTACGCATGCGGCCGCAAACGCGAAGAAGTGGCTCACCCGGATAAATTGCGAAATTTTGAATGTCGCCGGGCCGCGGGCTTCCGAAGACGGGGAAATTTACGCGAAAACAAAACAGTTTCTTAATAAGTTGTTCGATAAGTAAAGTTCAGAGTTACGCCTTCAGGCGTGATCCCGCGTAAACGCGTAATTCTAAACAAAAGAAAAGGCTTCCCGAAGAAGCCCTTTCTATTTTCCCCCTTGCTTATCTACTGTTCATTCGTGTTAGTCGCCTACCTTCAAGACCGTATAAGTAGGACTTAAAGGTTGTTCTACATCCTTGTCTTCTACCGTCACCAGCAGGCCAAAGTCCGGAAGCGCGACTTCGCCGCGGATCTCGGCTTCCTGCCTGTTGCCGGAGTTGACGACCTGGCCGAGTTTGGTAAATTTACCGTCCGGCGACGAAGCCCACAAGACAAAACGCTTATCCTTCGGCGCCATTTTCATGTCGTCAAAGCGCATCTTGACCTGGGTCGTCCCGGATTTTTTAGAATCGATATAGGCCTTGCCCTTGAGTCCCGCCAACTCGCCGCTAAAGGCTATTCTTATCTCGGTCGTTTTACCCACCATAGCGGGAACGCCCAGCATCGGAACCTCATAGGATGAATCCACCGGCTCGGTACTGGCGACCTGCTTTGCTCCTCCAGTCGAAGTTATCGCGCGCGGAACCACGGCATAGCCGCTCGGCAACGCGCTGCGAAAGGCAACCGCCGTGCTCGTATCATAGCTGGTCATGGTTTCAGTCGGCGAAAGCACCAGCATGAATTGATTCAGCGGCGTGGTAAAGGTGCTCGCCGCGAGCCCGTTAGCTACATCGAGCGGGCCCAACAAGCTGACCGCGCCGCTCGGAGCTACCGCGTACACATAGATCTTGTTGAGATCGCTGCTTAGCCCCGTCAAAGACAGGTTGACCGCCGTATCGCTGTCCGAACGCATGATCTTGGCTACTCCGCTGGCGCCCTTTAAAGTGGTGCCCGGCGAAAGCTCGACCGTGACTTCCTTATTGACCGGATATTCGATCACCGTCCAGGTTCCGTCCGGATTCTGAACTATTTCTTTTTTCGTGGTGGTGGTTGTTTTGGTTACTGTTTCCTGCGCAATGGCAAGTGATGAAAAGATTGAAAGAATTAAAACTAATCCTAATCCCAAAAATGTTTTTTTTCTCATAATAATACCCTCCTTGGTGTGTTACCCCGCGCCCCATGCGCGAACTAATATTATAAGAGGGTAAAACGCAATGACTATGCCAGTGTTGGATCTATTAGACTTACGTTATTTTGCGGGAAAAACTTGTATCGAGCCGATACATTTTTGTGTATGGATTGCCAACTTAATAAGGTTGTGTCAGTAGCCCGACCGTACGCAAAGGGCGCTTCAAAACGCCCTTGCTTACGGTTGGGCTACTGACTCATTCTTACTTTATCCGCAGCTCAAACGGAAGCAACGTCAGAGCGTCGCCCGTTTTCAGCCGGTCAAAAAGATATGAAAAACGAAACATCCGGCGCACGTCTTCCGGCAGAGAGTCGAGCATGGCCTTTTGCGCTTGGATCTCGGTAGAAGTATCGTCGTCGGCATCAAAAAGGGTGTCGAAGAACGGGCGCGGCGCCGGGAAAACCACCCGGCGAACACTTTTTTCCGCCGGAATTCCCGCCAGCTCTTTGGCTATTTCGACCGCTTTTTCCAGGCCGCCGAATTCGTCGATCAGGCCGTTTTGTTTTGCCTGAGCGCCGGTCCAGACATGCCCCTGGCCGATGGCGTCGATCTCTTCGACCGACTTTCCGCGGCCTTTAGAGACCTTGGGCACAAATTCATCGTAGTAAATTTTGTGCGCGCTTTCTTCGATCTTGGCGCGCTCGTCGGGCGTCCATTTCACGCTGGTGTCAAAGAGCCCGGCGTTTTTTCCGCGTTTCAGAGTTTCACTGGAGATGCCCGCCCAATCGAACAAACCCTTTACGACCGGTTTGCCCATAAAGACGCCGATCGAGCCGGTGATGGTCGAAGGCTCCGCCACGATCTTGTTGGCGTTGCAGGAAATGTAATAGCCGCCGCTGGCCGCGACGTCGCTCATCGAAACAACCACCGGTTTTTTGGCTTTGGCATTTTCGATGGCGTGCCACATCAGGTCCGAGGCCAGCGCCGAGCCGCCCGGACTGTCGACGCGTAAAATTATCGCTTTGATGGATTTATCTTCGGCGGCGTCCGTCACGGCCTTTACCACCGTGTCCGAACCGATCCGTTCGCCTTCGAAACCGCCGCTGCCGGATTTGCCGGTGCTGATCGGCCCGGAGGCAAAGATCACCGCGACGTCGGAATCTTTTCCTGAACTCAGGGTGTCCCTGATGGCTTCGCGGTATTCTTTTCCGCCGATCGTGCGCAACTCGGTATCTTCTTTATAACCGAGCTGTTTTTTGAGTTCCTCGTATACCTGGTCGCGGTAGAGCGCGCCGTCTATCAGTCCCTGCTCCTGCGCCTTGATGGCATCATAAGGCGCATTGTCGATGATGGCTTTTACATCTTCGGGTGATTTTTTGCGCCCGTCGGCAATGGCGGTAACGATGCGGCCGAAATAATCGTCGAGGATGGCGTTCATCACTTCGCGATGCCCGTCCGACATTTCCTTGCGGGTATAAACGTCCGGCGCATTTTTGTATTTGCCGATCTGCACAACATCCATTTCGACGCCCAGTTTATCGAGCGTGCCTTTGTAGAACATCACATTAGCAGCGAGCCCGTTGATGTAAAGATCGCCCGAAGGCGGCAGAAAAACTTTGTCGCAGGCGGAGGCAATGTAATATTCCTTGTTCGAACCGATCTCCATAAAAGCGTAGATCGGCTTACCGGAAGTTTTAAAGTCGGCGATCGTCTCGCGTATCTCGTCGGCTTTGCCCCAGCCGATGCCGGGAAAGTCAATGTCGATCAAAATCCCGCCGATGCGGCTGTCGCTCTTGGCGTTTTTAATGCTTGAGATAAAACTCACCAGCGATTGCGGCTGCGCAATGCCGAAAAGCTCGGCGGTCGGGTCCTGCGGCGAATAGTCGGGCATTTCGCCGGAAACTTTCATCACCAGAACGCTGTTGCTGGGTACGTTGGGCTTATTTTTCAACTCAAAGAAAAGCATCACGCCGATCAGGCACACCATTATGAATACGACAAAAATTCCACCCAAGATAAGAAGAGTTTTAGCTGTTCGAGACATTGCCATTTTTAATTTATCACTCCAAAAAAATTTAACTTGCGTCCAATAAGACGCGCATTAATCTTACGCCAGAACGGGGGAAAATGTTTAACCGAAACGCAGGTGAGCAGCTAAGTCCGATAGACAAAGCGTTTAGAATTGCCGCAACTTTTCCGGCGTGATACAGAAATCCAGTCTTACATCGAAATCATCGATGTTCGTGATCTCCGGGACCGGCGGGAAATACGATAGGCCGATCTTTTGCGCCCCGGGCCGGCATCTTGCCAGAAAGCGGTCGTAAAACCCCTTGCCATAGCCGACCCGGTAGCCGCGCTCGTCAAAACACAGGAGCGGCACCAGGACCATATCGATCTTATCCGGGGCGACAATGTCGTCATGCGAAGGTTCGTGTATCTGCCAGTTGCTCAACACCAGCTCGGTTTCATGCGTAAATTTCAGATTCTCCATCTCGTTCGTGTCCAGATTAACGCGCGGCACCACCGTTTCGATATGCGGGTGGTCTTGCCAGACCCTTTTCAGGATCGAATGCGTATCGATCTCGTTGAAGCGCTCGATGGGAAGAAAAGAGTGGAGAAAGTTTACCGCGCTTAGATCGAAAGTCTGAAAAAAAAGTCTGCAAATATTTTTGACTTTGCCTTCGCGCTCGGACGCGGGAAGGGTTTTTTGTTTGGGGAGGTAAATTTTGCGAAGCTCGGATTTGGTCATTCTACATTTCACTTGGCCATCCACCCTGACGGCGTTTTTGATGAAAACAGCCGAGAATAATGATTTGATGATTTTCTATAATATAAAACAGTGCGTAAGGAATTTACGTAATAACGCTCGTCGAATATTTTGGTAAATAATTTGATAAGAGCCGGGATTACGTTTGACGAATCTGAAAGTTTCATCGAGTAATTGAAGAAACTCAAAGCCTAAGCCTTCCTTGTTCTTCATACCAAATGAAAGCATCGATGATCTCAATTTCCGCTGCCCGGCGGACAATGATCTCGAAATTTATTTCGCCCGGAGGAGTTTCTCCTTCAATTTGTTCCATTCAATACCTTCAGTGGGATTTTCCAGGTATTCCTGCAAACGTTTGTCCAGTTTCAAGCGCTCTTCTTCGCTGAGCGGAAGCGAATCCGGGTTTTTAGCGATACTATGCCAGATCTCTTCAACAATGCGGATCCTTTCCGCTACGCTTAATTCTAAAATGTCTGAAACTTGCGGCATCATAAGACAGACTCTTTACGATTTCTCCTTCGCCACTTTAATTACTTATCCCCGTTTCTTGTCCGGCCTCTTTTTATTAGGTCCGCTTACATTTGTCGGGGCATATTCCGGCTGAAAATCCTGCGATTCCTTGGAGTCATTCAATGCTTTTGCAGCGGCCAATAGCTCGGATTCTTTCAATAATTTTGCGGCCGCTTTGGCGCTTTTACTTGGTCTCTTTTTTGCTTTTGCCATTGTTTTTAACCGATCAAAAATATTATTTCCAGGTTTTGTGGCCGAGTCATAGGCCACTGATCACCTAATTCTCTTCCAAACCATAATATATAACGACATAGCCGGTTTTCTCAACATATCAGCCTTTTACGATCCAGCCGCCACCGATAACTTCTTCGCCGCGGTAGAAAACGGTCGCCTGGCCTGGAGTGATGGCGCGCTGGGGCTCGTCGAAAACGATGCGGACGCGCTGATCGGCAGCACCTGTTTCATTTTGTTTCAGATGTTTCACTGTTACCTCTGTGAGATCTGAAACATCCTCTTTGCCGGGCAAGGCGTAGATCGTGGCGGGCGCGGGTTCGTGGCGATAGCGCACGCGGACCTCGGCGCGCACAGGTTCGGTGGGCTCGTCAAACGCGACCCAGTTCACGCCTTTGGCGATGAACTCAGGCGCCAGAAGCTCATCCTTCTCGCCGACGATTATCTGATTTTTCGCGCGCTCGATCTGCACCACGTAAAGCGGCTTTTCGTGCGCTATCCCGAGGCCGCGCCGCTGCCCCACGGTGTAGCGGTGAATGCCGGTGTGGCTGCCTACAACTTCGCCGGTGGTCGAGACGATCTCGCCACCCGCGGGCATTTCATCCGCGCGCCCCTCGTGGTCGAGATAGCGGTCGATGAACTCAGCGTACTTGCCGTCCGGCACGAAGCAGATCTCCTGCGACTCTTGTTTATCGGCGGTGTAGAGGTTCGCTTCACGGGCAATATCGCGCACCTCGCTCTTCATCATTTCGCCGAGCGGGAACATCGCGCGCGAGAGCTGGTCCTGGGTCAGCTCCCACAAAAAATAGGACTGGTCCTTCCAATGATTTCTGCCGCGGTAAAGGCGGTAGCGGTTAGCGCCCGCGTCGTATTCGACCCGGGCGTAATGCCCGGTGGCAACTTTGTCGCAGCCAAGCGATTGCGCTAGTTTATCCAACGTGGCAAATTTCAGGCGCGAATTGCACGCGACGCAGGGGATCGGCGTTTCGCCCGAAAGATAGCTCTGCACAAAAGGCTCGACCACCGACTTTTCGAATTCCTGCTCGTAATTGAGTACATAAAAAGGAAAATCCAAGCCTTCGGCCACGCGCCGCGCGTCGTACACGTCGTCAAGCGAGCAGCAGCGTGAAGGCAACGGATCGCCGTTTTCGTCCACATTGATGTGGCGGCGCTGGTTCCACAACTGCATCGTAAAGCCGACCAGCTCGTGCCCCTGCTCCTTTAATAACGCGGCCGTCGAAGACGAATCAACCCCGCCGCTCATTGCCACGGCAATTTTCATAACGTTTCATTCTGACAGCGAAAGGGGTTGTGCCGCAAGTTTAGAGATTATATGGATAGCGTTAGTTCAATAGTTTTATGGCAATGAGAAACTCTTTCAAACTGGCCTGAATCGCCTCGGCAATGGCTTTTGCTCCTTCCGGGTTTGGGTGCCCGATACCCGCCATCTCGCACATTCGTGAGCCGAATTTTAAGTCTATGGATTCGCGCAGCTCGGGAAGGACCTCTCTACAAAGAGTTTTTCTTTCCGCTGCCATCGAGTCCATGAGCTTGCCATTTTTACCTAATTCAAACACCAGGGTCTTTTCGGCGCCGAGGCTGTTTTCTTCCTTAATCGGAGAGGGAACGAAAACCGCGCGCGGGGAGCCCAATTCAGCGTTCAATCTTTCGACCGTTTTCTTAAATTCGATCGTGGAAATTTCCGCCCAGAGCAGCGAGCGCGCGATCATTTTGTTGGTGTAACGTTTGAATAAGACGCGATTCAAAGGATTATTTACCAGTGCTTTTAAAGGATCGGGAAAATTGCTCAATTCAAGTATGTGGTTAATGATCTTTTTCTTTGGTGTGTATTTTGAAATTACCGGATAGTAACCGACGAGAACGATCAGCGCATTTGGAAAACTCACGGCAATACGGCCGAGCAATCCGAACATTCCTTCACCGCAATGTTTTACGATGTCGCGCCGGAGGCCCTTATTGCTTCGAAAAGGGTCCAGGATTTTGGTCAACCGTGTGTCGGTGATGCCGCCGGTAAGCATTACGAGATCGACCGACCGCGGGTCCTCGTATTCTTTCACTGCGGTATCAACCTGTGAACTGATGCTCGGAAATGTGATATTCACCTCGCTGGGATAAGGCTTGTTTTCATCGACGCCGGCTTTTTTGAGCGCATCCTTTTCCACCGGGCGAAGGTTGATGCTGGCCCCGGAATGCGCTTTGACCTTTAGTTCGACACGTCGCGAATTCTTAAATAGGTCATTTTCCAGCCATTGCTTGACCAGGTAGTAGAACCTTTGTTCTTTCATCAGGCCCTGTCCCGAGATGATTGAATCGCCCACGACCAGAAAGTTGAAGGGATCGGAAGCAGCAGCAGTAGCTTGAGAAAAAGCGCCCCGTAGAATTAGGGTCGATCCCGCAAATGCCCCAAAGAATTTAAGAAAATCACGCCGGGAATATTTTGCGTTTTTCGAAGCCATTGTTCGTTAGATGCACGGCCGGGTAATAAATCCTTTTTACCTGGAATAAAAAAGCCGTCTTGGTGCTATTTCTTGCCAGTGTTAGAATTGCCTTTTCATATATGGAACAGGCTATCGAACAATACAAGGCGGCTAGCGAGCCGTTTTATCTGCCAATTCGCAGCGAGGTCGAGCTTTTCGAATCGGCTTATCACGCGCGGCTTCCGGTGATGCTAAAAGGCCCGACGGGCTGCGGCAAGACGCGTTTTGTCGAGCACATGGCGTGGCGGATGAACCGCCCGCTGATCACCGTCGCGTGTCATGAAGACCTCTCGGCGACCGATCTGGTGGGCCGCTTTCTGCTCGAAGGCGAAGAGACCGTCTGGCACGACGGGCCGCTGACCAAGGCCGTGCGCAACGGCGCGATCTGCTATCTCGACGAGGTGGTCGAGGCGCGCAAGGACACGGTCGTGATCATCCACCCGCTGACCGACGACCGCCGCCGCCTGCCCATCGAAAAACGCGGCACCGTGGTCGAAGCGCCGCCGGAATTCATGCTGGTCGTTTCCTACAACCCCGGCTATCAATCCATCTTAAAAGACCTGAAGCAATCGACCCGCCAGCGTTTTGTCGCGATGGAATTCGACTATCCCGGGCCGGAGCAGGAAACGCAGATCGTGATGAAGGAAGGCGGCGTGGATGAAGCGATGGCGCGCGACCTGGTGGCCATCGGGCAGAAGGTGCGCAACCTGCGCGGGCACGGCCTTGAGGAAGGCGTCTCGACCAGGCTGCTGATCTACGCGGCGCAGTTGATCGCCAAAGGGATCTCGCCGGTCGATGCCGCCGAAGTCGCCATCTGCTCGCCCATCACCGACGACCGCGAGCTGCAGCGCAGTATCAGGGAAATTGTGACGACGATAATTTAAATGACCCATTACATGTCTCTCGATCCGGAATTTGAAAATAAAGTTCGCGCAAGTTTCGCGGCGCAAAAGCTGATGCAGACGCTTCGCGCGGAGCTTACGAAAGTCGAGCCGGGCGAGGTAGTTATTGAAATACCGTTCAGTGAAGAGCTTACTCAGCAAAACGGGTTTATTCATGCCGGGATAATAACGACCATCGCCGATTCGGCATGCGGCTACGCGGCGTTCACTTTAATGCCGTCGTCCGCCGGAGTTCTCTCGGTTGAATTTAAAGTAAATCTGCTTTCACCGGCCATCGGCGAGAGATTTATCGCCCGGGCGCAGGTTATTAAACCCGGCCGCACTTTGACCGTGTGCCGGGCCGATGTTTTTGCCGCAAACGCCGGGGAAGAAAAAATTATCGCGACAATGCTGGCAACAATGATCGCGCGAAAAAATAACGAACAATGATTTCTCGGACAGGCAAAATTACAATTGTACTGCTCGTAAGCCTGGCACTGGTTTTTACCGCGGCTTGTAATAAAACTTCCCCCTCAGAAAGTGCGAAACACGATCCGCGTTACCCCGCGCGTTGGTTTGCGCCGGTCAATGATCCGAACAAGCCTGATTGGGAAATTCTGCCGCAGGAGGCGCAGGCCGGCGAGGTGATCCTTTCCAAGCGCAACGAGCTCGGGTTGCTGTCTAATTTTGCGCCGACGCCGTTTGAATATCGCGGCAAGAGCTACGCCAGCCTTGAAGGTTTCTGGCAGATGATGCTCTATCCCGAAGACGCTCAGGATCCGCGCGCGAAATTTCCCGGCCTGGAATGGAAATACACCCGCGAGCAGGTGTCGCAAATGACCGCCTTTGAAGCGAAATCGGCGGGCACGCTGGCCGAAGAAAATATGAAAAAGATGGGCATCGATTGGGTCAGCTTTGAAGGAAACCGGTTTCCATACCGCCCGTCCGAGCCAACGGAGAAGGGCGAGCATTACCGGCTGATCGTCGAGGCCACCCGCGAAAAGGTCGCGCAGAATCCGCAGGTGAAAAAAGTTTTGCTGGCGACGGGAGACCTGATCTTAAAACCCGACCATCATGGAGAACCAAATGCTCCCGAGGCATGGCATTATTATAAAATATTGACGCGGATACGCAGTGAGCTGCAAAGGGAAGGTAAGTGAACGTTCAGAGTTACGCCTTTAGGCGTGAAAATATCCGAAAACATCACGCCTAAAGGCGTAACTCTAAACTAAAATTATGGAGATCAGCAACATCGAAACTTTCCTGGATTATTTTGAAAAAGTGCGAAAGCGCACCGCGCGGGTGGTGAACTGCATTCCGCCGGACAGGATCGATTGGACGTACCGTGAAGGCAAATTTACCCTCGGCGATCTGGTCAGGCATATCGCCGCCACCGAAAGATACATGTTCACGGAAAATGCCATGGGGCGTCCCAGCAGCTATCCTGGGCACGGCCCGGAATTGGCGGACGGGTTTGAAAATGTGCTGGAGTATTTTAATAAATGCCACCGGGAATCAGTCGAAATGCTGCGCGCGTTGTCGCCGGACGATCTGCAGAAAAAGTGCATCACGCCGGGCGACACGCCGGTCACGACCTGGAAATGGCTGCGGGCGATGATAGAGCACGAAAATCACCACCGGGGGCAGATCTATCTTTACCTGGCGATGCTGGACGTTCCCACGCCGCCGATGTACGGGCTGACCTCGGAACAGGTGCGCGAGAAGAGTACTGTCAGAACCGGGAGCGGTAGCGACCGGGTGATTAAAGAACCACCCCGCTGCTCAAAGCAGCACCCCTCCTTTCCTAAGAAGGGGAGTTGTTAAACACCCGTTATTAATAATGTTTGCCGGGGCACAAAAGCAAACTTTAACTACCCGGGCGGCATCTTAAAATGCGATAATTAGTATTATAATTTTACGCGGGAGCCGGTCAGGCTTTTGAAAAAGGTGACAAATAGAATGAAATCAAGGTTTTGGCGGGGAGCCCTGGCGGTTTCGGCGGTGGCTGTTTTTTCTTTAGTTATTTGGGCACAGGCCTCATCGACGCGCACGCCGTTCGATGTGACGGATTACAAGATCACGGCTGAAGTGCTGCCGGATACGAATTCATTACGAGCGACGGTTGATGTCACTTTTATCCCCTTGCAAGAAACCCGCACGGTTGCCTTTGAATTAAACGGGTCATTAAAAGTCGAAAGCGTCACGCGGGAAAAGGGTTTCTCTGCTTTGCCGGCAACAGGCACGACTCAATCGGCCACGGCAAACCCGGCTACGAAAACCGTGCCCGCTAAGACAGCGGCAGGAACGCCGAAACCCTCGGCGATTCAGGCCTCGGTGGTGACTTTTGTGCAGGACCAGGTAGGCGTCGGCGAATTGGGCCCGAGCGTCAGAGTTGACCTCGGCGAATTCGTCCCGGCAAACACGCCGATCACCTTGAGATTCAAATACAGCGGTGTTCTGGTAACGGCCGAGGGCGGCCCGCTGCTGACCAAGCGCCTGGCCGGCATAGCGGTCGGACCACGGATATCTTTTTTACGCCTCGCGCTGGTTTCCTTTTCACGATTATGCCGCCGACCGTTCCACCGCGGATATCACGCTGACCTTGCCCGCGGGTTGGGCGGTGGCGGGCTACAGCGATGCGCCGGTCGCGGCCAACGGCAAAAATTATCGCTTTGTCCAGAACAAACCGGGACTGATCGGCAATTTTGCTTTCGGAAAATACAATACCAGGACCTTGCGCTACGGCGATTACGAGCTGAATTTTCTGACCCGTCCGGGCAGCGACGCGGTGGTCAGCAGTTTTGGCGAAACTATCGGGAAAGCGCTCGAATATTACACCCGGCAATTCGGCAGGTCCGAGGGCGGAAATAAACTCAGCATCGTGCAGATAGACGATGAAAGCCTGGAATATTATTCCGGCCAGGGCGTGATGTTTTTAGCCAACAGCGTTTTCGACCGCGGCGACCGCATGGGGGTCGAAGATAAGATCCAGCGCGAAACGGCGTATCAGTGGTGGGGAATGATCGGTCGGCCTGAAATCGTTCGACGACGCCTGGCTTTCGCAGGGGCTGGCGGAATGGAGCGCGATCCAACTGCGCGAAAGCACCGCTTCGACGGCGGAGCTTGAAAGCATACGGCGCGAGATGCTGGAAAAATCGCTCACTTTCGAACAGACCGCCTCTATCGCCCGCGCGCCAGGCAACCTCGACGACCAGTCGACCGCATACCAGTACATTATGTATGCTAAGGGAGCGTTTGCCTTCCGTTTGCTGCGCGAGACTTTGGGCAAGCCGAAATTCGATCAATTGCTGCATCAATTTTTGGAAGCCTACCGCGGTAAGAACGCCTCGATCGACGATTTCGAAAAGCTGACCTCAAAGGTTGCGGGCGATAACCTGCGCTACTTTTTTGCCCGCTGGGTAGAAGGTACGGGCGTACCGGAATTTCAGGTCGATTACCAGATCATCCGCACCAAGGGCGGCAAATTCGTCACCCGCGGAACGGTAAAACAGAATTACGACAACCTGCGGCTGCCGGTGGAAATTATGCTGCGCGCCGAGGGCGAGAATGAAAATAAACTGGTCACTTTGAAGATCGACGATGCCAGCGAGGATTTCAATATCGAATCGAACGGCAAACCTTTGGAAGTGGTGGTCGATCCGAACTACAAGATCCTGCGCATTTCCGAAGACCTGCGCGTTTCGGCCATCGCCCGCCGCGGCATCGAGCTTTACAAGGAAGGCAAATACGCCGAGGCGCAGCAGCAATTCGAAGCCGCGCTGAAGCTCGACCGCTCTAATTCGTGGATCTATTATCACCTCGGGCTGCTTTTCCTCGAACAGCGAAATTACGACCTGGCGGTGGATAATTTCAAGGCGGTGCTGGGCGGAAGCCTGAGGCCGACCTGGCTGCAGGTTTGGGCGAATATAAAAATGGGCAATGCTTATGATGCCAAGGGCGACCGCACCCGCGCGGTGGCGGCCTACAAACGGGCGCAGGATACTGAGAATAATTACGATAACGCGCTCGACGCGGCCAGGAAATATTTGGCCACGCCGTACGATCCCAAGGAGAAGAGCGCAACGGCGGTCAGGTAAGTAAGTTCTCAAAAAAACTATCAGGCGGGGTAAGAATTCTTATTCCGCCTTTTTATTTTAAAACAATAAGTTGGGGAGCCGTATGAAAAAAGCATTTTTGTCTTTTTGTGTCGTTATTCTAACGGGTTTTTTGGCCGCCAATACCCTTGCCATTACCTGGTTTCCGAAGGAATTCGAGTGCCCGATCGATAAGGAAAAAAATACCTTCATGGTGGTGGGGAGTTATGGCAGCTACATTTACTCATACCCGTCTAAATATCAATGGCTCTTTTTTCCGCAAACCGACAGTCCCACATATTACATGTGTAAAAAATGCCATCTGACCACTTATATGTGGGATTTTGATGAATTACCAAAAGACAAGCTGCCCGAAATTAAAAATATACTGGCCGGCATAAAGGTTTCCAAAAACTTTAAAGAATACCAGGAGATTCCGGTGACGGAGCGGCTGGAGGTTATGGAGAAGGTCTATGCCGCTTTAGGGAAAGACGAAGCGTGGTGGGAAACTTTTTACCGTATTAAGGGGTATCACTACGGAGCTGGCGGCAAAACCGATAAAGCGGCGGAAGCACGTAAAAAATCCCTCGAGCTGGTGCAAAAGGAATTAAAGAACGAAAAAAGTGAAGCCCCGAAAAAACTATTGCTGTATATTTCCGCCGCGATGAAACATTTTTTGAGCGACGACAAAGGCGCGCTGGAAGATCTGCAAAAAGCCCTTGAAACCAAATACCCGGAAAAAGGCATAACCCCCCTGGAAGCGAAAAATGCCGACGAAGGGCTAAATGAAAGGATCAAGGATTATATCGAAAAAATAAAAAGCGAAGATAAAAAGCCGCGGCTGCTTGATAAGTACGATGGCGGGCACGACGATTAAAAAGAAAAAAAAAGCGAAGGCGAGTTAATAGCTCGCCTTTTTTTGTAGCGCCAGCGTCCCGCACTCACGACAGCGGGACGGCGGCGTTACATACTGTCTTGAAACCGAACACTTTGTTATTGGCACAATGATTGCTAGTTATCCTTTGCAGTTAAAAATGTATCAATATTAACTATCCAGGGGGGAACTATGAACGCAGTCGAATTACTTAAAGAAGATCATAAAAAGGTGGAAGAACTTTTTAAGCAGGTCGAAGCCGATGAAGAAGGCGACCATAAAAAACTTTTCGAGCAGATAAAGGCCGAGCTCGACGTGCACGCGCATATCGAAGAAGTTATCTTCTACCCGAAACTTAAAGAAGAAGGGGACGAGGAATTAAAAGACGTCGTCCTCGAAGGCATAGAAGAGCATCGCCAGGTAAAGATGTTCCTGAAAGAGCTGTCGAATCTGACCGATGAGAGTGAAAAATTCGATCCCAAGCTAAAGGTGCTGATGGAAGACGTCCGTCACCACGTCGAAGAAGAAGAAGGGGAAATGTTCCCGAAGGTCGAGGATCAATTCGAGGAAACGGTGCTCGAAGAACTCGGCGCGGCCATGGAAGCTGAAAAGAAAAGCTTCAAAAAATCCCAGTCGGCTTCGGCATAGCGGACAAATCCAGTTAAAAGTAAAAAACCGCTGGCATTCAATAATGTCAGCGGTTTTTTTGCAGGGGACGCGTTCAAACTAAGGCTTTAGCACTACTTTTCGCCACTCATCTTTTTCCGTGTTGAATTTTTCGTACGCCGTGGCCGCCTCATCCAAAGGCAGCGTGTGCGAGATGACGAACGAGGGATCGATCTTTCCTTCTTCAATAACGGAAAGCAATTTCGGCAAATATTTATGCACGTGCGTTTGTCCCATTTTCAGGGTCAAACCCTTTCCGAACGCCGCGCCGAAATTAAATTTATCCAGCAGCCCGCCGTACACACCGGGTATGGAAACCGTGCCGCCTTTGCGGCAGCAGTGGATCGCCTGGCGCAGCGCGTGCGGTCGGTCGGTTCCCATGTAAATAGACGTTTTTACGTAATCGTAAACCGCATCGACCGACGTGCCGTGAGACTCCAGCCCGACGGCGTCGATGCAGGAATCGGGGCCGCGGCCTCCGGTCAATTCCTTCAGCTTTTCACAAACGTCTTCGTCGTCGAAATTGACCGGGACCGCGCCGCTCGTTTCCGCTAATTTCAGCCGGTCTTTGTAATGATCGATGGCAAAAACGGTTTCCGCCCCCAGCATCAGAGCGCTTTTGATGGCAAACTGCCCGACCGGGCCGCAGCCCCAGACTGCGACCTTATCGCCCGGTTTTATGTCGCAATTTTCCGCCGCCATGTATCCCGTCGGGAGAATGTCGGTGAGGAACAAAACCTTTTCGTCTGTGAGCGAATCCGGCACTTTAAAGGGGCCGACATCGGCATACGGGACCCGGACGAATTCGGCTTGCCCGCCGGGAAAACCACCCATCATGTGCGAATAGCCGAAGAGCCCCGATCCGGCATAACCGTAAAGCTTTTCGCAAATCTCAGGCTTGGGATTTGAGACGTCGCAGGCCGCCCACATCTCCGACCGGCAAAAGAAACACTGCCCGCAGGCGATGGTGAAGGGAACTATCACGCGGTCGCCGATCTTAAGATTAGTGACCTCGCTTCCCAGCTCCATAACCTCGCCCATAAACTCGTGCCCGAGAATATCGCCGGACTCCATTGTCGGAATAAAATTATTGTAGAGATGCAGGTCCGATCCGCAGATGGCGGTCGAGGTCACCCGGACGATAGCGTCGCGTCCGTCGATCATCTCCGGGTCGGGAACCTGTTCGACCCGGACATCGTGTTTTCCATGCCATTGTACTGCCTTCATAAAAATAGTTCCTCGGGTTGACTGAGTGGCCCAGTTGACCGAGTGGCGGTTAATATTAACTCAGCCAACTCGTAGAACTCAGCCAACTGCTTATTCCGGTTTCCAGTTCTTTTCCGTGCTCTCTTCCTTCGCAGCGAGAACTTTTTCCAATAATTCCCGTGCGTTTTCCCTGGATTCCTTAGCGGTCATCCCCATCGCCTTGGCGGCCTCATCGAAAGTCTGGTTGGTAATATTTTCCGGCTTGCCCATATCGTTGTTGGGCATCTGGCATCCGCAGTTATAACACATAAAACTCCTTTTCCTCGTAGTTGGCCGAGTTGACCGAGTTGACCGAAGTTAAACCCGGCTAACCCGGCCAACTCACTAAACTCGTCTGCTCTTTACTCGGCGCGTTTCAACTCATCGACAAACTTCAGGGCCTCGCGCCGCACATGGTCTGCAAGCCGCGGGTCGATGATGCTTTTGATGCGAGCCGCTTCGATGTCTCGCGCCGCCTTCGTCTTAAAATCAAGGATCGTTTCAGCCGCGCTCAAAACCGCGTTCGTTTCCGGGTTTTCAACCAGCGAACTGACGACGGTCGACGGTTCGTGAACCAAGGCGGAAGCCACTCCGCCGATGCCGCCTTTATGCAGGTCGGCGAACACCCGGCTCGCGCTCATTGCCTGCTCGATCAACTCGTATTCGTCCGGGTCGAGCAGATGCGCGACAAAGCGGGCATGCTCATCCATGATATTTGTCCAAAATGTCGTAACCTCGTCTTTATCAAACTCCGATTCGCCCCCGGCCAGCGTTTCAAGCCGGCGCGTCCAGCGTTCCGCTTCGTGCCGCGTGTGGTCGAAGAAAAGATTCCAAACCAGACTCCGCAGTTTGCCCGAGGCTTGGGCTTCACCGAGCCGGGCTTTGTATTCGATGAACGGCTTGATCTGCTCTACGACAGTGCCTACAAAACTCTTCAGGCTGCTGCCTGTCGGCGGGCCATTTGCATCGATCTCCTTGTTCAGATCGGCAAAAGTTTGTTGAAATCGGAGTGCTTCCTCGCGCTCTTTTCCGGCGACTTCCGGCGGCATTAAAAGGGCAAAGAAAAGCCCGTGTTCCGCCATAATATCGGTCGCAAAGCGGGCGTCCGCCCAGGCGTGCGCCGCCGGGTCCTGGTTGCCGACAATTGGAACGACAACCGGTTTCTCAAAGGGCTGTTCTATTTCTTTTCCGCCGCTTCGGGTGTAATAAAAAAATCCGCTTTTTTCCTGTCTCTCTGCTGTAGCCTGTGCCATTTTTACCTCCTTTGGCTATATTGTATGTTCCTGTTTATCCGTATCTTTAATTGCTAAAACAGACCGTCCTTTTTTGAGTCCCGAACCTGTTAGCCGGGATCAGGAGCAGCCTGAAATGCTCTCGCTATTTAAATTTATCCGGAAACTGGTTAATGATGCCTGCGCTGAGCATATCGGCCATTTTCAGAATCTGCTCATGTACTTTATCGTAGGCGGCAATATCCGCTGCCCAGTCTTTCTTTAAATGGGCCACCGCTTCGGTGGTCGTCAGGTCCAGATGCTCACGCATCATCTGCTTCATCTCGGCAGCGGGCCAGTTTTTGGGATTTGCGCCGCTCAGAAACGCAGCGATCTCATCCGCATTGGCATACCAGCGTTTCTTTGCATCTTCCAGCTTGGCCGTGTCATTTGCTTTAGCGGCGGCGACAAGTTCGGCGGCCGTCGTGATGTGTTCTTTCAGGAGCGTCGTTAATTTTTCGCCCGCCGCGTCCCCATAATAAGGTTTAACGGCATTGCCGATGTCAACCTGATTTTGGAGCAGGCGATTGGTAGTTGCCGTCTTGTCCGGCAGATCGGCCACAGCGCTGACGATGAACAATCGCGTCCAGGTAATGTGGTCTTCCCAAAGCTTGCGCATCCCGTCATGGAAGTCGGCTTGTTTTGTTGACATGCTCTGGCTCATCTTCATCTGCGCGGTCAGAGGCGTACTCGATGCGCCGATGAACAGGCTAAACAAGATCAAAAAAACAATAATTGAAATTGATCTGATTTGACGTGTCATAATCACCCCTTTTCTTCGTTGGTATGGTTTCACATACCGCCCTTACTTCTTTCTACTTCATTAAAAAAATCACGCCGCCTGCTCGCCCGGTTTTAGTTCGTTGTTGCGATAAGACGCGCGGTCGATCGCGCCGGTCAGAAACGAAGGGGTAAGCGATCTGCTTTCCAGACCCGTGGCATAGCCTTTCCCGATCCCGCCGTTGCCCGGCAAGATCCTGTTGATTAAGGAAAGAATTTCGGCCGTGGCTTCCGGGAACAGGGCATTCATTTTCGCCAGGAGCTGGGCCTGCACGGAGATGATCGCGCCGGCATCACCGCGCTCCACGGCTTTGATTATCTGGCGGGCGGCGCTTTCCGCGCTGATCGAAGAAAGCGGCGAAGCGTTCATCAGGCTGAACAGCGCAAATTCCCAGTCGTTCTGGCCTTTGAAAAGCGCGTTGACGTGACTGCCCGTTCGCATCAGCCCGGGGCAGATTGTGGTCACGCGGATGTTGTCTTTCGCCAGCTCGGCCTGCATCGCGCCCGACAAACCGACCAGGGCGAATTTGCTGGCGCAATACGGCGCCAGATGAGGCACGACCACTTTGCCGCCGATCGAGGCGATGTTCACTATCCGGCCCTCGCCCCGTTTTTTCATTTCCGGCAGGACCGCCTGCATGGTGTAATACGGCCCCCAAAAATGAACCGCCAGGGCGTCTTCGAAATCCTTTGCAGTTTGGGCTTCAAAAGGCCCGGCCTGGATAATTCCGGCATTATTGACCAGCACGTCTATGCGCCCGTAACGGGTATGCACGTCCTGCATCAGCCGCGCGACGTCTTCCACGTTCCTCACGTCGCAAACGGCGTCGAAAACCTCGACGCCCTGGGATTCCAGCTCTTTCCGCGCCCGGTCGAGCTCGGACAGATCGCGGGCGGTCAGGGCTATTTTGGCGCCCAGTTTGGCAAATTCGCGCGCCAGCACCAGCCCGAGCCCGCGCGACCCGCCGGTGATCAGCACGACTTTGTCTTTAAAGTTGTATTTGCGCTGTTTTCGCCTCCACGTAATTAAAGCCGATAAAGCACTTGCGCCTAAAATTGCACCCACTATCCAATTATCCAGCTTTTTCATACAAATTCCCCGATCGTATTAATTTAGGACATTAATCAAGTTAACATTTACATATTTGCAATAATCGTTCCGTAATTAGTGCCTAGCTTGAATGCCACTAGCTTTAGCTAGTGGATAGAGGTGATAAATTTTAATGCTCTTTTACCCACTAGCTAAAGCTAGTGGCAATTTATAAAACTCTGACCTGTTCATAAAATAAAGACCCACGATTTAAGATCAACCGTGAGTCTTTCATAATGCTCAAAATTGCCAACCGGCCCTAAAAATTCAAACGAAAGGCATACTGAACTCCACGCTAAAACTTAAACCTGGCCCGGAATTGCATGACACGCGGGCCACCGACCGTGTTTGTAATTTTGCCGAAATCGGGGCTTCCTAGTTCACTATCCGGGGTGCCGAAGTTTGCCGTATTGAAAATGTTGAAAACATCCCAGCCGATCTCAAACGACATTCTTTCGTTGATTTTAGTATTTTTAACGATACCCAGATCGAAACGTTTTTGCGACGATGCGCGAAGCGTGTTTCGCCCCAGATTGCCAAAGCCGCCAAACGCCGAGCATAAAACAGAACGGTTAAAGGCTTGCTCTGTAATATCCGTTCCTTGCTGGTTTAATTGATCCCCGGTGCCGCACAGATTCGGACGGCCGAAACCTAAACGATATAACCCGCCGGAACCGCGCGTGAGATCGGCATACTGAGCGGCAGAGGTGATTTCCGGCTCAGGCGCGAAAATCGTATAAGGTGTGCCTGTCTGGGCCTGGAAAAATCCTGAAAGCTGCCAGCCCTTAACGAAAGCATTTTTTGCGCCGAAGGTCGGAATGGTCGATACAAAATTTGCGCTGAAGCGATGAGTGCGGTCAAAATCCGAAACAGCGCGGTTGTTGTCGAGGTCGCGCTGGTTGCCCTGAACGACAAATCCCGTGTTCGGAACATCCGGTTTTCCGCTTCCCGCCGTACTGCCCGGGTCGCTCGAACTATTGTCAATAGACTTCGAAAAAGTATAAGCAAGGTTAAACTGCAGGCCGTCGGCAAAACGCCGCGTCAGGCTGAATTGCCCGCCGTGATAGTTTGAATAAGCTTTTGATTGGAGAACCAGCGCTTCCGGAACATTGAATCCCAAAACCGGAACGCGGGCTTCGAAATTTATTACCGCCCCGGCGGCGTTGGCGAGATTGTTATCAATTAACCCCGTGGTAGTATTCAGAAATCCGAAAGCTCTGCCCAAACCTCTTGCCCGGGCCGTGCTCCCCGCATTAAGCGGCCCATTTGGAGAACCTGCCGCAACATAAGCCTGATTGAAGCGCTCGAAAATATGGTCGGGCGCATTAGGATCGTTCAGATCAAATCCTTGATTAAAAGCTACTCCCTGCAAAAGGTTGGTCCCCTTCGTACCGACATAACGCGCTTCGAAAACATAATTTCGGGCAAATTGATATTGCATGCCGACATTCCATTGCTGGATCAAAGGTGTTTTTAAGTCTCTGTCGATCGCGCGAAACTCGAAAGTTTCCGCAATGTTTCCCGGCAGGGTAACATTGCCGCGAGCGTCCTGCGTTACTCCGGTATTATCACGAATCACATAAGTTCCTGCGGCCCCCGATGTGCGGGTGACGCGAAACGGCAGCCAGTTATTTAAACCTAAACCGGTAGGCTGCGCGGCAAACGCGTTGGCGATGGGCACGTTTCCGTTGGGAACGGTGATCTCAATTTCGCGTAGAAACGGGTAGTTGCTAAAGATCGTATTGATGAACGCCGCGGAAGGCCGGTCGTAGAACAAGCCGTAACCGCCGCGAAAGACCAGATTGTCGTTAAAAGCGTATGCAACTCCGAAGCGGGGCGCAAGATTGTTTAGATCCAGCCCGTTCATCGTGTGTTTGTTATTTGCTTTGGCCGTTACGGCAATGGCTGAGTCAACATTTGCCAACCCCGTAGCGTTCACGTTGTTCGGCACGAGAAAAGTCGGAAGAATGTTGTCGCAGAGGGTGTTGTTGCCTCCTTGCTGAGTGAAACACGGGTTAAAAGCCGAAAGGTCCGCGTTTCCGATGCGCCCGTTTTTCTCCGCCGGCCACATAAACAATTCATACCGCACACCAAGATCAACTGTGAATTTACGGAAAAGCTTCCAATTATCGGTGAAATAAAGACCTATATCGGTATAACGAAAGTCTTTATCGGTCAGGCCGAACTGGGTGTCGGCCTCTTGAGCGTTTCCGGTCAAGATCTGGGTAAAACTGTCAAATTTTTCAAATTCGGTGGCTTGTTCTTCGGGCAGATTCGCTTGATAACGCGAGCGTTTGATCTCACCGCCAAACTTGAAAGTACTTTGTTTATAGGTCCAGGTCGAGTGGTTTGAATAACTAAAGTTCGCCGTTTTGCGGCGATTAAATGAATCGTTCGGTCCGCCGATAGAAAATTGGGCCATATTGGTCCCGGGACGCCCGATGAAGTGTCCTAAACGCAGGGTAGCGATACTGTCGTCAAAGAGCACTGCCGGATTTATCACTCCAACGCTTTCGTTGGTAAGAGACAGAAACGGGTCATCCAGGCTGCGCGTATTGTTTAGGAAAAAGTAACCGAAACGGGATTCGTTAACCCAATTAGTGCTGATGATCTTTGTATAAGAAACCGCCAATGTGCGGTTTTGATCGTTGCGTTTGAGGCTAAACGGCGAGGCCAGGCTGGAAGGATCGGGAAATGAATCTATGCCCGGAAACTTTGCCCAAAAGAAAGTTCCGCTCAATACGTCCGAAGGAGTCAGATTAGCGTCCAGGCGAAGAGTAAACTGGTCTTGCTTAAAGGTTGAAGGCTGCACATTTAATTGCTGCATCAGCGGATTATTCTCCTGCAAAGTTCGGGTGGTGACCCCGCCCGTGCCGATCGTGCCAAACTGAAACGCTCTCGCCCCGGCGCGGTCGATACCGATAAAACGCGCGGTAGCATTGGTTGTGGGAATGACATATCCGCCGGTGACCGGATTTCGTAAATTAAAAAGGGCGAGCGCGACGGGTGAAATATCCGCCGCCGTTAAGCAATTAACGGCAATAGTACAACCGTTAAATTGATTAAACGCCGCCGCGATGTTTGCCGGGTCCGTTCCCCTGTCAAGACGGACATAGCTTGCGGCAGGACGGTAAAACTTCTTGCCGTCGGAACAAAACCGGTTTCGGCATTGGTATATTGATAACCGCCGAAAAAGAAAAGCTTATTCTTTATGATCGGTCCGCCGAATGTTCCGCCCGCTTCTATCCGATCAGCTTTTGGTTTTTCAACTCCGAACTTATTAAAAAAGAAATCGTTGGCGGTTAATGCCTTATTTTGCAGGTAAAAGTAAGCCGAGCCGTTATAAGTATTTCCACCCATTTTTGTGACCAGTTGAAAATTTCCTCCACCGTTGCGTCCGGTCGAAGCGTCATAAAGCGACGTCTGCAATTTTACTTCCTGTAAAGTTTCGGGCGCGGGTGAAATATTGTCACTCAAGGAGCCTTCATTGGTTGAAGGATTAGTGACATCAACCCCGTTAAAAGTAATACTCGTGCTCGTTGTGCGGGTCCCGTTCACTGAGGACGAAATATTGCCGTTTCCATTGACTGCGACAGGTGAAAGATCGCTCGACACTCCGGCTTCGCTCGATAAGAGTCCGGTAAAACTGCGCGTGGAAGTTGGTACTCTTACGACATCGTCGCCAGTAATTTGACGGGCAACGGCCGCTGTTTCCATTTGCACCAGGGGTTGTTCGCTGGTGATCAGGACAATTGTTGTACTGACGCCTATTTCCATCGCAACCTCGACCGTCCGCGGTACAGAGGCTTCAACCTCAACCTTATCCATTACGGCTTTATTAAAACCTTCTTTTTCGTAAGTGACAGTATAGGTACCGACAGGCAAAACTTGAACGGTCCAGCGTCCTTCGTTATTTGTGACAACGGTTCGTGCGGCATTAGTGGCAATATTTTTAACCGTAACCGTAGCGCCCTGAATAACGGCACCGTTAGGATCAGTGACTGTCCCGACCAGACTGCCGGAAGCTTGTCCAAATGTTACCGATTGCAAAAATAACAGAAACGCAAAAATGGATAGAATACGAACAGGCCGTCCGGATCTTAACGGGTTCATAAGAGTTCTCCTTAAAAAATTTTTTAAATATTCGGGTTGCAAGGAAAAACTCTAACGGGCGGAGGTTAAAAGGGTGTGACGTGAATGTTAAATATGTGTTAAATCAGCGGACGTAGATCGGGTTTGAGATGATCCAGGGAGTTTTATTAAAAGGCGAGCCGAGCGCGTCAAGATAGACTTCGACGCGATAAACTCCTTTATCTTTAACAGGATAGCTGAGGGCTGTTTCGTCGGAAAAGTCCTGGACTTTTTCCCCGTTGCGAAAAACGGCGATGCGGCTTTTTAAGGGCGCGAAAATTTTAAGATTCAGATCCTCGGTCAGAGTTATCTCATCGCCCATCGATCTTTTTTCCGCAGTATTTTCGGCGGTGAAAGAAAATCCGGCGGTGTCGCCGAGTATGTCAAAGCCGATGTAGCAGCGCCCCTGCTTTAAAGCTGCCAGCAGATTTTCCTGGTTCAGGGGAGCTGCGCCTTCCAGCAAAACATGAGTCCTTACCAATCTGAAAATTGCCGCGTAAGGATCGAGCTTTATTCCCAAAACGCGGTCGCCGGTTTCCGTCCCTAACGCAAGGCCGATGTTGGAATGCGCGTCGCTCCCGGCAAAAAGCGTCAGCTTTTTTTGCTGGGTGAGCTCGTCGAATTTTTTCAGCTCGTCGTTCGGGCGCTCAAAGTAATTCGCTAAAAGTATTTCCGGCGAAGAACCGAAAGACCAGATAGCGTCCAAAGCAAAAAGAGCGGAATTCATCTTTTTAGCGTTGGTGTGCAAATTGAAGATCTCGATGCCGTCATAGTCCGCATCCCAACTGTGAAACCTGTCAGGGTAGGTGATAAACGCCAGCCGTCCTTGCGCTTTTTCCTCGCGGAGAAAATCCGCGGTTTTAACGCGGCCCGCGGCAAAGGCTTTTTCGCTGCCGGGGAAGAGCAGAAAACGGTCGTCGTCGGCCGTGCTCAGCTCGTTTCCGTTTATGAATAAAACCCCCTGCTGAATTCCCTTGAGCGTCAAAGCCGAAGTGTCGAGATTTTCCGCGGCGTGCTCTGTCATTACCACGAAATCGAGCCCGTTGCTTTTGGCGGCGGCGGCGAGCTCGTCAAACTGCCCGGTGCTGTGCCCGCCGAGCGAAGAGTGAACATGGAGCACGCCCTTGTGATCGCGGTAATTATTTTCAACCGTGCTGACGCGCCCGGAATTTAAAGTGTTTATTTTTTGCTGCAGCAAACCGAATTGATAGCGCCGATAAATAAAGGGAATTTGCGCCAGCAGAATGACGATAAAAAGAAACAGGAAAATTTTCTTAAGAATATTTATCATTTATCGGCGGGCTAGATCTGATCCTCCGTCACAAAATCGACCGATACCACGTGCTCGCTGATCTCTTTGCCCAGCGCCGCCACCGCCTGGTGCGAGGGGTGGGCCGTGTAAGCATCCAGCGCCGCGCGATCGGCAAAGGTAGAGGTCAAACCGGTATCGTAGGAACGCGGCAGATCGAGCGTGTCCGCCCCGCACTCGAAACTGATAATTTCAGAAATGACGCCCACCAGCGCGCGCAGCTTCGCGCGGTGGCCTTCACGCTCGTCCTCGGTGACTTCGGGTTTATATTTCCAGCAAACGATATGGGTCAGCATTTCTTTATCCTTTTTCGCACCACTTTCTGGTAACTTCATGACGATACGCAAACATTCTCTCAAGTTTCGGCAGAATCGCAAGCGGCGCGGCAATTTGTCCGAAAATCGAAAAAGGCGGTTCAAACTCGATGTCGTCTTTTAATATTGTGCCGTTTTCGTGCGGTTCGACTATGTGGCGGTGCCGCCAACTGGCAAAAGGCCCGGAGATCTGCACGTCTTCAAACATCCGCGGCGGGTCGTATTTAGTGTGCTCGGCGACCCAGCGCGAGGGGAAAAGCCCGAATATCTTTTGCTCGATAATGGCGCGCGAGCCGATCTTCGAGATATCAGCTTTTTGGACCAACCGCACATTCTCCCCTGGCGGGATCAGGCGTTCGAAAGCATCGGGAAGCTCATGAAAAACAAAAACTTTTTCCGGCGGCGCATGAATGATACTTTCTTTGACAAAACGCATTTTATTTACAGATAAGAACATATCACGCAAAGGCGCAAAGAACGCAAGAACCACTCAATTAAGATCGGTGCCGCCGGGCTGGAACCCGACCTGTTCATCAATTTCCGATAAAGATTTTAAAAGTCCCGGTTAAGCTGGTTTAATACGTGCAGACCTAATTCAGGAGAACAGGAATGGCAGCATCCGGACAGGATCCGGCGATCTCAAAGAAGCAGATCTGGCAGGTGATCGGCGCTTCGGCGGTCGGCACGATGATCGAATGGTATGACTTTTATATCTTCGGCAGCCTCGCCGTCACTATCGCGCCGCTTTTTTACCCGCCCGAAGATCAAACCCTGGCCTATATCGCTTACCTGGCGACTTTTGCGGTCGGGTTTGTCGTGCGGCCGTTTGGGGCGTTGTTTTTCGGCCGGATAGGCGATCTGGTCGGACGCAAATATGCCTTCCTGGTTACTTTAATGATCATGGGCGGGGCGACGGCGCTGATAGGTTTTCTGCCCACATATTCCCAGATAGGATTCTTCGCCCCGGTAATTCTTCTGGTCATCCGGATCTTGCAGGGATTGGCGCTCGGCGGCGAATACGGCGGCGCGGCCGTCTATGTCGCCGAACATGTGCCCGATAACAAGCGCGGCTTTTACACCTCGTTCATTCAGATCACCGCGACGCTGGGCCTTTTCCTTTCGCTGGCCGTGATCTTGATCGTGCAAAACGCGATGAGCCCCGAACAGTTTGCCGGAAAGGCCGCGGGCCTGGCGGGGTGGCGCATTCCTTTTCTTATCTCTATCCTGCTGGTCGTGGTTTCGCTTTATATTCGTTTGCGAATGAAAGAGTCGCCCATCTTCGAGCACTTAAAAAGCACCGGGACGACCTCGGCCAACCCGCTGGTCGAAGCTTTTACCAAGTGGGAAAATCTCAGGCGCGTTTTGATCTCGCTGTTCGGCGCGACCGCGGGGCAGGGCGTGGTCTGGTACACGGGCCAGTTTTACGCGCTGTTTTATCTGCAGACGATATTGAATGTAAATGCCACCTCGGCCAATTACATCATTGCGGTCGCGCTGCTTTTGGGAATGCCGTTCTTTGTGGTCTTTGGCGCCTTGAGCGACCGGATCGGGCGAAAATGGATAATCATGGCGGGCTGCCTGCTGGCGATCATAACTTACATTCCGATCTACCAGGCGATGCAGTCGGCCGCTGGGTCGAATGTGGTCACCGCGACTTCACAGAAAAATCCGGTGACCGGGGCCCTCAGCCTTACGCCGCAGGCGAAAGATGAGAACGGGAACCTGGTCCCCGCGCCGAAAGTTTTGCCGTATACAAACTTCGGGGAATTCATTTCAAACCCGGCGGCGTGGAAATTGATCCTGCTGGTCCTGATCCAGGTCTTTTGGGTGACGATGGTCTACGGCCCCATCGCCGCCTATCTGGTCGAAGCGTTCCCGGCTAAGATACGCTACACCGCGCTTTCGCTGCCGTATCATATCGGTAACGGTGTCTTCGGCGGGCTGCTTCCGCTGATCGGATTATCGCTGGTGGCGGAAACGGGAAATATTTACGCCGGACTCTATTACCCGATAATAGTCGCCGGAATCACTTTTATCGTCGGCTCGATCTTCTTGCGCGAAACACACGGGCATAAGATCTGGGAAGAAGTAAGGTCTTCAGAAGGATAATTTTACGTGAGAGGCGCAAAGAGAGAACCACCCCGGCACTTACGCGCCACCCCTCCTTCGTAAGGAGGGGAGTTTAGGAAGGGACACAAAAACTCCCCTCCTTACGAAGGAGGGGGTGCTGCTTTAGCAGCGGGGTGGTTCTCTCTTCAATTTACCCGGTCGCTACCGCTTCAGGTTCTGACAGAAGGCAAATGGTCATTCAACAACTCCCAAATCTCCTCCAAATGTCGTTCTTCGAATCTGATACTCCCGATGGAAAGCCTCAGGACGAATTTACCGTTAAGTTTCGTGTGCGATAGATAAGCTTTACCGGAAGCGTTGATATCGCTCATGATCTTTTCGTTCAGTACATTTAATTCTTCTTCCGAATATCCTTTCGGAGCCGCGCGGAAGCAGGCCAGCGCAAAAGGAACCGGAGCCATCATTTCCCAATCATCCGATCTTTCTATCCATGATTCCAGCAGCTTTGCGAGGCGGCAATGTTCGCGGATACGCGCCTTCAACCCTTCCTGTCCAAAATACCGCAGCACGAACCAAAGCTTTAGCGCGCGGAACCGGCGCCCCAGTTGGATGCCGTAATCCATCATGTTTTCCACCTGCTCGTCGGTCTTTAAATATTCCGCCACGAGCGTGAAAGTTTTTTTCAGCAGTTCCAGATCGCGCACGTAAAGCACCGAAAGATCGAACGGCGTGAAAAGCCATTTGTGCGGATTGAGCACGATGGAATCCGCGCGTTCCCAGCCTTTAAAATGCGGGCGCATTTCATCGAGTATCGCGGCCGGCCCGGCATAGGCCGCATCAACGTGCAGCCACAGATCGTATTTTTCGCAAATACCGGCGACGGCCTCTACGGGGTCGACGCTTGAGGTCGAAGTGGTGCCGATGGTCGGCACGACACAAAACGGTAAAATACCGTTGCGTTTGTCCTCTTCGATCGCTTCGGCCAGTTTCTCCGGGATCATCTCGAATCTTTCATTCGTCGGGATCTTTCGCAGCGCTTTTTGCCCGAGCCCGAGAGTGATCAGCGCTTTGTCTATCGACGAATGCGTCTGCTCCGAGCAATAGACCCGCAGCAGCGGCAGATCGGAACGGCCGCTCATTCCTTCTTCGCGTATCTTCAAATTCAATCTTTCGCGCGCCACGGCGATGGCGTGCATCGAGGAAACGGAGGCCGTGTCGTAGATGATCCCGTGAAACAGGTCAGGCAGCCCGAGCATCTGCCGCAGCCAGTCGAGCGTGACTTGTTCGAGCTCGGTGGCGGCGGGCGAGGTGCGCCAGAGCATCGCTTTGACGTCGAAAGCGGCGGTCAAAAATTCGCCGAAAATTCCCGGCGCGGACGTTGAGGTGGAAAACAGCCCGTGGAAATGCGGGTGGTTCCAATGCGTCAGGGCGGGTACGATAAATTTATCGACGTCGGCAAAAATTTCGGCAAAATCCTCGCCGTTTTGCGGCGCCGCCGCGGGCAGGCTGTTTTTCAGCCAGTCCGGCTCGACCGGGGACAAAACCGGCAGATCTTCGATGTTTTCAAGATAACCGGCTATCCAATCCACGATCTCGTAACCGTGGCGGCGAAAATCCTCCCCGCTCATATCGCCCAGCGGGGAACCTTCATTTTTCATAAGATTTTCTGATTCATTCATAACTTTTTATGCTGTTTTCCCGTAAAATGGCAAAAAAATCTCGACAGTTGATAAAAGAAAAGTATAATATGCTCAGAGATTTATCACACCATAAAACAAATTGGTCAAACGCAGTCAGCCCCGAACAGGACCAGATTGTTTGTATTTTTAAGCAATTAGCGGAGGCTGCCTCCAATATATAAAGCAATTTTCATTTTTTCTGGAAGAGGGAAATATGGCGGAAATTGAATCCACGACCGAAAGCACAAATAAAGGATTTGTGCGCGGTCTGGGGCTTTGGGATTCCACGATGATCGTCGCCGGTTCGATGATCGGATCGGGAATTTTTATCGTATCGGCGGACATTGCGCGAGTGACCGGATCCCCGGGCGGGCTGCTTCTGACCTGGGTCATCACCGGTATTCTGACGATCTTTGCGGCGCTTTCCTACGGCGAGCTGGCGGCGATGATGCCCAAGGCGGGCGGGCAATACGTTTACCTGCGCGAATCGTATTCGCCGCTGTGGGGTTTTCTTTACGGGTGGACGCTTTTCCTGGTCATCCAGACGGGCACGATCGCGGCGGTAGCGGTCGCCTTCTCGCGTTTTGTGGGGATCTTCGTGCCGGGCATCTCCAACGAGAATTTCATTCTTTCACCGGTCCAATCTTTCTTCCGGTTACGCGCTCAGCCTGACCTCGCAGCAATTGCTATCGATATTGATGATAATAGTGCTGACCATGATCAATATCCAGGGGTTGGCGCTGGGTAAATGGATACAAAACATTTTCACCTCGGCCAAAACGCTTTCGCTGCTCGCGCTGGTAATTCTGGGTATTTTGATCGGCGGCGCGGCGGGGACTTTTTCCGGCAACATGGCGCATGTTTTTACGCCGGAAAATGTTGCGACCATCAAGCCTGATTTTTCTTTCCTGCCCGAAGTTACCGTCAACAGCGGGATACTCGGTTTGATCGTGGCATTCGGCGTGGCGCAGGTGGGTTCGTTGTTTTCTTCCGACGCCTGGAACAACATCACTTTTACCGCGGGCGAGGTTAAAGACCCGAAACGCAACATCCCTTTGTCCCTGTTTTACGGCACGGGTTTGGTCATCGCGCTTTACATCCTGGCGAATATCGCCTATTTATGCACGCTTAGCCTGGCCCAGATCCAAACCGCGCCGGAAGACCGCGTCGGAACGCTGGCCCTGCAAACCATTTTCGGCCCGCCGGGCGCGGCGATCATGGCGGTGGCGATCATCATCTCCACCTTCGGCTGCAACAACGGGCTGGTGCTGGCCGGCGCGCGTGTTTATTACGCGATGGCAAAAGACAGGCTGTTTTTCAAGTCGACGGGCAAGCTTAACAGCTATCACGTCCCGCAAACCGCGCTGATCCTGCAGTGCGTCTGGGCGTGCCTTTTGGTTTTGCCGCGTACTATTCAGACGGATAGATTCGGTGGGGTCACTTACGGCAATCTCTACGGCATGCTGCTGGATTACGTGATCTTCGCCGTTTTGATCTTCTATATTTTGACGATCATCGGGCTGTTTATCCTGCGGAAAAAACGCCCCGACGCCGAAAGGCCGTACAAGGCCTTCGGCTACCCGATAGTTCCGGCGATCTACATCGTCGGGGCCAGCGTGATCACGCTGGTGCTCTTATTTTACAAAACGCAGACTTCCTGGCCCGGTTTGGTCATCGTGCTGACCGGGGTGCCGGTTTATTTCATCTGGAAAAATTTGTCCGGCAGCGCGCCAGCGGCGGAAGAACCCGGAGAAACCGGGGAAGAAACCAAAGAAACTTAAAGACCGTAGAATAACAACAGTTAACTCAAACACTAGGAGGGTTCATGTCATTATTTGCGACAAAACCAATAGATGCGATCATCGCCGAGGCATCGGAGTCCGGCGGGCATACTTTTAAGAAAACGCTGACCTCATTGGATCTGACAATGCTCGGCATCGGCGCGATCATCGGAACGGGTATCTTCGTTCTGACCGGTCAGGCGGCGGGAAAACACGCCGGGCCGGCAGTCATAATATCGATGGTCCTTGGCGGGCGTGGTCAGCGCGTTCGCGGCGCTTTGCTATTCCGAATTTGCGGCCAGCGTGCCGATCTCCGGTTCGGCCTACGCCTACGGTTACGGAACGCTGGGTGAATTCGTCGCGTGGATCATCGGCTGGGACCTGATCCTTGAATATGCCTTTGGCGCTGCCACCGTAGCGGTCGGATGGTCAGGGTATGTCGTCAGCCTGTTAAGAGATACGTTGGGAATAAATTACCCTCTTGCTTTAAGCGCTCCACCCGGATTGGAGATAAAACTTCTGGATGGAACGGTAACCGTATGGTGTTTTCAATCTGCCCGCGTTCTTGATCTCGATCGCGGTAACCTTGCTCCTGATCCGCGGGATCAAGGAATCCGCCAGGTTTAACACCATGATCGTTATCATCAAGGTGCTGGTGGTGGTGCTCTTTATCGTGGCCGGCATCGGTTATGTGAATACGCATAATTTGGGCATCGGCTGCCAGCCGGGAACCGAGGGCTGCGCCACTTTTATGCCTTTCGGCTTTAGCGGCGTGGTCACGGGCGCGGCGGTCATTTTCTTTGCATACATAGGATTTGACGCCGTTTCGACCGCTGCGCAGGAAGCAAAAAACCCGCAGCGCGATATGCCTATCGGCATACTGGGCTCGCTGGCGATCTGCACGGTGCTTTATATTCTGGTCGCCGGTATTATGGTCGGATTGGTCGATTACAAACTTTTGACCAACGCCGCCGCGCCGATCGCGGTCGCTATCGACGCCGCCCTGCTGCAGGCAAAGGGAACGACGATGGGAACGATCCTGGCCGTCTTTCCGACCATCATCAAAGTCGGCGCGGTGCTCGGTTTAAGCTCGACGATGGTCGTGATGACGATGGGGCAGCCGCGTGTTTTCTACTCGATGTCAAAAGACGGGCTGCTGCCGCAATGGGCGGCAAAGATCCATCCGAAATTCCAGACGCCGCATATCACAACCGCTATTACCGGCGTGATCGTGTCGATCCTGGCGGGCTTCGTGCCTATCAGCCTGCTGGGCGAGTTAGTGAGCATAGGGACATTGTTTCGCATTCGTTATCGTGGGAACAGGCATCATCATTCTGCGGTCGTCGAACCCGGGGTTACACCGCCCGTTCAAAGTTCCGCTTTCACCGTTCATCCCGATCGCGACGGTTCTGTCGGCGGCGTATTTGATGAACAGTTTGCCGCTCGATACATGGATCCGCCTGATCGGCTGGATGTCCATCGGACTGGTGATCTACTTTGCATATAGCTACACGCATAGCAATTTGAAGGGAGAATCCGATGCGGAAGCAAATATGGCGACACCTCAAGACTATAAGCCGCCAATGGCCGCCCTCGTAGCCATTGTTTTAGCAATTGGGTTGACGTTCTACCAGGTGCCGTACTTGATGACCATAAAACCGGAAAATATCTGGATAAATTTGATAATTCGCCAGTTTGCCTGGATCGTAACCGGTGTTTTAGTGGCGGTGCTGATGTATGGTAAAGGAGACCGCACCGGCAGCAGAAGCGCAAAGGTAAGAAACACGGGATTGATCCTTTCGCTTATTAACTTCATAATCTGGACGATCATAGCTGTTTGGGTGATCATGAATCATGAGTCGCTGAAATAAGCTGTTTAAGCCGGAATTTGGCGCCGTATGGCACAATGTAGCCCGGTAAGTTGGGCCCGAGTTGAGACAAGGCGCCAGTCAGACTACGCGCCGTTTGCACCCGCAGGCGGCGCGTAATTTCTTCCGGCAGATCGGTCACCATTATCACGCGGTATCTTTCCGCCAGCGTTAGCAGCGACCAGGCAGTCTGCCCGTAGACCTGGTATTTCTCCGACAGCCTCTCCGCCAGCTCACGCGAATTTCCCGCCGCAAACCACGCGAGAAAATCGTCCCGGCCCAGCCCGTCGGGGCACTGTGCCAGCCAGACGATCGTGCCGCCTTCTTCGCAAACATCCGCCGCCGTCAGCAGGGCCTTGTGCGCCTGTATCACGTTCGTGTCATAAGGCGCGCCGCCGCAGCTTACGATAACGCTGCCCCGTTTTTCCGGAACCCTATAGAATAGTTTTCCGCGTAAAAATCACACGCCGCCGTGTGTGAGGTTTTCCAGTTTCCGGCAAAAACTTTTACCGCCCGGCCCTTTTCGTCCACGACGGACTGCACGGAAAAACAAGGCGCGATCTTTTCGACGATCTCGACGAATTCTTCGTGCACCGGATTGCCTTCGAGCCGCCCGGCGCCGACCCCTTGAGCTCTGGTCTTTTTCTCGAAATCGAAGGCGAGCTTATGCGTCGCGTTCACCGTTTTTGAAGAGGCCAGGCCGGGGCAGATCAATTTTCGCCCGCCGGTAAAACCCGCGAAATAATGAAACGTGATGCCGCCGACGATGATCACGCGGTCGTGTTCGAGCAAGGCGCGGTTGAGTTCGATGGGCGTTCCGCGCCCGGTCTCGCCCAGACGCGCGATCCGCATCAGGTCGCCTGGCTGATGATCGAGGGTCTTGACTCTTTGGTTGATGAACGAACCGAGAATTTTTTCCTTCTCGGCCGGGGTGACCGCGCGGTGAATTCCTGTGGCAAAAATAATGCGGATATTAAAAGGCTGAATACCGGCAGCGATCAGACGCCGCACCAGCAAATTGACGATCTGCGCGCCGGCGGCGGCGCGGGTGGCATCCGGCACGACGATAAGAATTGTTTCGGCCGTCCCAACGATCTCTTCCAGTACCCGTGAATCGATAGGCGCATCGAAAGCGGCGGAGATCTGCAGGTCGGACAATGGCGTGAGATGCGAGACGTCGCCTTTAAGTACGGAAAAGAAACCCTCATCGAAAGACATCGGCACTGAGGCGTTTCCGTAGCCTAATAGGATCTCAGCCATAGCTAAAGGACTTTTGGTATCGAGGTTCTGATGTCGGATTGAAAACAGGTGGCGCCGGCCTGGCAAAAATGCACGCTTTCGTCTTCGAAATCCACGGTTTCCATTTGAATGGTCAGGTGGTCGATGCCGAAACGCTCGTGAAGTTTGGCGCGCAATTCTTTGAGCAGTTCGACCTGTTTGATCTCTTTACGGTGGATGACATGCGCGGAAAGCGCTTCCATGCCCGATGTGATGGTCCAGATGTGAAGGTCGTGAACGTTGTCCACGCCCTCGGTTTTTATTATCGCTTCTTCCACCGCGACCAGGTCGATGTGCGCCGGGGTCCCTTCCAGCAGGATGTTGACCGATTCGCGGATCAATTTCCACGAGCCGTAAATAATGATCACGCCGATCAGCGCGCTGCAAATAGGGTCGGCCTGGTACCAGCCGAAGGCGTACATCAGCACACCGGCGGCGATCGCCGCCACCGAACCGAGCGCGTCACCGATCACGTGCAGCCACGCGCCGCGCATGTTGAGGTTGTGACCGTGGCCGCTGTGCAGCAGCCAGGCGCAGATGAGATTCACCACCAAACCGCCGGCGGCGATCAGCGTCATTTCACCGCTTTTTACCGGCGGCGGGGAGGCAAACCGCGCGTAGGCTTCGTAAAAGATCCAAAAGGCGATCAGCACCAGCGTCACGCCGTTGATCAGCGCGGTGAGAATTTCCAGCCGGTAATAACCGTAGGTTTTTTTAGAGCTTGCCGGGCGCACCGCCAGCCAAAAGGCGGTCAGCGTCAGTATCATCGCCCCGACGTCGGTAAGCATGTGCCCCGCGTCTGCCAGCAGGGCCAGGGAACCCGTCAGCCAACCGCCCACGGCCTCAGCCAGCATATAAACAAACGTCAGCCCGAGTGCGAGCCTGAGCCTGCTCGTGTGTTGATGCCCATGAACGTGATTGTGCGAGTGTTCGCTCACCTTAACACCTTAATATTATTTTACTGCAATCGCACGGCTTTTGAAGTCTCCAGCGAGAGCCGGTAGCGGCTGCGCTTTCCGTGTTCGTCTCCGACGGACACTTCCACCTGGCTGCCCTGGGTGGAAACCTGCAGCCGGAAACTCCCGTCTCCCAGAGCAAATGTCTCCCGCCCCTGAATGCGCACGCTCGCGCCGGCGTTGGCCCGCCCGCTGATCAGGTAGATGCCGCCGCCCACTTTATCCACTTGCCAGCCGCTCACTTCGATGGTCTCGCCCTCGTCCTTTGAAACCACCGTGAACTTCCACGGCTCGCTCCATTCACCGACCTGGCCGCTGTCCGCCACGGCGCGCACGCGCCAGAAATAGGCGCCTGTTTTTACATCGGCCAGGGTCAGATTTGGCGGGTTCACCGGCTCCTGCTGCAGCAAGACGCCGTCGGCGACAAAAAACGGCGAAGCGGCAACTTCCAGCCGGTAATGTGAAACCGGGAGCGCGGTAACCTTTTGCCAGCGCAGGGCGACGTCGGTCGTCCCGGCATCGCCGGCCATGACCTTTTCCAGCGTCGCGGGCGTAATCAGCTTGGGCGCTTCGAGCAATTTTTCCTTGGGAGACAGTTTACCGTTCTCGTTTACCGACGTGTATTCGCTGTCCTTGATGGTCAGTTTTTCGCCCAGCGCCGTAAAAGCCTCCACAATGCCCCGGCTGACGCGGATCTCACCATTGTTGGTGGCGGGGTTGATGCCGAAGCTGGCGTCGGTGCGGGCCGAGATGCGATTTTCCACCTGCCTGATCTCTACCACGTTTTGCGTATCGGCGCTCATGTCCTCGGTCTTGACGTTGATCTGCCCGCCGCCCAGCGAAACTTTTACATTCGCTCCCTGGCCGGCGCCCCCGGCGTTGGCGCGGATCACAACAGTGCTGTTCGGCCTCACCACCAGCGTGGAGCCGTCAGCCATCAAAACCTGCGCCCGCCCGTCGGCTTGAGTTTGCAGGATATCGCCGGCCACCAGGTAGGTTTCGCCCGAAACTTTTTCCGCCTGGCGGGTGGCTGAGCGGATGATGCGGACGTCGCCTTCGTACGAGGTCAGGCGCGCCGAATCCGGCGGGTATTGAATGCTGGGTGTGTTAGAGAGAAAGAAATTATTGCGCCAGGCGAACCATCCCCCGGCCAAGAGCAGCGTGAGAGTTACCAAAAAAATGACAGTGCCATAAATCGTACTTCTTTTTATGGACCACCATTCTACGTAAAATCTGCCGTATCTATTGGACATCGAAATTTATTGAAGGGGATTTAGATCTTTTTCCGCTTCCATTTCCGCAGCCGGCTCTTCTTTCGGGTGCCCCGGAAATATCAGGGAAAGCAAAACCGAGATCGCCAAAGCCGACACTACCACTCCCAGTGAAATATTTATCATCGCCTGGTTGTATTCGCCCCGGTGGAAGCCTTCCAGGAATGCGGTCACGCCGGATAGGTTGTCCTGTGCCGAACCGTGTCCTAAAAAGTAAAGTAAAATTTCCACCACTAACGGCAGAAGCATCTTTACACCGATGAAGGTCAGGACAAACGCCAATCCGTATTGGAGGTAATGAAATCTCTCAACCACCCTCAGCAGCAAAAAGAAAAATGTGCGCAGGCCGAGGATGGCAAAGATATTAGAAGTATAAACGATAAAACGGTCGGTAGTGATGCCGAAAATTGCGGGAATGGAATCGACGGCAAAGATGAGGTCGGCGACATTGATCACGATCAGTACCAGTAAAAGCAATGTTCCTGTTAATTTACCGTCTTGACGGACAAAAAATTTCTCGCCGTCATAATGTTTGGAAATTCTTATGAAACGGGTGGTTAGCCGCACGATCCAGCTTCGTTCCGGGTGAAATTCTTCATCGTTGCCGAAAAACATCGTGATTCCCGTATATACGAGAAACGCGCCGAAGAGATAAAGTATGGCGTGAAATCTCTCTACCAGCTCCGCGCCGGCAAAGATCATCGCCATTCTCATCACCAGCGCCATAAAAATGCCCCAAAACAAAACGCGGTGCTGGTATTTCGCGGGAACTTTGAAGTAGGTAAAGATAAGCAGGAAGACGAACAGGTTATCGATCGAAAGCGAAAGCTCGATCAGGTAGCCGGTAAAAAATTCCTTGCCCTTCAGCGAGCCGAACTGCCAGTAAACATAACCGTTGAAGGCCAGCGCCAGCGAAACCCAGACGATGCTCCAAATGGTGGTCTCGAGTTTGGAAGGGGCGTGCGCCTTGCGGTTGGCAATGCCGAGATCGAGCGCCAAAGCCGTCAGGACGACGGCAAAAAATATTACCCAGGCGTAAACAGGAAACTGTATGTCGTTCATTCTTCAACTAAAATACTAGCTAAGTGGTTAAAGTTCAAAGGTTCGACTATTCCGGGGCAGGGAAAGATCGGACAAGTTGGTCTATCTCAAGGTTCGGGAGGTTGCTCGCGCCCGCCGCTTAGACGACATTCCAACCATAACTTAAAACAATTAAAAGCAGGCGCAAGCGGCCCTCCAGACCTGAGAGGTAGTTATATGCCTTCTTCCAGGGATTGCCCGCTTTTCATAAAACCGTGATAATGGTAATATCGTCGCTTGCTTTAACAGGTAGAAACAGGCTCCTAAGGGCCAATATAAATAAGATCAGGTAGTAATTATGCTTAAGTTTTTTAGTCGTTTAGAAAGAACCCGGAATTTGGTCATACTGCTTTTCGCAGTGGTAGTGGCCTTCAGTATGATTTTTTTCTATGCCCCCCAGCAGAGCGGAACGCAGTCGAACCTCAATTTTAGCGATGAAAGAGCCGCCGTGGTGGGAAACGGCGTGATAACCGTCGGTGATATCGCCACCGAACAGGAAAACCGCTCGCGGATGTACCAGGGAAGAATTCCGGTTCAAACCCGGCAAATTCTGGAAAGCCTGATCACTTCGAAGCTCACCAGCCAGGAAGCCGAAAGGTTGGGATTTTACGCCTCGGATGAAGAAGTAAAGGCAAAAATTCTCGAACAAAACAAACCGGCCGACGGCAAGCCTTTCGATCTGAAAAAATACGAACAGCGAACGACTGAAGCCTACGGCAGCGTGACGAAATATGAGCAGCAGGTGCGCGAGCAGATCGCGGTCTCGAAACTATATGCTTTTATAACCGCGTCCGTCGTCGTTTCGGAAGAGGAAGTTTTAAACGACTATAAGAAGCAGAACACCAAGTATGACGTGTCTTATGTCACGGTCAGCGCGCCGCAGCTGGCGGCCGGGATCAAGCCCACGGAAGATGAGCTAAAAACATATTTCGAGCAGAACAAGCAGAATTTTTACGTCAGCATGCCGCAGAAAAAGATCAAGTACGTTTTTCTGAACCAGGCGAAGGTGGGCGAGAAACTGCCCCTGACCGAGGAAGATATGAAGGCCGAGTACAACGCGATGCCGGCGGAAAAAAAGCGCGCCGGGGTCAAGGTGCAGCAGATCGTGCTAAAGGTTTCCAAGCCGGAACTCGACGAGGAAGTGGCGCGAAAGGCCGGTGAGCTGGCTGAGCTGGCGCGTTCCAAAGGGCCGGAAGGGGTAATTTCCGAGGAAGATTTTGCGCAGATCGCCCAGGGGAATTCACAGGACCCGGCGACTTCCGGCAACGGCGGCAGATTGCGCGGCCTGGTAAAGGAAAACAAGGACCCGAACGACCCGCTGCAAAAAACCCTGACATTGCCGGTCGGCACGGTGGGCGATCCGGTAAAATTCGGCAATGCCTATTACATCTTTCGCCGCGGCGAGGAAGTCCCGAAGACATACGAGGACGCCAAGCCGACCATCCAGGTAAGCCTCAGGAACAGGCGCTCGTACACCGCGGCCGCCGAGCTGGCACAGAAGATAAGCGACCGCCTGCGCGAAGCAAAAGACGTCGACAAGGTGGCGGCGGAATTTGCCGGCCAGGCAAACATGAACGTAAAGGATATGGTGCGCGAAACCGGCTTTCTCATGAAGGACGACGACGTGCCGTTTGTCGGGGTCTCGCCGCAGTTTGAAGAAGGTATCGCGGGGCTGCAAAATCCGGGCGACGTGGGCGACAAAATTCCTATCCGCGACGGTTTTGCAATTCCGCTGCTGCAGGATAAAAAAGACCCGCACGAAGCGACCTACGACGAGGTGAAAACCCGGGTTGCCGAGGTTTATAAGGCGGAACAGGCCAGAACCAAAATGGATCAGATTGCCAAGGAGCTTTCCGAGGGAGCAACGTCCGTGGCGACACTGAAATCCATGGCCGAAAGCAAAGGTTTAAAGCCGCAGGACAGCAAGGATTTCCGGATGGGTTCGCCGCTCGGGCAGGGAAATGAATCCGGCACGTCCGAGGCTTTAGACGACGCGGTTTTTGCGCTTAAGCCGGGCGAGGTAGCCAAAACACCCATCAAAATAGGCGATGCCTGGTTTATCGTGGGCTTGAACGAAAAGCTCGATGCGAATATGGACGATTTTGCCAAGCAGCGCAGCCAGCTCATCGAGCAAAGCCTGGGAATGAAACGGAACCAGGTGTTCAGCGATTTCCTGGCCGAATCGCGCCGCCGCTACGAAAAAGAAGGCAGGATCAGGATCTACGAAGCCGCGATCCAAAAACTGGAAAATGCGCCTAAGGACGAAGACGCGTAGATCGGGAGACATATGTTTCAGTCCCGTAGGGACGATATATTTGTAGCACCCGATTGAAATGAAATGCCGTTCCTACGGAACTTAAATTTTTTTGCGGCGGTTTTTCGACAAATATTACGTTCCTACGGAACTAAACCTGGTTCTTTATCGCGTTTTTTTACCACCACCCCAAGATCTTCCACCAGATCAGGCCGGTAACCGTCCATATAAGCAAGTTGGCGAATGATGCCAGCAGCCCGACCGTCCACCAGGCTTTTTGTCTCACATATCCCGCGCCGAAATAGATGGGCGCGCTGGTGGTGCCGAAATGCGTTAGTGAGGCGCATAGGTTGGATAAATACGCCAGCAGCAGCACCGTCAAGCCGGCCGGCGCGCCCACGGTTATACACACGATCAGGAACGGGATGAACATCGCGGTGACATGCGCCGTGATGCTGGCAAACCCGTAATGCGAATAAAAATAGACCAGCGCCAGCACTCCCAGGGCGAGCCACCAGGGCCAGCCGTTGGTAAAAGAAGCGGTGTTTTCGGCAAAGAGCTTTGGCAGCCCGGTTTCGCCCAGCGCCTTGGCCATCAGCACCAGCCCGCCGTACCAGATAAAGACTTCCCAGGCAGAGGTTTCCGAGACGATGTCCCTCCACGTCAGAACGTTCGTCAAAAGCAAAAGGCATACGCCGATTATCGCGATCAGGTTGACGTCCAAACCATGCCAGTAACCCGCGCTCAGCCACAGCAGCGCCACCACGATAAAAACCGCCAGCATGATAATTTCCGGCCAGGTCATGCGGCCCAATTTTTTCAGCTCGGCGGAGGCCATTTCCGCCGCCGCCGGGGTGTATTTGACCTCCGGCGGGTAGAGGCGATAAACGATCTGGGGAATGACGAGCAGCGAGATGGTGGAAGGGACCACCGCTGCCGCAAACCAGTTCAGGTGAGTTAACTGGACGCCCGTATTTTCCCGGGCCAGGCTGGCGATAATGGTATTTGAAGCCTGCCCGGTCAGGAAAGTGGCGCAGATGACGACGTTGCACTGGTAGAGCATGGTCATCAGAAAGGCGCCGAGCTTCCCGGCGGATTCGTCCGGTTTCGAGTCGTAGGTTTCGGAAATGCTGCGGGCGATGGGCAGGATCACGCCGCCGGCCCGTGCGCCGGTCGACGGCACGACGGTGGCCAAAAGCCAGTCCGTCATGACCAGCGAATAGCCGAGCCCCATGGTCCTCTTGCCGATCAGTTTAATAAAGAGCAGCGCGATCCTGCGGCCCAAACCGGTCTTGACCATTCCGCGGGAAAGAAAAAACGCGGCCAGAACCAGCCAGACGACCGGTTCGGCAAAACCCTGCAAGGCCTTTTCGACCGGCAGCGCGCGAAAAGTGGGCAGCGCCGCCACGCCCAGCAAAACCATCGCCCCGGCGGGCACCGGGCGCACGATCGAGCCGACAATGGTGGCGACAAAAATAGCCAGCAGCGTCCACGACTCGCGCGTGACCGCTTCCGGCCTGGGGCAAAACGCGATGCCGAGGCCGCAGGCCAATACTATCAGCCATCTCAGCCAAACATGACGGTCCTTGTTTTCAGTAGGGGTTTCCGACATTTAAGCCAGAAATAAGATAAATGAAAATTACCTTTACGCAAAATAAAAAGGCAGGATATTTCCTGCCTTTACTATTATTTAAGGATAAATTTCCCGCTAATTTATTTTACCTGAAAAGTCCGCGCGATCAGATCGGTTTGATTGCGAATGGCTTTTAACTTATCGCGCAGGCCGGTGAAACGAACAACGTATATCGTTTTCGGATCGGTTTTAAGAAAGTAGATGCGGCCGCTCATGTTTTTCCCTGAGCGGACAAATTCGTAGTTAAAGACCTTGCCCTTCAGATTTCCGGCGAAATTTTCTTCCTTACCGGCCACATAGCCGGGCAGGAATTGTAGTTTCTGGTCCTGCTCGCGGGTGATGACGTCCGAAAGCATCTCTTCTTCATTGGTGACGATCTTGCGCACCTCCAGCAGGCCGTCCTGCCGGTCGCCGTAAACCATTTCCACATTCGGGCTCAGGTTCGAAGGCTTGACCACTATCTTCCAGAGGTCTTTCCGGGATCTCAAAAGTGTAATCCACATTCGGGTCGCTAAAGATCTTTTTGTCCTGGGCGGAAACAGCCGCAGCGCCGATGCCCAGGCACATTACAAACAGTAATGATAGTAAGATGTATTTACGCATAATTTTTATATGATCGATAAGATTGCTATAGAATATTCAAAATCCAGTCAATTTTAACTGAGAACACAGTTTTATCCAATGTTCAACAGCTATTAGATGTAGGCCAAGAGGTTC
>CAVSLK010000003.1:0-43862 GCA_963728685.1 uncultured Acidobacteriota bacterium | reverse complement strand
AAATTAACAAAATTGTAACTTTTATATGCGACTTTGACGAATTAATAGTTGAAATATTCGCAACAAAGCATAAAATTACACGTATGTCTTAAATTCGTGGAACCTTTCACGAATTTGTGCGTGTACGCAATAGAATTTTTGTGGGAAAATTGTCTTTAAAAGTTAGATCATATTGATTTTAATAATATCGAGCCTTGCAGGTAACAATAAAGTTCAAGACACCCTTTGGTAATTCACTTATGACTGCCTACAAGGAGGGGGAACATGGCTTATCTATCACAGTATGTTAACAACGACGCTAAACCCATGATCCATGAAAGGGTTTTAGCTCAATTGCCGGTCAGGGCAAAATGGAAAAACAAGGTAACCGGTAAGGAAATTTCAGTAGATGGGGTTACGGAAAATATCGGCGAAACTGGGGCTTTGGTAAATTTCCGGGTTTTGCCGCCGGTGGGCAGCGAGGTTTCCTTGCTGGTCATGGACGAAAAAAGGAAGCTGGTGCAGGTTTTGGCGGAGGTCATTCGCGTCGAACGCGATCCGATGAAGCCTTTGGCCGCGCTTTCGGTTCTGCAAAACCTCAAAAAATGGAAACAAACCGCAGTAAAGGCCGCTCAGGATTGGGTAGCAAAACGTTTCCTGGAATATGAGGAGAGGTGGGTTAATTAAAATCTAATTTTACATTTTCACCACAAAGACATGAGGGGCACAAAGAATAAATTTTTTAATCTTTGTGCCATTCGTGTGTTTGCGGTGAAAACTCTCTGTTTTGCTCCGCCAGAAATTCTCCCGACATTAAGACGAACACTATCCAGAGCATGTCCGCCAGCAGAAGATGAATGAAAGCTGCATCACGATCGGCGCGAGCGTGACCAGCGTCAGCCCCCCGGCGATAAGCTGTAAAACAATGAGAAGCGTCAGCACATTTGCCCAGCGCTTTGCCCAAAAACTGCCCGGCGCGTTTTTTATCACCCAGAGCGCGAGAAAAAATAAATAGATTCCCAATGCTATGGAAAGGATCGGATGGCTGACCCGCAGCCGCAGCAGAAAATGCGAAGTGTCTGAGAAATCCCTGGCAAAACCTTCCGCCAGCGAGACGGAAGGGAAAAGCATACTGCTCAGCGCGGCGGTCGAACCGCTCAGCCCGACGATGAAAACACCGAAAACGCCCACGGCCAGCAGCAGCAAGGTTTTTCGCGGAACGTTAAGATCGAAAACACGGCCGCCGGCGGCGAACCAGGCCGTTAGCGTCAAAACCGCCAGCAGCGCAAAAGTATTGATCAAGTGGCCCGCCATCCAGAAAGGCCGCGTCGGGGTCAAAGTCTCGGCGGTGTTCCCGGTCAAAACCAAACCCGCGCCGATCAGGGCTTCGATAATTATCAGGACGAGCGAGGCGACAGCCATCCTCCGCAAAGTGTGCCCCCGGGGAAATGCGCGAAACGCCCAGACGACCAGGATCACAACCGCTACCAACGCCAGCCCGCTGGTCAAACGATGGGAAAATTCGATAACGGTTTTTAGCTCGGGTGCGGAAAGGGACCACCTTGCCTTTGCAGGTCAGCCAGTGCTGGCCGCAGCCGTCGCCCGACTTTGAGGCGCGCAGGAAAACTCCCCAGAGGATCACGAGCATGTTAAAACCGAGCGTGAACCACGCGTACCTGGCGAAATTGCTGAGCCCCGATGTTGCCTGCGAGTCCATTTTTCGTTAATTTTAGACGTTAAACTATTAATTTTTAACTATCAACTGCTTTGCGTATAAAGTAATAAAGACGGCTCAAAGTCGGGAGCGCAATTTGAAATATTTTTCGTGTGTTTCGTGGTTTCTGTTCTTATTGTCCTTTCGAATAAAGCATTAAGAAGAAACCACGATCACGAAACTACACTAACAAATCAAAGATGAAACGCGAACGCATCGACAAACTCCTGGTGGCGGCGGGGTTGGCTGATTCTCGTACCAAGGCGCAGGCGCTGGTGATGGCGGGCATGGTGCTGGCCGACGAGCAGCGCGTGGAAAAGCCTTCGCAGGAGTTTTCCCCGGAAAAAAAAATTCGTCTCAAAGGTGACGCGGCGGAGACGAAATACGCCAGCCGCGCGGGGCTAAAACTGGAAAGAGCCCTGCAGGAATTTAAGATCGACGTGACGGGTCTTATTTGCCTGGATATCGGCGCTTCGACCGGGGGCTTTACCGATTGCCTGCTGCTGCACGGCGCGAAAAAAGTATCGGCGGTCGACGCGGGAACGAATCAACTTGTTTGGCGGCTGCGCAATGACGAGCGCGTCGAGGTGCGCGAAAATGCAAATGCGCGCTACCTGAAGCCGGAAGATTTCGCGGAAAAATTCGACCTTGTAGTGATGGATGTGTCCTTTATCTCGGTCACGAAAATTTTCCCCGCGTTAGGCGTTTTGTTAAAAGAAAACGGTAAAATGGTGGTGTTGATAAAGCCGCAATTCGAAGTGGGCAAAGGCGAGGTCGGCAAGGGCGGCATCGTGCGCGAGCCGGAAAAGCACGACCGTGTTGTTAGGGAAGTGAACGGATCGGCTATGAAATTTGGCTTTGAAGTTTTGGGCTTTATCGATTCGCCGATACTGGGCGCGGATGGCAACAAGGAATTTTTGGGGTTTTATAAGAAAAATTCGCCGCGGATAAACACGGATGAACGCGGATAAGAATTCAGATCTGTGTGTATCCGTGAGATCCGCGGCTAAATTTTATGAAAAGATATTTAGCACAACTTAAAAATATCAAAGACACGTACCAGACTTTCATCCGCGAGAATTTCGAGTTCAAGGCGAAAGACTGCGGCGCGTGCGAGACAAAGGGCGCCTGCTGCCTGGACGCGCATTTCGTGAACGTGCATATCACCCGGCTCGAAGCCGAAGCGGTCCTGCAGGCGCTCGAAAATTCCGGCCGGCGCGAAGAAGTCCTGAAAAAAGCTAGGGCCGCGATCGCGCAATATAATTTAAAGGACGAGGGCGACACTTACCTCCAGACCTTTGCCTGCCCGCTTTTCGACAAAGAACTGGGGTGCCTTGTGCACGCGGAAGCAAAACCCGCGCCCTGCATCCAGCACGCCTGTTATGAAAACCGCGAGGACCTGCCGCCGCAGTTCTTACAGGACCGCGTCGAGCTCAAGATCGAAAAGCTGAACCGCGAAGCATACGGTGAAGAGGCGAAAAGGCTCCCGCTTCCGCTCTGGCTGGAAGAGGCGGGCAGATGAACTTTCGCGTCGCCACACAGGAAGACGTACCGCAGATAGTAAAACTCATCGGCGAGGTGTGGGCGGAATACGATTGCATTTTGGACACCAGCGTCGAGGAGCAATATTTGCTCACCCCGGCGGAATATTTTCACTCGCGTAACGGACAATTCTGGGTGGCGGAAGAAAATAAAGAGATAGTTGCCACCGGCGCCGTGCAATTTTATGACGATACCACCGCCGAGCTGAAAAGCCTTTACGTGCATCGCGATTTTCGCCGGCACGGTTTGGGACAGACGCTTACCGAAATGGCAATAGATTTTGCCCGCGATAGAGGCGCGGCGGAAATGACCCTTTGGTCGGACACGCGCTTTACGCGAGCGCACAGGCTTTACGAGCGCCTTGGCTTTGAGCGCGAGGGGACGAGAAAATTGCAGGATCTGAATAATACGACGGAGTTCGGGTTTAGAAAGCGGATCTGATAGTTCAGAGTTACGCCTTTAGGCGTGAAAAATATTTAGAGTCTCACGCGTAAACGCGTAACTCTGAACACGGCGTTACAAACTTGCAGTTTGCCCGTGATTAGTGAATCATTGTCGAAACATTTTTCATGCCGAATGAAGCGATAAAATGCGTTGGGGTCATAGTTAAGCCGAACCACCCGGAGGCCTGGCAGACGGCGTGCGAGCTTTCCGACTGGCTGGAAAAACACGGCATCAGGCTGGTCGGCAAACCCGTTTCGCAGAAAGAACATTGCGGGATCGAGGATCTTTCGCCGGAAGAATTTGCTTCCGGGGTCGATCTGGTGGTGGTGCTGGGCGGCGACGGCACGATGATCTCCGCCGCGCGCCTGCTGGGTGATAAGGAGATCCCGGTTTTGGGGATCAACTACGGCAGCCTGGGCTACCTGACGGATTTTCGCATCGAGGAAATGTTTCCCGCGCTGGAAGCCGTGCTGGCGGGAAACTATAAACTCGACCGGCGCGTGACTTTGGATGTGCAGCATCATCGTAACGGAAGTGTCCTTTCGGAAAACCGCGTGCTCAATGACGTGGTTATAAACAAAGCCGCGCTGGCCCGGATCATCGAGATAAAGGTCGAGCTCGACGGCCATTATGTGAATTCATTTCGCGCCGACGGGCTGATCGTCGCCACGCCGACGGGTTCGACCGCCTATAATCTTTCCGCCGGCGGGCCGATCATATTTCCTTCGATGAAGGCGATGGTGCTCACGCCGATCTGTCCCTTTACGCTTTCAAACCGCCCGATCGTCGTGCCGGATGAAGCGGAGATCGTGCTGGCCACGGAAACTAATAACGAGGAAGTGGCGCTCACGCTGGATGGGCAAGTGTGGTTCGAGCTAAAAACCGGCGACACGGTAAAGATCCGCAAAAGCGGCACCACCTTTAACCTGGTGCAGCCGCCCAACCGGAACTACTTCGACGTGCTGCGCGATAAATTGAAATGGGGCAGGTAAGTAATAGGTGGCTTTGCCTGTAAAGTCGAATTCGCTTTACGGGCGAAATCGTTTTAGCCGCGAATTACACGAATAGTAATTCATAGTTCGTGGCAACATTTCCGATCTTATAAAATTATGAACGATCAAGAAAACAAACCGAACGAGAAGGTAGCTCCGGACAGTTTCGAGCAGGAGCTGAGGACCGACCTGGACGACGAAACTCCCGACAAGCCGAAGGGAATGGCGCTGCACACCAAGGTGCTGATCGGATTGATCGTTGGCGTCATTGGCGGGGTAGCAGCCAACAAATTGGCAGGCGGCGATCATCCCAACCTGGTGTGGGCCATCAGCAATATTACCCAGCCGATCGGGCAATTGTTTCTGAATATGCTGCTGATGATCGTGGTGCCGATGGTGTTTTCTTCCCTGATCATCGGTGTCGCGGGCATCGGCGATATCCGCAAGCTGGGCAGAATAGGGCTGAAATCTTTTGCGTATTGCCTGATCATTTCGGCCATTTCAGTGCTGATCGGGCTGGGCCTGGCAAATACGATCCAACCCGGAAAAAGGATCAGCGATGAAACTGCCGCGATGCTGAAAGCTGAATTCGGCACCGCCGCCAGCAAGCAGGTCGAAGACGTGAAAAAAGCCTCGCAGGCGGATTCGCCGCTGATGTCGGTGGTCAAGACCATAGTTCCCAGAAATCTTTTTTATTCGCTCGGCGGCGCGGAAAATCCGAACATGCTTCATTTGATGTTTTTCGCGTTGATAATCGGCATTGCTATCACACTTTTACCGGAAGGCAGGGCAGCGCCTTTTGTCGATGTCATGGATTCTCTGTTTCAGATAAGTTCGAAGATCATAGACATCATAATGAAATTTGCGCCTTATGCCGTGGCGTGCCTGATCTTTACCAACATGGCGCGGTTCGGTATCGAACTTCTGGGTGCGCTGGGGTGGTTTGTCGCCGCTGTGCTGATCGGCCTCTCGCTGCATATGTTCGGGGTTTATTCTCTTTCGGTGTATTTCCTGTCGAAATTGAACCCGATAGACTTTTTCAGGCGCGTATGGACTGTTATCGTGACCGCGTTTTCCACCAGCTCTTCCAACGCCACACTGCCGACCGCGCTGCGTGTATCGGAAGAAAATCTGGGTGTGCCGCGCGAGATCAATAGTTTTGTTCTGACCGTGGGAGCAACCGCCAATCAGAACGGCACCGCGCTTTATGAAGGGATAACCGTTCTCTTCATCGCCCAGTTGGCGGGAGTGGAACTGTCCCTGAGCATGCAATTGATGGTCCTTTATCTGGCAATTCTCGGGGGGATAGGAACGGCTGGAGTGCCCAGCGCCTCGATACCGTTCATTATCGGCATCCTGGCTTTGATCGGCGTCGACCCGGCATTGATCGCGCTTATTTTGGGTGTCGACCGCATTTTGGATATGTGCCGCACCACGTTGAACGTAGTGGGCGATATCACCGCGGCGACTTACGTGGCCCGGTCCGAAGGTTACGAGCTGCTTAAAACCCATCCGGTAAAGGTAAGTTGAGGTAAAAAATGTTTCCGCTCGGCGACGACAATACGAAAGTTTCTATCATCCCGTTCGTGAATTACACGATCATCGGGCTGAATATCCTGGTCTTCCTGCTGCTGCAGGGCGCGGGTTACAACGACCAGTTCACTTACGCGTTTTCACTGGTGCCGCGCGAGATCATGACCGGTCAGGATCTGGCCGGGGTGCAAACCATCACTGATTCCACCGGGCAGGTGTTGGGAAGGATAATGCTCGAGCCGACGCCGATTTCGGTGTATATCACGTTTCTTTCTTCGATGTTCATGCACGGCGGAATAATGCACATAGCGGGCAATATGCTTTTCTTGTGGATCTTCGGCGACAACATCGAGAACCGCATCGGGCATATTCGCTACCTGGTCTTTTATCTTGTCTGCGGCTTTCTGGCGGCGCTGGGGCAGATAGTGATGGATACCGGTTCGACCATTCCCATGCTCGGTGCGTCCGGGGCTATCTCCGGGGTGCTGGGCGGATACCTCCTGCTGTTTCCGCACAACTATGTGCGGGCGATCATTTTTAATTTCCTTACCACGGTGCCTGCTTTTGTCGCGGTCGGGCTCTGGATCGTTTACCAGATCGTCCTTGGCTTTCTTTCAAGCGGGCAGGGCGGCGTGGCCTACGCGGCGCACATCGGGGGTTTCGTCGGCGGGGTTTTGTTGATAAAGATCTTTGCGATAGGAACCGGGGAAAGATTTTCACCACCGGAGTAGTAATTTGTTCAGAGTTACGCCTTCAGGCGTGATCACGCATAAATGCGTAACTCTGAACAAGCTAAAACTCGAACCAGCGCGTCGGTTCCTTTGCCTCTGAAAGGGTGATCTCCGTATCGGGCGGGAAAAGCGGGCAGCGGCTTTTGAGCGCCATTTCGGCGGTCAAACGGGCCAGGTTCGGTTCGTTGGCTTTTTGCGAGAGATGCGCCAGCACCAGGTGCCGGGCCGAGCCGTCAAAATCCTTTTCTATCCAGTCGGCCAGGTCTTCGTTGGAAAGATGCCCGTGGCGCGACAAAATTCTCTGTTTCAGATCCCAGCTATAAACCGTGCAGGCCCGCAGCATATCGCGGCTGTGGTTAGATTCGATCACGATGCCGTCGCAGCCCCGCAGTTTTTCTTTTATCAAAGTGGTGACATGGCCGAAATCCGTTAATGTCGCGATGCGAACGCCTTTGTATTCGGCCACAAAACCAAAGTTGTCCGCCGCATCGTGCGGCACGCTGAAGGGATGAAAATCTATCTCGCCGATGCGGAAATCCTTGCTCGATTCGATCTCGACCACCCGGTTTTTTACTGCCGCGCGGCGCCGCTGCGGCTCGTCGTTCGAATAATAGCCTTCGTCCAGGTAAGCTTCGCAGGTTTCGCCGGAAATATAGACCGGGCATTTGACGGCGCTTAACAGTACGCGGAGGCCGGCCACATGGTCGCTGTGCTCGTGCGTGATCACCACGGCATCCAGCGAAGCGGCGTCGATGCCCATCTGCGCCATACGGCGCACGATCTCGCGCGCGCTCAAGCCTGCATCGATCAAAACTGTTGTTTTTCCGGCGGAGATCAAAACGGCGTTGCCCGTCGAACCGCTGCCGAGGACGGTGAACTTCATCGTTAAGGTTGTATCATAAATGAAACGGATTAACTAGTTAAGATCAATGTGTCAGTAGCCCGACCGTTAGGGAAGGGAGTGTTTTTTTTAGGCTCGAACAAACGCCCTTGCTTCCGCGTGGGTTACCGACGCTGCAAAACTGCTTTGCAGGTTAGCAAGAACCACCCCGGCGCTGACGCGCCACCACTCCTTCGTAAGGAGGGGAGTTAAGAAAATGCAGATCATTGTTTTTTCTTAGAGTCGAGATATATTTTAAATCCGCCATGATAATAAAGATCGCTCCGGCGGGTAAAGCAAGGATGCCTATGATCGAGACTAAAATACCCATGCCGACCGCGCCAATTCCGGCAGATTCGTTTACTTCCATGGCCTGAAAACTGCCAAAAATGCCGCCGACTGCCATTAAAACACTAGCCAGCATCAACAAAATTCCGAATCCAATGAGAATTTTTCCGGCCATTGCCTTAAATTTCCAATCTGTCGCGTTCGATTTTCGTTTTACCAAAATTTCCCAGCGCGGTCAGAACGAGTTTTTCCGTTTGAAAAAATTCGCGGGCGAGCTCCTGTATTTCATCCACCGTGACCTGTTCGATCCTTTGCAGAGTTTCATCCACCGGGATCTGCCGGCCGTAGGTGATCTCCTGCTGCGCGAGATTTCCCGCGCGGACGCTGGAATCTTCCAGTGAGAGCAGGATAGTGGCGGCGCTGTGCTCTTTGGCGAGGGTTAGTTCATGCTCGCTCACGACCTCGTTTTTTATCCGGCGTATTTCCGCGGCGGCCAGATCGACCGTTTTACCGAATTGATTCGCCGAAGTGGCCGCGTAAATATTAAACACCCCGCAGTCGCGGTAAGAAATACCGCTGGCGCCGACGCTGTAGGCCAGCCCGTGCTCTTCGCGAATTTTTTGCCACAAGCGCGAAGAAGTGCCGTTGCCCAGGATGCTTTCAAGCAGGTGCGCGGCGTAGCGTCTTTCACTGGCTGCCTCGAGCCAGGGCGTGGCCAGGACCAGGTGAGTTTGTTCCAGGCCTGTTTTGTTTTTCAGGAGGATCTGCTCGGCCGGTTTGATTGTAGCGCCGGCGTCTCGCCAGCTGTCCCCTTGGCGTCCAGCCGCCGCCGCTGAAGTTACGAAAAACTTTTCCGCCAGTTCCGCGATCCGTTCATGCTCCACATTACCCGCCCCCGTGATCACCAGGTTTTGCGGCCCGAAAGTTTCGCTGTGATAGCGTGAAGTAACTTCGTTGTTAAAGGTTGGAACCGTACCCTTCGTGCCCTCGATGGGCAAGCCCAGCGGGTGAGCGGGAAAGAAATTCTCCTGAAAGATCTCGCCCAAAAATTCCTCGGGCGAATCTTCCACCATTTTCATTTCCTCGATAATTACTTTTTGTTCGCGGCGCAGCTCGGTCTCGTCAAAGAGCGGGGCGGAGAGCATATCCGCCAGCAGGTCAAAGGCCTGCGGCAGGGCGTTGTCCGTCACCTTGACGGTAAAGGCGGTCTGCTCGTGCATGGTAAAAGCGTCCAGGTGCCCGCCGAGCCGGTCGGATTCCACGGCAATGTCGAGCGCGGTGCGTTTGGTTGTACCCTTGAAAACCGCATGCTCGATAAAATGAGAAATGCCATTTAAATTAACAGGTTCGTCGCGCGCGCCGCACCTGAACCAGAAACCGAGCGTCGCCGAGCGCAGGTCGGGCATTTTTTCCGTGAGCACAACCAGGCCGTTCGGAAAACGGGTTATGTCGAGATTTTTAGTCATGAAGACAGAATGGTAAATATTTTACAGGGATAAAGGGGATAAGAAGGTAGGCAGCGACAGTAGGCACTCGGCAGTCGATTTTACCGCAAACTGCTATTGCCTTCTGCAAACCGTTTCGTCCTCCCTTTATCCCTGTAATTTACCGCTAGCACGAGCCGACCGATAGTGTCTGGCTAAAAAAGAAGCTTCCCGAATTTTGTGTCCAGCCATAGACAATACTCAGCACGCTGCTGCCCATGCTTGTGGTGTATAGATTTGTGCCGACGGAAGTATTGATCTCAGCGTCGCTAAAGCCGTTGCTGTACTGGAGACAGATCATCGGCGACCCGTCCGATTCGTAGATGACAAAACCGAGACCGGTTATGGCATCGCCCTTATTATTGACGGTGGCCGTGCAATAGCCGCTGAGTTGATTGGTCGCGGAGCTGTAGCATACTTCCCAGCCCGATATCGTAACAGGCTGGCCCTCGGAAGACGTTTTTTCAAGCTCGGACAAGTCCAGCTGTCCTGCCTTGATCTGATCCAGTGAATTTTGTGAATCTGACATAAGTAATCTCCTTTTTGTTGTTTGTTATTTGTGGAAGTTGTTTAAAAACAACATTGCTCTTATGACAACCTCTCTCTTTGGGTGATCGTATGATAAATAAATCATAGCATTTTACAGGGATGAAAGGGATAGACAGGAACGGTTTGCAGAAGGCAGCGACAGTAGGCAGTTGGCAGCCGTTTTTTACTGCAAACTGCCTACTGCCTGCTTTCATATTCTGTCCATCCCCGTAAATTTTCAATTCCTGATCGCATTAAAGAGCAGCGGAAATGTTGCCAGCGATTGGCCGCGGTATTGCGGACGGAAACCGAACAGGATCACTTTTCCCTTGCCGGTCGTAAATTCGATCAAGGCGGCCTTGCCGGCGATCTTTTCCGCGCCCAGCGCCCAGCCGGAAAGCAGGACGCTATTCGGGTCAGTCGGGTAGCGGGCGATGACCTTAAAATTATTTACCAGCGCAAGCGGATCGGTTTTGATCTCAAATGCAGGCGAGTTTTCAAACCACGCGATAGATTCCCTGGGCATTCCTTCGGCGATCCGGTGGGTGGTATCCAATTCCGTTCGCAAGATGGAACCGGGGATGAAAAAGTCTTTCCTATTCAAACCTTGCGTAACGTCCCTGACCGGCAACTCAAACTGTTCGATGGCGAAATTTGAAGCGCGGTTGAGGAAGACCAGCGTCCCGCCGTCTTCGACAAACTTTCGCAGGTTCTTCACGCCGTCCTTGCCGATTCCGCCGGTGTATTCCTCGGGCCTCGATCCTTTGGCATAGCCGTTTAAGATCTGGTTCGGCGATTGATCGGGGAATACAATTGTTTTGATCTCCAACAATTTCGACTTGTCCTTAAAAAGTTCTCTGTTCCTGATGTTCTTATCGGAGGCCTCTTTGAACATTCGCTGCTCATCGGTAAAAACCCACCGCGTCCAGCCTTCATCCATTGCAGGCATGCTGGATCTGTAAATAGCGGTGTTAGAAGTAATGATACAGCCGGCCTTTTGTCTGCCCCTGGAAGCGCCTCGCTGATTCTTGTAAGAGAACGGATGATAAACGGGCTGTATATCTATTCCCGCTAATAAAGACAGGGTGTGCGCGGTTACATCGTAGGGAGGTATTGGATTGCCTTTTTCATCCAGCAAATGCGGATATTCTTGTTTTTCTAAAAGCGCTTTGGCAAATAAGCCATAAGGTTGGTTCATCGGGATTACGATGGAGTCATTTTCGTAAACTTTGCCGTCGATTCGAAGATTTTTAACTTCGTCAAAATAGACCTTCCCACGATTTAAAATACCCTTCACAAACTCGGATGACGAATTTCCTTCGCAACCGCCCGAATTTATGTCTTTTGTTTCAGGAATTATTATCGCGTTTAACTCGCCCTTCTTTCTCGGCCTGATGGCTTCCTTGCCGATGGCATAAAACCGCGTCAGCCATTTTTGCCGGTTGCCCGAGGCGTGTTTCATCAGGCTGAAAGCCGCCGTGGTCATATAGTCCGTAATATTGCGCAGCTTCCAATCTCCGCCGAGCCAAACGGGGCCGAAATTCGGCGTTTCCTTGCGCACGTCATAGCCGAGGCCGCTGCGGAGCTGTTCGTATTTGACCTTGACCGGCGTCGCCAGATCGCACGAAGCCGTTTCGCTCAGGATCCGCACGCCGCCGTGATAGTGCGAGTAAGCGCGCGCCGGGTGTCCAGGCGTCGTAAGTGGAATTTGTCGTGATCCCCTGGAAACCTTTCGCGCGCATATCGCCGGCGATGAAATTTCCCAGTTCGGTATAGCCTTCGACGATCTCTTTCGGCACGTTCGGCTCGACCGGCTGCATATACGGAGGCAGGAAGAGCCGCGAGCCGAATTCGCCCTGCTGATGAATGTCGTGGACGATCTGCGGGTGCCATTCGTTGTGGATCTTGTCAACCGTCAGCTGCGTTTCGACCTGCGTAAAAGCGTACCAGTCACGGTTGTTGTCGTGCCCCACGTATTTGTGATAGAGCTCGGGCGGGTCGGTGCCTTCGAAAGGTGTTCCGAGCGTTTTGTCGTACCAGTTTTTCACGATGTCGACACCGTCCGGGTTGAGCGAGGGCACAAGCAAAACGATCGTGTTCTTTAAAATATTCGCGATCTCGGGCTCGTTCGACGAAGCCAGGCGGTGCGCGATCAGCATCGAGGAAAGCGTCGAGCCGACCTCGGTGGAATGGATGCCGCAGGTGATCAGCACGATCGTCTTTCCCTGGCCGATAAGCACCTGCGCGGCCCTGTCATTGCTTTTGAAGGCGTGCGGGTCTGCAAGTTTGGCGTTGACCTGTTTGTATTTTTCGAGATTTTTCAGATTTTCCGGCGCGGATATTACGGCGTAAACGAACGGCCTGTCCATCGTGGTCCTGCCGATCTCGCGGAACTCCGTCCGGTCGCTGGCGGCGTCAAGCTTTTGGAAATAAGCGACTATTTGCGCCCAGCTCGCGAGCTTGCGGTCGTCGCCGGGCGTAAAACCAAGCACGTCCGCGGGCGCGGGAATGACTTGCGCAAAAGTTGTAAGTGTAAAAAGCAGGCTTAAAAAGCAGGCACGAATAAACGCAGAAGGCATTTTGATTTCCTCGAAAAAGATTTTTGAAGATTGTAGGACATTTTCTCCTGCTTAGCTATGTTTGGGAGTATTGGCAACATGATCGCCTCTCAGGTTGGGAAGGGTTGCTTGCGCCCGCTGCTTCTGAGTTTTATTTTCTTGTTTCGGATCATTCATGTATATCGAGAGCGGGCGCAAGCAACCCTTCCGGACCTTGAGTTGAATAGACTTGCTCGATCTACCCTTATGTTCAGTTTCAAAAGGACCCGTTTGTTCACAGGCCTACTGCCGCCGTTTCGTGATATATTTTCAGTAAATCAGTTTATAGATCTATGGATATCAACGCCATCGAAGAGGCCGCCGGGCGCATCAGGCCTTATATAAAGCGCACACCGCTGGAACACAGCCGCAGCTTGAGCCGCGACCTGGGTACGAACGTCTATGTAAAATACGAGCTTTTTCAAAAGACCGGCTCCTTTAAGCCCCGCGGGGCATTCAATAAATTATTGAGCATACCCGCCGATGAAAGGGCAAACGGAGTGGTCGCGGTCAGCGGCGGGAACCACGCGCAGGCCGTGGGCTATGCCTCGAGCGTTTTGGGTATGGACGCCGTGATCGTGATGCCGGAATCCACCCCGAAAAATTATGTGGACGCGACGCGCGGATACGACGCCAAGGTCGATCTGCGGCCGTCGATCGCCGCCTCTTTCGAAGAAGTAAAACGCTACCAGGCCGAAGGGCGCACTTTCGTTCATCCATTCGATGATCCGCTGGTAATGGCGGGCCAGGGAACACTCGGGCTTGAGATCATCGAAGATCTGCCGGATGCGACGGACGTCCTTGTGAGTATAGGCGGGGGAGGTTTAATGGGAGGCGTGGCCACGGCTCTTAAAGCCCGTCAGCCCTCGGTGCGCATTTGGGGCGTGGAAACGGCCGGGGCCGATTCGATGTCACAGGCGCTCGAGGCCGGTCATCCGGTCACGCTCCCCGCGATCACTTCCATTGCCAAGACGCTCGGCGCTCCCTCGGTTTCTGAAGATACGCTGGCGCTCGCCAAAAAATATCTCGAAAGCGTAACCGTCGTAACGGACGATGAAGCGGTGGTGGCGCTGACGTTCCTTCTTGAAAGGCTGAAAGTGCTCGCCGAACCGGCCGCTTCGTGCACGCTGGCCGCCGCCCGGAGGCTGAAGGAAAATTTCGGCCCTGACGATAAGGTCGTTTTGATACTTTGCGGCGGAAATCAATCGCTTGGGGATGTTTGCGGGTACTTATAAGGAATTTCCTTGTCCGAGAGCAGAAACCAGGGCAGTCATGGAGCGTGTAATTGAAGCGTTATAAAACACGCTCCATAACTGCCTCGGTTTCCGCCTGCAAAATCGAATTTCTCCGATTTTTGCTTGTTTGTTTCGGCTAACTGAGTTAAATTAAACAAGTTCAAGCTATAAGCTCTTCCCGTTTATCATAAGAAGACTTTCGGAGGTTTTTCTGAATGGCTAAGCACAACCCTTTTCTGGATAATTTTCGTCCTTATATTCCCGACTCTGCAACTATACGCGAACTGACGCCGTTTCCGCTGGTCGTGGGAACGCTGCTGGGGATCATTTTCGGCGCATCGTCGTTGTACCTGGTGCTGAAAACCGGTCTGACCGTGTCCGCGTCGATCCCGGTGGCGGTCATCGCGATCACGCTTTTCCGGCTGCTCTCGAAATTCGGCGCGCGCGATGCCACTATCCTGGAAAGCAACGTGATGCAGACCGCGGGGTCGGCCGGCGAATCGATCGCTTTCGGCGTGGGCGTGACGATGCCCGCGATCCTGATCCTCGGGTTCGACCTGGAAGTTTCCAGGGTAACTCTGGTGGCGGTGCTGGGGGGACTCCTGGGAATTCTGATGATGATCCCGCTGCGGCGCGCGTTGATCAAGGACCAGCACGGCCTTTTGAAATATCCGGAAGGAACGGCTTGCGCGCAGGTTCTGATCGCCGGCGCGTCAAAGGAATCGCGCGAGGCCTCGCACGAGGGAGATACTGCGACCGACGATAGTTCGGCGCTGCAGGGAGGAAAGATCATCACCATCGGATTTGTTCTGGGATTTATTTATAAATCTTTGGTCGATGTCTTCAGTTTCTTCAAAGATTACCCCGAAAAAGAAATGCCCGAAAACACGCTGAAAGGCGGTTCGCTTTCGCTGGAAAACAACCCCGCGCTGCTCGGCGTCGGCTACATCATCGGGCCTTATATTTCGGCGATCATGTTCGGCGGCGGGGTTTTGTCATTTCTCGTACTGATCCCGATGATCAAATATTTCGGCGATGGCTTTGACGGTGCCGGTGGCACCCGGACTGGCAAGCGATCCGTCGAGGCTCATCAGTAAAATGAGCGTTGGCGATATCCGTAATGCTTATATCCTTTATATCGGCGCGGGCGCAGTAGTGGCCGGCGGTTTGATCTCGCTGGCGCGTTCACTGCCGACGATCTGGCACGGGCTTAAATCGGGCCTTTCAGACCTGCGCGGAACCCGCGGCGACGCCGAAGGCGGCGCGGTCCCACGGACAGATCAGGACATTTCGATGAAATGGGTTATCGTCGGGATCCTCGCCCTGGTCGCGATAATCTCATTTACCCCGACACTAAAGGTCGGGTTCTTCGGCGCGGTTCTGGTGGTAATTTTCGGATTTTTATTTGTGACGGTTTCATCGCGTCTGACGGGCGAGGTCGGATCGTCTTCGAACCCTATCTCGGGAATGACCGTGGCTACGCTGCTGTTCACCTGTCTTATCTTTCTCGCATTGGGATGGACGGCGCCGGACCCGTATTTTGTTACGGCGCTGTCGGTCGGCGGCATTGTTTGTATCGCGGCATCCAACGGCGGCACGACTTCGCAGGACCTGAAGACCGGCTTTCTCGTCGGGGGAACCCCGCGTAAGCAGCAGATCGCTATATTGGTGGGGGCGCTCGCTTCGGCGTTGATCCTGGGGCCGCTGCTTCTCTGGCTTAACGATGCCAAAACTTATTACAAGCCGGCGGATGCTTCGTCGTTTGCCGCCGGTTTTCAGGTGACGGAGGACCAGCTCGCGCGCGAGGGCGGCCAGTTCCGTTCGGAAACTCTAAAAGTGGGTAAGTATGCGGAAACCGACAAGAACACCTACCGGGTCTGGCATAATACCGATCAAACCAAGGGCCCCCGGGGAAAATATCTGGTAGATACACACGGCAAACCGGCCTATCTCGTCGACCCCGCGATAAACGGCTCTATTAAGACCGACGACGAGGGAAATGAGCTCGAACGCTACGATGCGCCGAAGGCCACCCTGATGAGCTATATCATTAAGGGCATCCTTAGCCAGGAGCTGCCGTGGAGCCTCGTGCTCATGGGAGCGATGATCGCGATCGTGCTGGAATTTACCGGGATCCCTTCGCTCGCTTTTGCGGTCGGTATCTATTTGCCGATCTCGACGTCATCTCCTATTTTCGTGGGTGGTATGGTGCGCTGGGCGGTAGACCTCTACCTCAAGCGCAAACTTGCCGCGCAAAATCTGACGGAGGAACAAATAATTGCGGAGACCGATAAATCCAACGGCGTACTGATAGCTTCGGGGTATATCGCGGGGGCCGCGGTCGCCGGAATTTTATTCGCGATCTTTGCCTTCCTGCCGGCGCTCTCGGCGGTGCAAAAGAGTTTCAATGCCTGGGCAAAAACGAGCAATCCGTTTTTTGCCGGGGATTATGCCGATTGGCTGGCAATGATCCCGTTCTGGATATTGGCGCTCATTTTATATTATGTCGGCCGCGAGCTGCTCCTGACAGGCAGGAAAAACGGCGGCGATTAGCCTGCGCTTAAATACTTAGCCAAAGATCGCCTTTGCGTTTATACTACGCGGAGGCGATCTTTTTTGTGAGGTATATATGTTAAAAATTTCCCTTTCCTTCTTCCTGGCAATATTTGCTTTTGTTTCTCTCGCAGCCGCGCAAAATTCAAATAAAGCGGTCAAAACCAGCGGCGCCGTCAACAAGGCGCGCGCGCTCACCAATGCCGACGTCAATTCCGGGGTGGAACCTGAACTCGCGAATTCTACCGTGCGGGGCAGGGTGTATTACGAAGATACGGGCCGGGCGGTGAAACGGGCTTCCCTGATACTGGTCAGAGCGGAGGGCGGGCCGGGAGAAGCCAGCGGACTGACGGACGCGAACGGCGAATTCGTTTTCCGTAAAGTAAAAGCGGGCACCTATTACGCGATGATCAACGCTCCGGGCATAGTGACGCCCCTGGCTTATCTGGATTTCAGCCGGATCCAGGGCGGGGAAAAGGAGGCGATGGAAGAGGCGGTGCTAAATTTTGAAAAGATCGTGGTCGACGGGGTCAATGAGCTCAATGTTCAGATCCCGGCAAAACGCGGCGGGGCCGTCAGCGGCCGGATCATCTACGAAAACGGCGACCCGGCGATCGGGTCCGGGTCGAGGTGCTGCGAAAGCTGCGCGGCAAATTCGTTCCCGTTTTCTCTAACCTGTCGGCCATGTTCGGAATGTTTTCAGGTTTCATGGGCAACGGGCAAACGGACGACCGGGGCGTCTACCGGTTCGCCGGATTGCCGACCGGTGAGTATATCGTCAAAGCAACCGAAAGCGCCAGCCATACCGAAGGCAACGAGAGAAGCCCGGGAATGGGAGGATTTGAGGCCCTTTTCGGCACCAACTCGCTTTTGACCTTTTATTTTCCGGAGGCGTCGGATGTAAAAGATGCGCAGATCCTGAATGTCCTGATGGGACAGGAATTAGGGGAAATAAACCTCACCATTCCCGATAAAAGCGTCTTTGCCTTGTCCGGCAAAGTGGTCTCGGCCAAAGACAAGAAGCCTTTGACCGGCGCCAGGGTTTCCCTGAAAAGATCGAGCGATAATGTTTTATCGCTATTCAATGACTTCGGGCGGCGAAATAATACGGCCGTAACGGATGAGGAAGGGGATTGGAATTTCAAGGAAATTCCACGGGGCGACTACCAGATAACCGTCGAGCCGCACAATTCGGGTGAATGGTACCCTCCCTATAATTCTAACTTTAATGCAAATGTAGGGATGGCCAGGCCCAGGACACCTTCCGAGCCGAAGTATGCAAAAAAATTCCATGACCTCAAGGTAGAAGATAAGGACCTTGCCGATATCATCATCGAGCTTGGTTTCGGCGCCACCGTTTCGGGCAGCGCTGCGACCGAAAATAACAAGGAGATGCCCTCATACATTGTGATCGCAGCCGTGGGTGAAAACGATGAAACATTGATTTCCACGTCGGTGAACAACTCGGACGAGGGAGACGAAGAGGATCCCCGCCCGCTTCAAAAGGCCAACAATAGTTTCAGGCTGGAAAATATCAGCGCGGGCAAAGTTAAATTCAAATTTTCCCTGAGCGACGATGATTACTACGTCAAAAGCGCCAGGGCCGGAATGACCGACCTGATGACCGGCGCGGTGGACCTGAAAGAAGGCGATATATTGTCCAACGTTAAGATCGTCCTGGCGAACGATCCCGGCACTCTTAAGGGAAAAGTGACGGATAGTAAAGATAAGCCGGCGAGCGGCGTCTCGCTTTTGCTGGTGCCCACCGATGCCGCCAAAAAAAGATCGCCGAACTTTTTTAAGACCGTGCGCTCCGACGCCGAAGGCAAATTCGAGATAAAACTCGCTCCGGGAGAATACGCCATCGTGCTTCTGAAAGCCGAGGCGGCGGAGATGAAACAGGCCGATCTTGGCGGGTGGCTGGACGAGGCGATGAAAGATGCCGCCAAAGTTTCGATCGATGCCGAAAAGACCTCGACCGTTACCGTTAAGATGCCGGCCCAATAGATCTCATGGTGAGGTTTATGGCACTAAAGCAGAAACACGAACGTAAGGAAGTGTGTAATATTAGGCTAAAACACACCCGCTCACGCTCGTGTTTCTGCCGAATTTCTCTCTACTCAGGCAACCGCAAAAATATTTTGACACTCATATCGGTTGATGCGCTATAATTGTAACGGCGTACGCTTTTTCTTCCCATTGCGCCTCCGCTGAAAATATTCAAAACAAACCGGTAGTAAATACTTATGAAAACAAGAATCTTAAGCTCGAAGCATTTTTCCCTTATCCTTCTGTTATCGGGGCTTACCGCCTGCGCTTCCGTGTCCGGCGAAAAAGCCGCCCGCAGCGCGCCGCCCGCGCCCGGCCTGGCGCAGACCGTTTCCGCCGCGACCACCGACGCAGCGGATAAAGGCGTGGTCATCCTGAGCAAGATCGAAATTCAATCGGGCAGCCCCAGCGAAGCGGTGCGGAATTTCTATAAGGCGATTCGCGAAAAACGCTTCCAGGACGCGATGATGCTGACCAATATGAAGGCGGCCGTTGAGGGTCTGACCCTGGAAGAAGCAAGAGACCTGGCGCCCGATTTTGAACCGCTGGCGGCCCAGGTGCCGGCCGATCTGGTGATAACCGGCGAGCAGATCAGTGGCAATAAAGCCAGCGTGTTTCTAAAATTACCCCCCGATGATTCCGGCAGCCCCACTTCCGAGGAGATCAAACTGCGCAAGGAAGGCGACGTTTGGGTGATCTTGAGCGGCGACGATAAGGACGAGGCCGACGCCAAAAAGCAGGGGAAAAACTATTTTTTCAACGTTCGCATAGATATCCACCACCAGGAAGCGCAAAATATGCTGGAGCGCATAATGAAGGCGCAGGCGGTCTACGTAGCGCAAACAAAAGGCTTGTACGGAGAGATGGATATACTGATTCGTCAGGGATTGCTGCCGGTTGACGTAAACAGCTCATTTTCCACCGGATACAACTACAGCATCGTGCTTTCAAACGATAAAAAAAGCTACTTCGTCAACGCCATCCCCGCCAAATACGGCAAGAGCGGCAAATTGTCGTTTCTGATGGAAGTCTCGGGCGCGAACGGCGCGCCGAAAACCAAGAGCAACGACAACGGCGGTATGCCCTTGAAAAAGTAAAAGTTAACAAATGGTTTAAGATAATTCAGGAGCGCGGGCGAGAAACCTGCGCTCCTATTTTTGTGAGTAAAACCGCAAATTTCCGGTAATTTCTTTATTTATAGGGGTAAAAGCAAAAAAAAATAAAAAAAGTATTGTTATTTTAGAGGAAAAGGTGTATAAAACTTATCCCCTTTTTAATATGGAAGAAGTTTTTCGCTCGCTCATGGGACGTTTTAACGAGTCTGTGAGGGGATATCTCAAACCCCCGCGGAAGAACTCACGTCTGCCTGTCGAGGTCTCGATCCAACCCATGATCCAGACCACCAGCTTGCTGAAAAATCACCTGGCCGAGGTCTACGCGCAGAAAAAGAGGAACCTTTCGACCTCCGGCGAAACCTGCGATATCAGCGAAAACGGCATTTCCTTTATCGTCCCCTTTATTCGTCTCGGCGAGCATTACCTGGTGAGCGACGGCACGGTGCTGGACCTTAAAGTCGATCTGCCCAACGGGGAGCTACATTTAAAAGCAAAGAGCTGCCGTTACCAGCAGATCGAACAGGATTCACCGGTCGGCAGATTTCTCGTCGGGGCCAAGATCGTCGAGATCAGCGAAAAAGACAAAGTGCTGCTGGGAGATTATCTGCAAACCGAAAAAGGTAATGGGAAAGACAGGGTCGAAAATGTTCAGTGGGGATTGGATCTTCCCCGGACCTGATAAAAACACTTGCCAAGCCGTCTCAAAAGATTTTTCAAAGTTTTACTGCTGATCGCCGCCGCGCTGCTTGTCGCATTCGCGGTGTTTTTCTTTTTTTTCGCCGCCGGCCTGGCTGCCGACCTGCTCAACCCGGTCGTGAATAAACCTCCCTACACCGTTTCGGAAAAGGCAAAAGCGCTGCACGAAAAATTGCTCGTGGCGGATATGCACGCCGATTCGCTGCTGTGGAACCGGGACCTGACGGCGAGAAACTCCGGCGGCCACGTCGATCTGCCGCGAATGCAGGAAGGAAACCTGGCGCTGCAGGCGTTCACCGTGGTGACCAAATCGCCCCGCTGGCTGAACATAGAGAAAAACGACGACAAGACCGACGATATTTACCTGGTAGCGCTGGCCCAGCGTCAGCCGTGGGAAAATCTTTCGAGCCTGACCAAACGCGCGCTCTGGCAGGCAGGTCATTTGCATAGTTACGCCGAAAGGTCGCAGGGCAAACTGGTCGTCATCAAAAACAAAAAAGACCTGCGCGAATTTTTGGAACGGCGCAAGACGGAAAAGATCACCGGCGGCTGGCTAGGCATCGAGGGCGCACACGCGCTCGACGGCGATCTCGATAATATCGACGCGCTCTACGATGCCGGGTTTCGCATGATGTCGCCCTCGCATTTTTTTGACAACGACATCGGCGGTTCGGCGCACGGCCTGCAAAAATACGGCCTGACCGACAAGGGCAGGGAAATGGTGCGCCGGATGGAAGCCAAAGGCATGACCCTGGACGTGGCCCATGCTTCGACAAAAACCATCGACGACGTGCTGGCGATGGCCGCCCTGGCCGGTGGTGGTTTCACACACCGGCGTGCGCGGCACCTGCGACAACAACCGCAACTTGACGGACGACCAGTTAAAACGCATCGCGGCGACCGGCGGTGTTATCGGCATCGGTTTTTGGCACACGGCGGTCTGCGGCGCCGACGCGGCGGCGATCGCCAGGGCTATCCGCTACACGGCCGATCTGGCCGGCGTCGAGCACGTTGCTTTGGGGTCGGATTTTGACGGTTCGGTGAAGACGCCTTTTGACGCTAGCGGGATGGCTTTGATAACGGAAGCCCTGATGGGTCAGGGGTTTAGCGATGATGATATCGCAAAGATAATGGGCGGCAACATCATCGCCCTGCTGCAAAGTAACCTGCCCGATTAAACCCGCCGCTTTGGAGTTTGCGCCCAATATCTTGTATTATGCCTGCCATGAAAACGCTTTACCCGGAGATCGAACCATTTGACGACGGCATGCTGAAAGTTTCGGATATTCACGACTATCTACTACGAACGCGTCGGAAATCCCGACGGAATTCCCGTCGTCTTTTTGCACGGCGGGCCGGGCGGCGGTTTGATCCCGATGTACCGGCAGTTTTTCGATCCCGCGGCGTATCATGTCATTCTGTTTGACCAGCGCGGCTCGGGAAGATCGACGCCGCATGCCGAGCTACAGCGAAAACACGACCTGGGACCTGATCAACGACATCGAAACGCTGCGCGAAAAATTCGGCATCGATAAATGGTATGTTTTCGGCGGTTCGTGGGGCAGCACGCTGAGTCTGGCTTATGCCGAGACCCATCCCGACCGCTGTCTGGGCCTCGATCGCTGCGCGGAATTTTCCTGACGCGGCGGAAGGAGCTCGACTGGTTTTATCAATACGGCGCCTCGGAGATTTTTCCCGATTTCTGGGAGCGCTACCGCGACGAAATTCCCGAGGACGAACGCGGCGATTTTATGACCGCTTATTACAAGCGGCTGACGAGCGACGACGAGGAAACGCAGCTTTCGGCGGCGCGGGCATGGAGCGTTTGGGAAGGCTCGACCTCGAAGCTTTATCCCAGCCAGGACCTGATGGACCACTGGGAAGACGAGCACGAGGCGCTGAGCCTGGCGCGCATCGAATGTCATTATTTTATGAACAACTCGTTTTTCCCGACGGAAAATTACCTGCTGGAAAATGTCGGATAAGATCCGCGAGATCCCGACCGTTATCGTGCAGGGACGTTACGACGTGGTCTGCCCGATCACGAAGCGCCTGGGACCTGCGCAAAGCGTTTCCCGAAGCGGAATTTATCGTCGTGCCGGATGCGGGCCATTCGGTCTCAGAACCGGGCATTACCTCGGCGCTGGTCGATGCGATGGACAAGTTTCGCGATAAAGAAAAAAGCTGATAATGCAACTTAATCACCCGAGCGGAGTGAAAGAGACTGAAAAAATTCTCTTCCCGAAATAAAGATGAGGTGATCAGTATGCATAAAAATTTCTTTCTGAGTTTTTTGATAATCGTTGCTTTTTCCCTGGGCATAAATGCTCAAGCTCCGCAGCCGCAGCCGGTGCAATGGGAATACCTGGTAGTGGGTTTCGGCGGCAGCCCGGGCAGCACCATCATTACCGCGGAAAAAGACGCCGCCCAGGCAAAAGTGGGCTTTCGCCAGATTTATTATGGTGACAAAGTCGTAAGATATGGCGATAATGCCAATTACCAGGCCGCGCTGGACGATCTCGGAAAAGCCGGTTGGGAATTGGTAAGCGTCCTTCCCCCGGCGGAAGATAGGCCGGTCAGCTATATTTTCAAGCGCCAGTTCAATCAGGGCCGTGCGCAAAAAGAAGCTATCGAGTTGGAAAGGCTGGAACAGGAAGCTAAGGCCGGCGTCACTCAAGGCACTAAAAAAGTGCCTCTGGTGGACCTTGACCGGGCCGACGTCAAAGCGGCCGACGATGCGATAGCGAGCAAAGCCAAGGCGCGGCTGGAAGAGGCGATAAAAAACGCCGGATTGGCCGGGCTGGTGAACGTGAGAACGCAATACAACAGCAACTCCAGGGAGACCTGGGCTGAAGTTACGATAGACGGCAGCGGAATTTTGTTAAAGGACGGAAATAAATACCGCACGTCCGAAGCGAAAAAATATGTCAGTGAAGTTGCGGCGGAGCTTTTTAAGAAAAGCGGCCTGCAGCAGGTACCGGGAACGAATAAATATTATTTTGAGAACGGAGGCGTAGACAAAAGGGGAGAGATCGTGATCAACCTGGCTGTCTTCATCAAGTATAACGGTAGGGACAACTACGTAGGCAGAGGCGCCATTACCGGAAACTGGATGGCATCCAACCAGCAAGAATGACCGGAAGAGTTTTAGTGTTAAATGCTTCATACGAGCCGATAAACGTCTGCACGGAGCGTCGCGCAGTAGTGATGATCTTTAAAGGCGTGGCTCGTATGGAGGAACACAACGGCCACATGCTGCACTCCGCCCGGATAGAGATGCACGCGCCATCGGTCATCCGCCTGACGGAATATCGCCACATCCCGCATGAGAGGAGGTCGCTGTCGCGTAAAAACATCCTGCTGCGCGACCAATATATGTGCCAGTACTGCGGCAGGAATTTTGCCCCGCCGACCTCACGCTCGATCATGTGATGCCGCGCTCGCGCGGCGGCGGTTCGACCTGGGACAACCTCGTGACCTGCTGCAAGCGCTGCAATCACCGCAAAGGCAGCCTCACCCCCGAAGAATCCGGAATGAAATTGCTCAAGCGCCCGCGCGCGTTTTCGTTGCACATGAGCCGCCAGATTATGAGATACTTGGGGCGGGCGGATGAAACCTGGCGCCGATACCTGTATTATGAGAGCCAGGAATAAAAGAAAAGACTTTTGCCCCGGAACAAACGTCTAAGCACCGGTAAAGGAGAAGTGGTAAATGTTTGGATCAGGTTGGGAATGGATCGTTATCGTAGCGGTGATATTTTTGCTCTTCGGAGCAAGCCGTTTGCCGCAGCTGGCGAAATCGCTGGGTCAGAGCCGCCGCGCCTTTAAGGAAGGCATGCGCGAGGCCGAAGAAGAATACCAGTCCGAACAGGAGCAAAAGAAGATCACCGCTCCCTCGGTTTCTTCGGTAGACAGTGCCTCGGACGAGCAGCTTTTCGAAGAAGCCCGCCGCCGCGCCGCCGCGCAAAAAAAAGAAGCTTAAAGCGGCGTCTATTTTTTGCCGTTCACCACGGTCGCTTTTATCGAAAAGCGAAAGGTCATTGTACTTAGGTCTTCATCGATCGTGCGGATAATTTCCGGCACGATCTTTTCTTTTTGTTCGGGCGTCAAAAAACCGAGCCAGCGCGGCAGCAAAATTTCCGTCGCCAGGAACGAATTCATAAACTCGGCGCCGTTGGCGTATTCGAAAATTTCCGGTTTGGTAACGCTTTTCACATCCTTTAGCCCGGCGATCCCGGCGATTTGTTCGATCTGCGAAACCGTCGGGATCTCCCGGATAAATTCTTCCACCTGGGCGCCCAGTTCTCCGAGGCCGGCTTGATAAAGCGCTTCCCACAGCAGCGAAAAAAATTCGCCGAAGCTTCCGGCGGTCGGCAGAAAGAACGTAACCGAAGCGTCATTTTTTGCCACCCGCGCCAGCTCAGTTAGAAAAGCCGGCAGATCTTTTGGCGGAATAAACGAGGCATCGGCTATAATGACGGAGAATTCTTCGTCGGGAAACGGAAAGCGGTAGTTTTCAGACTGGTGGAGGTCGATCTTAACTTTCAGAGCTTTTACTTTAGCTTTAGCGATCCTTAAAAGCTCGATGTCTTCGTGTACGGACTGGAGCTCCACGTCGCCGGACAGCTTTTCGCGCACGCCGAGCAAGTGATTACCGCCGCCGGGCTCGACATATAAAATTTTGCCTTCTTTGGGTAGAATAAGATTTTCGTCTAAAATACCGGTAAAACGCGCAGTCCAATCATTATCTATATAGAGGTCGCGTAAAAACGCCATTTCGCGGGCGGATTTTTTACTCATGTAAAAACTTTAACGCAGGGGACGTAAATGACAAAACACGTCAAGGAATTGTTTGACCTGGCCGGCAAAACCGCGATCGTGACCGGCGGCTCGCGCGGCCTGGGGCGCGAAATGGCGGAAGCCTTGGCCGAAGCCGGGGCAAAATTGATGCTCTGCGCGCGGCGTGAAAACTGGCTCACACCGGCGCTGGAAGAGCTTCGCGCGCGCGGTTTTACGGCGGAAGGAAAACTCTGCGACGTTGCCGTGCCGGAGCAGATCCAGGCGGTGACAGACGCGACGATAGAAAAATTTGGCCGGGTCGATATTTTGATAAATAACGCCGGAATTTCCTGGGGCGCGATGCCGGAAGATATGTCCCTGGACAAATGGCGGCAGGTTTTGGACGTGAATCTGACCGGCTGTTTTTTGTTCGCGCAATCGGCGGGGCGCGAGATGCTAAAACAGGAAAGCGGCTCGATCATCAACATCGCTTCCATCTCGGGAATGACCTCTTCCGCCAACGGGCCTTTTTACGCCGGCTACGCGGCGAGCAAGGCCGGGCTGATCGGGCTGACCCGCGAGCTGGCGGCAAGCTGGGGCAGAAAAGGCATCCGCGTGAACGCCATCGCGCCGGGATTTTTTCATTCACGGCTGGCGGACGCCGTGATCGATATTTACGAAACTTCGATCCAGGAAAACAATCCGATCCCGCGCATCGGCCGCGAGGGCGAACTAAAAGGCGCGGTAGTTTTTCTCGCGTCCGAAGCTTCAAGTTATATCACCGGGCAGACGATCGTGGTGGACGGGGGAATGACCGTCTGATTTTGGATTTTATATTTGGGATTTTGGATTACTGATCTATCCGTGTAAATCCGTGTTTATCCGCGGCTAAAAAATTATGAATTATTCAGCGACGACATTAAATCTTGCTTCGGTCATCGAGCATCACGCGCGCCTTGCGCCGCAAAAGGAAGCCGTGGTCTGGAACGACGTGCGGCTTGGTTTCGGCCAACTGAACGTTTTTGCCAATCGCGTGGCTCATGCGCTGGTATCAATGGGCATCGGCTCCGGCGATAAGGTAGCTCTGTCCTGCCCGAACCTGCCGTTTTTTCCCATCGTTTATTACGGCATCCTTAAGACCGGCGCGGCGGTGGTTCCGCTCAACGTTTTGTTCAAACCGCGCGAGGTCGCTTATCACCTGGCGGATTCCGACGCGAAGGCGGTCTTTGTTTTCGAAGGCACGCCGGAGCTTCCGCTGGGACAATGGGTAAAGGAAGGCTTTGACCAGGTCCCGGGCTGTGAGCATTTTATCGTCATAACCAAGGACCCGGCCGCGCCCGCGTCAATCGAGAATGCAAAAACCCTGACCCAGATCACCTTCGATAAACCCGACACTTTCGACACTTATCCAACCAAACCCGAAGACACTTGCGCGATCCTCTACACTTCCGGCACGACGGGCCAACCGAAAGGCGCGGAGCTCACGCATCTTAACCTGATGTCGAATGTCACCACCACCCACGGCATTCATCTTCCCATGCTCGATTTCACCGATGGCGAACAAAAGACCTGCCTGATCACTCTGCCGCTGTTTCACACCACGGGCCAGACCGTGCAAATGAACACCAACATGTATGCCGGAAACCGGAACGTTTTGCTTCCGCGTTTCGAGCCGCAGGCCACGCTCGAAACGATGGTCAGGGAAAAGGTGAATTTCTGGGTCGGAGTGCCGACCATGTACTGGGCGCTGCTGAAATATGTAGAAGAAACCGGTTTCGATGTCAGCGGTGTGGCGGAACACATGAAGGTCTGCACTTCGGGCGGCGCGCCGATGCCGGTCGAGGTGATGAAGGAATTTGAAAAAGTTTTCAAGGTGCGCGTAATGGAAGGTTACGGGCTCTCGGAAACTTCGCCGCTGGCTTGTTTCAATCATTTTGAAAAGCCTTCGAAACCCGGCACGGTCGGGCAGGCGATCTTCGGCGTCGAGGTGAAATGCTTTGGCGACGATGACAAGGAAGTCCCGCGCCGGCGAGCGCGGCGAAGTGGTGATACGCGGCACGAACGTGATGAAGGGTTATTACAAGCGCCCCGATGCCACCGCCGAAGCGTTTCGCAACGGATGGTTTCATACCGGGGACATCGGCGTGATGGACGAGGAAGGCTACCTGGCCATCGTCGACCGCAAAAAAGATATGATCCTGCGCGGCGGCTATAACGTCTACCCGCGCGAGCTGGAAGAAGTGTTGATCACGCACGAAGCCGTTTCGATCTGCGCGGTGATAGGCGTGGCGGACGAACGCATGGGCGAGGAAGTAAAAGCTTTTATCGTGCTGAAAAAAGGCGCGTCGCTAACGGAAGACGAGCTTATGCAGTGGTGCAAAGGGCAGTTTGCCGCGAATAAATACCCGCGCTATATAGAATTTCGCGATGAGCTGCCGATCGGCGGGACGGGGAAAGTTTTAAAAAGGGCGCTGAGGGAAGGTTAATTATGGAGCGCGGGCATCCTGCCCGCAAAGCTTGCCGAAGGCAAGCTAAAATCTATTCGCGCTAACGCGCTCAAAAGCGGGCAAGATGCCCGCGCTCCCAGTTTGTTACTTTAAGTATTGCTGGAAGAAATCTATCACTCGCTGATCGTACAGATCGGCTTCTTCCGGTTTGGCGGTGGTGATGCCCAAACCTGACCGCGCCATCTCGGTTTTGATCTCCACTTTATTATTTTGTTTCGGCAGGCACGCGCCGAGTTCCATCGTCGAATCTTTCCATTGCGTCGCGTCCGCGCCAGAGAGCAATAGTATCTGCCGCCCGCTCAGTCCCTGCGCCTGCTTGCACAAAGAATCCGCCCGGGAGCAAGCCGTGTGATAAAGGCGGTTGCCTTTTTGCGCCAGCAGCGCGGTCACCGATCCGGCAAAAGGAAAACGGTTTTTAATGACCGAACCGATCAGGTCGTCGGCCCGCATCGGCACGGAATCGAGCACCAGCGTTTTTATTTCCGGCTGCGAGGCGGCGCCCGACATCGCGGCATAAGCGCCCATTTCCAACCCGTAAACGCCGATGCTTGGCCCCACCAGAGGGGTATTGCCGCCGGATTTTAACTCGCGCAAATATTTGACCGCGGCGGCCAGATCGTCGGCTTCGCAAACGCCGAAGGTGGTCGTTTCCGTCTCGGAGCTTTCGCCGTGCCCGCGCTGTTCCGGCATCAGGACGGTGAAATTCGTGTCCTCGTTTATCTTTACCCCGAGATTTAAAACCCAGGAACGATTGGTGCCATAGCCGTGCAGCAGGATCACCGCCGGTTGATTTTCCCCGCCACGCAAGAGCCAGCCGCGCGCCGGCGTGTTGTCGCTATTCGACCACGATTCGTCGGTGATGCGCGCGCCGCGGGTGCTCAGGCGCCCCATTTGTTCGGGCGTGACCAGGTACTGCGTGTGCGGCGGTTTTGAAGAGACGTGTGCCAGCCAGACCGAGAGTCCCGATGCCCGCAATTATCAGGAACAAAGCGACGGGCAGAATTAATCTAAGGAAGCTGCGAAAAAGTTTTTTGACGGACGCCATGTTTTTAGTTGCCGTACGAGGGCTTGTTGCATCAAAGTGGTTGAAATGAGAAACTCGCGTGGGTGAAAAGTAAAGATTGGTTTTTCCCGTAATACCTAGTAAAATCGGGAGACCATGTTGATTTTAGCACGTAAAGGATGCTAAAGAAAAGACTTTTTCCTTACACAGCGTGGCGGAAGTAAAAATATGACGAGAAAAACGGTAAGCAGACGGTTTCTGGCGCTCGCGATGGCGGCGATGTTTTTAGGCGTTACGATCTCGACAGTTTCGGCGCAGTCGCCGGCGGCTTCGAGCGGCAGCGGCGGCGCGGCGGGTAAAAGCAGCGCGGTCATTTTGCCCCTGGCCGAGGTAAAGACCGGGATGAAGGGAACCGCCCGGACCGTTTTCCAGGGCTCGCAGGCCGAAGAATTCGGCGTGGAAATTCTGGGCATTTTGCCGGGAGCGGTGGGGCCTAAACAAGACCTGATCATCGGAAAACTGAGCGGGCCGAACGTAGCGCGGACCAGCGTCTTTGCCGGGATGTCGGGCTCGCCGGTCTTTATCGACGGAAAAATCGTCGGTTCGATCTCTTACAGCTTTCCCTTTTCCAAGGAACCCATTTGCGGTATCACCCCGATCCAGCAGATGATCGGCATCTTCCAGCAGAATCAAAATATCAAGCCGGCGAATTCCCGGGCGCGCGCCTTTACTTTGGCCGAGCTTAAAGTCGGCTTATCGGGCGCCGAAGCGGCGCAGGCCAAAAGCCCCTTTACGTCTTTTCTGGCCACGTCCGATGCCGGTTCGCCGCTGGCCGCGCTGATCGGGCAGCAATTTATGCCGATCGCCACGCCGCTTACTTTTAGCGGGATGAGCCAGGCGACGCTAAATGCCTTTGCCCCGCAGCTGATCTCCGCCGGTTTGCTGCCGGTGATGGCTGCCGGCGGCAGGGCCGACATCACGCCGCTTGCCAAAGCAACGGAAAACACTTTGCAGGGCGGCGATTCGGTTTCGATGCAGCTGGCTCGCGGCGATTATTCGTTGGCGGCGGCGGGTACCGTCACTATGCGCGAAGGAGAAAGGGTCTATGCTTTCGGCCACCCGTTCTTAAGCCTCGGAATCACCGATCTGCCGATGTCGGAATCATCGGTCGTGACCGTTATCCCGAGCGTCAATAATTCGTTCAAGCTGGCGATTCCGGGCGCGATGGTCGGCACCATGACGCAGGACCGCTCCACCGGTGTGTACGGTAAGATCGGGCAGAGCCCGAATATGATCCCGGTCAAAATAAAAATGCAGACCAGCCGGAACCAGATAGAAACTTATAATTTCGAGGTGGCCAAGGATGCTTTTTTAACGCCTATCCTGCTCAACATCACTACTTTCAATTCGATCGTCGCCAATGAAAAATCACTCGGCGATTCGACCATTTCGGTGGAAGGAAAGATCGACATCGGCGGGCAGGAAGCCGTGCGCGTCGACCGCCGGTTTTCTTCCGGCAATACCGCGCAGATGGCGGCCAGGGGCGGCCACTCTTCCGATGAGCGTTTTGCTGCGCAGCGGCTTTAACAATATCGACGTGCGCGGGGTGGAGCTCAACATTACCGCGACCGACGGCAAGAGCACCGCCCAGTTGCAGCGCGTGACCGTCGACCGGACGGAGGTCAAGGCCGGCGAAAGCTTTGAGGTGCAGGCTATCATGCGCTCGGATTCGGGTAGGATCTTCGCGCAGAAAATTTCGGTGAAAGTGCCCGCGGACACACCCGCCGGCGCGCTTTTGATAGCCGTGGCCGACGGCGATTCGCTGGACCAGCTCTCCGCCGCGCGTTCTTTTGTGCCCGGCGACGTGGCCGAACTCGTCAGGAATATTAACCAGGTGAAAAAGGACGACCGCCTCTATGTCGAAACCTATCGCATCACCAGCGGCGCGGTGATCGGTTCAAACGAGCTGCCGAATTTGCCGCCCTCTGTTTTGGCGACGCTTAACAACGACCGTACGGCGGGCGGTTTCCTGCCGCGGGTTATCACTGCCCTGACGGGGCAGGAATTTCCGTCCTCGGAATATGTGATTTCCGGCTCGCAGGCGCTGACCATCCAGGTCGTCAGGTAATGTTATATGAGCGATGCCGCAAAACTCATGCGGGCGGCAAACTACGCCGCCGAAAAACATCGCTCGGACAGGCGCAAAGGCGCTGATGCGGATCCCTACATAAATCACCCGCTGCAGGTCGCCGCGCTGCTGGCTGACGTGGGTAAGATCACCGATACGGACATTCTGACCGCCGCCCTCCTGCACGACGTTGTCGAAGATACCGACACCCCGCCCGAAGAGATCGAAAGCGTTTTTGGCCGCCGCGTCCGTGATCTTGTAATGGAATTGACCGATGATAAGACCCTGCCAAAAAAAGAGCGCAAGAAAAAACAGGTGGAAAAAGCGCCCTATCTTTCAGACGGCGCAAAACAGATAAAGATCGCCGATAAATACAGCAACATCTCGGACGTGCTGGACAATCCTCCGCCCGATTGGTCGGCGGAAAGAAAAGACGAATATATAAAATGGGGCAAGGAAGTTTTTGCCGGGCTGCGCGGCGTGAATGAAAACCTGGATAAAGCTTTTTGAGGAGTTGATCGCCAGGGCTTCGGTTTAGAGTTCAAAGTTCAGAGTTACGCGTTTACGCGTGATTTATTAAGCATTATCACGCCTAAAGGCGTAACTCTGAACTATTCACCTTCCGCCCACTCCGAGCCGTCGGCATAAAATTCCTTTTTCCAGATCGGCACCGTTCGTTTTAGTTCCGTGATCAGCCACGAGCAGGCCTCGAAGGCCGCTTTGCGATGCGGGGCGGCGACCGTTACCACCACGCTCGTTTCGCCGATCTCCAGCCTGCCCAGGCGGTGCACGATCCCGATGTGCGAAACTTCAAACTGCTCGCGCGCCCGCGCGCCGAGCTTTTCCATTTCCTTCATCGCCATCGGTTCATAAGCTTCGTATATCAAATATTGCGTCTGTTTCCCACGGGTAAATTCGCGGACATAGCCGTCCAGCGTCACCGTCGCGCCGCATTCCGGCGGAACTATACGGCGCGCAACTTCGCCGGTATAGATAGGCTCGGTTGTGAGTTCGAAAAGATCCATTTTTAATCTATCGCGGGTTTTTGCGGCATCCACGATGTAATGATCTCGTATCCTTTTTCGAGGCAATCAAAAAGCTCGGGCTTTGAAACACTAAAATGTTCCACCTTTTTCTTCCATTTACTTTTGTAGTTCCAGATGTGAACTTTTATCTCCCCGGAAGGGGTCGGCTTATCGATCCACATCTGGTACATATTGCCAAGATGATCGGCAAAGCCAAAAGACCGTATTTCCGCTTCTTGATAGGACGTATAAAACGGCCAGTTTCTGTATTTTGACCAGCGATTTATGACGTCATCAATTTCTTCATATCCCATAGTCTTAATTAGTCCGGCAGTTTCAACCGCCGGAAACGGGCGGGAAGATGGCGAGCTCGTCGCCCTGATATACGATTTTATCGCCGCGGGAATATTCCTGATTAACCGCAAAAAGCAAGGAGCCTTTAAATCTCTCACCAAGCTGCGGGTAAGCCGCCAGAATATTTTCAAATGCGGCACGCGCATTTGTTCCCGCAGGCAAAGCAAATTCCTCTTCTCTCGTCCGCGTTATTTCGGCCGCCGCGCCGAAATACAAGATCTTCACTTTGATCGTTTCCGGGTTCATTAGTCGAGGTTGATCTTCTTTTTACTGTGGCCGTTGGTTTTTGAAATTTGGTGAATTTGCGCCGTGTCTTCGATCTTTTCGACTGCTTGTTTCAGCACCACGCGCAGCCGCTCGAGCCTTTCTATCGTCGAGCGCGTTTCCAGCAGTTCGTACTTCATTTCGTTTTCGAAATTAAACGCAGCAGAGATCAAAAACGAAAGTTCCTGCGGCGAGATATCCGGCAGTTCGGGCAGGGGCGCGCGTTCGCCGCTGATACGGTGGGCGGCGTTTGCCACGCGGGTAAAAAGCCCGGTCACTTCTTCCGCCAGCGCGGAAAGTCTTACGGTGTCCGCTTCTTCATTGTCTTCAAAATAGGAAACCTCGCCCACCAGGTAAGGCTCGTCCGCCTCACGGTAATTTTCCAGCAGGTAACGAATTACGCCGATGACCACGATATTCGAACGCCCCTCGGCCATCTGCTGAACCTCGCGGATCTCGGCCACGCAACCCAGGTGCCCGGCGGGTGGTTTTGCGCTCTCCGCTTCCGGCGATTCGTAATAAGAGAGCCCGAAAAGATTGTTTCCGGCCTGGATGTCTTCCAGCATTTTGCGGTAGCGCGGTTCGAATATATGCAGCGGGATTATCTCGCCCGGCATTAAAATAACGGGCAGAGGAAATATCGGCAGCGCCCGCACTCCGCGGACCTTTTCCCGTGCGTCTTCTGACATTAGCTTTCGATCTTTACCGCGAGGAAATCGACGATCTTTTCCGGCTCTTCATCGCTTAGGGCCATCCGTTTGGCGCCGATGATGGCATCGGTCACCGGCTCCGGATTTAGTTTGTAACGCGCGTCGCGGGCGATCAGATCTTCGACCACGCGGCGCTCCAAATTTTCGCGCGTGATATCTTCGTCGGCGTCGGCCGCCACCGCGTATTCCACCGGCACGGTATGGTTCCTGAGCCTTACATGCATCGCGCCCGTAAGCTTCTGCGCCTCTTCGCGGATCGTTTGCACCTCGAGCAGGGAATTCGGAAAACCGAGATGCCCGCGCAGGGTGATCTCGACGATCGGCGCCGTAGAGTCGTCGTCCGCCGTCTTTCGCCGGAATTCTTTTTTGACTTCTTCCAATACTCCCTTGGTAACGTCGGTGGTTTGCATCGAGCTCTTGACCTGAAAAAGAATTCTCTTAAAGGGCCTTTGCCGGTAGTCTTTCAGGTGCTCGGCTTTGATCCCCAGCGCTTCATCGACTTCCACCAAAAACACGCCGCGAACTTCCCTGTACTCTTCGATGTTGGTGATCTCGAGCGAGCCGGGATTAAAACACCAGTTGTCTATTTCGAAACTCTTGTGCGTATGCCCGAGGCCGACGTAATCGGTGACCGATTTGAGTTCCTTTAAATTCGCCATGGAAAGCGCCGGCAGGGGATGGCTTACATGCTCTTCGACGTCGGTGTGCAGCATCAGGATATGAAACGCGCCTTCGCGGCGGTTCTCTTTAATGCCGCGGGTGAGTATCGGGATCGCCACATTTGCCGAGGCGCCGTACCATTTCGAGCCGAAAATTCGCGCCCGGCCGATGTCGATAAAAGAGCCCGCTCTTTCGTTCTCGTCCCAGGGCTGGTACTGCACCTCGCCGTTTTCGATCTGCGGCTCGAGCAGTTTCAGCAGGCCCCACGCCCTGAGCGAACGCAGCCAGCTATGAGCGCTGCCGCCGCCGGCCTGGTCGTGATTGCCTTCGATGACGACAACCGGGATGCCGTGTTTCCTCAATAATTCCAGGCCCGCCACGGCATGGTTCATCGCCTGCGGCTCGACGTTTCGCTTGTGAAAAAAATCGCCGCAGATCAGGACAAAATCCACTTCTTTTTCGACCGCGTATTTTTTCAGCGCGTCATACCAGGCGAGAAAAAAATCCTTCGGACTTTCTTCCAACTGGTAGCGCGTACAGCCCAGATGTATATCGGCGATGTGGAGAAATTTCATAGCTATTTAATTAATTATACGATACTTTAGAGAAAACGATCAGCAGGAAAGATTTATGTAACATTTTGCGGATTTTTCTCATTGTATACAAAGAGTGAAGTGTGTTTTCAGTCTAAAGCAATAATTCCCGGGCCGGTTCGTCTATTTATTATTACCTATGTATTTTTCCCGTAGTAAATAAGACCCGACGGGACAAGTTTTTCGCCCGGAAAAGCTAAATTATCAGAATAAACAGGGAAGGCCCGACGGTCTTCGAAGGAGGAAGTAAAATGGCAAAAAAAGCAAAAACGACTGATCGCAAACCATCGCCTAAGGGCGGGGACGACAAAAGCGCCGAAAGAACTAAAGTATTGAAGGAATTGGGCGAAAACGCATCGAGCATCGTGCAGAGAGCGGCGTCTATTCTGGAAGAAGAGATCGCGCTGGGAATCGCGGCGGCAAGTAAAGTCGAAAGAAGCGTCCGTGAAGGAGGCAATGTCAGCGCCGAACAATTTAACGAAGTAGCCCAACGATTGCGCAAAGATGCCCATGACATAGTCAATATCATCGGCGAACAGGTAAACGGGTTACAGGCGGGAAAATCCGACGAGCTGTCTAAACGATTTCAAAATGACGCCCACGACGCCGTGGACCTGATGGTTAATTTGGTGAATATCGCGCCCGACATAATTAACCGGCTGCTGCGCAGCCAGAATTCCGACAAGAAAACCGATAAACCAAAGGTAAGCCCTTCTAAACAAAAGAAATGAAGCCAGCGGTTAAACTTAAAAACGAGTTTGAATTTGTCGAGCAAACACTTCAAAAATACCGGGACATTACTCTCAAGGCCCTGCTGGAAAGTATACCGTCCAGAGAACCAAAGAAACACTTATACGATCTGATGCTGGTGTATCCCAGCCGTCTTGGAAAAGGGATAAGGGCTGCTTTATGCCTGGCTACCTGCAATGCTTTTAATGGTGACATAAATCTGGCTATCAACTCGGCGGTTGCCATCGAGCTGTTCCACAACGGATTTTTGATGCACGATGACATACAGGACGACAGTCAGTTCCGCCGCGGCGCCCCGACACTGTTCACCGAACAGGGCACAGGCATTGCCATTAATGTCGGCAACGCTCTCAATCTGTTCAGTCTCCGGCTGCTGATGGAAAACCGGCAAATTCTCGGCCCCAGCCTCTCCTGGCAAATATTTACCGAAACCGAAGAAATGCTTCGCCAAACTTTGGAAGGGCAGGCGTTGGAATTGGGATGGATAAAAGATAATGTTTGCGAGCTGACCGATGCCGATTATTTACGCATGTCGCTGAAAAAGACGTCGTGGTATACATGCATTTACCCTTGCGTTGTCGGGGCAATGACCGCCACCGGCGGAACCGTCGATAAAGAGCGGTTTTATCGCTTCGGATGGTATTTAGGATTGGCATTTCAAATACGCGACGATCTGCTGAATCTGGTCGGGCAGTATTCAAACTACGGCAAGGAAATATACGGGGATATTCAGGAAGGCAAGCGCACATTGATCCTGATCCATCTGCTTAATCATTGTTCGGCAGCCGAAAAAGCGAAGTTGAAAACGTATCTCTCATTACCTCGCAGAAAACGCTCTATGAGGGACACCGAATGGGTGTACCGGCTGATGCTGAAATATAAGAGCATAGAATACGCCCGGATGTGCGCCCAGAGATTTGTCGGCGCCGCTTTACATGAGTTCTTTGTCGCTTTCGGCGATCTGCCTAATTCGGACGATAAACGGTTTATCCTGGAAATGATCCTGTATATGGCGGAAAGAAACCGTTAGGTGCGATCGGTATTTTTTTCTATTTGGAGGGTCCTGTAAGCTTCTGAGCGAGACAGACCCAATTCCTTCGCTGCTTTTTTGAGCGCGGCTTTACGATCAAGGCCGCCGTCTTCCAGCTCGCGGACACGAGAAATTAAGTCCTTAGGTGTTTGTCCTTTGTCTTTTGGACCGGGAATTTCATTTCTATCTATCACCAGAACTATCTCGCCTTTTATATCTTGTTTAGCGAATCTCCCCGTTAATTCTTGCAGATCGCCGGTAATGATCTCTTCGTGAAGCTTAGTGAGTTCGCGCGCGACCGCGGTTTTTCTATTTCCCAGCACTTCCAGGCAATCAGCCAGCGATTTGGCAAGGCGGTGCGGTGTTTCGTAAAAGACCAGCGTCGCCGGAATTTCTTTTACTTCTTTCAGGCGGGCTATACGCAAGTTCTTTTTCGACGGAAGAAATCCCCCGAAAAAATGCGAATCGGTCGGGAGGCCCGAGACGACCAGGGCGTTCACAAAAGCGGCGGGGCCGGGAATGGAAACGATCTTAGCGCCGGTCTCGTGCGCTTTTTGCACGATCCTGAAAGCGGGGTCGCAGATGCCGGGCGTGCCGGCGTCGGAAACCACCGCGATATTTTTTCCGCTGCCTAAAAGTTCGGCCAATTCCCCGGCGCGCTCGTGCTCGTTGTGCTCGTGATAGCTGAGCAGCTTGTTTTTTATACCGTAGTGACTGAGCAGTTTCCCGGTGTGGCGGGTGTCTTCACAGGCGATAACGTCCGCGTCTTTCAGCGCCTGCAAAGCGCGCGGCGAAATGTCCTGCAGATTTCCGATCGGCGTTGCCACCAGATAGAGCGTTCCGGCCATGCGTTAATAGTAAAGCCATTGCGGGAAAGAAAAAAGCCCGGGCCGTAAAATGCCCGGGCGTTGTATTTACGTAACGCCGCCATCCTGGCGGCTGTCCTGACGGCGTCTCGCCGTCAGCAGGTGGGCAAGATGCCCACCGAACAGCCGGCGATACGCTGGCGGTACGATTTTGTTAGAACGGCCAGGGAATATTAATTCCGCCGCCGCCGCTGCCGCGTCCGCGCCCATTGCCATAGCCGCGATTGTCAAAGCGGATGCGATAGGCGTTGGCGATCACCTGCAGGTCGTTGCGGATCGCGTTCCATTGAGATTGGACGTTGTAATTGTTATTGCCATAACCACCGTTGCCGTAGCCTCCCCGGTTGTTATATATCTGGCGGTCGATCTGCTGGCCGATCTGGATCAGACGGCTGGCTTCGTCATAGCTGTTACCCATATTACGGCCGTTGCCGAATTCGTCCTCAAGGTCCGAGGCCGCATTTTTGAACTGGTCGGCCAGATTTTCCAGGCCGTTGTTGCCGTAATTGCCATTACCGTAACGGCCATTGTCGTTGCGGTCCAGGCGGCGCTCAAATTCCTTGCTTTGGCTCTTCACGCGCTTGATGGTAGACCTCAGCGCACTGCTGTTGTAAGAACCGTTACCGTAACCGCCGTTACGATCGTTACGCCACTGTGCGGAAGCGACAGCCGGTACCCCAAGAAGCAAAAGTGAAAAGGCAAAAAGTTTAATTAGATCGGTTAATTTCATTTGAATTCTCCTCATTCCTTTAATCCAGGTTTGTTTCAAGCCGCCGCTTCTTTCGCAAAAGGTGCGACCCGAGCTCGTGTCGGGAGGCAATATTGCAACAGGCGTGCCAGTACATTAAAATGACACGATCTCTTTATTTGTAAGCGTTTATGAATATTGCCGCGACCGTGATTCACTGGCGTGGGCAGGAAAACGTTTAGTAGATAGACGAAATCGTTCAGTGTCATGCCTTTAGGCATGATCACGCGTAAACGCGTAACTCTGTAACAGTTGAACGCAATTGGTGCCGAATAAATTCGGCGCTCCACTCATTTCACGTCGAGAAAAAGAGAAAAATTTTCGTGAAAGAAATCCTCGAACAGGGGGCTCCTGATATTCTCGTTTTCCTGCAGGACCCAGACGGGTTTCTCGTTTATTTTGACGAGCAGAAGCTCGCGGGTTGCGCGGGCAAAACCGAAGTGAGTGATCCGGGCGCAGGCCAAGCCGCCGCCGCGGATAAATCCGTCTTCCGGGGTGCGCGTCCAGCCGGCTTCTATCGTCAGGGCGCGTACCCCGTGGCGGAAGGAAAGCCTTGAGCCGACCATGGTGCTGTGCCCGACGGCAAACCGGTGAGAAGTGGTTGTTTCGAGAGAAATGTTGCGCCCCCGTAGGAGAAACTCGTCGCCGATGTCGACAAAAGACTTCATCAGCCATTTAACGGCGATAGAGCGCAGAAAATCGTTCGAGGCGCGCAGATGTAAATAGCCGGCGACATCGCCGCGCCCGGCGGCGCGGGCTTTTTCCAGCGCGCTCGCGATCTCGTTCGCCCAGAATTGATCGAGTTCGGTCACAGCAAAAGCATAAACGTAAAATCCCGCGGCGTAAAATAGATAGTCCTCTTTCGCATAAGAGGGAATTTAGAATGGCGCGGCAACAAAAAACTCCCCTCCTTACGAAGGAGGGGTGGCGCGGCCTTGCGCGACGGGGTGGTTCTCTGTCAGCAGCGTCTCCTCTTGGGGGGCTAATTCCAAGATCAAAGAACCACCCCGCTGCTAAAGCAGCACCCCTCCTTCGTAAGGAGGGAGTTTAGTGCTAACATATTTTCCATAGAAGCAGGTAAATATATCGATCAAACGATGAAGAATTTATTCATAAAGTTTTTATTTTGTTGTTTTCTGGCCGGTGCCTTAGCGCCGGCCGCTTTTGCCCAGACGCCGAAACCCAAAGCTACGCCGAAGAAAACTCCTAAAGCGGCCGCCACGCCTGTCGTTACCGAATCTGAAGACGAAGCTTTTGAAAAAGCCAAAAGCACCAGCGAGCCGGCCGAGCGTGTGCAGGCCCTGAAAAGTTTTCTGGAAAATTTTCCCGTGGCGAAATCGAAAGTGCGCGCTTTGGAGATGATCGTCAGCGCGCGCGCCCAGGAAGCTGAAAGTAAAATGAAGAACGGCGATGCCCAAGGGAGTGTCGCGCTTTTTGAGCTCGCCGTGCGGGAAGCGCCCGCGCCGATGAGCGATCAGTTGTTCAGGGCGGTCGTTTTGCTGATACCGAAAAATCTTTATTACCTGGGGCAGGGTGCGGCGGCAATAAAGATCGCCGTTCTGATCGAAGATAAAACGGGCGGCAACGCAGCGCAGCTGCTTGATCTGGCGAAATTTCATCTAACGATGGAAAACGCTGCCGACGCGCAGCGGGTGGCAGAAAAAGTGGTTGCGGCTGATCCCAATTCGGCGGCCGGTTATGAAACCCTGGGGATAGCATACCGCATGAATTTGCAGCTTGACGAAGCTGCCGCAGCTTACGAAAAAGGTTTACAGACGGGAACCCGTTTGCCTTTTTCCGTCTTGTATTTGGCTGACGCCAAGAGAGCCCTGGGAAAACCGGAAGAAGCGACTGCTTTATATAAAGAAGTGCTGGAAAAACAGCCGGAAAACCTGGCTGCCCAAACGGGCCTGGTGATGGCGTTGTTTGGCGCGGAAAAGCGGGGCGAGGCCGAAGCAGGATTGCAAAAGGCGCTGGAGACAAATCCGAAAAACTATACGGTGCTGGCCGGTGCTGCTTACTGGTACGCGGCGCATAACGAAGCGCAGAAGGCCATCGACCTGGCGCAAAAGGCGATCGCCGCCGAGCCCCGTTACGTGTGGGCGTATATCGCGCTGGCGCGCGGGATGCTGATGCAAAAACGCGCCGTCGAAGCCGAAAGGGTAATGCTTCAGGCTTCGCAATACGGAAATTTTCCGACCATCGCCTACGAACGCGCGAACGCGAAATACGCGGCCGGTTTTTACGAGGAAGCAGCCGCCGATCTGAGGCGCAATTTTGCCATCAGGGACGGCAAGCTGGAGGTGAACCTGGCGGGGCGCATTCCGCAAAGCGGCGATTCTTTTATCGAGATACTGGCGCGTGAACGCCGCGCGAGCATTTATGAACCGCTGGCAGCCGACTCGCCGGAAAATGCGGCGAAGTTAAAAAACCTGCTGGCTTTCGATCTCAAACTGGGTGAAGCGGAAATAAAGGAAACCGAAGTGATCGCCGCGGCCGATGCGTTCATCGGCGGCAGCGACCCGGCGCAGACGCACCGGCGATTATATGCGGCGGGCCGCCTGCTGCAGAAAAAGGCCGCGCCGGCTAAAGCCCTGGAATTAACGCAGGCCGCGGTGGCTGGGATCGAAACGGCGGTTGATATTCCGGGGGCCACGATAGCTGTTTTGGCCGACGAGCTGCTCGAGCCGCGCGCCACGGCGCTGTCGCGCGGAACGACCGTGTCGGTGCCCGATGTCCCGCGCCAGGTCCTGCTGAGCATTATGCGCGGGCGGGTGGAAGAACTTTCCGGCTGGGCACTTTTCCAGCAGCAAAAGCCGGACGAGGCTTTGGTGCGGCTGCGGCGCGCGGTGAGTGTGCTGCCGGAAAAAAGCACCTGGTGGCGCAGCAGCTTGTGGAAGCTCGGAACGGTTTTAGACGGCGTGGGAAAACCGGAGGAAGCATTTGAAGCTTTGTCGAAAAGCTATGTTAACGGCCCGCAGGATACGATAAAGATCGCGCATCTGCTGGGTTTATGCCAGCGGTTGTACGGCTTGGCCGAAGGCTGCGAAGAAAAGATCGCCATCGCGGCAAAAGCGGATCCGGGCGCGAAGAAGGCCGCGAGTTCTTTATTAAAAGCGCCGCCCTCAACGCTGCCGACGCCTGCGCCGACGCCCACACCGACGGAGATAACCGGAAATCCGGAAAACCCGGCGGGAACGGGCGTCACGGAAACGGCGCCGGCGCAAAAAACCGACCCGGCTGTCATAAAGCCATCGGCGACCCCGCCGCCGCAAACGGAAGCTTCGGCAACGCCGCAACCCACGCCTGAAGTGACGCCGGCTCCGCCCCAAAAAGCGGAAGAGGAAGCGCCGAAACCAGCGGCCTCACCAAGTCCCGCGCCGCAAAACGAAGAAGAAGGCCGGCCGCGCACGACGGCTACGAAAACTGACACCGGCACTAAAACGGAGGACGGCAAAACGGTTTATTCAAATCCCAACGCGCAGGTGCGCGTCCGGACATTATCTTCGGATGCGGCTTCCGGCTGCCAGATAACCGTTAACGAGCAAAAGCTGACGCTTATCAGCAACGGCGGATGGGGATCGATCACGATCGATCTGAAGGGCGAGGGCAAGCTGGAAGACATCAAGGTCGCTGCGGAAAATCCCGGCGACATTGCTTTGGAGCTGCAGCCCGGGATCGGCAAGGACATAAACCGCCTGATGTACGTCGTCAGATCGATCAGCGACAAAAAAGGAGAGTTCAAAATATTTATCGAATCGCCCTGCGGCGAGAAAAAGGAAGTGCTGATCACGGTCAGGTAAGATATGGCACAAACGAACCGCGTGTTTCAAAAAATGCGCGGTTCCCGAGTTTATGGCGGAAGAAAAATATCGAAGCGGTTATGTTGCGTTGATCGGGCGCCCGAATGCGGGAAAATCAACGCTTTTGAATTTTTTGGTCGGCGAAAAGATCGCCGCAGTTTCCAATAAACCGCAAACCACCCGCCACAAAATTCAGGGCATCGTCACCCGCGCCGACGGGCAGATCGTTTTTGTCGATACGCCGGGCGTGCACAAGCCGGGCCACCTGCTCAACCGCCGGATGATGTCGGCTGTCTACGATGCGCTTTACAATGTCGATCTGGTGGTGCTGATGCGCGACGCATCGGTGTCGACCGGAAACGGCGACAATTTTGTCCTCGAGCTGGTAAAAAAATCGGAAAAACCCGCGCTGCTGGCGCTGAACAAGATCGACAAGATCAAAGAAAAGGGCGAATTGCTGCCGCTGATAGAATGGTATTCCAAAGAGCATGAATGGCAGGGGATCATTCCCGTTTCCGCCTATAAAGGTATCGATATCGATGTTCTATTAACTGAGATCGTCAAACATCTTCCCGAAGGCGAGCCCGTTTTTTCTCAGGACGAAATGACCGATCAGCCGATGCGCCAGCTTGCCGCCGAACTGGTGCGCGAGAAAATTTTGCGCGCGACCGGCGCGGAGATCCCCTACGTGACGGCGGTGGTGACCGAAATGTTTGACGAGACCGACCCCAACCTGACCAGAATTTATTGCGCGATCTATGTGGAAAAAAATTCGCAAAAAGCGATCGTGATCGGCAAAAAAGCCGCCAAACTGAAAAAGATCGGCACCGAAGCGCGCCACGACATCGAAAAGCTGCTGGGAAATAAATGCTATCTCGAACTTTTTGTCAAAGTCCGCGAAGACTGGCGCAACCGCGAACAGGACCTCAATGACATCGGCATCACGGAATAAGATCTGGCTCGCGGCTGAGATAGAAACCGCGCGGGAAGCGGTCGAAGCAGTAGAGTTTGCCCTGCTCGAAGCGGGCGCGCTCGGCACCGGGGTCGATATGTTCGGCCGGAAAATGGACGCTCCGGTTCTGACCGTGACAGGTTATTTCAACGAGAAGATCGAGCTGCGCGGCAGGCTCGACGACGCGCTCGAAATTTACGGTTATTCGGCGGACGCAATAAAGAAGATCCGCTGGAAAAAGATCGAGCAGCGCGATTGGCTCGAAGAGTGGAAAAAGGGCTGGCAGCCGGTCGAATCCGGGCGGTTCATCGTCGCGCCGACGTGGAGCGAGATCCCCACCGGCGCGGGCAGGATAATCATCCGCATCGAGCCGGGAATGGCCTTCGGCACGGGCACGCACGAGACGACGCGGCTTTGCCTCGCGGCCATCACCTCTTATTTTAAAGGCGGAAGTTTCCTGGACGTCGGCACCGGCACGGCCGTCCTGGCCATTGCCGCGGCAAAGATGTTTCCCGAAGCCCAGGTCGAGGCATGCGATACCGACGCGGAAGCGATTGTGATCGCGCTTGAAAATGCAAAGCTAAATGAAGCGGCGGATAAGATAAAATTCTACGCGGGCTCGATCACGAAAGATACGCGGGAATTCGACTTCGTCTGCGCTAATCTGACCGCTGACGTGATAACTGAGCTGCTGCCGATGCTGGTCGAAAAATCGCGGGAGACTTTGGTCCTTTCGGGTATTTTGGCGGAGCAAGAAAAGACGATCACGGAAGAGTTGCAGAAACTGAATCAAACGGACTTTGAGATTGAACGGCTGGGGGAATGGATCTCAATTATAATTAACCGTAAATAGATGAATTAAGAGAAACCACGAAAACACACGAAACAACACGAAAAAAACAAAAAAGAAACAGGAAGTGGGAAAGTTTTGTTAGTGTTGTTTCGTGTGATTTAGTGGTTAAATTCCCGGCTAAATTTATGCGAAGATTTTATGCCGCTCCGGAGCAATTCAGTGATGAGCAGGTACAACTGAGTCTCGAAGAATCGAGGCACCTGCGCGATGTGCTGCGGCTGCGCGAGGATACGGAAGTTTCGGTTTTCGACGGCGAAGGGAAAGAATATAGCTGCAGCGTTAAAGCGGTCGGGCGCGGAAAAGAGCTAACCCGGCTGGCGATCGTTAAGGAGATCGATCCGCCCGCTCCCGAATCGAAACTGGATCTGACTTTGGTTACCGCGCTTTTAAAGGGCGAGAAATTCGATCTTGTTATTCAAAAAGCCACCGAGCTCGGCGTGACGAAGATCCTCCCGCTGCAAACCAAGCGCGCCGATGT
>CAVSLK010000002.1:0-4857 GCA_963728685.1 uncultured Acidobacteriota bacterium | reverse complement strand
ATCTTTCGCGACGACAAGGGCCACAATCCTTTTCCGCAGGAAGCGATCGGTTATTTGAACGTGGCGCGGCTGCATATTTTCCGCGGCGAATTCGAAGACGCCGAGCGCAACCTCGAGCTCGCCCTGGAAATTTGCCAGCTCTTTAACCTGAAGGCGCTGCGCGGGGAGGTTTTCGAAGCGTTCGGAAATTTCTACCGCGAAAAAGAAGACCTGGCGCACGCGGCGGAATTTTACGAACGGGCGCTAAAAACCTATGAAGACGCGGGCGTGAACCTGGCGGCTCGCGATCTGGATGAAGAACGCGCCAGGTTTTTTCTGACCCGCGGCGATACGGCAAAGGCGCGCACATTGCTCGAAAATTTATTGCAGGCGCGCGCCGGCGGCAACAACGAATTCGGCGTAAAGACCGTCGAGCTGGTTTTGTGCCGCGTGCGGCTGGCGCAGGGAGACACCGAAGGGCTGGCCGAAAAGGTCGGAGAGCTTAGCAAATTTTTTCACGAGCAAAATCTGAATTACGACGAAGCGAACGCTTCGCTGCTGCTGGCGGAAATATTTTTTGAAACCGGTCAGCGGAAGGAAATTTATGAGCCGCTCCAGCGCGCTTTGGATCTGACGGCGAGGTTCGATTACGAACACTGGCTGCGCAGCGAAGTTAAAAAGAGCCCAAGGCTTTTCGGCGACGAAGAGGTCATAGAAAAACTGCCGGCCGACCTGCGCGAAGCCGTTTCCGGCAAGCAGCCGGAACAAACCCCCGCCGCTGTTGTCGGGGCAGAAATAGCCGCCGGTATTACCGATCTGACGGTGAAAACGCTCGGGTTCGTGGATATTTACCGCGACAGGTCGAAACCCTTTGCCTCCGACGCCTGGACCACCAGGCGCGCCCGCGACATTTTTTGCTACATCGCCACCAGCAAACACCGGCGCGTGGAAAAAGACGTTTTGATAGATGCTTTCTGGGGCGAGGACGAGCTTTCGACGATCGAGAAAAATTTTCACCCGACCATTTCTCACATCCGCAAGGCGCTAAACAGCCGGCAATCGTTCAAGCAAAATTTTCTCATCTTCCGCGACGGCGCGTATCAATTAAATCCCGAGCTTTCGTTTTCCATCGACACGGAAGAATTTGAAAAATATCTTTCGGCGGCGGAAAAGGCCAAGCGCGAAAAAGACACCGAAGGCCTGCGCAAAAACCTGGAATCGGCCCATGAACTTTATCGCGGGGAATTTATGGCCGGCGTCTATGACGATTGGGCCGATGAGCGCCGGCATTATTTTTTCGAGCAGTTTTCGCGCGTGCTGAACGCGCTGGCAAAGCTCGCGTTCGGCGAACGCCGCTGGTCGAAAGCGATAAAATTCGCCGACGAGATTTTAAAGACCGACCCTTTTCGCGAAGACGCGCACCGCCTTATAATGAAAACATACGCCGTGCAGGGAAAACGCGCTTCCGTGATCGAGCAGTTCGAGAATTTGCAGGAGCTGCTAAAGAAAGAGCTGGGCGTGGAACCGGCGCCGGAAACGCGTAAAGTGTTTCAGGAATTGCTCAAGTGAACGTTGGTAAATTGTGCAGTAGATCCAGAGGGAAATATGCCTTTAAGAAAATTTCGCAATTTAATTTGGCCGGGAATCTTACTGGTACTTTTTACTTTTCAAGCCAGCGCGGCGGTTACGGTTGACAGCGCCAGCCAGAACGGCGCATCGGACACGATCATCGGTATTTCGTCACTCGCGTGGCCGCACACCATCGGCGCCGGCTCGAGCCGCGCGCTTTTTGTCGGGGTCTCGACCTCGGCGACGCTGCTGCCGCCCTCCGCCGGAAGCCGCGTGAGCGGGATAACTTATAACGGCCAGAATTTGACCGCTATCGGCACTCAGGTTTCACCCGACCTGCGAAACGCCGTTCACATTTACCGCCTGATAAATCCGCCCGCCGGAACGGCCAACATAATCGTCAGCCTGACCCCGGGCACGACGAATTACGCGGTCGGCGGGGCCGTGTCGTTTTTTGGCGTGAGCCCAATTACGCCCAACGCGGCGTTTGCTTCTGCCGGCGGCAACAATACCTCTCCTAACATTTCCGTCACGGGGAGCGCGGCCGGCGACGTCGTTTTGGATATTTTAGGCACCGCTCCCAATGCGACCTTTGTCTCGCCCGCCGCCGGGCAGGCCGAGCAGTGGAACGGCCGCGTGTTTTTCTCCGGCTCGTTCGACGTTGGCGCGGGAAGCGTGAGATCGGGACTTTCACCTGTCCCGATGAGCTGGACGATGACGATCGCCGAAAACTGGGCGCAGGGCGGGATAGCGGTAAAAGCCGTGCCGACGACCGCGGCTTCCGTTTCCGTCGGCGGCAGGGTGGCGACCGGCAGCGGGCAAGGCATTCGCGGCGCCCGCGTCACGCTGACCGGCCCCGGCGGCGAGATGCGCGTATTACTGACCAACCCCTTTGGTTACTACCGGTTTGACGACGTCCGGGCCGGCGAAACTTATGTGATCTCTGTTTCGGCAAAATGCTGCCAATTCTCGCCGCGGGTACTGACTATAACGGAAGAGCTCGGCGACCTGGATTTTTCCCCGGATAAATAACCGACCGTCCACCTCGTCTGCTATTGGCTAAATCATTCAAATACTCAAGTTAGCCTTTGACAGGCAGAAACGCGACAGTTATGGAGCGTGTTATTTAGGTCCCGGATAACACGCTCCATAACTGTCGCGTTTCTGCCTTCTTTCCCCGCCTCAAGTCTGCCTCAAGTTTTTCTCAAACCTTAATAGGTATTCTGGCTCCAGTTTTAATCGAAAACTTCTTTCGGAAGAAAAAACAGGAGGAGATACAGCGGTGAGACCTAATTTCAACAAAATTTTTCGCGGATTTCAAAGTTTATTCTTAGCCCTGGTTATTACGGGCTTTTGTTTGCTTCAGCTCCAGGCGGCAACGCTCAGCCCGAGACTGCAGCGCCAGATAACGGGGCTTGCAAATAACGCTTCGGTCGGCGTGGTGATAGTGAGTTTTAACGCCCCGAACGGTCTGACCGTGAGCCATCTGAATGTTTTGCGCGGGGTCGGCGTTTTCAAAGGCGTGACTTTTCAGCGTCTCGGAATGGTCGGCGTGGCGCTGACCGCCGGCCAGGTGCGCACGCTGGCAAACAACTCGTCGGTGCGCTCCATCTGGTCCAACGACCGCCTTACTTACAACATGAACAGCGCCCGGATGATGACCGGAGTTGACAAGATCCGCACGGACGCCGCTTTTACTCTGCGAAATGGCGGAAACCCCATCACCGGCGCCGGTGATTTTTCCGTTTTCGTGATCGATTCGGGCATCGACGCCACCCACGCCGATCTGCCGCTGGGAACGAAGGTCATTCAAAATACGCAGCGCGTGGTTTCGACCGACGCGGGAAATACCGGCATTACGGTGGCCGGGATTCCGCTCAACGGTTTTACGCCCTCGCTTTCGATCGAAAATGTTCCGAATACCGATAACGTCGGGCACGGAACGCACTGCGCGGGGATCGTCGGCGGTTTGGGAAGCCGTTCAGGCGGTACTTACTCGGGCGTCGCGCCGGGAGCGAAGATCGTGGGTTCGGGCGGCGGCGTGGTCATTCTCGTGCTTGATGCGTTGGCCGGATGGGAATATGGATTTTCGCACCAGGATCAATACAGGATCCGCGTCATAACAAATTCTTACGGCCCGCTCGGCGGCGGCGAGTACGACCCGAGCCACCCCTTTATGATCGCCGCCAAACAGGCGCACGATCTTAATATGACCGTTCTTTTCGCGGGTGGAAACGACGGCTCGGCGAAAGATACTCTAAGCCCCTATGCGCAGGCCCCCTATGTGATCGGCGTCGCGGCGGGCACGAAAGAAGGGATGCTGGCGGGTTTTTCTTCCCGCGGCACCCCGCGCGACGAACGCCTTGGCGACAACAACCCGATGAACGACAATGACGCGCCGGCGCTGACCGCGCCTGGCACCGGACGCTATTTTGCCACCAGTTTCGAGCGTTATGGCTTTACCACGGACCTTATTTCCGTGCGGGCTTCGACCAATCTGACGGCAAACGGCACCGCTTTTCCCGCGCCCGGTGCCGACGCGGAATTGCCGCCGGCAATGATCCCATTTTACACGCAGATCTCCGGCACATCGATGGCGACGCCTTTTGTGGCCGGCGTGGTGGCGCTGATGCTCGATGTCGATCCGACGCTTACCCCGGATGAGATCAAGCAGATCCTTACCGACACCGCAACTAAAATGCCCGGTTACCAGGATTTCGAGGTCGGCGCCGGGTATATCAACGCTTACGCGGCGGTCGACAAGGTAATGAACCGCTCGAAGAATTACAAGAATTTTTCCGAGGTTAGCTTCAACGCTCGATTCGGTGAAGATAATCCAGCCGCCCAACCGGTAAATATTAACTTCAGCCCGGAAGTTTCAGGCCCGAATTCTACCAACGCAATGAATTTCGAGGTCGAAGAGGGCATCAATGTGCTGGATATTTTTGCCAATGCCGACAGCGTGTCGGATCTCGGACTCGGCAATTTTGTCGGGCTGAGGGCAACTTCGCCCAGCGGCGCGGTTTATTCCACCGCGATCGAAACGCCTGTCGTCGGCAGCACGGCGCGGCAGATCGTGGTGCAGAATCCGGAACACGGAACGTGGACGCTGGAAGTTCGCGGCGCGCGCGGTTTGGCGGCGGCCCCGCAGGCTTCTTCTCCGACGCAGATCGCTGCGCCCGGCCCGGTCGTGGGAAACATCAACCAGATCCGGTACGTTCTGCCCTACATTCCCGATATTCAGGACCATCCGCAGCGGGCCGGTATCGAATTTGCCCTCAAGAACAGGGTGATCGATATCTATGCCGA
>CAVSLK010000001.1:0-644680 GCA_963728685.1 uncultured Acidobacteriota bacterium | reverse complement strand
GGCGCATTACCTCGTCTTTCAGCACCCAGGCGAGACTGGCCTCCGGATCTTTTTGCACATTGTTGGGCATGTGGGCGTCGCGCCGGCCGCAGACGGAGATGTAGACCGAAGGAAGCGAAGTGCGGATATCGGTCAGCGCGTAGCAAAAGCCGATGTCTTCGACCATCTGCTCTACTTGCGTCGCTTTTTCGATCCTTAATTCCGGCGTGCGCCGCCACTTGCGGTCGCGATACTCCTCGATTATTGAGTCCAGAGAGTTCATTGAGTAGTGAGTCTGGAGAGTCCAAGGAAGTCTGGAGAGTCCAGGAAGTCTGGAGAGTCTAGGAAGTCCGGGGAGTTTGGAGAGTCAAGAATGTATAGCATAGAATCCTGCATCATCAATAATCCGGCTTTCTCGACTTCCTAGACTCCCCAGACTCTCCACATTCCCTAGACTCCCGACTCTCTAGACTCGCTTTTCCCGCCCGTCATCAGCAGTCCGATCTCTTCGAAGGTGGCGATCTTCGGATCGACCTCGCCCACGATGCGCCCGTCTTTTATGACCAGCAGGCGGTCGGCCAGCGCGGTAACTTCTTCCAGCTCAGCGGAGACAAGAAGAACGGCCGAGCCGGCATCGCGCTGCTCGATGAGCTTGCGGTGGATAAATTCGATGGCGCCGATATCAACCCCGCGGGTCGGTTGGGAAACCAGCATGAGTTTCGGATCGAGCTCGAATTCGCGCCCGATGATAAGTTTTTGCTGGTTGCCGCCGGAGAGCGATCGAGCGGACAGGTCCGGGTTCGGCGGGCGCACGTCAAAGCGTTCCAGGATCTCCTCGGTGCGTTTTTGAATATAGCCGCTGTTGAGAAAACCGCTTCCGGTCGCCACCGGGGGCTGGTTGTGCATCCCCAGGATCGAATTTTCACGCAGGTCGAAATTCAGCAGCAATCCGCGCTTGTGGCGGTCTTCGGGAATGTGCGCGATGCCGAGATTTTTTAATCTGCGCGCGTCCATCCCGCGGATGTTACGGCCGCGGTACTGGATATTTCCCTGCGTATTTGCCCACGGGATCAAACCCGCAACCAGTTCGATCAATTCGGTTTGCCCGTTTCCCTCGATACCGGCGACGCCCACGATCTCGCCCGCGCGCACCTGCAAAGAAATGTCATGCAGCGCGTCGCCGTGCTTGCCCTTGACCGAGACGTTTTCCAGGCTCAGAACCACCTCGCCCGTTTGCGCTTCGGGTTTTTCCACGCGCAGAAGCACGTCGCGCCCGACGATCATCCGCGCCAGGTCGGTGGAGCTGGTGTCGGCGGTTTTAACATTGCCGACCACTTTGCCGTCGCGCATGACGGTCACATCATCTGAAATAGCCAGCACTTCTTCCAGCTTGTGAGTGATGATGACCACGGTTTTGCCCTGCTCGCGCATCCCGCGCAGGATGTTGAAAAATTCCTCGACCTCCTGCGGCGTGAGCACGGCGGTCGGCTCGTCTAAGATCAAAAGCTTGGCGTGGCGATAGAGCGCTTTGAGCAGCTCCACGCGCTGCTGCTGGCCGACGGAAAGGTCTTCGATATATTTGTCCGGATCGACGTGCAGCTTGAACTCGTCCGACAGGCGGCGAATTTCTTTTTTCGCGGTTTCCAGGTCGAGGCTGACCGCGCTGCCGCTTTCCGCGCCGAGGATAATGTTTTCCGCCACGGTCATCGTGTCCACCAGCATGAAATGCTGGTGGACCATCCCGATGCCGAGCGCGATGGCGTCCTGGGGCGAGCGTATCTGGCGCACCTCGCCGTCAACTATCACGTCGCCGCTGTCGGCGTTATAAAAGCCGTATGCAATGCGCATGATGGTGGATTTGCCCGCGCCGTTCTCACCCACGATCGCATGGATCGTGCCGGGCGTGACGCTAAAAGAAACGTCGTTATTTGCCGTAACGGCGCCGAAGGTTTTGGTGATGTTTTTTAGTTCGAGCATAATCTTTGTTAATAGCTTAAAAAATCAGCGCTCCCTTTTCTTTTAAAGAACTATCTTTCTTTAACTTGAAATCTTCTTTTTTGGCGGGTATAGGATTTTCGAAGTCGGGTTTTCTCCACATGTTATTACTGCCTTTAAGATATACATTATCAAATATTGATATGCCATCTGCATTAAAAAGGTCGGTGAGTTTATACGGCTTGTTCCACTTCCAAATAAATGTCTCAATACTGTCACGATAGAAAACATTACCCGTAAAAATAACGTCAGGACCTTTAAAGTCTCCTGAAGAAACAACGACGTATTTGCTGTAAGTAGCATATACAATGTTATTTGTGAATGTTAGCTTTTTAATGGTGTCACTATTTAATGAAGCAAAATTAATCTCTCCGTAGAATCCCTCTTCGACATAAGAATGGTTTCCATAAACTGTATTGTTAGAAATATCACACTCCCATGTATAGCTGTCCTGTTCAGGTGAGTCTTTTCCCATACCGATGCCGTATAGCCTATTGCCGAATATTACATTATTTTTTACGGTGACGAATTGGGTCTTTACTTTATCTCCCTTACATTCATCTTCGTGGTCTTTGCAGTAACTGTTTTCGCCGCCAAGTTTAATCCCAACTCCGAAATCATGGATCACGTTATTTTCGATCCAAAGAATTTCATTTAAGGCTTTAGATTTTCCCGTTCCGCCGTCTATATAAATTCCGGCAATAAAGGGAAAGGTTTTAGATTGTCCCGGGTTATGCTCTGTGCACACCTTCTCTCTGCAGCCAACCAATTTATATATTTTGTTATCAGTAATCTTACCTACTTTAGGCTGATGCTTGCTGTCTTCGCCGCCGATTATGTCAATACCGATATTATCGACATTGCTGATAGTATTGTTAATAATTTCAAAGTTTGTTACGTTGCCGTTTATTGTCAAAGACTCGCTTTTGCCGAGATTTAGATCACTTAGGTTATTTCCAGTTATTGAAACGTCGTCAATAACCGAAGTCACACTTTTCACGACAATGCCATAGGCATTTCCACCAGTTTTACACACTTCATAATCGTGGCCGATAGTTCGGATCTCATTATTTAAAATATCTATACTTGAAGCCGCTTGCTTGACATTGATGCCGGCGGGGGCAAATCTTTTTCCCTTTGAATCGCAATCTTTATTCTTTACAAAATCACCTTGGATTTCAAATCCGTCAATAGTTACCTCCGAAATATTCTCAATAGACACAATGTCGGGTTTATCTAACGTAGGAAACTTCCATTCGATAACGGGTTTAACGGTTCCAGCGGCCTTGATGCACAATTTGCTTCTCGCTGTATTGTTGTCGAGTATAAGTTGTTCCGAATAGGGAATATTGGTTTTTTCGGATATCTTTGCGGTAACATCGATTATTACAGTTTGTAGGCTGTATTTTTCTTGTTTTGATTCTTTTATAGCGTCATTGATGGTTTGGAATTGCGAAGGAACTTTGATCGTATTACCCGATGAGGAAACACAATTATTTCCATATGCGGCCTCGACATTTACGGCGAAAGAAAAAATAATGATAAAAAAAACCGTGGAAGCATTTTTCATGATCTTTCTCCTAATAAAACTTAATTCGCCATCGCATCCGTGACCTTGATCTCGCCGGCGATGATCTTTCTTTTCGCTTCCTCGGCCTTTTGAATGACGTCGTCGGGGATCAGTAATTTATTATTGTCGTCCACGGCGTAGGCCACGCCGTCCTTGTCCAGCCCGAAAACGTGAAAGCCGCCGCGGAATTTATTTTCCAGCACTTCCTTTACCACGTCATAGACCGCGTTATCCACCCGTTTGACCATGCTGGTGAGAACATAGCCGGGTTTTACTCCGTTCTGGTTCGAGTCCACGCCGATCACAAATTTACGGGCGATGCCGTTCTCGTCCTTGCCGAATTGTTCGACCGCGTCGAATGCGCCCAAACCGGAATTTCCTGCCGCGGTAAAGATGATATCGGCGCCTTTGCCGATCTGCGCCATGGCAAGCTCCTTGCCTTTGCCGGGGTTGTTCCAGGCGCCGTCGGTCACGCCCACATAATTGCCGATGAACTTGATATCGGGATTGACGTAGTGCGCGCCTTCTTCATAGCCTTTTTGAAAGCGATGGATGAGCGGGATGTCCATGCCGCCTAAGAAGCCGAGCACGCCGGTCTTGGATCTCGAGGCGGCGATCATGCCGACCAGGAAAGAGCCCTCGTGTTCGCGAAAGACGAGCGAGGCTACGTTTAGTTTCGGCGTTTTGCCGTCGTCCTCAAAGATAACGCCGTCAACGATGGCGAATTTGGTGTCGGGGAAATCGCGCGCGACACGCTGCATGATCGGCCCCTGGGCGAAACCGACGCCGATTATTAGATCGAATTCGCGCTCGGCAAAAGCGCGCATCGCGGGCTCGATCGACATCGGGTTGCCGGGCTCCACGTCGCGCAGGGTAATGTCGAGCTCTCTTTGCGCGCGCTTAACGCCCTCCCAGGCGGCGGCGTTGAACGAGCGGTCGTTCTTTCCGCCGATGTCAAACACGATACCGACCTTGATCTTGCCGACCTTTTGCGCTTCGGCGGAATTCCTGCGGCAAGCGCCGCCCATGGCGATCAGGCCGACCAATAATAAACAGCAGAAAATTTTGAGCTTCATATTTTTAATTAAAAAAACGCAAAGAAAGTACCGGCGTATTTTATGAATTCGCCTTAAAACCGGCCGATGGCCGGGTGATGAAAATTTTCGCGGGCACTAATCCACGACTTCGAAATCTATACTTTGAGTTTCAGTCGCTTTGGATCTGTCTCCGGCGGCGGTGATCTGCAAAGTGTATTTTCCCGGTTTCATGTCGGTGCCCAGGTTGACCGCGTTACGGCGATTGGACCTTTGGCCCGGCGCTGGCCGCTGCTTCTTCCGTCGCCCCGGTAAAGACCACCTGACCGTCTTTTATCAGCTTGGTGGTCAGCGTTATCTTCGAATCCTCGATCTTGGGCGAGAGGTTCATAGAATAGGTGTAGGTCAGCACCTGGCCTTTTTTATAATGCCGGAAAGCGGTATCGACCTGCATTTTTTGCGGGTTTGCCGCCGCCGGGTTCTTTTGCAGCTCCGCCCATTCGGCCGGGGTATAGGTTTGCAGCAACAGCCCGGAGAAAGAGATCGGCTGTTTTTCCGGATCGGGCACGAAAATGTTTTGCGAAATGGTGCCTATCCGGTTGGAGCCCGTGTCCTTTACCAGCACCTTTACCCGGTAGACGCCGGGTTTGCTGACCTCGAATCCCATGCTGCTGATCAAACCGCTCTTGATGAAATCACTGGACCCTTTGGGATCGAATGAAACGTTAAAATTTGCCGCGGCAGTGCCGGCGGACAAGCCCTGATCATTAAATACCGCCACGTAGATGTCGAATTTGGCAATTTTTTTGCCAGTGGCGGCATCGGTGTTGATCGTCAGGTCCCGGGCAGAAGATTTACGAACGAACGAATAGTGGATTTATTAGCGGCGGTCGTTCCGGCGTATATCGAAGTCAACTCGACGCCGATATCGGCGTAATTATAGGGAGTCAGGATCTTTTCCAGGATGGTTTGTGCTTCCGTTGGAGCTTTTGCCTTATTTTCCACCACCGTATTGAAAAAGCCGGTGCGGTAGCTGACATTGGCGCCGGGACGTTTTACCTTGATGTCGAATTTATTGTATTTGCTGTTTTTCGGATCGAAGGTCTCCGCGTCGGGTTCGTAAGCAAGCAGGTAATAGCCTTTCTGAATATCGAGCGATTCCTTCAGATCGGCTGCCACTTCGTTGCTGTTGACGAAAGCCTTGCCGCCGGTCTCACGAGCGAGATATTTAAGAGTATCCTGTTGTTGCCGTATCAGCTCGTTTCTGTTAGTGACGCCGGCATCCATCTGATCCCGGTTTAAACTGCCCATGCCGGTTCCGGTAACATCGGTCGCGCTGATATTTGTGGCTGCTGCCCCGCGCGGGTCGACAGGAAAGATGGAAACGCCGTTACGGTTGGCGGCCTCGGTGATCGCACGCAGAAAATAATTTACCACGTAGGTTCTTCCGCCTACGGTGATGGAATCGGCATCGACCATCGCGATGGCGCCTCCGGTGGAAGCGTTTATGACCGCCTTGTCGCTCTCGGTGTACATTCTGAGGGTATTGCGATTATAAAGGTCGGCATTGTCCAGGCCGATCGGAGAAAACCCGTGCGAGACATAGAGGATGGTTTTCTTGCCGCGCATATAGCTCATCGCCTCGATGACTTTGGCAAGCACCTGCAAGCCTCCTACTCCGTTCGTCGTGTCGCGCATTCCTTCACCGACGCTTTGAGCTCCAGTGACCCTGCTGAGCATGGCCTCGGAAATGCCGTCTTGTAAATTGCTCAGTACTTGCTGTGAAAAAGATATGTCCATCGGCGCAAACGAAGCAATTCCGACGGATGTCAGCGGCTGCCACTTTAGCGAATCGATCGAGGCAAGAAGCTCTTCTTTATCAGTGGTGAATTTTTGCATTATCCCGACACTTCCGCTGGTTTTTATGACCGCGACGAGATCTCCGGGCTGCACTTCCGCCTGGATAAATTTAGTCAAGTCTCTTTTAGCGTAATCCAGGCCGGTCTTCGAAAGTTTCAGATCGTCAACGACAAGGGCATAGATGCGCCCGACCTGCCCGATGGTTCGTGCCGGCGTGTCGCTGAAATTGGAGTTGGCGCTGGTGAGGATAAGGTCCCTGGAAAAATTTGCCGCGCGGACGTCGGTATTGACGAAAGAAAAACCGACGATCTGGCGCTTTTGGCCGTTTTCGGTCAGATCGAAATCTTCCGGCTTAAGGTCGGTGATGACTCGGCCGTTCTTGTCCGTAACGATGGCGTCGACCTGGATAAGATTTGTTTCGATCTTTACCACTTCATCGTCGTCGACCACGACCTGGGCGGGCGTGGCGGCGGGATTTTGCGCAAAAACGCTCAGACCGGTAAAACACAATAAAGACAAGACAAACAAGTAACCTTTAACGTTTCTCATAAATACAAACTTCTCCTGAAATTCCATTTCGATATTATTAGCCGGCAAGTGACGGGTCACCCGATCTCTTCCAGGACCAGGGCCGTTTTTTCTACTTCGGATGCGGTAATTTTACACGCATTTACCAATTTTTGATAGACCGGACGGGCCCGGTCCTCGTTTCGGCAATACAGCAGGCCAAGCGTATCTCCCACCCGCACTTCATCGCCGATCTTCTTTTCCTGAAGGTACCCGACGGCGTGATCGACCTTGTCTTCCGCCTTTGCCCGGCCTCCGCCCACGGCGCAGACCGCTTCGCCTACGGCGATGGTGTCGATGCCCTCTAAATAACCTGGTTCTACAGCTTTGACGGGGATGACGGCGAGATTGTTGTCCAAAAGTTTTTTCGGGTCGTCGCAGATGCCCGGATCGCCGCCCTGGGACAGCAGATTTTTCCGGAATTTTTCCAACGCCGCGCCCGAATCCAGCGCGTTCTGGAGTTTTGCCTTCGCATTTTCAGGTGTGTCGGCCACGCCGGCCAGCACCAGCATCGCCGCCGAAAGCTCCAGCGAGAGATCCAAAGTCGCGCGGGCCTTTTCATCCGTCTCGCCCCGCATTATCTGCAGGCATTCATAAACTTCCATCGCGTTGCCGACGGCGCGGCCCAGCGGCTGATTCATATCTGTGATCAGGGCTTTGGTGCGGACGCCGAAATTATTACCCGTTTTTACCATCTCGTGGGCCAGCCGCCGGGTTTGTTCCATATTCGGCATAAATGCGCCCGAGCCGCATTTTACGTCCAGCACCAGCGCGTCCAGCCCTTCCGCTAGTTTTTTGGACATTATCGAGGCCACGATCAGCGGGACGGAATCTATGGTCGAAGTGGCGTCGCGCAGCGCATAGAGCTTTTTATCCGCCGGGGCGATCTCCGCCGTTTGCCCCGCCATGGCAAAACCGTTCTCTTTGACGATGCGTTTGAATTCGGAAAGTTCCAGGTTGACCCGGTAGCCGGGAATGGATTCGAGCTTGTCGAGCGTGCCGCCGGTGTGCCCCAGGCCGCGCCCGGAGATCATCGGCACACAAACGCCGCAGGCGGCGACCAGCGGCGCGATCAGCAGGGAAGTCTTATCGCCGACGCCGCCGGTGGAATGTTTGTCGGCCTTGGGAGCGTCGATGCCGGAAAAATCCATCGTTTCACCCGAAGCAAGCATTTCCTCGGTCAAGGCCGCGCTTTCGCCGTCGTCCAGCTCGTGCAGGAACATCGCCATCAACAGCGCTGAGATCTGGTAGTCGGTCCAACTGGCGTCGCACACACCTGTGACAAAAGCGGCGATCTCCTCCCGGGAAAATCTGCCGCCGTCACGCTTTTTGCGAATTAAACTCTGAGGATTCATCAGTTATTAATGTCGCAATGATACTACAAAATTGGTGGATTTGCTTTGGAGCTCCGAATTTATTCGGCAAAATGCGAATGGTACGTTTTCGAGCACAATAAATTGTGCGCTCCCAGGCGCGCCCAGCGTTACTTGGCCTCCGCCTGGCAGAGCTTGACCGCGTGTATCAGCGCCGCCTGGACCTGTTCGGCAATATTTTCCCCGACCATGATGTTCGCCACGGACACCCCCACATCGCCCATTTCCGAGCTTTTCAGACGAATGCTTCTTTTAAAACCAAACGTTCGCAGGGAAATGGCATGGAGTTTCTTCTCGGCATCTATTTCCTGCAAAGTGATCTCGTCCGGGTTTATATCCTTGAGGTCGATCTGAACTTTTACGCGCTCCCTTTCCGGCGGCAGACTTTTTGAAGATGCGCTCGCGTCGAGCTGGGTCGTCCTGTCCATCGTGTAGGTCAGTATCGAGCCCTGGAATTTTACTTCCGAAACTTTATTGTCCGAATACCCGGTCTGGTCCTTAGCCGTCTTGCCGGGATCTTTTACGGATTGGATGACCTTGGAAGTGTAAGAGGCGTTTTGACCTATCGCTCTGACCAGCCACACCTGCGTTTCTTCGAGCGTAGCGTTTTCCGCCAGGGATGAGAGCTTGTCTTTCTTTTGCGCAAACGAAACCGTTACCAAAAGCAGGCCGAGCAACACAAAACAAAAAAAGAATCTTAAAAACTTCATTATTAACCGCCTTTTTTAATTTACCGCCCGGCAGAGTCTTATCGCCCGCATAAAGCCCGCCCTTACGTCGTTAGCGGCTTTTTGATCGAGCGTTATCGCAACAAAATTTTCCGTCGTTTTTGACGGTCCCCACGTTTGCTTTACTGTTTTTTCTCCTCCGAGCGTATAGAGATACACGGCGTAGCTTCCTTTATATTTAGACTTTTTAAGGGTCGTCCCCGCCGGGTCCATATCTTTCAGATCAAAAGAAAGTATTAGAGATGAATATTGGGGCAGCGCAGGCATAGGGGATTGTCCCGCGGGGGTCACGGGCCTGGTGAAATCGGTTGTTGTTTTGATCCGGTAATTAAGGACACAACCGTCGAAATTTATTTGGGATAACCATCCGGTCGTGCTGCCTTCTTTGAATTTTCCGTATTTTTCCAGGGAATTTTTTAGCCATTTTTGAATGTCGGCCAACGAAGCGTCCGGGGCGAGGGAATTGCCTTCAATTTTCGCCGTTTGTGAAAATGACCTGGCAGAAGAGCATAAGATCAGTAACACAACGCAAAATAAAACCCGGAATTTCTGCATACTTTTATTTCACTTAATACTCGACAACAACACAACGGCTTCGGCGCGAACCGCTTTTTTTTCTCCGACCGCGCCGATCCCTTCGCCGGTTTTTGCCTTCACGCTAATGCGATCAGGCTCAACCTCCAATATTTTCGCCAGGTTCGCCCGTATACCTTCAATATATGGACGCAATTTTGGTGTTTCGAGATGTATGACTGAATCAAGATTGACGGTTTTGTAGCCTTTTTCCTTTATTAACCGCGCCGCTTCGGCCAGGAATGTCAGGCTGTCGACGCCTTGCCAGCGCGGGTCGCTATCGGGAAAATGCGATCCGATGTCGCCCAGCGCAAGCGCCCCGAGCAGCGCGTCAGTCACCGCATGGGTCAGCGCGTCGGCATCGGAATGCCCGTCCGCGCCAAGCTCGGATTCGATGGCCACGCCGCCGATTACCAGCGGCGCCCCGCTTCCAAACGATGAATGTCATTTCCGAATCCGATGCGAAACATAGTTTTTTCTATGGAGCGCGGGCATCCTGCCCGCATTGAGCGCTCGCGCGAAAAAATCAATAACCTCTATATCAACGTATTGCGAACGCATAGCGTTCGTTGCGGGCAGGATGCCCGCGCTCCATATTATTGCTTCATCAAAAACTCCGCCAGCGCCAGGTCTTCCGGCCGGGTGATCTTGATGTTCGAGGCGCTTCCTTCGACAAAGGTTACGGGGAAGCCCGCTTTTTCCACCAGAAAACTCTCGTCCGTGGCTTCGGAAATTCCTTCGGCCGCGGCAAAAGCCTTTAGCAAAATGTCATAACGAAAACACTGCGGCGTCAGCGCCCGGCGCAGCGTATTACGATCAATGGTTTTAACGATATTTTCCCCGGAAATTTCTTTGATTGTATCGGTCAACGGCGCGGCCAGCACTGCGCCCCGGTTTCCTCTGCCTTTTCGATGACCCCGGCGATCTCGTCGGGCGTGACCAAAGGACGCGCTCCGTCGTGCACAGCTACGATCCGGGCGGTTTCCGCGCGCACGGCCTTAAGGCCGTTCAACACCGATTCGGCGCGGCTTGCGCCGCCTGCAATAATTTTAGAAAGTTTTTTAAGGCCGTATTTACCGGCGTACTGGAGGAAGGCGGCTTTTTGCTCCGCGGGCAAAACCAGTATTATCTCGTCCACTAAGGGACAAGCTTCAAACCGCAGCATTGTATGAACAACAACCGGTTTGCCCAGAATTTCGAGGAACTGTTTTGGTGTTTTGCCGCCGAAGCGTTTTCCCAGCCCGGCAGCTACGATGATCGCGCTGTTCATCCCGCGTTTAATCGTACTCTTCCTCTTCTACTCGGATGGACGAAACCTCGGCGTGCCGCAAATCTCGATAGGCTTTGCGCATCATGGGGGGACGCGATTCGTGAATGTTTGTCAGGTTGCCATTCGGGTCGGTCGCATCTTCCCAAAGCTTGCCAAAGATCATTTTGCCGGCGGTGGTCTGCAGCACACTGGTCACGGCCACGTCGGCATTTTTTCCTATCAGCTTGCGGGCGTTATCCACCACGACCATGGTGCCGTCGTCCAGATAAGCCACGCCCTGATTGTATTCCTTACCTTCTTTCAGAATGAAAACGCGCATCGCCTCGCCCGGCAGAACCACGGGTTTTAACGCATTGGCAAGCTCGTTGATATTCAGAACCTGCACGCCGCGCAATTGCGAAACCTTATTGAGGTTAAAGTCGTTGGTGACGATGACCGCCTCGAGCTGTTTGCCGAGCTCGATGAGTTTCAGATCTACTTCCTTGACCTGCGGAAAATCCGTTTCCACGATCTGGATGTCCAGCTTGCTGTTGTTGCGCAAGCGCTGGAGCATGTCCAGCCCGCGGCGTCCGCGCTGTCGTTTGGACGAGTCCGGCGAATCGGCAACCTGCTGCAGCTCGCGCAGGATGAATTGCGGAATGATAAGCGTACCGCCGAAGAAACCGGTTTCGGCAACGTCGGCAATGCGCCCGTCGATGATCACGGAAGTGTCCAGGATCTTGTAATCGCGTTTGCCGGTCTTATCGCTAAAGATGCCGCCGAGCGCCGAAAGGTCGATATACTCGCCCTTCGCAGCGCCGACCATCAATCCCACATAACCCATAAAAAACGCCAGCGCCAGGGTCAGGAACATTTTCATCTCGCCCGCAACCGCGGAGGTTTCCTGCAGAATGATCAGCAGGCCCAGCAAAAATGCTCCCAGCAGCCCCAGTATCGAGCCGATGGCGGCCCCGATCAGGGTCTTGAAACTGGCATGACGTACGCGAATTTCAAACAGGATAATAAAGCAGGAAATGACCGCCCCCAGGATCGCCGAAGCGATCTTTCGCTGGAGCGGATCAAAGCCGTCCAGGAGAGCTGTTTTCTCTAATGGATTCAGCAGATAGCCCGCTAAAGCTAGAAGAAGGATGAATGCTATTCTAATTATGAGAGCGTCGAATCTCATATCAGGTGAATCTTAACATTGATTTAAGGTAAAACGTTAGCGAAAAAAAGATAATTTTAACGGAAAAGTGTTTTGAGTCCCGTCTTTAGACGGCTTCCTTATACAATTAAAAGCCGCCTTAAGGCGGGACTCAAAACACGGCCAGTTTGCCGAACCCCGCCGCCTTAGGTATTCTTAGAATCTCAAAAAAATGGCAAAGTCACCGGCGACAGTTTACGTGTGCCAGAATTGCGGCCACCAGGAGCGCAAATGGATGGGCAGATGCCCTTCGTGCGGCGAATGGAACACGCTCACCGAAGAAAAATTCCGTGATTACGGCGCGGCCAACCTGCGCGCGGTTTCGGCGTTTTCGCTGCGCGAGGTCAAACCCACGGCCTACGGCGAGATCGAATCGCAGGACGAAACGCGCATCTCATGCGGCATCGAGGAATTTGACCGCGTGCTGGGCGGCGGCATCGTGCCCGGCTCGCTGGTTCTGATCGGCGGCGAACCGGGCATCGGAAAATCCACCCTGGTCGCGCAGGCCGCCGACAAGCTGAGCGCGGCCGGGCGCAAGGTGCTCTACATCTCCGGCGAAGAATCCGACAGGCAAATAAAAATGCGCGGCGAACGATTGGGGCTGACCGCCGATAATCTTTTTTTGCTGCCGGAAACGAATCTGGAAAATATCCTCGCCGAGACCGAAAAACTTAAACCTGACGTAGTGATCGTCGATTCCATCCAGACAGTTTTTTCCATGAAGGTGGAATCCGCGCCCGGTTCCGTCTCGCAGGTGCGCGAAGCGGCAGGGCAATTCCTGATGCTGGCAAAAACTACGGGAGTATGCGTCTTTCTCATCGGCCACGTGACCAAGGAAGGCTCGCTCGCGGGGCCGAAAACTTTGGAGCATATCGTCGATACCGTGCTTTATTTCGAGGGCGAGCGCCATCACAACCATCGCATTATACGCGCCGCCAAAAATCGTTTCGGCGCCGCCAATGAGATCGGCGTTTTCGAGATGACGAGCAAAGGCTTGATCACGGTGGCGAATCCGTCGGAAATGTTTTTGCAGGAGCGCCCCCAATCCGTCGCCGGGTCGGCCGTCACCGTCACGATGGAAGGGACCAGGCCCATGCTGGTGGAAATTCAGGCGCTGGTTTCCGGCACGAAGTTCGGCGCCGGGCGGCGCATGACGCAGGGGTTCGATTACAACCGCGTTTCGCTGCTGATCGCGGTGCTGGAAAAACGGCTCGGGTTTCAACTGGCCGGCGACGACGTTTTTGTCAATGTCGCGGGCGGTTTGGAAGTGGATGAACCGGCGGTCGATCTGGGCGTGGTCGCTGCGATCGCTTCGAGCTACCGCAATCTGGCCGTGGATGCGGAAACGGTCGTCTTTGGCGAGGTCGGCCTGACCGGCGAAGTACGCGGAAGCCTCCAGGCGCAGGTCCGCGCCCGTGAAGCGCAGGCGCTCGGTTTTAAGAGATTGATCCTGCCCGCTTCGAATAAAAGCGGGTTGGAGAAATTGCTCGGCATGCGCGTAATAGGTGTAAAATCAGTCGAGGAAGCGCTCGAGGCTTTATTCTAGTTTTGTCAGAACCGGGAGCTGTAGCGACCGGGTTTATTAACGATGATGATGTGTATAAAATGCGGCGGTATAAAATTTGCCCGTTGGGACGAGCTCGACGAGGAGCAGAAAATGCTGGTCGAAAAACTGCCCGCCTCGGCGGAGTTTAGCCTGAAAGAAAGAAAACAACGCAGTCGTTGGTGTACCAGGTGCTTCTATGAGAGCACGTCAGAACCGGGAGCGGTAGCGACCGGGTAAAACAGTAGGCTGCAAACAGCCTTGCCGAATAAATTCGGCGTTCCATGGAGCGCGCAATTCATTGCGCACGAACGCGCAGCCTTCGAAAGCCGCCTGATGGCGGGACTCAAAGCATGACCATCACTTCACAAGCAAAAGATCAACCGGCAGCGGAAACCTCATTGTCTTTTTCCGGCATGCCGCACCAGTCGAAACTGTTTCTGGACTACCTGGAAAACCCTGGCCGCCTGAAGGAATTTTATCCCGGCGCGGTGAGCGATATTTCAAAGATCACCGGGAGAAAAAATGAAGTTCTCGATAATTACAAAGTCGATAGAAACGCGCTCTGCGACGCGCTGAAAGAGATCAATGAAGCCTACGACTGTACTACGCAGACGCTTGAAGCTATCGAACGTCTGCGTGAAAAAAACACCGTCGCCGTCGTTACGGGGCAGCAGGCGGGACTTTTTTCCGGGCCGCTTTTTACCATTTTCAAAGCCATTTCCGCCATCAAACTTTCCGAAAAACTTAACCGCGATGGGACCCGGGCCGTCCCTGTTTTCTGGATCGCCGAAGAAGACCACGATTTTGCCGAGGTCAATCACACTTATGTCATCGACCGCACCGGCAGGCTGGTAAAGATCGAAAACACCCCGGCCGGCTACCGCGAAAATATTCCGGTGGGAAATGTCGTTCTCGATGAAAGTATCGCGCAAACTTTTGACCGGCTTTTCCAGGCGCTGCCAAACAATGAATTCACCGGTGAATTAAAAGAATTGCTGGAAGGCTCTTATAAACCCGGCGTTTCTTACAGCGCCGCATTCGGGCGAATGATGGCGCGGGTTTTCGGCAAATATGGATTGATAATTCTGCAACCGATGCATCCTGTTTTAAAAAACTGACCGCTCCGATCACGGCCGCGGCGGTCGAAAAATGGCAGGAATTAAACGCGGCGCTCCTTGCGCGCAGTAAAAAGTTGGAAGACGCGGGCTATCATGCGCAGGTTCTGGTCGAGGAAAATTCGTTCCCGTTTTTTTACTTTAACGAAATGGGCGAGCGGGAAAAAATAAAAATTCTAAATTCTAAATTCTCAATTGGTAATTCTGAGACTGATTTATCTCAATTGAAAAATTTGGCCCTGAATAACCCGGAAAAATTCAGCCCAAACGCTTTGCTGCGCCCGGTCATTCAGGATTACTTGCTGCCGACGCTTTGCTATTTCGGAGGGGGAGCGGAAATTTCTTATTTCGCGCAAAATTCGGAGATCTGTCGTATTTTAGAGCGTCCTCATACGCCGATCTTTCACCGCACCAGCGCGACCGCCGTCGAACCGCACATCCGGCGCGCGCTGGAAAAATACGGGTTGAAATTGTCCGGTTTTTTTGACGAAGCGGACGCGCTCTTTGGCCGTGTTGCGGAGAATTTTCTAAACAAGGAAACGGCGCGCGATTTTGCCGAAGCCGAAGAGGTCATAAATACGCAGATGGACCGGCTCGAACGATCGCTGTTGGGGGTCGATCAGACGCTGGCGAAATCGGTCGCGCGCCGCCGCCGAAAGGTGATGTATCACATTGCCGCTCTGCGCAAAAAATTTCACCGCGCTCAAATGCAAAAAGACGAGACCGCGCGCCACCGGCTGGAAACCGCCTTTCAGAGTTTGTACCCGCTGAAAGGATTGCAGGAACGAAGCCTGGATATTGTCTCGCTGATGGCGCGGCACGGCCGCGAACTGACGGAGCGGCTTTATGAAAACGCGGAAATAGAAGGCAAACGTCACCAGATAATTTACTTGTAATTCAAACCGGACCTACGGCAACGGGCATGGGATATTTACTTACGATAATCGGGCTATTGTTTATCTTTTTGATGCTGGCGGCATTCTATTTTTTCGACCGGCTGGTAAAGACCCAGTACGCCGATTTTAAGGACGAATGGAAGCGAAACGGCTCGCCTCACGGATTTTTCTGGTTCCCCAGGGAAACGGCCTCGGCGATCAGGGTGACGCCAAAACTCTCCAGCACCCGCGCCCGCACCAAACATCTTTTCTCCTGGCTTTTCCGGACGCCCGAGTGGATAAAAAAGGACCCGGCGGCGCGCGCCTCTATATTTAAGCTAAGGGCGCTGTTCGCTATCTCATTGACTCTCCTGATGTCATTTGGGATTCTTTACATTGTAAAATAGAAATTAGAGTAGATGATCGATCCGGTTACTTAATGGAGTGAGGTTATGAATAGAAAGGTAGTTCTTTATCCCGGCGAAGATAACTATATCGTAGCTGAAGTGCCCAGTTTACCGGGCGTGGTTAGCCAGGGGAAAACGCGCAGAGAAGCATTGGAAAATATTAGAGAGGCAGTGGCTCTACATATAGAGGTTCTGATCGAAAGGGGGCAACAGGTTCCGAAAGACGAAACTGAATTAGTTGAAATAGCTGCATGAGCAAACTCCCAATAATCTCAGGCAAACGATGTATTAAAGTGTTAGAGAAACTAGGCTATGTCGTTTATCGGCAACGCGGCAGTCACGTCACTCTTGTCCGAGACGATCCACAGAGTCAAACCACGGTACCAATGCACTAAGAGTCAGATAAAGGAACGCTTCGCGCAATTTTAAGGCAAACTGGTATTAGCGTTGAAGATTTTACTAAGCATTTATAAAAATTAAATGAATTCGATCAAAATATTACCTGATCAGCTTATCAACCAGATCGCCGCGGGCGAGGTGGTTGAGCGCCCGGCGTCCGTCGCCAAAGAGCTGGTGGAAAACGCGCTCGATGCCGGGGCGCGGCGGCTGCAGATCGATATTGAATTGGGCGGGCGCCGGCTGCTGCGGGTTTCCGACGACGGCAGCGGAATGGGCCGCGACGATGCGGTGCTTGCCTTCGAACGCCACGCCACTTCGAAAATAAGAAAGCTCGAAGATCTGAGCGCCATCGGCACGCTTGGGTTTCGCGGCGAAGCGCTGGCCTCGATAGCTTCAGTGGCAAAGGTTGAATTGGTAACGAAGCGGGATGAAGACGCCGCCGCTACGCGGGTCGTGATCGAAGGCAGCAAACTCATCGACGTGAAAGACGCGGCCCGGCCGCAAGGGACCACCATCACGGTGCGCGATCTTTTTTTTAACACCCCCGCGCGGCGAAAATTTCTGCGCTCCGAAGCGACCGAAAACTTTCACCTGATCAACCTGGTCACGCATTACGCGCTGGCGCACCCGGACGTTGCCTTTACTTTGACGAATAACGGGCGCGAGACCCTGCGCGTGACCCCGGCCAGGGACCTGCGCGAACGCGCCTTCCAGCTTTTCGGCGGCGATTTTCTGAACAATCTTTTGCCCGTCGAGGGCGGCCATGCGTACGTCGCCAAGATCGGCGGCTATATCAGCGCCCCGCGCGAACGCCGCACCACCCGCGACGCGCAGTATTTTTTTATCAACGGGCGTTTTGTGCGCGACAAAATTCTGGCGCGCGGGCTTTCGGAAGGTTACCGCTCTGTTTTGCCGCACGGTGTCTACCCGGTCGCGCTTTTGTTTCTCGAAGTGCCGAAAGAGGAAGTTGACGTCAACGTTCACCCGGCCAAGACCGAGGTGCGTTTTCGCCGCATCGAAGCCGTGCGCGAAACGGTCACCGAAGCGGTTCGTGCGGCGTTGATGAGAGCGGGAATTCTTGCCGAAGACAGGAAACAGGAGACAGAAGACAGCGGGCAATTAGCATTTGGCGGGGAACTGTCGGGGGCGGAATCGCCTGCTTCCCCGAAGGCCGGGGTGGTGGGAGCAGCGGGCGGGCCGCAACAAACAATCGAAGGCGGCGAATCGCAGCCGAAAATAGATTTCATTCCGGCCTTTTCCGACGATTTCGAAGCGCGCGCAAATGAACTAAATGAGCGAGAAGCCGAAACATTCGAAGCCGCGCCGGAGGCTAAAGCAAAACCTGAATTAACTATTGCTAAACCTTCTATTAAAATGGTTTCGCAAGCCGAGCAAATAGCCGCCTTTGTCAAAAACAACCAGTCGGGCTCGATCCTGCCGCCGCTCGATTCGGCGGAAAAATTGGTCACGTCCGTTGAGCCTGAACAGATCTCGCGCGCGGCTATTCGCCCGCTGGGACAGCTCGATGAAAGTTACATTATCGCCATCGATGACGACGGGCTGCTGCTGGTCGACCAGCACGTGGCGCATGAGCGTATTCTTTTTGATAAATACTCGAAACTATTAAATGAGCGCAAGGTCGAGTCGCAAAATCTTTTACTGCCGGAAACTTTCGATCTGACCCCGGCGCAGGCCGCGGCGTTCACGGAAGTTCAGGAAGAACTGGAAAATTGCGGATTCGGGTTGATGCGGCTTTCAGGGCGGACGGTCGCGATCAAGGCCGTGCCGATGGACCTGCCCGCGCATGAAGCGCGCAACCTGCTCTCGGAAATTTTAGAAACTGTGGATAAAGAAAAACATGGGCGCGCGCGCGAAAGTTTTCGCGATGAGGTGGCGGCTTCGTTGGCCTGCCGCGCGGCCGTGAAGGTCCACATGAAACTGACGCCGGAAAAAATGCAATGGCTGATCGACAAACTGCTGACCACTTCTTCGCCCACCACTTGTCCCCACGGCCGCCCGGTCATTTTGCGCCTGACGATGCGCGACATCGAAAAGGGATTTCACCGGATTTAGTTATTTACATGAAATTGGGTGTTTGCAGATTGTGTTTGAAAAACAAAGAGATCGTTCGCTCTCATGTATTTCCTGAGTTCTTTTATAAACCGGTTTATGACGAGCAACATAAATTTGTTTCCCTATCTAGTAACTCTAAACATAAACTCAAATCTTTTCAGATAGGGTTTAGAGAGCATCTTTTATGTAAAACGTGCGAAACGCAAATTTCTCGTTACGAAAATTATGTCAAAAAACTACTTCTGAAAGATGGAAAATATAAAATTGAAGGTAATAACACTATTTTAGTGTTGAAGTATGATTACCGACTCTTTAAGTTATTCGGGTTATCATTAATTTGGCGTTTTCACATATCTAGTAAGGATCATTTTAAGGATGTCAATCTTAGGTTACATGCTGAAAAAATTCGGCAAATGCTTGTGAATGAAGACCCGGGAGATTTTACTCAATATTGTTTCTTTTTGATCAAAATTGAAGGTGCTAAAAGCGCGGCTACGGTAATTACCGCTCCTGCGGCAACAAGATTTAGAGATCATAATGCTTATAGCTTTATGGCTTATGGCTATCAATGGATGTTTGTTGTATCCAGTCATTCGGATAAATTACTCAGAGATCTTCCCTTTGCCGATGCAAAACACAAATTAGAAATTCTTGTAAAAAGTTATACTGAATCAAGTTTTATTAATAAAATGCGACAGCAAATGGCCCAGATTTGATTAAAAAAGCCAGAAATAGTAAGTAACTTATTTGCAAACCTATTCTGAAAGTAAAATACTTTTTGAATAACCCAATTGACAAATTCCTGCCTTTAAATAGCTTCAAACATACTCAGCACTTTCTTTGTATCCGTCAAATCCTCCAGCAAAACATCGGGCTCATACGCCGCCAATTCTTTCGCCGGGTGATTTCTGCCGGTGGCGACGGCGACCGCCTTTGCGCCTAAGGCGCGGGCACAGGCAATGTCGTTCGGCGTGTCGCCGATCACGATAAACTGTTCAGGCCTTAATTCAACCTGCAAAAATTCGTTAATGCGTATTTCCGCGGCGCGGGCCAGCTCGCGGCGGTCATGCGATATCTCGCCGAAAGCGTGCGGCACAAATTCGAAATATTTCCAGAGATCGACGCGGCGCAGCTTTACTTCGGCCGCGCAGGAAAGATTGCCGGTCAGCAGGCTGTTCAGGAAAAGCGGGTGGCCGTGCGTGGCGCGGAGCGCTTCACTGACGCCGGGGAGTATCGCGTAAGGGTTATCCGCGGCGGCGGTAATGCGCGACATCTCCTCATGAAAAACCTGCAAAAGTTCATCAATGCGGGCGAAAATATCTGCGACGGAAAATCCCTCGCCGCGCAGCGCTTCATAGGCGATCTGTGTATCGGTCATTCCCGAAGCCAGGACATTATCGAGATCGCCCGCGCTGCCATAGACCCTTTTTAATGAAGCGCTAAAGTATTCTTTATAAGCTCCCGGGCGGGTGGAATGCATCAGCGTGCCGTCAATGTCCCACAATAAAATACGAACGCTTTCGATTTTGGATTTTAGATCGCGGATCTTGGAATGTACTGCGTGATTATTGCCGGTCATTTCTATTTGGACTTACGATTTTGGATTTTGGACTGGAATCTAAAATCAAAAATCATTTTATTCTATTACTACCAACACATCTCCGGAGTTGACCGTGTCGCCTTCGCTAAAGCGGATCTCTTTGACGCGGCCGTCCTTGGGCGAACGCATTTCGTTTTGCATTTTCATCGCTTCGACAACGATCACGCCGTCTTTTGCTTTTACCTCGTCGCCTATCTTTACTAAAATGCGCACCACTTTCCCGGGCATTTGCGTGACGATCTCAGCCGCGCCTTCACCGTGCGCGTGAGCGCCGCCCGCGCCGCGCAGGCGTTTCGGATCGATGAGTTTAAATTCGTAAGAATTAGCGCCGACACTGACGTGCGTCATGTTGTTTTTCGTTTCCGGTGAAACGTAACACTCGTAGACCTTGCCGTCGAGCTTGAAAAGATAAGTGTCCGGCGCGGTTTGATGAGCTTCGAGTTCGTAACTTTTGTCACCTACCCTGGCGAAAACCTTATCGCCCTCCCGGCGGACGCCGATCTCACGAGTTTCGTTATTAATTTCAGCGGTCAGTTTCATCGTAATATTTGTAGGGGCAGGTCTTGCGCCTGCCCTTATTGTGCCATGCACAATAAAAAATCACAGGTTAGTTATTATGTTCCGCAGGAACATTTGAAAATAGCCCAAACGATCTATCGTTGGGTGCAGGTTAGGACAAAAAACCGCAGTCTCGTCAGAGACGGCTGAAATCATGGTTATCCAAAAACATCCTTCTCATCATAGTCAATATTATGTTTTTTGAGAAATTGCAGGATTTCATCTCGGTAATTGATTCTTTTATGGTGTTCTTTTTGATTGGATATGTAGGCAATTGTGCGTTCTAAATCTGATATTCCGATGCTAAAAGCAGCATAGCCTTGTTGCCATGAAAATAATCTCATATTGGGTAAATTTTCATGAATCCATTTTGACGAACCACCTTTTATAAGTTGAACGGCTTTGGCTAGAGGCATTGTGGCAGGTAACGATAGCAAAATATGCATGTGGTCTTCTATGCCGCCAATTGCAATTGTCTTGAACCCGTTTTGTTTGGCAATTCCGCCAATATAAGACCATATCCGTGATTGGAAGGTTTCGGAAATAAATGCGCGTCGCTCTTTGGTGCTGAACACACAATGAAAATAGCTAGTTGTGAAAGTGTGAGCCATATTTTTCATTCGTCTCTGGCGAGACTGGGAGTTATTTATTATTAGTATTCCCAACGATAAATCGTTGGGCTATTATCAACCGTCGCTGCGCGACTCAGCCGATGACAGTCTCCGAGTTTCAAAAGGTAACTCAAGCGGCCTGTTCATATCAATGCCGTCTGCGACGGCAGGGCAGGCACTTGGGCGTGCCCCTACAATTATTATTTATTTACTCGTATCTTTTCCAGACAATCTTTACATAAACAGCTTTTAAAATTTTCGCGCAGATCTTCTAACTTTTCCGGCGATACCTCTACCTCAAAGCACCAGCAGGTTTCCTGCCCGGCGTTGCAGGTAAATTCTGCGCCGCAAGATTCGCAGGCGAGTTTTCCAGTCTCGGCGGGTATATTTTCTTCCTTTTTCATAGCTTCCATAATTATTGAGGCCGAAGATACCGTTAAATAATTAACAATTAAAAATTAACAATTAATAATTATTGTCAGCTTCGTCCTGGTTTTCTTTGGAACCCTTGCGCAGGCGCAGAAGCTGAATTTTTTTGTCGTCGCATTTTAAGATCTCTATCTCCAGGCCTCGGATGGTAAATTTTTCGCCTTTTTTTGGCACATAGCCGCATTCGCCCGTGACCAGCCCGGCGATGGTGTTGAAATCGTCATCCTCATCTTCGATCTCCATATCGAAGATGTGCTCGATCTTGTCAATTTCGGTCGAACCGAGCACGTCGAAGTATCCCTCGGCGCCTTCGATGATCTCGATTATCTCTTCCTGCTCGGTGTCTTCGTCCTCCATCTCGCCGAAGATCTCTTCCACGATGTCTTCGATCGTGATCAAACCGGCCACGCCGCCGTATTCGTCGATCACGATCGCCATCTGATCGTGTTCTTTCTGCATTTCTTTCAGCACATCGTCGATGGGCTTGGTTTCCGGCACGAAAAGGATCGGGCGCAGCAGCGATTGGACGGTTTCGTTTTCCTTGTTTTCCGCCCAGTAAACCAGCAGGTCGCGGACGTAGATCATGCCTTCGATATTGTCTATATTGTCGCGGTAGACCGGCAGCCGCGAATATTTTTGCTCGACTATCAGATCGCGGGCCTCTTTCACGGTGGCGTCCGCCGGCAGGGCCACGATCTCGGTGCGCGGAGTCATTACCTCGTTAGCCCAGGTGTCGCTGAATTCCACCATCGTTTCCAGCAGCTCGCGCTCTTCTTCCTCGATTATTCCTTCGGCCTCGCCGACCTCGAGCAGCGCCTGAAAATGGTCGGCATTATCATCGTCCTCGTCGTCACGGTCTTCGGCCGAAGCAGGCGCGGCGGGTTTATCGTCGACGTCGCTGTCGCGCAAAAAACGTTCCAGCGGGTCGGCGATGAAAGACATCAGCGTGTAAAGCGGCCGCACAAAAGGCAGCAGCGTGAGAAGTTTTTGCTCCGGGTTTTTGTAGGTAAGCCAGCGCGGGATGATCTGGCGAAAGATGCCGGACAGGATCAGGCCGACGGAGAGCGAAACCACCATCCACAAATAAGATTGGAAAAAGTTAAAGCTGATCAGCGTGACCAGCACCGAAAAGATGATCAGCAGGATCTGGATGGAAGCCGAGAGCGTGAAACGAAAGCGCGGGCGGTTTTGCAGGATCTGCCGCAGAAAAGCCCCCGAACGCGAGCCGGTTTCTTCTTCGGCGGCAGAGGTCAGCCGGCGCAGACCGACGTCGCTCAACTGCCCGAAAGCCATATCCACCGAGGCGAGGAAAACCAGCACGAAAAGTATCAGCACGGCGATGGCTATTTCGATTTCCATAAAAAACGAATACCAAATGATACAACAATTTGAAGTAACAAGTAATTAGCGATCCGGCGGGTGTGAAAAGAAGAATTATTTTTGCGTGAAATTCGTGGTCAACTCAAAATACCGTCCAGGCATCGTAACCCAGGTTAAACTTGTCTCAAGGGGATAAATAAATGAAAAAGATCACGACCTGGCTTGGTATCGGATTAATTGCGGCGGCGGCGCTGTTTGTCACGGCTTGCCCGAAGCGCGAAACCATTTCCAGCATAACCAACAACCCGGCGAAATATATGAATAAAGACGTCGTTGTGGCCGGCACGGTGCAAAAAGGCTTCGGCCTTTCCATCCCGGTGATGGGGATGCGCGGGGGCGTTTATAAGGTCGATGACGGCACCGGTTCCATCTGGGTAATAACAGAGCAGAGCGTGCCTACCGAAGGCGCCCAGGTCGGCATCCGCGGCCGCGTGCAGGAAGGCGTGAACTGGAACGGCAAGAATTACGGCCTCGGCGTCTTTGAAAAAGAGCGCCGGATAAAATAAGGCCTAGGGCCGAGATCCGAGATTCTCCTTGCGGGGAGAAACGAGAAACCACGAGTGTGACACGGGGCGTGCATGAAGACACTGTTCATGCACGTTTCACGATCATTCGTGGTTTCTCTTTTAAATTGCCGTTAGCGTTAGTTAGTACTCACCGGAGCGCGTCGTTTTGAGTCCCGCCTTTTAGGCGGCCTTGAAAAATCCGGCCTCAAAGCCGCCTAAAGGCGGGACTCAGAACACAAGAATATCCGCGCTCTCTGCGGCGATGTGTTAAGATTCATTTTCCTGATTATGAGAGAACTCATCACGTCGCTCGAAGAACAGTTCGGAAAGCTTCACCGGCGTTCCCGCGAGTTCGTAAAAATGATCCCCCCGGACAAGATCTATTACCAGCCGCCGCATCAGCAGGGGGGCGCGCATCCGGCTTATTCCTGCGGCGAATATTTGCTGCGCAGCGCGGGCGCGGTTGAGCAGACCTGCGGCGGCATCGCCACCAAGTTTTGGGACGACCCGTTTGAATGGACGCTGCCCGAAGCGCTTTCCACCACCGAGAAAATTCTGGAGTATCTGGACGAGGTCGAGGAGACACGCGCGCGCGCGTTTGCGCTGTTTGCGGCGGATGAAGACCTGCGCCGCGAAATTCCCGCGCCGGAAAAAATGAAGACCATCCTGACCCTTCTGTTGGAAACGCTGGCGCGCGCCGAGCATTACCAGGGACGCGCCTTTGCCATGTTCCGGCTGTTTTCCGGCGAGAAATTGCCGCGAATTTAGCCGCGTTCCGAGTCCCGCCTTTAGGCGGCTTTTTGAGTAGGTTAAGAGCCGCCTAAAGGCGGTAACCAGAACGCCTTTCTGCGTTTTGTCCAAAAAGCAATAAATGTGATAAATTACTTGTCATCTTAGTATTTCCCTGCCGGTTCTAAACCGACTGAATTAAAAAGGAGTAAAAAATGGAGCGAACGAATAATTTTCGTCTTTCGAAAAGAGCGATCTTAATGTGGTCTTTAACAGCTATCGTATTGACCTGCGGTGTGATCGGGATCGTTACCTATACGCCCGGCGTAAAAGCGCAGCAAACAGAGGGGGAGATGGGAGGCGGCGGCGGTTATACGGATGACGGTAACCAGGGAAACGGGGGCCGGCTTATCGGCAACGCGTCTTACGATCAATTTTCCCAGCCCGACCAGGTGACCCGTCTTGTGCGCGACCGCGGGCAAACGGCTTATCGGGTGGCGATCGGTTCGATGGAAGACCGCGCCAGCGCCGCCAAACTCGGCACGCTCGTCGAAGATTACGGTTCGTTCGTCATTGTCTCATCCGCTAAAAAGCTGAATCTGGCCAGGACGGGCTTAAGCGGCGCGCCGCTTGAAACGACGGTCAACCTGCCGGGCAGATCCTTTGAGCCGATACTAAAAGCGCCGGCGGAAACGCTGCGCAGCGCCGAAAATCTCAGCGATAGTAATTACTACGTGGTCCAGTTTGCCGGCACGATCAGAGGCGAGTGGATGGAAAGCCTGCGCTCGGTGGGCGTCGAATTCCTGCAGTACCTGCCCCACAACGCATATTACATCTACGCCGACGGCGACGCGTTACAGAAAACCTTGAATCATTCGCGCGTGCGCTGGGTGGGAAGCATTAACCCCGCCGATAAACTGGCGCCCGGACTCGGCGAGCAGCTTGCTGCCGACCGGAACGCGCCGATGCTGCGCGGCGGAGTCGGCCCGTTGGAAATGACCGGGAAAAACACGGCCTTGTTCACGGTAGCGGTATTTGATCGCGCCGATCTAAATGCCGTGGCGGGCGCCATCGCCGGTTCGTACAGTGGAAATATCCGCAGCCTCAGCGATCTTCCCGCAAACTTTTTTAATGTCATTACGGTGGAACTTGAGCTTGACCGGGTGAAACAATTGGCCGAGCTGCCGGACGTTGTAACTATTGAGCCTTATAACACTCCGCAAGCCGAGGACGAACGCGCCGCTCATATCGTGGCGGGCAACTATACCAGCACTACGGTGATCTCCGGGCCGGGCTATAACCCGTTGACCCAGTTCGGCGTAAACGGATTGAATGTAACTGTCGGGATGGTCGATGACGGCGTCAACATTCCCGGTAACGGTGGATTTTATATCACCGGCGGCAATACAGTGGACGGCCCGCTGCACGGAACAACGACCGGCGCCAGCGGCGGCCACGGACATCTTAATGCCAGCATTATCGCGGGCGATTCGCCCTTCGGCAATCTCGATGCCACCGGCCACAACTACGGTTTAGGCGTCGCTCCGAAAGCTAATATCATCAACGTTCCTTTCTTAAAAGGCGGCACCTGGACTGACGCGAATACGACTGATGATACGGTGTCCACCTCGGGCCCGAACGGAGTTAAAGGCAACATTTCCAATAACAGTTGGGGCGCCGGCGCGGGCGGTTCCGGCAATCCTTACACCGCTCTTGCGGCGACATACGACGGCCTGGCGCGGGACGCATCCGCCGCCGCGCCAATTGACCCCTTAATGCTTGTGTTTTCCTCGGGAAACCAGGGGACATTAGGGTTAACTCAGCCAAAATCGGCAAAAAACGTCATTACGACCGGCAATTCCGAGAACCTGCGCACCGAGCTTTCCGCCTCCGCTAACAATATGGACGATCTCGCCGGCTCATCAAGCCGCGGTCCGGCCACGGATGGGCGTATCAAACCCGATATCACCGCTCCCGGGACAGTTATCACCGGCAGCCGTGCAGGAAGCTGCGGGTCCGTTACCAGTTGTTTTGAAGCCAATCACGCATGGAGCACCGGAACGTCGCACGCGGCGCCGCAGATAGCCGGCATAGCGGCCTTATTCACACAATTTTGGAAGAATGGCAATGGGGGCGTGAATCCGAGCATTGCATTGATCAAAGCGGCTATTCTGCTGACCGGGCAGGAAATGGCCGGAGCAAATGTCGCGGCCACGATTCCCAACGGAAGCGAGGGCTGGGGCCGCGCCAATATGAAATTCATGCTCAATACGGGCGCGCCCATGAAGTACGTCAATCAGACGGTAGATTTCACAAATGTGGGAGAGAACAATTTGCTCGTCGGCACGGTGGGCGATGCCACTAAACCTATCCGGGTGAGCCTGGTATGGACCGATCCCCCGGGAGCCGTTAATGCTAACCCGGCGCTGGTTAACAACCTGGATCTGACGGTGACCGTCGGCGGCACGCTTTACCGTGGAAATGTTTTCTCCGGTGGCCTGTCAACGACCGGAGGCTCGGCGGATACGCTCAATAACGTGGAACAGATCAGGCTCCCGGCGGGAACTCCCGCGGGAACCCAGTTCACGATCTCCGTTTCGGCGACGGCGCTCAACGGCGACGGTATTCTGGGGGTCGGTGATGGGACCGACCAGAATTACGCGGTGGTAGCCTATAATTTCAACGACGGTGTGGCGCCGGTTTCGCACGAGAAGGCCGATTTTGACGGCGACGGCAAAACGGATATTTCGGTTTGGCGTCCCTCGACCGGAGTCTGGTATGTGATCCGCAGTTCCGACAGTGTCATCACCGCCAATGCCTTCGGTATAAACGGTGACGAGATCGCTCCGGGCGATTACGATAACGACAGCAAGACCGACATGGCGGTTTTCCGTCCCTCGACCGGCGTCTGGTACGTACAGCAGAGCACTGCCGGGTTGATGGTGCAATCGTTCGGCCTGAACGGCGACCTGGCCACTCAGGGCGATTACGACGCCGACGGTAAAGCCGACGTGGCAGTGTTCCGTCCCTCGACCGGTGTCTGGTATTTGAACCGCAGCACGGCGGGCTTTACCGCCTCGGCCTTCGGGACGAACGGCGATAAACCGGTGCAGGGCGATTACGATGCCGACGGCAAGTGCGACATCGCGGTCTGGCGGCCTGCTAGCGGAACCTGGTATGTGGACCGCAGCACCGCCGGATTGTTGATCAACAATTGGGGTGTGAACGGCGACCTGCCGACCCAAGGAGACTATGACGGCGACGGTAAATACGACCTGGCGATCTGGCGTCCGAGCACGGGCACATGGTATCTGCTGCAAACCACGTCCGGCTTTGCCGCGACCAACTGGGGTTTGAACGGCGATGCTCCGGCCAACGGCGACTTTGACGGGGACAACAAGGACGACCTTGGTATCTTCCGTCCCGGCAGCGGCGGCTGGTTCGTGCTGAAATCGACGGGCGGGTCTTCGGGGAATACCTTTGGCGTGAACGGGGACATTCCGGTTCCCGCCGGGTATCTGCCGCAGTAAAGCCGCCAATCGGTAATAACAAAGACCCTGTCAGGAAAGCTTCTTGACAGGGTCTTTAACAAAGTTATAGCTTGAAGATCAGGTAGGCAGAAACACGAGCGTAAGCGAGTGTGTTTTGAAAATAGTTTTACACACTCCCTGACGGCCGTGTTTCCGCCACCGGTTTCTAAAGGACTTTTATCTTATTTCCCCGGAGGATGATCCAGTGAAAATCTTAAAGATCGCGCTTTTGGTTCTTGGCATAACCGTGGTGCTTGGCGCGCCCATGTGGTGGTACATAACAGCGGAGTGGGCTGTTGAGGACCCCGATCTTCCGCCCGGGAAGTATATCGATAAAGCGGACTACCTGCATTGGCGCAATGAGCAGATGGTCCTTTGGCGCGGGCTGGGCACCACCCGGCAGGGTTCCCGCAGCAAGGCGATCCGGGACATGGAGCAGGCGGAAAGAGCTCTCGACACCCGGCGGGAAGCGCTCGGCCTGCCGGAAGTCGCCACTACCTGGAAAGCTCTCGGCCCGGCGCCGATCCCGAACGGGCAGACCGTCGGCCGGACCGATCCCGTCAGCGGTCGCACGGTCACCATCGCCGTTCACCCGACCGACCCGAATATAGTTTATGCCGGCGCCGCGGGGGGCGGGTTGTATCGCTCCCTGAACGGCGGCACCACCTGGACGCCGCTGATGGACAGCGCGCTTAGTTTGGCGATGGGGTCGATCGCCATTGCGCCGTCCGATCCGACGACGGTTTATGTCGGGACGGGCGAAGCGGGTTTTTCGGGCGACGCATTCTTCGGCGTGGGCGTTTATCGCATCACCAATGCCGATTCGGCCTCACCCGTGGTTACCGGGCCGCTCAATCGCGACGCGCTCAACGCGGACATTTTCACCGGGCGCGCGATCGGCCGTGTCCTGGTTCATCCGACCGACCCGAATATTATTTATGTCAGCACTGTCAGCGGCACGACCAGTGCGGGCGGCACTACGGGGCTGACGGTTCCGCCGCGCGGGCTTTATCGCTCGAGCAATGCGATGAGCGGCAGCCCGGTCTTTGAGCGGCTGACGGTTTCCGCCGCTTCGGTCGACCGCCCCATAATCGACGCGGTTTTTGAGCCGGGCAACCCAAACCGTATGTTCGTGACGCTGGTCGATACGACCAGCACCGGCGACGGCGGCGTTTATTTTTCTACCGACGCTCTCGATCGGCGGTCCCGACCTTTACCCGCCTCCTGACGACCGGCGCCGGCGCCGAGCTTGGCCGCGCCGAGCTTGCGATCCAAAAGACCGGCAACACGGTTACGGTTTTTTGCGCCGACGGAACCAGCAGCGGGCAGGTTTCCAAGACGACTTACGACAGCACGGCGCCGGGCACGCCTGCCTTCGCGATGACGGTCGATAATAATTTCTGCAGTCCCCACAGTGTTTCTATGACCAGGCTATCGCGGTCGATCCGAACGATCCGATGACGTGTCTATCTTGGCGGTTCGCCGACACTGCCGTTCGGGATCTCGATCAACGGCGGCACGAGCTTTACATCCAGCTCGACCGGCCTCCATGTGGATTCGCATGCATCGCCGTTTCGCCTTCAAACCCGAATATGCTCTTTTTTGGCAGTGACGGCGGAGTTTGGAAATCCGATCGACAGTGGTGCTAACTGGGTGAGCCAGAACAACAGACGCTACAGTGCGACGCAGTTTGAATCCTTGCCGTTCATCCCAAGACCGCCATTACACCCTCGGCGGGACGCAGGACAACGGAACCGAGTATCTTTTTCCCGACGGACTAACTGGACGCGCTCGGTCGGAGGCGACGGCGGTCCGGCGTTGATCGACTCGAACTCAGATTCTCCGACGAGCCTTGTCGCTTATCACACGTTCTTCAACGGCACGAATCAGCAGATCGGCTTTCCAACGTTCGACCACGACGCAGGCAAATGGAAACCCGATCTGGGGAGCTTTACTGGGCTGCGGCGGAACTGCGAACGGTATTGCGTGCACAGACCGCGTACCTTTTCTACGCTCCGATGGTACTCGGACCGAACGTTCCTTTCAGCTCGGGAATACCGTGTATTTCGGGACCGAGAAACTTTATCGCTCGATCAACCAGGGCACGACGATGACCCCGGTAGCCAGATCTATGCCGACGGCCAACAACGAACGCATCAGCGCGATCGGCATCTCTCCGCAGAACGACGACATCAGCGTTGATCGGCTACGAATCTCGGCAAGGTTTTTATTCGAACTACCGCCGCGCGCGACCACGATGACTGAGATCACCGGAGCCATTCCGCCTCGCTTCGTCGGCCGCATCGCGATCGATCCGACAAATGCGAACATCGCCTAATAGCTCTCTAACGGATTCGGTATTCCCGAATCAGCACGTCATGAAGACGACGAACCTGAACGCCCCGACGCCGACATGGACCAACGCCGGGGTTGGCATCCCGGATGTTCCGACCAAGGCCTGGTGATCGATCCGCTTAATCCGCAGACGCTCTATGCCGGATACCGATATCGGCGTTTTTCGACCAGTGACGGCGGGGCAACCTGGGATGCCCTTCAGCGACGGGCTTCCGCGCGTCGCTGTCTTTGAGATCGTCATTCAACCGACCCGCCGCATCTTGAAGATCGCCACGCACGGGAAGGGAATTTACGAATACAACCTGGTCAACCGCAAAGTGGTTTCCGATTTTGACGGCGACGGCAAGAGCGACATTGCGGTCTGGCGTCCTTCGGACGGGGTTTGGTATGTGATCCGCAGCTCCGACTCCACCGTTACCGCCAATGCCTTTGGTTTAAGCGGCGACCTGATAGCGCCCGGCGATTATGATGGCGACGACAAGACCGACATGGCGGTGTTCCGTCCCTCGAGCGGCGTCTGGTACGTCCAGCGCAGCACTGCCGGGCTGATGGTGCAATCGTTCGGCCTGAACGGCGACCTGCCCGTGCAGGGCGATTATGACGGCGACGGTAATTTTGACGTCGCGGTCTGGCGTCCTTCGACCGGCGTCTGGTACCTGAATCAGAGCACGGCGGGCTTTGCCGCCAATGCCTTCGGCTCGAGCGGCGATAAACCCGTACAGGGCGATTTCGACGGCGACGGCGGGACCGACATCGCCGTCTGGCGGCCCTCGAGCGGAACGTGGTTCATGCTGCGCAGCACCGCCGGGTTGGCGATCAATAACTTCGGCTTGAACGGCGATATGCCCGCGCAGGCCGATTTTGACGGCGACGGCAAGCACGATATGGCGGTGTGGCGTCCGACCGACGGCACCTGGTATCTGCTGAACAGCACCGCCGGGTTTACCGCGACGAACTTCGGCCTTAGCGGCGACGCTCCCGCGCCGGGCGATTTCGACGGCGACGCCAAGACCGACCTCGGCATTTTCCGTCCCAGCGGAGGATCGTGGTTCCTGCTGCGCACCACGGCCGGATTCGGCGGAACCAACTTCGGCGCCAGCGGCGACGTGCCCGTCCCGGCAGGGTATATTCCGCAGTAATATGGAGCGCGGGCATCTTGCCCGCTTTCAAAATAGTCCGCTGATTAGACGGATAAAACGGATAAACACTGATCTAAAATTTCAGATCCGTGCTTATCCGTTTTTTCCGTGTTATCCGTGTTCTATTCCGGGAGGCTATGCGGGCAGGGATGCCCGCGCTCCATATTATCTCGGTTTCGCATCCTTCACATACTTATCCATCCAACTGGCCATTTCGTGGAGAGTATGTTCGGTCGATTCCCTGGCAGAGTAACCGTGCGATTCCAGCGGCAGCATCACCAGCCGCGCTTTTCCGCCCAACCCGCTGATCGCCGCGAACAGGCGTTCCGACTGGATGGGGTAAGTGCCCTGGTTATTATCGGCCTCGCCGTGGATAAGCAGGAGGGGTTCGTTGATCTTGTCCGCAAAGAAAAACGGGGAAACCTTTTCATAAAGTTCCTTAGCTTCCCAGAAATTCCGGCGTTCGGATTGAAAACCGAAAGGTGTCAGGGTGCGGTTATAAGCGCCGCTGCGGGCGATCCCGGCGCGGAAAAGATCGGAATGCGCCAGCAGGTTCACCGTCATAAAAGCGCCGTAGCTGTGGCCGCCGACGCCGACCCGGTCGCGGTCGACCACGCCCATCTCCACGCCTTTATCGATCGCCGCTTTCGCCGAATCGACGATCTGCTGCACGAATGTATCGTTGACGGTTTCCGGATCGCCCACTATCGGCATGGTCGTGTCGTTTAAGATCGCATAACCCTGAAGCAGCAAGAAGAGGTGCGAAATGCCGCCGATCTGCGTAAAGCGGTTGGTCGCGCCCGTCACTTGCCCGGCCGTTGACGCGTCCGTGAATTCGAGCGGGTAAGCCCAGACCAGTGTCGGCAATTTCGTTCCTTCCTTGTAGCCCGGCGGCAGGTAAAGAGTGAAGGAAAGGTCGACGCCGTCGGCGCGTTTGTATGTGACAAGCTGCTTTTTGATCCCGCGCAGCTGCGGCACCGGGTCTTTGAATTGCGTCAATTGCCGCGCGGCAGCGGCGGTGCAATCCTGGCCCGCCGGACACGCCTGCCTCATAAAGAGATTAGGCGGTTCCAGGACGGATTCTTTTCGCGTGATGAAATTCATGCCCTGGTCGTCTGTCATTGCGACAAAAGATTCGTATTCCTGCGTTCCCGCGCGAAATATTTCGGTTGTCTGGTTGGTCTGCAAGTTCCACCGGCGGAAGAACGGGCGGTCGCCCTGCGGCGAAGAACCCACGCCGGACATAAAGATCTCGTCGCCGTTTTGCCGGACGGCGTTAAAGCCGGTCGGCAGCTGTCTGCTGACCGGATTACCGACGTCGTTATAGGCGTCGTTCACATTCAGATCTGAGAGCATTTTGACGTTCACCGGATTTTTGTGGTCGGTCATAAACATTCGAACGCGCTGTTTATCGCGGTCGTAGTCGTAGAAAAACATGACATTGCCTTTTTCGCCGAAAGCGCGCCCGGAGTAACGCTGCTCGATCTTCAGCACTTCAGCCGGCGATGAAGTGAATGGGCCGGCGATCTTCATCATTTTTTCCCGCGGGGTGACTTTGCTGCGCGGGTCGCCGCCGTCCAGAGCTTCCACCCAGATCAAGGTGGCGGGCTCGGTCGGTATCCAGCCGTAGCCGCGCGCCCCCGTAGGCGCGCCCTGCGCCGGAACCTGGTCCTGCAGCGGAAGGCTCGCTACCTTGTACAGAGTTTTGCCGCTGAGGTCCCAAACTTCGACTTCCTTGGGAAAACGGAAAACAGGGAAGAGATAAGAAAAAGGTTTTTGCACGCGGGAAGTAAGAATGTTTTGCCCGTCGGGCGAGACCGAGGCCGTATCGAAGATGGCGGGCTGGCCGATCTCTTTTACTTTCCCGTCCAGGGAAACGACCGCCAGCTGCGAAGAGGCGTAGTATTCAAATAATCTCTCGTCGTTCGGATTTTTCAACAGGTCCTGGAATGTTTGAACGGCCCCGCGCCGCCCGGATGTTTCCTGGATCGCCGGCCCGGTGGGCGTAAGATTTTGATAGGCCGGAGCGGCGCCGCGGTTTTTGGGGACCATCGTAATCAATAGATTTTTCTGGTCGGGCATCCATCCGAACTGGCCGAACGCGGTATTTAACTGGACGCCGTTTATCTTTCTCGCTTTCCCGGTCGCGGTCTCAATGATCCAGAGCTCGACGCCGGCCGGTGTGATATTACCGGCGGCGATATGTTTGCCGTCGACCGACCATTGCGGGGACACTATCTTTGCTCCTGCCGGCAGCACGACCGGTGTTTCTTTCCCGTCGGAAATATTTTTCAAAGTTACTTTTACTGAATACCCCTGCAAATGCGGGGCGTTGGTAACGGGATTTATACGTATCCCGGCGAGCCGCAGCATCGGCTGGGCCAGGTCGGCGATCGGCGGGTAGCGCAGCGGTTCGAGCAGCGCAATTTTGTCGCGCACCGGGGAAATAGAGGTGGCCGGGATCGCTACGGAGTCCAGCACGTCCATTATGTCCTTGGGCGGTTTTTGATAGATACTCTGCCCGAATGCGCTCGACGTTAAAACGAGAGCGCAAAGTAAAAACAAGAATTTTGTCTTCATCATTTTTTTGTCCTTTATAATGTTGGTATCTGCGGATAATATATCATATAAAATATGGAGCGCGGGCATCCTGCCCGCAACGAACGCTCCGCGTTCGAAGGTAGCGCCAGCGGGACGCGTTCAGGACAGCCGCCGAGACGGCGGCGTTACAAAGCGGGCAGGGATGCCCGCGCTCCATAATTAAATTTGAACTTTCCAAAAGCACCGAACGTAGACTAGAATTGACCTAATTGAGTTCAAGCCCCTTTCAGGAGAAAACCGGATGCATTGTCCACGCTGCGGACAGCGGCAAGTAAGTGAAGAAACTAAATTCTGCTCGAAGTGCGGATTGCCTCTGGCCGTGATAGCGGATGTTGTCGTCCACGGCGGTACGCTGCCCCAGCTCGATATGCTGAACCAGCCGAAAAAGAAATGGCTGACGCGGCGCAACGGAATGGTGTTCAGCCTGTTCTGGTTCATTTTTTTCCTTCTGATAATGACTCCCTTTTGGGGTATCGTGAATGTTGACGCATTGGCCGGCATGTCAGCGATCATAGGCATTTTTGGCGGGCTGCTCTGGCTGCTGGCCTCGGTTTTCTTTATGGAAGGCAAATCCAACGATAAATATCATTATCCCTATCCGATGGCGCCGCACCAGATGCCCCAGTATCCGCCGCAAATGACCGGGCAGCCTTACCAGCAGAGCGCGCTGCCCCCGCAACAGTCCGTCCCGGCGCAGGGCTACACGCCGCCCGCGGCCGGAAGCTGGCGCGACACGAACGACCTGGGCCGCCCCAGCGTGATCGAAGGCACTACCAAGCTGCTGCAAAAAGAAGAAGACGACGAGTAAGCTAACTGAAGAACTTTTCAAAACCGGGATCGTATCTAAATTAAAGTAGCAAGATCAAACCTTTTGTCGGAGGAAACGAATGCATTGCCCGGATTGCGGACAACAACAGGTAAGTGATGAGATCAGATTTTGCTCGCGCTGCGGATTTCCGCTCTCGCTCATCCCGGATCTGATCGCCCACCGCGGAACCTTGCCGCAGCTAGCCGAACTAAAAAAGAAGAAGAAAAAATTTCTCACCAAAAAAACGGGAGTATTTTTTGGGATATGCTGGACGCTGTTTTTTCTTTTGATCGTCACGACATTTTTTGAGCTCTCAGGAATTCCGGGGATATTTGCCGAGATGTCGGCGGTCTTTGGGCTCTTTACCGGGGCAGTGATCATCCTCGCCTCCGCTTTTTTTCTGAAGAGTGAATCCGCCGGTCGGGATCGGCACGATGAGTATGTGGATCCGGCCCCTCATGGCTTAAGCAGCTCCGGGGGAAACGCGCTGCCGCCGCCGCGATCCGCCTCGGCGCAAGCTTACGCGCCGCCTGCTAAAAAAAGCCGCTGGGAGACGAACGACCTGGCTCCGCCCAGCGTGACCGAAGGCACTACAAAACTGCTGCAAGAAGAAAAGGAATAGGAACGCAGATTTAATCTGCACGAACGCGCAGCGTTCGAAATGCCGCCGAATAAATTCGGCGCTCCCGGTTTAATACCCCACCGCTTCGCCGTCGGCGCGCGCGTCGATCGCGCCCAGCCGCACGCCTTTTTCATTTACCATCACGCCCGTTACCGAAGCCAGCGCGAGAGGTGTTTCGCGGAATTTATGCCCCATTTTTTCTAGCAGGCCGCGGGTATCGTCCGACAGCCCGAAGTTTTCCCAGTAGATCTCGTCCGGGTACCATTGATGATGAATGCGCGGCGCGTCCATCGCCTGCTGGATGTTCATCTCGTGGTCGACGACATTGATGACACATTGCAGCACGGCGCTGATGATGCGCGGCCCGCCGCGCGCGCCGAGCGCGAACCAAAAACTTGCCGTCTTTACGCAAAACGATGGTCGGGGTCATCGCCGAAAGCGGGCGCCGGCGCGGCATCACCGAATTATTTTCCCCCTGGATCAGCCCGTACATATTCGGCGTGCCGGGACGCGCGGCAAAATCATCCATCTCGTCATTCATCAAGATCCCCGTGCCTTTAATGGTAACGCGCCGAGCCGTAAAGGTCGTTGATAGTGTAGGTATTGCTGACCACGTTTCCCTGCGCGTCGACGACGGTAAAATGCGTGGTTTCCGTCGGCTCTTTGCCAAACGGCGAGCCGTGCCCGATCCGGGAGCTCGGCGTGGCTTTGGAGAGGTCCATCGAAGCGCGTCTTTCTTCTGCGTATCTTTTATCGATGAGCTGTTGGGTGGGAATATTCGCAAAATCCGGGTCGCCGAGAAACTCCGCGCGGTCGGCAAAGCTGCGGCGCATGGATTCGGCCAGCAGGTGATATTTCTGCGCCGAAGCCCAGCCCATACTTTTAAGATCGTACCCTTCGAGAATATTCAGAGTTTCCAGCAGCGCGATCCCGCCCGAACTCGGCGGCGCCATCGAGATCACGGGAAAACCGCGATAGCTGCCTCGCACCGGCGCGCGCTCTTTTGCGACATAATTTTTCAGGTCTTCCGGCGTGATCAAACCGTTGTGCGCTTTCATATCTTCGGCGATCAGCCTGGCGGTTTCGCCTTCGTAAAAATCTTTCGTGCCATGTTTTTGCACCCGCGCCAGCGTAGCGGCGAGCTCCGGCTGTTTGAAAAGATCGCCTTCCTGGTAATAGGCTCCGCCGTTCAAAAAAATGCGCTTGCTTTCTTCGTACTGGTTCAGTTCCTTTTCGTAGGTTTTGAAATAATTCAGCCAGACGAAAACTCAGCGTGTAACCATTTGCCGCCAGCCGCCGCGCCGGTTCGACCAACTGCTTCCAACTGACTTTGCCTGAGCCGTATTTCTTAAAAGCCATCTCCAGGCCGGCGGGCGTTCCCGGCACGCCGGAGGCGCGGTAGCCGATGGTCGAAGAGCCTTCGCCTTTGATCAGGTTGCCGTTGCTATCGATAAAAATATCGCGGGTCGCCGCCGCCGGGGCCATCTCGCGGTAATCGATCGCGGTGGTGCGCCCGTCCTTGAAGCGAATCAGCATAAAGCCGCCGCCGCCCAAATTGCCCGCTTCGGGATAAACCACCGCCAGCGCCAGCGCCACGGCGACCGCCGCGTCCACTGCGTTACCGCCGCGCTTTATCACGTCGATGCCGGCCTGCGAAGCCAGCTTGCTATTCGAAGCCACCATCGCGTGCTTGCCGCGCACGGGCTCGCGCCAGGCGGCCGCTGTCTGCCGGGCGGGAAGGATCAAAAGGAAAGTAAATTGAAATAAAAGAAATGCGGCCGTGATCTTTTTAGATTTATTCATAGATTTATACAAGTAACTAAAAACGCAGCGTTCAAAAGTTCAGAGTTACGCGCTTACGCGTGATCACGCCTAAAGGCGTAACTCTAAACTGAAATAGCGTTCGGAACATTATAACCGTGTCCGGCCGTTACGTTTTACTGAAAATATGCATAAACATAAGGAACCGGTGAGAATCTTTTACTAGTGCCGCGGCGTCTGCCGTAGGGGAGAAAAGTCCGCGTTCCGGGCGTTTATATTCCAAAACGTTGAAAAATGCGCTGTCAGTGCTCCTTTTTACTGTTAAACAACGCCTTTAAGAGATAGAGGTTACTTTGAAAAGCGGTATATTTGCAGGTTTTGCGGAACAGAAATTACTTGTTCGGGGTCTAAACTTACGAGGGATATTTTGTGGCACGCGAAATGCAATATACATTCACGGCAAGCTTAATGAAATTTATTAAGACCCCGCCGCCAACTCTTCTAGCGCGTGGCTTGCCGCTACGCACTTTATCCTTCCGAGCGTTCCTTCAGTTGTCCTACCTTTCAAGCCGGGCTGGTAAAACAGCCCGGCCTACCTACCTTTCAGGCAATAAACGCAACGAATTCGCCTAAGTACGGCATAATATAGGCTTTCAGCATTTGTTTGACCCAAATTCATTCAGGCTGAAAGCTTTTTGTTTTGCCCCTTAGGCGGTTTTTTATTTGATGGAAATTCGGTCATTCATCTTGATCAAAATTCGGTCAGGGTGACATTTTGCGTCACTTTCTTTTGACAAATTTTGTCGGCGGGATGTGTTAAACATTTTTCGGCTGCAAAGATTTCTTTCAAATTGAAAGTATATGGAGCGCGGGCATCCTTGCCCGCTTTGTAACGCCGCCGTCCCGGCGGCTGTCCTGAACGTGTCTCGCATTCAGTGTGTCGGCGGGACGCCCACATGACAGCCAGCGGGACGCTGGCGCTACCTTCGAACGCGCAGCGTTCGTTGCGGGCAGGGATGCCCGCGCTCCATATTTTCTGTTAAACTTGCGCTATGAATTTTCGCGCCGGTTTCCGGAAAACCGGTAAAACCCATTCATTTATGCTGAGCATCGTTGCGACCGTTTTATCGGCCATGATGCTGGCCATTTCCTTTCCCGACTTCGAGCTCTGGTGGCTGGCCTGGTTCGCGCTGGTGCCGTTTTTTATCGCGATTTTTCAGGAAAGAAGCTCGAGGTTTCGCTGTGTGTTGCTCGGCTGGATCTTCGGCACCGTGTTCATCTACGGCACCTGCTGGTGGCTGACCTACGCGCCGGTCCATTACGCCGATCTGCCTGCCGCGCTCGCCTATTTCATAATGTTTTTTGTCGCCGCGGGCGTGGGGGTTTTCTTTGCGGTTTTCTCCGCGGCGCTCGGTTATTTGTACCGGCGTCACGGCGCGCGGGCGGTGCTGGCTGCGCCGGTCCTCTGGATAGGGATGGAATACTTGCGCTACCTGCTGACCGGGAACGCCTGGAACGCGCTCGGCTATTCGCAGGCTTTCGTTCCGCAGTTGATCCAGCCCGCCAGGTACGGCAGCTTTTTCCTTGTGGGATTTTTCATCGCCGCTTTTAACGCCGCGCTGGTATTTCTTTTGCTCGAACGCAGGCGGCGAAGCGTGATGGTTTTTGCTTCGGTCACGGTGTTGATCTCGGGACTTATCCTGCTAAGCCAGCCCGCGAAAAAAGACATTGCCGCTGCGCACAAGAGCGAAGCGCTGATCATAGCCATTCAGCCGAACGTTCCGATGAGCGGGTTGAACCAGACCGAATGGCAAAAATTAAGAGGGAAACAGGCCGACATGGCCGAACAGGCGCTCATGCTCATCCTGCCGGGGGCCGATTTGCCGCGCGTCATTATCCTGCCCGAATCGCCGATGAACTATATGTACGAGCGTGACGCGGAATTTCGCGAATTTTTGCGCGCCTACACTCAGAAGACAAATTCCTCGGTGCTGTTTAATTCCGCCGAGCCCGCGCGGGAAAGCGAGCAATTATATAACTCCGCCGTGATGGTCAATGAAACGGGCACAAAGGTGGCGCAGTATAACAAGATCCATCTGATGCCTTTCGGCGAATATGTGCCGCTGTCGAATGCGTTGTCGCCGGTCATTCCGCCGCTGGTAGGCAGCTTTGCCTTCGGCACGGAAACGAACCTGCTGCCTTTCGGCCAGGCAAAAGGCGGTATCATGATCTGCTTCGAATCGCATTTTCCGAGCCTCTCGCGCCAGTTTGTTTAAACGGCGCGGACATGCTGGTCGAAATGACCAATGACGGCTATCTGGGGCCGACGCCGGTCCTGAAACAACACCTGGCCAATGCCGTTTTCCGCGCGGTCGAAACGAACCGCCCTTTGCTACGCGTGACCAACGTCGGCATCTCGGGTTACATCCAGCCGGACGGCAAAATAGTTGACGCCACGCAGAGCTATGTTACGGATACGCGCTTTTGGACGGTAACAAAGTCCGACGGTGCGCAGACGTTGTATGTAATGTGGGGCGATTGGTTTGCGATCCTGTGCGCCGCGCTGAGTTTGGTTTTTATAGTGTTGAGTTTCAAACGTAGTAAGATATCTGCCACAGAGAGCACAGAGATCACAGAGATCACAGAGATCACAGAGAAGGAATAATTACTCTCTGGGTTCTCTGTGAACTCTGTGGCTAAGATCCAAAAATTATGCCAAGAGAATTAGACCTGCCCATAAAAGAATTCAAGACCCAAACCGCCTGGGAAAAGTGGCTGGCGAAAAACCACGCTAACTCAAAAGGTGTCTGGATGCGATTCTATAAAAAAGCATCGGGCATAAAGTCGATGAATTACGACCAGGCGCTGGACGGGGCGCTTTGTTACGGCTGGATCGACGGGCAAACCAATAAATATGACGACGTTTCCTGGGTGCAGCGCTTTACGCCGCGCCGCTCGCGCAGCCTTTGGTCAAAGAGAAACATCGGGCACGTCGAAAGGCTGACAGAAGCAGGGAAGATGCACCCCGCCGGGCAGAAGGAGATCGACGCCGCCAAAGCCGACGGGCGCTGGCAGTTCGCTTACGATTCCCACAGCACTATGGCCATTCCCGAAGACTTTCTGAAAGAATTAAAAAAGAACAAAAAGGCCAAGGCTTTTTTCGACACGCTCAATAAAAACAATCTTTTTTCGATCGGCTACCGGCTCCAGACCGCCAAGCGCCCGGAAACGCGCGAAAAACGCATGAAGCAGATCCTGGAGATGATGGAAAAGGGCGAGAAGTTTCATTAGGTGTTTCAGGTTTCGGGCGTGTCCAAGTGAAACACTGAAACACTTTTGAAACACGGTTTTGGGATTTTTTAAGCTCAAAGATCGTCAGCCGCAGCGACTGGAACCACGAGAATATACGAAACGACACGAAATTTGTAGAAGTTCTTTGGCAGATTTTAAGTAATTGCCCGGGTTTCGAAAGGATTTGCGCCGGAGGCGTAACGGAGATTAGCCGGTAGCGAAAGCCACCGGAACAGACCACCGTCTGTTAGAGCTCTGAAGGAGCATCAGAATCCGGCGCCCTTTCAGGGCTGCGACATTTCTCACGCCTCCCACCGGTGGCTTTAGCCAGAGGCTAATTTCCTTTGCGCTTCCGGCGCAAACATAGCACCGCATATCAGGACACTACCAAATAGCTCTTTTTTCGTATTATTTAGACTATGTTAGAATCGCGCAGGTTAAATTAAGGAGTCTCTCATGGATCCGCTCACAACAGGCGCGATTGCCGGCCTCGCATTCTTATCGGAAAAGATCGCTGAAAAAGTACTGGACAAGCTTGTCGGGGAGGGCGTCGATAAGACTTGGTCGGGCCGCGAAAAGCTGGCAGCCATCTTCCGCAAGTACGCCTACGACGAATTTCAGACTCTACAACTCTCCGAAGAATATAAGCCCGAAAAAAATAAGATTCGCGGGGAGATAGACAAGCTCTCAGATTTCCTGCGGCGCAACGAAGAAGCGCTGCGCGAGATAGCCGGTCTGCTGGGCGAATCGCTCGCGCCCGATTTCGGCGAATTTTCCCAGTACCGAGAACTGGGCAATTACCTCGCTAAATTAAAAGAAAAATTCGCTGCCGAAACTGACGATCTGAAACAGTTACGGATCAGTGCTGAGATCGAGACTACCACCGGGCAGATCGAGCAATTGAAAAAGACAATACTCGATTTTGCCGAAACCATTACTAAAATTCCGAATCCTTCGGAAAAGCAGGAAAGAGCGCGGGAACTTTTCTTCGCCGGTAATCTGGATGCCGCCCGAATTCTGCTGGAAGATTCTCGCGAAGAAATGCAGGACATAAAATCGCGCGCACTGGCAGCAAAGAGCAAAAATGAAGCGGAGCGCGCCAATATAAATGAAATCCTGAGACAAACTGCCAATGATTACCTGCTGCTGGCGCAATCGACCGCCGCGAGTTTTTCCAACCCCGACCGGCTGGAAGACACCTGCCGGTATTTTGAGAATTCTATCGAGTGTCTGGCATTTCCAGATAATCTTTTTTCCTATGCGCGGTTTTTGCAAGACCATAACCGGCACGCTCAGGCGATTGGTCTCTACCGGCGGATCATAGACGATTTTCGCGGCGAAATTTCGGAAGAATATTATGCGATGACGCTCAATAATCTTGCCGCTTTGCATGCGGATACACAGGAGTTTGCGGCGGCGGAAAAGGAGTACGGCGAGGCGCTGGCGATTAGGCGGCGGCTGGCGGAAGCGAACCCGTCGGCCCATGAACCGAAGGTGGCGATGACGCTCAATAATCTCGCCGTCTTGCATCGGAACACACAGGAGTTTGCGGCGGCGGAAAAGGAATACGGCGAGGCGCTGGCGATCTACCGGCGGCTGGCGGAAACAAACCCGGCGGCCTATGAGCCGGATGTGGCGATGACGCTCGGTAATCTTGCCGTTTTGCATTGGAAGACGCAGGAATTTGCGGCGGCGGAAAAGGAATATAGCGAGGCGCTGGCGATCAGGCGGCGGCTGGCGAAAGCGAACCCGGCGGCCTATAAACCGGGCGTGGCAATGACGCTCAATAATCTCGGGATTTTACATAAGACCACGCAGGAGTTTGCGGCGGCGGAAAAAAAATACGGCGAGGCGTTGGCGATCTACCGGCGGCTGGCAAAAGCAAACCCGGCGGCCTATGAGCCGGATGTGGCGATGACGCTGAATAATCTTGGTAATTTGCATCGGAACACTCAGGAGTTCGCAACGGCGGAAAAAGAGTTTGAAGCGGCGCTGGTGATCAGGCGACGGCTGGCGGAAGCAAACCCGGCGGCCTATGAGCCGTATGTAGCGAATACGCTCAATAATCTCGGCCTTTTGCATAAGAACACGCATGAGTTTGAAGCGGCGCTGGCGATCTACCGGCGGCTGGCGAAAACAAACCCGGCGGCCTATGAGCCGGATGTGGCGATGACCCTCAATAATCTCGGTAATTTGCATGCGGACACGCAAAAGGAGTTTGCGGCAGCGGAAAAGGAGTACGGAGAGGCGCTGGCGATCAGGCGGCGGCTGGCGGAAGCAAACCCGGCGGCTTATGAGCCGGATGTGGTGGTGACGCTGATCAGTATGGCTATTTTTTTTCTCCAAGGCAAACCCGACCGCGAACGTTCCATCAAATTGGCGCAGGAGGCGGTGAAAGTCATTACTCCCTATGTTGAGCGCGCGCCGTATACCCGCCAATACCTGCAGATCGCGGAGGCTGTGCTCGCGGCGTGGGAAGAGTAGGATAAATAAATTTCGCCCTTTCAGGGCTCGATCATTTACTCTTGCTACCGTGGGCTTTCGCCCACGGCTAATATCCGGCGTGCCTTCGGCACGAATTTCTCCTATAATGAAAATAATTATGACCCAGCAAATAGAAATTCAGGACCTTCGCGCCAGGTACGAAGAAACCAAAGAGCAGGTTGAACAGCTCGGGAGGTTTCTTTGACGTCCCTGCCAAGCAAGCCGAGCTCGCAAAACTAGAAGAAAAAGTAACCGCGCCGGATTTCTGGAACGACCAGGAGTCTGCGCAAAAAGTAATGCGCCAGCGCAACCGGCTGGACAGTGCCATCTCGCGCCAGCAGGGCTTCGAGACCTCGCTGTCGGACGCCGAAGTGTTGTTCGAATTCGCCGAGACCGACGCGGCCTCTTTGACCGAGCTGCAAACGCTGCTGGAAAAGCTCGCGCCCGAGGTCGCCGCCGCCGAGATCGAGATGCTGATGTCCGGCGAGAACGACGCCAAGAACGCGATCTGCTCGATCCAATCGGGCGCGGGCGGCACCGACGCGCAGGATTGGGCGCAGATGCTTTTGCGCATGTACCTGCGCTGGGCCGAGCGGCGCGGATTTACCGCCGAGGTGCTGGAAGAACAGCCCGGACAGGAAGCGGGGATAAAATCCGCCACTTTCCGCGTCGACGGCGATTACGCCTACGGGCTAATGGCGGCGGAAGCGGGCGTGCACCGGCTGGTTCGCATCTCTCCGTTCAATGCCGGCGGCAGCCGCGAAACCTCCTTCGCCTCGCTCTTCGTTTCGCCTGAGATCGACGAAGACATCGAGGTCGAGGTGCTGGACAAGGACCTGCGCATCGACACCTACCGCGCTACCGGCGCCGGCGGCCAGCATATCAATACCACCGACAGCGCCGTGCGCATCACGCACCTGCCCACCGGCATTGTCGTGTCCTGCCAAAACCAGCGCTCGCAGCACCAGAACAAGGCCGTGGCGATGCAGGTTTTGCGTTCCAAACTCTACGAGCTTGAGCTGGAAAAACGCCGCGCGGGGACCGCCGAACTCGCGGCAAATAAACAGGATATATCTTTCGGCTCGCAGATCCGCAACTACACCCTGCAGCCCTACCGGCTGGTCAAAGACGCGCGCACAAAATTTGAACGCGCCGATGTGGAAAACGTACTGGATGGTGAGATCGACGATTTTATAAAAGAGTTCTTGATTTGGCGGAAAAACAAGGCATAATGTAATCTGTTAAGCAGAAGCTTAAACGCTGACTTCATTTCTACCGAATATTCTTTAACTTGTTCATAAATGGCGACTTCGCAGAGAGAATCAAACAGAAAACGCCCGGGCGAGCATTCGCGGCAAAACGAGATCGTCTCGGTCCTGCTGCTGGCGCTCGGGGTGCTGCTCTTGCTGTGCCTGGTCACGCACAATCCGAACGACCCGTCCTGGAACGCGGACAGCTCTTTCCCGCGGCAAAATCTGATCGGCTATCTCGGCTCGATAGTGGCGGACCTTTTTCTACAGGGAATCGGGTTGATCGCCTATGTGCTGCCGGCGCTGATCGCGCTGATCGCCTGGCAATGTTTTAAATCCGTCTCGCTGCGCATCTCGCTGAAAAGCGCCGCGGCGTTTATTTTGTTCGTGGTTTCGCTGGCCGGGCTGCTGGCGCTGACGGATTACAAATTTCTCGACGGCAGCGTAAAGCTCGGCGGCATGATCGGCGATTTTGTCGAATGGCTTTTCGTTTCCTGGCTGGGCAAGATCGGAACGCTTATTTTGCTGCTGGCGGTGGCCGTCGCTTCGTTCATCTATATCACCAATTTTTCGCTGACCATAGTTTTCTCCGACGTGCGCCACTACCTGGAAATGTTGATAGGGTGGCTGCGAAATCGTTCATCAAACGATGACGAAGCTTTGTCAAAAGGCGACCGGGGCACGCCGGTGGAAAACCTCTATGCCGCCGAAAACAAAAAAGCCAAAGCGCTGCGCGACGCCAGCGCGGAAGCGCGCGTAGCGGATAACGGCAAAACACTGGGCTCCGCCATTACGGGATTTTTTCACCGCCTGAGCGAACCGCCGAAACCCGCCGGGGAAGAAACCCCGCTAAAAGAAGAGAAAGAAAAGGACGAGAAAAGCCCGGCGCCGACCATCATCGGGCGCGACGTCAAGGCGGCAAAACCGCCGGAGAAAACGGAAGAAAAACCGACTGAAAAGCCCGCGGAAGAACCGACGGCCGCGGAGCCTCCGGTGAGTGAAGATGAAAACGGCCTTGATGCGTCCGATATCAAGATCAAGGACCGGGTCGATCTCGATAAATCGGCCGCGCCCGAATCCGAAGAAAAGCAGTCGCCGGAGGTCGCTTCCGGCGAACCGGCGCGAAAACCTCTTTTCAGGAAAAAACAATCGTTTGAAAAATACAGCTTGCCCAAGCCCGAATTTTTGACCGAGCCGCCGCCGGCGCTCGAACAGCGCGAAGAAGAATTAAAGGCCGTGGCGCGGGAACTGGAAAGCAAATGCGACGAGTTTAAGGTCAACGGGCGCGTCGCCGTCATCCGCCAGGGCCCGGTAGTGACGACCTACGAATTTAAACCCGACGCGGGCATCAAATATTCCCGCATCACCGGCCTGACGGACGACCTGGCGCTGGCCTTAAAGGCCGAATCCATCCGCATCGACCGCATTCCCGGCAAAGCATATGTCGGTATCGAAGTGCCGAATCCGAACCGCGAAACCATTTTCCTGCGCGAGGTGATCACTTCCTCGAAATTCGAAAAGTCGGATTCGAAGCTCACCATCGCGCTGGGCAAAAAGATCGACGGCGAAAACTATGTGACCGATCTCGCCAAGATGCCGCACCTGCTGATCGCGGGCGCGACCGGCGCGGGCAAATCCGTCGGCGTGAATTCGCTGGTGGTTTCCATTTTATACAAAGCCCGCCCGGATGAAGTGAAGTTCATCATGGTCGATCCGAAACGGCTGGAGCTCGGCCTCTACGCCGACATTCCGCACCTGGCGACGCCGATCATCACCGATCCGAAACGCGCCGCGATCTCGCTGAAATGGGCGGTGCACGAGATGGAGCGCCGCTACCGCGAGCTCGCCGGCTAGGGCGTCCGCAATATTGAGGGCTACAACAAGGAAGTGCCGCGGCGCAATTTTCTGAAAGATTACGACGAGAACGGCGAGCCGTGGAAAACGCTGCCGTATATCGTTATCATCATCGACGAGCTGGCCGATCTGATGATGGTGTCCGGCCGCGAGGTCGAAGAATCGATCACCCGCCTGGCGCAGATGGCGCGGGCTGTCGGCATCCACATGGTGCTGGCGACGCAGCGTCCCTCGGTCGATGTCATCACGGGTCTGATCAAAGCGAATTTTCCCGCGCGCATTTCCTTCCGCGTTTCTTCTAAGGTAGATTCGCGCACGATCATCGACGGCAACGGCGCGGAACAACTGCTCGGCAAAGGCGACATGCTCTTTCTGCCGCCGGGCACTTCGCAGCTCATCCGCGTGCACGGTGCTTATGTCGACGAAAAAGAGATCGGCCGCATCGTCGATCATATAAAAAGACAAGGCACGCCCGATTACGACGAAACCATCACCCAGGCAGCCGAGGAAACCGAGAACGGCGAGGGATTGCCGGGCCGCCGCGACGAGCTTTTCTTCGACGCGCTGCGGGCCTGCATCAACGCTAAACGCGCCTCGACATCGCTGCTCCAGCGCCATCTGCGCATCGGCTACGGCCGCGCCGCCGCCATTCTAGACGCGATGGTGCGCGAAGGCTACATCGGTGAAATGGACGGCTCGCGCGCGCGGCCGATACTCGATAAAGCGTACGAGGCGCTGCGGGACGAGGACGGATTGTAATATGGAGCGCGGGCATCCCTGCCCGCAACGGACGCTCAGCGTCCGAAATACGCGATATGTTTGTAGGGGCAGGGCTTGTACCTGCCCTTTTTGTTTGTCCTCGCAGAGGGCATCTGAAAATAGCCCACAGCTTTAGCTGTGGGTATCGATTCCAATAAAAACAATTAAGCCCGCTTTAGCGGGCGGCAGAGTCTTTCGCCCGTTAAAACGGGCTCGAATATTTATGTCGATGTGTACCCAGCCATAAATGGCTGGGCTATTATCAGAATATCCGCTGAAGCGGATATTGATCTGAAAATTTTCTTATCCGCGTTTAATCCGTGGCAATCCGCGCATAAATATTTCGGACGCGGAGCGTCCGTGCGGCAGGGATGCCCGCGCTCCATGTCACCTTTTAAAATTCTGAAAAGATGAATTGTAATATTCGACCGGGGCCAGGTCGTCGGTGAGGACCGCGAACTCACCGGGCGCGGGTATCCTGGATTCCGGCACCAGGTGTTTCAGAGGCTTTTCCAGCTCCGGATCGCTCGAAGACAGGGGCGATTGGTCCGCTTTTTTGCAGGCGATGATGATCAGGTTCTGGATCATGTCGTCCCCGCGATTTTCCTGCACTTTAAAGACATACACTTTCGGAAAGACCTGCTTATAGGTGGCAAGCTCCGCCTGAAAAAAGCGGCTGGAATCGCCCTTGATCGCATTTATCAGGTTGAAGATCGCGACGCCGTCGTCTTTTAAGTTGCGGTCGATCTGGCGGACGGCTTCGAGCGTGGTCAGTTGAAAAGGAATGTTGAAAAGCGAGCCGAAAGCGTCCAGAAAAACCAGGTCGTATTTACCGGTTTCGGCCGTGTTCAGAAAAACCCTTCCGTCCTGGTGAAAAATTCTCATCCGCGGATCATCCTGCAGGCGGAAATGATCACGCGCGATCTGCGTCACCGCCGGGTCCAGCTCGACCACGTCGATCTCGCGCCCGGGATATTTTTTCAGGTAATCTTTGGGAAAAGAATAACCCGCCCCGCCGATGATCAGGCTGCGCTGGAAATCCGGCTTGAAATAACGCGCTAAATGATAGTAGCTGATGTATTCGGCGGCCTGGTCGTCGCGGTCGAGGTACATTATTGACTGGACGGAAAACGGGTCGGTCGCCAGCGCGCGCGCCCGGTCGCGGTTTTTCCCGAGGTGCGTGTCGTAGACCTGGATGCGGCTGTACTCAGTGTCGATGTCGTAAAGATTATTTGCCCGGCGCAGCTGCGCGCTCATCAGCTCGCTCGCGCCGATGCCGATAAAAAGCGTCAGCACGACCGCCACATTAAAGATCTTAAGCGAGAAGGGTGCCAGCATGACCGACACCGCGATGAGCAGCGCCGCGATCAGGTAAAGCGTCCGCGTGCTGCCGACAAATGGGATGAGAAAAAATCCGGCGAGAAAAGTTCCCAGGATACTGCCCACGGTCGAGAGTGCGTAAAGCCTGCCGACCGTCCGCCCCGATGCACTGAGCGATTCCATTTTCAATTTCACCGCGTATGGTGTGACAAAACCCAGCAGCACGCTAGCGGGCGCAAAGAGTATCAGCGCCGCCAGCAGAGAGCGCAGCTCGAGCGGCACCGGCATTGTGGCAATGTAGGCGAGCACGACGTCTTTGAGCAGGATAGTGACCGCGACCGCGCCGCCCGCGAAAAAAATCACGCCGGCGAGAATTTTCAGGTCCGGTTTTGGTCCGCGATCTTTCCGCCCAGCCAGTAACCCAGGCTGAGCGCCGCCAATATCACGCCGATCAGGCTCGTCCAGACATAGGTCGAAGTGCCGATGTGCGGCGCCAGTATCCGCGAACCGATGATCTCGTAGATCATCACCAGCGCGCCGCAAACGAAAACAGCCAGCTCGAGGACGGGAATTTTCGAGCGAAATGAAGGTTTATCTTCAGCCATAATTTATTGTCTTGTAATCTTTAAAATACTTTTATAGGGAAGTCAACAGCCTTCGGCGCTCTACTCAGCGTTCTTTGCGGTTTCTGTTTTATTTTAACCGCAAAGAACGCAAATATGACGCCAAGCGCGCAAAGTAGATTGCTAATATTCTAATTAAATTGTGTATATGACACTACGTTAAAAAACCTTTAAATCTTTACATTTTCAATATTTGCCCAAACTGCTTAAATATCCTCATTTTTCTGTGCAAAAAACTGTGGAAAACCTTTGGAAATCCGTCTAAAGGCTCGATTTTACAAGGCTTCAACCATTTTGCACTAATTTTGTGCAAAACTCGTAACCCGCGTGACTGCAATACTTAAATGTTGCAAAGATGTTAATGAAATGTTAAAGATTGTTGTGGTTCAAGTCTTACTTTAAGATTTCCACAACTTACTGGTTTCACACAGGTTTTACGCGCGCGGTAGGCCGAAATCTGCTACAATCCGGGGCACGAATCTCCGACGAATTTTCGCATTTTGAGCAGATGAAGCCAGACTCCCGCCAAACTTCAATTGCCGGACTTTCTCTCTACCCGCTCGCGTGGCTCGCCGGCGCGTTTGCGGCCGGGATCCTTGTATCTACAGTTTCCACCTTAGACATTTGGCTGTGGCTCGGCAGCAGCATCGACTGCGCGATTTGCGCTCTGCTGTTCTCGCGGCAGAGGGCGGCTTCCCGTCTTTCTGCTGCTGGCTTTTGCATGCGCCGGGGGGCTGCTGCAGAAAATAGAAAGTCAGAGCGTCCGTCCCGACCGGTTGAAGGTTTTGTACGACGGCGGAACTTTCCGCTCGGGTGAGCCGGTCGGGATCACAGGTACGATCTCGCGCGAGCCGGACCTGGCCGTGAACGGTTTTTTTCTTTGGGTTACTGCTGAAAGCCTGACTTATCAAAAAACGGAACACAAAGTTTCCGGTACGGTGCGATTTTTTGTGCCGGTGAATAATGAAATTTCGGCGCGGGAATATGAAAGCCTGGAGCTGAAAGCGGGCGATAGAATTTCCGCCGCCGCCCAGCTAAAACGCGAAGAACGATTTTTAAATCCCGGGGTTCGTCCGGCAAAAGAAGATCTTGACCGGCAGGGCATAGATGCCGCCGCCACGATAAAAAGCCCCGACGACCTGAAAAAACTCGTCGCGGGCAGCTCGCCGCTCTCATTCATTTACCGCTGGCGGCAGGATCTGCTGCTCGAGTTTCGCAAACATTTCAATGTGCCGACCGCTGGCGTGCTGATCGCCTCGCTGTTGGGAAATAAATACCATCTCGACAAACCGACCGCGGAGGCGTTTCGCGAGGGCGGCACTTTCCACATTCTCGTGATCAGCGGCGCGCATATCACGCTGATCGGGGCGCTGGCCGTTTGGCTTTTGTCGTTTGTCACGCGCAACCGTGTCCTGCTTTTTCTGATTCCCAACGCGATTCTCTGGGCATATTCTCTCTCCGTCGGCGGCGAAGCGCCGGTGGTGCGCGCGGCGCTGATGTTCACGTTTTTGAGTTTTTCATACGTCGTTCAGAGACAGGGCATGCTATTAAATTCGCTGGGCGCGGCGGCGCTCACTTTATTGATCTGGAAACCGTCCGATCTCTTCGACCCGTCGTTCCAGCTTACGTTTGCATGCGTTTTTGCCATCGTCGCGGTGGCGGTGCCGCTGCTGCAAAAGCTGGAAGCGATCGGCGCGTGGCACCCGACGGCAAAAGAGCCGCTGCCGCCAAACTGCCCGCCGTGGCTGAAAACTTTTTGCGAGACGCTTTTCTGGCGCGAGCAGAAGTGGCGGCGCGAGCAGAAACGCAGCGTCTGGCAATGCAGCCTGTTTAAGACGCTGTGGGCGGCAAAGCTGGAACGCAGCGGCGCGCAAATTGTTCTGCGCTATATCTTCGCCGCGGTGCTGGTTTCCTTTATCGTGCAGATCTGGCTGCTGCCGTTCCTTACCGTCTATTTTCATCGAGTAGCGCCCGCGGGAGTGATCCTGAATCTTTTTGTGGGGATCTTGCTGGCGGCGGAAACCCTGGCCGCGCTTTTTGCCGTATGGGCTGCGGGCTTTAGCGAAGCGTTTGCCGCGCCGTTCATCCGGCTGGCCGAAGGGCTGAACTGGCTGATGCTGCATTCGGTCGACCCCTTTAATAAATACGAGATGGCCGCTTTGCGTGTGCCTGTTTATACAGGTTGGGGACGGGTGATCTATGTGTTGTATTTTCTGCCGCTGATCTTTCTCTGGATACAACTCGGCAGGTGGGACCCGTTCGGGTTAAAAAAACCGCGGCGAAGAATTTTCCTCACGCCATATTTTAACGGCGTCGCGCTTTTGATTTTTCTTTTAATAATAATTTTTCACCCCTACAGCGCGCCGCGCCCCGACGGAAAATTGCGGATAGATCTTCTCGACGTAGGCCAGGGAGATTCGGCGCTGCTGACCTTTCCGGACGGCACTACGATGCTGATCGACGGCGGGGGCCGGTTTAATTTTGGCCAGGCAAAAGTAATAAATGAATACGGCGAAGCCAGGGGTTTCGAACCCGACGTGCCGTCCATTGGCGAAGCGGTAGTGTCGGAATTTTTATGGGAGCGCGGCCTGGACGAAGTAGATTACCTGGCCGCTACTCACGGCGACCTCGACCACATCCAGGGTTTAATGGACGCGGCGCGAAATTTTCGCGTGCGCGCGGCTTTTGTGGGCGCGGGACAGGCGCCTTCGGCAAGCCTCGCGGCATTTTACGAGATGTTAAACCGGCGCGGCATTCCCGTAATTGAAACTGCGCGCGGCGATATGTTTAGGTTCAGTGAAGTGACGGTTGAGATACTTTCACCTTCGCCTAAAACTGCTGAGACGATGAGCCTCTCGGAAAACAATAATTCTTTGGTTTTAAAAATTACCTATGGCGAGCGCGTTTTTCTTTTTACCGGCGACATCGAACGCGAAACGGAAGAGCTTTTATTACAGCAGCCGGAAAATCTGCGCTGCGATCTGGTCAAAGTCGCGCATCACGGCAGCAAGACTTCTTCGAGCGAAGAATTTATAAGAGCGACGGGAGCGGGGACGGCGGTGATCTCCGTCGGGCGCGATTCGCCCTTCGGGCACCCGCACCCGGAAGTGATGGAACGCTGGATGAACAGCGGCGCAAATACAATGACCACCGGTTCCCGCGGTACTATCACCGTGATCACCGATGGCCACAATATTACATTGAACAGCTATCTCGAAAACTGAATACACCTATAGGCGCATTTGTTCCCAAAAAGCTTCCGAGCGTTCCCAAGTGTCCAATTTATGTCTTTGTTTATAACAGCCTTTATCGCCCATGTCAAGTGTTTTTGTTAAACACTGATACAACTGGTAGTAGTTATGGAGCGCGGGCATCCTGCCCGCAAAGGCTGCCCGGCAGCCTGAAGAATTTTAGCCGCGGATCCTCACGGATCACACGGATAAAGAGTTTATTCCGATCTGTGTAAATCCGTGTTTATTCGCGGTTAAAGAGTTTTAGGCCTTGCGGGCAGGGATGCCCGCGCTCCATATTATGGAATTCTTTCCCCGGTATGGTCTTCGCCGTTGTAGCGCATATTGACCTTGACGGCGCGCCCGTCCGCGTCCAGGGTGAAAATCGCCCGCCCTTCGGTCAGCGGCATATAGAATTCGGTCGCGGACATCGGTATCAGCCCGGCCATATAGCGGTCGGGAATATGCGCCGCCAGCAGGGAATTAGGCTCGGGGTCTTTAAATATCCGCAGCGTGGCGCCGTCAGACATTTTGTAATTGCCCAGCAGCTTCGCAAACTGTTCGGGAGTGAGCGCGGCCACGTTTCCGCTCACGGGCATATCCCAGAGTTTGCCCAGCACCATCGCCGTAATATCGCGCTTGACGCGGCTCGTGCGCACATTATCGATATTGGAAAATATTACAATGGTCAATTTCTCTTCGGGAAATTTAGTGAGATCACTGGCATAACCGGGCAGGCCGCCCGTGTGTGATAAACGTGTGCGCTCAAAAGATTTGTCGATGAACCACCCGTAACCGTAACCTTCCAGACCCGGCGTAAAAATTTCCTGCGCGGTTTTGGCGGAAACGAGCTTGCCGCCGCCATCCATTATAAGGCTCCATTTGTAAAGATCGTCCACGGTCGAATAAAGCGCGGCGTCGCCGGCCGGGGCTTGCAGCGAGATCTGTGGAACTTTTTTCAGATGCCCGCCGGTCAGCGAAACGCCGGGAAGAATTTTTTCCCAGCCCAGGCTCTCGCTGGAATAACCGGCGGCAAAATTTTCGGGCGGCTTTGACGCCGCAAACATTCCGGAATCTTTCATGCCGGCGGGTTTCAGAATATTTTTTTCCACGAATTTGTTAAAGGGGCGGCCGGAAACTTTTTGTATCACGTGCGCCAGCACAATATAGGCGGTATTACTATAATGAAATTTTTCGCCGGGTTTAAAATCGAGCGGAAGTTTTTTCGCATTCGCGTAGATCAGGTCGGTGGCGTCCGGGCGGATCATAAATTCGACATGTTTCGGTGAAAACAGTTCCAGCTTTTCCTCGTAGTCCGGAATGCCCGAGGTGTGGCGCATCAGATGTTGAATGGTGACCGGTCTCCAGGCTTCCGGGCAGTCGGTCAGGTAATTACAAATAGGATCTTCCAGTTTCAGTTTACCCTTATCGCGCAGCTGGAGCGCCGCCATCGAAGTGAACATTTTTGTGATAGACGCGACCTCATGCCTTGCCTCCGGCGTGTAAGGGACCCGCTTTTCAATATCGGCAAAGCCGTAACCTTTGCGGAAGATGACACGGCCGTCCTTAGCGACCAAAACGGCCCCGTTAAAGCGCCCCAACTGCGTTCTGGCGGTAAGGTAGCGATCGATCTCCGCCGCGATGTCTAGAGACTGCGCGGCGGCGGCGTTCACATATAAAACCAGGGCAAAGACCGATAAAATAAAAGCGGAAATTTTACTTATTCGCATAAAGTTTTTCTCGTTTGAAAACGGAGACGTGTTTCAGGTTTTTACGTTGATGAGAGAAGAAGGTTTCACCGGGGGCGCGGTTGGCAGAAGCAGTAGGCACAGGCAGAAGGCAGAAGGCAGTGGGCAGAAGGCAGAAGGCAGTAGGCAGTGGGCAGAAGCAGAAGGCAGAAGGCAGAAGCAGAAGGCAGAAGCAGAAGGCAGAAGGCAGAAGGCAGTGGGCAGAAGCAGAAGGCAGAAGCAGTAGGCACAGGCAGTGGGCAGAAGGCAGAAGCAGAAGGCAGAAGGCAGAAGGCAGAAGCAGAAGGCAGAAGGAGAAAAGCGCGGCTTACTGCCGCTGCCCACTGCTATTGCCTACTGATAGCCATCGGGTGTTTCGGCTGATAAAGTCCGACCTTACCGCCGCCCGGGAGGGTAAACCGGGTGATCGAGCCCCAGGGCGCTTCCTGCACCTCGGAGCACTCGACGCCCTTGTCTTTTAGCGAAGACATTTCGGCCGCCAGGTCGTCGCACATCAGGTAGAGCTCGTGAACGTCGTTTTCTTTTGCCGGATGCATTGCTAGCTCGGCCGGCGGCAGGGCAAAGATCAGCCAGCCGTGTCCCGCATCCACCGAAGGGTAGCCGAGAACGTCGCGAAAAAAAGCACGGTCGGCTTCCGCGTCCGTGCTGTAAATGATTACGTGTGCGCCGATGATCATAGTGAGTAGGCGGTAGCAGTGGCAGTAAGCAGCGGCAGTAGGCAGCGGCAGTAAGCACTAGACTGCTGCTGCCTACTGCTACGGCTTACTGCTACTGCTATTTTATCTTCAGTGCCGGGTCGCCGATCAGCGCCCAGGTCCGCGGAACGTCCGGATCCGGAGCGTTTTGTTTCGATTCCCTGATGGCATCGCCCAGCCGCTGGTGCGTGCCCAGGCCCACGATATGGAAAAAGCGGGTCGCCATGGTCTCCTGAATATTAGCCGTTGTTTCACCGGTCGAAGCCCAACTGGTAGGCGCGCCGCCGTTAGGCGCTTTTACCAAAGCTTCAGCCAGGTTGTCCTGCGAAAGATCGGTGAAGTAACCGTTCAAACAGGTCAACATCAGGAAAAGCGAAGTCTTGTTGCCCGAGTTGGTCAGCCTCTGCACTTCCGACAGGATAGGCGGATTCGGCGGAGGCGGCTGCGGGACGACGACCTGACGGAATATCTGGCTGGTGGACCATACGCGAATGGAGCCGTGCCCGGCGTAATTGATGATAAAGCGCCCGTTATTGGCATTGATATCGTCGACTATCTGGTTCCTGATCGTGGGAATATCGGAAGTCTCCAGAAAATCGATGAACGCGACCGGCGTTGGAGCGGGAAGCTCCGCGCGCAGGAGCCTGTTGGTATTGGCAAAATCCCAACCTCTCAGAGCGTCCGCCACAAAGAGCACGCCGCGACTTGATAGAGAGGTTTGCACCACCGATTCGAAAGCCGTCACTTTGCCCAGGATCAGGGTCACTTCGGCCGGTGTGCGGACAGGCAATCTTCCGATCGACATTTCCGCCACGGCGTCGTTGTCGAAATCGCCCAGGGACTCGTCGCTCGGCGCTTCGCCGAAGGAAGTGTTGACGAATTTTGTCGGGATCAGGTCGTTAAATCCCGTGCCCAGGTAATTGCGCGGATCGTAAGTAGCGTCGCCTATCAGCAAAACGTATTTAAAATTAGGATCGGTGTTTTTGAAATACTGCAGGCAGTTTTTGACCGCGGTCGGCGTCGGCAGCCCGTAATCGAATTCGTCAAAGACGTCTTCCGCATTCATCACATCCACCGTCAAACCCTGCCCGCGGCGGTAGTTTGCCCAGTTGTTCGCCTCGGCCATAAAGTTTCCGTGCGAAATGATGAGCATATCGGCGGTCGAATTTACAGACGATACGTTCGAAGGCGTGTTAAGGGTGATGGAGACGGGCGAAAGCAGCGAATTTTCGTTGACGGCCAGCATCGGATGAGCGCGTCCCGACGGAATGAGCACGTCAAAGCCGCCCGCGCCCGGCGCGGTGGTCGTGTTAAGGATCAGCATCGGATCGTCCGGGTAGAACAGGTCGAAAACGCGCACGTTAGGCGTGTTAAACCCGGTTACCGTGGTTGAGTGCACGTTTTGAGTGTCAAATGCCAGCGTGTTTTGGTCGGCTTTGTAATAACGGGGGTAGTCGATATTAATGTAATCGAGCAGGGTGTTATCCACCAGGCTGCCGGTGCCGACAAAATCGAAAGTATTGCCGCCTTCCTGGAACAGAGAAGCGTTGACGGTAAACGTTTTGCTCGCGGGAACGACACCGTCGAAATCGACCGTGCCGAGGTCCGTGCCGTTAAGGGTTATCTTTACACTATGAACCCCGTTTTGCAGCCCGTGAAGCACAACCTCGACATAAGCTTTTTGCCGGTCCGTATTTATATCCTTGATATTAATGGTCCGGGAGATCGACGAGGAAGAAATGATCGGGCCGAACCAGTTATCCCCATCGCCGTTCACGATCTGCGAATAGACGTAACTGCTCCGGGGCTCGTAGTGTGTAGTATTGCGAAAATGCACCGATCCGATATTCGGTGAGAACGGCCGGCGAAAGGTCGAAGCCATTCTCTGGCCCGCACCCGGCCCGGTCACAAGATAATAGATCTGGGAATCGATGTTTTGGATATCGAGGCCGCGCCCGTAAAATTCAATGTAATTGCCGGCAGGTTCGACGATGATTTTTTGCTCGACGCCGTACAGGTAAAGCTGCCAGTTTGCGTGCGGGGACGCGACGTTAAACCCGGCAGTCTGCAGCTCGGCGCGGCTGATGCGGTAGAGGCCGTTCTTGTTCACCCTGATCTTTACGCCGGGCTGCGCCGCCACCCAGCGCTGGTTGACCGGATCGACCGGGCTGAGCTCCATTGACGGGGAACCGGCTTTATATGAACCGGGGTTATTCTTTTCGATGATGGCGTTATTGCTGCCGGTAAAATCCGGGCGAAGCCGCGCGTCATAACCTGATCTGGTCGTTAAATTGGGGAAATAGACCGGGGCAACAGGGCCGTAGAGGGCTTTTTCCCCGTATTTACTAACGGTTTCGACATAGTACACGGCATCGGCCCGTCCCGCCGGATCGTACGCGGAATAGAGATCGCCGCCGGCCATCTCTCTTTTTTCGCCGAAACGCACCAATGAGCCGACGATCAGGGAATCGTTGACCTGCCGCCTGGTCCCGTCGGCGTCCCCGCGGTAGACATTAAAGCCGAGATTGCCCAGTTCATAGGTGGTATGCCAGTCTATGACCGTGCCGTTCACGCCGTCGGTTGAGGCCCTGATCTCGCCCATGACGGACGACGAGCGGCCCGTCGGTTCGGAAACTACCGGGCGCTTCCTGGCCTGCATTTTCTGGGCAAAAACCAACCCGCTCAGCGAATTAACGGCAAGCAGCAAACATAACGCAATAACAAAATTCTTTTTCATGCGGTCTCCCTGAATAAACTCATCACCGACGGGGAAGCTGATCAATTTTCGAGTAGATACAATTACCAGTCAATTTACTCTATTTTTGCCCTAAAGCCAAGTTATTGGCGTCTATCTTACCGGTAGCCTCACCGGGTTCACATATACGAGTGGGTTTGAACGGCAAAACATAACCCGCTATTAACTTTTAATATGTTTAGAGGCGGTCTTTGACCGCCCTGATAAAGGGTTAACACAAATTCAACACAGCGCACAAACACTTGCAATTTCTGGCATATCTATACCCCATCAATTTACCGCCTCGGTTAATGTTGGATATCAATTCAAGATTCAAGGACAATTGGACGATGAAGAAAACAAGGCTTTAGATGCTGTTCTGGAACGTATTCGGAGACGTGCGGAAGATGAACTTAGAAAAGGAATAGATTATTAGGAAGATAAAGAATAGGGATTTAGAAAACTTAGAGAAGCCGTGGCTGCGGAGCTTGATAAACAAACCAGCAACCAGGCAAACGTCTAATAATACGACTTTCAATTTAGTGCAGACCCTAGATACTAAGTTCTGCGAGGCGGTCGGAGACCGCCTCTAAACTATCCAGTATTCTAACTAAACCTCACCGCTTGCATTTTTCCACCATTTTTTGCAAACCGATGACCTCGTCGTTTTCGGTGCCTAACGAGGCGGCGAGTTCGGCGGCGGATTGGGCGTAGGTTTCGGCCTGCTGGCAGTCGCGTTTTTCGTAGAAGATGCGCCCCAGCGCGAGGTGGCCTTCGAGCAGTTTATTGTTCCAGAAGAGCGCGGTTTTCAGCGCGCTGACGGCGGCTTCGAGCTCGCCGCGGCGCAGCCGGATATTACCCATGATGAGATAGGCTTCGGCGCTCATCGGCTCGCTGGTCAGGATGCGGTTGATCACGGTCAGCGCTTCGTCGTCGCGCCCGGCCTTATAGAGAGTGCGCGCCTGCAGCAGCAGCGCCTGGGTTTCGTCCACCGGCACCGTCACCTGCTGCGTCTGCTTGCGCGAAAGGATCACGGCGGCAAAATCCTTGCGCGGCGGCTGTTTGATACGCAGCGCGATGCCGTCGGTAGATTTGCCTTTCTGCCATTCGGTCTCGAACTTGGCGTAGTTGGGCAGGTATTTGCGCGCCTGGTTGTCGAAATTCTGCACATTGGCGTCGTCTTTGCCTTTGCTGACCTCCAGCGCCTTTGCCATCAGGAAATACGCCGGGCCGTCTTTTTGGTTGACCGCCAGCAGCGGGCGCAGCGTTTCCGCCGTCTCGACAAAATTCTGCTGCAGGAAAAGCGCGTAAGCATAATTAAAACGTACGTCCTGGTCGTTCGGCGAAGAATCCAGCGCCTGTTTCAGAAACCCTACGCCTTCGCTCAAAAACGCCGCTGATTTTGCCGTGTTTTTCTTTTCGGCGCGGGCCGCCTGCAGCGAGATCGCTCCCAGGATATTGTGCACGGCGACCAGTTTCAGATCGTCCGCCAGCGGGCGCAGGGTCGCCAGCGCGGGCTCGTAATTGCTCTGCCCCCAATGGATCAGGCCCGAATAAAAAGCGGCTTCGGCATAGTGCGCATCGGCCGCGGGAATGCGAGAAAAATAATCTATGGCGTTCGGAAGATCACGGCGGTTCAGATAATAGTGGCCCAGCTCGAGCGCGGCGTCGGCGTAAGTATCGCCGTCGCGTTCTTCGGTATAAAGCCGCAGCGCGTTTTTCAGGAAGCCTTCGCGGCGAGGGTCGCTTTCCAGCGTCAGCAGGCCCTTGATATAAGCTTCAAAGGCGCGCGGGGGCACGCGGTTAGCTTTTTTCACCACGTCGTTCTGTGAGTAAGTCAAATATTTGTCGCGTTTATAAAGGATCTGGTATGCCAGTTGGCCTTCCACCGTCTGCAGGTTTGAGAGCGCGTCCACCACCGTGATGTCGCGCATCACTTTGCGCCCGTCGATGTCCTCGGTCAAAAAAGAGCCGTCGCTCACGCGCACTATCTTGGCCGTCACCTTGACGCTGGCGGCAACGTCGCCTACGGCCGGATCACCTTGTACTTGCCCATCACCAGCAAATTGGCGCGGGCCTCGCGGGCGAGCTTTAGCGAAGTGGCCAGCGAGGGAAGCGTGGTCAGCGGCACATTCCAGCGCGTCTGCACCAGCTTGCGTTCTTCGTTGGAAACCGTGTTGAGCGTGGGAACCCTGAGCAGATCGGTCAGCGAATCGGCAAAGCTTTCGCCCACCCAGTTAAATTCGTTCTTTCCCGAGGTGTTTTCAAACGGCAGCACCAGTACAGTGTCAGGATTATTTTGCGCAAGAGCGCGCGCGGGCATAACGCCTAACACAAAAGCGCCGAGTAGTATCAAACTTAAAAATGCGTATCTAAAATTCATTTCCTGTCAGTACCGTTCGCGGTAGCGAATGGGTTTCCTTAAATAATAAACTCTCAAAATAATAAAAAGTTCGCTTTTTTTGGTTTTGAGTCCCGCCTTCAGGCGGCTTTTTTAAAACTGCACGTTAAAGCGTGGACTCAAAACAGAAAACTCTAAACAAAAACCGCTTTCGTTAATTATAAACGAAACGGGCGATTAAACAGATTGGATGATGACGGGCAGGAAAAGGTTTGAGCTAAAGTGGTAACCGGTACGGGATTTGAACCCGTGTTGCCGCCGTGAAAGGGCGGTGTCCTAGACCCCTAGACGAACCGGTCGGATAACTGTAAATGCAGCGTTAATGCACTCGCTGCGGCTTCAAATAACAGCGCTAACCTGTCGAAAGCGAACATTTAGAATAACTAAACGGGCGTTTTGTGTCAATCTCAGAGTTACAGTCCGCTTTTTTGAAAAAAGCTTGCAAATAAACTTTTTTGTTATATAATCCACCCACAAACAGCGTATGTTGCTTGCTTGAAACTCCCTCAATCGAGCCATTTCTAGAAGATGTAATTAATGGTCTCCTCATTAATTACGATTTGCAGGAGTTTTAAATGACTTTTAAGTACTGCTGTCTTGAAAGATCTATCCGATATTAAATTAAAAGGAGCAAATCATGGGTGAAGAAAAAAAATTGCCGGAAGATATCAACGAAAAGGTTAAACAGGTAATGAGAAACCTGGAGGGCACAGAACCCGGAGGGATTTCAAATAACGCTGAGATCATCAGTTACAAGCAATCCGAGACGGATGATGTGGCGTGGGAAATCGCTATTATATGGAGAACCGATCCATCCGGGTGAAAGCCTGTAAGCGTGCTTTGGTTTTGTTCGTTGCCCGATCCCATAATTTATCCGTCTCTCACGGATCCTGACAGTCTAAAAATATTTACGTCCTATTAAATAGGGCTGCAAGGATTAGTGTGTCGATGGCGATACTGCATTACAGGGAGCGGGCGACGAACGATCCGGTTTACATCAATTAAAAATTTAAGGTGGGATAAATAATATGAAAGCTGCCGTGCAAAGGACCTCTGACCGGTCTGGATCAGGAAGTTTGGAACGGCATCCAGTCATTGCTGGATGAATACGTTAAGATCGAGTCTTTAGATGATGTTGTTATTGCTTATACGCCGGATTCGAGAGAGCCGGCGGCCTGGGTTAATCTGGCTTTAAGTCAAAGGGGGTTTTCCCCCCGGATGGTTTATATGTCCCCGTTACATGATCCGGGTTTTTGCGAACGGCTTCGTTCGGTCATCCCCGGCCGGAGGACAGCCCGGGGCCGCTGCATTCTTATGCTTTTTGAACTCGATACAATGTCTCACAGCAATGTAATAAAAGCCGCCTTTTCAAAATATGAATTCGATCAGTATAAGGTGGTGCGCGCAATAAATTCCGGACGCGACCTGTTCGCGACGGGAATGGCCGTTACTCCCGTAGAATTATCGGCTTTGAATACTTCTATACTCGAGCGATGCCGGTCTGCAAGATCCCTTTTAGTAGAGACCGAAGCCGGCACCAGTTTAAAAATAGAACTCGACAATTCAAAGTATAGGTGGATAAGCAACCGGGGAATTGGAAGCCCGGGAAATTTTTTAATCCTCCCGGCCGGGGAAGTTGCCACCTTTCCGGCCGCCATATCCGGAACGCTGGTCGCGGATTTTGCGCTCCATGTGAATCTGTTCCTGAAGGGCGATTCCAGGCTGAGCAGCCATCCGGTTACGGTGGAGATCGAAGAAAGTGAGATCAAGTCTTACCATTGTAAGAACAGAAAAATAAAAGAATTTCTGGATAAATATTTTAAGCGGCCGAATGCTCGGAAGGTCGGAGAATTGGGATTTGGAACCAATAAGAGCGTAAAAATTCCGGTTCCTGAAAACTCTCATCTGAATGAAAGATGTCCCGGCGTTCATATCGGTTTTGGACAACACAATCAAACAGACGAGGCGGCAGGGTACTCGTGCAAGTTTCATCTCGATCTTATCGCCCGGGGAGGAACCGTGCGGGTCGATGATTCGCCGGAGACAATCGACCTGGAAATACTAACGCCGTCTGCAAATTCACACCCCGAGTTAATAAATGGCGAAGATGTTTTTTCGCCTAATGAAGATGCGGACGATTGCTGCGGAGTCTTATAGTAAAATGCCCGCTTCCCGTAATTATGACGTCGCCCCGAACCGTTTGAGTATTTCCTCGAGCCCCGCCTTTATCCGCGGCGACCGGAAAGGCATTTTCTCCAACCATTTCTTCGTGCCGGGTTCGATCTCCGCTCCACACTCGAGCAGCGTTTCGATAACGGGAATGAAGTCTTCCGCGTTGTCTTCGTTATTCATCAGACACCAAACTGCCTGTCCGAGAGCGTCGCCGCCATAGTTGTTGAGCGCCCTAAGGTTAGCGCCGCGTTTCAGCAGCAGCTTGATCATATCGGTCTGAGCGCTGAATACCGCCCAGTGCAGCCCCGTCTGGTCAACATTTTCGCCGGTATGGATATTAACCCCGCGTTCCAGCAAAAATTCGACCACTTCCTTATGGCCGTATCCGCAGGCATAGCGGAAACCTTCCTCCATCTGTCTTTGCGTCGCGCCTGCCGTCAGCTTGCCGTCTTCATCAAAGAAGCTTTTGACGACATCGAGCCGTCCGATACCGGCCGCGGATTCGAGATCCAGCTTCGCACCGCGCTCGGCCAGGTACAGGGCGGCCTCGCCGCAGCCGTTCGCCAGGGAACTGCGGACCGCGCTGTCTTGATCACCGCGCGCTTCGGGCGGGTCGATCCGGGCGCCGGCTTGGAGCAAAATTTCCAGCAGGCCGTTTTGCACTCCCGCAAGTTGCGGGTGCATACTGGTCGCCGCCAATCCCAGGGTTGTCGAGCCGCCGCCATAGGCGTCCGATTCCGCGTTGACGTCGGCTCCGGCGTCCAGCAATATTTTAGTGATCTTGACAATGTTCTTCGGCGTCTTTTGGCGAAAATCTTCGACGCCGTTGGCTGATACGTAATGCAGCAGAGTCGAGCGGTGCCGGCGGGTCGAACGCTCGCGGACGAGTTCCGGATTTTCTTTTATCAACCTCTTCAGCGACCTGCCGTCGCCGGTAACGATCGCATCGGCCGCGAGTTCGAATTTCGATACCGGGGAATTTTCAGCAGTCACGGCCCGGATATGTTTGGCAAATTTCGGCCAGCTCTCAAAGGCATATTCACGGGCGAGCAGAAACTGGGCATCGGCCAGGGAAAATTTGTTTTCTTCCAGCTCGGCGCCTGTTAAATGTGTGAAACGCTGCCGGAGCTTTTCGCGAAATTCCTCGCTGGACGGCGTCTCTTTGACCCCGAAAAGCTCGCAGAGTTTTCGCACGGCTTTCATGTCGCCTCGATAGGCTTTGACCAGTTCTTTAGCTTGTTTTTTGTATTGCTCCAGATCGGGGCGGGCAGGCAGTTCTCTGGCATCCATAAATTACGACCTTCCTTTCTCACTTTGCGCCCGGAGTCCGCACTGTCAGGGCAGAAAAAGAAGATTCGTAATCTTCGATCGTCTTGTTTAAGGTGGGCACGGCCCTTTCCGCGGACTGGATGCGCCCTTCGCGCTACCCAGAAAGGTAGCGCGATTGGAGTGGGGAAGTCAATGGAGCGCGGGCATCACTGCCCGCAAACGGATGCTTCGCGTCCGAACCCGCCCGCTACCGCAGGCGGTACTGACAAGAGCGGGCAAAGATGCCCGCGCTCCATAGGTGCGACCCTTAATACACCTTCGTCAGCACCGAGAGCAGCCGCGGCAGGGCATTTGTTGCCAAGTCGTCTTCGTCGCTCAGGTCTTCCAGATGAACGGTATTAAAACCGGCCCCAACGGCGGCGTTCGCGTAATCGGAAATGTGATGCTGAAAGGCGGGTATCAAAACGGTTTCGTCCGCAGCGTCTTTGAACTGCGCCTGGCCGCCGGCCAGCTGGCGCGCCGGGTGCAGTTCGTAGATCAAAAATTCACCGCCCGTGCGCAGCACGCGCCGCGCTTCGGCGAAGATGTGCCGCAGATATTCAACGTGTTCGAGCACAAGCGTGCAGACGATAAGATCGGCCGAAGCGTCTTCGACCGCCCACGCAAGCCGTATGTCCTGCTCGAAAAATCGCACGTTAGCAGAGGGGACATTTACGCGCGCGCGTTCGAGCATCCCGGCGGAAAAATCAAAAGTGGTGACGCTGCGCGCGTGTTCGGCCAGATATTTGGTGTTCAAACCCGTTCCGCAGCCGATCTCCAGCACGTCTTTACCATTTAGCGCTAAGTTCTTCTCCCGCAAAGACTTCGCCGCCAGGTCACGCGTCCGGTTAGGGGCCGCCTCGTACGTTTCGGACCAGGTGTCGTAGGCGGATGAGATCTCGTTGGGCATTTTTTCCTAAGTCCCCGTTAGGGACGTTATATTTGTAGAACACAATTTAAATAATGGCAAAGAGTTCCGCAGGACAGGTTCGTGTGCTTCGTGGTTGAAGATCCTAAAAAAATTAACACGAAATAACACGAAAAAAGCAGAACGGGCAGGTACAGGCCCTGCCCCTACAAAAGGTAAGCGTATCGCGTATTAGGTACCACCTATTCACTACTACGGTTTTTTTGATTTTTTATCTTTAGGTTCTTTTTCTTCCAGGTCGGCCGGGACTTTGCCGAGGGAATCGATCACGGATTGGGCGTATTCCATCGCGTTGGCGAGCGCTTCTTTTTCTTTGTTATCGGTGGTTTTTTCGTTAAAGGCTTTGAGCTGCGGCAGAAGCCGGGCGCAGCCTTCGGCAAGTACTTTCACGCCTCTCATCATCAATTTGCTGGACGGCTCGCGCGTGGCGACGTCGTCGATGTTATTGATGGCTTCGTCCAGGATGCGTTCGATGTCGTGATAAAGCTGCGCCGAGGTGCCGGCGGGAAGCTCGCCCCAATCCGGGGCGTTCTTCGGCAGCTTGCCCATTTTTGCCGGATCTTCGGCAGAGCCCGCCAGCGCGGCCAGGCGGCGGTCGATGGCTTTGACGAAAACCGCCATCCGCATATCTACCTGCTGTGTCTCGCGCACGATGTCGGTTTCCTTGTCGGTCAGGTGGTCGCGTTTGCCCTGGGCAAGCGACACTCCGGCGGCGAGCGTGAAAATACAAACAAATCCTGCAAATACAAACAAACGTTTCGTTCTCATATAGTCTCTAAAACGGTGGCGTGTGGGCGCCGCCTGAAAGTGTACTCTATCAGCATAGATGATAAAATACCCGATAAGGTTTATTTTAGGTATCAGTAAAAGCAATATATATGGGAATCAGCAGTAAAGGCCAATGGCTGTTCGCGCGCAAATTTTTGCCGGTGATCCTGGGGATAGGTTTAGGTTTTAGCAGCGTGGCGGCGCAAACGGGCTGGACGCCGGCGCGCAAAGTGACCACGACGGACCTTATCTCCGTGTATTTCCTGAATGCCGAACGCGGCTGGACCGGCGGCGATGGCGGCTACTTTGCCGCCACCTACGACGGCGGGAAAAACTGGACCAACCAGACGCTTAAAACCAAGGAAAGCATCAACGACATCTATTTTCGCAACGAAGAGAACGGCTATGTGCTCTCGGGCGAAAAAGTGTTTGTCACTAATGACGGAGGGCAGCGCTGGACCGAGGTTAACACGTTGAATCGAAACGACTTTCGCGGCACTGTGCCGGAGCTTTACAGTGTGCGTTTTTCCGATAAAAAACGGGGTTGGATAGTGGGCTCGATCTCGCGCGGCGAAAACGTGGTGGACAGCCTGGTGCTGCGCACACAGGACGCCGGGATGAGCTGGCAGCGCGTGCGCGTCCCCAGCACCGAGGAGCTTTTTCACCTCGATTTCGTGAACGAATCCAAGGGCTGGATCGTCGGGTCGAAGGGAATAATTCTTTTCACGGAAGATTCCGGCGCGACCTGGCAGCGGCAGACCTCGAATATCACGACCGACCTGTTTTACGTGGATTTTAAAGGCGGGAAGGACGGCTGGGCGGTCGGCGACGCGGGCATCGTACTGCGCACGGACGACGGCGGCAAAAATTGGTTCAAGACGCCCACCAGCTTTCGCGGGACGTTCCTGCGGGTGGCTTTTTTGAACGACGAAACGGGCTGGATAGTCGGTAAAAGCGGGCTGATATTGCGCACCGAGGACAAAGGCCGCACCTGGGTGAAACAGGACAGCAAGACCACCGAAAGCCTCTATGGCCTGTTTGTGGATAAAAAAGCGATCTGGGCCGTCGGCAGCAAGGGCGCGATGCTCAGGTATGAGAAATAGAAAAAGGCAGAAACGCGACGGTTATGGCGCGTGTTATCACGCTGAATTAACACGCGCCATAACTGTCGCGTTCCGCCTTTAAATTTTCCCCTCAAAGCAACCAAAATAAACCCCACCGCATCTGAAAATATGGGCTAATAGTCGAAACCCGTTTAATTGGGAACGAAACGGATATTTGGACTTTGAGTCTTTCTAATTCCTCCTGTGACTGCCCGGTGAGAAAGTGACTCGCCGGGCAGGAACTTTTTAAAGGTATGGAGCGCGGGCATCCTGCCCGCATTAAATGCAAAAGCAACAACAAATTTTGCGAATTACGCGAAAATAGGTCAAACATTCGCTGTTGCTTCTTATCTTTGCAGGTAGTTTTGAGCGGGCAGGATGCCCGCTCTCCATATCAAGCCCGCGTTCCGGTAAAAGGCAGGTCCGGGATCCCCGGCATTCCGGCGTTTATGGAGCCGGTCATGGAATCGCCATCGGCCGTGCCGTTCATATTGAGCTCGACGGATTGCCCCATCACCTCGGTTTTGGAAACGGCGCTAAAATTATTGCCGGTCACGGTGCCGCTGATGTCGCCGCCTACCAGCGCCGACTCCATTTTGCCGCTGACCGTGCTGCCGTCCTGCTGCAGGTCGAGCGCGACCTGCAAAGCTTGTCCCATGGCTTCCACGTTGAGTGTCCATTTACCCGCAATATTGGACGGCGGAGCGTCCGCATCCGCGATAAAATCGTTCATATTAAGTATTTTTCCTTCCGCGTTAAAAATTTCGATATTTTCCGAATAAGGTTTGACCTGCGCGAGCAGTTGGACCGCATCGCCCACTATCACCATCGCCAGCTTATCCGGGTGGATATATTTCCCGGCAACGCGCTGCACGTCAGCGGCAGTAATGGCATTGATATTGTCCCGGTAGGTTTGCAGGTAATCGTCGGGCAGCCCGAAAACCTGCTGCGCCACGATCTGGTTGGTCAGGCCTTCCTGCGTTTCCACCCGCAGCGGATAACTGCCGGCGATATAATTTTTGGCATCGTTAAGCTCGTCTTCCGGCACGGGTTCGCTGCGGATGCGCTCGAGCTCATAGAAAAATTCCTTCAGCGAATCGCCGGTTACGGCAGTGCGTACTTCGGCGGTCGATTCAAAAACGCCGACCAGCCGCCGCGCGTCGACCGAGGAATAAGCGCCGTAGGTGTAGCCTTTTTCCTCGCGCAGGTTCATGAACAGCCGCGAAGAAGCTCCGCCGCCGAGCACCATGTTCATCACCGTTACCGCGAAAAAATCGGGATCGGTGCGCTTGAGGGCAAGATTTCCCAGCACGATGTTCGCCTGCGAAGAATTTGGGCGGTTCACGATCGCCAGTGTCTTTGCCGCGCGCTCCGGTGGAGCGCAGAAATCGCTGCTTCCAGTTTCGCCTTCCTGCCAATCGCCGAAAAGGGAAGTGATCTCTTCCAACATCTCTTCGCTGCTTACGTCGCCGACCGCGATAAAGATCGCGTTGTTCGGGATAAATGTTTCGCGGTGAAAACCGGCGAGCTTTTCGCCGGTTACTGCATCAAGCACGGCGGGCGTGGTAGTGACCACGCTGTAGGGATGGTCGCCGAAAAGTATTTTTGCCGCGCGCTCGCCGGCGAGAAAATCCGGCTGCGAATGCTGGAGCTTTAGCTCTTCCTTGGTGTTTTCCCGGTAAATGCCGAGCTCTTTTTCCGGAAACGAGGGACTGAGCACAATGTCGGCCATCAGGCGCAAAATTTCCGGCGCGTAGGGTGCGAGCGCCGAAGCGGCGACGATCGTGGTGTCGGACGAGACACTGGCCGAAAGCATTCCGCCGATTCTTTCCACCTCTTCCGCGATCTGTTTGCTGGTGCGATTCGCCGTGCCTTCGTTGAGCATTTTTGCCAGCGCCTCGGTCATGCCGGGCATATCGGGCGGGTCGTTGACTGCGCCGCTCTTAAACGCCAGGCGGAAATTCACCAGCGGCAAGCGCTTGTTCTCAAAGATCACCACTTTCAGGCCGTTGGGCAGCGTGGTTTCGAAAGGCTTTGCCAGGTTAAAAGATATCGGCGCAAGCGGTGCCGGCGCCGTTTTACGAAATTCTTCAGTCATAAAGTAGTCAGCATTCAGCATTCAGTAGTCAGTAGTCAGTAGTCGGTAGGCGGTAGCCGGTAGGATTTTACTGACCGCTGACTGCTGACTACTGATTGCTTTAGTTTCCTGCGGGCACAATATCCAATTGTGCGCGATTTTCCGTGTCCAGGTATTTGGCCACGGCGTTTTTGATCTCTTCGGCGCTGATCCCCAGCAGCTTTTTGAGCTCCGAATTTACCAGCGCGGGATCGCCGTCATAGAGCGCGTATTCGCTCAGCGCCATAGCGCGCGCGAGCGCCGACTGGCGGTGCCGCACTTCCTCATTAATAAGCTGGTTGCGCAGTTTTTCCATTTCTTCCGCGCCGGGGCCGCCCGCGGCGAGTTCTTTTATTTCCGCCATCATCGCCTCGCGTATCTGCTGCACGCCCTGTCCCGGTTTCGGCAGCGCGCCGATATAGATGGTCGAAGGCCCGCGCCGCTCATCGGTAAAGCCGAAAAGCTGCGAGACGGATCCTTCCGTCTTGACCAGTTTTTGATACAGCCGCGAACTGTCGCCGTCGTACAGAATTTTTCCGGCGAGCCAGAGCGCTTCGTGTTCCCGCGAGCGGCGCGGCGGAATTTTCCAGCCGATCAGAAAACCGGGCAGCGGCGCCAGCGGGTCCTGGTAGACCTTGTAATTTTCCGCCACTTCCGGCGGCTCGCTGACATCGAGCGGGGGCGGCGCGGGCTGGGCTGGGATCGTGCCGAAATATTTTTCCACCAGCGCTCTCGCTTCTTCGGGGCGGAACGCGCCCGTGATGGTCAGCACCGCATTGTTAGGCGCGTAATAGATGCGGAAAAACTCCTGCACGTAATCGACGCCGACGGCGTCGAGGTCTTCCATCGAGCCGATGGTCGAATGCGCGTTGGCGTAATTCTTAAAGACCATCGAGGTGATCATGTCGAACACCTGACCGTAAGGCTGATTGTCGTAGCGCAGGCGTTTTTCTTCCTTGACGGCTTCGCGCTGGTTGTCGAGATTTTCCTGGGTCACGGCCAGCGAGCGCATCCGGTCGCTTTCCAGCCACAAGGCGAGCGGCAATTGATTGGCCGGCAGCGTCTCGAAATAATTGGTGCGCTCGGACGAAGTGGTACCGTTCATCGTGCCGCCCGCTTTTGAGATGAACTGGAAATGCTCGGCCTTTTTCACGTTTTCCGAGCCCTGGAACATCATGTGTTCGAAGAGATGCGCAAAGCCCGTGCGCCCTTCTTTTTCGTTGCGCGAACCCACGTCGTAATAGACCGCGACCGCCACCACGGGCACGGCCATATCGGGGCTGAGAATGACGCGGAGCCCGTTATCCAGCGTGTATTGCTCGATGGGCATCGGCGGTAAATTTAATTTTTCCGACACTTAACCTCCTAAAAAGACGAAACTTAATTGTAACTGCTGGGGAAAGAAAACGGAAAGTGGGAAAGGGTGATATGGGGTCTGAAGCGGCCTGAAAAATGATTATTTTTAATCGGCAGAGCAGATCATGATTACCTCTCAGGTTCCGGAAGGTTGCTTGCGCCCGCTCTTAAAGAGAACCACTTGGCAATTTCTGGCGCGAAACAACGCAAGTCATCCACCTCAAGGTCCGGAAGGGTTGCTTGCGCCCGCTCTTAAAGAGAACCACTTGGCAATTTCTGGCGCGAAACAACGCAAGTCATCCACCTCAAGGTCCCGGAAGGGTTGCTTGCGCCCGCTCTTAAAGCTTTATTCTTTTCGCCCCCTTGCCATAGCTCGCTCTAATTTCTGCACGTCATCCGGCCACCACCAGTCTTTATTAATTTGCAGCAGAAAATCGTCTTCTTCAAAATAAAAAGCACGAAAACTTGTCCAAGGATAATCTCTAGCAGAGTCGGCCAACTTTGCCCGAACCGGGTTGGCATGAATGTAATTGATCTTTTGCCAGATCATCCAATGGCTCCACAGAGGCAATGCCTTAAAGCTTTCCTGCCAGACCTGACGTTCAGAAGGATCTGCCTTTCTCGAAAGCCATTCCGGAGCACTTTCAATCAGCCGCCTGGCTGAAAGGCTTTTTAATGCTCCCATCCATTCTCTGATCTTGCCGTCGCGGGGGTTGACTACTAAATGGAAATGATCCGGCATAATGACAAAGGCGATAAGTTTGCATTCTCTTTTAGTCTTAAGACTTTGACATTCTTTCAGAAAAGCGGCGCAACATTCGTCCCGGCGAAAAATTGGCAGGCGATTTAGCACATTTCCCGTTACAAAGTGCAGGGCCCCGGCAAGATTATGATTTGTCCATTTGTGGGCCATTTGAGTTTAGCGACTTTAAGACAAATCAAGAGCGGGCGCAAGCAACCCTTCCGGACCCTTGAGGTGACTTGATTTGAGTGGTTTCGCATCAGAAATTGCTAGATTCCTGAGGGCCCCGAGGATGTGTCGGAGTAAAGTTTTAAAGAAGCGGGCGCAAGCAACCCTTCCGGACCTGAAGGTGAACCAGCTTGCCCAATCTTCCTAATGCGGCAGGCTCTTTAAGTTACTGTTTCTTGATGTCTTTTTTCGGCGAGGCTGCCAGGTCGCGGGAGCGCGGCAGGGCTTCGACTGCTTTGGCGACTTGCGGGTCCTGTTCGACCAGAACCTGCCCCGCGGTGATATTGCCGAAGGCCGCGGAAATGAGGTTGTAGCGCAGCCGCTGGCTGATGAATTTTCGCTGCGCTTCGAGCTGCGCCGGCAAAACCGCCACATCGCGCCTTTTTTAGCAACGAATTTTACGAAGGCGTTAAAAACTTCCGGTGTTACGGGGTAATCCGCCGGTTTAATGCGGTGGCTGGTTTCGGCCGCGTGCGGAGCGCGGTAATTTTCCAGTCCCGCTATGCGCCCGTTGACCGCTTCGCGCGCAAAGGCAAAGATCGGATCCAGCAGCTCGTATTTGACCCCGTCCATGCGCTCGGCCTTGACCTGCTCGTCGGGCGTGATGCCGTTGCCGCCGAAAACCTTGCGCCCGCCGCGGGTGTAGTTGACCAGGTTATTAGCCGGGGCGCCGTTTTCCTTGTGATGAAGGTAATCGTAGAGGCCTCCGTGCGCGTAATCGCGCTGGATCGAGCGTCCGGACGGCGTGTAGTAACGCGCCGTGGTCAGCGTCAGCCCGGAAGCGCCGGGAAGATTTATCACGCTCTGCACCAGGCCCTTGCCGAAGGTTTGTTCGCCCACGATCAGCGCGCGGTCGTAATCCTGCAGCGCGCCGGCGACGATCTCCGTGGCGGAGGCGCTGCTGCCGTTGACCAGCACCACCAGCGGCAGATTTTCGGTCTTTTTGCCCGAGGAGCGAAAGGTGCGGTTGTCGAGTTCAAAACGTCCGCGCTGTGAAACTATCACCTGGCCGGCGGGCAAAAATCTTTCCGCCACCTTGACGGCCTGGTCCAGGATGCCGCCCGGATTGTCGCGCATGTCGAGCACCAGCGAGGTCATCCCCTGCTCGCGCAGATCGCTGAGCGCGACGTTCAGCTCGTCGGCGGTGGTGTAGTTAAAGCCGTTGGAAAAATCTATATAGCCGACGCCCGGGCGCAGCATGTAAGCATCGGGAATGGAAGGCTGCGCGACGATGCCGCGGCGCAGCTCGATATTTTCGACGCGCCCGGTGGCCGCGCGTTCGACGGTCACCCGCACGAGCGAGCCTTTCGGGCCGCGGATGCGTTCGCGGATGTCGAAGGAATCTTTACCGTTGGTGCTTTCGCCGCCCACGGTCAGGATGCGGTCGCCGAAGCGCAGGCCCGCGCGGGCGGCGGGCGATTCGGGCGCGGTCGAGATCACAAAGGTGCCCATCTCGTCGTCGATGGTGTAATTGGCGATAGTGGCGCCGATGCCGAAATACTCGGAATTCTGGTCGTTCAATAATTCGCGGTAATCCCCGGGGTCGTAAAAATTCGAATGCGGGTCGAGCACGTGCAGCATCGCGGAGATGGCGGATTTATTAAGGTCGGCGTAGTTGAGCTTTTTGCCGCCGACGTATTTGGCGCGAATGATGTCGAGCGCTTCGCTGACGTCGCCCTTGATGCGGCCGATCTTGTCGTAGCTGTCGCTTTCGGCGGCGGTATTGCCCCCGGCGGCGACCTGGTTGGTTTTCGAGGCGGAAAAAGTGCTGCCCTTGGTGATCTTAAAAGGATCGCCGATGTCATAGGCTTTGGGGGCTTTTTTGACGGTGATATCCTGTTGCGGGAAACAGGTAACGGTTAGGACCAGAATTATCAGGACGGCCCGGAAAACTTTGTTCGCCATAACTTTACAGGAAGCACTAGGCAGAAACAGTTGGCAGAGGCAGAAAATACTGCCAAGTGCTACTGCTTACTGCGGGATTTCAACTGGGCTGGCCTTGAGCTTGCAGGGGGTTTCTCAGGTCCCCACAAGCCCGGCCTTCCCGGATATCAAATTTTGCTATGTGGAGATAATATATCTAATCGGCGAACTCTTCCAAAAGCGGGAAGCTGAAATTATACTTTTAGCCAAGAAATTTGCTAAAGTATTCTCGGTCAATTCTTAGCTTTCTTTGCGTCCTTTGCGTCTTTGCGTGAAATTTTCTCACGCAAAGACGCAAAGGACGCAAAGAAGAAGCACTAAATTTGAATCCTGAGCGCTAAAAACCTATGCCCGAAACGCCGCAGCCTTCGGACCTGGAGCGGAAAATTCGCGCCACCATCGAGACGGTCGACCTGTCGAACGCGCTGACCCAGCCGCTGAATAATTCCATCCGCGAAATGCTGAAACTTTCAGCCGCGGCGATGAATTCGGAAGAGGCTTCGGTGATCGTGCGCGACGGCGAAGACCTGCGGTTCATGATCGTCATCGGCAAGGTGGCGGACCAGTTGACGGGGATGAAGTTTCCTTCGGGGAAAGGCATCGCCGGTTTCGTTTTTTCCTCAGGACAGCCGATGGCCGTGGCGGACGTGGGCCAGGAAGCTTCGTTTTACGCCGAGGTCGATCAAAAAACGGGCTACACCACACAGACGCTGCTAGCGACGCCTTTGCGTTTCGGCGGGGAAGTGATCGGGGTGCTGGAATACGTCAACCGCATTGGCGATCCGCCCTACGCGCCTTTTACCGCGGAAGAGATGGACAGAGCCGCGCTCTATGCCGAAGCGGTCGCTTCGCTGGTGGACGCCTATGAATCTACTTCGCTGACAGAGATCATCGGGGCGCAGATGTTAAGCGCGGCGGTCACGCCGGAACAAATGGCCGATTTTATCGAGGTGCGGGATTGGGTGCGGGCGCTGCGAACGAGCGCGGACCATCAGGATATGATCGATATGGCCGTGCTGCTGCGCGAGATCGCCACCCGCGGCCCCGCCGAAAGACAACTGTGCCGCGAAATTCTTGAAGCCTTTGCAAGGCATGCCGATTCAAAGTCGGAAACCGATTTTTTGGTATATTGAAGCAATCAGCAGTCAGCGATCAGCACTCAGTGGTCATTGAAATTGCTACTGCGACGGCCAACCGCCCACTGCCGCTGCCTACTGATCGCTGACTGCTGATTACTGACGACTAATGCTAACACCCCCTGCAAGCGACTCTCTTTCTGCGCTCGACGCGCTGGGCATGTTTCAACCGGACGACGGGTGGAAACGCTGCACCGGGCGCGGCGTGGGCGTGGCGGTGATCGACAGCGGCATTGAAACGACCCACGGGGAGCTCAGGGGTAAAGTCGCGGAATCGCTGGAAGCGCAAAGGGCGGAGAGGCGCGTGGTTTTCGAGCCTTCGGATTCGGGCGATTCGGCGGGGCACGGCACGGCTTGCGCGGGTATAATTTCCTCGATCGCGCCCGATGTGCAGTTTCACAGCATCAAGGTTCTGGGCGAGCACAACAGCGGCGATGGCAACGCGTTTCTTGCCGGGCTGGAATACGCCGTCAAACGCAAATTCCGCCTGATAAACCTCAGCCTGGGCACGACCAAGCCGCAGTATGTGGTGCCGCTCCACGACCTGCTCGACCGCGCGTACCAGGCCGGCTGTATCGTCGTCGCCGCGGCAAATAACCTGCCGCAGCCCAGTTTCCCCTCGGTGTTTTCCTCGTCGCTGATCTCCGTCAGCAAGTCCGAGGAAACCGACCCCTTCAAATTCAGCTTCCGCTACGGCGAGGTCATCGAGCTCACCGCCCCCGGCGTCAACGTCCGCACCGCCTGGCTTGAGAACAGCTACCGCCAGCTCACCGGCAACAGCTTCGCCTGCCCGCACATCGTCGGCATCTGCGCGCTGCTGCTCGAATGCCACCCCGAAATGACGCCGTTCCAGATCAAATCAATGCTGTATTCGATCGCGCGGAAGAATAAAGAAGCGGAGTGATAGGCGATACGTGATATGTCAGTAGCGTCGGCGTCAGCCGATGCGTCTCCTGTCAGAACCGGGAGCGGTAGCGACCGGGTTCGAACGCTGCGCGTTCGTGCACAATAAATTGTGCGCTCCATTCTATTTAATACTTCTATCGAGTGTGTAGCTGAAATCGCCGTTGCCGTTTACGCGTGAGCCTCAAAGCGTTTCACGCCTAAAGGCGTAACTCTGAACGCGGATTAGTTACTTTTCCTGCAGCACCGACAGAACGTTGCCCGCCGGGTCTTTGAACCAGGCGATCAGCGGCCCGCCGCCTTCGCCGCCGTGGCGGAAAATGCCTTTTTCGTCCGTTTTTATCTCACCTTCGTATTGCTCGAAAACAATGCCCAGCGCCGTCAGATCGTCGACCGCTTTATCGATATTATCGACCTGGAAGTTGAGAACGGTGAAGCTGGCCGGTGTGTGATTCGGCTTTGGGTAAATGAAAACATCGCCGCCGCCGGCCAGCTTGAGCGCCAATCCCTCAGGCGTCTCGGAAACCTCAACCCCGAGCGTTTCGCCGTAAAATTGCCCTGCTTTTTGAAGATCGTTCACCGAAAAACTGCTGAATGCTTTGGTATCTTTGAACATAACCTGCCCTTTCTAGTTGTATATCTATTTTATCATTTGAAGGGGAATATCTGAAGGAATTCGATGGGAGCGCGCTTTAGGTTCAGAGTTACGCCTTCAGGCGTGAGAAATATTCGGAACTCACGCGTGAACGCGTAACTCTGAACTGCGGACAAGCCGCCCGCGATCCGGGTTTAGCCGTAACGCTCCGCCGAACGGGCGCGCGCTTTGGCGGCTTCAACCTCGCGGTCGCGGGGCGGCGCATTTGTCTCCAGCGAGTCGAGCAGCTCGTGCGCCGCTTTTGTCACCTGCTCGATAGCGCGGTTAAAGGCGGCCTCGTTCGTCTTTGAAGGTTTGTTGAACCCGCTCAGTTTCCGGACGAATTGCAGCGCCGACGCGCGAATTTCTTCATCCGTCGCGGGCGGCTTGAAATTGTAAAGGGTTTTTATATTTCTACACATATTGATCTCCGGTTCGGCGCTCCTATCGTGGAGCGCACAATTTATTGTGCCTGCCGAATGAATTCGGCGCTCCTATTTCGCGCGCAGCAGCGGCCGATAGCTTTCCCGGTAATAATAGGCCACGAACGAGTTTGCCAAGACAAGAAATATTGCCGGGCCTATTCCCTCGGGAGCCAGGAACAAGTGCGTCAGGAAAATGTTCACGATGACCGGCGCTATCACCACCGTAGCGAGCGGAACAAAGCGCCCCGAAACAAACGCCAGCCCGCAGATAAGCTCGGTCGCTTTTACCAGCGGCATCAGGTATCCCGAAGCCTCAAACCCCGCCATAAAAACTTTCAGTCTCTCGGGCAGGTTGTCCGGCGGCTGTATAAGATTTAAAAAGTACACGACGGCTCCGAACAGGAACAAAAGCCCCATCAGCGTGCGCACGATTATCATTGCGATCTTCATATTTTTTTCCTTATCTAATATAGTACGCGGATTTGACGGATAAGACGGATAAATACCGGTAACACATTACTCAGATCTGTTTCTATCCGTTTTTTCAGTGTTCATCCGTGTACCTTCCGCTTAACTTCGCAGCGGAAGCAGCGCGCGCAACCGTGGCTCGCGCACCCAAAGTCCGAGCCAGACCAGCACGCCGAGAGTTATCGTTATAAGCGACGAGGACAGAAACGGATCGCCGACCCGCACGTGGGTCGCGGTCGCGCCGCCAAGATAGGCCGCCAGCAGGATCGCGCCGAGTACGGCAGTGCGCGGGATCAGATAAATAATAGTGCAGCTAAGCTCAAGGATGCCGAGGGCGAACATTTGATCCATTGTCCATCCGAGATGCGTTATGCCTTCTTCCATTCCCGGCGGCTTGATAAATTTCATAGCCGCGCTCATCAGCATCATCAGCACCGGCAGGATGCTAAGTATCCAGCCTATTATGAGCATCGTCCTGGATACGGGGGATGTTTGTGTTTCCTGTTCCATGAATTATTCCTCCAGACCGTTTTATCTCTTTTTTAAATTTTACAAGATGAGAGCGGCTGTTCAAAACCATCGATCCGGGGCCAAATAAAAACGCCGCGGCCCTAAGCACGGATCGCGGCGTCTTATTATCATTTCAAAGCGATAAAGTATTTAGGAAGCGGGCGTTTCAAAGATCATGGCCGCTTTCCAGTTTTCGCCTTCTTTTACCAGAACATAAGTGCCCCATAAAGCACCCAGCTTCTCGCCTTCGCAGGTTCCCTCGGCGGTTCCCTTTAAAGTTATCAGACCGGCGTCCTTCGAGAGCGACATGCCGTTAGGCTCGGTCAGCGAAAAGCTCTTGATGTCGCATTTCGGCTCGGTCCAGGCCTTTAGCGCGCCGGCACGGTCGTAACGGTTTCCCATCGGGTCTATCAGAACAAAGTCATTCGTGATAGCATCCCCGAGGCCTTTAGCATCGCGGTTCTTCCAGGCTTCCCAGCCTTTCTTTACCGCCGCCAGCAGGGCATCGGTCGTCGGGTCGGAAGGTTTGGTATCACTCGATTTTACCGGAGTCGGCGGCGGCAGAGATTTATCGTCCTTGGCGGGCGGCGGCGGCGCGGCCTTTTCGGATTTATCGTCTTTAGCCGGAGGAGGCGGCGGAGCCTTCTCGGATTTAGCGTCCTTGTTAGCGTCGGCTTTATCAGTGTTGGCGGCCGCTGGTTCGCCTGCCGGGATCTCGCCGTGATACACGCCCTTCCACTCGCTGCCGCTGCGGACATAGACGCTTGCTACCCACCAGTTCGGCGGCGCTTTTTTGCCTTCGCAGGTATAATCCTCCGCCGCCTTTGACGTCAGAACGGCGACATCGGCGCCGGCCATGGTCATTTGCGATTCTGAGAGCGCAAAGCTCTTCATTTCACATTTATTTTCCACGATCATCTTGATGGTTTCAGCTTTGCCCATGCGTTTCCCGTCCTCACCGAGCATGACAAAATTGTCGGCCAGAAAGCCTTCAAAGAATTTTCCGTCCTTATTTTTCCACGCCTCGAAAGCCTTGGTCTCAAGCGCGACCAGAGCTTCCTTGGTCGGGGCGGGAGCGGTCGTTTTTACCGCGTTGGTATTTGTATTGGTGTTCGACGGCGTGGTCGGCGTACAGGCGGTAAAGGAAACCGCGGCGACGGCCGTCAAAATGAATAATATGATCCGTTTCATAAACTTTTCTCCTTACACAATATTCGATCCAAAAAAAGCCCGAGGTTTTCGAAATAAAAAACCTTTCGAGCGCTTCTGTTAATAGTACGTTTTGCGGATAGTTTTAACACCGGCGGTATGTATTGTCAAGAACATAGTGCGGAGCGCCGAATTCATTCGGCATGTTTAGAGGCGGTCTTTAACCACCGTGAATGCGAAACCTTAATATGGCCGCCTCTAAACGAATCGGGCTACTCCCCGTCGTAAGCCCGCTGTATAGTTGCGATGTCGATCTTTTTCATCTTAAGCATCGCTTCCATTACTCTTTTTGCTTTCGCGGGATCCGGGTCCTTATGCATTTCCATTAAAATTGTAGGAACGACCTGCCATGACAAACCATACTTGTCTTTCAGCCAGCTGCATTGGCTTTCCTGCCCGCCATCCGCGGTCAGCTTGTTCCAATAATGATCCACTTCTTCCTGCGACTTGCAATCGATGGAAAAAGATACCGCTTCGGTGAATTTGAAATGCGGGCCGCCGTTCAAGGCAATAAAATCCTGGCCCTCAAGCTGGAATTCGACGGTCATTACCGAACCTTCCGGCTGGCCGGAGGCCGCCGCCGAGTCGGCATTATAATGCGTGATATCCCCGATCTTTGAATCTTTGAAAATGGATACGTAAAAATTCGCGGCCTCTTCCGCCTTGCCGTCAAACCATAAAAATGGCGTTATCTTTTGCATGATATGTCCCCCTTTTGTTATTTTTCTATTATATCTTTTTTCACGTTCAAATAATGTTCCCGTTGCGCTTTTGTCGAGTTTTTCGATCGCGTAGCGCAGGAGCGCGCGCGGCATGGTGGCGGCGTATTTGTCCAAAAATTTCAGCAGCCGCGGGCGGTCTTTGTCGCCGGCCGCGCGCAGCATCCATCCGGTGCCTTTATTTACCAGATCTTCTTTGTCATGGACCAATATCTCGGCGATCTTGAAAGTGTCGTCCACACTTTTCTGCTTCAAAATAAAATGCGCGGTGGCGACGATGGCTGTGCGGCGTTCCCACTTGCTCTTAGACCGCAGCCTAAAGAATATTAGCCGCGGATGAACACGGATCAAACGGATCTGAATTCTATCCGTGTTTATCCGTGCAGATCCGCGGCTAACTTGTTTTGAATGCGGCGGGCTATCTAGGGTAGTTGTAATTTACCATCCAATTAATGCCGAATTTATCGGTCAACATTCCGAAATACGCGCCCCAGGGAGCGTCATCCATCGGCATTGTTTGCTTCCCGCCGTCTGAAAGCCCGTTGAATATTCTGTCTGCTTCTTCTTTACTGTCGGGAGTGATCGCGACCGAAAAATTATTACCGTCCTTTACCGCACCTGAGGATTCCATCGAATCGCTGCCCATCAGGATAGTATTGCCGATCGGCAAGGCGACGTGCATTATCTTGTCGTGCTCGTGTTCGGGTATGGGCATTTCCTCGCTGGCCATGTCTTTGAATCGCATTTTGCCGGTGAATTCTCCGCCGAACACCGACTTGTAAAACTCAAACACTTCGTCGCAATTACCGTTAAAGATCAAATACGGATTTACTACTGTCATTTTTTATTTCTCCTTATTTTTATCAGTAAGTATTTATTTATGCATCGACCAGAATTTTAAAGCCGCCGTAAACCATTCTCTTCCAGTCAAATGGGCACTTTTTGCCTTCCATCATCGCGCCCATCGTGGGATCGTTCATAATGGCTTTCATCGCTTTGTTGCGCTGGGCTTCGGATTTAAATTCTACTGCCGCGTACACCAGCGTTTCGCCGGGTTTGAGCTTGATAACTTTTGTAAAAGGCACGACATCCTGCACATTCAGATCCGACGCGACATATTCCCGGTATTTAACGGCGCCGTGTTTGAGAAATACCTTGCTGGCTGCCGTGGCTATTTTTTTATATTCGGGGACGTTTTCTTCCTTTATCGGAAGCAAATAAACATCGACGTATTTGGACATAAGAATCCTCCTTTAGGTCTGCTGCTCGAGCGATCTTCTATTGAAAATATATTTATAGTATACAAGATGTTTCGCCGGTTTTGTAGTAAAGCCCGCCCGCTAACGCAGGCGGTTCTGACAGGAGGGGAAAGTGATGAGAAGTGAGGCTGGGCTTGCGAACGTCTGTTCATTAGCTGGCTCAAGGTAGGGCGTGAACATCCGCAAAGCGATCTCATCACTTTTTTCAAGCAGACCGTGAAATTTAAGTTAAGAGTCAGATGGCTATCCCCCCACGGGGAAGGGGGATAGCCAAACCGGTTAAAGTTACAGTGGGTTTTAGCCCGCGCGGCGCAGGCCTTCATGGGCCACCGCGGCCGCCGCTTCTTTTTTCTGCGGCAGGTTTTGCAGGTGCGAGATCAGGAACGAGGCCGCTCTTTTTGAAAGCTCGTCCGTCTTGCAGTTGAGCAGAGCGCGGCATTCTTCGTCGCTGTTGACGCCCGTTTCGCGGGCCAGCGCGCGGATCATGCCAAGCTGGCGCGCCGTGATCAGATCGCCCAGCGACTGCGCGATCGGGTTTTCCGGCGCGTGCGGGGTTTCAGTGTATTCGATAGTGCGTTCGGCGCGCTCGTATTCCTTTTTATACAGCTCGCGAGCGATACCGAATTTTACCGCCGCGCGTTTCAAGGCGTCGTGCTCGGCTTTTTTGATACCGATCTCGCTGTGGGCCGCGCCGGTCCCCAGGCCTTCGCGGGTCACGCCGTCGATCGTTAGCGCCACCACCACGGCCGCCACGTCGCCGATCAGGCGGATGTCGCGGATGGTGTGCATCCAATTGGGCGCTTTTTCGTCCAGAATGTCGGCCACCGTGTGCCATTCCACGTAATCCACGTGATGAATGTCGCCGTTGCTGTCGCGCCAGCCTTCGCGGCTCTTTACCAGCCTGGGGTCGACCGTTTCGTGCAGGGCGCGCAAAGTGGTCGAAAAGGTCATCGGCACTACATTGTTTGTCTCAGTTTCAGAAAAATTTTCCGTTTTCACCGCCAAAGATTTTTCTCTCGTGTTAGTTTGTGTCATGTGATTATCTCCTAAATCTTTGTGTTTAATTGCTTTAGCTATAGTTGATGAAAACCATGTGTTTCATCTATGCAACAATGTATCATAACAATATCTTTGTTGCAAGTATGAAATTAAGTGTTGCATTCAAAATTTTTTTGTGTTATTTTTGTTGCAGTGATGAAATACCGATTCTTAATTGGTCGGAAGGAACTTAAAATTATGGCATACAAAACAGAAAGTTTTATCAATACCAGCGAGTTGGGGCTGGCAATTAAACGCAAGCGGGAAGAGCTGGGGCTGAGCCTGCGCGACGTGGCGGACAAGACGAATGTGTCGGCCTCGACGCTCTCGCGGATCGAGAACGGAACGGGCAAGCCCGATGCGGACAACATCGCGCGGCTTTCCGCCTGGCTGGAAATGCCGGTCGACCGCGTAATGAAAAAACAGACCAAGGGCGGGGAAGTGGAGCCGGTGATATATTACCCGCACGAAGCCACGCCGGAGATCGTGGCGGCGCATTTGCGGGCCGACCGCAATCTTTCGCCCGAAACCGCCAAGGCGCTGTCGGAGCTTTTCCGCGTGGCTTACGCGCAATTCAGCGGCCCATCGAAAGCCAAGGGCAAAAAGTAGTTTTACCGCAGTAGCTCGAAGATAAATTTTACACACGAGACTTAAAAAGAAATGAGACACATACACAAAACGCAAGGCAGAGTTTCACACGCGGTCGATACCACTTTTGTACTGTTCTTTTTGGCGGTGGAATTCGGCAGAACTATGACCATCTTCGATCCGGGCTCGGCCTTAACGGCCGCGACGCTGGTGTCGTTTATCGTCCTGCCGTATTTTCTTCCGCTGCAGAGGGAGCAGGGAGAAAAACCGGAATTTTCGCGCTGGCTTTTGGGTCGGACCGCGATCGCGCTTTTTGCCGCGGGGCTGGGTTTTTTGTTTGCCCAGGCCGTGGGCACCGCGCTGCCGGAAGTTTTTGCGTATTTGCCGATGAGCCTTTTGCTGGTGACGGCGATGACCAGCACGTTTTTACAGTTTTACGGGTTTCTCGCCCTTAATACGGCGAGAAAATAGCAGCCATAGCAGGCTAAAATGAAGGTTCGCGTTTCTTGGCGGAGGCGCGAACTTTTTCTTTTGGAGCGCGGGCATCCTGCCCGCTTTGAGCGCGAAAGCGCGAATATGTTTTTACAATTCCAGCTTGTCTGCGATAAGCTTAGCGGGCAGGGATGCCCGCGCTCCATATGAGAATTTACACCCTCGGTTACCAGGGCATTTATCTCGAAACTTTCTCTAGCTTCCATATTCATTTCTCAAACAATCTCCCGATCGGCTTGCCCGCATTCGGATTTTGTTCGCTGTAATCGACATTCAGAAAGCGGCTGATGGTAGCGGCGATCTGGTTTTGATAGACGGTTTCGGCGTCGCGCCACTCGCCGCGCAGCTTCACGTCGGGGCCGGCAAACGCCATCCAGATATAGGTGGCTTCGGGAGTGGCCAGCCAGTGATTCATCCAGCTATTGGGACTCGAGCCGCGCCCGTGATCGGTCGTGATAATAAACATCGTTTTGTCGCGGTACTGCGGGTCGCTCTCGGTAAATTCCCACAATTCCCGGATAAAATCGTCCGCCAGCTTGAAAGAATCCAGCACCCGCCCGTAATTTTTGGCGTGCGCCCAATCGTCGGTTTCGCCGAACCCGATGTGCATCACGCGCGGGTGCGCGGCTTTCATATGGGCCAGCGCCAATTTGGCGGTGTAATAATCGTGGCGGACCTCGATCCACGGCGTTAGCGTCCCGAACTGCTGTTTGCTGAGCGCGGCGGCATCTTTGTTCGTTGTTTCATATTCCTCGTAACCGGCGTTGACGAGAAAAGATTCCGGCTTACTGGTGGCGATGCGGTTCATCCTGCCCCAGGAAGAAAAAACCGCGACCTGAGCGAAACTCAGGTTCAATTTCTTCTGCAAAAAGTCGAGCACCGAAGGGAATGGATTTTGTCCGAGATCGTTTTTGTTGATCACGTCGTCGTGCGCCTGCCCGGTGAGAATTTCCGAATAGCCGGGATATGAAAACAGGTGCTTATTGGTCGTTTGCGCCGCGCTTTTCAGCACGCGGTTCCCGGCGATCGAGCCCTGGGCCTTCAGCAGCGTGCCCCAGAAAAACGGCATCAGTTTTTCCCGGCGCGCTTCCGGCGTCTCCGCCCAGAAGCGGGCATAAGCTTTAGACTTTTCCGCGTTTTTATCGACCGATCTGAAGACCTCAAGGTCCAGCCCGCCGAAAATTTCTTCGGTCCTTGCGCCGTCCAGCGTGATAAGAATGACGTTGCGGATCTTGTTTTGGGTGAAATTCGCAGAGGCAAATATGAAAACAAGCAGCGTTGAAATTAAGAGGCGTTTCATATCCGGTAATCTAACACAGAAAATGAAAATTATTGTTAAATTTGAACGGGAAAGCGAGTGTTTTTCCGGAAGCCCATTACCAGGAGTTTAGAGTTCAAGCTCCGCTTGTCTTATTGCAAAAGTTAAAGACAAACTAAAGTTTGAACTCTAAACCGTTTAGCAAAGCTAAACCAGGCCCTACTTATCCGCGAAAAGCGTCTCGCCTTTTATCAGCCAGGAAACGCCGAACGCGATAACGGCGACGAATTCCAGCCAATAGGTCGGATTGAGCGCATTTATCGCGGGGCTGTTGATCAGATCTTTCAGCCCGATCAATCCTATCGCCGCTAACATAATTGATCCGCAAAGTGTATAGATCCAATTTCTCGTCTTTTTTTCCGGCGTCGGCGTTTTATTCGGGTCAGTTCTGGTGAATAGATAAAGGGAGAAAAAAGCGAGGGTCCCAAACATCAAAGCGGCAAATAAAAAATGAAAAAAGCTGATCGTTTTCTGAATGTCGGTCGGATTCGGAGGCGGCGGAGGTTCGGTCGGAAACAGCGCCACACCGACGGCAAAAACACAGGCGGCGATGCCGGCGACCCTGTCTCTCCAGTCTATGCCTCTGTAAGCGAGTAAAAACACGGCGATGGAAAACAGGAATCCCGTCATAACATCCCGCATTCCGCTGTGATAGTAAGCGCTGAGCGATTGCCGGAAGCCCGACCCGGAAAAGATAATGACATCGCCCAGGACGAGTACGACCGGAAGCAACATGCCGATCACACCCACCGACCGGCGCAGGAATCTATAAGAAACGACATAGGACGGATGCTGCTCAGAGGACATTGGTTTGGTTCTCCTTTTGATGGGATAGAGAGATCGAGGCAATGATGTGCCGTTTTTAGGCGTGAGTCAAGAAAAATTTCGTGTTTGTAGTGACGCGAGATGTCAGAACCGGGAGCGGTAGCGACCGGGTAAAACCGCGGTTTTAGATTGTTACAGGCGTGACCGCTTCATAAACCGCCTTCACCTGCGCGACGAGTTCGAGATACTGCGCGGGCGTTAACGCCTGCGAGCCGTCGGAGAGAGATTTCGCGGGGTCGGGGTGGAGTTCTATCAGCAGCCCGTCCGCGCCGACCGCGACCGCGGCGCGCGCCAGCGGCGTGACCATCGCGGCTTTGCCTGTACCGTGCGAAGGGTCGACCAGAACCGGCAGGTGCGAAATTTTTTGCACGGCGGGCACGACCGAAAGGTCCAGGGTGTTGCGCGTGTGATTGGCAAAGGTGCGGATGCCCCGTTCGCAGAGGATGACGTTCGGGTTGCCGGCGTCCATCACGTACTCTGCCGCGAGCAGCCATTCGTCCAGAGTGGCGGACATCCCGCGCTTGAGTAAAACCGGAAGCTGAGATCTGCCCACTCTTTTTAACAGAGAAAAATTCTGCATATTGCGCGCGCCGATCTGGATGCAGTCGCCGTATTTTTCCACCAGATCTACGCCGCGCTCGTCCATCGCTTCGGTCACGATGTGCAGCCCGAAATGCCCGCGGACCTCCGCCAGGATCTGCAATCCCTCTTCGCCCAGGCCCTGAAAATTGTAAGGCGAAGTGCGCGGTTTAAAAGCGCCGCCGCGAAAAAGTTTGGCGCCGCTTGCGGCCACGGCTTCGGCGGCCGCGAAGGTTTGCTCGCGGCTTTCCACGGCGCAAACCCCGGCGATGATAACCAGTTCGTCGCCGCCTATTTTTACCTCGCCGATCTGCACGACGGATCTTTCCGGCTTTCCGTTTCTTAAATTTTCGGCGCGGGTGACGAGCTTGTAAGGCTTGGTGACCTTGATGGTTTCGGCGACGCCGCTGAGATGTTCGAAGCGCGAGTTGTCGAGGGTATTTTGATTGCCGGTCACGGCGACCGCGCAGCGCGAAGCCCCGTCCACGCGGTGCGCGGTAAATCCCATCTCTTCCACGACGCCGATCACGCGGGCAATGTCGCTTTCAGAGGCGTCGGTTTTCATTACGATCAGCATAATTTAGTGAAGTTCAGAGTTACGCCTTTAGGCGTGATATTTTAACCAGAATCACGCCTGAAGGCGTAACTCTGAACAAATATTTACATCCGTTCCGGCACATCGATGCCCAGAGTATTCAATGCCGCGGTCAACTGGCGGCGGGCTATGTCGGCCGCGGCAATCAGCACCGCGCGTTTTGCCGGGTTCTCTTCGCTCAATATCTTATGATGATGATAGAAAAGATTGAACGCTTTGGCTAGATTGAAAGCGTATTTTGCCAGCAGCGACGGTTCGGCCGCGGCCGCCGCCTGTGCGATCGTTTCTTCCAAACGCGCCGCCAGCGTTATCAGGGACCAGATCTCGCCGCCCTCAGGCGCGGCGAAAACCGCAGAAATATCGTCCTTTGCGGCCTTAATGGTTTCTTTAGCTTTTTCCAGACCGCCCGCCTCGAGTTTGCGAAAGATCGAATTGGCGCGCACGGCGGCGTACTGGCAGTAGGGGCCGGTTTCGCCCTCGAACGACATCGCTTCCTTAAAGTCGAACACGATCACCGTGTTTCGCGTGAATTTCAGCAAAAAGTAACGCAGCGCCCCGACGGCGATCTCCTGCGCCGTGTATTTCTTTTCCGCTTTATCCAGGTCGGGATGGCGTTTTTCCACCTCGGCGAGCGCGTTTTCCTCCAGGCGGTCGATCAGATCGTCGGCCTTTACGCCCCAGCCTTTGCGCCCGCTCATTCCGAGCGAAGAACGCTGTTTGTCTTCGTCGGTCAGCTCAAAACCGAGCTCGTCGGCGGCGCCCGGCGAAAGCGTGACGATCTCATAGCTGAGATGGATGCTGGCGTTTTCGCCCTTTTCCGGTGAGATCGCCGCCACGCCTTTTTTCACGATCTCCTGCGTGTAGGACTGGCGCGAATCGATCACGTTATAGATGGTATCGCCGTGCCCGAAATCGGGGACGCTGCGCGCGACGGTCCGTTCGGTGGTCGTGACCCAGACCTCTTTGCGGTCGTTGTAAAAATGAAAAAGCTTGTAGTTGAAATCCATCCCGAGCAGCCCGAGCTTCCAGAGCTGGTAAGCGATGTCCTTGCCGGTGTAGGTGACGGTCCCGTTAGAGCGCACCAGAATTTTGTCGGCGCTGTGATCTTCGGTGCCGGTGTGCGATTCGAAGGGCATCACCCAGCAGCCGGCGTTTTTACCGCCGATCTCAAAGCGGATCACGCCCAGCTGCTTCATCTTGTCAAAGGCTTTTTGCCAGAACTTCAGGTGCAGGATCTCCGATTCGCGCGGCAGCAGATCGTAGCGGATGCCGAGCCGCTCCATCGTGCGCAGGATGCATTCCACGATGCGCGTGGCGACATAGTCGGCGATCTCGGCGATCTGGTCGCCGCCTTCTTCGATGGAGTGCAGCGTGCCGGCGCGCAGCTTCAGATTTTCCTCGCTCTGCTGGTAAAAATGCCCGACCTTGGTGTAAAGGTCCCAGCAATAATAATCGAAAGACTTGCCCTGCATCGAAAGCGCTTCGTCCAGCCGCTTGATCTCGCCGAGCGATATTTTCTCGATGTAGACAAAGCCGACCACGACGTCCGCCACCTGCACGCCGGTGTTATCGATGTAATTATGCACTTCCACGCGGTCGCCGCCCGCGCGCAAAATTCGCGCCAGCGTGTCGCCCAGCACGGAATTTCTCACGTGCCCGACGTGCGCCGCTTTGTTGGGATTGATGCTGGTGTGTTCGACCAGGCGTTTAGTTTTATTCACACCCTCCCTAACGGTCGGGTCTCCGCCCTTTATCATTTCCGCGAGAAAAGCGGCGCGGTCGAAAAAGACGTTCAGGTAACCCGGGCCGGCCACTTCGACGCGCTCCACAGCGGGGAAAGATTCGAGGGCGGTTTTCAGTTTTTCGGCGATCTCGCGCGGATTTTGCTTTTCGCCGGTCTTTTGTTTGAGGATCTTTGCCAGCTCAAAGGCGGCGGGAAAAGCCAGATCGCCGAGCTCCGTTTTGGGCGGAACTTCGCAGGCAAGCAGCTCAGGCGCGGCCCCGAAAAGCTCCTGCGAAGCCTCGGCAACCTTCCGCCGTATAGTATTTTGTAACTCGGACAAACTCACCTTTGAACCCACTCCCACGGGCAAAAACGTAAGTATAACAGTAGAGAGTCGGGAGAGTCTATTGAGTCCGGGGGAGTCTGGGAAGTCTGGGAAGTCTGGAGAGTCTGGGAAGTCTGGGAAGTCTGGGAGTCTGGGGAGTCTGGGAAGTCTGGAGAGTCTTGAGTTCCCGTATAAATTGTCACTAGCTTTAGCTAGTGGTTAAAAAGAAAATAATTCTTACCGGCTTTAGCCGAATTGAATTGGGCTAAAGCCTCTTATTATTTTTGCTCATTAAGTTCACTAGCTAAAGCTAGTGGCAATTTAATATCGGCCGCCTAAAGGCGGGACTCATAACCGCCTGTGTTAAAATCTCCCCGATGCAAATCTCCGAGCAGTTAAAAGCAAAAGTAAACTCCGCGCAAAAGGTTTGCGTGCTGACGGGCGCGGGCGTTTCGGCGGAATCCGGCGTGCCTACTTTTCGCGGCGGCGGCGGTACGGCCGCCTGGAAAGGGATGCCCTTCGACGAAATTTCCTCGGCGCGGATGATGCGCGAAAATCTGCCCGAGGTGTGGGAATGGTTCGACTACCGGCGCGGCGTTTTTGCGGACTGCAAGCCAAATCCGGCGCACCACGCGCTGATGATGTGGGAAAGCCGGGTCAGAGAGTTTTTACTGGTGACGCAAAATATCGACGGGCTGCACCGCGCCGCCGGATCTTCGCGCGTCATTGAGCTGCACGGCAACATTCAGCGCTCCTGCTGTACGAAATGCGGGCTGAAGTACGAGATGCTCCCGGCCGAGGTGCCGCACGAACCCGGCGTGTGCGATCTGTGCGACGCGCCCGTGCGCCCGGACGTGGTTCTCTTCGGCGAGATGCTGCCCCCGGGAGCCTTTGAGACGGCCGAAGAGGCGGCGGGGCAGTGTGAACTCTTTGTCTGTATCGGCACTTCGGCGCTGGTTTTTCCCGCGGCGGCCTTGCCGTCGATCGCCAAACAAAGCGGCGCTTTTTGTCTCGAGATCAACCCGGAAGAAACTCCGCTGACGCACTTTTTCGACGCCAGCTTAAGAGGAAAAGCGGGGGAAATTTTGCCGGAATTATTGGGGATCAATGCGTCGGAAATGCGGGTATAGTTTTATAAATTGCCACTAGCTTTAGCTAGTGGTTCCAAAAGAGTGCATATTTAAAAAAGGCTTTAGCCAAATATCGAAAATCTGGCTAAAGCCTTTCATTAATTTAGATCTCATCCACTAGCTAAAGCTAGCGGCAATTTAAAAGAAGGCGGGCAGGGATGCCCGCGCTCCATATCAATTCGGCAGTATCGTCGAGACAATCTTGTTATTGCCGAAGCCGTTGAACGACTGGACAGATTGGCTCGCCTCCCAAAGCTGCTCTAGGGCCGGTCGATAAACGGCGACATTAGTCCCGTAGGCATTGCGCGAGATCGGAACCGGAACATCGCCCGCGCCGCCGCCCATGCCGGCCAGGACCATCTGGTTATCCCTGAGGCGATACAGCCACCAATGGCCGTTGCTGCGATACACCGCGAGATCGGCGTGGCCGTCGTTGTCGTAATCTCCCGGGATCGGTATATCGCCGCTGATGCCCCACGAAATTATGAAATACCCGCCGGTGCTTTTCTGAATGTACCAGACGCCGGTCGAAGGGCGGTAGACCGCCACGTCGGATTGGCCGTCGCCGTCGTAATCCATCGGCACCGGAATATCCTCGCTGATGCCGAAAGTATATACGTTGTAGCTGCCGTTCGAACTGTTCAATATCCACCAACTGCCGTTGGACGGGCGGTAGATCGCGATATCGGCTTTCCCGTCACCGTCAAAGTCGGATGGGACGGGCTTGTCGCCGTTCAGTCCCCACTGCAGGGTTGCGACCCCGCCCGCCGGGTCCATTATGTGCCAGGTGCCGGTTGACGGCCGGAAAAAGGCGCGGTTCGTAAATGCGTCGCCATCGTAATCCTGAGAGACAGGAATATCGCCGGTGGTCCCGAAGCCTGAAATACTTACGTTTGATTCGGTGCGGGTGCTGCGATAGAGCCAGGTGCCGTCCGAAGCGCGAAAATAACCGAGATCGGTCTGGTCGTCGCCGTCAAAATCGACGAATTTCGTCTGGCCAAAAGGCGTGCAGGTGTTTTGACGAACCTTGACGACGTCCGCCATGTTTTTGAAGATCAGTTCGCGGTTGACCGAGATCAGGTCAACCCTGCCGTCACCGTTAAAATCGTCTAGAACCGGCGACAGATTTCCGCCGAACATTGAGACGTCATAGGATGGCTGACGAGTGGCCATTGTGAACTGGCCTGAACCGTTATTGGTCCCCACGGCGAACATCTTAAAGCTGAAAACTATCAGATCGCTATCCCCGTCACCATCGGCATCCGCCACCTTTGTGGGCCAACCCGGAAACGTGGTGGTAGTGGGACCGAGATTTTTTTCCGTTACGGTAAAACCTCCGTCAGACTGACCAAGATACACGGCAACATAAGCGTTGCCGCTGGAAATATAAACTGCGGTCACGAAATCCAGGCGTCCGTCAGCATTAAGGTCTTTGATGTCGCCAAGGAAAGACGCCGGAACATCCGGAATTGCCGGGCCCTGGATGAAGGTGGCATTTCCCTGATTGTATAAGATCTTGCGCTCGGTCCCGTTGAAATACCAGATCAGGACATCGTTCTTGCCGTCGTTATCAAAATCGCGAATGAAACCAAAGGTGCCCGTTGACAATTGGGTGGAAGGCCCGAAAGTTCCGTCGGCCTGCATCAGGCGAAGGCGGACGTTGCCGTTCCACGACATGACGACATCCGGACGGTTGTCGCCGTTCAAATCGCCGAAACTACGGCTCGGGTAGTAGCCAATGACGGTAGAGGCGCCCAACGTAAATCCGCCGGCTCCGTCACCCAAATATGTCGTGAGGGCGTGGTCGCCGCCTCCGGGATTGCCAAAGTTGATAATATCCAACTTTCCGTCGTTATTGGTGTCGATCATGTCGAACCCCTCAGTGTCGAACACGCTGCCGACATTGGTTACGACCGGCGCGATGTCAAAACCGGTCGCCGAGCGTTTGTACACAACAAGGTTGACCGGGTTGGTCTGGCGCTGAGTGGACATGGTGAAGCCGACAAGATCCTTCTTGCCATCGCCGTCAACATCTCCTAGAGTGGCATAACCGATCGGTATGCTGAGCTGCTGCGAAGTGGGCTGTTTGAAATAAACGTCGCCCGGGCAAACGGCAAAAGCGCTGCCGGCCACGGCCAGTAACAGCAGAATTGAAACGAGTGACATGCGAAAATTAAACATAACTTTTTACTCCTAAAATAACTCCGATAGAAAATGCGCCGGGTCATTCCACCGGCAAGATATAAGAAATTATCCGGTCGCCGGCGGAACCGGGCATTGCGACCGATTGGTAAAATGCTTCCTTGAATGAATGGTCGCCGGGGCGATATACGGCGGCGTTACTGCCCAGGTCGCTGTGATACATCGGGAGCGGCGTGTCACCCGCCTGTCCCCATCCATGGAAAAATGCGGTCCCGTCGGTCACCCGCATTATGTACCAGTTATAGTCGCGGAAAATAGCGATATCGGCAGCGCCGTCGTTGTCGTAATCCGCCGGAACGAGTTTGTCGCCGGGCAGGCCGAAAGCGGCAAAAAAGAAGTTTGAATCCGAACTCCGCAAAATATACCAGCCTCCTTCCGAAGGACGAAAGATGGCCAGGTCGGCCTTGTGGTCGCCGTCGTAATCCATCGGCACGGGAATGTCGCCGTTCAGGCCCCACGAACCGCCGCCCAAGGTAGAGGTCGCGCTTTTCCAGACATACCAGATGCCGGTTGAGGGGCGAAAGACCGTAATATCGGCTTTGCCGTCGCCGTCGAAATCCGAGGGGACGGGTTTATCGCCCGGCGAGCCGAACTGCATGATAAAGACCTCGCCATTCGAACTGTTGTAAATGTACCAAACGCCGGTAGAAGCGCGATAGACAGCTATATCCGTATAGCCGTCGCCGTCATAATCCTGCGGCACCGGGATATCTCCGAGCGACCCAAGCCCCCAATTTACTTCGTAACTGCCTGCCGGGTCCGGTACGACCAGCGCCCGTCGGACGGCCGCCAGGTTGCCAGATCGCTCTGGCCGTCCTTGTTAAAGTCAATGATCTTCGTCTGCCCGGGAGCGGCACATTGATTTTTTTGATAACTGATACTCAGCGCATTCAAGGGAGAAAAGCTGCCATACGAGCGGTTCATGATGAGCTGATCGGCCTTGCCGTCGGCATCGAAATCTTCAAGAAAGATGGAACCCGGCTTGTTCGAAGCATATCTTTGCGGCGTCAGCGCTCCCGCTCCGCTGTTAAGGCCGGTAAAATACTCTCTCGGGCCGCTAAAAAGCACGTCCTTGTCGCCGTCGTTATCCAGATCTCCGGCGGTGACGCGAAAACCCGCAGCCTGCGAACCGGCGCCCAGCGTTACGCTAGGGGAAATTATGGTAAAACCGCCGCTGCCTTTATTGATAAAGACGGAATAAAGCGGGGAAGAAGGATTGTTGGTATCGACATAAATGCCCGTCACTATATCGGGCTTGCCGTCGTTGTTGAGATCGGTGATAAGCTCCGGCGTGACGCCGTTCGTGCTGCCCAGGGAAACCGTGCCGCCTTCGCTAAAGGCGCCGTTCCCCAGGCTGGTCATGACCTTGAAATTTCCGGCGCCGGTATTTTTCCAAAGCAAAATGTCCATTTTGCCGTCATTATTAAAGTCCGCCAGCCGGGCGGTGTCATAACCCTGGAAAGATCCGCCCACGGTATAGCCGCCGTTCGCCAGGGTAAAATTGTAGAAGATCGTGGAGTACATTCTTCCTACTACATCGTCCCGGCCGTCGCCGTTGAGATCGGCCAGGCCGGTGATCTCATCCATATTAAAATTCACGATCGTCCCGGTCGTGGCAAATCTTCCCGTGCCGTCGCCGAGGCGAAAAGACGCAACCGGACCGCCGGAGTACAGGTGGAGCAAAAGGTCAACCTTGCCGTCGCCGTTCAGATCGCCGAAATTACCGCCGACCGGGGTGTAATAAGTGTCATATTCCAGGTCGGTTATCACAGCGGGGTCAAAAAAATCGGCCGCATTGCGCTTGTAAAAGTAAACCACGTCGAGGATCTGGCCGCTTAACGGGTATCTAAGAAAACTGACCAGGTCCCTTTCTGCCGTCGAGATCTATGTCGCGGTAAAAAAAATCGTTTTGCGACACAGACATATATTGCGTCCTGGTGGTTTTGAAATAAATATCGTTCGGGCAGGCGGCAAAAGCGTTACCTGCGCATACTACTAACAACAAGAACATGATCGAAAATATTCGGTTTAAAGACATTCTTACTCCCTAAAAAAATGGTTTTACTGATCTGAAAAAACTTGCCGCAAAAAGCGCTCCATATTAATTCGTCGGCAATATCCAGGAAACGACCCGGCTGTTCTCGTGGCCCGGGGCGGGCATGAACGTAAAGTTGCTAAACATCACCCGCGAAGTGCTCCGGTTGAAAACTCTCGGGTGGACGAATCCATACTCCATCGTAACGACGAACGGGACGTCGCTGCCAGAGCCGAGCTCCCAGGTGTACAGGCCCTGCGGGGTCTGGACAAACCAGTTCGTGGCGCTGGGGGTTGAACCGGACATGCCGGCCAGATCAATAGTCGCGTCATTATCAAAATCGGCTGGTACCGGTTTGAACCCCGAATAGTTCATCTGGCGAATGCTTATTTGGCCGTCACTGCTTCTAAAGATATAAAAATTCCTGTCCGCCTGGCGCCAGATGGCGATGTCCGCCTTACCGTCGCTGTCATAATCCACCGGAACCGGCACATCGTTCTCCAGGCCCCAGTGCATGGCGCCGAAGGTTCCGGGCGAAGCGCTCGGAAGATAATACCAACTCCCCTGCGACGGGCGAAAAATGGCAATATCTGCTTTGCTATCGCCGTCAAAATCGGCCGGAACCGGCTTATCGCCTGACAGCCCGAAATTAACTATGGCGTATTGCCCGGTAGAGCTGTAATAGATGTACCAGTAGCCGGTCGGCTCGCGAAAGACCGCGTGGTCGGTGCGGCCGTCGCCGTCAAAGTCCTGCGGCACGGGGATGTCGCCGAGCGACCCGAGGCCCCAGTTGATCTCAGGATATGAGCCGTAACTTATGCCGGAATAAAACATCCAGAGGCCGTCCGCAGGACGCCAGAAGGCGATATCGCTGTTATTGTTGCCGTCGAAATCGACAATTCGGGTCTGGCCCTGCAGCTCGCAGACGTTCTGCCGGAAACTGACGCTGGTACTGAAATCGCCGCCGCGCGACCAATAATTAACGGTGAAAAGATCGGCCTTTCCGTCACCGTTAAAATCCGTGGCCACCGGAAGAGTGTTTGCTATCGGACGTATTTTTTGCAGCGTGAAATTCAGCGAGCCGTTATTTTTAGCGAGAACGGAATAATTAAGATAATTGGAAAAAATAACATCCGCTTTACCGTCGCCGTCAAAATCCCCGGCCTTTGATCTAAAGAGCCAGCCGTTTTCGCTATAGGGCAGGACGCCGGTCACCAGGTGCTGGGTCGAGGTTATCGCGCCGGCCGAATCGAATTGGAAGACCGCGAAATAATGGTCGTCCGTCGGGTAAGCGCGGTAGATGGGGCTGATCATATCATCGCGGCCGTCACCCGTCAGATCGGCGAATGAGATCATTTCCGCGTAAGAATTAATGCTGCTGTCGGCCGTCGCGGAGTTGGTGGTAAAGGTGGTATCTCCCTGGTTGATCTTTGTCCGGACAAACCACTCATGACTTCCCTGGTTAAAGACCGACACCGTATAAACCAGGTCCGTCTTTCCATCGCCATTGACATCGCGGATGAACAAATTTTTGACACTGCCACCGCTGGTGATACTGGTAGCCGCGCCGAATCTGTTTTGATCGTCCTGCAAGCGGTAACTCACCTGGAACCCGTCGGTCGTTATTAGATCGACGCGCCCGTCATTATTCAAATCGGCCGTGCCGGCAATGGCCTCGGAGCTGTTGGTCGGCGTCGTCAGGGTTTCGGTCGATGCCGTAAAACCGCCGCTCCCGTCATTCAGATAGATGCGAATAAAAGCAGGCACGGTCGACTTGTAAGCCAGCAGGTCCAGCTTGCCGTCGTTATTGAGATCGGTCCGCTCGTCAACCGCGACAATCCCAGTGACAGTGCTGAGCACCGGCGCGGTGACGAAGCCGTTCGCCGAACCCTTGTAGAACGCGACGCCGGTCGCGGTCCCTCTGATCAGGTCCTTGAAGCCGTCACCGTCCATGTCAATGTAAAGCGGGGACATGACCGGAGTGCTTAACCGGTGTGTTCTTACCCGCTTAAAATTTACGGAGCAAGTGCTGCCGGCATAAACGTTGATCCCCGTTGATGACAACATAACCGCCAGAATGAGCAAAGATGATCTTAGGTACATAATTTTCTTTCCTGGTTCAGAGTTACGCCTTTAGGCGTGATCACGCGTAACGCGTAACTCTGAACTAAACTAATTCGGCAGTATCGTCGAGACGATCCGGTTGCCGCCGACTCCGAAAAACGACTGTCCTGGTTGGAACGCTTCCCAAAGCTCGCCGATTTCCACAGTTCAGCGCCGTTTTGTCGTAGTGCAAAGATAGCATTTAACGACTCGCGCAAACTATCACAAAATTGCTAATCCTGTCGGATTGTTGCGCCCTTGCGAAACAGGATCAAAAAGCAAAAAACGCTTTACTTTGAAGGGTTTAACCGCAACAAATGCGGGCACGAATGCCCGCGCGCTTCTTATTAATTCGGCAGTATCGTCGAGACGATCCTGTTGCCGGCAAAACCACCCAAAAATAGCGGGCCCGATATGTCCTTCTCGTGAAAGTTCTGAGTACTTGGACGGAAGTAGGCGACGTTAAGCCCCCAGGCCGGCCGCACAGACGGCACCGGAATATCACCCGCGGCGCCGCCGAAGATGGAGTAGGCCCATGAGTTGTCACGGAGGCGATATAGATACCAGAACCCGTCGCTGGGGCGGTACACGGCGATATCGGCCACGCCGTCGTTGTCATAATCTCCCGGTACGGGCTTATCGGCGCTGAGCCCCCATGGCAATATGTAATACCCGCCGGTGCTTTTCTGGATATACCAGTAACCGGTAGATGGACGAAAGACCGCCACGTCGGCTTTATTGTCACCGTCGTAATCCATCGGCAGCGGGATGTCTTCGCTGATTCCGAAAGTATAGACGTTATAGCTGCCGTCGGAGCTGTTAAGTATCCACCAGGTGCCGTTCGACGGGCGATAGATTGCGACATCGGCCTTACCATCGCCGTCAAAGTCGCTAGGGACGGGCTTGTCGCCGCTGGCTCCCCAATGCACCGGCGCGATCCCGCCGGACGAACCCATCATGTACCAGTCACCGGTCGAGGGCCGGAAAACGGCGCGGTCGGTGATGGAGTCGCCATCGTAATCCTGCGGCACCGGAATGTCGCCGGTGGTGCCGAAGCCCGAGATGCTGACGTCCGTATTGGTGCGGCTGCTGCGATAGAGCCAGGTACCGTCGCTTTCCTTGAAGTAAGCCATGTCCATCGTACCGTCGCTGTCAAAATCGATGAACCTGGTCTGGCCGACCGGGCTGCAGGTATTCTCGCGGAACTTTATGGCATCGCTGTACTTTTGAAATATCCTTTCGCGGTTTGTCGAGATCAGATCGACGCGGTTGTCGCCATTAAAATCTTCGAGCACGCCCCCCAATCCTCCGATAAAGCTCGCAATATCGACCCCGATCGAATAATTATTAATGGTGAACCCGCCAGTGCCATTGTTGGCTCCGATAACGTAGGATTTTTGGTTGAAAATAACGAGGTCTTTGTCACCGTCGCCGTCCATATCACCCGCCGACACAAAGTTGAAGGGCGTTATTCCCGTATTGGCAAGACTAATTTCCACCGGCGTAAATCCGCCGCCGGATTGCGCGAAGAGAATACTGAAGACCGTATTACCACCTGAAGTGTAGGCGCTGGTGACCATATCCAATCGCCCGTCTCCATTGAGATCGTTTTTGGCGCCGGATATCGCGGCTATAGGGGTAAAAGGGATGTTCGCGCCCTGCGTGAATTGCGCGTTTCCCTGGTTAAAAAGTATGTAGCGGTCATTGAGGGACCAGACCAGAAGGTCGTCCTTACCGTCGTTGTTAAAATCGGCAACTTCGGTCTGGGTAGCTGTCGTGGACGACAGCTCGACGGGGGCCGCGAAGCTTCCGTCCGCTTGTCCCAGCCGGTAGCTGATCGGGCCGCTGAAGACGGTGATCATATCAGCCCGCCCATCCCCGTTCAGGTCGCCGTAACGGCCACTGGGAAAGTAAGAGGGGCTGGATATATTGGCAGCCAGCGTGAATCCGCCCGCCCCGTTACCCAGATACACGCTAAAGCTGTCGCTGAATTTTAGATTGATAAAGTCGAGCTTGCCGTCGCCGTTGACGTCGGCCATTTCCGTGCCGCGGCTGGCGAAACCGCTGCCGACGGAAGTCGAGACCGGCGCGGTGACAAAACCGTTTACCGAGCCTTTGTAGAAAACTATGCTCGAAGGATTCTCGGCGCTTTGCGTGGACGCGGTCACGCCGACCAGGTCTTTCCTGCCGTCACCATCGAAATCTCCCAGCACGGGATAACCGATCGGCACGCTGAGCGGCTGCGATTTCGTTTGTTTGAAATATACATCGTTCGGGCAAACGGCAAATGCGCTGCCCGCAGCCGCCAGTAACAGCAGGACCGAAACGAGTGAGATACGAAAACTAAACATTACTTTTTACTCCTATAATAACTTCAATAGAAAAATACGATCAGGTCATTCCGGCAGCAGTATCCGGGATATTCCTCTTCCCGCGATAAGCAATACCGGCAGCAGAATTTAAATTTTTGGACATTTTGCAAGCTCCTTCTCGAAACGGTGAGGGAGCCCGGATTTAAAGAGAAAAACTCCAGTAAACTTTCCGTTACAATAACACTAAACCCAAGCAGAAACAAGCTTTGCCGCTGTTAATCAGCCGTGGCTGAGGTGCACAAAAGGACTATTTCCCAAATCAAATTTATCCGCCGGCTAAGTTAGAGGCAATTTAATGGAAAAAGGCAGCCATAAAAATCTGCCTTTTTTTAATTCACGCGCCCCGAATTTGATCCACTCGAAGCTCGTCTCAGGCCGTACCGGGAATCAAGATCCGGTACCAAAATATACACCAAAAGACGATCAATACGACAAATGAGAAGGCAAAGACGTAGGACAGCCGGATGAACAGCTTATACGGGTAAGATGTTCTCATGGTAATACCCGCTCGCTGCCCGTGGTTGTCCTTACATAATCCGTTGAGTTCCTCGATGATCTTATCAATTCTATCTCGCTGCTTCTTCGTCCCGCGATAAATAAAGATGGTGGCAATAGCTCCTAGCCCGTTGAATATCAAAAACGCCCACACCATAAATAACCGGATGTTCGCGATTTTATCCAGATCGGCCAGTTTATCGAAATTGGTCAGGGACGCTCCCATAATAAAGAGATTTAACGTAATAAAGAAGGTGTACCAGGTCATATACGCTTGCGCGATAAACCGGGAATAATGATGCCGCTCCTCCAGTTCTTTAAGGAGTAGATCGTGGATCTTGGGCCCCGCCGCCCTGATTCGTTTGTTTAGCTTTAATTTATGCATAATTTTGGGAGATGTAGCTGCAAGCCTGAGTGAGGTTAACCGTGAGTATTCAAAATTTTTAACAAATTCCGATCGTGATACAAATTAGTGAAAGATTCGCTGCGGGCAGCGGTGCCGCTTCAACTTAATTCGCCGGCGTCGGTGATATATTCGCTCTGCATTCCCAGTATCGACGTGGCCGATGCCGTGAAACTCCCGCTGCCGTTGTTCAGGTAAACGGTGGCCGTCGTGGGCGTGGTTTCGTTGCGGCTGATCATGTCTTTTTTGCCGTCGTTATTTACATCGACAAAAAATCGCGTCGTCGAGGGGAAACCGGAGCCGATGAACGATGTCACCGACGGCGTGTCCAGGCCGTTCACGGAACCTTTGTAAAAGACCACGTAAGCGCCGGGGCTTCCCAGATCGTAGGAAATTCCGATGAGATCGTTTATGCCGTCCCCGTCGATGTCCGTATAGGGGCCGCCCAGATTAAGCGGGATACTTAAATGCTGGACCTTGTTGGTTTTGAAATATACACCGGAACAGACCGCGGAAGCTCCATTAACCGATACGAATAACAGTAGTATCAAGACCAAAGTGGCTCTCTTGAAACACATCGTTTTATCTCCTGTGGCTATGCTCGCAATTAGCGATCTAAAGACGGGCCTTTGCAGTAAAAGTACCATTAAATGGGCTTTCTAGCAATGTTTCGGCGGTAAGATAGTGCAGGTTGAAACTAACGGAATATTCATTCGGAATAGATGATAACGGATAGATGATAGATAATAGACGATGATCTTTCCGCTATCAGCTATGATCTTTCATCTATTCCGAAACTGATTCTTTTTTCGCAGCCGATTGCTTCAATTCAGACAAATCCTTACAATAAATACACTTTTATATTTGGGGAGATAACTTTGGCTAAACGTAAAGCAAAAATCGATCTGAAAAAGATCGAGCAGGGTGTGCGGCTCATTTTAGAGGGCATCGGCGAAGACCCCGACCGTGAAGGGCTGCAGAAAAACGCCCGAGCGCGTAGCGGATTTTTACGCCGAGCTGACCGCCGGGATGTGGGAAAACGCGAAGGAACAGATCGTGCCGCTGCCGGGTGATTCGCACGACGAGATGGTGATCGTCAAGGACATCTCCATCGCTTCGATCTGCGAGCATCACCTCGCGCCCTTCACCGGCAAATGCCACATCGCCTATATCCCGAAAGGCGGGCGCATCGTCGGCCTTTCAAAGCTGGCGCGCGTGGCTGAAGTTTTCTCGCGCCGTTTGCAGCTCCAGGAACGGCTCACGCAGGAGATCGCCGACACGCTGTATAAAGCGCTGGGGCCGATCGGCGTGATGGTCGTGATCGAAGCCGAACATACCTGCATGACGCTGCGCGGCGTAAAAAAACCGGGCTCGAAAACCATCACCTCGGCGGTGCTCGGCGGCTTTCGCAAAGACCCGCGGACACGGGCGGAGGCGATGAGCCTTATTAAAGGATAAAGGCGAAGGGCTGAGGGATAAAGGTAATTTCGATATGTTTAGAGGCGGTCTCCGACCGCCGGATCGGAAAATGTAATATACGGCGGTCGGAGACCGCCTCTAAACGGATGATAACGGGAAAATTATGAAAAAAATAACGGCATTTTTAATGATAATGACAATAGGAGTTTTACCGCTCATGGCGCAGGACTACACGAAACTTTTTGACGCAGGCCGGATGAAAGCGCGCGTGATAAAACTATCGTCCGACGAGTTTGCCGGGCGCGGCCCCGGGACCAAAGAAGGAATAGCCTCGGCGCAATATATCGCCGGCGAGCTGAAAGCGATGGGCGTGCAGCCGGCGAACAAAGGCAGTTATTTTCAAAACGTCAAGCTTTTTCAGCTTAAGACAGATCCCGCGGCCGCGCTGAGCGTCAGCGGAAACAATACGAATAAGACTTACAAATTCGCCGATGAATTTGTCGCTTTTACCGGCGCGCAAAATCGGGAAGTTTCGGTCGACGCCGAGCTTGTTTTCGCCGGCTACGGCATCAGCTCGGAACTTTATAAATGGAACGATTACAAAGGCTCACCCCAGGATTACAAGGGCAAAGTGCTGATGATCCTGGTCAATGATCCGCCCGCAACGGCCGCCGAGCCCGATCTTTTCACCGGCAAGGCGCTGACCTACAACGGCCGCTGGATGTACAAATACGAGGAAGCCGCGCGGCGCGGGGCCGCGGGCGTGATACTGGTGCACACGACCGAATCTGCCGGGTACGGCTGGAATGTGGTGCGCACCTCGAACGGAAGCTGGCGTTACGACATCGCGCGCGAGCCCGGCGATAAAACTCCTTATCTCGATCTGAAAGCATGGGCGACGAGCGACACCGCCACGCACATAATGAACCAGGCCGGCCTCGACCTGGAAGAACTAAAAGTAAAAGCCCAGACGCGGGATTTCATGCCCGTTAAAACCGGCTTGCGCGTGAAGGTTAATTTAAAGGCCGAAACCCATGTGATCGATTCGCCGAATGTCGTCGGCATGATCCCGGGCAGCGATGCGAAACTGAAAAGCGAATATGTGATCTACACCGCGCACTGGGACCACCTCGGCGTCGGCACGCCGAATGCAAAGGGCGACAATATTTATAACGGCGCGCTGGACAACGCTTCGGGCGTGGCCGCGATACTCGGCGTGGCGGAGGTCGTCATGAAACTACCCAAGGCGCAGCGCCCCAAACGTTCGATCCTTTTCCTCTTTCCGACCGCTGAAGAACAGGGCCTGCTGGGTGCGGAATATTATGTAATGCACCCGCTGGTTCCGCTCAGTAAAACAGCGGCGAACGTCAATCAGGACGGTGTGAATCTTTTCGGCAAGACGTCGGATTTCGGGGCGCTGGGCGAAGAGCGTTCGGCGCTCGGCGCAGTCGTCGCCGAAGTAGCCAAAGAACGCGGTATGACCGTTTCGCCGGACATCCGCCCGGAACAAGGTTCGTTTTACCGCTCCGATCATTTCCCATTTGCGAAGGTGGGCGTGCCCGCGCTTTCCATGCGCAGCGGCGAAAAATTCATCGGCAAACCGGCGGATTATGGCGAAAAGATGTTCAATGAATTTAACACCAAAAATTATCACCAGCCGTCGGACGAATTCGGCGAATGGTGGGATTTCGACAGTATCATCCAGGGCACCGAGATCGCGCTGGCTATAGGGCTAAAAATTGCGAACGCGCCCGCAATGCCACGCTTCAAACCCACCGACGAATTTTCCGCGCCGGATAAAGTGAGGATGGGGAAGTAAAGTGTTTTGAGTCCCGCCTTCAGGCGGCTTTTAAAAAAGAAACAGCCGCCTGAAGGCGGGACTCAAAACTAAATTATCCCCGCGCCCAGCAAAACCGAAAACACGATCAGCATCGCCGATACGATCCACCGCACGGAATCCATCGTGATCTTCTTGAGCAGCCGGTTGCCCAGGAAAGCTCCGAGAAAAGCGCAGAGGACCGCGCTTGCCAACAGGTAATAGTCCGTCCCGGCGCCTAAATTTAAGATCGAGCTCGAATAAAGCGCCAGGCGGGAAATATCTATCATGCAGGTGATGAGCACGCCCGTGGCGATAAACGATTCTTTCGACAAACCTGCTTTGATAAGAAATGCCGAGCGCAGCGCTCCCTGGTTTCCCGAAAGCCCGCCGAAAAATCCGCTCAAAATGCCGCCGAGCGGGAGATATTTTGTATCGAATGAAAGGTTTTTAAATTTAGGCGAAAGCTCAAGCAGCGTGAAAACCAAAAGTAAAACGGCAATAATGAATTTGATAGGCGTGACCTGAAACTGGTGCCCGCCGAGCTGATAAACATAAAACGGCTGAAGATGCACCAGCAGCGTCAGGACATATGCACCGGCCAGCGCCGCCAGGGCCGCCGGCACACCGAAATAAAGCACGGTTTTTTTATTTGCCCATTTGCCAACCAGAACGGCTTTGAACAGGCCGTTGAGAAAATGCACGATGGCGGTCAGTCCGATCGCCAGCTCGACGGGGAAGAATATGGCAAAAACCGGCATCAGGATAGTGCCCAGCCCAAACCCCGAAAAGAAGGTCAAAGCCGATGCCAGCAGCACGGCGATGCAGACTATAACGTAGACCATAACGAGGATTTTACAACACTAATGTTACAAACTCAGGGGCGGGACTTATGCCTGCCCGCTCTTTTTGTGTGGTTTTTCGTGTGATTCGTGGTTACTTCTTTATTGCTTTATAAATATGAACTTTGAAGAGCTATTAGCAGCTGTAAAAATCTTAGATTCGCCCAAATCCACCTCTGCCTCCAAAGCGCCCGAAACGCAATTTCGCTTTTTTTAGTGCTACCTCTTTAGCAGTTGGTTTGGCAGCCGCCTTCTTCGGAGTGACCCTTTTTGTGGCTGGTTTAGCGGCGGCTTTCTTCGGAGTGGCCTTTTTGGCAGTTATTCGGGCACCCACCTCCTTTGGAGCGGCCTTTTTTGCGGTTGGTTTGGCAGCCTTTTTTGGAGTGGCCTTTTTAGTAGTTGGCTTGGCAACAGTTTTCTTTGGAGCGGCTTTTTTCGTAGCTGGCCGGTGTCCTCCTTTGGATCCACTACCAGACCCCTTAGAAGCACCTCTAGTAGACCCCTTAGAAACACCGCTAGCAGATCCTTGAGAAACACCGCTATCCAGATAGCTGCGAATTTTTCGGAACTCAATCATTCGGTCCAAGCAGGGTTGACAGAAATTACCACCTTTTATTGCTGTGTTATCACAATCCGGCGTTTTACAACTCATATAGGTTCTCCAAATATTATGCAGCGGTGATTCGCAAAATTAATACAACCACGGCAGCTGTTATTGCCGCTAAAAGAAGAATTTGTCCTATTAGAAGATACCAACCCTTTTCCGTATTGATTTTTCTAATATCAGGCGTAAGTTTCTCCCATAAATTTTTTTGATCCGTAGGTGACTGGGCTGATGCTTCTTTAAGTTTTTCAAAATCAGACTCCTCTAAAATCCTTTCTACGAGTGCTTTTATGTTGTTACCCAAATTGGCATCGGTTATCTTTCTAACTATTAGTGCCAAAATTGAGAGTAAGACGCTAGCCACCAAACAGACAATTAGTGTTATTAGGAGTACTTTTTCGAAGCAAGAGAATTTACCAACGTCGCGAATAAATACGAATATGCCGGCCAAAAATATTCCAGCGATTGCTACGTTTCCTTGAGCTTTTACATCTAAGTTTTGTCTGTTAAAACAAAGTTCTTTGTATTCGTCCCGGTAGGCCTCCAGAATCTGGTTTCGTAAATCTCGACGAAGGTCATTTATATCGGGAGAATCTGACATATAAGCGTAATTGAACTTCTGGTTATAAATAACATATAGAAGTAAGGCTTTCAAGAATTATCTTTCATCAATCTCACTTCGCCCCGCTCCATATTCCTGCTAAGATATAACCTTTTATGACGGACACGTTTTACATCACCACGCCTATTTATTATGCCAACAGCCTGCCGCACCTGGGGCATATTTACACCACCACCGTGGCGGACGCCATCGTGCGCTACAAAAAACAGCGCGGTTTTGAAACTTATTTTCTGACCGGCACGGACGAACACGGCATAAATATCCAGCGCATCGCCGAAAGAGAAGGCACAACTCCCAAGGAATATGTCGATCATATTTCGGGCGAGCTAAAGAAGACTTACGCCGTCTTCGGGTTGGATAATTACGATATTTTCATGCGCACGACGGAACCGTTTCATTACGAGGCGGTGCAGAATCTGTGGCGCGAGATCGCGAAAAATAAAACGCCGCGCGGCAACGACCCGATCTACAAAGGCTTTTACGAAGGCTGGTTTTGCCCGAATTGCGCGGCTTTTAAGGGCGAGGACGAATATTACACGGCCGAGGGTTCCGACACGCCGCATTGCAAAGAGCACGAACGCCCGCTCGATAAAGTTTCCGAGGAAAGCTATTTTTTCCGCCTGAGCGATTACGGCGAAACGCTGCTGGAGATAATTGAAAAAGACCCGCGGCGCATTCGCCCGGAAGCGCGGCGCAACGAGGTGGTTGCTTTTATCAAGCGCGGTTTGCAGGATCTTTCGATCAGCCGGATGAAATCTTCGGTGTCGTGGGGCGTGCCCGTTCCCGAAGACGAAGAACATACGATTTACCTGTGGGTCGACGCGCTCTCGAATTACATCACGGCGATCGGATATGGAGTTCAAGATAGCGCCTTTTTCAATCAAAAACGCATGCTGGATCGAGATCCGGAAAAAACAGGGAACAAGATCGCGGAGGGCAAAGGGCGAGAGATCAGCTTTGAAGCGTACTGGTCGAATGTAACGCATCTGGTCGGCAAAGACATCCTGCGTTTTCACACGGTCTACTGGTGGTCGTTTTTGCTGGCGGCGGGCGTCAAGCTGCCGGACACGGTTTACGCGCACGGGCTGTGGCTCGATCCGCAGGGCCGCAAGATGTCGAAAACGCTCGGCAACGTGATAAACCTGGGCACGCTGCACAAGCATTTTTCCAATGACGCGCTGCGTTATTTCCTGCTGCGCGAGATGGTCTTCGGGCAGGACGGCAAATTCGGCTATGAAAATCTGATCGACCGCGTCAACTCCGACCTGGCCAGCGGCCTGGGAAATCTTTCCAGCCGCACGCTGACGATGATCCAGCGTTATTGCGCGGGAAAAATTCCGCAGCCTTCGATCTCGGAGGCGAATTTTATCTACGCGAAACGCGCCGGCGTGCAACCCGACGCGCAGGAAACCGCTTCTATCTTAGAGCACGCGCGCGACGAATTTCTGGCGGCATTTGACGACTATAGCTTCAGCCGCGCGCTGGAAACGGCTTGGGCGATAATTGCGCGCATCGACAAGGAACTCTCCGACGCCAAGCCGTGGGATCTGGCAAAGGACGAGCACCAGCGCGAAACTCTGAACGCCGTGCTTTACCGCGCGGTCGAAATTTTGCGCTGGCTTTCGGTGATGCTCTACCCGGTGATGCCTGAAGCAACACAGAAAATTTATTCGCAGATCGGCCTTGCGGAAGATATATCGAAATTCGACCCGAAGAATTTAAAATGGGGCGAACTGCCCGCTGGGACCGTGATAGGCGAGGTCGCGCCGGTGTTCCCGAGATTGGATAAAAATAAAATTATGGAAGAGATAAATAGTGATCAGCAGTCAGTGGCCGGTGATCAGGCGGCGGAAGGCAGTGGGCAGGCGTCAGTAGCGCCTGCGTCAGCAGGTGCGTCGCCTTCCGGGGACGAAGGACAAACCCCCAAGGACGAGTTCATCACCATCGACGATTTTCTCAAGGTCGACCTGCGCGTGGGCACGATCCTTTCGGCGGAAAAATTGCCGGACGCCGACAAGCTCCTGCTGTTTAAAGTAGACATCGGCGAGGCCGAGCCGCGCCAATTGCTGGCCGGGCTGGCGGAGTATTACGAGCCGGAAAAACTCATCGGGCGCAAGGTAGTGGTGGTGGCAAACCTCAAGCCGCGCAAAATGCGCGGGCTGGAGTCCCGTGGTATGGTCTGCGCCGCTTCGATCGGCGACGGCGACACACCCGCGCTGGCAACCTTTATCGAAGACGTGGCGAACGGGGCAAGATTAAAGTAGCGTTTTGTAACGCACGCCATCCTGGCGGTTGTCGCGAACGCGTCCTGAGTCACATGTTGGCAAGATACCGATGAGACAACCAGCGAGACGCCGGCGTTATATAGAGGCACACGTAGCACCCGAAATAATTTTATGACTGCATTCGAATGGAATCCGGAAAAAGCGGAATCTAATCTCAAAAAACATGGAGTGGATTTTGAAGAAGCCGCAACCGTTTTCAACGACCCGTTTTATATTGATTTTTATGATGATGAACACGCAGTAGACGAACATAGATTTTTAATAGTTGGCGAATCGGATAAAGGAAGACTTTTGATCGTTTCTTATGCTGAAAACGTCGATGGAGTTAGAATAATAAGTGCACGGGAAGTAACGCCTCAGGAAAGGAAAGATTATGAGCAACACGGATTTAAATGATGAACTGAAACCTGAATATAATTTGAAAGGGCTTCGCGTTCGCAAAGTAGGCGAAGGACGGGCACATATGATAGTTCTGGACAAGGATGTCTTAGAAGTCTTTCAAGATTCCGAATCTGTTAATGAGGCCCTGAGATTTCTGATACGGGTAACGAAACAACATCATTCTGAACTCTTAAACAATAAATAATGCAGGAAGAATATGACTTTGATCATTCAAAGCCGGGCCAACAGCTTTGCAGAAAAGTACCACAGGAATCAAGAACGGTTGTTCTTGATGAAGATGTAGCAGATGATTTTCCGAGTGCTGAATCGGTTAACGAAGCCTTGCGCTCACTGCAGCACAGAACCATATTGCAGGAGGTTGACAGCAAAAAATGAAAACAATTTTTGGAATATTTTTACTAACAATAACTTTCGTGACGATAGCTCTGGCCCAGGGCGGCGGAGAAACTCCGACGGCATATTCCGCGCCGAAAGCCGAAGAGATAAAAGAGTTCACTTCGCAGAGCGGCAAATTTAAGGCCGACTTTCCCGGCGAGGTCAAGACCCGGACCAATCCCGAGGTGGTCGGGTTTGCCGCCTATTACCTCAGCCGGGCGGGTTCCAATACTTCGGTGACCGTCAACGAATTCAGCGGCGATTCCGAAAAGCAAAAAACGGCCATTTACCAGCACGTCAAAGATTCCCTGCTGAAGCTTCCGCAGGCGAAGATCATCTCCGAAACGGATTTTGATGTCGGCACGCGCAAAGGAAAAGAATTTGTGGTGACCTACGACGAGGGAAGAGTGTACGCCAAGATCAGGATCCTGCCCGCGGGCAAGCGCATCTACGAGATAAAGACCGACCTTATCAACTGGCATAAGATAAGCGAAGACGTGAAAAAAGAATTTGAAACCGAAACGGCGCGGTTCTTCGGTTCGTTCAAGCTGATCGAAAAGTAATACAGTAAAATTATGCGAAGAATATCTCCGGTCATTATTTTGGCGATAATTCTGGTTCTGTTCTCTACCGTTTCCGGGCAAAAGAAAACGGTAAAGAAACCGGCCGCAAAACCCGCGCCTAAAACGAAGCCGCTGCTTACGCCCGCTCCTGAAGATATAGCGGCGAAGGTTTCTTTTCCCGCCATCGGAGCGCCGGACGCCGACGGCTGGAGATCGTACCAGTCAAGCGAAGATTCGTTCAGGATATCCTTCCCGCCGACGCCGGTCGCGGTCGAGGAGAGCGATGAAGAGGGCAAAAAGACCGGCAATCGTTATTACAATCCAACGGCGATCACGCTTGCCAGGTTGAGCCTGACGGTGATCGTTTCCGATCTGGGCGCGCCGGCCGACGACCCCGCGTTTCAACGCCTGCTCTACAAAACCTGGCTGCAGGGCGTGATGGAAAACCGGCCCGGTACGCAGGCCGCGGCATTGGCGCTCGAGAAAGAATTTACGCTCGGAAGTAAGTCCGGGCTGGAAGTGGTCGTGGATAAAGGGGCATTTCGTTTTCATGCGAAAGTTATCAGCGTGAAAAACAAGCTCTATCAAATAGCGGTGGGCTCCGCCACGCCCGATGCCGTCAATCCCGAAGAAAATGCCGCGATAGAAAAATGGACGAAAAAATTCTTTGATTCATTTTACCTGTTGCCATAAAATACCGCTGCAGGATTGAAGAACCAGGCGATGCGACAGGCATTTAGATTATAAATTCGACCCGGAGTAGATTATGAAAAAATTACAATTCCTTTTTTTAGCCGCGGTGCTTATGTTGGGTGCGGTATTCCAAATAAACGCGCAAAAAAATCCCGCCAAACCGGCCTCCCAGCCTGCTTCGCTAAATAATATTTACGGCAGAGTAGAGAACGGGGTCTATATCAACGATGTGTTCGGATTTTCTCTGACACCGCCGCGAAACTGGCAAGTCATCGAAGCAGATGCCATGGAAGAAGTAGGGCAATTGTCTAGAGATGATTTAAAGGGTGACAATGTGCGTTACAACCAGTTGCTCGAAGAGAACTTTAAAGTTGAAAAGCTGCTAAAGGGATTTGTCAAAAAGCCTTTGGGCACCCCGGAAAACGCATTTCTGGGAGTGAGCAGCCAAAAGATACCGGCCAATGCAGCGCCGCTGAAAGCAAATATGGATGTAACGCGCCAGACCCTATTGGCGTCGAAATTGTCGCCGATCGTGAGCGCGCCGGTGCCTATTTCTTTCGGTGAGGTGAAAGCGATGTGGATGGATACCGACGTCGAGGAGGGCGGCATGAGGGTCAAACAAAGACTTTACGTGTGCCTCCACAAGGGCTATTACATCAACGTAGTTTTAACTTACGTCGATACGGCGGATCTCCCGCTATTGGAAGCGGCTATCAAAACCCTGAAATTCAAGTAATTAACCTCGGTATTCTAAATGCTGGTCGATTCGCATTGTCACATTGACGGCAGGGATTTTGACGCCGACCGCGAGCTCGTGATCGCGCGCGCGCACGAGGCAGGTGTGGCGGCGATGCTCAACGTCGGCACGGGCGATCCGAACACCGGCGCTTTTTTGGACGCGGTGGCCGTGGCCGATTCGCACCCGGGTGTTTATGCGGCGGTCGGCGTTCACCCGCACGACGCGCGGCTTTATGGCGACGCGGCGGAAGAGCATCTGGTCTCTCTTATCAAATCGAGTAAAAAAATCATCGCCTGGGGCGAGATCGGGCTGGATTTTTACTACGATCACAGCCCGCGCGACGTGCAAAGGGAAGTCTTTGCGCGGCAGATCCGTAAAGCGCGCGAGCTCGATCTGCCTATCATCGTCCACTCGCGCGACGCTAACGACGAGACGGTGGAAATTTTGCGCGCGGAATGTTCCGGCGAAGATTTTCGGGGCGGGATAATGCACTGCTTCGGCGGCACCCCGGAAATGGCGCGCTCGCTGATGGAGATGGGCTTTCTAATTTCTTTCGCGGGCAACGTCACTTTCAAGAAAGCCGACGATCTGCGCGAAGCGGCGCGCGTGGTGCCGCTGGATAAACTGCTGGTTGAAACCGATTGCCCCTATCTAACGCCCGTTCCTTTTCGCGGGCAGCGTAACGAACCCGCGCGGGTGGTTGAGACGGCCCGCTTTCTGGCGGAGTTTTACGGCGTGGAATTTGCCGAACTGGCAAAAGCAACGACGGAGAATTTTTGCGAATTTTTCGGTTTGGAAATTAATTAGCCACAGAGCCCACAGAGAAAAGAAAATGGTCAGAACCGGGAGCGGTAGCGACCGGGTAATTTTGCAGCGAGAACCACCCCGCCGCTAAAAGCGGCAACCCTCCTTTGTAAGGAGGGGAGTTTAATAACCACCAACTCACACGAATAACACGAAAAAAGCCAGGAACTTTTTAAATACGCTTTCGTTTTATCTAGTGGTTAGCAAAAACTAAAAACCACAAGTCACAGGAAAAATATCTTTAGTTCCTTTTGTGAACTTTTGGGTCTTTGTGGTGAAAAATTACTTATGAATGATTCCTTGCCCGTTGCGCAAAAAGAGCGTCTGGAAATAATCGACATACTTCGCGGATTCGCCGTCGGCGGAATTCTTATCGGTAATATTCAGTGGTTCTCCGGGTATGGAATGATGCCGGCCGAGTTGGCCGCGCAGGCCCCGCTTATCGATCGGGTCACGCATTTTCTGGTCCACTTTTTTATCGAGGGCAAGTTTTATTCGATCTTTTCTTTTTTGTTCGGCTTCGGCTTTGCGCTGCAGATAGCGCGGGCCGAAGCGCGCGGCGACGCAAATGCTTCGATCTTCAAACGCAGGTTATTCTGGCTGCTGGTCATCGGATTACTGCACGCATATTTGCTCTGGGCGGGCGATATTTTGAGCATTTATGCCGTGATGGGCTTTCTACTTATTCTATTCCGCAAAAAGACAGATCCTGGTTTGCTGAAATGGGCGTTCGCTCTGATGGCAGTGCCGATCCTGTGGTACACGCTGCTTTATATTTTGTTCATCAACTTTGCCCCGCCCGATATCGCGGACAAGGTCCGGCAAATGCAGACAGAAGGTTGGAGCCGTAACGTGGCGATGGTTTCGCAGGGGAATTACTGGCAGATCATCAGCGGCTATAACCTGAACTATATCTTCGGCAGGTATATGGGTTTGATCATCGATATGCGCTTGCCGAAAATACTGGCGATGTTTTTGCTCGGATTTTATGCCTACCGGCGCGGGTTTTTCCAGAACCTGCCGGAACACGGGCCGTTCATTCGCCGCGTCCTTATATGGGGGCTTATTTTAGGTGTTACCGGCAGCGCGGCTTTTTCGGCGTTAGCCGGGAAAGAAGCCGCCTTTCCTCCGTCGCTTGCGGGAGTAGGCGGTGTCATCACTTACGCCTTTGGTGTTCCCGCGCTCGCGCTTGCGTATATCGCCCTGGTCGTCACGCTGTGGCAAAAAGAAGGGTGGAAAAAGCTGCTTGCCTTTCTGGCTCCGGCCGGACGCATGGCATTGACCAATTATTTAATGCAAACGATCGCCTGCGTACTTATTTTTTACGGGTATGGTTTCGGCCTGTTCGGAAAATTCGGCGCGGTAACGGCGACGCTTATCGCCTTTGCTATATTTTTCGCCCAGGTAGTATTCAGCTATATCTGGCTGAAGTTCTTTCTATACGGCCCGATGGAATGGGTCTGGCGGCGGCTGACCTATAGGCAAAAACTTCCGTTTCGCAGGGCCGGAAATTAGCCACAGAGAACACCGAGAGCACAGAGAGGCAAAAACACGAAGAACACCAAATGCATTCTCTTTCTCCGTGGCCTCTGTGTTCTCTGTGGCAAAAAACTAAAACACGCTCCATAACTGTCGCGTTTCCGCCGTTTTCGTGTTAATTTTTAATTAATTTATGCGACGCGCAATCTACCCCGGCTCTTTCGATCCCGTGACGAACGGACACCTCGACATCATCGAGCGAAGCTGCAAACTTTTCGACGAGATCATCGTCGCCGTGCTCGATAACCCGGACAAAAACCCTCTGTTCAGCGTGCCGGAGCGCTGCGCGATGATCCGCGAGGTGCTGCCCGGGCTCGATCATCACGGCTGCAATCTGCTGGTCGAGGATTTTGCCGGGCTGACGGTCGAATTTGCCGTGCGGCGCGAAGCGGGCACGATCGTGCGCGGCATCCGCGCCATATCCGATTACGAATACGAGCTGCAGATGGCGGCAATGAACCGCCGTTTGGGGCCGGGCCTGGAAACGGTTTTTATGATGGCGGCGGAAAAATATTCTTTTGTCAGCTCGAAGCTGGTGAAACAGGTTTTCGCGCTCGGCGGCCAGGTCGAAGGGCTGGTGCCGCCTTTTGTGCAGGACAAAATGAGAGAAAAGCTGAATCTGAAATGATCACGCGGCTTCATCACGTACAGATCACGATCCCGCGCGGGGCTGAAGACCAGGCGCGGGAATTTTACTGCGGCTTTCTCGGCCTGAAGGAAATTCCCAAGCCCGAATCGCTGGCCGGGCGCGGCGGTTTCTGGCTGGAACTTGGCGAAATGCAGGTGCACGTCGGGACGGAAGACACGGCCGGGCGTGAACTGTCAAAAGCTCACGCGGCTTATCTGGTGGACGATCTGCCGTTCTGGCGCGCCCGGTTAGAGGTGAACGGCGTTCGTGTCATCGAAGGCATTCCCGTGCCCGGTTACGACCGCCTTGAATTTCGCGATCCATTCGGCAACCGGGTGGAGTTTTTGCAGAGCGTTAACCCCATCACTTGAAAAACTAATTTGTTTTCAAGTGATGGGAGCAGACTCATCAAGGGCCTAGCGGTTATAGGTCCAGGTGTTGATGATGCTGGTTGTGGGCCCGAGAGCGCTGTAGGTAGTTTTTTTCAGCCGGATCCTCACTTTGTCGAAGCCGCCTGGGACCGTGTATAACTGAACCACCCGGTTAGCAACCCAACCGCTTGCCAACGTGGTGCTAAAACTTGTATAGCCTGACCAGCCACTGCTGGTAGAATGAAACTTGATCTGGGCGATAGCTATTTGTTGATTCCAATTATCGGAAAACAGTTTGCCCTTGACCGCAACTCTGCCGTTGGTTGCCCAGCAAATGACGGCGCGGCTTAGCGGAGTGCCGCCCATATGAACCTCGTCACCGAAATCCACATTTGATGTGTTTATCTTGAACTTGTGAGTCCGTTCCATATTGGCCTGGCCTATTATTGTATTACAGTCAGCTTCGCCGTACCGGTTGGCACTTTCAATGACACCTTCCAGCGAGGAAAATGCCGGTAAGGTTTCGGCGGTTTCTTTTTTCGATCCGAAAATCCCATTTTCTCCCGGGAATATATTTATCGAGGGGGAATAGTCGGCGAAGGCTGCGGAAGCTGAACATAAAATAACCAGCGCTATAAAAATGCTTGTTAAGTTTTTCATGAATTTTCTCCTTGGGTAGTTAGATTTCGATCTTTCAGCAACTAATGGCTTTGATCTGGGATTTCTTACAAAAGAATCTTCAGTTTTTGCCTCACGTCATTTATCGATTTCGGGATTTCAGCCTTTCAGGTATAAAAAACAGAATAAAATAAATGGCTTAACTGGCGCGTTCGGCCTTTTTCCATTATTGTTTTGTTAAGAGTTTTTTCTTGATCTTCGGGCCCGTTCTGAGTCCCGTCTTTAGACGGCTGCCGCCTGAAGGCGGGACTCAAAACAATTTTTTATGACCAATTTTACTGTTTCAAAAAATGTGGCGGCGATGCGCCCTTCTTCGACGATCGCCGCGATGCAGGCGGCACAGGCGCTGCGCGCTTCGGGTGCGGACGTGATCGACCTGAGCGTCGGCGAGCCGGATTTCGACACCCCCGAATTTATCAAGGAAGCCGCCTGGGAGGCCCTCAAACACGGCAAGACCAAGTACACCGCCACCGCCGGCATCAAGGCCCTGCAGGACAACCTGGTGAAATTTTACGCGGAGCAGTTCGGCGCGGAATTTCGCCCCGGCCAGGTAATGGCGACCTCGGGCGGCAAGCAGGCCATCTTTAACGCCGTGGTCACGGCTATCAACCCCGGCGAGGAAATTTTGATCCCGCGGCCTTACTGGGTGTCTTTTCCGGAGATCGCGACGTTCGCGGGCGCGAAATGCGTTTATATCGATACCGAAGAAACGCATTTTATCCTGACCGCCGGGCAGGTAAAGGCGGCGATCACGCCGAAGACAAAAATGATCATCCTGAATTCGCCCTGCAACCCCTCGGGGCGAGTCATACCGCCGGGCGAATTTCGCAAGATCGTCGAGGTCTGCCACGAACATAATATTCTGATCGTTTCGGACGAATGCTACCTGCTTTTTGTTTACCCGCCGGCGGAAATTTTTACCGCCGCCGCGCTGCCCGCCGAGCTGCGCGAAAACATCTGCATCGCGGGAAGTTTTTCCAAGACCTACGCGATGACGGGCTGGCGCATGGGCTATACCATCGCGCGCGATGAATGGACCAAAGCGATGCTCAAGGTGCAGAGCCATTCGACCAGCCACCCGGCTTCGTTTGCGCAGTATGCCTGCGCCGCGGCGCTCGAACGCTGGGACGAGTCGGCGGCGGCGATCCGCGACATGCTGGCCGAGTACGAGCGCAGGCGGGCGTGGTTCGTGCCCGCGCTGCAGGATCTTCCGGGCTTAAAATGCGACACGCCCGAGGGCGCTTTTTACGCTTTTCCCGACGTGCGCGGCGCGCTCAGAGATGACATGAAAACCTCTGAAGATTTTGCGAATCTGCTGCTGCAAAAGGCGCACGTGGTGGTGACGGACGGCGCGGGCTTCGGCGCGGAAGGCTTTCTGCGAATATCCTACGCGGCTTCGATGGAGCGGCTGCGGGAAGCGGTGGAGCGAGTCCGGGGAGTCTTGTGAGTCTGGGGAGTCTGGAGAGTCTGGAGAGTCTAGGGAGTCGAGAAAGAATTGTAGGGGCGGGGCTTGTACCCGCCCGCTTCGTTTTGGCTGAAGCGGCACCTCTTGTCAGAACCGGGAGCGGTAGCGACCGGGTGTATTAAAGCAAGAACCACCCCGGCGCTGAAGCGGCCCCTTGTCAGAACCGGGAGCGGTAGCGACCGGGTGTATAAAGCAAGAACCACCCCGCCGCTGAAGCGGCACCCCTCCTTCGTAAGGAGGGGAGTTTTAAAACACAAAAAAAGACGGGCAAAAATCGCCCGTCTTTTTAATCAAATCTTGCTTGCTAACAATTAATAAAGAGTAAAAGTATATTGGACCGGTTTCGCTACGGTGTAGGGCACCCCGCCTTTTTTGGCCGGCTCGAAACGGATGTTGCGCGCCGCGGCGATAGCTTGTTCGGTCAGCCCGAAGCCCAAACTCCTGATCGGAGTGATCGAGCCTATCGTGCCGTTGGCGTTAAAGGTCACTTTCAGAACAACCGTGCCGTTGATCGCGTTTTTACGCGCTTCCTCGGTATAGGGGGGTTTAGGCTGGGCTATCATTTTTACGCCCACGGTCGGGCCTTTCGGCATCACCGGCGGATCATCGCCGCCGCCGCCGCCGGGGCCGGAACCCGGGCCTTGCCCGCCGCCGTCACCGCCGCCAAAGCCGCCGCCGCTGCCGGGGCCGTAACCGGGGCCTCTGCCGGGGCCTTGTCCTTCACCCGCGCCGCTGCCCTGGCCCAGAGGGCCTCCGGAACCGTCGGACGGAATTTTACTGATACCCGCGCCCATCGGCCTGCCGTCATTGGGCGGAATGTATTCCTTGTTTCCCTGGGTGGCGCGCCAGACAGCCAGCGTGGGGTTGCTGACCGATATGTCTTCCTTGCTTGGCGTAAGCAGTGGCTTTTCTTTGAACTGCGGCGCCATTCTGCCTTCGGAAGCCGGGTTCGGGTCGTTGCGGCCTCCGCCGCCGCCGCCTCCGCCGTCATCCTTATCCTTCTTCACCGGGGGTTTTTCGACATCGACCGCCTCGTCACTGATATAAACCGCCCCGACCATATCGTAAGTATCCGGCGACGAAACATTCACATATTGAGTAAAAAGATCGTGAACCAGGAATCCGATACAGAGTGTCAGGACCGCCACCAGGGCAAAGATACCGGCCGTGCGAAACAAGGGGTCGTTCAAGACCGTCTTGTTGGGGACCATTGTCAGATGATACAAGCCGTCGTCCGGCGGAACCAGATTCCCGCTTTTCACCTCGCGCCAGCCGTCTTTCGCAGCCGGAGAAACTTCGTGTTTCGGCGAGCTGACCGTGACCGGGGGCGTTTGGGCCGCCGCGTCCGCCGCTTCGCCGGCGGCTTCGCTTTCCAGCGAAAAGACGCGGGCATTTTCGTCCGCCGCGCCGCTTTCCTGATGCCGCACCGTTTCGAATTCGGGGATCTCCAGCACTTCCGAGTCTTTTGCCGCCGCTTCCGACAGGATCACCGGGGTAGCGACCGACTCCGCGGCTTTCGCCTCGGCAGCAGCCTGGCCCGCTACCGGGTTAATTTCATAGCTCAGAAGCTCACCGCCGCAGTTGGGACAAAAGCTGAAACGATCGGCAAAAGCCTCGTCGCACTTGTCACAAAATTTTAATAGCTTATTCATCTTTTTAGGTCTCTCTCGATGGAAAAAATTCTTACGGCTTATAAGCCAGATTTGTTCAGATTTTCTTTAACCTGCAGGCTGCCGCCCAACAAGTAACACCTCTCACTAAAATACCATAGTAATAAAGAGTTTTAAACTCCTGAAAAGATCTATGTTTTTGGTTAAGCATGAGCGATCTTAACCACTTTGGATGGTAAGAAATCGGGATAAGATGCCCGTCTCGTTAGAACACCCCTTGCTGTGAATCGTCTTCGCGTTTTATTCTCTCGGCTTTTTTGAAGGTTGTCTCCACGGTTTGCGGCATTTTTACTTCTTTTCCCTCCAGAAGTTCTTCTATGGTAAGGATTTGCAGTTTTGGATAATCGCTTCCCCAGTGCGGCGAGTGATAAAATCCGGCAAGTGGTAGCCTCCTTTTCCATTTCACGAGTCCTTGATATATTCGCGCAGTATCTGCAAATTGTCGCCGTAGCAGAGTGTGTTCATCAGGTCCTAAGCGAAATGCGTTCCGCGTTAATTCTAAACGTATTCGGGTTTTGAGGCAATAAAACAATACATACAGGCAGAATCTATTAAGGGAGAGAACCACCCCGCTACAAAAAACCGCGGCTTGCGGTATAATGCAACCTTTAGCAACCCGATACGGAAAACGGACAACTAAATACAAGTAAATTTTGCATTTATATCTACTATGAAAAAGAGTTTTTTACCGGCGATACTGCTGTTGATCTTTGTGCTGGGCGGCGTTTCCAGGGGCCAGACCGTGCCAGAGCCCTACCAGGAAAAGCTGCTCAACGGCTTGAAAGTGCTGGTCTGGAACGACCCCAAAGCCGACAAGGTGACGCTGAAGCTGCGCATTCAAGCCGGATCGATGTTCGACCCGAAAGACAAAATGGGCGTCATGGCGCTGCTTTCGGACATCCTCTTTCCCGACCCGCAGACGTTCAATTACTTTACCGAAGACCTCCAGGGCAAGCTCGAGGTCACCGGCAATTACGACTATATTCAGATCATCGCTACCGGCAAGGCCGACGAATTTATAGATATTCTGGATACGATCAGAGTGGCTGTGGTCAATACGCCGATCACCCAGGAAAACTTCGTCAAGGTGCGCGACGCGCGCCTGGAAAAAGCAAAAGAAGAGGCCGCCAACATCGCCATGATCGCCGACCAAACGGCGGCAAGACGCCTGCTGGGCGATTTTCCTTACGGCCGCCCTGAGAAGGGCACGCCGGAATCCATCGCCAGGATCGACCGCTTCGATCTGGTCACGGCAAAAGAAAAATTCCTCGATGCGGACAATGCCACGCTGGCCATCACCGGAAAGGTCGATCCGCGCTTTGCCGTCCGCGCCGCCAAGCAAATGTTCGGCAACTGGGTGAAAAGCGACGGTATCGTGCCCGCGACCTTTACCCAGCCGGGCGAGCCTGACACTAAGATCATGCTCGTCGATCAGCCGGGCGCGGCAACCGCCGAGATCAGATTTGCGGTGCGCGGGCTGGCGGCGAACGACGATGACGGGGCCGCTTTCATCCTTTGGATCGGGGAGTTTCGAAAAAAACTTGCCTCAACGTTGCCGCCCGAATGCGCTGCGAACATAAAGGTCAACCACCAGTCGCATTTGCTGCCCGGAATATTGACGATCAGCGATAGCGTTTCGGCGGACAACGCCGCCAAATGCTATAACGCGATCAAAGGCGCTATTGCAAAGATCGAGGCCGAAAAAGTAAACCCGCAGGATTTTAACGAAACAAAGAATAGTGTTATTGGAGTGATGACCAGCCGCCTCTCCGATCCCGATCATGTTTCCGATCTGTGGCTGGCCGCTGAAACTTTTGAAATGGGGCAGGGCGGCGAACCATTTGAAAAAGCTCAATGCCGCGCTGCCTGAGGGCGCCGATAAAGCGGCGGCGAGAATTTTCTGGAAAGCGCCGGTCGTCAGCGTGATCGCCGGCGACGCGGCCAGGATCAAGCCCCAGTTTGCCGCGGGAACGGTTTTCGGTATCACGCCGGAGCAGGAGCTTGCGGTAAAAAAAGAAATTATCGGCGTTCTCACGGCCTGGAAGGACTCGCAGGAGAAACGCGACATCGAAGCTCATCTGAAATTTTACGGCGAAAAGCTGGAAACTTTTAACAAAGAGAACAACAAGACCCGCGAAGACGTCCGCGCCGATCGTCAGAAGATCTTCGAGCAATACGATGTAGTCGGTTTTCGGCTCGATAAAATAGGGATGTTCATCGAATCGGAAAATCTGGTGCGTTTATTATTCGACAGAAGCTGGACATTTCGCGGCAAAATGGGATCATCCAAAGGTTCGGCCCAGCAGGAAATGAAGATGGTGAAAACCGACGGCGTCTGGCAGATCGTTTCGGAAAGGGACCTGCAAACTTATTTTGTAGAGAATCAAGCAAAGGACACCCCGCCTGCCGCCCCCGCCAAACCGCGGTGACCGTTATGCCCACTGAAAGAACCGCCGAGGAGCTGAAACACGCGCGCGCCGTGCGCGAGATGTTTTCCGGCATCGCCCGGCGTTACGATTTTCTCAATCATTTTCTATCGGTCAATACCGACCGGCGCTGGCGCCGCCTGGTGCGCCGCAAACTCGCCGGTGTCCTCGTGCGCCCGGACGCGCTGGTGCTGGACGTGGCCTGCGGCACCGGCGACCTGGCAAACGAGCTCCAGCAGGGTTCCGCAGCCAAAGTAGTCGGCACGGATTTTTGCCGCCCGATGCTTGCTATCGCCGCCGGAAAAAATGCGAAAAATCATACTTCTATCCCGTATGTCGAGGGCGACGCGCTCGCACTGCCTTTTGCCGCGGAGAAGTTTGACGCGGTGACCATCGCTTTCGGCCTGCGCAACCTGGCGAATTTCGCGGACGGCCTGGCGGAGCTGCGCAGGGTTTTAAAACCGGGCGGGCAGTTGGCGGTGCTGGAATTTTCCACGCCCGTAGTGCCGGGTTTTCGCCAGGCGTTCGGGTTTTATTTTTCGCGCGTGCTGCCCCGCATCGGCGGCGCGGTCAGCGGTTCGCGCGGGGCTTATGAATATTTGCCCGATTCGGTCTCGAAATTTCCCGACCAGAAGCGCCTGGTAAAAATGATGGAAGAAACGGGCTTTGCGAACGTCGAATATCAAAATCTGACCGGCGGCATCGCGGCGATACATACCGGAGCAAAAGTTTGATTTTCACCACAAAGACACGAAGCACACAAGATGAGAAGAAAAAGAAGTAACAACGAATTCCACTAATTACCCGAAAAAGAGATTCGTGTAATTTGAGTAATTTGTTGTTTCCATCTTTTCTTCGTGTTCCTTGTGTCTTTGTGGTGAATTAAGGCGGTACGGATCTATGAAAAAACTTACACTGACATATCTGGGCTTATTATTTATTTTTTCCGCCTGTGCCGCTTCCAATGAAGGCAATAAGGCGGCGACCGCTTCGAACGAAGGCAATAAAACGGCGGCCGTGAACGCCGAAAAAGCTGAAATACTTGACGTCGCAAAAGTTAAAAAAGCTCTTGAGGATATCAAGATGCTCAGCGCCGCCGATTTTCCCGATCTGCCGAAAGACATCGCCGGATACTTGCAAAAACGCGGCTGTAAAATTCCTCAGATCAGCAATGAATATAATGACGAACCGCCGCACAATGTCATCAAGGGGAATTTCTATAAGAAGGGGCAGCAGGATTGGGCGGTCTTGTGTTCGGAAAACGGGTCCTCGACGATCTTGGTCTTTCGCGACGGCGCGGTAAAAAATATTCATGAACTGGCAAAGCAAACCGACGATTCTTATATGCAGGTAATAGACGGCGCAAAAGGAACGCTCGGGTTTTCAAGATTGATCGCCACGGCCGATAAAAACTATATAAAAAAACGGGACGAAGAGTTCGCGGGTAACGGCATAGCGAAGACGATCCCCGACAACGTTCAAGGTATCGACGATATTTACGTCGAAAAGGCCTCGGTCATTCATTATTTTCGCAATGGTAAATGGGTGGAATTACAGGGCAGGGATTAAGGCGGAATCTACTGCCAAGCACCGGAACGATTTTCACCACAAAGACACCAGACATACAAAGATAAAAAGACAAAGGAAAGTAACAACGACTTTCACAAATTACTCAAAAAAAGAGAAATTAGTGTGATTTGAGTTAATTTGTTGTTCCATTCTTTTCTTTGTGTACCTGGTGTCTTTGTGGTTTAATTTCCTGAAATTATGTCTCACGAACAAGCTCATTCAGCCATTTCATTCGAACGCCTCGTGTTTTTTAGCGACGCCGTTTTTGCCATTGTCATCACGCTGCTGGTGCTGGAGATAAAGGTGCCCGAATGCACTGAGAAAATAGGCTGCGTCGAGGAGAGCATAAAGATGATCTCCGAAGCGCACATGCAAGAGGCGCTGGGCCACCTGATACCGAAATTCCTGGGCTTTATCTTCAGCTTCATAGTGGTCGGGATGTTGTGGGTCGAACATCACCGCATTTTTCAATACATCCGGCATTACGACGCGGGACTGATCTGGCGGAATTTATTTTTTCTGCTGTTCGTGGCCTTTGTGCCGTTCCCGACGGCGCTCTTCAGCGAGTATGTGAGCAGCAAGACGGCCTTTATACTTTATGTTCTGAGTTTTGCCCTGGCGGCAGTGATGAAGATCCTGCTGTGGCGCCACGCGGTGAAAAACAGGGACGCGCTCTTGATGCCGGGCATGGATGAAGAATTGATCAAACGTACCAGCCGCCGTTCCTGGGCGGTGCCGCTGGGCTGCTTTGTGTGCATCGCGCTGGCTTTGTTTCTGCCTATCTACATCTCGGTGATAGGTTTTCTTTCGATCTCGCTTTTCGCGTATTTGCTGTATCCGGGGAAAAAGAAAGCATAATTATTAACCACAAAGTCACGAAGACCACTAAGATAGGAACTGAAGAAACAACAAATTACCCGAATTACGCTAAATTTCTTTTTATTTGAGTAATTCGTGAAATTTGTTGTTTTTTCTTTTGTCTCCCCGTCTTTGTGTGCTTGGTGTCGTTGTGGTTTAATTTCTTTGTTCGTGAAGTATAAACTCTTAAATTTCGCCCGGCGCGCGGGGCTGTTTTTGCTGGTGGTATGGACGGTCGTGTCTTTGGTCACGCTGCTGATCGAACTCGTCCCGGGCGACCCGGCGGCGGCGATCCTCGGCGATCAGGCGACGCCCGAGCAGATCGAGGCTTTTCGCGTCCGCCACGGCCTGGACCGCCCGGCGTTTTTCTTTTCCGTCACGCGCGACGAAGGCCTGAAATGGAACGGCTTTGAGAACCGCTATACGGAATACTGGGGAAATTTGCTGCGCGGCGATCTGGGAACATCGTTTCGCACGGAGCGCCCGGTGCTGGATATGATCCTCGAGCGCTACCCGGCGACCATCAAGCTGGCCTTTGCGGCGATGATCATCGCGGTCGGCATCGCCATTCCGCTGGGCGTGCTGGCGGGGACGCATAAAAATTCCCTGACCGACAATGCGGCTTCATTTCTGGCGCTGCTGGGAATAAGCCTGCCCGGTTTTGTGATAGGCCCGGCGATGGTCTATCTTTTCGCGGTAAAATGGCAGGTTTTTTCGCCCACGGGCAGCGCCAACCCCGAAGACATAATCCTGCCCGCGTTTACGCTGGGCGCGGCGCTCTCGGCGATTTTGACAAGGATGGTGCGCTCTTCGGTGATCGAGGAGCTGGGCGAAGATTACGTCCGCACCGCGCGCGCCAAGGGCCTCAGCGAGCGCAAGGTGATCTACAAGCACGTGCTCAAAAACGGCTTGATACCGGTAGTGACGATCCTGGGGCTGCAGCTCGGGATCTTGCTCGCCGGGGCGATCATCACCGAGAAGATCTTCGGCTGGCAGGGACTGGGGCTGCTGCTGCTGGAAGACGGCATCGGCAAGCGCGATTACCGGCTGGTGCAAGGCTGCGTGCTGGTCATCAGCGTGACGTACATTTTGGCAAACACACTGACGGATTTTGTCTATCGCTGGCTTGATCCGAGAATTCGGTTATCTTGACTGGGAGCGCGGACGGCTCGTCCGCATTCTTTGTCAGTAGCGTCTGCATAAGCAGATGCGTAACGAACGCTTTGCGTTCGGAAGCCGCCTGAAGGCGGGACTCAAAACAGTATGGCTTTATTCAAAACAAAAATTGACGAAGAAGGCGAGCTTTTCAAAAGCAATTATTACGCATCCGAATACGAAGGCTGGGAGCTCAAAGTTGTCGAACTCACTCCCAATTTTTTCGTGGTCGAAGCTACGCACGAAGATTACGTGACGATCTCAAGACAGGGATTCGATAAGGATGCTCTTATCCAAATGGTCGAAAATGACGTAGCGGAGGTCATGGATCGTTGATCGGGACCTATTCCTGGGAGCGCAGGCGTCCCGCCTGCATGAACGCGCAGCGTTCGAAAAAAGGTTAGGCTGCAAGCAGCCTTGCAGGCAAGATGCCTGCGCTCCCAGGTAAACAGTATTATTTAATGAACAGACTAACCTACATCGGGCTTGCTATTGCGACGGTGCTCATCTTCGTCGCGATCTTTGCGTCGTACATCACCGACCAGGATGTGACCGCGCAGAATCTGGCGATGCGTTACCAGCCCATTTCCCCCGAGCATATTCTGGGGACCGACGCGCTCGGACGCGACGTTTTCGCGCGCGTGATCTACGGCGCGCGCATCTCGCTAGAAGTGAGTATCATCGTGGTGGCGGTGTCGGTGGTGATCGGCACGATATTGGGGTCGCTCGCCGGGTTTTACGGCGGCTGGATCGACAACGTGATGTCCGGTTATGTCTTTAATGTCTTTCTCGCGTTTCCCGGGCTGTTGCTGGCGATCGCGCTGGTCGCTTTTTTGGGCGCGGGTTTAGGCAAACTGATCCTGGCGCTGTGCATTATCGGCTGGGTGGGCTATGCGCGGGTGATGCGCGCGCAGGTTTTAAAGGTGCGCGAATATGATTTTGTGCAGGCGGCGCGCGCGCTGGGCGCGGGCGATATGCGAATTCTATTTACGCACATTTTGCCTAATTCGATCCAGCCGCTGATCGTGCAGGCAAGCCTCGGGATGGCGGGCGCGGTGCTGGCCGAAGCCTCGTTGTCTTTTTTGGGTTTGGGAATTCCGCCGCCGGCGCCTTCGTGGGGCACGATGATCGAAGAAGCGCGCGGGCTGGACACGCTCTATAATGCGCCGCACGTGCTTTTTGCCCCCGGCATCGCCATCGCGCTGACCGTGCTGGCGTTTAATTTCATCGGCGACGGGTTAAGGGAGTATCTCGATCCGAAGCAAAGAAAAAGATGAAAATTAGCCACAGAGAGCACCGAGGACACTGAGAAAGAAATTCAAACAGGATGAACAGGATGAACAGGATTGACAGGATAAAAACAATTTGCAGAAGGCAGCAGCAGTTTGCAGTAAAAACCGACTGCCACATGCCGACTGCCGTTGCCTACTTTCTTATCCTGTCTATCCCTGTTAAATCCCTCAGTGTCCTCTGTGCTCTCTGTGGCCAATTACTTCATAAATTCTGCGATCAGGCGATGAAAATGATGACAGCCTTGCTCGCGCGCTGGTGAGTACCGGCCGGCGGTCATAGAGGCGCGAACGAATGCCGCGCTGCACGCTTTCGACCACGGCCTGGTCTTCAAACTCGACTGTTTCCAGGTTCGCGCCGGCGCCGGTTTCCAGCTTCGATTCGTCGGAAACAAAGGTCAGGTAATCTATCTTGGTCAGGCCCGGACCGACGGGTTTCACGACATTGAGCGACAGTCCCCACGGGTAAAAATTAAACATCAGATTGGGAAAGACAAAGAAATATTGCGCGGCGATCTTACCGTCCTTGCCGTAGCCCGTTTGCAGGCTGGAATAGCGAAAAAGCTCGGTCGAATAATTGCCGTAATCAAGCTGCTTATTTAATGCGTCGTGAACGAACGGGATGTGAAAGCCTTCCAGATAATTTTCGCAATACAAAGCCCAATGCGCGTTCAAAGTGTAAGTTTTCGCCGCGGCGAGTTTCAGCCCGCCTAAATTTTGCCACTCTATGCGGCCCGCCATATCCTGAAAAAAAGCGGAAAGCGGTTCGACGGGAGAGAGCGAGGCGAATAAAAATTTCTCCCAGTTTTCGAAAGGGATCTTCGGCAGATTATCGCTTTCGGAAGGGAAAGTTTCCGCGCCCTCAAACTCCGGCATCGAAAGAAAATCGCCGCTCAACGAAAAACGCCGGCCGTGATAGGCGCAGCGGATCAGGTTTGCCTCGCAGGATTTTTCAACCAGAATTTTCCCCCGGTGCGTGCAGACATTGGAAAGGCAATGCAGCTTTTCTTCGGCAGTGCGCGAAATAAAAACAGGCTCGTCCAAAAAGCCTTCCAGAATATTTACCGGGTGTATTTTTCCCTCGGCGGCGACGTCGTCCGTCGTCGCGATCAACTGCCACGTCCGGGCGAAAATCTTTTCTTTCGAGGCTTCGAAAAACTCCGGTTCCGTATAAAAAGCCGACGAGAGCGTCTGGGCTTTTTTAATATCAGGATCTATGTGAAATTGCGTGACCATTTGAAGAAGAATCGTAGCATAAAAAAGTCTTGAGTACCGCCTTCAGGCGGCTGCCGTCTAAAGACGGGAACTCAAAACTTTTCTCTTTGTGTTCCTTGGGTCTTCGTGGTTTAATTTTTTGACCAACAAGAGACCCACCCGCTACCGCAGGTGGTACTGACAAGAAAGGCATCTGCTAACGCAGACGCTACTGACAGAACGCAGCCGCCTGAAGGCGGGACACAAAACAGATGTCCGTTACGATCCAAAACCTTTCCAAAACCTACCGCGCTTCGTTCCCGAGGCTCAAACGCCTTTTTGGAATGACGGTTGGGGCCGATGTCGAGGCGCTGAAAAATGTCTCGTTTAGCGTCGGGGAAGGCGAGATATTCGGGCTGATCGGGCGCAACGGCGCGGGCAAAACCACGCTCACAAAAATTATCGCCACGCTGGTGCAGCCGGACGGCGGCGCCGTCAGCGTGAAGGGTTTTGACAGCGTAAAAGACGAGGTGAAGGTGCGTTCGCTCGTCGGGCTGGCGACCGCCGAAGAGCGCAGTTTTTACTGGCGTTTGACGGCCGAGCAAAACATGATGTTTTTTGCGCGGCTTTACGGCATGGGCGACCGCGCGGCCCGAGAGCGCGTCGCGGAGCTTTTTGCCGAGTTGGAAATAACCGGGCTCGCGAAAAGGCGTTTTGCCGAGCTTTCCACCGGCAACAAGCAAAAGCTTTCGGTAGCGCGCGCGCTGCTCACCAAACCGCCCGTTTTGCTTTTGGACGAGCCGACGCGCTCGCTCGACCCGCTGGCCGCCGCCAAAATGCGCGAGCTTATTTTGCATCTTTCGACGCGGAGCGAGCGGAAAGTTTCGATCCTGCTGACCTCGCATAATTTGTCCGAGATCGAAGAGCTTTGCCGCCGCGTCGCCGTCATCCATAACGGCGAGATACGCGCTGCGGACACGCCGCAAAACCTGCGCCGCGCGCATAGGGGAACCCAGCAAGTGAAAATAACTTGTACCGGTATCACGGCGGAAAAGGCGCGGGAAATTTTGCCGCAGGCCGGGATCGAAGAATATGGCGGCCGTTTGAATCTGAATTTTTCGCGCGAAGCGGATGATGATGTGCTGGGAAAAACGATAGCGCTCCTTAACGAGCGCGGCGCAAAGATCGTCGACGTGGAAACCGAACAGGCAACTTTATTGGATGTGCTGGAAGCGATGGAATAATTATGGAGCGCGGGCATCCTGCCCGCAAAGCTTGCCGAAGGCAAGCTAATAAACTGCAAAAGCATTCCCGCTATCGTGCCAAAAGCGGGCAGGATGCCCGCGCTCCATAATCAGAACGTGGTTAATTCAAGCACGAAATACCCGGCTTGTTCCAGTTTGATAAGACGGCCTTTGATATAGGGCGGCTGCAGAAAATCGCGCGCGTCGTATTGTCTGCCCTTGAGGCTTTGGTCGCCGGCGGTTTCGCTCTGCGCGATCAATTCGGCGGGGAACCATTCCTCGGGTTCGATGGCAACATTCTGAGGCGGGGCGATCTTTTCGACCTGCGCTGTCAGGGCGGCGCTGTCCGCGTCGCTCAGTTTCAGCACGGCGGTCAGCTTTTTGGAATCGGTACCGGCGGCATTAGCCGGAACTTTTGCCGCGTTCATTTCGACCCAATAGACCTCTTGCGGGGTCAAAGGCAGTTTAATGATCTTTGCGAGTTCTTCGGCATCGTCGCTGGCGTTTACCGGCGGAGCTTCGGCGATCTGCGCGGTGTTGTTGTCCTTGTTTGCGTTCCGATTTGAGGTATTATTTGAAACGCACGAAATGAAAAGTGAAAGAGAGATCAAAACCGGCAAAGTTACTATGAATTGCCCCCCGTGATAAGCCGAGTTTTTCATGAGTAGAGTTTAAATGGAACGTGGCTTGTTTGCAATACTGAGCGATACCGAGAGCGTTTATCCCGGGAGCGCAGGCGGGACGCTGCAAGATCGCGAAGCGATCTAAACACTCCCCGATCAATGGCCGGTTAGCGCGACAAGTCGCGCTTTGCAGGCAGGATGCCTGCGCTCCCAGGTAAAAATATGTTGTTATTAAAACGAATCCGGGCTTTCATCATTCGCGATTTCCAGCTCGCGCTCAGTTACCGGCTGGAATTTTTTATCCGCATTTTGTGGATCCTGATGATCGTCACCTCGTTTTATTTTATCTCGCAGATATTTGGCGGGGTGTCGTTTGCGCAGCAGGCCGAGTGGCGCGACCCGCTGGCGGCATGGCTTACCGGCATCGCGATGCTCAGTTATTTTATGACCGGGTTTTCCAGCCTCGCCACCGCCATCCGCCAGGAACAGATGCAGGGCACGCTCGAAAGCATGTTGATGACGCCGATAGGCGTTCCCACCGTGGTGCTGACGACTTCGGCCTGGGCGTACTTTGAGGCGACACTTTACGCGACGCTTTACCTGTTTTTCGGCTGGGTGTTTTTCGGCGTGCAGTTCAAGGGCAATATTTTTCTCGCGCTGCTGTTTTTGGTATTGACCACAATGGTGCTGGCGTGTCTCGGGATATTGTCGGCGAGTTTTGCGATAGTCTTTAAGCGCGGCGACCCGTTTGCGATCCTGCTGGGCGTGGGTTCGGCGATGTTTTCCGGCGTGTTTTTTCCCAAGGAAATGCTGCAGCAGGCGCTGGGCAGCGGGCTGGGCAAAACCATTTCATTCATCATTCCCTCGACGCACGGGCTGGACGGCATTCGCGCGGTGCTGATCCAGGGAAAAGGTTTGAGCGACGTGGGAGCGCCCCTATTTACTCTGCTCGGGTTTCTTGCGGTGCTGCTGCCGTTTTCGCTATGGATTTTCGGGCGGGCGATAAAACGGGCGAAACGCGAGGGAAGCCTTATACAGTATTGAAACGTTATACGCGATACGAAACAGCAGGGTTTTTCGTATATTTAGTGGTTAATTTCTTTTTGGCTGGGAAATTTAACAGAAGGAGCGGGCGCAAGCGGCCCTTCCGGACCTGCAAATTTATCAGTCTTGACATTTCATCCTTCAAGCCGAAACACCTCTAGGTCAGGAAGGGTTGCTTGCGCCCGCTCTTAGATGTCTGCAAAGAGGACTTGTAAGCAAACTTACAAGGATTTATGAGTCAAAATTTTCAAATAACACCATTGGGAGATAGCGCCATCACCGTCACTTTTGGCGATGTTATCTCGCCCGAGCTCAACGATCTTGTTCTGGCCGCGGATGCCGCCATCAACAGCTCGCCCTTTCCGGGATTTATCGAAACCGTCCCGGCGTATTCTTCCATCTCCGTGTTTTATGACGTGTTAAAGGTAAGAGAGGAAAATCTTCTTGCGCATGATACGGTCAAAGCATGTCTTATCAATAGACTACAGGGTATATCTCAGGTAATACATCAGCAATCGAGAATAGTCGAAATACCTGTTTCATTCGCTCCCGGGGATGCGCTCGACCTGGATTTGCTCGCGGAAGCCAGGGGGTTAAAACGTGAAGAGGTCATCGAAATTTTCACCGGGCAGACCTACCGCGTTTTCCTGCTGGGATTTCTGCCCGGTTTCTCGTACATGGGCGAGGTCGATGAGCGCATCGCCATGCCGCGCAAGGAAACGCCGCGCACCCGGGTACCAAAAGGCAGCGTCGGGATCGCCGGGCGGCAGACGGGAATTTACTCGCTCGATTCACCGGGCGGCTGGCAGATCATCGGCAGGACCGGCCTGGAGATGTTTCTGCCCGATGAAGATCCGCCGAGCCGTCTGAAACCGGGGGATTTAGTGCGGTTCGTAGCTGCGTAACTTTTCACTATGCACTTTTAACTATTAACTACACTACCGGGAATCAGTTAATAGTCCACAGTTAAAAGTGAATAGTTAAGCCGCCTGAAGGCGGGACTCTAAACAATGAGCATCACTTTGCTATCAAGCGGCATTTTGACCACCGTGCAGGACCTGGGGCGGCATGGTTCGCGCCGTTTCGGCATCAACCCGGGCGGGGCGATGGATGCAAAGGCGGTGCGGCTTATCAATATCCTGCTCGGCAATAACGAAAACGAAGCGGTGTTGGAAATGCATTTTCCCGCGCCGAAATTGCGGTTTGACCAGGCGGCGGTTTTTGCGCTGGGCGGCGCGGAATTCGGAGCGAAATTGGGAGAGCGGGAGGCGGAAAACTGGCGCCCGCATTTCGCGGAAAAGGGCAGCGTGCTCAGTTTTACCGGCAAGAAGCTCGGCGCGCGCTGCTATTTGAGTGTGAAAGGAGGATTTGCGATCGGGAAATGGCTGGGAAGCGCCTCGACCAATTTAAAAGCCGGGGTCGGGGGTTTTCACGGGAGGGCATTAAAAAAGGACGACGTTCTGTCTTTTAATTCAAAATTAAAACTTAAGAATTCAGAATTTTTTTACCGGCTCTCACGATCGTTGATCCCCTTTTACAGCTCGTTTCCGACGGTGCGCGTGATCGCGGGCGCAGAGTTTGAACTGCTCACGCCGGAATCCAAAGCGAGTTTTACCGCACAGCATTTCACCATCGGTTTGCAGTCAGACCGGATGGGATTTCGTTTGGAAGGCGAGCCTTTAAAGCTCGAAACGCCGCACGAATTTATTTCCTCGGCGGTGAGCTTTGGCACGATACAACTTTTGCCCGACGAACAGCTGATCATACTGATGGCCGACCACCAAACCACCGGCGGCTACCCGCGCCTGGCGCACATCGTCAGCGAAGACCTGCCGCTGGCCGGGCAGCTCGGGGCGAAAGACGGGATCGGGTTTACGATTGTTTCAATTGAAGAAGCGGAGAAATTGATAAGCCAGTCAGAAAACGAATTGAATTTATTCAGATTAGGAATGTCAGTCCGGAGAGTCTAGGGAGTCCAGGGAGTCCAGGGAGTCCAGGGAGTCCGGAGAGTCTAGAGAGTCTAGGGAGCGACGGGACTTGATGATAAAGCTTTTAAACTATAAAATTTGCCGCATAGTTCTTCCATCACTTCCACAGGAGAATGACAAATGGCAAGTTTCAAACGGTTTGAAGAAATTCAGGCATGGCAAAAATCCAGGCACATTACTAAATCAATTTATCAAATAACCTCACAGGGAATATTTTCAAAGGATTTTTGCTTAAGAGATCAAATCAGACGTTCGGGTATTTCCGTTATGGCAAATATTGCCGAAGGACATGGACGGCGCTCAGATAAAGAGTTCGCAAATTTCTTAAATATTGCTCATGGTTCGGTAGCGGAAACTCAATCTCATCTTTACATCGCAACTGATTTAGGATATTTGAATCAGGAAGATTTTAAACGACTTTATGAGCTTTTAGATGAAGTGTCACGGATGATAATGAGCCTGTCCCAGCATTTAAGGCGTAGCTGTGACTCATGACTCTCTAGACTCTCCGGACTTTTATGATTATAGACCTAAATTGTGATATGGGTGAGTTTACGGGCGAGGCGTCGATCGCGAAAGACGCCGCGTTGATGGACTATGTTTCGTCGGTGAACATCGCCTGCGGCTTTCACGCCGGCAATGCGGAAGTGATGCGGCGGACGGCGGAGAACGCGATCCGAAAGGGAACGGCTATCGGCGCGCATCCCGGTTACGCGGACAAGGAAAATTTCGGCCGGGCCGCGATCGATCTGCGTCTCGAAGAAGCTCATGACATCGTCAGCGAACAAGTCATGGCGATGAAAACGATCGCGGAAGAACTCGGCGGTGCGCTGCATCATGTCAAACCTCACGGCGCGCTTTATAACCAGGCGGCAAGAGATGCCGAACTGGCTCACACCATCGCGCGCGCCGTTAAGGCGGTCGACGAAAAACTTATTTTTTACGGGCTGGCAAATAGTCATCTGATCGCGGAAGCGGAAAAGCTTGGTTTAAAAACTGCGTCCGAAGTTTTTGCCGACCGCTCGTACCAGCCGGACGGCAGCTTGACGCCGCGTTCCCAACCCGGCGCTTTGATCACCGATAGCTACGAGGCCGTCGTGCAGGTGCTGGAAATGGTCACGCTCGGGCAGGTGAAAGCGGTCAGCGGCGAGCGGGTCCGGATAAACGCGGAGACGGTTTGCATCCACGGCGATGGGGAACATGCGCTGGAATTCGCGCGCATGATCCGCGAGGTATTGGAGCAAAATAGGATAAGAGTTTTAGCCACAGAGAGCACCGAGCACACAGAGAAAATTTAACAGGGATAGACAGGATGAACAGGATAAAAACAATTTGCAGAAAGCAGCAGTTTGCAGTAAAACCCGACTGCCATATGCCTACTTTTTTATCCTGTCTATCCTGTTCATCCCTGTTTGAATTCTTTTTCTCTGTGTCCTCCGTGTTCTCTGTGGCCAAAAATATATGAAAAAATCATTTTCATCGGCGCTTCTGGGGGCGGCTTTTTTGATGGCGACGTCGGCGGTCGGCCCGGGTTTTTTGACGCAGACCACCGTCTTTACCGTTCAGCTTGCCGCCAGCATGGGCTTTGTCATTTTGCTCTCGGTGGTGCTGGATATTTTCGCGCAGCTAAACATCTGGCGCGTGCTGGTGGCGGCGGAAAAACGCGCGCAGGACGTGGCAAACGAAACCTTAAGGGGCAGCGGCTACGTGCTCGCCGGGCTGGTCGCGCTCGGCGGGCTGGCGTTTAATATCGGCAACATCGCGGGCTCCGGGCTTGGTTTTAACGCGCTATTCGGCATCAGCACCGAAACCGGAGCCGTGATCAGCGCCGCTATCGCCATCACGATCTTTCTGGTCAAACAATTCGGGACCGCGATGGACTGGTTCGCAAAAATTCTCGGGCTGGTGATGATCGTGCTGATAATTTACGTGGTCTATGCCGCGCACCCGCCGCTGGGCGAAGCCGCGCTGCGCACCATCGCTCCCGAACAAATTTCGTTTTTCGCCACGGTCACGCTGGTCGGCGGCACGGTCGGCGGCTACATCACTTTTGCCGGCGCGCACCGGTTGCTCGACGCGGGGGTCGCGGCCGGGAAAACGTGGGCGAAGCCAGCAAAGGCGCGGTCACGGGGATAATGCTGACGGCGTTGATCCGCTTTATGCTGTTCCTGGCTTCGCTGGGGGTGGTGGCGATGGGTTTGAGAATCGATCCGGCAAATCCCCCGGCGTCCGTCTTTCGATTGGCGGCGGGCGATATCGGTTACAAAATTTTCGGCGTGGTAATGTGGTGCGCGGCTATCACGTCGGTGGTCGGCGCGGCCTACACGTCCGTGTCGTTCGTCAAAACCTTTAGCCCGAAGATCGAAAAATATAACAACTTTGTCATCGTCGGTTTCATCGTGTTTTCCACCATCGTGTTTCTGCTGTTCGGCCAGCCGGTAAAAGTTTTGATCACGGCCGGCCTCGTCAACGGGTTTATTTTGCCGGTCGCGCTGGCGATCATTTTATTAGGCTCACGGAAAGCTTCGATAGTAAAAGATTACAAGCACCCGTTATGGTTACAATTGGCAGGCTGGCTGGTGGTGTTGATCATGACCGCGTTCAGCGTGGCGACAGTGGCGGGGTACAAGTAGGCGGTAGGCGGTAGACAGTGGGCAGTGGGCAGTGGGCAGTGGGCAGTGGGCAGTGGGCAGTGGGCAGTAGGCAGTAGGCAGTTGTGTGCTTTACCCTTATTGATTTGTTTTTTTCGTGTGATTTCGTGGTTTCTCTTAAAGTTGTATTTTTATTTTGACTTCTGAAATAATAACCGCGAAACCACACGAAATCGCACCAAAAAAGCTAAAATAAGCTTCATATTTGCCTTCTATTCACTATTCACGATTCACAATTCACTACTTTTAATCCTCGCATTTACCTTCTATTCCCGCTTCACAATTCACAATTCACCACTTTCAGGCTTGTTAATCCGCAATCCGCCATCTAAAATCCAAAATCGTATGTGGGTTTGGGTCAGAAATATTTTTTGGATATTGCTCGGCGTATTTTTGCTCTGGGCGGTTTATGAAATACTGACCTTTCCCAACGTCATCAAGCTGCGCACGGAAAATCCGCAGACGACCTCGCTGATCGAGGGGCGGATAAAACAGGCGCAGTCCGAGGGCAAAGAGCCTAAGAAGCAGATGATCTGGGTGCCGCTGGAAAAGATCTCGCCAAATCTGCAGCGGGCCGTGCTGGCCGGCGAAGACACGCGGTTTTTCGAGCACCACGGTTTCGATTGGGACGCCATCAATAAATCCTGGGAAGAGGCCAAGAACGAAACCGAAAAAGAAGCCAAGGCGGAGGGCGACAACGATCCCGACAACTGGATACCGCCGTTAAGCCGTGACGGTTTTCTGGAATACGTCTGGGACAATTTCGGATTGCCCTCGCCCGATAATTTTAAGCGCGGCGCTTCGACCATCTCACAGCAGCTGGTGAAAAATCTCTACCTGAGCGAAGAGCGCTCGTTTTTCCGCAAAGGCAGGGAAGCGGCCATCACCTGGGTGATGGAGCGCAACGTGCCCAAACGCCGCGTCCTGGAAATTTACCTGAACGTGATCGAATGGGGCGACGGCGTTTACGGCGCCGAAGCCGCTTCGCGCAAGTATTTCGGTAAATCCGCCTCGCAGCTCACACCCGAGGAAGCCGCCTATCTTTCGGCAATGATCCCCAGCCCGCTTAACATTTTCAATCCCAACAAAAACCCTCGCCGCCTCAAGCGCCGCCAAAACGTCATCCGCAAAGGGATGAATTATATAAAATTACCGTACTAGGGTTTAAAGAGTCTAGGGAGTCCGGGGAGTCTTGAGAAGTCTAGGGAGTCTGGAGAGTCTGGAGTGTCTTGAGAGTACAGGCTCCCTGGACTCCAGACTCTTTACCTATTGCGTGCTGCGTCGTGCGGGATTTATAATAGAGCCGCTATGAGGTTCCGCCTTCGCCTTCTTACCTGCATTGCCGTTCTGGTTTTATTTGCCGGGGTCTATGCGGCGCGCGTTTGGGTGATGCCGGTAACGCCTTCGCAGATCATAGAGCCGAGTGACCCGAGCGCGGAAATCACCCTCAAAGTATTGACCGAAAATTGCGGCAAATGCCATTTGCCGGGACAGCCCACCACCGACCCCAAAGCGCTCGCCGTTTTCGATCTTGCGGAAAAACCCTGGTACGGGCGCGTCACCGATGAACACCTCGCCCGGGTGGTAAAACGCATCCGCGGCAGCAAAGAGATCTCCGAAGACGATAAAGCCACGGTGGAAAAATTTCTCCAAAACGTCCTGCCGGGTAAATGAATTAGTCTGGAGAGTCCGGAGAGTTCAGAGAGTCTGGAGAGTTCCGGGAGATTAATGACTCTTGAACTCTTGACTCAATAGACTCTCGATTTGACATTGACCCGCTGAAAGCCTAAGTTTCTCGCAGGTATTCCTTGAGGTGAAAATATGCGTGTCCCCACGTTGCTCCCGATCGCCCTGGTAGTTGTGCTGTTTTCAGCTTGCAGCGAATCTGCCTCGTCAAACGCCAATAAATCTCCAACCCCGACGCCGACGCCCTCGCCTACCCCCAAGCCCACGGCGACGCCGAGCGCGACTCCGACTTTGTCTCCAACGCCTTTTGACGCCAACAATCCGACGCCGAACCCTTATGTTCCGCAGCCACCCCCTCCTCCGGTGACTATGCCGTCGATTCACCCGCCTCCGCCGCCGCCTCCGCCGCCTCCGCCGCCGGGGGGCGTGCCGTTCCGTCTGCCGGAGTAGTGGGAAATAAGGTCTTGTGGAGCGCGGGCATCTCTGCCCGCAACGGACGCTTCTGCGTCCGAACCAGCTACTGACAAGGATGCGGGCAGGGATGCCCGCGCTCCACAATAGACTCTCCAGACTCGCAACTGCTATACTCAATACGCTTTAATCCACAATTATTTAGAGGAAAACACACTTGAGCATACTGGTCGATAAGAACACGCGCCTGATCGTGCAGGGCATCACGGGCAAGGAAGGCACTTTTCACACGCAGCAGATGGTCGCTTACGGCACGAACGTCGTCGGCGGCGTCACGCCCGGCAAGGGCGGCACCACGCACGAAGGCATCCCCGTTTTTAACACCGTGGCCGACGCCGTGCGCGAAACCGGCGCCAACGCCACTATCATTTATGTGCCGCCCGCGTTTGCGGCGGACGCGCTGATGGAAGCGGCCGGCGCCGGGCTTCCGCTGGCGGTCGTCATTACCGAGGGCATTCCGCAATCAGACATGGTCTCGGCAAAGCGTTTTCTCGAAGACAAAGAGACGCGGTTCATCGGCCCTAACTGCCCCGGCATCATCTCGCCCGGCAAATGCAAGCTCGGCATCATGCCCGGCCATATTCATAAAGAAGGCAACATCGGCGTGGTCTCGCGCTCCGGCACGCTGACCTACGAGGCGGTGTGGCAGTTGACCAACCTCGGGCTGGGGCAATCGACCGCCATCGGCATCGGCGGCGACCCGATCATCGGCACGAATCACACGGACGCTTTGAGATTGTTCCAGAAGGACCCGGACACCGAGGGCATCGTGATGATCGGCGAGATCGGCGGCACCGCCGAAGAAGAAGCCGCCGCTTACGCGAAAGATAACGTGACAAAACCGATCGTGGCGTTTATCGCGGGGCAGACCGCGCCGCCGGGACGCCGGATGGGACACGCCGGCGCCATCATCTCCGGCGGCAAAGGCACCGCCGCGGAAAAAATGAAAGCTTTGACCGAAGCGGGCATCCGCGTGGTGGAATCGCCGGCCGATATCGGGCAGGCGATGAAGGAAAGTTTATAGAGTTTATTGAGTCCGGAGAGTCTATTGAGTCATGAGGAAAAATTTGTAGGGGCAGGGCTTGTACCTGCCCGTTCTTTTTTTATGTTTGTAAATTACTACCCAAGATTAGTCACAAAACACGCTAATTGCGCGGATCTGGTTGGGAATTAGCCATATCTGCTTACTTTGCCGTTAAAAAATCTCTTTCCAAATGGATCAAGCTGGGTTATGATTTTTACATCTTCTTCCCCCTGCAAGAATCATCCCTGGGAGTGTCTTTAAATGGCCGAAAAATACGAAACTATCGCCCATCGCTGGTTTGAAGAAGTATGGAACCAGCAGCGCGAAGAATCCATCGACGAGATAATGCACGAAGAATGCGTGGCGTACGGGCTCAACGATAGCGAGGGCAATCCGCTGCGCGGCCCGGAGGGTTTTGAAAACGTTGTTCCGCGCCTTTACCCAGGCTTATCCCGACATTCACGTCACGGTCGAAGAGACCGTTAGCGAAGGCGATCGGATCGCGGCGCGCTGCACCGTCACCGGCACTCATCGCGGGGAAGGCATCGGCGTCGCGCCGACGAATAAATCCATCGAATTTACCGGCCTGGTCCTGATCAAGGTCAAGGACGGAAAATTTATCGAAGGCTGGAACCAGTTCGACTTTATGAACATGTACCAGCAGCTTGGCGTGCTGTCGCTGACTTTAGCGTAATCGAGAGTCTAGGAAGTCTAGGTAGTCTGGAGAGTCTGGTGAGTGGATCCACGGTCAAAAATATCGGCAGAAACGCGACGGTTATGGAGCGTGTTAATCGTGCCAAAAGAGACACGCTCCATAACTGTCGCGTTTCTGCATTTAAAATTGCATGCCGCCGCCAATTTACCTATATTAGGATTCAATTTTTGGCTCCTATGCTTTATATTCGTTTTGCATTGCTATTGATATTCATCGGCCTGGCCGGTTATACCATGCCCGGTTATGCGCATTCGTCCGGGCACGGGCAACTTTCTCCGCGTAAAAAGAAACTAAAAGCCACCCCGATACCGCGCCACGACAGGCGGAGGATCCCGGTCAAAACTTACGTAAAAAAAGGAAAAAGGGTCCGCGCTCACGAGCGATGGATCAAGGTCAAGCCGGATTAATTTTTTAAACGGCTCCGCGTATTTATGAAAAAAACATTCCTTCTTTTATCGATGATCTTTGTTTTGTTCGCTCCGGCCGTCTTTGCGCAGCAAACCCGGCCCGGGCATTTCGAGATCGTAAAAACCGAGCAGGGAAAATACTACTTTGTGCTGAGATCTTCCAACGGGCGGGAAATATTAAAAGGTTACCAGTTCGGCAGCGAGGACAAGGTCAGGGAAGCCGTCGCAAAAGTTAAACTGCAGGCCCCGGACGAAGCCAATTTCGATCCGCGCAATGAGAAAGAACAGTTTTATTTTTTTCTAAAAGGCCCGGACGGAAAAGCCATCGGCCGCAGCGAGAATTACACTACCGAAGCGGCGATGAAACGCGGCATCGAATCAGTGAAAAAAACCGCTCCCGATGCGCCCATGAATTCTACTCCCAATTGAAATGAGAATTATATGTCGGAAGAAAACGCTGCGCTCGTGCACCACTGGTTTGAAGAGGTTTGGAACAACCGGCGCATCTACCTGATCGAAGAGCTGCTGGCCGAAGATTCGATAACCCACGGCCTGACCGACGTTCAGGGCAACATCCCGGCCGGCCGTGAAGGCTTCCGCAGCCTCTTTTACGCTTTTATCGGCGCGTTTCCCAATCTCAAAATAACCGTCGAAGATATCATCAGCGAAGACGAGCGCGTCGTGGCGCGCTGCACCGTCCGGGGGACGCACCGCGGTGACGGGCTGGGCGTGCCCCCGACGGACATATCCGTCGAATTTACCGGGCTTTGCCTGATGAAGATAAAAGACGGCAAGATCGCCGAAGCCTGGAACCAGTTCGATTTTATGGATATGTACCAGCAGCTCGGCGCGCTGTCGCTGACGCTGGGATAAAAGCCAGTTACGTATTACGCATTATGGCGCGGTGGCGAAACGGGCGATGAAACCGCCGCCCGTGTTGCCGGTGCCGGAAATAACTACGCGGCCCTGCGCGTCCAGCAAACAATCCGGGTTGTAGCCTCCGCCGCCATTAATACCCGTATCGAGAAATCCGCCCGGCGCCCATGGCCACCACCTGGGTCGGGCCGCTACCTGCGAGCGCTTCACGGAAATTTCGCGCGCCGGAGAGCTGCTGGTAAAGTCGAAAACGGTCTGGTGCATGCTCGACCGCGAAACAACCAAACCTGCCCGGATCACATCGGAAATTAAGGAAAGATTTGTTTGAGTTTAGAGTTACGCCTTCAGGCGTGATAATGTGCAAAAATCACCTAAAGGCGTAACTCTGAACTTTCTAAACTTTATGAAACAAGCCATCGAAGATTTTCGCCACACGATAGAAACGGGTTACGAACGGTTGTCGGGCATTTCCGAAGAGCAAAGCGCCGCGAGCCCCGACGAAGGTAAATGGTCGGCGAAACAGATCATCGGGCATTTGATAGATTCCGCCTCGAATAATCACCAGCGCTTTGTCCGCGCGCAGTTCAAGGACGACCTGGTTTTCGAAGGCTACGAGCAGGAGCAATGGGTCGAGTTTCAGGATTACCGGAACACGGCGTGGAAGGATCTGCTCGATCTCTGGCGCGCGTATAATCTGCACATCGCGCGGGTGATGGAAAATACGCCCGACGATATCCGCACCGCGCCGCGCGCGAAACATAATTTACACATAACGGCTTTATACGCCGTTCCCGAAAACGAACCCGCGACGCTGGAATATTTTATGCTCGATTACATCAAGCACCTAAAAAGCCATTTGAAACAAATATTGCATAATTAACGGGATGAATTTTGATATTAACGGGATGAATTTTGATAGATCTTGAAGAGCCATTTGAAACAAATATTGCATAACTAACGGGACAAAATTTTGATAGATCTTTACGTAAAGTTAAAGAATAAAACGATTGAGGACATATAGTAGAATAGCCTCGTTCACGAGGCTTGGTTTTAAATTTAGCCACGTGCTTTAGCACGTGGTGGATTGGATAAATTATGAAAGGGCGTTTCAACGTCCTTTTAATAGGCTTTAGCTGGTTCGAAGAAAGCTAAAGCGAACGACAAAGACGTTAAAACGCCTTTTCGTTTTATTATCGCTCGCAGACCACGCCGTAAACGGCGTGGCTAATAAAAAGCAAGCCTGTTGAAACAGGCTCATCAGGGGACCTGATAGTACTCGACGGTTTTATTCGCAGACCACGCCGTGAACGGCCGTGGCTAATAAGGAAAGGAAGCCTGTTGAAACAGGTTTTACATATTCTTTGAAAGGAACTCCCACTATGTCGCGCAGGGTTTATTCGGAGATAAATCTTCATATTACCTGGCATACGAAAAATAATTTGCCGTTGATAACCGAAAAGATCGAAGCAAATTTACACGGATTTTTGAAACGCAAAGCTACTGAAACGTCGGAGGTCTTTGTTTCTGCCATCGGGGGGACGGCGGACCATGTTCATATGGCGGTATCGATACCGCCGACTTTGGAAATTGCCGATTGGATCGGCAAACTAAAAGGCTCGTCCTCGTATCAAATAAATAAAGTTGCCGGACGGAAAGCCATTGAGTGGCAGCATGGCTACGGCGTAGTAAGTTTCGGTACCAGAGATATACAATGGGTCGTGGATTACATAAAGAATCAGAAAGCGCATCACGCGAAAGGCAGCATCTTTGAACGTTTGGAAAAAATTGAAAATATCGATACATAAATGAAATTTTTAACCTTATTACTCGTAGCGGGTCTCATTGCCGTTTTTTCTCCTGTCGCTTCCGCCCAGCTTTGCGGGTCGTTCGGCGTCACGCTCAATGTCTATGACAACGAGCTGAAGCCGGTGACGGGCCACACGGTAAAGATCGTGCCGTGGCTCAAAGACGAGCTGAGCGGCAAGACATTCGAAGCGGTGGAAGACAAGCCCGGCGCTTCGGAAATAAAATTGCTCGAAGGCCATGTCATCATCGGAAACTACAAGGTCATTGTTTCCGCGCCCGGTTTTCTCGACACGGAAAAGTCGATCAACTTTCCGCACTGTGTGCGGGTGTCTTACGATATTTTGCTGCTGAAGAAAAAAGAAAAGCGCGCGGTCGTTTCCGGGCACCTCACTGATGAAGAGGGGCGTTCCGTTCCGTATATCGGGGTTACTTTTACCTCTTACGCCGACAAAACCGCCAGATCTGTCAGCACGGATTTTATGGGTAATTACGAACTCAAACTAAAACCCGGCGATTACAGGATAACTTTTCTGAAGGGTTCTTACCTCCCGCTTAAAACGCAAAAATTCACCGTTCCGCCGGACGGCAGCGCGGTGTTCAATCTCCTGCTGCGGTCGAAAACCAGTTATTCGCTGAAGGGCGCGGTGGTCGATGAAGGTGGCGCTCCGATTCCGGACACAAAGATCACTTTCAAACAGGATAATGGCCAGACTTACGTTGCCTATTCAGATCCGGACGGGTTGTATCAAATGAAAATTCCTGCCGGTACGTATTCGGTTGAAGCCCAGTACACGAAACATCAGGCGTGGAAGGTTTTCAAACTGGCGAAGTATTCGGTGCGCCCAACGAAGAGCGGGCCGCTTAACATCACTCTAAAAACAGACCCGGAGTTTACCCGCATACATGGCCGCGAGATACCCGGTGAAATGCCCCGCCAACCCGACTTATTAATTTAACGATCCTGTTGTATCATCTATAGTTTCGATTTGTGAGACTTTTTGTTTCGTGCATTTAGCGTGATTCGTGGTTAGCCGGCTTTTAATTAGCGGCTCAACACGTTATAAGAATTAACCACGAAACACACCTGAAACACGAACGGATCGGTATACTTGTAAATTATAAAAGGAATAGTTATTTAATGAGCGATCTTACATTCGGTATTATCAAACCCGACGCGGTGCGCGCGGGGAAATTCGGCGCCGTCACCCAGCGCATTTTGGACAGCGGCTTTGAAATTCGCGGGATGAAACTCATCCACATGACCAAAAAACAGGCCGAGGGCTTTTACGCCGTCCACGCCGGCAAAGGTTTTTTTGAAGAGCTGACCGAATTTATGTCGAGCGCCCCCTGCGTGGTGCTCTGCCTGGAAAAAGAAGGCGCGGTCAAAGCGTGGCGCGATCTGATGGGCGCGACCAACCCGGCCGAAGCCGCCGAGGGAACTTTGCGCAAGGAGTTTGCCACTTCCATCGGCGAAAACGCCGTCCACGGCTCGGACAGCGATGAGAACGCCGCGATCGAGATCGCGTATTTCTTTAGCAAGCTGGAGTTAGTGTAGAGAGTCGGGAGAGTCTGGAGAGTCTAGAGAGTCTAGAGAGTCTATTGAGTCGGGAGAGTCCGGAGAGTCTAGAGAGTCTGGAGAGTCTATTGAGTCTGGAGAGTCCGGAGAGTCTATTGAGTCTGGAGAGTCCGGAGAGTCGGAGGAGTAAGGTTGAAAGAGTTTTCGTGAGTTTCGTGTATTTCGTGGTTAAAATTTGATTAAAAGACCATTAACCACTAATCACACGAAAAACACGAAGCAACTCCAGACTCCCTAGACTCAATGAACTCAATAGACTCCCCAGACTCCCCAGACTCCCCAGACTCCCTGGACTCCCCAGACTCCCTGGACTCTCCAGGACTCGCGAGGTTGACACTTTAGCGCTATTGTTTTACAAAGGTTTAAGAAAATTTTTGCATCCCCTGTTTATTTCCTAAGTTTCCAGTAAAGGATCACTGAGCATGAAAAAATGTCCTGTTTGCCAGCGCACTTTTGAAGACAGTTTACGCTTTTGCCAGAACGACGGTTCGGCGCTTGTCGATGACGACCCGTTTAACGCCGATGAGGCGGGAAAATCGGCGGACGATGAGCCGCTGCAGATACCCGATTTCGACCCGATGAAAACCGCGGTGGCTTCGTCGCAGGAGCAGTCGGATGTGCTTTCCACCCCGCCCGCGCCTTCGTTCGGCGATCTGGGAAGCCTGCCCTCGCCGGAACCGGAAACTTTTTCGCCGCCGCCCCCGCCGCCGGACAGCTATATGCCGCCGCCGATCGGGCAGCCGGACAGCGCGCCGATACCGCCGCCGCCTTCACCGTCTTTTGGCGAACCCGAGCAAAGCTATAAGGCCCCGCCGTCGCCTTTCGACTCGCCGTTTGCCGCGCCGACACAGCAGATGGGCGCCGCGCCGGACTGGAACCCGCCGCCCGCGCCGATGGCGCAATGGGAAAACCAGGGCAGTTTCGGGTCAAACACGCCTTTTCAGCCGCCGGGCGCGGCCCAGGGGCAAAACACCACCCTGGCGGTCATCTCGCTGGTGTGCGGCATTCTGGGGCTTTGCTGCGGGCCGCTGGGCATCGCCGCGCTCATCACGGGCTGGATGGCCAAAAATAAGGTCGACCAAAATCCGATGGAGTTTGGCGGGCGGGGAATGGCCCTTGCCGGAATGATCCTGGGGGGCATTTCGGTCGCTTTGATGATACTGGGGCTGCTTCTGAATATGCTCGGCATGTTAGCCAATGTGGGCAGGTAGATCAGTAGGCAGTAGTCGGTAGGCAGTCAGCAGTCAGAAAAAAGGGCGGGGTTTATATCCTGCCCTTTTTCATTTAGCTAGTGTTAATTAAAAAGAAAGACGCACCCGCTGACGCAGGCGCTACTGACAACTGCCCACCGCCCACTGCCTACTCTCTTTCCAAATTCGCGTATTTCTCGATCAATTTTTTCATCCCGTAGCCGGGGAAGCTGACGGTGAGTTTGGTGTTATCGCCGATGCCTTCGCGGCGCAGGACGACGCCCCGCCCGTATTTGCTGTGGCGGACGTGAGTGCCGGGTAGAAGCTCGCCTGAAGAGTTAGCCGAGCTGGTCGAGTTTGGCGAGTGGGCCGGGGCTGCGGGCTTTTCGCTCGCAGAGCGTATCAGGTTGTCCATGCTGCGCGAGCTGTCGAGCGCGGCGGGCCGCTCCGGGTCGGCCCCGGCTGCTTTGGCCTTTTGCTTTTTGAAGAATTCATTGATCGCGTCGCTGGTGTTATAAGTTTTTCCGGTGTACAGGTTGCGCGGTTTTTGCGGGTAATCGCCCGCGTAATTTTTCTGCCCCTGCAGCGAGCGCAGAGTGTCGCGCGACTCGCGCGCATTGCCTCCCTGCGCAAACGAAAGCCAGGAATCGCTGTCGCTCATATCCTTGATCATCTCCAGCGGCATCTCGCTCAAAAACTGCGAAGGCTCGGCGAAAATACTTTCGCCGTAGATGCGGCGGCGCGCGGCGTGCGTCAGGTAAAGCATCCGTTCGGCGCGCGTGATCGCCACATAGCACAGGCGGCGTTCTTCCTCCAGCGCTTCAGGATCGTTCACCGAACGCGAATGCGGAAACACGCCGTCCTCGAGGCCCGCGAGAAACACGACGGGGAATTCCAATCCTTTCGCGGCGTGGACGGTCATCAGCGTGACCTGCGCGTCGCTGTCGTATTTATCGGTATCGGAAACCAGCGCGGCGTGGTCGATGAATTCGCGCAGGCCGCCTTCCTGCTCGTCGTAATCGACCGAAGCGTTGACCAGTTCTTCCAGATTTTCCAGCCGCCCCTGCGCCTCGTCGGTATTTTCGATCCGCAAAGCGTTGCCGTAACCGGTGTTTTCGATGGCGGCGGTGACGGCTTCTGAAACCGGGCGCGGCCCCTGCGCCGCCTCGGAAAGCCGCTGGGAAAGCTTTAACAACTGTTGTTGAAACGATTTTAGCGCCGAGACCGCGCGCGGGGTGAGCTTTCTTTCCGGCTCGAAGGCCGGATCTGTCAGCACGGCGATGGTTTCCCAGAGAGAGATATCTTTTTCGCGCGCCGACCGCAGCAGCTCGTCGAGCGTGGTTTTACCCAGGCCGCGCGGCGGCGTATTTATCACGCGCATCAGGGCAATGTCATCGTGAAGATTTAGCGCCAGTTTCAAATACGCGATCACGTCCTTTACTTCCGCGCGCTCGTAAAAGGAAAACCCGCCGACGATGTTGTAGTCGATGCGCCTGTGTCTTAGAGCTTCCTCAAATTCGCGCGACTGGGCGTTTGTGCGGTAGAGCACTGCCAGGCGCATCGAACCCTCTTGCGCCAAAAAATCGTCGATCTGCGCGGCCACGAAACGCGCCTCGCCTTCGCCGTCCGCGGCCTGGTAATAGCGCACCATTTCGCCGCCGGCCTGGTTCGCGTCCAGAGCTTTTTTTCCTTGCGCCTTCGTTGTTGCGCGAATGACCGCATCAGCGGTATCCAGGATGGTTTGCGTCGAGCGGTAATTTTGCTCGAGCAAAATTGATTTGGCGCCTTTATAATGTTTTTCAAAGCTCAGAATGTTGCCGATGTCCGCGCCTGCGAAAACTGTAGATGCTCTGCGCGTCGTCGCCCACCACGCAGATGTTCTGCTGCTTTTCGGTCAGGCAGTGAATGAGCGCAAACTGCAGCGCGTTAGTGTCCTGGTACTCATCGACCATGATGTATTGATAACGGTCGTTGTATTTCTCGCGAGCTTCTTTCGATTTTCGCAGCAGCGCGACGGCCTTGATCAGCAGGTCGTCGAAATCGAGCGCGTTGGCGCGGGCAAGCTCTTCCGTATAGAGTTTGAAAACTCTGGCGATGCCGGATTTGCGGTCGCTCTGGTAGTCGACGCCGGCATTGTACATGGTCAAAATCTTCGCCGCGATTTTTTGCCGCGCTGATCGCGGACAGGACCGACCGCGCCGAAAACTGCTTTTCATCAAGGCCCAGTTCTTTTACCGCATTGTTTGACGACCTTGGACGAATCGTCGGTGTCATAGATGGTAAAGCTGCGGGTGTAGCCTTCGCCGAGCGCTTCGATATCGGCGCGCAAAATGCGCACGCAGAGGCTGTGAAAGGTGGAGATCAGCGGCGCGCTCTGCAGTTTTTGCCCGCCAAAAGTTTTTTCACGCGCTCGCGCATCTCTCCGGCGGCTTTGTTGGTGAACGTCACGGCAAGGATATGCCACGGCTCAACTCCTTTGACTGCAATCAGATACGCGATGCGAAAAGTTATTACGCGGGTCTTGCCGGACCCCGCCCCGGCGAGGATAAGCAAAGGCCCCTCGGTATGTTCGACAGCCTCGCGCTGCCGCTCGTTGAGTGTTGAAAGTAGATCCATTTGTATTTAAATAATAGCTTAAAGCGGGGGAATGGTGAATTGGGGAACACAGATAGAAATCAAAATATAATAGTCAGACGACAGGATGGTTTTTTGATCGCGAAGCGATCCAGGAAATTAGCCGTGGGCGAAAGCCCATAGCATGTCAATTAAGGCTTACTCTTCGGAGTAGCTTTCTGCTAATATCATCAAAGGCGTCAAGGGAAGAGATAATATCACCACCTGTATTTGCCAATCTGGCTAAATCTGGGCGAGGTATAGAGGACAGATCAGAAAATACAATTAATGAATCAAAATTAATATGCGCTCTAAGAAGCCTTTCTAATACTATAGTTGTTATTCTTGCTTTATCTGTTCCTGGAACGCCAAAAATATATAAAGGTGCATGCTCACCTTGGATAAAATAATCTATCGGATAATCTACAGCATTTTCCAAGCCCTCGACATTATAATTTGGATGTATTCTCTCGTTTGGAATTACCTTTAGCAAAGTTTCCCTTAAATCGTCATAAAAAGTTGATTCAGCTCTAGCGCGATTTAAAAAGGTTAAGTCTGTAATTTTAGTTAGAGTTTGACCGAGACTGAACACTCCGCGAGCTAAATCTTCTATGGTCGTATCGATGTAAAATTCTCCACCCTCTTCGCTAATAGAAAATTCTGAAAGAACTTGGTCAAAAATGCTTCCTCTAGTCCCATTCCTGAATTTATCTAAATCATTTTCATAACTTAGATGCATCATGGTATGCCCCATGTCAGTTAATCTTAAGATGCCTCCAGGCATTTCTTTAATATAAATTTGATAAGGATCGCCGTCGGAGAAATAAAATGGGGATTGAACAATTATCAATTCGTCGTTTTTTGGTAAAAGCGCTACCTGTGAGCACAGAATTTCACAAAATCTATCTTGAAGTTTTTTCAGGTCGAAACTCATAGTCCTGCTAATAACGGTTCGTCAGCTTCCGTATGGATACCGGAGATATTATTATCCGAAACCAAACAATGCAAAGCCCCTTTTCTAGTATGATAACGATGCGTGGTTTCTGCAAACCCTTCCGGTTTGCGGCCAGCGCGTATATACCGTTCCGTAGCTTTATGAATATGACAATCTTTATCTAAGGCTTGGTTTTCTAGATGGTTTGTATGGGGATGACTTGAACCATTATATCTTGTTAAAGTCAAAATTTCTCCATCAAGAGCAACCAAGGATAATCCACAGGAAAAATCATCCTCCATGCCAGGTCTTAAATTTTGACGGGCATAAAGAATCATTTCATATTCAATTTCACCGATTGTTCTTACTTTATAGTTGTATCTTTCACACCCATTATCAGTCTTAGATCTGGCCCCTGGATTTACTACTTTTTTGGGCATTAGTAATAATTCTGTGATTTTTTCATCTGTTATCGATTCAAAAGCCATTATTCTATCCTCTATCAAGTCATAACGGATTCAAAATCAATTAATTCTGCGGCAAAATGCGCGTTGAGAGTTAGGTGATTTTATCTAATTAAGAGATAACGGTAACTCTTAAACTTGGTAAGTTTGCACGTTATTAGTATTTAGGTCAAGTAGTTTTTTCTGGTACCGTGGGCTTTCGCCCACGGCTAATATCCGCGATCCCTTCGGGATCCGGGCGGACAGTTCCCGTTACTTCTTCCGCATCTCTCTGATTCTCTTCAAAAACTGCGGCAGGAGAAAAATAGTTTGGAAAAGCGAGCCGGTGGCAAATCTGCGCGCGAAGCCCCGGAATAATTCGACGGCTCCGGCGCCGTAATTAAACCACCACATATCGGCGAAGACAGTGAGGCGATTGGTGTGAATATGCTGAGGCGCGACGAGTTCCATCAGCCCCAGGCGCCCGTGTGTGCGGCCGTAGCCGCTGTGCCCGAAACCGCCCCACGGCGTCTGCCCGATGCCGTGCGTGTAGAGCACTTCGTTGACCATCACCGTGCCCGCGCGGATCTGTTCAGCCAGCCGGCGGCCGCGTGTAATGTCTTTTGTCCAAACCGAAGCGGTGAGGCCGAATTCGGTGTCGTTGGCCAGGCGGACGGCTTCGTCTTCGTCGTCGAAGACGGCGATCGGCAGCGTCGGGCCGAAAGTTTCCTCGCGCATCCCGCGCATCTCGTTGCTTGCCTCGGCGATCACGGTCGGTTCAAAGAACACGCCTTTCTTAAATTCGGCGTTGCGCGAACCGCCGGTCAGGATGTGCGCCCCGGCGTTGCGAAAATCTTCCACGTGGTCCTCGACGATCTTTATCTGCCGCTCGCTCGACATCGAGCCCACTTCCGTTTCCGGATCGCTGCCGTAGCTCTGCTTGAGTTCCAAAGTTTTTTCGACCACGCTGCGCGTGAATTTTTCGGCGACGCTGCGGTGCACGTAAAGCCGCTCGACCGAGCTGCAGGCTTGCCCCGAATTGGTAAAAGCGCCCCACACGGCGGCGCGCGCGGCCATTTCCAGGTCGGCGTCGCGGCAGACGATCATCGGGTCTTTGCCGCCAAGCTCGAGCACGACCGGGGTCAGAGTTTCCGCCGCCGCGGCGGCAATTTTTTTGCCCGTGGCCACGCTGCCGGTAAACATTATTTTGTCCGTGCCCGCGCCGACCAGCGCGGCGCCCACGCTTCCGCCGCCCGAAACTATTTGCAAAACATTTTCCGGCAAGCCCGCTTTACTGAAAATTTCGCCGATCTTTAGGCCCACCATCGGCGTGATCTCGCTCGGTTTCAAGACGATGGTGTTACCCGCCATCAGCGCCATCGAAACTTCGCCCAGCGGGATCGAAAGCGGAAAATTCCACGGCGAGATGATGCCGATCACGCCCAGCGGCTGGTAAATGATCTTTGAAGACCGCCCGAGCCACCCGTAAAGCCCGACACTGAGTTTTTCGGGTTTTAAAAGCCGCTCGGAATTGCGCGCGAAAAACTGCATCAGGTCGAGCGCGGGCGAGATATCGGTCGAGAAGGCTTCGGCGACCGGTTTTCCCATCTCGTCCGAGATCAGCCGCGCGATGGCGTCCATTTCGGCCAGGATCACTTCGCGGGCGCGCATCACGTAACGCGCGCGGCGGCGAAAGGGAAGCGCGCTCCACGTCGTCCATGCTTCGCGGGCGGCGCGGGCGGCTTCTTTGACCTCGCGCTCGCTGGACTGCTTGACGCGGCCCACCTCCTCGCCCGTCGCCGGGTTAAAGGAAATAACCTCTTCTTTGCCGAAAGATGTGGCGATAACAGCGCTCATAATGGGGAATAATAGCATTATCCTGTAACAAATCGGCTTGATTTTTCATTAGTATTAGAAAACAATTTCAGTAAAGCTAAATTCCGAATTCCCCGAGAGGAGCAACCTGATGAAAAATTTCGAATATGCCATATGTGTTCCAAAGAGGCTTCCCGACAGCAAATTGGTAGCTGCGGCCAGGGTCGCCGTCGCGCATAATCCCGCAAACCTGCCCCCGGTTGGCCGCATGGCGATGCTGGGCATCGCGCCGACCAAAGAGCGGATAGCGGTGATGACAACCAAGTACTGGGGCGCGGCGGGCGTTAAGCTGACGGTGGGATTCCCGGATAATCCCAATACAGAACTGCGCAGCAAGATACTGTCGCATATGAACGCCTGGGGAAAGAAGGGCAATATCAAATTCAACTTCAGCAAAACGGACCCCCAGGTCCGCATAACGCGTTTGCCCGGCAAGGGCCATTGGTCGTATCTCGGCACGGACGTGCTGCTGATCGCTAAAGACCAGGCGACGATGAACCTGGATAATTTTTCTTTGCGTACGCCTGACACGGAGTTTTTCCGCGTCGTGCGCCACGAGACGGGACACACGCTCGGCTGCCCGCACGAGCACATGCGCCTCGCAATAGTAAAACGCATCGATCCGGAAAAGGCCATCAAATTTTTCGGAAAGACGCAGGGCTGGACGCCCGAAAACGTGCGCCGGCAGGTATTGACCCCGCTGGACGAAAACGCATTAATGTCCACGCCCGACGCCGATCAAACTTCGATAATGAGTTACCAGATAGCGGGCTCTATCACTATCGACGGCAAGCCGATACTCGGCGGAAAAGACATCAATAAGGCGGATCACGCTTTTATCGGCAAAATATACCCGAAGCCGCCAAAATAATGATCGCGGCGTAGCGGATGAGTAGATTTTGCCCATAAACTTGCTCAATTTACAAAAGTGGAGGAATTAAAAGAATGGTGTTAACCTGGGAGCGCAGGCATCCTGCCTGCAACCGCGACTTGTCGCGCTAACTGTAGTAATAAGAACATTTTTTAGATCGCTCCGCGATCTTGCAGGCAAGATGCCTGCGCTCCCGGGTTAACCGAATTGTTACCTGATAACTTGTTTTGCCCATAAACTCGAAGACTTCTCCGAGTTTATAGAAAAGCCAGCTCTAATAAAAAAGGACTTTAGCCAAACTTAATTCGGCTAAAGCCCCTTGATATTTATCACCCGATCCCACTAGCTGAAGCTAGAAAATAAGGCGCTTTAAGAAGGAACCACGAAATCACACGAAATCACACTAACAAAGCCAAAACCGGCACGTCGGTTTCACCAACCCGACTTTGATAGGCAAAGCCGATGTTCCGCAAAAACTTTCGTAAAAAACGTCTTTTAAATATAACGGTGACAATTTTTATGAAATAATAGAGATTCAAGACTTACCGTTGATTCAACCGACATATCCCAGAAGGAGCATTTTTCTTTATGAGCAAACAAGAAGTAGCTATTTGTATTCCGAAAAGACTTCCCGCAAGCAAAACGATCGCCGCGGCAAAGACGGCCGCCGAACATAATCCCGCGAACATGCCCCATGCAAACCGCATGACAATGTTGGGCATCGCGCCGACCAGGGAGCGCATAGCGGTTTTGACCACCAAATACTGGGGCGCGAAGGGCGTAAAACTGACCGTCGGTTTTATGGATAACCCGGATTCGGCATTGCGCAACAGGATCCTGACGCACATGAACTCCTGGGGAAAGACCGCCAACGTCAACTTTGTCTATACCACCAAGACCGCCGACGCGCAGGTGCGTATCGCGCGCCAGTCGAATGAAGGCTACTGGTCCTATCTCGGCACCGACGTGCTGCACATTCCCAAAAGCCAGCAGACGATGAACCTGGAAGCTTTTACGATGAACACCCCGGATTCCGAATTTTACCGCGTGGTGCGCCACGAAACCGGACACACGCTCGGTTTCCCGCACGAGCACATGCGCCGGGCCGTGGTAAAACGCATCGACGAGAAAAAAGCCATCCAGTATTTCGGCCAGACGCAGGGTTGGACGCCCAACGAAGTGCGCCAGCAGGTGCTGACGCCGATCGAAGAAACGGCGCTGATCGCGACGCCCGCGGCGGATGAAACTTCCATTATGTGCTACCAGATCCCGGGTTTTCTGACCACTAACGGGAAACCGATCCTCGGCGGCCTGGATATCAATAAGACCGATGCCTCGTTTGCCGGGAAGATATATCCGAAGACGAAGTAGTGAATCGTGAATAGTGAGTAGTGAATTGTGAATCGTGAATAGTGAATAGTGAATAGAAAGTAGTTGGTAATTCGTGGATCGCTGCCGATGTCAGGTTGCCATTGCCAACAATTATCAACGAACTATCACGATTCACGAATCACTATTCAAGATTCACGAATTGCTATTCACTTCAAAAAACATTTATGAAATACCGTTCAAGACTCGATATCTCAATGATCGCGATGTTTTTGATCGCGTCGATCTTTTTGTTTATTGCGGGTTCTTTTATCGCGGCCCGGACCGCCAGCGCGCAAAAAACGTATTCCCTCATCCTGCAGGAAAATCCGGCCCCCGCGAATACGCCCTATTCTCAACCCGGCGAGGCCGGCGAGACCGTTGCCGAGCCCGAGTCGGCCGAACCGGCCGAACCGGTCAAGGAAGAGCCGCGTCTTCCCGTCAGCGTGACGGATGTTTACTTGTCGGGAAACAAAGACCTGTCGCCGGAAGCTGCCGCGCGTACCTCGGTCGCCGTCGGCGACACGGTGGAATTCCGCGTGGAAAATTTGCAGCAGCTGGTGAACGATTCGCTCTGCGTGAACAGCGCCGGCGAGTCGCTGCCGGGCTGCGAGCCGAAAGAGCTCAGGATCTTTCTGGACGGCGTGATGCTGCCCGGGATCAAGGCCGATAATTTGGAGCTGACACAGGGACTGGTCAAGTTTCACCTCGAACGCATCAAGGACGGCGGCGAGCGCGCCGGGAACGCCGAGCAATGGAAAAAACTGCTGAGCACTCCGCTAGTGGCGAGAGATTTTTTCAAACGGCAGATGGAAGCATCGGTCGGGCTGGAAAACGGGATACAGGTGCCGGGCAAACCGGTCCTGCTCGTCCGGGTTCAGCAATGGATGTTCTGGGTCTGGATGGGGGTGCTTTTGGCTTTGCTGGCCGGCTTGGTAATTCTGGCGAGAAATACCGACATCCTGCGCGACCAGGGCGCGCCGCCGCCCGAAGAGGGCAAACGCAAACCTTACAGCCTGGCAAAATGCCAGGCGGCCTTCTGGTTTTTCCTGACCATCACTTCGTTCTGCTTTATCTTTATGATCATGAGCTCTTTCGACAGCCTGACCGAAGGTGTGCTCGGCCTGCTCGGCATCAGCGCGGGCACGGCGGTCGGCGGCGCGGTCATCGACAAGAGTTCTGAGGATGCGACGCAGAAAAAGCTCGATGAGACGCAGGCGGAAAATGAGAATTTGGCGTCCGACGTAAATCAGATAGAGGTCGAGCATGCGGCCGCTCTGGCCGAACCTTTCGGATCCGCTGGTGAGCCGGAAAAGGCCGCCGGGACAATGGTGTTGCAGCCTCTGAAGGCGATGCGCGCGCAGAGTCTGGAGCGGCAGTACAACATCAAGGTGAAAAGGATGCAGGCGCTGCAGCAAAGACAGGAAGTGCTGACCGAAGCGGTTTCGCCGCGCGCTTCGCAGGGTTTTCGCAAAGACCTGCTCTCCGACGAGCAGGGAAGCATCGGCTTTCACCGGCTGCAGCTGGTGGCGTGGACGCTGGTGCTGGGCGGGATCTTCGTCTACACCGTCTGGCGCAGCCTTTCGATGCCGGATTTCAGCGCCATGCTCGTCACCCTGCAGGGGATCAGCGGCGCGACTTACCTGGGATTCAAATTCCCGGAAAATCAGGTGTAAGAAACCCGAAACAGGCGCCATCAAACCGGACCCCGGATGAAACAGGAAAACGGATAAGCACGGATCTGAAATATCGATCCGGTTTATCCGTTTTATTAGTTACCTGTTTAGCTATTACGCGCTGCCTCAACTCACGATCTTGACCGGAATATCGGACGGGCCGTCCGGCAGGATCGAAACCTGCGTGTACACCACGTCCGCTTCCTTATTAAACTTTACGGTTTCTTCCGTGATAACGTCCGGTACCCCTTCCGAAGGGGGCGTGATCGTCAGATCCAGCAATAATATTGCCGGATTGATTCCCTGGGGGTCGTGTTCGGTCAACGTCAGCGTGTATCCGGGTGTAGGCATTTGCAGCACACCTATTACGTACAGGGTTTTGGGTCCGACCGGCTGGGTATCGAGCCAGGCTTCCCATTTTCCGTCATAAGGATTTCCATCGCCATTTGGCTTTGAATATTCTTCGGGCATGAGAGTCTCCTTTAAGATTTGTGAAAGTTTAACCCAAGGTAGCCCGAAAGGGAAGTATTTTTTTGGGGAACGGTGATGATCAAAATCTGTGCAGCACGTGCGTGACCACGCCCCAGACGGCAAAGTGCTCGTGCTCTTCGATCCGGCGGGTTTTGTAGTCTTCGTTTTCGGGCACCAGGTACAGCCGCTGGCGCCAGCGCGCAAAACGCTTCACGGTAAAGCTGCCGTTTATCTCGGCTATCACCACATCGCCGTTTTTGGGCTGGCGGCCGCGGTCGGCCACCAGCAGGTCGCCGTCTTTGATGCCGTACTCGATCATCGAATCGCCTTTTACCGTGATGTAAAAAATGTCCCCGGAGCCGCGCGAAACATAATCGTTGAGATCGATCGTTTCGGCGGTGTCGGCAGTGTCGCCGGCGTCCTGCGGGTGCCCGGCTGAGATCGGCGAGCGGACCAGGCAGCGGAGATTTGCGCCCGGCGCGCGAAGTGAAAAAAATTCCAGTTCCATAGATGGGAGTATCTTTCTTCTATGAAACAGGATAATTTATCTGTGCAGGAAGTGCAAATGGAGGACGGTGAATGGGTGAATAGTGAATAGTGAATAGTGAATAGTGAATAGTGAATAGTGAATAGTGAATAGTGAATAGTGAATGGGTGAATAGTGAATGGGTGAATAGTGAATAGTGAATGGGTGAATAGTGAATAGTGAATAGTGAATAGTGAATAGTTAGTATGTGATTCGTGTGTTTCGTGGTTAAGCCTATGACTTTGAAGCCCCGATCTATGAATAAACCACGAACCACGAAAACCACGAATCAAAATTCATCTTCACTATTCACTATTCACTATTCACTATTCACCCATTCACTTTTTCCGCGTCTTTTACCTCTTCCTCGACCAGTTTATCGTAGGCTTCGCTGCATTTTTCGGCGACGTCTTTTTTATCCTGATCGGTTTTGTTGGCGAGTTCTTCGCGGATGGGTTGCAGCACCTGGTCTTTAAAAAAGTTGTAGGCGGCGCGTTCGATCACCGAAGATTCCCGGTTCGCGTCCGTTGCCTTTTCCTCGATCTTGGCAAAGAGTTTGTCGCATTCGGGAATGCCGGTGGTTTCCCAACCGTGTTTGTGCCGGAATTGCTGCTGTTACCGCTACCGCCGCTGCCGGTAGCGTCCTTTATCCGGTCGCCGAGACTGCATGCCGTCACCGCCAAAACAAGAAGAAATAACGTGATCAATAAGTTGCTTTTGATTTTCATTCGATGCTCCTTAGGGCTGTCTAAGGTTATCGAATAAAAGCGCGGATTTGTCAATGGCGTCAGCGGTCAGTGGACAGTGGGCGGTGGCTGGTAGTCAGGGGCTGGTAGCTAGTAGCTGGTAGCTAGTAGCTAGTAGCCGGTAGCCAGAATTTCATTTCCAACTACCGACTACCGACTACCGACTACCAACTACCGACCACTACTTAGCCGTATTCGAACCCGTTTCCAGCGCCCGCTGTTTTCTTTCAAACTGGATGGCGGCCAGGCTGCATTGTCCGGCAAGCCTGTCGCGGTCGCCGGGTTTCATCTTGTCGATCTTATTTTTAAGCGGGCCGATCAGGGATATTTTCAGGCCCGCGACGACTATTTTTTCCGCCTTGGAGCCGTTCTTATTTTTCTCCGCCGCCCAGGCTTCGAATTTCGCGAAGAGATCGTCGCACTCGGGAATGCCGGTCATCGGTTCGGGGGTCGGAGCGAGGATGGGCGTCGCCGTCGGAGACGGGGTCGCCGTGGGCGTGGGCGTGGGCGTCGCTGCCGGGGTCGGGGTATTTGCATTGACGTTGGAATTGTCGCCAGGGCCGCCGCCGCACCTGCTGCAGCCGCTCAGCGTCACCGTAAAAACGATCAGAACGCTCAATAAAAGGAGTTTGGTTTTCATTGTTTGCCTCTTTTGGGATAAATCTCACCTGCGAGGGGATCCGCGAGATCTTTAAAGTGTTCTTTAATTAAGACGAATCGCAGCAGGGAATTTTGCGGATAACCTGGGAGCGCAGGCGTCCCGCCTGCAAGGCGCGATTTTTCGCGCTAATTTCTAAGTCCCGCCTTTAGGCGGCAGTTTCGAAGTTCAGAGTTACGCCTTTAGGCGTGATCACGCCTAAAGGCGTAACTCTAAACGAGAGATGTCTGCGCTCCCAGGAAAGGGCGTGAGTTTGTGCTATACTCGACGCGAATTTTTATAACTCATTTCAAGGAGCACTCTCATGCCCGAACCTGTCACAACTGCCATGATCGTCGGCGCGGTCGCTCTATACGTTGCTGATAAGGTCGCTGGCAAAGTTATCGGAGATTCCGCCATAGCGCTTTGGAATAAATTTGAAACGTTCATGCAGGGCGAACCCCTTTTGAGCATCTTGCCCGAGGCTTACGATTCTCCGAACACACTCAAGAAACTCGAAACCCGGCTCGATGAAAAGCTGGCCGACGATTCTGCTGCGCGTAAGGAATTGGAAGAAAGTTTTCGCGGGCTCCGCAGCAAGTGAAAAATAATGTGATGAATATCACCGGCCACGGCAACGTCGCGATCCAGGACGTGCAGGGAAGCGATATAAAAATAAATAAATGATCGGGATTTTTTCGTGTGTTTTAGTATTATTTCGTGGTTAATTTGTCAGAACTGCCTGCGTTAGCGGGCAGACGAATAATATGAACGGCAGGAAAACTCCCCTCCTTACGAAGGAGGGGTGGCGCGGCTTCCGCGACGGGGTGGTTCTCTCCGGCGGCGAGCCAACGCTACCCGACGGAGCGGGTTCTTGTCAGTAGCGCTTGCGTCAGCAAGTGCCTTCTTGTCAGAACCGGGAGCAGTAGCGACCGGGTTTTTGGGCTGAAACGCGCTGATTATTGAGCGTGTTTCTTGTCGGTAGCGTCTGCGTCAGCAAGTGCGTAGTTCTTACTTTATGGCAAACGAAATAAATCAAAGCGGATTCGGCAATGCGGCCTTTCAGAATATTTCCGATTCCACAATAAACTATTCACAGCAGATCGTCGGCAAATCGCCGGAATATGCTGAGATGCTCGACCAGCAAAAACAACTGGAAGATTATTTGCGACTTATTCCTGAAAGCGATCCTGAGAAGCGTTCTGACATCGCATCAAAATTATTTCAACTGCGCGAAAGGATCGAAAGCTTCAAAGCCGACGTATTAAAACTAGCCGAAAGTTTTTCCCGCATTGAAATAAACACCGACCGGTTGCGCCGCGCCAAAGAGCATTTTGATAAAGGCGAGATCACCGAAGCGCGGGTCGTTTTTGATGAAGCGATGGAAGAAATAGGAGATGAAAAACGCAGCTTGTTAGCTAAAAAGAAAGAATACGAAGAAGGCACCCTACCTCAGTTAAAAATCAAAGCAGATGAGTTTTTGATTTGGGCCCAGACCACCGCTCTAAATTACGAAAGTCCTACCCGGGTGGCTGATGCCAGCCGCTATTTTAAAGATTCGATCGAATGTGCTGCTTCCTTTGATAATCTTTTTGAATATGCAAAATTTTCCTGGGAACACAGCGCATACAGACGCGCCCTGGATCTGTGGCAGAGGGCGCTCGGGCTCATTCAAAAGGATAACGATAAGCAAAATAAAATTGCCTGTTTAGGGAATTTAGGCGTGGCCTATCGTTCACTGGGAGAATATCGGAAGGCGATAGAATATTACGAGCAGGCGCTGGAGATAGCGCGGGAGAGCGGCGACCGGCTGGGCGAAGGAAGCGCTCTGGGAAATCTGGGCAATGCTTATTTTTCGCTGGATGAATATGAGAAAGCGATAGGTTATCACGAGCAAGCGCTGGAGATATTGCGGGAGATTGGCGCCCGGCGCGGTGAAGGAAACACTCTGGGAAATCTAGGCATTGCTTATAGCTCGCTGGGTGAATATGAGAAAGCGATCGGTTATCACGAGCAGGCGCTGGAGATATCGCTTGAGATTGGCGACCGGCGCGGGGAGGGAAGTGATCTGGGAAATCTAGGCAATGCCTATGGATCATTAGGCGAGTATAAAAAAGCAATCGGTTATCAGGAACAAGTGCTGGAAATAGCGCGGGAAATTGGCAACAGGCTCGGCGAAGGAAACGGTCTGGGAAATCTGGGTGTTGCTTACAATTTGTGCGGCGAGCCGGAAAAGGCTTGTAATTATTGGCAGCAGGCGCTGGTTGTATTTGAAGCCATCGGCGTTCCGCAGGCGGAAACAGTGCGCAAATGGATGGAGGAGGCGGGATGCCTGGAGAAGGGGACAGAAGACGGAAAACAGGAGACCTAAATGACCCTCGCGGATTTCTTCGTAAAAGCTGACAAAAGCAAAAAACCGTGATCGAATTTTGGTGTTGTTTCGTGTACTTTAGTGGTTCCGGTTTTCGGAGCTTGATGATGCAGCCGCTAAAAAAATGAAACAAAAATGAAACATCAAATCACGATAATCTAACGAAAGGGAGGCCAAATTAGCCAAATTTATTTTAATCCTCACAGAAACCTGTTTCAGCGCCTTCACGCGAAGCCTTTTACAATCAGCAGTTCGCTTTTCAAAGTGTTTCAGTGTTCCACTGGGGCACTCCCGGAGGTGAAACGAAACACCCGGTCGCGGTTATTAACGGCGCTCCCGGTTCTGACCTTCGCCACTGCCTGCTGCCGCTGCCTCCTGACTTCCGCATTCTGGATTCTCACCTTCTTTTCCGTTATAATCCAAGAGAACTTTTTCACAAAGGAACCAGCATGTCTTTAATCACGGACGTTATAAATTCGACCAAGGCCATTCTGACGGGCATGAAGATCACGCTTTCGCAGATCCCGAAGAAGAAATGGACCGTGCAGTACCCGGACGACCCCATTACCGTGCAGCCCCGCTACCGCGGGATGCATCTGCTGCACGTGGACGAACAGGGCAAGGAAAAATGCGTGGCGTGCTACCTGTGCGCGGCGGCGTGCCCTTCGGATTGCATTTATATCGAGGCCGAAGACGACCCGCGCCCCTACGAGGAACGCATCGGGCGCGACGAACGCTACGCCAAGGTCTATAACATCGATTACGGCCGCTGCATTTTCTGCGGCTTCTGCGTCGAAGCCTGCCCGAAGGACGCCATCACTCACGGCTACAATTTCGAGCTGTCCGTCTATAACCGCGCCGATCTTCTCAAGACCAAAGACGATCTGCTGATCACCAAACAGGTGCAGTCAAAGAATTACCGCGTGGCCCTTTCGAGCGAGGATGTGGACAGCGAATTCAAAGAGGTTTAGTGAATAGTGAATAGTGAATAGTGAATAGTGAATAGTGAATAGTGAATAGTGAATAGTGAATAGTGAATAGTGAATAGTGAATAGTGAATAGTGAATAGTGAATAGTGAATAGTGAATAGTGAATAGTGAATAGTGAATAGTGAATAGTGAATAGTGAATAGTGAATAGTGAATAGTGAATAGTGAATAGTGAATAGTGAATAGTGAATAGTGAATAGTGAATAGTGAATAGTGAATAGTGAATAGTGATATGTGTTCACAAAATAATTAACCGCGAGACACACGAAATAATCTAAAATCTAAAATTAATATCTCGGCTACGATCATTACCTTGCATCCGCTTTACCTTAACCGCTACAATTGACCTCACAAAAACGATGGCGATCAAATCAATTTTATTCGATTTTAACGGCGTGATCATCGACGACGAGCCGATCCATATGCAGGTGTACCGCGAAACTTTCGGCGCGCTCGGCATCGAGATCAGTGACGCTGAGTATTTTTCTCTGCTCGGCGCGGACGACGACACTTTTATCCGCACGACCTTTGAGCGCGCGGGCAAAAATGCGAGCGCCGGGGAGATGGAAAAAGTGCGCGCGGAAAAGACCGAGAAATACCGCGCGCTGATCGCCGGCGACATTCCGCTTTTTCCCGGCGTGGAAAATTTTGTAAGATCGTGCGCGCATTATTTTGCGCTCGGCATCGTCAGCATGGCGCCGCGCGCTGAGATCGAAGACATTCTGAAGCGCGCCGGTTTGCGCGAATGTTTTTCGCTGATCGTCAGCTCCGAAGACGTGGACCAACCGAAACCGCACCCGCGCTGCTACAAGCTGGGTTTTGTCGGGATCGATAATTACCGGATCGAAACGCTGGGCGAAGCGCCGATGTCGAACGGCGAATGCCTGGCGATCGAAGATTCGCCGCCGGGCGTAGAGGCCGCGCGGGGCGCATTGCTGGCGACGCTCGCCCTGACAAACACGGTGCCCGAAGCCGATCTGCGAGCCGCCGGCGCCGATATCGTGACGGGTTCGCTGGTCGATTGGACGCCGGAATCGGTCGAGGGAGCGTTCAGATAGTGAATAGTGAATGGTGAATAGTGAATGGTGAATGGTGAATGGTGAATGGTGAATGGTGAATGGTGAATGGTGAATGGTGAATGGTGAATGGTGAATGGTGAATGGTGAATGGTGAATGGTGAATGGTGAATGGTAAATAGTGAATGGTGAAATAGTGAATGGTGAATGGTGAATGGTGAATGGTGAATGGTGAATGGTGAATAGTGATTGGTAATCGGTACTGACCACTATTCACGATTCACTAATCACTATTCACGATCAATTTATATGCACGAAAAGATCTTAGCTTTAGGCGAGGCCGCGTTTGTCATCATCGACGTGCAGGAAGGTTTTCGCAGCGTCATCCCGGATTTTGGCGTGATGTGCGCCAACATCGCCCTTTTCGCGCAAGGCGCGCAAATCCTTGACGTGCCCATCCTCGTCACCGAGCAATACCCGAAAGGTTTGGGGCGCACGGCCGAAGAAGTGCTTTTCTCATTGCCCGCGGATTTGCAGCTTATCGAAAAAACCGCGTTCAGCTCCTGCGGCGCGCAGAATTTCGTCAAGCAATTAAATGATCTCAACATCAGGCAGGTGATCGTGGCGGGAATAGAAGCGCACGTTTGCGTCAACCAGACCACGCACGACCTGCTGAACGACGGCTTTCAGGTGCATTTGCTTACGGATTGCATCTCGGCGCGTTTTACGGTCAATCGCGAGGCTGCCTTTGCGAAAATGCAGCAAAGCGGCGCGGTGCCTTCGACCGTGGAAATGGCGCTGTTCGAATTGCTGCGCGACGCGCGGCACGAACAGTTTAAAGAGATACAGCAGTTGGTGAAGTAATCTTAGTCGAATTCGTAACGTGAGAATGGGTGCTTTTGAAATGTACCAAGGAGTCCAATAAATTATTTAAGATGTGCTGAAAGATTCATTTTAATTGCTAGCCCTGACATAAAATTATGACCTGCCATTGTAAACTTTGACATCATATTAGGTAACGCCTCAAAAATAAGATTGACAGTGTCTTTTTCAGTTTTATTATCTTTCAGGATATCTATTAGATAGTTCAAATCGACAGTATCAGCAAACTCAAAATAAAAATCCTTGATCTTAGGTTTTTCTTTAGACATCAATTCATATTTGGGTAAATTTAGATTCGATAAGGCCATCTTTGTGGATTTGTCGTTTGAATCCAGATGAAATGCCACATTATCACGTATTTCTTTTAAGATTTTACGTTCATATGCATAAGTGTCATTAAATGCTAATTCATTCAATTCAGTAAAAAATGATTCCTGATGATATTTAAGTCTAATGCTCTGCACCAATATAACTCCTTCATGTAAATACCCACCAGTAATGAATAAGGCTCGGCGATACTGGCGTTTTCCAATTGTTGAATTATCGCCTCCATAATCGTACAGGCATTGTAGTCCAAAAGAAATAGCATTCACCAACCTTCCTATTTTTACCAGCGTTAAGAAATCATAATCATTCCTAAGATGTTTAAATCTATATCGTTTAATGGAAATAGAATCGTCGGAAGGGACAATGGTGGCATTCAGAAGCTTTTTTTCTACTTTTTTATTAGGTTTTTTCTTTCTATGTTTAGAAACAGGCATGGAAGAAATAATATCACTACCTCAAAATAAATCGGGGATTTATATTGTACTTATGCATTGACGTCTATAAGCTCCTTGTAACGTTTCTCGTCGAATAATCATAACAATTGAAGCTGCTCGATAATCTCCTGCATTTATAAAAAAGAAGAGGTTTTAAAAAATATGAAAAAGGTATATTCCCGCGTTCTTGTTTGGAGCTTTGTGCTGCCGGTTCTTTTGCTGACCGCCGGTTGCGATTCGGACCCGCTTTTCGTGTCGAATTTCGAAACTAATCCAGTCGGCTCTCCGCCCTCATCCGCGCAGCGCGTAGGCACGGTGGAGGTATGGCCCGCGGGACGCGCCCTGGTGGTCGAACCGCCTGACGGCCCCCCGGGCAGATGGTTCCGGATGATCCGCGCTGATGAGCGGTCCGGTGAATGCACGGTGCAAGCTAACTTTTCACAGCTTGGGGGCAACGGCAAATACGTATTTGTGGCTTCCTTGTACCTTCCTTCCGGCAATGGCGGCACGATCACCCAAGGTGCGAGCATGGCCACGATACAGTTCGAAAGATTCGGCCAGGTGGTCGACCTAAACGAATACCGTTTTCTGCGTATTGACTTCTTGAATACCAACCGCGTTCGTATTGATAACGACACCCGCACGAATTTCGGAACCTTTCCGCGAGACAGGATCTTCACGGTAATTATTAGCCTGGACATAAGTGATTCGGGCGCAAAGGCACATATCGTGCTGAACGGCTCCGGGGCCAGGGGCGAGGCAGACCGCGAGATGCCCGCTTCAGTGCTTTCGTCGGCGCGACGATTTGGCTCGGTTAGAATGTATATGCCTTCGGAGTGGATAGGGCGGTTTTACATCTCAAGCATTGTCGTCGCCAAAAGGCGGTAAGCGTTGAGAGTCCGGAGAGTTCAGAGTACGGAGAGTCCAGAGAGTTCAGAGAGTTCAGAGTCCGGAGGAGAGTCAAGATAGACCTCGATAGACTCTCTAGACTCTCTAGACTAATACCCCGACCATTTTTTTCAGCGCCGCTTTTTCCGCCTCGCCGGGCTCGATATTCAGTTTTGCATAGATGTCGGAAGCTTTGACCAGCGCGATGGCTTTGGTGCTGTTGTCCAGGATGCGCCCGGTTATCTGCAGATTTTCCAGCATTACGGCGCGAGCTTTTTCGCTGTCGCCCGCGGCATCGAAACGCACCGCCAGCTCTCCCAGCGCAGCGGAGCGCGATGAAAGCTGCGGCGTTTCTTCCGTCAGGGCGTGGGCCTCATTTAAAAGCCGCAGCGCTTTCTCGTTATTTCCCATGTTTTTATAAGCGTCGCTCATGCCGATCAAGGCAAAGGTTTTCGCCGAATCCTCCGAGATCGCCCGCAGCGCCTGCTCCGCGCCCGTCTCGTTTTCCATTGCCGCGCAAGTGCCGGCGATGCCCTGCAAAGCGCGGTGGCGGGCGTCGTCAAGCTCGATCTTTTGCGCGGCCTCGAGCGCGCGCTCGGCTTTGCCGCAGACGGCAAAATCGACCGCGATGGCGGCGAGCAGATCGAAACGCGCGCGGCTGTCGCGGATCTCGCCGAATTTTTGCGAAACGAGCAGCGCCTGGCCTTCTTCCAGGTCTTCCAGCGCTTCGCCGGTTTCTCCCTCCGCTTGTTTGCGCTCGGCAAAACGTTTCAGGCAGAGCGCGAAAAAATATTTATCGTCGATCATATCCAGCGTGCGTTCGGCCAGCTCGACGCTGCCCGCCTGGAAATAAAGCTGCGCGATCTGCGCCAGCCAGTAATCGCGCCAGTTGCGGTTTTCCATCACCTCCGCATCGCCGCGCGCGGCGGAAAGCAGTTCGATGGCGCGGTCTTTACGCCCGGCGCGCAGCCAAAGCCCCGCGATCTCGCACACCTCGCGCAGCTTTTCTTCGACGTGCTCGCTTTCCTGAGCGGCCGTCGCGGCGGCGTCCAGGTAAGCTTCGGCTTCCTGCCCGCTGCCGTTTGCCAGCCGGTCAGCGGCGATCTCCGCATAGGTCTTAGCGCGCAGCACGGCAAATTCTATCTTGCCGATCAATTCGTCGGCGGCCTCGTTTTCACCCTGCGCGGCGCGGTGAAAAGCGATCGCGGCGTATGCGTTTTCGCGGTGGTCCAGCGCTTCGGCGATCTCCATTGCCTTGTCGAATTGGTGCATCTCGGCCTTGGCGGCGGCCAGGCGCTCGCGCGCGATCGAGCGGGTGCTGTAATCTTCGGCGGCGTCGGCCAGCTGCAGCGCGTAATCGTCGTCGTTCGTCCGGGCGCAATGCTCGGCGATGTCCCCGAGCAGGCGGTCGCGGGCGAAATTGTCGTCCAGCGCATCGGTTAGCTGCGCGCAGAGATCGACTTCGCCCAGCGGCAGATAATGAGCGACGATCTCTTTGATGGCGTCGGCATGGCCGTCGCTGCTATTGACGCGCTCGGCGATAAACGCCGCGCAGGCCAGGACGTTTTCTTCCGCGTCGTCAGGTGAGATGTAGAGATATTTCATAAGGTGGTGAATCGTGAATGGTGAATGGTGAATGGTGAATGGTAAATAGTGAATAGTAAAATAGTAATAACCAGTCAGGATTCGGACTTTCTTGTCTTCCTCTATTCACTATTCACTATTCACTATTCACTATTCACGATTCACGATCCTCGTTCTTCTCCTCTTTTTCCCGCATTTCCTTGCGATACTGGCGGACGAAAAAATAGATCGATGCCGCCGTGAAAATGGCAAACAGCCCCAGCATTACTCCGACAAATATCAGCTCAACATATTGATTGCCGCTAAAATTCATTTGAATTTAAAGTTAGCACAGGTGGCAGGGCCGGGAAAGTCGGGAGAGTCCTGAGAGTTTATTGAGTCCAGAGAGTTCATAGAGTCGGGAGAGTCCAGAGAGTCCGGAGAATGCAGAGAGTCGAGAGAGTTCGACTTCCTAGACTCCCCAGACTCTCTAGACTTTTCCCTGATAGATCGCTTCTCTTAAAAACTCCGTCAGCGGCTTGCCGGTTTTGATCGCGTCCGCAATGAAAATGGCGAAATCTTTTTCCAGCGCTTTTTTCGGTTTAAATTCCGCGCACCAGTAGAGCTGCGTGTTAAACAGCAGGGGCTGTTTTTCCGCGGCGGCGGCAAACTCCGGCCCGAGGCGTTTGTTTTTATGGCCCAGCATCTCGCCGAACGTCGCCACCCATTTTTTATCCTCGACCAGCTTTTTAAAGCGCTTGTCGTTTTTCATGATGAACCGCCGCACCTGCGTGAGCATTTCTTTATTTTCGAACCAGTACGCGCCGTTGCAGATATAACCCTGGTCGATGCCCAGGTGCAGGTAGGTCGCCGGGCGAACCTTATCCTTCGTGCCGCCCTTGCCGATGGTGGCGGCGACGTAAGTTTTGTACGGCGATTTGTCTTTCGAAAAACGGATGTCGCGATTGATGCGAAACATCATCGATTTCACCGGCGTCGCCGCCATGTCGGGTTCGACCTTTATGGCCTTGGCGACGATCTCTTCGATCAAAGCGAGAAACGGCTCCTTCAGGTCTTTCTCGTAGCGCTTCTTGTTGGCGTGAAACCACTCGAGGTTATTGTTTTTCGAGAGGTCTTTTAAGAAATCGAAGAATGATTTTTCAATTGGCATAGATTTGTTTTGAGTCCCGCCTTCAGGCGGCTTCCGGTTTTCTGTATGCGGACATTATACAAGGTGAGCAGTGAATGGTGAATCGTGAATGGTGGATGGTGAATCGTGAATGGTGAATGGGGAATGCGATGTTCGGTCAGTAGCGCCTGCGTTAGCAGGTGCGCTAACCACGAATTACACGAACCACACGGAAATAAGAGCGGCTTTAAGCCCCGAAGGGGCGGTGTGATAATAGCCCCGGTTGAAACCCGGGGTTAGGTGTTTAAAAGATACATTCAGCCCGTTTTAACGGGCGCAGAAATTTTTAGTGTGGGGTTAATTTTTAGCCACGAATCACACGAAATGCGCGAAAATAAACGCACCCGCTAACGCAGGCGCTACTGACAAGAACACGCTCCATAACTGTCGCGTTTCCGCCTTTCGAACGCTGCGCGGCAAGTTGCGGGCAGGATGCCCGCGCTCCATACTAGGGCGCCTCAAAAACCAAAAACGTCGCCTTCCTATTATCCCCGCCCTGCAATTTTTTCGCCCATGAAGTCTCGATACAAGGCCAGTCATCGCCACCCATCTCACCGCTTTCGACAAACGAAAAGCCCGCGAAAATATATTTCGGCACTAATACATCTTTAATATACGAAGGGTCCAAAGAAGGGATGCCGTGGCGGGCGATCTCGGTCGCGTCGCGTTCGGCATCGATGCCGATGACGATCTCGAGCAAACATTCCGGGGCGGAGATGCGGCGCAGGGAAGATAAAACTAAGGAATCGCCCACACAGACAGCCTTTAATAAACTGCCCCAGGGAAAGTGGATATGGATCTCGTCGGCGCAGGCGTCGAACTCATCGGGCAGGTCTTCGATCGCGGCCTGCACAAAGAGGGCGTTGGGAAGCCCGCCTTTAGCCGGCTTCCTCGTCGCCTTCATCGAGGGTTTCTCGAGCGGTTTCGGGTTGGCGTCGATCCCGATGTAAAATTTGTCCGGGTTCACGGCGGCGCTGCGCGATACAAAGCGCCCGTCGCCCGTCCCGATGTCGATCACAACCCCACCCGCCGGGCGGCCTGCGATAGGGTGCGATGAGTCGCCGGAATTCTTCGCCGGTAAGATGTTACCTGGTACTGCCACGGATACACTTGATCATAATTTTATTTACCTTTCAGGTGAAGGAAATTATAAATGATTTAAGGCAGAAACGCGACAGTTATGGAGCGTGTAAATTTGCACTAAAAAACACGCTCCATAACTGTCGCGTTCCGCATTTTCATGCTTTTTTTGTAAAAGCCGTGTTAAAATATGCGCATGGACGGGGCATGACCAAGTTTCTTATTTTATTTTCACTTTTATTGTTTAGCTACGGCGCGGCGACAGAAGCTGCGGCGGGCGGTATCCCGCAGCCGTCGAATCTCGACCTGGCCCCTGCCAGCGACAGCGGCCGCAATAACGCCGACAACATAACCAATGACAAGACGCCCACTTTCACCATCGACAATATAATACCCGGCGCGACCGTGGAATTATTGCGCGACAACGTGCCGGTATTGACCGTGACGGGAACGAGCGGCAGCATGTCGCTGACCGATCCGAGCGCGCCGCCCAACGGCATTTACGTCTACAGAGTACGTCAAACGCTCGCGCCTGATACCAGCACCGGCCTGCCGCTGACCGTCACCTTAGATAATGCGCGGCCCACGCTTACGATCGATCAGGCCGCGGGACAGGCCGACCCGGCGGCGGTGTGGCCGCTGCGTTACACTGCGGTGTTAAGCGACCGTCCGGTCGACAATGTTTTTTTCGATGAAGAAGCTTTTATCGACGAAGATGTTTCCATCGCGGGATCGACCAACCCACAGTATCTTTTTGTCACCGGGCTTACCTGCGATGCCGCCGGTACCACCTGCAACATTACCGCTGTCGCGCAAATACCCAGCGTGGTGCAGCTTTCGGTCCGGAAAATTCCTTTACCGATCTGGCCGGGAATTGGAACCTGGCTTCGACCAGCACGGACAACGTTATTAATTTCCAGCCGGTTCCGACCACAATAAATTTTCTCGGCCGGGTGCGGAGGTCCGGCGACCGGATATTGCCGTTCCCTTTGACGGTGCGGATCTTTGATACCATTAGCAATGAGACGTTCACAGTGCGGCCAAATTCCGCGGGCTATTTTCGCCTCAATAACCATCCTTTTTGGGCCGGCACGGCAAGGACGCTGACCGTCAGGGTATTCGACAAAAGCGGCCGGCAGATATTTTTTGACGCGTTCGGCGTTGAGGGCGACAGGTTTTTGATCTTTACTGTTCAGGAGCCGTGATCGGCTGAATCAGGCAGAAACTAGGGCAGTTATGGAGCATGTTGTTAATGAGGACAACACGCTCTATAACTGTCGCGTTTCCGACTTCGAACGCTTCGCGTCCAGGCCGAATGAATTCGGCGCTCCAAAAAAGCGATTGCGGATCGTGAACGACAACCTGCATCGGACGAATCCAACACTGGTTTAGGCTGCCGATTGCTGATCGCCGATTCTCCTTCACGATCCGCAAACTGGTGAATAGTGAATGGTGAATCGTGAATAGTGAATGGTGAATGGTGAATGGTGATTCGATTGTGGTTCGTTGTTCATGATCTAAAAGCGACGAACTACGAACCACGATCATTTTCTATTCACTATTCACTATTCACCATTCACTATTCACGAATCACTATTTCTTCTTCATCTCCTCGATCTCTTTTTGCACTTTACCGATCAGGTCTTGCAGCACGGTTTTGATATCGCCGTTCGTCTGTTTCTCCGCCGATTTTGTCAGCGCCATCATGTAGGCCGTTTTTAGCGCCAGCTCTTTCGAAACTTTGACGTCCGGTTCCACGCCGGTACCTTCCCAGTTGGTCTTGGTGACGGGATTGACCGCGCGCCCGACCGGCACAAACGCAAGGAAATGCTCGTTCAACCGGACCGATCCGCCGGGATTGGCGCCGCCGCCGGTGGTTTCGCCCACGATGGTCGCGCGTTTCAAAACCTTCAGGTTGTTGGAAAATTCCTCGGCGCCGGAGAATGTGTAATTGCTGGTCAGCACATACAGTTCCTTGTCCGGAAATTTACGCGCCGCCTTTTCCGGCTTGGTCCAAAACTCCTCTGTGCGGTCGCCTTCGCGCCAGTAGAGATCGTTGAGGTGCACCGGCTTGTCGCCGAAAAGATACGAAGAGATCAAAGCGATCATCGCCGGGTTGCCGCCGCCGTTCTGCCGCAGGTCAAAGATGATGGCGTCCGTATTCGCCAGAAAGGTCATCGCCGCCGCCACCGTCTCAGCGCCGCCGACCTCGTCGGTAAAGCCCGTAAGGTCGATCACGCCGATGTTGCCGTCCAGCCTCTCCACTTTTTTAAAGCCGTAATTGATGCGCTTCATATAATAATTGAATTCGGCTTTTTCGGTTTCCGTAGGTTCCTTGCGGTCTTTGCGTTCGGGGATCACGTTAAAATTAAAACGCACGCGCAAGTGCTTGTCCTTGCTGACCGCCTGCAGGTCTTCGGTCAGCTTTTTGGCAAAGGCGCTGCTGCTGGTAATAGCGTCGTATTCCTTGTTTTTCTGGCGCGCGCGGACGTCGGCTTCCATTTTTTTCGCCACGTCGGGAAAAACATAACCGTCGTTTAATTCTTTCACGAGGTTGTCGATGACCTGCGATCTCGTCGCGGCATCGACCGTCTTGTCCGGCGGCCCCGGCATCGGCATGGCCGCCTGCGGCTGGCCGAGCGCGCGCAGCGGCAAAAGTATCGCCATCACTACCAGCACGACTATCAAAACGACATGTATTAAAGATGATTTCATAATAAGTACTCCTTTGATCCATGGAGCGCGGGCATCCTGCCCGCAAAGCTTGTCGAAAGACAAGCTAAATGTTCCATAGCTTTTCGCGCTAATGCGCTCAATGCGGGCAGAGATGCCCGCTCCGTTTACAGCCCTCGCACCAGCAAGTTCGCGATGCGTTTGGTTTTTGCTTCGATCTCTCTGCGCTCGCCGAGTTCCTGCGCGCTCAAACTGTAGGGAAGCAGCCCGTTGGTGGCCTGGAGCAGCGTGTGCGCCGTTTCCAGCGAGTTTGTTTTGGCGAAAATGCCGGCGCGCTTTCCTTCTTCGATCACGGCGGCAAAGATCCCGGCCTCTTCTTCAAAATAATTTTTCCGGCGTTCGAGCAGCTTCGGGCGCAGGCTCGCCAGCAGGTCGTTCAGGCTCTGCGTGTAATGCTGGACGCTGTCGAAACGAAACAAGACCCGCTCCAGCAGCATCAGCCGCAGGCGCTCTTCGGCGGAAGTTTTTCGCGCGGCGATATCGTCAAGACGGACCTTCAGGCGCTCTATGATGCGGTCGATGTGCGACAGCGCGATCTCCTGTTTGCTGCTGAAATGCAGGTAAACACTGCCTTTGCCTATGCCGACCTCGGCCGCCAGGTCGTCTATGGTCATTTTTTTATAGCCGTAACGCGCCAGGAGCCGGTCGGTGGCGTCCAGGATCGCGTCCCTAGTGCTTATTTGTGCGGTTGCGTCTCTCATGGCCTGCTGACTAATGACTATAATCGTATTCTAGTCATTATGTCAAACGCCGGCGTGTGAGAAAAGTTTCAAAAAGATATTAAGTCAGGACTTGGCAGAGACGATCCAAAACGAAAAAGAGGCGGAAACACGAGCGTCAGCGAGTGTGTAAAGGCGCAAAAACACACACTCCCTAACGGTCGTGTTTCTGCCCCTTTTCTCGTTTTTCGAGTTCAGAGGCAAAGATTTTTGTTGGTTTTCTGCCGCTTTCTCGGTTAGAATGAAACCGTTTTCATATAACTCTGCAGAGCATTACAAAAAGCAATACCATCCCTGGGGTTAATTAGCAGTAAAGATCGAATCGCACTTAAAAGAAAGGAAAATTTATGAAATTAATTATTCGTACGTTTTTCATCGCCGCCCTGCTTTTCATCGGCACGTCCACCGCGAGCTTTGCTCAGATAGCGCAGCCGGTGGTGCTGCCGAACCCCGTCCTCATCTTTGTCGGGGCGGAATATTTCGAAACCGGCGGGAAATCGTTTGTCCGGTATAAGTACGAGGTATTTAACGAGAGCGCCTACCCGGCCGCGATGTTTGCGCCCGCGCCGTCGCTGCCGCCGTGCGGCACTAACACGAGGTCTGCGCGCACCTGGGTCGATATCTTCGACCAGCGGGGAAAACGGCTCTACGGATTTTGCGCGCTGGGCAGCAACCGCGATCTGAACAAGCTGTGGTTCGCATTGCCGGTCGACGAGATCCCGCCAAGCTGGGTCTATATCGAAATGAACGACCGCCAGACCGAGAAAAAATATAAATCGAACCTGGCCGAAACCACGCTGTAGTGAATCGTGAATCGTGAATCGTGAATAGAACGCCGCGGTTATTTGCAGGGCAGGCTTTGTGCCTGCCCGTTCTTATTTCGCGTTCGCCCGCTGCTCGCGTAAGGTGATGCAGTATTCGATGATCTCACCCGGCTCCGCGGGTTTTGCGCCTTTGATCACCTCGCTTAAAGAGGGGCCGATCAGTTTTCTCGGAAGGGCCAATTCCGTATTTCCATGCAGAAAAAGCCCTGTTAATGAGCGAAGCCCCCTGAGGGAATCCGGGACCTCGGCGATCAGGTTGAAAGAGAGGTCGAGGATCTGCAAATTTGATAGCCCGCCGAGCGCGTCCGGAATATCGGCGATCTGATTGCCGCAGAGATTGAGCACCTGCAAATTTGAAAGGCTGTCAATGGCGGAGGGGATCCGGTCGATCTGGTTGAGAGACAGATTTAGCATTTGCAACTTTGAAAGGCCGCAAATGGCGTCGGGGATCTCGGTGATCCGGTTAAATTCCAGATAAAGCGTCTGCAGATCAGAAAGACTGCTAAGGGCGGCAGGAATCTCGGCGATCTCGTTATTATAGAGGTCGAGCCGCTGCAATTTTGAAAGCCGCCCGAGGGCGTCGGGAATTTCGGCGATCCGGTTGTGGTGCAGGTAAAGCGTCTGCAATTTTGAAAGCTCGGCAAGTTCGACGGGGATCTCGGCGATCTTATTTCCGGAGAGAAAAAGCTTCTGCAAATTTGAAAGGCTGGCGAGTATGCCCGGGATCTTGGTGATCTGGTTATCGTAGAGATCAAGCGTTTGCAAATTTGAAAGATCGCCGAGCTCGAGGGGGATCTCCGCGATCCGGTTGCGGGAAAGATCGAGATGTTTTAATTTTGAAAGTCTGCCGAGCGCGCCGGGGATGTCGGCGATCTGGTTGCCGACGAGAACGAGTGTTTGCAAATTAGGAAGATTGCCGAGGGTGTTTGGATTTTCGGCGATCCGGTTGTGGGATAGATCAAGCCGCTGCAAATTTGAAAAACTGCGGAAGGCGTGGGGAATTTCGTCGATCCGGTTGCGGGAAAGATCGAGCTCGCGCAAATTCGCCAGGCTGCTGAATTCCGGGGGGATCTCGGCGATCCAGTTCCGGTGAAGTGAAAGCTTTTGCAGATGCGAAAGCTTAAACAGCTCCGGCGGTAATTCGGTTAGTTCCAGCTCTCCGAGATCTAATTTTTTGGTCTTTGGTTTGGAGGCTTTTTGGATTCTGAGTAAAGCTTCGTCGTACCCTTTGTGAGACATACTGCTCCTTGTGGGAAAAAGATACACGGGGATAAACAGCGTAATTATATGCCAAAGCAAGCGGAAATGCGACAGCTCGTTAGTATATTTTAATACCCCACTCATAACCGTGCGGCAACAAAAACTCCCCTCCTTACGAAGGAGGGGTGGCGCGGCTCCCGCGCGACGGGGTGGTTCTTTCTGTCAGTAGCGCCTGCGTGAGCAGGTGCGTTCCTCCGCCCGCTCATGTCAGAACCGGGAGCGTAGCGACTGGGTTTTTTCTTCGCACCGCGCGGGAGTGGAGCAACTAAATTTTTGTAGGGGCGGCACCTGTGGCCGCCCGCTTATGTCAGAACCGGGAGCGGTAGCGACTGGGTTTTCACAGGCAGAAACGCGACAGTTATGGAGCGTGTTCGGTTGTGAATAGTGATTCGTGAATTGTGAAAAGCATCTTGGAAGTGTTTGTAGGGGCAGGTCTTGTGCCTGCCCGCTCTTTTAATCCCTGGATGTGGACGGCAGTATGTAGCCACAGGCGCAAGCCTGAGTTTAGGAGTAAAAAAATATTCCAGCCGTTTTAACGGGCGGCAGAAGATCCGTGTTTATGCCACGCTTTTTCGGGCTCTGCCCGTCTGATGTGCGGAAAAGCAGAGCTTTTCCGCACATCAGACGGGCGAAGCCGTAAGAGAATGCAAACTAATCCAGCGCCTTGTCCCAATTGCCCACAAACCACGCAATAAACTTCGCCGCCTTGTTGGTATACTTTTACGACGGAGGCCGTCCGAGGTTTTGTTGAAGATCAAGCGGCCTAGGATCTTTTATAAAGTTTTGCAGCGATCATCGAAAATCGTTAAGTTTGTGTTTCATTTTTGTTTCAGTGTTTCATTGTCACGCTCGCGAAACTTGAAACTCCAGTATGCGATATACGATTCGTTACTCATTTTGTATCCCCTTCGAATGGGATAAAGATATGGGAACCCAAAGATGATATACCTTTATAGCGGTGATAACATGATCACTACAACGAGAGGCTTATTTCTCGCGAGGTGGTTTTTATCCCAAAGGTGAGGTTGTTGTTCACCTCGCGTACGGACGCGCGCGGCTGGATCTTCCGCGGTTTCCCGGATGAATTTAACGAGCGCTGCGGACCAAGCAAATGTTTATTTTGGCTTCACGGTAAAGACGCTCAGGTTAAGGTCTTTGAGTTCTTCCTCGCCTTTTTTCTCGTCCAGCACGGAAAGGCTGGTCCGGGCTTTCCACAAGCCCATTTCGATGCCCTGTTTCAGGTAGTAAGTCTTGCCAGCCTCGACGGTCAGCGCCAGGTAGTCCTGATTTTCCGCTTCCGAGCAGAAGAAATGCTCGCCGGGTTCAAGGGGAAAAAAGAAATATGTTTTGCCGCGGTTCATACCCATCCATTTGCCGTCCACCGCCAGCTTGGTATTGATCTTGTAACCGAGCATCGCAGTGCGCAGGACGTAGATCATGGCTTTATCGGGGGGCGCGGGCGGCGTCGGGTGTTGGGTCTTGTCCGTGCTTTCCGTGTAATTAACCTTCTCCGTGCCGCAGGCCTTTAGCCGCAGCTCTTTTTTGGCGGCATCGTCATCTTTTTTCTGGGCGAAGACCGGGCTAGCGGATACTGCCGCAAAAAACATGAGTATAAATAATGCGATCTTGAAATTCTTGTACATCTTAAAATTTCCTTATTGAATTATTACCTTTCGGTTTAAATAATTTTCCTACGAGCGCAGGGGTTTGTCAACGAATCGGAGAGGGGCGCAAGCAACCCTTCCTGACCTGAGAGGTGTTTTTACTTGTGTGGTCTAAAATAAATTTGCGGTCCGGAAGGGCCGCTTGCGCCCGCCCATTTTACTGGGAGCGCGGAGGCTCGTCCGCAATGAACGCTTTCAGCGCTCATAAAATTGCCGGACTAACTCAATGTTTGAATTTATTGTTAATGGCGGGCATATTCTATCGCGGAGCACACGGTGCGACGGACGCTTTTTTTATCCGCACGGGTTTTTCCGGTTTCTCTTCCACGACCGGGATTTTATTGATCGCTTCGACCACTTCCATGCCTTTTGTAACGCGTCCGAAAGCGGCAAATTTTCCGTCCAGGTGCGGGGCGGAGGTGAGCAAAATAAAAAAGTTGGTGGTAGCGCTGTTGGGTTCGTCGCTGCGCGCCATCGAGAGGACGCCTTTTTCATGGAGCACCGCATTGGGTTCGTCCGGTACGGTGCGGCGCGCGCGTTTACTCAGTTGCGCGCTCCATTTGTCGCCCGTTGATAAGTTGCCCCCCTGAATGACAAAACCCGGTGATACGCGGCTAAAGGTGGTGGTGTCAAAAGCACCGGTGGCCGCGAGATTGAGAAAATTCCGCACTGTTTCCGGCGCGCTTTCCGCGAACATCTCCAGCTCGATAAGGCCTGCTTCGGTATCCAGGCTGACACACAGCTCGGCCATACTTTTGACGCCCGCTTTGTCATAAGGTTCGGCGGGAAGGAACGGGGGTTTTTCCGCCGCGCGGTCATTCGCTTTTTTGGGCTCGGTGCCCGGTGCGTTTGCAGGCGTAGGCGTTTGCGTTTGCGTTTGCGTTTGCGCCGCAGCAGACAAAGCCGCTAAAAAAATTACGAAAACGGAGACGAGAAAAAACTTAACAGAATTGGCCATACTCCGGCATTTTACCCTAATTTTTGAGAAACTTTGAGAGTATTTGGTGCTTGTTCTTATAAAAAAGATCCCAAAATCAATTGGGGCAGCCGTATAAACAGCTGCCCGCAATCAATTATCTTAGAATCAGAAAGAGTATAGAAAACAACGCGGGAACAACCCCTCCTCTTCATCCCCTGCAATGTCGAGCCGTGCCGCTCCCGCTATTGCTCTCTAAAGGGTAAGACGAAGGCTTGCGGAATTTTTGCGGAAAAAATTTAAGTTTTGAGTCCCGCCTTCAGGCGGCCACTCATATTTACGGAGTTGCCGCCTAAAGGCGGGACTCAAAACACCGTATTTACGCGCGCTTTTTCTCCTTTTTCGCGCCGATCTCAAATGCCGGCGCGCCCTTTTTACGCGATATTTCCTCGCGCACCAGGTGGCGGATGACCAGTTCCAGCTCCCCGGGCGGCGGCAAATTTTCCTGCCGGTCTTCCGAGGCTGTTTTTTTGGCGCCTTTGCCCGTCAGCAGCCAGTTGAGCGAATAATCGGTCTGCTCCGCGATGGCGGTCAGGACCTCCGCCGAGGGCAGTCGCCCTTCGAGATAGTTTTTCGCCGCCTGGTAGGAAATGCCTAATTTACGGCTGATCTCGGCCGGCTCGCCCGTCCCGAGCGTCTCTTTCAGACGGGCGACAAAATTTTTAACAATTGTTGAAGGCGTGCTTGACATGTATTCAACGTCTGTGTAATCTCATTCTACAAATGTTGACCCAAACGTTTTGACAAAATGCAGAATAGCGCAGATAAACCGGCATTGTCAAGCGTTTGTTCAAATTTGCAAATTCCCGGATTGTTTGAAAAAGAAACTAAAAAATTATTCAACAAACGTTGCAACTAGTGAATAGTGGTTAAGTGAATCGTGAATAGAACAGCCGGGCGCTCCCGGGCAGGCACTATTTACGATCCACAAAATAACTATTCACTCGTTTTGCTGAGTGTTGGCGTGCCCTCGTATGACCTTTCTATGAACCGAATCCCACCAAAAAACCAACCAAACCTCAATATCCTACCTAAAAAGAGCCAAAACCTCATTCTCACCCCATGACCAACCGCGCCAACACTCAGCAAAGCGAGAAGATTATTAAGCCTAGGAAGTCCGGACAGTCTCGGAAGTGTAGAAAGTCCGCTTCCCAGGCTTCCTAGACTTTCCGAACTCCCCAGACTTTCTCCAAACTTCCATGACTCTCATCGACCACGCAAAAATGTATGCCGCCGAATGGGATTTTGCCGTGTTTCCGGTGCATTGGATACGCGAAGACGGGCTGTGTTCGTGCGGGCGCGATTCATGCCGCAGCGCTGGAAAACACCCGCTAACGCCGGACGGCTTTAAATCGGCGACAAAAAACCTCGGCCGGATCGGGGCCTGGTGGCAGAAAGCGCCCCAGGCAAATATCGGCATCGCCACCGGGCGATATTCGGGCATTATCGTGCTGGACGTGGACCCGCGGCACGGCGGTTTCGATTCGCTCGCGCATTATTCTCTGCCTGTCACGATGAAGGCAAAGACCGGCGGCGGCGGCGAACATTATTATTTTCGCTGCGCAAAAGATCTGGAGATACGCAATTCCGCGGGCAAGCTGGGCGCGGGTTTGGACGTGCGCGGCGAGGGCGGCTATGTCCTCGCCCCGCCTTCGAATCATGTAATGGGCGTGTACGAGTGGGAATTTTGGGAAGAAATGGCAGAGTGGCCGGTGGAGTTTAGAGTTACGCCTTCAGGCGTGAAAACCATCACGCATAAATGCGTAACTCTAAACGAGGGAAGCCGTAATTCCACCCTTGCTTCTCTCGCCGGTTCGATGCGGAACAAAGGCTTTTCCGGTGAGGCGATCGCGCGGGCGCTGCTGGTGGAAAATCGCCTGCGATGTGACCCGCCGCTCGAACAGAGCGAAGTTCTTTCGATAGCAAAGTCAATCAGTAGATATAAGTCCGGAGAGTCCAGAGAGTCTGGAGAGTCGAGAACGCCCGGGTCGGCTCACGACTCCCGGGACTCTAAAAACTCTTCAGACTTAAAGGTCTGGAATCTCAATTCCTTTCTTAACCATACCTTCGAAGCCAAAGAGGTCGTGTGTTTCGAAGCCGGCAGGGGAGATCTGGCGATGCTGGCGGCGCGCACGAACGGCGGCAAATCCACGCTGCTGAGAAATTGCCTTTTGTCGCTGGCGATGGGAAAGAAATTTGCGCCTTTTGTGCCGGAGCAGCGCCCGCGGCGCGTGATGCTGCTCGATTTCGAAGCCGACGAAGCGGATCTGCAGCGCGATCTGGCCCGGATGACGCGTCATTTCAGCGCCGCCGACCGCCGGCTGCTGGCGGAAAATTTTATGCTCGTGCCGCGCGGCATGGCCGGGGCGGAAATGCTGCAGTTAAACCTTCACTTTAACTTCGCGCGCAGCCTGATAAAAGCCTACGCAATTGAAGTAATAGTTATAGATAATATCTCCTCGGCATTCTCTTTACACGATGAGAACAGCAATGCCGAAGTAACGCGCAAAGTCGTCAAACCGCTGTTAAAGCTGGCTTCTTCGAGCGGCGCAACGGTGGTTTTCGCGCACCACATCGGCAAGGCAAACGAGTCTTCGAAAGAAGACGTGTACCTGAGCCGGGGCGCTTCCACGCTCTCGTGCCTGGCCAAGACGGTTTTCAACCTGCGGGGCCGCATCGATCTGAATGAGATGGCGGAGATAGCCTGCGTGAAACGCAAAAACGGGCAAAATTACAGCGGCACTTTTCGGCTGAATGCGGACACGCGCTGGTTCGAGCCTTGCCGGGCGCCCGCGCGCCGGGCCACGAATTACGACCTGATCGTTCGCTGGATGCGGGAAAACGCGCCCGCCGGGCGGCCGGTGAAAACGAGCGAGATCGTGGCGGCCTTCAAAAATATTTCCCGTAACACTCTAATGCAGAATCTGCGCGACGGGGTCAGCGCCGGAGAAATTATTTCCCCACAGCGGGCCTTTTACTGCGCGGCCTCGCCGCAAGAGAAGGATTAACCACGAAACGCACGAATTACACTAAGCGTCTGGCCTTTCATTACTGGCTCATCACCATTTACGATTCACTACTTACTTTTTTTAATTTTTCTTGTAACAAAACGCCGCGAAATCGCCATATAGAAATAAGAGTTGTCCACCTCATGACGAACTAATCCCAAAACCTGCGGGCCCTCCCACAGCCGCAGGAAAAGACCAGCAGCAGTAGGCAGTAACAGTAGGCAGTAGCCGAAGATACTAAGGATCTGTTTATTACCACTGCTAACTGCCATTGCTTACTTCCGACGGTTTTTAAGGTTTCTCTCTCTGCGGGCGGCGAGTTTTTGACGCCAGACCTTGAACCGGTCCGAGAGGAACGGGAAGCACAGCACCGAACCGATCAATCCCGATATCAAACCGGCGATGTTTATGGTGCCAAATTCCACCAGCGGCGAAGGGCGTTTTTGCACCTCGATCTTGAAGGCGGGACTCGACGGCAGCGGGAAATGAAGCACGTCCGCTTTGTCGCGTTTGCTGACGCAATCTACCCGGAGAGAAAACGACACTTCCTGTTCTCCGAGCGCATCGCCGTCGGGTTTGATATTAAAATACCATTCCTGCTGCGGTTCCAGCAGCGACTGGACCTGCCGCGATTCGTCGGTGTCCACCTTGAAACTGCTTGAGTTTAACGTGGCGAAAACCTGCGGCTCGTAACTCTCGCCTTTGACCTGGCAGAAATCCTTTAATAATTTATCGGTTTTGGAAACGGAGGCGTCCGTTGACAGGGGCAGCGACCTTTTTACTTCCTTTTTTGAATTTACCGTGCTCGGGCAGAAATCGTCGATCGTCGGCTCCGGCGCGCGGATCAGCCGCAGGATGACATTTTTGCCTTCGCCGGTGTACATCGAAGCCGGGTAGCACATATCCACGTTGTCTTTTTCTCCGGCAGTAGAAACAGTCGAAGGCGGCGGAGGTGAAGTGGGCTTGACGGCCGGAGCGGGCCGGGGGGAACTATCCTGCGTGCCGCCGGGTTGGACACTTTCTCTAACAACCGGGGCAGGCGTGGGCGTCGCCTCAGGTGTGTTCTCCAGGGCGGGCGATCTTTCCCGACTGAATATTTGCACCACTTTGCCCAAACTGCCTCTGCCGTCACGGCACGGCGACCCGAAAGGCTGGCGCGGGAGCTGCGAGCGGTCCTCTATCTGCCCGGCGCGCGGGCCCGAAATGAATTTGCAGGCATTGCCCATGCGGTCCCGGGAACCGTTGTCTTCAGAAAGCCTCACTACGGTTCCGGCACTGCCGCTTCCGTCTTCGCACGGCGCTCCCAGCAACACGGGCGAGGATGGGGAGAGGCCCCCTATTTGCCCCGCGCGCGGGCCTGAGGTGAATTTGCAGGCATTGCCCTTGGCTAATTCGAAAGTGTCGTCCGGCGTGGGGGTTCTCACGGGCGACGGGGGTGTCGGCGTTGGAGTTGGTGATGGCGGAGGCGGCGGCGGTACGGGATTGTCGGGTGAGTTGACCGGGGTGGGTGTCGGAAGGAGCTTGGACGAACCGAGCTGGTCGTCGCCTCCGCCGCCTCCCGGCACTATTTTTAACGCCGCGGTATACCGGCCGCTATCCGATTCACGCGTTTCCGCGAGATCGCTTTTCGTGCCGGAAAAAAACATCCCGAATGCGAGCACGCCTAAGCCCAGGACAAGCAGCGCCAGCCCCGCTGATAAAAGCAAAGTTTTGGCGGGAAAAGACATAAGCAGCGGCCAGCGGTCAGTAGTACGTTAACGGACAATTGAGATCTGCAATTAATTTAACGTATCGGTAAACAAAATGGAATTCTCCATTTTTAATTAATCATTAACCACTAGCATTAACTCTCATCATCCTTTGCGACGTCTTCTCTGACCTTTCGCTCACGGTAATATTTGACCAGATCTTTGCCGCGCTCGTAAAACCACGGCAGCGTCAGGATCGGCCCCAGCAGGCTCAGGATCAGGCCGGCGATGCTGATCGTGCCCCATTCGAAAAACGACTGCACTATATTGATCTTGAAATCGCGCGGGCGGGAAGAATCGGGCCCCAGGGTTTCCCCGCCTTTCGTCCAGAGGACATTCAGCGTCAGAAACATTTCCTGGGCGCCGTCCATTCCGCTCTTGGGTTTTATGCTCCAGCGCCAGACGGGATTATTGCCGCCGCCGATCTTTTTCGGCGTGTTTTGCGCGCCATCCGCAGTGATCTCGAACCCGCTGCCGACCAGCGAAGCCGCGACCCGCGTTTCATGATCGGCCAGGCACGAGCTCAGCGCGCTCTCGGGCGGGCAGCGGTCGGTTTCGAGCTCAATAGTGGAATCCGCCAGCGCGGCCCGGCCATTCGCGGCGGGGGAAGCCGGTGAGCTGGCGCGGACGATCTTCAGCTCGATAGTGCCGGAGCTTTTAAGGCCGAGCTCGGTCGGGTAGCTGAGGTCGATGGTTTCGCGTTCGATGCCCGGGGCAGGCGCGGTTTCGGCTTTGGCCGAAGCCGGCCCAGCCATGTAGCCGAACGCGGTTTGCACGGATTCGCTGAGCGATTCCCAAAAACCCGGCGCGTTTTCCTGCTGCATTTCGCCGATGATACGCGGCGTGGGCGTCTTCCTGGGCGTTTGCATCAGGATGATCGGAGGCCTGGGCGTCGGTGTGGGCCGGGTAAAAATTGTCGGGCGCGCGGTAGGCCTCGGTATGGGCGTACGCCGCGGTGTCGGTGTCGGTTTCGGAGTGGGCGTCCGCAAAGGCGTAGGCCTCGGTGTCGGTGTCCGGAAAGGCGTAGGCCTCGGCGTCGGTGTCCGGAAAGGAGTCGGAAAAGGCGTCGGCCTTGGGGTCGGCGTCCGGAAAGGCGTAGGCTGCCGGGTCGGTTGGGGCGTGGGTTCGACCGGAGTTCTTGTTGGGGTCGGAAACGGCGTCGGGCGCCGTGTCGGTAGGGGAGTAGGCTCAACCGGAGTTCTGGTCGGGATCGGTGTCGGCGTGGGCGGGACGGCCGGCGTCGGCGTTTCAGTCGGCGAAACGGTGGGAGTCGGCGAAACCGTGGGCGTAGGCGTAGGCGTGGCCGAAGCTTTGGGCACCGGCACGATGGCCGCCACCAGCCGCCCTTCATTTTTTTCCAGCGGGATCACCAGCGGCCGTGCTTCGCTCCGCGCAAAAAACAACGCTCCCAAGCCCACTCCAAACAAGATCAGGCCGCCGATCAATAACACCAATTTGACGGAAGAAGACATTTTTCCCCATTCTTAAAAGTTTGATTTTGTGAAGTAACTAAAGATTTGACGCTTTTAGACGCGGTTTTTTGCGGGAAAAAAGGGACGCGGCAAAAAGCGGGCAGGGACAAACCCTGCCTGCCTGATGATTTCCGCTTTGGGGGACCATGAACCCGGTTAAAAGAGAACACGGATTTTTTACCGCACCGGTTTATTTTGAAGATGCGTTTTATCTTGAAGAAAAGCCGGCCTTGACACTGTGATCGACGTTAATTTCCGGGCAAATATAAAAGCGTGCCGCAGTGTGTGCTGCAGGCACGCTTTGACGAAGGGGTGAGCCTAAAAGTCAATTTTCGTGGTCCCAAACAAAAGCTTGTAAAGAGGGGTGAAGTGAGCCGGTTTCTTCTTTGTAAAGAAGTGGAGTAACCGGGGCGCTTTCTAAACGCCGTAATTTAAAGCTTTAAGACACGAAAAGAGGGCTTCCCGGTATATATGGCGATTTTCGGACAAAACGTTACAAGAAAAATTGCAAAAAAATCGGGAATAGTGAATAGGGATAGGAAATAGGGATAGGAAATAGGAAATGGTGGAATAATGAATAGTGAATGGAATGGGTTCGTGTTGACCTCCCGGCTTCTATTCCGATTCACTATTCACGAAAAAGGCAGGTACAAGTCCTGCCCTTGCAACTATTCACCATTCACAAATCACGATTCACTACTGTTTCATTTCCATGATCGCTGTGCCGGCGGTGGCGATGCACCACCATTTGCCGTCCATTTTCACAAAGGTATCGACCCAGCGGGTCTTGCCGTCGATCGGCATCCCCTTGTACGAGCCTTTATCGGTGGAGATAAAAGTGACGACCGCCGTGTTGGGGCCGAACATCGTGACCTTCATTTCGCTCGGGGTCAGCGAGGTGAATTTTATATCGCCCGATTTGAAAAGCTGAATGGCCGAGGCTTTGGTGAAATAGCCGCCCATCGGGTCGACGATCGCGGCTTTGTCCGAAACGTATTTGTCAAAAGCCGAAACGTCGCCTTTGACCAGCCCTTCGGAAATCTCATTTTCCATCCGCATCAGCGTCTGCTCGGTGGTTTCCTTGGGCATCATCGCGTTTTTCTGCGCCGCCGCGGACATCGCCGCCACGATCATCAAAGCAAATAAAATAAATAATTTTTTCATAAAAAGATTCTCCTTCCGCGACATTTTTCGGCGGGAAAAGAGATTCGGATTCACATTAGCTGGCAGAGGTCAGTTGTCAGTGTCCGGTAGGTTTACTGATGTAACGGGCAGGATTTTTTGCAGCTTAGGACCTGGGGCTTGGGTTTTAGATTTTAGTCTGGTTAAAGCCCACACCGAAAAACCTAAGGCCTAAATAAAAAAAAGGCCCTGTCATTCCCCTGCGACAGAGCCATAAAGTTTAGTCTCTTTTTGATAAGTGCGGCCCTCAGAATAAGCAAGAAAGAGTTACGCACGCCACTTTTATAAGCTAATTCCCCGTGAGAGTCAATGAAAATTAGTGGCCAGTGGCCCGGTGGTCAATGGACAGTGGTCAGCAGGTAGCAATGGTAATTGGTAAGTATTGTTCATTAGTCATTGGCCACTAGCTATCAGCTATCAGCTATCAGCTATCAGCTATCAACTTTCTACTGACTACTGACTACTTCCGTGTTATAATCCGCCGAAAGAACCACATTAAGTTTTTATCTATTTTCGCTTAAGGAGATTTCTCTATGAAGCTGGTCAAAATAATTGTTGCCGGTATCGTCGGCGGCATTCTGATTTTCTGTTGGTCATTTGTCGCGCATATGTTTCTGACGCTCGGCCACTGGGGTGTCAGATCCGTACCGCAAGCAGCCGACGCCCCGCTGGCGGCCGTCCTTAACGAGCACGTTCCGGATGGCGGCCTTTACTTTTTTCCGTATTTCGATGAGGCGGAAATGAAAATCATGGACGCGGCAAAAATGGCGGCTTACGAGGAGAAACATAAGATCGGGCCGGCCGGCATTATGGTGATCTCGCCGAGGGGCGAGGCCGGGTTTAGTACCATGAAACTCGTCAAGGAATTCGGCACGGACATAGCGGCGGCGATCCTGGGCGCGCTGGTCATATTCTGGGGCGTGGGGCGCTCCGGGCCGATACGCACGGTCGGCATGGCGATCGCGATGGGGCTGATGGCGTGGTTTCTGATCTCCGCGTCTTACAATATCTGGTACCGCTTTCCGCGCGACTTCATAATCGCCGAAGGCATCACGGAAGTAGTGGGCTTTGCCATCGCCGGTGTGGCTTTTTACATCGTCGGGCTGTTTTTTGGCGGAAAGAAAACCCCGGAAGTGGACGCGGTGTAAACGCGATACGCGATACGTGATATGCAGTACGCGTGCCGTTTTAAATGCCACCAGCTTGAGTAGGTAAACTCTTGTCCGGCTTTAGCCAACATACATTGAGCTGGAGCCGGATAAGAATTCCTTTTAAACCTACTGGCTAAAGCCGGCGGCAATTTGTAAAGCCAAAAGAGAAGGAGTGATCCTTGTTTTTGGCCCAAACCCGTTTGAAAAAGGCTTGATTTATACGGGCTAAATCCTGATACTTAAAACATGAAAGATGGAATTGTCAGCGTTTCCTCAGAGATAATGGGAGGCACCCCGGTGTTTGCAGGTACCCGGGTTCCGGTGCAAACCCTGCTCGATTATTTAGAGGGCGGCGAATCGATCGATGATTTTTTGGAAGGTTTTCCCACCGTCAGCCGGCAACAGGTAGTGGAGTTTTTAGAAGCTTCCACTGAGGCTGTGCTGGCCCAACTGAACCGTGATGAAGTTGCTGCTTGATGAATGCATCGATCGCCGTTTGGCGAAGGAATTTTCCGGCGTAGATGTAAAAACCGTTTCCCAATTGAGCTGGGCGGGGATCAAGAATGGCGATTTGTTAGCCTTGGCGGAAAAGATTTCGATGTGTTAATTACGGTCGACCGAAATCTGTCCTTTCAGCAGAATTTACCAAAATTTGATATCTCGGTTATCCTGCTTCATGCTAAAACTAATAAATTACAGGATCTGGTTTTGCTGGTCCCGCTGGTAATGGACGCTCTGCCGAGGGTCAAAAAGGGTGTTGTAAATCATATCGGAAATTAACCTGATCTTATGGACAAGGTCGATCTACAGCTCGAATCTCTCAAAATGACAAAGGAATGGAGCGTCTGGCTGGTGGCGCTCCAGGCGGCCATTTGCGGTTTTCTCTGGAATTCTCTTAAAGAAAATCCATTGATCCGTACATTCAATACCCCTCAATTTGAATTCGGTAAATACTGGGAGTTCTCACCTCTCGGCGTCATTCTGCACCTGGCGTGGCTTTTGTTTGCGCTGTCTTTGCTGGCGGCGGCGTTTTTACTTTTGCACCTGCCGGGTATGATCGAAAATTTGAAGAAAAACGAAGAGGCCGCGGAAAGCGTGATGGCCATGAAGGCCCCGCTGATGGGCGAGGGGATCAGCATCCGGGCGCTGGTCTTTGCCGAATATTTTCTCTTTCTTGCCGGGGTCGTGCTGACCGCCTTATTTGTGCTGATCACATAAGCCGGAAAAAATTATTCAGAAAAATCTTCTCGTTTTGCGCAAAAACCTTCAACAGGCAACGTCTCATAAAAAACAAAGTCTCTCCCGCGTACGAAAACCTGCTCTTAAAGAAGCGACAATTTTCGTTCAGGCTTTGTTTTTTATTTGAGAGACAGTTAGAAAATCTCTAACCGGTCTCTGCCCTATTTCCCAAACCCCTGCCAGAAGCTTACAAGTACCGGGCGTTTTATTTTCGCGCCCAAACTTAGAATGCAGTCTCTCATGTCTTGTGCGACATCATCGTTCCCACTTTTCCCTTAAGGTGTGCGTCGGATTCGTTTCATCAGATGTTAAGGAACTGCCTCATTTAAACCCAAAACTAAGGAGAAAAACACATGTCACAAGCAACAAAAAAAGCGGCCGTGGTTACTGAAGCCGCCCCGATAGTCAGGGATATCGCTCCGCCGTATTTCGGCACTGGTTTCAGCGCATTTAAAAGCCCCCCGGCAGCGCCGGGATTCTGGTCCGCCATCGGGCACGACGCCACCCGTGGGGGTTTCGTTGTCCAATTAGGCGCCAAGCCAGGCCCGCCGCCGTCGCCTTATGGTTATTTCGATGTAGCTTTCGCCGGTTTTCAATACGAATTTACCCCGCTGCCCGCTCCGGGCCCGCGGTACCACCTCTTTACTGCAAGATTCAACCCCGGTCCGGTGTCGATAAAAAATAACGGCAGTTACGTTTTCACGTTTTGTGAGTTGCGCTATCTGGAGCCGATAGGTACGCCGGTCTCGGGAACCCCGGTTACCAACACGCCGCTTACCCTGAATACGGCTTACAGCCTGGAGCCGAGTACAAAGTACAAGATCCGCCTCCGCTGCGGGGTTCAGATCATAAGGGTTAATATTATCCCTGACAAGCAGCCTTACGGCGAGGTCATTATCAAGGACACCGACCTCAATCTGACGGTCTACAGCTTACCGATCGACCGACCAGAAGCGACCGGCAAAAACGCAAAAGCCGCCGCGCTGGCCGAAAACGGGGGCATGATGGAAAAGGTTGTTGAGTTGGGGCCGGTTTCCTCGATCGAGGAAGCTCAAGAAAAAGGCCTGACCGGGAGGTTCTGATCGACCGTTTTCAGTGAGGCAAACGGGCGGGTGCCGAAAGGCGTCCGCCCGTTTTATTTTCGTGTGTGATCCAGCGTCTTTTTTTCGTGGCTTCGATTTGTCATCAGTGGTAACATATTTTTTCAGGCAACCACGTAATAACAAAAAGACACTAAGAAGATTCGTCGGGCGATCAGACCTTCCGGCAATACTATGAACAAAGCTGATATTCAAAAACTTTTCGCCTATACGCGCTGGGCCGACGCGCGCGTGCTGGACGCGGCGGAAAGGCTCTCACCGGAGCAGATCATGCGCGAAACGGGCGGCAGCTTTACCTCGGTCTTTAAAACGCTGGAACACATTTTGGCGGCGCAGTGGATCTGGCTGAAACGCCTGAACGGCGTTTCGCCCACCGCGATGTTCGACGGGCACGAGTGCAAAACTCTATACGAATTACGCGAGCGCTGGAGCATCAACGACCTGGAACTGATCGCCTTTATCGAGACGATGCAGGAAGACGACCTGGCGCGGGAGATCAAATACCGTAACCTGGCGGGCGAAGAATTCATGTTCCGGCAAAACGACATAATGCATCACGTCTGCAATCATTCCACCTATCACCGCGGCCAGGCCGTCACCCTCATGCGCCAGCTCGGCGCCGAAGGGGTCGAAACGGATATGATCTCTTTTAGTGAATAGTGAATGGTGAATAGTTTGTGTAATTTGTGTTAAGTATTTTCTACTTGTGTACTGGCCTAGAATTAACCACGGTTTAGAGAGTAACCACGAAATTACACGGAAACCACACTAAAATTACAATTCTTTTTTCGCACTTTCCAACAAATTTCCCCGGACGGCTTCCTGAAAATTCAACCGGTGGCCGATCTCGCCCGCGTCCAGTTCCCAATCTTCAAGGATCTCTTTCGCCTTGAAGGCGATATTTACCGCCGACGGATCAGAAGGGAAGCCGTAAGCCAAAACAAAAGCATCCGCCGCGTCCCAGATCGATCTTTCCCGTTCCTCGCGTTTGTAACGCTGGTAAAAATCAGCCCGCATCATGCTCCTTTGCGCCAGGTCCAGGATGTAAGTTTTGGGTTCTTCTGCTGCCAGATCGCTGAAGAGCACCCATGATTCGTCATAGCCGCGTTCGGCCGCCTCGATATTCAGCATTTCCGCGTGCGTGGCGGCCATTGCCGTGAGAAAAAAGCCCAGCCGCGTCTTGAAATATTTTTCTTCGCCGGCCAGTTTACGTGCGAGCTCGATGGCCTCGAGAAAATATTTTTCGATGGCGTCGAAATCTCTATCGCGCGCATGAACCTGCGCCAGATCGCCCAGGCCCTCCATCACCTGCGGCTCGAAATTGTACGGGTCGGTTTTCATCAGCTCGCGGTTCAACTCGAGCGCTTCGAGCAGGTATTCTTTAGCCGCGTCGATCTCGTCCAGCCGGAAAAGCGTCCGGCCCAGGCGGTTGAGAGCCTTTCCCAGCGAGGGGCGGTGTTTCGGCGCATCGTCGGGCAGCAGCCGTCGGCTGATCTCGACCGCCGAAAACAAAGTTTTTCTGGCCCGGTCGTACAGCTCGTTGTCCACTTCGATCATGCCCAGATTGTCTAATATCGCCAGGCGGTCGTGATCATCCATACCGCTGCCGAACTTTTCCAACGCCTCGATATATTTATCCCCGGCTTCAATAAAACGCCGGTTGTTTTGCAGAAACATAGCGTAGGCCACCGAATTTTGCAGATATTCCTCGGCGCATATCGAAGCTTTGAAATAACGTTCGACTTCTTCCTGCGCAACTGTTTCGGCGGCGGTGCCTTTTTCCCAGGCAATAGTGAAAAAATCGTCCGAAAGTTTTTTGAAAAAGTGCGACATCCGGTCGTACGAAGGCATATATTCTAATTCTTCGAGGTACTCGTTCCACTCATTTTCCAACTCCTCGAAGCTCCGGTTCGTCTTGCTCCAGTCTTCAAAAAATGCAAAGTATTCGGCTTCTTCCAGCGCGAGGCGGTTAAAACATTCCAGCGCCCGCCGTATTGCCGGATCATTTTCATCACCGGCCGCGATCCGTTGCGCTGCTTTCAACACACGATCTTCGAATTCCCCGATCTGCGAATTCAGATCGTTGGCATTGACCATCACCTGGTAACGGTTTTCCTTGTCTTCCGGCACTTTCAGGTGCGGGAAGATCGAATCAAGCCGCGCCACATCGCGCTGCATTTTAGTGTATTCGCCGCAATTTGCAAGATAACGGTTAAAATTCTCATGATCTTCGGGCTTCCACGACGGCGTGGTGTTCAGGTGGCAGAGAAGGCTGACAAAATCTTCCGCCGGTTCCGCCGGCGGTGGCGGGGGCAGGGGAGGCGTATCGTCAGCGGGACTCTCCTTCTCAGGAAGAATCACGCCTTCGGTGACGCCGGCATCGGCAAACCTCGCGGCTTTAAAATATTTTTCCGCCTCTTCCGAAAGCCCGCTGCGGGAACTATCCATTGCGTTACTAAGAAAGACCCGCGCAATTTCATTCAAAAAATCCGCCAGGTTTTCCTCGCGCTCGGCCCGGTGGCGTATATGGCTTTCGAGTGTAGTTTTTAACGTGTCCTCATCCCCATAAAAAGCAAACGAATAGACGCCGGCTTCCATTACCTGGTAGTTTTCAAAGTAAGCGCGAGCTTCGTCCCGGTGAGTAAGGCTGCAGGGCGAACCGCCGTTCAGACGCCTCGCGATCTCCCGCACGTGCAGGCGAAAGTTCTCTATCCAAAATTCGAGAGTACGAATTTCTTCCGCTATTTTTCCTTCATAATAAAATTCGCTGCGCGAAGGCAGGCTCTTTAAAACGGAATTCAGCTTGTCAAGGGCCTCTTGCATGCCGTTGTATTCCGGGCAGCGGCCGAGATAAGTTTCGAGGTTTTGTTTGTCTTTGGGCGCCGGAGTTTCATACTCCGGCAATCTGCAAAGGAGGCTGGCGAAATCCTGCGCGGAGGGCTCTGCGGCCAGCCACTGCCGGAGTTCAGGGCAGGGTTCATCGGGCTCGGGATTTCGCCGCCGCCAGGTTTCTTTCAGCAAAAGCTCCAGCTCGTCATCCGGAACCTTCCATTCTTTGAGGATTTCGATCGCGCGGTTTTTTGCCGCCAAACGGTCCGCGTCTTTTGTGTATTCGATCAACACTACCGCTTCCCCCGCAAATGAAACCGACCTTTCACGATCGGGTTTGTCAGCACGATAAAAATCGGCGAGCAGCGACATCAAACGGCCCAGCACCGGGCCATGCTCCCACTTGTGGGCATCGGCAAATTTTTCATAAAACTCCAGCGATTCGGTAAAAATACTTTCGGATCTATCGGGCAATTCCATTTTCCGGTACAGCCCGCCCAGATCCTGCAGCAAGGAGACCAGGTCGGGCAGGTGATAGTAGCGATCTTTATTTTCAAACATTTTCCACGTGGTAGCTATCGCTTCCAGAAGATGTTTTTCCGCCGCCGGCCAGTCGTTATTTTCCCGGTGGGCCGCAGCCAATTCCGCCATTACTTCGACCAGGATGCGATGAAAAAAACCGTCATCATAACTGTTTGCCAGGCTGCGCATTATCTCGACCGCTTCTTCGAAACATTCGATTGCGGCGGCGAAATATTTTTGCGAAATTTTAATATTTTTAGGACGTTTATTTTTTCCGTGGGCCACGGCGGCGGAAAGAAAAGTATGGGCAAGATCGCGGACGACGCCCATCTCGCTTTTCCGGTTGTACATCCGGTCTCCCGCGTGCTCTTTCAGCCACTCTTTTAATTCCCATGTGCCGGCAAAATAAGTGGAGATATTGCCCGCATAGAGCTCGGCGCACGAGACATTGCCCTTATGAAAATGCCTGGTGGCCGCCCGCAGTTGAATCTTGTCCCGGCGATGGCGGTTCTGCTCCAGCGCTGAAGCGAGCCGCACCACCCTGCCGCTGAAATATTTCATCCAACTATTCTGCTGGCGGATGCGCTTCATCACCTCGTCCCGGTTTTGCCCGTCATCGACGGGAAGGATCTCATACACGGACTCGTACATGGCCGTACGCCGCCGTTCGACAATGTATTCTTCGCATTGCTCAAGATACAACTGCAGGTTTTCGTCAACAACGGGGTCTTCTTCACCGTCGAGGGCGGCCAGGAGTGTGATGAGATCTTCGGGCATATCGGATTAGTAATGGTAAATGGTGAAGGGAAAATAGTAAATGTCAGTAGGCGGTAGGCAGTAGCAGTGGGCAGAAGGCGAGTGGGCAGTAGGCGGCTGGCAGTGGGCAATAGGCGGTAGGCAGTTGTCAGTAGTCACCGCTTCCTGTTCGCTTCACTGACCACCGTTGACAAGCCGTGTCAACAGGAGTAGTCTGAGGCCAGTTTTCCCTATAACAAATACACAAGGCGTCTGCGATTTTTCTCTCGCCACAGTCCTTTAAGGAGGCACCCTAATGTGTAATATCACCTATACGTCGCTGGAATTAAACAGCGATGCCACTCAATTAACCCTTACCGGAACCACCGATTGTTCGAAGATCAGGGCGACGGTAAAACCATATACGGATTTTAAAAGCACGACGGTTTCGGGCGGCAACTGGTCTATCACCTATACGGCCGCCGATATGCTGCCGGGCCATAGCTTGTCTGAGTTAAAAGAGCGGTGCGGGCATGATATCAAGATCGATGCAGTTTGCGAAGACGATGATAATTGCAGAGATTCCGGCGCTCATGTTCTGACCTGCAGGACGAATGACGGAGGAGGAGACTGCTGTTCGCTTATCTGCTGCATGGTTTTCAAGCTGCTTATTCTGCTGGGTTTCGGCCTGGCGGGCCTGGGCTCGATCCTGGTCGTATGCTCGATCGGTTTGTGCGACGCGGTGGCGATGGACCAGATCGGGGCGGCCTTCAGAATATGGGGCATCCTGCTGATGGTGATCGGCCTGGCATTTTGGCTCTCGCTCTGTCGTCCGAAGAAATGCGAATGGCTGGCACTCTTATGGCAGGCCCTTCTCCTCTTCGGATTGCTGGCTATCTACGCCGGACTCTGCCCGGAATGCATCAGGATGCTGTATTACGGCGTCGTGATATTCGTACTCGGTTTGCTGCTTTATTTCTGGTGGTTGAAAAACTGCGATGTCAGCCTTTGCAAGAAATTGTCTGAGTGGGCAGGGCTCTTCCTGATACCGGTCAATATGTTGCTCGGCCTGGCGGCTATCCTGCTGACCTGCTCAAGGGCAAACAGGATCGCACCGATGATAATCATCGCCTTAGTCATTTTGTTCGAGGCGTGGCTGCTCTTTATGCTGAAAAAGAACAACTGCCTGAAATGTTAATGGTTAATGGTTAATGGTTAATGGTTAACAGTAATCAGTAATCAGGATCAGTGACCAGTCGAAAGCGCCCGCTTTAGCAGGCGCTTTCTTTTTACATTGCCACTAGCTTTAGCTAGTGGACCATGGAATATATTTTCAGTTCGGGCTTTAGCCCATTAGAATGTTCGGCTAAAGCGGGAAGTATTTGTTTTTAAGACCACCAGCTAAAGCTAGTGGCAATTTAAAACGGTCCGGCAAAAACGCCCCGCCGATGACGGCGGGGCGAAAAAGAATCAGAAAAGTAATCGGTCGCTTTAGCTGTAGATATCTTCACCGCGATATTTATTGCGCCATTCGTTCGAAAAATATTCGGTATCTTCTGGCCGAGCGCGGGGTAACCCCGAGCACCGTGCCGCCTTCTCTGATACCGGTCTCATAGACCTTTGCGCGCTCTTCCGGGATGCCCCAGCCGATCAACGCGCCGGTTAAAGTTCCGGCAGCGCCGCCGGCGCCCGCGCCAACCAGCGCGGCCACAACCGGCCCGGCCACGACGAGGCCTAAACCCGGCAGCAGCACGTTGGTCCCGATCGCCGCAATACCGCCGATGATCGCGCCCAGCGTTCCGCCGATCGCGCCGCCTACGCCCGCGCCTTCCGCGGCTTTGTTGCCCAATTCGGTATCGCCATCTTTGTAATATTTATCGCGGGTCTGGTCCGACATAATGACATTGATCTCGTCTTCCGAATAGCCCCGGTCTCTGAGCGACTGGTAAGCGCCCTCGGTGCTTTCGCGGTCACGAAACAATCCGGTCAGCATACCCGGTTCCTGTTGAGTTGTAGTTCCTGTTCCCATATTTATTACCCCTTGTATTTGATTTATAAAATTTAGCTTTAGAAAGCCATATGCAGGTAGATGCAAAAAGTGTGCCGCGCCGGGCAGCGCGATAAATCCCGTGTTTCCAGTAATATTAAATAACAATCTAATGCAGCGGTTGAGGTTTTTTGTGTTCGATAATAAAACATCCGCAATTGATTCAATACAGATTGGTGAATGGTGAATGGTGAATAGTGAATAGTGGTCAGTGGCAATTACCATTCACATAATCATTAATAAGGGTTTCGAGACGAACGGCCGTTTCATTTACTACCTTTGCTATCGCCGGCCCCGCCCCTCCGCGATCCCGGAGCGCTTCGCAGAGGTCGTTCAAGGTCGCGGCCGCTTGGGAAAGATATTTACCCGGTTGTTTCAAGACATCCGGCCTCAATGTAAGACCGGCAAACCCGGCTCCTTTGAGCTGCGCCACTTGTTCGTCGATTTCCGTGGACGAAATATCCCACTTTTGGAGCATATCGCGAAGGTCCGTCACATTTTGCAGCTTGTCGCCTTCGAAATCATAGGTGGTGTACAAGCTTATCGCTTGGTATGCCGCGGTTATTGAAGTTTCACGGCCGGGAACGCTTCGCCGGTAAAAATGCGCCAGCCCGGCGAGTGAATCGCACAGCCGAAGGACGTGCCCGGAGTAGTTGTACTGATCGCTGCGAGGCAGTTGCTCGCTGAGCAGCATGGCTTCCAGCAGCAGTTTCTCAGCTTCTTCAAGCTCGCCATCGTTTTCGTGCAAGGCGCTGAGATCAAGAAGTATGTCTGCCAGTTGGGGAAAAAACCTGAGGTCGGTTACCGCCGCCGCGCGTATCGTGTCCAGCACGGAGAGAAAAATTTCTTTCGCCCGGCTGCTGTTTCCCATCCGCTTTTGCAGGACAGCCTCGTTGACCCCGATCCCGGCCAGCTGCGGCAGGAAGAAAGAGGCCACATCATCCGGAAGCTCGTTTGTTAACATCACTGCCTGGAGCAGCAGCCTTTCTGCCGCCTCGAAGTTACCTGCCCGTATTTCCCCCGCGGCTTCTTCATTCAATGAGATCGCCAGATCCAATGGTTCCCGGGTGTATTCTTCGGTCATATCCTAATCTTCGTAGGGAATGTAACATAAATTGCGGTAGAACAATTAGACATAATTCTATTCAAGTCTAGATTTCAAATATATGATAGATATATGGAATCAAGAATCCTCCTATCTTGGAAAGAATTAACAGGACAGCCGATAAAGTTGGAAGAAATTAAAAAACGGGTACGGTCCTTTAAGAGAAATGAGACTTTCCATTACCTTACAATGCTCAATAATTACCTTTGTTTAGGAGATGGGGCTATTCCGGACGACAATGGTTCGATAACTGATGATAAAACAACACGTTTTATCAAGGTGCTCTTTTATCCTTATTTACAGACTAGAATTATTGAGCTTTGGTTGAAAGCAAATAGTTCACATGGCGTAAATCGGATCGCGTTTAGTAGGATTCAGCTTTTGACTCTAATGAAATTTATTTTGTTATGGGGTGATGAGGATGGAGAATTGATACCTAACGAAAGCTTTGGCGCCACTTATGAGTTAGGCGATTTACTCTTGATGCTAACTGATTTTTTTGATTCGGAACTATCACCTACTTTGGAAGGAACCTTAGCTCAGATTTTACCTGGCATTGAATTGACCAATCACCCGCCACGGTTATCCGTCTTTGATTTGATAACTCGATCTTACGAATACATACAAATTTTGAAAAATGATCGGAGTTTATCCGCACCTAACGGGCTTGCTTGGCCAGATTTGTTTGAAGAAAAAGAAAAGGTTTCAATCGAAACATTACTAGTGATTGTAGCGAGTATTCTGGTTCAATACATTAAATTCGAGAACTTTAACAATTATTTAAACGACCCGGGACAGCTGAATTTTTCTCGAAAAGGGTATTTTCTCAATTTTAAAAAATCTGATTTACAATTGGATAGTTTTTTTAGATTAAGTTCCAGACCAATTGATCTGCTTTCAAGAAATGTTAAGGAACTTAAAGGAGGGTTTAGTGTCAAACACGACTTTCTGCTGTTTCGTGATACTCCTATAATTTTTATTTCTGAAGACATTTTTACTTGCATAGATATCCATTTTCTCTTGGAAAAGTTCACTTCTAACTTGGTCTATATTATTGAGGCTAGCCTGCCATCCGAAAAAAGCGATTTAACTCGTAAGAATCAACTATATTTGCGCCAATGGCGGAGTCATTACGGAAAAGCAGTAGAAATATATGTAGGAAATATTTTCGACGAAGCAGCTCCAGGAACCCATCAGAGAAATAGTAATTTTATTTTTAGAAGAAATAAATATGAAATTGATGGCGTAATGGATTACTACAGCACTTTAATCTGGATGGAGTGCAAGGGTAAGAAGCTTTCCGCTAAAGCAAAATATAGTGGAGACCCTCAACTCTTATTTCAAGAGTTAGAAAATAAATATGGGTTGAGCGATAAAAATGCTGCGGTTAGGCAATTGACGAAGAAACTAGCAATCGTGTTTCATCCAGAATACCATAAAGAACTCAGTGATTGGAAATTTGGATTCCCCACAACGGTGCATCCACTCTTAATTGTTGAAGATGAGCTTCTAGGTTTTGACGTAATTCTAGATCGGTTAAATGACTTATTTCTTAATGAAATAGAGTCACTTCCAATTAGCCGGTTTGTTGAAATCCGGCCGTTGGATATTTTGACTATAACAGACATCGAGAGGATTGAAGTTTATATGGTTTCAGAAGGAGTAACATTTTTAGAGATTTTAGACTTTGCATGTAAATTTCATCAATCGAAGCCTAGGTTAGAATTTTCCGCAGTAATAACCGAGTTTATTCGGCAAAAAAAACTTGTAAGAAAAATAAATAAAAGACTAGATGTAAAATTTGATACTGACATTATGAATCTGATAAATGAGACTTTTAGCGAGTAATATCCAATCTAAGATGAACTTTTCGCTCTTCAATTTTTTACAATACAGTCTTCAATGAATAATGTTTAATGGTGAATGGTGAATGGTGAATGTTCGATCATTAATCATTTACCATTAACAATTATTCATTAACGAGGAGATTCTATGCCCGTCAATCACATCCCGGAAGGGTATCACACGCTGTCGCCGCACCTCTGCGTGAGGGGCGCGGCCAAAGCTATCGAATTTTACAAGGAAGCTTTCGGCGCCGAAGAGCTGACGCGCTACGCCGAACCGTCGGGCAAGATCGCCTGCGCCGAGCTGCGCATCGGCAACAGCATTTTTGCGCTGGCCGACGAAGCGCCCGATTGGGGAAATCTCTCGCCGGAATCGGTCGGCGGCAGCCCGACGATGATCACTCTCCATGTCGAGGACGCGCATGCCGTCGGCGCAAAAGCCGAAGCCGCCGGCGCGGAAGTGATCTACCCGATCCAGGACCATTTTTACGGCGAAAGGCAGGGCAGGTTCAAAGACCCGTTCGGCCATTTGTGGATGATCACCACGCACATCGAAGACGTCACGCCCGAAATTGTCGCCGAAAGAATGGCGAAATGGGTGGAGGAAAATTCGTGAATAGTGAATCGTGAACGGTGAATAGATTTAGTGTAATTCGTGTGTTTCGTGGTTAATTCTTAAGGGCTATATTTTTATGTCGAAACATTAACCGCTAAACATACGCAAACCACGAAAAGACTATTCACGACTCACTATTTACGATTCACTGGAGAAAATTATGAGCAACTATAAACCTGAAGGTTATCACACCGTCACGCCTTATCTCGTTTGCAAAGGCGCGGCCGAAGCGATCGAATTTTACAAGAACGCTTTTGACGCGAAGGAACTTTTTCGCCTGGAATACCCGCAAGGCGGGATCGGCCACGCGGAAATAATGATCGGAGATTCGCCCGTGATGCTGGCGGATGAACACCCGGACATGAATATTTTCGCACCCGTAACGCTGGGAAATTCGCCGGTCAGCCTGCAGCTGTATGTGCCGGACGCGGACGAATTTTTCGCGCGCGCCCTGGCGGCAGGGGCAAAGCAGGTGCGCCCCGTCGAAGAGCAATTTTACGGCGACCGCGCGGGACGCATCGAAGACCCGTTCGGCTACCACTGGCACATCGCGACCGCCACGAAACAGGTCTCGCCCGAGGAAATGCTGAAGATCTGGGACGAGATGATGGCGAAAAAATAGTTGCAGGGCGATCCCTTATGGTTGAGCAAAGCGAAAATTTGAAATATCTTTTCGCTCAAAGGCGCTAACGGGCAGCGACATACCGCTGCCGCCACCCTGCCAATAGCGTTTTACGGATTTATTTCCAGGTCGCCGCTGATATAAACCCCGGTCGTATTCGTTTCGATCTCGTCGAACTGAGCCGTCAAGGGCAAGCCGCTGATCGACGACGTAAAGAGGCTTGAGAGATCTTCGTTCAAAGAGAACTGATCGCCGAGACCGGCGTCGACACCTTTTTTGACCAACGCATTGGTGATCGCGAGTATGATTATTCCCGGCAGGCTCAACAGCAGAAATGATAAAAACCAAAGCCAGAAAGGCAGGCTCAAATCGGTATCGTCTAACTCAGACGTCAGGTTTCCTTGTGAGTCTAATTTCAGGTTTATCTGAACGGAGTAGGTAAAGTTAACCTTGACTATCACCCTTTTGAAACCGTGGGCGGTCACCTCGAGATATCCCTCTCTCAGCGCGACGGTGAATGCTTCGACCGTCACCCCGTCCTGCTCAAAAGGCGTGTCGGGCATAGACTCCTGCACTTTGTAAATGAGCGCCTGGTCGGAAAGCCCGATGGTGATATTGCGCCCGTAATGGAGAATGTAATTGCGGAACGGATCGCCGCTGGTACCGTCTTCGCGCGCTTTGTCGCCAAAGGCAAGCGTAACGGTGTTCATGTCCGGCAAGGTGTAGCTGGTAAAACACGCCGCGCGCGCCCATGTGACAAAAGGATCGTCGGGCACGAATTCGTTGCTGACGACGAGGAAAGGCATTTCGTCGCGGAAATAATTGTCAAGCGCAACCTCGAGAAGAGCCGCGCGCGTATCGTCCAGCGGGAATTCGGGCTGTGCCTCGGCCTCGGTAAAACCGGCGGCCAGATCGGCGGCGAAAACTTCTTCCATATCCGTACCGCCCAGCCTCACTTCTTCCTTTTTTGTCACCTTGCCGTAACGGGTGACGATCACGGGAAACTCGTCGTCCACTTCCCACGGATCGTCCGACGTCCAGCGCGACGATATTTTCAGTGTCATCGCCATCCGCACGCCGACGGTCTCGTACTGTGCCGGGTGAACCGTAAAAGTGCGCTGCCCGGCGCCGCCGTTGATCGTGACATCGAAAAGAAACAGCTTTAACAGCCAGCCTTCGATCTGGTAATGAGTGTTTACCACATCGTCCTCGCCGCCGAAAATGTCGGCCAGCGATTGCGCCGCAAAAAACAGATCGTACATACGTTTGAAAAACGACGCGTGAAGCTGCACGATCACGTCCCAGCCGTCACTTACGCCCCTGAAATCTACCGGCACGATATGGCTGTGGCCTTCTTCGGGCTCTATCGAGCCGCCGGTCGATGGCAGGGGAACGTCCGCCGGAGGCGGAGCCGGACGGATGGGGGTATGGGCAGCGGTCGGCACCGCGCGCAGTATTTCGGCGATCTTTGCATGGATCGCCGGCGATCCCGCCGGCTTCGATACGGTTTTGGATATCGCAGCCAGCGAACTGTCGTCGATCGCGACACTCATGGCGGACGAAAACGGAACTTTTGAGGCGGCGATCTTATCGTATTCAGCCGGAGCGTCGCGCCAATGATCGCGCTGCCGCGCCTGCTCGAATTTTTCTTTTGCCGGGCCGGAAAGCTTTACCCCCAGGGCGCGAAAGAGCCGATGGGGATCGGCGATAAAAAGATTCGCATAACGCGGGCGGCGTTCGATAAAGCGGCTCAACGCATGCAGATAAGCGCGCAGATCGGCCGGTTTGGTGATGGCGACCGGAGCCGTTTTGCTGCCGTTTTTAATAATGCCGGACAGGATGCCGGCACTGCCGGGTAAAGTTTTAGGCATATTTATCTTCCCTGGGAACAAAATTCGTTAGAGCTTTGGTAGCCGGGTGATCCTTGCTCGCGGCGGAACCCTGCCGGATACCCGCATTGGAAATCATTCGTGTGTATATGGGTGACGCAATGATAAGCGGGTTTTGCGCAATTTCCAAAAATTGTTTCGTTTTTGCAACCAAAACAGCTAACCACCTCATCCTACGGCCACAGCATCCACAACATCTTCCTAGAAGGAGGGCCTATGAGCCGTATTATCCGAATGTTTTCGTTGCTTGTCGTGTCGGTTTTTTCCGTCATAATTCTATCCAACCCAGTGACCGCGGGCCCGGTTTCCCGGCCGGTACCGCTTCGATTAATGTATCTCAAGAGCGATCTTGTCCTCATTGGCACCGTCAGCCAGGCGGGGCAATGGGAAAAGATCGTCAAAAATAATTCCGAAATTACTTACCGGCGGGTTTTGACAATAAATGTCGAATCGCCGATCAAGGGTGCGTCTTCAGGCGAGATCGCCGTAACCGAACTCCGCCGCACGGGCAACGGAAAAAGCAATTTTTCCGCCGGGCAGCGCAGGCTTTTCTTTCTTGCCGCCGGAGACAATTCTTATTTTTTATTGAGCAATTTCCACGGCGATCTTGCGCTGAATGAAAGAGATCTGGAAGTGTACGCGGCGCGCCTTCGCGAGCTGCAAAATATTTACCTGTCCGGCGACCGCCTCGGTGAACAGGTGATGGACTGGCTGGCCGCAGTGGCCGCCGATCCGGTCACACGTTTTGATGGCGCGTATGATCTTCAGTTGCTGGCCGAAAGCGGGATGTGTATAGACCCGGAGGGCAAACCGTTTGCCGGGGCGGCGCTGGATAGCGACGAAGGCAATGGGTTGGATCCGCATGGCGGCCGGCTAAATTTATGCGCGCAAGGTCGCGATGGCGGTGCTTGCATCGATCCCGGCGGGAAGCCATGCTTTTTAGCGCAGCGCGACGATGGTTCGGGGCTTGACCCACACGGCAGATTGTCAGGCGAAGAAGGGAACGGATTCGATCCTCATGGCAAACCGTTAATTAAGAAAAGTGCGAGGCTCGATCCCAACGGCAGAGGCATACTGATCGACCCAAACGGTAAATCGTCCGCGGCACAACGCGACGAAGGCTCCGGACTTGATCCTAACGGCAGAAGGGTGAAGCCGGCGGCGGCAAACCGCGACGAAGGGAGCCACGCTGACCCCAACGGCCGACCGTCTGCTAAAAACTACCAGGGTTCCGGCATCGATCCCAACGGCAGAGAAGGTGGGCCGGTAATGGATCCCAATGGCAGATCATCCGGCGCTGCGAAAAGTGATGAAGGCGTCGGGATCGATCCCTTCGGCAAAGGCATGGGGGTTGATCCAAACGGCAGGGGCATATTGATCGACCCTAACGGCAAAGGCATGGGGCTTGATCCCAACGGCAGAGGCATACTGATCGATCCGAATGGCAGGACGGGAGACGGCAATGACGCAGGCGCCGGGATCGACCCCGAAGGACGGCCGCTGAATTCGAAGAGAAGCAGCGAAGCGGGTGTCATTATCGATCCCAACGGCAGAGGTGGGGGATATGATCCTAATGGCAGAGGCGCGAACCTTGATCCCGATGGCCGTGGGATACTTATTGACCCTGACGGCAAAGGTGGGGAAATCGACCCCAACGGCCGCAGCGGAGAGAACAATGCCGATGCGGGTGTCAGGATGGATGATAACGGTAGATCATCGTTCATCGATCCCAACGGCAAACCGTTTTCCGCGGCGGCGCAGGAAAGTGGCCCTGGGATGGATCCTAACGGGCGCGATTCCGGCACTTCGCTCGACCCCAGCGGCAGATCTGTTTCCGCTGCCAACCGGGAAAAATTGATCCAGGCTTTTCTCGCGGCCAATTCGGGCGGTGCTTCGCTGTCGGAAAGCGATCTGGCGCTGCTGAATGTGGTTTCATCATTTCGCGACAGCCGCGTCAATGCAAAACTGGCCGCCGGTTTTTCTTTGCTCACTGGCGGTCCCGTCAGCACAGTTTTTGTGCAAAGCGCGGCCAGGTCGTTCGGCGACGAACAACTGGCGAAACTGGCGCGGCTTTACACTCTTACATTCCCGGCTGCCGACGTGGTCGATGAGTGGGACGGCGAGGTCATGACCAGGGTTTCCGAATGGGATTCGGATATCTTAAAAAGAAATGCCCCGGCCGCAGGAACGGAAGGCGGGGTCGACGAATGGGATGGCGACGTGCTGAAAAGGAACGCGATCGATGAATGGGAGGGCGAAGTCGTCAAAAGAACGGCTGGTGCGCCGACAGTGAACAAAACCGACGAATGGAACAGCGAAGTAATTAAACGGGGCCTGTCCGGTGACGTGCTGCGTGCCGAGCTTCTGAGGCTCTTCAACGCGCGAATGCAATTGCTCGTGCGCGGCGAGTGATCCAAAAAAATGTGTTTTTCGTGGTTCCAACTTTTTATTTCAAAAGAGGGAACCACGAAAAAACACTAAGAACGATCGCGAACACACTCTGCACTATTCACAATCCGCCGGCGGTGCCAGCACCAGTATTTCGCCGGTCTCAAGCCAGGTTTTGATGGCCGAGAAGAACATAACCCAGCCGTCCTTGAATCCACCGGACATCGGATCGTTTACGTCAAGCTGATCGTGGATGAGCGTGAGCTTGCACGATTCGCCCGCCGGTGTTATTTCCCAGGTCAGCCGCGATTCCGATGCGTCGGGGCCGGGCTTCAGGGTATTTACCAGCTTTCGCAGCGGATCGGCCTCTGTTATGGTGCCGGCGGGATTATTTTGACCGTCCGGGCCTTTGAAATAATAGACGGAACCCGGCGACCAATCGGAAAATGTGATGTGCTGCCCGAAAAAGTATTTTGCCATTTGCTCGCCGTCCGTCAGCGCCTGCCACAATTTTTCCGGCGTCGTCCGGATATATATCTCAAGTACATGTTTTGTTTCTGCTGCCATTTTTGCTTCGGTCATAATATTCTTCCTTGTTTTTAAAGTTGTGTTTAAGGATGAAGTCAGAAGTCAGAATCCAGAATGCATATTCCGGCTACTGGGTCCTGACTTCTTATATTTACGATTCACGAATTTCTATTCACTCTCGGGAGGCGTGACCACCAGCGGCTCGCCCGTTTCCAGGTAGGTCTTGAGCGCCGAGAGAATGTTCGACCATCCGCCGAAGAATTCCTGCGTCAGCGGGTGACCGGCGGTCAGTTCGTCGTGGACCAGCGTCAGCTTGCAGGCCTGGCCCATCTGCGTGATCTCATAGGTCACGCGCGAGGTCGGGTAACCGGCCATTTCCTCTCCGCCCCAGAGCGGGTTAAAGCTCATCACCAGCCGGCGCGGCGGATCGGACTCCAGAATTTCGCCGTCGATCAGCGCCGTGTTTTCCGCACCCGGGCGGTTTTCCGCGCCCAGGTATTGATATTTCGAACCCGCTTTCCAACCCGAACTCACCCGCGAGCCGAAATAATAATTCTGCGTCATCTCTCCGTCGGTCAGCGCCTGCCACAATTTCTCCGGCGTGGTCCTGATATAGATTTCAAAAACGTGTTTTGGCTGCTCCGCCATTTTTGCCTCGGTCATTTTCAATTGTCCTCCAAATAATTATTTCTCCATGATAAGTAATTGGTAACGGGTAATTAGTAATGGGTAGTGCAGTTTCGTGTTGTTTCGTGGTTTCTTCTTTTAAGACTTTGCTAATAACGCATAAAAAATAACCACGAGAAAGACACTTTTAAAAAAGCCAATTGCCAATTACTTATTACCAATTACTCTTCCTCCAGTTCATATTTCAATTCCGTCAGCGACCGCGCCCAGCCCTTCGAGTACTTGCTGACCCAGCGGTCATAGACCATCTGGATAGGGACGGGGTTGAGGAAGTGCAGGGTCTCGCGCCCGCGCTTCCGGGTGGTCACCAGCCCGGCTTGTTTTAGGATCTTCAAGTGTTTCATCACCCCGAAACGCGTCATTTCGCTTTCCAGCGGCGCCGAAAGCTGCGAGAGCGACTGCCCGTCTTTCAGAAAAAGCAGGTCGAGCAGCTTTCTCCGGCTCACATCACCCAACGCCTTGAAGACCAATTCCTGATCCATGTGAAATTATTATATGTGACTGAATGGTCACGTGTCAAGTCTGAGAAGATTTATAAAATAAAAAAGTTCTTTTATTTTTTTCCTTTTCGAAAGGCATGTTCAAGACAAGTCATTTGAACGGAGGGACAATCGGCTACATCAGTTATGCTTTCGGCAAGTTTTATTCCTAATTCAATTTTAGATGGATTGTTAGGTAGGTTGGCTTCGTTTTTAATCAAATCAATTAGGGCAGACGAAAACTTAGGGAGAACTCTTAATGGGGCGATATCAGCCAATTGCCATGGCAGGCCGGAGTGTTTGGGGTAATTTTGTTCTAACATCTGTACCCACAAATCATCGGTGAACGCGTCTTCTAGTTCTTTTGTTCCTGCATAATAAACTTGATAGCGATGAATTCCATGCTGTGCAATTGATGCCTGTGTAAAATATTGTCTGACAGTACTTCCGGGCAAATTACTATCGGTGTCAACTAGAACGAGGAATGCGCGACGATTTTGCTTCAAAAATCTTACTAACATTATTGCGCCAAAATTGCCATAGCCGTTGATCAAGCATATTCCTGCTGATTGCAGTTGCATATTATATTTTTTTTGAAAGATGATCGGAATTAACCCCATTTCGGTTTGACCTTCGACGACGAGAAAGCATCGTTCATGCAAAAGAACGCTGTTACGCATCCCTAAGTTTTCGCTAATTTTGTATAGGAATAATTGGGCGGTTTCGTGATCATTAATTCGCAGAGTTTGAATGGAGGTGCTACCCGAAAATTTTGTGAGAGTAAAATGTACAATATTTTCAATTGATACTCGTTCAATGAAATTGGGAGAATGTGTGCATACGATTACTTGAATGGCGGGACGTTTAGCAAATTCTTTTATTGTGTCAAAAATTTGGCGTTGGGAACTATAGTCGAGATGCGTTTCAGGTTCATCAAAGGCCAGAATCAACTGTCTCGAGTTTTCCGTTCGGTCTTTATAAATTTCCCCACTCCACTCATATATCGCCAGACTAAGTCTGCGTCGTTGCCCGGTACCACTATTTTCTAAAAGAACAGGAATATTTCCTTTTTTTACGACCTGTAAATCCGTTGTAGTTAAGCCATGTGCGAAATTAAAACTAGGTCTAATACTTATGTTTTCTATCTCTCTAGAGTAGCGTTTAACGAAGGGAAGCAACTCCTCGACCTCTCTATTCAAATCTTCTTCAACTACTGTGGTTATTTCGGAGATCTTTTTAATATGCTCCTCTTTGTTAAGCAAATCACTAAATCGGCTCTGCAGGACTCTAGTGATTTCCATTTGTGGGTCTAAAGCTGTTTCTGAAGAGAAAATTTGAATTATAGGAAGGCGTTCCACCAAACTTCTAGGTAGTTCAACATGCGCTGATACCTTTGGTTGTAATTCGTGCCATTCATTTATAGCGTCGATAATTTCTTGCTTGCCTCGCCGGGCCCTTAAATCTATTCCTAAGCGCTGAGCATTTTCTTGGAGGATTGCAATGGTATAATCGGAAAGGCTTTTTTGAAAAAAATTATCATTAAATCTCTGGGCGGAAATCAGATAAGCAGATGTAACTTCGCCGAGTTTAAAGAACCGACTAATAGTAATATTTGCTTCTCCAATATTCCAAGCCAATTCTAAAAGGGCTGTTTCTGCCGGTAGCAAAGCAAATTCAGCCGACATTTCAATGTCCATTTCTTGTTCCATATTCTCACCCAATGCGGCAGCAGATAATGTGTAAGAATAATCGTCAGTGTTTGGCTTTTTTCGTGGGTCGAGAAAGATTTCTAAGGCCAAGAGAGTTGTACTTTTACCGCCATCGTTTTCACCTGTAAATATAGTGAGATCTTTGAAAGGTATAAATTGAACGTCAAATAAACAACGGAAATGCTTTATCTTAAAGGAGAGTAGATTCATTAAAGGCTATTTAATTTGATCGTATCTATAGCCCGCTTTCTTAATAGCACTGTTAAGATAACTTCCATGCGAAGAAGCATTCATCAAATCCACATGAAGGTCCTCGGGAATATCAAAATATTGATAAATAGAACCAGAGTGAAACTCAATTTCAAGAACCTTCTCGGCCGAATCGTACCCAATTGAAGCTATATTGGAAGAGCGAACATCTATTCTGTCCATAACATTATAGGAAAATACGTTAAACGTATTAAGTTTATTTCTTATTTGTAAAGTTTTGCCAAACTTTCCCGTGATTTTATCAAGATATTACACAACGGTCAACGTTAGGATCGCCCGCTAAAAGCGGGCTAGACATTATTAGGGAGCACTACCCCGCGCTAAAGCACGGGGCTATTATCAGGATGTCCGCTGAAGCGGACAAAAAGGGATAAAAGAAGGCAGGGATGAGTCCTGCCTACAATTATCACCGATCACGAAATTATCTATTCATTTTATCTCCAGATCGCCGCGGATAAAGACGCCGGTAGAATTGGTTTCGATCTTGTCGAAACCGGCGGTCATCTGGAGCCCGCCGAGCGAGGCCGAGAACAATGACGAGAGGTCTTCGTTCACATTGACCAGCTCGGCTATGGACTTCTGCGCTTTTTTGTTCAGCACCACGTTGACGATACTGAGGGCCACCAGGCCCGACCAGCTCGCAAAGAGAAAGCTCAAAGCCCACAGCCACCACGGCAGCCCCAGATCGGTGTCCTCGATCACCGAGGTCAGATTGCCTTTGCTGTCCAGCCTGAGCAATACCTTGACCGTGTAGGTAAAACCGACCTTGACCAGAAATTTCTTGAAACCTTTGGCCACTACTTCGATGTAACCTTCCCTGAGGGCGGCGGTGTATTGCTCGATGGTCACGCCCTGGTCTTGGTGCGGCGTGTCGGGCAGTGAGGCGAGAACCTCGAAAACGATCGACTGATCGGAAAGCGCGACGGTAATGTTTCGCCCGTGGTGCATGATGTAGTGGCGATAGGGATCGCTGCTGGTGCCGTTCGAACGGGCCTTTGCGCCGAAGGCGAGCGTGACGACGTTCATGTCCGGCGCGTTGAAATTCGTAAAACAAGCGGCACGCGCCCAGGAAACGAACGGTTCGTCGGGAACGAACTCATTGCTGACAACAAGGAACGGCATTTCGTCGCGAAAATAATTGTCCAGCGCCACTTCCATAAACGCGGCCTGGGTATCGTCGAGCGGGTTCTTCTTGTTCGGCTCGATCTCGGTAAAGCCGTTCATAAGATCGGCGGCAAAGACCTGCTTCATTTCGGCATCACCGAGCTGGACGCTTTCCTGTTTTGTCACTTTGCCGAAACGGGTAAAGACCGCGGAATATTCGTCCTCGAATTCCCAGGGATCGCTGCCGCTCCAGCGCGAAGAAAGTTTCAGTTTAACACCCATGCGCACGCCTACCGTGTCGGCTTCGCCGGTGTGAAAAACCAGCGTGCGCGGTATGGTTCCATCGACGGTGATCTCAAACAGGTAGAGCTTGAGCAGCCAACCTTCAACCCGGTAACGTGTGTCAACGAATTCCGTGCCGAGCTGGCCAAAAGATCCCAGCGTCTGCGCGGCAAAAAATAATTCGTACATGCGTTCAAAAAATGAGCCGTGCAATTGTACGACCACATCCCATTCGTCGGTAACGCCTTTAAAATCCAGCGCCGCTTCGTGACTATGGCCTTCGGCGCCGCCTATGATCACCGGTTCCAGCGGCGGAGGCTTTGGCGGCGGCGTGCTTATGGGCCCGGGCGTGACCGGTTTCAGAACCGCTTTTTCCAATTGGCCGATCTTTACCCCAAGCTCGCTTTCGGGCGCGGGGTTGGCCGCAGTTTTCGAAACGGTTTCGAGCGAGGCCTCATCGATGCTTATCGCAACACCGGAAGATACGGGTGCTTTAGCGGCGGCGATCTTGTCATATTCCGCGGGCTCGTCTTTCCATTTGGCCAGCTCGCGGGCCTTGTCGAATCTTTCCCGGGCGTCGCCGGCGAGTTCCACCCCAAGCGCGCGCAGCAGCCGGTGCGGGTCGGCAATAAAGAGATGGGCAAAACGCTGGTGGCGTCCCATAAAACGAAAGAGCGCGCGCAGGTAGGTGCGGAATTCAGGGGGTTTGGAAATAACGACCGGACGCCCCTTGGCGCCGTGCTTTAAGATATCGGAAACAGCAGTCCAGCTGCCGGAATCTTTTTTAGACATAAGTGTCCCTCCGAAAATGGTTTTTTTAAAAAAGCGAAGTGAAAAGTTTTAATGGTAGAACGAAGCCAAAGACCGGCGCAGTTTTTAAAGATACAAAGACAAGACGAACCCCGGCAGGAATTTTGCGCGAAAAAAGATGGCTGCGAACGCGCCTAAAAAGGGAGGTGAGTTAACGATTCTTATCGATAAAGTCCGACGGGTCGAGCCAGCCGGCGCGGTTTTTATTGTAGCCGCCGCCGACCTCACCGAAGATAGGACAGGCGGAAGTGCGGAGTTCGAAATGGAGGTGGCAGAAAAAAAGCGCGCCGCCGTCGCCTACACTGCCTATCTGCTCGCGGCGCTCGACCTCGCCGCTGGTTTTCGCAAACTCCTGCAGGTGGCCGTAGAGCGTTTCTACTTGCGAGCCGTCTTTTAGACGATGGCGCACGATCAGCACATTACCCCATCCCATGACATTGCCCGCGTAGACTATGCTGCCGCGCGCCGCGGCGTAGACGGGCCGGCCGCAGTCGGTATTGCCGCCCGTGTCGGCGTTCCAGTCTTCGCCTAGGTGGTCGTTCTCGCCGAAATCCTGCGCGTTGTACCAGCCATCCTTGTCCTTCTTCTGCGTGACGGTTTTGGTTGTGCCTACGGGGTAATCAAAGCCTTCGGCGAGTGGAATTTCCTGCGGGTTTGCGTTGATGTTTTTCGCGTCGCTCGCGGCAAGATTCGCCGTGCGACAGGCGGCGCAGAAAAGTAAAACGAAGACCAGAAAGGTAACGGCGGTTCGCATCAAATTAAGATACGTTAGAAATAAAAATTTGTTCGTGTTGTTTCGTGTATTTTCGGGTTAGTTCTTGTCAGTACTACCTGCGGTAGAGAACGGGGTAAATTAGCTTTATAAAAATAACCACGAACACACACGAAACAACACGAAAAAAGCGCAAAAAAAAAGAGTCCGCTTCAGCGGACGATTCTAAATAACCCCGTGCTTTAGCACGGGGTATGCGAATCTAAAAATATTTTCGTGGTTGATTCTTGTCAGTACCGCCTGCGGTAGCGGGCGGGTCGTAAATAGCCCCGTGCTTTAGCACGGGGTATACGTTCCTAAAATATTCCAGCCCGTTTTAACGGGCGTAAGACACCTTATTTATTGATTCGCGGCCGATTAAGATCGCGTACCAGCCGTTCAACCGATTTGCGATATTTTTCCGCATCACTGTTCCAATTGCAGAAATCGCCGATATTTTTTCTGGTAAGACGAACCTTTAATTCGTGCTCCCATCCGTCAAAAATATAGTCATCGATTCGGATAGGGAATAGGACCTCACCTTCTTCGCCTGCCCGTTTTTGTGCATCCTCTTTATTGAGCGCGCGTTCGATCTCTTCCAGCACGGCGGGCGCTTTGAGGGAATCTTTGCTACAAATAATCATCAACTTGTCGTAATAACGTATTGCCTCATCAATCTCCTTGCGCAGCGTCCGGCCCCATTTTGCATCTTCTTTCCAATGCCAGCAGCGAACACCAGCCATTTGCAAGTCATTATATAAACGTTCAGAAAATGTATTATCTACTTCTGTGAAAGAAATAAAACATTTATAAAAGTCAATAGGTTTTATTACGAGAGATTTGGCATAAGTTATGAAATCTTCTGGCACGCCACAGCCGCGCAAAAAAGTATCTGGGATTTTGCCGACCGATTGGTAGATTGTGTCTATTCCAATTGATGAAGGTGAAACATGAAGTATAGATTCTAGTCCTATCGCTTCATCTAAATTACAATCCGCAATTGTCACGCCACTGAATGTTGAGTGAGTTAGGTTAGCCTTTATCAGCTTTGTATGATCTAGAAGTGTTTGAGAAAAACTCGAATACAAAAGATTGGCATTATTCAGTACAGCAAATCTTAAATTTGTGAGAAAAAAGCGAACTTGAGAAAGATTTGATTCATTAAAGAAAGTTCCACTTAAGTCTGTGGCCATGAAATGAGCCCCAGTTAAGTCGACATTGATAAAATTAAACTCTCTAAAATTTGTAAATTTAACGTTTGTACTTGTAATAGCTTTGGGTTGTTCAGTAAGTTCTTCAAATCGCACTTCACGCAGGTCGACTTTTGTGTCTGGATTATGTGCTCGCCAATGATTCCAAACTACTACGCCCTTCTTGAGAATTTCAACATGCTCGGGATTCGCCATCTTTCGTTTGCCCTTTGCTAAGAGATAGAACTGCCTGAAAGAGATGATACACAAAGGCGTAACACGATGCACATAAAAGAGGCAGAAACGCGACAGTTATGGAGCGTGTCTATTAAACGATAAAGAACACGCTCCATAACTGTCGCGTTTCCGCCTTCTTTCGCCCGCTAAAGCGGACTGATGAATTTTAGGGGACGCTGACCCCGCGCTAAAGCACGGGGCTATTTTCGCTAAGCCCGCTAAAAAGCGGACTGATGAATTTTAGGGGACGCTGACCCCGCGCTAAAGCGCGGGGCTATTATCAAAATGCCCGCTGAAGCGGACAAAGACTTCGTGCGGTTCGTGTATTTCATTGTTAAGATTTTAAAACTAAAAACAAATCAACCACGAAGCCCACGAAGAACACGAAAAGCCGTTGTGAATTATAAATTCCGCTAAAAACGCGAACGACTCAAAAGCGCACTTACAAATTCCAGCGACATTGGTAATAATATCTGCGCGGCCTTTTCGCGTTTTCGGATGGTCTCTTTATCCGCTGCTCTTTCTCAAGCCGCGTTTATTCATTTCGGGTTGTTTCGAAGGATTTTCACGATTTGTGTTTCATTTTCGTTTCAGTGTTTCAATGTTGCACCCCAAACTTGAAACAAAACACTCTTTGTCCGGAAATGGATCCTACTAATGGTTACTCGCCGATGGTTTTTTCCATCACGATAAAATGGTAGGGCTGGAGCGCCGAAGGGTCCTGCGGGATATGTTCTTCGGTGCGCGACACGCCGTAGCCGAGTTTTTCGTAATAGGGCGGAAGCTCAGTGCGCAGGTGCAGGATGCGAAGCTCCATCGCGGTGCAGCCCGCTTCGCGGCAGAGGTCTTCGGCTTCGGTGACGAGCAGCGTGCCCAGGCCGCGGCCCTGCTGCGCCGGCGCAACCGCCAGCAGCCCGAAATAACCGCTTTCGCCGCGCAGCTCGGTATAGACACAGCCCGCCAGGCCGCCGTCCGATTCCGCCAGCAGAAACGTGCCTTTTTGCAGGTGATCGGCGACGCCGGGCAGATCGATGCGGTCGGCGGAAAAAAAATTCCGCTCGATGGCAAAGGCCTGGTTGATCAGCTCCATTATCGCCGAGGCGTCTTCGGGCGCCGCGGGGCGAAAAACGAAATCCGTGGTACTCATCGCAGAGATATTTAAGCAGAAAAGCTGTGAATAGTGAATAGTGAATAGTGAATGGTGAATAGTGATAGTCAGTAGGCAGTAGGCAGTAGGCAGTAGGCAGTGGCAGTAGGCAGTAGGCAGTAGGCAGTGGCAGTAGGCAGTAGGCAGTAGGCAGTAGGCAGTAGGCAGTGGCAGTAGGCAGTAGGCAGTAGGCAGTAGGCGGAAGGCGGTAGAAGAAGTAGTCAGTAGCGCTGTGACCTATGAGCTACTGACTACTTCTATTTACGAATCACCATTCACGAATCACGAATCACGATTCACTCCTTCTTCGCCATGACCACCAACTCGCTGCAGCGCAGCATGATGCGGTCAAGCAATTCCGTGCGGCGCTGGCCATAGGTTTTCGGCGGAAGCTGGATCTTCGGTTCGGAAGCCTTCGCGTTATCCTCCCGGCCGTCCTTTGAATTGGCGGTGACGGTTTTTACCTGGGCGGCATTGTCCCCGGCGGTTTCACCCGCTTCGCCTGCTTCGGGTTTGTCATAGGCTTTGCCCTGGTCCGGGATAAGATCGTCTTCGCCGCCCCAGCCGACATCGGAATATTTTTCCGCCAGCTTGGTCAGCTTGTCGTCATCGAAATAACCGGCGATCGTGTCCATCATCTGGGAAGCCTCCCAGGATTGATAGCGCGCGACGGTGGGGATCTCCGCCAGCAGGCGGTCTATCACGCGGCGGTCTTTTAGCCGGCTGACGGCGCCGAGCAATTCACTGTCGGCATCGTTCAAGACCTCAACATAGCCTTCGTCATCTTCTTCCGCATCCTCGTCCTTGACGCGTTCGTAATTAAAACGCACGTTGAGAAACGCGCGGACAAGACGCTCTTTCTGATCGGCAGTCAGCAGTTTGGCAAGATCCCCGTCGCCGCCGTAGTTGCGATAGACAAGCTGGTTGGACGAAACATTTTCCACTTCGACGGAAACGTCCTTCGGATCTGTTTGCTCCGTTTCCGAAGAATCGTCAGCGGCGGGAGAGGCATCGACGGCTAGCACCGCCTTGCGTTTTTCCTCGCCCCCGGCTTCCTCTTCTTCCTCATCGTCGGTGACGTTTTCCAAAGCCTCGCGCAATTCGTAAGCGCCTTCGAAACGCGTGACGGGATCTTCCGCCATGCTCACCAGCCATTCCACGATCGACGCTTTTGAAGGATTGGCGGCGCTGTAAATATTACCCAGCTCGCGCAGTCGAGAGATATACACTTCCAATTCTTTTTGGGTGGGTTCGAAGGGATGGTTTCGTATAACCTGGCTGTAATTTACACCCTCTTCATTTTTACTGAGAAAAAACAGGCGGCGGTCTTTGTTGTCGGCCAGGGTGGATTCAAACTCGGGCTCGGCTTCCTTGACGGGGTTGGGCGTTGCGGCCTGGGTGTCATCGGCGTTGCCGAGCCAATGCCAGCGCTCTTCCGCCACGACGAGGTTTGATGTGCCGGAGCCTTTGATGGTTTCTTCCACCTGCAAAGGGATGCCGCGGCGGTAAATGCGGTAGCGGTCGGCCGAATCCTCATCTCGCGGCGCCATTTCCCACTTTCCGGGCGCGCCGATCTTTGCGACAACCACAACATCGCTTTTAAGGTATAAGCCGCGCAGCGGAATGGGGTCCTGGACGGGACAAGCGGCGGCGAGGGGTAAGGCTAAAATTGCGAATGAAACCGAAAAAACAAAAAACGAAAGAATAGCAGCAAATCGGCGCATAAAATCTCCTACGTCTTAGATAAATTCCCGCGTTGTTAAGTGGTCCGGCTTCGAACCGTTTGACTCGAAACTTTCGTCTTAGGTTGCCTCGGCCACGTTAAAAGAACGTTAAATTAGACACCGCTTGCAGGGAAATGTTCCGGAATAAGTCTGGAGAGTTGAGAGTTTGAGGTATAGAGAGTGGAGAAAGCCGGGAAGAAAATAATTGCAGGGGGCAGGTTTTTTGCCTGCCCCCTACAAAATAACGAATTAGCGGCCGCCGCTTATTTTTTCGCCATCAGCATAGCGCAGGAGGCCGCTATCTTTTCCAGCAGTTCCGTGCGGCGCTGGCCGTAGGTCTTGTTCGGGAGTTTTGCCAGCATGGCCGCGCGTTCGTCTTCGGAAACAGTTTCGAGATCGTAGGCCGAAGATTTGGTTTCAATGACCTCGCCCTCGCCGCCGTAGGCGACTTCCGAATATTTGCGCACCAGCTCGCCCAGTTCCGGGTTCTGGAAATGCGCGGCGATGGATTCCAGCAGGCTGGAGGCCAGGTAACTTTCATGGCGCGAGATCGTCGGGATCTCGCCCAGCAAGCGGCGGGCCACGCGGAGGTCGCCGATCTGGGCCACGGCCTCGACCAGATTGCGGTCGGCTTCGTTCAACACTTCGACATAAACGTCTTCCGAGTCTTCGTATTTCTTCGGCTCGTAATTGAAGCGCACGCTCATAAAGGCCCGGATCAGGCGTTCTTTCTGAGACGGGGTCAGCAGGCGGGCAAATTCGGCTTCACCGTAACTGCGGAATTCCTCGTGGTCGCCGCCTTCTTCGGAGTTTTCCGGGTTCGAAGAGTTTTCGAGTTCTTCTTTCAGCGAGTGTGCATGGTCCTTTTTTAGCGGCTTCCGCGGCTTCTTCGGCTTTGTATTTAGCATCGTAGAAAGAGCCGCGCAGCTCATACGCGCCTTCAAAACGCGTGACCGGGTTTTCCGCCATCGAGACCAGCCATTCGACGATACGCTCTTTCGCCGGCTCGCCGTTTTTATACATATCGTGCAGCTCGTTCAGGCGCTCGATATACAGGGCAAGGTCTTTGCCCTTCGGCGCAAAGATGCGGTTGTGATAGATCTCTTCGAATTCGCCCTTGTCGTTCTTTTGCAGAAAAAACAGGCGGCGGCAGGTGTCTTTTGCCAGCTCGGATTCGAAATCGGCACCCGGGGCCGGATTCGCCGTATTTTTAGGATTTTCGTCGCCGAAATAATTATAGGTCGTTTCGGAAATGTAAAGATCGCCGTCGAAAACGCCCTTGAGGGTTTTCTCGACAATAATGGGGAAACGGCGGCTCAGGGTTTGGTAGTCAGCGCTTTCACCGGCGGCCGCGGCTTTCCATTTGCCGGGCGCGCCGATCTTGCCGATGACTATCAGGTGGCTTTCGAGAAACATTCCGCGCAGCGGCAGCGGCGGATCTTCGCAAGCGAACGAGACCGCCGATGACAACGCAATAATTAGAAGTGAAAAAATGGCAGCGTAACGACGCATATAACTTATATCTCCTATAAAAAATTCGAATAGAATATCAATTTTGGCCAGCCGGCTAATTCCTTATCTGTGCCAAATATCAAGAACGTCCGGTCAGGCAATTTTTGCGCAAAAAGTTCCAAAAAATTCAGGAAATAGGAAGCAGGAAATAGGAAAGAGGGAAAAGAGAGAAAAATCGGAGGTTTTATTGGCCAATTCTCATAAATTGCCACTAGCGTCGGAGAGTCTTAGTCTCCGAAGGAGACAGATTTAATAGCGTCGGGTGAAACCCGACGTAAACAGCGAAATCCATACCGTCGCCGAAGGTGACGAATTATCCCCAGAGATAATTTTCGTCAAATTCGATCCCGTATTTACGCAAAAAGCTACGATATTCTTCTTCGAATTTCTGCGTGGAATGATGTGTCTTTTGGCGCGCGATATATTTCTTATGCCTTCGATCTGACTAACGAAAGTTTGAGCCATATCCGTGGAAGATATTCGTCCCTTTCAGGGACGCGTCGTGTGTGATGCATTACGTCGGGTTTCACCCGACGCTATTAAATATGTCCGCTGCGCGGATGAGGTCATATTAAAATGTCGAACGGTTTAAGTCAACGTATGTGAGAAGAAGTCTATCGCGTCCCCTTTCTTCATCACGACTGTATAAACTCTCCAGACTCTTATGCGACGGGAATGTAATTCGGATATTCGCGGGGGATGGCGAGGTATTGTTCCGGCGTGAAGCCCGAGAAGTTTTTAAAGTCGCCGATGAAATGCGCCTGGTCGTAATAGCCGCAGTCGAGCGCCAGCCCGCTCCAGTCTACTTCTTTCGCGACGGCAATTTCTTCGAGGGTTTTTTGGAAGCGCATAATGCGCAGGTAGCTTTTCGGCGCGACCCCGACGTGGTGTTTAAATAAATGTATGAAATGTTTCTGTGAATAGCCGATCTTTTGCGCGATCTCTTCCATCGTCAGCGCCTCGGGCGCGGCGACGATGCGCCGCACGGCGTAATCAACGCAAGGCTGCTCTTCGAGTTTTCCCAGGTATTCGCGCAGAAAAAATTCTTCCACGCGGCGAAACATTTCTTCCGGCGCCGGGCAGCCGAGCAGCGATTCGCGCAGGCGGGAAATATTTTTCATCACCGCGCTAGTATCGACCACGATCCCGGCAACTTCGGTCAGCGGCATCTGCAAAAAGGGAAACGATCGGCCGCGTTTGAACGTGATCACCATCTGGTCGGCGTCCTGCCCGGCGGGGATCAGCAGGCCCTTGCGATGGACGCCGGAAAACCACGCCCGCTTGCACGCCTGAACGGGCGCGTGGCTGTTGTCTTCATAAATAAATTTCGGCGTCTCGGTAAGGTCGATGATGAGCACCACGTTGCCGTCCGGCAAGAGGCGCTCGATATTGTGAGTAACCTCGCCCTCGTCGCGCAGGTAGACGAAATTGTCGATGAACAAATTGAGCGGGAAGACAGGGATGTGAAATTGGAAGATCATGCGAAAATCGTAGCACGGGGAGTGGGAATTAGTGAATCGTGAATAGTGAATCGTGAATAGGGAATCGTGAATAGGGAATCGTGAATAGTGAATCGTGAATAGTGAATCGTGAATAGTGAATCGTTAATATGAAGAATTATTTAGTGTGTTTCGTGTTATTTCGTGGTTCTCTTTTAAGGTCTGTTTTAATACACCATTCACTATTCACTATTCACCATTCACTACTTAGTGCCGCTGCAGCGGTATCCCGCAGTGAGTACAGAAACATCTGATTCGGTTGGAGCGATTGGCGGCACTGCGGGTTGGGACAGTAACCGGCGGGGACCATCGCCGCGGAGCCGTATTTTCCCGCGAGGATGTCGTTATATTCCGGGCTGCCGTACCATTCGTCGATGGCGCGGGCGCGCTCAACGGCGTAGGGGTGTGTGCCGTCGAGGTTCGCGATAAAACGATAAAAGCGGTCGGAAAGCCGGTCGTCCAAACCTTCCTGATAGGCGCGCGCCTGCAGCAGAAACTGTTCAAGGCTCAATTCTTTTTCAAATTTATCCGAACCGCCGGCGAGCTTCAGCAGCATATTAAGGATGGGAGCTTCGTTCTGCACCGCAAGCAGCGCGGCGCGGTCGGCGCTGAGCTTGGAGCGGCGGTCCCATGCGAGCAGGCCGGCCTCGATACCGGCGCCCACCAGCCCGCCGATCCCGAGCGTGACGCTGTCGATCATTTCAAAGAAAGGTTTGATCTCGCGCGCCATCATTTTATAAAGCACATGGCCGCATTTGATATGGCCCAGCTCGCGCGCGATCACCGCCATTACTTCATCGTCGGGTTCCCCGATCGCTCCAGATTTGATCACGATGAACGGGTGATTGTGGCCGGAGGTGAATGTTTTATTTCCGTCCGCGATATACAGCTCGGGTTCGGGCACATCCAGAATGTGACAGGATTCGCGCAGCATCTCGTAATACTTGGGCATCTGCCGGGGGCCGACGCGGATGCTGCCGCCGATGTTGCGCACGTATTCGATGCGCTCGATGCCGTATTCGACAAATTTGGCGACCAGCCAGTCAAAGCCGCGCAGCCGCTTCAAATGTTCCGTCGCCTGGCGGTCCAGCGGGTGCTGAAAAGCGACCGGCGTGAGCCCCTTTAACGCAATACGCTTCGGTTTGGCTGCGAGAGCCGTCGGTTCGGGCATAAAAATCTCCTGATAGTTATTGAGAAAATCCGGTTTATCTTACATGTAAGGACGAAATTTTAGAAGAAATTTTGCGAGTCGGAACCCGCAGTCGCATGATTAGCGAACATGAGTGCGCCAGTAATCCCACCAATAGAGAAGGACAAACATCGCCAATCCTACCGTTATTGCATTGGCGGCGCACAACCAGCGGAACCCTCCCCAACCGATCTTTTGTTTAAAGTAGAGCCTTAACGCCCAGCTCTCAATAAAGACATTTATCAAAACCGAAAAACAGAAACGTCCCGGCCCAGGTGATGGTATTAAAAGTTCCCAGATGAAGCCAATAGTTAAAGGTCAGGCCGGGAAAGAATTCCCAAATTACTCCGGCGAGCGGTATCAGGATGATACCGAGAAGCGTGGAAAACAGATTCATCAGAATGTCGCCGATGACGGCCTGCCCGACGGTCGCTGACGGCACGGCGCGGCGCACGAAAAAATACTCGATGATAAGACTGGCGATCACCACCGGCGGCGCCAGCAGCATAAGCTCGAGAAAAAGCGCCGGCCATACCATGTTGGCGAAAATAGGGTCCATATAGCTATTTCCCGGCTTCCAGTCGTTTCAATTCCAGGTCCGCCAGATAATAACGCTCTGAGGTTTTGATGCCGTTTTGCATTACCCAGCTCAGGTGAATGAGCGCTTCTTCGGTTTTGCCGGCGTAGGAAAGATGCAGCCCGATGTAGGCGCGCGCGTCGGTCATTTTGCGGTTGTCATCCGCCAGGGCCAGAAACTGCTGCTCGCTGAGATCTCCGCGGAAAAAGCGCAGGGCCTGCGCCGGCCACGCGGCGGCGTCGACTTTCGGCATCCACTTATCGAGAAAGGCCGCCCCCGGTTTGCCGCTCTGGCGCAAGGCCATGTACCCGGTGAGCACGACAAAAGGAAAGCTCGCATCCGCCGCGCCGCCGAGCTCGAGAAATTTCTGCACATCCGCAAAGGCGGCCTCGCCTTTGCGCAAATAAAAGTTGGCGCGGGCGCGGTTCCAGTAGGCAACCGCCAGCGCCGGATCGTTCTCAAGGGTTTTGTTGAGATCGGAAAGCGCGCCTTCCGGGTCGCGTTTTAGCAGCCGGGCGCTGCCGCGGTTGTTCCACGCAAACGCCAGTTTTGGGTCGAACTTCAACGCACTGGTGTAATCATCGATCGAAGGGTCGACTTTGCCCATCTGCCCCAGCACGACGCCGCGGTTGTAAAAGGCAAGCGAAAATTCCGGGAATAGCTCGATAGCTTTAGTAAGATCGGCCAGCGCGCCGGGCAGATCGCCTTTTAGCCGCCGGACGCTGCCCCGGTTGTTCCACGCCGGGGCGTATTTGGGATCATATGCGATGGCTTCACCGAGATCGGCGAGAGCGCCGTCCAGATCGTTCAGCGTTTTTTTGATCTTGGCGCGGTTGACGTAAAAAATGTGATTCGACTTGTCGAGCTGGATGGCTTTGGTGTAATCGGCCAGCGCGCCTTCGGCGTCGCCTTTCTGGTTACGCGCGTTGGCGCGATTATTGTAAGAGTCGGGATCTTTCGGGTCGCGCTTGAGGGCTTCGGTATAGTCGGCGATCGCCCCGTCCAGATCACCCGCGTTCTGGCGGGTAAGCCCGCGATTATAATAATCCGCGGCGGACCTTGGCGCTTGCGCGAGGGAAACACTCGTGCCGGCCGCCAGGACGAGCATCAGAAACAGGGAAGGCTTTCGCATAACGATCCTCGTCGAGATGCTAGCACGACGGAGGGAAAATTTGTAGGGGCAGGCTGATGGGTAGTGCCCTGATCTTGTATATTAAGCGTTTTGGCAGAGAACCACCCCGCCCTTCGGGCACCTCTCCTTTGTAAGGAGGAGAGTTTAAAGAGATGCGCCAAAAACTCCCCTCCTTACAAAGGAGGGGTGGCGCTGCTCTGAGCGCCGGGGTGGTTCTTTCTGTAAAATGCTTTGGTTTTCGGAAGATTTTTCAGGTCAGCCAATCCATTACAACGCTCATTTTAGTGGTTGACCCCAAACGTATGTTTTAAACACATACTTCCATGGCACGACGATGCTCAGTACGGGGGCCCAAATGAAAATACGGGCCATTGCCTCGGCGGGTGAGCCCGCCAGCGCGTTTGCCTGCCACAAGGGATATGCGACCGCGATAACCCAGAGCGTCTTATAAAAGATCATAAAGATCACGATCGGCAGCCATTTCAGCGGCCGCAGCAGCCCAAATAGAGACAATGTCGGGTATGCTGCCCAAACGCAAAACGCCACGGCCTTGGTGTGGTCCCACGGGCCCTGGTGGTTGATGATCGTTCCCCAGGTTTGCAGGCCAACGCCAATGAACATCAGGAAATAGAGCACTCTCAGGAAGTAAATGTTTATCGGGCGAACGCCCTCGTATTTTACGTGGTTCGGCGTGAAGATATATTTAATGAATGACATATGCGGGAATACGTGAGAAATAGGAAGGATGTTCCAAATTTTGCTGAGATGCTGGTTAATAGGCCAAATGATCTTGACCGGCTTTAGCCGAATAAATATTGGGCTAAAGCCGGCCTAATTTTAGCTATGCAACCACTAGCTAAAGCTAGTGGCAATTGATGCCGAATGAATTCGGCGCTCCTGCCTCCTTATGCCGAATGAATTCGGCGCTTCTACCTGACGCCGTATTCAATAAAAACATCCGCTTCGACGGTTTTGTTTCCGCCGGAAGAGAAGTGGTTGCTGAACACCAGGTAATAACTGCCGGGATTCAGGTTTTTGTTTATTCTGCCGCCGTTCACCCTGCCCGAGCTGTAATCGAGCACGCCTTCGCGGTAATTTGCCCAGCGGTTATATTCGGCAGCCGTCATAATGTAGGCCTGGATGTCGCCATTCCCCATCACACTGAAACGGCCTCTGACCACACCGCCACCGGGATTTACCGTGAAGGGGATCGCGTAGTGCCTCCGTTCGTTCACCTCGAAGGTGTCGGACAGGAGCGTTTCGCTTGCATAACCGCCCAGCCCGGAAATCTTATTTTTTGCGGCGGGCGGATCCGGCTTTTGAACGGGCGGCGGTTCGATCTTTTGAGCGCGCGTTTCATCCGGGGGGATGTAAGACGGTGCGGGGATAGTGTACGGCGCGTAGACCCGCCGGACGGTATTGACCGTTCCCGCACCGGCGCCGTTATACACGCCGGCACCCGCGGCGCCCGGCAGCAGCCCGTGGTCCGTACGCAGTTGAATACTCGCTTCGACAAGTTTATCGTCCGCGCGCGAATAGCGGTTATTGAAGACAAGATAATATGTGCCCGCGCTCAAGGGCGCTTCGATGCTGCCGGTGGTCAACCGGCCCGAATTGTAATAGGCAGACGCGCCGTGGCCGTTGGTCCAATTCAGAAAACCGTCGTAGTCAAGGATATAGGTCTCGATGTCATTTTGCCGGCCGCCCCGGGCCTGGAACCTGCCGGTCACGACCGCGCGATTTGCCACCTGAAAACTATAAGAGCGATATTCTCCGGCAGCGATATCGATCGCCGCGCCGGCGCCCACTATCTCGATCGGCGGCGTTGAGGTCCTCGCCGTGGTGAGGTCAGGCGAATTCAAGACGGGTTTCTGCAGAGGATCGTCCAGCCCCGTGTCGCCGTGGTACAAGCTGACGTTATCAAAGCTTTTTAGCTCCCAGCGGCGGCCGGCGCGCGCGTAATTTAAACGCGCCACACCGCGCACACGGTCGTACGATCCGTCGAAATTCGGCTTGGCTTTTCTGACGGAGAGCCGCGCTTCGACCGTCAATTCGTCGCCGGTCCGCTGCGATTTCAGGATCTCGATCTCTTTCGGCTGGTTCCGCGCAAAGAGCCAATCCGCCGTTCCGTCTCCCGCTTCTTCCGACGGTATGCCGGCGATGGTCCTGCCGGTAATGTCGGCCCTGATCTTGTCTTCGGTAACGGGCGGCACCGGGATGCTGGGCGGCGGGGAATCGACGGCGGGTTTTTTCGGTTTGGAGCTTTCGGCGGAAACGCCGGCGGTTTTCGACTCCGTTTCCGGTTTTTTAGCGGCTGCGGGTTTTTTCGGTTTGGATTTTTCCGCGGAAACACCAGAAGTTTTCGACTCCGTTTCCGGCTTTTTCACAGCGGCCGCATCAGCGGGTTTTGTTTTCGGCTTTGGCGACCAAACTTTCTGCGCCGGAGCGGCTTTTTCTTTCGGCTCCGGTTTTGCGGCTGTCGCATCGGCGGGTTTTGCCTTTGGTTTTGGCGACCAGACCTTTGGGGCAGGTTTTTCCTTCGGCTGCGTTTTGGCGGACGCCGCTTTTTCTTTTGTCTTCGGCGGCTGAACTTTCGGATTCGGGGCGCTGGGATTTTGTTTCGACCCGGCCTGCCCAGTTGCAGTATCCGCGGCCTTTTCCTTGGCTTCGGTCTTCACCGCCGTATCAACCGGTTTTTTATCAGGTTCAGCCTTTTTTGCTTTACCGGTTACACCCGGTTTCAATTTGGGCGCGGGTTTGCCCGACTTGGAAACGGCGGTCTTCTTTGCGGGCTTTTTCTGGTTTTTCGTCTGGGCTGCTGCCGTTGAGGTAAAAGCGAAGATCGCTGCGACAAGAAGAACAAAGACCGGTAGCGATGCAGATCTGTTTTTTTGCATAAGGCACTCCTTTTTACAATGTACGCAAACCGGGCACGGCTCACATACCTGAACACACAAAGGACAGCTTAGGGCCAAAGCTTCGCGGCGGTAATTTAGATCACTGCGCGCAATTGTGTTTATAAGGCCATTATAATGTAACTTTTGGGATTCTGCCATTCGGCAGATAAGGTGTCATTTTGCTATATAAATTGCCGCTAGCTTTAGCTAATGGTTAACGGTAGCAATGATTTTGGACCGGCTTTAGCCGAACATACACATTGGGCTAAAGCCATTTTGAAATTTAGACTTTGTATCCACTAGCTAAAGCTAGTGGCAATTTATAAGACCGGCTGTACTTAGACGCTCTATATTGCATATCACTTATCGCGCGTTTAGAATGAAACGCGTGGACGAAATCGAAAAGATCGAAGAAGAGATAGGCGAGATCGCCGAAGCGTTGTCGGTGGAAGAGATCGCCAACACCATCACTCACGGGTTCGGATTGTTTCTGAGCGTGATCGGTTTTGTCGTGCTGCTGGTGATGGCGATGGCGAACGGTGACGCGATGTACATTGCCGCCAGCGCCATCTACGGGGCGTCGCTGGTCCTGCTCTACGCCGCTTCGACCTTTTATCACGGCATCCGTTCGCCGCGGCTGAAAAACATACTGCACACTACAGACGTCTGCGGAATTTATTTGCTGACCGCCGGGACCTACACTCCGTTCGGGCTGGTCACGCTGCAGGGAAGCACGCTCGGCTGGACTCTTTTCATAGTGGTCTGGACGCTGGCGATAACGTTCATCGTGCTGCGCATGTTTTTTCGCGAGCGTTTTCCCAAGCTGTGGATCGCCTCTTATTTACTGCTGGGATGGATCGGCGTGATCGCGATCCAGCCGCTGCTGGCCGCGACGGGCATGGCCGCCATCGCGCTGGTGATAGCGGGCGGACTGGCCTATTCGCTGGGCGTGGTTTTTTACGCGGCGCACCGCATCCCGCACAATCACGCCATCTGGCACGTCTTTGTCATGGCCGGAAGCATCTGTCATTATTTGGCGATCGTGTTGTATGTCAGACCTAGTGGATTGTGAATCGTGAATTGTGAATAGTGAATCATTAGATGAATTCTGATTTCCGACTTTGATTATCTGATTTCTGGCTTCTGTTTTTCCTATTCACGAATCACTATTTTCTATTCACTTAACCTGGAGGGGTTTTCAATGAAAAGATACTTGCTGGCAATACTTTTATTTACGCATGTGGGACTGGTGTTTATGCTGCTGGGTGCCGGCGTGCTGGACACCTATGTCAGTTTTCCCAACTGGTTTCACAACGTTCCGGATTCGGTCGCCACGGCCAGGCAATTCTACAGCTTTCGCAATCCGGGAATGGTTTTCATTCCCCTGCTTCTGCTGGTCATCCTGTCGGGCGTGGGGTTTGTGGTGGCGGCGTGGAAGGTCGAACCCGCGCGCATCTGGGTGCTGGTCGGAACGGTGCTTTTTGTGGCCATCGCGGTGCTGAATGTCGGCTTTATCTACCCGCGGATCGTCACGCTGGTGGGCACCGGCTCTGAAATGCAGACGCTCGAAGCGCTCCAGGCGGCGGCCCAGGAAATGCAGGTCTTGATCCAGGTCAGGCTGGTTTTGACCATTATCGGCACCGGTTTTGCCGTTTTCGGGCTCTGGCGCTTTTACGCGAATGCCCCGAAACCCGTTAATTTAGAAGACTTTAGGACTGCCGATTAAAATTTGTTAAAAATAATGCAACCTAGTTGAAACTCGCGCGTGTAAGCTTAAAAAAGGATAAGTGCGGGAACGCTCGGGAAGCCGGAATTGCCACCGTAAGGCTTGGGAGGGGCGGAAATAAATGGTTGAAAGGACAGCCTTTAGGGTATGTCCTTTGCTTTTTTCAGCAACTAAAGACCCGATTCGGAATAGATAAAAGATCATAGATGATAACTGAGAGATCCGATCTATCATTTATGATCTATCAGTTATCATCTATTCCGAATGGTATTCCGGCGCCAGCACAACACATAGACAAACCTGACCCGTTTCTTAGTCCGCGCTAGCGGACTTATGACAATAGCCCCGAACTTCATTAATGCTTGACTCAAGCGTATAATTCCAAATATGGACAGAATAATTTCCAATCCGAATATTCTTGGCGGAAAGCCGGTCATCAAGGGAACCCGAATATCGGTCGAGTTTGTGCTGGAACTCCTTGCGTCCGGCATTATCGAACAAGAGATCTTAAAAGATTATCCGCATCTGACCGCCGAGGATATTAATGCCTGCCTGCGTTATGCGGCCGATTCATTTAAGAATGAAGTGTACTTAGAACTTGAACATGCCTGATGAAATTCTCCCAACTGAAATTTCTAACGGACGAAAATATCTCACCCAAAATATTAGCTTTTATACGCGGCGAAGGTTTTACTGTAATAGATGTAAAAGAAAATAATTGGCAGGGACGCGACGATACGTTCCTATTGTCCCAGTCATTGCTGGAGAATTGTTTCATAATTACTCACGACGGGGATTTTGGTATGCTGGCTGTGAATAGCGGAGAGCCTTTTTTTGGAATTGTCTATCTAAGATTAAAAGATCTTAAGGCTGAAAACATAAATCAGAGTATTGAGGAAATTTTTTAATTTAGATTTGGAAATTGAGGCAGGAACTCTTATCGTAGTCGGTGAAAAGAAAGTAAGAATTCGGAAAGTTTAACCCATGAACATCGAAGAACTGCGCGCATATTGTTTGAGTTTTCCGGCCGCCACCGAAGATATCAAGTGGGGCGCCGATCTGTGTTTTTGCGTCGGCGAAAAAATGTTTTGCGTGACCGGCCTGGAGGCCGGCTCCGGCATGACCTTTAAGGTGCGCGACGACGAGTTTGACGAGCTCTGCGAGAGCGAATTTTTCGAGCCGGCCGCCTATGTCGGGCGCTACAAATGGGTGGCGTTTCGCTCGCCGGAAATGCGCGCGGCCTTTCCCAAGACGAAATTGAAGCAGTATATAAAGCAGTCATACGAACTGGTCCGCGACAAGCTGCCCAGGAAGAAATTGAAGGAAATCGGGCTCGCGTAGTTAACCGGGAGCGCAGGCATCTTGCCTGCACGAACGCGTAGCGTTCTAAAACCGCCTCTAAATCATACGAATGTTTTTTCGCGTTATTTCGTGGTTTTTGGTGTGCTTTTGTGGTTCCCGTTCTTTTTGCGCCGCGAATGTCACAAACTTCTCGATAAACCAAACACCGTTCTTCATCTCGTTCCGTTTTTAGTTTATCCTCGTCATTCCAGTCCTCGGACTGTAGCTCTTTGAAGTTCCAAAAAATCCCAAAACAGCGTTTCAAAAGTGTTTCAGTGTTTCATTGTTACACTGCCCGGTGAAACGAAACACCAATAGACCTGTCTCTTTGCTATAAAAGCTTCGGTGCAGGCAGCCTTTGCAGGCAAGATGGCCTGCGCTCCCGGGTTATTGACATCTGGACGAAAAGCGTACATTATGACTCAACACCCAAGTGTTTCTTAAAGGGCAATGCGACTGTTCTTTAATCAGTCAGTCAGAAAGAGAAGTAAAAAAATAAATCAGATGAAAATTAAACTATCTGCAGTAGTGATAGTCGCGGTGTTGTTGGGGGCCACCGTGTCGGCAGGCAAAATGTTCACATCCGCTGCGAGCGAGGCAGCACCGGATCAGATGCCGGTCCCGGGCATCGACGTGCAGATCGAGAAAAGCGCGGATGGGGCTCTCATTGCTTCCAGGCAGACGGATAACAACGGGAACTTTGTCCTGGTTAACACCAAGCCGGGCACCTATATGGTCACTTATACCCGGGGCGCAAACGTGAAAGCTACCAAAAAGATCGTGGGCTACCTGGTGACCATCAATTCCAACGGCGAAGCGATCGCCACCGGAACCTGGCCGGACCCGTCCGTGCCTTTTAAACTGGAACTCAAGCTGGAAGGCGGCGAACCGCAAACCCTGATCGGCAAAGTGCTGACCGTTAAGTAAGCTGGTATAAGCCGGATCAGAAAAGTTACGGCGCGCACGCCTGGGGTGTCCGCGCAACGCCGTCAGGCTCGGCTATCGAATCAAAACGCGTTAAATAATTTCACCGTTATTCGCGCATGTGGGGCACGGTTCCTTGCCGGTTCCGCTGCAAATATGACAGGCTTCCGCCCTTTCGTGCCGGAAGCCAAAATTTTGGTAACTGAAATCGGTAGGTGTATAACGCATGGTGAAACGCGGCCTGCGCCCGCCGCACGAGGTGCAAACCACTACGCCTTCTCCTTCACATTCCCAGCAAGTGTTTTCATTTTGTAGATCGTCGTCCATATCGATCCGGGATATTGGAATTCGCTTTTTTCGTGTCGTTTAGTGTAAGTAGCGGCCAATCTTTTTCATTAATTACTACAGGAAAATAATACGACACTTCAGGCAAACCTCAAAAGATTCAGATTCCATATTCCAACATTCCAAATTCCAACATTTCAGGATCAAACCCCAGTTGAAATTTGGAATCTGGAATCGGGAATCTGGAATTTGGAATTCGGAAAGCAGCACACACTCTATGACGGTCGCCTTCGCCTTTCTGACCGACCGATGAAGAAAAACCGGTCAGGTTGAATGACCGAACAAACCTACTCTCTAATACCCGAAATCTAACATCCTTAATCCTTCCAATAGTTAAACAAAATTTACATCTCTGGCACGGGGCTTGTTAATAAGATCGCGGCTCGAATTGCGAGCTGGGTTTTCTAAAGTCAGTCCTTAAAGGAAAAACGAAAAATGAAGGGTGTCTACATATCGGATTTTGGGATCAAGCTTAAAAGCGCCTGCGCGGCAGTGGTAACAGCCGCGATCGTGGGACAGACCCTGGCGCTTGGTGTCGGCGCGCAGAGCCTGAAGCAGGGAAAAGTTAATTTGGCGCCGGTGGAAGAGATCAAGGCACAGCCTGTTCAGACGCAGGACCCGGACGGCAAACTTTCCCCCGACATGCTGGAAGCCGTCGAAGGCCTGTTCCGCTCAAGCGGCAGCGACCCGGTGCAAAAAGTCATCATTCAGATCCAACCCTCGACCAACCTTAACGACATGACGGGCGACGCCCCGGCCACCGAATCGGCGCGGTTATTCGCCGTCGAAGCCAAAGAGATCAGAATTAAAGCAGCCGGCCTGCGCGATACGTTGACGAACCTGCGCGGCTCGCTGAAACGCACTTTTAATAATATCGGGATGGCCAGCGCCGAGCTTCCGCTTTCGCAGGTCCGCGAATTGGCCAAGAGCAGCGATGTGGCCTATATCTCGCCCGACCGCAAGGTTGAATCCTTCGGCCACGTGATGCAGACGCTGGGAATGTATAACAGCGGAGTTTATGTAAAGAGCGGCAGCGATTATCGCGACGCCACCGGTATCGGGATCGCCGTCATCGACAGCGGCATGTATACCGCGCACGATCTCTTTAAAAAGGCGGCGCGGGAAACCGAGTGGTCGCCAACGTCGATTTCACCGGCCAGAACAGAACCGACGATCCTTACGGGCACGGAACGCACGTTGCCAGCCTGGCGGCGGGCGACTGGTATGCGAACGGCGGCGCTTATGAAGCGCCCGCTTCGGAAGCGAATATTATCAACCTGCGCGCCTTAAAAGAGGACGGCACCGGCAGCGTCAGCTACGTCGCGGGCGCGCTTGACTGGGCGATCGCCAATAAAGCGGCTTATAACATCAAGGTCATCAATATGAGTTTGGGTGTCGTTGCGAAAGACAGCTATCGCAACGACCCGCTTTGCCTCGCCGCTCGCCGCGCTTTTAACGCCGGTATCGTGGTAGTGGCTTCCGCCGGAAATATCGGCAAAGACGCCGCCGGCCGCAAAGTCTATGGCAGCATCAATTCGCCCGGCATCGAGCCGACGGTTTTGACCGTGGGCGCGGTCGACAGCAAAGCGACTGATTTTCGTTCCGACGACGGCCTGGCATCCTACAGCTCGAAGGGGCCGACCCGCGGCTACCAGATGGTGAACGGCGTCAAAAAATACGACAACATTATCAAACCCGACCTGGTTGCCCCGGGCAACAAGCTGATCGGCGCGCGCGCCCCGGCAAACCGTCTTTTGTTATTGAATCCGCTGCTGGCGGTGGGCAATCTTCTTTTGCCGGACAACAAGAAATTGATGTACCTGAGCGGCACTTCGATGGCGGCCCCGGTCGTTTCCGGCGCGGCGGCTGTTCTGATCGATACCAACCCGAACCTGACGCCGAACATGGTAAAGGCCATTCTGATGTACACGGCCCAGTCGCTCCACGGCCATAACGCGCTGGAACAGGGCGCGGGCGAGATCAACCTGGACGGCGCGGTTCGCGTGGCAAAATTGTTCAAAACCACTCTGCCGACCACCAACGGCGCGGCCCTGCTTAGCGCCTCTTTACCGGCCCCGCAGAAAAGCTCGATCTATGGCCAGAATATTTACTGGAATAAAGGCGTGGTCACCAACCACCTGATCCTGACCGGAGACGACCTGATGCTCAAATACCAGGGAATGTACGGGTCGGGCATAGTGATGGGCGACGCCACCGGCGTGATCATGGGCGATAACTCCGTCAGGATCACTCGTTCAGGCTCGCTGACCAGCGGTTTGCTCGCAATGGGCACCGGCATGGTGATGGGCGACGGCATGGTCATGGGCGACGGCATGGTGATGGGTGACAGCATCCTGTTCCTGCACGGCGTGATCATGGGCGACGGCATGGTGATGGGCGACGGCGTGGCGATGGGCGACGGCATGGTCATGGGCGATGGCGTTTGCATGGGCGACGGCGTGGCGATGGGCGACAGTTGGGCCCTCAGCGCGATGAGCGGCGACGGCACCAGCGGAATGTCCGACCAGGATACCGTCCCGGCAAGATAAAAGTTCCCACAACTGAAGTAGCAACGAAGGACAAAGGTCAGGCTCCACCGCCTGGCCTTTATTAATTCGTCTAAATGGCAGTAACCCGCGCATTAGTAAGGACGCAAAGTAAAGTCGCTAATACTCCTCGCCAACACCACCGAACAGGACACCACAAAAAAACGAAATCTCTTGACACTGCACATGAATAAGTATAATTTGTTTGCAATTTAACAAGCTAAGATTTCCCACGCATTCTCCCGGAAATCTTGAACGTTGAGCTAAAGTTTGCTTTCCCGTAAATGCGCCGGAGCTCCTATAAGCCTCAGCTGTGTGGTTTTGCTGAAAAGAGAAACACGCGGAAAGACTTCTTACCCGGCATACACCGAATCAATTTTCCGAAGGAGGAATTATGGTAAAAAGAGTTATCTACAAAGTTAACGCGGTCACTGCGACGGTTAGCCGGACCACTTCCGGGCCGGTATTGTTAATACGCGCCGCCGGCACCGTGACGTCCAGCGGGTGGAAGAACCCGTCTCTGAGAAAATATATTTACGTGCACCAGCCGCCTGATGGAATTCAGGATTATGCCTTTGAGGCCGAGCCGCCGACGGGAATAGTGATGCCGTCCCTGCGGCTGATCGCGGTCGCTCACAAAGAACGCTACCAAACGTGGGTCAAAGGGGTCCGGATACATGCCACGACCAATATGAAAGTGGCCAGGGTAGTGGTTCCGCCGGGCGACGCCGCCAAAGCGACGGCCGCCAAAAAGAAACCCGCTGCTAAGAAAAAACCTGCGGCGAAAAAGAAACCTGCCGCGAAGAAGTAAAGCGAAGATCAGATGCTGGATGTTAGATGTCAGATCCTTAACTCTGACGCTAACATCCAGCTTTTAGGACTCTGCCGTCAACTTGCCGCCGGCGCGGGGGGCAGCGACGGGTTTGCGGGAACGAGCAGCGGCATGGCCAGCGTCCAGATGACCAGGAAGACCGAACCGGCCGCGGAAGAGTAAACTCCCCAGACGCTGAACGGCCCGCCCAGCGTGTAGACCCAGACGACATAGGAAATCGTGGTTACTATTAGTTGTATGATGTTGGTAACGTTGCTGACGCGCCAGAGGTAAAGCGGCGTGAGGGCAAGCAGGGAAAAAAAGACCACCATGATCAGGTTGTCGTCCAGCAGGTGGGCCGTGGCGGCAGCCGATTCCGGGCCGCCGCTGACCACGCCGGATAGAAACATATATGCCCCGACTATCTCGGTCGGGATCAGTTTTACAAGCTTATCCTGGTAAGGATTTTCTTCGGCTAACGATCTTGCCATTTGGTCGCTCCTTTAAGATGTTAAATTGGCTTTTTTTCATTCCGGTAAAGAGAAACTAACCTCCCGAAATCGAGGCACCGGCAAAGTTGCAAAATAATTTGCGAGTATGCGAAAGGTTATACTGTAAAAGCAAGATAGGTGTCAAGATATTTTCCAAACGGTACTTACCCGGCAATTCCTGTAATAAGTCATTACAAAAAATCATAACTTATAGAACTGCAGTCAAAGCAATCAGATTGAAAACCACGCCGATGAAAAACCGGTCAGGCTGACCGGCGGCTGAATTCGCGCGAAAACAACTCCGGCCTTTAAGCCCTACAAATACACAGCTTACAATACGCATGCCCGCTGGCACGACGGTTGCTTTATATATTAAAGAGCCCTGGAGATCAGGCTCTTCTCGATCTGAATTGAAAGGAACCCACGGGATATGACAGGAAAATACGGTGCGGATTTTGCTTCCGAGATCAGGGAGCTCAGGATCGCCAAATATTACCTGGCGGTGACGTCGCTCGCGGCGCTGCTGCAAATGATCTCGTGGTTCACGGGGAAATAAGTTTCGGGGACGACTCGGAAAACTCGGAAGTCCGGTTTTAGGACGCCGGACTTTCATTCTCCTCTACCTCATCTAAACACTCACACTCTTGCTTAAGGCCAGGTTTCGCCGCCTGGCCTCTTTTTTCGTTTAAATTCGGATCTGGCTTCGTGTGTTTAGGGTGAGTTCACGGTTCATCTTTATAGATAGCCCCATAATTGCGGTGAGAAAGTAACCACGAAACCACACCAGGCAGCACGAAAACCGCATACCTCCGGCGGGGCCCGTTTTTCCGGCCAAAAAATCATGCTAAAGCCTTTTATTTATTGTTTTTTTATCCAATGGATAAAAGCTGGTAGCAAATTATACGAGAATGTTGATTATCTCCTTTTATCCAGCCAGCTAAGATTTGGGCGATCAACATAAACGCGGCACAACCGGGCCCCTAACCTGCCTGCAAATGCCGTTTTTACACAAATATAGCTTGACTTTACGAAAAAACTAGGCTAAACCATAAGCACACCTGATAACTGCAATTGAGTTAAAGCTTGGAATTATTTTAATTAGGAGAAAGACCGCTATTTATCTCGCATCACCGTTTCGGTGACGTTTTATGAACGTCTTGAATGGGGTGTGACTATGCGCTGGAGGAAAATATGAAATCGTTGAAAGTCTTGTTGGTATCGTTTGTTTTGCTGTCTTCAATTCTGACAGTCAGTTCTTTGGCCCAGGTCGCGGAACGCCTGGAAATCAAACAAATACCAGAGATAAAACAAATCGATGAGGCCGTTATCCGGGGGCCGCTCGATAGAAAAGCCCTGGAAAATTCTCCCGAAGTCGCCGCCAGCAGCAATTATGCTTTTGCGACGACGACGAGCGGAACTTTCACGGATATGAGCACTGGCACCACCACGCTGGTTGCCGCCAGCAACGACGACGCCGCGTCGGCGGTCACCAACCTGCCTTTCGACTTTTATTTTATGGGCACGCGGTACACGCAGTTCAGCGCCAGTTCGAACGGATTTATCCGGATGGGCGGCACGGGGATCGGTACCACGCAATATGCCCTCGGTACGGCAGGCATTCCGCTGATCTCAGCGCTGGGTTCCGATCTTGAAGCCAGTTCCACGGGTAGAGTTCATTTCAAGGTGACGGGCGCAGCACCGAACCGAGTGTTGACGGTCGAATTCCTGAACATGACCATCATTTACGATGCCGCTCTAAACGGTGTGGACGGCACCTGCCAGATTCGCCTGTATGAAACATCGGGCGTGATCGAGTTTGTCTATGGCCCAATGGCCCGCAACGCCAGCACGGGATTCGGCGGCGGCAACAACCCGCAGTATATCGGGTTTTCGATCAACAACACGACTGGCAACCAGGCAAGCGTCGACACGGCCAATACCGTTTCCACTACCGGCGTTCCGACGGCAAACCTGTTTCCGATGAGCGCGCCGATGGCGAGTTTGAATTCACTCGTCGACGGTTCGCGCAGGACATATAGTTTTACATCCCCGGTTCCGACCTCGCCCGGCCCGCTTTCCTTCACGGCCATAACGGCAGTTTCTTACACGATAAACTGGGCGGATTCCACGAATGAACGTTTATATGCGATCTATCGTTCGACGGACGGTATAAATTTCAGCTTTTTCGGCACGGCTGCTGAGGATGCGACCTCGTTTAACGCTACCGGGCTCACCCCGAGCACAAATTATTTCTGGCAGGTCTTCGCCGTTTCGGAAGGCGCGCTGAACACTACTGCCTCTACCGGCAATCAGATGACCGGAGCTCCCGGCAACGATACCTGTCTGGGCGCAGGCGGAAACTGGAACACACCGGCAACGTGGGCGGACAACTCACCGCCGACCAGTACGGATATCGTAACTATTCAATCCGGCTGTACGGTAACGATCGATTCGAGCAACGCCTTTAGCGTGATAGTCCAAAGCGGCGGCGTGCTTCAGTTCGAACAGACGACGGCGAGGACCCTGACCGTCACCTCCGATGTCACCATCGATACGGGCGGCACATTCCAAAGCAATGCGCTCGGAACCCAGACGGGCCACATTCTGAGTGTCGGCGGTAATCTGACCAATAACGGAACGCTCGATTTCAGCACCAACACCAACACGGCAGGCGCGGGTATTACCTTTACCGGCGCGGCCAACAATACGTTCGGCGGAACGGGCACGACCACTGATGTCAGGACGATCACCATTAACAAGGGAACGTCCAATGTGAACATCCTTGAATTGATGCCGACCAATTTCACCGTACGCGGCGCGGTGACGGATTCGGCGACCGCCAATTATCTGACGTTGACTAACGGCACGTTCAAGATCTCCGGAACATTTACGGCGGCTTTCAGAACCTTTACGGTCGCTGCTTATACCATTCCCGCAACGACGGGCTTTTGGCTGAATAATTCGAACTACACGGTCTCCGGGCAGAATGGATCGCCGGTTGTTACGGGATTATTAAGGCTGAGCACCGGTATATACAACGTCGGGACCGCCTCGGGCAATTCTATGAGCAACGGCGCGGGCGCAGTCTTTACCATCGAAGGTGATGCCGTGCTGAACTGTACCGGGCGGTTTTCGCCGCAATCAGCGGTGACCTATAATCAGAGCGGCGGAACGGTCAACGTGTCCACCATAGGGCACACCGCCAACAACTTTGCCGGCTTCGAATTGTTCAGTGCCTCGACGGTGACTAACCTCAGCGGCGGCACGATCAATATCGTCCAGGCGAATTCGACCGGCGGTGCTATTCCGGTGGACCTGCGCATCAACGGCACGATGAACTTTACGCTCCCGGGCACGACGGTAAATCTCGGTACCGCCGCGACCACCGGCGGCCTAAACATGAGGGTTTCCGGCAACGTTCCCAATTTAGTAGTGGATAACACGACTACTAATAAGACGGCCACCTTTATCGCCCAGACGGTAATCTTCGGCAACCAGACGATAAATACCGGAACCACTTACAACCTGAACGGCTTTTTGGTTGCTACCGTGGGGGCAAATTCCACGAGCATAGTCAATAACGGAACCATTGCGGGAAGCATGGCCGGCAGTACCTGGTATTTCCAGAACTCCAGTCCGCTGGCTGTTACCGGAACCGGTATCCAGGGAACCAATGCTGCGCCGATCGCCGCTCTTTCGCACGACAGCACGGGGGGAGTGAACTTCGGAGGAATGACGAACAATGCGATATTAAGACGCATCAATTTGTTCACCGGCGGTACTACCGGCTCCGGCAAGCTCACTTTGGGCGCGGGAGACGCGGTGGTTAACATCATCCAGGTAGGCAATGCCACCACAGCCACGGCGGCGGGCAGCTTTGACGTGCCGCTGACCTTTAACCTGGGAACAGGCGGGCAAACGATCTTTTACTTGAGAGAGACAGGCACCCGGACGACGGGCAATGAAGTTAACCCGGCCCGAACACTGGTGGGTCTGCGATACGACGATAACGGCGTCGGCAAGACGCTGACCATCGCCGGTGGAAATTTGCTGGCGACCGGAGCTTTGGAGCTTGTCAACGGCGTCATTCTGACGGGTGCGAATATACTGACCCATAACGGCGCGGCAACCCGCACCCTTGGTCATGTGGACGGCACTCTTAACCGCAGCTACACGGCGACAGGCGTGTATACCTATCACGTGGGGCAGGGCGGCTATTCGCCGGTGCTGGCAAACGTGTCGGCGCTGACCACCAATCCGTCGCAATTGTCGGTACAGCCGTTTGATGCCACGCTGGGCGGCTTCTCGCCGGCGCAATCGATCTCGCGCAACTGGCTGCTGACCGAAGTCGGCGATCTGACCGCCGATATTTCGCTCACCTACCTGGTGGCGGACGAGAACGGTAATGAAGCCGACTACCGCGTGTGGCGCCGTGACGGCGCAGGCTTAGCGACCGATCTGTGCGGCGCGCCCTGTGTCAATACCGGGACCAATGTGGCCGGGCCGGCTGTCGGCGTGACCGCATTTGGACGTTTTACGGCAGCAGAGGCTCTTACTCCGACGGCGGCAGCGGCCGATATTTCGGGACGCATACTGACGGCGGGCGGCTTGCCGATCTCCAACGTCAGGGTGATCCTGAGCGGCGGACAGCTTCCGGAACCGATCAATGTCTATACCGGGCACCTGGGTATCTATTACTTCCCGGATGTGCCGGTCGGGCAAAATTATGTCATCACCGTTAAATCGCGGCGGTTCTTCTTTGCGAAACCTAGCCACCTCTTTACGTTGAATGACGATCTCATCGATCAGGACTTCGTGGCCGAACCGCAATGGCCGCAATAAACCAGTGAGCAACGGCCTTTAGGCCGGAATTCACAACAGATAAAGAGGGCGCGACAGCAATGTCCGCCCTCTTCTTTTTTGCGAGCGATCATTCCGGGAGCTGGGAGAGCGGATAAGCACAGATGAATATATTTTCCGTCTTTATCGGTTCTCTCCGTCAAATCCGTGTCCTGTTGCTGACCTGAGCCAAATTCAAATTTATTCTCAGGCTTTACTCGCAGGCGCATTTGTAAGAGAATTTAATAAACTTATTTAGAAAAAATACTTGCACACGGGGGAATTACCATGAAAAGAATCTTCGATCACATCGTCTTAGCCTCAATTTTACTATCGTGCCTGGCCGGGATTTCCTCAGCCGCGCCTTTTACCGGCGGAAACCTGGTAGTCTGCCGCGTGGGAGCGATCGGCGGAGGAGCTTTGGGTTCCGCGGCCACCGCCGTATTTCTGGATGAATACACCATAGCGGGAGTTTTGGTACAGTCGATACCGCTGCCGACCGCCGATGCCGGCGCGAACCAGATACTGACCGTGAGCGGCTCCGCGACTTCCGAGTGCCTGATGACGCGCTCTGCCGATGCCAGATATTTGCTGCTGATAGGATATGACGCGGCGGTGGGCACAGCCTCAATCACAACCAGCAGTACGACCGGGGGCACGCCGATATTGCGCGTGGTCGCACGTGTAGGCAATGACGGTGTGGTTGATACTTCCACCACAACCACCAGCTTCAGCGGCGGAAACCCGCGCGGCGCCACCAGCAGCAACGGAACGGACATCTGGCTGAGCGGTTCGAATACGGGAGCAGTTTATACGACTTTCGGGGCCTCGGGCGCGGGAACTATCCTCGCCTCGACGCCGACGGCAAATCTTCGCACGATCAATATTTTTGGCGGGCAGCTTTATGTTTCGTCTGCGTCCAGCACCATTCGCCTTGCCACGGTCGGCACGGGACTCCCGACAACCGCGGGACAATCCATAACGAATTTGCCCGGTTTTCCGACCTCGGGGGGGAGCCCGTATAACTACTTTTTTGCCGATCTGACGGCAGCCGTGGCGGGAGTGGATACGGTTTACGTGGCGGACGACGGAGCAGGCCTGCAAAAATATTCGCTGGTCGGTGGAAACTGGATTACCAACGGGGCCGTGGTCTTACCGGCCATACGCGGGTTGACCGGCATCCAGTTGGCTGGGCCCGTGGTTAACCTTTATGCTACCGGTACAGCCACGAATGCTAATACGCTGCTGACTTATACCGATGCCACGGGATATAACGTCACCCCGGTTTACACTGCTACTACTATCGCCACCGCCTCTGCCAACACGGCGTTTCGCGGCATAGCTTTCGCCCCCTTGAGCCCGACCGCTACCTACGCCACGATCTCAGGGCGTATAACCACCTTGGGCGGCCGCCCCATCTCTAACACTATCGTGACGCTGACGGGCGGCAAGTTGACCCAGCCGATCATAGTCGCGACGGGCAGCATGGGCTATTTCCTTATCCCCGACGTGGAAGTGGGACACGACTACGTGCTGAGCGTGTCGGCGAAACGCTATCGCTTTGCCGATCCGACGCGGCTGATCACGCTGCAGGACGACATCAACAACGCGGACTTCGTCGCTAACCCTCAGGACTTCTAGAAGCGCGGCAGTTTGCAGTGGTCTCAAAAGAGGCGGGCACATTGTCCGCCTCTTTTTAGTTGGAGAGCCGGTAGAGTTTGTAGAGTCTATAGAGTATATCGGGTCTGTAGCATACTCGACTCTCCGGACCCTTCAAACTCAAACAAACTCAATAGACTCAACAAACTCTATAGACTCGATAAACTCTTTTGTAACATTTTGCCGGATTTTTTCATTATGTTTATAAACCCCGTGTGAAAGGAGCTTTTTATTATGCTCAAGATACTTCGCCGTAAAAGTAAGGCAAAAAAACCGGTAGGATCGATGGAACCGAAAGAACCGGCAAAACCGAGAAGGGTAACGAGAAAGCATGTAGTGATCTCGTGCGCCAGCTTGATCGGGCTGCTCACTGCCGCGGCCCCGTTTGTCACTTCTATTGCGCCCTTTTTTACCGCGCCGCAAAGAGTGGAATCGGCGCCCAATAAGCCGGCCACGCTCGTTTCCGCCGCGCCCGCGCCGGACCCGGATCGCCGCGCCCGTTGGAACAGGGAAGTTACCGCCGTGATCACCTGGCCGCCGGGAGCGCCTCTGCAGGCAGGGCCTAATAAAGACACTATGGTCAAGGTGAATATTCCCGTGGACGCAAAGGTTACGATCAAGAGTTGGACCTGCCGCAATCACGACGATATCGTCAGCGAGATGCAGGGACGGTGGTGCCAGGCCGTCTACAAACAAGACGGTAAATTACACCGCGGCTGGGCGTTCGACGCTTATTTCCAGCGTGAAGAAGAAAACCGGTAAAATTCCGTGTGAATTTTTGTGGGACACAAACTACCGAAGCAGTGAATAAAAAAAAACCGCCGGAGTTTTTATGCTCCAGCGGGTGGTGAGGATTCAACTGTTAAATTCCCGATCTAGTTATCTCGATAGTAGCCGTCATCATTACGGTCGCGATCGCGGCCGCGGTCGTTCCGGTTGCGGTTGTTCTGATAGTAGCGCTGAAACGCTTCGTTATAGCCGCGTATGAAACCCTGGCGATACGCCTGTTGAAAAGCCGATCTGCTGCCGTTGCGTGATTCGTAGCCGCGTCCCGCGCTGCGGTAGCTGCTGTTCCCCTGGCCGTTGGAGCGGCGGCGCGCGCGCGCGTCCCTCATACCCTGTTTTAAACCGTCCTGGTAACCATTCTGCATGGCGCGCTGCCACATGTTGCTGCGCTGGTTGTCATAACGATCGTCATTGCGATCACGGTCGCGATACTGATCATTGTTCCGGTCACGATATTGGGCTTGCACATCAATACTTGAAACCAGCATAAAGCCGACAAGTAAGGAAAGCGCAAAGCCGATACCTCTGATGTTGCGAAATAGTGTATTTAATTTCATAAAAGATTGCCTCCGCCAGCAGTGAAGCGCAAGACCCGTGCCATGGAAATATTTACGCTATCTAAAGGGGTTACTGCTTTCCATATTAAAAGGGCGTACCAAACCGATACTCAAACAGTATGCCTTCAGACTATATGAGGGTGTTTTTGAGTCCCCGTTCTTACTTAGCGGGTTTTGCGCCTGGGCGTGAGATGTTTCACGCAGAGACCGCAAAGAACGCAAAGTAAATTGATGAATTAAACTCAAAACTCAAAACTCAAAACTCAAAACTCAAAACTTTAATCCCTTCCGCTTCGTTTATATTATTAGACCGTTAATAAAACGTCTGATGATAAAACCGCCGACAAACGAAGCATTGGTCACGCCCGCGGGACTGACGGAAACGCTGCTCGGAAACGGGCATTTGCGGCGGGGCAGCGTGTCGGAAATTTCCACCACGACCTTTAGCAGCATCTTCTCAAACTTTTACTGCCTCGGCATTACCTACTCTCCCGATGCCGCTCCCGCGCTGCCCGCGCGGATGATACTGAAAGTTCCTTTTGACGACAACGAGGCCGCGCTCGATATGGGGCTCAAGGAAGTTTTTGCCTATGGAAAACTGCGCGAGGTAATGCCCGATCCGCCGATCGTGCGGTGCTTCGACTCGTTTGCCGATGCGCAAACGCGGCGCTCGCACCTGCTGCTCGAAGATCTTTCGCCGACGCATTTCCGCGGCGACGCGCCGGACAATATTTCGCCGCGCCAGTGGGAATTGTGTGTGGAAGCGCTCGCCGATCTGCACGCGTTTTGGTGGGAAAGCGAAGCGCTCGGCCGCGAGATGGGGCAGTTGTTTGACTCGAGCGAAGTGGAAAAAACAAAAACGCTGCTGCAGGAAAGCCTTGCGAAATTTTTCGCGCGGATGAACGGCGAGCTTTCGCCGGAGATGAAAACGACGCTTGAAAGCGCGATGTTGTTTTTACCTAATTTCTGGCAGCGGCGATTGACCTCGCGCCGGTGCAACACTCTGATACACGGCGATGCGCATTCGTGGAATTTTTTGTTTCCGAATGACGCGATTCATGGCCGCGCTTTTATCATCGACCTGGCCACCTTGCGCGCGCGCCCGGCGACCAACGACCTGGCCTACCTGATGGCGATGAAGTGGAAACCGGACCGCCGCGCCCGCCTGGAAATGCCCCTGCTGCGGCATTACCACGGGGCGCTCGCGGCGCGCGGCGTGAAAGATTACGGGTGGGAAGATTGCCTGCTCGACTATCGCCTCTCTATCGTGACGCATCTTTTCACGCCGGTTGTGCAATGCGCCAGTGAGCTTATCTCACCGGATATCTGGCAGGCAAATTTTGCACGCATCACGGCAGCGTGCGAAGAATGGAATTGCGCGGAGTTCATTCGCAATACGTGATACGCGGGCGGCTGTTCTGAGTCCCGCCTTCAGGCGGCTTCCGGCTTTGTGTGTTTTCGTGTTTCTAAAAAAGATTTTAAGAAGGAAGCACGAAACAACACGAAATAAAAGGGCGGGCACAAAGACCCGCCCCTACAATTCACAATTCACAATTCACAATTCACGAAAATCTACACCTTGCTCCATTCGTATTTTTCCGTGACGAACATATCGCCCTGGGGAAAGTGGACGGTGATCGAGCGGTAGGCCGGCAGGTTGGTTTTGGTGTCGATCCAGAGCTCCACGTCGCCGGCGTTCTTGGCGCCTTCCACGCCGAGCGTGAAGAAAACCACCATCAGTTTTTTGTCTTTATGTTTCAGTGCGGCGCCGGCCTGCGGCGTGTCGGGCGCGTGATCTTTGGCGAATTTCAGATCGCTTACTTCCAGCCATTTAAAGACCGTGCCGTCGATGCGCTCCGGCGGTTTGTTCGAAACGAGCCGCGAAATATTGTGCATCAAACCCATTCGCGACATTCCGATCACGATCCCTGAGCGCAATCCCCCGGGGCAGTCTATCTCGAAAGGTTTATCCGCAAAGCCGCCGCGCAGCTTCGCGCCGTCGCAATCGAGAAAAAGCTTGTAGTCTTTGCCGGCGAATTTTCCCGCTGTGCGAAATTCCATCACGCTGCCCTTTTTAAAGACGGCCTCGCCTTCGAAAGCCGCGGAAATAGCGCCGGTCGCTTCGGTGCGAAATTTCAGCCTGCGGTTTTTGAGCTTCAACAGGTTGGTTTCCATCGCGGTCAGAACCTTCTCAGGCGTTTTGTAATCACCGGCAAAAACCACGGGCGTGAATAAATTGAGTAATAAAAAAAGAACGATCGGACTGCGTAATATGGCGGGCATAACTTTCTCCCTTGATCGAAATTAAAACGATATTAAAATTATAAGCAATCAAAGGGGGCATAAGCAATGCCGATAAAAATAGGAGCGGCAATAAACCGCCCCCCATCGTATAGGACGGATCACTGCGGCATGATTCATTTGTCCGCGGGAGCAGAGATTTTCCGGATCAGTTCAGTAAAAAAAAGGCGTGGTTAATTCAGGCAGGAAACTCTTCCAAAAAAATAATGCGGACGTTTTCGCTTAAGGCGGACGGACGATGCCGGTCTGCTTCGCCCGGCGGGATGTGCAGCAGGTCGCCCGCGCGGTAGATAATATCCGCGCCGTTTTCAAATTCGACCCGCATTTCGCCTTCCAGCAGGAAGCCGAGATGGCCCCTCGAGCACCAATCCGGGTGCTCGAAATTGCGCCCGAATTCCAGCAGCCTCACCTGCTTTCCGTTTATTTCGCAGGCCTTGAACCGCGCGCCTTCCGGTGTGCTTTGCCACTCTATCTCGGCGAAATTAACGCGATAATCCATCGTAAAAGAGGTAATTTCCCAAATCTTAAAAAAGCTGCGATTTTATTGTAAGGTTTTGAAGGTTTTTATCATAACTTAATGAAAGCAAAATGCCTTTTTTGTCCCGGACGGGAAAAACTGAAGGTAACGTGGCTTTTTGGGACTTCGAACAGTTCATTTCGCTGACAAAAAAGCATGGAAATGGTTGAATTTGTTCCCATTAGAATTGTTAGCGTCAGAGTTTGCAAAATCCTTGACAGCCGGGTTGAATGAGCTTATTATACGGCTCATTCCGTCGGATTTTCCGTAACATTTCGAGCCTTTTATCATTAACATTACAAGCAGTCCGTCAAACAGTTCTACACAGGAGTTCAATATGAAAAGTTTCAACTTCCAACCGGGTGTGAAAGCTCAGTTACTGCTCATTCTGCTTTTGGCCCTGGCGGTATTGCTGGCCGCAAGCTGCTCGCCGCCTTCCGGCAGTGTTGTCAACGACAACCGTGTCGGCGGCCCGCCCCCGGAAAAGATAGAGCTGAAAAGCCCCGGCGAGGCGGCGGTGGTGTTGAAAAATGCCGCGGTCAAATACCAGTTGGCGGAGAAAAGTTTTAGTGACGCAAAAGCGGCCTTTGGTGAATTGGAGAAACAGCCGAATCAACCGGAAAAACTGGCATCCGCGGTAAATAACGTGACCACCGGAACCAATTTGGTGAACGCCGCGTCCGTGAATGTCGCTTCGGTCAACACCGCTAATCTCGTGGCGGCGGCACCGCCGGATTGCACCCAGCCGAATCCGGAGGAACCCTCGATCTTTAAATGTCCCAAAAATGAAAACATCACGATAGAAATAACGCGGACAAATACCACGCTGGGCATGGCGTTTGCGTTTTTCTGGCGAAAACAGCAAACCACTATCAATAAAGACAGCGGCATAATTCAGGACGACAAGCTTCCTTTTAAGGTCGACCAGGACACGGGTTTTATCAAAACTCTCAATCTCACCTACGACTTTAACGGCCCCAGCGGCGGCATCTACGATATATTCGTGCGGGACGCCAATAACACATTGCTATTCGCCGATACCAAGGTGCAGCCTGCCGTTCAGATGGAACCTGAGACCGCCACTTACGCGTTTATCTTGAAGGAGAATTAGTCATGAAAAAACTGATCTTTTTGATATTTTTGCTGCTTCTTTCGGGAGTAACCATTCTCAACGCACAAGCCGACCCTTCCCAGTCTGCCACGGAGGAATTGAAAAAAGAGATCGCGGCCAGGCAGGAGAGGATAGAGCTGAAAAAGAAACTGCTCCAACTGCAAAAAGAAGAAAGCGAGCTCGATGCGCAGCTAAAAGGCACCGGGTCAACCCCGGCGGCGGATAATTCCACTGCTTCCGAAACGTCCGAGGTTAAGCCTCTGCCGCCGGCCGAAACCACCGGTAAAGGCGCGAGCGAGGAGATAAAGCCGGGGGCGGTCGAAGTGATAAGCCCGGGAAACAGCCTCGTCAAAACAAATCTTACTGTATCTGATGCGGTAAAGCCGCCCGCGTCTCAACCGCTGATTCCTCCGGCGGCTGCGGCCATTGCCCCGGCGGTACCGCTGGCCGCCCCGGCGCTGCAAAACGCAGCCGTGCCGGGCACGGGAGATCTTTGTTTCGATGCCGGAATAAATCCGGCTAATTACAGCCGCTTGCAGCACACGATCTGCGACCTGGCCAGAGACATAGTTAACGGTAAAAGGACAACTCCCGCAAATCCCGCCCCTCTCCCGCTGCTGACGCAACAGTCTAAAATAGCGAGATTTCTGATCGCCAAGGTCACCGCCGCGGACGCAGCCAATGCCAATATTGCCGACTTTCTTATAAAAGCTGAAAAGGAAAGGACCGACGTACAGCAGGGAGCCGACGCAAAAACGGCGGGTTCCACTTCATTAGTGGTGAAGGGCGGCGTCCCGGAATTTTTAAGCTGGGCGATGGAAAACGGCGGAATAGAAGGCTCGCGGGACGGAAATACGCTGACGTTTCGCGCAAACCCGCTGGGGCTGGCGGAGACGCTGCTGAAAAGAAACTACATAGACCAACTGCAGTATGCTTCGCTGCTCAAGCAATATATCCCCACCGCCGCCGCGGCCCGGATGTTATTCCGCGAGGACGACGCCTTTACCAGGGCGCTGCGGAAAACCTCGATCGGCCTTTCTTTCGATCTGTCGCGCAGCGATAACGTCTTCACCGGAACCAGGCAGCAGCTTTCGGCGGTCTCGGTTCGTTATAATTTTATTAACAAGCGGGACCCGCTCGACGAAAAATACCGGAATGATTGGGACGCTTTTGCCAGGAACCGACCTGGTCGAGTTTGGGAACATAGCCAATACCGCATTGAACAGCCTGATCGGCATCGGCGCCGACGGTAGCACCACATTTTTCAATGCCGATCTGAATGCCTGGTTCGTCAATTTGCGGAAAGCGGTAAGAGAAGTGGACATGACCACGCCCGGGGCAAATGAGGCGAGGGAAGCGGTACGCAAGGTGATCGAGCTGGAAATAGCAAAGATCCCGGTCGCTAAACTAAAGGCGGATGCGGCCGTCGTTGCCGCGCTGAACTCGCTCGGCATGGCGTCGGTGAGTTATGTGGACAAGAAAAACCAACTGCTGAAAAAGATCTCCCAGGGCGAAGTAGCGACCTTCGAATACACGAATTACCGGGAAGTAAATGCGCCGGACCTTTCAAACTTCCGCGCGATCGTTTCCAAGGGCTTTTGGGATGGCGGAGATGTCATTTTCAACGCTTCTTTGACGATGTTTAATAAAAAACCGGCGGTTGTGCCCGGAACAGCGACCGTCAACAGGCTGCGCGATTTCGATTTCTCGCTGCAGCTCGAACAAAAGTTCCATCTCTTTGCGGCCGACTCGATGCTGGGAAATCCGATACTGTCTTTTGCCGGCAAGTATAAAAGGCTCAATAGCGACACTGTTTTGGGAAATGGAATGGTCCAGCCGAATTCGCGCGGCGATGTCGCGTACGGGCAGATAAAGCTTGTCGTTCCGCTTTATTTCAACGGCTTAAGATTCAATCTTCCGTTCTCGGTGTCGTTCGCTAACCGCACGGAGTTTATCAAGGAAAAACATATTCAGGGGAATTTCGGTTTCACATTTGATATCAACCCGTTTATCAATGGGCTGCGAAGCAGGCTTTTGAGCGGATTTTTGGGGCAGTGATGCGACGGGTAAAAAAGTAAGGCGGGCCGTTTCATCGTCCGGCAGGTATTTTAGCCTGCCGGACGGATGGAGTAACCGCTTGTTTTTGATTTCCTGAAGTGCCAAAATAACTTTGCAAAGCGAATTTTATGCGGCAAAAGGAGATCAGCTAATGCTTGGAAAATTAAGAAATTCATTACGTATCGTTTGGCGGCGCATGTTGAGCGGCTACGGCAACTGTTCCAAATGCGGCTGCGGGCAGTACACCCAATCGAGCGCGGGCGGCGATTACTGTGAATGCGGGCATTCGTACGCCGATCACTGGTAATTTAAGATCACGCATTAAGGCCCAACAGATTTTTCGATATTTATAAGGACAGCTTCCGGGCTGTCTTTTTTTGTTAACACCTGGCGGCCCCGGATAAAGTTGTGAAAGGTTTTGCCGCTAAAAACCATTAAGAATAGAAAATCGGCAATAAGCAGTCAAAGTATTCAAAAGCCATGAAATAATTTACAAATTCTTCTAAGGAGATGCTATGAAAGTCTATCGGTGGAGTCTCGTTTCGGTGTTTTCATTTATTGTCCTCTCACTAATTCTGCTGCAGACGGCTTTGACCGTTCCGGCTCAAAGGCCGATCGTGATCACGGCCGACCAGCCTAACATCTGGACGCTCGAACAGGCACATTATCTGCTGGCGCAAATGCACCGCCGCAATCTCGACCTGAAGGCCAAAGCGCTGGAGGAACTGGACGCGAACGCGATCAACGGGATCAACATCGATATGGTGAAAACGCTGCTGGAGGCCAGCGCCGCGTTCGACCAGGGGAAAGGCTTTAACAATAAACAGCTCAAGGATCAAAAGGAATTCGAAGCCACCCGCCGCCAACAACTGCTGGCGCGGCGCTCTGAGCTGGAAGACCAATCGCTGCAGCTTACCCGGCAGATCGCGGAATTAGAGATCAAAAAACTTCAGACCCAGGACGAGACGGAAAGAGCAGCTATCCAGTCCCAGATCGATCAGCTAAAGGTGGTGCAGGCGGCCGTAAAAGAACAGATCGCTCAAACAAACACCGAACTCGGCACCTTGAACGCGCCTTCCGGTGATTTCGGTCCCCGACGCTTCCGCAAGGCGGTTTCGATCAAACGAAATTTGCCAACTCGATGGACAGCCTGTTCGCCACCACCGCCAAGACCATAGCCGACAGCTTTAACAAAACGACGCCGCAGCTTAATGCCACGTTGCAGCTGGAAAATTATCTGCAGATGGAGTACGAGATACTTTCCAAACAACTCACATTATTGCGCGACGAGGTTGGGCCCAACGAACGTTTATTGTTTTTGGAAATGCCTCAATCCATTAAGGCCTCGCACGATAAAGCGGACAAGAGATGGGCGCAATCATGGTGGAGGATCAGAGGTTTTACTTGCGAAGAGCATCCGTTAGTTTCCAAAAAATGCCTTGGCCGGACAGACCGAGAGTTGTTATACCGGAAGATTGAACAGGAAAAAGAAGCCCGGAAACAGGCAGCCATAGCAAAGGGCGAACCGGCCGGTTCCGCTACGCCCGATCCGGCGGCCCGGAAAGGCAATGAGCATCCCCCAAGCATTATGGAAAGGCTCGAAAATCTGATGGGTACCGCATCCAAGCCCGGCGCCGGAGACCTGTTATTTTTAAATGAAAAAGACAGAGATCCGGAAAAAATGGCCTTTAAGGTGATCTTTAAAGATCTGAATTTCGACAATGTATCGAACGTTATCGACTCATATGATCTGCGGGGTAAGGTATTGCAAAACCGAATGATCAGGGTGGTGGATCTTTTTCCGCGGCAAAGCTCGCTGAATGTGAACACGCTGAAATTGAGAAGCAGCGCGCTCTCCCTCAAATTTTTATTCACGCTTATCTCCGGTTTCGGCGGGGGCGGCGGTTTTCAAAGACAGCGCGAACAACTTTCCCAATTCGTGCAGCAGGAATTGTATTCCTCGGCTTTCGGTAAGGGTTCGCGCGAATTCGGCTGGACGTTCAATCCGATGCCGGGAACAAAGCGCTTGATGTCGGGAGTGCGAACAACATACGCCGTGGTAGTGGTTCCAAAGGAAGTGCTGGAACTCGTAGTGGAATCGACCGGATGCTATTTTCGGCGCCACCTGGAAGAGCCTGAGAGTTTTGACAAAGCCGTGGAGTGGAGCGGGGAAGGCGATAGCTCATATAAAGGCTGCTCTGAAAGGAAGGCTTTTATCATTCCCGTGCCGAACGGTGGTCCCGGAAACACGGGATTCTGGGTGGACAGCGTATATTACAAGCCGGTAAAAAAAGGCGACCGAATAGTAGTCTCGATCATGGGGCAGGATTTTTCGACCCAGACGGGAGTGCTGGTGAACGGCGTTCCGCTAAAGCCCGCTTTGGGTCTGGCACAGCCTTTTATACTCGATGACAGCGTAACCGGAGAGAAAGCCCGGGAACTCCTGAAAAATGAAAAGATCACCGGCAGCTATGAACGCGTCGGTTCCGAGCACATCATATTGGCGTTTAATATGCCGGAAGATTATGAGGTACCGGTCATTACCCTGGTTTCCCCCGGAAAGGCGATAAACCTGAACCGGCTGGATCTTTACGTGAACAGCTCCACCTCGGTAACAAAGCTTGATGAGGCGGATTTCATGTTCGGCAAACGGATCGGAACAAATCCGACTGCGATAAAAATAGACAAGATAAATGTTTTTGAAACCGCAGAGGGAATGCTCAATGCAGTGATCACGGGAGAGAATTTTACGATACCGCCTCCACCTCCGCCGGCGCTTCCTGCGCCGCCAACCCGTCGCATTACGGGGATAAATATCAACGGGGTTGATTGTACTCTCGCTAATAATTGCAGCTATTCTCTGACGCAAACGCTTATCAGGGTAAGGTTTAAGCCTCCACTGGAAGACAGCGTCTATTTTACGCTGATCAGCGACGATGAAACATTAAAGGCCGAGCCGGTCGATAATCCCGCGATCGACAACACACCGCCGGCCCAGATTACCACTAACTCCGCGCTGTTGCGGGTCGAAAGGGTAAAATTTCTCTCGTCTGATTCCGGCATCGTGGTGGTGCAATTGATCGGCTCAGGCTTTACCGATAAGTTGAAGGCCGATAAGGGCGATCTGATCGTTACCTCGCCGACCAGGGCAATGCTAAAGATCGATAAATCGATCTTGCCGGAAGTGGTGACATTAACCAACGAGCAGCTAAAAATACAAGCCAAAGCCGTGATCACGGGTAAGCCGCCCGAGCGGGCGCAATGATCATGGAGATCATAAACTGAATAAACAACGGGCAGGAGAAACTCCTGCCCGTAAAAATTTTAAATGTAAACAGTTTGTAATATTTGTACTAAATGTTTACGGCGGCGGACAAACGTTACAAAAAGCAGTAGACAGTAGGCAGTAGGCAGTAGGCAGTAGGCAGTAGGCAGTAGGCAGTAGGCAGTAGGCAGTAGGCAGTAGGCGGTGCGTGGTTATTTCTTAACTTCGGTTTCCGCAGGCGGCAGTGATAAAAGCCTAACCACGAAATTACACGAATAAACACTAACAGAACTTCGTAAAAGCAAAAGGGGCGAGTCGGACCCGCCCCTTGTCTTTATCAATAACCGATTACCGGTTACCGATTACAAGTTACCAATTTACGGGTCGGAACTCTTGGGCGGTTGGACGCCGAATCCCTCATTGGCGACGAAGTTCACGTTGTTCATATCAGAGCCGAGAACCACCACCTGGCTATTTGGCGTAAAGGTAAATCGTCTCCCCTTCACGGTCACGGTATAGGTTCCGCCCGGCAGATCGGCGAAACCGTATTGCCCGAGCATTCCGGTTACTATCACCACCGGCTCAGCCAGGCTTCCGCCGGTCAGAGTGATCTGAACATTTCGGATCGGGCGCCCGTTGGCGTCCCTGATAAAGCCGCTCAGATCCCACGGCCCCGGAGCGATACTGGCTACTTCGACCGAGCCTTTTTCGCAGCCGGCCCCGCTGGGACGCGTGACCAGGCCGCGCTGTTCCGTGGTTATGGGCGAGCCGCAATCGTTTGTGCTGGGCGGAATGGCATCGAGCACCAGCGGAGAAGAGCCGGGCAGGTGCGTCAGCGTCGGCCCGCCGTTATTCGCCAATGAGCCGAGCCCCACGTCACCCGTCGTATTGTTGGTGGTCGTGCCCGTAAAGGTCGCGCCGGTCGTATTCTCAACGTGGTTGTAATTCTGCGAATTGACCGTGCCGGAAATATCCGGGGCGATCCCGGTGCTTCCCAGGGTATTATCGGCGACGATGCTGTTCTTAAGATTCATCGTGCCGCTGAGGCGAATGATACCGCCGCCCGATTCCGTTCCGGCATTGTCATTGTTGGCGCGGTTGTTCGCGACGGTCGTGAAATTAAGGTTCGTCGTGAGCACCGCTGCTATGGGTTGTTCGAAGGCGATGCCGCCGCCGTTACCACTGGCAACGTTGCCGCTGACGGTGCTGTTGGTGATATTGACCGTTCCGGTCGAACCGGCCAGTCCGCCTGCATTGCTGATCAGCATTCCGCCGCCGTTGGTTCCGCCGGTATTATTGGAAATAGTACTGTTCAGAATGTTCAGATTCATATTTCCACCGACCACCGTAGCGTTTAAGCCGATACCGACGGTGTTGCCCGAGTTACCGTTGATGGTCACCTTATCCAGCGTAGCGGTCAGAGTACCGGCCGCTGAGACGGAGGTGAAGAACTGGATGCCGGTGCCCTGGTTGCTGCTGCCGCCGGTGCCGACGTTGCCGTTGAAAGTACAGTTCGTCGCGTTAAAAACGGCTGCTCCTGGCCGAGGACAAAGCGCGGACTCCGTTGCCGTTGCTGCCGGCGGTGAGAGTGCCCGTCCCGGTGTTGTTATCGAAATGGCTGTTTGTTGCGGTCACGTTAAAGACACTTTCCAGGTAAAGCCCCGCGCCGAATCCGAATCCGGCAATGGCGGATGTGGAAATGGCGGAATTACCGGAAACACTACTGTTGTTAAAAACGATGGTCGATGGCGTAAGGGAGGTCATGCCTCCGCCGAAAGCGCTGCTGCTGCCGGCGACGCCGACCGCGCGCGTATTGACATTCGCCGTGACAGTGGAATTTGTCAGCGTGATCGATGTGCCGGCGTTATTAATACCCGCGCCGATCGGGTTACCGCTGGTCGAATTTAGCTGGTTGTCGCGCACGGTCACGTTGGTCAGCGTGAGTATGGCGAGATTTTCAATTCCCGCGCCGCGCGAGGTGGCCAACATCGTGCCGGTAAACCGCCCGTTTCTGACGGTCATGCCCGTCAGGGTCAGATTGCCGCCCGCGCGCACGTTTATAACCCGCTCAGTGGCCGCGCCCGGCGAGGCGTTTGCCTGGACAAATGTCGTTGCCTCGCCCGCGCCGTTGATCGTGAGCTCAGTGGTCACGTCCCAGTCGCCGCCGGCGTTCAGGTCTTCGTTGGCCGCTACCAGAGATTGGGTATAAGCTCCGGCGGGCAGGGTAATGATGTCGGGGCCGGCCAGCGCGTTCGCTTCGGAAATAGCCGCCCGCAGAGAGCAGGCCGGGGTCGAATCGGCGCAATTGCCGTCGCCCGGGGTGGCGTCTACCGTGTCGGCTGTCGTGTTAACTACAAAGGTTGCAGCGGATGCAGCAACCGTGAAACAAAGAGTGATCAGACAGATCACCAATGCTTTGGCGATAGTATTCATGGTTCCTCCTCTTTAAGAACGTCGTGGCTAACAGCAGTAATGGAAACTTTTGATTTAAGATAAGATAGTCGAAAACGGCGCGAATGGCAAGAAAAAATCCTTTAAGCCGGTGCTAACGGCAAAACTGCGGAAGTGACCGTAGCCCGCGCGTCGGCAAGGGCGCTTGTTTTGCCAAAAAAGGCGCCCCCCGCTCACAGCCGGGCTACGGTCGCTTTTCAACCGGTGCGAAGCCCGCGGTCAATACGATCCCGGCGGCATACATCCCATGTGGGTGTCTTGCTGCAACACGATAATGTCGGTCATTTGGAAATTTATCCAAATGTGATAGTGGAGAAACGAGTCGTTCGGGTCAATGACCGGATTCATTTCAAAATGTCCTTCAGAATCGGTCGTGTCGAAATAGTCGGGCGCCGAAGGATTGAAACCATGGGCGTCCATAAAGACGAGGACGTCCTCAATGCCCGAACTTTCACCCGCCATATGGCAGGGAACGTCGATCAGGTCACCGTCAAAAACAAAGGTCGCGGCTCTGGCATCCACGCCTCCGAAAAGTATAAGAAAAGATAGTCCGACAAATACGACTACCAGGGAAAAATGTTTTCTCAACATGATTCTTAGCTCCTTTATTTAGTCTTGCCATTAGCCTCAAATTACCTGACTTTTATGGCCCTAAATTGTTTGTAATGTTCCAGGAGGACGAATTTTCTATGAGGGTTTCGAAGGATGTTAGCAAATAAAATAGCAATAGTAAAGATTTTCGGGTGGGCGCATAGAAGAACCACCCCGGCGCTGGAGCAGCGCCACCCCTCCTTCGTAAAGGAGGAGAGTTTAATGAAGGCGGGGCGGCCCTCAACCCGTTTTTTTCAAATCCCGGGGCATATCTCCAAACACCCAAAAGCTTTATTCAAATTCCGGCCGCAAAAGCCTATCGTGATTAATGGTGAATGATGAATGACGGATAGCCGGATCAAATTATGAATTCCTCATTCTTAATTCCAAATTTCCGAAACAAAATCAAGACCAAAAGATCAATGATCAAAATTAACCATTCACCATTCACTCCTCACCCCCTCACAGATAGCCTATGTACGATCTAATCAAAAACTTACTCAACCAGATCTTAGTTCCGACGATCCTCAGCCTGCTGCTCTTTCTGGTAGGCAAAGGCTGGCTGACCGACCAGGAATCCGAGCAGATCGCCACGGCGGTAGCGCTACTGGTGGTCAATATCGTGATCGGTTTGATGCAGAAATACATCCAGTCCAAGAAGGTGGAAACCGCGCTGGAAATGCCGGCAAATTCTTCGAAGGCCAAACTGAAAAAAGAGATCAACGCGCGCGGCGACGCGGTGTCGGTATTGTCGAAAATATTTTCTTAGTTATCAGCACTCAGCAATCAGCAGTCAGAAAATCTGATTAGCTGATAGCTGAGTGCTGAGCGCTGATTGCTACCCGTGCCCGATAGATCCGCCCACCAAATCATAGATTCGCACAGCCTGGTCGCCGGGGTGATCGGCGTGATCATCTCGCTTTTTTACCGCCGGCACAAATCCTGGAAGACGGCTTTGGTCGGCTTTGTCACCGGCAGCGCGGCCGTCTGGTTTGCCGCGCCGCCGCTCAATACCTGGCTCGATTCCTCTGCTCAGACGGCCTCGCTGATCTCGTTTATTTTAGGTTTGTGCGCGGTGAAACTGACGGAGAGCATCGTCAAGGACCCGTTCGGCGTGGTCAACTGGGTGCGCGGAACTATCCACGGGGATAAGGTGGAAAAGCCGGGTGAAAAAGAGAAATGATCGTTTGTAATGTTTGCCTGCAAAGAACCACCCCGGCGCTAAAAACGCGCCACCCCTCCTTTGTAAGGAGGGGAGCTTTTCGCTGCCACATACAAACTCCCCTCCTTACAAAGGAGGGGTGCCCGAAGGGCGGGGTGGTTCTCTCTGTCGGTCTTTAATAAATGCCTGAAGCTACTCTCGAAATCGACTGGCAAAAAGTTGAAGAGCTGGCCGGCAAGGACCTCACGCAGAGCGAGATCTGCCTGCTGCTGGACGTTGACGAGGCAGAACTCGGAAATTCTGAAGAGTTCGCGGAGCAGATGGTTCGAACCGTCCGCACCGGCCGGGCCAGGACCGTCCTGCTCGTCGCCGAAAAACTACTGGAGCAATGCGAAAAGGGAAATGTTTCCGCCATCACCTGGTGGGAAAAAACGCGCCGCGGCCTGGCGGACAGCGTTCGTGTAGAAAATGAATTCGAATCCGCCGCTGCCGCCGCTTCCAAAAAACTTGCTGAGGCAATTGCTCGGCTTGCCGCCGTCAAAGAGAAGAAAGGCGCTCGCCGCGCTAAGCCCGGTTGAAGCTTTGACGATGCTTTATGACTGGCGCGTCTGGGCGCGGGAAAACCAGCTTCCGCCGGAATGGCTTAAATGGCGCGTGTGCATTATGTTAGGCGGCCGCGGCTCAGGTAAAACACGAGCCGGGGCCGAATGGATCAGAATGATGGTCGAAAGCGGAAAAGCAAAAAGGATCTCGCTGGTCGGGGCGACCGCCGCCGACGCCCGTGACGTAATGGTCGAGGGCGATTCCGGCCTGCTTAACGTTTCGCCGCCGTGGGCGCGTCCCGATTACGAGCCTTCGAAACGTCGCCTGAGCTGGAAAAACGGCGCGATAGGCACGCTTTTTTCGGCGGACGAGCCCGCGCGTTTGCGCGGCCCGCAGGCCGACGCCGCCTGGTGCGACGAGCTGGCTTTCTGGCGCTACCCGGAAGCCTGGGATAACTTGCTGTTGGGACTCAGGTTAGGCGACGATCCGCGTTGTGTGGTCACGACCACGCCGCGCCCGGTCGCCCTGATCAAGGATTTGCTCAAGCGTTCCTCGACACACGTGCTGCGCTCTACCACCTTTGACAACGAAGCCAACCTGGCGACAGAGTTTATTCAGGACGTACTTGAACGTTACGACGGCACCCGCCTGGGAAGACAAGAGTTATACGCCGAACTCCTGACGGACACCGAGGGCGCTCTCTGGACGCGCGACGTGATCGAAAATTATCGCGTCGAATCCGCTCCGCCGCTCAAGCGCATCGTGGTGGCGGTCGACCCGGCCGTTTCGACGGGAGAAAATTCTAATCACACCGGGATCGTTGTCGCCGGGATCGGCGGCGATTCGCACGCTTACATCCTGGAAGACGCCAGCCTGAAAGCGAGCCCGGCGCAGTGGGCGGCGCGCGCGGTCGAATGTTTTGAAAACCATCGCGCCGACCGCATCGTCGCCGAAGCGAACCAGGGCGGCGAGATGGTGCGCCACACCATTGCCACGGTCAATCCCCGTGCGCCGGTAAAACTGGTCCACGCGACGCGCGGAAAACTTGTGCGCGCCGAACCTGTGGCCGCGCTTTATGAACAGGGCAAGGTACACCACGCGGGAAATTTCCCGAAGCTCGAAGACCAGCTCTGCACCTGGACGATCGACGAACCCTCGCCCGACAGATTGGACGCGCTGGTCTGGGCCGTGTCGGAATTGTGCTTGAGTCGTCCATCGACGCTGGTGACTTTTTAAATTGTAGGGGCGGCACCTGTGGCCGCCCGAATCGCCGAAAGACGATAGGAATATTAGCCGCGCGGATTTCACGGATAAACGCGGATAAGAAAAACAAAAATGATCCGTGTAAACCCGTGTTCATCCGCGGCAAATAAAATGCGGGCAGGATGCCCGCGCTCCATAAATTATGAACGACATAAAACATTCTCTCCACGATCTGAAATGCCGGCTGCACGATTACGAAAAGTATCAAAATTACTACAGCGGCAATCACCCTTTTAATTTCGCCAGCGAAAAATTCAAGCAGACCTTCGGGCGCACGTTCCAACGGTTGAAGGACAACCTCTGCCCGGTGGTGGTCGACACGCTGGTCGACCGGCTTGAGATCGTGAATTTCAGCTCCGATTCCTCCGAAGCCGATGTTTATACCCAGGCATGGGACATCTGGTCGCGCAACCTTTTGCCGCTGCGCGCGCAGGATGTGCACCGCGAAGCGCTCGTCACCGGCGACGCCTACCTGCTGCTCTGGCAGACCGAGGACGGCCGCGCCATCATCTACCCGCAGCGCGCTTCAAACTGCACCGTCTGCTACGACGAAGAAACGCGCGAAGTAAAATTCGGCGCGAAATTCTGGTGCGAGGAAAAACACATCCGGCTGAATTTGTACTACGCCGACCGCATCGAAAAATACGTGACCGAGCACGAAACCGGGACGCTGCCGGACAAGTGGGAAAGCTTTGTGTCCTACGAAGAAGAAGCGCTGGTCGAGCACGATTACGGTTTTGTGCCGCTATTTCACATGCCGTGGTCGGCGGGCATGAAAAATTTCGGCACCTCGGCTCTGGCCCAGGTTCCGCCCTTGCAAGATGCTCTAAATAAAGCGCTTTGCGATATGTTCGTCAACATGGAATATACCGCGTTTCCCCAGCGCTACGCCGTCGGTTTGGCGCTCGAGCGCGACGAGCAGGGAAATCCGAAACAGCCTTTCCAGGCCGGCGTCGACCGGCTCTGGGTGACGGAAGGGGTCGAGGGACGCTTCGGGCAATTCGAGCCTTCGGACAACACGCAGTTTCTCGCGATCCAGGATTCCCTGCGCACTGAGATCGCGCGCATCACCGGCGTGCCGTTTCATTACCTGATGTTCGGATCGGCGCAATTCCCCTCGGGCGAAGCGATGAAAACCGCCGAAGCGCGCCTGCTGGCAAAGGTGAAGCTGGCGCAGGTCGGCTTTGGCGCGAAATGGTCCGAAGTGATGCGCGCCGCGCTCGCCATCGAAGGCAACTATGTCGAAACGTCTCTGACCATCTCGTGGGCCGACCCGGCGCCCCGCTCGGAAAGGGAAATGCTCGAGGCGCTGCTGATCAAGCAGCAGCTCGGCGCATCTTCGGATACTTTATTGATCGAATCCGGCTACTCCGAGGAAGACCTCGAGCGCATGAAGGGCGAGAAAGAAGAAGAAATGCAAGGGCAGGAGATGTTGTTTAATTCTCAGTAGCCAGTGGTCAGTAGTCAGTTGTCAGTAGGGGATTAGCCGCGGATTTTCACGGATAAACACGGATATGAATTCTTGATCCGTGTCATCCGTGTTTATCCGCGGCTAATTTTTTATTATGCACCGCGCGTTTCAAAAAGGGTGGGCACAAGACCCGCCCCTACAAAGTTTATTAATCAGCGAGCTTGATAACAATCCTCAAAAACCTTCGTTCCAATAATTCCCGCAATACATAAAACTATTCCCTGAAAGACGGGCGGTGGGCCCGGGAGTTTGCACCGTTTAGGAAGACAAACGCGTAACGCAAATTCCCTCGGGTTCGCAGGGCGGGTTGATAATCAGCGCTTTCTCTGACAGATAGAACGCGCGAGTGTGCCGACGCAACATTCCGGCATGCGTCTCCTCCAGATCCGCCAGGCCCGTCTTTCGATTTTGGATTTGGAAATGCGGAATGCGGATTTGAAGAGATAACAACAAATTTCCCGGTTACCGAAGAAACATACAATCCCAAATCCTCAATCCGAAATCCGAAATTCCCACGATGCCAGATATCTTCGACCTCACCGATAAATATCGCGAGCAGCTCATCCGGCGCGAAGACCAGGCGCGGCGGTCGATGCTCCGGGACTACCGCGGCGTGTGGCGCGGCCTGGAAGACAAGATCGATTCCACGCTCGGCGGCCTGGCGGATAGCGAAGGCGCGCTGGCAGAGCTCGGCGAACAATTCAGGGCCGAGTTTGCGGATCTGAAACCGGGGCAGGAGGCGGAAATTCCGCTCGATAAGATCGGCAAACTTGCCGACCTGCTGCTAAAAAAAGATCCCTGGAAAAAATTGGAAAACAAGATCGACGCCGATTTCGAAACGGTCGCCGACGCGGCTGCCGCCACGACCGGCACTCACGGAAACGAGCTCGGCAACACCGCCGTGGGCCACGCGCTGACGCTGGTAGGAACGGCGCTCCTGAAGGAACAGGAAAGAAATCTGGCCCGGGGCGCGGAAATTCCCGAAGAAGAGCTCGAGGAAATGATCGAGCGCGTTAAGGAAGCGATCGCGCGCGCGTGGAAGGCAAACAGCCTGACGCTGCAAAAAAGTTTTCGCGATAAAGCGGCCGAGGTTGCGCAAAAAGCGCGCGCAGCGCTGCGCCGCGAAGCTCTGCTCAGCCTGCTGACGGGCGCGCGCGGGGCGCAAATCCTGGGACGTGTAAAACAGGCCATCGAGGACCGCGAAAAAAATCCCGAGGCTGACCCGGCGCTGGTGCGCGCGCTGCGCTCCGAATACCGCATCGCCGTGCAGGAAGGCTACCGCGAAACCCTGCGCTTTACTTTTTCCGAGAGCGGCCGGGTCGCAAGCTGGCGCTGGACCTCGGCGCGCACCCCCGAAACGTGCGCCCTCTGCTGGGCGATGGACGGCAAAATTTTTCCCATCGACACGCCGCTCCGGTCTCACCCGCATTGCCGCTGCGTGCCGGTCCCGCTAGTCGAAAATGAGCGCGGTGAAACAGAAAGCGAAACCGAACGCAAGGGCGGCGAGACCGGCAACGCCGCTTTTGCGGGTATTCCCGCGGACCAGCAAAGGGCGATCCTCGGCTTAAAGGCGTTCGAAGCTTACCAGCAAGGGGAGTTCGACCTGAGCGATCTGGTCGGCGTGCAGTTCGACACGCGCTTCGGCGTCGCGATCTATCGGCGCAGCGTGGACGACGCCGTAAAGATCTCGGGCGCGAATGAAAGCGGGCCGGCCGAGGATATAGAAATTTCCTCCGGGTCGGCGGGCCGGGAAAGTGTCCCGCGCACCGCCGGGCTGGTTTCTGGTTCGACAGGTATTTTCGACGACGGGTCCTTCAGCTTTAGCCGGGCGAATTTTATCGAAACCGGCGAGCCGATCTTCCGGAACGCGTCGTTTTCCGGCGACGATAAAAAACCGAAACCGGCGGGGCCCAGGCTCTATAGGAATCGCAGCTTTATTCTTACCAGGCTTGCCGGCGAGACCCAGGCTGCCTTTGAAAGACGGGCCTTGCGCCAGCACGGCAGCGCGGCCGGGCTGCGCGGCGAGGACCTGGAAAACTTTGTCACCCAGTGGGCGAATGCCAACGATTCCCCCGATTACCAACTTCAGGTCACCCGCAGCGACGGGCTGAGGGAACTCCTCTCCAACGCGACTTTTAAGAGTTGGAAAAAGATCCCTTACAAACTCAGCAAGCAAATACTCGAGGACCTGTGGGTGCGGCAGATAGAAGCGTATAAAAAAGCCCAGCTCGGTAAAGTAAAAGCCGCCCCGAAACAGGCGGAACCTGCGACCGGCGGGTCGGGTGGCGGCGGGAAAGACAAAAAGAAAAAAGGCGACGGCACCGACACGGATTCCAAGCCGGCAGATCCCACCGCGCCCAAACTCCCGGGCCAGCAGGATGCCGATGACATAATTGCCTCGCTCCCCGGTTTCGGCATCGGCGACGGCACCTTCACCATCGCGGTGGCAAATTCCGGCGGCCCGCCGCTCAGCGATTTTTTCATTCTCGGCGATTTCATCCAGCTAAAATTCGGCGGCGTCATGTGGGGCGACAAGGTCAATGAGTACGCCACGATGGCCATCCAGGCCGGCGTGAAGATCCAGGTGCTGGAGCGCAATGACGAATCCAACCCGCGCATCTACAAGGTGCGATTCAGCCCCGCCGATCTGCAAAAACTGGCCCGGCTGAAACTGGAATGGGAACAGGAGTATCTGCACACGCAGCTGGCCCTGGAAAAATCCCGGGAAGAAGTAAACAACATGTTCCTGGATCTGCTCAAGATCTACCCGAACCTCGGCGTGGAATTTCTTGAGCAGATCGCAAACATCCCGGTCGATGTCCTCAACGAGCTGGGCGATCCCGTCGGGCTGATACCTCTGCTGGGCCCGGCTTACAAAAATTCCAAGATGTGGTTTGCGCTCCTCGGCTATGAATCGCCGGACTTCAGACTGTTCGAAGTGCCGAGGATCTCGTTTGATTCATTTAAGTTCCAATACAAATCGGAAAAGTTCAAGCGCGAAGGAGAAGCGATCGAGCAGGGCACGCTTTTTATCATCAACCTGATATTGCTGAAACGCTCGCTGATGAAGCTTCCCAAAGGGCCGCCGGAAAATCCGCTGGGATTAAGGCCTACTCCCAAGCCCACAAGCGGCGCGCCGGTCGTTCCGAAAGCGGGAGAGCCGGTTGTCCCCAAACCCGAACCGGTCTTAAAACCGCTCAACGAAACAGCGGCCATTCCTAAAGTCAAGACGCCTGTTACGACGAAGACGGCAACAAAAACGCCCGGCAAGACGCCCAAACCGACGACCCCCAAGCCGACGACCCCGAAACAGAAAACGGTCGAGACGCCGCCGCAGCCGAAGCCGGTGTCGAAAAAACCGAGGAAGGTTACTACCTCGGAAAAACCGGTCACGCCGCAAAAAGACGGAGGATATAAAGGGAAATGGCCGCCTGAACCGCCAGTAGGCAAGAAACCCGGCGTCAATACTGCCGAGGGCGCGGACTGGCGCTACCAGAGATATGTCCAAGATGCCTTCAAGAAGGGCAAAAAACCGGAAGAAGTTCTTTCCCGGAAAGCATGGGAAAGCTCTAAACTCGAACCCACTCGGGCGGGAAATAGGCCAGGCCGCTCCGGCGGACCCAAGCAACAGGCAACCAGACAAGAGATGGTGCGGGAAGAAGGTTTCACCAATACGGAAACAACCCAGCTTGGCACTCGGATAGAAAGAACAACCAAAAAGGTGAAGAAAAACATGGTCGATCTCGTCAAGCGCAATAATAAGGGCGGTATGGATTATGTTGAAGTTGATCCAATGAGTAAAGGCGGGCTGCCCAGCGGCGCAATGAGGTACAAGCTAAAAATGGAGCTGAGAAATTTGAAGCCGAACGACACCTTGACCTTTGTTGACAGCGCGAACAGGATGCGTAGAATAGAGTACAAATACGGCGAGCCGCCGTCGGTGATCGACACTAGAAGATTTACTCCTAATCAGTAAAAAAGAGGCAATATGACGGTAGAGGTTTTCTGCAAATCGGAAGGCAGTTTTATGATCAGTGAGATCGCGGAGGTGTTCGACGATAGTGGATGTTTTGAAGACGATCTCATTTATTTTCCTCCCCTGGACGACCCGCGGGCGGACGCCGAAGACTGGGGTGGGATGGAAATCGATTATCAAAGAGGGAAAGAAGAGATCAGCGTTTATCGTTACAAAAAAGGAGAAGAAGATTTCGCCGTCACGCTGGAAGAAACCTTCGATATCCAGGAAAAATATCTCGAGCCGTTGCCGGAAATTCAGGCACATTTAAAAGAAAGCAAGCTGATCTATGTCTTTGAGTTCGACGAATATTTTATCGATGAAGACGCTGAACGCCTGATGGTGGTTTTATGGAAGAGTATCGCCAAGAGGCTGGACGGGGTCGTCAGTGCCAGTGAAGGCTTTTACGATAAGGATATGAATTTTTTGAACGAACAAAAGCAATAATATTTTCGAAGTATAAAAACGGAAATGCTTTTACGAGCAAGGTCTTAGTTTTACATTCCTCCAACCTCCTATAAACTCAGCATTGATTGTTTTGTGCATCAGAATCTTGACGAAGCGTGTCAGGCATGCCGGAGGAGTCTCAAAATTAAAAAGCGAGCAGTGAGATAAATAAAAATGGCACAGCTAAGCAGGGAAGAATTAGAAAAGAAAATTGCCGGTCTTGAACGCGGCATTGGCAGCCGCTTGCCGGGCGACTATAAAGACTTTCTGATGAAAGACGAAAAGACGTGGCGCGATGCCGACCGGTTCGAATGCAAACTGAGAAGCGGCGGGAGATGGAAAGGCCGGATAGATTACCTCTTTAAATTCAGCGAAACTCCCTGGGACGATCTTGAGGGACAGAACCGGGAAGCAAAAGATGCCATACCGGCCAAGACGCTTGCGATCGCCGATGCGGCAAATGACGATAAACTCCTGATGTCGCTAAACCGTAAAGACCACGGCAAAATTTATTTCTGGGACCACAACGAAAAAGCGCCGGAAGACGAACCGCCGGCCCGCGACAATCTCTATCCCGTTGCGGACAGTTTCTCCGGGCTGCTTTCGGGACTGAGGGAAGGGCGGGAAATGGTGAAAACCCGGCTGAGCAAAGATCACCTGCTAAATAAAATTGCCGAATTTGAAAAACAGATCGGCGACGCCCTGCCGCAGGATTACAGGGACTTTTTACTCGAATTTAACGGGGGAAGACCGGATAAAAGCGGTTTTGACTATGATCTGCCCGACGGGCGCACCTGGAACAGCATGGTGCGAGAGTTTATCGGCTTTGACCGGTCGCAATACTCCGATTTTGACTATTTCGACACTATGTATTTCGACCGCATTCCGCCGGGAATGTTTCCAATCGCAGACGACCCGGGCGGAAATCTGGTGCTCATGTCTTTGCGGCCGGAAAGCCGGGAAAATATCTTTTTTTGGGACCACAACGAAGAGGCCGAAGAGGAAGAACCCGCGACCTTGGAAAATTTGTATTTTATCGCCGGAAATTTCAGCGAATTCTTTGCGGGACTGAAAGAAGAAGAGGCGGTATGATATGAATTTTTGAATGAGAAAAGGAATAGTAAATAGCAAATAGCGATAATTGCAGGGCAGGTCTTGTACCTGCCCTTTTTTTTCGCATTTGTTTCATGTGAGTGCTAGCGGTTAGATGTTACTTCCCTGGAAACAGGACAAGTTTGTACAGGCAAAAAACATTTTCCGTTGCCGTCTTATATATGTTCTCTATCTATCAGGCTTGGGACTATCAATCATAACTTCCGCATTCCCGTTGTGATCGCAGAATTGCTCCCTGGTCAGACTGATTCCACTACCCGCAGCGGAGAAGGAGAAATGATGAAAAAGAAAATTGTTTTTTTGGCGTTACTGGCCGGTATTGCCGCGGCTGTTTTGACCGCGTCTAAGTGTCCGACCGCCAAGGTAGACCAAAACGATACCACAGCGCCCGACGTCGTCGAGATCCGGATCAAGGTCGACGATGGGCCCTATAAAGATACCCTAAATGGAATGGGAATGGAATTAAATCAAGACTCGGTAGTAAGGTTGGTCTGCGAAGTACAAGATGAGGAAGGTCTGAAAGAGGCCAGCTTCACTTTTACGTCTGAGCCATTAAAGCCTTGTCATGTGGGCGCCGGCGAGCCTCTCAGCAATTTTCCCCCGTCGCAAAAGGACACCATGTTTATCGATGCCGAGGGCAAAGTAACGACAAAACACGCATTCCTGGCGGTAATAGGACCGACGAGATGTAACTTTGTTAAAGGTACCGGCCAAGGGTTCCAGTCGGAAACGATCGTAACGGCCCTATGCAGCGCGACGAACTGGGCCAGCAAGCCGGAACCCATCGGCAATAAGCCGGTTGACACCAGAATTAAATACGTAAGATTGATTGTGCCGTTTTTTAACAATTTAGAATAGGCGTTATTGCGGTGCGGGTTATCGAATAAACTGAAAATACTACGGGGGAGCTGCTATGAATAATAAAACTTTATGGTTACTTTTAAGCGTCCTGTCGCTGGCCGCGTTTTTGACGGCGTGCGACAAGGTTCCGATAAATCCAAACGATTCTTCGCCGCCGACGGTGGAGTTTAAGATCAAAAACGAATCCGGGCAATATGAGAAAGCGGGGAACAAACCGCTGAACGGTTTTGACACTATGACTTTTTCCTGTGTGGCGGTCGATCCCCAGGGCATCAAATCGGTCGCGCTTACTTTTGAGCCGCATCACGCCACTAACTGTCTGATCGAGAAAACATTCTTTAAAGACGGCGCTCCCTTTCCCATCACCGGGGTGCCGTCCGATCTGGGGCAGTCGATAGTAGGAGATAGCGAGAATAAAGTGCTGACCAAGCTGCTGCTATTTTCCGACTTCGGCCCCGTTAGGTGCAGCGTTCCCGGTAAAGGCGAGGGCTTTCCCATCGATAATTACATTAAAGTTACCTGCAGCGGCGAAAACTGGTCTAACAACCCGGCGGCAAGTAAAGCCGACGACTTCATATTCGTAGGCGTGAACGCTATCATCAAGGAATGAAACAAAACAGGCCGCCGACGGTTTTGTTCATGTGATCAGTGTGTTTCGGGACTTTGGTCTTAGCGCCTCATTAAAACTTAAAAGATCAACCACGAAATACACTAACTACACGAAAAAAACAAAAAAATTCAAACTGCCGGAATTGTCCCGAATTTTCAAAAACCTCTCTACCCAAGCCGCGAAAAATTCTCTAATCTGATTCGTGTATGAGCGACACAAAAGTTCCGACTGCTGAAACCGAGCAGGAAGCGGGAACGCAGCCCGCCCCCAATCCCAAAGAAGATCCCGCCGGCGAGGAACCGGGCAAACCCAAAACACCCGAGCCGGAAAAAACTGCGGACGATACAGGCAGATCACGCCAAAGATTTTTCTCACAGACGGAAGTCAACCGGATAGTCAAGCGCGAGGTCGAGCGGGCGCTGAAAAGTTCAAAGCTGCCCGAGCTCGAAGCCGCCCAGGCCAAAGTCACCGAGCTGGAAACGCAGATCCGCCAACGCGAGCTGCGCCAACTGGTGACCGAAGCCGCCGCGAAAGCAGGCGCGAAAAATGCCAACCTGCTTTTTCGCGCGATCGAGGAAAAACTCGAACTGGGTGACGACGGCAAACCGAAAAACCTCGACGAGGTGATCAAAGCGGCCCGCGGCGATTACCCGGAGCTTTTCACTCCCGCCGCCCGCGGCAAAGTCAACGGCGGCGCCGGCCAGCAGAATAACCCACGGCCTTCGATGAATGAATTGTTGCGTCGCAGGCGCGATTAGTGATCGGCAACACGTATTAATTATTAATTCTTCATTGTGCATTATTAATTAAATTTCAGAAAAATAATTAAGAATTGATAATGAATAATTAATAATTTCGGACCGACTTTTCAATACTCATCAATCACCATTAAACATTAAAGGATTTTTAACTTATGCCCTACGACAATTTTATTAGCCGCAACGATGCGGGTGCGCTGATACCGGAAGAGGTCAGCTCGCAAATTTTCCAGGACCTGCCGAAACAGAGCGTCGCGCTCTCGCTTTTCAAGCAGGTCAAAATGTCCAGCAAGCAGCAAAAAATGCCGGTGCTTTCCGTGCTGCCGACCGCGTATTTCGTCAACGGCGATACGGGGCTCAAGCAGACCACCGAGGTCAACTGGGCGGATAAATATCTCGAGGCCGAAGAGGTCGCGTGTATCGTGCCAATTCCCGAAGCCGTGCTGGACGATGCGGCCTTCGACGTCTGGGAAGAGATCAAACCGCGCCTGGTGGAAGCCATCGGGCGCACCATCGACGCCGCCGTGCTTTTCGGCGACAACAAACCCGCCAGCTGGGCGACCGCTATTTTTACCGCCGCCACCGCCGCCGGAAATACTTTCGATTCCGGCAGCATCGCCGCGCAAAAAATAGACGTGGACGTTTCCAAAGTGATGGAAACGGTCGAAGCCGACGGCTTTATGGTCAACGGCTTTGCCGCCAGCGTGACGCTGAAATCGGCGTTTAGGTCCCTGCGCACCACGGAAGGCCTGCCCATTCTGCAGCCGAGCCTGCAGGTCGGCGCGCCGGACGCGCTCTATAACGAGCGCATCTATTACGTGACCAACGGCGCGTGGGACGCTTCGAAGGCGCTGCTGATCGCGGGCGATTGGACACAGGGCATCATCGGCGTGCGCCAGGACATCACCTATAAATTGCTTGACCAGGCGGTGATCACCGATGCCGACAATAACATCGTGTACAACCTCGCCCAGCAGGACATGGTCGCGCTGCGGGTCGTGATGCGGCTCGGTTTCCAGGTGCCCAACCCGGTCAACCCGCTCAACAGCGGAGCGAACCGCTACCCGTTCGCCGTGCTCGCGCCGTAATCCTCTATGGAGCGCGGACATCCCTGTCCGCAACGAACGCGGGAGCGTTCGAACTTCCGCCCAAAGGCGGACCTCAAAACTGCGAGCAGGATGCCTGCGCTTCATAAACTTCGAATGCAAGCTTTCACTGCGGGCAGGATGCCCGCGCTCCATACAAGATGAATCGAAATATTACAGGCACGATCAGAAAAACAGACGGCACGGTTTGGGCCGGCGCGGTGGTCGAATTCGAGCTCGAGCGTTCGAGTTACGACCAGGAAGCGCAGTACCCGAGCAAGCCCGTCCGTGCGGTGGCCGGCGAAGACGGTGAGCTGGACCTTGCGCTGTGGGTGAACGAAGAGGGCCTGCGGCCTTCGAAATACATCTGCACATTGCCGGACGGCAGCCAGTTTCGCTTTATTCTGCCGGCTGGGGAAGATCCGGTCGATCTCAACGAATTGCGCGAAAGCTCGATCGAGGAAGATTCGCCGACGGAAAGCCAGGTGATCGCGTTCCTGCCGGTCATGCGCCAGGAAGCGCGCACGGTCGTCCAGGAAGAGCTCATCCCGGTCAATGCCGAGATCGACACCAAAGCCGACCAAACCGCGCTCGATGCGACCAATGCCAATGTGGGGCAGATCACGCAGGATGTTGATGCGCTAAACCACGAGCTCGGCAACAAGGCCGACCAGAGCGCGCTCGATACCACCAATGCGAATCTTGCCGCGCTGGACGCAGAGGTAGACACCAAGGCTTCGCAGGCAGCGCTCAATACCACGAACACGAACCTGGTCGCGGCCAACGCGGCGATCGCTACCAAGGCCGAGCAAAGCGCGCTCAATGACACTAACGCGAACCTGCAGGGGTTGACGCAAAGCGTGAGCGATCTCGGCGACGTGGTCGAAACCAAGGCCGACAAATCCGAACTGGACGACGCCGTCACGAACCTGTCGCTGAGCCTGGACGCGCTCGACGTAAGGGTCGACACCAAGGCCGACCAGAGTTCGCTGAACATGACCAACGATAACGTTGGGCAGCTTCAGCAGGATGTGGCCGCGCTCGACGCCGCGGTAGATACAAAGGCAAGCCAGGCGGCGCTTGACACGACCAATGCGAATCTGGCCGCGCTGGACGCGGAGGTTGATACAAAGGCCAGCCAAGCGGCGCTCGACACGACCAACGCGAATGTAACCACGGTCACGAACGGCCTGGCCGCGGCAAATTCCGCCATCGCCGCCAAGGCCGACCAAAGCGCGCTGAACACGACCAATGCGAACCTGGCCGCGGCCAACGCGCTGATCGCGACCAAGGCCAACCAGAGCTCGCTCAATTTAACCAATACCCAGCTGAACAGCGCCTTGAACGCGATCTCACAAAAGGCCAGCCAGGACGACATGAACGCCGCCTTCGAGCAGATCGGCGATGTCACGATCGGCCTCGATAACACCAATACAAACCTGGCCGCGCTGGACGCGGAGGTCGACACTAAAGCCAACCAAAGCGCGCTCAATACCACCAACGCTAATGTAACAACAGTCACGAACGGCCTGGCTTCGGCTAACGCGGCCATCGCTTTAAGGGCCACGCAATTCGAGCTCAACATCGCGATCTCGAACCTGGAAGACGCCATCAGCCAGGCGCAAACCACGCTGCAGGATCTGATCGATCAAAAAGCCGACATCTCTCATATTCACCAGCCCGGCTCCATCAGAAACCTCGATGTTTTTAATGCGATCTCATATTTCGACGCAGACGGTTTTCTGACCGCTGACAATGATCAACTCACCTTTGCCGACGGTATGCTCGGCCTGGGAATGGCGGGCCGGAATTCACCCTCGATCTGCGGTCGCCCGTCGCCGACGCCGGCGCTCACTCGCGCATGACGATCGACCTGAACACCAGTTCTCCGACGCTGCAGCTCGCGGCCGATATCACTTCACCCGGTTACGCGGCCCTCGACCTTCAATGCCACCCGATCAAGAGCACTGTCCTCTTCAGCGCCGACGGGCGGCTGCAACTCGGCTCTCCGGACACCGCCGTGACCGAATTTGCCCACGGGCAGGGAAGCACTTTTTACCGCGGCATGCAACTGGGCCATTCGCAGCCGACAACCTCCGAGTTTCCGGAATCGGGAAGTTTCGGATTCTTTGTAACAAACCACGGGCAAGTATTTCTGGTCTATAACTACGAAATGATGATCTTCAAGGTAGAGATGACATCGGACCTCACGATCGAGCCGTGATAAGCCTTTAAATCACCCCGGCCTCCGGCTGCCGCTTTCGATCCGGGCCGTACTTAACGAAAATTTATGCAAACCCTCAATACAGTTCAGCAGTTACGCGACACCTTCAACGTCGTGCAGGAGATCAGCAACCAGCGTTTATCTTTTTGTCTGCTGGCGGCGCGGCGCACCTTGAAAAACTGGGTCGGCACGGATTCGTTCGAGGACGCCCTTTTAGGCGAGCCGGAAAACACTGAGCGCGCCGGCGCCTTAAGGGCCGCCGAAGCTAACCTGGCGATGTACCACCTGCTGCTCAACACCGGCGCGCGCATTCGCCCGTTCGGCGTGGTGACCAGCGAACAGGACGCGGCTTCCTCCGTGGCGGACGGCAGCGTGCACCAGTACCTGCCGCCCACCGAGCTGCAGCTGCTGCGCAAACAATTTTTCGATACCGCGGCGGAGCTTGCCGAACCCTACCGCCAGCAAGATCAGTCCCGCGGGTCGGTGACGATGCAGCTCAAGCCCGCTTATTTGAACAACGATGTTTTCGATAACTGTACAAATACCGGCGATTGAGCAGCTCAAAAGCGAGCTGGTCACGATGCTCGACCGCATCGCCAAAGAACCGCCGCGCTGGGACGAAGCCACGCGCGAGATCGATATGACGATGGAATTGATGAGTATGTACGGGAACGCAGACTTCAGTCTGCATGCCGAATAAATTCGGCGCTCCAATTTTATGATCGAAGAAAGCGTTTATCAAACTTTAAAACAGCGATCGAGACGGCACCGGTCGATTCGCCCCTGCGCGGGGCGGTGATCTACTCCACCGAATTCGAACGTATCAACGCCCCCTACGGTTTCCAGGTCGGCGACGTGGGACTGCGAATTCGCGCCGCGCCTGAGCGGCGAGATCGACGAATACAATGCCGCGATGAATCTCAAGGCGTTTGTCCGGGTGGGTGAAGCGACGCCGGAAAAGCTGGTGCAGTCGCGCACGCAGCTGGCGGGTTTGATGCGCGCCGCCGTGAAAATTTTTCAGGAAGACCCCAACCTCGGCAATACCGTCTGCGACGTGCACGTGGAAGGCGGCAGGCGCGGCTGGGGCAAAGTGGAAACCATCAGATACGCGGTGGGAATCATCGCTTTGAAAATTAATGAAAGGTAATCGAGTCGAGAGAGTCGAGAGTCTGGAGAGTCCAAAATCTTTCTCTCGACTCTCTGGACTCCCCAGACTCCCTGGACTAAAAAAGTATGCCAAAAATAAAACTTAAACCGCACTTAAACGGGATCGAGATCGGCATCGGCAATCGCGTCAATTTCAGGCTCGGCCCCGGCGAGACCACGGAAGTTGACGAAGATCTCTTAGGCGAACTGCTGGCGCTCGGCCATTTCGACGTTGTGGAAGAAGAAAAAAAGCCGAATAAGAAACCAGCCGGCGAAGAAGAACAAATAATTGTTAATGGTGAATGATCAATGATCGATTTTTAAGACTGCCCACAAATAACCGAACAGCTAACAGCCGACAGCTATTAGCTTACAGCCAAAATTATTACCGGCCATTGATCATTAACCATTCACCTTCACCACTACTTTTTGAGAGGAAATCAAATACATGTCTTACGTTCACAATAATCAACGGCGTTATGCCATCAGCCGCATCGCGCAGAGCGATTATTCGACCGCTACCGCCCCCAATACTGGGCCCACATTTAACCTGCAGCAGCTTTTGCTGAAAGATACGCCGGGGCAGAATTTCGCCAACTATTCCGTGCGCGTGCAAAACAACCAGGGTTATTCAACCGGTTCCGATTTTGCCTCCGAACAATGGCTGACGGCGCACGACGTCGACCGCCAGGGAATGGATTTCGACGTCTCCAGCGAATCCATCGGGCGTTTGCTTTTTTACTCGCTGGGCTCGGTTGCCACCACCCAGCCCCAGGCCGGTGTTTTCAGCCATGTCTTTACGCCGCAAAATCCGACCTCGGTCGGAAGACAACTGCCGGCGTTCACCTACGTCGAACAGATCGGCGCCGAATACGACGTTCCTGTACCCTTCCTGCGTGATGGATACGCTTTCGATCAGCGGCGACAGCCTGAACCGCATCATGGGTTCCGGCGCTTTTCGCGGCAGCGGCAAACGGAACCTCGCCCTCGAACGTGAACTTTACGACCCAGGTCGGGCCGGCGCAAAACCTGAATTATTTTTATAACACGCAGGTCACGATCAACTTCGGCCCGGTTCCCGGCGGGCAGGGCGCCGCGCTCAATTACACCTGCGATTACGATAATTTTTCGTTCGTGGTCCGTAACGGCCTCAACCCGGAAGGCGGCTACCGCGCCGGCTGCGGCAAGTACCAGGTCGATAACGATTCCACTTCCGGCGCGATCCGTTCGGAAATGCTTTTCGGCCAGCGCGACATCGATCTGAGCTTTACCGTCCGCATGAATCAAAGCAGCAAGGAATACGACTACCTGCAGAAACAGAGATTGCTGACCGGCAACATCGCCCTCACCGGCGCAACTATCGCGGGCGCTTTCAAACACAAGCTGACGATCGCCTTTGACCAGGCGGCGATGGAAACGGTGGTGATCGGCGCCGAAGCCGATAACATGGTTACTCTCCAGGTCAGCCTGCAGCCGCTCGTGACCACCGCAAACCCCTCCAAAGCCGTCGACGTGACGCTGGTCACTACGGTCCAAAGCTACACCACCTAAGGATTTCGGATTTTGGGAATTTCGGATTTGGGATCGCATTTTCAAATTCAGATATCCCGATCCCAGATTCAAAAATCCGATATCCCAATTCCGAAATCACAATTAATTATGTTATCCGAACACGTAAAGCTCTATGATGCCGACCAGAGCCAGGAGATCCCGCTTCTGGTGGAAGCCGAAACGGGCGAGGTCAAGGTCACGCATATCATCGCCCCTTTGACCGATAAGCTCCTGATCGAGTTTGACGAAGCGCGGCAGGTGGCGGTCATCGGCGACAGCCGCCAGACCGGCACCGAAACCCACACCGCTACGGCGGCCGTTAAGCTCTGGGACAAAACCTGCCTGGCCGTGCGGGGGTACGGCGATTCCGACGAAGATCTGCCCGAAGACTGGCGCGAGCTCGTGCCGGTCGAGGACAAGATCGCGGTGATGGACCACATCCTGACCTGCGTGGCCGTAGAGAAAGGCGAAAAGGACGGCGATAACGTCGCCGGGACGCGTGCCGCCTGGGGCGCAAACCGCGCCAGGTCGATCCAAACCGAAAGCTACTTTAATGACGAGATCGTTCCCGCCTCTCACACTTTGCGCGCGAAAACCGCGCAGGATTACGCCGAGTACGAACGCATAAACCGCCTGATGTTCGAAAATCAGCGCGGCGGTTTGCGCAAGAAAACGGAACGCCTGGCCGTGTTTCCCGCCACGATGCGCGGCAAGGCGACGCTCTATGACAAGGTGATAGTGAATGCCTCCGGCTACGCGGGGCGCGTTCCGCTGCATCACAAAGCGGTGGTGATAGACACCTATTTCACCGCCCGCGCCGACACCGAAAAAAAGTAACGCTCGCGGCGGAGCGGATCCGCGACCGCCTGGCGGAAAAGTTCGGCATCGACGCGCAAAACGGCAAACGCTGCCCGGGTGAACCCGATTGCGAGCGCTACACCACGGCCACCGGCCGCACGCCGGAAGAAAAAGCGCGGGCGTGTTTGAGCTGCAACATTTGCCGGGGGCTTGCGCCGGTGGCGGACCTGGCTGATGAAGACGGCGAAGTGGATGCGCTGGTGGATATCATCGAGCACGCCGTTTGGGAGCGGCACGCCGGGCGCGTTTTCGAGCTGGCCGATTTTACCCCGGAAGAGTGGCAGCTGTTCGTGCTCTGGTGCGGATTGGAAAAAGAATTTACCACCGCAAACCAGATCAAACTCACCGCGATCATGGAGGCAGTGTTTTTGAAGAAAGTCTAGCGAGTCTATTGAGTCTATTGAGTCTATCGGGTCGAGAGAAGTTTTCCGGCTCAACTAACTCAAAAAACTCAAAGGACTCAACGAACTCAATGAACTCAATAGACTCGCTAGACTCGATGGACTAATTTTATGAGAAACGTCAAAGTCATCGTTCAGGCCGACACCGCGCAAGCGCTCGGCAAAGTGCGCGAACTGACGGGCGCGCTGACGCAGCTCGACGCGATCGCCCGGCAAAGCGCCGAAAATGCTTTAAAGGCGCTGGGCGGAAGCGGCACCGGGGCGGCAGCAGCGGCGAACGGCGCCAATATCAGTGCTGCTGTCGGTGCCCAGCAGCCGCTGGTGGCCGGCGCGCAGGTGCAGGCGGGCCAGGTTGACGGCGTTCAGGCCCAAACGAAGAAAAAGGTCAAGACCGAACAGGAAAAGATCGCCGATGCCAATAAAAAGCTGTCCGATAAAATTCAGCGCGAAGCGGAAAAACAATTTCAAAAATTTGCCGACGACATCGGCAATATTTTCGCCGAGGCTTTTGAAGGCCTCCTGCAGGGCGGGCTAAAAGGCGGTTTGAAAGGCCTCAAGGAAGCGCTCAAGTCGATGTTTCAAAGCATAATGAGACAGCTCATCGGAAACATAGCCGACCAGATCAAGACCGCGATCAGCAAAAAGATAATGGAATCTTTTACCAAAGCGGTCGATCCGAAAAAAGGCGTTGTTAGCGATGCCGCGAAAACGGACCCCGCCACCGGGCAAACGGTCGCTTTGCCGGGCGGGACAAGCCCGAGCAATGCCACCGGGGCAGTGGGGTCACAAATGGCGGCCGGGATCGCGGCCGGACTAAACCCACTTACACCGTCTCCCACCACGACCACCACCAGCGGCACCCAGAGCGGCACAAGTAATACCACCACCAGCACTACCACACAGGCCGCGGCCCAGGCGGCTTCACTCGGCGGTGTCGGCAAATTTCAGATGCAGATCGCCTCGATGCTGCCGGGACTGGGAATGTCGCTGGGCGGAATGTTGGGGATGGGAAATACCGGCGCTTCGATGCTGGGTTCGATCGGCGGTTTGATGCTCGGCGGAGCGGGCGCGGTCGGTTTGCTTGGCGGAGCCGGGGCGGGAATTTTCGCCTCCGGCGGCGCTCTGGCAAGTATGCACGGGCTGGCGGCTTTTATGACCAACCCGTTCACCATCGCCGCGGCCGGGGCAATACTCATCGGCGCTATCATCTGGGGAATAAATTCCCGCCGGCGCAAGGAAGAGAAGATCCGCAACCAGGCGATGCTCGACGCTTTCTCGTCGCTGGACGATCTGCTGAAACAGGTCAATGGCGACCAGCTCGACGGGGCCTCTGCCATCAACCAGGCGAATAATATCCGCAAACAATATGTGGAACAAATGTCGCAGCTCAAGGACGGCAAGACTCGCCGCATCGCGCTGGCCGACGTCTCGCGCATAGACGCGCGGATCGCCCAGATCAAACAGGCCGCCGAAGCGCAAACCGCGCGCAAGGCGATGGACGCCAAACTCGTGCCCACCTTTGCCGACGGGGGAAAGGTCGGGACGGCTGTGTCCGGCGGCCACGGTTACAAGGTGCTGGGCGGCGACGGCGCGTTCATGCGGCCTTTCCGCGGGCGCGTGCCGGGCATCTACGACCGCAAGGACGATTTTCTCGCCCGCCTGAGCGGCAACGAAGTGGTGCTGACGCCGGACGTCTGGAAGCCGATCGCGCCTTACCTGAAGCAAAAACGGGTGCCGGGCTTCGCCGGCGGCGGAATGGTCGATAGCAGTGCCGGTTCAAATATTTCCGGCGGCACTCAAACCTCATCTAATCAGGAAATTGTCATCGAAGAGCTGACAATTCACCTTAACAATCAATTCGGCTCCGAAACGGCCGCCAGGATCGTCGATATCGGGCTGAAAACACCGGGCGGCCAGCAGGCCGTGGTCAAATCCGTCCGCACGCACATCGGCGAAAGCGGCCTCGCCGACGGGCTCGTGCGGGATATTAATAATGTGAATGACCGGGGGTTTTAATTAAGTCTGGAAAGTCTAGGAAGTCTAGGAAGTCAGGGAGGATTTTCTTTCCAGACTTCCTTCACTTCCTCTACTTCCCGGACTCTCCTACAATTTATGCGAAACGTATCTTCCGAAATTCAAACCGTGATCGCCGGCAAGGGATATTCGTCATACTGGCTGGCGGACATTCATTTACCGGCGCAGGGCGCGCTGCCGGCGGCGGATTTTTACGTCTCGGATTCCGCCGTCACAGCCAACGGGCATAACTACCAGCCGCTGCTGCGCAATCAAAAACCGCGGATGATCCAGACGCTGGGCAAAGCTCCGGACGGCGGCTCGATCACCGTCGATAATATCAGCGGCGAGATCGGCCAGGCCCTGATCAAGCGCGGGCGGAATTTCGAGGGCGCAAAATTTACCTTGTGGAAAGCTTTCCTGCTCGGCTCCGGGCAGCTCGGCGTCGATAAATGGATGGAAGGCGAGGTCCGCGCCGCCGCCATCACCGAATCCGATCAGACCATTACTTTTCAATTGAACAGCGACCTGCTCAAACGCCAGGCGATCATGGGCGCGTGGATGCTCTCACAGCGCTGCATCGTGACGTTTAATAAAGTGGTGAACGGGCAGCAGCTTTCGCCCGCGCAATCGCGCTGCGGCTGGCAGGTGGCGCAGGGCGGCAATCCCAACACCTGCGACAAAACGGAAGACGGCGAGAACGGCTGCCGCGCTCACGGCAACCTGCACCGGATAGTGGCGGTGCCGGCGGTGGCCGCGTCAACTAATATCACAACTCTGCCGCCGGGCGGCGGCGGCGGTTTCGACGACCCGCCCGGCAACTGTTTCCTGGCGGGCACGCCCGTTTTGCTCCCGGGCGGGGAATCCAGGCCGATCGAAGAGATCGAGATCGGGAGCGAAGTAATGGCCCCGGCCTACGACGAAAACACGGGCGAGGATTCCATGACGGCCTGCGCGGTGGAAGCCGTTTGGGTGAACACCGCCACCAGGTGGCTGGAAGTCCGCCTGCCGCACGGCAGCCTGCATGTTACGCCGAAGCACCGTTTTTACACGGGTTCCGGCACTTTTCGCCAGATCGGCCAGCTCAATGCGGGCGAGACCGTGCGCATCGCTTCAGGCGGCGGTTTCAGCGACTGCAAAATACTGGAAAAGATCGAACACACTGGCGAAACGCGCGTCTATAACCTCTCGGTCAAAACCGCGCGTACCTATTTCGCCAACCTGGTCGCGGTCCATAATGTGAAACCTATGTTGTAGTGAATAGTGAATAGTGAATAGTGAATAGTGAATAGTGAATTGTGAATCGTGAATCGTTTCGTGTGATTAGTGTATTTCGTGGTTAATTTCGGATTCGCTTATTCACCTTAAAGTAATTAACCACTAAGCACACGAATAACACGAAAAAACTATTCACGATTCACGAATCACTATTCACCATCAAAAACTTATGCCTTTTGTATTAAGACAAGCGCAAGACGAAGACAATCCCCGGCTGCCGGACGCCTACGGCAAGCAGATCACGGCCGGCAGGCTGGTGTATTACGAATTCGACGGCACGCGCACAAAATTTATCGTTTTTCTCTGCCGCGGCGGGGAGTTCGGCTGCGAAAAACTGGAGAGCCTTTATTACGCCGGCCAGGAAGTACCCGAGCTGCCCGGCGCTAATCCCAACTGGATCTTTCACCCCGGCACCGTCACCACCCAGATCTCGCCGAAACCGTTTACCGTGGATGTCTCGGGGGATCAATTGATATGTTCGAATCACGGATTTGCCGATAATGATCTTGTCCGGATGCGCGCGGTCGACGGCACCATGCCGCAGGGGCTGAGCGGCGAAACGGCGAAATACCGCGTGACCGAAGCCGGCGGCAATTCATTTAAATTGCTCGACGAATTTTTCCAGCCCGTCGATATACAGTCCAACGGCACCGGCACCTTGCTGGTGTGGAAGGCCGACGCCGGCGTCGACGACCCTGTTCAGGGAGCGCCGAAACTTTTCCCCGGCATTAGCTACACTTTTTCCGGCATCTGCTATGTCGAAGGTTATGTCCCGCAGCAGTTTTCGCTGGCAGACACGGAGCCCGACCGCTTTAAATTCATCGTCAACTGCCGGAAGATCTCCGATTACGATTCGAACGGAAACATATCTTCCCGCTCCGAATTTTTCCGCCAACAACGCGCGCGTGGCGGCCGATCATTCTGCTGCAGGAACTAAAGCTCCCCGCGTCGCGGATAGATTGGGCTAGCTGGTACGGGTTCCGGGGCGCGTGCGACGCGCCTGTCTGGCACCGCACAAACACCGCTTCGTCATTTACCCTGGGTACGGGCCTGACCGGGCATTACTACAACCACCCGCCGATGCCGCAGGTCAATTGGAGCATCCCGGAATTTTCCACACCCGGCGTCACGTGGGTTAAAACGCGCGGCGGTGAAGAGATAAATTTTAACTGGAACTCCGCAGCGCCGCCCATCGCCGGAATGCAGGCGGATTGGTTTTTGGTCCGCTGGGAGGGAAGACTGCGTCCCGCCTTTACCGAGACATATACCTTTTTTGCGACGGCCGACAACGGCGTGCGGCTTTGGGTTAACGGGCAGTTGGTCATCGACCGCTGGACGCAGAGTACCGGAACAATTTCCGGCCCGATCGCGCTGCAGAAAAACCAGCTGGTAGATTTCAAGTTTGAGTTTTTCGAAGGCTGGGGCCTGGCGCATGTGCATCTCTACTGGTCGAGCCAGTCGCAGCCTTACCAGATCGTTCCGAAATCGCGTTTTTACCCGCTGGACCACACGGTGAAACGCTATGAAGCGCACCTCGCGATCCCTTCGGCGATGACCGCCTGGCAGGCCTTCGAGGAAGTAATGGAACGCGCGCCCGGCTGGCACTGGCAGGACGTGAACGGCAAGATCGTTTTTCTTCCGCCGGACCGCACCCCGGCGCATCGTTTTAATTACGACCCGGACTCTTCGCAATACTCTTACAACATTGCCGGGCGAACTTTCGAAGCCTCTCCCCGTACGCCCGAAGAACGCATCAACTACCAGCGCTACGAATTTCGCGACGTGGAAACGGAAGGCTATGCGCAAAGCTATATCGAAGCGCACCGCACGGAATTGCGCGAGCAGCAGGGAGGAATGCCTTCGGATACGCCGATGCTGCGGATGGGCGTGATGACGCGTTCGCTGGCGGAACGCATCGCCGAAACGCGGATGAGATTGATGACCGATCCCGAGCGGCAATTCACCCTGCGCGGCCAGCTCGATTCCTACCGCGTCAGCAAAGGCGACCGCGTGACCCTCTCGCATTTGCTCAGCGGCGATAAATATTCGAACCCGGTGGACTGCCTGGTGACGGGCGAAACCACCGGCGGAAACGCCGATGAAAAAACCTATACCTTGCTGCCGGTAACCTTTCCGTTCTATACGGACGAGCCGGCGTGATCGGTAGGCAGGGGCAGTAGGCAGGGGCAGTAGGCAGGGGCAGTAGGCAGGGGCAGTAGGCAGGGGCAGTAGGCGGTAGCGGTAGGCAGTAGGCAGTGGGCAGTTGTCAGTAGCGTCTGCGTCAGCAGATGCGTCACTTAAAACTCAAAACTCAAAACTCAAAACTCAAATTCAGATCATGCCAAACATTCATTATTTCAATCCCGTATATCAGCAAAATCAGCAGCAGTCGCAGCCCTTTACTTTGACCGGCAGCGAGATCAGCCAGACCGCGCTCTGGGAAGCGATGGGCACCACGGAATACGCCGGGGAATTTGAGCCGCGCACCGGTTCGCTGACCCCGAGCTTCACGCCCTTTAACCGCACACAGGATGTGACGATCAGGGTCTTTGACGCGATAGAGCCCGGCTGGCAAAACATCAGCGGGGGCGTGCTCATCGATGGTGACACGATCGCTTTGAACCAGGGCGGCGGTAATTTTTACGGCCTGACCGGGAGCGAGTCCTGCCCCGGCGGCGATTGTTTTGTCGAGGCAAGGGCAACCGGGCCGCGATGGTCGCGCAGCATCGGGCTTTCCGCCGCGCCGCACAGCTATGACTGGACCAACGCCAATTTCGACTACGCGCTGAACATGGGCCAGGAAGGCGGCGGCAGTATCTGGATCGCGGGTGAGTCCGTGGTGGGCGCGTTTTCCGGTACCCCTGGTTTCACTTACCAGGCCGGGGATATTTTTCGCGTGGCGGTGGAAGACGGCAAAGTTTGTTTTCGCCGCAACGGCCAGCTTCTCTATCAACACTCTCCCGCGGCTGCGCCCGAGGATCTGCAGCCGATCATAAGCTTTTACGATATCACCGCGCAGCTCAGCGAAACCCGTTTTTGGCAGGATTCTTATGGTATGGCCCAGGCGCAGATGGTGGTTTGGGCCACGCTGCCCGTCTGCCAGGATAAAATTTCCGAGCACGAGATAGCAGAGATCGCCGAGGTTTCCGAAGCCGAGGGGCAGCGCGGCCAGGACAAGGTAGTGCGTTATCATCGCCCGCAGAATAAATGGGACCTGGTCTTTAGCGGGCGCCGCTTGAGCGAGCTGCAGACGGTGCGCGCCTTCCGCGACTTTCACCGCCTGCACATCCCCTTTACCATAAACGACACCGCCCGAGGCTTGAATATGCTGGTAGTGTTCGAAACGGGCATCAAAGACCGTCTGATGCAGGCGAACCAGTTCGACTATAGCTTTACGGTGAAGGAGTATTAGAGTCGAGAGTTTAGAGAGTCTGGAGAATCGGGAGGTCTTAGGAGTCGGACAGTTAAGAAAGAGTATGTACGAGCAGTTATTTTATGGCCGCAATAAATTGCCCTGCTGTCAGATTTGCCGAACGTATTAAGCTTCGCAAAGTTCCGCGCGCAACTTCATTATGATTAGGCACCGCGAGCGAGGCAATTTCACCCTCTTTCGTCATAATAATATGACTTCCTTTTTGTCTTGCCACTCGCCAGCCTAATTTTTCAAAAGTTTTTACGACTTCCTGTCCGCTTAAAATGGGAGTATTTGGCACTAAGCCGCTACCTCAACTTGTTTTGTCTCGATAGTCAACGGCAACCCTTGTTCGGCCCTGACTTCCAGGCATAACGCTATAGCTTCTTTAATATTCTCGATTGCTTCTTCTTTAGTGCTGCCCTGGCTGACGCAGCCGGGGATGGAAGGGCATTCGGATATCCATACGCCGTCTTCATCCCTATCGATCGTTACATTGAATATCATTAAAATTTCTCCTACTGAAATTTTGCCACGTTTTTAACGATAGGGGCAAATATTTTCTGTCCACTAATTATTCTTCTTCCTCTTCTTCCTCGATCCCTTCGGCCACGCGGATGTAATAGCCGTTGAGGTCGACGAAGGCGAATTCTTTTACGCCCCATGGTTCGGCCTCGAGCTCGGCGGCGATCTTCACGCCTTTTTCCTGAAACTCGGCATAAATATCTTCCACATTCTGCACGAACCACATCACCTTAAACCCGCGGTCGCCGCTGTTGACGCGTTCGACAAATTCGGCGTTCTTGTTAAAGAGCAGGTGCATCTCGTCGCGCTCGATGCCGGCGTCGCTGTCTTCCCAAAACCACTCGTTGGTAAAGCCCAGCGTGTCGCGGTAATAGGAAATCGTTTCCTTCAGATCGCGCACGGGCAGGAATGGAACGGTGTGGTCGAAAAATTTTTCTTTCATGATTGAGAGTATATTAAGCGCCCCCAGCGGAAACGGCAAGGCGTTGTTTTGAGTCCCGCCTTCAGGCGGCTTCTTTTGGTGAGATTAGTGTTTTTAGTGGTAATTCAGCCGGAAAACCGGCTCGGAAAAACTTAACCACGAATTACACGAAATGCACGAAAGAACCGACGTTACCGGCAACAGCCGCCTGAAGGCGGGACTCAAAACAGGCAACAGGCATCCTGAATATCGTCCCCGGGCATCAGATAATTTTACGCAAAACTATGAAGCGGTATTCGTCTAATATCTGTAAATATATAAATTAAAACTATATATACAAGTTTTCCTTGAGTTTAAAGACCGCTGTGTTGTATAAAGATTATGGACAGCATAAGGTTATTTTATATAGAAAGAAGACTTTCAGCTGCCGTTTAACAAGCGGGTGAGGGTGATCCCTGTTTTTATGCAAGCTACACAATCCGTAACTAGAACCGTCCTTAAAGGCGTAACCCTGGCCGTCGTGCGCATGTCCGCGATGGTCGATTTTTATCAAAGCGTTTTCCAGGCTGAATTTCAGCCGGTCGAAGCCTACGGCGCGATGCTCTTTCGCGGCAAGATCGCCGGGCTGGACGTTTTGCTCTGCCCGCAGGAGGTGGCCTGGCATCCACGCCGATCAAAACCGCTTCCAGCTCAAATTCGAGGTGCCGGACATCCACCACACGATAAACCTTGCGCTGACCAACGGGGGCAGCCTGCTCAATGCGCCGGTCGAAAACGACGGCAGTAAAGCGGCCGCCGTGCGCGACCCCGACGGCAATTCCATCGAATTCGAGCAGCCGATCTGAAAGAGTCTAGAGAGTCTAGAGAGTCTAGAGAGTCTAGAGAGTCTAGAGAGTCTAGAGAGTCTAGAGAGCAGGGAGTTTTGAGTACCGCCTTTAGGCGGCTTAGGCCGCAAAGCGGCCCGTTTGATCTGCTCCCGGGTATTTTGCAGGTAAAAGGCCGGTAAGTGTCACATTTACCGGCCTTGATGCTTGCAAAGTCTACTTTGCGTTAGGAACATCCGCCGCAGGCGGGACTCGGATCATTGCAAACCGTGTTGCAGCAACTGGTGCTGCAATTCGTACAGTATTCATCATTTGTACTGCTCGCGCAGCTGTAGCCTGGAGGCGGGCCGCTTTGGAAAGAGCATTGCTGTTTCGCGCAGTGCATTGCCCGTTTCATCGGCGTTACCGTCAGTTTTGATGCGCTTTTTACAAAAGAAGCCTTGATAAACTGCGCTTCCGCCGGTTTATTAAGAGCGACTTCCTGTCCTGTTTGCCAGGTCGTTCCGTCGACAAACCTGATCTCCGTAACGACTATTTCGAGGCGATAATCATTTGGGTCGCCTCTCCCGCCTAAATATGTTTCGTTTATGTCGGATAACGAAACGACAATTTTTTCGAATGTTTCGCCTTGCCCGCGGGCCAGATCCTGGCTTAAGGAAATCGACGCCGCGTCTTCCTTTGCGGCCGCGATTTCGCCGTTATCCGGAGTGGAAAGTATCCATCCAAGTTTAAACTCGGAAATCGCTTTCGAGGACAGATTTCTTACTCTAACCGCCTCGACCGCGTTGGTTTTCCACCCCGTCCGGACACTGGTTACCATCAACGGCCGTGAATCGTATCCCTTGCCGAAAAATGGATGAGCGCTCAGGATAAATTTATCGGCTGGCGCCTGCGGTCTGACCTGTGCTTCGGTGATATTTATATTATTTTTCGCCACAAACACAAAAGAAAACACTGCAGCCAGCAGTATAGAAACAATGATACTGGTAACTTTTTTCATTTTGATCCCCCTTGTTTGTAGAGCTATGGGATTGTTCCTATGCTCGATGATTTAGGAGTTAAGAGCTTAAGGAATTTCTTAGGCTCCATCTTAAGTCTGCTAGTTGGCCCGAGAGAGACTTTACAATGGATTATGTAATTATAATTTTTCAGACAGGGAATTTCAAGCCCCTGGATTAGGAGTAGTGTCCTAATTTGAGTTGCCATATAGCAGGCGGAGTGTCGGTAGCCCGCGCGTTAGCAAGGGCGTTTACCACCGGCGAAATGCGCCCTCCCTCACGGTCGGGCTACTGACAAGTTTGTGGGGCAAATTTCACACAAAAATGCCGGAACCGCGCAGGTAAGGGGCATACAGGCAAAAGCACAACATTTAAAGGTAAAATTTTTCCAATCAAATCTTCACGAAAATCCGTATGATCGGAAAAATTTCCGACAGGAGCACTAATTATGAACATCGATGAAATGACAAAAAATCAAATAACGAATCTCGAAACTCAAACAGGCAAGAGCTTTGACGAGTGGATAAAGATCGCGCGGGGCAGCGGCTTTGCCAAGCACGGCGAGATCGTGAAATTTCTCAAGGCAGAGCACGGCATCGGGCACGGTTATGCCAACCTGGTGACGCACAAAGCGCTCGAATCAGATGCCGGTTCGCACGACAGCGAAGACCTGGTCGAGGCGCAATACGCCGGGCCGAAAGCCGTGCTGAAACCGATCTATGAAAAGCTGGCTAAGGAGATCGAAAAATTCGGCGGCGACCTGGAATTCGCGCCGAAAAAAGCCTATACAAGCGTGCGCCGCAAAAAGCAGTTCGCCTGCCTGCAGCCTTCGACCCCGCAGCGCTTCGACGTCGGGATTAACTTGAAAGGCGTCGAACCCGCCGGTCGGCTCGAAGCTTCGGGAAGCTGGAACGCGATGGTCAGCCACCGCGTGCGCGTCGGCGATATTTCCGAGGTCGACGCCGAACTCATCGGCTGGCTAAAGCAGGCTTACGACGCGGCGTGATAACCCGGCGGTTTATTGCTCGGGTTCCGGTTTTTCTGGCGCGGGAAATTTGCGGGCCTGGGTTTTAGCGTTTATCTCGCTCATCTTTTAGAAGGTTATCCCCCTCCTTCACGGGAGGGGGTTTTTATTATGGCTCTTTTCAATACTTATACTTAGAAGGAAGGGTTTCGCGAAGGCGAGCTCTATCTTTCGCGGCATCGGCTGGAAAGAGCTTGGTTCGCTACCGAACATAACGATGTTTGCATAAAAATAAAATACCTGTAATATAGACATTAATCATTGACTGCAACCTTGATTCTCACAAATCAAAGCAACTGTATTTAATGTTTACCAGAGCAGGCAAAAAATGCTGCCAACGAAGATCGGTCATCGTCCATTGCGGGAGAAACCATAGCGAATAGCCGTTACCTGATCTTATATGAATAGGCCGCGGGAATCGCCGCTGAAACGGCAACTTTGCCAACATAGAATTCGCGATGGCGGACGGAATCTAAGATTCTGCCGCCCGAAAGGACAGCCTCTCCCATGTACTCCAGTCAAGACCAGGCACGATCAGTATCGACGCTAACACACCCGGTTGCTGTGATTTCGGTAGAGACACCGAAGCAGAAAACACGCTTCAAACAAGGAAGCATTATCCGTTATCCCATTGACATAATTTCGGTTGCGGTAGTACTGGTGACGGTCGCGCTGCAGTTTATCGCCTATTATCAAGCCTGGGCGTGGTACATGCTTCCTCTTATCCTGATCGGCGTGCGCGCGGTCCATTTGGTCGACCACAATCACACCCATCTTAGGATCTTCCGGCAAACCTCTCTGAACGAAATTTTTGGTTACTTGCTCTTCATTTCAAACGGCGTGGCGGTGGAAGCTTATGAATTGCATCACGTTCGCAACCATCATCGATTCGCCGAGCAATGGGGTGGCGGCAAGGATAACGACTGGTCGAGTACATTCGGCTTTGAAGGCTGTAAGTACCCGGATAAGCCTGTGAGCCGCTTCTATTACACCCTCGCCTTTGCTCCGTTAGCACTGATGCACATTCTGATCGAATTCATCCGGATGCCGGGAACGCCGATCTTCTGGAGCTTCCTGCGAAGCAACATCGTTTTTTTTACCGCCTCAGCCCTGATGATCGCCCGCGACCCGTGGAGCTGGTTTCTCTTTTTCGGCCTCCCTGTTGTTTTCGTTTGGGGCAGCCTCGGCTATGCAAACTATGACCACCACATCGGCTGCGACAGGGAAGACCCTCATGCCGCTGCCAATGTGAATTTACGTTTTCCTTCCAGGCTCTTCGGCTTTAATATCGGATACCATGTCGCGCATCACTTGAAGCCCACGCTGCATTGGAGTCTTTTACCGAAGTTTCACGAGACTAATAAATCTCAAATTCCGAAGAAAAACTTTACGCTGCCGCGCTTCCGGAAGATCAAAGAATAACGTTTCAGGAATATAGCCATTTTCTCGACGGCCGCAATTTCGAACGAATGAGTGGCCAAATCGGGCGCGAATGCCGCTGACGCTTCCGCAGCCTTTCAAGCCGTCCAAAAACTTGCCGGCAAAGATGCCCGAACCTTTTCTTGACATTCCGCGTACAATAATCAAAACCAAAACAGGCGGTAATTATTATGAAACTTAAACTTTTTTACGCGACGTTGCTGCTCGTGCTTTTCAGCGTGCAGGTATTCGCGCAGGATTCGAAGCCGACCATCGAAAGCTTTAACTGGCTGGCGGGGTGCTGGGGGAGCGCCGAAAAGGGCGCCGAGCAATCGACCGAGCACTGGCTGCGGCCCGCAGGCGGGATGATGATGGGTATGGGACGCACGACGAATGACGGCAAAGTCGTAAGCTACGAGTTCACGCGCATCTATCAAGAGCCCAACGGTGATATTTTCTTTTCCGCCAAGCTGCCGAAACAGAATGAGGTCGCTTTTAAGTTGCTCAAGTGGGCGGACAGTACATTTGTGTTTGAAAACCCGGCGCACGAATTTCCCCAGCGCGTGATCTATCGCCGGCAAAAAAACGGCGATCTGGCCGCGCGCATCGAAGGCAAAATGAACGGCAAAGAAATGAGCATGGACTTTCCTATGAAACGCACGGGATGTGAGTAGATATGGAGCGCGGGCATCTTGCCCGCTCTTGTCAGTACCACATGCGGTAGGGTGGGTTTTCGAACGCAGCGTTCGTTGCGGGCAGGGATGCCCGCTCCATAAATTAGCCAACCGATTCTCCAATAGTTATAATAATTTTATAGATTCAGGAGGTAAAACGATATGACAATGCCGATGCCGTCGTTGACGGAAGGACACAAGAAATTGGAAATGTTCGTGGGGAATTGGGCGGGCGAAGAAAAGATCTCGCCTTCGCCGTGGGACGCGGAAGGCGGCACCGCTATCGGGCGCTCGCAAAACCGGCTGGCGCTGAACGGTTTCGCCGTGATCCAGGATTACGAGCAGGAACGCGCCGGCGGCGGGGTAGACCTGCGCGGCCACGGGGTGATCATCTGGAACGACACCGAAAAAAATTACGAATTCCACTGGTACGATTCTTCGGGAATGCCGCCGGGCGTCTATCGCGGCCAATGCGAAAATAATATCTTCAAACTGAGCAGTAATAACCCGATGGGTTTTTCCAACTGCACGTTTGATTTCAGCGACCCCGACTCGTACGTCTTTAACCTCGACGTCTCGCAGGACGGCGAAAACTGGATGACCTTTTTGCGCGGCACGTATCAAAAGATAGGCGTGTAATTAGTGAATCGTGAATAGTGAATAGTGAATAGTCAGAACTGGGAGCGCCATCTGCTGCCGCGACCGGGTAATCGTAATAGAAGACGAGTCGAAAGGGCTGCTTATGCATTTCACCTCTCCGAAAATCAACCTTTTTTAGACGGCAATAAAAGGACTGCGCTTTACGCCAGTTTGCTTTTTCTTGACTTGAATGGATATGAAATACTGGATGAAGAAGGGAAATTGTACGACGCAATGATTGCTATTGCTGAAAAACAAATGACTAAAGAAGGCTGGGCAGATCTGTTGAGGAAGTTAGCCCAGAACTAAGAAAACAATCTTTCCTCGTGTGCGTATTCCGGCAGTTTGATCAATCGTTCGAATTTCAGGCCGATCTTTTCCAGCACCCGGGCCGAGCCGTGGTTTGTCTGCGAGGTGATGGCGACGATGCCGCCGATCATTAAGATATTGTGGCCGTAATCAAGGACCGCGGAGGCGGATTCGACCGCATAGCCTTTGCCCCAGAAACGCTCGAGAAAAGCAAAACCGATATCGACGTCCTCAAGCGACTGGCGTTTTACCAGCCCGCAAATGCCGGCCGGCTCGCCCGTTTCTTTCAGCTCCACCAGATACAACCCGAAACCGAATGTTTCGTAACTCGCCGTGTAATGTTTAGCGATCGACTCTGCGGCGGCCTCTACAGTTCGAACGCCTTTGTCGCCGATGTTGTCGATCCACCCGGGTTCGTTCACAAGCTCGAGGAAGAACTCCGCATCGTCCGCGGTCATATGCCGCAACAGCAGTCTTTCGGTTTCGAGAATTTTCATAAGCCAGCTTTAACAGTTTGAATTATATCTGAAATGTGAATCTGATTTCAGCGATTTAAGTTAATTTGCCACTGGCTTAGCTAGAGGCTTAGGATCCTCGCTCTAAAAAGGGCTATAGCCTAAATTCTCTTCATTCGGCTAAAGCCGGACACATATTGATTTCTCTTACCACTAGCTAAAGCTAGTGGCAATTTAAAAGCAATAATCACGAACAGGTGCCGAATGAATTCGGCGCTCCGCATCTAATTGACTTAACACGCGATTAAAATTATCCTCAGCAAAATAGTCGGAATGCCTTTCGGCGCGTAAATGAGATTCAAATCGGCCAATACATTTTTAGCCTCTTTGCTGGTCCTGTTGCTCGGCACCGGGCCGCTCCACGCGTTTAGCTCCATGACCGCCAAAGAAATTGCCATTTACCTCGTCACCGGCAAGCCCGGCGGTTATATTCACCGCCAGATCACCGAAGAGGCTTTGACGCCGCTGCAGATGAAAAAAGAGGTGGTCGATCGTGTCGGCGATTGGATCTGGCGCACTGATTGGGACGAATCGAAAAAATCGCTGCCGCCGCGCCCCAACGAAAACTACAAACCCGAGCATCATTTCGACCGCAACGAGCTTGCCACTTGCGAAGGCTGCGAGACGAAACACGCCGAGGCTTTTCTGCGCGGCGCGCAGTACGCCGCCGAGCAAAAAGCGATCGCCGTCGCGGGTTTGAAAAAAGAGCAGGGAAAAACGCTCGACGATGCGATCGAGGCGATGGGGCACGGGCTTCACGCGCTGCAGGACGTGTTTTCGCATTCGAATATCGTCGATCTTTCCGCCGCCGATCTGGAGCAGGTAAAAATGGCGTTGAAGAATGCCTCGGCGCCGCCCAAAACGCTGAAGCTTACCGGACACGATCTGCAAAAAGGCAAGGACCTGCAGGATGTTCCGGCGGGCAATTGCCTGGAAAATTACGATTTCGGCCACGATGTATGTTCTAAAGACGAGCCGAAGAAAAACAAGGAATCGCAAAAGAAGATCGAAGCGGGCGCCGGGGCCTACGATAAAAAGCGCCCCGACCGGACCAAGTTTGACGGTGCCAGGGAACTCGCGGTGGCATTTACCCGCGCCTGGGTCGAACAGATCAGGGACGAGGCCGGAACCAAAGCCTGGCAGCAGGTTTTCGACAGCGGGCGGGCCGCTTCGCTGCAAATTCAGATGCGGTCACTGGCCGTGTTTTTGGGTCCCGAAAAACAAAAGACCGGAATGAATTTTTATGAAGAACTGGCCGGGTACCGTGTCTTCGAAGACTGCTCTTTCGGTTAGCGCAAATCATTTCTACAAACGCCGCGTGATTCGAGCGGGCGGTTTCTTTTTTTTGAATATATGGTACAGTAAGGAGGAATTCCAGTTTTATCGAATTCTGATAGTAAAACGATCGATCCAGGGAGGGGATATTTATGGCAACGAAAAAAAAGACTCAAAAAACCGCCGCATCTAAAGCGGGTTCCACCGGAGCAAAAAGTAAAACAAAACGTCCTGCAAAAAAGAGCTCGTCTCTTTATAAGAAAGCCAAGTCGGCCGCCGGTGAGATTCTGATAGGCGCAGCCCAGGGCGCTGCTACTAGCGCGATAGAGGTCGCCAGCGAGGCTGTGGACTCTTTGACCGGAAGCAAAACAGGCGCATCGCAAAAAACGGGCACCTCGCCTGCCGGGACCGGGCCCAGCGGAGGCGGAGCAAGGAAAAAGGCAGGCGCCAAATCGGGCTCGGCCAAAAAGGGAACGGCCAAATCCGGCGCGAAATCAGGCTCGGCCAAAAAGGGAACGGCCAAATCCGGCGCGAAATCGGGCTCAGCCAAATCGGGCGGTTCAAAAGCGGCCGGCTCCAAAAAGAAAAGCTCCAAGTCGGGAAGTAAGAAATAGTATTTCGGGAATAATAGTTCCGTTAAAAAAGCCGCTCTGAAAAGAGCGGCTTTTTTGTTAATGGTGCACCCTGCAGGATTCGAACCTGCGACCCTCTGATTCGAAGTCAGATACTCTATCCAGCTGAGCTAAGGGTGCAAAACAGCGCGTCTTCAGCAACGTATCGCGAGTAAGGGAAAGAGTCAAGCTTGTGAAAAATTTTATGGAGCGCGGGCATCCTGCCCGCATTGAGCACGATCGCGCGAATTAAGCCAAAAGAAATTAGCCGCGGATCTAAGCGGATTAACGCGGATAATAAAGCTTTCATATCCGGTTAATCCGTGGTAATCCGCGGCCGAATATTTCGGATGCGGGGCGTTGGGTTGCGGGCAGGGATGCCCGCGCTCCTTAAGTGCGTCTGATAATTTTAAATTGCTTAAAAGGGAAGGGCTCTTAAACGCACGCATACCGCTGCTTAATTTTAAGCAAAGCGCTTATTTAGCGTTCGCATAAGTCGAGATGCGGGTAAGCGAGAGTTTAATTAAGCTGGGAAGAAAGCGTTAACAGCATAAACGAAGTCTTAAAACTTAAAACCTAAGCGCTTTTAAGAATTTAAAGCCTTTTGCTTATTTGCCTTGAAATTCTTTGCGGATGAATTTTACCAATCCCTGGATCTCGTCGGCGCTTAATTTGCTCTTAAACGACGGCATATCATCGCCGCCTTCCGCGATCTGCTCGATAAGTTCGGAGTCCGGGTCCTTTATCACGCTGGGGCGCTTAAAGCTGGGGACTTTTATCTTCGTGCCGTCTATATCGACCGTACCGCCCTCGCCGTTTTCCATGTGACAGCGCATGCAATCAGCCTTGTATATTTTCCTGAAGGAAGCCATCTCGTCAATGGAAGGCTGCGTGGCAGGGCTGGCGGCGTTATTGGCCTGCGGGGCGCTGTTCATTGGTGACGGCTGCGGGCCGGAGCACCCGAAAACGAGCAAAACCGCGCCTAGAAAAATTGTGCTTAGCTTAAAAATGCGCATAAAACAACCGTTAAAACAGTTGTACCTGCCCAACGGCTTCCTTTCCGAACTTTCTGTTTATTGTTATGGACGAAGTCTACTGCAACTCGTGATCGAATACAAGAAAAATCTTTTGAATTTTGCAGATTTAATGAAAATGTAATATTAGGCCGGATAATAGCGCCCTAGGCAACCTCAATGTCTGCAATAAAATAAGGGCTATTACCTCAAGAAGCTAAGGTAAGTTCTTAACACGGCGGGCGACCACCGGCAGCGACGTTAATAAATGCCTGTAAATTGAAAGATATAAAGTAATAACCGGGCCGCTCAATCTATATCTCAGGTTGATTCGAAAGAATATTATCGTAGCTAATAACCGGCGGGAGCCCAATTCATTGTGCCCTGCCGAATAAAATTCGGCTTTTCCACTTAAAGCTTGTATTGGCCTTTTTTCGGGCTTATGCTTGCTCTATGGAGACAAAGGGAAATCTGATAGACGGGCAGTGGCGGCTATCCGGGAAAACCTACCGCTTAAACGCGCCTTACATCCGCGAAGGGGGCGAAGCGCTGGCCGAGATCGCCGTGGCCGATAAAGCGCAGATCGAAGAAGCGATAGCCGCGGCCGCGGCAACAGGTGGGGCGAGCGAAAAATTAAGGGCGATGCCGCGTTTTCAGGTGTCGGAATGCCTGGCAAAACTGAGCGCCGGCCTCACCGCGCGCAAGGAAGAGATGGCGCGGACCATCGCGCTGGAAGCGGCCAAGCCGATCCGCGTGGCGCGCGGCGAGGTCGAGCGCGGCATTGCTACTTTTACCTGGGCGGCCGAGGAAGCCAGGCGCTTTGCCGGCGAGATCGTACCCGTTGATACACAGCCCATCGGGCGCGGCAAAACGGCGTGGACGCTAAAAGTGCCGCGCGGGGTCATCTTCGGCATTTCCCCCTTTAATTTTCCGCTCAACCTGGTGGCGCACAAGGTCGCCCCGGCGCTGGCCAGCGGCAACGCGATCATCGTCAAACCGAGCCCGCGAACCCCGCTGACCGCTCTCCTGCTGGGCGAGATATTTCTCGAGAGCGGCTTTCCCAAAAACGCGCTGCAAATTTTGCAAATGGACGTGGAAGACATCGACCGGGTGCTCTCTGATGACCGTATCGCGATGATCTCATTCACCGGCAGCGCCGCCGTCGGCTGGGACATCAAATCGCGCGCGGGCAAAAAGGCAGTGGCGCTGGAGCTGGGCGGAAACGCGCCCGTGATCATTGACGAGACCGTCGATTGGCGGGCCACGATCGACCGCGCGGCTACCGGCGCGTTTGTCTACGCGGGGCAGGTTTGCATCTCGGCGCAGCGTTTCCTGGTGCATGAATCCATCGCCGGTGATTGGACCGCGGAGTTCGTCGCAAAAGCCAAAGCGCTGAAAAAGGGCGACCCGCTCGACGAAGACACGCAGCTTTCGGTGATGATCGACGAAGCGTCGGCGCAGCGCGCGCTGGAGTGGGTAGATGAGGCCGTGCAGAATGGCGCAAAACTGCTCTGCGGCGGCAAGCGGGAAGGCGCTTTGATGGAAGCGACCGTCCTCGCCGAAACCACGCCGGAGATGCGCGTCGTTAGCGAAGAGGTCTTTGCGCCGGTCGCGGTGGTCGAAACTTTCGGCGATTTCAGCGCGGCGATCGATTCCGCCAACAATACGAAATACGGTTTGCAGGCGGGCGTTTTCACGCGCGATCTGGCGCGGGTGCAGGAGGCGGCGCAGCGGCTGGAATACGGCGGCGTGATGATCAACGAGATGCCGCATTTCCGAGTGGACAATATGCCTTACGGCGGCGTGAAAGATTCCGGCTTTGGCCGCGAAGGCGTGCGCTACGCGATGGAAGAAATGTGCGAGACCAGGCTGATAGTGCTCGGTGGCTAGCACTGGGAGCGCCGAATTTATTCGGCATATTTTTCCTGCCCGCTGTTATTGAGTCCCGCCTTCAGGCGGCTTTCGAACGCGGAGCGTTCGTTGCGGGCAGGATGCCCGCGCTCCATAGGTGTTCCGGGAAGGGAAATGAAACACTAAGACCAGAAAAATGCCCATTATCATTGCCGTCTAGGTAGTGTTTCGTTTCAACCTCCGGCTGTGCAAGTGAAACACCGAAACAAAAATGAAACACATTTTTGGGAGATTTTAAGCATCAAAGATCAAAAAGAAGTAGTCAGTAGTCAGTAGTCAGTAAACAGTAGTCAGTTCAGAGTTACGCGTTCACGCGTGAGTTTCAAAGCATTTTTCACGCCTAAAGGCGTAACTTGCGAACCGGGACGTACGCGCTCCCCATAAAGATTAACTAATTTCGCAGACCAAAGGGAGGGAAGTTTAGGGATGTTGGTAAAGTTTGCGGGAATTTGAGCGGCGAATTCTTTTAAACTCCCCTCCTTTTCAAGGAGGGGTGCCGAGTCCGCGAGGCGGGGTGGTTATTCTGACGTGTTACATATCATGAAGAAACCCGGTCGCTACTGCTCCCGGTTCTTTACAAGATGCGGGCAGGGATGCCCGCGCTCCATTATTCGTGTTATATTTACCCACTATATGCCCACGCTTACTCAACGCGAGATACGTGAACGCGCGGTAACCTTTGCGCACGAATGGCAAGACGAAGCGCGTGAACGTGCCGAAGCGCAGACATTCTGGAACGGCTTTTTTCATATTTTCGGTATTGAACGCCGCCGTGTTGCCGTCTTTGAATCTCCGGTAAAAATGCTGGGCGAGCGGGGCGGATCGATCGACCTTTTCTGGAAAGGCGTGATGGTCGCCGAGCACAAATCGCGCGGCCGCGATCTGGATAAAGCTTTCACCCAGGCGACCGATTATTTTCAGGGAATAAAAGACGCGGAGCTCCCGAAATATGTGCTGGTTTCGGATTTCGCGCGGTTTCGCCTTTATGATCTGGAAGAAGACACTCAGGTTGATTTTCCGCTAACCGAACTCCCGAACCGCATTGACCTTTTCGGGTTTATCTCAGGCTATACCAAGCGTACTTATAAAGACCAGGATCCGGTAAATATCGATGTGGCGCTGAAAATGGGCGCGCTGCATGATGCGTTGGAAGCGAGTGGCTACACCGGACACAAACTTGAGCAATTTCTTATCCGGCTGGTTTATTGTCTTTTTGCGGACGACACGGGCATTTTTCAACCGCGCGGAAGTTTTGATTTTTTTGTCGAGCAGAAAACTGCTGAGGACGGGAGTAATTTGGGCGCGATGCTTTCCCAGTTGTTTCAGGTTTTGGACACGCCCGAAGATGAGCGCCAGGCAAATATAGACAAAGACCTGGCGGCGTTTCCTTACGTCAATGGCGCCTTGTTTAAAGAGCGCTTCGATATGCCGTTCTTTAGCGGGCCGATCCGCAAGCTCTTGCTTGAAGCCTGCGCGGTAGATTGGAGCAAAGTTTCGCCCGCCGTTTTCGGCTCGCTGTTTCAATCCGTGATGGACGAGGAGGAAAGGCGGCATTTAGGCGCGCATTACACATCAGAGAAAAATATTCTCAAACTGGTGCGCGGGCTTTTTTTGGACGAGCTGTGGACCGAATTTGAAACGGTAAAAAACAATACAGCCAAATTAAGGCAATTTCACGATAAGATCGCCGGGCTAAAGTTTTTCGACCCGGCATGCGGGTGCGGAAATTTTCTCGTTATTACATACCGCGAGATGCGGCAGCTTGAGATCGAGGTGCTCAAGCAATTACAAAGATCGACAGGAACAGCGCAACTGGAATTGGATGTAACTAAAATATCCAAACTTGATGTCGATTCGTATTACGGCATCGAGCTCGAGGAATTTCCCGCGCGAATCGCTGAGGTCGCGCTGTGGGTGACAGATCATCAAATGAATATGGCGCTTTCGGCCGAGTTCGGCAATACGGTCCGGCGTCTGCCGCTGAAAAAAACACCGAATATTCATCATGCCAATGCACTGCGGGTTAATTGGCATGATGTTTTGAGTCCCCGCTTTAGCGGGCCGTTGTCCAGTGAAAAGCCGCCTGAAGGCGGGACTCAAAACACTACCCTGTACATTCTCGGCAATCCGCCGTTCATCGGTAAGAGTGGCCGTACTGATGAGCAGACTGCTGATATGGCTTATGCCTGCGGGGAAGTAAATAATTTTGCCTCGCTGGATTTTGTCTGCGCCTGGTATATCAAGGCGGCGCAATTTATCCAGGGCACACGCGTAAAGTGCGCTTTTGTCGCGACCAATTCGATCACGCAGGGTGAACAGGTCGGCATTTTGTGGAGTTATCTTTTTTCGCGGGGCATCAAGATACATTTCGCCCACCGCACCTTCAAATGGCGCAATGAATCGCGCAACAACGCCGCCGTCTTTTGCGTCATCATCGGTTTTGCCGCTTTCGATACCAACCGGAAATATCTCTTCGATTACGAACGCCCGGATTCCGAGCCGTTCCAGATCCAAGCGGTGAATATTAATCCATATCTGATAGATTTTGAGGACTTTGTTATTGCAAATCGAGGTGCGCCCATCGGCGCGGTTCCGCCAATGGTTAAGGGAAGCCAGCCCACCGATGATGGTAATTTGCTATTAAACGATGAGGAGAAAAGAGAGCTTTTAGAGGCTGAACCTAAAGCTGAGAAATTTGTAAAGCCATTCATTAGTGCGCACGAATTTTTAAATGGGAAAAGCCGGTGGTGTTTGTGGCTCCAGAACGCTCCGCCAAATGAGCTTAGAACAATGCCTGAAGTTATGCGGCGAATCGAGAATGTAAGAAAGTTTAGGTTAGCAAGCAGAAAAGCAGCCACTGTCCGGCTGGCTGACGTGCCTTATCTATTTGCTGAGATCAGACAGCCGGATAGTGATTTCATCCTAGTCCCGCGACATTCATCCGAAAATAGAAAATACATTCCGTTCGCTTTTTTCGGAAAAGACAACATAGTTGCAGACTCAAGTAATTCAATTCCCAACGCCACGCTCTACCATTTTGGCGTGCTGACGTCGGTGATGCATATGGCCTGGATGCGGCAGGTCTGCGGGAGATTAAAAAGCGACTATCGTTATTCGAATAAATTGGTCTATAACAATTTTCCATTCCCGCGCGAGGTAACAGAGCGGAACAGGGAACGGGTGGCTCAGGCGGCGCAATCGGTGTTGGACGCGCGCGCGGCTTTTCCGGGAGCCACGCTGGCCGATCTTTACGATCCGAATGCGATGCCGCGCGAATTGCTCGACGCGCATCGTGCGGTTGATGCGGCAGTCGATGCATGCTACGGCAAACGCGCATTTGCTACCGAGCTGGAACGCTTGAAATTTCTTTTCGAACTCTATCGTCAATACACCGACCCGCTTGCCCAGCTTGCCGAAAAGGAAACGCGCAAGGCAAAAAGGCGAAAGAAATAAAGCGGGCAGGTACAAGCCCTGCCCTTACAATATTCACTATTCACGAAATGCGGGCAGGGATGCCCGCGCTCCATATTATTTATGCCGAAGAGGATTCAATTTCGCAGGCAGAAGGGTTTCAAGCTCCCAAAGGATGCGGTTTTTGTCGCGCGCCCGACAAGATGGGGATCGCCTTATAAAGTTGTCGAAACCGAAGCGGAAGCCAAAGCTGCCGGTGACGGAAAGGTGATGACGAGGAAAAAGGCGCTGAAGCTTTACGAAAGCGGCTTGAAAAAGAAGATCAAAAGCGATCCGGAGTTTATCAAACCCCTGCGAGGCAAAGATCTGGCGTGCTATTGCCGCCTTGATCAGGACTGCCACGCCGATATTCTGCTGCGCTATGCCAACGGTAAGTAATAGAAAAGAAATTAGCCGCGGATCTCACGGATAAACACGGCTAAGAATTTCCGATCCGTGTAGATCCGCGTTCATCCGCGGCTATTTTTTTAACCCATTCGCTAACACAAACGGTTCTGACTTTAGTACCGAACCCGCACGTATCGAACGTAGCGGCGGCCGTTTATCCAATACGTCCGCTTGACCAGCCGGGTGCGTTGATTGCGCCAACCCAGGTGCCGGCCCCGGTTCATGCTGCGGCCCCGGTTCCAGTTGCGGCCCCGGCGTCTGTTGGTCTGAACTCTAATGACCTGCGGCGCAAACTCGTTCACTGTGACCGAGCTCGGATTTTCCGCCGCGGCATAATTCGCGGCAGGTAAAAAGATGACTGTCGACGCCAGCATCAATGCCCAAATAATTAATTTATTTCTCATGTACCCTCTCCCTTGTTCGTTCTAGTACTTATGCGTCCAAAGGACCGCACAAAAGCTATTTTAGCAATGTCGGCTGTCAGGCGCAAAAAGGGCGAAGAGAAAAGAAATCAGCTGCGGGCCTTCACGGATAACACGGGTAAGAAATTTTTCCTATCCGCGTGAATCCGTGTTTTATCCGCGGCTGATTTCTTAGCCATTCGTTACGCGAACCGTACTGATAAGAGGCCGCCTGAAGTCGGGACTCAAAACAGCGGGCAGGAAAATATGCCGAATAAATTCGGCGCTCCGGTTTCATTCCCGGGAGCGCAGGCATCTTGCCTGCATGAACGCGCAGCGTTCAAATGGAACACGAAAAAAATACATTGCCACTAGCTTTAGCTAGTGGATAAGAAATGAATAAATATAACAATGGCTTTAGCTAAAATCAGGATTCGGCTAAAGCCAAAAATATTTTTAAGTTTCACAATCCACCAGCTAAAGCTAGTGGCAATTTAATCAGAAATATTGCATATTGCATATTGCATATATTACGTATCACGTTCGTGAAAAGCCGCCTAAAGGCGGGACTCAAAACCCGGCGAAACACTTTATGAAAAAAATATTATTTCTTCTTCTCGTTTTATTTAGCGCCGCCTTTCCGGCGTTGGCGCAGCCGCAAACTCTTACCGTGGCGGGTTTGCAGGCAGCGGTGACGGTGCGCAGGGACGCGCGCGCCATTCCCTATATCGAAGCGGAAAACGAAGCCGATCTTTATTTTGCGCAGGGCTATGTCACGGCGTCCGACCGTTTGTTTCAGATGGACCTGATGCGGCGGGTGGCGCGCGGCGAGACGGCGGAAATTTTCGGCCGCGCGGCGCTGGAAGAGGACAAGCGCTGGCGGCGGATGGGTTTTTCGCAGGTCACGGCGGAGAGCTACCGGCGGCTGGCGCCGGAGCTGAAAGCCGCGCTGGATAATTATGCGCGCGGGGTGAACGCCTACATCGCCGCGCTAAAGGCCGAAACGATGCCGGTGGAATATAACATTCTCGGATTTAAGCCGCGCGAGTGGCTGCCGGTGGATTCGCTGGTCATCGGCAAGATCCTGGCAGACGGGCTCTCGAACACCTGGCGGCAGGACCTGACGCGCGTGGCGATCGGGCAAATGGATCCAAACAAAGCCGGTTTGCTGATCTCTCCGTTCACAGCCAGAGACGTGGTGCTGTATGGCAAGGATAGTCCTCCAATTATCAAATTGGGGGACAGGAAAACCAATGACAAAAAACAAATACCGCAACAGGTAGTAATTAAAACCAACGCCTTGCTGGAAAGCGCGCAGCGGATAGAAGACGCCCGCCGCGCTTCGCTGGAAAGGGTCGGTTTTTACGCCGAAGACCAGGCCGCCAGCAACAACTGGGTGATCTCCGGCAAGCGCACCGCCGACGGCAAACCCATCCTGGCAAACGACCCGCATTTATTCGCCACCGCGCCGGGCATCTGGTATCTCTCACATCTGAGCACGCCGCAAATGCGCGCCGGCGGGGTAGTTTTTCCCGGCGTGCCGGGGATCATCCTGGGGCATAACGAATATATCGCCTGGGGCGCGACCAATCTCGGGCCGGACGTGCAGGGCCTTTACATAGAAACTTTCGATCCGCAAAAACCCGAAATGTATAAGACGCCCGCGGGCTGGGAAAAAGCCGCCGTGCGGCGCGAAAAGATCAAGGTCAGAAAAAATCCGCTGGGCCCCGTGACGGATGCCGATGTCGAAGATCTGGAGGTCACGGAAACGCGCAACGGCGTGATCATCATGGAAGACGCGGGGAAAAAGTACGCGCTGAAATGGACGGCGCGCGATCCGAAAAATACCGAGATCGGCGGATTTTATTACGTCAGCCGCGCCAAAAACTGGAAGCAATTCAATGCGGCGCTTAACCAGTACGGCGGCCCGACGCAGAATTTTGTCTACGCCGACACGCAGGGAAATATCGGCTGGCACAATGCCGGGGCGATCCCTACTCGCCGCAAAGGCGACGGTTCGGTGCCCTATGACGGCGCCACCTCGGACGGCGATTGGACCGGCGATATTCCTTATTCCGAGCTGCCTAATTTGTATAACCCCAGGGACGGTTTTATCGTCACCGCCAACCAGCGGGTGGTCGGTACCGGCTATAAATATTTTTCCGTTCTTTCGCGCGACGCCGCCCGGCCCTGGCGCGCGCGCCGCATTTACGACATGATCGCCGCCCGGCAAAAGATCACGATGGACGATTGCCGCGACATTCAGATCGACGTTTTCAATATTCCGCTGACGGATTTTGCGGCAGAGGTGGCCAGGCTGGAAGGGGCCTCGGCGGAAACTCTCGCCGCGATGAAAAGCTGGGACGGGCGAATGGCCTACGATTCGAAAACCGCGCTGCTGGTAAATGAGATACGCAACGTCTTTGCCCAGAAGCTGGGGGAGGCGAACCTGTTGGATAAAAACGGCAAGCGGCTGGAGATCAGCGCGGCGCTGCTGCGCGAGCGGGCGATGATGCCGGTGCTCAAAGGCGGGATGAAGGATTGGCTGCCGAAAGGCTACGCGTCGTTCAAAGACCTGCTGCTGGATTCGGAAAAACAGGCGCAGGCGAATCTGAACGCTCTGGCGGCGCGGCTGAAAATAGACCGCGAAAATTTGGTCTGGGGAAATTATTTTGCCGCGAATTTCATGCACCCGTTGGCCGCGGCCCCGCTGATCGGCGGGCAATTTACGGTGCGCCCGGCGGGCGTCAGCGGCAGCGGGCAGACGCCCAACGTCGGCACCGGCGTCTCGATGCGCCTGCTTGCCTCGCCGGGAAATTGGGACGCCACCCGGCACGTGATCCCGCTCGGGCAAAGCGGCGACCCGAGATCGCCCCATTGGAAAGATCAGTTTGAATCCTGGCGCACCGGCAAGCCGGAAATTTTTCCGTTCAGCAAAGAAGCGGTTGAGAAGGCGGCAACAAGCGTGACGATCATGAAGCCGGGAAAAACGATCGATTTTAGATTTTAAATATGGAGCGCGGGCATCCTTGCCCGCATTTGAGCGGAGCGAAAAAATTTAGCCGCAGATTAACGCGGATTACGCGGATCAGAAAATTCTTATCCGTGTTCATCCGTGAAAATCCGCGGCTAATTTATTTGTGCGCAATTTACGGGCAGCACTGACAAAGAAGCGGGCAGGGATGCCCGCGCTCCATAATTACCACCCCATCCGCTCCCGCAGCGCCGTGATATGCGCGGTGTGGTGTTTGCCGTGCCAGGCGTAAAGCCCCAGTACTTTTTCCAGCAGAAAAATATATGCCGGCATGTCGCCGCTTGCGCTCTTGCTCAGCCAGTCGGTCGAGGCTTTGTCGCCCATCTGCATCGCGTCGGGCAAAAATTCCGGGTGAATGAACGCGCGTTTGTAATCTTCGTCGCTCAAATTCTTTAGCAGCACGACCCAGCGCTGGTGCAGGGCTTCGAGCAGGTGCAGGGAAGTCTCGACCGGCGTGTTTTCCACGTCGGGCAGTTTTGCCCAGTCGGCTTCGTTATAGGCCTTGATGGTCGGCAGGTCTTCGCTTAGCGCCCATTTAAAACGGATAAAAGCGTTCATGTGGCTGTCCGGCACGTGGTGCGCCACCTGCCGCAGCGTCCAGCCGCCTTCGCGGTAGGGCGTGTCGAGCTGGTCGTCATTTAGCCCACTCAAAGCCACGCGAAAGTTCTCCGGCAGCGCCGCGATCTCGTTGATCCAGGTATTTCTTATCTCCGGGGTGATGTTCGAAGGAGGCGCGAATTTTCCGATTGGGTAACGTTCGTCTGTCATGAGAGAAGAATAATTTAGAGTATTGGCGAAAGTAAACCTGGGAACGCCGGCATCTCCCAGGTATGGTATATTTATCCTCTCCCATGAATCAGGAAAAAGTTTGGCATAGTCGAGGGTACCTGCCTCATTTCGAAGGCGGCGAAAGATCGCAGTTTATTACTATTCGTTTAAACGATTCATTGCCACAGGAAGTTTTAATTCGGTGGCAAAAAGAATTAGAAAATGAAAAAGATGTGGATGTTGTTCTAAGAGAGAGAATCGAAGCCTATCTTGATCAGGGATTTGGAAAATGTTATTTACGAATTCCCGCCGTTGCTCATTTAGTGCAGGATGCCCTGTTATTTTGGGATGATAAAAAATATAAATTACTTTCGTGGGTAGTGATGCCGAATCATGTTCATTTTTTAGCAATGCCGGTCCATGGAAATTCGCTATCTGAAATTCTTCACTCAATAAAATCCTACACAGCGAAAGAAGCAAATAAAGTCCTTAACCGTGAAGGGTTATTTTGGCAACGCGAATACTTCGACCGCTACATTCGTGACGATGAACATTATATAAACACAGTTAATTATATCGAGATGAATCCCGTCAAAGCTAAGCTATGCAAAAAGCCCTCGGATCGGCCATATAGCAGCGCCTATTATTTTAAAAAGGATCGCTAACCTGGGAGCGCCGGCATCTTGCCGGCAAGCGCGACGCGACGCGCTAACTTGCGTATAGATTTAACGCTTTTTCGAACGCTATGCGTTCGTGCAGGCAAGATGCCTGCGCTCCCAGGAAGAGCGCTCTAGTTATTTATTACTGACAGGAAATCCTCGAGGATCACCGCCGCGGCCTCGCTGTCTATCAGATCTTTGCGATCTTTATCGCCCACGCCGCGGTCGCGCAGGTTCTCTTCGGCCGCCACGGAAGTCAGGCGTTCGTCCTGCAAAAACACGGGTATCTCCAGGGAAAGAGAGAAATTACGCGCCCACCGGCGAACGTCGGCGGAATTTTCGCTTTCCGTGCCGTCGAGGTTTACCGGCAAACCCAAAACCAGCGCCACCGCATCCAATTCGGAGACCAGTTTTTTGACTTGCAGGAGCAGCTCTTTCCAACTTTTACGCTTGATGGCGGGCAGCGCCCGGACGGCCACGCGCATTTCGTCGCAGGCGGCGGCGCCCACGCGTTTCGCGCCCGGATCGAGCGCCAGGATGCGACCTTCCGCAGGAAGCCGTGAAAGGTCGGAAAAATCGGGCATATTAAACGTTTCTGTATCTTGCACAGTATTAAAGGTTGTCGGATAATGTTAAACGGCCAAGCGGCCGCCACGGTTCCAAGTGAAACAAAGCTTAACAGTTTGCGTATTATTTAGCGATTGACGAGTTGAAAATAAGAGTTTAACGATCAACTAATAGCTGTCAGCTGTCAGCTATCGGCTTTTAGCAGTAACTGAATTAGATTAGAGGTATTAAATGAATTCTCGCTTTAAGGTTGGCATAGTTTTAGTTTCGGTTTTGATCTCGGCATATGCGTTTATCGGCAGCGCCTTGAACGGCCCCGTTGGAAGCTGGTTTGGCGCGAGCGCGCAGCAGCCGATCAACGACGCGGGCGCGCAGATGCGCATTTTCGAAAGCGTCCTGCAGCACATCCAAAACGATTACGTGGACGAGCCGAACATGGACAAGGTGCGCGCCGGAGCGCTGCGCGGTTTGGCCTACGGGCTCGATCCGTATTCTTCCTATCTGACCGCCGACCAGGTAAAAGATTTTCAGGCCAAAAAAGCCGCCAACCAGGCGGGCATCGGCGCGGAAGTTTCGCAAGTGTCGGGTTATCTCTATGTGATCTCCGTCATTAAAGGCTCGCCGGCGGATAAGGCGGGCTTGAAAGCCGGCGACGTGGTGGAATACGTGGAGACCAAAGCCACGCGCGACATCTCGCTCTATGACGCCAAGCAGCTTTTGCTCGGCGCGGACGGTTCCAAGGTCAACCTGCGCGTGCTGCGCGCCGGTGAAAAACCCTCGACGCTGACTGTCGTGCGCGGCGGTTACAAAACGCCGGAAGTGGAAGTCCGGATGGAAGAGGGCAAGGTCGGCGTCATTAAAGTCTACAGCCTGGAAGACGGCGAATCCGGCGATATCAAAAACCGCGTCAGCGAATTAAACAAACAGGGCGTGCAAAAGATCGTGCTCGACCTGCGCAACGTGGCGGCGGGCAGCCTGACCGAAGCGACCAATGTAGCCAACCTCTTTATCAAGGACGGCACGCTGGCGCAGGTGATCGGGCGCGAGAATAAAGTTTTGAAAACCGTCACGGCCGACCCGGCGAAACATGTCTACAGCGGCCAGCTTGCGGTGCTGATCGACCTGGGAACTTCGGGCGCGGCGGAAGTGGTGGCGAGCGCGGTGCTTGAGCGCCAGCGCGGCGAAGTGGTCGGCGAACGCAGCTTCGGCGCGGGAACCGAGCAGCAGCTTTTCCCGCTGCGCGGCGGCGACGGCCTGCTTTTGACGACGGCAAAATGGGCCTCGGCAAACGGCAAGACGTTTCTTTCCGACGACCGGCAGACTTCGGGCGTGAAGCCTTCGGTAGAGGTGAAGCACCCGCAGAATCCTGACCCGATCGACCCCGAAGCGTTGGCCGACCAGGAAGAAGAGCAACCGGCCCCAACCGAACCACAGCCCGCGGCAACCCCGAAACCGGCGCCCAAACCCGTGGAAGACATCCAGCTCAAAAAAGCGCTGGAGATCCTCAACGGCAAAGCCGCCGCGGCAGGGAAAAGCGCGGAGTAGGCGCTAGGAAATAGGAAATAGGAAATAGGGGGCAGCCGGTTTGGCTGCCTTTTGTTTTGAGTCCCGCCTTCAGGCGGCTTCTCCTGTCAGTAGCCCCTGCGTTAGCAGGTGCGTTTCATTATCGCGAAGCGATAACGGAAATTAGCCGTGGGCGAAAGCCCACGGTATCGCCACATTAAATGTTTTGAGCCCTGAAGGGGCGATGCAAATCCGCCGCCCTTTCAGGGCTAATTTTATATTGGCGCGAGTTTCCGTAGGCTTTCGCCTACGGTTAATATCCTACGGCCTTTCAGGCCGAAAACCCTACCCGCCCGCTACCGCAGGCGGTACTGACAAAACGGAAGCCGCCTAAAGGCGGGACTCAAAACTCAACACTCAAAACTCAACACTCAAAACTCTTTAAAGCAGTTTCTTTATCTCGCCGTGCTTCAGGAAAGCATCGGGGTTATCTTCGACCACCGCGTGGTATCTTTCGGAAAATTCCAGGTCGGGGTTTTCCGGGTCGAACAGGGCGCGCGCCTGCGCGATAAAATCTTCCATGTTCTGATCCGTGATAGGGAACTGCTTATCGGCCAGCGTTTCGTCCACCAGCACGACAAATTCCGACATGCGGCGCAGCCAGGCAAACTGCGCATGGCTGATCAGCAGCTGCAATAGCTCGGCGGCGTTGACGCGCCCGAACAGCGCTTCGAACTCACGCCGCTCGAATTCGAGCATGATCTTGTGCTGCTGCAAAATTTTCAGCCTCAATTCCAAAAGCCTGGTTTTTAATTGCTGGTTCATTTTACCTCTTAACAAATATATACAATATGGCCGCAAGAAGGCGCAAAAAAGCACAAGAAAAATTTTAGTTGTTACGCTTTTTTCGTGTTATTTAGTGTGGTTTCGTGGTTCCTCTTAAATCGTCTTTTATTAAACCTCCAAGACTGTAACCACAAAATTACACGAAACCACACTAAAAGAACGCACCTGCTAACGCAGGCGCTACTGACAAGAAGCCGCCTAAAGGCGGGACTCAAAACTTACTTCTGAATGAACGTCCCTTTACGCAGATCGCTCAACGCTTCCTGAATTTCCTCCTCGGTGTTCATCACGAACGGGCCGTAGCGCGCGACCGGTTCACCCAGGGGCTTGCCGGACACGAGCAGAAACCGCGCGCCTTCTTCGAGAGCCGTTACTTCGATCGCATCGGCTTCAGGGCCGTCCGAGAAAACCACCAGGCGCGGCGCGTGGACTTCGTTGTCGTTATCGAATTTCGCGCTGCCTTCGAAGAGGTAGGCAAACGCCGTGTGCCCGCTGGGTATCGCGTGCGTGAAATTTGCATTCGCCGGAACGCGCACGTCGAGATACGTCGGATCGGCCGCGATCTCGGAAACCGCGCCGGCCACGTCGCCCACGCTTCCGGCGATCACGCGAATACGCGCGCCTTCGGGCGAATTAAATTCGGGAATATCGGCGGAGGCGATCTCCTGGTAGCGCGGCTTTGACATTTTTACCCGCGCGGGCAAATTTACCCAGAGCTGAAAGCCTTCCATGCGGCCGCCTTCGAGTATCGGCATTTCTTCGTGCATGATGCCGCCGCCCGCCGTCATCCACTGCACGTCGCCGGCGCGGATGGTGCCGGAATTTCCGCTCGAGTCTTTGTGCTGCACCGCCCCGGCGAGCATGTAGGTCACGGTTTCGATGCCGCGGTGCGGGTGAAGAGGGAAGCCCGCGATGTAATCGTCCGGGTTTTCCGAACCGAAGTGATCGAACAGCAGAAACGGGTCCAGGTAATCCAGCGTCCGCGTGGCGATGCTTCGCTTTAATTTGACTCCCGCGCCGTCCGAAGTGTTTTCGGGCGCGATGATTCTTTCAACGGTTCTTCTTTTGTTACTCATAGTATTATTACCCCTTGTTGTCAGTAGCGTCTGCGTCAGCAGATGCGTGATTTGTTTTTGAGTCCCGCCTTTTCAGGCGGCTTCGGACGCCTGGCGTCCGTTGCGGGCAGGATGCCCGCGCTCCATAGCTGCCGCGTGATGCCCCAGTTTTTTGAGCAGCCGGATGAGCGTCTTTCTTTCGTTTGCGCTCAACACGGCAGCCGCGCGTTCGATCTCGACCTCATGTTTGGCAAAGGCTGCCTCGATAAACTTTCGTCCGGCGGCGGTCAGCTGGGCGATGCGGGCGCGGCGGTCGCCCGCGTCAAATTCGCGCCGGACATATCCTTTGCGTTCCAGCCGGTCGATCGCCGACGTGATCGAGCCGCTGGTCAGCAGGATCTTTTTGCCGACGGTATTTACGGGCATTGCGCCTTTGTGCATCAACGCCTCAAGGATGCCGAAATCGCTGGCGCAAAAACCAAAGCTTTCGATATGCCGGTTGGCATGTGTTTCAACCGCGTTTGCCGCCCGCCACAAGATCAGCCAGACATGAACGCCGCTCAGGTCTTCCGTCTGTTTAGCTTTTTTCATAAGTTCAATTATACATATTATTACCTTGATGTCAAGTTACTTGAGTTCAAGTTAGACATGGAGAGCGGGCATCTCTGCCCGTTTCGAAAGCGGAGCGTTCGAAACGCACTTGCTGACGCAAGCGCTACTGACAAGAGCGGGCAGGGATCCACGCGCTCCATAGCCCCGGTATTTTCTATTGTTCTCACCTCTGAACATTGCTAGAATCACACGAATGGCTGAAACCGGCATCAAAATACGCCCGATCGGCGAAGGCGACTTTGCCGAATGGCTGCGGCTGCGCAAGATCCTCTGGGACGAGACCGAAACCACCGAGCACCGCAGCGAAATGGAAGGCATCATCGAAAACGCCGTGTCCCAACTCGTGCTGGTGGCGGACACGGGCGGGGGACGCCTTGCCGGGTTTCTCGAAGCCAGCATCCGCCCCTTTGTGGAAGATTGCGATACCGATCACGTGGGTTACCTTGAGGGCTGGTTCGTCGAGCCGGAATACCGCCGCCACGGCATCGGGCGGCTGCTGGTAAAAACCGCCGAAGAATGGGCGCGCGCCAAAGGCTGCGTGGAAATGGCCTCAGATACCGAGGTAGGCAACGACCTGAGCCTGGCCGTGCACGAATCAATGGGCTACGAAATATCCTCGAAACTGATCCATTTGCGGAAAGATTTGGATTGAGAGTAAAAGGATGCTTGATGAGTTTGAAAAATGGTTCTTATCGCAGAAATTGAAGGAGCGGGGAATTGAGGTCGGAATTACAAAAGGAGCTAAAACCGATAATTCTGCCATATATGCTGATTTATTCACGGATAAGTTTTTCGGCAGGGCGACGCTTTGGGAATCAAATGAGTTTAATTTAGAAGCAATTGATGCTCATAGTGAAGCTAGTATTATCAACGAATATTATACAATTGCGAGTAAGGATGAACTTTACACCCTGTTAAAGAACTTTGTTTCGCGCTTATTGAATTACTAATCTTCCACAATGAAACTATTTACTTTTACGGAGACCGAAAGGTTCACCCGTAAGGCTCTAAAATTGATTGGTGAGGATGGAATAGCTGCGATACAATCATACTTGTGTCGCTATCCTGACGACGGCTCCGTGATTCCCGGAACATCCGGTATCAGGAAACTGCGTTGGGCGGTTTTGGGGCATGGTAAAAAAGGCGGGGCAAGGCTGATTTATTTTTTCGCCGTTAATAAGGAAAGAATACTCTTGCTGGATATTTACGCAAAAAACGAAAAGAGCGATCTTGCACGGGAAGAATTAAAAGAGCTAAATAATGCCGTTACGGAATGGGTAAAACGTATATGAAGAATAATGATTTAGGCTTCGGGAGGGAATTCACCGTGGAAGTGGCCGAGATCGTAGAGAACGAGGCTCAATCCCTTTTTGCGGTTTGCATTCACTCCGATGATGAAAAATTACTCATTCCCCTGAAAATATACCAGGTCCGGCCGCGCGGAAAAGATGTGCTGGTGGTCGATGAAGAAGGGGAATCCACGGTTTATCCCCAATCTTTTTTCATGCCTTTGAGATTGGCCCCGGCTTTAGAGAAAGCTTTATCTCAGGCAGTGTCGTAGTTGGAGATCAAATTTTGACAGGGAAATACAAGAATAGAAGAAGAAGTTTTATTGCCGCATCTTTAGCCGCCTTTCTACTGCTCTGTGTTTCTGCGGTCTTTGCCCAATCGACCAATCTCGAATTTCCTACCCCGGTCACCTCGGGCGAGATCAGGGGACGGATCAGGGCGCGGGACCTCGGCGATTCGCGGATGACCAGCCATTACTACCTTTTCGAGGCCGAAAACGGCGACGTTTTGCTCAATATCGAAAGCTCGAATCTGAACGGCGATATCGACATTTATACAGCGGGCAGCTTAAAGCCATTGCTTAAAGCAAGTGTTTATGCGGTCGGTTATGCAACTGCTATGCAGCGCGAGATCTACTTGCGGCTTCCCTCGCGCCTGATTTTACGGGTTGAGGGGCGCACACCCAACGACGACCCGGCGGATTACCGGATAAAGTTCAGCGGGGTGTTTAAGCCGATGGCGGCTTCGTCGGTGCCAAAAAACCCGGGCGATCCCAGGGTGACCGGCAGCGAAGCCACCGAAGGCGCAGTGGCGCGGGTCAATTCAGTAGGCACGATAATCGAGGAGATCAAACCGCCGCCGCCGAAAGAAGAGCCGAAAAAGGAACCGCCTCCGAAAACGGTGGCCGCGAAAAATACCGCCAGGGAGAAGCCGAAGATCCCGCCAGCGGCTGCTTCACGGGCTAAAACTCCTGAAATAAAGGAAGCGAAACCTAAGCCCGCCGATACTAAACCGAAACCGGTATCCGGCAGCGGGGAAAAGGGTTCCGGGGAAACCAAGCCGAAAACGGTTACTAAAACAGTTGATAAAACGAAGACCGTTCCGCCAGCCGCTGCGGCGATCAAAAAACCGCCAACCACCACTCCGGCAAAGCCGAAATCAAAAACGGTTGTGACCGTCGATTCCTCAAAACTGCCGCCGGATCCGCTGGCCGGCGTATTTCTGGTGATAAAATTTAAGGACGATTCGGACGTGCGCTATGCGATGGGCCTGGTGGAGCGCGTGAACGTCAACAACGGAATGCTGACGGTGGTGCTAAAAAACGGCGGCATCCTGCGCCGCCCGCTGATCGACGTAGCAGAGATGAAGATAGGACAATAAATATGTTTTTGGGATTACGCACGGTAGTTTATAAAGTGGATGATATCAGCCAGGCTAAAGAGTGGTATCAAAAGATGTTAGGCTTTGCGCCCTACTTTGACGAGGAGTTCTACGTCGGGTTTAGCGTCGGCGGTTACGAACTGGGCCTCGATCCGGATATGACCGGCGTCACGCGGGGAGACAACCACGTTGCTTACTGGGGCGTGAAAAATGCCGAGGACGCGTACAGCTCGCTGCTGGAAAAAGGCGCCGAAGAGCACGAGGGGCCGAAAGACGTCGGCGGCGGCATCATCGTGGCGTCGGTAAAAGACCCGTTCGGGAACATTTTCGGGATCATCGAAAACCCGTTCTTCAAAGGCGAAACAATTTAGGACACTGATTTAACGGATAAAACGGATAAAACGCGGATCAGAAATTTCAGATCAGTGTCTATCCGTTTTTTTCCGTGTTTATCTGTGTTCTATTTAAACTCTGCGTTCGACCCGCCCGCTACCGCAGGCGGTACTGACAGGAATTAACCACGAATCACACGAAATACACTAATCCAAAATCCAAAATCCAAAATCATCAGGCGTAGCTGTGCAGACCCGGCAGCAGGTAGCTCACGCCGAGGTAGGTAAATATCACCAGCGCAAAACCCAGCACGGCAAAGTAAGCCGAGCTGCGCCCCGTCCAGCCGCGCGCGATGCGCGTGTGCAAAAATGCCGCGTAGGTCAGCCACGCCACCAGCGCGCCCGTTTCCTTTGAGTCGAAGCCCCACGGCCGCCCCCACGATTCATTCGCCCAGATCGCCCCCGTGATCAGCAGCATCGCCAGCCCCGCGAAAGCCACGCTGGCGGTTTTGTACATCAGGTTATCGAGCGATTCGAGCGAGGGCAGCCCGGCCTTTAATTTTTCCGTGCGGAACGAAAAAAGTATCACGAAGAAAATGCCGGTCGCGGCGGTCAGCAGCCCGGCAAATTCCACCGGGTTGGTGCCGAGACTGACGTACATCTGCGAACCGTTGTTTTGCAGAAAATCTTTGCCGGCGGCGTCTAGCTGCGCGGGGCTGAGCGTGCTCAGGTCCATTTTCTGTCGCGAGGCCAGCTCTTTGCCCGCCGTCACCGTTTGCGACGGCGAAGCCGCCACCTGCCGCGTCAAACGGCCCGGCACTTCCGCGGGGGGAATGGCGCGGACCTGTATCACCCAAATACCGATCGCGGCGATATAAGCGACCAGCGCGGCCTTGAGCAAAATATGCCCGACCTGTTTTGCCGGCCCGACATTGCGATAGAGATACAGCAGAAACGCGACGATCACCCCGGCTGACAGCAGCCCCGCGATCAACATCACCGGGCCGAGCCAGGGCAGGTCAAGCCGGAACGGGGCTTCGAATGGTTTGCGTCCCGCCGGGTTGGGAATGAAAAGCCCGGCGCGGTAAACAAATTCGCTAAAGACGGAAAATTTCGAAACCGTGGCAACGGTCAAAAAAGCCAGGAGGTTCGCCCAGATCGCCATCGACTCGACCTTCACGCCTTCCTTGAGCAGGTACATCACCGCCACCGCGAAACACACCAGCGCCACGCCGTAGCTCAAACTGGCCACGCCGACGTGGATCGGCCGCCAGTAGGAATCGAGCACCGGCGGCAGGTCGATGAATTCAGGGCCGATAAAACGCGCCAGCGTCAGGATCAGCGCCGCCAGCGGCAGCGTAAAGGCCGCCAGGAATTTGAATTTGTCGCGGTTTGCGATGAGCAGCGTGACGATGCCCGCGCCGAAAGCGAACGCCAGGCTCAGGTCGTAAAGATTGGCGAAGGGAATATAACGAAAGATCCATGGCGTTATCATATTGCCGGATTCGCGCAGCTTGGCGATCTCATGGTCGTAGCCGTTTACCCAGCGCACCAGCCAGCTCGACAAATTAAAGAAAACGCCGAGCACGGCCAGGGCAAAGCTCATCCGCGCCGCCATCGTCGAGGCCGCGTAAAGATTGGTCAGGCCGAAGATCGCCGCCAGCAGGTAACAGGCCAGCGCGAGCATCATCAGCGCTCCGTCCGAGACAAAGCCGCCGCCGATCTGGATGCGCAGCGCGAGCATCACGAGCGATCCCGCGATCGCCAAAAAAGCGGGCAGGAACGATCTCCAGTTGGAAGGCTTTGCGGCGTTTTCATTAAGTTCGTTTGCAGTTATTACGTGTGCCATAAGTATTTCTCGTGAATAGTGAATCGTGAATGGTCATAACCGGGAGCGGTAGCGACCGGGTAAAATTCCTAAACCATTTGCAGCGGCCTTCAGACCGCTTTTTTCTTACATAGCCCCGCCATTTATGGCGGGGGATTGAATCGAAATAAGAATCCAGCCCGTTTAACGGGCTTTTCAAATTTGGCTTAAGCCGTTTTGGCAAGGACGTTAAAACGCCCTGTGCGTAAATTTTTTCACCTCACCCAGCCGTAAACGGCTGGGCTATGTCAAAGCTTTTTGAAAGACCGTTGAAACGGTCTGATCTTAAAACCCGGAATTTATACTAATCAACATTAAACATTAGACGCTCACATCTCTAATTCCGCCACTTTTTTTGGAGCGCGGGCATCCTGCCCGCACCGAACGCCTTGCGTTCGAAAATCCGCCTTAAGGCGGGACTCAAAGCAGCGGGCAAGGATGCCCGCGCTCCATAGCTAACCCGTCAATTCCGCCACTATTTTTTTGAACCTGTCTTCAAAGGCAAAGTGGTTACGGTTAGTGTTGCCGCCGAGCGTCACTTTATATTTGCCCGCGCCCGCGGTTTCGACTGCCGCCCAGATGCGGCGGTGCGCGAAAAAGTAAATCAATATCAGCATCGTGATCACGCCGAAGCCGCCGATATACCAGGCGATGGTGCTGCCGTAATACGGGTCGTATTTGATCGAGAGCACGTGCGCCAGCGGCGATTTTTCGTAGCTCGCCAGGTGCCATTTGTAACCCGCGACGGGCGCGCCGATCGGAGCGCCTGCGGGCAGCTTCGCCGCAAAAGCATAAGCATTAAAGGTTTGCCCCTGCGGATCGGTCACTTTCAATATCACCGCCGGGTTGTTGTATTCCGCCGAGCGTGAATCCGGCCTTCCGTTGACCATTGCGAAATCGGAAAAGAAAGCCTGGTACTCGATCTTAGTGCCGTCCGGCAGCAGGGCCGAACCGTTGCGCTGCAGGTCTAACTGAATAGGCGCTCCGCTGTTCGGCGTGACGTCGAGCTTCATCGAGCGCGCGCTGCCTTGTGTGATCGCCGAGGCCTGGAAAAAACGATAGCCGCGATAGGAATAAGGCTGGTTCAGCGAGACGTCCACATTCTTCGTGCCGTAGACGGGATCGTCGATGCGGATGCTGGTTTTCCAGTCCATCGTGTTGCTGATATCGATCGAACCGTTCGGGTCTACCAGTTTTTGCTGGATGTCGGTGCAGGTGATGGTAAAGGGCGGCTCCGCCAGGAAGCGCTCGATGCTAACGCCTTTTACCGGGTCGAGCTTGTGCTCGATGATCTGTATCTGGTCGGTGACGGTCCCCGGCATCAACTGGACGTCGGCGTCAAAACCCGTTTGCAGCGCGACGAAATGCCCGAGAAAAAGCGTCAGCAAAAAAATGTGCACGCCGTAGGCGCCGAGCCGGTTCCAGGTGCCGCTTTCTCCGAAGACATTCGTCAACCCGGTTTTTTCGGTGACCCGCGAGCGAAGCCCGCGCCTTTTGAAAGCCTTTTTAATTCTTTCGATGACTTCGGTTTCATCAGCACCGGACATTTCGACCACGGCGTGCGCGGGCTGTCCCGAGAGAAACATCGGCGAAGCGGTGAGCTTTTTTTTGCGGACATAAGACCACGCGCCGGGGAAATGGTCGATGGATGCCAGGATGAGGTTGAGCGAGAGAAGGACCAGCAGCCAAAGATAGTACCAGGAATGATAAATATCGAAGATCAGCAGCCAGCTGCCGACCAGTTTTTCGGACGGGGTCAATCCCGCGTAGTAGGCCTCGAAACCTTCGACGTTCTGCTGCATCACCAGCATTCCCACCACCGAAAAAAAGACCAGAATGCAGAGCAAAACAACACCCAGGCGCACCGAGCTCAGGAATTTCAAAACGCGCTCGATAACAGGCTCGCGCCGGGCGGAACTCTTAGGTTCCGCTTGTTTCACACTCTCTTTGATGGTTTCTTCTGCTGCGGACATTACGGTAAAACTCTGGGCATAATCATAGCTTAAGCCAAACTGCTTTGTCACCTGCGATAAAATTAGTTTTCCTGATGAGATGAAGAAGATGGGGTGATGCCGGCGTGCATAGGTTTTGAGTCCCGCCTTCAGGCGGCTTTCCATCGGCAGCGCCTGTGTGAGCAGGTGCGTTCTGTTTTATCGCGAAGCGATCATGGAAATTAGCCGTGGGCGTTAACCTGGGAGCGCAGGCGTCCCGCCTGCAAAGATCGCGCAGCGATCTAAATGTCTTTAATGCGATTTTTTAGCGCGACAAGTCGCGCTTGCAGGCAAGATGCCTGCGCTCCCAGGTATACTCTCCCCTGATCATTCCGCAAAAACCGCGCTCATTTTTCGTCTTATAGAAAACGCTTTACCCAGTCAGATCCAGACACACAGGAGGTTTGTATGCGAATCAGACAATGGCTGATGCTGGCTTTGGTATTGACCATGGCCGGCTGCGAGAGTTTTTGCACTTACCTGACCAATTGCGGGACATTTACCTTTACCGGCACGACATTCGATACCACGTCGTCGAACGGGCTGGATATGAATCTCAGCTTCGACTTCGATCCGGCTGCGTGCGGTTCGGGCTGCACCTGCGATCCGGTCGCCTATATTCAGATCGTCCGCACCGTCGACCAGGACACCGGCACCTTTATATTTCCCTCGACGGAAAAGCAGGACCGCGCCAATGCCAACGGCTGGTACATCGACCGGCTGGCGGGAAAGATATGGGGCTATTACGGGCGTAACGACGACGGCAGTTTTGCTTCCACTCTCGACCCCGGCACTGAAACCGACCCGGCCATTCTATTCGACGTCCCAAGCCGCGGCGAAGTCGAGCCCTGGATAGACATCTGGTGGCAGGCGGTCAGCGTGCCGGTCTGCATCCAGGCCGGTTCGGCGTGTGAGAACCGCCTGACGGGTTATTATTTCTGGAGCTGGACGGTCGACCCGGCGGGCGTCACCGGCGGCCCGATCCACGGCACCGCCTGGGAAGACCATGACGGCGAAGTCGATTCGGCTGTGGCGGAATGGAACGTACAGGCTCCGACATTAGGGAAAAACGCGTTTCCGGCTTTTTCCCGCCTACCTTGACGGGAGAAATGGAGAGCGAATATGAAAACAAAATATTTATTTCTATTAATGACGATCGCGCTCGGCTGTTGGCTGGCGGCGTCCTGCAGTAAAAAATCAGGGCCCCAGGTCAGCAAGGAACCGCCTCCCGAGGTCAGGGAACAATTACAAAAACAGGAAGAAGCGGACGCCAAGAGAAAAACCACCGAGGCCCAGTACAAGGCGATGCAAATGCCGGAGCTGGTGAAAAAACTGGAAGAGGATTCGGGTAAGGACGTGGAGCCTTTTAACTCGCTCGCCTTTCGCGAAGCATCGACCCGCGGGGCCGGAGTCGCCCGGGAACTGGCGGCTGCCGTTAAAAGTCCCAACCGCAGCTCCTTTCTTGCGCTGATGGCCCTGCGCAAGGTCAGTACAGATGAGTTCAACAAAATAGACCCTAAAATAAGGACCGCTATTTTGGTTGACGCGCTCCGCACCTCGAAATTTTTCAATACCTGGGGGCTGCCTCATCTTTACTGGGAAGACGCCGCCAAAGCGCTGATGGAAGGCGGGCGCAATGCCGTTCCTCTTCTGATGCAGTTATTGAGGGACACCCGCGAAGCCCCCGTCTGGGGCTCGGAAGAAACGTTTGAGTATCAAAAGTACAAGTACCGGCTCTGCGATTATGCGATGGCTCTGATACTTGAGATCCAGAATAAAAAGACCGAGATACCTGTCAAACCGGAAGACCGCGACCGCATTATCAAGACGATCGGCGGAAACACCACGCCGCTTGGGCCGATCGGGCCGGTCAAGTTTAAGCCGAAGGGCTGATCGCGAAGCGATCATGGAAATTAGCCGTGGGCGAGAGCCCACGGTAAACGTAGTTAGTAGTAAAGCCCTGAAAAGGCGACGCGGTTTTTCTATCGCCCTTTCAGGGCTTGCTATCGGGGTGCATACGTTTCCGTAGGCTTTCGCCTACGGCTAATATCCCGGCGGCCTTTCAGGCCGGGAATTTTATGAATGCAAAGCATTCATTGCGGACGAGTCGTCCGCGCTCCCAGTAAATTAGTTTTCCTACTGCGATTAACAAGATTTATTTCGCTCTCCGCCGGTGGAAATTCACTTATATAAAAGGTATTCTGAGACCGTTCAGAGTTACGCCTTCAGGCGTGATCATCGCACGTGATCACGCGTAAACGCCTAACTCTGAACTATAAACTCTATGGAAATGATCTCGGCCGAAACGGCTGAAACTGTTGAAACGCAGGTTGACGTCAAACCCGTAAGCTTGGGCAAAAAGCTCGGCGCTTTTATGGAGCTGACGAAGCCGCGCATAGCGCTGATGCTGGTGCTGACGTCGGCGGCCGGGTTTTATCTCGGCGCGGTCGCTACGGGCGGCGCGTTTCGCTGGCTGCTTTTCGCGCACTCGATGATCGGCATCACGCTGTTGGCTTTCGGCGTGGCGGCGCTCAACCAGTACTGGGAACGCGACCTCGACAAATTGATGGAGCGCACCGCCGGGCGGCCTTTGCCGGGCGGGCGTCTGAGCGCGGCGGAATCGCTGCTCTTTGCGCTGGCCCTAACGGCCGCGGCGGAAATTTACCTGGCGCTGATGGTGAATCTGTTGACGGCGGGGCTGGGGCTGGTAGTGATAGTGGGCTACGTGCTGATGTACACGCCGATGAAAACGCGCACGCCGATCTCGACCGCCGTGGGCGCCATTCCCGGCGCGATGCCGCCGCTGATGGGCTGGACCTCAGCCGCAAACCAGATCTCGGTCGAAGCGCTCGTCCTGTTCTGGCTTTTATTCCTCTGGCAGTTTCCGCATTTCCTGGCGATCGCCATGATGTATAAAGAACAATACCGCGCCGCCGGGATCAAAATGCTGCCGGTGGTGGAAAAACAGGGAAAGAACACCGCCTTTCAGATAGTCTTTTTTAACATCGTGATAATTCCGGTCAGCGTGCTCCCGTATTTTTTAGGCACTTCGGGCGTGTTCTATCTTGCCGGGGCGATCATTCTGGGTATGTGGTTTTTGTGGAACGGCATCAAGGCCGCGCGCGCGAAAACTCCTGAGGCTTCGCGAAAATTATTGATGGCTTCGGTAATGTACCTGCCGCTGATATTTTTTTTAATGGTGGTGAATAGCAGGTAGTTATGGAGCGCGGGCATCTCTGCCCGCAACGGACGCGCCGCGTCCGAACCCATTCGCTACCGCGAACGGTACTGACAGGAGCGGGCAAGATGCCCGCGCTCCATATTATGGAAGTAAAAGTCGGCACGATCGAACCGCTGACCGAAGAACAAACCGGAGAGAAACCGCGTTCGCCGCGGCGCTCTACCGGGGGAAACGGCGGCGGCGCCCATCCGCGCAAAGGCGGCGGCGGGGGCGGCGACGATAGCGGCGGCGGCAGTAGTGGAGGCGGCGGCGACCAGCCCGAAAGCGAACAGCGCGCCGCCGGGTCCTCCGTGCAAAAATACCGCATAAGCATGTGGGCGATCATCGGGGTCGCCTTTATGACCTTCACCGGACTGACGCTGGCCTACATAATGCTGGCGGCAAATCCCCAGTTGGAATGGAAACCTTTCGACCTGCCGTTTCAGCTCTGGCTCAGCACGGCGATCATTATCCTCAGCAGCCTCACCTTTGAATTTGCCAAAAACAATCTGGAATCGGACAGGCAGCTCCGGGCGCGAAACTATCTTCTCGCGACCACCGGCCTGGGGGCGGTTTTTATCGCTTCGCAGGTGCTGGCGTGGCTCGAACTCGTCGCCCGCGGCGTTTATCTTTCGGGCAACCCTTATGCCGGATTTTTCTATATCCTGACCATCGCCCACGCGCTACACGTGATAGGCGGAATGGCGGCGCTCGGCTATGTCGTGCTGAAAACGTGGCAGCCGACCGGTTCGCCCGACGAGCTGAAAAAACGCGCCGCGGCGGCCCAGATCAGCGGATTGTTCTGGCATTTTTTGAGCGGCCTGTGGATAGTGCTGATGCTGCTGCTGGGTTTTTGGAAGTGATCGTAGCGCCGCCGTCTCGGCGGCTGTCCTGAACGCGTCTCGCGTTCAGTGTGACGGCGGGACGCCAACACGACAGCCAGCGAGACGCTGGCGCTACTTAGAACCGGCGGGCCGTAAAAAGCGTATGTTATGGTGAGGAACTTTTATGCATTGCCCCAATTGCGGCCAGGAAACTTCTGCCGAACTTAAATTCTGCCGCGCGTGCGGCATGAAACTGGATTCGGTGGCCCGTGCGCTGAATGAACACATCGGCTCTGACGTCCCCGTTGTCGCGGCAAAAAAAGACGGTGAAACTCTTTCCGTCAGGCGCTTTTTCAACTCCGGGTTTATCGGGGTCGCGCTCATGTTTATCGGGATCGTTATCGGAGTGGCGGGGCAGGGAACGTGGGGGGCGAAAACCGCCGCTGTAATTTTATCGCTGCTCGGAATACTGATGATGGTCTACCGGTTTTTGCCGATGGCGGCAAGATATGACCGGGAGTTATTGAGTTCGGTTGGCAAAAAGGAAATTCCAAAGGCCGAACCGGAAAAATTAGAGCTGCCGTCCGCCGATGAATTCAAACCCGTGCCGAGCGTCACTGAAGGGACGACAAGAAACCTGGACGAAAATAAAACCAAGGTCTTGAAGTAGTAAAGTTCAGAGTTACGCCTTCAGGCGTGATCACGCGTAAACGCGTAACTCTGAACTTTATTTGACAGGAGGAATAGTTTGGAGTATCTTCAATGGTTTCCGCACATCAACGCATCGTTAAACGCGTTGAGCGGAATTTTTCTTTTGACCGGGTTTGTTTTTATTAGGTTGAGAATGATCCGGGCTCATAGGGCGTGCATGCTCACGGCGTTTGTGGCGTCAATTTTATTTCTTATCTCTTATATCATTCATCATTCCATTCGTACTTATTACTTCGGATTAGGCCCTACCAAATTCACAGGCGAAGGGGCGGCACGCCCCCTTTATTTTTTTATACTCGGCACCCACACGGTGCTGGCGGTCGTGGTGGTGCCGTTCGTGCTGGTGACGCTGTCGCGCGCCCTGAGAGGGAAGTTCGATAAACACCGCCGCATCGCGCGCTGGACGTTTCCCATCTGGCTTTATGTTTCGGCCACCGGCGTGATAGTGTACTTAATGCTTTATCAGATTTATCGTTAGTGAATCGTGAATAGAAAATAGTGAATCGTGAATCGTGAATAGTGAATAGTGAATAGTGAATAGTGGAATAGTGAATAGTGAAATAGTGAATAGTGAAATAGTGAATAGTGAAATAGTGAATAGTGAAATAGTGAATAGTGAATAGTGAAATAGTGAATAGTGAAATAGTGAATAGTGAAATAGTGAATAGTGAAATAGTGAATAGTGAAATAGTGAATTGTGAAATAGTGAATTGTGAAATAGTGAATAGTGAATAGTGAATTGTGAATAGTTTCGTGTAATTAGTGTGTTTCGTGGTTAATGCCGGATTGGTCATTAAATCTTAAAAGTAGTTAATCACTAAGCATACGAAAAACACGAACTTACTATTCACAATTCACAATTCACTTCAGCAAACTATGTCGATATTAATAGTAGTAGCCCATCCTGATGACGAGGTGCTCGGCTGCGGCGGGACCGCCGCGGCGTTTGCGGCGCAGGGCCAGGAAGTGCGCAGCTGCATTCTTTCGGGCGACGCCGAGGCCCGGCTGAACCGCCCGGAAGTGGGCGAGCTGCATACGCACATCGGCCGCGCGCAGAATATTCTCGGCATTAAAGAGCCGCTGATGGGAAGCTTTCCGAATATTCGTTTCAATTCCGTGCCGCATCTCGAGCTGGTCCAGTTCATCGAAAACGCGATCGAGCAGACGCAGGCCGAACTGGTTTTTACGCATCATCCTAACGACATCAACGACGACCACAAGCAAACTTCGGCCGCCTGCCAGGCGGCGGTGCGTTTGTTCCAGCGGCGCGTCGGTGTCAAGCCCCTGCGCGGGTTGTACTTCATGGAAATTCTTTCCGCTACCGATTGGACGTTTCCTTCGGGCAACGGTTTTCGCGCCGACACTTTTTACGAGATCGGCACCGACCTGCTGGAGAAAAAACTGGAAGCGCTGCGCCAATACCAGGGAGTGATGCGCGATTTTCCGCACCCGCGCAGCGAGGAGATCCTGCGCGGCCTGGCGGCCTACCGCGGCGGCCAGGCCGGCATGCGCTACGCCGAAGCCTTTCAGACCGCTTTTCACGCGCTGGGCAGGAAATAACCCGATTTTGGATTTGGGATTTGGGATTTGTTTTTTTAGTGTGTTTTAGTGGTTTCTTTCTTATTGGTTTATTAAACCCGCCCGCTACCGCAGGCGGTACTGACAAGAACGGAAACCACGAAACAACACGAAAACAGCAAAAATCCAAAATCCAAAATCGGCGATCTAAAATCTAAAATCGGCAGGGCTTGCTTAATCCTTACCAAAAAAGTTATTCTAAAATCTCGTTATAACTCCCTTAATTTATTGAATGTATAGAAGTTTTTTAAAGAGACTTTTGGACATCGTGCTGGCATTGCTGGCTCTGATCGTACTGGCGCCGGTGATGCTGGTCTTTGCACTGTGGATCTACCTGGAAGACCGCGGGGCGATCTTTTTCACCCAGGAGCGGATCGGAAAAAAAGGGCATAAATTTGATTTTCTGAAGTTTCGCAGCATGCCGGAAAACACCGGGCACATCGAATCGGCCAGGGCAAAAGCGCTGCCCGTAACCAAGGTGGGCAAAATAATCCGCCGCACGAATATCGACGAGCTGCCGCAGCTTTTTAATATCCTGCGCGGCGATATGAGCATTGTGGGGCCGCGCCCGGCGATCGCTTCGCAGGAAAAACTTTTATCGCTGCGGCACAAGGTGGGCGCGGACGAGATCGCCCCGGGTTTGACCGGGCTGGCGCAGATCAACGCCTACGACGGGATGCCGGAAAACGAAAAAGCGCGCTGGGACGGCGAATACGCGGCGAACCTGAGCTTTTTCAACGACGTTAAGATCGTATTACGAACGTTTGTTTACTTAACCCGTAAACCTCCGGTTTACTGAGTCTGGGAAGTCAGGGAAGTGTTGGAAGTCTGGAAAGATAAAAGCTTGCTTACTGGGCTTCCCAGACTTCCCAAATTTCCCAGACTTCCCAGACTTCCCAGACTTCCCAGGCTTCCCAGGCTTTCTAGACTCTTATGCGATTCGGCTTTGTCACCTGTGTTCAACTCGGCCTTGCCTGCATGGAAGAAATTTATGCGGCGGGAGGGGAGTTGGATCTCGCCATCACCTTGCACGACGAGCTGGCGCGAAAAAAATCCGGGCGTGTCTACCTGGACGATTTTTGCGCGCGGCACGGCGTCCCCCTGATAAAGACCCGCCACATCAACGACGAAGATTCCATTCGAGCAATAAGGGAACGCGGGATCGACTGGCTGTTTATAATCGGCTGGTCGCAGATCGCAGGGCAGGCGGTGCTGGACGCGCCAGGGCGCGGCGTGCTGGGCATTCACCCCACGCTGCTGCCCGAAGGCCGCGGTCGCGCGCCCATTCCCTGGGCGATCCTGAAGGGACTGGAGCAAACCGGCGTTACTCTCTTTAAGCTGGACGCCGGAGTCGACACCGGCGAAATTCTGGCGCAGGAAGTCTTGCCCTTGGCCCCTCAGGAGACCGCCGCGACCCTTTATTCGCGTGTAAATGAAGCCCATAAAACTATTATTAGTAATATTTGGAATGCTTTAGTTAATGACACGCTTGAACTGCGAAAACAGGACGAATCGCGGGTCACGACTTGGGAAGCGCGCACGCCGGAAGACGGCCGCATCACGCCGGAGATGCCGGTGGAATATGTCGAAAGGCTGGTGCGCGCGACCACGCGTCCTTACCCCGGCGCTTTTTACGAAAACGAAGACGGCGGTTTAGTGCGGGTCTGGAGCGGGCGGATCGGCGATCCCGGTACGCCGCCGGAAGACTCCGCGGTCAGGATCGCGCTGAGCGACGGCGTTTATGACGCCGTGGAGTTTGAGCGGGAGTAGATATGGAGCGCGGGCATCCCTGCCCGCATTGAGCGCGGGAAAAAATTCAGGCAGAAACGCGACAGTAATGGAGCGTGTTTTTAGAAACTTTTAACACGCTCCATAACTGTCGCGTTTCTGCCTTTCGAACGCCAAGCGTTCGTTTTGCGGGCAAGGATGCCCGCGCTCCATATTAAGGTTGTGCCGATAAATTTGCTCCCTCGATCGGAACAGTACCGCTGAAATGCATTTTCTTCAGCATTATTTTCTCATCCTTATCAAAAGATATTTTTTTCGGCGCGGACTGCAGCGGGATCTGGAACACCTGTTTGGGTTGATTGATATTGATCTTTTGCTTGACGGCGCCTTTGGCGGTCGCAATTTCGATATCGACCGGCAGGGTAAAGACGGCCACCGCATCCGGGCGCGCTTTTTGCACCTGCTGCACTTCGAGCGAGAGCGTTTTTTTCCGCGAATTGTAAGAGCTTTTTACGCGCAGGTCGGGATAGCTGGTGCCATAGACCCACTGGTTAAAAAACCAGTCCAGGTCCTGCCCCGAGGCTTCTTCCATCGCCGCCTGCAGGTCGGCGGTTTCCACGTTGTCGAATTTGTGCCGGTTCAGATAAATATTTACCGCTTTCCAGAAAATCTCGTCGCCCAGCGTTTCGCGCAGCATATATATGACCACGCCGCCTTTTTGATAGGTGGTGACGTCGAAAAGCGCTTCGTTCGGCTGGGCGTATTTATTGACCAGCGCGTGCGGCTGGCTGCCGCCGATCTCGTCGGCAAAATAGCGCCCGGCATCGTTGCGCACTTTTTCCAGATACGCGCTGCGGCCGCCTTCGTGTTCTTTAAAGGCGGCTTCCATAAATGTGGCAAAGCCTTCGTTGAGCCAAAGCTGCGACCAGGTTTTGCAGGTCACCAGGTTGCCAAACCACGAATGCGCCAGCTCATGCGATACCAGGTCTTCCACGAACGGGCGCATTAGGGCCAGACGCGCGGCGAATATTTCGGAATCAGCCATGGTGGTGGCGGTGATATTTTCCATCCCGCCGAATTTAAATTCCGCCACGACGGTCTGGTCGTATTTGTTGTAGGGATATTTTACGCCGGTAAGTTTTTCAAAAGTTTCCATCATCAGCGGCGTTTTGCCGTAGGCGCCTTCGGCCACATCCTCAGTGCCGTGATAGAGGTAATAACCGAGCGGGACATCGCCGAATTTTCCCTCGACCCTGGCGAAATCGCCGGTGACAAAAGACGTCAGATAAGTGGAGTGCGGCACGGGCATTTTGTAGTGAAAGGTTTTGGTGCCGTCCGGATTTTCGGCCGCGCCGAGCAGCTCGCCGTTGGCGATGGCGATCTCGCCGGCGGGCACGGTCAGGTATTGTTCGGTGGTGGCCTTGTCGTCCGGGTAATCGTAAGAGGGAAACCAGTAATGACTTTCCTCGGCCTCGCCCTGCGTCCAGGCCTGCCGCGGGTGGATCAGCTTTCCGTTGCGGTCTTTTAATTCTGAGACAAAATACACGCCTTTTTTCGGCTCCGTCACGGTGTATTTGACGGTGACGGAGATCAGCGCGGACGGCGAATACGCGCGGTCCAGCGTGACGATGAGCTTTTCGCCGACCAGTTTGAAGTTAAGGGCCTTGTTTTGAGTACCGCCTTCAGGCGGCTTTTCGAGCGCTGCGCCGTTTTTATCAAGCGTGATGGATTCGATGGTCATCCCGGCGGCGTCCAGCTCGAAACTTATAAAGCCTTCGGCCAGGGGTTTCAGCAGCACGGTCGTCTGCCCGGCCAGCTCTTTTTTAGCGTGATCCAGGCGGGTGCGGATGACGTAATGCTGCGCGTCATAAGTGCGCTTCGAATGCGTCGAAGGCGGCGCAAAAGGCTGTTGCGCCAGCGACGGGAGAATGAATAATGTGATGAGGAAAAACGGCCTAAATAAGTTAAAAAACATAAGTGGCGGTATTATACGATAAAAATAATTGTAGGGGCAGGGCTCGTCCCTACAAATCTATAAGGCAGAAACCAGGACAGTGATGGAGCGTGTAAACCTAAATCCACACGCTCCATTACTGTCCTGGTTTCCGTCTTAATATTACCCGGTCGCTACCGCTCCCGGTTCTGACAATTGCCCTGAAGGCGGAACTCAGAACAAAGCGGGCAGGGATGCCCGCGCTCCATAGCTCGCTCCATATCACTTCAAATACTTATCGAACCAATTGATCACCTGGCCGTACCAGTAGTTTGAGTTTTGCGGTTTCAGGATCCAGTGGCCTTCGTCGGGAAAGAGGATGAGTTTCGAGTCGATGCCTTTGACCTGCAGCGTGGTATATAGCTGCAAGCTCTCGGTGTAGGGCACGCGGTAATCGAGCTCGCCCGCCGTGACCAGTGTCGGTGTGTGGAAATTTTTGGCGAATTTATGCGGCGACCATTTGGCGTACATCGCCGGGTTTGTCCACGGGTAGCCTTTGAATTCCCAGTTGACGAACCAGAGCTCTTCGGTGGCGGTGGCCATGCTTTCCAGGTTATAGACGCCGGCGTGCGACAGGAACGCCTTGAAGCGGAAACGCGGGTCGGTGTTGTGGCCCATCAGCCAGTCGACCATATAGCCGCCGTAGCTGGCGCCGCCCGCGCCGATCCTGGCCTTGTCGACGTAGGGACGCTTGATGACCTCGGCCACGCCGTTGCGGATGTCGGTGGCAGCCTTGCCGCCCCAATCGGCGCTGACGTCATTGAGGAATTTTTGCCCGTAGCCGACCGACCCGCGCGGGTTCGGCAAAAACACCACGTAGCCCGCGTTGGCAAAAACCTGCGGGTTCCAGCGGTAGCCCCAACTATCGTAAAAAGCGCTCTGCGGCCCGCCGTGAATGATCACCAGCAGCGGGTATTTTTTGTTCGGATCGAAATTCTTCGGCTTGACGACAAAGCCGTGAATTTTGGTATTCAATGCGCCCGTCCAGGTCAATTCTTCTGCCGGCGACAAATTCACCGAAGAATTGACTGAGGTGATCTTCGTATAAGGCTGGCCGTTCAAAGCTGTTCCATCCGAGCTTGCCGACACTATTTCCGCCGGTTCGGCGATACTGCTGTTTAGGAAAACAAGTTTGCCGCCTGCCGCATTGTTCAACCCCGAAGCCGAAACGGTGTTCCATATCTTCGTGACTTTTCCGCCCATGGTCGGAACGGAAAAGATAGGGATGTGGCCGCGGTCGCCGGCGGTGAAATATATCTTGCTGCCATCGGGCGAGAGCAGGCATTCGTCCGCCTGCAGGTCGAAGCCCGCGGTCAGTTCGGTGCTGGCCCCGGAGGCGCGGTCGTAACGCATGATGCGGTTGCGGTCGGCTTCGAAAGTGGCGGCCGCCTGCGAACGGTAGATGATATATTTACCGTCCGGCGTGTACATCGGCGAAAATTCATAGCCTTTATTCGCGGCGGTGATGTTGCGCGCCGGGCCCCCGGCAAGCGGAACGACGTAGATGTCGCTGTTGGTCGAAATAGCTTCGACCTGGTCGGGATTGCGCAGGTAGGCGAGCTCTTTCGAATCGGGAGAGAAAGCGTAGTTGGCCCCGGTGTCCGCGCCGTAGGGCGGGGAATCCCAATCACCCGTGGTGATCTCGCGCGCTTTGCTGTTTTTCGCGGCGGCGGCGACAAAAACGTGCGTGCGCTTAACGTCGGTCCAATGGTCCCAGTGGCGGAACAAAAGGCGCTCGGTAGTATGGGCTTTCACCTTGTTTGCTTCTTCTTCGGCGTCCTTGCGGGCATTGCAGGCGTCGTCTCCCAGGCACTCGGGATAGACGTCCGAACCGAAGGCGATCCACCTGCCGTCCGGCGACCAGATGGGCCCGCCCGCGCCGCTGGAGATCTCAGTTATTTTTATCGTATCGCTGCCGTCGGGTTTCATCGTCCAGATCTGGCCGCCGGTGACGTAGGCGATGCGTTTGCCGTCCGGCGACCAGCGCGGCTGCGAGGCCGCACTAGCGCCCCGGGTAAGCTGCCTGACAGTGCCGCCGCCCACCGCCACAAGGTAGATCTGGTTGAAGTACCTGTTGGCGTCCCAGCTAAGATCGCCGACGGTGAACGCGACCCATTGACCGTCGGGCGACACCTGCGGATCGCTCACGCGGCGCCCGTTAAGCATGTCGCGCGCGGTAAAGCCCTGCGCAAATACGAATGTAGTGGAAAGCAATGCCAGAAATAGCAAAAAGGAAAGCCGTTTCATAAACCCTCGCTGGTGAAAAATTTTGATGTTTAAAGCGGTAAGATTATCGCATCAAAGCGGGGGAGTTCCAAATATGGAGCGCACACGGAGCGCGGGCATCCCTGCCCGCTTCTTGTCAGTAGCGCCTGCGTTAGAAGGCGCGTTCCTTTTACGCATCTGCTAACGCAGGCGCTACCGACCATTTTGTTGCCTGAAACTTATCTTTTTGTTCCGCGTAAAATGAGAATAAATTTCTATGTTCCCGCATTTTGAAAAAATGACGAATAAAACATAGGATTCTAATACTATGAAGCTTCAATTATCCCTCGTTTTTGTTCTGGCTCTTTCTCTCGGAGTTTTCGCACAGCAGCCTGCACAATCTCCGACGCCGCAGCTTTATTCCGAGCAAACCCTGCGCGATCTGAAAACGATCCAGCAGGCCACGCTCGAGAGCGATTATGCCTACAAACAGGTCGCTTATCTGAGCAACAACATCGGGCCGCGCCTGACCGGTTCGCCGCAGGCCGCGCGCGCGGTGGAGTACGTGGCAGCGGAATTACGGAAGCTGGGCCTCGATGTCAGGCTGGAAAAACTGATGGTGCCGCACTGGGTGCGCGGCGAGGAAAAAGGCGAGCTGGTGCAGTTTCCCGGCATGGCGCCGGGCACGGTGCAGAAGATCGTGCTCTGCGCGCTGGGCGGGAGCGTAGCGACACCTGCCGCGGGGACGACCGCGGAGATCGTCGTGGTCGGAAGCTTCGCGGAATTACAAACGCTGGGACGTGAAAAGATCGCGGGCAAGATCGTGCTTTTCAACAACAGGTTCGACCGGCAGATGGCGGTCGCCGGGCAGCCGGGCACGGCCTATGGGCAGGCGGTGGCATACAGGTTCGCCGGGGCCGGCGCGGCGGCAAGATTCGGCGCGGTGGCGGCGCTGGTGCGTTCGGCGGGCGGTTCGCAAAATCGCCTGGCGCACACGGGCTCGATGGGCTACCCGGAAGGCGTGGAAAAAATCCCGACGGCCGCCGTTTCCAATGAAGACGCCGACCTGATCGAATACCTGGCAAAACAAGGCGCAGTCAAAATTCACCTGACGCTGACGCCGCAGACCCTGCCCGATACGCCGAGCTATAACGTGATCGGCGATCTGAAGGGAAGCGAGAAACCGGACGAAGTGGTGATAGTTTCCGGCCACCTGGATTCCTGGGACCTGGGGCGCGGCTCGATCGACAACGGCACGGGCGTGGCCGGCGCGATGCAGACGGCAAATATCCTGAAGCAGCTGAAGCTAAGGCCGAAGCGCACCATTCGCGTGATTGCCTGGATGAACGAAGAGAACGGCGGCGTGGGCAGCCGCACCTACGCGCAGAACGAAGCCGCCAATATCGCCAAACATTTTGCCGCCATCGAGATGGATTTCGGCGCGGGCCACCCGCTCGGGATCGCTTTTGCCGGGAAGAACGAGGCGCTGCCTTTCTTCGCGCCGATCTCCGAAGTGCTGCGCTCGCAGGGAGCTTTTCAGGTGGTGCCGCAAAACGGAGGAGTCGGCGCCGATACGGCGATCCTGACGCGGCAGGGCGTGCCCTCGTTTGCGCCGCTTTCGGACGGAAGATTTTATTTCGATTACCACCACACCGCGGCGGACACTTTGGATAAAGTAGACCCGAAGAATTTGGCCGAGAACGCTTCGGTGCTGGCCGTGCTGGCCTACGCCCTGGCGAACCTCGAGCAGCCACTGCCTAGGTGAGTCTAGGGAGTCTAGGGAGTCTGAGAGAGTCTGGAAAGTTTAGGGAGTCTATCGGCTATCGAGCTTATTGAGTCGGGGTAAACAACACTTCCCAGACTTCCTAGACTTTCCCATACTCCCTGGACTCCCCAAACTCTCTGACTCTACGGACTCTCTGTGATAGACTAAGTTTATGAACCGACCGCCGCCGTATTTTCCGCAGAACCAGCTTTCGCCGCCAAGCGCGAACCGTTACCGTAATTTCAAGCTGATGGTGGCCGGGGCAGTGATCCTGCTTTTGCTGCTGCTGGCGGGAGCCGGAGTGGGAATTTATTACCTCGCGCGTTATCTCTTCGGATAAATTACTCTCCTATAAGTCCGATCGCTCAAGTAGAGATTTAAATAGCTGACAGCTATCAGCTATCGGCCGTTTGCGCATTCTAAAACGGCGTATCTGATAATTTCATTGCGACAGCCTACTGAGAAAGAGCCCGTTCACACCTAAAATTGTCATGCCCGTAACCATTCCTTTTGCGTTACGATTAAAGCCGTAGCTTGTCTCGCTGTCGCCGCCTTCCGCAATAAATTCATCTTCGGCCACGGCCGTGAGTTTGGCCTTCTTATTTTTCCGCGCGGTTATCCAGAGGGCGTCATTTTCAACCGTGATCTTCACGCCGATATCGTAAAGCCCGTAGGTGGCGGCGTAATCTTTCAAATTTTTATTCGTCTGCACGGCCGCGGGCGGCGCCAATTTATCGGCGAGATAGATACCGGCGATCTTGTTGGCGAGCGTGTAGGCGGGGGGCGTGAGCTGCTCGAAATTAGACATCACTATCACCGTGAACCGCTCACCCGGAAAGCGGCCGATATGCGCGACAAAACCGTCGGCCCCGCCGCTGTGCGAGACAACCGGCGCGCCAAGGTATTTGCCCAGGCCCCAGCCGAAACCGTAATTGATCTTCGTCCCGTCGTTGAGCGATCCGGAGGTAAAGGCTTCTTTTAGGGCCGCGGACCTTACCAGCTTTTCGCTATAGAGGGCATGGTCCCATTTGCACATATCCTCGGCCGTGCTGTAGATGGCGCCGTCGCCGGCGACAAAATTATTGGGATTATGATCGGCCCTGATATACCTTCCGCCATTTAAAATGTAGCCGACGGCGCGCGCCGGAGCTTGCCGCCGGGTATCGTCATAAACGTATGAGTCGCGCATGCCGAGCGGCGCAAAAATATTTTCTTTTACGAACCGGGGGAAGGACGCGCCGGAAACCCTGGCGACAATTTGGGTCAGCAGCACGTAACCGGAATTGCTGTATTTCCATTTTTCACCCGGGGCAAATTCCGGTTTCTTTTGCGCGGCGAGAAATCTGACCACGTCTTCCGAATCATAGACCGCGCTGCCTTTATTTATGCGGGGGCTTTTTTCCCAGAACACCAGGTAATCAGGCAGCCCCGAAGTGTGGTTCAAAAGATGACGGATGGTGATGTGCCGGGCGTAAGGGGGAAATTCGGGAAAAAATTTCGAGAGGGGGTCCGCATAACTGAGTTTTTCCTGTTCGGCCAGCATCATCACCGCCATCGCGGTGAACTGCTTGGAAACCGAGGCAATGTCAAAGGCGGTGTCGGGGGAGATGGCGGCGCGGCCTTCCAGATCGGCCAGGCCGTAACCTTTTTTATGTAAAATTTTTCCGTCCCGGATAACGACGATCGCCGCGCCCGGCGAATTGCCCTGCGACCACTGCGCCATCAAAGCGTCAACCTGGGCGGATTGAGGCGTCTGCGAGAGCGCGGCGACGGCGGCAAGCAGTAAGAATTTAACGGCTAGAAGTCTTCTCATAAATTGCCACTAGCTTTAGCTAGTGGGTGGTGAATGCTGATTTTATTACTGGCTTTAGCCTAATCATTTGTTTGGGCTAAAGCCCTCTTTTCACTCTATTTCTTTTTATCGAAACAAAACAGCCGCCTGAAGGCGGGACTCTAAACAGCCCCAAATCTAAAAAAGGAGTGTCTATTGAACACTCCCTTTTATCAATTACCAATTTACCGATTACCGCGGATTACTCTTTGCTGCCTCCCTGAGCTGCGGTGTTTTGCTGTTTGGCTTTCCACGCTTCGGCGGCTTTCTGCGAAAGCTCGCGGGCGCGCGGCAGCGATTCCAGGGCGCGACTTAACTGGCTGTCGGATTCGTTATGGACCTGGTAGGAGGTGTACATCCCGTAAGCCGCGGTGGCCATCTCCGTGCGCAGGGCGCGTCCCACGTAATCGCGTTCCTTGTCGATCTGCGCCGCGGGGACTTTGTATTTTTCCACGGCGAATTTTTTGAACGCCTGGTAAAGCGCTTCGTTAAACACGAAATCGGTCGGTTTCAGGTCCGACTGGAAATCGATCGCGCGGTCTATCTTATAGGCTTCAAATCCCGGCAGTTTCCCGTAGATCAGATCCAGCGAGAAGGCAAAGACCGGGTCGGCAAGCTTCGTTCTTATCTGCACCTGTTCCGGGGTCAAAAGCTTCGATTTGACGGTTTCGTCCGGGGTGATCCCGCCGCCGGAAAACACGCTGCGGCCGAGATCGGTTTTCGCTTCCGCGCCGGTCGGGGTCGGCTGTTTCTCTTCGCGCAGGGTGCCGCCCTGGCTGTAATAGGTGTAAAGATCGCTGTTGGAATAATCGCGCTGGATCACCCGTCCCGATGGCGTTTCGTATTTGGCGATGGTCAGAAGCACCATCGAGCCGTAGTCGAGCACAAAGGGATTTTGCACCAGGCCCTTGCCGAAGGTCGTTTCGCCCACGATCAAGGCGCGGTCGTGGTCCTGCAGAGCGCCGGCCAGAATTTCCGAAGCCGAAGCGGTGCCGCGGTTGACCAGAACCACCACCGGAAGTCTGCTCCGGATTGGCGTTATCGGAACGCTGCACGTCGTAGCTGCCGCGGATGCGCCCTTTTTGCGTAAAGATGATCTGCTCGCGGTTCAGGAAAGTATTCGCCACCTGCGTCGCCTGGCGCACCAGGCCGCCGCCGTTGCTGCGCAGGTCGAGCACAAGCTGCGTCATGCCCTGCTGTTTGAGCCGGCGATAGCCTTCGACGAATTCGGCATAAGTGGTTTGATTAAAACCGCCGGTCATCGCGATGTAGCCCACGCCGGGGCGGATCATATAAGATTCCGGAATTGAAGGCTGTGCTACCGCATCGCGGATGATATTCGACCGTTTCCAGCTTTTTTGTGCCGTAGCGTTCGACCGTGATCTTGGCCACGGTCCCGCGCGGGCCGCGCAGGAAATTGCGCACCTCGGAAAAAGGTTTGCCGAGCATCGATTGGCCGTTGACTTCCACGATCTTATCGCCGTAGCGCAAACCGGCGCGGTTTGCCGGGGCCTCGTCAAAAGTGGCTTTGATATAAGTGGCGAGCTTGTCCTCGCCCAGTTCGCGCAGGTCGCCGATGGTGGCGCCGATGCCGAAGTAACGCGAGCCCTGCTCGGTGCGAAACTGCTCAAACTCCTTGGCGTCGAAATAATTCGAGTGCGGGTCGAGCTGGTGCAGCATGCTTTCGATGGCAGATTTGAAAAGCTCGTTGTAATCGAGCTGTTTCCCGCTGACGTAATTTTCCTGGATCACGGTCAGGGCTTCCGCCATGTCCAGCTCCATTTTCTCCGCCGTCACGGGATTTGCCGGTTTGGCCGCTTCCGCGGATTTCTCCGCTTTTTCGGTCACGACCTTTTGTCTCACCGCAGTGCTCTGCGCCGAAACCGGCATCTGAAATGAAATTAAAGAGGTAAGTATTAAGAAAGCTAAAGTTAGACGTTGTTTCACAAAAATAAATCTCCTGATGTGCGCGTCTGATTGCCATGACCGGCCCTGCTTTTTAACGCAGCCCCAGCCGGATTGTTTCAAATAATAACATTCGTTTGAAGAAAAAGCGATGGAAATGGTTGCTTTAGTAATGATTTAAAAGGCTTTGCGTATAAAGATCGGGTTAGTAAAACCGCGTGCCGGTTTTTGGATTTGTTAGTGTTGTTTCGTGTAATTTCGTGGTTTCTTCTTAATGTCCTATTACTAAAGGCGATCAAAGCAGTAACCACGAACCCACACGAAACAACACGAAAAAAGCATTTCGAAGTTGTGCACTCAGCTTTAGCTGGTCGGGTTTCGTTTGCAGGCTAATGAAGCGCGGGCCTTTTGATCAGGCCGCCTTCGACGTCGTTAAGGGAATGGATCGTTATAAAAGCCGCCGGGTCAATTTGCGTAGCGACCTGTTTAATGGTCCCGATCTCGAGACGGGTGACGACGCAGTAAAGGATGGATTGTTCCTCGCTTACCACGCCTTTACTTCCCATTCCCCCCGAACCTCTAAAAACAGTAACGCCGCGATGGAGTTTGTCGATTATAGCGTCCTTGATCTCCTCGCTTTTCGTCGAGACTATGATCGTAGCGGTGTATTCCTCCACGCCGTGCACGAGAAAATGGATGGTCTTTGAAGCCGCAACATAGGTGAGGATCGAGTACATGGCCGATTCGACGCCGAGAAAAAACGCAGCCGCAAGGAAAATAAAAATGTTCAGGATGAGAATCACATCGCCCACTTTCAGCAGGTGGCTGTGGCGGCTTACCAGCAGCGCCGCGATCTCAGTGCCGTCCAGCACTGCCCCGCCGCGGATAGCGAGGCCGATGCCGGCCCCGATAAAGAATCCGCCGAAAACGGCCGTCAAAAGTTTGTCCGGTGTCACGTCCGGAAAATCGATCAGGAACAGGCACAACGCCAAACCCGCAATTGCGGCCGAGCTTTTGATCGCGAATTTACTTCCGATCTGGCGGTAACCGACGGCTACGAACGGAAGATTTATTATCGGGATCAGCAGGGCAAGCGGAAGGTTCAGGATATTAGACAGAAGCATTGAAATGCCGGTGACGCCGCCGTCGATAAAGTGGCTGGAAATTAAAAAGCTCTTTAATCCCATCGCGGCTGAAAATATGCCCAGAAGGATCAAAATGATATTCTTGATTTCTCCGATAAAAGCCTTCATGTTCTTTATTCACTCAATATTAACATAAACCGGTTCGCTTCCCGGAATGGATTGGCGGTATACTCTTTTTAATTCAAAACACGGAGGAATTATAAATGTTTAATCGGATCTTTCAGGCTTTACTGGTTGCTATGTTTTTGGTTATCGGCGCCGCCGCGCAGAGCGAACAGCCGAAAAGCGAGGGAAAAACGACGCCCGTAAAAATAACCAAACAGGTGCGGGTCGCCTATACCGACGAAGCCAGGAGAGCGGATGTTGAGGGAAATGTCGCCCTGAGCGTGGTTTTTCTCGCCACCGGAGAGATCGGAAGAACGACCTACATCAAACCCGATGAGAATGTGGCGGAAGACCAGTTTGAGAAATACGGATTGGTGAATGAGTCGATAAAAGCGGCGAAGCAGATAAAGTTCATTCCGGCATCGAGAGACGGCGCGCCGATCACCACGGTGAAGACCATCGTTTACACCTTCAAGCTTTAAAACTCCTCTATCTCAGGATTATGTTTAGAGGCGGTCTTTGACCGCCTAAAGTTTTTGTACGAGGCGGTCATAGACCGCCTCTAAACAAACTCTCCTCTTACGAAGGAGGGGTGGCGCGCCAGCGCCGGGATGGCTCTTCGAATTCAAAAACAACTCATATAATAATATTTAGCATTTGTTCGACGAAAGACATCCACAGGTACTCATGGGGACAGCGGCGTTGGGGTGCGGAAATGAGAAGAACCACCCCGCCCTTCGGGCACCCCTCCTTCGTAAGGAGGGGAGTTAGGATTCTGAAACTCTCCCAGCTTTTCTCTCGTAAACAACTGCGTTACAATCTCGACATCTTTTTCAACTCAAACACGGAGGAATTCTAAATGTTCAATCGGGTCTTACAGGCTTTATTGGTTGCTATGTTTCTGGTTATCGGTGTGGGAGCGCAGACAAAGCTGCTGCGCTTTCCCGATATTTTCGGCGACCGGGTAGTTTTTACCTACGGCGGCGATCTCTGGACGACACCCGCAAGCGGCGGAATGGCCACCCGCCTGACGGCGCACCCGGGCGTGGAAACCTACGCCAAATTTTCGCCGGACGGGAAATGGATCGCCTTTACCGGGCAGTATGACGGCGACGAGCAGGTTTATGTTGTCCCGACGACCGGCGGTGAGCCTAAGCAGTTGACCTTTTATCCTTCGCGGGGCCCGCTGCCGCCGCGCTGGGGATACGACAACCAGGTGCTCGGCTGGACCAGGGACAATAAGATAACTTTTCGCAGTTTGAGGGATTCGTGGACGCTGACGGTGGCGCACATTTACCAGGTTTCACCCGAAGGCGGCGCGGCGGAGACGATGCCGATGCCGGAAGCCGGTTCGGGCGACTTCTCGCCGGACGGCACCAAGATGGTCTATTCGCCGCGTTCGCGCGATTTCCGCCCGGAAAAACGCTACAGCGGCGGCCAGGCCAATACGCTTTATATCTATAACCTGCAGTCGGGCGACGCGCAGAAAATTTCCGAGAGGCCGCGCGCCAGCCGCGACGCGATGTGGATCGGAAATACCGTCTATTACAATTCCGACAAGGACGGCAAGTTTAACCTCTATGCCTATAACACGGCGAACGCGAAAACCACACAGGTCACCGCCAACAAGGATTGGGACATCCGCTGGCCCAGCTCCGACGGCCAGGACCGCATCATCTACGAGCGCGACGGCGAGCTCGAAATATTCGACGTAAATTCTAAAAAATCGGCCAGGATCGGCATCAACGTCCCGAACGACGGGCTCAACCGCCGCACGCGCCAGGTTTCGGTCGCCGGTAATATCAGCGCGTACTCGCTCAGCCCGAAGGGCGAGCGCGCCGTTTTCGCAGCGCGCGGCGACATCTTTACCGCTCCCATCGAAAAAGGCGGGGTGCGGAATCTGACCAAATCTTCCAACGCCAACGACAAGTTTCCGGCGTGGTCGCCGGACGGCAGATCGATCGCTTTTATTTCCGATAAGAGCGGCGAGGAAGAGATCTGGATCGCGGCCCAGGACGGCTCAAGCGCGCCGCAGCAGATCACGACCGGCGCCAAGGCGCAGCGCTACGCGCCGCTCTGGTCGGCCGACAGCAAAAAGATCGCATTTTCCGACAAGGACGGAAAAGTTTATGTCCTGACGGTCGCGACGAAACAGCTCCAGCAGATAGCGGACGCGCCGAACGGCTTTATCTTCGATTACGACTGGTCGCCGAAAGGGAACTACATCGCTTATTCGATGCAGAGCCGGAACGGGTTTAACGCGATGTATATCTGGAGCGCGGCGGAAAATAAAAATTACCGCGTCACACCGGAATCGTTCAATTCTTTCAGCCCCGCCTGGGACCCGAGCGGAAATTATCTTTATTTTCTGAGCGACCACGAATTTGCGCCGCTCATTTCGGGCGTGGAATTCAACTATGCTACCAACCGCTCGACGCAGGTGTACGCGCTGGCTTTGAGAAAAGACGTCAAGCATCCTTTCCCGTACGAAAGCGATGAAGTATCGATCGCGGAAGAAAAAGGCGCGGCGCCCGCAGGCACTCCGCCGTGCAACGCCGCCCGCTCCGGCCGGTACTCCGGCTGCTGCCGCTGCTGTGGGGCCGAGACCCGACGACAAAGCCGAAATTGTAGACTTCAACGGTATCGAAGGGCGCGCCGCCAAAGCTCCGCTTCCGGCCGATAATTATGGCGGGCTTTCCACCAACAGGGGCCACCTGATATACGCCATCCAGTCGCCGTTTTATTACGGCCGCCAGTCTGACACGCAATCCAGCTTAAGAATTTATTCGCTCAAGGACCGCAAGGAAACCACGCTGCTGACGCCGGCGGGCGGTTACGCGATTTCGGCCGACGGCACGAAGATCATGGCCGGTTCGCAGGGTCAGTTTGCCGTGCTGGACGCCAACCCGCTGGGAGACCGCAGCCGCAAGAACGTTTCCACCGCCGGGCTGATCACGGAAATAAATCCGGTCGAGGAATGGAACCAGATCTTCAACGAGGTCTGGCGCCGCTACCGCGATTGGTTTTACGCCGCGAATATGCACGGGTTACGATTGGGCAAAGATCCGCAACGATTACCGGAAATGGCTGCCCTACGTGGCGCACCGCTCGCGATCTTAACTACATTATTTCCGAGATGTGTTCGGAGCTGACCGTGCAGCACGCCTATATCGACGGCGGCGATTTCAACCTGCCGCCGCGTGTGCGCGTGGCGCTGCCGGGCGCGCGCTTCGAAGCCGACAAAGCCGCCGGGCGTTATAAGATCAGTAAAATTTTCGGCGGCGAAAACGAGGAAGATATTTACCGCTCCCCGCTGACCGAGGTCGGCAGCGAAGCGAAAGTGGGCGATTACGTGCTGGCGATAAACGGCGAGGACGTCACCACCGCCGGGATATTTATTCCTACCTGCGCGGCAAGGCCGATACGACCGTGACGCTGAGCTAAACAGCACTCCGTACCGCCCAGGGCGCGCGAAACATAACCTATCGCCCGATCAACGCCGAATCAGACCTGGTGTATCTGGATTGGGTCGAAGCCAACCGCAAACGGGTCAGCGATCTGACCGGACGGGCGCGTGGGCTACATCCACATTCCCGATATGGGTAACGCCGGCATCCGCGAATTTATCAAGTGGTATTACCCGCAGATCGACAAGGAAGGCATGGTGGTGGACGTGCGGGCAAACGGCGGCGGCAACGTTTCGCGGATGCTGATCGAGCGCCTGCGGCGCAAGGTCCTGGGCGTGAATTTCCGCCGGTCCGACCAGGAGCCGAGCACATATCCGGACGGCGCCTTCCTGGGCCCGATGGTCGCGCTGCTGAACGAAAATTCGGCTTCGGACGGGGATATTTTCCCGTATATGTTTCGCGAGGCGGGCTTGGGCCGCTGATCGGCAAGCGAAGCTGGGGCGGCGTGGTCGGCATCTCAAATCGCGGGACGCTGATCGACGGCGGCGTGGTGAACGTGCCCGAATTCGCGCTGGCAAATTTGAAAGGCGAATATATCATCGAGGGCTACGGCGTCGACCCGGATATCGAGGTGGAAAACGACCCGCATTCGGTGATCGCCGGAGGTGACCCGCAGCTCGAACGCGCCGTCGCGGAGATCATGAAAAAACTGGCCACGCCGGTGGCGCTGCCGAAACACCCGGCCGATCCGGTGAAGAATAAACCGTAGGCGGTAGGCGGTAGGCAGTAGACAAGGTTCAGAGTTACGCCTTCAGGCGTGATCTTCGGGCGAAAATTTCACGCCTGAAGGCGTAACTCTGAACCCGGGCATTCGCGCCCTTTGCGGTTACAAGATTTTTAACTGCGGAGGGCGCGAACTTTTGCGCAAAATGCGCTAAAATACACCTTTGAAAGGCGACCAATATCCCTTTTATAGCATCAAAAAGCATTATGAAAAAAGCATTATTAAGAACTTTTATTATCAGTGTGTTTGTTCTCGCCATGGGAACATTCGCTTATTCTCAAGCCGAAACTGAAACGCCCAGGCAGCCGGACCGGCCCTTAAAGGTCACCCACAATCCGCCGCCGGGTTACACGCCTCAGGCGCGGATCGACGGCGTATCGGGCTGGATAAAACTGCGGGTAACTTTCCTGGAAACCGGCGAGATCGGCGACATTTTTTACGTCGATGAAAGCTCGCCCGACAAAGCGCTGACCAAAACGGGGCTGCTGAAGAAAGCCTATGAATCCGCAAAGAAGATAGAATTTCAGCCCGCGATAAAAGAGGGCAAAGCCGTCACGGTCACGAAAGTATTAATATATAATTTCCAACTCGGGCGCAGGCCGTGATCTACCGATAGATGCCTCATTTGCTTGAAGTAAAAGATCTGGAAACGCATTTTCCGACGCGAGCCGGCCTGGTGCGCGCGGTTAATGACGTGAGTTTTCACCTGGACGAGGGCGAGCTGCTCGGGCTGGTGGGCGAATCGGGCTGCGGCAAATCCATCACGGCGCTTTCGATAATGCGTTTGATCGGAGAGCCGGGAAGGATCGCGGGCGGGCAAATTTTTTTCAAGGGCGAAGATCTGCTAAAAGCGAGCGGCGAACGGATGCGCGAGATACGCGGCAACGATATCGCGATGATCTTTCAGGACCCGATGACCTCGCTCAACCCTGTTTTCACCGTCGGCGAGCAGATCGCCGAAGCGCTGCGCCTGCACCGCAAGCTGAACAATCAACAGGCCCGCGAAGCCGCCGTCGAGGCGATGAAGGAAGTCTCGATACCCGACCCGGCGCGGCGCGTGCGTGATTACCCGCACCAGCTTTCGGGCGGAATGCGCCAGCGCGTGATGATCGCAATGGCCCTGGCATGCGACCCGGAATTGCTGATCGCCGATGAGCCGACAACCGCTTTAGATGTAACGATCCAGGCGCAGATACTTGAACTATTGGATGAACTGCGCCGGACGCGCAAACTGGCTGTCTTGCTGATCACGCACGACCTCGGGGTGGTGGCGGAGGTGGCGGATCGCGTCTGCGTGATGTACACCGGCAAGATCGTGGAGGAATCGCCGGTCGGGGAAATTTTCGCGCACCCTAAGCACCCCTACACGCAGGGGCTTTTGCGTTCCGTGCCCAAACTGACCGAGGCGGGATTGGCTCGAAAAACCCGCCTGCAGACCATCGAAGGCATCGTGCCCAGCCCGACAAATCTTCCGCCCGGCTGTCACTTTGCGCCGCGCTGCGAATTCCGCATGGAAAAATGCGTGCATGGGGAGATACCGCTTTATCATCCGGCGATGGAGGTGGATGTCAGGTGTGTTTTGTATGAGTAGTCAGTGGTCCGTGGTCCGTGGGCAGGGAGCAATGGATTTTGTCAGAACCGGGAGCGGTAGCGACCGGGTTCTTAATTGCTACAAAAAGGCACAAGAAACACAAAAATATTTTCTGCGACCTTCTGTGCTTTTTTGCGGCTAATAGTTCTTGATTTTACCCGGTCGCTACCGCTCGCGGTTCTGACCGCCCGATTCAAAATAAAGGAGACCCTATGTCAGATCCGACACAAATTTCCGTAATGGCCCTGGCTTATGGAGGCAAATTTATCGGCCAGCATGTCGGCTTTGCCCAGATCGATATTTACGGCCCGGGTGAACCTGACCAACCACTGGCAAGCGGGCTTGCCGACCAGGGACTGTTACCGGGCACGGATGGCTCAGGTGTCGTTTCATTCATCATGGGGCAGCCCTATCCGTGGGGTTATCCGGTACGCGCTGACGAGGCTACGGAATTTACTACAGCAATTCCTCTGGCTGAACCTACGGTACTGACATTCGTGGCGACTTCGGCGGCGGATCCCCGGATTTCAACATCGGTCAGCCGGCTGGTGGTGCCGGGTATTTCGCTTACCGGAGCGGCTGCGGTTGTCGTGGTTCTTCAAGGACTTTTGGCAAACCTGACGGCGCCGATTGCGGAAACTTTGATAGCTACGGGAACGCCCACCACAATTACCGCCCAGGTGCGGATGATGTGCGGATGCCTGATCGAAAACCTTTTTTGGCCCGCCGCCAATTTCAGCGTCCAGGCCGTTATTACCGGCGCCGGAGAAACCACGGTGCTGCCCTTAAACTACACCGGCAACCCCAGCTACTTTTCCGCGGATTATACTTTTCCGAGCGCGGGTGATTATCAGATCAGCGTGATCGCTATAGAGATGAATGGAAATTCCGGCAGCGCGCCGCAAACCACGGTTACGGTGACGTAATGATGCGAAAGTTTATTTTCATTTTTGTTCTTTTAATGATTTGCGGTTTCACGCCAAATCCTATTTACGCGCAGAAAGGCTGCGAATACGATAGAAACGGCTATCGTGAGGTTCCGCGATCGTCCACGCTCGTGGAAATTAATGCAGGTAAATTCCGGCAAATGAAAGGAAGGATCGATAAGGGCGGTTCGCCGTTATTGATCGCTTCGCTATACCGAAAATCAAAGACGCGCCGTATATTTGTCGGTTCGCAAAAAGTTGATCAAAACGGCTGGTTTTGTTTTAAGAATTTACCGGCGGGAAAATATCTGATGAAACTCGGCGGCGATATTCAGTTGGTAACCGCCGACGTATATATAACAATTGCGCCTAAGAACAAAAAAGCGTCCGGTAAAAACATCGAGATAACGCTCGGATTGGCCATTTGAGCCTTATGGACACAGCAGCCAAACCCCAACCAACCGAACTCGTCCGCATCCGCGAGCTGGTAAAGCATTTCGAAATCGAGGGAAGCGACGACGTGGTGCGCGCGGTCGACGGCGTATCGTTCGATATTTTCGCGGGCGAAACTCTCGGGCTGGTGGGTGAATCGGGCTGCGGAAAATCGACCGTGGGGCGATGCATTTTGCGCCTGATCGAGCCGACGTCGGGCGAGGTGATCTTTGACGAAAAGCAGGTCACAAAAATGGGCAAGCAGGAATTGCGCGAGCTGCGGCGCGAGATGCAGATCATTTTCCAGGACCCGTATGCCAGCCTCAACCCGCGCTTGAGCGTGCAGACCATCGTTTCCGAACCGCTAAAAATTCACGGCCTCGGCGGCAAACAGGAACGCAAAGACCGCGTCGCGGAGCTGCTGCAAAAAGTGGGCCTGGACCCGGCGTATATGAACCGCTACCCGCACGAATTTTCCGGCGGCCAACGGCAGCGCCTGGGGATAGCGCGCGCGCTGGCGTTGAACCCGCGCCTGATCGTCGCCGACGAGCCCGTTTCCGCATTGGACGTTTCGGTGCAGGCGCAGGTGGTAAATCTCTTGCAGGACCTGCAGCAGGAATTCGGCCTGACATATCTTTTTATCTCGCACGGGCTGGCGGTGGTCGAACATATTTCCAGCCGCGTGGCGGTGATGTACCTCGGTAAGATCGTCGAGATCGCGGACGCGCGCGGGCTTTACGAAAACCCTCTGCACCCGTACACGGTGGCGCTGCTTTCGGCCATTCCCGTGCCCGACCCCGCGCAAAAACGCGCGCGGGTCATTCTGAAAGGCGATGTGCCGACGCCGGTCAACCCGCCTTCGGGCTGCCGCTTTCGCACACGCTGCCCGCTGGCTTCGCAGGAATGCGCCGAGGTCGTGCCTGAACTGCGCGAGATCACGCCCGGGCATTTTTCCGCGTGCATCAAGACACCGGGATATTGGTCGTGAATAGTGAATAGTGAATAGTGAATAGTGAATGGTGAATAGTGAATAGTGAATGGTGAATGGTGAATAGTGAATAGTGAATAGTGAATGGTGAATAGTGAATAGTGAATAGTGAATAGTGAATAGTGAATAGTGAATAGTGAATGGTGAATGGTGAATAGTGAATGGTGAATAGTGAATCGTGCGTGTGTTTAGTGTATTTCGTGGTTAATATTGGGTTCGCTTATCGATCTTAAAGATAATTAACCACTAAGCACACGAATAACACGAAAAAAGCTATTCACGATTCACTATTCACGATTCACTGTTATAATATTCGCAGCTTTCTAAGACAATCTTTACCTAATAAAAGCAGTTTTACATTTTGAATCTTAAGGAGAAGTGTAATGGAAGAACCGAACAACGTGGAATGGCAGGAGCCGCCCCCGCCCGAACCGCCCGTGGACGAAGAAACCGGCCCGGTGATGTCTGAGGCCGCGTCATTAGTTAATATTTACCTGGAGCCGGGTAATACTTTCCGGTCGATGCGCATCAAGCCGAAATTTATCATGGCGCTGGCCGTGACCATCGTGCTTGGTCTCGCCTTTTGGTTTGCGATCGACCAGAAGATCGGCATCGGCGAAGTATTTGTCGACGGGATGAAGAAAAGCCCGCAGTACGAAACCATGGACGCCAACGCCCGCAAGGCAGCCGAAGGGTTTTACCGGGGAAATATCTTCAGGGTGGCTTTCTACAGCATCATCGTGGTCGCTACCGTCGTCCTCACTTTACTCGGCGGGCTGATCTACTGGCTCGGGATCAATGCGATGGGCGGCACCGCAAAGTTTTTGCACGGCGTTTCAGTCTGGACCTACTGGGTATACGCGCCCTCTGTAATTTTTCTGGTGGCCAATGTCATCGTGCTGATGCTCAAGGCAAAAGATGATATAGACAGCTCCTTTATGCAGACCGGGGGCCTGATCAAGGCAAATCCCACCTTATTTGTCGACGTCACGAACAGCCCGGTGCTGAGAGCGCTGCTGACCAATATCGATCTTTTCCAGATATTCGGGATGATTCTGGCGGCCATCGGTTTGCGGTACGTTGCTAAAGTTTCCTCTACCGCGGCCTGGACGGTCGTGCTGGGATTAAAACTTATAAGCGTGATTCTAGGCGTGGCCTCGGCGGCTATTTTCGGCGGCTAGGCAGCAATAGGCAGGGTAAATCCTGAAAAAATAGCCGCGGATCTTCACGGATAAACACGGATAAGAATTTTTCTGATCTGTGTGATCCGTGTTTATCCGCGGCTAATTCTTTCGACGAATGCCCACTGCCTACTGCTACTGCCGCTGTTTCCGCTATTCGTACCTGAGCGATTCGATCGGGTCGAGCCGCGCCGCTTTCCAGGCAGGGTAAAGCCCGAAAAAGACACCGATGATGACGCTGGCAAAAAAGCCCGCGACCGGCGCCCACCAGGGCACGTATGAAGGCATGATCAGTTTGACCAGGTAAGTGCCGGCAAAGCCGATAATGAGCCCCAGCACGCCCCCGAGCCCGGTCAATGTCGTGGCTTCGATCAGGAATTGCAGCAGGATGTCGGTTTTCTTTGCGCCGATGGCTTTGCGGATGCCGATCTCGCGCGTTCTTTCCGTCACCGACACCAGCATGATGTTCATCACCCCGATGCCGCCGATCATCAATCCCACCGAAGAGATAACCACCATCGCCAGAAATACCCCGCCGGTGATGGCCTGAAACTGTTCGATCAGGCTGGCGGCGGTTTCCATCGAAAAATTATTTTTCGCGCTGAGAGGCACGCGGCGGCGGATGCGCAGCAGGTCCTGCACCTGGTCTTTGGCGCGGTCGAGCTGTCCTTCCTTGGCCACCGCCATGATAAACAGGTCGTCGGCCTGGGGTTTGATGCGCAGGGCGGCTCCCATCGGCATATAAATAATATTGCTCTGATCGTTGTTGCCGCCGCCGCCGCCGAAAAGCTGCTCGCGTTTTGCCAGCACGCCGATGATGCGGAATTGCCGCCCGCCGACATCGATGGTATTTCCTATCGGGTCTTCCAGCGGAAAATAAGCTTCCTTGACCGAAGAGCCGATCAGGCAGACGTCCACCTTGTCGTCGCTTTCCTGCTGGGTGAACCAGCGGCCTTCCAGCAGGACTTCGGAACTGGTCCTTTCAATATCGGGGTAAGTGCCGTTGAGGAGCACGGCGGAGGACGTTTTGCCGTTCTTGCCGCTGACCAAGATCTTGCTGCCGAAAAAATTGTTCGAGATATCCAGGAAGGGCACAGCCACGTCGATGGTCTCAAGTTTTGAAATAGCCTCGGCGTCGTCAAGCGTCAGCGGCTTGCGCATTCTTTCCTCGCGCGACGGCGGGCCGGCGCGCAGGCCCAGATCCATTTTATAGAGAAAGATCGAGCGCGTGCCGAATTGTTCCACTTCGTGATTGACCGCGACGTTGATGCCGCTGATGATCGACGACATCAGCATCACCGTGATGACGCCGATGACCACGCCGACGATGGTCAGAACGGAGCGCAGCTTATTGGCCCGCAGCGTGGCCAGCGCCATCTTCAGATTTTCGTAAAATGAACTGGTAAGAACCTTCATGCTTTTTACTCTCGCTGTTCAGAGTTACGCGTTAAGAGTTACGCGTTTACGCGTGAAACGCACTCAAAGGATCACGCCTGAAGGCGTAACTCTGAACTCTGAACTCTGAACTCTGAACTCGTACTCTGAACACGGCCGCCTATTCGTGCCTCAAAGCCTCGATGGGATCGAGCCGCGCCGCCTTCCACGCCGGGAAGAGCCCGGCGACGATCCCGATCCCGCCCGAAACCGCGATCGCCAGGACTGCCGCCCACCAGGGAATGCTGGTAGGGAAAAATACCCGCGTGACAATAAATCCGGCCAGGTACGCCAAGATCAACCCGATGATCCCGCCCAGCACGGCCATCGTTGCCGCTTCGAAGAGAAACTGGCGCAAAATATCGAACTGCCGTGCGCCGAGACTTTTTCTGATGCCGATCTCCTTGGTGCGCTCCGTTACGGCTACCAGCATTATGTTCATAATGACGATCGCTCCCACCACCAGCGCGATGGTCGGAACGATGGCAACTACCGCCATCGTCGGGCCCATGATCCGGTTGGTTAATCCGGTGATGGCATCGGGCGTCAGCAGCCCGAAATTATCTTTTTCGCCCGTACTCAGCTTGCGCTTGATGCGCATCAGTGTGCGGACCTCTTCCACACTGTCGTTAAATACCTTGTCGTTCTTTGCCTTGACCAGGAAATACGGCGCGCGCTGGAACCGCAGGCCGCCAAATGCCTTGCCGAAGGTCCTGATCGGAAGCTGGACGAAAAGATCCTGCGGGCGGCCGAAAACCGGCCCTTTGGCCTTAAGCACGCCGACCACGCGGTAGGGAATTCCCTGGACGGTGATCTCGCCGCCGACCGCCCCGCCGAGAGGGAAAAGTTTGCTCGCCACGTCGGCCCCGATAAACGCGACATAAGCGGCGCCGGTATTTTCGGATTCGACGAAGTAACGGCCGTCGGTGATATCCATTCTTTCGATGTCGGCGACGATGGGTTCCGTTCCCTCGATGCTAACCCCCGCCAGGGTTTCATCGCCGTGCTTTATATCGCGGCTGACGTTTCCCGCCTTGGCGCCGATCTTATCGACCAGTTGCGCGTGATCGCGGATGAAATGCAATTCATCGAAGCTGAGTTCTTTATTGCGGCGCTGCGCCGCGGCAATGGTGTCGGTGTCCTTGAAATCGTCAAAGCTGAAACGCCGCACGGTAAAGGAATTGGAGCCGATGCCGGCGATCTTTTCGTCGATAAAGCCCATGAACCCGATCAGAACGGACATCACGATCATAAAGGTCGTGACCCCGATTATCATCCCCAGCAGCGTCAGGAAAGAACGAAGTTTGTGCCCCCAAATGGCAGCCATGGCAAGTTTTAAGGTTTCGGCAAAATTCATCGGTGGTTCAAATATAATTATACGATAAGAAGTTGAAAAAGTTTATGGAGCGCAGACTTTAGTCTGCACGAATGCGCGGCATTTGATTACGAAATTAGCCGCGGATGAACACGGATCTCACGGATCGGAAAGATTTCTTATCCGTGTTTATCCGTGTAAATCCGCGGCTATAATTTTTTTCAGCCGCTATACGGCCTTTGCAGACTCAAGTATGCGCTCCGTAGATCACTCATACCTTAGCGCGTCGATCGGGTCGAGCCGCGAGGCCTTCCACGCAGGGTACATGCCGAAGACGATGCCGACCCCCGCCGACATCCCGATGCCCACCAGTATCGCCCAGACCGGCACGAAGGCGGGCAGGGGCGAGTAAGCGTTGATCAGCAGGCTGACGACCTCCCCGACGGCCAGGCCGATGATGCCGCCGATGGCGGTCAGCACCACGGCTTCGATCAGAAATTGCGAAAGGATGTTGAAATGGGTCGCGCCGACCGCTTTGCGGATGCCGATCTCCTTGGTGCGCTCGGTCACGGAAACGAGCATAATATTCATCACCCCGATCCCGCCGATCATCAGCGCGACGGCGGAAACGGCGGTCAGCACCAGGTAGGTCGCGCCGGTCAGCTGGTTGTAAATATCGAGCAGCGAATCCTGCGACGAAATGCCGAAATTGTCCTTTCCGCCGATCGGGACCTGCCGCCGGCGGCGCAGCACGTCCTTGATCTCTTCCATCGCGGGTTTGACCACGGCGCGGTTTTCCGGGCGCGCCACCATGACAAAGACCACCTCGGGCATCTGCAGGTCCTTGTAATATTTTTCAAAGGTGGTGATGGGAATGAACACGGCGTTATCGCGCGATTGCCCGAAGAACGAACCGAGGTTGCTCATCACCCCGACGATGTGAAAAGGATTGCCGCCGATCTTGATCTCTTTTCCGATCGGGTCTTCATCGGGGAAGAGGGCTTTTTTCACGTCGCGCCCGATGATCACGATATTCAAGCGTTCATGCTGGTCGGTGTCGGTGACAAAACGACCTTCGTTGACATAAGCGGACTGGACGAATTCATAATACTGCGTGACACCGTAGACGATAGGCGTGTCGGTTTGCTTTTCACGGTAGCGCACGGTATCAGACAGCTTGCGGCGGATGGGCGACACGCCCACCAGGCTCGGAACTTCTTCGCGCAGCGCCTGTGCGTCTTCCATGGTCAGCTCTTTGCGCGTGCGCTCTTCCTGTCCCGGCATGCGGCCGAAGCTGGGGTCGAATTTTGTAATGAAAATGATGTTAGAGCCGAGCGCTTCGATCTGCTCGGCAAAGGATTTGTTGAGGCCCTGAATGATCGAAACCATTATCATCACGGTCAACACTCCGACCGTCACGCCCAGGATCGTCAAGATCGAGCGCAGCTTATTTTCCCGCACCGTTTCCAGCGCCATCAGGGAAGATTCTTTTAGGTCTTCGAAAGTCATCTCTTTGTTTAGAGTTACGGCTTTAGCCGTGATTTTCCCAAAATAGTTCACGCCTAAAGGCGTAACTCTGAACTCACTCCTGCCGCATCGCCTCCACCGGGTTCAGCCGCGAAGCGGTCCAGGCCGGGTAGATGCCGCTGATAATCCCCACGATAGAAGAGACGCCGATGCCCATGACCACCGCCCAGATGCTAAGCTGGAGCGGGAAACCCAGCACCACCGAGAGCAGGTAGGCCAGGGCAAAGCCGGTGAAAACGCCGATCAGCCCGCCGAGCGAAGTTACCGTCACCGCCTCGATCAAAAACTGCGTCAGGATATCGTTTTGCCGCGCTCCGACCGCCTTGCGCAGCCCGATCTCCTTGAACCTTTCGGTCACCGAAACCAGCATTATATTCATCACCACGATGCCGCCCACTACCAGCGAAAGCGCCGCCACGCCGATGGTGACCAGGAAAATGTTAGAGGTGGCAGTGTTGAAAAGCCCGACAAAAACGTCCTGCGATTCGACGGAAAAACCCAGCTCTTCGTCGGTGGCCGAGCGGGCGCGGCGGACGCGCATGATCGTGGTCACCTGCTCCTTGGCGTCTTCGAAAACGGAGGAATCGCGCACCTGAAAATGCACGGTGACCGATTCGCGCCCGCCGTAAAGTTTTTTCGAGGTTTCGTAAGGAATCTCCAAGAAATTGTCGCGTGAAAATCCCAGCACGCTGCCCAGCGGGGCGGTCACGCCGATGATGCGAAACTCCAAGCCGCCGGCGCGCAGCGTTCGCCCGATCACGCGCTGCGGCGCGGCGTCGTCGAAAACATTTTTCACCACGTCCGGGCCGATCACGCAGACATTCTGCCCGGCGGCGCCCTCGGCTTCGGTTCAAAGCCGGCCGATGTCGATCGTGACCGCTTCGATGTCGAACATCGGCAGGGTCACCCCGCGCACGGGCACGTCGTTGGACTGCTGGTCGCCGTGCTTTACGTTCAGCACGCCGTTGAGCGCAAAGCCCGTGCGCCAGCAGAGCGAGCATTGTCGCTGGACGGCGAGCGCGTCTTCCTCGGTAATGTCCTTGCGGCGGTTAAATTTGATGAATTCTTCGCGGCCGCGGATCACCAGCGGGCGTTTGGAAAGAGTAAAGGCGGTCGAGCCCTGCGCGGAAAAAGTTGAGGTGACGGTTTGCTCCAGCCCATTGATGATGGTGACCACGGCGATCACCGCCGAAACGCCGACGATCACCCCGATCAGCGTCAGGATCGTCCGCAGCTTATTGGCGCGAAGACTGGCCAGCGCGTTCTTGAACGATTCCCAGAGGACCGCGAAATAAGTCAGTAGCGAATGGAAGCGCGCTCTCATCTTGATTCCTTTTCGATAGCGTCCTCCGTGTCCGTAGCCCGACCGTTAGGGAGGGCGCCCTTGCTTACGCGCGGGCTACTGACACTGTCCTCTAACAGCACCGATATCAGGACACTATTTCCTTTTAAATAACAATCGCCACAAGCTCACCAGGTGCGAAAACAGCACCGCCGGCACGATCACCGAGGGCAGCCAGATGAACGGGTAATAAAGCACCGCGACGTTGGGCTGGTCAAAGGCCTGCTGCTGGATGGGCGAGGGAACCGACAGCACGGCGTTGGCCACGATATTGACCAGCAAAAGCAGGCAGACAACGTTCCATGCGATCAGGAGCGGCCTGTTTACTTTTCCCCCTCGGAATGCCAGAAAGAAAACCAGCGGCGCGGTAATGCCGGAAATGATATCGAAATTTCGCCCTTCGAAGGTCATTAGCTGCGGCACCATCCCGGCGTGATACCACCAGTCGATCACCAATTCCACGGGAATGCGCACCACGCTTAAAAGCGTCAGGACCGGGAGCGACATCCGGGCCAGCATCTGTTCACGGGTGCCGCGAACGGCAAACAGGGCAATGATGGCCAGCAGGGGCGGTACGATCGCCAGCAGGAAACGCGGCTTGCCGTCGAATGTAGTGTAGAAACCGAGTTCGGCCAGGTAGGCCTGAAAGAACATCCAGGGAAACAGTCCCGCCGCCGTAGCATAAATAAGCACCCGCTTACGATGGGCCGTCCAAAACGCGTAGAGCAAAAATCCCACCGTGGCGAGAACGGTGAGAGTAAAAATAACGGTTATATAAGCGGCTGGTAACGACTCCATATAGTGAATCGTGAATAGTGGTCAGTAGTCAGTAGTCAGTGGTCAGTGGTCAGTGGTCAGTTGCAGTTAACAACCAATTACTAATGATCAATCACCCATTCCCAAAGACCAAAGACCAATGACCAATGACCAATGACCAAAGACCAATGACCAAAGACCAAAGACCAAAGACCAATGACTACTTAATGCTTGTTTCGCTCGTCTTTTTCGATCACGCCGTCGCGGATAGTGATCACGCGGTGCGCGCGGGCGGCGATGTCCGGTTCGTGCGTCACCACGATGATGGTATTGCCTTCCTTGTGCAGGTGTTCGAAAAGGTTCATTATTTCCTGGCTGGTGGCGGTATCGAGCGCGCCCGTCGGTTCGTCCGCCAGCAGGATCGACGGGTGATTGACCAATGCGCGGGCGATCGCCACGCGCTGGCGCTGGCCGCCGGAAAGCTCGTTGGGGCGGTGTGTCACGCGGTCGCCGAGCTCAACAGATTCCAGTGCCGCGATGGCTTTTTCGTGGCGCTCTCCGGCGCGCATGCCCGCGTAGATCAGCGGCAGTTCCACGTTGTGCAGCGCGGTGGCGCGCGCCAGCAGGTTAAATGTCTGAAACACGAAACCTATCTCTTTGTTGCGAATGCGCGCCAGTTCGTCGTCGCTCATGGTGGAAACAAGATGGTTATTGATCCAGTAATTTCCGCGCGAAGGGCTGTCCAGGCAGCCGATCAGGTTCATCAGCGTGGATTTTCCCGACCCCGAAGGCCCGATGATAGCGAGATATTCTCCCTTGTTAACTTCAAAAGTAACGCCTTTTAGCGCGTGAAGCTGCTCGGTTCCCATCTGGTACGTTTTCCAGATATCGCTCATCGAGATCATCGCATCGTGAGGGGCCCCGTTTCCGTTTTGCCGTGATGAAACTTTTTCGTTCATATTTGCATCTATAAAAATAGCCGGTAGTCAGTAGTCAGCGGTTTTTAGATTATCTAACGGCTTCATCTGATGTTCGCAAGCTGATGAATTGTCAGAGGAGGGTAGTCTTCTCACCATTCTGACTACTGACTACCGGCTATTTTCTTTCTTTTATGGAGTTCCTCCGCCCTGGCCTTCCTTCTTGGTCTGTTTCTTTATCTGGTCGCCGTCCTTCAGATTTTTCAGCACCCGGGTCGGGCCGGTCACCACTTCCTGGTCCGCGCTTAGCCCGCTGGTCACCTGGATGTCAGATTCGCCGGTGATCCCGGTCGTGATCTCAGTGAATTTCACCTTGTTGCCGTCGAGCACGTAAACGCCTTTGATGGTTTTCGGTTTTTCACCCACACCTTCGGGTTTACTCACTGCGCCTTCCGGCGTCGGCGTCGGGGAAGCGTCGTCCGGCAGTTTATCTATCACCGCCTGCAGCGGCACGGCGATCACGTTCGATTGAACGTCGGTCGTGATGGTCGCCGTCGCGCTCATCCCGGGGCGAAGGCCGTTCTGAACGTCCTCCGGCACTTCCTTGATCTGAATAACGACGCGGAATTCCTTGGCTTCCTGCACGTTGATGCTGGTCGAAAGGCCGCCGCTGGTTTGCGATTTGCCCAGGGCCAGCGGAGTTTTCTGCGTCACCTCGCCCTCGATCTCCTTGTCGCCGAAAGCGTCTACTTTGATCTTGGCCTTTTGCCCGACCGATACCTTGTCGATCTCGGTTTCGTCGACCTTTACTTCGACGTTGACCACGGACATGTCCGCGATGGTCATCAGCGCCGTGGTCGAAAGCCCGGCAACCGCAAAGGTCCCGACCTTCGACGGGATCTCGGCGATCACGCCGTTGATGGGCGCAACCTGCAAAGTTTTATCGCGCTGGCTCTTATCACCGCGCAGGATCGCCGCTGCCTGGGCGGCGCGCGATTGGCTGCTTTTTACACTTAAATTGGCGCTGTCGATCCCGCGTTTCGCGTCGCGCACGGCAACCTGCTGCTGGCGGTAGCGTTCGGTCGCATCCTTGATGGACAGCCGCACGGATTCGAGCCGCGCCTGCGCATTCTTTAAACCGACCTTGGCATTTTCCACATCGTCTTTTGCCCGGTCGTATTCCAGTCGGGAAATAACATTCGCTTCCAGCAGTTCGGTATTGCGCTTTAATTCGCGGTTAGCGGTATTGAGCGCGACCTGGGCCTTGTCCACGTCGGTCTGCGCCGCGACCACGTTTTGACGCGCGCTGTCGATCGCCACCTGCGAAACGTTCAGGCCCTGCTGCGCCTGCGTCAGCTGGTTTTGCGCCGCCGCCACCTGCGACTGCGAAACCTGGACTTCCTGCTGCTGGGTCTGAAGGGCCGCTAACTGGGCGTCGGCGCTCGATTCAAGCTGGTTCGGATCGAGCTTGACCAGCGGTTGTCCGACGGTAACCTTGTCGCCTTCCTTGACGTAGATCTCCTCGATGCGTCCCTGAACCTCGCTCGTCAGATTCATGAACTGGATCGGGCGAACTTCACCGGACGCGGTAACGGTCGAGCGCAGCTCGGGTTTTACCTCTAATTTGACGGTCGTTACCTCGGGCGTGTCCGTGCGGCTGGCCATTACGCCGCCGATAATGATCAATGCCAGAAGTACGACGGCGACTACTGCGATTATGATTTTTTTCTTACGGCTGAGAGCCATTTTTTATATTCCTCGGTTTTCAGGGTTAGTGCTTGGTTATATTACTATTTTAACAACGCAAAAGAGTCTAGTAAACGCGCTAAAAGCTAGATACGACCAAGTTTGTTAAAGAGTTTCAAAGAAATCAGGAGCCTTATGGAGCGCGGGCATCCTTGCCCGCTCGAATTGCGGGCAGGATGCCCGCGCTCCATATCACCCCGTCAACCTGTTCACCCGCTTACGCTTCGGATAATAAGCCAGATCCATAAAACCCGAAAGCTGAAAACGCACCAGCGAGAGGGGATTTTCCGCCTCGATATTGACGCGCTGGAGCTGTAAAGGGTTGGTGCCGGGGCGCACGACCGACGTGTTGGTCATAAAGCCCAGCTCGTAGCCCTGTTTGATCAACTCGGCCGCGGGTTTGCTGTAAGTGTATTCCTCGCCGCCAACCCAGCAGAAGATCTTAACCGGGTGCCCGAGCAGTTCCTCTAAGGTCTTTTGCGCTTCGAGCGTTTCATAACGCATTTTTTCCGCCGGCAGATCGGCGCTCAGGCGGCAATGCGTTTCGGTGTGGCAGCCGACCACGTGATGTTCGTCAAGATAGCGCAGCTGTTCGCGGGTCAATGTGGCGACGCCCGACGGGTACTCCGGGTTTTCAACCGTCTCGCCCTCTACACCCGCGACCCAGCCCGCCGGGACAAAGAACCATCCAGTAAAGCCGTATTTTTCCAGCAGCGGCGCGGCCACATCGTGATGAGTGCGCAGTCCGTCGTCGAATGAAAGCAGCAGGCCGGGTTTATCGTGCCGCCATTTTCCGCTTTGCAAAAAATCTATCAGATCTCCGTAACCGACATTAACGAACCGCTCGGAATAAAACTTTAGCTGCGTTTCGAAATTCTCCGCCTGATTTTGGGGTATCTCGTGATAATTGACCGCGCGAATAAAAGGGAACAGGGCGCTGCGCTGGACAAAATGCCCCAGGCTGTTGATGCCGAAAACATCAAAGAGCCGCGCTACCTGTCTTTTTACCGCGTTGGAATTCATAACCAAGCCTATTCCAAAATAGCTGACAGCTAACAGCTGGTAGCTATCAGCTGAATATTAAGTTTCGTACTTATTTAAAACATCGCGTAAATAAAAGGAGAAATCTCTTCCTGCGTTTCCTCGTCTTCGCGAATGGCCCCAGCCAGCGCCGCCAGCGGCCCCGCGAGTTCCGCAAGCTCCGGGAAATCCTGCCAGAGCTTTTCCAACTCTCCGGCCGGATCTGCCGCATCTATCTCGTGCACATAATTGCCGTCATCGTTTCGCTCGATATAGTAGCTCTCAGCTTCCGCATTGCCGTTTAAAGGGAAGAATTCGGCCCCGCGCTCCCTGGCAAGCGCGGCCAGCGGCAGCAGACGTTCTTTGTAAAACGCGCGCAGGAGATCTTCTCTTTGTTCGTCGTTCAAGCTCATTGGTAGTCAGTAATTCTTAATTATTCCTTGTTCATTATTAATTATTTAACATTTTTACTGATTAATAATTAACAATTAATAATGAATAATTAAGAATTAATATCAAATCTTCCTCTTGCGTCCTTTGCGAAAAACTTCGCGTGCTTTGCGGTTAAGAATTTCCAACCGCAAAGCACTCTAGGCAAATTTTCTCTTATACATTTTTTCCCGCACGGCATCCAGAACCTTTCTCGCCGCAGGGGCTTCGACGCGTTTCAGCGCGCCTTTACCGGGTTTCATATATAGATAAACGCTCTCAAACTTCCGGACATTATTACTCTGGTGAAAATGCCAGAGTTCGCGCGTGTGCGCCAGCGAAACCTGCGCCACCACCACCGTGCAATCGAGCCCCAGCCGCGCGAGCCTCTGTTTTAATCTCGCTTCCAAAACATTGTCGCCCGTTTTCAGGATCGGGGACAGCGCCGCCACGCAGGCTACGCCGTTTTCCGCAAGCAGCCCGGGAACTGTCTCGATAAAATCCAAACACAACCCGATGCCCAGCTCACCGCCGAAACCGTCCATCGATTCGTCCTTCAATTCCTCCGGCATAAAGATGAACGGCAAATTCCAGGTGACCAGATCGAATTTTCCGTGACTCCCGCCGATCTCCAGCGCATTGCCGGGAAAGATCCGGCAATTTTTCAGCTCGTTTAGTTCGACGTTAAATGCTACGAGCTTTGCCGCCCGCGCGTTCAGCTCGACCCCGATTGCTTCGTCAAAGCGGCGCGAAAAATAAAGCAGGATAGCGCCCGCGCCGGGCCCGCAATCGAGATAGCGCCCGCCCGTGGGCAATTGGCCGCCGCGCTCCATGAACTCGATCATACGCAGCGAATCCAAGCCTATATAGGTGATGTGAAAAGGTTGAATTTCTTCACTCGCTTTCGCGGCGGTATATTCTTCCGGCAGGGCGACGCTTTCATTCGACGTGCCGTGATCGTTCATCGGGTCGACCAGCAGGATCAGGCCGTCGAGCGCGATCACGCAGAACCGGCACACCAATTTACCGTCCTCGGCCGCGCGCAAAAAGTTATTTACCATCCACGCTTTCGCATTTTCCGCGCCGATGATATCCGCCCATTCTTCGCGCGTGAGTTTTTCATTTTGACGAAAAGCGCGGTAAAGCAATTTGTCGCGGCCCGATGCAAACGAACGATAAAGAGAAGACAGCGCCGAAGCGTCGAGCTGCGAGCTCTCACCCTTAACATAACGCTTAAAGACACGCCCTTCGTTTCCGATCGGCAGCCCGCCGACCTTAGGCGGGGGATATTTTTGCAGGCGCTGAGCGACAAACCGCGCAGTACCGCCATCAGCGGGGCGCGCGCTTTCCCGTCCAGGTTCGTGATCCAGTCTTCGCTCAGTCGGTAATATCTCATCAGTTTTTAAAAAATAACAACGTTAACCTGGGAGCGCAGGCATCTTGCCTGCATGAACGCGCAGCGTTCGAAAGAGACCGTTAGGCTGCAAGCAGCCTTGCAGGCAGGATGCCTGCGCTCCCAGGTTTACCGAAAAGTTTTCATTTAATCCAACTCGTACTCCTGTTTCCAGGAATCGTCTTTTTCAGTTTCAGGCTGCTCCGATTTCCACAACAGGCAATCTTCCAGCACCAGCAGGTCCATCTCCGTCCGCATAAAACAGCGATAGGCGTCCTGCGGCGTGCAGACGATAGGCTCGCCGCGCACATTAAAAGATGTATTGACCACAATAGGGCATCCCGTCAGTTTTTCAAACTCCGCGATAAGCGCGTAGTAATTCGGGTTATCGTCGCGGTGCACGGTCTGCACGCGCGCGCTGTAATCGATGTGCGTCACGGCGGGGATGTCGCTGCGCGGCTGGTTGACCACCGCGAGCAGATCGTCGTCGCCGCCGGCAAATTTGCTCAGGTCCATTTTCAGGCGGCGTTCTTCCTTCACCGGCGCGACCAAAAGCATGTACGGGCTTTCTTCTTCCAGATCGAAATATTCCGCCGATCTTTCGGCCCGCACCGAGGGCGCAAACGGGCGAAAAGATTCGCGGTATTTTATCTTCAGATTCATCACGGCCTGAGTTTCGGCGCGCCGCGGGTCGCCCAAAATAGAACGCGCGCCCAGCGCGCGCGGGCCGAATTCCATCCGCCCCGCCAAATAACCGACGACTTTTCCCCCGGCGAGCGCCTCAGCGATCTCTTTTACGCGCGCCTTTTCATCGGTAACGTGGGTGTAGGGAAAACTGCGCCGGTCGAGAAACGCGCGGATCTCATTCGAGCTGAAAGCCGGCCCGAGATAGCTGCCTTGCTGGGTGTCGCGCCCGGTCGGATTCATCACCCGCTTTGCGCCGAATTTCTGGTATGCCGCCAGCAGCGCCCCGCCGAGCGACCCGCCCGCGTCGCCCGCGGCGGGCTGTATCCAGACGCGGTCGAAAATCTTCTCGCGCTCGAGCAATCCGTTGGCGACGCAATTAAGCGCCACGCCGCCCGCCATCGCGATATTTTTTTTGCCGGTGAGTTCACGTAAATGTTTTGCCGTCTTCAGCACGATCTCTTCGGTAATTTTCTGCACCGAAGCGGCCAGGTTCATCTCGCGCCGGGTGATACCGGATTCAGGCGCGCGCGCCTCACCCGCGAAAGCCGCCGCAAATTTTTCGTTGGTCATCTTGTCGGTGTCCAGATAACCGAAATATTCCATGTTCAGGCGAAACGAGCCGTCGTCTTTTATGTCGATCAGTTTTTCGCGGATCGCATTGGCGTAGACCGGCTCGCCGTAGGGCGCGAGTCCCATCAGTTTATATTCCCCGGAATTTACCTTAAAGCCGGTGAAGTAAGTGAACGCGCTATAGAGCAGCCCGAGCGAATGCGGGTAGTCGATCTCTTTTAAGAGCTTCATCCGCTCGCCCTCGCCGTAACCGAGCGTGGTGGTCGCCCATTCGCCGACCCCGTCAAAGGTCAGGATCGCGGCCTCTTCGAACGGCGAAGGATAAAACGCCGAGGCGGCGTGCGAGGCGTGATGCTCGGTGAAATAAACTTTCACTTCGCTCTTGAGCATGTCGCGGATATATTTTTCGACGAACAGTTTTGTTCCCAGGATCGAGCGGCTCGCTTTTAGCCACTGGTCTTCGGTGCGCGGCGCCGCGGACAAGATGGATTTTAGAACACGGTCAAGCGTCAGCAGGGGGTGGTCGTAAAACACGACGGCGTCGAGCTCGTCGGCCTCGATAAAGGCTTCGCCCAGGCAATAATTTATCGCGTGGCGGGGAAAACGCGGGTCGTGTTTTTTGCGCGAGAAACGCTCTTCCTGCGCCGCCGCGATGATCTCGCCGCCGCGCACGATCGCCGCCGCCGAATCGTGATAAAAAGCCGAGATACCTAGTATGATCGCGCTCATTTTGCGGAAACTCCTTCCGCTGAAGCGTTCATAAACTTTCGTATCGATTTTGCCAGCGAATCGGCCAGCAGTTTGTGATGCATCGGGGTCGGGTGAATGTCTTTTTCAAAACGAAACCCGCGGCGGGCGTGCTTAGGCACGTTGTAATAATCCGGCAGAGGATCGTGAAGGAGTAAAGAGTCCAGAGAGTTTAGAGAGTTAGCAGAGCCTACGGAGTTCACAGAGTTGGCAGTCTCTCCGGACTCTCCGGACTCTGATACCAACTCGCGAAATCGCGCACGGTAATTTTCCGGCGAAGCGGTTTCTTCCACGTACTGGTAAAGAGGGATAGGTATCAGGATCACGGACCTTTCGATCTCAGCGATCCATTTTTTCAAGATCGCGCTCATCAGCAGCCATTCGCGCCCGCCGGCATCGTCATATTCCGGCAGCGGCTGGTAGCCCGACATTTTTTGTGCCAGATCCTTCACCGGCCCGCCCATTTTATTCACGATGTTTCGCAGCCAGAGCATCCGCCCGCCCTGATCGACAAATCCCTTGTCGTCCTCCGGCAGGTCTTCCGCCTTTAACGGCTCTTTCGGCACCGGGACATTTTTTAAAGTTATTGTCCCGTCGGTTTCCAATTCAAAATAAGGTTTGGCTAGTAATACCTGTTCGCCGCTGCCGAGCACGGACAAACGATGCCGCGCGGCGACGCGGCGGATGTTTTCCACCTGCGCGGCGATAATGACCAGGTCGTGCTCGAACTGCTGCGCAATTTCGCGCCAGATCAGATAATGCTGGTCGGTGCCGGTCCCCGGCAGGGCGAAATTGTAAACTTCAGTGCCGGGAAGCAGGGTTTCCAGCAAGTCGCTGTAACGGTATTTGTTGCTGACGCCGTCGCCGGCCGTGAACGAATCGCCGAAAAGCAGGATGCGGAATTTGCCCGGTGTTTTTTCTTTCGTATATTCGCGCTCAGAGCGGAAACCCGTCGAATTTGCGCGCAGAAGATACCCGCCGCCTTCATGGTCGAGACGCATCTTGAGGCCGGGTATGAAATGGTATCCGATGACCGGGTGATACTCGAAAAGCTGTATATCCATTCAGAAACGTTGAAACGCGCGAAAATTACTGCATCAAAAGGGCTTCAGCCGAAAAAGAGACCGAATTTGCGAAAGAAAAGTATAAACTAACAAGGAATATTCCTCAATACTGGGAGCACGGACGAGTTCAGAGTTACGCCTTCAGGCGTGATAATTCCTAAGATCAATCACGCCTGAAGGCGTAACTCTGAACTGAGAGAACCACCCCGCCGCTGAAGCGGCACCCCTCCTTCGTAAGGAGGGGAGTTTTTATTAAATTGCCACCAGCTTCAGTTCGAATGCTGCGCATTCGTGCGGACGAGCCGTCCGCGCTCCCGGTAAATCCAAATCCGCCATCCCAAATCCGAAATCAAGATGACGATTTATTTTTTTTGAGTTAAAATAACCGGGTAATATTGTGTTTAGATTTAAGCTAAGGCTTTTAAGGAAACGAATTAATAATGAATAGTTGCGCAAGCTGTGGAACGGCAAACATCGAAGGTTCCCAATATTGCGACCAATGCGGGGCGTCACTGAAAACGACCGCTTCGCTGGGAGCGCAAAACGGCGGCGACGGGGAAAATATTCCGGCGATGGTGACGCCCATTCCGGCGTATGTCCCGCCTGTATCGATGGCGGATGTCGGCCCGGGAACGGGGCATACGCCTTCTAATATCACTTCGCTGGGGGTTCCGCCGCCGGGCGATCCGGAGCCGGTCGCGCTGGAAACCGTGCTGGCCGTTTCGCAGAGCAGTTCCGCGGGCGAAGACGACGGGGGCAAAAACGTCCACGCCAGGCTGGTGATAGAGCGCGGCGCGGCGGTCGGCACGGAATTTCCGCTTTCCGCGGATGAAACCTACATCGGGCGCTGGGACGCCGACAACGGAGTTTTCCCGGACGTCGATCTGGACTCGCACGACCCCGAAGCCAAAGTCTCGCGCCGCCACGCGCGGATCATTTTTAAAGACGGGAATTATTCGGTGGAAGACCTGGGCTCGACCAACGGCACTTTTATCAATCGCGGGCGGCGGCTGCTCCCCGGCAATCCGAATATTTTGAACGACAACGACGAACTGATCGTTGGCAAAACTTTTTTACGCTTTCGCGTGGCCAAATAAATATTAGACATTAGCGTTTTGGAAAATACCCCGGAAAACAAATTATTTTGTCAGGACTGCGGCTCGGAGACCGCGGCGGATTCCGATTTCTGCCCGTTTTGCGGGGCCCGGCTGGATAAGAGTTCGGAGAGTCTGGAGAGTCGGGAAGGTCTGGAAAGTCTGGGAAGTCCGGGAAGTCTGGAAAGCGAGTCAGTAGCGTCTGCGTTAGCAGATGCGTCCGGGTCAGCAGGTGCACTCCAGTCGGGGTCAGCCGGTGCTTCCGGGTCAGAACCCGGAGCGGTAGCGGCCGGGCCGAATGCAGAAGAGCAAAAGTCAGAACCGTCTACGGCAGCAGACGAGATTTCCGCATCTTCGGAGGACGAAGATGATCTCGAACCGACCGTTCTTTACAGCTCGGCGGAGTTTGAGAAATTGACCACCGGGGAAATGGCTCGGGAAACCGGCGGTGAATCTGTCCCGGAAAACGCAGTTGAAGATCAAACCGCCGAAGAGATCACGGAAAAACCCAAAAAATCGAAACGTACAAAGAAACCGAAAAGCGTAGAAGCTGCGGAAACCGCGGGGGCGGTTGCGTCCGGGCCGGGGGCAGCGGAAACTCCGGCGGAAGAAAAACCTATAGTACCGGCGCCCGAGCCGGGCGAGGACACGATCGAGGACGTTCCGCTGGACGCCCCGCCGGCGCCGCCGGAGTGGTTGACAGCCGGGGCGCCGGAGGCAGAGACAGCGGCAGAGGCTGGGGCAGAGGCAAAGGCAGAGGCTGGGGCAGAGGCAAAGGCAGAGGCTGGGGCAGAGGCAAAGGCAGAGGCTGGGGCTGTGACCGGCAGTGAAGAGGATGAGCGGGCCTTTACCAGTCAGATAGAAGAAGCCGACGATACCGGCGGCAAAAAAAAATCCAAGCAGCTGCAAACCCTGACCGAAGGCACCCTGCTCAACGGCCGTTACGAGATAGTGCGCAAGATCGGCGGCGGCGGTATGGGCGCCGTTTACCTGGCCAGCGACCGCAACCTGGGCGGAGTGCTTCGCGCGGTCAAGGAAATGGTGCAGTCCTACATCGAAGCCGAGCAGCAGGAAAAAGCCCTGGCGGATTTCAAGCGCGAATCGCTGCTGCTGACCTCGCTCGAACACCCGTGCATCCCGACCGTCTATGATTATTTCTACGACGAGAACGCGGGCCGTTTTTATCTCGTGATGAAATATATTTCAGGCGGCGACCTGGCGGCGCGCCTGCGCTCCGCGCCCGAAGGCCGCGTCGACGAAAAGAGCGTGACGGAATGGGCGGCGCAAACCGCCGACGTGCTGGATTACCTGCACAGCCGCCGCCCGCCGATCGTCTACCGCGACCTGAAGCCTTCGAATCTGATGATCGACGGGAATAGCGGGCGGATAATGCTGGTGGATTTCGGCATCGCGCGCTGGGTGACGAAAGATGAAAAAGGTGTCACCGCGGTGGGCACGATGGGCTACGCGCCGCCGGAGCTTTTCAGCGGCAACGTCGAGCCGCGCTCGGATATTTACAGTCTCGGCGCGACGATGTTTCACCTGCTGACCGGCGCCGACCCGCAAAGCAACCCGCTGCTGATCTTTGATTTTTCCAAGCACCCGCGCCCGCGTCAGGTCAATCCGAACGTGTCGAATGAAATGGAACAAATCCTGATGCGCGCCGTAGAGTATAGTATTGAGCTTCGCTACAACAGCGCCGGGGAATTGCGCGAGGCATTGATACAGCATTTGGAAAGCGTGCGCTACGGCCGGTTGACCTACGGCGCGCCGCGGGCGTACACAACGGGGATGCCCATTCCGGCGGGCACGGTCTCCGGGCAGAGTATGGTCTTTTGTGGCTTTTGCGGCGAAAAGATCATCGCCACCGACGTTTTTTGCCCTTATTGCGGCGCGAAACAGGCTGTCGCCGATCAACAGCAGCAGCACCAGCAGCAGATGCCGCGTTCGGTAGCGGCTTTTCCGCCGCAGCCGCAGGGCCGTGTGCTGGCGCGGGTCACGGTTTTGGGAACGGGAGAATTGAACCCGCCGACCTACAGCCTTGAGAAGCTGAGCAACGTGGTCGGCCAGGCGCGATCCGCAGACGAACATTTTTCCCGAGGTCGATCTTTCGAAATTCGATCCGCAGACGAAAATTTCCCGTCGTCACGCGCGCATCTGGAAGGAAGGCGAGACCTTTATGATCGAAGACCTCGGTTCGTCGAACGGCACGGTGGTGGTCAGTTCGATGAACGAAGCGATCAAGCTTCCGCCGCATCACCCTTACGTGCTGGCGCACGGCAGCAAGTTTGTGGTAGGCGATACGACTTTGCATTTTGTAGTGAGTTAACGATTTTGAATCTGGATGGAGAAATGGTACGCGGATTTAGCGGATAAAACGGATTTACACTGCTTTTAAATCCGTGGAAACCCGTGTAATCCGCGTGATCCGTGTACTATTTTAGGTAGTAGAAATAAATGGCAGTAAGAGCAACCGAAAGAGCCGTTCCGGCGCGCAAAGTGGAACAGGTAATAGTGAATTTCGAGGCGGAGCGGGTCAAGGCCCCGTTCGTGTTGCGCTGCGGGGCGCTGCTGATAGATTATATCGTGGTGGTGCTGGTCCCGGTGCTGATCCTGCTGATCGGCCGCATGATGGGTAACGACGGCAGCAAGCTTTTGGGCGGCCCGCTTAATTCGATGGGCTGGCTGATCGCGTTTTTGCTCGGCGCGACGAATCTGGTGATCCTGCCGGCGGTCAGCGGCCAGAGCATCGGTAAGGCGCTGACGGGTATACGCATCGTCACCGTAACGGGCGAGGCGGTGAATTTCAACCACTTGCTCATGCGCAACGTGCTCGGGTATTTACTGACCGTTTTGACGCTCTTTGTCGGATTCGTCATCGCGGCGTTCGGTAAAAATGGGCGCGCGCTGCACGATTACCTCGCGGGAACGGTGGTTATTTACGCGCAGAAACGAGCGGTTGGTCAGAACCGGGAGCGGTAGCGACCGGGTAGATTGCAAATGAGAACCACCCCGCCGCTAAAGCGGCGCCCTCCTTTGTAAGGAGGGGAGTTTAGAACCGGGAGCGGTAGCGACCGGGTTTCGTGTTTTTCGTGTTATTAGTGGTTGATCCGGAAAATTCATTTAACCACGAATCACACGAAGCGCACGAAAAGGCGGGCAGGATGCCCGCGTTCCATATAGGAATTATGCCTCAACTTCTTATCAAACATTCCAGCCGCCCGGCGGACAAATTCGATCTGGTGCGGGTGCGCACCACGATCGGGCGTTCCGCCCGCAGCGACATCTGTATCCCGGACCCGTTCGCTTCGCGCACCCACGCCGAGATCCGAAAAGAGGGTGACCAATTCTGGCTGCAGGACCTGGGCTCGGCCAACGGCACGCGCTACAACGGCCTCGGCGTCAGCGCGCCGGTGCCGCTGGTAAAGGGCGGGGAGATCCAGATCGGCGAAACCTCGATGGTCTTCGACGAGCAGGTGGAGCAGCCATCGCGCTCGGCGCCGCTGATCAACGAGGAAGTCAAGGGTTTCGACCCCGGCGTGACGATCGCGCTCTCGCCCACCTCCGGCAAGATCACTTCCGGACTGCTCGATTCCATTACCGACCGCGGGCTGGCGACGGGGACGCGCCAGCAGATCGACGGCTGGGGCCTGATGAACAAGGTGGTGGTGGGGCTGCTCGGTTCGGCGCGTTTGGATGAAACGCTGCAGACGGTCGTCTCGCTGGTGTTCGAAGCCGTCCCGGCCGAACGCTGCATGATAATGTTCAAGGACGATCAGGCGGCGAATGAAGATGAATCGAGCGTCCGCATCGCCGTGGCAAAGGTGCGCGGCCAGGAAGCCGAAACCGAGGACATCCGAATCAGCCGTTCCGTGCTGCAGGAAGTGATGAAGGAAGGCAAATCAGTGCTGACCTCGGACGCGCAGCACGACCCGCGTTTTTCCGGCCAGACCATCGCGCTCCAGGGGATCCGCTCGGTGCTGGCGGTGCCGCTGGCGGTGAACGAAAAGGTCTTCGGAATGATCTATGCCGACAGCCCCACCTACGAAGTGAATTTTAACGAGCAGCATTTGCAGATCCTGACCACGCTCAGTTCCGTCGCCGCCATCCGGGTGGAAAACGCGCGGCTGCTGGAAGAAAGCTTTGACCGCACGCGGATGGAATACGAGCTGAGCCTGGCGACTGAGATCCAGCAAAACCTCCAGCCTTCCGCGGTGGCCCCCATCGAAGGGTACGAATTTCAGGGCATCAGTTTTTCCTGTTACGAGATCGGCGGCGATTATTACGATTTTATTCCCAAACACGATGGCAAAATGCTGATCGCGCTGGGCGACGTTTCGGGCAAAGGCACAGCCGCGGCGCTGCTGATGTCTTCGCTTCACGCGGCTATCCATGCGCAGGTCGCGGCGAAAGCAACGCTGCCGGAAACGGTCAACGCGGTCAATGCGTATCTCGCCGCAAACACGCCCACCAACCGCTTTGTCACTTTATTTCTGGCGGAGCTGGACACGGCGCTGGGCGAGCTGACCTTTATCAACGCCGGGCATAACCCGCCGCTGGTGGTGCACCCGGGCGGCAAGGCCGAACAGCTCGCTTCGGGCGGGTTCCCGCTGGGAATTTTGAGCACCGCAGTGTACGAGGTCGGGCAGGCGCAGCTCGAACCGGGCAGCGTGCTGGTGATCTATTCCGACGGCGTTTCCGAAGCCGCCAATCCGGAAGGCGAGGAGTTCGGCGTCGAACGCCTGGCCGAGGTCGTCAAAGCCAACCTGAGCAAATCGGCGGCCGCCTTACGCGACCGCGTCGAAAGCTCGCTCTCAGATTTTTCCAACGGCGCTTCCGCCGCCGACGACATCACGCTGGTGATCGTGAAGAGGAAAGAAGACTAGTGAGTCTGGAGAGTCTGGAGAGTCTGGAGAGTCCCGGGCCCTTAAATTGCCACTAGCTTTAGCTAGTGGGTAAAAGAAATAGAATGAAACAGGGCTTTAGCCCAAATAGTAGATTAGGCTAAAGCCGGCATAAATTTAGCAATTCACAACCACTAGCTAAAGCTAGTGGCAATTTAAAATGTTTGCCGCAAAGACACACAAAAAAACACAAAATAAAAGCAAAATAATTTTTGTGTCTTTTTGCGTCTTCCTGTGGCTGATTACTTCTTCCTGCACCGATCTGCAGAAACCGAAGCTCGAAGAATTTTACGGCGCGGTCAAACCGCCGAAGAAACAGGAATTCCGCTGGAGCAACGGCAAGCTGCCCAAGCAGCTCGATCCCGCGCTGGCCGCCGCGCCGCCGGAAACCGATCTCGTCCGCGCCGTCTATGAGGGCCTGACCGACCTCGACGCAAAAACGCTGGAACCTTTGCCCGCCGTCGCCGAACGCTGGGAAATTTCCGAGGACGGGCGCACCTGGACCTTTCACCTGCGCAAGGACGCGAAATGGACGAACGGCAGCGCGGTTACCGCAAAGGATTTTGCGCGTTCGTGGCGGCGGCTGGCGGAAATGGGCGCGGCCGTGCCGCATTCGAAATTATTAAAGAATATCGTGGGCGCGGAAAATTTCGCCATCGACGACGGCATTTCGATCCTGCCCGAGGAAGAGTTTGAGGAAGCCGGGCCGGAGTCTCAGACCGAAGCGCCGCCCCCGCAAATACCGCAACAGGATTCCGATACCGCGCCGGCGGATCAAACCGGCGAGGCAAAACCCGGGAGCCCGGCCTGCGCCCGAGCCTCAGAAAGACAACGCGGGCGAAACAAGCTCGAAAGTAAAAAAATGGCTCGGCGTCGAAGCGGTGAACGATCACACGCTGCGCGTCTGGCTGATCCAGCCCGACCGGAATTTTGCCGCGGCGGCGGCGCATCCCATCTTTCGTCCCGTCTATGAAGACGCCGATTCCAAAAAAGTCGCCAATCTGGACGCGCTTGAGCACTCGCCCGGGGCCGTCACCAACGGCGCTTTCAGCGTGGCGGCGGTCGGGAAGGAAGAGATGGTTTTGACGCGCTCGGAATCTTTCTGGGGGCGCGCGGCCGTCGGCCTCGACAAAGTTTACCTGGTCTCCAAACCCGACGCCGAAACCGCGCTCGCCGCTTACCAGGCGAACGAGATCGACGCCATCACCAACACGCACTTCGAACCGCTCGCTTTAAAACTGCTGACACCATACCAGGATTTCAGGCGCACCACGCACAATGCGGTGACCTTTTACCAGTTCAATATGGTTAACGCGCCCTTTGACGATCCGCGCGTTCGCCGCGCGCTGGCGATGGGGATCGAACGCGAAAGGATAGTGCAGGACGAGATGGACGGCGCGGGCGAACCGGCGCTCGATCTTTTGCCCTTCGCCGACAATGAAAAGGGAAAAATAAAAGAAAGCGTCGAGGATGCGAAAAAACTTCTGGCCGAAGCTGGCTACGGCGATATTTCCGCGTTTCCGAAAGTCCGTTTGCTGATCAACCGCAACGACCTGCAGCGCCGCATCGCGCAATCCGTCGCGAAAATGTGGCAAAAAGATCTCGGGATCCAGGCCGAGATAATTATCAAAGACCGCGCCGAATACGAGGAAGCGATGAAGCGCGGGGAATACGACCTGGTGCGCCGCGGCGTGGTGCTGCCGACGGCCAATGAAACATCGAGCCTGCTGGCGATGTTCGACCCCGTGCCCGATGAAAGCGGGCTGAAGCGCCGCCTGATGGACAAGTATATCCGGGAAGATTTTGAAAGGCTGCTGCGCGGTGAAGAGCCGGAGCAGACCCCGCCGCCCCTGCCGCTGATGCCCGGCGGCGGGCAAGCCACACCAGGGCCCGGAACGCAAACAAAAGGCGCCCCCGCGGCGGAGAGCGAAAAAGCGGCCGGTAAAAGCGCCGGGACTGAGATCATTCTCACCGAAAAACAGGCGCTGGAAAAACTGCCCGCCATACCGCTCTATTTCCCGATCTCTTATTCGCTGGTCAAGCCTTATGTGGGCGGTTTCGAAATGAACCTGCTCGACGCGCCCTCGCTGAAAACAGTTGTTATCAACGACAACTGGAAAAACTCTCCGGCGCAAAAATAGTTTTGTTATTTTCACGCTATCCGTGTTTCAATAAAAGAAATTTTTAGATATTACCAGGTGAAAAATTATGAAATATACTCTCACTTTGTTGTTGACCCTGTTTCTCACTTTTACGGTGTCGTGCCAGACGGAAAACCCCGCGGATTTTAACTTCGATTTTGAAAAGATCTCCGACAACGCTAAGCTGCCCGATAAATGGATGCAATGGGGCAGCGGTTACGATCTCAAGATCGACAACGCCGAAAAGAAAAGCGGTAAAGCCTCTCTTTCGCTCGAACCGGGCGCGGAAAAGACCGAAAATTCTTTCGGGGCGGCGGCCTACACATTTCCGGCAAGTTATGCCGGTAAAGAGATCGAGCTTCGCGGTTTTTTAAAACTCGAAGGACGCGACGGGGGCTGGACTGTTTCTTCGCATCGACGGCGAAAGCGGCGTGCTGCAGTTTGATAATATGCAGACCCGCGCCCTCAGCGGGACGTCGGATTGGGCGCAGTATTCGATCACGCTTCCGCTGCCGCCAGAAGCCACGACAATTTTCGTCGGCGCGCTTCTGAGCGGAAAGGGAAAATTATGGATCGACGATCTGCAGGTCCTGATCGACGGGAAAGATATCAAGGAAGCGAAGATCCGTCCGGTGGTACTTCCGAAAGCCGCCCTGGACAAAGAATTCGATAACGGTTCAAAGATCGATGCCGGCAAGCTAAACAGATCCAAAATAGAAGACCTGGCGGTGCTTGGAAAAGTCTGGGGTTTTTTGAAATATCATCACCCGGCGATCGCCCGGGGCGACCATAACTGGGATTACGAACTGTTCCGGGTCATGCCGAAAATTCTTGCCGCGAAGAATAAAACCGAGAGAAACAGCATTCTTTACGCCTGGACGGAAAGCCTGGGAACCTTTGAAGACGATAACTCGAAAACGGACGTTTCCCGGGAAACCAAGCTCAGCCCCGATCTCTCATGGATCGACGCCAAAACTCTGGGCGATAAATTAGCCGGGCAATTGAGCCGCGTAAAAGGCGCCAAACGCGAGAACAAAAATTATTACATCGGGATTGTTCCGAATGTGGAAAATCCGCAGTTCAAAAATGAACAAGCCTATAGAACGATGACCTACCCGGATGCGGGATTCCGGCTTTTGAGCTTATTTCGTTACTGGAACGTTATTCAATATTACTTTCCGAACCGGCATCTGATCGGAGAAAACTGGAACGATATGCTGCCGGAATTTATTCCTCGATTCGTCAACGCAGCCGATGAACTCGAATATAAAAAAGCGGCCCTGGCCCTGATCGGAAGTATCCATGACACTCATGCCAATATTTGGGGCAGAGACGCCGCCCTGGCAAAATACCGGGGGCTTAATTCCGCGCCGGTGAAAGTAACATTTATCGAAGATCAGGCGGTCGTTACCGGGGATCTGGACCCGGCTTTGGCGGAAAAGTCCGGATTAAAGATCGGCGACGTCATCGAATCCGTCAACGGCAGAAAAGTTTCGGATATCGTTAAAGAAAGACTGGACCTGACCCCTGCTTCCAATTACCCGACGAAATTGCGCGACATTGCCGCGTATCTCTTAAACACGAACGAGAACTTTCTTATTATCAAATTCAGAAGAGACGGCAAGGCGGCGGAGCTCAGGGTTGAAACCTATCCGAAGGATAAAATGAAGGCGGACGCGGGCGCGCTTTTTGCCAAACAGATCCCGCCATTTAAATTGATCGGGCAGGACATTGCCTATCTTTACCCGGGCACCTTAAAGAGCGGAGAAATACAAAAAATAATTCCCGAGATCGCTAAAACGAAAGGATTGATCGTCGACCTGCGCTGTTACCCGTCGGATTTCATCGTCTTCAGTTTAGGGGAATTTTTGATGCCGAAACCGACCGGCTTTGTTAAATTTTCCAGCGGAAGCATCACCACTCCGGGACTGTTCACTTTTACCCAGGTATTGAAAGTGGGAAGAGACAACGCCGATCCGTATAAAGGGAAAGTTGTGCTCCTGATAAACGAAATAACTCAAAGCCAGGCCGAGTACACCACGATGGCTTTGCGCGCCGCGCCGGGAGCGGTTGTTATCGGAAGCACCACCGCGGGCGCCGACGGAAACGTTTCAAGCTTTTCTTTGCCGGGCGGGATCAGCACTATGATCAGCGGCATCGGGGTGTATTACCCGGACGGGAAAGAAACGCAAAGGACCGGCATCGTTCCGGATATCGTCGTCAAACCGACTATCAAGGGGATTAAAGAGGGAAGAGATGAAGTGCTGGAAAGGGCGATAGAGATCGTAAACTCGAAGTAATGATCTCGTCAGAACTGCCTGCGTCAGCGGGCAGATAATTTGATTTGAAATAAAAACCACCCGCTAACGCAGGTGGTTCTGACTTATGGTGCTGAGGGCGGGAATCGAACCCGCACGCCCCGAAGGACACAGGATTTTAAGTCTTAATCGATACTTTCCTTCCTTTACTTGCGGTTGTTTTAAGTAGTATTTAACAGGATTTTGAATGCGAACTGTTTATTTTATAAGGGAGCATTTTACCTGAATATTTATCAGTTGGCACACCATTGACACACCGATCCTATACGGTGAATTCGTTACTAAACGCAGCCAATATAACCGCCTACAACATTAAGGTAAGTCTCTTGCGTAATAGTAGGTGAAAAAGATATTTCTAGCTTTAAAGGGAACATCGCTTCTTATTAAAAGCTTTGTGTAATTTGTTTTCCCGGGCAATTTGTGAGCGTGGCTATAAAGGATATGACTCTTGCCCAAACTGCCCGCTAAAGGGCAGAGATATTCTTTACCGCTCTCGTCCACGATCTTTATTTCCGGATGAAAACCTTCAACGCCGGGAGCGGTGATCTTATTATCCTGGTATCCCATAGCGAAAGGTGATTCAAGATCTATGCTTATATAATTAGCGTCCCCGATCGATTCTATCTTTCCCTTGGCATCAAATTCCTGCCATTCGGCAGTAATTGGCACGTCCTTCACTATGAGTCTATTTTTGTAAGGTGAATTGCGCCACATTCCCGAAAAGAAATTACCAGCTCCTATAAATACCAGCAAGAGCAGAACGAAGATTGTGGGACCGATTATATGGGCTCTGTTTTTGCTTATAATTTCCATAAAGTTAAAGTACTTTCTTTGCAATGTAGATATAGACGAATTCATGTACTTCAATGTTCCCCTTTTAAACCCGCTGTCCAGCAGCCGTTTTTTGACGAGGGGGCTGGTTTTCCACATGTGGATCATCCAGAACGTTTTGCCACCTGATTGAATAGCGTTTATCGTCGTGGGTGTTCATTGAATGTGCGCAAACTCTTCGATTCTAATAGGTTGTGGGGAGTCGCCAGTTTCGCTCGAACATATCGGGTGACTTGCTGGCGCGTTCTAAAAGAGAGCTCAATTTACCATTACAAATACGGGCAACCCCATCTTTTGCGGCATTATAGCCCAGCTAAAATCCTATATCAAGAACAAAATGACCCATTTATGAACAAAATCAATATTATGATTTTTCCAGAAACCAATAACATTGTATAACATTGTTATGCACATAATCCATCTTATCTCAAAGGTCTAGGGTATTTTAAAAGTATCCCCTTTCTTATAAACCGTTATCGTAGGCACAAGTCCGGGATTGCTCTTTTGAAGATTGAACAGAAATATCGAATGCGACGCCGGCGAAATATTGGTAGCGGACTCAAGTTTAATGCCTGACGCTTGTGCAACAGAATTGAAAGCCGCGTGGAATGCCTGGCCGCAATTGTTTCTGAAAAAATCGTATTTCGTGCCGTTATACGCGTTGGTTAAACTTTCGATGAATTGATTGTTCAATTCCGGGCCGAAATCCAACTGGAACATTGTTGCTCCTCCGTTTTTAAGTAAGTCGGTAACGTACGGAGCGACCTCAGCGCCTGATCTGCGAGTCCATACTCCTTCTTCGCCGTCGTCACCAAATCTCGATTCCCGCACCTTCGCAGTCTCACCATCCCAGGAATAATATTCTCCGTTGACCAGGTAAGACACGTGTCCCTGAATACGCTTGGAAAAACCCTGTACTATGTTCCAGACAAGTACGAAAATTTTTGAAGCGGAACCAAAGGGGTTTCTCGGCGCGCTTGACGCACCGGCCTGATTCGCTAATCCCGAAGCACTGGGGGATGTAAATGAGTTTTGTTCCATCGAAGCTTGCGGCGGCGGCGCCGGCGGATCCGCAAAGATCAAACTTAGCTTTTGTTTTGATATGTCTCTGACGTCCCGGTTCATGCGTCGTATGTAATTCGATGCGGGCCGCGTCTTTCCGGCCCCATATCCTACCGCGTTTTCCCACAAATAATCGGGATTGACAAACCTCCCGCCCTGAGGGTGAAAGTCTGAAGATGATGGCGTCAACCCCAAAGGATCGGTAAATTTGTAAGGACTATTCAGAACATAACTGTATCGATTAAATGTCTGGGGGTTTTTAATTGCGGCGGAACTGGGCAGCGGGTCGACTGAAGTAAACCTGCCATGTTGGGTTTTGTAGTATCTCGCTTGCGCATACTCAAGTCCCGATTCGCTGTCTTGCTGGTAACCGGTGTAGTTTTGCCTTATCGGGGAAGAGTTGTAACCAAGATCGGTTGTTCGCTGCGATGTAACCGTTTCTTCGCCAAAGGCGGAAAAATCTCTTCTTGAGATAACCGCGCCGCTGGCGTTGGTCGTAATTCTGGGGCTTCCGAGATGATCGGCCGTCAGATAGCTTACCTGAGGCTCAGGCGCGAGCGCCGTGGAATACTCCGCTGCAAGTTTTCCTCCGCTGTCATAGACAAAAACGGTTGTCTCCGCGGCAGAGATCTTCTTCACCCGTCTGCCTTCACCGTCATAATAGTACGTCGCATCCGGCGTGGTAGTGCTGTTAGTAGAGGTAAAGAATTCTTTTTGACGGTTTTCCGGATCATAGCCAAACCGTTGCCCGGCCGCATCCTGCGTTACATTGCCGTTTGCATCATAACTATAGCCTTGTGCGGGGGCATAACGGTTATTTGCCGTATTGAAAGTAGGATTGCAGACTCCCGTTGGACAGCCGCTCGGAAGGGTGGTCGTATTGTTATTTGCGGTATCGAATTTTCGATTTCCATAACGGTCATACTCGAACGTCTGCTTCCATGTCTGAGAGGAAATCGTTTCTGTCGCGTCTTTGATACGGTTCAAATTATCATATGAATAAGTTTGAGTTGCCGTAAAGCCGTTATGAATGCCGACCCCGGGAACGGTGATCTTTTGCTCCCGCAAACTACCGTTGTTGTCGTTGCTGTTGGAACCGGCATTATATTTAAACTCGAGGTTGAGCAGATTCTGAGTGATGTCGGTCGTGCCCAAACCTATTTGCGTTACCTGCAAACGTTCGTTGTAAAGAGCCGTTTCCCAATGCCCGTTGCCAAATTGTATCTTGGTAACCGCTCCGGACGCATTATGAGTAAAGCCGCTCGCGTATGTCCAAAAGCCGGTGTTCGCGTTCTTTTTGCTCTGCACCTGAGCCAATTCGCCGTCCTGATTTAAAGTGTTTTTCACAACTCTATGCGAAGGATAAGTCTCTTCTATCAAGGAGCCGGAAAGATTGTAGCTATAGCTAAAATCATATGTCTGACCGTCAGTGATCTGTTGGCTGGCGAGAAGCCGGCCCATAGAGTCGAAGGAAGTATATTGGGTTTCGGAAATGCTGCTGACGATCCGGGAGGTTTTTTCCTTGGAGTAAGCGGGAATCGAGCTTAAGCCCTTACCATCGTAATAGAAGGTGACATCGAGAGCGGAACCGAAATAGTCTCTAAAGACAAGGCGATTTAAATGGTCATAGTTTGCGGTTATTGAATCATTTTTAGCGTTTGTAGTGCAACTGATATTACTGTTGTCATCATACTGGTATTTTACCGACCATTGGTTGTTGCCGGTGATGGGATCAGCGTAGCTAGAGCCGGAAAAAGATGAGTTAGAATCTTGCTCCACCTGCTTCGCATAAAGCACTCTCCCCAGGGAGTCATACATAAAGTAGCGGTTCTGTTCGCCCTGAGTCGTCTTTCGCAAATTTCCCATCGTGTCAAAGACATAATCGGTAGCCAGATCCTCACCGCCTGGGTCTTCTATCACGCGAACGGTGTTTCCCATTGCATCGGTAATGCCTTTTCGTTTATTTTGGGCCTGGTCGATAACCAATTTGGTAACGCCGATCACTCCCGATGTTGAAAGCCCATAACTGGTTTGCACGGTGGTTGGCGTGGAGGTTGATTCGGGCGTCGTTATCTTAGTGATTCGGCCCAGATCGTCATAAGTAGGGGTTGTCCATTTTTCAGTTTCACCCGATTTGTAAGGATTCGTCGTGCGTTTGACCCGACTCATATTATCGTATTCAGTAAAGGTAAATATGTTGCCGCCAGAATCGGTCTTTTCGGTTTTGAATGTCCTTCCTATGCCATCGAAAAAGGACTTTGCTTCACTCCAATTACTGCTGTCAATCTGTGTTTTTACTTTCACCCAGCGAGTCAAATCATTTGTTACGTCACCGTATTCGGTAATGGTTTCGTGTCCGTTCGGAGCTGTTATTTTCGTCGGGCGGAGTAACGGATCGTTGTACTCCATCGTGGTTTCCTGACCGTTGACATCAAAGGTAGAGAGAACCAGACCCGTCGTTGGGTCGTACTCCACTGAAGTGGTAAAGGGGGATTCAGACCCGTAGGTTCCGTTGGAATCCGGAACAGGGGAAGTGACGCTTATCGGATAGGCGTGATGGACTGAATCATAAGCCGTCGTCGTCGAATTTCCCTTGGCATCGGTTGCTATCGTTCTGTTGCCGTACGCGTCAAAAGTTGCATGAGTGGCCAAGTATGCGCTGGAGTTGGTATAAGCACCTTTCGTGCTGTCCCAGGTCTTTAGGGTGGTAGGTAAACCGCGCTCAGCACCGGTGGAAAAGCCACTCTCGTCATATGCCATTTCGCTTCTTGAAACAACGACATTATTGCCGTCTTTTATGGTGACGGACAAAGGCAAACCCAGGATGTTCAAGTTCCTGTAAGCTGAATCATTTTGGTAAACGGATTCACGTATTTTCACCAGACTTCCGGACGAAATATTTTCGATAGGAGCGCTCTGTGCGGTTGAATTTGGTATTACGGCAAAACCGTAAGTACTAGAACCCGTTTGATCGATACCTGTCGTTGTTTGATAGGTTGTGTCGTAGGAAAACTCGTTAGTTTGAGCTAAAGCCGAACCTGAGCCTTCAAAAATAAGGCTAACGTTTTTGTTAAGTCTGGAATTACGATAAGCCGTGACCGGGACGGAGAAATTTGTTTGCCCGCATTGTCCGGTGAGGTTAAAGGAATTACTTGTCTGTTCATGTTGCGAAAGTTCACGCCTGAGCAAATCTCCACTCAGCCCGTACTCGGAGGTTGAGTAGGCCTTTCTTTCTGTAACATTTCCGTTAATTGCACTGGTGAATCCGAACTTTACGTTTAAGCTGTTTGGATCGCGTACGTATGTCTCGGTCCGGGTCTTATCCGGGGCTATGGTCGAATTTTTTCTTATTCCGCCACTCTGAAGGGAGGTGAAATATTGCCATTCCAAATTATCTTCCCCTGAACCGTTGATGCTAATTTCATGTGATTTTACCGTTCGATCTGTTTGGAGATAAGGCTGGCGAGTGTCCGCCTCCTCCGATGACCCGACCCCGAGAGCTTCGAATTCGTATTTTTCATAAGCATTGGTCGGATAAACTATCTTATCTACTTCTCCATAAACGTTGTAAGTAAATTTATATTTGGTTCCATCCGGTAAATCGATTTCCGTCAGGACTATTGGATTAAATAGCTGTCCGCCCGATTGTCCTTTGCCGACAACCAAAGTAGGCACAATACTGTTACTTTGCGAGGCAGTACTCCAAACATACTCTTCGTGAAATAAATGATCATACGAAGTTGATTGATTTTGGGGGTAATTAGAGCTATCGTCGGGAAGACTGGAAGGATTAGGTAAATATTGGCTTCCTATGTAACGCAAACTCGGAGTGCTATTATCCGTACCCGGAGTTAGCGCATCGTTCAACTCCCTCCATTTAAATGTATAAGTCAGCACTCCGTTGGGGCTTACTCCGCTTAATCCGGGAAGGGTATAGGTATAGTCCTGAGCTGCTGGTGCGGCAGGAATAGGGTTAACGAAAACCCTACCCAAAGTGTCCGTCCATTGACCGGTACTTTTATTGTAGGTTACTGTATTGCCGTTTTTATCAGTAATGGAGGCGGAGGTACTTTCTAACACATACTTAGTACCATCCGGCAGGTAGATCGTTCCGGTGTCTGTCCCGGTAGCGTCAAAGCGCATACGAGAACCATCCACGGCATAAAATGTTCCGCTGGTATCAATATATCCAAGTTGATGAGGTGCATCGCTCTTTCTTAACTCGTGTATCGAGCCATCAGGCATGTGGATAAAAACTTTTGCTACCCGATAACCATAACAGCCGTCTACGCCGGTTATTGTTGAAGGTTTACCCTGGTAAGTATATACCTCCGATGATTTGGGCCATTCTATTTTCGGCAGATCAAGACTGCTTTTCCAACCCGCTGTCGAATGTTCGGCGTAGATTGCCTCTGTGACACTTTGCTTAACGTAATAAGGGTAATAGACGGTATTATAGTTTTTGACGGTATTAAGATGTTCAAGACGCCAAACCGAAGACGAATAATTCAGTGAGATCGGTAAATTCAAGCCGCGCCCGCTGTAACCGCCCAGAGGAACTCCCAGCGAAAGCTGGGCGCTTTCGCTTACCTCGCCTTGAGTATATTTGATATTTGTATTGTCAGTTTGCCCTTCAGCAAGATTGGAGAAAGTTATGATGCAAACAAATATCAGAAAAATTGCCTTTATACCCAAGGTCGTCGCACCGGTAATCAAACTCATCAACCAAATGGTAATTTGATTCAAAGTGCTCTTGCTAATATCGTTTACTACCGTCATCTGTCTCATAATCTTCATCCTCTTTTTTTCAATTAAATCCTCATGTCGGTCAATGATTTCAGTTATTACCTATGGTAATAAGCAGGCACGGGAATATCGCCCGTCATGCCCCAGTTCTCTATTCTCAATTCGTTGCTTTGGCCGATCCGGGAGCTCTGGCGGATGTACCAGTTGCCCACGCCTTTTCCTGAAGGCTTCCAGGACGCGATGTCCACCTTACCGTCGCCGTCGTAATCGTTCTGGACCGCGGTGTAAGTCCCCGATAGCCAGGTGACGGTTATGGTCTGCCCATCGGAGCTTTGTTTGATCACCCAGTCGTCGCTATGCCTGACCGCGTAATCGGCTTTTTCGTCACCGTCATAATCCGCCGGTACGGGACTATCGTTCGTCTGGCTGAGAGCCTGCGACTGCCATTGCCCGTCGGTGCTTTTGAGCACATAGAACGTCGCCGATGAATTACGCCACACACCCTGGTCGGCTTTGCCATCGCCGTCGTAATCGGCCGGGGCGGGTATGTCGTCATTAAGCCCGAAGGTGATGCTGGCCATCGTCTGGGTGGAGCTTTGCGCGATGTTCCAAACGCCGCCTGAAGATGATTGGTGAAAAACGGTCGGGTCGGTCTTGCCATCGCCGTCATAATCTGCCGGAGCGGGCTTGTCGTCATTCACTCCCAAGGAAACCGTGTAGTAAGAACCGTCGCTGCTTTTATATATCCACCAGGCTCCCGCTCCATTCGTTAAACGATAGATCGCCAGATCGGTCTTGCCGTCTCCGTCGTAATCTCCCTGTACCGGAACATCTCCGTTCATTCCCCAGGCGACGGCAAACTGCTGCGAGCTTACGCCGCCGAGACAATACCAAACACCGGAAGACGGCCGCCAGACAGCCAGATCAGCCGGAGGAATGGCATTCGCCGCGGCGTCTTCCACCGCCAGCAAACGCGATCCGGCGTAAATGTATTCTTTTGATAGCTGCGGCGTTGGGGCGGGTGTCGGAGCGGGAACAAACGGGTTCAAACGTGATAGAAAGTTTGTCTTTTGCGGGTTTGCCTTTTGCTCCCGGGCGGAATCTTCCAGGTATTTCAATCCCGCGCCCAGTACTCCTAAAGACAAAAAAGTGACCAGTGCGATGGCCCACCAGCGGGATGAACCCTTAGGGTAAGCAAGGAAACTTTTTGTTGTATCGGGGTTTTGGGAAGATTTTTGTTCATTCGGTTCGACTGGATCCGCGATTGAATACATAGAGGCATTCTTATGCCTCCGGTTCTTATTTTTGGACATAATTACTCCGCCGGAGATAATCTTTATTTTCTGTTTTGCTGATCTGGGAGCTCGAAAAAGTTGAGCTGCACTAAAGTCAGGGAACCTTAGTGTAAAATTACTGCCAATTTATTAATACCAATGTGCGAGACCAAGGTAATGCTTTCAATAATAGGTAACTCTTATAAAATAAAAAAACTCTGATGTCAATAAATTTTTGCAAATTTGTTCAACGCATAGAATTAATTATCGATGATTCAAATATTCCACCCCCTAATTACGCCACAAATTTTAGGGACATTTTACAGGTTGATCTAACGGATCGCGTCGAATGCTGGAATGGGTTCAAAAAGACAGAGAGAAAATATATGAGCGGATTAAAAACAAGGGTAATAGATTGATAGATCGCAACTATGTCTATTTCTCTCAGGCGGAATTAGCTTTCACGGCTGACTTCTTTAAGGCTTACCTGGATGACGAGAGTAGTGGGGAAACGGATTATACAGAAGAGTGAGCTGAACTTCGTGCCTGCCTCGACCAATATGTTCGAAACCGAAGCTGTGACTATCCAGCCAAGCTAAACGAACTCGCAGAAAGGAATTTTCTTGCTTATCACGCTTTTATGTATCAACTCCTCATTCGTTTTTGCGACGACCACCCAAGAAGGCGTTTGGCTGGCCGAGGCTAAAGTAATCGAAGTATTTCTCACAAGAATTAGGAATGCAAAACGATACTTTGAGACGAGAGTAACCAAGACTGACTAAGGCTTTGCCTTTGGTCTGCCAGGTTTGCGTTGTCGAACAGATTCCAACTCTGATTCCTTGATAAGATAATCGCGCCCTATTTTTTCTGCCTTTAAGCGGCCGCTGCGAATCATTGCTTGGGCATGCAAGCGGTGGCTGCTACTCATCTTGAAGGCTATGCTTTACCCTAAAAATGGCACATTAGCTAACTTGGCACACTAACGGCACACTAAAAGAAGTAAAGTAAAAAAAGGCATCTTTCGGGATGCCTTTAACGTGTTGATCCTAAATGGTGCTGAGGGCGGGAATCGAACCCGCACGCCCCGAAGGACACAGGATTTTAAGTCCTGTGCGTCTACCAATTCCGCCACCCCAGCACAGTTCAAAAAGATAGCACGGCGGGCGCGCCAAAACAAATTATGGAGCCAGGGGCTCTGCCCGCAATTGAACAAATGCGAAATACTTGTAGCCGCGGATCTGCACAGATAAACACGGATAAGAATATTTTCCGATCCGTGAAATCCGCGTTTATCCGCGGCTAATTCTATCAGATGCGAAACGCCCGTGCGGGCAACGATGCCCACGCTCCATAGCTGCTCCATACTTGAACATTTCCGCGTTTCACTCAATACTGTATGCGAAGAAACCTTTATGGAAAACATCGCTTTGATCTTGTGGGCAGTATTAGGCATCGCGCTGATCGTCGCCGAAATTTTTACTCTTAGTTTCGTGCTGTTTTGGTTCGGCATCGGCGCGCTGGCGGCGGCTTTGGCTGGATACCTTGGCGTGGGTATTATCGGGCAGTTTTTGATCTTTGCCGTGGTGTCGATCGGGTTGACCATTCTTTCCCGCACGATATTTTCGCATCGTTTTGCTTTGGGCGAAGGCGACAAGGTGAAAATGAACGTCGACACCCTGCCGGGAAAGATCGGCACGGTGACCATCGCCAGCCTGGGCACGATGGACGAAGGCGAAGTAAAAGTGTACGGCTCGATCTGGAAGGCTTTTCCCGTCGACGGCGAATCGCCGCTGATGGTAGGCGAAAAAGTCGAGGTCGTGAGCGTCGAAGGCTCTACGATCTACGTGAAAAAAGCGGTTGAAGAACTGCCGGGATGGAAGGAAGACTAGTCAATTTGGGATTTAGGATTGCGGATTTGGGATTGGCGTGGTTCTTGTCATTACCGTTTTTACGGTTAAAGGATGGATTGATTTAACAATAAGAACAACCACTAAACACACGATATAACACGAAACAAAAAGCAGGCCGTGCCTGCTTTTTTAATCCGCATCCGCAATCCCAAATCCCAAATCCCAAATCGTTAAACCGGTCCGCCGTGATCTCGATATCCTCGTGATCGGGGATGTCGTTAAAGGCCATTTGTTCGATCTTCACTTCGCCCCGGGTGGGCGCGGGCAGATCCTCACCGTCCAGGCGCGCCAGCACGATCGTGATATTGTCTTCGCCGCCGCGTTCGTTTGCCTGCTTGACCATCTCGGAACATGCGGCGCTAAGATCGTCCGGGTGCTTATTCACCAGCAGCAGCATGTCTTCCGCGTGGAGCTTGTTTGAAAGCCCGTCGCTGCACAGCAGCAGCACGTCGCCGCGGCAGGGAATTATTCTTGTCGGGACGGGAAAAACCTCGCTCTGCGCGCCCAGCGCCTGCAGTATCACGTTTTTCAAGGCGTGGGTTTCGGCTTCTTCGGGCTGGATCTGGTTGGCGTCGATCAACTGCTGCACCAGCGACTGGTCCTTGGTGACCTGCGTGATCTCGCCTTTGCGCACGATATAGGCGCGGCTGTCGCCCACCTGTATAACGTCCACTTCGCTCCTGGTCAGAGCGGCGCCGGTAAAGGTCGCGCCCATCCCGTTAAACTGCGGGTCGCTGCGCCCCTGGCGGTGGATCTCGCTGTTGGCGTGTACGGTCGCTTCGTAGAGTTTTTCGATCAGCGCTTCCGGCCCCGAATCCGGGACCAAAGTTTTTTCCGGGTCGCCGCCGTCCAGCAGGCGCTTGCTCACGCCTTCGACCGCCATTTTGCTGGCCACTTCGCCCGCCAGCGCGCCGCCCATGCCGTCCGAAACGGCCAGGATAATGCCCTCGTCGCCGACCTCGAATTTTTGCGATTCGATGGGAGAATTATTAGTGTCCTGTTCGCCCGTCCAGGTTTGGGCGGCGTCTATGTTGAGCACGAGGTAATTGTCCTCATTGCCCTTGCGGACGCGTCCGATATGTGATGTGGCGTGAACCTCAACGATCAACATAAGTTAAGAGAGATTATAGCTTAACAGGCCTAATACCTTCTACTTTAAATTACCACTAGCTTTAGCTAGTGGGTTTGAGGGAATCTAACTTGAGTGCTTTAGCCCGATAACGTTTGGCTAAAGCCGGTCATAAATTATCGATCGATGTCCACTCGTCTTAGCTAGTGGCAATTTATGACAGAAAAACGGTCCTGTCTTGCCCTTTCTTTAAAGACATTAGATTTTATCCAAAGCCTGATCCAAATCTTCAATGATATCCTCAACATCTTCTATTCCCACCGAGATCCGCACCAGCCCGTCCGTGATGCCGAGCGACTGTCTTTTCTCGAACGGCACGGAAGCATGGGTCATCGTGGCCGGGTGCGATATCAGCGATTCCACCCCGCCTAAGGATTCCGCCAGCGTGCAAAGCTCTACCGATTCCAGGACCTTTTTCGCATTTTCCAGCGAGCCCGTCTCAAAAGCCACCATCCCGCCGAAACCGAACTGCTGGCGCTTTGCCAGCTCGTGCTGCGGGTGCGAAACCAGCCCCGGGTAATAAACTTTTTGCACCTTAGGGTGCTCGCCGAGAAAATTCGCCACCGCGCTGGCCGTTCCGGTCGTGCGCTTCCATCCTGATAGCCAGCGTTTTTGTCCCGCGCAGCACCAGAAAAGCGTCCATCGGCGAAATGATAGCGCCGATGCTGTTTTGCACGAATTTTATCCAGGCAGCGTCTTCATCATTATTTAAAGCGACAAAACCGCCGACGCCGTCCGAATGACCGTTGAGATATTTGGTGGTCGAATGCACCACGATATCCACGCCGAGCTCGAGCGGGCGCTGCAAATATGGCGACATAAAAGTGTTGTCGCAGACGACCCGCGCGCCGCGCGCGTGCGCGATCTCGGAAACGGCTTTCAGATCGGTCACGCTCATCACCGGGTTGGTCGGCGTTTCGACAAAGACCATTTTCGTGTTGGGCTTAAAGGCTTCCTCGACCTTGAAGGCGTCGGAAGTGTCGACCAGGTCGAATTCCACGCCGTAGTTGCGGATGATCTTGTCGAACAGGCGGAAAGTGCCGCCATAGGTGTTGTCGCCGAGAATAACGTGATCGCCGGCCTTTACCAGCTTCAGCGTGGCGTCGGTCGCGGACATCCCGCTGGCAAAAGCGTAGCCGTATTTCGCGCCTTCGAGCGCGGCAATATTGGCCTCGAGCGCCGAACGCGTCGGGTTTTGCGTCCGGGCATACTCATAGCCGTTTCTGGGCTTGCCCAGGCCGTCTTGCGCGTATGTCGAGGTCTGGTAGATCGGGACGGAAACTGCTCCGGTGGCCTGTTCGGGATCGTTCCCGGCGTGAATAGCTTTGGTAGAAAAACCCATATAGTAAGAATTATAGCCCAATAACGAAAGGGTTATGGTAGCTTGGCAGGGAAATGGGTGTCAAATAACCGAAGTGTTTCATGTTTCGGGAGCGTGCGAATGAAACACTGAAACGATTTTGAAACAGAAATTTCGTAAATGCCGCTAATCCGAAGTCTAAATTAAAAAAGAACGTTGAGATCGAGAAGTTATGGCTCTTTCTGAGTCTCAGCTGCGCCTCCGTTACTTGCGCCAAAGTTAGCATAACTTAATTTTGGGGTTTTATGTGAGGAAGGTTTTGGGAAGTTAGTGAGATTTACGCCCGCCATTACCTTTCGCCAACCGACCGCGCTACCGCTTGTCGGCCGGCGAGGTAATGGCGGGCGGGTCGAGTATAGGAACGCACGACTTCTAGGTGCTGGTAGGCCTTTGCGCACTGCCGTTCGATCCATGTCAGAACCGGGAGCGGTAGCGACCGGGTTCCGGGTTTTGCGGCTCTGCCGTTCGATGTGCGGAAAAGCTCTGCTTTTCCGTTCAATTACCAATTTGTTTCTAAGCGGCTGCGCCGCCGTTTCTACGTTTGAACTCGGCGGCATAGCCGCCGGAGATTAAGCAACCGGCACACGGAAAAGCGAAGCTTTTCCGCACATTGACGGGCATAGCCCGAATCGGCCGCCTGAAGGCGAGACTCCGAACGCTACATAAGTGTAACGACAGGAGATAACCACCCCGTCGCGCGAAGCGCGCGCCACCCCTCCTTGAAAAAGGAGGGGAGCTTTCGGAACCCGGTCGCTGCTGATCCTGGGAGCGCGGACGTCCCGTCCGCACGAACGCGTAGCGTTCGCACCCGGTCGCTACCGCTCCCGGTTCTGACAAGAAACACCGGCTACCGCCGGCGATACTGACAAGAGACACCGGCTACCACCGGCGATACTGACAAAAGATGCGGGCAGGGATGCCCGCGCTCCATAAAACAACTTCTTATAAACCTCACAACTTAATAACAATCCGTGATATTATAACTTTCAAATATTCATTCATAATATTTATGGACATCAATCAGCTCGAGGTTCTGGTCACGGTGGCGAAAGAGAAAAGTTTTTCGCGCGCGGCGGATATTCTGGGGCGGACGCAGCCGGCCATTTCGCAGGCGATCCGGCGGCTGGAATCCGAGATCGGCGAAAAGCTTTTTGATCGCTCTTCGAAGGACGGCACGCTGACCTCGGCCGGGAATGTGCTGGTCGAATACGCCAAACAGATGCTCAACCTGCGCAGGGACGCGCAAAGCGCCGTCCGCGAGCTAAAAGACCTGCACCACGGCAAGGTGACCATCAGCGCCAACGAGCACACCGTCTTTTACCTGCTGCCGGTGATCCGCGTTTTCCGCGAACGCCACCCGTTCATCAAAGTCGAAGTAAAGCGCGGCGTGGCGAGCCGCATCCCGACTGAGATCATCGGGCGCGAGGTGGAGCTGGGCGTGGTTTCCTTTAAACCGCACGACGAATCGGTAAAGTCCGTCGCGGTCGAAAGCGACGAGCTGGTAATGATCGTTTCCACGGGACACCCGCTGGCGAAAAAAGACACCGTGTCCGTAAAAGACCTGGGCGTGGAAACTTTTGTGGCGCACAACGCGCCCTCGCCTTATCGCGAGAGCGTTATCGACGCGTTCGAGAAATACAACACGCCGCTTAATATCAGCGTCGAACTGCCTTCGCTCGAAGCCATCAAAAAACTGGTGGAAATGGGCGCGGGCGTGGCCCTGGTGCCGAAGCTCTCAGCGCAAACCGAGATCGAAAACGGGCAGTTGGCGGCCCTCAGCGTCAAAGAGCTCCGCCTGGAGAGAAGACTGCACATAATTTATCGCCGCAACACGGTGCTGTCTCACGCGGCGCAGGCTTTTCTCGACACGGCGAAAAGTTTGCAGGAGGAAAAATAGGTGAGATTTCCTGGGAGCGCAGGCATCTTGCCTGCAAAGCGCGGTAACGCGCTAAAATCCGCCTGATATCCGAGCTTTTTCGAATGCTTCGCATTCATGCAGGCAAGATGCCCGCGCTCCCAGGTTTAGCGGTATTTTTATAAAAGAAAATCAGGTAGAATAGGCAGGAGCTTTACGGATCTATATAGTGTGATCGGTGGTTAAGTCTTGGTCGGCAGCGCCAGCGTTAGGCGGCGAGTATTTCGGACGCAATGCGTCTGTTGCGGGCAAGATGCCCGCGCTCCATAATAATCTTAGAGTCAGGAACGAAAAATTGTGGACAATCTGAAAATTGCGCGCGATGAAGAATTGCAGAAGGCAACGGCAGGCGACGAGCGGCGCGAATTCGACCGCAAAAAACTGATCGTCGAGGTCGGCTTTAACGGCGGCGAAACCACGGGCATCGCCAACACGCGCGATATGGGCATCGGCGGATTTTACCTCGCCACGGAAACCGAGCTGGTCGAGGGCACGCTGCTTTTCTTTCGCCTGACCCTGGGCGAGAAGGAAATGAAGCTGAGCGGCGTGGTCGTCTATAGCGACCCGGGCCAGGGCGTCGGCGTGCGTTTTCATAATCTTTCGAATGAGGACGAGGCTTATATCCGCCAGGAATTAGGATTGTAATTCTTACTTAGCGTTCTTCGCGTCTTGGTCTTCGCGTCCTTTGCGGTAAAAAATTTAACCGCAAAGTACGCAAAATTTTTCGCGAAGGACGCAAAGCTTAAAGTGGGAAACAGGGACGGGAAAGGATTTTGTTCCTGTCATTAATCATTAACCATTAAGCATTCACCATTAAAAAACTTATGTTCGATCAATTTACGCTGGGAATCGAAGAAGAATTTCAGATAGTCGATCCCGAGACTCGGGAGCTGAAATCCCACGTTTCGGAAATTCTGGAGGAAGGCAAGCTCCTGCTCGGTGAAAAGATCAAGCCGGAAATGATCCAGTCTATGATCGAGGTCGGCACCGGCGTCTGCCGCAACATCCAGGAAGCGCGCGAAGACATCTCAAAGCTGCGCTGCATCATTTCTTCGCTGGCGCGCAAAAAAGGGATGGCGATCATCGCCGCCTCGACGCACCCGTTTTCGCACTGGGGCGACCAGAAAATTTTCGACGACGAGCGCTACGAATTCATCGTCGAGGAATTGCAGATGGTGGCCCGCAGCTTGCTGATCTTCGGCCTGCACGTTCACGTCGGCATAGAAAGCCCCGAACGAAGGATCCAGATCATGAACGCGGCGCGCTACTTTTTGCCGCACGTGCTGGCTATGACCACATCGTCGCCCTTCTGGCTGGGGCATAACACCGGCCTTAAATCCTACCGCTCAGAGGTGTTCAAAAAATTTCCGCGCACCGACATTCCCGACCATTTCGAATCGCACCAGCAATTTCAGAGCTATGTCGACCTGCTGATCAAGATGAACTGCATCGACAACGCCAAGAAAATTTACTGGGACGTGCGCCCGCACCCGTTTTTCCCGACGCTGGAATTTCGCATCTGCGATATTCCGACGCGCGTGGACGACACCATTGCGGTGGCCGCGCTGTTCCAGGCGATCGTCGCCAAGGTCGATTCGCTGATCGACAAAAATCTGGGATTTCGCCTTTATCACCGCCGGTTGATCCAGGAAAACAAATGGCGCGCGGTGCGCTACGGGCTTGACGGCAAGCTGCTCGACCTGGGCAAGCAAAAAGAAGTGCCGGTGAAAGATCTGATAAGGGAGCTGCTGGAGTTTGTGGACGAGATGGTCGACCCGCTCGATTCACGCAAAGAGATCGAGCATATTCACACGATCCTCGACCGCGGCACCTCCGCCGACGAACAACTGAAAGTCTACGCGGAAAATAACAACGAGTTCAAACCCGTGGTCGATATGCTGATGAAAAACACCCTCGAGAACGTACCCGTGAAGTGTTTTGATTAAAACAGTCTTTAGAGTCTGGCGAGTCTGGCGAGTGGAGAGTCAGTAGCGTCGGCGTTAGCCGATGCGTTCCTGTCAGAACCGGAAGCGGTAGCGACCGGGTTTAATAGCTGACTCGAACTCGACAAAACAAAATAATTGTAGGGCAGGGCTTGTACCTGCCCGTTTTAATTTTTGATCTCTTATGGAATGACTTTCACAAATTATTCGCCGAACAAGTGCACAAAGATAATGAGCAATTCGGTATCGAATCAGTCTATCTACCTTAAGCAACACGAACAAAACACGAAACGGTCGAATTTGTTTTTGGCTTTTTTCGTGTGTTTGTGTAGGTTCGTGGTTACTTTCTTCGTAGGGAGTTAATTATAGAGGTTAAAAGAAACCCGGTCGCTACCGCTCCCGGTTCTGACAGGAACGCACCTGCTTACGCAGGCGCTACTGACTTTGTTGAATCTGCCGCGCGTATTCCTCGGCGATGACGCGGTTGACCCAGCCGCGGTGATGCTCGCCGGAGTGTTGGTTTTCCGTCGGCAGATCGGGTATCGAAGCCAGCACCGAATTCATCTTCGGCCCCCAGTCGGCAAAGCGAATATCATTATTTGCCGCCCATGTTTTGAGCCAATCGTAAGAGAGGCCGGTTTCGCTCCAGCCGACGATAAGGGTGGCGTTATTCTCCTTGGCAAATTGCGCCATCTTTTCCAGCGCGGGCAGTTCCAGCTCGGCGGTGGAAGGCGGGTTTTCCGGCACGCCCAATTTTTTAGCGTCCGTCGCGCCCAACCGCGCGCGCCTGGCACGGGACAGCAGCAGCTTTGCCCGGATGCCGATCTGCAGGTCGTTGGTCAGCCATTGCAGCGGGCGCACCATCCCTCCCCATGCCGGGTTTCCTTCCACCAGGTGGCGGTTGCTGTAACCGCTTTTAAAGAGCAGGTCGTCCTCGTAGTCATTGACGCAGCCAAGGTAGAGAATGTATTTCGGCGGGCGGATGATCCCCGCCCAGCGCCGCACGGCGATGATAGATTGCTCGCCGCCGAATGCCGCCAGCCCCAGATTCACCACGCCGTACTTTTTGGTATAAAACCCCTGCGCGTCCTGATTGAGGATCAGATCAAGCTGCGCTGGATAGGACATATCCGCAGGCAGCCCGGTGCCATAGGTAAATGAATCGCCGACGGCGAAAACTATCGTGTCATACCCGTCGAAGTTTTCCTGGAAGTTGACGGTGCCGAGCCGGTTCATGCGAACTTCCTGTTGAAAATCGGTCGTCTTGAAAAGATGAATGCCGGGGCGCATTCGGAAACCGAGTTCCTCGTCGTATTGATACGCCTCGGGAATGGAAGTTTGATAAACGGGAAGAAAAGCGCGCAGGATAAACTCGAGAACGATCAGCGAGATCAGGGTGGAAAGAAAGACCGTCAGTATCCGCCGGAACCACGACCGGCGCTTGGGGTTATTCATACGCGGTAATCGTACTATACAGGCTGGGTAAAAATCCACACGGCATGAATTAAAGAACCACCCCGGCGCTCAAAGCAGCGCCACCCCTCCTTCGTAAGGAGGGGAGTTTAAAGAGGCGCTCCCAAAACTCCCCTCCTTACGAAGGAGGGGTGCCCGAAGGGCGGGGTGGTTCTCCGTCTTTTAACGCCTCTAATCTTTCTTTATCAACGCCAGCATCTTGGCCGGCGTGTTGAGGTTCCGGTTGGTCGCGGCGACGCCCAGCACTTTTTCGTAATTGGGTTTTTTGAAAAATTCGGAGTCGCTCATTCTCACGTGAAACAGCATGTACAGCTCACGGTTTTTGAATTTGAAAATTTCCGTGTCGGAAGACCTTTCTTCGATCTCTTTCGCGGCGGCTTTCTGCGGTTTTTCGGACAGAAAACTGATATAGCCGGTGGCGCCTTCGAGCGCTTTTTTGAACGGGTTATTTTTCAGCACGGCTTCGAGCTCAGCCTGCGAGCGCAGCATCGTTTTCACCTCGTAGCCGAGCGTGTCTTTCAGATGTTTCTCGATCTTCTGGGTCAGCTTGCCCTCGTCCTTTTCCTTCGACTCGAAAATGACATTGCCGCTGGCGATATAAGTGCGGACATTCTCAAAGCCCAGATCTTCGAAGATCTTTTTAAGCTCGCCGGATTTGACGATGCGCTTGCCCAAATTTATAGCGCGCAGAAATGCGAAATAGGTGGTCATTGTTAACGGTTAATGGCGACAGAAGATAAATTATTATCAATAGCGATTCTCTATTTTAACAATTAACAGTTAATAATTAACAATTAACAATTCATCATTCACCATTAATAATTCACCATTACTTTTTAATAGGTGCCGAAATTATAAATGATCAGCCCGGTAACCTTGACGGGTTTATTATCACAGAAATAAAGCGGGTTGAATTTCGAATTCTTTGCGGCTTGCACCGCCGCGCCGGTGAAGTGTAAATTTCCTTTCTCGGCTTTGGCCTCGATCACCTTACCCGTTTCGTCGATCACTACTCTGACAAAAACTGCCCCCTTAACCCCTTGCATCCTGGCAGTAGTCGGATATTCCGGCGTGTGTAATTTTACCGCTTTTTCGTTGAGCAGCCCGGCGTCAAACCAATCCCAGCCGTTAAACGAGAGCCCTGATTCCTTATGCGAATTTCCCAGGGAGAGGGAAGCATTGACCTGTTTCCAGGCCGCGTCCGCCAGCGCCTTATCGCGGTCCGAACGCATGTAGATAAGCGTCAGAAACCTTTTGCCTAAAATGAAAGGGTAAATTTCTCCCGCGCTCGGCTCGCCGTTAAATAAGCCGGTGAACTTCATGCCTGAAATATGCCTGCCGTTAAAATCCAGGCATAAATATTCCTCCGCGATCTTTTTACCCGGGGGTCGCAAATTTCCTTTTATGGATTTGATGTAACTTTCGCTGATGTTGTTCTGAAGTTTCACGTATTGTTCAAAAGACTCCACGGCCACACCCGGAGATATGATGGCGATCAGGGCCAGGCTGCCGGGTTTTGTTAACTGCAGGTGCTGCGTCGAGCGAGTGCTTTTGTCGGTCAACACCCAATCAGCCGGGTAATCAAATTTTAATCCGCCCACGTAGAAGGTTTTAAGGTTATCATTTGGAGTTTGCCCGGAGATCAGGAGCGCCGGGAACATAACCAGCACAAAAAATCCAATGGCAAGTTGTTTGAGCTTCATAAGTTTTCTCTATTTTACATCTATTCAGGTTTAATATGAAAAGCAGGCGTCGGTAGTGTCCGTGTCAGTAGCCCGCGCGTAAGCAAGGGCGCTTTTTTTTAAGCTCTTAAATGCGCGCCCTCCCTGACGGCCGGGCTACTGACACTGGTCCATGCTTTCGACCCGGCTGAAACCTTTTTTCGGGCATGGCGTACTAGCAATACTGATTCAACAAACCGTTGAAAATTCGAACCCGTATATCGTGATTTAAGGAGATCCCCGTGAGTATCAATTTTATTCGTAAAACTGTTTCCTTCGTAATGCTTTTGAGTTTGTGCCTGGCGACGATGGCGCAAAACAAAGCCTTCGACCCCGCCCGGATCGATCCGGGAACGATGGCCTGCGACAATTTTTACCGCTACAGCAACGGCACCTGGCTGAAAAATACGCCGATCCCGGCGGCCTTTCCTTCCTGGGGCACGTGGGACATCCTGGTGACGCGCAACCGCGAGCTGGCGCGCGACATTCTGGTGGCGGCGGCTAACGACACCACAAGCGCCAAAGGGTCCAGCGGCCAGTTGATCGGTGATTTTTACTCTTCGTGTATGGACCTTGACGCGATCGAGGCCGCCGGCGCCAAACCGCTCGAGCCGTATTTCAAGGAGATCGATGCGATCCAGGACGCCAAGGGCCTGCAGGCGGAGATCGCCCGGCTGCACCGCCACGGAGTGGGCGCCGTGTTCCAGTTTTTCGCCTACCTGGATGAAAAGAACAGTTCGATAAATATCGCCAATGTCTACCAGGGCGGGCTGGGCCTGCCGAACCGCGACTACTACACCAAGGACGACGATAAATCCAAGGAACTGCGCGCGAAATACATCGCCCACGTGACCCGCATGTTCACCCTGCTGGGCGACAGCGCCGAACAGGCAAAGGCGAATGCCGACACCGTGATGAAGATCGAAAACCGTTTGGCGCTGGCCTCGACGCAGCCTGCCGACCTGCGCTTGCCGGCAAATTATTACAACAAGATGAGCGTCGCCGACGCCGATAAACTGATGGCGGGATTTTCCTGGGCGGATTACGCGGCCAGGCTCGGCACTCCGAAATTCACCGAGATAAATCTCGGCCAGCCCGGCTTTTTCAAGGAAGCGGGAAAGATGATGAGCGACGTCGCGATCGACGATTGGAAAACGTACCTGCGCTGGAACGTGATCAATAATTTTGCCGGGCGGCTGTCGAAAAAATTCGATGACGCGGATTTCGATTTTTACAGCCGGACGCTGAGCGGCGTGACCGAGCAGCTTCCGCGCTGGCGCCGCTGCTCGCGCAATTCCGACATCTACCTGGGCGAAGCGCTGGGACAGGAATTCATCAAAAAGAATTTTACGCCCGAGGCGAAAAAGCGGATGGACGAGCTAATCACCAATCTGTTCGTATCTTACAAAGAGCGCATCAACAAGCTGGATTGGATGAGCGAGGCTACCCGCAAACAGGCCTTGGTAAAACTCGCCGCCATCAAACGCAAGATCGGTTACCCCGACAAGCTGCGCGGCTACGCGGGGCTCACCATCGACAGCCACTCTTACTTCGATAATATGGGCCGCATCACCGAGTTTCTCACCGTCCGCGATCTGAAGGACATCGGCCAGGGGCCGGACCCGACCCGCTGGGGAATGACCGCCGCCACCGTCAACGCGCAGTACAGCTCAAACTATAACGACATCACTTTTCCCGCCGGAATTTTGCAGCCGCCGTTCTTTGATTTCAAAGCCGACGATGCGATAAATTACGGCGCGATCGGCGCGGTCATCGGCCACGAGCTGACGCACGGTTTCGACGATTCGGGCAGCCGCTACGACGCCGTGGGAAATCTGAAAATGTGGTGGACGGACGCCGACCGCAAGCTGTTTGAGGAAAAAGCGGAATGCGTGACCACGCAGTTTGACGGCTACGAGGTGGAAAAGGGATTGTTCTTAAACGGCAAATACACGCTCGGTGAAAACCTGGCCGATCTCGGCGGGCTGGCGATCGCCTACGACGCTTTTCTAAAATCGCTGGAGGGCAAAAAGCGCCCGCCCGTGATCGACGGCTTTACGCCCGAGCAGAGGTTCTTCCTCGGCTGGTCGCAGGTCTGGACGGAAAACACCAGGCCGGAAGCCGCGCGGCTGCAGGCGCAATCCAACGAGCACTCGCTGCCGGAATTCCGCGTCAACGGCCCGCTCTCGAACCTGCCGGAATTCGCCAAAGCCTTCGGCTGTAAGACCGGCGACAAGATGGTCAGGCAGAAACAGTGTAAGGTGTGGTAGTTGAGAGTGGATAACTGATAGTGGATAGTGAAAAGCCCGGCGCAGGAGCCGGGCTTTCTTGTCAGAACCGTTCGCGGTAGCGAATGGGTTCGGATGCAAAGCATCCGTTGCGGGCAGGGATGCCCGCGCTCCATATCAAAACATCGAATTTGTGTTGGCGGCTTTTTTCGGGATCTCCTGCAGCACGTCCCAGTGTTCGACGATCTTTCCGTCTTCATCAAAACGGAAAATATCGATCCCCGCGAACCCCAGCGAGCCGGGCAGCTCCTGGTGGCAATGCAGCACGACAAAATTTCCTTCGGCGATGACCTGTTTGAAATGGACCCGTTTAGCCGGGTTTTCCTCGGCCAGCCGCGTGTAGTAATCGATAAAGCATTTTTTGCCGTTGCCCATCGAAGGGTTGTGCTGCACATAAACATCGCCGACGTATGTTCTGACAGCTTCGACCGGGCGGCATTGATTAAACATCATGTCGTAAAATGCTATGGCCGTTTCTTTGTTGCGTTCCTGCTTATTTTTCATCGGGACACTTTTATCATAGCACTCATTGCTGTTTGGTGCTTGAAAAGGCAGAAACGCGACAGTTTGAACGCAGAAAAGCGACAGTTATGGAGCGTGTAACTTCGCTTAAGAACACGCTCCATAACTGTCGCGTTTCTGCCTTTAATGCTTAAAGTGCCTGATCCCGGTGAAGACCATCGCCAGGCCCGCTTCGTTCGCGGCTTGAATGACTTCCTCGTCGCGCATGGAGCCGCCGGGCTGGATGATGGCGGTGATGCCTGTCTGGGCGGCTTCGTCCACGCCGTCGCGGAAAGGGAAAAAGGCGTCGGAGGCAAGAACGGAGCCGGGCAGCGACAGGCCGGTGCGCGCGGCGCGCATGGCGGCGATGCGGACGGAATCGATGCGGTTCATTTGTCCCGCGCCCACGCCGACGGTTTGAAATTCGTTGGCCAGCACGATGGCGTTAGATTTTACGTGTTTGCAAACCTGCCACGCGAAAAGCAGCGCGCGAACCTCGCTTTCGGACGGCGTGCGTTGGGTTACCACTTTCAGATCGGCGGCGGCGAGGCGGTGCAGGTCTTTTTCCTGCAAGAGCATCCCGCCCGACACCTGGCGGTATTCTATTTTTTCCGCGGCGGGTTCGCCCTTCAGAATGCGCAGATTTTTTTTAGCCCGCAAAATTTCCAGGGCTTCGGCGCTGAAATCCGGCGCGATCACGACCTCGGTAAAAATTTCCGTCACCGCTTTTGCGGTTTCGGCATCGAGCGCCCGGTTAAAAGCCGCGATGCCGCCGAAGGCCGAGACCGGATCGGTCTGAAGGGCCCGCTTGTAAGCCTCGAGACTATTTTCGCCCAGGCCCACGCCGCTCGGGTTGGTGTGTTTGATGATAGCGCAGGCCAGTTCTTCAAGATCGCTGACCAGCGCCCAGGCGGCCTCGGCGTCGACATAATTGTTGTACGACATTTCCTTGCCGCCGAGCTGTTCGGAATTGGCAATGCCGCCGCCCCAATCCGCCAGGTAGATGGCGGCTTTTTGATGCGGATTTTCGCCGTAGCGCAGATCGGCGTATTTTTCCAGCTCGAGCGAAATAAGCTCTTCTTCAAGCGACGGCTCGGCCGCTTCGCCGAATGGATTAAAGGGTTCGAGAAGATCCAGGTCTTCGTCCGAAAGCTGCGCCGCCAGGTAAGCGGAAATAGCCAGGTCGTAATTTGCCGTGCGCGTGTAGGCGAGCGTCGCCAGGCGGCGGCGCGTGGAAAGGGAAAGCGAGCCGTCGCCCGCCTTTAATTCCGCGATAATGTTTTCATAAAGCCGCGCGTCGGTCACCACTGCCACGTCGCGCCAGTTTTTTGCGGCGGAGCGGATCATCGCAGGCCCGCCGATGTCGATGTTTTCCACCGCCTCTTCCAGCCCCACGCCTTCTTTCGCCACCGTCTGCTGGAAAGGGTAGAGATTGACCACCACCATATCTATCGGCTCGATATTATGTTCCCGCATGGAAGCGGTGTGGCCGGCGTTGTCGCGCAGGGCCAGAAAAGCGCCGTGAATTTTCGGGTGCAGCGTTTTCACGCGCCCGTCCATCATTTCCGGAAACCCGGTCACGTCCGATACCTCGCGCACCTCGATCCCGGCTTCGCGCAAAGCGGCAGCGGTGCCGCCGGTGCTGATAATTTCCACGCCGAAATCCTTTAGCGCGCGGGCAAGATCGACAATGCCCGTCTTATCGGAAACGCTTATCAGGGCGCGTTTTATCTTCCTCTGTTCATTCTGGGGTTCGTCCGTCATAAATTACACACAAATAGCCGCGCTTATCTTTGTAAGTACAATAAAATAATTCAGTTGAAAGGCAAAATTCGGAGGACAATAGACAAGTCCGTTCGCGGAAACCAAACGAAAGCGGGCGCGCTGGAAGTGCGATAACGCAAAACCGGCCATTCGTTAGAAGAAAAAGCGTCCGAACAGCAGCAGGCTTATTATAAAAACTACCGTAACCAATACGATCTTAATCAGGCTCATGATCTTTTATCCTGTGTGTGAAATCCCCAATAGCTTGAAAAGACTAAATCTTAATTATCTTTGATGCGAATGTCAATAATAAGGGTTGCCGGGTAGTGTCCTAATTAGGTGGGGTAGCGGCTTTACTTTGCGCTCTTTGCGAGATCCTTTGCGTACTCCGCGGTTAGAAAAGATCTTAACCGCAAAGGACGCAAAGGGCGCAAAGTGATCAAAATAATAATGTTATGGCGTAGTTGGGTCTTTTAGTGGTGGATCAAACTTGCGCGGCGCAATTGAGCCTCGCTTAGCTCCGCGGCCCATTCCTCAAGTAAGCAATCCAGGCAGAGATCGGACTTTTCCTGACGCCGGAATAACTCTTGCATTACCGCGTCCGGATAATGCCGATTGTAGCCGAGCACACGCTCCTCGAAAGGTAACTGACACGCCGGGCACCGTTTCATATCACTATCTCCGCATGTAAAAATTTGGTTGGCAGGTGGGGTTATTTTATCGGATACAAACCGGCGCGTCTGTTTGGTGGCGAACATTTAGATGTTGTCCTTATGTTAGGTAGCGAACATAATCGATGTTATACTTAGGGTAGATAAAATCTGTCCGGCAAGGGGGGGTGAAATGTCAGTCAAGCAATGTAGAAAGTGCGGGAAATCCTTTAATACCGAAGCGTCCAAAACCAGAGAATTTATCGGTTTCGAGAATGAGATAACCGGGGAATTTTATAGAAGGCTCCCGATAATTTTACTCTGTGATGACTGCCTGCTGAATGAGATAATCGCTGAATCTCAAAGAGCCTCACATACGATCTAAAAGTAATTTTCAGATCTTACCCGCCAAAAATTAAAAAATATAAAATTTTATTAAAAACCCCCCCCCCAATGTTCGATACCTGACAGACTAGCATAAAACATCTTGGTATAAATCTTTGTAATAATTCGATTTTTAAGAACACAAAAGCTTTTTTGATTGACCCGATGTAAGTATTTTTCTCCTGGAGGTCGATTATGTCTGACACTTATCCTCAAATTCTCTACGTGGATGGCGATAGAGATTCGCTCGAAATAGTGCGGCTGCTTTTAAAGCAGGCCGACGATGGTTATGACGTAACTACGCTTCATTCGGCGGAAGAAGCTTTTGAGTTGATCTCAAAAAGAACTTTCGACCTGTACATTTTCGACCAGCCGTGGCGTAAGCCCTCCGGCCTTGAATTATGCCAAAAAGTCCGTCAAAAAGACCCGGAAGCCCCGATCGTGGTTTTCTCCGTAATGTCACGGGAAGCCGACCGGAAAAAGGCATTTGCGGCCGGGGCCAGTGAATACCTGGTGAAAGCTGATGATATCAACAGGCTGGCCGATACGGTCGAGCGGCTTTTGTACGCTAAGGAGCCGGTCTCTAACAGCGCATCCTAGCTGTATTTAGCGGCGCGGGACCATACCTGTGCTGCGCGCCCGGGCGCGCGGAGGCCCTTATTTTATTAACATGTGTTAGAATGAACCTGAGTTTATCAGGTCTTTTTAAATTCACCTCAAATGACATCGGGCAGTGACTAACATCCACCTCCTTGTGCCTTTGCCGTGTTTTACACGCGAATGGAAACTAAGGAGATCCCTATGCACGATGCAATATCACGACTTGCCACTAAAAATTATATTTTAAACACCTTGCCTGACGACGTTTACGCGCGTTTGCTCCCCGGCCTCGAGCAGGTCGGGCTTCAGAGGGGTTACACCATCTACCAGCCTAATCAGCCCATTACGCATGTTTATTTCCCCGACTCCGCGATGATCTCGGTGGTTACCAACACATCGGATGGCCAGGGAATCGAGGCGGGAGTCATCGGCTGGGAGGGGATGGCGGGGATAGAAGTTTTAATGGGAGTGGATTTTACCGCTAACGATAGCATGGTCCAGATCGCGAACGGCGCTATACGGATCGGCACCGACGAGATCAGAAAAGAATTTGCCAGGGGCGGCGCGCTGCAGAAGATCACTTTGCTCTACATGCATGCCTTGCTGGTGCATATCAGCCAGACCGCGCTTTGCAACCGGCTGCATACGGTGGAGCAGCGATTAGCGCGCTGGCTTTTAATGTGCCGCGACCGCGTGGGAAAAAATGAAATAAAACTGACACAGGAGTTTCTTTCGGTCATGCTGGGCGTGAACCGCCCGAGCGTTACCATCGCCGCCGTTACGCTGCAGGCCGCCGGGTATATTAAATATTCGCGCGGTAATATCACTATCCTCGACGGCAAGGCGCTGGAAGAATTTACCTGCGAATGTTACCACGCGGTCAAAAAAGCATGGCCGCCCGCCTCGGTGTGAGTCCTTTAAGCTGTAGTAAACCCGGGAGCGCAGGCGTCCCGCCTGCAAAGATCGCGCCAGCGATCTAAAATGTCTTTTAATTTACATCAAATTTACGCGACAAGTCGCGCTTGCAGGCAAGCTGCCTGCGCTCCCGGGTTTAGAGCTATTTTCTCCCTGACGGAACCTCACGTAAAAGCCCTGCCGGAAAATACCAATCATCATTGGATTTATGTTAAATTTACATTAAGCGGTATGAGTTTTAAGAACCACTTCCGGTATCAGACATCGCTGAAAATCCTGATCGTTTCGATCGGGTTTTTTGTATTCGGCGCTGCGGGTGTGTCGGCGCAGGACATCGAGGCAAAAATCAAGATCATTTCCGCTTCCCGCGTGCTGGTCGAAGGCAAGTTCCTGAAACAAAAATATACCGATGAAAAAGACTGGACGTTCCTGCAGAACTACGCGGACGTCGGCGATCTCGGCAGCCGGATCGATAAACTGGCGCTTTTCGACGACAAAGGCGAAGAAATTGCGGTCAAAAAATACGCCCCGGGAATTTATACGGGCAAAAGCGGCGCGGCCGGCTGGCGGTACGAGATAGATCTTAAACCGCTGATCGAGTCGACATCGGCGGCGCATGTTTCCTGGCTGGGCGCGGACGGCGGGCTGCTGATGCCGGAAGATCTGCTGCCGCGGTTAAACACCGCCGACGGCGAAAAAGTTTGGCCGCGATCACGCTGGAGCTGCCGCCGGAATGGGAAATTTTTACACTAGCAGATCGCGCCGGCGAAGATGAAGATGAAAACACCTACGAGGTGGAAGACATCTCCAGAAGCGTTTTCGCGGTGGGAAAAAATTGGCGGGAAAGGTCCGTGCAGCAGGGGCCGGCGGAATTAAAATTGATCATCGCGGGCGAATGGCAGTTTGTCGACGAGCAGGCCCTGGCGATGGCGCAGAGCATCCTGGAAGAGCACCGCACGGTTTTCGGCGAAATGCCTTTTCCGGAAGTGCAGATCATATTGTCGCCTTTCCCGAAACCGGCGGAGCTGGGCCGGTGGCGCGCGGAAACACGCGGCGCTTCGGTGGTTTTGCTCTCCAGCCAGATGCCCTTTAAAAGCCAGGCGCTAAACCGCCTGCACGAGCAGCTGCGCCACGAGCTTTTTCATCTCTGGATACCGAACCGGATCGCGCTGAGCGGGAATTACGACTGGTTTTTCGAAGGCTTCACGCTTTACCGCGCGTTAAAAACAGGCAAGCGTCTGAACCGGATACGGTTTTCCGATTATCTCGACACCCTGGGGCGCGCCTATACGATGAACGAGGAAGAAAAAAGAGGCCTCTCGCTTATCGAGGCATCGAAGCGCCGCTGGGACGGGAATTTTAATTTCGTCAATAGCCGCGGGATGATAGTGGCTTTTTTGTGCGACCTGGCGCTGCTGCGCGAATCCAGGGGGCGGCGTTCGCTGAACGAGATATTTCGCGAGCTCTACCGCAAACACGCCGTTCCTCATCCGCCGCAGGAAGCCAACAAAGCGGTGCTCGATATTCTGAAAAGCCACGCCGAGCTGCGCGAGATCACCGCAAAATACATTGAGGGCAAGGAAAAGATCGATCTCGGCCCGGCGCTGGCGGATTTCGGGCTGGAAGCGCAAACCCGCGGCGGTGTCACCACGATCAAAATAAAGTCGAAATTGACCGGGCGGCAAAAAGACCTGCTGGTCCGCCTCGGCTTAAATCCGCTTTTAGAACTTCCCGAAAAGACAAAATAGCGTTAAATTATTGGGCGGTGAGGGTGCAGTTTTTATGAGCAAGTTTAAATTTTTCGCGTTATTAATGGTCACGGCCATTTCCTGTTTAACGAGCGGGTGCGGCTGGTACGAAGCGTCCGGCGCGGCCGGCCTTTTCGGTGCCAGCCAAAAGGCCACGATCATCACCGCCAAGGCGCAGATCCGCAGCTCTTATTCGGTAGTGGCGACCGATCTGCTTGAGGTCAAGCGCGGAGAGCGGCTCGATATCCTCGAAGAGATCGATTATAACAACGAACATTGGTTTCGCGTGCGCGGGCAGGACAGCGACACCACCGAGGGCTGGATCGAGGCGCGCAATGTGATCACACAGGCCGTGCTGGAAAAATCCCAGGCGCTGGCCAATGATGACCGCGGGATCCAGTCGCAGGGCACGGCGCAATTGAAATCGGCTTCGAACCTGCGCCTTTCCCCGGACCTGAACCCGGAAAATATCATGTTCAAGCTGGAAACCGGGATGACATTCGAGGTGATAGGCTGGAAGCTGGTGCCCAAGATCAGGGAAGCCGACGACGTGGACGACGCGCCAAAATCCGGCCAGAAACAGGAGAAACGCCCGAAGACGCAGCGCGAACTGAAAAAGGAAGAAGAAGAACAGGAAACCCTGGACTACCGCTACGATATCTGGTACAAGGTGCGCTTTGACCCGAGCGTTTCTCCCGCGCCGGCGGGCTGGCTTTTCGGCAGGCAGGTCCAGCTCCAGGTGCCGGCCGACATCGTGCATTACCAGATAGGCGAGCGTAAATTCGTGACCTGGCAGCGGCTCGACGACATCGATCCCGGCGGGGCGGCCAAAAGCAAAAATAAAGACGCCGCCGGCAAGGAATCGAAGGCCGGAAGCTGGGTGATATTTGCCCACAGCAGCAAGGCCAAAGCCGAGGACGGGAACGAGCCCGATTTTGACAGCATTCTGGTGATCGGTTACGACAGGTACGACCAGCAGCATTATCCCGTCTATCGCAGCGGCGAGGTCTGGGGCAAGCTGCCCCTGCGGCTGGAGGGCGTGGGCGATAACAAAACGTTCATCGCCAAAATTCGCAACGCCGAAGGCGTGTTGGAAGACAAGCAGTTTGTGGTCTATAAAGACAGCGCCGGCCACCTGAAAGTGACCCCGCCGCCCGACGTGCCGAAATATGAGAAAGGGAAGTGAGTCTGGATTTGGGATTTGAGAATGCGGATTGCGGACTGCGCGTTCTGGAATATCCGTTAATCCGAAATCCGCAATCCCAAATCCCAAATCGTTATGGAAGAGCCTTTTGAAATAGAGATCACCGACGTTTTCGATCTGCACTCGATCGTGCCGGCCGAGGTCTCGATGGCGACCAGAATTTATTTAGACGAGGCGCGCAAAAAGGGCTTTAAGTGGGTGCGGATAATTCACGGGCGCGGCATCGGAATGCAGCGCGACATCGTGCGCAAAATTCTGGCGGAAACTGATTTTGTGGAATCCTTCAAGGACGGCGACGAATTTTCCGGCGGCTGGGGAGCGCAGGTGGTTAAGCTGAAATAATTTTGAGTTTTGAATGTTGAATTTTTAGTGTAATTTGCGTAATTCGTTGTTGTTATTTTCCAGGTAAAAACTCAACAACGAATTCCGCTGATTTCACAAATTAAAAACTCAAAACTCAAAACTCAAAACTCAAAACTCTAAGCGTCTTCTATCACATCGGCCCAGACTTCTTCTTCCTCGACTATTTCTTCCTCTTCGTTTTCGTAGTATTCCATTGCCTGGATGATCTCGGCCTGTTGGGTGAGGTTGTCTTCCGCCTGGTTCAGGCGGCGGGAAAGATGCGCGCAGTGTTTTTCCAGTTCGGAGATGCGGCGTTTTTGCTCTTTACCGAGCCGCTCCAAATAGCCCAGGTAGAAAAGCTGCAAACCCGCCACACCCGCCAAAACTATCGCTACACCAACCAAAAAATAGATCGCCATAAGAGTCGCTCGACTTTGCCGCACGTGAAATAAAGAGAAAGGAATCTCTTTCCCGTTCGGACGCTGATCTTAACTATGGGGTGATTATAACCTTGACTGTGGGCAAAGGAAAAGACAAAATTTTAACAAATTCTGTTTTTCGAGGGGAAAATGAAGAAAAAAGTCACTGAAACCGTCGCGGCGACGCCGGCCCTGGGGCGCCGGGAGTTTCTCGTAACTACATTAATATCAGGATTTGCATTGGCGGTACAGCCCATCCAGGCGCAAACTGCGATCAAGACCGATACAGCCGGGCTGATCGCCGGCGAGGTGAAAATTCCGGTTAAAGACGGCACCATACCCGCCTACCGCGCGATGCCCGATAAAAAAGGCAAGAAGTTTCCGGTGGTGATAGTGGTGCATGAGATCTTCGGCGTGCACGAATGGATACAGGATGTCTGCCGCCGGTTTGCCAAGCTCGGGTATATGGCCGTCGCGCCCGCGCTTTACGCCCGCGAAGGCAAGGTCGAAAGCATCGCCACTATCGAGGGGCTGGTGCGAAATATCTTTTCCAAGATCCCGGACACGCAATCCATGTCCGACCTCGACAGCACCGTCGAGTGGGCAAAAAATTCCGGCAGCGGCAATACCAAAAAGCTTTCGATCACCGGGTTTTGCTGGGGCGGGCGCATCGTCTGGCTTTATTCGGCGCATAATCCACAAGTCAAAGCGGGCGCGGCCTGGTACGGCCGTCTGCTCAATCCGCCCGGCTCGCAGAAAAACGATGCGCAGCCGACAATGCCGATCGAATATGCTAAAGACCTGAAGGTCCCGGTGCTCGGGCTCTACGGCGGCGATGACCCGGGAATTCCCAAGTATACGGTCGTTCAAATGCGTGAAGAGCTGGCCAAGGGCAAGTCAGGATCCGAGATACTTCTTTACGACCAGGCCAAGCACGGTTTTCATGCCGATTACCGCCCGACCTATAACAAGGAAGCATCGGACGACGCGTGGGCGAAACTGCAGGCGTGGTTTAAAAAACACGGGGCATTTTGACGTTTAGAGTTACGCCTTCAGGCGTGATCACGCGTAAGACGCGTAACTCTGAACAAAGAAAATCGAACTTATTAGTCGTTTATCAGCTAGAGGTTTTAATGGAAGAACGTAATTTACAACTGGTCTATACAATTTTGTGCGACGACGTGCGGCTGGAAATGGGCAACAAGATCTCGCTGATGGGCGTGTTTCAAAACATCTTGGTCGAGAAATTGCCCGTGTCGCTGATCAAATTCGCCGTGGTCAACCACCTCGAAGGGGACGGGAATTACAACACCGAGGTGCGCATTCTTTCGCCCGACAAAAGCCGCGTGGTGGTCACTTCGCAGCCGACCGAAGTCTCGCTCACGGAAAACAGCTACACCGATAACGTCAGCTTTTTTGTCAATGTGGTCTTTCCGGCGGCGGGAACCTACTGGGTGCAAACTCTTTCTGAAAACGACGTGCTGGAAGAGCTGCCCCTAATCGTGACCGATATCCAAACCGTCAACGGCAGTAATGGGAACGGCAATAACGGCCACCTTATCGAAGAGGCAGTTTCGGAAGCGGTGAATTAGTATGGAGCGCGGGCATCTCTGCCCGCAAGGCTGCGTTGCGGCCTAAAACATTAGTACACGGATCTAACGGATAAAACGGATACACACAGATCAGATTTTTCAGATCAGTGTCTATCCGTTTTTTCTGTGTTTATCTGTGTTCGATTTGGACGCTGCGCGTCCATTTGCGGGCAAGGATGCCCGCGCTCCATACTTCTCGATATTCTTTCTTAACCCATATTCTCAAACACCATTGCAGAAAAAGAAAATGTGGTCGGCGTAAGGATCGCTACTCCTTGTGACCTCTGGACCATCCATACGGCGGAAAATTGCGGCTGCGCGTTAGGCGCGATGGCGTAGGTGGTGGAAATATTTATCATATTGGATACCTGATTTCCGTTGGTGCAATATATCTGGCAAATGGTAGTTCCGGACACCAGCTCGTTTATAGCCACGTTCAGAAACGAGACGCCCATCTGAGCCGACCAGTAGGCTTGGCCCAGAAAGAGCGAGATGTAGGCGGTTCCGCCGAATTGCAATGCGGGATCTGTTACGGTGAGTGTGCCAAGCCCGGGGATAGGGGCGAAAGTGCTGCTGGTAGGGCCTACCGACCCCGACGAAACGGGTGACTGCGAAGTGTAAATTGACGGCATTAGTTTAGCTCCTTTTTGAAAATTTGAGCTAAGTTAGCACAATGGTATTAATTAGGCGAATAAGTTTATGGCGCGGGCATCCCTGCCCGCATTTAGCGGAGCAAAAATTTTAGCCGCGGATCTTCGCGGATAAACACGGATAAGAAATTTTTCCGATCCGTGCAGATCCGCGTTTATCCGCGGCTGATCTTTTTTCGAACGCGGCTGCGTTCGCTATGGGCAAGGATGCCCGCGTTGCAATGTATTATTTTATTGCCGCTTCACCGGCATGATGAATGACAGCCGGTAGATCCCGGCAAAATCGGTGTTCTTTTCTTTTACCTGCGGTTCAATGTCTTTGTAGGTAACGGTAACGCGGTAGTTCGTGGGCTGGCCGGAAGGGAACCGGAAGAGAAATTCGCCGTCCTGGCTGCTGTAGATCGCTTTTATTTTTTCCCAGACGTTGCCGCCGGTCAGCCGGGCAATTTCCACTTTCGCGCCCGGCAGGCTGAATCCGTCCTGGTCGAAAACCGTGCCCTGGATATTGACCATCGTGCCGCGGTCGACCGTCAGGATAAAATTCTTGTCGCTTAAGTCGCGCACTTTGCCTTTTTTGATCTCGACGCGGAACGAGCCCGCGCTATAACCGTCTTTGTCGAAAGCGAGCACGTACGAGCCGTCCGCGAGGCCGGAAACGAAAAATTCGCCCTTGCTGTCGGTCGAAGTGGTCTTCACGGTTTTGCCGTCCATTTTTGTCACGACCTCAACCCCGGACAATCCCTTTTCATTTTCGTTTTTGACTTTGCCTTTGACGCCTCCGCTTTGCGCAAAAACAGCCAGCGCAAGGGAAAATATAATTACGATCAAACTTATAAGACGATGCATAATATTTAATGAGTAGTGAATCGTGAATCGTGAATCGTGAATCGTGAATAGTGAATGGTGAATCGTTAGTGTGTTTGGCGTGATTCGTGGTTAATTCCGGGTCGTCTATCGCACTTGAAAGTAATTAACCACCAAGCACACGAAACACACGAAATCTATTCACTATTCACGATTCACTATTTACCATTCACGATTCACTATTTACAATTCACGATTCACTATTCCCAGCCGACACAGCTTGTTCGGCTTCGATCTTCAGTTCCCGGCGAAATTCATCCGCTACATCATTGATGATGTCATCGAGCGTGCGGGTTGGCTGATAATCGATAAGTTTCCGGGCTTTATCCAGGCAGGGAACGCGGCGCTGCATGTCCTCAAAGCCGTCTCCGTAAGCCTCGTCGTAGGAAATAAATCCTACCTCGCTGCGGCTGCCGGTCATTTTCACTGCTTTTTCCGCCAGTTCCTTTATCGTGACCTCTTCGTCGTTGCCGATATTTATCACCTGGCCAAAGCATTCCGGCGTTTCCGGCAGTTTTACCAGGGCTTCCACCACGTCCAGCACATGCCCGAAACAGCGCGATTGATTGCCGTCGCCGTGCACGGGAATAGTCTCGTTTTTCATCGCAGCTTTGATGAAATTCGGCACGACCATGCCGTATTGCCCGGTCTGGCGCGGCCCGACGGTGTTGAATAGCCTGACCACGACGACCGGCAGCCGGGTTTCCTTCCAGTGCGCCAGCGCGAGAAATTCGTCGAGCGATTTGGCGCAGGCATAGGCCCAGCGGTGCTTGTTGGTCGCGCCGGTCAGCACGTCGTCCTCTTCGCGGAAAGGAACCGAAGTGCCTTTGCCGTAAACCTCACTGGTGCTTGGAATTAGCACCCGCTTACGATAGCGGGAAGAGTAGCGCAAAACCACGTCGGTGCCGCCGAAGATGGTTTCGATGGTGCGGACGGGCTGTTCCATTATGAGCCTGACGCCGACCGCGCTGGCCAGGTGGAAAATACGGTCGTGATCGCGTATCAGACCTTCCATCAAACGCTCGTTAAGCACGGTATCGATGATGATAGTGACGCCCTTTTCGCCTTCCAGGTGCTCGATATTAGAATAGCGCCCCGTCGAAAGATCGTCGATGATGGTGATCTCATGCCCGTCTTTTATGAGTTTGTCGGCCAGGTGGCTTCCGATAAAGCCCGCCCCGCCGGTGATAAGGTATTTCATTAGTTAAAGTTCTCCATTAAAAGGGGAAGCGTAATTATATAATAATTTAAGAGATAAATGTTAAATAATCATATTAAGGGTCATAAAGCATGACATTTTTGTCAGTAGCGTCTGCGTCAGCAGATGCGTTTTTACGCACTTGCTCACGCAAGCGCTACTGACAAGAAAGCCGCCTAAAGGCGGGACTCAAAACAAGATCAGGCGGCTGTGCCGCCTTTGCGGGCAGGATGCCCGCGCTCCATATTGACCACTTTCCGAAAATACCCGACAGTTTTAGGCAATCCTTCGGAGAGTTTAACGGCCGGCTCCCAGCCCAGCAAGGTTTTGGCGCGTTCGATGACGGGTTTGCGCTGTTTCGGGTCGTCCGGCGGCAGCGGCAGATATTTGATCTTAAGTTCGGTGCCGCAAGCTTTGGCCACTTCTTCCGCCAACTCCTTCATCGTGAATTCGCCCGGATTGCCGAGATTAACGGGAAAATGGATGCTTTCGGCATCAGCATCAACACTGGCGGCGTTCATCAACCGCATCAGCCCGTCGACCATGTCGTCAACATAGCAGAAAGAACGCGTCTGTTCGCCGGTGCCGTAAATGGTCAATTCTTCGCCGCGTAAAGCCTGCACGATGAAATTTGACACCACGCGGCCGTCGTTTTCCATCATTTTCGGCCCGTAGGTATTAAAAATGCGGACGATGCGGGTGTCGACGCCGTTTTGGCGGTGATAGTCCATCATCAGCGTTTCCGCCAGACGTTTGCCCTCGTCGTAACAGCTGCGCAGCCCGATCGGGTTCACATTGCCCCAGTAATCTTCAGTTTGCGGGTGGACCAGCGGGTCGCCGTAGACTTCGGAGGTCGACGCCTGCAAAATACGCGCGTGAACGCGTTTTGCCAGCCCGAGCATATTTATCGTGCCCATCACGCTGGTTTTGACGGTTTTGACCGGATTGTATTGGTAATGCACGGGCGAGGCGGGACACGCCAGGTTATAGATCTGCTCGACCTCCAGCAGGATCGGCTCGGTCACGTCGTGGCGGATAAGCTCGAAGTTCTTGTTATCGAGCAGGTGCGAAACATTGGCGCTCCGGCCGGTAAAAAAATTATCCAGGCAGATAACCTCGTGCCTCTCGTTTAAGAGCCTTTCGCAAAGATGCGAGCCGATAAAACCCGCGCCGCCGGTAACAAGAATTCTCATAAATAGTGAATAGTAAATTGTGAATAGTGAATAGTAATGAGGAACATCAGTAAATCTGCTATTCACCATTCACTATTTACTATTCACAGTCATTTTAGGTGTTTTTCAAAAAAAGTCAATATTCTTTCGTATTCGTCGGTCCAGCTTTCCGGGCGCGTAAAGGCATGATTTTCCGCCGGGTAAAGCATCGCTTCGAAATACTGCGTCTTGCCGAGCCGGATCAGTTTTTCGACCAATTGAACCGAATCCTGGACGTGAACGTTGTCGTCCTGCATGCCGTGCAGGATCAGCAGCGGGCGTTCCAGTTTTTCGGCGTATGCGATCGGCGAGCTGCGTTTGTAAGCTTCCGGGTTTTTATCGGGAAAGCCGAGCCGCTCGGCGGTGTAGACCGGCGAAGAGGCATAGTAATTTTTCCAATCGAACACTGGCCGCAGCGCCGCCGCCGCCGCGATCTTGTCCGGCGCGCGCATGACCAGCATCCCAGCCATAAAGCCGCCATAGCTTCCGCCGTAGACGCCGACCTTTTTCGCGTCCACCCCGTAATTTTTGACCATGAAATCGATCGCGTCGATATGGTCGTCATAGTCGGGCCCGCCGAGAAAATCATAGACGTCGGTGCGCCAATCGCGGCCGTAACCGGCGGAGCCGCGATAGTCGATGTCCAGCACGACATAGCCTTTCTGCGCCAGCAGTTCGTTGAACATAAACTCGCGGTAATAATTGTTCCAGCCGTTGATGGTATTTTGCAGGTAGCCCGCGCCGTGGACGAAAATCACCATCGGGCTCCGTGTGAGATCGGCTGCTCCACGGAGAGGTAAATAGATCTTTGATTTTACGACCTTACCGTCCTTGGTAGGGATGTCGATGAATTTTGGCGCGACCCAACTGATCTTTTTAAAGTCTTCCGGCGTCGCTTTTGTGATCTGCTGCGGCGTATTCAACCCGCGGCAGTTCACGCAAAGTTTCCCGACAAAAAGCTCGGTCGGTTTGTCCCATTGCGAAGCGCTGAAGAGTATTGTCGGGTTGACGTCAAACTCCTCGATCTGCGCGCCGCCTCTCATCCCCTTGTCGTCGCCGGTATAAACTTTTACCCGTTCGCTATTTTCCGGAAACACGGCGTAAAATTCACGCGTTTCCGGCCCGCCTTCGGTCGAAGAGTAAAAGACCATTTTGCCGTCGGCCTGCCATTTTGCCCAATCTACTTCGTAGCTTCCTTTGGTCAATTGCGTGATCTTTACGTTGCTGGAAAAACCGGGATCGGTCGGGTTTTCCTGGCGGATCTCGCCGGTCGGATTGGGCTCGGGCGCGCGGCGCTCAAGCGTGGCCAGGTAGAGATGGTTAAAGCCGTCTTTTTCCGAAGCGAAGATCAGCTGCGCGTCGTTTTTCGGATTGGGCTCGACAAAGCGCGAAAGCGGCGCGATCCATTTCGGGTCGGTTTCTTCGGTGACCGGGATCACCTGCTCGCCTTTGCTGCCGATATCGTGAATGTAAAAAAGCTGGCGGCGTTTCAGGTCTTTATCGATGCGGTCGACGATCACGCTCGAATTATCCGCCGCCCAGCGCAAGCTGCGAATATAGCCCACGCCCTCCGATTTCGGCAGCTTTGCCTCAAAAGGCCTTTCCGTGCTGCCGTCCGTCTTGACCACAAAAACCTTTTGCTCCGAAAAGCCGCGGCGAGGGTTTTGCGCCTGCGTAAATTCATCCAGGTAATTCGGCACCACCAGCGCGCGCTGTTTTGAGCCGTCCGATACGACATAGGCCATCAGAGCGCCGTCTTTGCCGGCGGTGGCGTTTTGCACGCTGACAAAAGTTGCCGGGTTGGCTTCGCGGGTGAGCTGGACCAGCGAGAATTGATCGGTGTCGATGACAAAGATATTTCCGCTCTGCAGCAGCGCGATGCGGCGGTTGTCGAGCCAGCGCGCGAAAGATTCGGGCGATTGCGTTTTGGTCAGGCGTTTCGGTTTGTTTTCGCCTTCAAGGTTCAGGGTCCAGAGATCGCCGTTTTGAGTGAAGAGCAATTTTTTCGAATCGGGCGACCAATCGATATTGCCGATCTGATTTTCGCGGGCGCGGGCAAATTCGTCACGCACTATCACGCCGTAGCCGAGTTTATTTTCCGGCGTAGGCGGGCGCGCCGGCACCAGATCGGACGGGCGCAAAATAATTTTTGCTTCGCCCGCGCCGTTCCAAAGATAAACATTCTTCGGCTCTTTACCGTCGGCGTTCCAGGTAAACACGACCTTGGTGCCGTCGGGCGAAAGCCTTTCCGCGTCGGGGCGCATCCCGGCGATCGAAGGCTCCGCCATGATCTGGCGCACGGTCAAAATTTGAGCGAAAGACGTCTGACAAAAAGTCAGCAACAGGAACAGGCAAACAACCGGAAAGGGGGTTCTTATTCTCATAATTTTTAGAGCGAATTGTTTAAATAAAAATGAGCGAGATTCCAGCCGGAGAAGTGGAACCACGAAATAACACGAAAATACACGAAAAAATTCGTGTTGTTTGGTGTATTTTAGTGGTTACCTCTTTTTATTCTCCTGCTCAGGCAAAACTATTGAAATAATTCACGCCTATGCTTTTTGGATAGATAAAATCCGTCTCTTTTATGGCAGAGAATTGCTCTTGTCGTATCGTTTAAATTAATGATTTTTTCGTGCTCTTCATATAAGAGGTCTATAGTCTTCTGAAGTTTTTCCAGCCGCTGGGTTGGAGTAAGCTTAAGATTCTCCAATAATTCTTCCAGATCAACACCAGCCTCTTTTGCCGCGGCCGCTTTGCTGCCGGGGCGCGGGTTGAGCAATCTTTCTTCGAGACTTCTTTTCATAACTCCATTTTAAGGCGTTTCCAGCGAATTTGCACGTTTTTCAGCTTTTTGCTCTTCGGTCAGGCGCCCGTATTCGTAGACGGCGTTTTCCCAAGTGCCGTACATCGCATTCGGCAGCACGATAAATTTATCGCCGAACAGGGCGCGCGCTTTATCCACTTCGGCAAATCTATCAGCCACGGATTTGCGCTCGAAGACATTGGAAAAATCGTCGAGATTATCGCCTACCAGAAGCACGATGCGGTATTTTTGCGAGATGGCCAGGCGGCGCGCTTCCTTGCTCGATTCGGTTTGTCGCAACTGGACGGTTTCGGCGGTGGCGTCGGGAAAGCCGGTCTTTACCAGGTTGTCGATGGTGGCCTGTTTTTGCACCTCGTCGCGGTTTGAGACGTAGAAGACCTTGACGCCTTTTTGATGAGCGTAGCTCAGGAAATCCACCGCGCCGGGAATCGCTTTGGCCGAGCGCAACTCGCCCCACGGATACCAGTTTCCCTGGGTTGAAAAAAGTTCGCGTTTTTTGATCAGGAGGGCTTGGGCCGGGGAATTATCGAGCACGGTTTCGTCAATGTCCACCACCACGGCGCGCGGTTTTTTGCGCTCCGGTTTGGGCAGTTTCTTTTTCGTTTTGTCGTCCGTGTCGAGCACGATCTTTGCCCAGCTAAACGCCTGGTAGGCGAGCGCGCGGTATTCCCCCGCCTTTTGCATATAAAGCACAGCCGCGACCTGGTATTCGTTATCGGCTTTGATCTGCGGCGCGGCGGCCTGCCCGGCGCCTTGCCCGTCGGTTGCAATGCCGGTTATGACGGGCGCGATGAAATAAGTCGAAAGGGCCGTGGACAGAATTAGTCCGAAACTCAGCAGGTAAGATTTGCTTTTCATTTATACTCCCTCGGATTTTTCGCGGATGATGCCGGGCAAGGATGATTGTATGATTATTTGCCGGATCGGGAAAGCCGCTGGTATGGTAATTTGGGCCGCGGCTGTCGAAAAAGCGAAAGTGTCGGTAGCCCGCGCGTTAGCAAGGGCGCATGTTTTTTGTTCTGAAAATAAGCCCTTCCTTACGTCGGGCTACTGACACGCTGCTGTTATAATGTCGTTACAAAGTATGGAAAAAGAACTCTCGAAAGACGAAGAATTACGGGACGATTCGAACTGGTCGCGCGACATAGAAGATCGCGAATATTATTACGACGATTCGACCGGCTATGAAGTTTATAAGCCGGAGGATGAAGACGAATCGGAAGACGAAGATAAAAAGAAAAATCTGAGGAAATTCCCCGATAGTTAAAAAGGCGGTCTGATCCCAAAGCCAATCAGTATGGTCCGATACGGTGAAGGCAGAAACGCGACAGTCATGGAGCGTGTCAAACGTATTATATAGACACGCTCCATGACTGTCGCGTTTCCGCCTTTGCGATTCAGCAGCCTTTCGGGTTATGTGTTTTTTGCCTTTTTAATTTATACTTTTGGCCTGTAAGTAAACGTTCCCGAGTCCCGCCTTTAGGCGGCTCTCCCAATAGGGACTCAAAAAACTTCGAAGGAGAAAAATGAAAAAGATCTGGCTGGCATTGATCATCGGAATTTTTACGGCCGCGTGCGGCGCGGGCGGGGCCGGCAGCGGAACAGGCGCGGCAAAACTGAACATTAAAACCGGCGGCCAGGACAAGACAATGGATGTTAAGTCCGGCGGAGTTTATTACGGCAACGTTATCAACACCTCGCCCGGTAAGCCCAACATTCAAACTTTTGCGCACACCATCGTCGTGGCAAACTACGACCTGGATACCGCCAACCTGGCGACCATGAGAAAACCGATGACGGCGGCCGATCAGATGCGGGTCATGATCAGCCTCACCGGCGAAGAGGCGACCAACGAAAAGTCGCCGCTCAAGACCGGGACTTACGACACAAAAGCCGATAAGTTTAACAAGGTCAGGGCGCTGGTGGTAACGAGCTATGTCGACGGGAAAGATAAAGACGAGAATTTCGATACCATGTCCAGCGTCACCAAAGTCGCGGGCACGGTCAAACTGACATCGGTCACCGATGACAGCGTCGCCGGCGAGATCGACGTAACCGACGGCGAAAAAGCGATCAAGGGAACTTTTACCGCAAAATTGCCGAAGAAATAACTGGGAAAACTAAGGAGAAATTATGAGAAAGAAAATCGTGAGCTTTTTTATCGTGTCGGCGGTGATACTGAGCATTTCCGTTTTGACGCTGCCGGCCGGCGCCGACCAGCCGTTCATGGTGGCCGCGCGCACCGACTGCAATAAGGCCCTGGGCTTTTTGCGCCGGGCTACGGCCGATAAAGGCGGGCACCGGCAAAATGCGATGAATTTTACCTCGCGCGCAATTGCCGAGATCAACGCCGGCATCGCGTACGACAGAAATCACGACAGCGATTTCGACAGCAACGTTCTGCTCACTTCCGATCAGCCGAATATGGTAAAGGCCAAGGACGCGCTGAAAAACGCACGGGAAAATCTGGAAAAAGCGTCTGCCGATAAAGGCGGGCATCGCGCCGCCGCGCTCAGGTTGGTCAACGACGCCATCGACGAGGTGCAGCGCGGGATAGATTACGACCGCAATCATTAAGTCGGGGTTTAGAGGCGGTCTTTGACCGCCATATCAAGGCTTACCACAAGGCGGTCTTTGACCGCCAGATCAAGGTTTACCACGAGGCGGCCGGAGACCGCCTCTAAACGGTAATAGGACTTGAGTGCCCGCCGATTGTATAATTAAAGACGAACGATCTGTTTTAGTTTTATATCAAGGAGTTTGTCATGAAATTATCGAAATTATTTTTCTTAACATTATTTTTTGCGCTGAGTATCAGCACTTTTGCGCAGAAATCGGAACAGCAAAAGGCGGTCGAGCGCGTGAACAGCGCCTCGGAAGTAATGCGCGAGGTGATGCGCATCGACGACAAAGCCATTCCGCGCGACATTCTCAAGAATGCCTGGGCGGTGGTGGTTTTTCCCGGCGTGCTGAAAGGCGCGTTCATCATCGGCGGCCAAGGCGGCAAAGGCGTGGTCGTGCGCAAACTGCCCGGTGGCACCTGGTCGGCCCCGGCTTTTCTCAACCTCACCGGGGGCAGCATCGGCCCGCAGATCGGCGGGCAAAAGATCGATTACATACTGGTGGTCAGAAACGAATCGGGCCTCAAGGGTTTGTTGGAAGATAAATTCGAGATGGGCGGCGAAGCGAGCGTGGCCGCCGGGCCGGTCGGGCGCGCCGCGGCGGCTTCGACCAATGCGACGCTGGACGCGGGAATTTTGACCTATTCGCGCACGCAGGGCCTTTTTGCCGGAGTCTCGCTCAAAGGCGCGGTCATTTCGCAGGACAAGGACATTAACATGGCGGTCTACGGCAGATCCGCAAAAGATCTGCTGATCACGACGCCCACGCCGTGGACCGACGCGCCGGAAGCCCTGCAGGAATTTCCCAAAACCGTGGCGGGATTCGCGAGATAGGTTTTTAAGTTCAGAGTTAAAAGTTCAGAGTTACGCATTTATGCGTGAGTTCTTAAATAATCACGCCTAAAGGCGTAACTCTGAACCCTGAACTACGCAGCGGTATGTTCGATCTCAACCTTGATCGAACGCCATTTGCCTTGATTGAATCGCAGGAAGCTCAGGGCGCAGCGCGTAACGTGGCCCGCCAGGATCGCCAGCCAAATGTGGATAGGCAGCAGGGTCGATGTTTTTGAGACGATAAAGCATATTCCCAAGGGGAGAACCACCTGCGAGATGATGGATATGTAAAGCGGGCCTTTGGTATCGCCCGTGCCTTGCAGTCCGCCGGTATAGGCTAATGCCGCCGCAATAAAGAGTCCCGAAACGCTAAGCACGCGCAGCAGGCTGACGCCGATTTCCAGCACCACCGGGTCCGTCATGCCGAAAACTCCGAGCAATTGGTGGGGAAAGAAAAAGAAGAATATTCCGACGAAGGCCGCCCCCGCCAATCCGATCAGGGCGGTGGTCCCGACCGCCGATCTGGCGCGGTCGGGATTTCCGGCGCCCAGATTCTGCCCGGCCACCGTGGCTGAGGCCCCCATCAGAGCGTTGGACGACCAGGTGATCAGCAGGAATAACTGCCCGTACGCTACGGCGTAAGCGGCCTGTGTGCCGGCGCTATTGGCGATCGAGCCCATGAACCAGAGCATCAAAACGCCGCCGACATTCATGGCGATACCCTGAATACCGGCAGGCAAGCCGAACCCGAAGAGCTTTTTGATGATCTTCCAATCGGGTGCATAACCCCCGCGCGGGAATGACACGACCCACCCGCCCGTTATCAGGCGATACAGCGCATAAAGCCCGACGATCCCCGAAGCGATCGAAGTTCCCATCGCTGAGCCCGCAGTGCCGAAAGCGGGGATCGGCCCGAGCCCGCGGATCAGGATAATGTTAAGGACGAGATTCAAAATGGTCATTATCACGCCGAGTATCATCGGCGTTTTTGCGTCACCGGCGGATCTGAGCGCGCCGCTCAGCATAAAGAAGATCAGCATGCCGATGCTGAACACGAACATTATCCGCAGATATGGAAGAGCCTCGGCAAAAACGCCCGGGTCGGAAGTGACCAGCCGCAGCAAATAAGGCGCGCTGAAATAACCGATCGGCGCCAGGATGCCAAGCGACATAAATATCGCCGTCAAAAATCCCTGGTACACCGTACGGTTGACCTTTTCGTGGTCGCCCGCGCCGGCAAAACGCGCGACCAGAACGCTCATTCCTATAAAGATCGACGAAATGAACACGATCACCACCAGGAATATCTGCCAGCTTACGCCGATCGCGGCATTAGCCTGGTAACCCATCAAATTACCGACCAGTATGTGATCTACCCAGCCCTGAATGCCGCTGAAAAGGTTGGTAAGAATGGCCGGCCAGGCGATCTTCCACACCGCCGGGGCCAGCGGGCCCTCGACTATCGAGCGGTCGTATTTTCTCTCGCTCGGTTTTGCCGCCGGCGTTTCCGGCAACACTTCGCCCCCGGGCAGAGATTCGATTATTTCGGCGTCTTTCATTTGTATTTCGTATTACGGATTATACGATATTGAAGCTATCTTTGCGTCCTGAGCGAAAACTTTGCGCTCTTCGCGGTTAAAAGATAAACCGCAAAGTTCGCAAAGAGCAAGACGCAAAGGACGCTAAGAGAGCGGCTATGCAGTTTTTATCCAAATAGGATAAAATGAACTTCAGAAAGATTACTCAACTTACTAATAAATAAGATGTTAAAGCAGAGGGAAAATTTCAGAATCAGCGCCATCCTGGCATTATCCCAAGTGCTTTGTCTGATATTGGTATTAATTATTTTCTCTCCATGTATCTTTGCCCAAACGCCGACACCAACCCCCCTCGCCGAAGAAGAAGGAGTAATTCGTGTAGATACGAAATTGGTCCAGATAGAAGCCATAGTAAAAGACAAGAACGGGAAGATCATCAAAGATCTGACCGCGGATGATTTTGAGCTGGTAGAAGGCGGCAAAGTCAGGCCGATCGAGTTTTTTTCGTTTGTTCCGATAACCGTAGAAGCCGGAAAGAATGCAGCAACTGAAGCAACTGCCACCAAAGGGATCAAGCTTCATCAAGTAAAAAGAACCCTGGTCTTCATCGTTTCCAATCCGAATATCAAGCTGACCAGTTTTATCAATACCCGTGTTTATGCAAACGTCAGAACCATATCGTATCAAAGTTTCACCTTTTTAGGTTCGGAGCAAACCACGAGATTTCTTAATAAGTTCATCAATGAGAACCTGACCGAAAATGATCTGGTTTCGATAAACGACACTGAAGCTAATTTAGGAACTCTTTCAAGTTTTACAAACGACAAGGAGACCCTGCTGGCTGCTGCGAAGCTGATGAAAGATGGCGTCGCGCAGGGAAAATATCCCACTCGAAATGTAAGTGTATTTTTCAGAGATAGAGATATTGAATGGGATGCCGGCGACCTGATCCAGCAAAATCTTAACACGTTAAAGATGGCCGAAAGCGCGGTTGAGCAACTGCAAAAAGTTCCGGGACAAAAAATGGTTTTCCTGCTCTCGCGCGGAATGCTGGGAAATTCGGATCTGCCGGGGGTTAATGCCGTTAATCAAAGATTAAAAAGTGTGATTGAAAAAGCCAATCGAGGCAAGGTGACCTTTTACAGCCTGAGTTTGAGAACACTTGGTGAGAGCGCGCCCCCTCCATCGACTTTTCAGGGCAACGATACGCTGATACAACTGGCGGAAAAAACAGGCGGGCGAGCGGTTTTTAATACCAACGATATCAGTGTCGGGTTTAACAAGATACTTGAGGAAAACAGCGGGTATTACCAACTGGCTTTTACGCCTGATGAATTGTCCGATTCCAAAGCCTATCAGGTAAAGATCAATCTAAAACGCCGCCCGGATCTGATCGCTCAATATCGTTCGAGTGTTTACCAAAACGTTGCGGTAATGGCGGAAATTGATAACAAAGAAACGGTTTTGCGATTACTAAGATCTCCTTTTTTCAGCGACACGGTCAAAGTTAAATTAGCTGCGAACTATCGTTCCATAAATAAAAAACAGGGTAAGATCACCACTGTTGTAAATATCGATCCGCAATTGTTCGAACCTAAAATGCTGGAAAAAGGAATAAGGGAAATAAAGCTCAACTTAGGAATTCAGATAACGGGACCCGATAATATTATCGCCCGGCAGGACGTCAAGAATTTTTCCTTAAAATTGAGCCCGGAAAGTTGGCAGCAAATTCTAAAGGAAGGCTTGGTTTATCAATTTGATACAACCACCCTTAAGCAAGGAACGTATTCAGTCAAAATCGCAGCCTGTATAAACGATTCAAATCAATGCGGAAATAGTGAGAGTTTTGTTGCTACGAAATGAAGAGATCATAGATATGAAAACTTCCGCAATTAGTAAGCTGCTCTATAACATTAAGGCTTATCATCAAGATGTCAGCAGGTTATTATTAGCATTTAAGGAGGCCGAGGAGGATTTCGTTTATCGCTTTTACCATCAAAGCTTTAAGGTATTCAATTTCAACGATTATATTGTAACCGCGAAAGAGCTATTCTTAAAATGCGCGCCTGATCCAGTAACCTTGAACAAGCCTTTTCTAAACATTGTTGACGAGGCATTAGAAAAGAAATTTAATGACGAAACAAACAAAAACTGGGAAGAAGAAACGCGGCCGATATTAGAAGCCTTCTGGCATTGTAAATATTTTCTGGAGCAAATGGAACAATACGGAAATGAATTAGACGAATGTCCGCAAATATTACCAAGTGGGTGGGCGGCGGTCCTACATCTCTACAACCTTAAATAAAACGCGCTTCATAGCCGTCGCGCTTTTTACCGGAACCCGGTCGCTACCGCTCCCGGTTCTGACTTTTCGCGCGGAGCGCTTATTGCGGGCAGGAGGCCCGCGCTCCATAAATTATTTCTTCGGCCGCTCGTTCGCTTTCAGCACACGTTTTCGCAGCCTGATCGATTTCGGGGTGACCTCGATCAGTTCGTCGTCGGCGATAAATTCCAGAGCTCGTTCTAGCGACATATCGCGTCACCGGCACGAGGCGCATCGCTTCGTCGGCGGAAGTCGGCGCGCATGTTGGTGAGCTTTTTCTCTTTGATCGGCGTTCACGTCCAGGTCGACCGCGCGGGCGTTTTCGCCGACGATCATTCCTTCATAGACCTTGATCTGCGGCTTGATAAAGAGCGAGCCGCGTTCCTGCAGATTGTAGAGAGCGTAAGTGGTCGCTTCGCCCATGCGGTCGGAGACCAGCGAGCCGGTCGAGCGCGGCCTTCATATCGCCCTGCCATTTGTCGAAGCGCAGGAAAAGCGTGTTGAGCAGGCCGGTGCCCTTGGTTTCGGTCAGAAATTCGCCGCGAAAACCGATCAGCCCGCGCGAGGGTATTTCGTACTCCAAACGCACGCGTCCCGATCCGTTGTTGACCATCTTGGTCATCTGGCCTTTGCGGCGGCCGAGCGCTTCGGTCACGACGCCGATAAATTCTTCGGGCACGTCGATCACGACCTGCTCGATCGGTTCCTGCAATTCGCCGGTTTTCCGTCTTTGCGTGTGATGACCTCGGGTTTGGAGACCTGCAGCTCGTAGCCTTCGCGGCGCATCATTTCGATCAGGATCGCCAGTTGCAATTCGCCGCGCCCGGAAACCTTGAATTGATCGGGCGAATCGGTATCGGCCACGCGCAGGGCGACGTTGCCGAGCAGTTCCTTCTCGCAGCCGCTCGCTTGATCTGGCGCGAGGTGACGAATTTGCCGTCCAGCCCCGAAAATGGCGAATTGTTTACGCCGAAGATCATGGCGATGGTCGGCTCGTCGACGTTTATCACGGGCAGCGGGCTGCGGATTTTCGACGTCGGTGATGGTTTCGCCGATATTGATCTCTTCAATTCCGGCGAGCGCGACGATCTCGCCCACGCCGGCCGTGTCGACTGTGTCTCGCGCTTTAAGCCTTCGAAAACGTAAAGCTCCTTGACGCTTGGTTTTCTCGGTCGATCTGTCGCGCTTGGCTGACCATGAACTTCCTGGTTCTTGCTGATCTCGCCGCTGAAAAATCCTGCCGATCGCCAGCCGCCCGACGTATTCGTTGTAGTCGATATTTGCGACCAGCAACTGCAGCGAGTCTTCGCGGATCGCGCGCGGCGCGGGGATGGTCTCGATGATCTGGTCAAACAGCGGCGTGAGATTCGTCGAATCGTCGTCCATCGATCTTTTTCGCCACGCCGTCGCGCGAGATCGAGTACAGGATCGGGAAATTCGATCTGCTTGTCGTTGGCGCCGAGATCGATAAAAAGGTCGTAAATTTCATCGACCACTTCTTCGGCGCGCGCGTCATGGCGGTCGATCTTGTTGACGAGGGCGATGCAGGGAAGTTTCAGCTCGAGCGCTTTGCGCAGCACGAAGCGGGTTTGCGGCAGGCAGCCTTCGGCGGCGTCCACCAGCAGTACGATGCCGTCCACCATCTTGAGCACGCGCTCGACCTCGCCGCCGAAATCGGCGTGGCCGGGCGTGTCGACGATGTTGATCTTGTAGTCGCCATAGCGCACCGACGTGTTTTTCGCCATGATGGTGATGCCGCGCTCGCGTTCCAGGTCCATCGAATCCATCACGCGGTCGACGACCGTTTCGTTGTCGCGATAGGTGCCAGATTGTTTGAGCATCGCATCGACCAGCGTGGTCTTGCCGTGGTCGACGTGAGCGATGATCGCGATGTTACGTATATTCTTTGCTTCTATCATTAGTTATAAATCCGTCATTAAAGATAAACAGAAATAATGACGGATTAGGCGGGGAAATGCAAAGGCAGAAACGCGACAATTATGGAGCGTGTTCGGAGTTCTTAATTTTGAATTTTTAGTTTTTAATTTGTGCAATTAGCGAAAATTCATTCTTTTTAGCTTTTTTTAAGCCAAAAAATACAACGACGAAGTACGCGGATTTACACTCAAAACTCAGAATTCAAAACTAAAAATTCATGGTGTTAATTCTTGCCCAGCCAGGTCCTGATCTGGCGTGAAACATCTTCGGCGCTCGGCGGGTCAAGATTAGACATCACCACCACCGTATAGCTGCCTTTTAATCTTGTTTCAAACGCGGCGTTGATGCCCGGCGCGCCGCCCGCGATGCCTAAGCCGCCGGCGATCATTTTTACGATCCGCTCGGAAGATGAGCTCATCGACCTTGGAACGGGGAGTTTGCCCGATTCCAGCGCGTTGGCGAATTTGAGCATGTCACCGGCCGTGGAATAACCGCCGCCCGCCGAGCTGCCGCGAGCCGGGCGCCCGGGAAGATTACTCACCAGTTGTCCCGGAATTATACGGTACGTGTAGCCCTGGGCGAGATTCGGTGTTTTAGCGTCGGATTCATAGGACTGGGTGTCGGACATCCCGGCCGGTTTGAAGATACGCTCGCGGACGAAATCGTAGTAACTCTTGCCCGATAACTTTTCGATTATCGCGCCTAAAACAATATAACCGCCGTTTGAATAGCGGCTCTTTGTTCCCGGCGGAAACAGCAGGGGTTTTGCGGCGAAAAAGGGCAGGTAATCATTGATCGCGCGAATTTTGCTTTTATCCGCGGCCTCAAATTCGGGGCCGAAGAAATCGCCGATGCCGGATTTCATCGCCAGCAGTTGCTCGATAGTGACCTTTTCCGCCGCTTCCTTGTTCGGGTAATCGGGAAGATACTTTCCCAGATTATCGCCAAGCGAAAGCTTTCCTTCATCGGCCAGCATTCCGATCGCCAGTTGGGTGAATATCTTGTTTTCCGAACCGATATTGAATTTGGTGTCTATTTTATTCGGGGCCTTCTTTTCCCGGTCGGCAAAACCGTAAGCTTTGGCAAAAACGGGAGCGCCGTTTTTTGCTATCAATACCACGCCGGAAAATTTGTCGCTTTTGCTGAGGGATTCAAGATACTTTTCCACCGCCGGAATAACTTCGGCCTCGGCCAGCGGCTTTTGATCTTCGGCGGATCTATTCACCGCATCCGTATCGAGCGCTTCAACGCCGAACCCGGCAATACGTTTTTCACCGTCATCGGAAAACTCCATCATTACTTTTCTGGTTTCGCCTTTGGCGGTTTCGATGGCGAACTGCATATTCTCTTCCGACGCCCGCAGAACCCGCAGCAGCTTTGCGCCGCCGAGGTTTGCGCGAATGCCGCGAAATCTTTCGACACGCTGCTCAAGAGTAAACTCGGGATTCGGGGTCATCGAACCCGTGATGAACTCTTTTAGCGCAGCGTCGTCTTTGGAACTGAGCATCTGCAGAAACAGCGCCGCGCGTTTTCCGGCGGCCGTGGCGGGAAATTCCGGATGATCCTGCGCGTTTATCTGAAATGCGAGGCCTAAAACAACCAGTATGAGAACAGTAATATTAAATTTCATTTCTACCTCCGGGAAATTATTTTTACCGATCAAATATAACCGGAAGCGGCCGGGTGATGATTAAGAAATTGAAAAGATTTTGTAAAGGATGTAAAAAAAGCCGGATGAGCTTGGCTCACCCGGCGCAAAAAAGTCAGTAGTATGAAGAGCTTTTTATTGGATACGGTCTTTTTCAGAGATCAAAGCATTGGTCACTGAAAACGCGCCTGATACACCGCGCGCCGCGATATAGGCCATATTGGCTTCCGAGCTGTTGCGGACGCTGCCTGCCAGGGTAATGTGCCCGTTTCTCACGATGATGCGCATCGAAGGATTCGGGTCCTGGAGGTATGCTCCCAAACGTCCGGTCCGCGCGAGCGCGTAATACGCCTGCTCACGGATCCGATCGTCGAAACTGGAAAGCGGCAGAATTTCGATGTTATTGACCACGCTGGTAACGCCCGGCAGCCGCTTGACGCGATTTGCCGCGCCCTTGAGCGTGTTGTATTCATTCGCATAGCCGGATAAAGTGACCGTGCCGTTGTCGCTGACCTTGAACTGCACGAAATCGAAAACATCGTAGTAAGGAAGCATCAAAATTTCATGCTTAACCTTCTTTTCCAGCGCCAATTTACTAAGGCCGGTCTGGGCGCTCGCCGTAACCGTAAGGAATGAAACAGTTAAGATTGCTGCAAATAAAAATAAACGCGAAGTTAGTAATTTCATATCTTTCTCCTTCAAAAAGGGAAATCCCTTTATTATCTGTAGTCTAAGATGATAAATAGGGGGAAAAAGATGCTATTTTTCTTTATTTAAGCGGACAGAAGTTAAAGAAAAGATTCAACCGCGAAAAGGACAAAAGCCGCCGGATTTTAAGTGTAGTTTCGTAGTTATTCTTTTGTTTACAGGTAACTAAGCTATGTTCTATAGATCTCTCTGCGATGTCCCACTCTAATAATTTCTATAATTAGTTTTTCAGATTGGACGCTATAAACAATGCGGTAATCACCGATGCGAACGCGGAAAGTATGTTCCGAGCCGACAAGCTTTCTCACGCCCACGGGCAGCGGGTTATCGGCCAATCCTGTGACGACTTTATTAATTTTTTGAATGGTTTCTTTGGGAAGTTGTTTTAATTCTTTGACCGCTGAACGTTTCCAAAGAATTTCATAAGATGGCATCGTTCTTTAACTCTTTGTTCAATTCTTCATGAGAGATAGTTGGCTCATCTTTTCTTTCAGCTATGATCGCCAGGTCATGCAGGTCTTCCATGAGTTCTTCATACTCTTCGATAGGCAATAAAACCGCAGTTTTTTCCCCGGCTTCGTTAGTTACAAATTGAATCTCTTTTTCTATGGTCGTACTCATAACTTCTTTTTTACCAGAAAAATCATTTTTTGTTAACCTGTTTCAGCGCCTCGTAGAGCGCGATCCCGACGCTTGTTGCCAGGTTCAGGCTGCGCACGTTTTTGTTCGGCATCGGGATGGTCAGGCAGCGTTCCCAGTTTGCGCGCAGGATATCTTCCGGCAGCCCGCGGGTTTCGCGCCCGAAGATCAGGCAATCGCCGTTGTGGTATTGCCAATCGTCGTAGTGTCGTTCGGCCTTGGTGGAAAAATAAAGAAAGCGGGAACCGGGCAGGGCCTGGTAAAGCGCATCAAGATCGACATGGCGGTGAAGCTCGACCTCGTCCCAGTAATCCAGGCCCGCGCGTTTTAAAGTGCGGTCGTCCATCCGGAAACCGGTCGCGCCCACGATATGCAGCGGCGTAAAGGTTGCGGCGCACAAGCGCGCAATATTTCCCGTGTTAGGGGGAATTTCGGGTTCGACCAGGGCGATGTGAAACATAGAGGGCAGTAGGCGCCAGGCAGCAGCACTAAGCAGTAGCACTAGGCAGTAGCACTAGGCAGTAGCACTAGGCAGTAGCACTAGGCAGTAAGCAGTAAACTTCTGGCTCTGTATTCCGGCTTTTACAAATGACTTAACAACCGACAACTTACTAGTGCCTGCTGCCTAGCGTCTACTGCCTGGCGCCATTGCTTACTGAATTACTTGGGATTATTGGCCAGCAGCTCGAAATTGCCCATCTCGCGGTTGCGCGCGTCGAGCGCGCCCATGGCTTCGGCCGTGTCGTCGAGCATCTGACGGGTCATTGCGATTGAATCGCTCAGCTGCTCGAAATCGAGCGAAGAAACGCGCTCCGGCGTCGGCAGGCTGACGATCTGGTCGTTGACCAGCCCAAAGAAATTTTCGATGGATTGAAGCTGCCCTTCGACCAGCTTGACCGATTTTTCCAGCTCGTCATAAGAACCCAAACGGCGTTTCAATATCTCTACGTTGGCGTTCTGGATGCGCTTGGTGCGCTCGTCCGGCGCGTCCTGGGCGTCGCGAAAAGCTTTCGAAAGCAGGTTATGGATGACGTGGCGGTCGATGGTTTTCAGGTGCTGCTTACGGCGGCGGTACACGTCCAGCAGATCGACGAAATCTTCCCAGCGCTGGTCGAGCGTCATCAGGTTCGGAGGCAGCTCGCGCGCGCCGGTGATCTTTTTGTAATTTTCGTAAATGTGGTTTTTCAGGTTGCGCAGGTAGACCACGTGCTCGTATTCGCGCGGCTTAAAACCCTTGATCATTTTTTCGCGCTGGGCTTCGCGCAGTTTATACATGCGCTCTTTTTCGCGGCGGTCGACCAGTTTTTTATAGATGTGCATAGCGGGAACCGAAACCAGGTAAGCGCCTTCCGCGACCAGTCCCACCGCCAGCGGTATGACCGACTGAGTATAAGCGGCGGCGACGGCAAAACCGGCAAGGCCCCAAAAATTCACGGGCTCTTTGACCGCTTCCTTGACATATTTCAAGTTTAACTTGTTAAGTTTTTCCAAGCTGGTTTCCATACCCTCAATAGTCCCAACATTAGAACGCTAACTATTCAGTTTTCTTGTGCCGCGCGGCCCGCAGACCGCCTCTAAGCAACGGGAAGTTTAATTATTACCTTTCCCGGCTTCATTCATAATGTTATCGACATCCACGTCGTGAACGGCCTCGCTGCCGGCGGGCAAAGCTCCAGCCGCACCCGCGGCCGGCAGCAATCCCATCTGCTGCTTGTATTCGAGCAGCTTGTCCTGAAGCTGCATGTTCATCGCCTCTTGCTCGATGTCCTGCATCCGGCTGTCGATGGAGCTGGTGCCCAACTGCATTTTCGCTTCGGCGGCGGCCACGCGGCGGTCGATCTTGTCGCGCATCTCGTTAAAGGTAGACGCGTCGTCGCCCAGATCGAAGCTTTCCATCGTCTGCGCCAATTGCTCTTGTATTTTGGCCTGCCGGGAAGCGGCCACCAGCTGCAAGGCTTCGTTGGAACGTTTTTCGAGCTGCAGTTTGTAATTGTCGCGGGCTTTGAGAGCCTGCTGCGAAGCCAGCTTCGATTGCTCGAGCATGACGGAAGTTTTTTGAAGCTGGAGCTGGCTCTGCTGCAGCTCGCCGATAAAACTGGTGGCAATATCGTCACGGCCCTGTTTCACGGAAGCCCTGACCTTCGAATCCAGGTCGACAATTTTGGCTTCCAGCTGCTGCTTGTTTCGCTGGTGCAGTTTTTCGGAAGTCATCACCTGAACAACCGCTTCGTTGAGCTTCGGAATCTGATCGCGCATATCGCGGATCGTCTGCTGCAGGATCAATTCCGGGTTCTCGGTGTGTTCGATAATCCCACCGAAAATAGCGTTTAGCGAACGTTTAAATCTCATCCACAATCCCATGGTTTCATCAGCTCCTTAAAATCGGTCTACCCTAAACCGCTTAAACCTTTACGACGTATTTTTGGGCAAAGTTGCAAAATCTATACCAAATATACCAAAAGTATCACAAGTTAGGTAGTTTGAGGGAAATTATTTCCCGGTTTTTGCGGTTTTGTTTAAGAAAGCCGGGCTGCGGCTATTCTCTGCGTTCTTTGCGAAAAGCTTTGCGATCTTTGCGTTTAAAAAACTTTAACCGCAAAGGGCGCTAAGTAAGCGCAAAGGCCGCAAAAGATACCCGACGGCGGATTGTCAGAACCGGGAGCGCGGTAGCGACCGGGTTCCTCTTTCTGGTTCTTATGAATTGCCACTAGCTTTAGCTAGTGGATAAGGGTAATGAAAATTTAGTCGGGCTTTAGCCCGACATAATAGATCGGTTAAACCTGATCAAAAAGATCTTTTAAACCACCAGCTAAAGCTAGTGGCAATTTAAAACATCAATTGATCGTTGATAAAACTTACGCGGTCGCTACCGCTCCCGGTTCTGACAGGAGTTCCGCTTAAAAATTTGCAAGTTCGCGCGGCAACCTTCGTTCCAAAAACGGCAACTAGTATTGAGGCTAGGCTAAAAACTGCGTTTGCAGTAACATTTTGAAGAGAGAAAACCGGCACCTGACTCTCTTGCCTGACAAAAGGATTAAAACCAGTTATGTTTAGAAAAACTTATCGCACAGGAATTTCTCTTTTATTGATCTTTGCTATTTATTTGGGCATTTTAGCCCCGTTCGGCCCTACCGCGCACGCGCAGGGAAAAATCGCCGGACGGGCACAGACCATTACCAAAATGAGCGTTAACAAAGGATTGGAATTTCGTTTGAGCGAGGGCGCGGAAGGCGCGGAAACCCGCACCGTGACGCCGCCCGCCAAAACCGACCCGCTTTCGAAGGGCGAGGCGGACAGCCTTTTAAAAAGGATCCCGCCGGTCAAAACCGAGGGCGACGATGAGAAGGATTTTGCCATCCGCGACCGCAGCCTGCCGGCGCCTAAAACCGGCAAGGTCAACCCGGTAAAATTTCCCGCGCCGGAAGACGTGGCCCCGCGGCCCGCCAATGTCGCCGCGAAGCTGGAAGTTTTGCGCTACTCGCCGCAGGGCGACGTTGCCATCGCGCCGGAAATGAGCGTGACCTTTTCGCAGCCGATGGTCGCCGTCACCTCGCAGGAAGAAGCCGCGCAAACCGTGCCGGTCCAGCTTTCGCCGCAGGTAAAAGGAAAATGGCGCTGGCTGGGCACAAAAACGCTGATGTTCGACGCCGAGCAGCGTTTTCCGCAGGCGACCAAATTTACCGCCGTGATCCCCGCCGGGACGAGGTCCGCCGTCGGCGGCACGCTGGCGAAGGAAGTTTCCTGGACGTTCACCACGCCGCCGCCGAAGGTGGTGACGATGATCCCGGCCGGCCAGACGACGCGCCGCGACGCGCTGATGTTTATCTCTTTCGACCAGGAGATCAACGCCGATCTGGTGCTGTCCAAAATTCAGGTCACGGACGGCGCAAACACTCTGCCGCTGCGTTTTGCCACCGAAGCCGAGATCGCGGCCGACGCGAGCATAAGCTATTACGTCAAGCAGACACAGCCCCGGCGCTGGGTCGCTTTTCGCGCCTTAAACAGCGCGGGCGGAACCGAGGACGCACTGCCCCCGGCGAGCGGGATATCGGTCAACGTTCCGGCCGGAACGCCCTCAGCCGAAGGGCCGCTAAAAACGGTCACAGCTCAATCATTTTCTTTTGCGACCTACAGCCCGCTGGCTTTTACGCGCGGCTATTGCGGCTGGTACGAGAACAAAAACTGCTCGCCGTTTGAAAACTGGTACCTGGAATTCAACAACCCGCTGGACGCCGAAAGCTTCGATAAGTCGATGATCAAGGTTTCGCCCGCGGTGGAAAATCTGAATATCTATCCCAGCGGAAACTATATCTACATCACCGGCTTTAAAAAGGGCCGCACCACCTACACGGTTTCCATCGATCCGAAGGTCAAGGACATCTACGGGCAGGAGCTGGGCAAACCCTCCTCGGTGGCGATAAAGGTCGGCAGCGCGCCGAAATCTCTTTATTCGCAGGGGAATAATTTCGTCGTGCTCGACCCGAACGCAAAGCCGAACTTTTCGGTCTATTCGATCAATCACGCGAACCTGAAGGTAAAGGTCTACGCCGTGAAGCCGACGGATTGGCACGCTTACCGCAAATACATGCAGCGTTACTACGAGGACGATGCGAAACGCCCGCCGATCCCGGGGCGGCTGATGACGGACAGGGTCATCCCGGTAAAAAATGTGCCGGACGAGCAGGTGGAAACGCGCATCGACGTGAGTAACGCGCTCGACGACGGTTTCGGCAACGCCATTGTCGTGGTCGAACCGACAATGCGCGCGGACAGGTACGACCGCACGCGGATCACCGTCTGGACGCAGTCCACGCAGATCGGCCTGGACGCGTTTGTCGATGCGGGCGAAATGGTGGCGATGGCGACCGCGCTCAAGGACGGCAAACCGATGAGCGGCGTGGAGCTTTCGATCTACCCGAACGGCGGCACCGCGCTCAAGAACAAATCCGCGATGAATGCCTCGCGTTCGTGGTGGGAATGGCTGACGAGCTTCGGTTCGGCGCAGCCCGAAACCAACGGCGAAGAGATCGGCAACGCCGCCGAGGCGAGCGTGCCCGCCGAATCGCAGACGGGAAACAAGACGGACGATTCCGGCGTGCTGCGTTTTGCCTTGCCCGACAGCGCCGATAAGAGCAATATGCTCATCGCCAAAAAAGGCAAAGATACCGCCTTTTTGCCGGAGAATACCGAGTATTACTGGCAGGAAGGGGGCAGCTGGCACAAACGGCAGCAGCCTGATTCCCTGCGCTGGTTCGTCTTTAACGACCGGGGAATTTACCGCCCGAAGGAAGAGGTTTCGATCAAAGGCTGGATCCGCAAGATAGGCGGCGGCAAATTCGGCGACGTCGAAAGCCTCGGCGAATCGGCTTCGGGACTGAGCTATGTGCTGCGCGATTCGCGCGGCAACGAGGTCGGCAAAGGCCAGGCAGCGCTGAATGCGTTCGGCGGTTTCGATTTCAAGATGAAGCTGCCCGATACCATGAATCTTGGCGCGGCGACATTGCAGTTGACCGCCAACAGCGGCGTCAGCGGCCACCAGCATTCCTTGCCCATCCAGGTGCAGGAGTTTCGCCGCCCCGAATTTGAGGTCAAGGCCCAGAACGAATCCGAGGCGCCGTATTTTGTCGGCGGAAGCGCGATGGTGTCGGTCGAAGCGAAATATTTCGCCGGCGGCGCGCTGCAAAACGCCGACGTGAACTGGACGGTGACCGCTACCCCGACCAATTACACGCCGCCCAACCGCCAGGATTTCACCTTCGGCAAATGGTTCCCGTGGTGGCGCGGCTATTACGAAAACGATTACAGCCTGTCGGCAACGCAAAGCTTTAAAGGCGTGACCGGGGCCGACGGAAAACACCGCCTGAAGATGGATTTCATCGCGGCGAATCCCGCGCGCCCGTACGCCGTTTCGGCGAACGCAGGGGTGCAGGACGTGAACCGCCAGACGTGGGCCGCCACGACAAATATGCTGGTGCACCCGGCCGATATTTATGTCGGCCTCCGGACGCAGAAAACCTTTGTCCAGCAGAACGAAAAGTTCAAGATCGAAGCCATCGCCGTCGATGTCGAGGGAAACGCGTCGGCCGGCCGCGACATCAATATCAGCGCCGTCTTAAAAGACTGGGTCTATGACAAGGGCTGGAAAGAAAAAGTGGTGGACGAGCAGAATTGCACCGTGAAATCCACCACGGACACGGTAAATTGCGAATTTATCGCCAAGCAGGGCGGCGTCTATTCCGTCAACGCCAAGGTGTTTGACGACAAGGAACGCCCCAATGAAAGCGAGCTCACCATTTGGGTCGCGGGCGGCAAAACCCCGCCCAAGCGCGAGGTGACAAAAGAAGAAGCGCAGTTGATACCGAGCCAAAAGGAATATGCGCCCGGCGACACGGCGGAGATCCTGGTGATGTCGCCGTTCGTCCCGGCCGAAGGCCTGCTGACGCTGCGCCGCAACGGCATCGTCAAAACCGAGCGCTTCACGATGAACGAATCAAGCAAAACGCTCAGGATACCGCTGGAGGAAAGATACCTGCCCAACATTTACGCGCAGGTCGATCTGGTCGGCGCGGCAGACCGCACCGACGACAAAGGCGAGGTCGATAAGACGCTGGCTAAACGCCCGGCGCTGGCGAGCGGCACGTTGAACCTGCCGATCTCCACCGCCTCGCGCAAGCTTACCGTCACCGCCGAACCGGCGGCGAAAAATCTCGCGCCCGGCGGCGAAACGACCGTCAATCTCGAGGTCAAAGACAGCGCCGGGCGGCCGGTGGCGAACAGCGAAGCCGCCGTGGTGGTGGTCGATGAAGCGGTGCTTTCATTGATCGGTTACCGCATCGGCGACCCGATGAATGCGTTTTACAGCATGCGGGGCGCGGATGTCGGCGATTTCCACCTGCGCGAAAGTATCGTTCTGGGAAACCCCAAGGACTCAATGCCGCGCGTGGATGTCACAGCGCAGCGGCCGGCGGGATCGTCGGCGGGCCTCATGTCGACGGAAGTAACGGTCGCCGGAGCGGCCCGCGGCGCCCGGAATGAAGCTTATCGCCCCGCGCCGACGCCCCCCGCGGCAAAAAGCGCTACCCGGGAAAAAGATGCGAATCTTGCAATGGACGGCGTGGATGACCAGGCCCAAAACCAGACACCGATCAATCTTCGCACCAATTTCAACGCACTGGCGGTATTTTCCCCGACGGTCAAAACCGACGCGAGCGGCCGCGCGACGGTGAAGGTAAAACTTCCCGACAACCTGACGCGCTATCGCGTGACGGCCGTGTCGGTCACGCCGGACAAAAAATTCGGCAGCGGCGAATCGAACATCACCGCCCGCCAGCCTTTGATGGTGCGCCCGAGCGCGCCGCGCTTTATGAACTTCGGCGACCGGGTAGACCTGCCGGTCGTCGTGCAAAACCAGACCGACGAGCCGATGACGGTCGATATCGTGCTGCGCGCGACCAACGCGGAAGTCACCAGCGGCAACGGCCGCCGCGTGACCATTCCCGCGAACGACCGCGCGGAAGTGCGCTTTCCGGTGGCCGCGATGAAGGCGGGAACGGCGCGGTTCCAGTTCGGGGTGTCGTCAGGGAAGTATTCTGACGCGGCGGAAGTGCAGCTTCCGGTCTGGACGCCGGCTACCACCGAGGCCTTTGCCACCTACGGCACGGTCGACGAAAACGGCGCGGTCGTGCAGCCGGTGCAGGCGCCGGGCGACGTCTGGCCGCAGTTCGGCGGCCTAGAGGTAACCACTTCCTCGACGCAGCTGCAGGAGCTGACCGACGCGTTCATCTTTCTTTACGCCTACCGTTACGAATGCTCCGAGCAGATATCTTCGCGGATGCTTTCGATCGCGGCATTAAAGGACGTATTGACAGCCTTTAAAGCCAAGGATATGCCGAAGCCGGAAGAGATAAAGGAACGCTTTGCCAAGGATATCGCGATACTCAAAGCCAGGCAGCAGGACAGCGGCGGCTTCGGATTGTGGAAACGCAATGAGCGTTACAAATTCCCGTTCGTCACCGCGCACGTCGTGCATGCGCTGGCCCGGGCAAAGGAAAAGGGCTACGAAGTTCCCGCCGATATGATCGATAAGGCAAAGCCCTATATGAAAAATATCGAGCAGTACTTCGACCCGCACTGGAGCCTGGAAACGCGCTGGACGATCTCGGCCTACGCGCTTTACGTGCGTACCAAGCTCGGCGACCGCGACATTGCCAAAGCCAAAAAGCTGCTTAAGGACGCAACGCTCGAAAAATTGCCGTTCGAAGCGACGGGCTGGATCTACGGCACGCTCGCGGGCGATAAAACTTCAGAAAGCGAGCTGGCGGCGATCCGCCTCTGGCTGAACAATCACGTGACGGAAACCGCCTCCGCGGCGAATTTCGTCACCAACTACAAGGACGACGGCTGGGTCATCATGGCTTCCAACCGCCGCGCCGACGGCGTCATCCTGGAAGCGATGATCGCCGACCAGCCGCAGAGCGACGTGATCACAAAGGTCGTGCGCGGGCTGCTGGCGCACCGCAAGCAGGGACACTGGGGCAACACCCAGGAAAACGTCTTTATCCTGCTGGCGCTGGACCGGTATTTCAATACTTATGAAAAGGTCACGCCGGATTTCGTGGTGCGGGCGTGGCTCGGAAACACTTACGCCGGCGAGCAGGTGTTCAAGGGGCGCTCGGTCGATTTCAATAAATTCGACGTGCCGATGAGCTACCTGCTGGAACAGGGCGGGGTGTCTAACCTGATACTCGATAAGCAGGGCGCGGGGCGGCTGTATTACCGCGTCGGGATGAAATACGCGCCGCGCGACCTGAAGCTCGCGCCCGCCGATTACGGCTTTGCCGTGACGCGCCAGTACGAAGGCGTGGATAATACGGACGATGTCAAACGCGATAAGGACGGGACCTGGGTGATAAGATCGGGCGCCCGCATCCGGGTGCGGCTGCAGATGGTGGCGACCTCGCGGCGGTATCACGTGGCGCTGGTCGACCCGCTGCCCGCCGGGTTGGAAATTCTCAATCCCGAGCTGGCCACGACCGAGAAACTGCCCGAAGACAACCAGCAGACGATAGTGACGGAATACGGCGACACTTCCTGGAGGCACGGCTGGTGGTGGGCGCGATACTGGTTCGAACACCAGAATTTCCGCGACGAGCGCGCCGAGGCATTCGCTTCGCTGCTCTGGGAAGGCGTCTACAACTATTCCTATGTCACCCGCGCCACCACGCCGGGCACGTTCGTGGTGCCGCCCGCCAAAGCCGAGGAGATGTATACTCCCGAAACCTTCGGCAGAACGGGAACGGACTATGTCAGGGTGGAGTAGGCCGATTTTGGATTTGGGATTGGGGATTTTGGATCATTAATTGTAGGGCAGGGCTTGTACCTGCCCGCTTTTTTTGTGTTATTTCGTGTGAATTCGCGGTTTCTCTTTTTAACTCATAAGAAGGAACCACGAAATAACACTAAGCAACACGAAAAACTAGATCCAAAACTCCCCTCCTTACCAAGGAGGGGTGCCGCTTTAGCGGTGGGGTGGTTCTCGAACGCGGAGCGTTCGTGCCGAATAAATTCGGCGCTCCAAAATCAAAAGGGAATGGACATTCAGCCATTCCCTTTACTGTTTTCTATGATCTAGGAAATTATCTTCCCGATTTGCCCTGGGGGTCGGCGGTAAAGTTCAGATTCTCGATCGTTTCATTTACCGTGACCAGCTGGCTGCTATTTGAGAACGTGTGCCCCTTGCTCTTGACCTGGAACACATACGCCTGGCCCACTTCGATATCCTCGAAATTATAAAAGCCGAACGGGTTGGTGATAACGGTGCGGGATTGTCCGCTCGGGAGCGTTACCGCGACCGTTGCCTTCGGGATCCCGCGGCCGTCGGCCGTGGTCACTCTTCCGCCGACTCCGACAATAGCGGCCGTAGGCGCCAGCGTGGTGCAGTTAAAGTTCAGAGTATAATTTCCCCTCTGACAATTCGGCTGCGCGATCGTGCATTCATTAGGCCCGCAACCGCTCCCGTCCGAACCGCAGTAAAAAGAATCGATAAACAGGTAGTAGATCCCCGCCGGCAGGGCATCCAACTGCGCGTCGGTAATTTGTTCCGCTACCCCGAAACCGGGAAAAGCATTGTCGTCACCGGTTACACAATTTGTCACGCTGTTATTTAAGCCGTTCGGGCAGCCACCGCCGCCTTGGCTCAACATATAAATAGCGGCGTCATAGCCCGCGGCGGGAGTTACCGTGGCGGTGCAGGTCGCGATCCTCGATCCCAGCGCCGGCAGGACCAATTTATAGATCTTGTCCGGGCCCGCCATGCCGAAAGTAATAGTTCCACAAGGAGTGTTGACCTGATTTACCGTGTTAGTCGCACCCAAAGTTGTGTCTGCGTCAGCGAAGGCGGTTCCCGCCGGGATATTCGTTCCGGGGCAATTATCGGTCCCGACAAAGACGACGCGGTTGTCGACCGGCGCAAAAGGGGTATAATCGGCGGCTCTTTTTTCCACCATCCGGTCGAAAAGCGATTTCGAAGGGTCGCAATTGGCGAACATTTCATTGATCCGCGCCAGTTTGTTGGCGTCCAGGGGACGTTTAGGCGATTCCTGATTTCGCGGCGCGGCCGCGGCATCTTGTGGCTGACCTGCCAGAAGATACCCACAGCTTGCGGTCAGACAGAATAATGATTTTTTATAGCGACGGGTTTTGTCTATAAATTTCTGCAAATACATCGAACTCATTTATCCCTTCCTCCTTGTGGAAACTAAGCTTAAGAAAGTGCAAACAATCTATTTCACAAACCGATCCGGCTGAAATCGGTCGCAGGGTGGTACTCACTTAATGCAATAATGCGTTGTTTTTGCATATCTGTCAAGCCCGTTTTACCGCGCCCTGATACGCCTTTATTAAAACGATTCCTGCGTTCTTCGGCTTCGGTTGCGGCGATCGAACGCTCAATGGCGGCGCTCGAAGCGCCGAGGCCGTAAAACTCCAGAAGTTGTTGAACCGACTCGACTTTGTTTTGCGTCAGGTCTTCATAGCTCAGCCAGTAGAGTTCCAGCCGGTCTTCCTTTTCGGCCAGGCTCCACGAGGCGACAAATTGCAGGTACCAGGGCACGACATTGTCGATCAAAAGGTCTAACTGTTTTTCCTCCGAAAGGGTCAAAAAATCCGCGCGGAAATATGACTGGAAATAAGCGCCCTGTTTGTAAAAATCATGGAGGCTGACAATAGCGTCAAAAATGTTTCTGACCAAAATGACCGGCCTGATGCCGAAAGCCTGCATCATCTGAATATTTGCTTCCGACGCCCGGCAGTGCTGCTGTGTCACGGTGTTCTGGTCGGCATATTCTTCGATGCTCGGCAAATAGAGCTCGTGCTCGCTGGGCGCCGCCGCATAAACCGCGAAAAGCTCTTTATACCCGGTAATATTTACCAGCACGTTTTTAAGAAAAGTAGAAGCGCTTTTCGGGAGGCAGGCGATAAAGATGTGTCTTCCCAACTGCTGCGGCGTGATGCGGGCCGTAAAATCCGAAAGCAGCGGGCGGCGCTTTAAGACAGACAATACATTTGTCAGATCGACATAGTAGGCCGGAGACGGTTTTACCGCCAGCGCTCTGCGGTAGCATCGCAGGCTTGCCTCAAACTCGTAGTTTTTAAAAAAAGCCAGCCCGGTACCGTGAAACGCGTCGGCAAATGCCCGCAGAAAATGATGGTCGTCCGCCATCCCGCCAAGGATCTCCAGCTCCAGAGCTTCCTCTAAAAGGGACATTGCCTCGTCTTTTTTTTGGTTGGCGAGCAGTTGCTCGATCCTCTGTTTGTAGCCCAGCAGCAGGTTATGCGTGATGTGGTCGTAAAATGGAAAGTCGGCGTCGATCCTGCTTAGCGCGCTCCGGAAAAAAGTGATCGCCATGTCGGGATTGTTTTGCTCGAGCGCTTTGTTGCCCAGATCGACCTGCTGCTGCAAAAGAGCGGCAAGGCTTTGATCCAGGCCTTCGGCGGTCAATGTTTGTTCGGGCGAACTCATCGGGAAAGATTATACTACGATTTTAAGCAGCGAGGTCAGAACCGGGAGCGGTAGCGACCGGGTGTCAGTAGCCCAAGCGTGAGCGCGGGCGTTCTTCACGCCCTCCCTAACGGTCGGGCTACTGACACGAGTCGCTCCCAGCGGTGATTTACCCGGTCGCTACCGCTCCCTGTTCCGACAAAAACCCAAGACCCAAAACCTAAGCCCGCAAAATAAAATTTTGCTCTACCAGATATTTGAAAATTCCGGCGGCATTTTCCTTTGCTGAAAAATTGACCGTGTCCAGCGTGATCTCGGCGTTTTCCGGTGTTTCGTAAGGGTCGTCGATGCCGGTGAAATTTTGTATCTCGCCGCGCCGCGCCCGGGCGTACATTCCCTTTACGTCGCGCTCTTCGCAGACCTCGAGCGGCGTGTCGACAAAGATCTCGATGAAATTATTTTCCATCATATTGCGGACCTCGTTGCGGGTCGAGCGGTAAGGGCTGACCGCGGCGCAGATCACCGTTCCGCCATGTCGCACGATCTCCGACGCGACAAATCCGATGCGCAGAATATTCGTGTCGCGGTCGGTTTTGGAAAACCCGAGGCCTTTCGAAAGGTGGGTTCGCACCACGTCGCCGTCGAGCAAAGTCACCCGGCGCCCCTGCTCCATCAGCAAAAGCTTCAGAACGTCGGCGGTAGAGGATTTTCCCGAACCGCTAAGGCCCGTGAACCACAGGCAGACGCCCTGGCGATGGCGCGGCGGCGAGCTTTCGCTCAGTATCCTGGCGGTTTCCTTGCGGCTTAGCCATGAGGGCAGATCTTTTCCCTTGTCGAGATAATCTTCGCGGATGCGCGTGCCCGACAGGGAAAATATCCGGGAAGTTTCCGGCACCCTGGACCTTTCCTCGTAACGTTTTTCACCGGGCAGAAAAACCATTTCGCCGAAAGGGATCATCTCGACGCCGAGCTCGGCGGAAAATTTCCCGACCAGTTCCTGGGCGGCCTCTTGCGGATAAAAAGGCTGGCCCCGCGAATCCGGCCCCGGGCTGGCGTGGTCGCGGCCGACGATAAAATGCGTGGCAGAAAAGTTGCGGCGGATCAGCGCGTGCCAGAGGGCTTCGCGCGGGCCGGCCATGCGCATCGCCAGCGGCAGCAGCGCCAGCAGCGTTGTTTTCGGGTCGTAATATTTATTTACCAGGGTGATGTAAGTGCGGACGCGGGTGAAATAATCTACGTCGCCCGGCATCGTCATCCCGACAACCGGGTGCAGCAGCAGGGCGCCCTGCACGAGTTCGGCGGCGCGTTTGGTCATTTCCTCGTGAACGCGGTGCACCGGGTTGCGCGTTTGAAAGGCGACGATATTTTCCCGGCCGAGAGGGCTGAGTTTTTCGCGGGCCTGCGCCGGGGTGAGGCGCAGCTCCTGAAAGTCGAAGCGTTTCGGCAAATTCAAAACCCGCAATTTTCCCGAGAGATTAAATTTCCCCCAGTGCTGAATTTCGGCAACCAGCGGGTGGCGCGGATCAGCGGTGCCGGCCACGTCGAGCGCAAATTTTTGCGGCGACCACTCATAGATCTCTTCGGCCGTCATCACTGCCAGCAGATCGTTGCGCGAATCGCGCAGGGCGATCTCCTTGTCCAGGCCCAGGCCTTTGAAGCGGTCCGCCGGCAGGGTTACCGGCATCGGAAAAAGCGTGCCCCCGCAACTGTCGCCGAGGCGCATCTCTTCGGAAACGCGGCGGAGATCGGCCTGGTTCATAAACGTGCGCAGGGGCGAAAAAGCGCCCGTCGCCAGGAGCTCCAGATCGCAGACGGCGCGCTCGGACAGTTGAACTGCCGGCAGGCTGTTTGCCCGGTCGAGCGCCTCTTTGCGCTCGTCTTCGGAAACAATCAGATCTACAAGCGTGCCGCCCCAAGGTGAGTTCATAATTAGTGGTCAGAGATCAGTGGCAGTTGGCAATGGCAGTTGGCAGTTGCAGTTTGGCAGTGGGCAGTGGGCAGTTGGCAGAAGTTATTACCCGGCTGCCAATTACGGATTATCAATTACCATTTACCACTGACTACTGCCCACCGCTAACTGCCCACTGCCTATTGACTACTGGCCACTGGCGAAAGTTCCGCCGTAATAATCGGGACGCGGCGGTTCGTTGTAAACATTATTCTGAAGCCCTTCTGGAAACACCATGCGATAGGCAAGCGCATTGGAAGCGTGAATCACCGGTATTACAAAAAGGATACCGACACACAGGGCCAACATGCCGAGGAGCGCGACCAGTACCTGCAGAATAAACAACACGATCAAACCGCCGACGTTGCTCCAACCCGCGCGGGCGCTCAATTTGATGGTTTCCATTATATCCAGGTTGTGTTCCGTCAGCAGGGGAAGGGCAAATCTGAACGTGATCGCCCAGGCTATGCTGAAGAAAAAGAAAAATATGCTGACCACGAGCAGCAGGATCATCAACCCCGCTTCCATGGCCGGAAAGTCTCGCGAGGAGGAGGAGGCAAAGAAATCAAATGTCCTGCCGCCGCGTCCCCGCATCCCCATGGTGGAAAGGTCTATCGTCAGCCTGAAGATCTGGAAGATGATCGCCGGCAGGGCTTCGATCAGCCCTATGACCATCGCCGGGACGAATTTGTCGAAGCCTTTAAAGAGCATCTCAAACTGCACTTCGCCGCCGCGTATCCGGGTGAACATACAATAATAGATCCCCACCATGATCGGGCCGGCCATGAAAAGGCTGAGGCAGGGAACGCAGCCACCGATAACCATCCCCAGCAATGTTATGCCGAGGAACAGCCAGTATTTGTCCTTGATCATATCCCAGCCGCGGCTGATACAGTCCGTGGCATTTATCGCGCCTTTATTAAAGGGTATGTGTGTGTCCATATTTTTAAGCGGAAATAATTTTGATTAGCACATTGCCATAATTCGTTTTGAAAGACAAATAAATTTGGCCTTCAGGTACGAAAACACGATAAAAAAGATTACGTTATTTTTGTCCCGGCTGGTAGAATACCCGCTATGTTCAGAAGCTTGAAACTCCTGTTTGTCGTATTACTCGCGGCCGCCGGCGTTACGGCTGCGACCGACCTGCAAAAACTGGTCGAGACCGGTTACCTCATGGTTGGGAAGGGTTGCTTGCGCCCGCTCTTTATTTGTGAATGAATTGGATAAGTAAAGTAAAATAATGGTAAGCGGCGGGCGCAAGCAACCCTTCCGGACCTGAGAGGTGATCAACCCGATCAGTTGTATTTAGAAATTTAATGACCAAACACTTTGACAATGTCGTCGAGCTCCTGCGCATCGAAGCGCGGGCGATAGAGCGCACCGCCGGAAACCTGGACGAAGCGGCGGTCGTAAAAGCGCTTTCTCTTTTGGCCGAATGCAAGGGAAAAGTGGTGCTGCTCGGCGTGGGAAAATCGGGCGTGATCGCGCAAAAGATCGCGCAGACCATGACCAGCACGGGCACGGTCGCGGTCTTTGTGCATCCCAGCGACGCGCTGCATGGAAGCCTGGGAATAATTTCCAGCGACGACGTCGTCATCGCCCTGAGCAACAGCGGCGAGACCGAAGAGATACTCGCGCTCCTACCCGCCCTAAAGCAGATGAAACAAAGGAATGTCTCGCTGATAGCGATCGTCGGCAACACGAGCTCGAGCCTGGCGCAAAGCGCGACGGTCGTGCTCGACGCTTCGGTAGACCAGGAAGCATGCCCGTTGAACCTGGCGCCGACCACCAGCACCACCGTCGCGCTTGCCATCGGCGACGCGCTGGCGATGACGCTGATGCAGGAGAAAGGCTGGACGGTGACGGATTTCGCCTCGAATCACCCGGCGGGAAATCTGGGCAAGCGGCTGACGCTGCGCGTGGCGGACCTGATGCACGAGAGCCCGAACATCCAGCCCGCGGCGGGCTGGATGGAAGTGGTCACGACGATCAGCAAGTTTGGTTTGGGCGCGGTCAACGTAGTCGATGAGAACGCGCATCTAAAAGGTATCATCACGGACGGCGACCTGCGCCGCGTGCTGGAACGCACGGCGCCGGAAAATTTCGGCGCGCTGACGGCGGAAAATATGATGACGCGGGGACCGATCACCGTCGGCAAGGAAACGCTGGCCTACGACGCGCTGCAGCTGATGGAAAACCGCCCCTCGCAAATTTCGGTGCTGCCGGTGGTGGATGAAAGTGGAGTTTGTCTTGGCTTGTTGAGGCTGCACGACATCGTCAGAAGCGGACTGTAGGCGGTGGGCAATGGTTAGAGTTCAGAGTTACGCCTTCAGGCGTGATCTTTTTCGCGAATTTCACGCCTGAAGGCGTAACTCTAAACCCGGAAACAGAAAAAAATTATGAAGTATTTATCGGGTAAAATTTTTCTTTTAATTGTTCTCGTTTTGGTTTTATGTTCATTTGTCCCGGCGCAAAATTCGCAGCCCGAGCGCGCCGATGTCACCATCACCCTGGGCGAGCCTTTCTTTGACGCTTTTCTTGAGACGTTTTTCAAGAATTTCAAGCCCGTCGATTTTTCCATCGCGAAGAATGAGAACAGCAAAGCGAAGTTTGAAAACGCGTCTTACCGGCCGGAAAAGGAAAAATGCAGCGAGGTGGTAAAGCTCGAAAGGGAAATTTCCGGTGTGCGCACCGCAGTCCGTTTTCGCGAGGGGCGGATAATGGCGCCGCTGGCTTTTTCCGGTTCCTACGACATGCCGCTGATCGGGTGCGTGGATTTTTCCGGCTGGGCGGAAACCAATATCGAGCTCGCCTTTGATCAGGAAAAGCAGGCGCTGCTGGCGCGGGTGAAAGTGGTGAAAGTAAATTTGAACGGGATGAGCGGTTTGGGCGGCAGCGTTTTAGCGAAGCTTTTGCAAAGCTCGATCGATAAAAAGATAAACCCGGCGGATATCCTCAGGGCCGAAAAACTTTCCTTTATCCTGCCGCTGGATTCGCAGGGCGGAAATCTGAAATTGCGCGCGACCGACATGCGCACCGAAATCCTGCCCGGCGAGTTAAAGATAAGAATATTTTATGAATTGAGCCGGGCGTAGGAAGTCTAGGAGGTCTGGAAAGTGTAGGAAGTCCGGGAAGTTTCCAGCTTCCTTGACTTCCTACACTTTCCAGACTTCCTAGACTTAAAGGCTTACCCCTCCTCCACCTGATCGATCATCAGCACCTGCGGGTTCGATTTTTCCACCCGCCGGATCTCGCCGCGCACTTCCAGGTCCAGTTTGACCGTGGTGGTGTACCAGTTCACCGAGCCGAGATTCTGCTTTTCGTATTCGGAAAGATTTTGATTGACCAGGCCGGGAAGTTCGGCAAACACCACGCCGTCGGGCTGGCTTTTCAAAATGTTCAAAATGGCGCGGCGCACCACGTCATATTTCCACTTATCGATCCTTGTGGGCATCTTGCCCGGTGAGGGAGTTTTACAAACCACCTTGTCGGAATTTTCGCTCATAAAATAAATAGTAAATACAAAAGGGTTATTCCGCCCTTGCCTTTCTTAAGGAACCGGCAAAAGACGAACCCAAAAAACCCGCCGCAAAAAAGATCACAAAACAAGAGATCACGACCCAGATCGGAGCGGGCACGGCATTAAAATTCATAATGCCGGCAAAGGCAAAGATCAGGCTGATGATAAACCCGTGCAGCACTTCGCTTCTGCCCGCGATCTTTGCCGCCGCGAAGGCCGCGAAAAATACCCCGAGAAGATAAGACAGCAGGAGTCCGATAAAAGCCGTGACCGGCAGGTTCGCCAGTACGCGTTTAACATCTTCGGGATTGGACGGATCCATTCCGGCCAGTACCGGGTGGATCAGAATATTGACCATTTGAACCCCGAAAATAACGATCCCGCCGATGATCAAACCTAAAAAGATCCCCAGAATACTACGCAAAATTTTCATAATAGCTTCTTTCCTGATAAAGCCGGGAAGATATTTAATTATAATTTCATGAACAACAGGTGAGATGACATTCTGCTACAAGACGGGAAATTTTTCAATCGGAGAATTTCTTCGGCGAACGATTCCAGGGGAGAAGCTCTTTGCCGCCGCCCATATTTTTAATGCTGTTTTTAAATCTGAGTTGCGCATTCGCCGCCGATCGGGTTCGCGACCACCCGGTTTTCTTCACGCCATAAATTCCCCGGGCCTCGCGGGGCGGGAGCACACGAGGCCCGGAGCTGTTCCATGCGACAGCGTCTTATTTTAAAAGAAACCGCGTTCTCTTAATTCACGCAAAAAACTGGTTTTCATAACGAGGATGTTTCAGCGTGTTCGAGACGGATCAATGATTAACGTCGGAAACATTATCGGTTTCGTTGCTTTCATCCACCATATTCTTGGCGTCGGCCGTAACCGCAAGATTTGCGGTCGTCATGGCATTGATGTCCGGAAGGTTACGGATCGAAAAGCTGCTGAAAGGGATCGGGCCGGAATTCCAGCTGGCCCCTGCCGCTATGGCAGGAACATTTGCGCTGTACTGGGACTGCGGCTTCAAGGCCGCGGCAGCGCCGACCTCGTTGATCTCTATGTAAGTATATTGAGACCCGGCGCCCGCGGCGCCGTCGTTCGCAACCGTCACGTTAACCGTCTTGGCCGTAAAATCGATCGTTGCGCTTTGCACCTTTAGATTAGGCTTGCACCCCGCGGCCAGCATTAAAAGACCGAGCGCTATTGGCAGAATAAAAAACTTTTTCATAACTATCTCCTTTTTTTGTAGAGTTAAGGCAGCTTTGCCATAAAGTTTAAAAGTTTTCCCGGCACTGCCTGTTTTTCTGGGGAAATTGCTCACAGTGAGGCAGAAAAGGGATGAATTATCCAGGGACTTACGGTGTTAGGCTATAAATGTACCTTAAAATCTCTCTTTTTGAAATAAAAAGTTTGTATGTCCTATGACTTTAGGCCCTCATTCAGCCGCGGAAGCTATTTTTGCCCGGCTGGAGCAACCCGGCGGCGTTCAGAGTACGCCAGTTTACGATCGCGGGGCCCGGAGGACGCCGGCTGCGTGCCCCCGATGGATCGGGAACAAACAGCCGGCGCGTAAATAAAACGATCTAAAGGAAACCCGTCAGATCATTTTTCCGAATTCGGGTCATCGCCGGAAGCAAGATACGCCACCGGCATTGCCTTCGTACGTGTGATAAGAGGCCGCCAGGAGCTTAATGCGAACTGCGCGGGGATGACGTCTATCCTATATCCGGGCGCTTTCGGATCGCACTTTTTACAGACGGTTTCAATGCCCGATTTCGAGATCTGAACGCATCTGAAAAGCTCTACCCCGCGGCGATCGATCGCGCTGACGCACAATTCGCAATCGATGCTTTGCCCCATTTCGGTATGGATGCATAAGCGCCGCCCTTCCAGTTTGTAGTAGAGGTCGCCGTCACGGGTAGTGATCTTGCCTTCGCCCTGCTGCAGCACTTTACCGCAGAGGCACCATTGGTAATCGATCGGATACGCCATCAGTTTCGGCCAGGCTTCGAACACGCCGCAACGGCTGACCGGATAGCTCCGGCAGAATTGGCAATCCGGCGTGATGTATTCGTTTACGTCGCCTTTTTCCACTATCGACCAATGCGAACTGATCGTAAGCTCGGGAACAGGGGTATCATACGTGACCCACTGCATATAGAGCGCGCCCCCATTCAACAGGTCCCGTAAAGCCTTTACTTTGGCATAACGGCCAAAAGAGGTCCGGACGCCGAAAACAATTTCCGCGGTCGGGAAAAAGGGGATCGGTATGGACGGCGAATACGGGATCATCGAGGCGGATATGCTATGCACGCCGAGAGGAAATCTTGAGATCTCGACCGGCGTCAGCGAACCGAACGATGCGCTGGTGACGGTCAGGCCGGAGGAATTCCGGGTGGAAAACCCGCTCGACGGATTCCAGATCAGATCGGTCTCGGGATTTGTCCCGGTTCCGGGGGTGACGGTGCCGCTGTCCAGATCGACGGTAAAAGCCCCGGACGATCTATATGTGCCGCTATTTTTGACCGGCACGGAATACGAACGAACGATGGCACAGCGAAGCTCCAGATCGTCGAGTATCACGCTGTCGAGTGTCAGTCCGCCGCCTATCGGCCCGAGCGGAATAGGCGGGATAGCGAGCGCGCCGCCGATTCCCGTGGCGATCAGGTTGTTGGCGATGCCTTCCGCCACCGATTCAACAATGGCGAGCACGATCGCCGCCACGATGACGCCGACCACCCCGCCGAAAAGCGCGCCCAGCCCCAAAGAGGCCAGCCACACCCACCAGGCAAGATCGACGTCGGTATCCACCGAAGGCGTGGTCGCCGTTACCGTGATCGCCCCTCCGGAAAGCGCGATGTCGATAAAGAAAGTAAAATTGGAAACGGCGGACCATCCCGTGCCGGAAGCCGTAGCGCGCCCGTTTATCTGGATGCGGTTGCCGGATATGAAAGCTTCGAGATTGGTAAGGGTTCCCGTTCCCCCGGGGGCGGGAATACTTCTGTTCAGCCGCAGGGGAGTATCGAAATCGGTCACCGGCCTTCCCAGGGATGAAGCCACCCGCGGCCGCATCACGCGTGCCAGCAGCCAGAAGTTGCTCATCATAACGACGGAATTGCTGCCCGCCGGAATGAAATTGCTGGTGACCCCGTTGATATTGCCTCCGGAATCGTTAGCCATCTTAATTCCGAAGGTAAGGCAGTCACGATCGGCGGCGGATGTGTCGTTCACGGTCGAGACATCCAGATCGAAAATAGTGGTCGGGTCCGTGTCATCAACTACCGGGATGCCGCCGGGCGTAAGATCGATCCGGCCGATGCTGGTTTGAAGTTCCTGCACCACCATGGTCGCCATTAACAGTTCCGCTTGCGCCGCGGTCATTCCGGGGGCAGAAGGGGCGTCAGCAAACCTTCCGAGGCCGGATTCAGATCCACGGTCACTTGCGGCGCTCCGTTGTTGAAATCCATCGTGGCGATCTGGCTCGAACCCACGGTGATCATTTCGATGCTGTCGGCAATCACAATGGTCCCGCCCAGAGGCGATATGGTGACCGGGTTCGGAGCCAGGGGAATATTGAGCACTAATTCCGAATTCTGAAAAGGAACGGTCAGCCCCATTTGCGGCCGCGGGCGGTCAAAGTCGGCGATCGGTGTCAGAAAATTCAGATTGGCCGTACCGGTGATGCCGCTCACATTTATGGGTACCGACATAGATGTGGGAAAAATACTTCCCGTCAGAAATGCCGTGGCAATTTGAGTATTTATCTCGCTCTCTGAGATCTGAACGAGCATGTCGTAGCCTGATGTTCTATCTTGTGCCATTTTCTTTTACTCCTTTCCTTTCGGTTTGCCGCAGCCGCAATCGCCGCCGCCCTTGATGACGTCGCCGGCATTGCCGCCGCCTTTAACGCGGGTACCGGTACCACTACCGCCACTGCCGCCGCTGCCGGGTTTTATCTCGCCTATGCGGCCGTTCGGATGCGCCGTGACGGACAGCTGCGTAATTTTTACGCCGGGCGCCACTAAGCGGGAATTTTCCGTTTCGGTTTGGGTGCGGGCCAGTGCTTTCTGTTCCGCGCGGGTGAATTCGATCCCGGCTTTGTTGAGTGCCTCCAGAGGCTGCTCGAGAAAGAGTTTTGTGTTGGCTTCGTCCTGGGCGAGCCACTGAACGAACGTCTTGTCAGCCTCTTTCAATTTGCCTATTAATTCGACCGGAAGAAGAGTGCCTACATTTGTCAGGGGATTGGACTTGCCGCCTCCGCGGGGTTGGCAGCCGAGTGTCACCGGGAACAGATCGAGGTCACGGATCGCCACCACCCTGACGTTTATGTTTGTGTTGTAGCCTTGCGGGACCCGGCCAAAAACCAGTTCTCCATTATAGTTTGCGGCCGCGGTTTTAAGCGCCGCCTCTTGAGATCTAAGGACTGCCTGGGGGTCCTGATCTGGATTGACTTTGTTTTCCATTTTTTTCTACTCCTTGTATATTCGGCGGACCATTCCGCGTTTTGGCGACAGGGGGACACCGGTGGTAAGTGAAATTTGCCCTCGTTAATCTTGTTTGATCGTTCGGGATCAGGCATGTGGAAGGCAAAAACGATAACGGGAAGGTTTAGCCGCGGGATCGCGGTTTTTTACTTCCTTAAGCGTCTGTGAAAGTACTGCTTATTAATTAATGGAAAAACGGTAAAAACGTTACGGCGGCTTTTCGCGGAGCCACGTTCGGCCGCGCGCCAAAGGCGGTTAGGCAGGAATTTGTAAGTTGCAGGCGGGCAAAGTAGAATCAAACCTTATGTCAATGCCGCTGGTAGCAATAATAGGCCGCCCGAATGTAGGAAAATCCACTTTTTTCAATCGCCTGGTGGGCAGCCGCAAGGCGATCGTGGGCGACGAGCCGGGGATCACGCGCGACCGCATGTACGGCACGTCGGACTGGGGCGGCAAAACCTTTTCGCTGGTCGATACCGGCGGCATCGTGCCCGACGACGAGGCGATAATTCCCGCCAATATCTTCAAACAGGCTTCGGTGGCGATCGACGAAGCGCAGGCGCTGGTGTGGGTGGTGGACACGCGCGCCGGCATCACCCCGCTCGACGAAGAACTGGCGCGCCACCTGCGCAATACGGGCAAGCGCGTGCTGGTGGCGGCAAACAAAGCCGACGTGCTAAAGATAGAAGCCGAAGCGGCGGAGTTTCACGAGTTCGGCTTCGAAGTTTTTCCCGTCTCGGCCGAAAGCGGCAACGGCATCGCCGACCTGCTCGATGCGCTGCTGGAAAGCCTGGAGTTTTCCCCGGAAGAGGAGGAAGAAAAAGCGCGGGCCGTGCGCGTGGCGATAATCGGCCGGCCGAACGTGGGCAAATCTTCGCTGCTCAACAAACTGCTCGGCGAAGAACGGGTGATCGTTTCGCCGATAGCCGGGACCACGCGCGACGCGATCGATACCCCGCTGAGCTTCGACGGAACAGAGTTTCTGCTGATCGACACCGCCGGCATCCGCCGCAAAGGCAAGACCACCGAGATGGCGGAAAAGCTGTCGGTCATCATGGCGCGCAAATCGCTGGAGCGCGCGGACGTGGCGGTGATAATGATCGACGCCGAAGAAGGCGTGACCAATCTCGACGCCAATATCGCCGGTTACGCCGTCGATGAAGGTTGTAGTATCATCATTGCCGTCAATAAATGGGACGCGGTGGAGGGGAAAGTAACCAACACCGCGATCGATTTTGAAAGAGACCTGCGCGAGAAAATGAAGTTCCTGGATTTCGCGCCGGTAGTGACGATCTCGGCGCTGAGCGGGCAGCGCGTGACGAAAATTCTGCCGCTGGCGGCAAAGGCGCGCGAGGCGCGAAACCAGCGCATCCCGACCTCGAAACTCAACGCATTTTTCGAACGCAATGTGGCCCAGCCGCAGGGTTCCGACGTGCGGGCTCGGGGCGGCTCGGCGCGGCTGCACGTGCAGTATATGACGCAGGCCGGCGTACGCCCGCCGACGTTCATTTTATTCACCTCGGGCGGGAAAGCGGGGCTGCATTTTTCCTACTTGAGGTACCTGGAAAACCGCCTGCGCGAAGAATTCGAATTTTTTGCCGCGCCGATAAAATTGGTGGAAAGGCATAAAAGCCGGAAGAAACATAAGTAATTAATGGATATTGTTTTAGTAATAGCACGAGTAATTCTTGCCGGGATCTTCTTTTTTGCCGGGGTCGGAAAACTATCCGACATAAACGGAGGGGAGAAGGCATTAAAGGATTTCGGTGTGCCGGAAAAATTCGCTAAAAACCTGGCGGTCTGGCTGCCGGCAGCGGAAATACTGCTGGCGATATTTTTGGTGATCAATCCGACCGCATGGTACGCCGCGGTCATCGCTCTGATCTTTTTAGGTGGTTTTACGGCGCGATGCTTTTTCATATCGCAAAAGGAAACACTCTTGATTGCCACTGTTTCGGACAGATCCATTCGGAACCTGTGGGGTGGAAGAGCGTGATAAGAAATTTCCTCTTCATGATACCGGCGATACTTATTTTATTTTTGGGGAGCGGTAATCCGGGAGCGGATCCTTTCTTTTGGTTCGACTATCTGAGTGACGGCGAAAAAGTGCTTTTTGTTTTGGGAGCGTTGATATCGCTGGTTCTTGCCCAATTGATGTTCGCTATTCAAAAGATAGCCCTTAATCAAAAAGAGCTTCAGCGACAGATCGAATCTCTGCAAATTTTAAAGGAAGGCGGCAGCGGCGAAAAAGCTCACGAACACATGACCGCCCCGAACGAGGGCCTGCCCATCGGAGCGCCCGCGCCGGATTTTGCTTTGCCGGACATGCAGGGCAGAGAGGTTTCCTTCGAGCAGCTTTTAATGAAGGGCAGGCCGGTGCTCTTTTTCTTTATCAGCCCGACCTGCCTGCCGTGCAAGGCTTTGCTGCCTGAGATCGGAAAGTGGCAGGACGAGCTTAGAGGGAAAATAGAATTCGTCTTTATCAGCACCGGCCCGGCCGAAGAAAATGCCGCCAGGCTGCCACAGCTTGGCAGGCAGGTCCATCTCCTGCAAAAGAAAAAAGAGGTTGCCGAGCTTCTGAAAGCGAAGTGGACGCCGACCGCCCTGCTGGTCAATTCCTCGGGAGCGATCGCCAGCCGCCCCGCCGCCGGCGATATCGCGATCCGTGAGCTGATAGAGCAGATCCAGGAAACCGGCGCGGACGATATTGATCATATTGAGAACGGCACCGGGATGAGTCCGAACGAGCTGAAGATCGGCGAAAGCGTCCCGGAATTTGAATTGCCGGAAAGCAAAGGCGAATCCGTGACCGACGCCGCGATCCGCGGCAAAAAAACGCTGGCCGTTTTTTGGGGAGTGGACTGCCCGCATTGCCAGCGAATGCTGCCGGAAGTGCAGGAATGGGAAAAGGCCAATGAAAGCGAAGTGCAGCTGGTGGTTTTTTCCGGCGGCACCGGGGAGCAAAACCGCGCGCTCGAATTGCGGTCACCGGTCCTAAGCGACGAGAGCGGCAAAGTGGGAAATAAATTCGGAATGTTCGGCACGCCGTCGGCCGTGCTGATCGACGAGTCAGGCAAGATCGTTTCCGAAACGGCTATCGGCTCGGAGCAGATCTGGGCGCTGATCGGGAAAAGGAAGTAGGCGGTAAGCGGCAGGTTCCTTCTTAAACTTCGATAATATTCAACCTGATGAAACCCATTGAATGGAAATTTACGGGGCAGGACGGACAAGCCCGGAGCGGAATTTTGCGCACGCGGCGTTCGGTGATCGAGACGCCCGTTTTTATGCCCGTCGGAACGCAGGGCACGGTCAAAGGCGTGCGCCCCGAATTCCTGGAAAATGAGCTCGACGCCCGCATCATCCTGGGAAATACATACCATCTCTGGCTGCGCCCCGGCGCGGAAACGATCCGGGCGATGGGCGGGCTGCATAAATTTTCCGGCTGGAACCGTTCGCTGCTGACCGATTCCGGCGGTTTCCAGGTCTTTAGCCTGACCGGCCTGCGAAAGCTAACGGAAGAAGGCGTGGAGTTTCGCTCGCACCTGGACGGCGACCTGAAATTTCTCTCGCCCGAAATTTCGATGGAGATCCAGGCGGCGCTCGGCGCGGAGATCGCGATGGTTTTCGACGAATGCCCGCCGGGCCGCGTTTCGCATGAAGAAGCTAAAAAAAGCCTCGATCTGACCGCGCGCTGGGCGCGGCGCTCGAAAGACAGGTTTAACGAATTGCAGGACGCGGGGATGGATACGGGAGCCGGTGGCAGTGGGCAGAAGCAGGAGGCAGTTGCAGGAGGCAGCGGCAGTGGCAGTGGCAGCGGGGCCGGTTTGCACACAGACTGCGACCCGCCGGACGCCGATCTACCCGCTAACGCGGACGGTTCCGACCTGAGCGGCCGCCAGGCCTTATTCGGCATCGTGCAGGGCGCGGCACATCTCGATCTGAGAAAAGAGAGTCTGGAAAAGACGGTCGAAATAGGTTTTGACGGCTATGCCATTGGGGGCCTGAGCGTCGGCGAGGAAAAACCGGTGATGTATGAGGTGCTGGAAAACATCGCGCCGCTGATGCCTGCCGGGGCGCCGCGTTACCTGATGGGCGTCGGTACGCCGGAAGATCTGGTCGAGGCCGTGGCGCGCGGCGTGGATATGTTCGACTGCGTAATGCCCACCCGCAACGGGCGCACCGGCCAGGCATTCACTTCCCGGGGAAAGCTCAATATAAGGAACGCAAAGTATGCGCGCGACGCGGAACCGCTCGATCCCGGTTGCGCGTGTTCGGTTTGCGGCCGGTATTCGCGCGCCTATTTACGGCACTTGTACCAATCCGGGGAAATGCTTGCCGCCACGCTTTTATCGCATCACAATCTGGCCTTTTACCTTGACACCATGCGCCGCGTAAGGCAATCTATCCAACTTGGCCGATTCGACCGCTTCCGCCGCGAGTTTCTCGAGGGACTGCGGGCAGGCGAAAGAGACGAGTTTGATTAGAGGCGGTCTTCGACCGCCGCGGACAAAACTTCCTTTCCCGTTTAGAGGCGGCCTTCGACCGCCGTATGTAAATTTTGATTTATGGCGGTCGAAGACCGCCTCTTAACATGGCCGGAAGGGAATAGCGGTTTGCCTGCTTCATTAATCTGTGGTTATTAGGTATAATTTGCTTTTGCTTTGAACTAAATACAATGAATATATTGGCACTTATATTACAAGGCGACGGGGGAATGAGTCTGATCTGGACCATTCTGCCGTTTGCCGCCATCTTCGCTATCTTTTATTTTCTGGTCATAATGCCGCAGCGCAAACAGCAGTCTGAGCTGCAAACCCTGATCTCCGGCTTAAAGATCGGTGACCGCGTGGTGACCAACGGCGGGCTGATCGGAAAGATCGTGGAAGTCCGCGACAAGAGCTTTTTTATCCGCAGCGCGGACAAGTCGATCATCGAGATCGCGCGCAGCGCCGTAGTCGGCATCGATGCCGAAAGCACTAATTAGATCTAACAGGGCCGTGCGAAACACGGCGATTTTTATTTGGCAGCAATGAAAAACACAAGTTTATGGATCAGAACGGGGATCATCGTGGTTATCACGCTGATCGGGATCTACCTGGTATTCGGCCCGCGTCATGTGCCGACCGCGCATGACTTTACCTGGACCGGCGTCAAGGAAAATCTGGGCAAGAACATCAACCTCGGCCTGGACCTCAGGGGCGGTTCGCACCTGGTAATGAAGGTCCAGGTGGAAGATTACCTGAAGCGATTGACCGAAAATAACAAGGAAGCGGGGCTGGCCGCCGCCAAAGACGCGCAGCTTCCGGTGACCGACGCGACCTCCGCAGCAGCGAACAGAAACTACCAGGTGACGGTAAACGTAAGCGATCCGGCGAGGTTACAGGAAGTGGTAGACGCGGTGAAAAACAAGGTCGATTTCGTCAACTGGACCGAAAGCCGCGGCGCGAATTCGGTAACGTGGTCGCTTCCCGTTACGCAGCAGGCGGCCCTCAGCAAACAGGCGGTCGAACAGGCATTAAAGATCATCGACAGCCGTCTCAACGGCACCGGCGTCAAAGAGCCGACGCTGCAAACCATCGGTTCTTCGGACGCGCACCAGATACTGCTGCAGATGCCGGGGGTGGACGACCCCGAACGGGTAAAGAAACTGCTCAACGCCGAAGCGCGGCTGGAGTTAATGAAGGTCGCGGGAGCCGTCTATCCGCAGGGTACTACTACTTATCCGACAAGAGAAGCGGCGCTGCAATCCCTGGGCGGCCAGATCCCGGCCAACCGGCGCGTGCTGCCGTATATGGAGCGCGACGAGGATGAAGAAGAGGCCGCGAAAAAGGCCCGGCAGGACGAAGCGCCTACATCCTGGGTCGTGGTGGAAAGCCCGGCTATCGTCGACGGCAACGAGCTGCGCGATGCGCAGGCCATCAGCCGCACGGGCGGAAGCGATTACCAGATATCCTTTTCGTTAAAACCCGGCGGAGCGGCAAAGTTCGGTGACTGGACGGGGAAAAACATCGGCGCCTACATGGCGGTCGTTTTAAACGACCAGGTCAAAAGCGCGCCTTATATCAAAGGGCAGATCTTCGATTCGGGTCAGATCGACGGCCGCTTTACCAAGAGTTCGTCGGAAGACCTGGTCTTGACGCTCAAATCGGGCGCGCTGCCGGCGAAGATCGAGTACCTGGAAGAGCGCACTATCGGCCCTTCGCTGGGCGCGGATTCGATCCGTTCGGGTGTGGCCGCGTCGCTGGGCGGGCTGGTGCTGGTGGTGCTTTTCATGCTCGTTTATTATCGCGGGTCGGGTGTCAACGCGGTGATCGCGCTGATACTGAACGTGCTGCTGACGGTGGCGGCGCTGGTGATGTTCGATTTCACCCTGACGCTGCCCGGTATCGCCGGTCTGATCCTCGGTATCGGTATGGCGGTCGACTCCAACGTGCTTATTTTCGAGCGCATCCGGGAAGAGCTCCGGCTCGGGTTCTCGGTGCCGGAATCGGTCTCGCTGGGATTCGACCGGGCGTTCATCACCATTATCGATACGCACATCACCACGATCATTTCTTCTTTGATCCTGGCGATGAGCCCTTCGAGCCAGGTGCGCGGTTTTGCGATCACTTTGATCCTGGGACTGCTGATCAACCTGTTCACGGCGGTCTTCGTCTCGCGCACTATTTTTATGTGGCACCTGAGCGGAAAGCGGAAAGTTGAAAAGCTGAGCATTTAACTTGACAGTCCGGGAAGTCCAGAAAGTCGGAAAGTCCGGGAAGATCCCTCGACTTACCAGACTTACCAGACTTTCCGACTTTACTAGACTAATTAACATGATTGAGTTTTTTAAAGATATAAAATTCGATTGGATGGGGAGAAGAAGATTCTTCATCTATATCTCTGTGGTGGTTATGTTGGCCGGGCTGGTTTCGACCGCGGTGCGTGAATTCACTCCGGGGGGTACATCGGCCTTTAATATGGGGGTCGATTTCAAGGGCGGAACGGTTGTTACCGCCAAGTTCAAGCAGAAACCCTCGGACGACGAGATACGCGCCGCCCTGCAAAAGGTCGGCGTGGCCGACGCGGTGCTCCAGGCTTCGCTCGACAAAACCGACGAAGTGCTGATCAAGGTGCCGATCGCCGGTGCCCAGCAGGCGCCGGAAGGCCAGGAGGCCGATCAGTCCCAGATCCAAAGCCGCCGCGAAAAGGTGAAAGAAGCGCTGGACACTTTCGGCAAGGAAGCCGAGGGCGCTACCGCCCTGGGCGACGATCCGGAAGCGGCCTATAAAATCATCGGGACCGAATGGGTGGGGCCGGTGGCCGGGGCGCAGCTCCGTATCCAGGCCGTCACCGCCACGCTGTTGGGCTTGGTCGGCATTTTGCTTTTTATCGCGTTTCGCTACGACTGGACCTATGCGGCGGGCGCGGTCATCGCCGTGTTCCACGACGTTTTGATGGTGCTGGCATTCTTTTCCATCTTCCAGTGGGAAATAAATCTGACGGTTATCGCCGCGCTTTTGACCATCGTCGGTTTTTCGGTCAACGACTCGATCGTGATCTTCGACCGCATCCGGGAAAACCTGGCCACCAACCGCACCGATTCGCTTTACAAGATCACTAACGATTCGATCAACCAGACACTTTCGCGGACGGTCATCACCGCCGGCCTGGTGCTGTTGTCGGTGATCGCGCTGGTCGTCTTCGGCGGGGAAGTGCTGCGCAGCTTTTCGCTGGCGCTGCTGGTCGGCGTGACGATGGGAACATACTCGACGGTGGCCATCGCCAGCCCGATCGCGATCTGGTGGCAGAAGAAACTGGGAGCGGCCAAAATGGCAAAGGCGGAGGTGAAAAAAGCAGAAACTTTCGCCTCATCCGCGCGCCGCTCGGTCGTCCGGCAAAGGCCTTCCTAAAATAGTTCGGGCGATAAAGTTGTTTTTTACAAAAAGGTGAGAGGTGCACAGCGGAAGACGCGGCATCTCTCATTTTTGCTTTTGTTGCAAATATGTTATTTATCCGAATAAAAAGGAAGAAAAAGTATAAAAAAGGCTGATGAAAATGCAAGTTTTCCCTTGACTTTCGGTATACAAAAAATTAGACTTTCTTCGTTGCTGGTCGAAAATTTAATAGATTCTTGTTGGTGTGTCTGAAAGAGATATGCGCGCTTTTTGTATTTCTAAAGACTCATCTCGGCTGGCGATTTCTGTGTTCTTCGCTCGATGAACGTTCAGCATGAGAAGACAAGATGACCATAAAAATACGCGCCGCTAATTGTTGTTTTTGCATCGAAGTATTAGTGGAGCAAGTGGATTTTTGTTTTTATTTGATAAAGCAATTTTAAATTTTTCGTGACCCTTTGGACCATTGGCACCGGAACAGGGAGGATAAATACTATGTTGGATCAATTAGTTGAATCGAGAGGCAATAAAGAGGCATCGCGCCGTTCGATGAGTTATGTTTTACTCTTCGGGCTGCTGATAATAACAGTGCTGGGCGCGGCCTGGTTATGGAGCCTGGTGGTAACGGCACAAAACGCGATGCTCTCAGGAGACGACCTGGAGCTTTCGACGCTGGTAGCGCCGGTCGCGATCGTGGACGAACCGCCGCCGCCGCCGGAAAAACAGCCGGAGAAGAAGGTGGAAAACGATCTGCCGACCCGCAAGGAGAACATCGCTAATCTGATGGAAACTCCGCCGGATGTGCCGAAAGAGCTTTCGGTGGTAAAAAATACCGCCAAAGAGCGGCCGATGACCAAATTTACCCTGGGCAACGAAGACGTGGGCGACGGCCAGACCAGCGCCCCCGGACGCCCCGGTGTGGAAGGCGGTGTCCCGGGAGGAACCGGGCCTATCGGTCCGGCAGTGCCGGAAGGCGACGATCCGCCTCCGCCCGCGCCGCCGACACCTAAACCGATCCCCAGGATCGTTTCAAAAGGCGTGATCAACGGCAGCGCCATCAGCCTGCCGAAACCGGCCTACCCGCCGACGGCAAAAGCCGTGGGCGCATCGGGAGCGGTGAACGTTCAGGTGACCATAGATGAGAACGGGAACGTAACATCGGCCTCGGCCGTCAGCGGGCATCCGCTGCTGCGGTCGGTCGCGGCTCAGGCAGCGAGGGGCGCCAAGTTCAAGCCCACGCTGCTTTCCGGACAGGCGGTCAAGGTTTCGGGCATTATCGTCTATAACTTCCAGTAGGTTTATAAGCGCGATATCGAAACACCCACGGCGAGAGCGGTTAGTAACTTACCGCTCTCGCCAACGAATGACGATTTTTTGAACAAAGCAATCAATTTTCTTAAATTTTTGGAGGAGCAACAATGACTTTCTTAACCAACCTATTTCTTCTAGCTGAGGAACAGTTTCATTTTACCCTGTACGATGCGGTTAGAAGTTTAACCATCCCGGGATGGATCGTGGTTATTACGCTTATCATCATGTCGATCTATATGATCGCCATCGCGGTCGAGCGAATGATGACCTATAACAAAGCAAGGACCCAGTCCCGTCAATTTGCGCCGCGCGTCGCCCAGGCGTTGAAAAACAACCAGATCGAAGAAGCCATCAATATCAGCGACAAGCACAAAAATTCGCATTTGGCGATGGTGGTGGCCGCGGGCTTGCAGGAATTCAAGGCCCACGAAGACAATCCCGATCTGCACGATGAGCTGGAATCTTCGAAACGCGCTTTGCAGCGCTCTATCGCGATCAAGACCACGGAGCTCAAGCGCGGGCTTTCCGCTCTGGCGACCATCGGTTCCACCGCTCCGTTCGTCGGATTGTTCGGTACGGTTATCGGTATCATCAACGCGTTCCAGAGCATGAGGCTTAACGAATCGGCCGGTATCGGCGCGGTCGCGGGCGGTATTTCCGAAGCGCTTATCACCACGGCTTTCGGTATCGCGGTGGCGGTCCCGGCGGTCTGGCTGTTTAACTATTTCACCAATAAAGTGCAGGGCTTCGTGGTGGAAATGGACAATTCTTCATCCGAATTGGTCGATTTCTTCATCAAGCAGCGCACCAAGATGCTGAGAAAGTAACGGCCGAACAGAAAAAGATTTAGGAGAATAAAGTTATGGGCATGAACCTTGGAGGCACAGAGGACTATAACTCTGAAATTAACGTTACTCCAATGGTGGACATCATGTTGGTGCTGCTGATCATCTTTATGGTGATCACGCCTTTGCTCCAGCAGGGTGTAACCGTCAATCTCCCGCGTGATACTGACCACCCGGACGAAGATGCTAACATCACCAAGGACGGCTCAGTGGTGATCTCCGTCCCGAACAACGATCAGTTTTACATCGGCAAGGAAGGCCCGCTCTCGCGCGAAGTTTTAGGCGAGAAGGTCAAGAAATTGACGGAAACCAAGACCAAGGAACAAAAGATCGTCTACATCAAGGCCGGGGTCGGGGTCGATTACGGCAGCCTGGTGGAAGCCATTAATGTCATCCGCAAGCAAGACGTGGACAGGATAGGATTGGTAGCCGACAAGAAGAAAGGAAGCAAATCGTCATCTTAACTTATAAGATCGAAATGCTTAGAGGGAGTCTTTAATTATGGGAATGAGTGCATCTTCAGGTAAGGATGAAGGAGCGGTTCCGTATATCAACGTGACGCCATTGATCGATGTGCTGCTGGTTTTGCTGATCATCTTTATGGTCATTTCACCGCTCAAGCCGAGCCGCTTTCAGGCCCAGGTACCGGCGGAGCCCAAGGATGAAGAGCAGCAGAGCAAACCCAAGCCGAATCCTTTGACGCTGGTGGTCTCCATTAACGGCCCGGAAAAGAAGCTGAAGCTTAACCAGGACGAAATGGGCGTTGTGACCGATACCAGCTTACTGGCCGGCGCTTTATCACAGGTCTTCAAAGACAGGGAATCCAACGGGGTTTTCAGAGAAGGCACCAACGAAGTGGAAAAAACCGTATTTATCAAAGCTCCTCGAACGGCTAAATACGGCGAAGTGGTAAAGGTGATAGACGCTGTCAAGGGAACGGGGGCAAACCCGATCGGCCTGCAGGTCGACGATCTGCCGGAACAATAAAAAGCGGGATTAAAATAAGCGCGGCGACCGTTTTGATATTCAATGCGGTCGTTGCGGATTAAGGACGGAGTTTGAACAATGAGATTTTCTCGGTGGGGAATAATAATATTATTATCGGCGATGATGCTGGGGCTTTCCGCCTGCGGGCCGATCAACAGCGTATTTGCCAGGAGAGATTTGATCGAGGGCGCAAAAGCCTATAAAGACAGAAAGTACGATGAAGCGGAAAAACGTTTCCGCAATGCGATTGCGCTTGATCCCAATCAAAAACAGGCTCAGCTCTTTTTAGCCCGGACGCTGCATTCGATGTACGCGGCGGACCGCAGCCAGGTTGCCAAGGCGGAAGAAGCCATAACCGAGTATAAAAAAGTGTTGGCGGGCGATCCGGCGGATAATTCTTCATTCAAGGCGGTCGCAAACCTGTACGAGACAATGGGCCGCAAGGACGACCTGCAAAAATGGCTGACGGACCGCACCACGGACCCGAACGTTCCCAAGGACCAGCAGGCCGAAGCCTTTACTTCGCTGGCGGCTAAGGACAACACCTGCGCCAACGAGATAAGCGACGTCGAACCGGTGAAAAAGACCGTGGAAAAAGGCGGAAAGGCGGAATACGTCTTTACCAAACCGGAAAACCCGGCTGATTTTGAGCGTTTAAAACAATGCGTGGCGCAGGGTACGGCCTATATAGATAAGGCGATAGCGCTCGAACCGCCCGAGTCCAAAAACGCCAAGAACGTCGACATCAAATCTTTGTCCGATCAGGAATTGAACAAACTCAACGACCTGGTCAAGAAATTCGAATCGGCCTGGTCCTACAAGACCAGCATGCTGGTGCAAAATGCCAGAGTTGCCGAGATGGAAGGCCGCGCCGCCGATAAGGAAAGCTTCAAGCAGCAGTCCGACGACGCGCGGAAGAGCTTTTTGGACCTGGCCAGCGTCCGCAAATCCATTGAGGACGAGAAGGAACTTCGCCGTAAAGCAGCCGAGGAAGCGGCGACGGGCGGCGACAAAGGCTCCGGCAATGCCAACAGCGAGGGCAACACCGGCGGCAACAAGTAATCCGGCAGTTTTAACGTTTTACTTTCGCGTAAAGGCGATACTCAATTACAATAGATTGGGTATCGCCTTTTTGATTTGGGCGGCACCGTTTCCTGTAATTTATGATCCGTATCGAAGAGATCATCGACAAGGTGGGGGAAAACCACCCCCAAGCGAACCTGGAATTGATCCGCAGCGCGTATCTTTTCTCGGCCATGCACCACCGCGGGCAAAAGCGCGCTTCGGGCGAGCCCTACCTGGTGCACCCGCTGGAGGTGTCGAACATCCTGGCGGACATGCGGCTGGACGAAACCGTCATTGCCACCGGCCTGCTGCACGATGTGGTCGAAGACACGCTGATCGATCTGGACACGATCAAAAAGCATTTCGGCAAAGAGATCACTTACCTCGTCGACGGGCTGACCAAGATCGCCCATATCAGCGATCTTTCCAAGGAAGAGCAGCAGGCCGAAAATGTGCGCAAGATGGTGCTGGCGATGATCACGGACGTCCGCGTGGTTTTGATAAAACTTGCCGACCGCCTGCACAACATGCGCACGATGGAGTTCCTGGGGCCCGAGAAACGAAAACGCATCTCGCTGGAGACCCTGGAAATTTACGCCCCGATCGCGCACCGGCTGGGAATGGGTAAGGTCCGCAGCGAGCTCGAAGACCTTGCGTTCCGCAACCTTTACCCCGAGGATTACGAGCATCTGAATAAGGAGATGGAGAAGCGCCGCCCCGAGCTCGAAGCCGCGCTGAACAAGATCACGCAGAGCATCGAAGAAAAGCTGACGGCCGCCGACGTGCCCTACGTCCGCATCGAAGGCCGCATCAAGCGCCTCTTTTCGCTCTGGCGCAAGCTGAAAAAGCGCAAGCTCAACATCGAGCAGGTCTATGACCTGGTTGCCGCACGCATCATCACCGACAACGACAAGAAGCATTGCTACTCCGCGCTGGGCGTGATCCACGACATCTGGATCCCCGTGCCGGAGCGCTTTAAGGATTGGATCGCGATGCCGCGCGATAACATGTACCAGTCGCTGCATACTTCCGTCATCGGCGAGGGCGGGCAGTCGTTCGAAGTGCAGATACGCACGGAAGAAATGCACCAGGTGGCAGAGGAAGGCGTGGCGGCGCACTGGAAATACAAGGACAACAAGCTCGGCTCGCGCGAGGATGACGATTCCTTAAACGAGCTGCGCGATAAGATCGAAAAGCTGCTGATGCCGCTGGTCGAATCGAGCGAGGACCTGGAGGATTCGCAGGAATTCATCGAATCGCTCAAGCTCGATCTTTACCCCAAAGACGTCTACGCCTTTACGCCGAAAGGCCAGGTGAAACAACTGCCGCGCGGCGCGACCCCGATCGATTTCGCCTACGCGATCCACTCGCAGGTCGGCGACACCTGCACCGGCGCCAAGATCAACGGGCGCATCATGCCGCTGCGCACCGAAATTCAAAACGGCGATGTGATAGAAATTCTTACCACGACCAACAGCAAGCCTTCGCGCGATTGGCTGGGCCACGTGGTCACCTCGCGCGCGCGCAACCGCATCCGCCACTGGATCTCAGAACAGCAGCGCAGCGAATCGATCGAGATGGGGCGCAAGCTGCTGGAAAAAGAAGCCGACCGCTTTCAGATCAAAAGCAAAAAAATGTTTCAGGACGACGGCGAGCTAAAGCGCATCGCCAATGAATACGGCCTCGGGCGCACCGAGGACCTGCTGGCTTCCATCGGCTACGGCAAGATCATCCCGCGCAATATCATCCAGAAATACCTGGGCTCGGAAAAATTCGCCGAGCTCGACCCCGACGAGAAAAAAGAGACCGTTTTTCAGAGCGGAGTCAAAGCCGTCAAAAAACTGGTGGGCATGGGCGAGGACGCGATCGTGGTCAGCGGCGTCGGCAATATGATGATCAACCGCGCCCGCTGCTGTAATCCCTTGCGCGGCGAAGAGATCGTCGGCTATATCTCGCTGGGCAAAGGCATCGTGGTGCACAATAAGCAGTGCAAGAACATGAAGCAGTTGATGATAAATAAAGACCGTATCGTGCCGGTCGAGTGGGCCGGAAAAGACGACAAGGAAGCCTACGCCGTGCGCCTGCAGGCTTTGACGGAAAATCGCACGGGCATGATCGCGGACATCACCGGCACGATCGCCGATATCAAAACCGGCATTCGCACCGCGCAGGCCAAAGTTTCCAATGACGGCCAGGGGCTTATCGAAGTGACTGTGGAAGTCTTTGACCTAAAGCACCTGGAAAAAGTTATCAGCTCGATCAAAAAAGTGCCCGGCGTGATAGAGGTCGAACGCCTGGGCGGCTCAGTCGACACTAATGGTGAATAGTGAATAGTGAATAGTGAATGGTGAATGGTGAATGGTGAATGGTGAATGGTGAATGGTGAATGGTGAATGGTGAATGGTGAATGGTGAATGGTGAATAGTGAATAGTGAATAGTGAATAGTGAATAGTGAATAGTGAATAGTGAATAGTGAATAGTGAATAGTGAATAGTGAATGGTGAATGGTGAATGGTGAATGGTGAATAGTGAATGGTGAATTGGTGAATGGTGAATGGTGAATGGGGAATGGTGAATGTTGAATGTTGAATGTTGAATGGGGAATGGTGAATGTGGTGGTTATTGACGTCCGGTTTTAGATTTGTTCGTGTGTTTTAGTGTGATTTCGTGGTTCCTTCTTAATCATCTCATCTAAAGGCCATAAAGCAGAAACCACGAAATCATACGAAACTACACGAAAAAAACATCCGAACATGCTCTCCAACCTCGGTACTTTATAGGCAAAGCTATCATTAATCATTAACGATTATTCATTACGAAGTTGGATCCCCGTTCCTCTCGGCGCCAGGCCGGGCAGGGTGATCGGCAATCTCCCGGTAAAAGGCTCCTTGCCCAGGACCGCGTTTCCGGCGGCGCGCTGCAGCGAGGTCATGTCGCCGTAGGCTGCCACGTAAGTTTTTATATTCGGAAAACTGTTAAGAAAATACGGGTTGCCAAAGCTGACGGCCACCAGCGGTTTGTCCGTCGTTAAAAGCCGCCGCAGGAGCTGCGCGCCCGGTTCGGGCAGCCCGACGCTGTTTTTCGCCCCGGAACGCACGCGCCCGAAAAGCGCGGTGATAACGATGTCCGCCTTATTCGCTTTTTCCAGAGCGGTGCGGGCTTCCTCCGGCGTGACGCGGTTATCCAGGATGACAACATCGAGTTTAGCGCCGCTTTGCCGCAGGGTGCGCGTAAAAGTGTTCATGATATTAAAGCGGTCCTCGCCGTTTGAGATACCGAGCACAAAAACTCTTTTCTCCGAAATATTTTTTAGCGGAAGCAGTTTCTGATCGTCGCGCACCAGCGTGACCGCCTTTTTGGCGATCTCGTCGGCAAGCTGCAAAGTCTCCATGCCCGACACCACCGTGTCTATATTGTCGATCGGCGCAAAGCGGTCTTTCACCAGGCCGAGCTCGTGTTTGATGGCCAGGATCTTTCGCACCGATTCATCCAGCCGTGCCTCGGTGATCTTGCCCGAGGCAATGGCGTCCTTCATTCCTCTGATCGCCTGGTCGATGTCCACCGGTTTTAAAAGCATATCCGCCCCGGCGATAAATGCGCGCGCGGGGCCTTCCGTGTTGCTGACGTAAAGCGTCAGCCCGCTCATGCTCAAAGCATCGGTCACGATCAATCCCTGAAAGTTCATTTCCTTGCGCAGGATTTGCCGGTGAACGATCTCGGACAATGTCGCGGGAATAGAGGTCGCTTCGGTAATGATCTCCGCGCCTTCTTCGACGTCGGGTTGTACGCCGGGCTGCTTTAACGGTTTGATCTCGGTCGCGTCGATCTGCGGTATCGCGATGTGGGCGATCATTACCGAGCCGATGCCGGCGTCGATCAATTTCTTAAAGGGAAAAAATTCCACCTGGTCCAGGCGCGAGCGCGGCAGGTTGATGATCGGCAGGCCGCGATGCGAATCGGTCGCGGTGTCGCCGTGCCCGGGAAAATGCTTGGCGGTGGCGAGCACCCCGCCCGCCTGCAGCCCCTCGGCAAAAGCGACCGCGTAACGGGCCACTTCCTGCGGGTCTTCGCCGTAGGAACGAACGTTGATGACCGGGTTGTCGGCATTGTTATTGATATCGGCGACCGGGGCATAAACGTGATAGACGCCCAGCGAGCGCGCTTCGCGGGCGGTAATAAATCCTTCGCGGCGCGCCAGTTCCGGGTCGCCCGTCGCGCCGACGGCCATGTTCCAGGGAAAGTTTGCCGTTTCTTCAAAACGCATCCCGACGCCGGTCTCAAAATCCGCCGCGATCAGCAGGGGATATTTCGCCAGCGCCTGCATGCGGTTGACCACGTGCACAGATTCATAAACCGGCCCGGCGAACAAAATGATGCCGCCGATCTTGTTTTCCGCCACCTGTCGTTTTATTTCCTGAAATTCCGCGCTGTTCTGGTTCAGGTAACGCGCGTTTATGCCGTAGCTCAGCGTTTGCCCGATCTTTTCCTCGAGCGTCATTTTTTTGAGCTGTTTGTCGGCCCATTTCCAGGATCTTTCGGAGATCTCGAAGCGCGTTTTCGCGGCCTGCGCCGGAACTTGCGAAGAAAAAATTAAAATAAGTATGATAAGAGCGAAGATTTTACGAAAAGGAATTATTTTCATATTGATTGTTAAAATAAATAATGGCACATAAAGCCAATTATGAAACCGACGTACCGATCTAGATCTGTTCGTGTGTCTTAGTGTGGTTTCGTGGTTCCTTCTTAAGGTCTTATTCTAAAGACCATAAAAGCAGAAATCACTTGCATCACACGTGGGCGACACGAAAAAAGCATCCCGGTCCAATTTATTGCGTCACCAGTTTCTTTTCTCTTATAACAAGACTAGCCAGCCACGCGGCGATCAGTGTCGTCAGGCTGCCGATAAAGGCATACCACGTCCACGCGATCTTAGTGCCAAAAAGAATATAAAGCATCACCAGGATGCTTGTGCCCATCCCGATCAGCGCGTGAATTTCCGTTGTTTTTTTCAAGAACACGCCGATCAGAAATACGCCCAAAATAGGGCCGTTGATCAGGGAAGCCACGGACAAGGCCTGGCTCAGGGCGGAAGAATTTTGCTTCATCAAAACCAGCGCCACCCCGATCTGCACGGCGCCGATCACGAGCGTCAGCCAGTGTGAAACGCGCAGGTAATGCTTGTCGTCCTTACCCGGCTTGAACGGTTTATAAAGATCATTGACAAAAGTCGCCGCGATCGAATTAAGCGAGGAAGAAAGCGCCGCCGCAAAGATCGCCGCCACTACCAGGCCGCTCAAACCCGAAGGCATGTGCCGGGTGATAAAATCCGGGAAAACTTTATCGCCCCCGGTAAAAGGAAACGCGCCCGTCGCGTCCGCGTATTCCGGCGAGGCAAACGGTTGGTAATAAGCAAAAAGCAGCACGCCGATAAACAGAAAGCCGATGAATTGCCCGAGGATGACCGCGCCGCTGGAAAGCAAAGCGAGCGCGGCCCGGTTTGCCTTGTCGGTGCACAAGTAACGCTGCACCAGGTATTGATCGGTGCCGTGCGTGGACATCGTCAAAAAACAGCCGCCGATCAGCCCCGCCCAGAAAGTAAAGGTTTTGGTGAGATCGAATGAAAAATCGAAAAGATCGAATTTATTATAATAAGCCCCGGTCAGGATCGCGCCGCTAAAGCCGCCGTATATTTGATCTGCTATGACTATCGCCGCCGCGACCGCGCCGACGATATAAATTCCCAGCTGCACGACCTCGACCCAGATCACCGCTTCCATCCCGCCGTAATAGGTGAAAATTATCATGATCACGCCGAGCAGAACGATCGAGCCGATGACCACAAGATCGGCATTGGTCTGCGGCTGAAAAGCGGTGTAGACCGCCGCCAGCACTATCGCGGTCAGGAGCAAACGAACGCCGTCGGCGATGTTGCGCATCACTACGAAAAGCGTCGAGGCGAGCATCTTTACTTTCGTACCGAAACGTTCGCCGAGCAGTTGATAAACGGTCAGCAGCTCGCCCTTGAAATACAGCGGGATAAAAAGCAGCGAGATCACCACGCGCCCCAGCATATAGCCGAACACGAGCTGGAGAAATCCGAAATTTCCGTCCTTGGCAAAAGCGATCCCCGGCACGGAAATGAAAGTAATGGTCGAGGTTTCCGTGGCCACAATGGAAGCCGCGATCGCCCACCAGGGAACGCTGCGGTCGCCGACAAAATAGTCCTCGGTCGTTTCCTGCCGCCCGGAAAACCACACGCCGAAAAGCGTCACGCCGACGAGGTAGCCGAAGATGATGATCAGGTCGAGTGTCTGCATCTATTTTTCCGCCGCGGCTTTGATCTCAACTCCTTTTACTTCGGTTTTAAAATAATGATGATCGAATTGCACGATACTGAAATCGGTACCCATGCCGGTGAGTAAAGCCGGGTTGTCCATGCCGTTAATGCGCGCGAAATGAGGGAACCAGAGGCCTTCGGTAGTGCGGACCATATCCCGGACCAGCGCGGAACGAGCAAGAATACAATCATTTGTTGCGCATTCAAACTTTGTGCCCTTTTGCCATATCGCGAGACCGACGAATATCTTGTCCGCTGCGTCGATCCAAAATTTGCCCTCGGCATGCGGCATATATTTGGTATGCTCGCTAAAAACCGCACCGGGCCGGGGACGAAAATTTAAGACGATCGTTTCGCGCCCGTTTATTATCTCGCGCGCCGGGGAAAAGAATTCGCACGTTTCCAGAATTTCCTGGCCGTTGATGGCGGTGATCAGTTTCTGTTCGGTTTCAAAAAGGCCGCGCCTGTAAAAACCGAAATACATCCAGTAGAGCGGTTGATCGGGGCCGGGCAAGTGGATCCGGGCGCCCGCTTTATTCTCTATCTTTTCGATCTGCCGCCCGGCTTCTATCCTTTGTTTTTCGATCTTTTCACGCGTCAAAGGTTTTCCGTCGCTGGCCAGCAATACGTTTGCCCGCCCGCATTTTTTAGCCGGGCATTTGGTGGGAAAAAATACTTCGTAGAGTTCCGACCTTTCGGTCACGCTGCCTTTTGCATCGCTTTTTCGCCAGCTCTTGCGCCATTTATAAGTGTAATTCGGATGCTCGGCTATGACCTTGCGCCAATTTTCATCGCTTTTGACCCTGGCTTCCCTGAGCAAAACCGGGATGTCGACCTTGGCTTCCTGGGCGAATGAAATAGCGCCGAAAATTGCCAGAACTAAGAACCAGAAAAAAGGAAATTTTAGGGCGCTATTAATTTGCATATTAAAACGATTAACCGCAGAGTGCGCAAAATTTTTCGCAAAGCGCGCGAAGCTTTAGAAAGGCTTATAAATTGTTTACTACTCGATCTTCGATTACCTTGGCGATCTTTTGCAATTATCTTAGCGTTCTTTGCGGTTTATCTTAACTCCATAATTAAAGTTATTTCCCGGTAAGAAAACTAATTGCCTTTTCAATCACAAAGTTATTTGCTACCAAGGCCTTTTCGGCTTCGTGGCGCGAGACGTTGGCGTGGATCATCACCACCGCCACGCGCAGGTCGCCCGTTCCTTCGGCCAGCCGCGCCCGGGCCGCTTCTTCGTCGAGTCCCGCTTCTTCCATGAGGATACGCAGTGAACGGTCTTTTAGTTTTTCATTCGAAGCGCGCACGTTTGTCATGCGGTTGCCTTTGACATAGCCGAGCCGGATCATGGCCGCGGTCGAGATCATATTCAGGACCATTTTCTGCGCCGAGCCGGCCTTCATCCGCGTCGAGCCGGTGATCGCTTCCGCGCCGACGTAAGGGACGATGGCGATCTCCGCCTCTTTGGTAATTTCCGAATTCGGAACGCAGGTCAGCCCGACGGTAAAACAGCCCAGCTTGCGCGCTGCTTCGATGGCGCCGTTCGTGTAGGGCGTCCGCCCCGAAGCGGCAATGCCCACCAGCGCGTCGTTCGCCGTTACGCCGTGGGTTTGCACATCGCGCGCGCCGGCCTCACGGTCGTCTTCCGAAGCTTCGACGGCTTTATGCAGCGCATCGTAACCGCCGGCGATAATTCCCTGGACCAGATCGGGCGAAACGCCGAAAGTGGGCGGGATTTCGAGGCGTCGAGCACGCCTAAGCGCCCGCTGGTTCCCGTGCCGATGTAAAAAAGCCGCCCGCCTTTTTGCAGCCGCTCCACGATCCGGTCTATCGCCCACGCCAATTCCGGCAGCACTTTTTCGACCGCCGCGGCGACGTTCTTGTCTTCCTCATTGATCAGCTGAAGGGCCTCGAGCGTCGAGACCCGATCGATCTTTGAGGTATTAGGATTGTCCTGTTCGGTGATCGGCAGCATTAGTAAAGAATAAAATTGTATTCGACCACTTTCGCTACTGTGACCGGAGTATTATTTTTGATCGCGGGGGAAAATCGAATTTGCCGCGCCGCGATTATTGCGCTATTGGTCAAGCCGAAAGGTAATCTGTTAACGGGTGTGATAGCACCGATCTTACCGTCCGACAGAAAGGTCACCCGCAGCCGGACGGTCCCGTTTAAGTTGTAACGCCTCGCTATTTCGGTATAGCTGGGTCTTGGTTTTGTAAGGATCCATACCGAGGCATTCGGTCCGGTTGGTTGAGAAGATCTGCCGCCGCCCATACGCGGTCCCGGCCCTCCGCCGTATACTACACCCGGCCCCCCGCCAATTCCTCCGCCGATCTCTCCGCCTGTTCCGGCCCCGCCCGTATCCGCGGGCTCCTTGACGGCAGGCCCGGAACCGTCCGCATTTAGAAGGTCTTCCTTGACAGGCTGCGCGGCCTTTAATTTTATAGAGTTGAAAAATTTAGCGGCATTAGGATCGTCTTTACCCCGGGTGACCACGTGAAAAATGTGAAAATGTTTTTTGCCCTGAAATGTAACGATCGATTGGTAAAACTCTTCATCGTCCTTAAAGTCAAAGCGTTCTCCCTTGTATTTACCGATATTGAACTCCCGTTTCACGGCATTGTTTTTTTCGGCCAATTCTTTTACATAACTATAGGGAGAATCCTTTACTTTGGAATATGAGAATATAAGAAAATAAGTCCCATCGTAAACCTGTTTGTATTCACTGATGGCGTTCGACCCGTTTTTCGCATATTCACCCTGAAGATCCGGCGCGGGTAGATCGACGGAGAATTCCTCCCTGGGGTGGTTAAACGTCGTCCAGGTTTGCGCGGAGACAGCGAATACCCCGGCCAGCAGTAATGAGAGTGTCAGGAGCGGCTTTTTCATTTTAAATTCCTCGCAATATTATTTTCCATAATAAGTCACGGTTGAATATTTATAAGAATGACGCTAAAGATGCTATGACGTCAAGATAAGAGTAATTAATAGAGATAATAAAAGGTTTTGAAAGTTCAGAGTTACGCCTTCAGGCGTGATTGACTAAAAAATGATCACGCCTGAAGGCATAACTCTGAACAAAATAAGTTCTTCACTCACTGATCGCGGCTTTTCTTAAAAGCGTATCGACCAAGCCCGCTCCCGATCCTTGTCAAACTTTTTTTGCCGTGGTTTTGTCCGGAATGGCGCTGGCGGTGGTTAGAGAGTTCGGCGCGTCCAGATTTGCGCCGTCATCCACGCCCACCCCGAGGCGCTCGACGAGTTCGCCCCCTAGCCAGCCTGCTACCAGGGCGAAAACCGCGGCTATATAAATAAGCACGCTGGCGCTCATTTCCGGCGACTCGGGCCTGTCCTGGCGGAGCCACCAACTCCCGATAAAAAGAAGCAGCACCAGGGAATTGCCCAGCCCGTGATATAAGCCGATAGATTTAGCGCGCGTGTTATTTGGAATGGCAAACCAGTCGATCCACCCGAACGGCGCGGCCAGAATGCCGCCGATGATGCCGGCGACGATCATCCAGTATGCAACCACCGCCATCGCCGGGTTTTTCCCGACCAGGTAAATGATGTCAAAAACTACGCTTGTGGCTAGTAATCCTAAAGGAAAGACGATCAGAATAGGATGCAATGCGTGCCCTAATAATTTTGCTTTACTTTCCATTTTCCCCACCCCCTTATTCGATAATTTCGCCTCCTGCGGGAAATTCCCGCTTTCCATCAACCGCAAAAAAGACGATAGAGCTATTTTATAAGATCGGGTGGGGATAGACAATGTTTCGGGAAGCTCAGAGTTACGCCTTGAGGCGTGATAATTCCTGAAGTCATTCACGCCTAAGGCGTAACTCTGAACAAAATCAATTCGAATGATTCAACCCCAGCGCCATTTTTGCCGCCGCCAGGGCGGGAGGGAATTTCGGCGGGGCGAGAAACGCCCGCGGCGCGACGGCACGGATGGTTTCCAGCAGCGGCTTGAAGATCAACTCACCCGCGTTAAAAACGCCGCCCACATACGACACCACAAATTTACTTTTCTCAAGCTTTAATTTCCGGATCACGGCGACGGCGGCGGACCCCAGCTCGCGCCCCGCTTCATCGATCAATTCCGCCGCTACAGGGTCGCCTTCCGCGGCCGCCTCGATCACGTAGCGGGCAAATCCGGCGATCCTCTCGTTGGTCATGTTAGCGCCGTAAATGGCGGTGCCGACGTCCTCGGCCGTCTGCACGCGAAAATACTGCACGGCTTTTTCGCTCAAGGCGGTCGGTTTGCCGCGCCCGTCAAAAGCCCGCGCGATCGCCTGCAGCGCGCGGCGCGCGATGCCGGACGCGCCGCCTTCGTCACCGGCCAGCGGGCCCCAACCGCCCGCCGCGGCCCTGTGGCCCTTTTCGTTTTGGCCGAGGCAGTTAGAGCCCGTTCCGGCGATCACGACCAGCCCTGCCTTTCCCTCGGTCGCGCCGTAAAGCGCGATCTCAGTATCGGAAACGACCTCCAGGTCCTTCGTGTACATTTTCGCCAGCAGCCGCCGTTTCATCGACAGCCGCACGTCCTCGCGCCGCACCCCGGCGATGCCGAACTCGGCGGCGACAATGTCGGCGCGGCTCAGATCCGCCCGGTCGCAAGCCTGGTCAACCGCCTGGCAAATATTCTCGATCGCTTTTTCCACCCCCACGCGCAGCGGGTTTGAAGCGCCCGAGCGCCCTTCGCTTACCAGCGCCTGTTTTTCGTCCATCAGAACGGCGCGGGTCGTAGTGCCGCCGCCGTCAACGCCGAGATAAATGCGCGCCGGCCCCATGATCGAACGGTTTTTTTTCTTTTTTACGGCAGGGGTCGGCATTGAAAAAGGTGAACTTTGCCCATTATTTATGTGAAAAAAATTTCACTTTCTATTCTAACGAGACTTGACATATAATGAAAATTAAAAGATTTTATCTGTGCAATAACTATTATTGATATATGGAAATCAGACAGATCAGGGCTTTCGTGGCTATTGCGGAGACACGTACCTTTACGGCGGGAGCGCGCCGGGTCAACGTCACCCAAGCGGCAATTTCCATGCAGATCCGCCAGTTGGAAAATGAGATCGGCATGCCGCTTTTCGTCCGCACGCCGCGCCGCGTGATCCTGACACTGGCGGGCGAGATACTGCTGGAGCGCGCGCGAAAGATACTGCGCGAGCACGACGCCGCGCTGGCGCAGATCTCCGAAGCGCTGGGCGCGGAACACGGCAGGCTCCGCATCGGCACCGCGTCGGCGACCTTTGCGACCGATCCGCTGCCGGGCATTCTGAGCGTTTTACGGGACAAATACCCGAAAGGTGATATTTCCGTCGTTTCCGGGACCAGCGAGGCGCTGGAACAGAAGATCCTGGCCGGCGACCTGGATGTGGCGTTCGTTTCGCTGCCTATCGAATCTCAAAATATTCAGTCCGAACTGCTGATCAGCGACGAGATCGTGGCGATAGCGCATCCCAGCCACAAGGCGGCCAAAAAAAGCGTCATCAGCGCCGCCGCGCTGGCAAACGAAAATCTGATCCTGGGCGAACACGGCGGCAATACGCGCCGCCGCATCGACAAGTTTTTTTCCGACGCGGGAGTCAAGCCTAACGTGATAATGGAGCTCAGCCGCCAGTCCGCCATCAACCAGATGGTTGAAAGCAACATGGGCGTGGGGATCGCCGGGTTGCGGGTGATCAAAAAGGAAGTGGACGAGGGAAGATTGGTCTCATGGTGGATCGAAGGGGCCGAGATAAACTGGGAGCTCGGGCTGGCGCGCCTGCGCGGCGGTTATTTCTCGCCGATAGCTCAAACCTTCGTCAAACTTTGCCACGAAAGTTTTGCAGACGAAAAAGAAGCCAAAGTGCAAAAAAGGGCTAAGTGACCAGTGAGTGGTGGGCGGTGATTTTCGTTTCTTAATAAATTGCCACTAGCTTTAGCTAGTGGTTAGTTAAAAAGGAAATGCTATCGGGCTTTAGCCGAATACAGTTGAGCTAAAAGCCCAGGAGACTTTTGTAACCTTATCCACTAGCTAAAGCTAGTGGCAATTTATAGTAATGCTAAGTAATAAAAATTTGGACACCGCATTTATTTCTTCCTCAAAATCTTTTCTCAAACTCCTCTGTGTTCTCTGTGCTCTCTGTGGCTATACGTATTCACAGGGGCTGCCCGTTGCGCTGCCGCAAATCTCCGGCATGTCCGCCGGGAAATTAAATCTGATCGACGCGCTGGTGGAAAAAGACATCGCCGATAAAAAGCTCCCCGGGGCGGTGATCGTCGTCGGGCACAAGGGCAAGATAGTTTTCCGCAAAGCTTACGGAAGCCGCGCGCTTGTTCCCGCGGCCGAAAAGATGACGTTGGACACGATCTTTGACGTGGCCAGCCTGACCAAAGTTGTGGCCACTACCACCAGCGTAATGATCCTCGTCGAGCGCGGCCAGCTTCGCTTAAACGACACCGTGGGCAAATTCATCCCCGAGATCCAGGATAGGGAAGCAAAAAGCATCACCATCCAGCAATTATTAACGCACACTTCCGGCTATGCGCCGGATTTCAACCTGCGCGAAAAATGGGGAGGCAGGGAAGGCATGCTCCAGGCGCTGTATAAAGAAAAGCTGCGCCAACCCCCGGGGACGAAATTTGTCTACTCGGATATCGGTTTTATTGTGTTGGCTGAATTGTTGGAAAGGATCAGTGGAGAAAACGTCGGCAAATTCAGCGGAAGAAATGTCTTTGAAATTTTGAAAATGACCGATACGACCTTCTGGCAGAAACTTGAGATCCTGAATGGCACTTCGAATGAAGCAGCCAAACCTTCTTCTCAAGACGACCGGTTTCTAAAAAGATTCGCACCCACTGAAAACGTCAAAGGGCAGCAGAGTTATCTCGGCGGGGAATTCGATAGCCGGATCGGCGATAAAATTTTGCGCGGTGACGTTCACGATCCGACGGCGTACCGGATGAATGGCGTTGCCGGCCATGCCGGGCTATTTTCGACCGCTGCCGACCTGGCGCGTTTTTGCCAGATGCTTCTTAACGGCGGCATTCTCGACGGCAAGCGTATTTTGAGCTCGAACACCGTGGCGCGAATGACCGCGCCCGTAGTTGTTTCCGATGACGGCGCGGCCCGGGGGTTGGGCTGGGACATGAACAGCTCGTTTTCCTCCAACCGCGGCGAGCTTTTCCCGCTCGGATCTTTCGGGCACACGGGATTTACCGGGACTTCCGTTTGGATCGACCGCGTTTCCCAGACCTTCGTGGTCTTTCTTTCCAACCGCGTTCACCCGGACGGCAAAGGCGACGTCACGCCGCTGCGCGCCAAAGTTTCGACCGTTGTCGCTTCGGCGGTGGAAGACACGCCGGTCGAGGCGATGCGTTTGGCGGAGGATATTTACTGGTCGCAGGTGGCGGCGCAAATTCCGAAATTCAGGGCCGGCAGCCAGCAGGCGGCGATAAGCGGCGTGCCGTCTGTGCCTGTGCCCTATATTCCGGCCCGTATTTCCCTGGAATCGCTTACGGTCCTTAATGGGATAGACGTGTTGGAGCGCGATAAATTCAAACAATTGGACGGCCTCCGCATCGGCCTGGTGACCAATCACACCGGCAGTAACCGCGCCGGAATTCAGACCATCGATATTCTCAAGAGCGCGCCGAACGTAAAGCTGGCGGCTTTGTTCGCACCCGAACACGGCATTCGCGGGCAAGCGGACGAGAATGTCTCGGATTCTACGGATGAAAAAACGGGCTTGCCGATCTACTCGCTATACGGGGAAACGCGGCGCCCTAAACCTGAGCAGTTAAAAGACCTGGATGCGCTGGTCTTCGATATTCAGGATGTCGGGGTCCGTTTTTACACCTACGGTGCCACGCTCAAAAACGTGATGGAAGAAGCGGCCAAAGCGAAGATCAAGGTTTTCGTGCTCGACCGGACAAATCCCATTAACGGCTTCGACATCGAAGGCCCGCTGGCCGATGCCGACAAACTTTCATTCGTCGTTACGCATACGACGCCGCTGCGCCACGGGATGACCATGGGCGAGTGGGCGATGATGGTCAACGCGGAAAACAAGATCGGCTGCGATCTGGCCGTGATAAAAATGGAAAACTGGCGGCGCATTTTGTGGTTCGACCAGACGGGGCAGTCGTGGGTAAATCCCTCGCCGAATATGCGCAGCCTGACGGAAGCGACGCTTTACCCGGGCATCGGGCAGCTGGAGTCGACTAATATTTCCGTCGGGCGGGGAACCGACACTCCTTTCGAGGTGTTGGGCGCGCCGTGGATCGAAGGGCAAAAGCTCGCCGCCCATCTGAACGCGCGAAATCTTCCCGGAGTGCGGTTCATTCCGGTAGGGTTTAAGCCGAACGCTTCCGTTTATAAGGGCCAGGAATGCGGCGGGGTGAACATCCTGGTGATCGACCGCGAGCGGTTCAAATCCGTCCGGACGGGCATTGAAATGGCCGCGGCCCTGCGCAAACTTTATCCGAATGAATGGAAAATGGATAATTACATCCGGCTGCTGGCAAATCAGGAAACCTTTGATAGAATAAAGCGAGGCGATGCTCCCGATGACATCGAAAAGGCATGGCAGCCGGCTTTGAACGAGTTCTTAAAACGTCGTGCACAGTTTTTGCTTTACTAAAAAATTACTAGTTTTTAGTCTTCAATATTTTTGTTAATTTAGGCCTTTCAAACGTCTTATGTTTTGTTGTATCAATGACTTAGCAGTGGATACGGGTCTGTAACTGCCATAACGAAAATTTGAAGCAATGTCCAAAAATTTCAATAAATCTTATAGCTATCTTGGTTCTTAAACTATTCTTTAGCGAGGAAAAAGAGCATGAATAACAAAACATGGCGTTCGACTTTTTTTGTCCTGGCTTTGTGTCTGGCCATGGCCAGCACACATTTCGGCCAGGAAGAGACATCAGCCACCATCACGGGGCAAATCACCGACTCCGCCGGGGCGGTGATCGTTAACGCTACTGTCACGGTCACAAATGTCAGCACCGGTATTGTACGAACCGTACAAAGTAACGATGAAGGCAGCTTTACGGTAACTCCGTTAAGCCCGGGAGACTATGCTATCAGCGTGGAACAGCAGGGCTTTAAAAAATACTGTGCAGAACATCACCTTAAACGCAAAGGACCGCAGGCCGGTCCAGATCGCGTTGGAAGTGGGGTCCGGAACCGAAACGGTAACGATAACCACCGAACCTCCTCTTATCCAGGACAGTTCGACCGGGCAATCTCTTGTTTCCGGCAGCCAGGTGGTCGAATTGCCGCTCAATAACAGAAACTTTATCCGGCTTCTGGAAACGCTGCCCGGGATCAGTTCCGATCTGGCCGACGAGTCTTCCTTCGGATTGACGAGCCTCGCCAGCGTCTCCATCAACGGGTTGCGCCGCAACGCGGTCAACTACCTCGTTGACGGTGTTTCAAATACCGACGTCGGATCGAACATCACTTTGCTGTCTACTCCGACGGTGGATTCCATCCAGGAGTTCAAGGTCCTGAGTTCGAATTATACGGCTGAGATCGGACGTTCGGGCGGCGGAGTAGTGAGCATCGTGACCCGCGGCGGGGGAAATCAATTTCACGGCAGCCTTTATGAATTTGTCCGTAATGACAGGTTCAACGCGAACTCTTTCTTTAATAACAGGCTTGGGACAAATCCATTGACGGGAAAAGCTAATGCTCCGGTGCCCAAACTGCGTTACAACAATTACGGCGGAACATTCAGCGGCCCCATTATGCTTCCGAATTTCGGCGACGGCGGCAAATCGATGCTTTACAACGGAAAAAACAGGACCTTCTTTTTCTTTTCGAGCGAAGCGCGTAAGATCACCCGCGGCGTTTCCGATGCCAGCGGCACCGTCCCGTCCTTGCTAGAGCGCCAGGGCAATTTCAGCCAGACTCTGACCACGACACCGCTCTGCCGCACTCCGGCGGCGCCGTTCACCGTCTCGACGAATTGCGCGGGCACACAGGTCCCGTTGACGGCTATCGACACGAACGGCGTTCCGGTGGTCGTTACCCAGGGCATGATCTTTCGGCCCAGCGACGGGCGCGCCTATGCGGGAAACATAATTCCTTTCGGGGAGATCGATCCCCGCTCGTTAGGCCTGCTGGCGGCTTACCCGCTGCCCAATAACGGGCTGAGAGGTTTTACATTTACCCCGATCAATATCAACAACACCCGGCAGGAAGTTATCCGTATCGACCACAATCTGAACTCCAACCACAAGGTGTACCGCCGATATACCCAGGATAAGAGCGATACCGTGGAATCGGGCGGGTTGTTCACCAACATAGCTTTGCCTAATATAGCGACGACCGACACTTCGGTGCCGGGGCGCGTCTTCGCCGTTTCGTACACGGGGCTTTTTTCCAATAATTTTGTGAACGAGCTGACCTTTAACTATTCGACTAACACGATCAGTTCCGCTCTGGTGGGGCGCGGCAGGCGCAGCGATTACGCGGGCGCAGGCTCCATTGTTGAAGTAACTCCTGAAAATAACAGTAATGCGATCCCCACGATCACGATGACGGGAATTACGACGATCGGCTCTCTGCAGGGATTCAGCATCGAATACGGCAACAGCACCTTCCGCGATGTCCTGACCTGGACCAAGGGAAACCATGTCTTTAAATTCGGCGGCGAAATTACCTTTGAATTTAAAAATGAGAATGCGAACAGTGTGACGCAGGGTAGTTTCGGTTTTACCACCGCGCAGACTCAGGGCCGCGAGATCGTCGGCACTACCAACGTTCCGTTCGGAGGAAATGCGACGGCCTCATTTATGGTGGGATACGCCAATTCTTACTCCGAGGCCCGGACGGACATTCATCCGCGGGAACGGTTCGGAAGGCGTGAATTTTTTGTCCAGGACAGCTGGAAGTTCCGTTCCAACCTGACCCTGGACCTTGGCCTGCGTTATCAATTCTTTATGCCGATCATAGATAAGCTGGACGGGCTCGCCTCCTTCGATCCGGGGCTATATACGCGGCCGCCCAACACCGTTTGCGTGAGTCAGGCAAATTGCACAACTTTTAATGCGACCGGCCCGAACGCGCTAAACCCGCTGAACGGTATCGGTTTGGCCGGTGCGACCTCCAGATTCGGAAGGGGCATTGCAAAGGCCGATTATAATAATTTCAGCCCCCGCGTAGGCCTTGCATGGGATCCGTTCAAAACCGGTAAGACAATGGTCCGCGCCGGGTATGGATTTTATTACGACCAGCCCCTGGTAGGCATATTCGAACAGGCCGCGTTCACCACGCCGCCGCTTAATACGGTCGACAGCTATACCAGTACGCAGTTTAATATTCCGCAAACGATCAGTTTTTCCAACCCGAGCGCGGGCAACCCGCCGACCACGATCTCGCTGCGCAACGTGATCGCGATCGCGCCGGATTTTTCTACCCCGGAAACGCAGGTCTGGTCTATCGGCATACAGCGCGAGATCTTTAAGAACGCGGTGGTCGATCTTTCGTATGTGGGAACGAAGGCGGATAAATTGATCCGCCGCAGGAATATTAATTTCCTTACCCCGCAGCAGATCGCGACCAGCGGTGTGAACGGCGCGAATATACTTCGTCCTTTTTTGGGTTGGGGAACGATCACCTATATCGAAACCAGCACCAAATCGCGTTATCACGGAATGCTATCGTCATTCCAGTACCGGTTCAGCACGGGTTTCACGTTCACGGCGGCCTATACTTTCAGCAAGGCGCTGACGGACGCTTCGAACGATCGTGACGCGGTCGATGACCCGCAAAACCCGTTCGATACCAGAGCGGAATATGCCGAAGCAAGAACGTCGCGCCCGCACATCTTTAGCGCAAGCTATGTTTATGAGCTGCCGTTTTTCCAAAAGACCGGCAATTCGCTGGCGAGATTATTCCTGCATGGATACCAGATCTCGGGAATCACGCAGATCGAATCCGGGGCTCCGGTTCCGCGAATAGCGATAGCAGATACGGGAAGCGGTATTCGTGGTTTGTATCCCAACCGTATCGGCGACCCGACCGGTGGTTTGGCGGGCTCTACCGATCCGGTTACGGGTCTTCCGTTCGTCTTTGACCCGACGGCGTTCTCATCGCCGTCCAACGGCACTTTTGGAAACGCCGGGCGCGCTTCTTCAAGATTACCGGGACGTTTTCAGACCAATCTTTCCTTGTCGAAACAGTTTTACTTTAACAAGGACAGGACATTCTATTTGCAGCTTCGCGCGGAAGGTTACAACATTTTTAACCAGACACAGTTTGTAATGGCCGCGGGAAATGCGACAACTTTGCCGACCGCCGGGCCACTGACCGGTACGCTTTTCGCGCGGCCGACGGGAACGCGGCTTCCTCGCGAATTTCAGTTCGGAGCGAAGTTGTATTTCTAAAACGTTTGGCGAATAACCATAGACTGCCCATGTTGTTTGTCTAAACAGCATGGGCTTTTTTCTTTATAATAAGTTCGTGAAAACTTTGCTGCTCAAAAACGCCGCTGTTATCGTGCCGGGCGAAAAACTCGCCAGGGCTTCGGTCCTGATCGAAGACGGCCGGATCGCCCGCGTCGCTCCCGGTGATATCGATGCCGGGGAATCGATCGATCTCACCGGGCAAACTCTTTATCCCGGTTTTATAGATATTCATATTCACGGCGCCGCCGGGGTCGACGTAATGACCGCGAGTCCTGATGCGCTGGGCACAATGGCGGCGTTCCTGGCAAAAAACGGGGTCACCGGGTGGATGCCGACTTTTGTGCCCGACACCGAAGAAAATTATCGCAGGGCAATCGAGGTGATCGATGAATTCACCGGGCGGCAGTCGGAGCAGCCGGCGGCACGGGTATTGGGCATTCACTATGAAGGGCCTTTTGTCAGTGAAAAACAGTGCGGCGCCCTGTGCCCGCAATTCTTCCGGGAGTTTGCAAAGGGCGACGAGCTTTCTTCGATTCCCACACTTGCGTCTGATAACGCAAAGAGATTGATGACCGTGGCCCCTGAAGTGCCGGGCGGCATTAAATTGATAAAGGAGCTTAAAGATCAAGGCTGGATAATTTCTCTCGGGCACACCCGGGCCGATGTTGAAACTCTTGACGCCGCTTTTGCCGCCGGCGCGCGGCACATGACGCATTTTTTTAACGCGATGACCGGATTGCATCATCGTGACATCGGCGCGGCCGGCTGGGGGCTGACTCACGACGCGGTTACCTGCGACGTTATAGCCGACGGCGTCCACGTCCACCCGGAAATACTGAAACTGCTGCACCGCGTCAAAACTTCCGAGAATCTCGCTCTGATCAGCGATTCCGTGCTGCCTGCCGGGCTGGGTGACGGCGAGTACCGGGTCTGGGAGGAACAGATCCGCGTGGAAAACGGGCGACCGAAACGAGCGTGGAAGCATAGCCGGTTCGGTCATTACCATGCTCGACGCGGTAAAAACGATGCTTTCGCTCGGGATCTCGGAATGGGAAGTTTCACGAATGGCCAGCGCCAACCCGGCGCGGATCTTAGGGATCGATTCTAACTGCGGTTCTATCGAGGCCGGCAAGCAAGCCGATCTGGTCGCGCTGAATGAAAAGGGCGAAGTAACGCTGACCTTGGTAGAAGGCCGGTTGGTTCCTTAAAAATGGTACAGGCTTTATCTAATGGTAATTCAAAGAACCCGGTCGCTACCGCTCCCGGTTCTGACCACCGACCCTGACCACTCACCGACCACCTAAATCTTCCGCGCCGTGATGTCGAAGCTGAACTTCAGTTTGTGTTTGACGCGCACAGTTCCGTGGACCGCGTTGGTGGCAGTCACGTTGAAATCCTTGCGGTTCAGGGTAAATTCGCCTTTAGCCTTCAAATTGTCCCCGTCAAAGGTCACGGTCGCTGGTATCGAAATATGTTTGGTGACGCCGTGGAGCGTGATGTCGCCGCCGATCGTCGCCTCAAACTGGGAGCCGTTTAATCTACCCGCCACGTCTGTGCTGCGAAAAGTTATCTCCGGGTATTTGGCTGATTCCAGCACGATCTCGTCCAGCTCTTTTTTGATTATTGCTTTTTGCTCGGGGGTAAAATTCGCTCCCGTTTCCTCCAGCGAATCGGCCCGGATCGTCATCGTCAGCGAAGCGGGATTTATCGCGCTTGGCGTTATCTGCACCTCGCCGGAAAAATCGCCGACCTTGATGAAATGATCGTGGCCTTTGAAATAGAGCAGCCCGCCGCGAAAAGCGTGAACCATGAATCGGCTCGCGGCGGCATCGATCCGGTAGCGCGCCAGGGCCTGCGATCGATCATTCGGAAGAGAAGCGGAATCTGCTTGCGGGCGGGTAGGCCCGAAAAACAAAAAACTGCCAAAGGTAAGGGCAAAAATCACTCCCCAAAATAAAAAAACATTCCTTTTCATGTGTCCCCCCTGGATAAAAACATTTATGAATTTATTTTAAGCCTTTTGCGGGACCGGGTAAAGTGATTTTAATAACGGTAGTGCCTAAAACTGTGACACCAGCGCTATACCCATTCGGAATAGATGATAACTGATAGATCATAGATAATAGATCAAATCTTTCAGCTATCAGCTATAATCTGTCATCTATTCCGAACGATTTTAAATTGATTGCGCACAAAATTAGGACTCCACCTAAACGACTTCGGGCGCGGTTTTTCTGCGCCTGGTAACCAGGTAGACCCCGGCAAATATCAGCAGCATCGCGAGGAGAATTCGCGGCTGCCACTGCTCGCCAAGCACGGTGATGGCCAGAAAAGCGCCGATCAGCGGCTGGAGGTAAACATACACCGCCACTACGCTGGACTGCACGCGGGCTATCGCCCAGGCGTTTAAAAAGTAAGCTCCGGCGGTGGGAAAAAGCACGATGTAAAGGATCGCCAGCCAGGTCGAGACCCCGACCGTGCCGAGATCCAGGCCGCGCATTTCATAAAATCCCAGCGGCACGGTGACCAGACTGCCGAAGAAAAAAAGCCACGCGATCGATCTCAAGGCGCCGTTTCGCATGATCGCGTCTTTGGAAATGACCAGGTAGATGGCGTAAGAAAGGGAATTTAACACGATCATCAGGTCGCCCTGCGTGGTCTGCGAGGAAAAGCTTGCCTTGCTGGGGTCGATCAGGTAGACCACGCCGCCGGCGGCCAAAATAATTCCAGCCGCTTTCGACCAGGTGAATTTCTCGTATTTAAACAGCGCGCTGATAATAACGGCAAAAACCGGGATCAGCACCGCCAGCAGGCTGGTGTTGGTGGCGGTGGTAAGCGAAAGCCCGCGTACAAAAAGTATCTGATTTAAGACGACGCCGAGAATGCTGTAGAGAAAAAAACGCGCGTAATCGCTTTTTCTGTCCAACCACAAACTGCCGGAAAAACGCTGCAGGAAATAAAAAGCGATCGCCGCCCCGCCGATGCGAAAAGCGACAATGCCCAAAGCGGGAAACGTCTGCAGCGCAAATTTTCCGAAAACCGGAAAAGAGCCGAAAAGTAATTGAACCAGGATGAGCGAAATGTGAGGAGCGTAACTGTGTTCGAGCGTGGATTTTTTCATTCTTAAACTGGGGGCGCGGAAAGTTCAGAGTTACGCCTTTAGGCGTGATATTCCGAAGTTGATCACGCCTAAAGCCGTAACTCTGAACAATTGCGGACGAGCCGTCCGCGCTCCAATTATTTACAGCAGCATCATCGCCGGGTTTTCCAGCATCTGCGTCAGGGTTTGCAAAAACTTCGCGCCGGTCGCGCCGTCGACCACGCGGTGATCGCAGGACATCGTTACCTTCATGATATTTCTTACCGTCACCTGCCCGTCGCGCACGACCGGGGTTTCTTTTGCGCTGCCTACCGCGATGATCGCGGCCTCGGGCGGGTTGATGATGGCGGTGAACTGCTCGATGCCGAACATTCCCAAATTCGAGATCGAAAAAGTCGCCCCGGTGTATTCTTCCGGCTGGAGTTTTTTCTCTCTTGCGCGCGCGGCCATTTCCTTGATCTCGGCGGAAATTTGCGCGATGCCTTTTTTATTCGCGCCGCGCACCACCGGCGTGATCAGCCCGTCTTCGATCGCCACGGCCACGCCAATGTCGGCGTCTTCGTAAAAGCGGATCGTCTTGTCCTGGAACGACGCGTTGACGAACCTGTGTTTGACCAGCGCCATCGCCGCGGCTTTGACCACGATATCGTTGACGCTCACTTTTTTCTCTTCGCCCAAAGCCGCGTTCATTTGTTTTCGCAGCGCCATCACGTTGTCCATCTCGATCTCGATCGTGAGATAAAACATCGGTATGGTCTGCGTCGCCTCAGTCAAACGCTCGGCGATCACGCTGCGTATCTTCGAAGTATTTTCTTCGTGATAAGAAGACGCGCCCTGAACTTCCGCAGCCTGATATGAAGGCTTTTGCTGCTTACTGCTGACAGATGACTGCCCGCTGATCGCCGCTTCGATGTCGCGTTTGATGATGCGCCCGTTCGGGCCGGAGCCCTGGATGGTTTTGAGATCGATGCCGTTTTCCGCCGCCATCCGCGCCGCGATGGGCGAAACGATCATCCTGCCGTTCGATCCGCCGCCTGATGCGGTTGCCGGCTGCGCTTTGGGCTGCTCTGCGGGTTTTTCTTCTGCCGGTTTTTCTTCAGCTTTCTGGCCACTGTCTTCTGATTTTGACCCGGTGGCTGCTGCCGGAGGCGCTCCCGGTTCTGACTTTGGCTCTTCCGCCTTTTGCCCTTCGCCTTTACCCTTTCCATTGCCGCCCACTTCCGCCAGCAGTGCCGAAATGTCTTCGCCTTCATTGCCGACGATCGCGATAGGTTCGCCCAGTGCGGCGGTTTCGCCCGCGCCTTTGATGATCTTTAACAGCGTGCCGCCGCTCAGGGCGGTCATTTCCATCGTGGCCTTGTCGGTATCGACCTCGGCCAGCGTTTCGTTCGCGTCGAACTTTTCGCCTTCATTTTTCAGCCAGCGCGAGATCTGTCCTTCTTCCATCGTGGGCGACAGCTTCGGCATTAAGAATTTTTCCGCCATAATATTAAATAAAACAAATAAACTAAAACCGTTTGTTGCTTGCGATCATTCGCAATCTTTCTTCGCGTGTTTTCTTTTTTTCATTGTAACCTTTGTCTCCAAAGGGCAGTTCTTTTTTCAGCCACAAGTTTTCCAGGAATTCCAGGTCGGCCTTGTGATCGTAATCAGGGTCCTCTCGCGGAAAAACCTCTTCCAGAATTTCAAAGGCAAAGTTTTCACTGCCCAGTTCGTTCCAATCTTTTTGCAGAGACTTGCCCGGATGAACATTTGCATTGAGCTGGAACTTTATCCGGTTGATAAAACCGGGAATATTCACGCTCGAAGCGATATAGACTTTTTCATTCGTCAGGTTGCGTACCTGAAAAACGCCCATCTGTCGATGGCCGAGTTTATAATCAAGTTTGGTTTGCTTCCTGTTCATAAACGGGGCAGAAACACGACCGTAAGGGAGTGTGTAAAAATTCCGAGAAACACACTCCCTTACGGTCGTGTTTCTGCCTTAATTAATATCAAACGTAACAAACTTCCTTTATTCCGGCGACGATTCTTTCGACGCTCGGCAGCGCCAGCTCTTCGAGATTTTTCGCGTACGGCATCGGCGCTTCGGCGGTCGAGATGCGCTTGACCGGCGCGTCCAGATAATCAAAAGCGTGTTCCATTATCTGCTGCGAAATTTCCGCGCCGACGGAGGCGAAATAATGCGATTCTTCGGCGATGACCAGCCGGTTCGTTTTCTTTACCGAGTTGACGATCGTGTCCATGTCGAGCGGCTTGATCGTGCGCGGGTCGATGACCTCGACCGAAACACCTTCATCTTTTTCCAGCTGCTCGGCGGCCTGCATTGCCAGCGGCACGGTCATCGAACGCGCCACCATCGTGCAGTCCGTTCCTTCGCGTTTGACATCGGCGACGCCCAGCGGGATCGTGAAATCTTCGATCTTCGGGAACCTCGCCTTTGATGCCGTACATTCGCTCCTGTTCCAGAAAGAGCACCGGATTGTCGTCGCGGATCGAAGATTTCAGCAGCCCTTTCGCATCCGCCGGCGGTCGAAGGCATCACGACTTTCAGGCCAGGGAAATTTGCGTAAAACGCCTCCAGCGCCTGCGAGTGCTGCGACGAAACCTGATAAGCCGAGCCGTTCGGGCCGCGAAAAACGATCGGCACCTTAAATTGCCCGCCTGACATATAAAGCATTTTCGCCGCGTGATTGATGATCTGGTCGGCCGCGAGGATCGAAAAGTTAAAGGTCATAAATTCGATCACCGGCCGCAGGCCCGCCATCGCCGCGCCCACGCCGACGGCCGCAAAACCCAGCTCGGTGATCGGCGTATCGACCACGCGCTTGTCGCCAAACTCTTTCCAAAGCCCGCGCGTCACCTTATAAGCGCCGTCGTATTCCGCGACCTCTTCGCCCATCACGAAAACATTTTCGTCTCTTAAAATTTCTTCGCGCAACGCCTGGTTCAGCGCGTCTCGGATAGTTAAAACTGCCATTGTATTAATTTTCTTCCGGTACTTTTCCTAAGCTTGTTATCAAACCTATTATTATCAAAATAAACCCGATGCCTTTCACCATTACCGCCGTCTCAGTTGGATATCCGGACGGATCGACCGGCTCGCTTCCTATCACTGCAAATTGGCCGAAAAAACTGTCATACACCATGGCCAGGCAAAATCCCCAGGCAAGAGTTAAAAATTTTTGGCCGGTCCGGGCATTTTTAGTCACCTGCCATGCGCCTAATAGAAGAAGGCTTCCCAAAACGTAATCGTCAAAGAACGAAGGGGGATCGTTTTGCCAGGTACTCCAACGCCGCCAGGTTTCCAGCAGCGGAGTTGCTATTCCTAAAAAGACCGCCAAATTTCTGCTAAATTTAAGCACTCAGTTTTCAGCCATAAGCGGCCAGAACCGGGAAGGGTAGTGACCGGGTGGTTTTTCAATCGCTAAAGTAGTCGCATCGCGTCCTGATCCGATTCCCCGACCTCGTCGGAGAAACCCGGTCGCTACCGCTCCCGGTTCTGACTAGCAACCGCTCGCTGCCCACCGGCCACTGACCGCTGCTCAAGCGTAAACGTCTGTAAAAAGCTCGCTCTCATCCGGGAACGGGCTCTCTTCAGCAAATTTCACCGCCGCTTCGACCGCTTCTTTGGCGCGATTTTCGATATCTTCGTAATCCTCTTCGGAGATCACCTTGGCTTCGAGCAAACTCTCCTTAAAAAGTACGATCGGGTCGCGCTCCTGGTATTTCGCGATCTCTTCGCGCGGTGCGGTAATTTCCCGGGTCGGACATCGAGTGCCCCATAAAACGATAAGCGCGGATCTCGAGCAGCGTCGGCAGACTTTCTTTTCGCGCGCGGTCGATGGCGCGCATCGTCGCCTCGCGCACGGCCATCACGTCCATGCCGTCGACAAATTCGTTAGCCATTCCATAGCCTTCGGCTTTCCGGGCGATGTTGCTGATGCGACATCGCGCGTTCCTGCGAAGTTCCCATGCCGTACTGGTTGTTTTCGCAGATGTAAATGATGGGAAGTTTCCAGAGCTGCGCCATATTGAGCGATTCGTGAAAGATGCCCTGATTGACCGCCGCTTCGCCAAAAAAGCAAAGCGTGACCTGGCCGGTGTCCTTGTACTTCGCGGCGTAGGCCATGCCGGTGCCGACGCCGATCTGGCCGCCGACGATGCCGTGCCCGCCGTAGAACTTGATGCTCGGCGCTGAACATGTGCATCGAACCGCCTTTGCCTTTTACACAACCGCCGACCTTACCGTAAAGCTCCGCCATCACGGCTTCGGGCGTGATGCCTTTGACCATCGCCTGCACGTGATCGCGATAGGCGGTGATGACCATATCGTTCGGTCTCGAGCGCCATCATCGAGCCGACCGCGATCGCTTCCTGGCCGATGTAAAGATGGCAAAACCCGCCGATCTTGCCCATCCGGTAGACCTCGGCGCATTTTTCCTCGAACCGCCGCCCCAGCACCATCTGGTAGAGCATGGCCGTCAGGGTTTCGCGCTCGGTAGATTTGATCAGCTTGCGCTGCGACTCTTTGTGTTTAACGTATTCTTTTTGCGAAACTTCCGGATCGACGGTGTCTGTTACGCCTGGGCCTGCTTTTTGAACGGTGCTACTCATGTTTTCGTTTGGGCGCAAAACATCCTACGCGATGCGAGCGCCGGGTAAATATTTATAAAAACTTGAGATAATTATAAGGGAGAAGGGCGGTTATGTGCAAAAAGGTTGTTAACTGATAATTGATAGTGGATAACTGAAAGTTAAAAATGTCTGACCGACTATTACGCATTATCCACTATCCACTATCAACTACCAGTTAAAACGGGTGCTCAGTGATATGTGTATTTTTCATCGGGAACGGGATGACGGAGTTGATCTCAGGGCCGGCGATGCTTTTTTCCCGGGATTTTCGTTTTAATGCCGAGCGCACCAGGTCATGCGCGATCTCGCCGTCTTTCCTGAAGGCGGCGGTGCCGAAATGCAATTCAATATCGACCCGGGTGCTGGGAGGCAAGGTGAAGAGGCTTTGCGAAAAAGCGCGGTCCAGCCGTTCGATCACCAGTTCGACTATCTCTTCCGAAGCGCCGGGCAGTATCGCCCAGAATTCGTCCGCGCTGGGGTGCGCCAGGAAATCCATCTGCCGCAGCTGGTTTTTGATGATCCGCGCGGTAAAGTTCAACAATTGATCGCCGGCAGAATGCCCGTACTTTTGATTGACGCTGCTGAAATCTTTGATGTCCATGCAGAGCACGGCCAGCGTTCGTTTTTCGGGAATGCGCTGCGCTTCGGCCAGCTGCTGTTCGAGGATCAGGTAAAAAGCGGCCTCGTTGGGCAGATCGGTGAGCAGATGGGTAAAAGCGCTCGCGGCATTTCGCTGGTTGTTAAAAGAGCTGTTGATGAGCAGTGAAATTCTTTCACCGGCGGCCCTAAGCAGCATCAGGGATCTTTCGTCAAAAGCGTCTGCGTTCGCGCGCGCAAGCGCCAATACGCCGATCTTTCCGCCCTGGTAAGTTATCGGCGCGGCGATGCTGTTCTGAAAATGCCGGGGAAACAATTTGTCTTCGGAAGAAAATGGCGCGTCGGACAAAGCGCGGTTTTCCGCAAACACTTTTCCGGTCAATCCTTCTTTACCGCTGAAGATCAAACCGTTAAATCGCGGCGGGTCTTCGCAAACGGAATGAGCTATCCGGAGAATATCGCCGCCGTCATTCGCCAGCAAAAGAAAACACCCGTCGAAGGGAATTATTTCGGCGATGCGGCTGCCGGCCAGCCGGAACATGTCCGCCGGTTTAAGCGACGAGCCGAAAAACTCTCCGATCTCTTCCAGCGCCAGAAGTTTTTCCTCGGTGTCGGCGTCGAATACGATGCCCCCGTCCGCTTGCCCGGCGGCGGAAGTTTTTAGAAAATTCCCGCCGAAACTCAGGTAGGCAAAATGGGCCGCCACGGCCGTGAAAAGCAGCGACGAAAACAACACGATCTTGAAGGCGAAAGAAACCTGAAGCGCCTCGATCGATGCAAACACTACGACCGCGGCAGCCGCGATCAAAACCGGGCGCATTATATTTTTTACGGAAAAGTTTACCGGGCGATATTGCATTTGGATCCCTTAACTGAAACTGTTAGGAATATTGAAGTTTTGTTCTAACGGGGCATCGCTTGAAGTTGTGAAGAGAAGTACTCCCTGTATTTAAGAGTAAGTCATTTAGCGTAAAAAAATCAACAATTTATGAGAAAAAAGCGATATTTTCCTTACAGGCTCTAAGCTATTGTTAATAAATGAGTTGTAGGAATTTTGCGGAAAAAACGCGAAAATCTTTCGGAAAAAAGTGATTTTTAAGGCGTTTTAGTATTGACAAGCACATTTTGATTCATTAAATTCGGCAATGTTCCCAAACATTTAGGTGGGATGCGGCAGCAGTATGGCCGCGATCATCATAATATTTCAAAATTTTGAAAAAACAGGAGAAAAGAATCAGAATGAAAAAGACTATAGCTCTCTCGGCAGTTTTAGCTTTAGCGGCTCTGGGCATGGCATGCGCGGAACCGGGACCGGTTAATAACTCGAATACTAATAAAGCGACCAATGCCAACGCCGCTGCCCATAACGCCGCCAACGCCGCTATGAACGCCGCCAACGCCGCTATGAATGCTGCGAACGCTGCCACCAATGCGATGAAGGAAGCGGGCAACAAAGCGATGGAAGCGGCTAACAAAGGGGCTGAAGCTGCTAAGGATGCCGCCAACAAAGCTACTGATAACAAAAAGCCGTAAGTGATCGGCAATTCTTAAGAATTTTTTTAAGAAAAAAAAGGCCGGGTCTATTGACCGGGCCTTTTTATTTTTGCCGCAGACAAATTTTAATTTTTTAATTGTTCGATCAACCTTTCTTTGTCCGTCACCGGCTCACGGCAGGTAAAATTTTCGCAGACAAAAGCGGTGGGCTTGCCGTCGACCGGCTGCTTGCCTTCGAGGATCGGGAGCAGATCGCTATCGCCGCCTTTTTCCGAAAGCACCACGATCTTGTTCGGGATGTAATTTTGTCTTAACACATCCGTGAGTTCCGCATCGTCACCCAGTATCACAATTTCTTTCACCGCCGCCAGGTAATACGAAAGCCCCGTCAGCGCGCGCCCGAAGGCCTGCGGGTATTTCATCAGCTGCCCGCTCAACAGACGAAAAATACCGGCGGCGTAGCGGGAATATTTATCATCGCCGGTCAATTTTTCCAGCTTTACCAGCACCTCTGCCGCCACCGAATTTCCCGAAGGCGTGGCGTTATCAAAAAAATCCTTCGAGCGCACAATCAGTTGCTCGTGATTATTGCCGGTAAAAAAGAAACCGCCCTGTTCTTCGTCCCAAAATTCCGCGATCATCAGATCGGCGAGCCGCTTTGCTTCCTTTAAAAAGCGCGTTTCGCCGCCCGCTTCAAATAACGCCAGCAGCCCCTCGATGAATAAGGCATAATCTTCCAGGTAGGCGTTAAGCTTGGCTTTGCCCCCCTCTAAGGTAGCGCCGTAGGTCCGCAGCAGATGGCCATCGCCGGTCTGCATGTTCGTCAAAATAAAATCGGCATTTTTCCGCGCCGCTGCCGTGTAATCTCCGCGTTTCAGCACAAACCCGGCCTCGGCAAAGGCCGAAAGCATCATCCCGTTCCAGGCGGTCAGGACCTTTTCGTCGCGCATCGGCTTGATGCGGTTTTCGCGGGCGGCAAAAAGCTTTTCTTTTCCTCGCGCAATGGCTTCATTCAGCGCTTCCAAGGAAACTCCCAGTGCCTTAGCCGATTTTTCAACCGTCTGGCGCTCGTGCAGGATCGACTTTCCATGCTCGAAGTTGCCGCTTTCGGAAACGTCAAAATGAAAGCCAAAGGTGCGGGCGTCTTCCTCGCCGAGAATTTCTTTTAGCTCGGCCGGCGTCCAGACAAAAAATTTGCCTTCCTCGCCTTCGGAATCGGCGTCCTGCGCCGAATAGAAACCGCCTTTTTCATCGGTCATTTCACGCAGCACGTAATCGAAAATATCCTCCGTCTTTTGTTTAAAATATTCGTCTTTAGTTATCTGCCAGACGTGCAGGTAAAGTTTGGCGAGCTGCGCATTGTCATAAAGCATTTTTTCAAAATGCGGCACGAGCCACTGCGCATCGACCGAATAGCGGGCAAAACCCCCGCCGAGGTGGTCGTAAATTCCGCCGTCCGCCATTTTGCGGCAGGTATGCGTAACCATATCGAGCGCCTGTCGGTCTTTGGTCCTGTCGAACGCGCGCAGCAGAAACTCCAGCGTCATCGGCGCGGGAAATTTCGGCGCGCCGCCAAAGCCGCCGTTCGAGGCGTCGTAGCCGCGGGCCATTGCCTTGTAGGCCATGTCTAACTGCTCCACGGAAAGCTCTCCGCCGCCGGCTTCGATCAGGCCGATGCGTCGCAGCTCGGCTAGAATTTCCACGCTTGAATGGCTTATCTCGTCGCGTTTTTCGCGGTACGCTTCCGCCACGCTTTGCAGAATTCGGGGAAAGCCCGGCATGTTGTAGCGGTCGTACGGGGGAAAATATGTGCCGCCGAAAAAGGGAAAGCCTTCGGGCGTGAGAAAGACCGTCATCGGCCAGCCGCCGCGCCCGGTGGTCAGCTGCACGAAGTTCATATAGATCTGATCGATGTCGGGGCGTTCTTCGCGGTCGACCTTGATATTGACGAAATTCTCGTTCATCAAAGCGGCGATCTCTTCGTTCTCGAAAGACTCGTGCTCCATCACATGGCACCAGTGACAGGCGGAATAGCCGACGCTGAGCAAAACCGGCTTGTCTTCGGCTTTGGCGCGCGCCAGGGCTTCGTCGCCCCAGGGATACCAATCTACCGGATTATGCGCGTGCTGGAGTAAATAGGGGCTGGATTCGTCCATCAGACGATTACTTTTTTTGGGTTTCTGCATATCGAATTGTTTCACGGGAGAGGCGGGCGACGCAAACCTAAGTTCAGAGTTACGCCTTTAGGCGTGATCATGCGTAAACGCGTAACTCTGAACGAAATATCAATTCTCGCTTTCCTTCAAGTCCTCGATCATCTTCGCCGTCCATTTGCTGCGCGGGTAGCGGGTCCTCAATATATCCGCAGCTTTTTTGCGGGTTTCCTCGCTGGTGCCGCCGCAGCCGTATTTCACCCATTGATTCGCCTGGAATATGATATACAGGGCTTCGGGCAGCCTTTTATCGGGCACGCCGGCCTGCGCCCATTTCATCACCCGCCCGCTCAGATAGGTCAGCCCGTCGCCGGTCTTTCTCAAGGCGGCTTTTTGGATCCTGGCGCTGTCGCTCATCTCGCTGGTCAAAAAAGGCGGGATAAAAGCGGCCTTCGGCACTTCGTTGCCCCCGTCGTCATAGTTATAGTCGTATTGCTCGCACCACCAGCGTTCATCCTGCCACATATCAAACTCCGGCTCCCCTTCGGTATCGAAACCGCCCTGGATGTAGGGCGACAGATAGCCGGTTTTGAGCACCAAAAACAGCCCGGCGGTCTCACGCTCGGCGCGGGTTTTGGCATTTACGTAGGCCGACATCAGCGGCGCGGAGCCGGGTTTGAGTTCGTCCACCGCGGGAGCGATGGACACCGCGGTCTTTTCGTCTTTGAGCAGCCAGGCGCGCGTCCAGACGGCCAGGGTCAAACGCTGTTTGAGATAACCCGGCAGTTCGGGCCTGCCGAGAACTTCCACCATTACGGCAGTGGAAAAATTATTATTGATTATATCCACCACTTCTTCATCAAAGAACATCCGGTCCTGCCAGAGTCTTTTATCGGCAAATTCCTTTTCGATATCGAGATCGTATTCGGCTTGCAACTTGTCGTACTCCGGGTTGAACCAGCTCTTTCGCTCGGCGATGATCTCGTCTATCGAGCGCGCTGTGTCATCCTCGTAGCTGAACCCGAACGGCTTGTGCAGCGAGGATTTGAGAAATTCGCTCAGAGTCTCCGACACTTTCATCCGCTGCCGGGTGAAAGCGTTTCTGGTTGAAACGGGCATGTCACGCGGCCCGTCGAGTACTTTGGCAAGCAGTTTCCGGGCTTCTTCTTTTTTACCCTCGTCCAGCAGAATTCTCACCTGGTGATGAACGATCGTGAGATAAGCCGGGGAATCCGGGTCGGCCGCTTTGGCGGCGTCCATCAGTTCTTTCAAACCGCTGAGATTTTGTTTCGCCTTCACCATCGCCGTCATTAGCCACATTTGCGAGGAAGTCTCCTTCCAGCGATTAAAAGCGTGGAAATAAGCCTCGTCGGTTTCCATCTGAAAGGTAAAGATCCATTCGGTCAGCGGGTCTTCGCCCAAAAAAGAGGGCAGGATGGAAAGAGAAAGCTCCTCGCGCCCGTAATACCCGCCTTTGTAAGTGTCAGTGGGATTGTAGCCGGGGGAAGTAAGGGGGGTGTTCGTGGTATTTACCATATTGTACGCGGTATTAGCTTCTGTAGGGTCGCTAGCGGCATTAGCGGCATTATCGGCATTTGCGTTTGAGGAATAAAACGAATACGGCTTATTTAATGAAATAACGTTTTTATTAGGATTTAACGCCTCTTTCCGATCTTCTTCTTTTTTCAAAGCTTCGCTTTCGAGCTGGTCCAGCAGCCAGGTGTAATCGATCAGGTCCTGGCGCAGCTCGGAGCCGTCGCTTTGATGGGGAAGTTTTTGCGCGAGCTCCCGCACGCGTTCTTCGGGACGGATGCGGTATTTCACCAGGTTAAGCAGGCGGCGGGCATCGTTATGGTAAGTGGTGGCCCGGCCGATCAACTGATTCAGATAATCTTCCGCGGGCCGATTGCGAGCGTCACGGTCAGGGTCATCGTCGCGGTTGGTCATCAGCCTTACCAGCGTACGCGCAACCAGGTAATCGGCCAGCTCGCGCCAGGGAGAATCGTTGTCCGCCGCAATATTCTCGAAACGCTTGCGGGCGTCCTCGTAATTTGTCGCGTAAAAAGCCGCAGCCGCCATCTGATAATCGCGATCCTTGCGCAGCCACTCTGGCGCCTGCGGCCCGAGTTCGTTAAGGGTGACATTGTCTTTGGCGCAATTGGTAAAAACCTGGTCCTGACCGGCGACCCATTCCTTCACGTCCTTGCTGTCGCTGCCGTAATTCAGAGCGCGGTCAGCCAGTGTTTTCTTCGCGACCTCAAACGCGTTCCGGGAACAGTTGGGAAAAAAATCGTAATCGTCTTCGTATTTTCTTTCGGTGTATATTTCCGGGATATTTTCTTCCTCGCCGACCACGGATTTTCGTTCCTTCAGCCACTCTTCGACCGCGGCCTTGAGGTTGTGGTCTTCCGGTTCTTTGCGGTTAAACTGCGCTTCCCAGGCTTCGACCAGTGCTTTCTGTTCCGGGGCGCTGAAACCCGATCCGTTAAGATACCGGTAAGCAGCAAAAAGTATGACGCGGCGGTAACCCGGCTTGATAATACCCAGTTTTCCGTTGGCGAAATCGGTCCAGGGCCTTTCCGGCGCGAACGAGTAATCGAAAACAGGCGATAAATAAGACGGGCCGCAGGCTTCCGCCTTAGGCAGCATGTTGAGGTGAAAAACGGTAACGAGCATCAGGGCAACAACGATGCGAAAAACAACTTTCATATTTCCTCTGGTCAAAAATTATCGGTAATGTTCAGATCTCCTGGTCTCCAGGCGTGGTCGTTAAAAAAATATATCCGGCGGCCGGGAACGAGCTTTTTTTCGAACGGCTCGCCCACTGAAAACCCGTAGCTTTTTTGGCAAAGAGGTTCCTGCCAATCCTTGCCTGCGGACAGAAACGCGCGGATCGGCGCTTCGTCGGCGCCCATGCGAAAAGCCATCGGCACGGCCTCGTCTACCGGCAGCCCGGTTAGCCAGCCGCCTTTCGAGATGCACCAGGATGCCAGCGCGGTCATCGAAAGCGGAATCTCCGCCGGCATCTGTTCGCGCAGGTCGTCCAAAAGAGCGCGGTAGAATTCACGTTCGGAAACGGCCGCGTCGAAATCTATCTGCACCGCCGAAACGTTCTTTAAATATAAGGTCTGCATGACGGAGCGCGTCACTTTCAGTTTTTGCCCGCTGGAAAATTTAGGACGCGAAGCCCGGTCGACCTCGATCCGCGTGACCGCCATCATAAACGTCCCGGGGGCGACATCAAGCGGCTGCCTGCGCGACGATATTAATATATCGTCATCAGCCAGGGTCAAGGTCTGGGCCAGAAACGCCACCCCATAACCTTTGCCGTCAACGAACCCGAGATTCTCCGGCCTTTCCCACGCCCAGAGCATCTTCCGGGGAGAAATGCGGTCGAGCTTTGTCTCGGAAACCGGGGCCGGCGGTGTGCCGCGACAATTCAGAAAGATCAAGCCGAAAATTAAAAAAGCCGGCGCCGGGCGGAAAATCCGGCTCGCTAAAAAACACGACTTAGCCATAACGCGAGGCATCATAATTCTGACGGGGAGTTTAGCTCTTTTTGCCGGAATTTACTAGGTGATTCTTGCGGACGCGAGCGAAAAACTCCCCTCCTTACGAAGGAGGGGTGCCGCTTTAGCGGCGGGGTGGTTCTTTACCTCAAATTTTAGCGAAAGCGCAAGGTATTAGTAGCAACGGAACGCGTTTTTGGGTACAACGTCCGGCAGGGGGGCTTTCCAGCGGAGAGAACCACCCCGTCGCGGAAACGCGCCACCCCTCCTTCGTAAGGAGGGGAGTTTTGTTGCCGCGCATTTTGGCGTTGATGCTTCAATTACGCTATACTTTCTTACTGAATGACCATTCATTTTTAATGAAAAAGGGGTAATAATGGCGGAAAGAGAACAAATCCCGATGGACGTGGTGCTGGTCGGGGCGGGCCCGGCGAACCTGGCGGCGGCGCTGCATCTGAAAGGGCTTATCGATAAACACGACCGGAACATCGACGACGGTCTGGCCCAGGGCAAGAAACTGGGCGAGATCGAGATCGCCGTTATCGAAAAAGGGCCGGCTGTCGGCGCGCATATTCTCTCAGGCGCGGTGATGGACCCCAAAGGCATTCGCGAGCTGATGCCCGATTTTATCGAACAGGGCTGCCCGGTCGATTCCGAGGTAGAGACCGACGCCTTCTGGTACCTGACGGAAAATCGCGCCATCCAGGCCCCGATCACCCCGCCGCCGCTGAAAAATCACGGCTATGTAATGGTCTCGCTCAGTAAAATGACCGAATGGCTGGGGCAGAAATGCGAAGAAGCCGGTATCAACATCTTTCCCGAATTTCCCGGCGCCGACATCCTGTATGACGAGCACGACCGTGTGATCGGCGTGCGCACCGGTGACAAAGGCATCGACCGGGAAGGGCATAAAAAGCCGAACTTCGAGCCCGGCGTCGATCTGCTGGCAAAAGTGACGGTGCTCGGCGAAGGCTCGCGCGGCTCGCTGGCAAAAAAGGTGATCCAGCGGCTCGGTTTGGATACCGGCAAAGAGCCGCAGGTTTTCAGCCTCGGCATTAAAGAGCTCTGGGAAGTTCCCGACGGGAATTTCAAGGAAGGCCACGTTATTCACACGCTCGGGTTTCCATCAGATACGAAAACCTACGGCGGCGGCTGGATCTACGGGATGAAAAACAACATTATCAGCATCGGCTATGTGACCGGCCTGGATTATCTCGACCCGCTGATCGACCCGCACGTCGAATTTCAGAAATTCAAAACTCACCCGGAGATCGCGAAAATTCTCGAGGGAGGCAAGATGCTGCGTTACGGCGCGAAGACCATCGCCGCCGGCGGCTGGAACACGATGCCGCGGCTTTACGGCGACGGCATTCTGCTGATCGGCGACTGCGCCGTCTTTCTCAACGGCCAGCGCATCAAGGGGATTCACACCGCGATCAAAAGCGGGATGCTGGCGGCCGAAACCATCATGGAAGCGCTCTTGCATAACGATTTCAGCGCAAATTTTCTGCAGATATTTGAAAGGCACGTCAGCGAATCGTGGCTTTACGACGAGCTTCACCCAGTGCGGAATTTTCACGCCTCGTTTCAGCGCGGGCGTTGGTCGGGGCTGGTCAACGGGGCCTTGCAATTTCTTTCCGGCGGCAGGGATTGGGGAATTTTCGATAGGCCCGAACACGAAGCGGGCTACGAGCGCATCCGCAAGCTGGCCGAGTACGATTACAAGGGTGACGACGTTGCGCAGCGCTACGGCGAGGATGCGAAATTCGACGGGAAACTGACCTTCGACAAGATCACCGACGTCTATCACGCTTCGGTGGCGCACAGCGAAGACCAGCCGGCGCACCTGCACGTGCTCGACCTGGAAATTTGCGCGACAAAATGCGCGGAAGAATACGGCAACCCGTGCCAGCGGTTTTGCCCGGCGGCGGTCTATGAAATGGAAATGAATTCGAAAACGAACCGCCGCGAGCTGAAGATAAACTTCTCAAACTGCGTCCATTGTAAAACCTGCGATATCATGGACCCGTACCAGATCATTAATTGGGTGACGCCAGAAGGCGGCGGCGGGCCGAATTATAAGGGAATGTAAGTTCCTGTCAGAACCGGGAGCGGTAGCGACCGGGTAATTACTTCGAGCTAAACCCGGCCGCTACCGCTCCGGTTCTGACTCTTATTCTTCGTCCAGAAACTCAAAGGGCACTTTACCCTGCTTGATCTCTTCCAGAGCGACGTGGGTGGATTTGTGTTTGCGCGTATCTATGGTCACGCGGGCGGTGGCGCCTTTTTGCAGCTGCTTGCTGCGCTGGGCGGCGAGCAAGATCAAACGATATTTTGAATCGATCTCGTGCATTTCTTTTTCTTTTCCCTCTACTTCTTCTTCAGATACTTCGGATTCTTCGACTTCCTCAATTTCCACTTCTTTTGTTTTTGCTTTTTTGTCGACCTTTTTTTCGGCTTTTTTCTCAGCTTTTTTAGGCATTAATTCGGTCTCCAATTTAAATTAGTTTTGATTCTCGAACGTTTTAATAACTTCTTTGATACTTTCTTCCCGGCGGGCCCGTTTTGCTCTTTCGGCCAGGATCACCGACCCCAGCTCCCGCGAAGCCCGTTCCACTTCGTCGTTGATCACCACGTAATCAAACTCTTTGTATCTCTCCACTTCGCTGAGTGAATTTTTCAAACGTAATCTCAGGTCTTCCGCGTCCTCGGTAGCGCGGCTTTCCAGACGTTTTTTCAACACTGCGAATGAAGGCGGCAAAATAAAGACCGAAACCGCTTCCGGCACTTTTCGTTTAACCGATTCCGCGCCTTGAACGTCGATCTCCAGGATCACATCGCGGCCGGCTCCGATCATCTGTTCGGTCCGGGTAAGCGATGTCCCGTAGAGATTTCCATGAACCTCCGCGAATTCCAGAAACTCGCCCTCGTTTATTAATTTTTCAAATTCCGGGCGGCCCACAAATTGATAATCCGCGCCGTTCACCTCACCCTTGCGCGGCGGACGCGTGGTGAAAGAGACAGAATAACCGATATTCGGCACATTTTCCAACACACGGCGTATCAAAGTGCCTTTTCCGCCGCCTGATGGGGAGCTTATTATAAATAGGGTACCCTTATTCATCGGATAAGAGAATAGCCGCGGATAAACGCGGATTTTCACGGATTCCTTTTCTTTGATTATCGAAGACCATCCTTTTCATTTCAGGCTTAAGCCCAAAATTCAAAAGCAATCCTACTTCAATTTCCGTGGCTCGTAAATAATTAAGCAATTGCGCTTCATGTGATGGATTTAAAGTGCGGACAGCCTTAAGTTCCACTAGAACCAGGTTTTCCACGACCAAATCAGCTTCAAAATCGGCGATTTTCTTTTCTCTGAACCAAACAGGCAATCGATGTTGCCGGATAATCGAGAGCTCTTTCTCTTTCAAAACAATTATCAATGCTTCTTCATATACGGACTCGAGAAAGCCGTGTCCTAATTCATTATAAACATCATAAAAAGAAGCAATTATTCTCTCAGTAACGTGGGAGTGTTTCATGAGTTTTATTTCCCTTGCTATTTTTCTTATCCGTGTTTATCCGCGTAAATCCGCGGCTATTTTCTTATTCCACATTCTGTACTTGTTCCCGGATCTTCTCGATCGCCGACTTTATCGCCAGCGAAGATTCCTTGATGCTCATTTTATTTGTTTTCGAGGCGATCGTGTTGGCTTCCCGGTTTAGTTCCTGGGTCAGAAAATCCAGCCGTTTGCCCACCTCTTTGTCCTCGTCCATTATTTTTTGGAACTGCTCGATATGGATCCTCAGCCGCGCGATCTCTTCGGAAATATCGCTCCGGTCGGCCAGGTAAGCCGCTTCCTGCGCCAAACGGGCCTGGTCAAGCTCGATCTGGGCGTCGGTTTTGGCTAAAAGCTCGTTGATGCGCTTGTTAAGCCGCTGCAGGTATTCATCGGCCACGCTTCCGGCCTCGCTTTCGATGGCGGGCAGGCGGCTCTCGATCTCCCCCAGGCGAAAATTCAGCTCGCTTTTGAGCATTTCGCCCTCGTTCTCGCGCATTTTTTCCAGGTCGTCCAGCGCCGCCTCGACGGCTTTTTCCACTCCGACGATAAAATGCTCGTCGATATTGTCTTTTTTGGTCTGCAGCACGCTTGGCAGGCGAGCGATCATGTTCAGATCCGGCTCGCCGTTTAATTTGAATTCTTCCTGTAATTCCTTAAGCGCCAGCAGGTAACCGCTGATAAGAGGGCGGTTAAGCTCGTAAGCCACTTCCGTCGAGCGCTCATAGACCAGGTTCACGTCAACCCGCCCGCGCGAAAGACGATTGCCGATCTGGCGTTTGATGGTGGCTTCGAGCTGGTTAAGCTCCTGCGCCAGGCGCAGATTCACATCCAGAAAGCGATTATTTACGGTCTTTAATTCCACGGTCACGGCAAAATTGTCGCCCATAAACGCGCCGCGCCCGAATCCGGTCATTGATTTCATAATATAATTTTTGCGCTCTTTGCGACTTCTTGGCGATCTCTGCGGTTAAAATTCCTACCGCAAAGGGCGCAAAGAAGTCGCAAAGTTCGCTAAGTGTAACCAAAATCCTTGGCGCCCGAGGTATGAACGGTGAGCCACCAGTTGTTGTTTTGCTCCAGCCCGGTCAGTATCCAGCGCGCTTCCTGGGCCCCGGCGATAAATCTGGCCCTTTTCAGATATGCTTCCGCATCGGGATAAAGCTTAAAAAATCTCCGGTAAAACCCTTCGCCGTAATTATAGACTATAACCCCGAAATCCGACGCCGGATCGCCCATGCCCGCGCAGCCGAAGTCGATAATTCCGTTGACCAGGTTTCGCCGGCGGTCAAACATTATATGGTAAGGCGGAATGTCCGTGTCCACCATTTTCGGCTCGAAGGCAAAATTGTTTTCGTCGGCCAGAAAGCTTTCGAAATGTTCCCGCATGGCTTCGCGCACGTGCGGCATCAGGAGCGGAAAAACTTTTTCCCGGATGCGTTCATAGGCGCTCACCCAGCCTTCGTATTTTACCAGCGCGTCCGCCGCAGGGATTTCAAAATCCGCTCCGACAGGATCGATCCCGTGAAGCTCTTTAAAAAATTGCGCCATCTGATCGGCGATTCGCTGCTGTTCGTCCCCGGCAAGTTTCAGCAGCAGGTCGCGCCGCAAGGACTCGCCCGCGATCAGCGAGTAGACGATCGCGTCGTCGGAAACAAAAAACGGTTTTGGAATCTCGAGCGTAATTCTATCGCACAGAAAATCCAGCAACCGGGCTTCAGTTTTCAAATGCTTAAACGCGTATTCGTGCTTGGGAAAACGAAAAACAAGTTCGCCATTGACGATGACAATATCATTCAAAAGCCCATCGGTATTTAGTTCAACGCTCTTGATCGCCAACCCCGGAGAAATTTCACCGATCCTGATCTTATATTTTTCCGGCAGGTTCATGTTGGTTCCGGCTCTGCGCTCTTAGCGTCTTCTTTTTGCGCGCTTTGCGTTAAAAATTCTTAACCGCAAAGAGCGCAAAGATTTCCGCAAAGAACCCTAAGTGACTGCGATCTTTTCTTCTTCCTCGTCTTCCCAAAACTGCAGTTCGTAAAGCCGCTTGTAGATGCCGCCTTTTTGCAGCAGCTCGTTGTGGGTGCCGGTTTCGGCGATCTGGCCGCGCACCATCACGATAATTTTGTCCGCCTTGCGCACGGTCGAGAGCCGGTGCGCGATCACTATGGAGGTGCGGTTTTGCATCAAATTTTCCAGCGCTTTCTGCACCAGCCGTTCCGATTCGGTGTCGAGCGCCGAGGTCGCCTCGTCGAGCACCAGCACCGGCGCGTCGAGCAAAACCGCGCGCGCGATGGCGATGCGCTGGCGCTGGCCGCCGGAAAGAAACACGCCGCGTTCGCCGACGATGGTGTCGTAACCGTTCGGTAATTCCGCGATAAAATCAGCGGCAAAGGCGACCTCCGCCGCATGTCGCAGCTGCTCATCGGTCGCGTCGGGCTTGCCGTAGGAAATGTTGTAGCGCACGGTGTCGTTAAAAAGAGTGGTCTCCTGCGTGACCAGCGCGATGTGTTCGCGCAGGCTCGACAGCCTCGCGTCGCGCAGGTCAATATCGTCCCAGAGCACTGCGCCCCCGGTCGGGTCGTAAAAACGCGGGATAAGTTTTGTTATCGTCGATTTTCCGCCGCCCGATTCGCCGACCAGCGCGATCATTTGCCCCTTCGGAATTCGCAGGCTGACGTCTTTCAGGATCACTTTGCTTTCATTGCCGTACTGGAACGAAACATTTTTGAGCTCTATCTGATTCTCCAGCGTTTTTATCCCGGCCGCCTTTTCTTTCTCGGGCAAAGTCTCGTTTTCGTCCATCACGTTCCAAACGTCTTTTGCCGCGGCAAAGGCTTTGTTGAGCTCGTTGTGCTGGCGCGAAATTTTGCGCATCGGGTCGTAGCTGCGGAAAAGAAAAAACAGGAAAGCAAAAAATTGCGAGGCCTGCATGCTCTGGACCACGTGAATTTCGCGCAGCCCGAAATAGAGCAGCGTGATGACGGCGACCATTCCGATGATGGTGATGGTCGGCGGCGAGATCGCGGCGATGCGCCCGGAGCGAAGATTGGCGCGGGCGATAATGTGCGCCACTTTGGCAAAACGATTTTCCTCGCGGCCCTCGGCGCGATAAGCTTTCACGATGGTGTGATTCGAGAGCGCTTCCTGCGCCGTGTCGGTCAGCTGCTTGTTTCCCTCGAAAGATTGCTCGGCATACTGGCGCAGCAGTTTGGAAAACCTGGTGGTCAGAAACGCGATGACGGGGGCGACGATCATCGCGCCCAGCATCAGCCGCCAGTTAAAATAAAATGCCGCCGAAAGAAAAAAGACCAGCATAAAACTTTCGCGCAGCACATCGCGCAGGTTGGCGGAAACCGCCAGTTCGATCGCCATGCAGCTGTTCACCAGCCGCGAAACCAGAAAGTTCGTGCGGTGGCGTTCGAAAAAGCTGGCCGGCTGCGCCAGAAGATGCGCGTAAAGCTCGCGGCGAAGCTGAAGCACCGCCGACTGGCCGATCTTGGCCATCAGGTAAGATGAAAAATATTCCGCGATCCCGCCTAAAACCGTAAAGGTTATCAGCAAAATGGAAATGGTGGCCCAGGCGCCGTACCAGTCGTTTTCCGGGATGAGCTTTTGCAGGTTAAAGAGCGTGGCGGCCTTGTCGGCGGCCTCCCCGCCAAAGGCCTGGCTGGTGATCGGCACGATCAGCGCGCCGGTCGCGCTTTCGAAAAGCCCCACCAGCACCATCGCGACCGTCGCCAGGACGAAAGTCATATAGTGCGGCCTGAGGTATTTTAATAAACGGCGAAAGTCCTGCATGCGAATTTAGATAAAGTGTAATAATAACAGAGTTTGATCTGCGGGTCAGTGCAAGCAACGAGTCGGTAGCGGTGTAATTTAGTGTTGCTCCACTTTTCGGGTAAAAATCTGACCCAATACTTTTTTTGAGTATCGGGTCGGATTCCACTGTCACTTATTGACACTGGAAACTGTAAGGCATGGCTTACAGTTTTTAATCTTCAAACGTCAGTTCGTCTGCCGGGATAGTCAGTACCGGGAGCGATAGCGACCGGCTCTGAGCGAAACGAATTATACTTATCTAACAGGCGGCATTGTTGAAAGACCGGCTCGCCGCGCTCGTGAGCCGGTCACTTCGTTCCCGGCACTGACTTCATTTCCATTTAAGAGGCAAAGCCTCCGGGTAAATCACACCAAAAAACCAATAACAAAACAAAGCCCCCAAACCTTTCTTACAAAAACAATGGCTATCGGCGATAATGACCTTGCGGCACTTTAGCTTTCGCGGCCGTCACGCCACGACGATCTTTTCAAGCCGCTTTTATGGACTTTTGAGTGATCGCCCGCGATTTTTACGATTTCTGTTCCATTTTCGTTTCAGTGTCTCACTCGCACACCCCCGGGGTGGAACGAAACACTTCAGTAAGGCTAAAGACATTGTTATGCTTAGCGTCCGAGAGTGTTTCACTGGGGTTAATTCCGCAGCACATCCTCGCCGATAGGATATTAGGCGCGCGGTACTGACCGCATTATTTAGCCAACTGTTTTGTAAAAAATCTCATCAAGAAATAAAATACCTTGCAAAAGCTTTCCGAACAGGGAGAAATTTTTATGAATTCAGTCTTTTTAACCAAACAAATCAAGCGTGTGTTTTCCGTGGTTTTAGTTGCGTCAGGCCTGATCTACAGCGTGTTTGCGCAGGTAGACGTGCCGCGCCAGGCGACCGCCATCACGTTTCCGCAGGACGAAACAGTGCTGGTGCAGTTTCGCGGCACCACGCGTTTTCCGCGGATGAAAGGCGACGCGAAGATCAGGCGCACCGCCAAAAGCGGCACTCGCGTGGAGCTGACGGTGGAAAGAATGCCGCGCCCCTTCGAGCTGGGCGCCGGTTACGCAACCTATGTTCTCTGGGCGGTTTCTCCCGACGGCCAGGTGGACAATCTCGGCGAGATCAAGCGCCGGGGGACTTTTGAGTTCAACTCGAAATTCGAGGGAACCACGAACCTGCAAACCTTTGCCCTGATCATTACCGCCGAGCCGCACTTTCTGGTCAAACGCCCGAGCCGCGTGGTGATGCTGGAAAATCTCAACGGCGTGACCGATATGGGCCGGCCCGTTACTTCGACCCGGGCTATTTCATACCTGGGAAATTCGAGCGATTATTTCCGCTCGTCTTACGTGCCTGAGATCGCGGAAGTGGATTATTCCAAAACGCCGGGGACGATCCTGCAGGCGCGCCAGGCCGTTGCGCTGGCAAAATTCGCCGGGGCGCAGCGCGACGCCGCGCAGGAGCTGACCGAAGCCGAAACCTATCTGCGGGACGCGGAAAATTCCTGGCGGGCAGACCGGCCGGAAGAAGAGACCGATATCAAAGCGCGCCAGGCGGTGAGCTCGGCGGTCAAGGCGGAAGAAACTGCCGCCGTGCGAAAAGACGCGCGGGAAAAACGCAACGAGACCATCCGGCGCGACGCCGAAACCCGCAAGCTGGAGGATCAACTGGACGCGAAAGACAGCGAAATTGCCGCTCTGAAAAACGAGTTGAACAGGGAAACGCGCTCACGCGAACTGGGCGAGCGCGATAAGACGAATCTGAGCCAGCAGCTCAGAGACCTCAAGGACGAGAACACGAGGCTGCGTGACGAGCTGAGCAAGGCCCGCGCCGAAAGCGACGACTACAAGCTGCGGTTCGCCCGGATCGAGGGCGAGAAAAACGTTCTCGACACCCAACGCAAACAGGCGGAAAGAGCCGAACGTATTCGCGCAAATAACGCGCAGCTTATGATCGCGTTGAAAGCCTACGGCAGCGTAAAGGAAAACACCAACGGGGGAATTTCCTTGGTCCTGCCGGAAAGTTATTTTACCGGCATCAGGGCGAGCGGGATGAGCGCGGCAAACGTGGCCAGGGTAGACAAGATCGGCCAGATACTTGCCAATTACAAAGACTACGGCATCATGATCGAATCTTACACGGACGATAAAGGTTTGGCAGCCGATCTTACCACGCTGACCGAGGATCGCGCCCGCGCGATCGCGAACAGGTTCGTAAATCAAAACATCGAAGACGCGCGGATCGAGATCAAGGGGCAGGGCGGAAATATTCCCCTAGTGCCGAATACGACGCTCGCCAACCGGGCAAAGAATCGCCGCGTCGAGATCATTCTGACCCCGTCGAATGATATGGGCAGCACGGCGTCGAATTAGAGTAGGGGCGGCACCTGTGGCCGCCCGTTCTTGTCAGAACCGGGAGCGGTAGCGACCGGGTAAATAATTAGCCGCGGATCTTCACGGATAACCACGGATAAGAAAAACAAATTCTGATCCGCGTTTATCTGCGTAAAATCCGCGGCTAAATTTCCCGACTAATTCACCGTCAGGTTCCTGACAAAATTCCAATCGCCGCTGGCATTCAACTGGATATTTCCGATGCGTTTATTGGCGACCACCATATTTGCCGGGTACCAGAGCGGAAAGATCGGGAGGTCGCGGCTGACAATATTCTGCGCCTGGGTGTAAAGCTGTTTGGCTTTTTCCTTATCGGGTTCGTTCATCGCCTGCTGCAAAATTCTGTCCAGTTCCGGATTCTTGTAGCGGCTGCGATTGCGCGCGGTCGGTTTTACATCGGTGCTCTCGGTCGACAAAAACAGGTCCTTATAAAATATCGGGTCCTGGTTACCGCCCACCCAGCGATTGATGGTCATTTGAAACTGTCCCAACCGCCACTGCTCCTGCAGGGTCTGAAATTCCACGGTGACGATCTCCACGGGTATCCCGATCTGCTTCAGTTGATTCTGGATCACCTGCGCATATTGGCTCAGCGCGGTATTGCCCGAAGAAATACTGAGTTTGAGGGGCTGCGACAGGCGCATTTTTTCGCCGTCGCCGTCCGGGTCTTTCAGGTTTGCTTCGTCGAGCAGTTGTTTTGCTTTTGCGATATCGTGTTGATACACGGTCCCGGGCGAAAACGCCCAGCTTTCCTCGGGCAGGATAGAGTTGGCTATAGTGCCTTGCCCGCGCAGCAGATCCCTGATAATTCCTTCGCGGTCGATGCCGTAGGCAAGGGCCTGGCGCACCTTGAGGTTGTCGACATGCTGCGCGGTGGCTTGGAAGGTGATGATCTGCACATTGGCGCTGTTAAATGGATAAACCTTCAAATTAGGATCGGTCTTTAAACTCTCGATGGTATCCGGGGGCAGGTTTATCATCACCGGCGCAATATCGAGCTGCCCGGATTTCAGCTCCGCCTGCACGGCGTTCTGGTCGACGATCACTTTTACCCGGAGCTGCCGGATCTGCGGCGCGCCTTCCCAGTATTCGGGGTAGGAATTCAGATCGACGATATTGTTAGTAGTGTCGTATTTGACGAATTTAAAGGCGCCGCTGCCGACAGGGTTGTCCTTTTGGGTTTCAAATGTCCCCTCGGGAATGATCGGGATGGCGACCATGTTGGACAAAAGCTGGTTCTTGAGCGCGGGGCGGCTGATCCTGAAATTCACCGTTTTATCGTCGGGCGTGTCGATCTGGGTTATGTGCGGTTTTTTCTCGCCGTCAACGGTTTCGAAAAACGACGACGCTTTGGCGCCGTTGGCCGCCTGCATTTTCTCGAAGGTGTATTTCACGTCCGCCGCCCGCAGGGGAGCGCCGTTGTGAAATTTTATGTTCGGTTTAAGAGTGAATGAGATCGTGGAACCGCCGTCGAGGTCTTCGATCTTTTCCGCCAGCTCGCCGACGTATTCGAATTTTTCGTTCTTCTTGACCAGCGTGTTAAAGATCAGGCTTCTGATCCGCTCGGCGTTGGCCGAAACGTTGGACGCTCCCAGAAAATCAAGCGAATCGAATTTGGAATCGAGCGCGATCGTTACAATTGCGGCGTCGCGCGTGCGGCAGTTCACGGAAAATGAGATCGCGAGTACAAGAGATAATATAAAGACAAATAATTTACGGCAGTTCATCAGGGTTTTCCTCCGTATGAATAATCAAGTTTTCTATTTAGCTCGGCGATTTCCTCGGAAAGCCGTTTAAATTTATTGGCGTCAAACGGGAGAGGGTTAGTGACGATGGCTTTTACTTCGGCGATGCGCTGCAGGGATTCGTCCAATTTTTCCGCGGACAGCGCGCCCGATCTGAAACCTTCGAGCAGCGCATGGTAGCTTTTTCGCACGGCTTCGGTCGAAGAACAGATAAGAATCATATCTTCCCCGGCTTCGAAAGCCAACCCGGCGGCCTCCGCGATATCGTGATGGCGCAGGATCGCGCCCATTTCCATGTCGTCGGTCACCACCAAATGTTTATATCCGAGCTGATGACGTAAAAGTTTAGTGACTATCTGTTTATTGATCGAAGCAGGGAAGAGCTTACCGCCTATTTCGCCGGTATTGAGGCTTATTTTGGGAAAACCGCCGTGGCTGACCATCAGGACGCGGATCCGGTCGTCTTCGTCCTGGCGCTGGGTGAAGAGTTCGATGTACGGCGAAAGGTCCTGCATCACCAGGTCTTCCTGCGAAAGATTGATCACCGGGATCTCTTCGTGCGTATCTACTTCGCCCGCGCCGATCCCGGGAAAATGTTTCAGGCACCCCAATATTCCCGCGCTTTGCAAACCCCGCAGGTAGACCATCGAATAACCCAGCGCTTCTCCGGGCGAGCGCCCGAATGAGCGCGAATAAAGCCCGTTTGAAAGCAGGTCGCGCTCCGGCGTCATGATATCGAGCACCGGGGCGAAATTCATATTAAAACCGAGCAGGCGCAAAATTTGTCCCGTTATTCTGCCCAAAGCGCGCGCCGCGGCGATATCGCCGTGCTGGCGGATGACGCGGGCGGCGGGCATCGGCGTGCATATGCGGCGCAGGCGGTCGACCAGGCCGCCTTCCTGGTCGATGCTGACCAGCGGCCTTACCGGCAGGAGTTCGCGGACGCCGTCGGTCAAGCTGCGCAATTGCTCGGCGCCGCGCACGTTGCGCCCGAAGATACACACTCCGCCGGGCCGGACCTCCTGCAGCAGATCAGAGGTCTCGGCGTCGAGTTCCGTGCCGGGAAGCCCGATAAAAAGCAGTTGTCCGACCTTTTGTTCCAAAGGAAGTTCAAGAATGGATTCAAACATTATTTGATTTAGACCAGCATTACTCAGGTGACAAAGAAAGCCACCGCAAATTTTCTCGAATTGTGCGGTGTTTGGCAAGTGGGCAGAGGCAGTTGTCGGTGGGCAGTAGGCAGAGGGCAGTTCAGAGTTACGCCTTTAGGCGTGATCGGTCAGAACCGGGAGCGGTAACGACCGGGTGGCTTTAATGGTTAATGATGAGTGTCAAAACCGGGAGCGGTAGCGACCGGGTTTTTCGAGCCTTTTATGTATTTCGCTATTTTGTGGTTAACTTTATTCATGAAAACGGAACTTCAGACAGCATTTCTCCACGGACAAATAATTGCTATTTGCCGTGCAATGCAAAATGAGGAAATCGGAGTGATAGCGGGCTCGCGAAGGTTGACTGGTTTGTATCATGCGCTTAATGAAGAAGGTCTTAATGATGAGCTTAATGAAGAATTTGGGATCTTCAGAGTAATTTGATTCCGAGACGGACCATTTGCCGGTAGACGCTGAGCGCCGCAACTGGCTCTCTGAATCCCTCGTAGAAAAGGACAAGGAGATCGCCGAATGTGAATCATTTTATAAAAATGATGCGATGGCGGCTTGTAATCTTCTGATCAAGAAATATTGGAAACCTGAATATATGGATATGTGATCAGCCGGGCAGTTGTTCCGTATAAGAATCCGGTCGCTACCGCTCCCGGTTTGACCAAGGCGGGCGGCCACAGGTGCCGCCCCTACACAATTTTTCCTTTGATCTCTCTCAATCGCGAGCGCAGTTCTTCCGCGCTTATATCCTCGACCGGAAGGTCGCGAATTTCATCTACCAGCGATTCGTTTGCCATTTGAAAGAGCGTGGTTTGCGAGGCCATCTTGCTTCCGGCGGCGCGCCTCGCGGCTTTTTCCAGAGGCGCTGCGATCTGGTCGTCCGAAAATACCGCGATCTCGTAACGCTCGAGTTTTTCCAGCACTTCGCGCGCGCGGGCGAGAACGTCAGCCGGAAGCCCGGCGAGCTGCGCCACGGCGATGCCGTAGGATTTGGAAGCCTTGCCGCGCTCCAGCTTGTGCAGGAAAACCACTTCGCCGTCGCGTTCGGCGGCGGTGACCTGGTAATTTTTTGCGCCGGGAAGTTTTTCGGCGAGCTCCGTCAGCTCGTGATAATGCGTGGCAAAAAGCGTTTTGGCGGCGTGTTGGTTAGAATCGTGCAGATACTCAGCCACCGCCCAGGCGATGGACAAACCGTCAAAGGTCGAAGTGCCGCGCCCAACCTCGTCCAGCAGTATCAGCGAACGCGGGCTCGCGTTGTGCAGGATCGCCGCGGTCTCCGTCATTTCCACCATAAAGGTCGAGCGCCCGCCGGCCAGATCGTCCGAGGCGCCGACCCGCGTCCAAATGCGGTCGACCATCGGCAGCCGCGCGTGCGCCGCCGGAACGAATGAGCCTATCTGCGCCAAAATTTGGATCAGCGCCGCCTGGCGGAGAATGGTGGATTTGCCGCCCATGTTCGGCCCGGTGATTATCAGCAAGCGGTCGGTGGAATTATTCAAATAAAGATCGTTCGGGATGAACGGCGAATTGGTGAACGCTTCGACTATCGGATGCCGCCCGCCTTTGATCTCGATTTCGTCGCCGTCGTGAAGAACGGGCGAAACGTAATTTCTCCTCGCGGCCGTTTCCGCCAGCGCGGAGAGGGAATCGAGCGTCGCCAGCGCGCGGGCGGTCGACTGCAGGTTGCGCGTCTCTTTGGTTATCTCGGCACGTACTTGCAAAAATAATTGCGACTCCAGGTCGGCGATCTTTTCTTCCGCGCCCAGCACTTTCTGCTCCCATTCTTTCAACTGCGGCGTGGTGTAGCGCTCGGCGTTGGTCAGCGTCTGCCGCCGCTCGAAATAATCGGGAACGCGCGGGGCGTTTGCCTTCGAAACCTCGATAAAGTAACCGAAGACGTTGTTGAATTTCACCCGCAGGGAACCGATGCCGGATTTTTTTCGCTCGTCTTCTTCGAACGAGGCGATAGTCTGCTTAGCGGAGCGGCTGATACCGCGCAGCTCGTCGAGCTCGGCGGAAAAACCGTCGCGGATGACGCCGCCGTCAGTGAGCGCGAGCGGCGCGTCGTCGCTGATAGCGCGGGCGATCAATTCCTGGATATGAGGCAGCTCGAAAATGTTTTCGCGAAGAACTTGCAGCAGCAGGGCCTCCGCGTCTGATAACGCAAAAAGAATCTCGGGTATTTGATCAAGCGAGCGATTAAGCGCGAGCAAGTCGCGGGGCGTAGCGGTTCCGAGATTCAATCTCCCGACCAGGCGCTCCAGATCGGAAACTTCCTTTAAAAGAAAACGCAGCTTATCGCGCAGGATCGAATCGCCGAGCTCCGTGACCGCCGTCAAGCGCGTCTGGATCTCGCTGCGCCGGATCGACGGGCGCAAAAGCCACGAGCGCAAAAGCCGGCCGCCCATGCTGGTCACGGTCGCATCGATCACGCCTAAAAGCGAACGTTTATTCGCGGCACCGGCTTCAGGGCGGCTCGATTCGACGACTTCCAGATTCCGGAGCGTTACGCCGTCGAGCACCATAAAGTCATTGGCCTCGAAATACTGGATGCCGGAAATATGGGCGGCCGAAGCGCGCTGCGTGTTTTGCGCGTAACGCAGACAGGCCCCGGCCGCGCGGACAGCCTCCTCGCGTTTTTCCAATCCGAAGCCGTCCAGTGATTGGACGTTCATCTGGCGTTTTAAGAGATTCGCGCAATCTTCCGGGAAAAAATTCGAATCTTCAAGCGGCGTGAGCGTGGCTGCGTTGATGCCCATTGTGATGGATCGGTCCATGGCCAATAAAGGGGCATTACCGGTGCTGGTAACAAAGGCATTTTCCACCACCTTGCTTAAATATTCAGGAAATAGTATTTCGCGGGGGCTGTAGGAGTCGATGTCTGCGCAAATTTCCGCCCAAGCGCTGCCGCCCGAGATCTGGGTGGCGAAAAAATCGCCGGTGGAAACTTCCAGAAAGGCCGCGCCGAATGTTTCGCCCGTGGCGCAGACCGCCGCCAGGTAGACGGATTCGCGCGATTCCACCAGCTGCGGGTCGATCGCCGTGCCGGGCGTGATGACGCGCACCACCTCTCGCCGGACGAGTTTCTTGCCCTGGCCGGCTTCTTCGGTCTGCTCGCAGATAGCCACCCGGTAGCCTTTTTTGATCAGCCGCGCGATATAATTCGAGGCAGCGTGATGCGGCACTCCGCACATCGGAATAGGGTTACTGCTGTCTTTTTGCCGCGCCGTGAGGGTGATCTCGAGCTCGCGCGCCCCGGTTATCGCGTCCTCATTGAAGAGTTCGTAGAAATCCCCGAGACGGAAAAAGAGCAGAGTTCCGGGGTATTGTTTCTTGATTTCCAGGTATTGCCGAAGCATCGGCGTGGCGGATTTTCCGTCCATAATCGCACTATAAAGTAATCTAATTGAGAAAAGGAATTTTAACTTGAAACCGGAAAACATGAAAATCGCGGAATGTGGTAGTTGATTCTGGCTTATCTTTGAGCTATTTTGTATAATTAATTCTTTGATTTTCTATGATTTGGGATAAACTGTTCTTGCTGAGAGTTAATCTAATTTTGCTGAGAAGTTACTTCAACCATCCAGCCGTAATGTCAAGACAAGTGAGAAAGAAGTGAATTTATGTATTACGCAATTAAAAAACTGTATTATTTCGGCTTAGCGCTGGCCCTGTCAGCCACATTTGCCGGGGCGGGTTTAGCGCAGGAGAATAAGGACAACAAGGATACCAGGGACAAGCCGGTTTCGCAGCCGACAGTGCCCGCGCAAACCGTTCCTCAACTTAACCGCATGGGCGAACGCTATCGTATCGGGTTCCAGGACCAGGTAGAGATCGAGGTTTTCAAGCATCCCGAATTATCGCAAAAGACCGACGTCGGGCAGGACGGAACCATCAGGCTTCCGCGCATTTCGGAGTCGATCGTGGCGGTCTGTAAAACCGAACGGGAGCTGGCGGACGAGATCACCGCTAAATACACCAAGTATTTGCGCCAGCCGTTCGTAACGGTGCGCGTGGGCGATCAAAAATCCCAATCTTTCGCGGTCATCGGCGCGGCGGTAAAACCGGGCGCGTTTTTCCTGAACCGCCGGGTCAGGCTGCTGGAACTGCTGGCTTTTGCCGGCGGGCCCACCGAAAAGGCCGGGGCAAAACTTATCGTCGCCCGTACCGGCAGCTCTTCCGTTTGCCAACAGGACACGCAGGCAGTGGCCACAGCCGCCGACCGGGAAAATCCGGACATGGTTTTGATGACCTACCAGATCAAGGACGTTCAGGAAGGAAAAGCAAACCTCTGGATGCAGCCGGGCGATATCGTTTCGATCCTGGAATCGGAAGTAGTGTATGTAATTGGAAACGTAAATCATCCCCGGACAGTTCCGCTGAAAGAGCCGGTAACCTTATCGCAGGCTATTGCCGCCGCCGAAGGATTAAAAGCGTTTGCCAAGGACAAGGTGCGCGTATTGCGAAAGATCCCGGGCAGTACCCAGCCGCAAGAGCTGATCTTTAGCCTTTCCGCGATAATCAAAAGAGAAAAACCCGACCCGGTGCTGCAGCCGAATGATATTGTTTCCGTCTCTGAAGACGCTGTTAAGAGCACGACGAGCAGCATTGTCAAAGCATTGACGGGGGGATTAGGCTCTCTCCCGTATTTCATTTTCCCTTAATTTAAAAGGATTTATAAATAGACCAAATGAAAGATTCTCGTGAAATAATTCCGAGCCGCCCAGCCGAAAGAAGAGAACTGGAACGCCCCGGCGAACCGCAGCTTCCGGAAAGCGGCCCTTATGTCTCGTACCGGCCTGAAAACCAGGCGGGAAGTTTCCAGATCTCCGAATACTGGCGCGCGATCCGTAAAAGATTGTGGCTGGTGGTCGGAATTGCCGTGCTGACCACGACCCTGACGGCGCTTTATATGTCGCGCAAGCCGAACCTGTATCGCGCCAACGCGACGGTGCAGGTCGACCTGGAACAGGCCAACCCGGACCTGGTCACCAGCGACAGCCGCCGCCCGATGGGAGGCGGCGACCCGGCGTATTTCAATACGCAGCTCCAGCTTTTGACCAGCGATAATATTTTACGCGGCGTGGTCAAAGAGGTAGACCTGGAACGCAATCCCGAATTCGTCTCTACTGTCGCCAACGATTCCGTTTCGACCACCCAGGCGATCCTGCGCAGCCTCGGGCTCGCTACCCGGGAGGAAAAGAAAGAGGTCAAGCCGCTGGAAGAAGCCGATACCGGCTCCGTCAAATCGGCCGACGATATGAAGGAAGCGCTCCGGCTATTGCCTTACGTGGACGTGCTGAAGAAAAATATCATCATCGATCCCGTTCGCGAGAGCCGTTCGACCTATAAAGAAACACGTTTGATCGAGATTTCGTTTCAACATACGAACCCGGCGCTGGCGGCGATGATCGTGAACGGCGTGGCGGAAGTTTTCACCCGGCAAAACGCGGAAAAACGCACGAAAACAAGCAGCGAGACCAGCGGGTTTTTAGAAGCGCAGATCGCCAACTACCAGACCAAGGTCAAAGAGGACGAGCAGGGCAAGGCCAGGCTGGAGCAGGAGGCCGGCATCCTCGATATCGATGGCAAACAAACGCTGGTCACCCAGCGCTTGTCGGCGCTCAATGAGCAATTGCTCAAGGCCGAGAATGAAAGGGCGATAGCGGAAGCCAGATTTAAATCGGCCACCCGCACCGACGATGCGCTTTCCGCACTGGCCGATAGAGACACCCAGGCGGACGTCACCGCTCGCGATACCGTGATGAGAACGCTGGATGCCCAGATAAGGGCCAAGATCGACGAGCTGGTGTCGGAGAGGAAAAAATTGCTGGTGGAATTCACTCCCGAAGCCCCCGAGGTGGACGAGCTGAACCAGAAGATCGCATCGCTGGAAAATTCGATCAAGGTCAACCGCGAATCGGCCCGGCAGGATATCACAACCTATCGCAAGCGGGCCCAGGAAATAATCTCTAATGTTTTCCGGTCCGATTTTGAAAAAGCCAGGACCCAGGAATTAAAGATCAAAAGCGCTTATAACGCCCAGTACAATTTGGCGCAGGGACAAAACAGCGCGGCGATCAATATCCAGATACTGAGCGACCGGATCAAAACCAACAAGGACTTTTTGGAAAGCCTGCTCAAACAGCAGCGCGAAAATAACGTCATCGCGGCCGGAACGGACAATAATATCAGCGTGGTCGACCGCGCGCTTCCTACGGGAACGCTGGTCGGCCCCCGCCGTTTGATGACGGTGGCCGTGGCGCTGATACTTTCGACGCTGTTCGGCGCCGGGTTGGCCCTGTTTCTCGAATACCTCGACGATACTATCCGTTCGACCGAAGAAGTGGAAAATTACCTGCAATTGCCGGCGCTGGTGGCGATTCCGACGATCGACACCCTGGCGCGGAAGCGGCTCTTGCTGGTGGGAAATATCGAGGAAGGAGACAGCCGGCTCAATTCCGAGCTGATGATCCATTCGGATTCCCGCTCGTCACTGGCGGAAGCCTATCGCCAGCTGCGTACCTCGATCCTGCTTTCGACCGCCGGACATGCTCCGAAATCGCTGCTGGTAACCTCCAGCCTGCCTTCGGAAGGAAAAACCACTACCGCGGTCAATACGGCGATAAGCCTGGCGCAAACGGGCGCTAAGGTGCTGATCATCGACGCCGACATGCGGCGCCCGCGGCTGCACAGCATCTTTAACGTCAGCAATAACGAAGGGCTAAGCTCCGTGCTTTCCAGCGATATGTCCGATGAAGAAATACTGAACGTCATTTCCTTCGACGAGGACACAAAGCTGAGCGTGCTGCCTTCAGGCCCGGTGCCGCCCAATCCGGCCGAACTTATCGGCTCAGACCAGATGCGGCACCTGCTTAAAAACATGGAGAAACATTTTACTCACGTTGTGGTCGACTCCCCGCCTATCGCTTCGTTCACCGACGGCGTTTTGATCGGCTCCATCGTGGACGGCGTTATCCTCGTGGTTCACTCCGGTAAGAGTTCGCGCCAGGTGGTCAAACGCTCGAAACAGTTCCTTAGCGAAGTGGGGGCAAAGATATTCGGCGTGGTGCTTAATAATGCCAACCTGCGCTCGCAGGACAACTATTATTACCAGAGCTATTATTATCGCGGCCATTACCGCCAGAATGACGAGGAGCAGCAATAAAATTTCGCTAGCCTTTTGAAGTAGCATGAAGGAACAGACAAGAGTTTTAGTTACCGGCGCCGGCGGTTTTATCGGCAGCCATTTGGTGACTTTTTTACGGGAAAAAGGATACTGGGTTCGCGGCGCCGACATCAAAGAGCCGGAATTCACTCCCATCGATGCCGACGAATTTCGGCTGCTGGACCTGCGGCGCTGGGAAAACTGCCTCGAAGCCACGCAGGGTGTCGATGAAGTTTACGCCCTGGCGGCGGACATGGGCGGAATGGGCTTTATCTCCGCGCATCACGCGCAGATCCTTTACAATAATTCCCTGATCAACCTGCACACCCTCGAGGCCGCCCGCGAAAACGGCGTTAAGAGGTATCTTTATACTTCTTCGGCCTGCATCTATCCCGAATACCTGCAGGAAGAAACCGACGCCAAGCCGTTAAAGGAAGAGCACGCGTACCCGGCGCAGCCGCAGGACGCTTACGGCTGGGAAAAGCTGGTCAGCGAGATACTCTGTCATCATTACCGCAACGATTACGGGCTGGAAACACGCACGGTCAGGTTTCACAATATTTTCGGGGAAAAAGGCACCTGGGAAGGCGGGCGCGAAAAGGCCCCGGCGGCGCTGTGCCGTAAGATCGCCGCGGCGAAACTGACCGGCTCGCATGAGATAGATATCTGGGGCGACGGCGAACAAACGCGTTCTTTCTGTTATATCGACGATTGCGTGGAAGGGATCTACCGGCTGATGCGTTCCGATTTTCACGAGCCGCTAAATCTGGGGCAAGACCGGATGGTCACCATCAACCAGCTCGCCGATATCATCGCCGGAGCAGCCGGGATCGAGATCGAAAAGCGGCACATCGACGGGCCGCAGGGCGTCCGCGGCAGAAATTCCGATAATACAAAACTGCGTGAGGTGCTGGGCTGGGAGCCGCAAATTTCCCTCGAGGACGGCCTGGCAGTGACATATCGCTGGATCGAAGAACAGGTCAGGGAACAAATGGCCGCCGCCCAAAGTAAAACTTCAACCGTACAAATATAATCGATCAGCTTTGACGGCTCTTGATGAGTGAGAAACCGATAAAAGTTGCTCTGGTAATTCCGGTCTATAATCGCCGGGAAACAACTTTGCAAGGCCTGCGAAGTCTGTCGCGCATTGATAAAACCGGTCTTGACGTCCGGATGTTTATCGTGGACGACGGTTCGACCGACGGCACCGGCGAGGCCGTGCGGCGCGATTTTCCCGAGGTGCAATTGATCGCCGGCGACGGCAGCCTGCATTACGCCGGCGGCACCAACCGCGGCATCGAAGCGGCGCTCAAGTGGCACCCCGACTATGTCGTGACCATGAACGACGACTCTGTTTTTCACGATCAATTTTTACAGAGGCTGATCGGAACGTCGCGGAAAAATCCGCGCTCGATAGTGGGGGCGCTGCTTTTATTGTGGGACGAGCCGCACAAGGTCTTTCAGGTGGGACAGGTTTGGGAGACGCTTTACGGCGGCTGGCACATCCCGCGGCACCTGACCGCTTTTAATGTGCCGCAGAGCGCTTTTGAGGTGGAGTGCATCGTGGGCAACTGCATTCTTTTTCCGGTCGAGGCCATCAGGGAATGCGGCCTGATGGACGAAGAAAGGTTCAGGCACGGCTGGGGCGACGCGCAATACCTGACCCGGATGCGGAAAGCCAACTGGAACCTCCTTATCGAGCCGAAAGCACTGGTGTGGTGCGAGCCGAACGCCATATTGCGCCCGCTGCATGTCTTGCCGGTCAAGGAAGTTTTTAAGGTGCTGTTTATCAATGAACGGCACCCGCTAAATCTAAAGCGGCAGTTCGTGGCGCGCTGGGAGTCCTCGCCCACCAGGCTGCAGGCGCTGGCGGCCTTCGGCGTATTTTTGTGCGGGCTGACCATCAAGGCGATGAAACTGGGCGATCCGTGGAAAAACGTCGCGGATCCACCGCAGCGTTGGAGCACGACCGATCAAACTTAAGCAAAGCAGGTTTTCGATATCGCGACTAAGCCGGAAAAAGTTCTTTACGTTTGGGATTATCTGGAATGGGGCGGCGCCCAGATACACTTGTTCGCTTCAATGAGGGAAGTGAAAAAGTTTTGCCCGGTGAAGGTCATAATTCCCGAAGGCTCGGACGCGCAGTTGATAGATTTCCTCGACAAGCTCGAAGTCGAATACGAATTCCTGCCCCGCCATCGCGACATCAAACCCGCGCGCGGCCTGGCGCAAAAAATAAAAATGCATGCCGGCAAGATACGCGGCGAGATGTCGTTGCTGAAATTTCTGAACCGGTACGATCTGAAAAACAGCGTCGTTCATATCGAGCTGGGGCCCTGGCAGTCGCTTTTCGCCTTGATGTATCTTTGCCGCAGGAGCGGGCAGGTTTTCGTGACGATGCACAACCGCATCCGGAGCGGCTCGGCGCTGCGGCGGGCGTTATGGAAGCTCAAGCTGCGTTTAATAACGAGTTTCAAAAATTTTCACATCCTGGCCTCGAACAAAGACGCCAGGGCGAGCTTGCGCTCGATCGCGCCTGGGCATTTTGTCGATAAAATACGCGTTACTTCTACGGGCGTTAACCCGCCGGAGATCGACGAAGCGCTCTATGGCAGCTTTGACCGCGAAGCCTACGGCCGAAAGTTCGGTTTGCCGAGCGGTAAATTCACGGTGGTCTGCGTCGGGCAGTTCATCGACCGCAAAGGGCGCTGGACCTTTCTCGAGGCCGCGCAAAAATTGCGGGAAGCGGGAGAGGATATTTTTTTTCTCTGGGTGTCCAATTCAAAACCCGGCGAGAAAGACCTGGCTAAAATAGAAAGTTACGGCCTGGGGGATAATTTTAAACTGGTAACCAACGCCCAGGTTGGCAGCGAACGCCGCGATCTTTTACGAATGTACCGCCTGGGCGACGTTTTTGTTTTGGCGAGCTTTATCGAGGGCCTGCCTATCGCGCTGCTCGAAGCGATGGCGCTCGAAGGTCCCGAGCGTTTCAACCCGGGTGAACGGAATTCCCGAAGCGATCAAGCACCTGGAAACCGGATGGCTGATCGAACCCGGAGACAGCCAGGGGTTGGCGGAAGCAATAGCTGCGCTTAAAAACGATCCCGCGCTGCGGGAGAAATTAGCGCGGGCCGGGCGCGAGATCGTGCTGCGAGAATTCGACGAGCGCGAGGCTGCAAAGATCGCGTGGAAAAGCTATGTTGAAGCGTTTGAATAAATGGTGATTGGTGAATGATTAGTGATTAATAGGCAGCCGGTTCTTGTTTCGTGTGTTTTCGTGGTTTCTCTTTAGCACATAAATCAAAAAGGGCTTTAAGAAGTAACCACGAAACAACACCAAAACACACTAACCGACTCAGTTGGCGACGATCAGACACCGATCAACTCCGTTATATATGGAACAGCCCGAATTAACCAAAACCGAATTAAGCAAGCCCCGCAGATCCGTTGCGGTCAATATGATATTCGGGTTTTTGTCCTGGGTGCTGCCGGGCATCGTCGTATTTTTTTCGACCCCCATCATCGTTAACGCCCTCGGCGCAAGCGATTTCGGTATCTATGCGCTCATCTTCGGTTTTATCAGCTACTCACTGAGCTTCAGCATCGGCAAAGGCGTCACCAAATATGTCTCCGAGTACAAACCTTCCGGCGATCATGAAAAGATCAATGAGATCATTTCCGCCACTTTTTTTCTCTCTCTTTTGATCGGCATCGTCGCGGCGCTGATCCTGAGCGGGGGCGCCGGCTGGCTGGTTAAAAACATTTTCCAGATCGAAGACGCCGCGGTGGAAAAAAGCATCGTCTCGTTTTATCTTGCTTCGGCCGTTCTTTTGTTCTACCTGATCTGGCAGGTGTTCAGCTCGGTCGTTACGGGGCTCCACCGCTTTGACGTGTATTCCTACATCACCACTTTGTACGGGGTTTTGCTGGCCGGCGGAAACATCGCGCTGGCGCTGGCGGGCTTCGGCCTGGTCGCGCTTTTTTGGTGGAGCCTGGGCACTAATATCCTGATCTGCCTGGTGGCGTATCTTGCCGCGAAAAAGCTTTACCCGCAAATGCGGCTCGGGTGGAGGTTTAAGCGCGAAACATTTTCGCTCGTTTTAAAGTACAGCTCGGGCGTTATTCTCGGCCAGATCTTTGCCAACATTTTACTGCTGTTTGAAAGAGGCTTGATAACCAGGAATCTGGGGCCTGAAAATCTTACATACTATGTCATCCCGATGACCCTGGCAATTTACATTCACGCCTTCGTCGGCAGTTTTATCATGGTCATCTTTCCCATCGCCAGCGAGCTTGGAGACCAGAAGGATAAGCAGATAATATTTTACGAGCGCACCACCAAGATCGTGGTAACGCTGGTGGTGTTTATCGCGGTGACGATGATCGCCGCCGGCGACGTTTTTCTGACGAAATGGGTCGGCCCTGAGATAGCACAGCATTCGGCTTCGATCCTGGTGCTGCAAGTGATAATTTTCAGCCTGCTGGCGATCGAGGGGATAAGCTGGCAGCTGGCGGAAGGGCTCGGCTATCCGAATTACAACGCGCTGCTGTCTTTTGCCTGGCTGGCTATCGGCGCCAGTTTGATGCTCGTCTTTATAAATTACTGGGGCGGTTTCGGAGTCGGTTTGGCGAGATTGATCGCGGTACTGACGATCCCTTTTTCGATAATTTATGTCGAGCGCTGGCTGCTGGGCAAAGTGCGCTGGAAATTCTGGGCTAAACTGCTCTCGGTGCTTTTTGTCGCCGGAGCGCTCACGTGGCTGGCGGAGAGTCTGCTGTTTAATAATATGGCGGTTTCGTGGATCACTTTAATTGTGGGAGGGCTTTGCGGGGCCGCGGTTTATGGAGTTGTCCTGCTGATCTTCGGCTGGTTCACGCAGGATGAAAAAGAACTGTTCACCCGGCTGCTGGTTCGGGCTTAAGAGTCCGGTTGCTTAAGCAGCGATTTGAAAAACAAAATAGCCAATAGCTATTAGCTAATAGCTGTCAGCTAGTTTTGCTTTCCAAATGGTTTTATCCGTTAAATGAGTTTATGAATTTTATGAAAGGCAAGGTGGCGGAAAATTGGCTAAAGCTCGTAAGGCTTTATACTTTTTATTCGCCGCTCAGAAAAGGCAAGGTCCGGCTCTACCTATTTGCCATGGGGCTTTGCCGTGAAAAGCCGGGAAACCAGATCGCGACAACTTTTGACGGCCGGAAGATACACGTGAATCTGGCGAGCGGCGTCAGCGACCCGGTTTATTTTCTCGGCGAATACGAAAGGGAGATAAGCAAGCTCGTCATCAGGATCGTCAGGGAAGGCGATGTGTGTTTCGACGTGGGCGCAAATTACGGCTGGTACGCTACTCTGTTCAGCAGCTTGTGCGGGGATGCGGGCCAGGTTCACGCTTTCGAGCCTTTGCCCGATCTTTTTGAAAAGCTCGAACGGAATATGGAGTTGGCTGGGTATCCGAAAAATGTTTTTCTCCAGCCGCTGGCTCTGGGCAACGAGATCAAAAACGTAACGATCCACACGTTCCCGGATCTGACCACCGGCCATAATTCGCTATCGCCGATGGACCAGGAGCATTATGTGACGACCGAGGTTAAAATGATAACGCTCGATTCTTACCTGGCGGAAAGAGATATGGCCCGGGTGGATTTTTTGAAGGTAGATATCGAGGGCGCGGAATTACTTTTTCTGCAGGGGGCAGCGTCGCTGTTCAAGTTAATTAAGCCACCGTTTTTGCTAATGGAAATGGCGCTTAACACATCGCGCGGGTTCGGTTACATTCCGAACGACCTGATAGAATTCATTAGGTCGCATGCTGCTTGCCGGTTCTTTACGATCGACGAATTAAACGGCCATCTAACGGAGATCGAAGGGTTTGCCGCGGATGACATCGGGGCGAACGTGTTGTGCGTTCCCGAAGTGCGAATGCAGGATTGGTCCTTAGTCCTTCGTCGTTAGTCATTCGTAATTTCTTAAAGCTAATGACCAATGACCAATGACGAACGACAAAATGACTAACAAGATCGAACTTGTCCAGAGAGTTGAGTTTATCCGCGAAGCCTGCCGCGGCCGGAAGGTGCTGCATTTGGGCTGCACAAACTGGCCTTATACGCAGGAAGCGCTGGAAAATAATTCGCTGCTCCACCTGGAATTGTCGGGCCTGGCGAGCGAGCTCTGGGGTTTCGATTTCGACCAGGCCGGTTTGGACGTGCTGGCGGAAAAAGGCGTCCCTAATCTTTACCGCGCCGATCTGGAAAAGCTGGATGAAGTGGAAGTTGATGAAGTTTTCGACGTGATCGTGGCAGGCGAGATCATTGAGCACCTGAATAACCCGGGGCTGTTCCTGCAGGGCGTCAAACGCTTTATGAACGACCGCAGCACGCTGATAATCACCACCGTTAACGCCTATTGCGGCTTCCGGATGATCTATTACGGTCTGCGCGGCAAAGGGGGACGCGCGGAGCCGGTGCACCCGGATCACGTGGCGTATTATTCCTATTCGACGCTGAGCCTTTTACTGGCGCGCGCGGAACTCGACGTGGTCCGCTTTTTGTTTTACGACCTGGGCGACGAGCACCGGAAAACGGCGCCGTGGTATATAAAAATGGCGAATGACGTTTGCGTCGGGATCTCCAGGCAATTGGCCGACGGGGTTATTGCCGAGTGTAAATTGGCGGGCAAAAATGCTAAAGTAGTAGTTGAGTCGCTTTAAGATATGCAGAGGATCGACACCCGAAATATCAATTTAAGCGCGGGCAATCCCCGCTCGTTGATGGTAATAATCGCTACCTGGGTAGCGGCGGTTATCGGTGTATTGCTGTGGCTCATGATCGATAACGAGGTCACCAACCCGTTCCGGGAATACTACCTGCTGCCCTGGGTTTTTATGACGGGTGTTGTTGTGCTGGCCCCGAGCGCATATCTTTTTTACAAAGGTAAATTCGACCTTTTTCACCCGCTCATATTTGCCGCCTGGATCTATATCATACCGTGCCTGGTGTTCGGCGGCGTGATCCTTGCTACGGGGTGGTCCATCCCCTACTTCATTACCTATATTCAGAATCCCGAATACGATCTGCCGCTAAGTTTAATTTATGTCACTCTCGGATTTATCGGGCTGACGGCGGGGTTCGCGCTGCCGATCGGCAGAAGGATGGGCCAGCGGGTCGATAGCTGGCTGCCGAAGTGGCAGTGGAATCTTAAATACACCTGGATCAGCGGATGGCTGCTGGTGCTGGCCGGAACGACCGTCAATATCATCGGGTTTCTGAACGGCTTATTGGGCTTTCAAAAAATGGAGAACGTCGAAACCTTCGACGGGCTGGTATTTTTTCTCCTGATAATGTTTTTTGAAGGCTATTTTCTGTTATGGTACGCGCTCTTCAGAACTCCGCGAAAGGACGCATCTTACCTGGTGACGCTTGCCTTTCTGATACTTCTGATACCACTGCGAATGGCGATCATGGGAAACCGCGGAAGTATCTTCGTCTGCGTTTTGCCGATCGCTTTTGCCTATATAGTTTCCGGCCAAAAAGTAAGACTAAAACACGGATTGATCTTCGGGGTTATGCTCGTGATCTCAGTGTTTGTCGGGATGATCTACGGGACCAGCTTTAGAAATATCAAGGGCGAATCGAAATTGAGCACGGGAGACTATCTGGGGCAGGTTTCGGAAACGCTCGATTATCTTGCGGCAAAGGATTGGGAGCTGATGCTGGCGGACGGAGGCACGGCGCTGGCCGACCGTTTGGAAAATCTGAGCTCGTTGGGCGTGGTGGTGTCGAATTATGAAAAGCTGGCGCCATACGAACAAAGTTACGGGTTGGATAACAACATCCTGCGCGATACGTGGACGGCTTTTATCCCCCGGTTTGTCTGGAACGATAAGCCCCTGACGTCAGACGCCCATGCCTACAGCGATCTGTATTTCGATTACGGGAGCAACTCTTTTGCCATCACCGTCTTCGGAGATCTTCTCCGAAATTATGGCCCTTGGGGGGTTCCTTTGGGAATGATGGTGCTGGGCGTCGCGCTGCGGATCATCCATGTTACTTTGGGCACGCCGAGAGAAGGCGGGCAGTGGCGCTCCGCGGCTTATTATCTTTTACTGACCACGGTTTCCTACGAAGCTTTCTACGCTACCATTTTTCCGTCGCTGGTACGGGTTACGGCGGTACTGATAGTCACTTTGTACCTGGCCAACCTTATCACCAAGCGTACCGGATACGCCCGATAAAATGGGGTTGACCAATAAAATCAACGGTATAAAAGAGATCTGGCAATTTGATAACCGTTGGCAGCTAATGCTTACCCGCCTGTTTTTTTCCCGGGAAAAGATAAATATTTATCGTTATAAAGGGCTCGAGATACTGGAAGACCATTTCGCCGGGGACGCTAACGGCGCGCGAGCGCTTTTGACCTCGCCGATGTACCGGCAATACCTGGAGGAAATGGACCTCGCCGGACCGCTCAATGTGCTGGACATGGGCGCTAACAACGGCGGTTTTCCTATCCTGTTAAAGTCCGAGGGGCTGGAGATAAAAAAGCTTGCCTGCGTGGAGATGAATCCTCAAACCTTTTCCCGTTTAAGGTTTAATATCGAGCGCAACTTCGATTGCGAGTTCGAGCTTATAAACGGCGCGGTCTGCGGCGAACACCGCACGATTGATGTGGTCCTGGGCGAAGGCAGCACCCATCACAACATTTATGATTATAAAAAGAGTTCCAACGGCAGGAACTGGCAAGTGCAGGGTTACACTTTCGACGAAATATTTGCTTCGGCTTTCGGCGAAGAAACCGTTGATCTGTGCAAGATCGACATAGAAGAGGCGGAATTTGAAGTCTTTACTAAACCGGAGCACCGATCGATCACAAAATGCCGGTATCTGCTGATGGAAATTCACGAATCACGCGGCGAATTCAGAGAAATTATTCGCAATAGATTGAGCGAATTAGGCTTTAAAGAGATCGACGGTGAAGCCAAAAACGACAAAAAAGACCAGGTTCATTTCTTCTCACGTTCTTAAATGGCTTTACCTGTAAAATAATAAAGGCGGTTAAGGCCGGGAGAGCGGTTTGAAATGGTTTTTTCGTGTGGGTTTGCGGTTCCTACTGTAATATTCAGCCTTAGCAAAGGGCTTTCTCTTGGCGAAGCCCTTTTTTTATGTGTATTATATAGAGTTTGAATATGGAAACGGTGGTATTTACAAACGGCTGCTTTGATATCATTCACCCGGGCCACATAGACCTGCTGGAGCGGGCGAAAGCCCTGGGGACGAAGCTGATCGTCGGTATCAACAGCGACGCTTCCGTTAGGGCGATCAAGGGCGCGCCGAGGCCTTATGTGAACCAGGACGACCGGGCGGAAGTCCTGCTGGGGCTGCGCTGGGTCGATGAGGTCAGGATCTTCGACGAAGCTACGCCGGCGCAGTTGATCGAGGAAATAAAACCCGACGTGCTGATCAAGGGCGGCGATTGGCCGGTAGACCAGATAGTGGGGGCCGATTTCGTGCTGAAAAACGGCGGCAAAGTTTTGTCGCTGCCGCTCAAGGACGGCTATTCTTCGAGCGCGATCGTGGAGAAAATTCAAAAAAAAGAAATGGCGGGAGAAGTTAAAAACGACGATATTGTCCGGCGCTCGCTGGAAGAGCACCTGGAGGTTTTTTCAAGGCTAATCAATGAGTGTGCCGGGCCTATTGAGCAAAGCGGCGAGGTGATCTACCGGGCGCTGGCCGAGGGAAAAAAAGTTTTGTTGTGCGGCAACGGCGGCAGCGCGGCCGATTGCCAGCATATCGCGGCGGAATTTGTCGGGCGTTTTGAAGACGAAAGACGGCCGCTTCCTTCGGTGGCTTTGACGACTGACACTTCTTTGCTGACGGCGGTGAGCAACGATTACGGCTACGAAAAAGTTTTCGTGCGCCAGGTCCTGGCGCTGGCAAATGAAGGCGACGTGCTGGTCGGCATCAGCACCAGCGGCAATTCTCCGAACATTCTTTCGGCGATCATGGCGGCCCGCGAAAAAGGCTGTAAAACCATCGGCCTGACCGGCGCGAACGGCAAAAAACTGGCTTCATTGTGCGACGCGGCGGTGCTGGTGCCTTCGACGCGCACCTCGCGCATTCAGGAAGGCCACATCGCTATCGGCCACCTGTGGTGCGAGCTGGTCGACGCAAAATTAAGGGAAGCCGGCGCGGCAGTTTAAAGGTAACGCCGCCGTCCCGGCGGCTGTCGCGAGAGCGTCCCGCTCTCGCATTGAACGGACGACGGGCGAGACGCCCGCCGGACAGCCAGCGGGACGCTGGCGCTACTAGTAGAAATTAGCGAATTCACATGCCTCAAGAGCAGGATATCTTTTCCAAATTTTCACGGGTTAAAGTTCTGGTGATCGGCGACGTTATGCTCGACCGCTACTGGTGGGGAAATGTCGACCGCATCTCGCCGGAAGCGCCGGTCCCCGTCGTGCGTTTAAAGAACAGCGAGAGCACCGCGGGCGGCGCGGCCAACGTGGCGGTGAACGTCGCGGGACTGGGTGCCGTGCCATATCTGGTCGGCCTTATCGGTGACGATGAGGAAGGCAATGAATTAAAAAAAGATCTGATCGAAAAAGGCATCTTCGCGGGCAGCCTGTTGATCTTAGACGGCCGCCCGACGACCGTGAAAACCCGGGTGGTGGCGCACAGTCATCACGTGGTCAGGATAGACAGCGAGCATACGGACGAGCTCGATCAGCAGCAGTCGGATACTGTTTGGAAAGACATCGAAGGTGTGATCGGAAAGTCGGATGTGGTGGTGTTGTCGGATTATGCCAAGGGCATTCTCAGTGAACATCTGGTGTCCAAAGTGATAGCGGAAAGCATCGCCAGGTCGAAACCCGTTCTGGTCGACCCGAAGGGAAGGGAATATAAAAAATACAAGGGCGCGACGCTGCTGACACCGAACCGGATGGAGGCGTCACACGCGGCGGGGCTTGATGCGGACGGGGCCGAAGGGCTTTCATGCATCGCCCGAAAGCTGTTGGACGAGGTGGGGCTCGAATCGCTGATCATCACCCAGGGCGAACAGGGCATGACGCTGTACCCGAAAGAAAAAGAGCCGGTGTTTTTTCCCGCGCTGGCGCGAAAAGTGTATGACGTGACCGGCGCGGGCGATACGGTCATCGCCACGCTGGCGGTCGCGCTGGGCGCCGGATGCGATCTGCCCGCCGCTGCGCGCCTGGCGAATATCGCCGCCGGGTTGGTGGTGGAAAAAGTGGGCACCACCGCCGTCGGGTTAGAACAGCTCAGGCAGGCGGCGGAACATTCCGGCTTATAGGATCAGGTAAAACACATTGAATACGGGGCTGGACTTTGAACCAAAAAAAATTTTAGTTTTTCGTTACGGGCATCTGGGAGATATCCTGGTCGCCCTCCCGGCCATTTGGGCCGTTAAGAATACTTTTCCTAGCGCGCATCTTACCTTGCTTTCCAGCTTCAGCTACGAGAACACGAATTACCCGACGGCGACCAACGTTTTCCCGCGCGAAGGTTTGTTCGACGATTGGCTGGTGATCCCCACGCAAGCCGGCAAGGCCGAAACTCTCTTCAGCTTTATCAAGTTGTTTTTCCAGATACGCCGCCGGAAAATAGACACGCTCGTTTATCTGATGACCAGGAACCGCCAACCGGGCAGTGTAAAGCGCGACCTCGCTTTTTTCAGATATGCCGGGGTAAAGCAAATAATCGGCGCCCGGCATCTGCTCGAAAATATTTTGCCTGAAGAGGAAAAAGCCCCGCTGCCGGTGCTGGGTCCGGAACACGAATTTTTACTCCGCAGCCTGAAGGAAGAAGGGATCGACGCTGGTCCGGACGGGCCGGGTTCGACGGAATTACTCTTAACAAGCAGCGAGAAAGAGGTTGCGGAAAACTGGCTGAAGAATAATTGCGGATCGGCGTTCACTGAAAAACGCCTGATCGCCGTCGCGCCCGGCAGTAAGTGGGATTCCAAGATCTGGGACGAAGAGAAATACATTGAGACGCTGTCGCGTCTGATAACGAATAAGAATCTTTTTCCCGTTATGTTCGGAGGCTCGGAAGACAGAGATAAGGCAGAGCGCATTGTAAAAGCCCTGGGAGGCGCCGGAGCGAACGCGGCGGGCAGTTTTAGCGTGCGCGAATCGGCCGCCGCTTTGGCGCATTGCCGCCTGTACCTGGGAAACGATACCGGAACGATGCACCTGGCAGCTTCGGTCGGCGTGCCGTGCGCGGCGATCTTTGCGGCGATAGATTACCCGGGCCGGTGGCACCCCTTCGGCGAGCGCAATATTATCCTGCGCAAAACCGTTCCGTGCGAAGGCTGTCATTCACGGAATTGTAAATTTAACCGGGAATGTCTGGCTACTTCCGTGGACGAAGTTTACGAAGCTTGCCTGAAAATTTTAGAGAACGGGTAGCAGAATTTTAGATTTTAGATTTTGGAAAGCAATCAAAAATCGGCAATCTAAAATCCAAAATTAGTTATGGGACTTGATTTTAAGCCGAAAAAGATCCTGGTCTTTCGTATCGGGCATCTGGGAGACACCCTGGTGGCCCTGCCGGCTTTCTGGGCGCTGAGAGAGGCTTATCCCGAGGCGCACATTACTCTGCTCACGAATATAAACGCAAAAAATCCATACTATCTTAATCCTATCGGAGTTCTGCCTAAAAAAGGTTTGTTCGATGATTGGATGGACTATCCAACGGAAGCGGGCCCGCTTGAAACAATTTCCGGATTTGCTAAACTTTTTTTTGACACGCGCCGGCGTAAATTCGACACCCTGGTTTACCTGATGACAAGATTCCGGCAGCCTTACCAGGTTGATAGGGACCCTGATGTTTTTCAAACTCGCCGGAATCAGGCAGCATATCGGGACCAAATACCTGCTGAAAAATTATTTGCCGCTAAAACCAAAACCGCCGCTGCCGGTAATGGACCGCGAGTACGATTATTTATTGAAATGCCTTACCGAAGAGGGAATGGCCGCGCCGCAGGGCGGCAGCGAATCAAAAGGCCTTTTGCTGTCGGAAGCTGAAATGGAAGCTGCGAAAAATTGGTTCAGGGAAAATGTCGGTCCTAATTATTCAGGGTTAAATCTCGTCGCCGTCGTGCCGGGCGCTAATTGGGAATCGAGGATCTGGCCCGAGGAAAAATATACGGAAACGCTTCTGCGTCTGATAACGAATAAAGATATTTTTCCTGTCATATTCGGCGGCCCGTCTGAAGTCAATAAGGGCGAGGCAATTATCAAGGTTTTGAATAGAGGCGTGAACGCGTCCGGAAAATTCGGTATTAGGGAATCCGCCGCCGCGATCTCGCTGTGCAAGATGTATTTAGGCAACGATACCGGCCCCATGCACTTGGCGGCGTTGGTAGGCACCCCGTGCGTGGCGATCTTTTCCGCGATAGATTACCCGGGCCGGTGGCACCCGTCCGGCAGCCGCGATATTGTCCTGCGCAAAACCGTACCGTGCGAAGGCTGCCATTCGCGGCATTGTAAGTTCAATCACGAATGCCTGGAAACTTCCGTAACGGAAGTTTATCGGGCCTGTCTGAAAGTGTTAGATTCGAATTAGACCATGCGCTCGGAAAACAAGAAAAAGATCCTGGTAATAAACGATTATTACACGCCCGGTTTTAAGACCGGGGGCATGCGGCCCCTCGTCAATATGGTCGACCGGTTGGGCGACAGCTACGAGTTTTACCTGGTCACGCGTGATCATGACGGGCGGCACGACAAAACGCCCTATACCACCGTAAAGATCGGCGAGTGGAACACCATCGGTAAGGCCCGGGTATTTTATGTCGCCGACGGCGATATGAATATCTCAACCATCGGGCGGCTGGTAAATGAAGTGAAGCCCGGCGCGATCTATCTCAACAGTTTTTTTGCCACCCCGGTCAATTATCTTTTGCTACTGAGACGTTTGGGTAAAATAAAATGCAGGGTGATAATGGCGCCCTGCGGCGAACTCATGAGCGCGGCGATGCAGTTCAAGAATTTAAAGAAAAAACTTTACATTTTCGCCGGCAAGATCACCGGGTTTCATAGGGGGCTTATCTGGAAAGCCAGCTCTAAATTAGAAAAGCAGGATATTGAAAAGACCATGGGGCAAAAGAAAAATATTTTTATCGCCGTCGATCTTCCGGCAAAAACCATTTTTCCCGATTACAACCAGTCTATCAAGCCAAAGAAAATACCCGGGCAGTTAAAGTTGGTTTTTCTTGCGCGGTTTGCTCGCTCAAAAAATTTCGGGTTCCTGCCCGGGGTTTTAAAGGGTATGTCGGGAACGATTACCATTGATGTCGTCGGCGATATGGAAGACAAGGAATATTGGAATGAATGTTTAGAAAAGATCAAAACACTGCCCGCGGGCATTACGGTGAATTATCTCAGCACGGTCGATAACCGCCTCATCCCGAAAAAATTGTCCCAGTATCATTTTCTGGTACTGCCGACGATGAACGAAAATTTCGGCCACGTGTTTATCGAAGCATTATCCGCCGGCTGCCCGCTGATAATAAGCAACAGAACATTCTGGTTCAACCTGGAAGAGAAGGGGATCGGTTGGGATCTTCCGCTGGAAAACGCGCAGCTTTGGTCGGACACGATAAAAAAATGCGTGGAGATGGATGACGCGGCTTACAGCCAAATGTCAGCGCGCGCGCGGGCGTATATTGAAGAATGGCTTGCGGACGAGAGTTTGGAAAAAGATACGGTAAAAGTCCTGGAAAGCGCCTTAAATAACGTATAATCGGCACGGCGGTTTTCTTGGTTGATCAATGATGAAAGTATTGGTTCTCGGCGGCAGTGGAATGCTCGGTCACAAGCTGGTTCAAAGCTGGCAAGGCCGTTTTGACGTTCGGGCGGCGGTCCGCGGCCCGCGTTCCGGTTACGAAAAATACGGTATCTTCGATAAAGACAAAACCGTTGAGGGGATCGACGCGGAAAATTTCGAGACGGTGGAAAACGCCATAAAGGCCGTGAAGCCCGCCGTGGTCGTCAACGCGATCGGTATCATAAAGCAATTGCCCAGCGCAAAAAATACGATAAAAACTTTGACCGTTAATTCCATCTTTCCGCACAAGCTCGCCGCGCTTGCCGAAATAGAAAATTTTCGTCTCATCGGCATCAGCACCGATTGCGTTTTTAACGGCCGGAAAGGAAATTATACCGAGGACGATATTTCCGACGCCGAAGACCTCTATGGCAAAAGTAAATATCTGGGCGAAGTGACGGGCAAAAATTGCCTTACTCTGCGGACCTCGATCATCGGCAGGGAATTGGAAACTGCGCACAGTCTGGTAGAATGGTTTCTGAGCAATCGCGGGGGCCGGGTAAAAGGTTTTACCAAAGCTATTTACAGCGGGTTTCCGACGATCGTGCTGGCCGGCATTATCGGAGATCTGATCGAGAATTTTCCGGCGCTCGAAGGCCTGTATCATGTTTCGAGCGAGTCGATAAATAAATTCGATCTGCTAAATTTGATTAACAGGTATTATAAAAGCGGCGTCGAGATCGAGCCCGAGGGTGATTTTGTGCTCGACCGGAGTTTAAATTGCGACAAGTTTAAAAACCTGACGGGGTTCGAACCGGAAACCTGGGACGCGATGATAGAAAAAATGGCGCAGGATCGGACGCCGTATGACGAGTGGAGAAAATAATAAGTGAATCTTGAAGGCAAAAGAATACTGGTGACCGGCGGCACGGGATCGCTCGGGCAGACGCTGGTGAGGCGTTTGTTGGCCGGGCAATCCGGACGCCCGGCGAAGATCACCGTTTTTTCCCGCGACGAAGCCAAGCAGCATTATATGCGGCTGGATTTTTTGCACCGCAAAGCCGCCACCGATGACGTCATCTATTCCGATTCGCAGGACATTTTGAATTTTCGCATCGGCGACGTGCGCAATTACGGCGCGCTGCTGGCGGCCTTAAAAGATGCCGATGTTGTGTTTCACGCGGCGGCTTTGAAACAAGTCCCGTCTTGCGAATATTTTCCGTTCGAGGCGGTGCAGACCAACATCATCGGCGCGCAAAATCTGGTGCAGGCGATAAAGGAAAACAACTTGGGCGTAGAAAGGGTGGTCGGTATCTCTACCGATAAGGCCTGCAAACCGATCAACGTGATGGGGATGACCAAGGCGCTGCAAGAGCGCATTCTGATCGAGGCCAACCGCGATTTCTACAAGACACAGTTTCTCTGCGTGCGCTACGGAAACGTCATCGCCTCGCGCGGCTCGATCGTGCCGCTTTTTGTCGAGCAGGTGAAAAACAACCAGCCGCTGACCGTCACGCTGGAAGAAATGACGCGCTTTTTGCTCAGCCTGGAACGCGCCGTCGATACCGTGCTGGCCGCGCTTAACGAAGGAAACGCGGGCGAGACCTATATCCCGAAAGTTCCCTCGGCCAGGATTGTCGATGTGGCGAAGGCGCTGATCGGAAACAAAGATCTGCCGGTAAAATTTACCGGTATCCGCCCCGGCGAAAAAGTTCACGAGATAATGGTTTCGGAGGAAGAATGCTTTCGCACGTCGGAGCGAAACGGTTACTACATTATTCATCCGATGCTGCCCGAATTGCGAGGTGACGGCGAATTTGTCCAGGCACTCGAGAGTGAATATTCATCAAAGGACAATAATATTTCAGTAGACGAACTGAAAACGCTGCTGGCCGGCTCAAGCGGCGAGATCGCGGCATTTCGGTAATTAGTCATTAGTCCTTTGTCATTGGTCCTTAGTAGTTACGCCTAATATCGAATGACGAAGGACAAATGACTAATGACCAACTAGTTTATGAAGATAATGACCATCTTCGGGACCCGCCCCGAGATCATCAGGCTGAGCCTGGTGATGAAACTGCTCGATAAATATTGCGATCAGGTAACGGTTCACACCGGGCAGAATTATCACGAAAGCCTCAGCGATATTTTTTTGCGCGACCTCGATATCCGCACTCCCGACGTTCATCTCGGCATCAAAGCAAATTCCTTCGGCGAGCAGATCGGCCAGATGCTCACCAGGTCCGATGAGCTTTTTGCCGAACATAAACCGGACAAAGTTCTCATTTTAGGGGATACCAACAGCGCGCTAACGGCGATCACGGCAGCCCGACGCGGCATCCCTGTCTATCACATGGAGGCGGGGAACCGCTGCTACGACGACCGCGTTCCGGAAGAAATAAACCGCCGGATAGTCGATCATTCGAGCGCCGTGCTGATGCCATACACCGAGAGAAGCAAGGAAAATTTGGTACGCGAGGGGATCGAACGCGAGCGCATTTTTATCACCGGAAATCCTATCAGGGAAGTCTTGGGCCATTTTGAAAATGAGATAGATTCCTGCGGCGCTCTGGAAAAATTCGGCGTAGCAAAGGGTGAATATTTTTTGGTCACGCTGCACCGCGCTGAAAATGTCGATCTGCCGGAAAGGCTGGAAAAAATATTCAGGGGCTTTGCTGCGGTCGTAGAAAAATATCAAAAGCCGATGCTCATCAGCATACACCCGCGCACGGCCGAGAAACTGAAAGAGTTCGGGTTGGAACCGGGCTCGGATAAGATAAAATTGCTGGAGCCGCTGGGATTTTTTGATTTCGTCAAGCTGGAGAAAAATGCCGGCGCGGTTTTGACCGACAGCGGCACCGTGCAGGAAGAATGCGCCATCTTCGGCGTCCCGAATATCACCGTCCGCGACGTCACGGAGCGGCCCGAGACAGTGGAATGCGGCAGTAATATCGTCAGCGGCGCGGAGACCGAAGATCTGATGCTGGCAGTGGAAATGGCCGTCACGCTTCCGGCAAAGTGGCGGGCGCCGGCGGAATACCTGGCGGAAAATGTGTCCCGCACCGTGGCAAAGATCGTTCTCGGCTATAACAGCATCAAAAAGCACGGATAAGAAATGCCGGACATTCCCCAATATGTTCTTGCCATAGAAACGGCCACCAGCAAAGGCAGCCTGAGCCTGTTAAAAGACGGCAATGAGATCGATCATTGGACCGGCGTCGCCGAAAAGCCCCTCTCAGCGGAACTGCTGTCGCAGATATCGCGCCTGCTCGAATCAGCGGGCATTACCATAAATGAGATAGGCCTTTTGGTCGTTTGTTCCGGGCCGGGAAGTTTCACCGGGGTGCGTATAGGGCTTTCAACGGCAAAAGCGCTGCAAATGGCTGCAGGGATCAAAGCCGCGGCTGTCACCTTGCCCCACGCTATGGCCCGTTACGCAACGATGCGCGCAAATATCCGCCCGGATCCGTTCATATGTATCATTCCCGCCGGCCGCGACGAATTTTACTGGCAAGAGTTCGGGAGCGGGGAACCCTCAACCCGGCCCAAAACTGCCGGTATCGATGAAATAGCGGAAATTCTTAGTGAAAAAAGCCTTCTCTGCGTAGGGACACAGGATATTAAGGCGGCGCATCTGGAAAAGATAAAGGAAAACTCCGGAAAAAAGGTGAATATCGTGGGGGAGAACTTAGCAACGCACCTAGCGGAAGTAGTACTTTGCGAAGTAAGAGCCGGCCGTCGGCCGGGAACGCCCGCTTTGAGCCCGCTTTATATTAAGGAATTCGGGGAATAAAGGATGCCTAAAGTTGTCTACGCTCCTGCGATCGCTCCCGATATTCCCGGAATATTAACTCTCCACAAAGAATGCAATCTTGAACCCTGGAGCTCAGGCGCATACATAAATTCTCTAAACCAGCCGGAATTTCTTATCTTTACCGCTAAGATCAACGAAAAGTTATTGGGATTCATTTCAACGCGTCTGATAACGCAAGAAGATCTTTGCGAAATTTTAAATATCGCCATCGCACCTCAATATCAACACGCAAAAATAGGGGAAGGCCTGCTTTTCACACTTTTTAAACATTTGGGTGGTGAAATTAACCGGATTTGGTTGGAAGTTCGGGAAAATAATCGTCCGGCGATCTCATTTTATGAGAAACATGGGTTCAAGACTGTTGGAAAACGAAATAATTTCTACCGCAACCCGGTGGAAAATGCCTTGCTGATGGAAAAAACGCTTTAAAATAAGGCGGAGATCAGGGCAATTATGGAGCGTGTATGACAATTCAAATTCCAGATCCCGGAATTTAGGCCCTCAGATCGGAATTGAATTCGGAGTTATTTGAGTATCTCCATAACTGCCGTGGTTTCTGCGGAGCCGCTTGCGAGCGGTAAAAAATTAGGGTAACATTTTCTTAACGCCTAAGAGAGTATTGAAACGTGCCGGCGTTTTTGTCCAAACCAATATATGACCAAAGAAAGGAAATAAACTGCCATGGACAATGCAACTGCAGAGATAGTGAAAGAACAGCTAATGAAGGAAAATCCTTCTTTCAGAGATTTGGTTACCCAGCATCAGAAATTCGAAGAGAGACTCAGCCATCTATCAAACCTACATTATCCCAGCGAAGAAGAGCAGGAAGAAGAATCAACCTTAAAGAAGAAAAAATTAGCCGTTAAAGACGCGATCTATGCGATGATGTCAGATTTTTCCAAAAACAGTGCAGCAGTTGGTCACTAGACACATTTTAAAATTTTGAAGATAGGGCCTGATGAGATATTCATCGGGCCTTATTTTTTTGCGCAGCCGTCGGGCGCGTAAAAAACCAGGCCCCGCGAGGTCGAGAGCGCGAAACTGTCCCGGCTGCCCCCACCACTCATTGGCCCGCCGGTAATATAAGCATCGCCGGGAAGCGATACATTGTTCACAAATTTGCCGTTGATCAGATTCAAGATCACGCCTTCGGTTCCGGCGGACGTCGCAAAAAGAGCGTAATTTTCGTGCAGGACCGGCTTTCCGATCAGCCTGCCGGAAAATTTGCGCTTCCATTTACGGTCGCCCCGGCCGGGGGAGAGCATATAGGCAAAATTATCGTTGGAAGAAACCAGCAAGCCGAAATCCGTCAGCGACATATCGGTTACTTCGGCGCCGGCCCTCGTTTTCCAGAGAGTTTTCCCGTCTGTAAGGCGCACGGCGTAGATATTTCCCAACTTGTCGCTGAAAACGATCGATTCGCCCACTGCCGCAATGGGGCCGCTTATCGCGGCGGGTACATTAAGGGTTTGCAGGACACGCCCGTTTTCCAGGCTGATCTCCAAAAGCTTTTTATCCGCGGTGCCCGCGATCAGGCCTTTTTCCGATAAAGCCGGAGCGCCGGCGAGTTTCGCGCGGGTATTCGACTGCCATAGGACCTCGCCGCTGCCGCCGTTAAAGGCGGTAATATCGCCTTCTTCGCGAATTAGGAATATGCTGTTTGCTTTTATAAGAAGAAAAAATTTCGCGGAAAGATCCAGCTCTTTGCGCCAGGCCGTAATGCCCGATTCATCGCTCAAGGCCTGCAAAAACAGCGAAGTTTTATCTTTTTGCTCGCCTTCCTGTCGGGTCATTACGACAAGCTTGCCGTTTTCAAGCGGCCGTACCGCTTGTATCTCGCCCCCCAAGCCAGCGCGCCATGCCTGTTTTCCGGCCGCCGTATCTACCGCCGCGACGGCGCCGTCAACCAGCGGGATATACAAAAACCCCTTGGCATTTGAAACGACGGGAACGTTTACCAGCGCTTCGGCCTCGTAAGACCAGCATAAAGGGATCGGTTTTTCCCAGGGCCCCGTCTCTTTATCAGTACCGTTTTGAAAGGCAAAGACGCCCGTAGCACCGCCAATGAGGAGAGCCATTAGCAAGATCAAACTTCGGGGGGCGAATTTGCCGTTTCTAAAAATCCCAAGCATACTTGACCAAGTATTATAGATGAAAGTAACATCCTAAGAGTTCGATTCAAAACATACAACAAACCCACTGGAGAAATATAAATGTCGTTTAATAAGATAATTATCGTCGGCAATCTGGGCAGGGACCCGAGCTTCGCTACACGCCGCAAGGCACCGCGGTCTGCAGCTTTTCAGTTGCCACCAACGAAAAAAGAAAAGACCGCGCCGGCGAATTACAGAATATCACCACCTGGTTTCGCGTGACGCTCTGGGGCAAGCAGGCCGAAAACGCCAACAAATTTTTGACCAAGGGAAACCCTATCTACATCGAGGGCAGGCTCCGCACCGAGGAATGGACCGACCGCGACGGAAAAGCGCGCACCTCCCTGGAAGTACAGGCGACGGAGATGCAGTTTATCGGCTCGCGCAGCGATAGCGAATACGGCGGCGGCGGGCATGACGAAGGAGGCTTTTCCGGCGGCGGCGCCTCGCATGAAGAAGAAGGCCATTCGGCAGCCGCTTCCGGCGCCGGCGGCGGCAGCGGCGGTGGTGGGGGAGGCGATGACGATATCCCGTTTTAAAAGCTTATAAGTTTTGCTTGCTATCAGCATTCACCGGCACTCTTTGTAACTTGCCTGAATGGCATAGATGTTTTGAATAAAACTATAGAACTTGCGGTCACTCACGGCTTGACCGCTAATCTTTCAAAATTCTCCTTCGCGCTTTTAGCGATGTCGGCCTGGCCGTGCGCTTCTGCCAGCTTATAAGCTTTCTCATAATTATCACGCGCCAGTTTAGCGTCCCCATTCTTCTCGTACGCCTCGGCAAGGCTGTCGTAGGCATTAGCCGAATACTTGTAAAGCTCGACATTCTTTTTAAAGGCCTCGATCGCTTCGGGCAGCTTTTTCTGCTGCATTAACTCGTAGCCGATTATATTAACCAGATTTTCCGGGATCTTTATCACATAGCCGTATTTTTTGGTGAGCTTCGTAAAATGTTCTTCCTGTACCGAGAGGGAAGGATTCTGCGGGTAGGCCCAACCTTCGAAAATTTTTCTCAATCCGGCCGTATAGATCGGCAAAACCCCGGAACTATGATTTTCTTCCTTGTATTGCCTGAACTCGTAAACGAAGCCTGTCGGTTTCGCTTTGTCCAACACGTCCTTGAACGCGTTGAAACTCGGAACGTAGATCGGTTCATCACCCACTCCCAGGTACATTACTTTGTTCCAATTCTTGTCCTGCTTAAAAATTTCCTCGGCGCGTTTTATCAGAATGTCCTTGTCGTAATACAAGGCCGGGCTGGCGGTGATATACGCATTGAACATTTCCGGACGCGCGATGAATGAGTAAACTGCGAACATCGCGCTCAACGAATGTCCGGCGATTATTCGATAAGGCTGGGTACGATAATTTTTCTCCACCAGCGGCATTACTTCGTTTTGAATAAAATCGAGAAACTTGTCGCCGCGGCCGCTTGGATAGCGTTCGATCCGGGTAGGCGTAAGGTCGAGCGTCCGCACCTTGTTTTGAACACTGACCAGGATCATCTCCGGGATCACGCCGCCCCAGGCCTGGTTGTCCAAAATTCCCGGCATCATCACGGTGTTCGGCGCGTGCCCGTCCATCATATAAAGCACCGGAAATCGTTCGTTGCCGTTGTTATAGCTCGGCGGCACGCGTACCAGGATCGTTCGATCTTCGCCAAGTGCGGTGGACCTTATTAAATACTTGGTATGAACAACACTTATCTCTTGTGTGTCTTGTGAAAGGACCGGAACACAAAAACTTAAGCAAAATAAAAGGGCCGCAAAATAGTTAAACCGCATAAATATCTCCGTGGAAAAATATTTGATGCGGTTTATACGAACGAAAGCAGCCGGATGGTTTCACGCTACTCTGCCGCCGTTTGTTGTTCTTTAAGCGAAGCGGCATCTATGACAAAACGATAACGCACATCGCCCTTGACCGTGCGCTCATAAGCTTCGGCGACTTTGTCGATCGGAATGATCTCGATATCGGAGACGATGTTATTTGCGGCGCAATAGTCCAGCATTTCCTGAGTTTCTTTAATTCCCCCGATAGCCGAACCGGTAAGATACCTTTGTTTCATCACCAGCAGCGGCGCCATTACCGTCGCCGGTTTGTCAGGAATGCCGACCAGTACCAGCGACCCTTTGTAATTAAGCAAATTCAGATACGTGTTCAGATCGTGATCTGCTGCAACCGTGTCGAGGATCATATCGAATGACGATGCCAGCGGCTTAAGATTTTCCGGGTCCTTGGTCATCACAAAGTGATGCGCGCCCAGTTTCGTTGCGTCTTCTTCCTTGGAAGGCGAAGTGCTGAAAACTGTAACGTCCGCTCCCATTGCCACCGCAAATTTCACCGCCATGTGGCCAAGGCCGCCCAAACCCACTACACCCACTTTGCTGCCTTTCCCGACGTTATATCGCATCAGCGGCGAATAGGTCGTGATTCCCGCGCACAGCAGGGGTGCGACAGCCGCCAGGTCCTGATCGGATGAGATATTCAACGCAAACGCCTCGTCAACGACGATGTTCGTTGAATAACCGCCCTGGGTCAGCGTTTTCTCGTCCATCTCGGTCCCGTTATAGGTCAGCGCGCAGTGAACTTCGCAAAATTGCTCGGTGCCGGCCTGGCAATTCACGCACGTCCGGCAGGAATCGACCATACAGCCGACCCCGGCCGTGTCACCGGCTTTGAACTTCGTGACATTAGCGCCCACTTCCGCGACCTTGCCGACAATTTCGTGCCCGGGAACCATCGGATACAGCGAATTGCCCCATTCGCCGCGCACCTGGTGAATATCGGAATGGCAAATGCCGCAAAATGAAATATCGATCAATACATCGTTAGGACCGACATCTCTTCGATCAAATGAAAAAGGCGCAAGCCCCGAAGTCTCGTTCTGCGCCGCGTAACCAAAGCTTTTAGTCATATTTTTCTTTATTCCTGCTCAAACTCGCCCATCTTTCTGAATTTGTCGTATCTTTCGGTAAGCCTTTGTTTTTCAGGTAGTTTGGATAATTGCTTCAAGTGTTTAATTAAGACTTTCTTGAGATTTTTTGACACTTCATCGACCGGTTTTTCGCCTTCTTCCTTGCTATAGCGCCAGTCTATAGTTTCGGGTATCACCTCATCAATGATGCCGAATTTCAGCAGCTCATCGGCCGTGACGCGCAGCGAACCCGCCGCCTGGTCGGCTTTTGAAGAGTCTTTCCAGAGGATCGCGGCGCAGCCTTCCGGCGAGATCACCGAATAGATGGAATTTTCCATCATCAGCACGCGGTCGCCGATTCCTATCGCCAGCGCTCCGCCAGAGCCGCCTTCGCCGATCACAACCACGATCACCGGCACTTTCAGCCCCGCCATCACCTTAAGGTTGTAAGCGATAGCCTCGGCCTGGCCGCGTTCCTCGGCGTCGATGCCGGGGTATGCGCCCGGCGTGTCGATAAAGGTGATGATAGGGCGTCCGAATTTTTCCGCCAGCTGCATCGCCCGCACAGCCTTACGGTAGCCTTCGGGTTTCGGCATGCCGAAATTCCGGTGGCGGCGCTGGTTGGTATCGCGGCCTTTTTGCTGCCCGATCACCATCACCTCGACGCCGTCGAGCCGCGCAAAGCCGCAGACCATCGCCGGATCGTCGGCATAGCGGCGGTCGCCGTGTATCTCGGCAAACTCTTCGAAAATGGTTTCCAACAGATCCAGCGTATAGGGGCGGTCGGGATGCCTTGCCCGTTGAACCCGTTCGATCGCGGTTAATTCAACCATAATTTAATAACTGCAAAGTGTGTTTAGTGTGATTCGTGGTTTTTGTCTTATCTACCATTAATTACCGAAACCGGAAATTAACCACGAAACAACACGAAACAATACTAAAAAAACTAAATCTTAAACATTCGCTGCCCGTTGCTGCTGCTACTGTTCACTGCCGCCGCTCACTGCCAACTGCCGCTGCTACTGGCTCAGCACCCAATCCACTCTACAATTTCTGGCCGCCAATTCCTCTTCCAGCAATTTGCTCCCGGCGATGCCCAGCGTATGCGAAGCCGAAATGTTGACCGCCAGGTCTTCGCCGGTATTAACGGTAAAATATACTTCACATTTTCCCTTATTTTTATCGAGTAAAGCAAAGATGTCTTCGAGAAATTGCTGGTTTATCGCGGTGTAGGGCAGCGAGATCAGGGCCCGGCGCGCCTTTGAATGTATCGCGTCCGATAGCGACATCACCTCGTCTACTATCAGATTCGGCTCCGGCTGGTCGCCGCCTTCGATGCGGCCGGTTATCAGCAAAAGCTGGTCGTTTTTCAGCAGGCTGGAAAATTTGCTGTAGCTTTCCGACCACGCGCGGCAGCGAATACCGGTGGATTCGTCCTCGAGCTTGAAATTGGCGAAAAGCGTTCCTTTCTTCGTCGGCTTTACCTGCAAGGACGAAACCGCGCCCGCCAGGGTGAATGTTTCGCCCCCGGCCGGGTTTTCGAGCTCGGCGATCTTGGGAATTTTGAGCTGCGACAAAAGCGAAGCGAAATTTTCCAGCGGGTGGCAGGTCAAATGAAAACCGATCGCGGATTTTTCTTCCGCCGCCAGCTTGACCGAAGACCACGGCGGAACGTCGGGCAATGCGCCTTCCGCGTTTCCTCCGCCAAATTCTTCCGCGCCGAAAAGATCGACCTGGCCGCTGAGCTTGTCGCTCCAGGTTTTCTGCGCGTGGGCCAGCGCTTGCTCGACGCCCGCGTGAGCTTTTGCGCGCCAGAGATTTACCGGGCAATCAGCGGGCTTTAACGAATCAAAAGCCCCGGCTGAGATCAACCCTTCCAGGCCGCGGCGATTTATCGCGCCCTGGTCTATCCTCGACGTAAAATCCGAAAGGGAAGTAAAGCTCCCGTCTTTCCGCGCGCGCAGGATCGCCTGCACGGTAGACGCCCCGATGCCTTTTATCGCGCTCAAACCGAAACGGACCGCGTCTTCCAGCGGGGTAAAACCGGCGTCACTTTCATTCACGTCCGGCGGCAGCAGCTTGATGCCGAGCGATTTCAGCTCGACCGAATATTTATATATCTTAGCCGAATCGTCGGCTTCGTTCGAGAGCACGGCGGCGTAAAAAAACGAGGGATAATGCGCCTTTAGGTACGCCGTCTGAAAGGCCAGGTAAGCGTACGCCATGCTGTGGCTGCGGTTAAAACCGTAATCGGCAAACTGCGCCATCAGGTGAAAGATCTCGGCGGCTTTATTTTTCTTCAGGCCCCGCTCGACCGCGCCGCTGATAAACATTTCCTCATGCTTCGCCATTTCATCGCGCTTCTTTTTACCCATCGCGCGGCGCATCATATCGGCCGCCCCGAGCGTGTAACCGGCGAGCTTTTGCGCCAGCTGCATGATCTGTTCCTGGTAGACTATGATGCCGTAAGTGTTGTGCAGAATTTCTTCCATTTCCGGCACGATGTATTTCACCTCTTTCTTGCCGTGATGCCGGTCGATGAAATCTTCGACCATGCCGCCGTCGAGCGGCCCCGGGCGATATAGCGCGTTCAACGCGGAAAGGTCTTCGAGGCTCTTGGGTTTCAGCCGACGCGTGATCTCTGCCATGCCCTGCGATTCAAACTGGAATATCGCCTGCGTTTTTCCGTCGGCGAAAAGCTTCATCGTCTTTTCGTCATTGGGCGCGACCTTCAGCCAGTCGATCTTATGCTCAAGTTTTTCCTCGATACTTTTTATGCAGTCGCTGATGATGGTCAGCGTGGTCAGCGCGAGAAAATCCATCTTCAGCATCCCGGTTTTTTCCAGGTCGTTCATCGCGTACTGGGTGGTCAATTCATCGCGGGTCGATTTTGCTATCGGGATAAGCTCGTGCAAGGGCCTGGGCGAGATAACGACCCCGGCCGCGTGAACGGAGGAATGCCGCGAGCAGCCTTCCAGCCGCAGCGCCAGGTCGACCAGCTCTTTGACCTTACGGTCGGTGTCCATCGCCTTCTTCAGTTCGGGGACCATTTCCAGCGCCTGGTTGATGCCGACGTTGCGCCCGCGGATCGGCGGCGGTATCAGCTTGCTGATCTTTTCCACTTCGGCGTATGACATTTCCAGTGCGCGGCCCACGTCCTTGATCGCCGCCCGCGAAGCCATCGTTCCAAAAGTGACGATCTGGCAAACAGATTCCGCGCCGTATAGTTCGATGACGTGGTTGATCACATCCGCCCGCCCGCGCACGCAAAAATCGATGTCGATATCGGGCATATTGACGCGTTCGGGATTTAAGAACCGCTCGAACAGCAGGTCGTACTGGATCGGGTCGATATCGGTTATTTCAAGACAATATGCGATCAGCGAACCGGCGGCGGAACCGCGCCCGGGCCCGACGGGAATACCTTTTTCCCGGGCGTATTTGATGAACTCCCAGACCACCAAAAAATAGCCGGGGAATTTCATATTGTTGATGATATCGATCTCGGTCCGGACGCGCCGGCGATAAGTTTCCAGCGGGTATTTCAAAACCCCTGCCGCTTCGGCCGCGTTCCAGATGGACAGCCTGCGGTGCTCGAAACCGTCCATCACGATCTTTTCGAAATATTCCTCGGCGGTGCCCGCGTCAGCCGGGACCGGGTAATTCGGCAGGTGAAGTTCTTCTTCCGGTTTCGGCAGGTTGACCTGGCAGCGTTCGGAAATTTCCAGGGTTCTATGCAGCGCTTCGGGAAGCTCCTCGCCGAAAATTTCCCACATTTCACCGGCGCTGCGGACATAGAAATTATCGTTCCCCAAAAGCGAGCGGGTCGGATCGTTGACCGTTTTTCCTTCGCCGATGCAGAGCAGTAATTCGTGCGCGCGGGAATCTTGCTTTTCCAGATAAAAAGCCTCGTTGGTCGCCACCAGCGGCGCGTCGGTTTCCTTCGCCAGTTTTAGCAGCAGTTTATTGACCGTTTTTTCTTCATCCAGCCCGTGGTCCTGAATTTCCAGGAAGAAATTGCCCTCGTCAAAAAGCTCCCTGATCCGGCCGGTTTTGAGCTTGGCTTCCTCGTAATTTCCCAGGCTTAAATAATGGCCGGTCGCGCCGTTCAGCCCGCCGGAAAGAGCGATCAACCCCTTGCTATGCGACGAGAGAATTTCCAGATCGATGCGCGGTTTATAATGAAGCCCGTCGGTGAAAGCTTTCGAAGCCAGAAAGGCGAGGTTGTAATATCCTTCCAGGCTTTCCGCCAGCAGCACCAATTGGTAGTAAGGTTTTTCACCGGCGCGCAGCGGCTGGCCTTTGTCCCGCATGTCGCCAAATGTCAGGTAGGCTTCATAACCGATGATAGGGTGAATTCCATTCGCCTTCATCGTGTTGTAAAATGAGATTGCGCCGTACATGTTGCCCTGATCGGTGATCGCGCACGCTTGCATATTCAACTCGGTCAGCCTCGGCGCCAGGCGTTTTATCTGGGTCGAAGCATTGAGCAGGCTGAAATCGGTATGCAGGTGCAAATGGACAAAATCGCGGGTTGTGGTCATAATCTCTTTTCCATTTTATGTCACTAAAGGAAGCAAAAAAAGTCTATCTCGAAACATTCGGCTGCCAGATGAACGTGTCCGACTCTGAGCGTGTCGCTACACAGCTCGAAAAGCAGGGCTACGAGATAACGCTTTCGGAAGAATCCGCCGACGTCGTTTTATTCAACACCTGCTCCGTCAGAGAAAAAGCCGAACATAAACTTTATACTAGAGTCGGCGAGGTAAGGCAAAAGTCCCAAAATTTATCCGCTAAACCGCCAAAAAAACCCTTAGTCGGCGTAATGGGCTGCGTGGCGCAGCTCGAGGGCGAAACCCTCTTTGACCGCGCCGCCGGGATCGATTTCGTCATCGGCACCAAGGCCGTCGGCAGGGTGCACGAAGCGATCGAGCAAAGCCTGCTGCGCGCCCAGCCTTACATTGACCTGGGCGAGAGGGAATTCGACTACGACTGGTCGGTTTCGATGGCCCGTATGAACTCGCCTTACGTCGCTTTCGTCCCGATCATCGAGGGCTGCAACAAATTCTGCACCTACTGCATCGTTCCGTTTTCGCGCGGCAGGGAAAAGAGTTTGCCCGCCGATCAAATAATCGCCGAAGTACATCGCCTTAAACAAAACGGCGTCAAGGAAATCCACCTGATCGGGCAAAACGTCAACAGCTATCGTCCGAAGAGCGATCTGGGGCTGGAAAATGTGAAAGGCGCGACGCCTTTTGCCAGGCTCCTGCGCTCGGTTGCCGCGACCGGAATCGAGCGGATCAAATTCAACACCTCGTTTCCGAGGGATTTTCACCCGGACATTGTTAAGGCGATAGATGAGCACGAAAACCTCTGCAACTGGGTGCATCTGCCGGCGCAATCGGGCAGCGACGCCGTTTTGCGGGCGATGCGCCGCGGCCATACGGCTGAAAACTATATGCGGCGCGTTGATGCGGTCAAAGCTTCGCCGCGGCAGATCTCGCTGACCACCGATATTATCGTCGGGTTTCCCGGCGAGACCGAGGAAGATTTTAAACGGACGCTTAACTTAGTCGAATATTGTCAATATGATAGCGCCTATTTCTTCAAGTATTCCGTAAGGCCCGGCACACCTGCCGCCGCGCTCGAAGACGACGTGTCACCGGCGGAAAAAACCGCCCGTTTCCTGGAGTTGGAAAAAATGCACCGCCAGATCCAGCAGAAGGCCTGGGCCGGCTGCGTGGGCCGGACGTTTCAAGTATTGGCCGAGCGCGCCAGCGCAAAAAACGAGCAGGAATTGACCGGGCATTCCACTTGCCACCGGGTAGTAAATTTCAAAGGCGGCACGGATCTGCTGGGCAAAATAGTTTCGGTTAAAATCACCGAAAGTAAGCGCAATTCGTTATACGGCGAACTGGTAATTTGATAAGATAAAAAAAATGGCGGAAACCCGCGCGTTAGCAAGGGTACAAAAATCAAGATGCAGCAAATAGAAGTAAAAGTCGGCGCGTTAATAATGGATCCCAACAGCAGCACGCCCATCGTGGTGCTTAAAGGCATCGACAGCGAAGCTATCCTGCCCATCTGGATAGGCGCATACGAAGCCAACGCCATCGCGCTGGAGATCGAAAAGGTCGTCCCGCAGCGCCCGATGACCCATGATCTGATCCGCAACCTGATCGTCGAGCTCGGCTACCGGGCGGAAAAAGTCATCGTCTCCGATCTGCGCGAAAATACCTTCTACGCCAGCGTCGAACTCATCAGCGAAGACGGCAGTAACAAGGTGACGCTCGACGCGCGCCCGTCCGATGCCATCGCGCTGGCCCTGCGGGTCGACTGCCCCATCTTTGTCGAGCAGAACGTGCTCGATATCTCCAGCTCCAATCAAGCCCAGCCGGCCGACGATTTGGCCGAGGAAGCGCCCCTGCCCGACGAGTGGCCGGATGTGATCGGCTAACGGTCATGGAGTGATCTTATGGCGACCGCAAATGCTCAAATTATTCGCTGTCCGAAATGCGGCGCGCAGAATCGCGTTGCCGCCGGCGCGGAAGGTTCCCCGGTTTGCGGGCGCTGCAAAACGCCCTTGACCGGCGAAGCCGGCCCGGCCGTTTTCAGTGATGCGAATTTTGCCGCAGAAGTAGAGCGTTCGCCGCTTCCGGTGCTGGTTGATTTTTGGGCGCCGTGGTGCGGCCCTTGCAGGATGGTTGGCCCCATCGTCGATCAATTGGCAAAAGAGTTCAGCGGAAAGGCGCGCGTGGGCAAGCTCAATATCGATGATAATCAAACCGCCGCCGCGCGCTTTAATGTGCAGAGCATCCCGACGCTGTTGATATTTAAGGATGGACGGGAAGTCGACCGTATAGTCGGGGCACAATCAAAAGAGGCGCTTTCGCGGCGCCTCGAACAATTCATTTAAACTACTTTCAAATTATTTCTTCCTTGAATCTGGAGCGCCGAATTTATTCGGCATGCCCGATTAATTGGGCGTTCCTAAATAAGGAAGGGAAGATCGGGACTAATTAAACTTCCTCCGGCAGGGCCTCGAAATTAACTAAACCTTGTTTGACCTCTTCCACAGCGATACTGGTATTTTTACGTTTGCGCGGGTTCGCGATTATGCGCGGGGTCGCGCCTTTGTTTAATTGTCTTATGCGGAGACAGGCAAAAATAATGCCCTGATAGATCGAATCGGTTTCATGCCATTTGTCGGAGTGCCCGTTGCCGTTTGTAACGATCGCATCACCATTAACCGCAGCTTTTTGTTTCGCGTCGCCGTTGGTAGCCTCTTTACGTTTCATAAATCACCAGGTGTCTTTCTTCGTTCATTTACCCTGTACTAAAGATATATTCTGATCCGGTTTCGGGCACCGGATCAGGTACGGGTTTTATTTGTTCAACGCGGCAGCGGCGCTTCATACCGGCTTTGCTGGTGGATCGGCAGGGAACAAATAATGCCCGGTTTGTGCTCGACTCTTCTGCGCAAATTTCCCGGGCTGGATCTTTTCACCGGAACCCGCAACAGGTCCGGAGTTTTGAGAAAGTTAAGAATGCAATTTCCCAAATAAATAAAAAGTACGAGATTCACTGCGCTGACCGCCATCACCATTAAAAAAATTTCGATGCCGTTTGCATTCATGATCGCTCCTCTTTGTCTGCTTTACATGCTTACTGAAGTGGTTTCTTCGGTCTCGGTGTCTTTAAAGAACGGCTGAAAGCTTTTAACGGCTTCCGACTCGCTGTTATACACATAAAAAACCGTCAGAAGTTTGGTTATCACCATTAATTCCCGGACCCGCTTTGTCAGGTGAAGCAGTTTCATTATTCCGCCGCTTTTTTTCAGTGTGATATAGCCCGCGATCAGTTCGCCTAACCCGCTCGAATCTATATGAGAGACACTCGCCAGATTCAGCAGAATATTCTTTTCTCCTCTTTCAACCAAAAGGCGAAGCATTTGATGCAGCTCCGTCTTGCCTTTTCCTAATCTAATGTTTCCTTTTAGATCCAGAATAAGAACCGAGTTGATCCGGCGTTCCGCAATGCTGAGATTGTTCATGATGACTCTCTTTCAAGATAAGCTGTAGATTTCAGGAGGTCCGGCGGATTCCGGAGAAGCTGAGAAGAGAGTGAGCAAGGCTCTTTACTCTCTAAGAATACGCTCCCGGTTGACTATATGTCAACTATGAGATATATTTTGTTTCCAGTATATCTCACATAATATACGAATGTTATCTCTGAAATGTTTATGATAATAGAAGTCGGAATCGATTCTTTATTGGAAAAACGAGGCCGGACGTTTTACTGGCTGTCGAAACAAACCGGTATCAGCCATACGACGTTGTGGCGGTTAAAAAAGGGCAAGGCCCTGGGTATCAACTTCGTTACCCTGGAAAAGATCTGCCAGGCGCTGGAATGCGAACCGGGTGATGTGCTGAAATTGGGAAACAAGAAAAGACGCCTAAAGCACGGCGGCGCGAAATAAAACCACATTCATTGCGGAGAAGCCGCAGCCGGAGAGACCTCTAAAATAAACAGGCGGGCTATTACCACACTTGTCTTTGAACATAGTGATAATAGCCCGCCTTATTCTGCGCCTTGCCCGATCATGTCGGCGGATTCCACCAGCTATCCCCTCCGATCACTCCCGCCTCGATATCGAGCAGCCGGGCTAGCGGCTGCTGGCTGTTCGCGGCAAAGATAGTAATGTCGAAGAGCAGGCTGGCATTCGTCGGCGAAGGCTGGAAATCGCTGTGCCATGAAGACAGCGCTCCCTGAAGAGCGGTGATCAGCTCCTGTGGAGATTCAGCCGGCGGCGTCGGGGTGCTCTCGGTGCTGATGGCGGTCTTTACCAGGAAGACGGGCAGCGTCGTTGTAAGCTGGCCCGGGCCTCCCGCGACCAGAACGAAACTGTAATTCGCCTCGATCCCTATCCCTATATTCGATATCGGCGTGGTCGGCTGCATGACCTGCGTTATCGCGTAGCTCACGGCATCGACCATCGTACCGCTGTTTTGGGTCGGGACCGTGATCTTTCCGGGGACCTGCAGCAGGGGTATTACCGGGCTCGGGAAAGACACCGTCGACGTGATGTACACGAAGGCGGGGTTAGTCGCCTGGCCGTTGGCGAGCTCTTCGTTGCGCTCGATCCAGGCCGCGGTGGAAATACTCTGATTAGTGATCACTGAGAGCCCCGGCCACGTAAGCGTCGGCTGAGCGAAATTAGGATCGCCCGGGGTCGCCGGCAGCGTATACGTCATCACGTTGTTGCCGGTGCTTGTTCCGGTAGCGCCGTCGATCGTCGGCCAGACGGGACTTCCCGTGTAGCTGGCATTAGGCACCCATGTCAGGGTCATCACGTTAGGAGTACCTTCGTGCGGGACCTGGAGTACGAATTCCCAGGTGAACGGCGCCGGGACCGGAGGATCTCCCGCAAAGTCCGCCATCATTTGCGGCGGGTATGTCGCCTGCCAGGCGTCGGCCACAGCCTGAACCGAACCGGCTATATCCTTGAGCCACTGTTCGGCGACGGTCTTATCTCCGCCGCTTTGGGTGGCGAGAATAGCCTGGGTAGCGGTGTTCAGGTATTGCCCCTGAAAGGCCTGGAAGTTTGCCAGAGCGGAAAATAATGCGCCGCCTGAAGCAGTCTGGCTGCTCGGTGCAATATTCGCGCCGTTAAACTCAAGCGTCATATGCAGGTCGTCTTGCGCCACCTGGGGGCGGCCGACGGTCAGATTGTAATCGAACAGTATCGCCTGCGCGATGGTCGTCGGCGGGGGATTCGTCGCGTTCGGATAAGTGCTCGTCGCGGTCTGGCTTACCAGGCGCGGCGGCGAAGGATACGCCCGCAGCGGTATCGGTATATCGAGCGTTCCCATCGGAACATCCAGCACCGTAGGCGTGGTATTGGTCGGGTCCTGATCGGGCACCACGAACCTGAGCCACGACGACGGGGTGTAGCCGTATTGTTCTTCGCTGGTCTCGAACTGGTGATCGAGGAAATTGATGTCGTAATTAAATGTCAGGTTGAGGTCCGCGTTGATCGTAGGATCGATAGCGCCCACCAGGAAGTTGAGATAACCGGGGCCGTCCGTCACGGGCAATGCCGTGGTAGAGATCGTGTACTGGCTAAGAGAGCCCGCAACCGCGACGGGAGTCGGGTTACCGAAGAAATCGGGCGGCCGCGAGGAATCGTCGTCACTCTCGAACTGGTTCTTGACCGTCACGGCAGCGGGAACCTGCACTATCACGGAAGTAGTGTAGTCGTTTCCAAGCGATGACAGCATGCTTTGGCGGAACCGGTCCTGAGCGGATTTCAGATCGCCCAGGCCCGGAGTGCTATTCCCGGGCATTTGCGCCTGCAGCACCCAGGTAATGCTCGAAGAGACGGCAAACGCCAGCTCTTCCTTGTACGTCATCAGCAGAGCATACTGAACGGGGTCGAGTTGGGCCATGGCATTCGCCAGGTCGGGTGTCAGCAAAGTATCGAACGCCTGCAGGAAGGAGCGTCCCAGCCCGTCCATATCGACGCCGCTAAAGATCTGCGCGGCCGCGCCTGTAGGTTTGCCCTGGCCGTCGTAATTGTTGATCTGAACGGTGGTCGAAACAAGCTCGGTGGAAAGCGGCACCGGCGCAAAATAGACCGGCTGCTGATTCGGCGGGACCTGTCCCCCGGCGGAATTTCCGAAGACGACCGTAACGCCGTCGGCTGCGCTCCATTTCATCGCCCAGAGATCGCCCGGGGCCGAGGTGACCGCGCCGGCCGCGGTGCTGCCGAGCATGGACTTCGTCGCCTTGACCTTTTCGGGCGGCGTTCCTACCAGCACCTTGAGCATTCCCTTGGAGCTGTCGAAGTTATTGAATCCCAGTTCAAAATTGATGCTCCAATCGCGCAGGGCGGTGGGATCGGTGGCATCGGGATCCGGGTTGTCGACGGTGCTGAGGAGCGGCGGCAGCGGGGAAACCACGCTGAGAAATCCGTCGGGATAGTTAATAGATTCGCTTCCCGCGGGAGCGCTGCGGGTAGTGGTCAGCGATACCCAAAGCGGGAAAAGATCTTCCTCGATCTGGGTTATATAATTGATCGGCACAGTGCCCGAAAGCTGGATGTCGGCCGGCGGCGTGGCAGAGCTGCCGTCCAGGTACGCCACGATCGCGCCGATAAAAGCCGCCAGCGCCGCCAGTGTTCCGGTGCCGCCGGTGGTTTGCAGCGTCACCGGGCCGGCCGCGACGGCCGTGGTTATGGACAGGCTGACGCGCGGATCGGTCAGTTGATCGGAAATCAGCCGGTAATAATCGAGCGTGGTCTTTTTTAACGACGTGTCGATCTGTTCAGACTTGAAGGTAACGGTAAGTTGGAGCTGGGCCGTTCCTGCCGCTGCCGCGCTAAAGGTATAAAGAATATAAGCCCCCGGCCATTCGTCGACGGTAATAAGCGGGTCGTTATAGACCGCCATCGACGGCAGCGCTTTAAGGGCCCACGAGTTTCCGAAGATATCCACCAACTGGAGATTCAGGTTCGTCTGCAGCCCGATCGCCCCGTAGCGGTTCGGATAATTTTGGTCCGCTCCGTCAACGAACCTGTACACGGGAACCGCGCGCTGGTAGATCCAGGTATCCGCGGACGCCTCCTTAGGGGTGTTCGGCCCGAGCGGCATACTCCACCCGGAACCGGTCGTTATGCCGGTACCTGGCGGTATCTGGAATTCGAGCATCTGGTAAAGGAAGGTGGCATAGGCCGCCGTATCGCCGCTGGGGTCTACGGGCGCGCCGGTCCAGGTTGCGCCGAAGGCGATGGTCCCGGCGGGGTAATTCGGTTTCGGTTCGGTGACCGCATTGTAGTTGGTTTGGGAAACCCGTCCCGACACGCGATCGTTCGCGCTTAATCCTGCGGTCGCCACCATTATCGTGTTTTGATAACTGGAAAGAGACACGGTCTCGGCCGGTGCCGAGGTGTCCTTTACCATCACGGCCACGTCAACCTGCTGTACGCCGCTGGCGAATGTCAGGTCGGGCACATAGAGATAGAACCCTCCGCTATGAACGATGCTGCATTCCCACAACAGCAGCAGGAAATTGCTTGCATCGGAGATCGGGGCCGAGGTGGTGCCCAGGGGCGGCAGGTCGCTGCCTTCGGCGGCCGGGGTGTCCTTCATCATGAATGACATCATCATGCCCCCGTTCGGCTGGTTGTAAGTCGATAGATTGGTCTTGAAGATCACCGTCTTGGCGTCGTTAGCGCTGGTGCTGTAACCTCCGCCCTGGTTGGGATTGCCGACCGGAAGCATCATATCGACCTCGACGCTGCCCATGTCGCTCGAAGCAAAAAGGATCTCCATCAGATCGCGGGTGCTTTCGTCCGTGCCGTTGACCTGGAATACGGTCGGCAGGAAACCGGGGCCGTTCGGGTTCGGCACTTGTGTCAGCGAGAATCTGATCATCAAGCTGCCCGCGCCGCTGGCAGGTACGGGAGGGGTATTACCGTCGGTCGCGCTAAGCGCAAGCAACAGGTTTTGGTACTGTCGCAGCTGCGACTGAAGCGTGTCGGGAAATGCGAAGAACGACCACTTCGTTGCCTGCTGCGCCCAGGGCACGCCCTGCTGCAGCATATAGCTGGACTGGACATAATTGATCGGGTCGAGCGGCGTCGGCGCGAGCAGCGCCGCGGGCGGGGCGGGTGCCTGGTCGAGCACAAACGGAAGATGTGACGACCCGTCGCCGTTAAATGTGACCTTGACCGTGCCGCTTCCGCTTAGAACCGCGGTCGAAACCGGCGCGTTGTTTGCGCTGGCGATGTCGAACTGCTGCCCCGTAAGAAAGTAAAGCGGGTACGTGTCCATCGTCGGCGAGAAGGGACTGTTCGGATCGGGCAGCCGCAGGCCGTGCTGCAGGAACCGGGTAACGATGCCGGCCATATTGCCGATGTCGAGCTTAGCCAGGCCCTGGGCCAGCGTGTACGATTGCACCGGCTGCGGCGGCGGAGGCTGTACGAGATTGCAGAGGTCCTGGCAGATCTGCTTGGCCAGGATGTTGAAGTAATCCGCAAAGATCACCCCGGGCATCCAGCTCGGCGTACCGACCGGCACCGTTTCCGCCAGCGCGCGCATGGCTTCCGGGTTTATGCTGCCGTCGCCGATCATGCTCAATTGCGCGAAGTAGTTTTCGAGCACGGTCAGGTAACCGGCCGGCGCCGCCTGGTCGCTGAAAGTGGTTCCCGCGCCGTTATAGGTCAGCACCAATCCGGGAATCATCGGGAAGATCGCGCCGTCGGGCGAGCCGCTGCTCGACGAATTCGTGCCGGTCACCGTAAAGCTGACGTTATAGCTCGCCAGCCAATTATAAATGGCTTGCAGGGTGAACTGGGTCGGTCCCGGATCCTGGGCCGTGCCGCCGCATTGGCTCGGGTCTCCGCCCAGCGACGACTGCAGGGTCTGCAGGTTGGTCGGAGTTAGGTTGGCCGTCGGGTCGGTATAACCGCCGTAGGTTCCCAGTATGTAGGTAGCCAGGCTTTGTACCATCAGGCTGAAACTGTCGGTCCCCACACCCGTGCCTCCGCCGCTGGCGCCGCGGTCGATTATCAGCGACGCGATCCCGGCCGAAACCCATTTCTGCGTCGGCACGTCGAAACGGATCGTCGGCTGCAACAGGAAGCTAAGTTTTGCCGCGACCGGAGCCGGCGGCGGCAGGGTCATGAATGCCATCTCGGAAATAGCGGCGACTTCTCCCGTTAATGCGGGCGCGGCCGTTTCCATCAGCGCCTTCGGCGGGGGCGGGGGAGGAGGCGTCGGCCCGGTTATCAGGGCAGGCGGCCCCGATCCGATAGTGATCGACACTTTAAGATCGATCGTGAAGCTGAAGTGAATGGTGATGAAAAGTATCTTGATCTTGGCTTCGACCGTCGCGGTGAATTCCGCCTGGGCATAACACGCATGGCCGGTCTCGAGCGCCAGCGTCACGCTGGCGGTAATATCGAGCGATACGGTTACCTTGATAACAACGAAATCGACCTCGCCTTCGAGGTGGCCGGTAATACCCACCGAGGCGCAGAACCAGTAGTAGTTGATACCGTCGGAAAAAGAGCTGCCGTCCGCCCAGGCCAGGAATCCCTGGAAGGTGCCGAAAAGATAAAGCGATGCCCCGTAACTGAGAATGCCGTAATCGCCCTCGGTCGCCGCGCCGATGCGCAGCCCGATGCCGAACTGGATAATGGGATTGAAATTCGTTCCAAGTTTGCCGGGATTGTCTTCGCTGCGCAGCTTGGCGAAATAGAGCCCGCCGCCGCCGGCCCAGGGGATCGGGTCGGGCGGAAAGGCGATATTGAAGGAGCGGTCTCCGAGCGGCCATCCGATGCTGACGCTAAAGTCTCCGTTGGTCCAGATAGCGAGCCCGACCGACGGCAGAGTGATCGTGGCCGCCTCCAATTTGATCTTACGAAACTTGCCCGGCAGGGTCAGATCGGCCGAGAATTCTCCCAGGTGGTCGTTGATCTTGCGATAGATGATCTCCAGCTTGAGGCCGGTGAATGGGTTGGGCTTGTCGTCGCCGTTTCCATTGCCGTTGCCGTTACCATCGCCGTCCGCGGTGGCCAGGGCCGTGGCGTCGACGCCCGAGTCTTTCTCGCCGTTTTTCTTGCCGTTCCCGTTTTTATCGCCGTTTTTCTTTTTGGGCGGCTTGCCGACCTTGATAATTAATCCATAAAAGTCGCCGTCCACCAGCAGCACGTCGAAAGTCAGAACGCCGTAGGTGATCGCGACCCCGGCCAGCCACTTTGAGTTGGGGTCGAACCCGAAATTCGGATTGCTCGGGGCCTCCGCGCCGAAAAGCGTATCGAGGATGACGGATATATCACCCTCAACTTTGGTGAGAGCGTCTATCGCGGCTTCGATCGCCGTGGTTTTGGAGGAATCGATCTTTAAACCGATCCTTTGGCCAAAGGCGAACTTCTGGGTAGCGAAGGAAATTCCGCCGCTTATTGTCGTATCCTTGGAGTGGTCTTCGCTAATGGGTATTAAGTTGTTATCGTCGCTCATATCTTCCAATCTCGCTGCGCGGATCAATATTTAATCGGTAAGCTTTTCAACAGCTCGTAAAAAAGAGCAGATCACTTCATTCCTTAACCGCCGGGATTAATGACTTTCAAGGTCATCAGCCAGCCCATGTTGCCGGGCGTGTCCACCTTCGGATCGTCAACCGGCTTGGCAAACAGGGTAAAGTTCGATTGGGCGGCCGGTGGAGGAGGGATCATCTCTATCCCCAGCAGCTGCATCATTACATTTTTGAAATAGATCCCGTAGGTATTAATGCCGGTAGATCCGCCGGGCGGGGTCCATTTCGTAGATACCAATTGAACGTTGGTAAATGTCGTGTTGAGAACGCCTTGTATCCCAAAGCCGAGTTGTCCCAGCATCGTTTGCGGAGGCACCATCATCAGCCATATCTGGTTGTCGGTAGCATCGTCGCCCGCGATGTTCCAACCCAGCACCAGGTCCACGTCGAGACTGTCGGAGAAGGCGGAAAGCGCCCCGAGCGAGCCAAGCGATGCCTGAAAACTCAGCGCGTAATCAGCTTCGAACGTTTCCTCGCTTGCGCCTATAAACTCGACCGGCCAGCCTGAGGACGACGGCCCCTGAACATACGCCGAGAGTTTCAACGGCAGAGCGGCCAGCAGGCTCCCCTTACGAACCGTGGAGGTCGCGGGCGTTATCGCAAAGGAGCTGATATCCGGCTTAGGGTAACCCGACGCCAGGTGGCCGACGTTGTCCTTAATGGTCGTGGTCATCGCGATGTTGTAGGTATTAAAGCCGAGCCCGGTGGTAGGATCGCTGCCGTAGGAAAAGATATCCAGGACGGGATGTGTCGTGTCCGTATCGAGATTGGGAATAAACATCAGGTCGCCGGCTAACGCTAAATTCGAGATCACCGTGATCGTCGGGTCTTTCGCTCCGTCGTTGGTGGAACTGACCGGCACCAGTGCCGCGTCGGTGACGTACATTTCCTGGATCGCCCGCACTTTCTTGGTCGTGTCCGTAAAGCTGAAGACCTGGGGCGTCTTGGTATCAAACACAACCGTTCCGGTGGTGCCATGCTTTTGATAAACGCCTTCGATCTCGAGCACGTTTGCGGGCCCGCCGCTGGTATTTTTCCCCGTCGAGCCTTCCAGCGTGACTATCTCGCCGAAAAGCCGCGGGATCGTGGTCGCGATCTTGGAATCGAAATGCGTCAGCGTGGAATTTTCGAACAGGGCGTTGAGCCTCAGCACCTGGAACCCGAAGGTATTGGGCGCCAGAGGCGTGTAGTCCTTGTCGTAGTAGACCAGCGCGAACAGCGAACTCTGATCGATGGCCCAATCGGAACTCTCCGCGCCTTTGACCTGGTTGACCGTGACGCCGAAGTGATGCGCGCGCAATTCGCCGCTGATCCCGCCCAGCAGATCCTGCAAGTCGATCGGCAGGTCGGCCGCATCGAGCCCGCAGTTGATCGCCAGGATCCCGGTCCAATTGGGATCGTTTATTTTCTCCCAATAATCGGCGAAGTATATGCCTTCGTCCGGGTTGGCGGCATTCGGCTTTGCCTGGCAAAAATTAGCGTTGAGCTGGGCCTGAATATTATTGGCCATGGTCTGGGCGGTGGCCGGGTCCTTAGCGATAAAGTCTGCCCAGTTCTGCCAGTAGGTCTGGTTATTTGCCAGATCAAACACGCTCATGGCGGTGGTGAATTTGAAAAGCAGGATCGTTCTGGGAACGGTCGGGTCCGTGGAATAACCCACGTCGAGCCGGAAGGTCCATTCGCCCATCTGGATCTCATTCTGGAAACTGCCGAACGGATTACCGGAGATCGGGGTCGGCGGGTTAGACGTACCCTCATAGTAATTTGTCGCCACCATGAACAGGTTGTCGTTCATCAGCGCGTTTGAAAGGATCGGATTGACCACCGGGTCGGCGGGGGGAAGCAGAACCGGAGGAGCCGGATACTCGGGAGAGTTAGCAAGATCGTCGGTCGGGCCGTTAAAGGCAAGCAGCTCGGCCCCGCGTACCGGCGGCGGATCGGTGTTCGGGCTCTTTGCCAGGAAAATCGTCAGAAACGTTCCCGGCTTACCTGAGCTGCTTTCATTGAGCTGCGCCAACAATCCTTCGGGAGTTTTGGCAAAACCGCCGTTGACGCCCTTGTGCGATACCGGATCGAAAAAGGTCGGCCCGTTGGTCATATCTTTCGGCGCCGTATTGTGACGGGTGGTGCCGATGATCTGGCTTTCGAACGCCGTCAGCGAAGCGACGGAGGGCAGGGTACTTGCGCCGGTCAGCCAGACGCCCCCGTACGATCCCATCGGAAGCGGCACTGTCGCCGTCGGCTGGGTATCCTGATCCAGTATCGAGACCCGGCAGCCGAGAGCCAGCGGGTAGGGGTAAGGCGTGGTGTCCGGCGAGCTCGGCGGCTTATTCACCGAGCTGTAATATACGGAAGATATGGGCTGCACGGCATAACCGTAATCGACGAGGCCCGGCGTCGGGGTCGGAGACGGGTTGACGCGGATCCACGAGGTAGTAAAGTTGTCGGTCAGCAAGCCTCCCTCCGCTACCAGCTGCCCGCCGCCCGGCGGGGGCGGGGGATTACAGGGATCGATGGACGACGGCGCGCCGGCTAAATTTCCCCCACCCGAAGGAGGAGAAAAACCCAGCGCGTAGGCGCTGCTGCCGGTGACGAATTCCACCGTCGCGCCCGGCTCCGCGATAAGGTATTCGGTGCCGGTCATTCCGCACATCAGGTGCCGGATAGAGGTCGGGTCCGCTCCGGCCAGGCCGTGCGACACATCCGCTGCGGGGGCGACATTGAAAACTCCCGCCGGCGTCAGGTAGGAATAACCGGGAGAGGCCGGTTCGTTCGGTATGGCCGGCCTTATTCCCAGAGCATACCCGGCGCCTATCGTAGTGTTGGTCTTCCCCTGCGGCACGAGGCTGAAAACGTGCCCGTCGGTACTGCTAAGGTAATTTATGATGGGCAGGTCCAGGTTTTGGGAACTGAAAAGCCGCGACATCCAGCCCGAACCTGGTTTGGCTGCTGTCCAAAACGTTCAGCGGGTCCATGGTGACATTGAGCGCAAGCTGCCATTTCGGATCGGGGCTTTGCGGCGGGGGCGGAAAGACCGGGTAATGCAGAAACTGCTCGCTTCCCTTGGCCCCGTAAAAATAACGGATCTCATTTGTGTTCGAGTTATCGAACGAGCCCGGATCGTCGGTCATGAAAGTATAAAAATCGTCGCGCTGCCAGAGCCCGTCAAACCGCATCACTCCCGCCAGGGGGCCGTTTAAGGGAAGCGCCACCAATCCATTGGCGGGGGGCATGTTGACCGAGTACCCCGCGCGTGTCACCGCGATAGAGCTGCCTTGAAAGAACAGGGCCATCGACCCGTCCGGCAAAAGATTTTGATTGGCGCCGATAAAAAGAGTAGTGCCGCTCGGCACGCTGATCGCGATATTAACGAAGGGAAGCGTCAGGGACGGGATCGTCGTGGCATAAACCTGGCCGTTATTATCGTAAGTGTTTGCGCTGACGGCCGGGCCGACGGCAGCAACCGGGTCCGCCACCCAGGCTGCCCAGCGGCTGTTGGCCTGCGTGCTGAGTTTAAGGTTGGCTTTTACCGCCGTCACGAACGTGCCCACATTCGGTATCGCTGCGCCCGATGGCATAAAGATGAAACAGCCGGCATATTGATTCCATAGGTCCATCACATCCTGATTGCCGGCGGCGGGCGGCGCCACGCTGCCGAGCGCGAGCCAATAAACCGATACTTTTTTCTGGGTGCTGTCTATCGCGCTGTAGAGGCCGTTTGAAACGGGTTGAAAACTCAGATTGCTCATTTTAACTTTCTCCAGCCTTTTGACTCGGCTATGTCTGGAATGAATTGTCTCTGTGCTTTGGGATCATCCAGGCGAAGCTTTCAATCATCTTTGAGAGATTTCCGGCGGGCACTGGAAAGCGTCAGCTCTTTAACGAACCCCGCGGACACAGATAGCGATAATGCCGGCGGTTTCCGTCGAGCCTGTTTTAAGATCGATAATGAAAAATTTATTGCGGGCTCCCGGCGCGCCTTTTCGCGGCTGCCGGAAGCCCCGCAAATTCAAACAGCCTGCGCTCTATTCACCGAGCGGGGCCTGACCACCTTTATCTTCAGCCGGGGCTGCCTCCTCTGCTTTACCTGACGCTGACGCCAGAGGCGACTCATCCCACAACCTGCCGGTCGTATCGAACAGGAACAATTTCTGGTAACCGATATAAAGCCAGAGGTCCGAATCCATCGTCGGTGAGGGAGGGCTGGGAATGGTTACCTTGCCGAACCAAGGGCCTTCATCGTAACTGATCGAAACATTATTCGGCCCGTTACAGAAGAGCACTTGATTGGGCTGCAACTGGCCCGGCATGAGGTTTGTCCTCGCCACCTTTATTTGCTGCGGCGTCCACGGAGGGGTGGTGGATGATGCCGGCGCGGCGATAGTCCCGGCCGATGCGCTCGTGCCGTTAAGATTGAGTGCGTTCACAGACTCAAGATACAGATTGAAAACGTATACATTTCCGAAAGCCATAAAATTACTCCTTATATTTTTTAAGATCGTTTTGTGTGGTTTGCAGTTGCGCGCGAGATCGCGGCACTGGTATTAATTTCAGCGCTGAAGTCTAATGTCTAAAATTAGCCGGTCATCTTTTCCTCCTTGTATTTAGTTGGAGTTCGGCTAAAGATCTCAGCCGCACATACCTGTTTCGCCTATCGCGGAACTACTCCGGTAAAAATTTTTCCTCTTCTTCTATTGAGAAGCCGGTTTCTTTCATGTCCATGCTCACTTGCGTCGACCATGTGACGGGAACCTGGTCCAGCATGGCACCGCGTGTATCGAATAACACCAGCTCGTTAAAAAATAAATACAGCCAGATAGCGTCCGTGCTTGCCCCGTCGGCCGGAATATTTATATCGGCCGGGTCACTCTGGCCGTTTTGGGTCTCGATAATAACTGTATTGGGCTTGCCGTTAGTAAAAATGTCCATTGTGCCGGGCACATCGGTCCTGGCGATCTGAACGCTGGGCGGCGCATAAGGCGGCGAACTGCTTTTACTATTTCCGAATATTTTCACACCGGGGCTGCTGGGATTATTTATGGACAGACGTACGAGCTGTGTGATGGTGTTAAAAACGTATACTGTGCCTGGTGCGGCCATAAGTCAGTTCCTTTTTGCGTTAAAGGAGCAAGAAATAGACCCTTTGAGGCCAGGGCCGTCATTCCAGTCTTTAAAGATAAAACTGCCGTTTGCTCTCTCTTCGAAGTTATAATTCAGAGGTTGAAACTTCGTTTGGTGAAACCAGTCTTACCTTGATGATGATATAAATGTTTGTTTGCCTTTTTATTAATGCCTGGGAAACCGGGCGCAAATCAATCATTCAAGAGCTATCAGCGAGAAGTAAATATGTAATGTCGAGAACATACTACCACTTATCTCGGCCAAGTCAAAGAAAAAATTCGCAAGGACGTTTGCTAAGAAATATTTTTTGTTAAACCGGTTTTTCTTCTCGCATGAGATGATTCAGGGCTGCTCAGCGCAAAGGGATGTTGGAACCGTAGGGAGATCTTTGTTCGTCGGTTCGCGGCTTTGAATAATAATTGACTAGGGCCGCCAGCCGCGGTTCGCTGGAAAGATTCGCGCCCGAAGCATGCAGGGTCAGCGGGTGAAGGAACAGCACGTCGCCCGGCGACATGACGGCAAAGACGACGTTTTCTTCGTCGATCTTATCTTCGCGTATCTGCCAGTCCTCGATCTCCTCGTGCTGGATCAAACCCCGCCGGTGCGAGCCCGGTATTACCTGGAGGCAGCCGTTCGCCCGGGTCGCGGGATCGATCGCGCACCACAGCGTAACCTGCGCCGAATCCATGTCATCCCAATACGCCAGGTCCTGGTGCCACGGTTTGCGGCGGCCGGCCTGCGCGGGTTTGCACATCAGTTTTGACGAATGCAGGTAGATCCTGGGCCCGATGAGGCCGCTCACTATGTCGAGCACGGCGGCGCCGGTAAATATCGCGCGAAAATCAGGGAAGCGGTCAAAGGGAGCGGCAACCTTGCGCACCATCATCGCGCCATCGGCGCTCAGGTCCCAGTCGTCCGCCTTGGGGCTCCACCCGGCCTCGCCGCGCGCGGAATTAGCCGCTTCTACCTCGTCGGCGTGAATGCGTTTGACGACCGCGAGGTCCGATTCGCTGAGCAGGCCGCGAACGATCAGGTAGCCTTCTTCAGAGTAAGTTTGCAGTTGCCCCGCGTTTAACGCGGTGGTAACGATAACGTTGGAAGTCATAGCTCGATCCGGAAATATTACCCGTAAATCATCTCAAAAATTAATTTTTGTAAAAAAAATGCATTTGTAATACGATTGGCAATTATACTTGCTTTTCTTCCTGAAAGAAAGAATGTATTATTTCATTGTTCTCATCAACGCAGTGGTCAATTTTTTTAGTTTCTTAAATCTGGAAGTTTGAATTGCTAACTGAGGCAACGCCCGTCCGTAAAGGACGGACGAGCCCGAAGTTGGGTGTGCTGCCCACAAACCCCACATGCCTGGTCTTCATGCTGCCTGGGTTGCTTTGTATATGGTCATGAATTGGTCGAAGCTTGAAAGCGCCAACAATTTCCTTTTCGGTAAAAAAACACCGGTTGAAACCGGACGCGGTGTGCGTATTCTTTTGTTTGAAAATCACGAAGCGCACAACCCGCAGGAAAACGGCGACAGCGAAGCGAAACTTTTTCGCCTGGCGCCGGAGGCGGTTATCATTCGGGCCGACGATAAAAGTTGCAGGGGCCTTTACGAATCTCAAGTCGAGGAAATTCGCGGGCGCAACGGCGGCATCGATATTATCGGCTACACCTTTTCAACCCCCGAAAGACTTGCCCTCGCCACCAAAGGCAGGGCCGAACAAATATCAATTTCAGACAAGAACGACGGGAGCGTTGTGATCGCGGCGGCGGGCGGATCCGCGTCGGGCTTTCCGGCGTCATCGCCCGTGGCGCTGGCGGTCGGTATTTGCGACGAAGAAGGACAGCCGATCTGGGACACTCAAGACGACCCGCAAACGCCCGCGCTATTTGTCCCGCAAGCGGCCTGTCGTCCGGCCGGTAAAATATCTTCCGCGAACGATCTACGCGCCGCGGCCGTGTACATAGTTTCGGATCTGGCGGCGCTCTGGATCGAGCGGCTTCGCGCGGAAAGCTATCCGGTTCATTCGAACATCGTCCGGGCCGCGCTGCTGGCAAGTTCCGTTGCGTCGGGGACGGGGAAGTATCGAATAGCGGACGCAAACTTCCTTGCGGGCGGCGTGCCGTTCGCGGCGGCGCGCGAAAATGCGAGAGACGGCCAAATGCTGGCGTTTAATATTACTCCGGCAGGAACCGGGCCCGTGCATATCGCCGCCGTGCCGGGCTACATCCGGCAGCCGGGTTTGTGGGCTGCGCAAGCGGCGGAAGTTACTCTGAGAGTAAATGACGCGGAAGTTAAAAGCGGTGGCTGGGCCGTGATCGAGCCCGCGGGCAAAGCGCAGTCGATCCGCGTGGAAGTAACGGTTAAAGGCGCGGTCTGCAGCATTGCGGTCGTTGCCGCCGGGGCAAGTTCATGCCGGCCCGCGCCGACGCAGGTGGCTTACAGAAAACGCGAAACGATCGTCGGCATCTCCGTTAGCCACGATGCCTCGGCCTGCGTTCTGCGCGACGGAAAATTGGAGCGCGCTATCCAGCTTGAAAGGCTCACGCGAAAAAAACGCGACGGGCGTCCTTACCTGCACAGCCGCGCGGCGATAGATTATTGCCTGGCGTCTCTCAATATCAATGAACGCGAAGTAGATCGTTTTGCATTTAATATTCAGAATCTCGTGCCGGAGCAAGTCGGGCTTTCGCACCCGATCTTTGACCAGACCTTCGATCTCTTCGATCCGTTCGATGAACGCGCCGTTTTCGTGTCGCATCATCTGGCCCACGCGTTCGCCGCCTTTTTCTCTTCACCTTTCAACAGATCGGCGGTTTTTGTCGCCGACGGTTCCGGCGGGAGCGTGATAGAAGCCGACGACCTGCTGCTGACCGGCCCGGAATTTCGCGAGTACCTGGAAGTCAGGCTTCCGACGCCGCGGCCCCCTTATCACGTGCAGTCTTCGTACGTTTTCGGCCCCGAGGGGTATCGATTGATCGAAAGGGAAACGGCGCGGTCTTTTCATCCCATGTGCGGTTCGTCTTCTTTGGGTGAAACTTACGCGGCGGTTTCGCAATATGTTTTCGGCGATTGGCAGGAAGGCGGCAAGCTGATGGGCCTGGCGCCCTACGGCGATCCCCAGGAATTAAGTGAAAGTTTTCTCGTCCGCGACATCAACGGCAACCTGCAATTTGCCAGCGAATGGAAAAGGGACCATCGCCGCGCAAACACGAGGCTGGCGCCGCTCGAATACCGTCATCTCGCCGCCCGGGTGCAGCGCGACCTGGAAGAGGCCCTGATAGAGCGCGTCCGCGGCCTGATCGCCAGGACGGGCGAAACCGACGTGGCCTACGCCGGCGGCGTCGCGCTCAACAGCGTGGCAAACCATCGCCTCTTGTGCGAAGCCGGTGTCAGGCAGCTTTACGTGCAGCCTGCCAGTCACGACGCGGGAATATCCGTTGGGGCGCAGCGGCGGCGCATTTTTTGAGCACCGGTCAAACCAAGGGCGCGCCCGTTTTGCACGATTACCTGGGGCATGAGTACGGCGCAAAAGACATTTCACTCGCGCTCGACGAATTCCGCGATTTCGTGACGGTGAAGCCATACCGCGTCAGCGACGTCGTCGAACAATTGGCAAGCGGCAGGATCGTGGGATGGTTCGAGGGCGGGGCGGAATTCGGGCCCCGCGCATTGGGGCATCGTTCGATCCTGGCGGCGCCCTTTGACAAGGCGATGTGGCTGCACCTGAACCAGCGCATAAAATACCGGGAAGAATTCCGTCCCTATGCTCCGATTGTTCCGAGCGAGGTCGCGGACAAATATTTTGAGATGGGCCCGTGTACGGACAGCCCTTTTATGCTGCGGGTGGTGAGCGTTCGCCCCGCGTATGTTGAAAAGCTCGGCGCGGTCACCCACATAGACGGCTCGGCGCGGGTGCAAACGGTGGAGCTCGCGCAAACCCCGCGCTGGCACGAGCTGCTTTTTGCCTTCGGCGAGCGAACAGGCGTGCCGGTGCTGGTCAATACCAGCATGAACGTGCGCGGCGAGCCGATAGTGGAAACGCCGGGGCAGGCGCTGAACATGCTGCTTTCGACCCACATGGACGCGCTGGTGCTGGGCGATCGGATAGTGGAGCCTGCGCCTGCTTGCAAAGGCAGGTTTGAAGACCTGGTGATAGCCCGCGCTCCGCAGGTGGAACTGGAAGCGGGGACCCGCGACGATGCTTCGTTTTACCGTTTGATCTGCCGGTCGCGCGGCGATTTTTCCGTCTCGCTGCCGGTGTTCATGTTTCTTCTTTTGTCCAGGGCCGACGGCAAAATAAAGGTCGCGGAATTGCTGGACGAGTTTGCTTCAAATTCCGGGCAGAAGGAGCAAGCAGTCGCGTTATTAAAAGACCTGTTGAACGACCGTTTGCTGCTGCAGCATAACGGGACCATTTCGAGATGAACCTGAACGACGACATGCAGGAGATCATCGAGCAGGAGATAGGACGCCTGCCGTGGTTTCTGCCGGTGAAAAAACTGGAAGCGCTGCTGCGAAATTTGGGCACGGGTGAAACCGAGCTGGCGCAGCTTCCTCCATTGTGCGCGGCAGAGAAGTTTCGCGAATCGGTGCGTGAAATGATGCGCTCCGGCCGCGTCACAAAAGAGATGCTGGCGCAGGAAGGTCTCAGGGTAAAAGAATCGCCCGATCCGCCCGGTGCTTTTGGATTACCGGAGGTCGAGCCGCGTTTCGAGCGGGCGTTTTTTGTTTTCGGTTTGCGGCGGGGAGGGAACCACGCGATAGCGGAGTGGCTGAAGGGACATTTCGACGAGGGAGAAACTTTGTATCTTAACAGCGCCGAGATCGGTTTCTTCGAAACTAACGGCGGCAATTTGCGGATCGATAATGCGGACTATCGCAATATTTCTCCGGGCGGCGGCGAAAAGATCTTACTGGTCGGCTATGAAAATCTTGACTTCATGGATTTTCCTTTTCAGCACAACGCCCGCATCGCGGAGCGCAGTGAACTGGTCGTCGTCCTGCGCGATTATCCGAACATGGCGGCGTCGATCGCCCGGAGCGCGCGCGAAAGGCCGGATTTCGTTTTTAAATACCGGCTGCGCGATCTTCCGCAAAACTGGGCCATGTACGCACGGCATCTCAGCCGGCGCACGGGAGGCTTTACCTACGTTAAATTTAACGATTGGTTTGCCTCCGCCGAATATCGAAAGGTATTGTCCGGGCGATTGGGAATGGAATTTTCCGACCGCGGTCTGAACACGGTCAGCACGTACGGGCTCGGCAGCTCGTTCGACAAAATGACGCAGGACAATAACGCTCAATCGATGAACGTGCTCCATCGCTGGGAAGAGATGATGAATGACGATCTGTTTTGTTTTCTACTTTTGGCGGGCGGCGATAATCTCGCGCTCAACGACGAAATTTTCGGAAATTTTCCCTTCGATAAAGAGGAGTTAATGTCGCGTTGGTCAGAAATAAAAAAGGGGCGCGAAACAAAAATTTCCGAAGCGGCGGGCAGTAGCAAATGAAAGTGCTTCATATCATCAAGGAAGTAACGCGCGGCGGCGGCACGATGGGCATGCTGCGGCAATGCCGCGACACGCGTGAGTTCGCGCGCCATCGAATTGTTTCCTTAAGAACGCCCGCTGATCAGGGCGCGGTCGAGCCGTTCGAGCAAATGGGCGTTCCAGTCATCTCCGGGAAGGATTGGCAGCGTGAGGTGCGATGGTCGAACATAGTCCAGCTCGAATGGTGGAACAACCCGGAGATCAACGATCTTATCGTCAACGCCGATCTGCCGCCGTGCCGACTGCTGCTTCATTCCCGCGCGCATTTTGACGCGCCGGGCATGTGCCCGAGCGTGGATCTATTGCGGCGTGTCGATCACTGCACCGTGACCACGCCGAGCGCGGCAAAAAATCCCGCGTTCAATCGCAACCGGCTCCAGGCCGGGCTTTCGCGGGCCGGGTGCGTCTATTCGGCGGCGGGAAGAAATAAACCTTAACGGCGGTAAAAAAGCGCCTGGCCGGGAGATCGTTTTCGGGTATCTCGGCACGGTCGAGCCGGTCAAGCTTCACCCGCGTTTTTTAAATATCGCGTCAAAAGTTTTAGCAAAAGTTCCCGAGGCCCGTTTTCTTTTCGCCGGGGAGGGCACCCTGGAATTATACCGGGGAGCGGCCAGGTCGTTGGGTATTGCGGGCCGCGTGAAATTCGTCGATTTCGTTTCCAACGTGAGAGATTTTTTGCAGGGCCTCGACGTATTTTTCTATCCCATTAACAAATACACTTACGCCACCAGCGAAAAGGCCCTGCAGGAAGCGATGTTTGCCGGGCTGCCGTGCGTGGTTTTTCCTTACGGCGGGATCCGCGACCTGGCCTCGCCCGAATTCAGCTTCGTCGCCGCGGATGAAGATTCCTTTGCGCTGGCGTGCATCAGGCTTGCCCGGTCGCGTTCATTGAGAGAAAGAATGGGCCGGCAGTCGCGGCAGGCGATCGAGCTATCGCAGCCGAGGCGTTCCTGGCGGCGCGATCTTTTATCGACCTGGGAAATGCTGATGAAGCGTCCGCGAAAACCGCGTTCGGGATTGAAGTTGGACCGCGCTTCGCTTTTCGAATATGTCACCGATAACAATAATCTCTGCCCGCAGGACCTGAACGGGCAAGAGCTTGAAGACTGCCGGCTGGTCGCGTCGTTTGTCGAAGACGATTATAAAGCCTGGCTTGAGGAGCAGCTTATATGAATGAAACCGCGTCATCCTATCAAAAAACTTCCGGCCATGACCTTGAATATGCCGCTAACATGTCTGATTCGCCGGCCATTGAGGTTGCTCGCCTAAGCTTCAGCGAGTTTGTCAGTTTAGGCACCGACGAGATAAGCCGCCGTGATGTGCCGGTGGTGATCGATCTGCCTGAACTGTTGACTGAATGGATCTCCATCGAGCGGATCAGAAGCCTGCTGGGCGAATCGACCGCGGCGCTTTTTTGCAAATCGAAAGACATAACAAAAGGCGACCGCTCCAAGGTGACTAAAATTCGACTCAACGATTTCTTCGACGAGAAAGTTTATAACGACCCGGACGATCCTAACTGGTATCGCATCGTGACAAATTTGTGCAACCGCCCGGACGATATCACACGCCTGCTCGGGCACGATTTCCGCGACCTTTTTCAATATGAAAAACGGTTTAATTCCGCCAATATCTGGATCAATTACAAGGGACAATTCGGGCGCTCTCATTTCGATGAATTCGAAAATTACAATCTTGCGCTGGCGGGAAGCAAGCGGTTTCTGCTGCTCGAGCCCGGTTTTTTAAACTACTACACCCGGTCGGTTCTGCGCGGGTTCGGCCATCACTCCCGCGTCGCCAATTTCGACGAGGCCGATCTCTCCTTATTTCCGCGGCTGGGCAAAGCTTTCGCTACCCGCCGGGACATAATTCTCAACCCGGGACAGATGCTTTATATTCCGCTGGGGTGGTGGCACCAGGTTCACCCGCTGGGACATCTCAACGTGAATATAAATTTTTGGCTGAAAAGCCCTAAAATTCTTTCCCGCCCGTATGTGCTGATCGATGCGCTTTACAAAATGGCGTTTCGGAAATTGGCGGGCCTTTACGATTACCAGCCGGAGAAGATCAACAGGTGAGAGAAATGAGCGACAAACTGGAAACACAGGCGCCCAATAAATTTCGCAATAATCGAAAGGCTATCGAGATCGGCAATGCCTTTTGGAACGAATCCGAAAGAAACGGCCTGGCCGGGATCGTGGCCGAGCTGCGGGACGGAAAACTCACCGCGTCCGACGGGCACCGCTTTGTAAATTTCAGCTGCTGTTCTTATCTCGATCTCGATTCCCACCCGCTGGTGATAGAAGGAGCGGTTGCGGCCCTGCGAAAATACGGCGTGCTTGACCACTGCATTCCCCGCACGCGGGTGCAGATGCCGGCGCTGCTTGAGCTCGAAGAATCTCTTTCCGAATTGTTCGACGCGACCGTCGTCAGCGCTATCTCGGTGAGCGCCGCCGGGCCCGGGCTGCTGCCGCTTATCGCGTCGGGGCATCTGCTCGGCGATTCGACCCGCCCGCTGATGCTGTTCGATAAAAACTGCCACGTCTCGATGAACATCTGCAAGCCGATCTGCGCCGACGAAACCGAAGTGCAAACCTGCGCTCATAACGATCTCAATTACATTGAAGATAGCTGCAAAAAATACAAAAAGGTTTGCTACGTCTGCGACGGCAGCGACAGCCTCGGCGGTTATGCGCCGGTCGAGGAATTAATGGAGCTGCAATCGAGATACGGGCTGCTGCTTTATTTCGACGATTCTCACTCTCTTTCGGCCTACGGAAAACGCGGGGGAGGTTTTATTCGCAGCCACCTCGGCGAGATCGATGAGAACACGCTCATCATAGCCACCTTGAACAAGGCTTTCGGGACCAGCGGCGCCGCGATCATGGTCGGGCGTCAAGCGAGCGAAACTTTAAAGATCATCGACCGCTTTGCCGGGCCGATGAGCTATTCGCAGCCGATGAACACCGCCGCGATCGGCGCTTCGCTGGCGTCGGCGGAGATTCACCGGACACCGGAGCTGGCGGTTTTGCAGGAGCGGCTTCAATCGAACATCCGCCTCTTTGACAGCCTCGTGCCGAACGCGCAGGGCGGAAATCTTTTTCCGATACGTTTGGTGAACGTCAGCGATTCCGACGTCGTTCGTTTCGGGCGCAGCATTTATGAAGCCGGTTTTTATGTTTCGCCGGTGTTCTTTCCGATCGTCGCGCGCGGGACCGCGGGCCTCAGGGTGATGATGAGGGCGGGCCAAAGCGAGGAGGAGATCGCCCGTTTGTGCGCGGTCATCGCAAGTTTAAGTACTGAAATTTCAGCCGGGGTGTCGCATGCTGCCTAAGATGGAAAAGATCACGAGCGGGGAAAATGCGGGAAGGGGAATTCCCCGGAGCATTTTATATACTCCATCGCTGCAAATGGAAAAGCTGGAGGACGCCCGCCGGTACGACGCCGATCTTTATCTTCTCGACCTGGAAGATTCGGTTCCGAAGAATAAGAAAACGCAGGCGCGCGCGTTATGCACGGAATTTTTGGCGAGAGATGAGATTGAAGGCGCGACCGCCGTGCGGATCAACGAGATGTCGAGCGCCGAATATGTTCACGACCTGGCGGCGCTGTTTGCGGCCAAAAACTTTCCGGCTTTTATTTTTATGACCATGGTCAGATCGCCGGTGGAGGTCGAGCTTTTTCGCGCCGCCGCGGCGAGCGCCGGGCACCGGCCCGCGGTCTATATCACGGTTGAAACGATTGAGGCCGTGACCGCGATGGACGAGATCGCCGCCGTAAGCGATGGAATGATCTTAGGCTCCGCCGATCTGGCCGCGACGCTCGGCGTAGATATTCGCTGGAACAACATGCTGCGGGCGCGGCAAAAAATGGCTTACGCCTGCGCCCGCTACGGCAGAGGCTGCATCGACACCGGCTCGTTCGTCAAAGACGACCTGGCCGTTTTGACCGAAGAGGCGACGCTCGCGCGGGAGCTCGGTTTTCACGGCAAGGGGACCGTCTACCCGAAGCATCTCCCGGAAATAAACCGCATCTTTCGCCCCTCGGCGGAAGACATCGCAGCGGCGAAAAAAGTCATTTCAGCCGCGGCCTCGAGCGCTGAAGAGGTCTTTGTGCTGGACGGAAATCTGATCGGGCCGCCCTTTGTAAAAAAGGCCGGGAAAATTTTAGAGATGCACGAGATGTGGGAGAGAGATTTTTCTTCTAAAAATTAAACCATGGAGCTAAAGCTATGAGCTTAGAGCGCACGGGCGAAGCGGAATATACCGAAACATACGGCATGTACTACGAGGATTTCGAGGTCGGGGTCACCATCAAACACTGGCCCGGCCAGCGCGATCTCGGAAGTAGACAATACCTGGCTGACGCTGCTCCTGATGAACAAGCACCCGCTTCATTTCGACGCGGAATATGCTAAAGAGACGGAATTCGGGCGCATCCTGGTCAACAGCTCCATCACGCTGGCGCTGGTCGGGGGGATGACAGTGCAAACGCTGAGCGCGCGGGCGGTGGCAAATTTAGGCTGGGACAAGGTCAGGCTGACCACGCCGGTTTTTGTCGGCGACACTTTATACGCGCGCAGCAAGATCCTGGGCAAGCGTGAATCAAGATCGCGCCCGTCGCAGGGGATCGTGAATGTCGAAACCATCGGTTACAAATCCACCGGTGAAAATGTTATTTCGTTCGAGCGGTCGTTTTTAGTGCCTAAACGCCCGGCTGCAAAAGTTTGATCTTGATCCGATTGGAATATCTATTATGAATGCCGCTCCGGTAAAAGTTGCTTTGCTTGGCGTCGGGTTTATCGGCGCCGACCTGCTGGTCAAGATCCGCCGCTCGCCGTGGCTGGAGTGCACGCTGGTGTCCGCGCGCAACCGCGAATCCGTGGGCATGCATCGCGCGGCCGCGATGGGATATGCCACCACCGACGGAGGTATCGATGCGCTGGTGGAACGCGCGGCAAATTTCGATCTCGTTTTTGACGCGACGGACGCTGTTTCTCACAAGCAGCACTGGCAGCTGCTGGAGCCGCTGGGAAAAAAGGTCATCGACCTGACGCCGAGCGGGATCGGCCACATGGTGGTCCCGAGTGTTAATGCCGCGGACGCCTTAAGGCATATCAACGTAAACCTGATCAGCTGCGGCGGGCAGATCGCCATCCCGATATTGACGCAGTTGTCGCGCCGCTTTAGCGATATCCGGTACATCGAGCTGGTGACCACGGCCTCGAGCCCGAGCGTGGGCAGATCGACGCGCCTGAATCTGGACGAGTACGTTCAGACGACGGAATCAGCCATCAGGATGTTCACCGGTATAAAAGATGTAAAGACGCTGGTCAATATCAGCCCGGCAAATCCGCCCCCGAGCTTTCGCATTACCATGATCGTGCTGGTTTCCAATGCCGATCCGGCGGCGGTAAAAAGCATCGTCCGGCGGACAGTGGACCGGATGCGGTCTTATGCTCCCGGATGCAGGCTCGTGACTTGCGAGGTGATGGGCGGCGAGCGGATCTTTATCACGGTCGAGCTGCAGGGAAGGGGCGACCTGCTGCCGAAGTACGCCGGCAATCTCGACATTATCAACGACGTCGCCATGGAAGTCGCAAAACAATACACGGCCGCCCGTCCGCCGGGACGTTCGAATATTCCAAACGGGCGGGGAAGGGCGCAATGACCGACAAGCCGCAAATTACCATCAGCGATCCCACGCTCCGCGACGGCAACCACGCGGTCCAGCATCAACTCGGCCGCGAGCAGCTCCGCGCTTATGCGACCGCCGCCAACGCTGCCGGGGTGCATATCGTCGAAGTGGGACACGGGAACGGCCTTGGGGCGTCTTCGCTGCAAGTGGGTTTGGCAAAGCTTAGCGACGAGGAAATGCTGGAAACCGTGCGCGAATGCCTCACCACCAGCCGGATGGGGGTTTTCGTGCTGCCGGGATGGGGAACGACGCGCGAGCTGCTGCTGGCGATCAAGCAAGGGGTCGACGTGGTGCGGGTCGGCGCGCATTGCACCGAATCCGACCTTACCGAACGCCAGCTCGGGTTTTTGCGGGAGCGCGGCGTGGAAGCGCACGGCTGTTTGCTGATGAGCCACATGGCCTCGCCGCAGCGGCTGGCCGAAGAATGCGCGCAGATGGAAGAATACGGCGCGCAGGCGGTGGGGATTTTCGATTCCGCCGGAAATTACCTGCAGCCCGATATAACCGAGCGCATCTCCGCGATACGCAAAGCGGTGACGGTCCCGATCCTGTTTCACGGACACAACAATCTCGGCATGGCGGTGGCAAACTCGCTGGCCGCGGCCCAGGCCGGAGCGAGCATCATCGACGGCTGCGCGCGCGGTTTCGGCGCCGGCGCCGGCAATACGCAGCTGGAAGTGCTGGTCCCGGTGCTGGAACGCTCAGGTTTCACCACCGGCATCGATCTTTATAAATTGCTCGACGCGGCCGACCTGGCGGAGCGCGAGCTGATCCGGGAAATTCCCACCATCAGCTCGGTGAGCATCGTCAGCGGGCTTTCAGGAGTGTTTTCCGGCTTTCGCAAAAAAGTGATGGCCATCGCCGAGGAGTACGACGTCGATCCGCGAAACATCTTTTTCGAACTGGGACGGCGCCAGGCCGTAGCGGGCCAGGAAGATCTGATAGTCGACGTTGCGCTCGAGCTGCGTAAGGCGGCATCGGAAAGCACTGAAGAACCGCTCAGGAAAACTCAGTCGGGCTGATTAGGTTTTCACGCGACATTAACTATAAACTTTTAACTATGCACTATTAACTATTTTTCAGAAATTCTTTGTAAATAGTTAATAGTGCACAGTTCATAGTTAAGAAGTATTCCAGCTCAGCAGATTAACTTTAAGGAAAAATAAGTGGGACGACTTAGCAACAAACGCGCCGTGATAACCGGCGGCAGCAACGGTATCGGAAACGCCATCGCCGAGGGTTTTGCGCGCGAGGGGGCGGACGTTTTTTTTACCACCAGGAGCGACCGGGCGGCGGCCGAACGGCTGGTGGAAAGGGGAAATGAGCTGGGAGTAAAAATGGCGTTTGCCGTCATGGACGCTTCCGATATTTCCAACGCGGCGCGGCTGCTCGAAGAATCCGTCGCCTTTCACGGCCGGGTCGACGTGCTGGTAAACAACGCCGCGACGACAACACGGACCGGCTTTCTCGATATCACGCCGGAAAAATATTCCGCCGTGCTCGGCGTCAATCTGCGTTTTCCTTTTTTTTCGACGCAATTGTTTGCCCGGCACATGAAGGACGAAAATATTCCGGGCAGCATTATCAATATCAGTTCCATCAGCGCGGAAAAAGCCATCAGCAAGATGGCGCATTACCAGTGCAGCAAGGCCGGCCTGAATATGCTCACACGCAGCGCGGCCTACGAACTCGCGCCTTATTCGATCAGGGTCAACACCATTTCTCCCGGCCTGACCGCCACCAAGGCCAACAGTAATCAATGGCGTGACGATCCTGAACTCTGGCAACACCGGGGGAAAGACATCCCGCTGGGAAGAACCGGAGTGGCATCCGATCATGCCGGCGCCGCCATCTTCCTGGCATCGGACGAATCTTCCTGGATGACCGGGGCCGATATCGTGATTGACGGCGGAGATTCCGCGGTATGATATCGCCGCGCTTGTTTTTCATTCAGTGAACCATCAACCCTTACCGAGTATGAATATCCGGATCGTCAGCGCCGAAGAAATAGAAAAGCGCAACTGTATGCAGCAGGTCATTTGGGCTTTGCGCGACGCGTTTGTCGAATTGCACGCGGGTTCGGTGGTCATGCCGCCGCGCGGCATTATGATCAGCCGCGACCAGACCGGGCGGCAATTAGTGACCATGCCCGCCGTTCTGGAGCGGCCCGATATCGCAAGCGTCAAGATCACGACGCTGACCCCGGCAAACTCGGCCCGCGGGCTGCCGCTTATTCACGGGACGCTCGCACTGATAGACCTGTCGACCGGGCGGATCACCGCGATCTTTGACGGCGCGGCCGTAACCGCCGTGCGGACCGGCGCAATGAGCGGGCTCGCCACCGAGCTTTTTGCCCGCGAGGACGCAAAGACGCTCGCCATCATCGGCGCGGGCGTTCAGGCGCGGACGCAGCTCGAAGGCGTGCTCGCCGTGCGCGACATTGACACCGTGTTTCTTTTTTCCCGCACTCCCTCAAGCGTGGAATCTTTTGCCGGGTGGATCGCCGCCCGCAGTGAATTCAAAGGCCGTGTTCATATTTGCGGATCGCCGCAGCAAGCGGTCGAGCAGGCTGATATTATATGCACTGCGACCTCGACCGATTCTTCCACGCCGCTGATCGCCGCGGAATGGATCCGCGCGGGCGCGCATATCAACGTCATCGGCGGGAGGGATGAAAATGCCTGCGAGATCGATCCCGCGCTTTTAAGCACGTCCTATGTGATCGTCGAACAGAACGAAGCGGCGCTCAGCGAAGCGGGCGAGATCCGCGCCGCTATTAACGACGGCCTTATTACTGCGGCGGACATCGTGGAGATCGGCAGTGTGATCGCCGGCGAAAACCCGGTCAGAACGTCGCCCGGCCAGGTCACGGTTTTCCGCTCGGTCGGAGTGGCCGTCCAGGACACGGCGGCGGCCCGGGTGATCTTTCAGGAATTAGAAAACGAACAAAGGGGTATCGTATGACCAAACGCGAGAAGATCGAGCAGACCGTTTACCGCGCGGTCGATGAATTAAACAGTCAGTTGCCGGAAGATAACCGGCTCGAAAGATCACTGGACGCGCCGCTCTACGGCAATAAAGGGAAGTTGGAATCGCTTGATTTTGTAACTTTTATCATGGAAGTGGAAACCAAGGTCCAGGAGGATTTCGGGATCGACCTTGTCCTGACGGATGAAAATTTGCTGTCAAAGCAGCACAGCCCTTTTGGAACGCTCGAAACGCTGATCGATTACCTGGACAAAACTTTAAAGACCGACGGTGATTAAAGGAACACGGTGGGACAAAAAAGAGCATTCATAAAAGCGATCGCGTCATATTTGCCGGCGGGCAAGCTGACGAACGAGGATCTGGCCGCGGAATTTAGCGACTGGGACCCGGACAAGATATTTCAGAAAACCGGAATCGCATCCCGAGGGGTGTCGGGGCCCGACGAATGCGCGTCCGATCTGGGTATCGCCGCCGCCCGCCGTCTTTTCGAACAGGGTGAATGCTCGCCGGATGAGGTCGATTTTCTGATCTTTTGCACCCAGAGCCCCGATCATTTTCTTCCTACCACGGCCTGTATCATGCAGGACCGCCTCGGGCTCCGGCTGGACTCGGGGGCGATCGATTTCAACCAGGGATGCTCCGGGTTTGTGTACGGCCTGGCGCTGGCCGGCAGCCTGATCGAAGCAAATTCGGCGAAAAACGTCCTGCTTATTACGGCCGACACATACACCAAATTCATCAACCCCAGGGACAGGAGCGTGCGGACGCTGTTCGGGGACGGGGCGGCGGCGACCCTCGTCAGCTCGAGAGAATCCGAAGAGCCGGCGATCGGGCCTTTTGTCTTCGGCACCGACGGGCGCGGTATGAATAACCTGATCGTTCCGGCGGGCGGCCTGCGGCTGCGCCCCGGCGCCGAAACGGCGGTCGAGCGCGAAGACGAACAGGGAAACCGCCGTTCTCAAGCCGATCTCTATATGAACGGGCCGGAAATCTTTAACTTTACGCTCCAGACAGTGCCGCTGGCCCTGGAGCAGCTTCTGCAAAAAACGGGCCTGGGCATTGGGGATATCGATTATTTTATCCTGCACCAGGCCAATAAATTCATGCTCGAGCGGCTCCGCGCCAAAATGAAAATTCCGCCGGACAAATTCTGCATCGACATGGAAATGTCGGGCAACACCGTTTCTTCCACCATTCCGATAGCTTTTGAAAGGGCTAAAATGCAAGGCCGGGTCCGAAAAGGCGATAAGCTCGCGCTGATCGGCTTTGGAGTAGGATATTCCTGGGCCGCTTGTATAATTGAGACTGCTTAAACTACCCTTTATCTTACATAATCTCTATTATCAGACGCAAGGGATATTATGCCCTGTTTAAATAAAAGTAAATAAAACAGTTAGCGATGTCCTTCATCCATAGGTAGTGTCCTTCTATCAGTTCCCCTTTACATAATCTTCCGGCACTTAAATAGCTGTTAAGATATTGCTTAACCAATAAATTACTGAGTGAAATTGAATTTACGAAAAAAAGTAAAATATTTATGTAACATTTTGCGAAGATTTCTCATTACTAACTAGATGGAGCGGACTGGCGATTTGTGAGCTTGTTGTTTGAAACGTGAAAACCTGACAAAGTATAATAAGCTCATAAAAAAGGAGCCTTGAGTGGAAAAGCAGAATACCAAAGAAAAATGCGCTCATATTCCCTGCCAGTGCGAGCCGGAAACGGGCGGCCGTTATTGCAGCCTGCAATGCAAAGAAGCAGTCAACGAGACTGATTGCCGCTGCGGGCATTTGGAATGCCGGGCAGAAGCGTAGCATCTAATGCCTGGTATAACGAGCAAATATCATCGATTTTGTCGTCTTTCATTAAGAAAACACGGTTTTTGCATCTATTTGTATGTAAAAAACGTCTTAATAGTCAGGAATCATGTTAAACATTAGTAGGAGGATACTAAAAAAATGAGCAATTTATCTGGTAAGTTATCGGGCTGGTTAGGCTTAGGAGCGCTGATCATAACGGCTGCTGCGGCAATCCCCCTCTATGCCCAGCAAAACGGATCATCATTTGATCAACCACAATCAAATCAAGTAAATATCAAGAGCCTAAAGGACGACGAGACCCGTATCGTCAAAAAGAGCTCCTTTTTGCCCGCTAAGACCAAGTCCGCGGCTCCGGCACCGGCACCAACCGGGTTTGACTGGACCGGAGGTTATATCGGCGGCCACGTCGGCTACGGCTGGGGCAAGGCCGATACCCGTTTTGAGCCTTTACCGAGCGCCGCCACGTTTATCAATATGGCGCCGACAACGATCCGTAATCGCCCGCGCGGCGCCATCGCCGGCGTCCAGGGAGGCTATAACTGGCAGACCGGAAACTTTGTCATCGGCGGCGAAGGTGATTTCTCGTGGACCGGTATGAATAGAACCACCACCGTTACCCCGATAACCCAGAATAACGGCACCCCGTTTCCAGGCGCCGGATTCCAGGCCACCGGACAGAAAACCACCTGGTTCGCCACTTTGCGCCCGCGCGCCGGTTTCGCATTCAACAAGGTATTGATTTATGGAACTGCCGGCGCTGCCATTGGCCGTGTGCAGTATGCGGCCACTACCGATTTCCGCCCGTTCGGGACCACCCAGTACCCGGCGGCATTCAGCAAAACTAAAGGCGGCTGGACTGCCGGCGGCGGTATCGAGGTCGGCTTCAGAAGAGGCAGCGGAGGATGGTGGTGGAGCTTTAAGTCCGAGTATCTCTATTACGATCTGGGCAACGCGTCGGCCACTGCCAGCGCGACCCCCGCGCTTCCCCCTTTCCAGATCCTGTATATCTGGCAAACAAAGGCGCATACCTGGAACAGCGGTGTGAATTTCCACTTCTAATATAGGAAGTTCTTAACCCGTACATTATTAAAGCCTCGCTGTTAATTCAGCGAGGCTTTAATTTTTAACAGGCCCAAACCTTCTTATGGAAAGAACCACCCCGGCGCTGAAGTCGTTCTCTGCCTTTATAAATCCTCAACTATTGAGCTTCTTTATTTTCGGGCTCGGGATCCCGCCGGATTCGACCTTGCTCTTTGCAGTTCTATGCAAGAACATCGTTCCGAATCCTAAAACGCCCGCGCAAAGCGCGATAAGGAAAATCACCCCGACACAAAGATATTCCATAAGATCTAAAGCCTTGCAATTCCCGCGAGGACTATTTTAAGCAGCCGGATGATCGACTACTTTGACTTCTCAAACTTTAGCGACAGCGAGTTCATGCAATACCTTAACCCTGTGGGCTCCGGGCCATCGTCGAACACGTGTCCCAGGTGCCCGCGGCAGCGCGCGCATAGAACCTCTGTCCTGACCATACCGAAGGTTTTGTCGGTCAATTCCAGCACGTTTTTCTTGTTGATCGGCTCATAAAAACTGGGCCAGCCGGTTCCCGACTCGAATTTCGTCCTGGAGCTGAATAATTTCAAATGGCAAGCGGCGCAATAATAATCGCCATCATCATGAGTCTCGGCATATTCACCGGTATAAGGCTCCTCGGTTCCCGCTTCGCGCAGTATATGATATTGCTGGGCGGTAAGGATCTTTTTCCACTCGGCGTTTGTTTTTACTACTTGTTTTCCGTCGAACACCTCGTCGTTTGCCACGGCTGCCGCGGCCTTATTCGATCTTGGAGTAGCGTCCGGCGCGGCGCTTTGCGATACTTCCCTGTTGCCGGCCGCCGTCGATGAAGCCGAGTTCGCGCAGCCCATCACAACCGTAATGATCAAAATAATTACAAGCGTTGAATAAAGTTTATAATTCATAAGATTCTCCTGTTAATGTCTTCGTCAGGAAATATGATCTGGTTGCAGAAATTTCCCGTAAAGATCTCCAATTTTACTTTATTCCCTTTCGTCACCCGCTACAAGATACCCGGCCGTCGCTGCGCTTTTCGAAAGCCGCGATTTCGCCTAATTCTTCGATTATTCCCGTAAACATTGAGCCTCTTCATTCGTTAAAGATTACGAAGTGTATTATAGTGTTATTCAGAACAAAGTTAATCACAAATCTCCTTCTATAGCGTGACTAATTACTTATACTTCACTTATTTAAGGAGACAGTTTTGAAATTTAATGATTTTAGGAAAACGGCTTTGGCAGCCGTCATTTCATTTTTAACATTTACCAATTTACCTTTAACAATTTTCGCACAAACATCATACTCAACCGATTTTGAATCGCCAACTTTTACGCTCGGCAACGTTCAGGGTCAAAACGGCTGGGGATATCTTTCCAACAGTCCGGCTAAAGGAATTATCGAAGCGGCGCCGGCGGGAAGTCCCGTGAGTTTCGGCGCGCAATCGCTTGCCGTCAGAACAAATGACGTCGCGCTTTTCGGCGTACAAAATCAGCTTTACTCGGCCCTTGTCGATCCCGCGGGCGAAACGGGAAGCACGATCGGCGGAGTCGTCGTTGCCGCACCTTTTAACCAATATAACGCTTCGTTTTATTATCAGGCTCCGGCAGCGCCCGTGATCTCGACCCGAGTCGACGGCCGTTTTGCCGAGCTCAATCCGAGCAGCAAAGGAACGGGCGCGGGCGATCCAGCAAATCGTTACGCGCAAATTCGCGTTATCAACGACACAAATACGGCTGCGGGAAAAGTTAAATTCGAGATCGGATGGTATTCGGTTTCGGCAGCGACGTTTACCGTCATGACCGTTGCGCAGAATTTGAATTGGGGCGAATGGTACCGGTTCGATTATCGCATCTCGCTTTGCGACGGCTTGAACGGATCGAGTCCGAATGACACTTTCAGAATCGCGATCCAGGACCTAACCGGCAGTAGCCTCGGGATCGCTTTCGGCTCGACGTGGGAATCGGCGTGGAAAACCGGCAGCTTTGGCGGCGGCACGACTCCACGAGCCGTTAACGGTTTCGATTTCTGGACGCAGACCGGACCGAATAACGCGCTCGTCGGCTACATCGACAACTTTTCCCAGTCGGTAACAAACGTGCCGAACCCGTGCGCCGTTCCGACCGCGGCTTCCGTTACGATTTCGGGCAGAGTTTTGAACGGGAAAATTCCGGTTTCAAAAGCGAGGGTGACGCTAACCGACGTCGCCGGAGTTACCCGAACCGCTTTGACCAGCCCGTTCGGATATTACCAATTTGAACACGTCGCGGCGGGACAAACCGTGGTTCTCGGAGCTTCTGCAAAAGGCTTTCAATTCGCCACAAGGCTTTTGACGGTAAACGATACGGTTGAGGATTTCGACTTGACCGCGCAATAGTGGCAGTTGGCAGTAGTAGCAGTAGGCAGTAGCAGTTGGCAGCAGGCACTGCTTACTGCAACTGCCTGCCGCTTACTGCAACTGCCTGCCGCTTACTGCAACTGCCTACCGCTTACTGCAACTGCCTACCGCTTACTGCAACTGCCTGCCGCTTACTGCAACTGCCTACCGCTTACTGCAACTGCCTACCGCTTACTGCAACTGCCTACCGCTTACTGCAACTGCCTACCGCTTACTGCAACTGCCTACCGCTTACTGCAACTGCCTGCCGCTTACTGCAACTGCCTGCCGCTTACTGCAACTGCCTGCCGCTTACTGCAACTGCCTACCGCTTACTGCAACTGCCTACCGCTTACTGCAACTGGAAAGCACCCCCTCTCTTTGACACAAACCCCTTAAATTGTTAGTATTTCCCTTTTGTTATCAGACAACTTAACAAATCTATCACTACTAACTATTAAGGAGTTTCTATTTTGAGCACTGGTAAATATTTTTTCACATCCGAATCGGTGACCGAGGGACATCCCGATAAAATTGCCGATCAGATCTCGGACGCGATTCTAGACGCGATCCTCGAACAGGATCCGACCGCCCGTGTTGCCTGCGAAACCCTGGTCACGACCGGCTTGGCGGTCGTTGCCGGTGAGATCACCACTACGGCGCACGATCAACTTACAAACAGATCGTTCGCGACACGATCGACGAGATCGGCTATAACGATGCCACCTACGGTTATGATTCCAATACCTGCAGCGTGATGGACGCGATCGGCACGCAGTCGCCCGACATCGCCCAGGGCGTGGATACCGGCGGCGCCGGCGACCAGGGGCTTATGTTCGGTTTCGCCTGCAATGAAACTCCTGAACTGATGCCGATGCCGATCCAGCTGGCGCATAACCTGACGACGAAAGCTTTCCGAAGTGCGCCGCAGCGGCGAGCTTCGCTACCTGCGTCCCGACGGAAAATCGCAGGTTACGGTCGAATATCGCGACGGAAGACCCTTCCGCGTCGAAGCTGTTGTCATTTCGACGCAGACACGCCGATGACGTCACACCGAACAGCTCCGCAAGGACATCCTGGAAAAAGTCATCAAGCCGACCGTCCCGGCCGAACTTCTCGACGAAAACACTAAATATCACATCAACCCGACCGGACGATTTGTGGTCGGCGGCCCGATGGGCGACGCCGGCGTTACCGGCCGCAAGATCATTGTCGACACCTACGGCGGCTATGCTCCGCACGGCGGCGGCGCTTTCTCGGGCAAAGATCCGACGAAGGTCGACCGCTCGGCCGCGTATATGGCGCGCTATATCGCGAAGAATATCGTCGCCGCCGGACTCGCCGAAAAATGCACCGTGCAGCTCGCTTATGCGATCGGCGTTGCGGAACCGGTTTCGGTTTTGGTCGATACGCACGGCACCGGCAAGAGTCGACGAGGACAGGCTTTCCGAAGCTGGTCCGCAAGAATTTCGAACTGACGCCGAAAGGAATTATCGAAACGCTCGACCTGCGCCGCCCGATCTTCAAGGCAAACCGCCAGGTTCGGGCATTTCGGCCGCACCAGCGACGACTTCACCTGGGAAAAAACCGACAAGGCCGATGCCCTGCTGAACGCCGTGCAGACAGCGACAGGAGCTTAACTGTTCTGAGTCCCGCCGTTAGGCGGCTCTTGTCAGAACCGGGAACAGTAGCGACCAGGTAAAAAGAACTGCTAAAGCAGGGACTCAATTTAAACAAGGATCTATTAAAAAATATGGCAACAGAAGGAATCTTCAATGCAATACGATATCAAAGACATCAATCTTGCCCCGCAGGGCAAGCAGCGGATCGAGTGGGCCGACCGCGAAATGCCGGTTCTTCGGCTGATCCGCGAGCGTTTCGAGGCGGAAAAGCCGCTGGCCGGCATCAAGCTCGTCGCCTGCGCGCACATCACGACCGAAACGGCGAACCTGGCCCGCACGCTGCAGGCCGGCGGCGCGGAAGCGCTGCTGATCGCTTCGAACCCGCTTTCGACGCAGGACGACGTGGCCGCTTCGCTCGTCGCCGACTGGGGCATCCCGGTCATGGCCATCAAGGGCGAATCGATCGAAACCTACGTCCGCCACGTCAAAGCGGCACTTGAGACCAATCCGAACCTGATCATCGACGACGGCTCGGACGTTGTCGCGACGATGCTCAAGGAAAAGCAGGAGCTGATCCGAAACATCATCGGCACGACCGAAGAAACCACGACCGGCATCGTTCGCCTGAAAGCGATGGCGAAAGCCGGCGTGCTCAACTTCCCTTCCATCGCCGTCAACGACGCGCAGACCAAGCATTTCTTTGATAACCGCTACGGCACCGGGCCAATCGACGCTCGACGGCATCATCCGCGCGACCAACATCCTGCTCGCCGGCAAGAACTCTCGTCGTCGTCGGCTACGGCTGGTGCGGCAAGGGCTGTCGCGATGCGTGCCCGCGGAATGGGCGCGAACGTCATCGTCACCGAGATCGACCCGATCAAAGCGATCGAAGCGGTGATGGACGGCTTCCGCGTTCTGCCGATGAAGGAAGCCGCGAAGATCGGCGATTTCTTTGTCACCGTGACCGGCAACCGCCACGTTATCGACAAAGAACATTTTGAAGCGATGAAGGACGGCGCGATCGTCTGCAACAGCGGCCACTTCGACCTGGAACTCAACCTCGACGCGCTGCGCGAAATGTCCGAGCCGGCCGTCAAACGCCGCCCGTTCGTCGAAGAATACATCGGCAAAGACAGCGGCAAGAGCGTGATCGTGCTCGGCGAAGGCCGCCTGATCAACCTCGCCGCCGCCGAAGGCCACCCGGCCAGCGTGATGGATATGTCGTTCGCCAACCAGGCGCTTTCGGCCGAATACCTCGTCAAAGAACAAAGGCAAGCTCGCCCGCGGGCGTCCACGTCCTGCCGGCGGAAGTCGACCAGGAGATCGCCAGCCTCAAGCTCCGCGCGATGGGCATCTATATCGACGAACTCACCCCGGAAATGCTCGAGTATATGACGAGCTGGGAAACAGGGACGGATTAAGTGTTTTGTCAGTACCGCCTGCGGCAGCGGGTGGGTCTTGTCAGAACCGGCAACGTTAGTGACCGGGTAAAATAAATCAAAGGCGAGCAAGATGCTCGCCTTTTTTGTCAGTTTGTTTCACCTGAAACGGGTGAGTCCAAATGAAACAGATGAAACATGCCATTTTCGTAAGTGCGCCAGCGTAATGAGTTGGAAAGAATTTGCGCGTCTGCATCTGAAACACGCCTTTCGTTGGGAGAGGCAGTTTTTAAGAGCGCTTTGGGACGATTTGGAATTTTGCAGATGATTCGATTTTCCATAATAAAGCCTCTTTGGAGCTTCCGCTAAGGGTCAGTGGCAACTTTGCCATTCGCAGTATAGTTTTTTCGTCGGTGATGAAAAAGATGGGATTTTGACGGCAAAGGTGATTTATGAATTTCGATCAAATTTAAGTTGGAAGTTAGATCGATAAATTGACCCCGGAAAATGCGCGAGTATATGAACAGTTGGAAACTGACACGGACTTGTCCTTAGGCAGAAACGCGACAGTTATGGAGCGTGAAAAAGGCGGGCAATGCCCGCCTTTTGTTTTTAAAGATTCGTTCGCGCAGCGAACATCTGATCGTAGCCGTGGATTTTAATCCACGGAATGCGTAACCCCATAATATTCACGTCGCGTCAGCGACGCCTGGATCACCCAAACAAATACCGTTCGTCATATTCAATCTCATGCAATTTCAATAACTCGACGAACTCTTCCTCGAAGGTCTGCTTAGAATGATGCTGGCGTTGATTTTTTATATTCAATGACTTTCTGCGAATGCGATTTACAAACTGTGAATGCTCCATATCCATCTTGCCATGCAAAATTATGCAGTTTTGGGAATTCTCGATGAATCCAAAACGATGAATCGCCTTTTAAATATTTTGCAATTTTACTGACATCTATTGTCGGCGGCGCACTAATTAATGCGTGAATGTGATCATCAATACCACCCACTTGAAGCGCGGTTAAGTTATGCTTTCGCGCAATCCCGCCGATGTATGCCCAGACCCGATTTTCTATATCAGGACTGATGAAATCAACGCGGTTCTTGGTGCTGAAAACAATATGATAAAAACAGTGGGAAAATGTATTTGCCATATTTTCAAATATGTTTATCGTTATGAAAACGATTTGTTTTTGGTCGCATAGCGACCGCGTAATGTAGCTGTGGGTTTCAACTCACAGAACTCGATAATAAATAACCGCCTTGCGTCAGCGACTGGGTGAACAATAATCAAACCGTTTCAATCGTCGCATACGCGACGTGGATATCTAACTCTATTTTTCCCGTGGATTGAAATCCACGGCTACATTCAAAACACCGCTACGCGGTGTGCCCAAAAATATCCAATTTAAAATGTCACGTCCTCACCCTGGCCAGCAAATACGCCCCGATGATGGAAAACAATATCAGCGGATTCCAGACCGCCAGTTTTGCCGAGAGCTGGCCGCTGATGCCGAATTGTTCGAAGGTTTTGCTCAGGCCTAAAAATATCAGCCAGACGGCGATCGCCATTCCGACCGTGACCACTCTTCCCCTTCTCCCCAGCGTCAGCGCAAACGGCGCGGTGAAAAACATTATCACCAGCGGCAGAAAAGGCGCGGAGTACTTTTGCTGCAGGCTTACTTCCAGGTTTTGCCGTTCGAGCTGCGAATCGGTCTGCCGGATCCTTTCCAGCGTTTCAGCCGCGGTCAGGTGCGCGGGTTTGGTGTAAATTTGTTCAAATGGGTTTTCGACCTCGGCAAGCATTTCCCCGTCAGGCATCGTAAAGCTTTCAACGTTGACCTTACCGCCCGACCAGGTAAGGCTTTGCACCTTGCTTTCTAAACCGATCCCGCGGCCCTTCCAGGAAGCCTGCGGGGCCTTTAATATGCGCGAGATATTAGACCCGTTCTCATTAAATTCATAAACGGTCAGATCTTTGGCTTTATCCGTTGATTTCACCTCATCCGACACGAAACTATAGATACGGTTCCTGCCTGCTATCCAATAGCGTCCTTCTTTTTTGGCCGCCGCCAACCCGCCGCGGATCTGCGAGCGCAGCGAATCCTGTTCGCGGTTGGTAAAAGGCACGACCCTTTCCTGGATCTCCCACGTCAGCCAGCCGACCGCCAGCATCAGAAAAAGACAGGGCACCAGCAGGCGGAAAACGCTCTGTCCGGCGGCGATCCAACTGACCACTTCATTGTTGCGCGATTTTATGACATACGTCGCCAGGATGGCGATCATCAGCGTCGAAGGAACGATCTGCAGAAACACGAAGGGAAACAAATAGAAAATATATTGCCCCAGCAGCAGCATCCCGTTGTTTAACCCGATGACGAATTTCCAAAGCTCGAAAACGGTAAAGATCAGGTAGATGATGACCAGAAAGCTGAGTGTGAGAAAAAAGTATTTCACCAGGTTGGAAAGGATATCGAAATCCAGTATGCCGCTGCGCCAGCTGGTAAAAAGACGGCTGTGTTTTTTTGCGCCGCTTTCGGGCCGGTTGTTCTCTTCCCGCTTCCAAAAATTAAAATTAAGATCGAGACGGGAAATGAGCGAGCTTCGCGGCCCCATCTTCAGCGCCAAAATACCGATGAGCAAAGCCGCCGCCAGCGGGATCGCCCCGCCGATAAAAGTCGGGATGCCCCCTGTCCGTGCCAGTTGCTCTCCAAACAAGGCCAGCAGGTAGTAACCCAGCAAAACGACCAGCGCAAAGGCTGCGCCCCAACCGCGCCCGCCGCGATTAAACCGCAGGATGAGCGAGGCCCCGAGGAAAGCAAAAATTATCGGCGTCAGCGAAAGCGTCAGCCGCCTCTGCCACAACAGGTCGGCCTCGATCCTCTCCCGCCCGGTTTTTGTTTTGGCGTAAGCCGCAAGCTCGTTAAGCCCGAGCTCTTCGGGAAATTCCTGCACCTTGCCCAGCCGCTCGACCAGTTCCTTGCGCTTGGTCGGAATGGCAAACCGGACGTTATTAACTTTTTCATGGGCGAATCCGGTCCCCGTGTTCACGGTGGGAATGGTGGTGACTTCGGCGTTCTCCAAAACCAGCTCGGAATTGTCCTCGGAAAAATCTATCCGGCCCAACTCGGCAGTGATGATCCGCGTCTGCGTTTTATCTTTGTTCTCGTTAAAAACAAAAACATTGCGCCATTGTCCCTCGGTTTGATCGCCCTGGCGGACGTAGATCACATAATCCGTAACATCCGTATTGAACTGGCCGGGTTCGATCGGAGATTCGAGTTTTGCCAGCGCCGCCTGAATACCGACCCGGCGGACTATCTGCGCGGCCAGCGGAATGCCCTTGAGATTTATCGCGAAAGAAAAGGCCGAGATCAAAACGCCGACTATCAGGATCGGGACAAGTATCTGCCAGCTTCCCACGCCCGCCGCGCGCATCGCGACCAGCTCGCTGTCGCTGCGCAGCCGCGCTACCCCGATAATGACGCCGACCAAAACGGCCATCGGGGCGGTAAAAGCGATCACGTTCGGCAGCAGCGCCCAGGTCAATTGCCAGAGCAGGTTCGGCGGAATGCGGTTGCCGAAAAATATCTCGGCGTGGCGGCCCGCCTGCTGCACGAAAAGTATCACCGTCAAAAGCAGCCACGAAAATACCAGGTAGGGCAATATCGCCCTCAGCACATACGCGGTTATTAAACGGCTGACTTTTGGCATTTATTTAAGCGGCTTCGGACCCTATCTCGTCGGGCAGAAAATATTTTGTATTTCCGATCTCCTTCCCGATTATGTGAGTGATTATCGACTGCAAGTTGACGGATAATTCCCGGCAGTCTTTTTTATCGTCAATGGTTTTCAGCAAAAAATCTTTGGGCGGCAGCGCCTGCAGCATCACCATGATCTTTCTTTGCCTGGGCGTGACCTGGGGCTCTCTGCGGTGCGGCTGGCAGCGCAGGCAGGAAAGATGAAAGGTGGCTTCCAGCACCGTCATTTCACTCTCAGCCAGCTTTTTACCGCACTCCACGCATTTACTCCAATCCGGCAAAAATCCCTCTAGGCGCAAAAGCCAGGCTTCGAAATAAACCGCGGTCTGGTCCAGTTCCTTCGGGTGTTCCGCGATCGCTTCGGCGCAGGCGGAAACCATCCGGTAGATCTTCTCGCTCGATTCATTCGGCGGCACGAATTCGATCAGGAGTTTGCCGAAATAGGATAAGGTCTTGAGGACCTCGGGCGCGTAGAGGTGTTAAAAAGAGAGCGGCGCAGCTCGATCTCGCGGATGGAAGCCAGGTCGTGATCGTCCTTTAAGAAGTAGGTGAGATCGACCGCCGTGAAAGGCTCTAATGTGCTGCCGAAACGGCTGGTCAGTTTTTTGGCGCCTTTGGCGACGCCTTTGATAATGCCAAACCCCCGGGTCAGAAAAACGGCTATTTTATCCGCATCCGCCAGGCTGTAACTTCTCAGTATCAGTGCTTCGGTTTCGTAAACAGCCACGCGCGTCCTCTTACTTTGTAGCGCCAGCGAGACGCCCACCTCACAGCCGCCTTGCGCGGCGGCGTTACTTTACCAGGGAATGAAATAAAAGATCCAGGCCAGTATCAACGCTATCCCGGCGAATTCGGCGAAGACCCTGAGCCCGTGAAGAAATTTCCTTTTCGCATCGCCGTTATATAAAACGCCGAAGATCACTGCCACAAAAAGGGCAAAGCCGACCATATACAGAAAATGCTTCATGCTTTTCTCCCTGAGGCGATGTCGTAGGTATCTATGGCCGCCAGGTAATTCAGCAGTCCCGCCACTTCCAAAAATCTTCCGCCGTATTCAAAGGTCGACCAGGCGGCGACATCCGGCGGCGCCGACGAGCTGAAAAATAAATTGAGCAGGTAGCCCGATCCGCTTCCCAGGCAGGCAAAAACGTGAATTACGTACAAAAGTATTCCCTGTTTGATATCGACCCCGGGATAGGTCGCTCCGCCGCTGATTATGCCGATGATGAACATGCTCCAGATGGCCGCCCCGATAATAACGCCCCGCTTCCAGCGCCCCAGCCAGATATGGCCGGCGCCCGGGATGAGCCATCCCGCGATCGCGGGTAACCAAAATTCCTGCATATTATTGCCTTTCAATAGCTTGCCTTAAAAAACTCATTAATTCTAGCACACTGATTCGTAAGTGATTAAGTGTGCCTTAGAAGTAATTAAAAAGAATGATAATTCTAGCTTTAACGAAGTTTTATTATGACCATTCGAACAACAAGGGCCTTTCGAACACCGGATTTACCAACACAGGCCAATAAAAGGGAGCGTCTTTCCAGCCGACTGCCGTACCATTCTGCCTTAGTAACATCAAGAAGGGCTTATTTGATTGTTTAATGCAATCAAGACCATATTGGTAGTCAGTAGTGCTAGTATAGGGAGCATCCATAGGCTCGCCATTTTCCTGAAAAGCTCGCAAGTTTCTACCTTCTTGAACATAGCAATGTAAACTTGATTGTCCGCACTCTTCTAACATGCGGGCGACGATAGTCTTCCAGAAAGGAATATCTAGCGGTACTCCATTATCGTAGTTCAAATTACCTCGATCAATTGCATCCATTATTTTTTCGAATTGGTCATATGAAATGGGAAAGGAATGTCTGGACTCCTTTGTAAAACCAGGGATTGATCTCAAAAATGAATCCAGTTTTTCTGTAACTCGTGTAAGCTCGGTTTTTCCGCGTGTTTCGAAGCCATAAGGGTAGGTCGTTTTATAACTCCGCAGACTTCGGACGTGTCCCAAGCGGATTTTACTAGGACTTGTTGGCGAAATTTTACCTTGCTCACTGGCTTGAAGCAGCACAATCTCATGATCAGGATTTTTCTTAAGGGATTCCCTTAACGATTCATCTATTTGATGAATCTCCTTCATCCGATCAAAAATTCGCTCGGTCGTATACATGCGCGTCAACGCCATATCTGGTAATGAACGATTTCCATACATCCTTGCGTGTTGGAGTACCGTATCCATCTGCGAAACATTCGGGTCGCGTCCATAAAACATGCCAAGCATGTTGTCTATCGTGATACCCCGGTCAAGTGCCTGACCACCGATGAAGAAATTCATAGCGGTTTCAAGTCTTAACTGTCCGTCATCATTTGCCAAATCGATTACTCTTTGGTCAGAATTCACGACAAAAATCTGAAAATCTTCCAAATCAAAAATTTGATCAACAACTGAAGAAACCTCATCAAATGTAGGAATGTATTTTATCCATCCGAGGACGGCAGCTTTTTGAAGAGAAACCAACAAATCATGTTGATAATGGTCCCTATACCGTTGAATGGCAGAGGCTTTCTTTTCGTGCCATTCGGTTTCTAAATACTCTAGATATTTCTTAAGTAAGTTTTCTTGCCATACCATCTTTGTTTTCGCTGTATCTACGTGAAAGACAAACGCATATCTTGAGAGTTGGTAACTCTGTATGTCTTTGCCTGGGTTTTCGTGAATCTCTTGAGCACGTCTTATAGCTACTGCAACAAGGAATTTTTCAATGCTTTTTCGAAAGACCTGTAGACTTTCTGTAGTGGCGACATTCTTAAAGAATCTCAAATCCTGCTTCTTTGATTTTAATGTTTTAACATCCGCAGGCGATGCTTGGATGTGAATATGATACGCGGGATTATTCATATCTTCACTGTTTTCAAAATATACTTTTCCCCCAATATAACTTGGATAGGGTTCTAAAATTTCAGTAAATTTTGGACGGACTGGTTTATAGATCCCAGAAGCCGTTGCTATCTCATTCCGTTGAAGATACAGGGCGTACGGAGTTGCCGTTACTTGAAGATAAAACCCATTCTTAAGCGAATTCCTAAATTCGTCCAATCGTTTTGCCGTTTCAAGAAGCTCCTTGTTTTCCTTTCCGCCTTTTGCGCCCACCGAGCCTGTGTCTGCCTCGTCATCGATGATTAGAACCTTTTTATCGCAGAGTTCCGGGTTAATTTTGAATGCCTGGATCAATTTCGAAACGCTAGTAGGATTCTTAATGGCAATAAAGACTTTTTTATTTAATAGTTGCGACTTTTTTAGAATCGTTCCTTCGAAATTATGTGTGTAATAAATATCGATGTGTCCTTGTTCCGCGAAGTCGTGAAACTCTTTGCGAATCCTACGGGTCGTTTGGGTTCCTAATAGTTGCGAATTCTTCGTCAACACCACTGCGACATCGATTCCCTGATCAAACGAGTCGGCAATAACGCCAATAAAAGCGGTTGTCTTTCCGCTTTGAATTCTTCCGAGCAGAACGCCTGGATGGTCAGAGCTTGTTTGGCTTTCAAGTAGCCGCTCCACCGTATTCTTGACCGTCTTTTGAAGATCATTGCTATGATTTCGACTTTGGGCTAGTTTTGAATAAAATTCCATAATTCTGATCCTTACAAAACTGAAACAATCGGGAGAAAGAGCTAACTTAGGTTTCTGTCGCCCGTTAAAACGGGCTCAAGTTTTTTAAAACCATCCTAACCCCAGGCTTACGCCTGGGGCTACACTCTTTCGTCCGCTGGCGCGGACTTGCATGCCCTAACGCAACAAAAATCGAGACACAAATATGAAGCGTTGGCAAGAATGATTGGCGCAACAGCTTTAATAGAGTAAATGCTTTTCCCGCATTTGTAAAAATTCATCCAGCCCGTTATTCAGAATGGCATCGATGTCCGCCATCGAACCATTATTTTCTATCACTTTTCTTATTTTATCCGTCCCGCAAATAACATCAAAGGGGTTGCGGTCATAAACGTATTCATACGGCGGCTCTTTCCATTTCAATTCGCCGCCGTAAAGATCGTGAATGACCTTTACCATCGCCACACCCGTCCGCACCGGTTTAAAAGTTTCCCGGTCGGCCACATGCAGCCCGACCCCGCGGCACCCGGCCCCGGCGTGTTTCTGAAAGGTCGGCAGAAACTCCGCGGCGCGGAAAACGATTCCCGGCAGCCCGAGCCCGTTCATCGCATCGGCGTATTCTTTTGACGAAATAAACGGCGCGCCGGCCAGCTCAAAGGGTTTGGTCGTGCCGCGTCCCTCTGACACCTGCGTGCCTTCGAACACAACGGTGGCGGGAAAAACCACCGTGGTATCGACGGTCGGAATATTCGGCGAAGGCAAAACCCAGGGCGCGTCCGTGTCGTCATACCAGACTTCCCTGCTCCATCCCTCCATTTTTACGATCTCAAGCTCGCAGCCGATCCCGAAGTCTTCGTTGAACATCAGCGCCAGTTCCCCGGCCGTCATCCCGTGGCGCGCGGCGACCGCGTACTGGCCGACAAACGATTCGTGTCCCGGCTCGAGTACGTTTCCTTCTACGTATTTTCCCGTGATCGGGTTCGGGCGGTCGCAGACAAACATTTTTTTGCCGTATTTTTTACACGCGATCATGCAATTGGCCATCGTGTAGACAAAGGTATAGATGCGGCAGCCTATATCCTGCAAGTCGCACACCAGCGCATCGACGCCCGCCAGCATCTCTTCCGTCGGTATTCGCGTTTCGCTGTACAAGGAATAGATCGGAAGACCGGTAACCCGATCGGTCGAGTGGCCGGTTTCGACCATATTGTCCTGCACGTCGCCGCGGATGCCGTGCTGCGGGCCAAAAAGCGTGGTCAGATCGATATCCGGATCTTCGTGAAACAGGTCGGCCGCGTGCCGGAATTCGTGATTGACCGAAGCCTGGTTGCAGATCAACCCTACTCTTAAATCTTTTAATAAGGCTTTTTGATCGGTCAACAGCCTTTCAAGGCCAAGCTTAACGCTTTTTTTACTTCGTTTTACCATGAATAATTAAAGTACGACTTTAGGATTGCTTTTATTAAATTGCCACTAGCTTTAGCTAGTGGACAAGGAGATCCAATTTTATAAGGGCTTTAGCCAAATAAATTTCGGCTGTAGCCGAGAATAAATTAGCATCCCAAACCACTAGCTAAAGCTAGTGGCAATTCATAACAGAAAATTCGTTTTTTAACCTGCCTTACCGGCAAAGCTATCTTTGATAGCCTTCCGCAACGGCGACAAATCTCTTAAAAATTGCGTTTGAAAGCGCATCTGTATTCCAGGAACGTTCCGGGTGCCACTGCACTCCCAGCAGAAAATGGTCGGGTTTTGTACCCTCGATGGCTTCGATAATGCCGTCCGGCGCCCAGGCCGTCGCGTTCAGATGCCGGCCCACGCGGTCTACCGCCTGGTGATGCAAGGTGTTGACCCGGGACTCGCGCTCGCCGGCCAGCTCGTGGATGAGCGAATCTTTCGCTATCGAGATCCCGTGCGAGTTCCTGTCCAGCGGTTTTCCCTGATCGTGCTTGAGGCAATCCGGGACCTGCGTGAAAATGTCCTGAAACAAAGTGCCGCCGTAAAACACGTTCATCACCTGCATCCCGAAGCAAATGCCGAAAACGGGCAATTTTCGCGCCTCGGCTTCCGCCAAAACCAGCAGGTCGGTCTCGTCTTTGGCGGGGATCACCGTGCCGAGCGGCGGGATCGGTTCCTGCCCGTAGCGCAGGGGATCGACGTCGGTGTTGCTTCCGGGCAGCAGAATGCCGTCAAGATCGCTCATTGCCCCGGAAATATGATCCGCGTCGGGGATCAAACTGATGTGGACCGGGACCGGCGCCACATGCGGCGAGCGCTTCGCTGTAGTCACGCCCGAGGTAAAAACGGTCGGTTTCCATCTCCAGGCGCATTGTTATTCCTATCTTCGGTTTTCTTGCCATGCAGAAAAAGTTCAACAAAACTAATGTTTTCTGTCAAATGCGGAGAGGCGGGTTTTCTTTGCGGTCTCTGCGCCTTTGCGTGAGAAGATTTTCACGCAGAGACGCAAAGGACGCAAAGAAATACCGGAAAATGTCAGCCGCGGATGAACACGGATCTTAAAATATCCGATCCGCGTTCATCCGTGTAAATCCGCGGCTAAATTTCTTTTAGGTTCTTTGGTGGACTTGCATGTTAGTTTTTGAGATTCTATATTTCTCGTTTATGGATTTAAACAATAATGTGCCGAAAATCAGGCAAACCACCGTTTTGCTGGTGCAGCGCGACGGCAAGACCGCGATCGCGGCCGACGGGCAGGTAACGCTGGGCGAAGCGGTGCTCAAAGGCAACGCGAAAAAGATCCGCCGTCTTTTTGACGGTAAGATATTGACCGGATTTGCCGGGGCCACCGCCGATGCTTTCTCGCTCCTGAGCCGTTTTGAAGCTAAGCTCGAACAATACCAGGGGCAGCTGGAGCGCTCCGCCTTTGAACTCAGCAAGGATTGGCGCACGGACAAATACCTGCGCCACCTCGAGGCTTTTCTTATCGTGGCGGACACCAAACAGGCGTTTTTATTATCGGGCAAAGGTGATGTTATCTCTTCGGACGACGGGCTGCTGGCGGTCGGTTCGGGCGGAATGTATGCTACCGCCGCCGCCCGCGCGCTGCTAAAGAACACGCCATTGAGCGCAGCGGAGATCGCGCGCGAGGCCCTTGAGATCGCCGCCGACATTTGCATTTATACAAATTCCAGCATTACGGTTGAAGAAATTTAGTTCAGAGATCCAGTATGACCATCCAACTTCCCGGAGAAGTAAAACAAACTTCGCAATTCGAAGAACTTACGCCGCGCCAGATCGTCGAAGAACTGGATAAATACATCGTGGGGCAGACCAAGGCCAAGCGCGCGGTGGCGGTCGCGCTGCGAAACCGCCTGCGCCGCCAAAAGCTGCCGCCCGAGATCGCGGCCGATGTGCTGCCGAAAAATATCCTGATGATCGGTTCCACCGGCATCGGAAAGACCGAGATCGCCCGCCGCCTGGCCAGGCTTACGCTGTCGCCTTTTCTGAAGATCGAGGCCTCAAAATTCACCGAGGTGGGCTATGTCGGCCGCGATGTGGAAAGCATGATCCGCGAATTGACCGAGATCGCTGTCGATATGGCAAAGCAGCAGGCTTTTGAAGAAGTAAAATTTATCGCGGAAGCAAACGTCGAGGAACAGCTGCTGGACCTGCTTTTGCCCCGGGTGAGCTCTTCCTACTCCGCTAGTTTTTCCGAGGCCGAAAATGAAGAAAATGCCGCGAAAGCCGAGAATCGAACCCGCGAGAAGTTTCGCGAGCAGCTGAAAAAAGGCGAGCTTGATAACCGTTTGGTCGAGATCGACACCCAGGAAAGGTCTTCGCCGATGATCGAGATCGCGGGCGGGCAGGGTTTTGAGGAAATGGGAGTGAATTTCGGCGATATGATGGGCAATCTCTTTCCCAAAAAAACCAAGCGCCGCAAGGTGAAAATTTCCGAAGCGCGCGAATATTTACTGCGGGAAGAGCAGGAACGGCTGATCGATACCGACCGCATCAACCGCACCGCCCTGGAAAAAGCCCAATCTTCAGGCATAATCTTTCTCGACGAGATCGATAAGATCGCGGGCAGGGAAAGCGGTAATTCCCACGGGCCGGAAGTTTCCCGCGAAGGGGTGCAGCGCGACCTGCTGCCGATAGTCGAAGGCACGACCGTAAATACCCGCTATGGGATGGTCAATACCGAGCATATCCTTTTCATTTCCGCCGGGGCTTTTCACGTCTCAAAACCCTCGGACCTGATACCCGAACTGCAGGGCAGATTTCCGATCCGTGTCGAGCTTGACTCGCTCACGGTCGAAGACCTTAAGCGCATCCTGACACAGCCCAAAAATTCGCTGATTAAGCAGTATAAGGAATTGCTTAAGACCGAAGGGATCATGCTGGAATTCACGAATGAAGCGGTCGACCTGATCGCCGAAATGACCGCCCAGATCAACCGGCAGACCGAAGATATCGGGGCCAGACGCTTGCACACGCTTTTGGAAAAACTGCTGGAGGACATCAGTTTTGCCGGCGGAGAGCTGGAAGAAAAGAACCAGACGATAACCGCCGATTACGTCAACGCTCATCTGGCGGACATAGTAAAAGACCAGGACCTGCGGCAATATATTTTGTAATTATGCACCTGCTTAGCTCTATTTATGCGCTTAAACGCCTCACAAGCGCGTCATGGATGATACTGCTCTTGTGCCTCATGAGCGTCGCTTTTTCGGCGGGCTGCGGCAAGAGAAAACTTCCCCTTCCGCCGGTGGAAAGAGTGATCCAGCGCAGCGAGGTTTCGGGCGCGCAACGCGGGAACCGCATCTACCTGCAATGGATGATGCCCGCGCGCAAAGCGGACGACAATAGCATTCTGAGCATCCAGCGGGTGGATATCTACCGGCTGGCGGAACCTTTGGATGCCCCGCTCTCTCTGACTGAGGAAGAGTTTGCCTCGCGCAGCACTTTGATACATTCCGTTCCGGTCGAAGATAAAGACTACGGGAAACAGCTTAGCTACACCGATACGTTGGAATTTGCCGGGCAGCCCGTTCGCCTGCGCTATTCCCTGCGCTTTGTGAATACCGCCGGGCAGCGCGCCGGTTTTTCCAATTTTCTTCTGATCGAGCCGAGCGAGAGGATCGCCCTCAATCCGAGCGATCTGAAGGCCGGCCTGAGCGAAGACGCTGTCACGCTGAGCTGGACCCCGCCGGACAAGAATATTAACGGCACAACGCCTGCGAATATCATGGGCTTTAATGTCTACCGGAAAAAAACCGGCGGGACATATGCCAAATTAAATTCAGCCCCGGTAACAAAGAATCAGTTTGCCGACGGCTCCTTTGAATTCGGAACGCGGTACGAGTACCTGGTCAGGACCGTTTCGCTCGGCAGCAATGCCCAGCCCATCGAAAGCATCGAATCGAATACCGTTTCCATTACTCCAAAGGACACGTTTCCGCCTTCCCCGCCGGCGGCCATCACCGCCGCGGCGGCGCCCGGCACCATTTCGATATTCTTTGCAACCAACCCGGAAAAAGACATCGCGGGATACAAAGTCTACCGCTCAGAGGACGAATCGCTGCCGAAATCCGATTGGAAACTTTTAACGCCGCAGCTTTTGCAAACGAACGTTTTTCACGATACAAATGTAGTTTCCGGCCACAAATATTTTTACTATCTGACGGCGGCGGACAAAGCAGGAAATGTCAGCGAGCCTTCGGAGGTGGTTTCGGAAACAGCGCCTTAAAATATGAGATATTGCCGTTACAAAGTGAACGAAACCGATCAGCCCATCCAGGGTGTTTTTAACGACGATACGGTTTCACCGATCGCCAGCGCGGGAGGGCCCATCCCGATCTCCGAAGTGACGTTTCTTCCGCCGGTAGCGCCTTCGAAAATAGTGTGCGTCGGGCGCAATTACGCCGAACACGCCAAGGAACTGGGCAATGAGGTTCCGTCGGAGCCCCTGCTGTTTCTAAAAGCGCCGTCTTCGCTGATCACCGACGGCGAAGCGATAGTAATTCCCGCCGGGTCGCAGCAGGTCGAACACGAGGGCGAACTGGCAATTGTCATTGGTAAAACCGCAAAAGATATTCGCGACGACGAAAACCCGCTGGATTACGTTCAGGGTTACACCTGTCTGAACGACGTGACCGCGCGCGATCTGCAGCGCAGGGACGTGCAGTTTACCCGCGCCAAATCATTCGACACTTTTTGCCCGATAGGTCGTTTTATCGAAACCGAGCTCGACCCTCTGGACCTCAGGGTCACGGTCCGGGTGAACGGCGACGTGCGGCAGGACGCGCGCACATCGCAAATGGTCTTTCCCGTTCCTTTTTTGATCCGCTATATATCTCAGCAGATGACTCTGCTTCCCGGCGACATTATTGCTACGGGCACCCCGTCGGGCGTGTCGAAAATGGATGACGGGGACGTTTGCGAAGTGGAGATCGAAGGGATCGGTATATTAAGAAATGAGGTCAGAACCGGGAACGTAGTGACCGGCTAATGACTCGTAATTATAGGAGCAAATAATGAAATTTTTTATCGATACGGCTAATCTGGACGAGATACGCGAAGCCAACGAGCTGGGTTTGATCGACGGTGTTACCACCAACCCTACGCTGGTGGCGAAAGAAGGCGACGTCGATTTTAAAGAGCATATCGCCAGGATCTGCGAGATAGTTAAAGGCGATGTTTCGGCCGAGGTCACCAGCCTGGATACCGAAGGGATGCTGCGTGAAGGCCGCGAGTACGCCAAAATAGCCTCGAATGTAGTGATCAAATGCCCGCTCACCCTGGACGGGCTAAAAGCCACCCGCACTTTTACCGATGAAGGCACCAAGGTCAATGTGACCCTTTGCTTTTCCGCCGCGCAGGCGCTTCTGGCCGCGAAAGCGGGCGCCGCCTATATCAGCCCTTTTATCGGGCGCCTGGATGACATCGGCGAGAACGGCATGCAGCTGATCGCCGACATCGTGCAGATCTACGGCAATTACGATTTTAAAACCGAAGTTCTGGCAGCCAGCATCCGCCACCCGATGCATATCGTCGACGCGGCTTTGCTCGGTGCCCACGTAGCCACGATCCCCTTCAAAGTGATCCGGCAGCTGGTGCAGCACCCGTTGACCGATAAGGGCCTTGACGCTTTTCTGAGCGATTGGAAAAAGAGCGGGAAGAAGCTAAGAATTTTCAAATTATTTGGCTTTGCTTTCTTTAAATTGCCACTAGCTTTAGCTAGTGGCAATTTAAAGAATACGGTTTCTTTTTCACCTTCCGGTATTGCGGCTTCCAAAGAGGGTCCTGAATCTTTTTAACGAAGGCAATATCCGAAAAAACATGTCCCCGGTTTGATACAAGATGCGCGGCAGACGGTCGAAATCCCCTTCCATTTCTATCGTCGCCTGGACCGGGTTCGGCGGAAATCTCTTGCGAAGCTGCTGCCAAAACAGCTTGCGCTCGCGGAGGTGGGTTTCGATGGGCTTTAATCTTACCGGGTCGCGCCACTCTTTTTCGATCGCCCTGATCAGCCACCCGGGCAGTTCTTTTTCCGCGGCCACCGGCGTATCGTCTATCCGGTCCCGAGATATTTGTGAGACAGCAGAATAGCGCACGCGATCCAGCGCCGCCGGCGTTCGCTCACCACGTTCAGGCAGCGGCCCCAAGCGAAATCTTCGGCGCGGTTTTCCACGGCAAAGTGAATGTCCTTTAACTTCTGCCGGTATGCACCGCCGTCATTCAGCCAGTGAACGCACAGCACGCGCAGGTGATCTTCGTCGGATAAAACGCGGATATCGGATGCGCCGAGCCTGACCAATTTCGAACGCGCCTCAAGCTCGGCATAGGGCAAGGTGTCCAGGTGCCTTAAACCTTTGTGAAGATCTACCGGCAGCGCGCTCCGGTCGTTTTTAAGTATTTCAAAAGCTTCTTCGAACCTGGCCGGGTCGACGCAAAGATCGATGTCCCCGGGAACCCGTTTTTCGCTGTCGGGATAATGACGCACCGCGGCCCAGCCTTTTATCAGGATAGGTTCGAGGCCGGCGCCGCGGAAAAGTTCGAATGCCTGCTCCAACTGCTTTTCGTGCAGCGCGGTCTGGAGCACTTGCCAGCGTTTGTCGTCCGTCGTCATTTCTCAAAAAGAAAAAGAGGCTTAATCTTAAGCCTCTTTTTCAAAAATTTCACTGTTACGATCGCTCGCTTAGTTCGGAGCGCATATTCCGCTGCCGTTGCAATTAGTGGTATTCGGGCAGGTCGGCTGCGTATTGCACGCCGGCGGATTGATACACCCGCAGGAAACGGCTGCCAAAGCCGAACTCGGCGCCACCAGCGACGCTACCACCGGTAACGCGATGACCGATGCGATACCGATCCGGCGGATCACTTCGCGGCGCGAAACTCCGTTCGCGGCGATTGGAGCGGCTTCCGTCATTTCCAGAAGATCGTCCTTTCCAAGCTGGTCTATCGCCAGCCATACCAAGTCGTCCGGAACGTTTGCGCCAAATTCATTTTCCATGAGTTTGGCAATGTCATTGACAGAGTGGCTTCCGTCGCAAGATTTCCATACAAAAGCCGCTGTTTTATTCAAGCAATGTGCCTTGTTGGTACCGGTGTCGTACACCAATACCTCTTCCGGCATCTCCTGAACGACCAGTCCTTCTCTTCTCGCTAACGGGTTTCGTGAGCTGTTCATTATTCCTCCTAGACAAAAAACGCAGATTTAATAATAACTTATAGGAATTCCTATATTTGTCAAGTAAAATCGGGCTCAATTTGCAAAATTTAAGATCAGTGGGGCAAAAAGTGACACTTCCCCTCTTTTGCTTGACGCGATTATGGCATGTTTAGTTATTAAATTCAAGACCTTAAACACAAATTCAGGATTATGCCGCAAGGCCAGCGCGTGGGGCAGCAATTCCATTAAACCCTGGCCCGGACTCAGGATCTTCGGGCTCCATTGCGCGTTGGGTTCGAACCCGGTCAAAAACACCATTCCGACCGGGATCGGGTCGATTCCCTGCGCTCCGCCCAGATCTTCGACCGGGCGGTCGGTTTGGTGGTATTCACCTTCTTTTCGTATCGAGAGGGCTTTCGGATAAGGGTGCGCCAGCCCGCTTTCATCTATCACGGCATACTCGTCGGAATAATAAATAGCGCCTTTTTTTATCAATTCCGCCACCAGGGTGGTTTTTCCGCCATAGCTTTTGGCCGGAAATATCAAAGCCCGGCCGTTCCATCCCACCACCCCGGCATGAATAAAAACATGCCGCGGCGCAAATTCCCCGATGGCCATTCTGAGGCGGCTTTCCAGCAAGGCGATGAGCCTTTCGACATCCACCCGACGCGCTACCTCTTCATTTTCCTGGTAGAGGGCGTCTTCTTTGGTTTCATCCTCGCCCCAGACGAGAGAAAAATTGTGATCGGCGACGGCTTCGCTTTCTATGATCCGGGAATTTACCGGCAGGATCTTTTTTATTTTCTCGATCGCCCGGACGTCGTTCACCCGCACGGCGATCTTCATGCCGTAGGATTCGAAAACGATCTTGTCTGCGTAAGAAATATCTTTCAATTCGTTTTGTTTTTGCCGCTCAGATACCACTCGACTTCTTTCTTTATCCCCTCAGCCAGAGAGATCTCCGGCTGAAAATTTAATTCCCTTCCGATCTTCTCGCCTGAAAGCACGTCGTCGGACTGCCATTTTTTTAATGACTCCGCCAGGCCGCGCGCGCGCTTGCCCGCAACCGGAAGTACCCCGGCCGTCTTCAGTGCTGTTTTTAAAAAACCCGGAGGGAGCGAAAGCCGCGGGATCTTTTTCCCGAGATTTTGCGCGATAGTTTTCACGATCTCGCGCATCGTATGCGGCGCGCCGGTGACATTGTAAATTTTCACCCCGGGCAGATCACTTTCAGCCGCGAGACGGCAAGCCCGCGCCGCGTCCGTATTAAACACCAGGCTCTTACTGTTTTCGCCCTTGCCCGTCCAGAAAAACTTTCCGCCGTCGATCAATTTTATCAGCCGCAAAACGTTTCCCGGGTCGCCCTCGCCATAGACCGTGGCCAGGCGCAGGATCGTCAGGTCCATTCCGTTTTCCCGGCATGCTTCCCGCGCTACAATTTCCGCCGCGTGCTTGCTGGCCGCATAATCGCCCGATGGCTCGCATGGCGCTTCTTCATCGCAGGGGCTGGGTTTGCCGTCACCATACACCGAGATCGAGCTGATATGAATGAATTTTTTGCTGCCCAGCGCGGCGGCCATTTCGGCAACATTCCGGGTACCCTGGACATTTATCCTTTCGAACATACCCGGTTCTTTTGAAGCCTTAAATTGGTGCGCCAATCCCGCACTGTGAATGACGCAATCTATGCCCGGCAGCCGCGCAGCTAAATTTTTCACGCTCTCCTTCTCAGAAATATCGACCTGAAAATAATTCGGCAAGTCTGCCCTCTCTTTTTTGCCGCAGGTGTACACCTCAAAGCCCTTTTCTTTTAGCTCTTTGACGATCGCGTTTCCGACAAAACCCGCCGCTCCTGTGATCAAAATATTCTTCATTATTACTAAATGGCTTCGCCTAAAAATGTTTTGAGTACCGCCTTCAGGCGGCTAAATCTTGAGCAAAAGCCGGCTAAAGCCGGGACTCAAAACTTCCAAAATTCTCTTTATTTATGAAATATAATTCTTTCTCGTTATCAGACGCAATCGTCCAGTTCTTCGCGATACCGCTCGATCGCCGAACTTAGCGAGTATTTTTCCAAAGCCGCCTTTCGCGCTCTTTTGCGCATTTCTTCAAATTCGCCTCTTTGTTCGTAGGCGGTAAAAATGGTCTCGAGTAATTTCTTCGGATCGTTCGGCGGCGCGCTCCAGCCGATCCTCTCTTCTTCGACCACCAAAGCCAGTTCCGACCCCGCCTCGGTCAGCGCCAGCACCGGCTTCCCTACCGCCAGCGTGTTGTAAGTGCGGCTCGGCATCGAGACGCCCCACATTCCCGGGACGAGTGAGATTATCGCCGCATCGCAGGCATTGAGAAAATCGTTCTGCTCGGTTCTCGGCAGCGGCGCGAGAAGCGTTATGTTTTTTAGACCTTTCGCGGCGGCTTCAGTCTCCAGCCATTTTCGTTTTGCGCCCGCGCCGAGAAAAAGAAAATGAAACCGCTCATCATCTTTCAATTTTTCCGCGCAGGCGACAATGCTTTCCATGTCGTTCGGATGCCCCATGTTCCCCGCGTATAAAAAAACAAAAGTATCGGACAAGCCCAGCTCTTTTAACAAGCCGTTCTCTGCCCTCGGTTTCGGTTCCAGGTCTTCCGTCTCAGCCCAGTTCGGGATGACCGCGACGCTCACGTGCCCACTGCCAAGTTTTTTCGACACCAATTCCTTCATGTCCCGGCCGACCACGATAATTTTGCACGCCCTGGAATAAAGCCACTTATTAAACCTTCTCATCAAACGCGCGATCAAAGAATCGGCGCGCAATTTTTTTGCCGCGATCGCAAGTTCGGGGTAATTGTCGTGGATCAGCGGAACATATTTTGCGCCTTTTAAGATCGCGGCGACCGCTATAATAAAAGGCATCGACGGCGGGGTGGTTACCACTAAAACCGCGTCGTTTTTTTTGAAATTAAAAAGCGCCTTAAAAAATATCGACATCCCCAGGGTCAGCATATTGATCAGCCGGAAAGCTATCACGTTTTTATCCAGGGTCGTTCCGGCGCAGCGCCTGATGTCGACGCCTTTATGAGTTTCGCGCGCGGCGGCGCGCACTCCGCGCTTGAAATAATTCGGCTGGCCGCACAGTACTTTGACGTCAAAACTTCCCGCCAATCCCTCGGCAATTTTGGTCAGGTAGTAGCCCGTCGATGTCTCTTCCGGGTAATAAAGCTCGCTCACTACCCAAAGCCTTTTCATGAGTTTTTTCCTTTGATCACGAATGCAAGGTAACGTCTAAAATGTTAAATTGTAACGGGATAAAGCACAACTTTAGCGGTTATTTTCTTTTTGACTGGGAGCGCGGACGACACGTCGTGGTGAAACCCGACGACCTTAAAAATTAGGAGAAAAAATGAAGAAACTCGTTTTAGCTTTAATTATTTTGCTTTTCATCGCAAATTTGTCGGTCGTTGCACAGAAACCCAAAGGCGGGCGCACTCTTACGATGGCTGTAGCACAACGAGTTCTTAACCAGCAAATCAACGAAGGAACAGTTGATAAAGTTTTGCTTACCTGCCGCGCTTGTTATGACCCAGATGATAAAGCTGAAAATGACAACTTTCCAATAGTAAGCACCTACGGCACTATCAGCCAATTCTTAGCGCGGAAAGGTTATGTTCGGATCAACCGAAACGGCGAGGAGTTTTTTACCGCGAAAGCTAAGCGCAGTCCGTATTTCGAGTATTTTGGATTTCGTTTTGCCAATTTCAGAAATCCTAAAATAATGGTCACGAAAATTACAAATCCGAAAAACGTGTCTATTGAGTACGATCTTGTACCGACACCCGTAACTGAAGAATTTTTCGGCGCACCAAAGCGAGTTAAATCTACAGCCTCCTTTTCCTACGAAGATGGGAAATGGAGTGTTTGCATAGACTGCAACAATTGAGGCAGATTTCAATGAATGGTGCCCCAACAAGTCATTCGAACATTATTGCCCTTCGTAAAGAGGGAAGTTTTGAAATCAGCTAATGCAGGCGCTGCTGAAATGAACCACTTGTGAATAATTCGCGGGAAATCACGGTCAACACTTATAAATACGACGGCGCGCCTCATCGCAGCTGGAAAGGCGAACTGGTGGAGCGCCGCGATGATCTGCTGGTCCTGGCCGGCGTTTTCGAAGAGGAAATTTCTCATTCCAAACTGGGGATCATCAAACCTCAAACCGTCAGTTACGAATATTACTGGCTCGACCGCTGGTATAATATTTTTAGTTTTCACGAACCCGGCGGCGGCTTGAGAAATTATTACTGCAACATCGGCATGCCCCCGAAGTTTGAAAATAACGTGCTGGAATATGTCGATCTTGACATCGATGTTTTGGTTTCTCCCGAATTCGAAGTCGAGATATTAGACCGCGATGAATTCGAACAAAACAAGGTCCTTTACAGCTACCCTGAGGACTTAATTCTGAAAACTCGTCACGCGCTTGATGAGCTTAAGGAAATGATCGAGCGCCGCATATTTCCCTTTTTGCGAAAATGAACTATATTCGTCTAAATCAAAAGCCGTAAAAGCAATTTGGGAGGATCAGAATGAAAGCAAAGCCGATCATCTTAATATCGATATTTCTATTTTTTTCGGCCCCGTCTCTCGGTCAAAATACGCCTCCTTCCCCCGCGGGTTTTGAACCTCCCTCGCAGCAGTCGATAGAGAAGATCTCAGTTACATTGACCAAGATCTCCCGGTCACTGCAAACATTCAATAACCGCCTGGACGAGTTTCTGCAAAGCCTGAATAAATACAAAGGCGTCCAGCTCAGCGAACAGCAGCAAAAACTGCTTTTCGGTTACGAGGTGCTGAATCAGACCGAGCAGCTTGCCGCTACTTTGCGAAGATCGCTGCTGGAGACGGGCGAAAAAGAAGCCTCGGTCAAACGTCGCTTGCGGCAAAATGAATTTGAGCTGAGAGTGGAAAATGTCGAGCGGAGCGTCCAGTTACTGGGAACGACGCGCACCGATGAAGCGCGTGAAAATCGCAGAAAAACACTGGAAGACGAAAGAGCCACTTTGCAAAATATGCTTACGGAGGTGGAAGCCGCGCGCAGCCGGATCACCGAGGACCTAAGAGCTACCGAAGCTTTTGCCCAGAGCTTCAAACGCACTCTTTTTGCGCAAATAAGAGAGGCAATGGCAAATTTTTGATCTTATACCAGCGTTCGACCAAAAGCCGGCAACGTGTCAGTAGCCGCGCGTCAGCAAGGGCTTTACCAAGTCTGGAATGAGCCCTCCCTTGCGGTCGGGCTACTGACACTTTCCAAATTCTGGCAGTCCAAACCGTCATAAAAAGTGTAAAATAAATTTATGAAGCCCAAGCACCAAGCAATGAGTAAGATCGAACTGTTGAAGCAGAGATCGGCCCAGGCCGAAGAGGGCGGGGGCGAGGCGCGGACCGCGAAACAGCGCAGCGGCGGCAAGATGACCGCCCGCGAGCGGATAAATTTCTTTCTTGACGAAGGTAGTTTTGAAGAATTCGATAAATTCGTCATACACCGCTCGACCGATTTTGGCCTCGATAAACAAAAATTTCCCGGCGACGGCGTGATCACCGGGCACGGCCTGGTCGACGGTCGCGAAGTTTTTATTTTTGCCCAGGACTTCACGGTTTTCGGCGGCTCGCTTTCGGAAACCCACGCGCAAAAGATCTGCAAGGTGATGGACCTGGCGATGAAGGTGGGCGCGCCCATCATCGGTTTGAACGACTGCGGCGGCGCGCGCATCCAGGAAGGCGTCGTAAGCTTAGGCGGTTATGCCGATATTTTTCTGCGCAACACTCTGGCCAGCGGCGTGGTGCCGCAGATAAGCTGTATCCTCGGCCCCTGTGCGGGCGGCGCGGTTTACAGCCCGGCGATCACGGATTTTAACGTGATGGTCAAAGACACTTCGTATATGTTCATCACCGGGCCGGATGTGATCAAAACCGTCACCCACGAAGACGTGACCAAAGACGAGCTTGGCGGCGCGATGACGCACAATCAGAAAAGCGGCGTGGCGCATTTCGCTGCGGATTCGGATCGAGCACGCGCTGCAGATAACGCGCGAGCTTTTGTCGTTCATCCCTTCCAACAATCTGGACGATCCGCCTTTCGTGCCTACCGCTGACCCGCACGATCGCATCGATGAAAAATTAAACCGGGTAGTGCCCGAGCTTTCCAATCAGCCTTACGATATTCGCGACATAATTCATGCGGTGGTCGACGAGGAGTATTTTTTCGAAGTGCAGCAGCATTACGCGCCTAACATCGTGGTCGGCTTTGCCCGCTTCGGCGGAAAGTCGGTCGGCATCGTCGCCAACCAGCCCGCGTTTCTCGCCGGCGTTTTGGACATCGACGCCTCGGTGAAGGCAGCGCGTTTTGTGCGTTTTTGCGATTGCTTTAACATTCCGCTGATCACTTTCGAAGACGTGCCCGGTTTTCTGCCCGGCGTCAACCAGGAGCACGGCGGCATCATCCGCCACGGCGCAAAACTGCTCTACGCTTTTGCCGAAGCGACCGTGCCGAAGATCACCGTCATCACCCGCAAAGCCTACGGCGGTGCCTATTGCGTGATGGCTTCAAAGCACATCCGCACCGATATAAATTTCGCCTACCCGACAGCGGAGATCGCGGTGATGGGCGCCGAAGGCGCGGTGGGTATCTTATATCGCAAAGAATTATCGGAAGCGGAAAATATCGAGGAAGCCCACCGCGAAAAAATAAACGAACTGGAAGAAAAATTCGCCAACCCCTACGTGGCGGCGGAAAAAGGCTTCATCGACGAGATCATCGAGCCGAAATACACCCGCCCGAAGATCATCCGCGCCTTGTCTTTATTAGAAAATAAACGCGACACGAACCCGCCCAAGAAGCACGGGAATATACCGCTGTAATGGAATGCGTACGGGTTTATTATGGCTTTTTTAGTTGCTTAAAGGTTCTTGTGGTTCACTCGACCTGTTCAATTCGTAATTAATGTAACTCGGCCTTTGCTATGGATTAGATTTAAGTTGGCTTAAAAATCCTTTCTAAGGCGTTCTTGGTATCTTTATCGTCTTTCTTAACCTGAATCATACATTCAATTTGATTTCGATAGGCCTCGGACCGAGATTTCGCAACATCAATTATTTTCTCGTCGAGTTTCTCGAGTTTTAGTTTATCTCCGAGCTGTATCATCAACTCATCAAAGCCGGAAATACTGACAAGGCGTCCTCCAAGATTTTTAACCAATTTCTGTATTCTCTCGGTCGGCTCTCCGTCTGATTCACGATAAAACCAAAAGATACCGCCTCTAATCTCATCAAGACTTTCTAAAAATCCCATCAAACTGCCGTCATTTCCCCCATAACCTATAACTAATGGAGTGAAATATCTGAAAAGAACTTCCAAATTCTTCGAGAGCGGTACTGCTAAACTACTAGTGCCCGCGATATTGTTAAAAGGTGAAAAAAATAAATCTCGATGAATTTTTATTACAACAGGCATATCCTTAAACGCCCTTACGTTAGGCGTGATAAAATCGGCCAATGACTCATGACCAATTACAAGTGTTCTCTTATTAGTGTAAATAGAAACCGCGTCTTCAATTAATCTATCGAAATTCGTGGTCACAACCACACGGTGCTCTCCTCCCGCGAGAATTTGAGCTAATATAGAGTAACCAATACTTGGATCAACACCTTCCATAACTCTCTCTAAATAATAAAACCCGTCTGCTTCATAGATAGAAAAGCGTTTGTTATATATTTTGCAATAATCTTTTGCAAGGTTCTCTAAAGTTATTCCTTCTTCCTCAAGCCATGAGTCAAAATCATTGTCATCGAATCTATCCTTAATCTCTTTTATCCATACCTTTGCTAATTCACCGCCTGTAGGTATACCAGACGGTTTGGAAGCCCCTGCTCCAAGAACAAAGCAAAACTTTTTGTCTTCACGTTGCTGATCAACAAAATAATGAAGGAAAGTTTTGAGTGAGATGTTTCGATCGTCTGTCATGGGAATAGGCCTTTTTTAGTTAGTGTTATAAAGCAAAAGCGACTAATCTGCAATACAAATTAGTCGCTTAATATTCTGGTGCCGAGGACGAGACTCGAACTCGTACGGATTGCTCCACACGCCCCTCAAACGTGCGCGGCTACCAATTACGCCACCTCGGCTTGGAGAGCATTCTTGCCCTCAAACTAGATTTTCAAAATCCTCAAAACTAAGTTTTCAACTTAACGCGATGCCTTTTTTCGTGGGCTTAGTGTGTGTTTGGTGGTTAAACTTTTACCCATTAATTATCAAAACCAGAGGTTAGCCCCGAATCACACGAAATACACTAAACTCATCTCTCACGAGCAGCGCCCACTAAGTTTCAAAAAGCAAATCCTACTTGTTCGCAGGGGGCTCGGAATTTACGCCCTGGGTTGCCGGATCGATAGTCGCAGTGTTGGACGCCGGCGCGGCATTCGCATCACCCGTATTTGCCGCCGGGGCGTTTCTATTTGCATCTGTATTAGCGGGCGCCGGGGTCGGCGTCGCGGTGGTTTCCGTTCCCGCCGATTGCAAAACCGAAATTCTGCCGGTCAGCGCGGGCATCGCCAGCATCAAGGCGGAGAGCATAAACGTGATCGCCGCCCCGATGGTGATCTTGGAAAGGATCGTCTGCGTGCCGCGCGGGCCGAAAGCCGTGCTGGAAACGCTGCTGGTAAAAAGCGCGCCCGCGTCGGATTTACCCGGCTGCAGCAGCACCGTCGCGATCAGCAAAATACAGGACGTGAAAAAAATTATATATAATAAAGTTTCTATCAAAATTTAAATCCTCTTATCACTTGTAATTAACAATCTTTGCGAAGCTCTCGGCTTCCAGGCTCGCCCCGCCGACCAGCGCCCCGTCGATGTCCGCCTGCGTCATCAGACCCTTAATGTTATCGGGTTTGACCGAGCCGCCGTAAAGGATCCTGGTAACATCGGCGACCGCCGGCGAATGGCTTTCGGCAACGCACGCGCGAATAAAGGCGTGCATTTCTTGAGCCTGTTCAGGCGTCGCCACTTTACCGGTGCCGATAGCCCAGACAGGCTCGTAAGCGATAATAATACGTTCCATATCGGCCACTGTCAAACCGTCCAGACCGCCCAAAAGCTGCGTTTTAACCACTTCTTCCGCCCTGCCGGCTTCCCTTTCCGCCAGCGATTCGCCCACGCAGACTATCGCCGTCAGACCGTATTCCAGACAGGCGCGGGTTTTCAGATTCACGGTCCCGTCGGTCTCGCCGTAAAACTGGCGGCGCTCGGAGTGGCCGATGATGACGTGCGAAGCGCCCGCGTCTTTTATCATTTCCGCGCCGACCTCGCCGGTGTAGGCGCCCTGTTTTGTTTCGGGCGCGCAATCCTGCGCGGCGACCCGCACGTTCGAGCCTTCCAGGCGGTCGGCGACGGTTTTGATCCCGGTAAAAACGGGCGCGATCACTACCTCGCAATGATTCGCGTTCGCCACCAGCGGCTTTAAAGCCAGCGCGGTATCGACCGATTCACCCACCAGCTTGTACATTTTCCAGTTTCCGGCAATTACGGGTTTTCTCATAAAGTCGTGTCGGAACTACCTGCGTCAGCGGGTAGTGGTCGCGAGAGTGTTTGCGGCAGTTAGTTTTACACACTCCCTTACGGTCGTGTTTCTGCCGTCCGTTGCAAATGATTATATTAACAGATGATGCGAAAAGGCAGAAACGCGACAGTTATGGAGCGTGTTTCACTTAGTTAATTTACACGCTCCATAACTGTCGCGTTTCTGCCTAATACCCACGCTGCGGTTGTTACAACCTAATATCCCTGACGCCGCGCCAGATGCCGCTCGCGTCTTTTTCCATTTTGAGCACCGGGTCGAACCCGCCTTTGCCTGAAATTTCCCGGCGTGTCACTTGGGTGACGAATTTATCATCGGCAAACCAGATCGAATCGATCCAGTCTTCCCGGCGGTTTTTGCCGGTAAGGGTCATGTGGACGTGTTGCGGAACGGCCGAGTTCGGATACGAGGCCGGCCGGATCGAGGAAAATTCATAGCGGCCCTGCGCGTCGGTCAACATCCAGCCGCGATATTTTCCGTGACGATGTTCACCCGCGCGGCCGTAGATGCCATAGACGTCGGTGTGATAGAGATAGATCAGAATATTCGGCGCGGTCGTTTTGCCGTCGGCCGCGAAGATGGTGCCCGAAATTATCATTCGCTCGCCCAGGTCTGTAGACTTCGCCAGCGAGGTTTTCCAGCTAACGTCGTCCGGCGCGTCTTTTGCCCCGCACCAGCCGTCGCAATCTGTCATGGCGTTTTTCTTAATAAGTTCCAGATCGCTCGCGGTCTTTTGCGCCAGCGTATCGGTTTTGCATCCTATCAAAAGCGGAAACGCGACCCCGGCCAGAGTCGCGCTTTTTATAAAATCCCTGCGGTTAAGGTTCGAGTGGCTCATAGATCACCTCTTAACAATATTTACTTCTATTACGTAAACACCGCAAAAAGGTTTCTTGTGACCAGGGCAGAAACCAGGACAGTTATGGAGAGCGTTTACAGCATCATTTCTTTTCCGGCGGCGATGGTGTTGTTGGCCTGACGGGCACTGAATTCTCAGGCCTGGGATTTAGATTTGGCGTGACCGGGTGCGGGGCCGTAGGCGGTATCAGTCCGGGATTGGGAGCGCCTACGGGAACTGCGGGGTTCGGCGTTATTTGCGGTATCGGATTAGGATTCTTGGGATTCTTGGGATTAATTGTCTGAGTTTGGATGATCATGTTACACCTCTGGGGTTCTGTCTTATTACTTTAACTGGCTTGCCCATAAAATCGGGGAGTAAAACCAGTGTGCCGTTTTTGGATTTGTATTCAATTCACAATTTCTCGCTCAACGCCTCGACGCCCGGCAGAGGGTCACCCGCCAGAAACTCGAGAGTCGCGCCGCCGCCGGTTGAGACGTGCGAGATCTTATCGACGACGCCGGCCTCGTTGAGCGCCGCGACGCTGTCGCCGCCGCCGACGATCGAGGTCGCGCCTTTATCGGTGGCTTCGGCGACGGCTTCGGCAATTGCGACCGTGCCTTCGTCAAAAGGCTTTTCCTCGAACATACCCATCGGGCCGTTCCAGACGATGGTTTTCGCGCCTTCCAGAGCTTTAGAAAAAATGGCAATTGTTTCCGTGCCGATGTCGAGTCCGACGAGGCCGGTGTTGGTAAAAGCGACCGGAATGGTCTTGCGCGAATTTAGCGGGTCGTAGGAATCGACCACCTGGTGATCGGTCGGCAGCAGCAGCTCGACGCCCGCGTCTTTTGCCAGCTGCCTTATCTCGAGCGCGGTCGGCATCATTTCGTCTTCGACCAGAGATTTGCCTACGGTAAAGCCTTCGGCTTTGAAAAAGGTGTAGGCCATTGCTCCGCCGATCAGCAGCTTGTCCACCTTACGCTGGATCAGCGATTTTATCACCGGGATCTTGTCCGACACTTTCGCGCCGCCCAGGATGGCGACAAAGGGACGTTCGGGATCATTCAAAGCCCGTCCGAGAAACTCAAGTTCTTTTTGCATCAGCAAACCGGCCGCCGATCTTTCGACAAACTTTGTAATGCCCGCGGTCGAAGCATGCGCGCGGTGCGCCGCGCCGAAGGCGTCGTTGACATAGTAATCGCAAAGCTCGGCCAATTGTTTGGAAAAGCCCTCGTCGTTCTTTTCTTCTTCGGCGTGAAAGCGCAGATTTTCCAGCAGCAAACCCTCGCCTTCTTTCAGCGCGTCAACTTTGGCTTTCACTTCTTCGCCGACACAATCGTTGGCGAAAAATACGCGGTCGTTTTTTACTTCGGCACGGCCTATCGCCGCGCCTTCTGAAGATATCTCGACCGGCGCGTCGCCTCCAGTGCCCCCGCTGCCGCCGTCGGAAATATCCTGAAACTCGGGCATCGCGCGCAGGTGTTCATACACGGGCCGCAAAGAATATTTCGCAGCGTCATAGGGCATTCCCTTTTCTTCGGCCTTCTTTTTATCCTTGAGCGGCCGCCCGAGGTGTGAAGCGAGAATAACTTTTGCGCCCTGTTCCATCGCATAGCCGATGGTTGGCAGCGCTGCGCGGATGCGCGTGTCGTCCTCGATCTTTCCGTCCTTTACGGGAACGTTAAAATCCACCCGGATAAAAACCTTTTTACCCTGCAGGTTCAGATCCTTGATCGATAATTTCATAATTTATTTAAGCCCGTTCTGCGCCTTTGATATCAGTTTACCGCCCATAAATGTGAGCATCACATACTGAAAATTGTCGCCGTCCCATTTATACACTTCCATGCGGTACTTGCCTTCGCCCGAACTCACCGTCTGCGCGCCTTCACTGCCCATTATTTCCACCGTTTCTTCATAGGTCATGCCGTTTTTGATCCGGTTGAATTTATCCAGGGTCAGTTCCACGTCATCGCTGCCGGTTTTGGCGGGGCTCGAACCCGTCGTCGGGGTCGGGGTCTTTTTGCCTTTATCCAATTCTTTTTGCAGCTCCGCCATGCTGGGGCAGGAACATCCCACAACTATCAATATGCCGATACAGATAACCAACGAGAGAGTATTTGAATTTTTCATTTCTCTTTTCCTTTTTTTACTGTTTTTGCGCGCTAAAACAATTGTCCTTCGGAACGAAAAAACTGTCCTCCACGGGGACGTTCAATTTAAATTCGGATAGCTTTATTTTCATCGCATCGGACCGCGTTTGCCAAAACGGCACCATCACGTCTCCTACCTTGCGGTAATCGTCATAGGAACTGTTGGTAAAAGTTCCGATCCTTTGCACCAGCAGTTTCGACGCCGTATCGAACGCAAAAGCCACCTCGATCCCGTCGGCCGTCACGGCTTTGACAAGGGCCGCGGTTTTGCCTTTGCGCTGGTACTCGCCGATATAAATCACCTGGCTGTAAATATCTTTTATCCTGAGCATTTCCTGCAGGTTCGCCGCCAGCCCCATCTCCCGGACCTGCCGGGAATCGTTATATTCCGAGTTCCCTGTCAAATCCGACTGCAGGTAATACTTTTTGCCGTCGAATATACCACGAACTTCACCCACCGCTTCAATCGACATGATCTCGGCGGACTTATCCGGCGATTTTCCGATGAGTTGAATATCGCCCTCGACCTTTGTGCCCGCCCGCATGATCTCGACCTTACCTGCCGCCGAGTAGGACTTGATCTTTTTCCATGCTTGTTCGCCGCCCGCTGCGGCGATAAATTCGTTGATTATTTTTAACGCTTGCTCATCGTATTTCTTTTCGATCTTCGCCGCCGCGGCAGGAGCTTTGAGAGGAGATCCGAGCTTGATCAAATCCTGCAGTTGGGCTTTTGTCGGAAGCGGCGGCAGCTGTGGGCCCGCCGCTTTAAATACCTCTCTCTCAGGCCTCTCAGGCGTTTTTTCCGTTTCGACTTTAAGCAAAGCCACCGCCGCGTCAAGCTGGCTGTCTTTTCCCTCCAGTAAAGTTTTTCGCTCGCGTGGAACTTTAACATCCGGCTCGACCCCGTTCCCTTCGATAAAATTGCCGCCCGGCGTTTGAAAATTGGCGTAAGGATACATAAACAGCGCGCCGGTAGAAAGCACCACCGTGGTCGAAGGCAGGGCCTGGCCCGCGCTTTTTTCTCCCACCACTTTCAGGCCGCCGTTTTCCTGCAGCCCGCCGGCAAATATTTCGGCCGCCGAATGGCTCATGGAATCGACCAGCACGATCAGCTTCCCGTCGTATTTTCTTCCCTGGGGCCTGACGAGGATGGGTTCTTTGGAGCTTTTAAATATTTGCGTGCCTAAAATAACCGGCTTGTCGATCAGCAGCCCGACGATGCCGATCATGGCCCCGATCGAACCGCCGATATTTCCGCGCAGGTCGATTATCACCGCTTTCTTGTCCTTGAATTCGCGAAGCGCGCCGCAGATGCCTTCGACCGCCGGCATGGCAAACATATTAAACCTCAGGTAGCCGGTGTCGGCATTGAGCGACCGCGATTCGAAGCTGAAAAATTGCCGGGGAAAATTAGGGACAGGTTTGATGAGCCTGCCGTTTAACCGCTCGCGCTTGATGATCACCGCCTGCGGCTTGTCTTTATCGTCTAAATAATCGATCAGAACCGAAGATTCTTTTTCGCCGTTGATAAAATATCCCAGCACCGCCATCGGAAACACTTTCTCCGTCAGCTTTCCGTATGAACCGGCAAAGAGCATTTTTTGCAGCAGCTCTTTGAGCGACACGTCATTCACCTTGTCGATGACGAACCCGGGTTTTAACCCTGCTTTATCGGCGGCGGACGCTTCTTCCACGCCGGTGATGACGACCTGGCTGCCGATCATGCGGATGTCTATGCCGATCCCGAATTTTGCGTCGTCGTCATTAAGGAAAAATTCATCGTGATCTTTATCGCCGGGTTCCTCGCCTTCTCCGTCTTCTTCCTCTTTTCCCGCGGCGTCTTTTTCTCTTGCCTGATCCTTGGCTTTTTCCAGTTCCCGGTAAACTTCCGGCGGAACGATGACAAAATGCGAACGGTTAAGGCGGCTGATCATATCCTGCAAAACAGTATGAAACTCAAGACTGCCGGCGGCCTTGAGCGCTTTCGACTGGTATTCCTTGCGGATGTCGTCCCAATTCAACCCATTAAAGGTCTGGTCGAAATAATTGTCCTTGATCGTTTTCCAGACCATATCGAAAGCCGCCAGCCGTTTTTGCTGTTCCGGGGTCAGCGGGGCGATGCTCTTTATTGTGTGAGTGGTTTTACCCGGCGTGGGTTTTGCCGCCGGGCGGCGCTTTGTCTGGGCGGAAATGGGAGCGGTCATCAAAACCGCTGACAAAAGAATGAAGAGTGGAAAACTTTTTTGGAGCATACTGCAAAATACTTTATGTTTTTTTCGTGTTGTTTCGTGTGGGTTCGTGGTTTCTGCTTTTATAGTCTTAAGAAATAAAGCATTAAGAAGAAACCACGAAATCACACTAAACCACACTAACAAATCCAAAATCATTTGATGACCGCCGCTTAAACAACAGGCAGAAGATATTTAAAATCTTCTGCCCCCGGTAACTTCTTCGATCAGATCCCTGATCATAATCCTTTATCGGCAATATATTTGATCAGGTCGCGCACGCGGCAGGAATAACCCCACTCATTGTCATACCACGACAATATCTTGATCGCGGTGCCGCCGATAACTTTGGTATTTTCTGCATCGACGATCGACGAATTTGAGTTTCCCTTGAAATCTATCGAGACCAGCGGCTCTTCGGAAAATGCCAGGATGCCCTTCATCTCTTCGTTGGCGGCGTTTTTCAAGACCATATTGACCTCTTCGGTGGAGGTTTCCTTTTCCACGTTCATTACCACATCGACCAGCGAAACGTTGGGCGTGGGAACGCGCACCGAGATGCCGTCGAATTTGCCTTTCAGCTCGGGGATGACCAACGCCACCGCCTTTGCCGCCCCGGTCGAGGTCGGGATCATTGAAAGCGCGGCCGCGCGGGCTCGCCTGAGGTCTTTGTGCGGCAGGTCGAGCAGGTGCTGGTCGTTTGTATAAGAGTGAATGGTATTCATCAGCGCGTTTTTGATGCCGAATTTTTCGTGAATGACCTTGGCCACCGGCGCGAGGCAATTTGTGGTGCAGGAAGCGTTAGAGATGATGTGATGATTCGCCGGGTCGTACATGCCTTCGTTCACGCCAAGCACGATTGTCACGTCCTCGCCTTTCGCCGGGGCGGAAATGATCACCTTTTTGACGGAGCCGCGCAGGTGCTTGCGCGCGTCCTCGGCTTTGGTAAAACGCCCGGTCGATTCGATCACGATCTCTGCGCCGACCTCTTCCCAGGGAATGAGCGCCGGATCCTTTTCCGAAAACACCCGAAACTCGTCCGAGTTGACCTTAATGGAGTTTTCCGTCGCCGTAATATCTTCTTTTAGATTTCCCAGAACCGAATCGTATTTCAGCAAATGAGCGAGGGTTTTGGTGTCCGTCAGATCGTTGACGGCGACAAAATCAAAGTCGCTGTTTCCCAGCGCCGTGCGTAAAATATTCCGCCCGATCCGCCCAAAGCCGTTAATACCTATTTTGATCCCCATGTTTTGATAAGCCTCCTGAAAAATAATAATAAAATTAAAGGGCAAAATGATTGCCGGTCGAGCCCCACTGGCAACTGACTTTAAACCCGAGAAAAATTATGTTTAACTCTTACCGTTGTTCTTTTTTGAAACAATGGAATTTGGTTTATCGTAGTAAATGCTTGGTTGATCTCGTTTCATATTTTCCGTGTTTTTTCCGGTGAACACAACCGCAGCATTTATGTTTTGTCGACTTGGAGTCATTTTAATAATGAAAATCTTACAAATTATCATTTTCACCCTTATTCTGGGCGTCATCGGCGCTTTCGGACAAACCATCGTGAGCAGTGTGGAGATCGCGAAAAACAACCCCGAGATCAATGTGAAGAAATCGCCGGTTGAAGCCGAAGCGCCGGCAGTGCCGGGTCCTGCTTCGCCGATCTTGAAACGGATCGGGGTCGACACTCAGCAGACCACCTCACTGTCGCTTAACGACGCGATCCGCAAGGCGCTGGAAAATAACAACGCGATCGAAGTGTCGCGGCAGGATGTGAGGATCGCCGAATCGACCCTAAGGTCCCTGCTGGGCTTTTACGACCCGGTGTTCACCATTGAGCCCGCGTACATTAACAGCGTCAGGCCGGTGGACAGCACCTTTGGCGGCGCCGATACTTCGGGCAGCACCCGCAGCCAGCAGTTTGTGGCAAATTCCAACGTCACTCATTTTATTAAACCGGGCGGCGGAAATTACAGCGTTACATTTAATAATGACCGGACCAAAACGAGCGCCACTTTTTCCCAGCTTAACCCGACGTTTAATACGACCCTCGGGATCAATTACACGCAGCCCCTGTTTCGCAATTTCAGGGTGGACGCCAACCGCCGCCAGATACGCATCCAGCGCAAGCTGATCTCGCAGTCGGACGCCGAATTTCGCCGCCAGACCATCGAGATCATTTCACAGGTCCAGCGCACCTATTGGGATCTGGTCTTTGCCTTGCGCGACCAGCAGAACAAGGTCCTGAACTTGAATCTTGCCAAGGAAAGCCTGCGCCAGGTCGAAGCGAAGATCTCCGCCGGTTCCGAGGCGCCGCTGGCCCGCGCCGAGGTGAATACTCAACTGGCAACCCGCGAAGGTGAGGTACTGGTGGCCGCCCAACAGGTTTCGATCACCGAAAACATCCTCAAGCAGCTCATTATTCGTGACCCGAATTCGCCCGATTGGGCCGTTCAGTACGTCCCGACGGATACGCCGGTTTTGAGCGAAGCCACGGTAAATCTGGATGACGTGGTAAAAGACGCGATCAATAATCGCCCGGAATTGAAAAAGTTAAAATTCGCCATGGAGATAAGCGATATCGACCTCGATTATTTCAAGAACCAGCTAAAGCCGCAGGTCGATCTTACTACTTCATACACTCTTTTCGGCCTGGCGGGGACCCCGCAGGTCCCGACCAACGATACGCTGGTCCCTTTGATCTCCGGCAACCCGCAAACGAGTGCGAACGCTTTTTTGCTGCAGCAGCTGCTGATCCTGAATCCGAACATTCTGGTTCCGAATGTTAACGTTTCCGTCGTCAGTCCCCCCGAATTTTGTCGGCGGGTACGGAACGTCGCTGAATAATCTTTTCAGCAATGACTACCGGACGTTCAGCGCGGGCGTGAAAATTTCATTCCCGCTGACAAACCAGTCCGCAAGGGCCGATCTGGCGACGGCCCGGGCGCAAAGAACCAGGCTCGAAGCGCAGACCCGCACCGAGGAACAGACGGTGATCGCCCAGGTCAGGGACGCCGTGCAATCCGTGGAAACCGCCCGGCAGAGAATTTTTACCGCGAAACGGGCGCGTGAAAACGCGGAAATTCAACTCGCAGGCGAAAGAAAGCTTTTTGAAATGGGGCGTTCGACCACCTTTTTACTGTTCCAGCGCGAAAACGAGCTGGCCAATGCCCGCAACGCCGAGATTCGCGCGGAGACGGATTACAACAAGGCTTTAGCCGATCTGCAGCGAGCGACCTCGACCACGCTGGCGGTCAATAACGTGCAGGTCACTTCCCCAACCGGAACCAAATAGCCCGCAGAAACAATTAAAATTATCGGGAGAGCCGGACACCCGGCTCTTTTTTATTTTTCCTGTAAACTCGAAAGATGGAAAAGAGGGCAGAAACACGACCGTTAGGGAGTGTGTACTAGTGTCTGACACACTCGCTGACGCTCGTGTTTCCGCCTTCCTTTTTGGTTTTATCCGCTAACAGCCCGGGATAACGGGAGTTTTTCCTTTAATTCCATTAGAATAACCGCAGTGAAAATTTCCGCCGTTATCATCACATTCAACGAATCCGCCAATATCCGCGAGGCCGTAAGATCGGTCGATTGGGCGGACGAAATTTTGGTGGTCGATTCGGGCTCAACAGATAATACCCGTGAAACCGCCGCCGCCCTGGGCGCAAAAGTGCTGACCCGGGAGTGGCCCGGCTTTGCCCGCCAAAAACAGTTTGCGGTGGAAAATGCCGCGAACGATTGGATATTCAGCCTCGATGCAGATGAGCGTGTTTCACCTAAACTAAAAGATGAGATAGCGCATCTTAAACAGTTGAAACAAGAGAGCTTGGGCGACGGTTATAAAATACCCCGGCTAACCGTTTATATGGGGCGCGAGATCCGCGGAGGCGGCTGGTATCCCGATTGGCAATTGCGCCTTTTTAACCGCAATTTGGGGCGTTGGAAGGATGTCGCTGTCCACGAATCCGTCGAAATGGACCCCGGCGCAAAGATCGAAAAGCTCGGCGGCGACATTCTTCACCACGGCGTTTCCGGCGCCGCGTACCATCATAAAATGATCGGCGAACGCTACGCTCCGCTGGCGGCGCGGCAGATGTTCGAAGATGGGCGCCGGACTTCCCGTTTTAAGGTCCGCACCGCCGGACTTACCACCTTCATCCACACCTATTTCTTAAAGGCCGGCTTTCGCGACGGTTTCGCCGGGTTTGTTATCGCCCGCTTTGCCGCTCATCACGCCTTCTTAAAACACCTTTTGCTCTGGGAAATGCAGAACCGGAAACCGGGGGAATAAGCCTTCCCGCCTTTTTCGCGCTGCAACTCCCGGTCTTCCTTTCACATCTATATCTTTATACCGCGCGGGTTTTGGTGTATATTTTAAGCTGCTTTGTTAGTCAAAAATTTATGAGAAATAAGATCGGGTTTTTTGTTTTTTTCCTGCTTTTACTGGCCGGCGTGAATGTGTTTGCGCAAAAAGGCGTCGACAAGCAAACCGAAACCATCCGCGACACTAACGACACCAGCAGCAAAGGAAGCAAAGCGGAGCGCACCTGGGATTTCGGCAAGGACAAGACCAAGGTCCGCGGACGCTTGAATAATCCCTACCGCTTTTCTTCGAGGCGGGACGTGCTGACCCAAACCATCACTGATGTTTTAAAGGATAAAAGAATTATATTTGACGAAGCCGCTTCCCGCCCGAAGGACGGAATAATCGTCACCCAGCCGTTTACTTTCGCCAAGGGAGTGGTCATGACGACGCAGGAGCTGAATCGTTATGCGCTCGTGCCGGCTTCGGAAAGTTCCTGGACGCGCGGACGCTACACGCTGACCATCGAGATCCTGTCGATCGACGGCAGCAATCATAATGTTTCGGTCACCGCCAGGGTCGAAGGCCGCACGGAAAATCCTTTAGGCGCCGAATGGCTGAGCCTTAAAAGCAGCGGCGCGGCCGAAGAGGAATTTTTAACCAAGCTGGTCGAAGCCGTAACCGGTATTTCTCCGGACGACAAACCGGCCGGCCCGGAAGACAATCGTTAAGCTTTATGATCTTTTCCGTAAAAGCTTTCAGGATATTTTTGGCGATGCCGCTGCTGCTGGTCCTTTGGCAGTGCGCTTCCGCTCAATTCGAACAGGAGAAAGATCCAAAACGTCCTCTTTTACAAACCGAAGATCCGTGTCAAAAAACGGGCGACCTGCTGATGGATGAGCTCAGGGTCAAGGCCTGTATCAAACAGCAGCAAAAAGAATACCGCGAATTACTTGATAACGGCGAAGAGGCCGTGAAATTAAGCTCGGAGGTCGAAAAGGCGTTCGACAAGGCCGCCAGCCTGGCGACTGAAGATCAGAAAAAGCTGGAGCGGCTGGAGAAATTATTTAAGAAGATCAGGAATTCTCTCGGCGGCGAAGAAGACGACGTTGCTGCCGAAGAAGACAAGCCTTTGACCGTAAAAGCGGCCATCAGCAGGCTGCGCGACAAAGCTTCAAGCCTGCTGGACGAGCTGAAAAAAACAACCCGCTACAGCATTTCCGTGATCGCCATACAGAGCTCGAATATCGTGATCAGATTAGTTAAATATATTCGCTTTAATAAAAATTAAAGTCATCTATGAACCCAGCAATCCGGTTAAATGTTTTACTAGTTCTATCCGTCCTGGTATTTCTCGCTCCCGGTGTCCCGGTCGCCGCCCAGGAAGACGAGGAAGCTTTCAACATAAATTCAAACCTCGTGGTATTGAACGCCGCCGTGGTCGATGACAAAGGCGTTCCCCTGCTGGGACTCAAGCAAAAGAATTTCAAGATATTCGAAGACGGCGTCGAGCAAAAGATCGAATTCTTCGAGGCCGAGGAAACGCCTTTCGCCGCCGTGATACTGATCGATACTTCGGGCAGTATGGAACCGCGCATCTCTATGGCGCGCTCCGCCGCGATCAACTTTCTCGACGGCATCCGCACCGACGATATGACCGCCATCTACAATTTCGATTCGGAAGTTAAGCTGGTGCAGGATTTCACGCAAAGCCGGGATATCGCCGAAGTGGCGTACGATCTGAAAGCGCGCGGCATGACCGCGGTGAACGACGCCATCTACAAAGCCGCGCAGGAACTTGCCAAACGTCCCGAAAAAAGAAAGGCCATCGTCGTGCTTTCGGACGGCCAGGACAACATGAGCAAGTATTCGTCGGGCAAAGCCTTAAAGGCGGCGATCGCCGCCAGCGCGACCATCTACACGGTCGATATGTCTTCGCCGGGAAACGGCGGCAGCGCCGCTGTGAACCAGCGAATACTGAGCATCGGCGCGTTAAAAAACTTCGCGGAAAAAAGCGGGGGCAAATTTATCTCCACTCCCGGCGGCGCAGGTTTGCGCGACGCCTTCAAAAGTATCGTGCAGGAGATGGGCAATCAATACACGCTCGGTTACCAGCCCACCAACACCGCCCACGACGGAAAATACCGCGCCATCGAGCTAAAAGTGACCAAGCCGAACGCCCAGGTCAGAACTCGTAAGGGCTACAATGCCCTGAAAAAATAAAAAACCGCCAAAAAATTCGGCGGCTTTTATTTCCTCATTTCCGAGTAAATAAGACAAGTTGAATAATCTCAAGGTCCGGAAGGGTTGCCTGCGCCCGCTTTTCAATATTAAAGATCCGGTTCGAATGAAATTAAGTGCGGGCGCAAGCAACCCTTCCGAACCGGTAAATTTCTTATAGCCTTTTTTTACTTTTCCCGGTCTTATTTCTTCGGATCATTCCCCGTCACTGAGCACGAATGAGATCTTCAAAGTCACGCGGTACTCGCTCACTTTTCCGTTCACAACCTTTACTTTCTGATCTTTTACCCAGGCGCTTTTAATATTTTCCAGCGTTTTCGCGGCCCGTTCCACGCCTTGCTGAACTGCGTCTTCAAACCCCTTGTCCGACGAAGATATGATCTCTACTACTTTGGCTACCCCCATGTTATTTGCTCCTCTCAAAATAAATGCTTACAGGCTATTTTTATTTCTCGCGCGGTCCTGATGCCGCTCGATAGCCAGTTTTACCAGCGTATCAATTACCTCGGGAAATTCCAAACCCGACCCCGCCCACATTTTCGGGAAGCCCGAAGCATCGGTCAAACCCGGCATGGTATTTATTTCATTGACGAGCAAAGAGCCGCGGTCGCGCCGCAAAAAGAAATCGACCCGCGCCAGCCCCGAAGCGTCTATCGCCTTGAACGCGCGGACGGCCAGGTCCTGAATTTTTTTGGTCAATTCTTCCGAGATCGGTGCCGGCACCACGAATTCGTTGTTTCCCGTTCCCGCGTATTTTTCCGTGTAGTCGAGGAATTTCTTGGATTCATCATGCATGATATATTCGCCCGGCAGGCTGGCCTGGGGCGTGTCGTTGCCGATCACGGCGCATTCGATCTCGCGCATGTCCAGGTTCTCTTCCGCGATGATCTTGCGGTCGTACTGTGCGGCCAGCTCGATGGCTTCCTTTAAAGTTTCGTCGCTATCGGCGCGCGAAACCCCCACCGAAGACCCCAAATTCGCCGGTTTGACAAAAACGGGATAGCCGAGCTCTTTCTTTACTCTTTCGACGACCCCCGCCGGATCGCGCTCGAAATTGCTTCTCAAAAACCATGTGTAGCGGCAGATCGGCAGCCCGGCGTTGTGAAAGAGCGCCTTCATTATCACCTTGTCCATGCCGCAGGCGGAGCCGAGCACGCCGCCGCCGATGTACGGGATGCCCGCCATCTCGAACAGGCCCTGGATCGTGCCGTCTTCGCCGAACGTTCCGTGCAGCACGGGAAAGACCACGTCGATGGGGTAATTGCTCCAGGCCGTCGTTCAAGCCGAATTTTGTCAGCCCGGTATAGACGGTATCGCCGAGCAGCGCCACCGGTTCATTGGTAAATTTCTCGACGTCTTCAGCCAGCAGGCCGTGCACCGCGGCGGGCAGCATCGCCGCCGAATCGACCGGGTTGAGCCATTCGCCGCTCTTGGAAATGGCTATCGGGGTTATCTCGTATTTATTGCGGTCTATCTGTTCGATCACGGCGCGGGCCGAGCGGATGGATATTTCGTGTTCGCCCGAACGCCCGCCGAAAATTATGCCGATGCGAGTCTTATTCATATGCTGCGAATTCTTGCTGATGTTGAAAAAAAATGTCTTTCACAAAGTAACGGGGAGCAAGTTATATATTACAACAAATAAGGAGGGTTCTTAATCAGAGTGCTGAAAATTTTTCTTCACAGGCTTTTTTCGTGCCGTTTCGTGTGATTTCGTGGTTCCTGCTTTTATAGCTTTTTAAGAAGAAACCACGAAATCACACTAAGCCACACGAACAAATCTAAGATCGCAAAGCCGTATATTGGCTAAAGCCGGCGGCTCGTCATAAAATCGTTTTGCCGAGGGCGGAAAGTATCAGCTCGATGGCCAGCTCCGCAGTGAGGTTTCCCTGGTCGAGTATGGGATTTACTTCCACGATCTCGAAAGACCGTATACCGCCTTGCTCCGCGATCATTTCCAGGCCGAGGTGCGCTTCTCGGTAGGTGATGCCGCCACGCACCAGCGTTCCCGAGCCGGGCGCAAAGCGCGGGTCGATCACGTCCACGTCAAAGGTCACGCCGTAGCCGCCGCCGGCGCCGGAAGCAATAGCGATAGCGTCAGTGACGCACTCGCGCATTCCCCGCTCGTCGATATCGCGCATGGTGAAAAAATGATCGACCAGGCCGAGCTCCCTGATCCATCTTTTCTCACCCGCGTCCAGGTCGCGCGCGCCGATGTGGGCGCAGTATTTGGGGTTGAGCTTGGGCCCGAAACCCTGCAGATTCACCAGGGTTTGCTCGCCCACGCCGAGCAGCGTCAGAAGCGGCATTCCGTGCAGGTTTCCGCTCGGCGACGTTTCCGGCGAGTTCATATCGGCGTGCGCGTCAAACCAGATCAGGCCGAGCTCTTCGTTCTTATCCTTGTAGTGTTTGGCGATGCCGGAAAAAGTGCCCATCGCGATGGAGTGGTCGCCGCCCAGGATCACGGGAATGGCGCCGTCCGCCAAAATTTTACCGGTCTCCGCCGCCATATTCTGGCAGGAGGCGATCATTTCCTTCAGATATTTCGGGTTCTCTTCCGGTTCGGCGATCTTTTCCGGCTGAACCACCTCAACATTGCCGTAATCCTTAAGCTCATAGCCGAGTTCAATAATATGCTCGGTCAATCTTTGCCCGCGAACCTGGGCGAAGCGGATCGATGTCACCCCCAGATCGCTGCCGAATTGCCCCGCGCCATACCCCAGCGGAACGCCTACTATTCCGACCCTTTTACCTTCACCCGGAAAATCACTCATAATTTTTAATAGCAGCAGAAAGCAGTAAGAATAAGGTTATTAGTTATTCGGCCTACTGCTTACTGCCACTGCTTACTGCTTACTGCCTACTGCTTATTGACCACTACCGCCGTTTTATCCAAAGTTAATTCCACTGCCGCCGCTGCCCTGCGAGGGGAAGAAAGGTTTCAGCAGCCCGGCAAAAGCCGCCAGGTTACGGGTCTGGATCAAAAGCTCGCCCGGCCCGGCGAATTCCGCCACCAGGCCTTCACCGCTCAAGAGACTGCGGAAAAAGCTGCGCGCGGCCTTGCGCAGTTGATACTGCATCGAGCTGTCCCAGGCCACCAGGTGGCCCGTATCGACCACGTATCTTTCACCCGGCTGCAAAGTTTTGCGGTGGATCGCGCCGAATGACGAAACCAGCAAAAGCCCGGTGCCCGCCACCTGAATGACGAACAATCCCTCGCCTCCGAAAAACGCTTTCGCCCCGCCGAATTTGGTCTCGATCTGCAGGCCGGTATCGCCCGCCAGGTAAGAGCTTGCCTGCACGTTGAACATCTGGTTGTTCATTTCGATACCGACGACGTCGCCGGGCGCGGCGGGAGCGAATGTCACTTCACCGGGCCCGCCGTGAGCCGTAAAAGTAGAGACAAAAGCCGATTCGCCGACCACCGCTCTTTTTAAAGCGCCGAAAACCCCGCCCTTCATCTGCGATATCAATTCCACATTCGCCGACATCGAAACCATCGCGCCCGCCTCGGCTGCGATCGACTGTTCCGGCTGCAGGTTCACCACCGCCAGCGCAAACGCCCCCGGATGCTGGATCTCCCAGCTATAACCCCTGCCCTGGCCGCGCCCGTCGTCGTCGAAGCGGAAAGAGCCGCCCGGCTGCTGCTGTTGTTGCTGCTGTTGCTGTTGCTGCTGCGGCTGCGGCTGCGGCTGCTGCGGCTGCTGTTGCGACGGTTGTGTTTGATAATTTTGCGGCGGCGGCGGGAGCGGCGGGCCTTGTGGTTGTGGTTGCGGCTGCATGCTGAAACCGCAGGCCCCGCAAAAACGCGCGCCCGGATTCAGGACCGTGTTACATTTCGGACAATTCATAAAACAACTCCTCTGGCCTTCTCTTTGATTATACGACAGGCTTCCGCGGCGGTGTCGGCAAAATCCAGCAGCGAAACTTCCGCATCGCTCACGATCAGATTTTGTCTCCAGGCTTCCACCACCGGCCGCCAGCAATCTCCCAGCAAAACCAGCGGCCTCGGTTCCAGCACCCTGGTCATCAATTTGTTCCACACCAGGGAAAGCTCCGTGACCGTGCCCATTCCGCCCTTGAGCGCGATAAAACCCACCGAGCGGGTGATCAAATGCTGCAGCCGGTCGTAGAAGTGGTCGGTCGCCACCTTATCGGTCAGAAAACGGTTCGGCTCGGCCTTGAACTGGTTCATGACAATGCCCAGAACACGCCCGCCTTTTTCCCTCGCCCCGCGCGAAGCCGCCTCCATCACGCCCAGGTAACCGCCGGTGCAAATGGTAAAGCCGGCCTCCGCCAGCGTCGCGCCCACTTCGCGCGCCTGAGCGTATTCCGGCTGGGATTCAACGCATTTAGAGCCGCCGAAAATTGTTACGATCTTTTCATCCGTCATCGTGAATATTTCACCTTAAAATTTGATTTGCCAGGTCGAAATTCCCATCGTTCTTTGCGGGAGTCAAACCCAGTATCCGGGCCATTACATTATAGACCTGAATGTTCTCAAAAGGCTCGATCACCAGGCGTTTTTTAAATGCGCTTCCGTGAGCGATAAACGTCGCCCGCATCGACGGCAGCTCATTATCGTAACCGTGCGCGCCGCGGAGATGGCCCAGATTGAGATCGTCGATCCAATCTTCGTACCGCTTATGATTGGTCGTTATCCAGCCTTCGTCGGAAGAGCAAATGATCGGCGCGATCCGCGGGCTGTCCCGGTAATGAAATCTCGCCGGAATATCTTTCTTGCGCCAGCAGGAAGTGTGCTTGATATTTTTCAGGCTGTCCATGATCTTGTCTTCCGCGCCCTTTTTCGGAAATATCTGCACGATCTCATTGGTCCATACGATCCGTTCGGTCATTTCTTTCAGGTTAAAATGATCGTCGAGAAAAACCGCGTTGCGCAGATCGACGGGCGCCATTCCGTGGTCGGAAACGATAATGATATTGACCTTCCCGTCGATCTTTCTCTTTTTCAGTCCCGCCATCAATCTTTCGATGTAGCTGTCGACATTCTGCACCGCGTACCCGGTTTCTTCCGAATCGGGCGAAAATTCATGCCCGACGTCGTCCGCATCGCTGAAATACAAGGTGATCATGGTCGGGCGTTTTTCCACCGGCAGATCGAACCACGAGAGCGCTTTATCGACCCGCATTTGGGGCACGACCCGGCCGCTGTATTCCCGCCAGAATGTCGGGCGTTCACCCTCGATCACCGTTTCCGAACCGACAAAAAAATAGGAAGCCGCAATTTGTCCCTGTTTCTCCGCCGTCACCCAGATCGGCTCGCCCAGCCACCAGCGGGAATTTTGCACTTCCTTTCTATTATCCATCCCGAATACTTCGCCGAAATCGTAGACATTATTTTCGACGATGCCGTGATGCGCCGGGTAAAGCCCGGTCACGATCGTATAGTGATTGGGAAAGGTCTTGGAAGGAAATGCCGGGGTCATCCATTTAGCGCGGACGCCCTCATTGGCTAACCGGTTCAAAACTTTAGGCTTGTACTTTTCGAAATAATCGTAACGAAAGCCGTCGAGCGATATCAGAATGACTGTCGGTTTCAGGTCCCTGACCGGCGCCTGGGCAAAATTAGCGGGGACGGCGGCAAAAAGCGCTAAAAGAAACAAGAAAGGCTGAAAAAACTTTTTCATTCAGAAAAAATAAAACACTAGTGACCAATAATGCAAATTCAATTCAAGATCGGATTTAATTTTCCATCGGCAAGTTTTCCGGGTTCGATCCTACTAAGCCAACGCGCATGATCGGCTTTTTGAAATTCGTTAACAGGCTCGATAATTTTCGCGCCGTCGGCAAAATAGATCACGGTCATTACTTCACGGGCCGTAGTTTCAGAGCTGTTTTCACCCGCGCTATGGATCATCCAACCGTGATGAAAAGTTGCGTCGCCCGCTTTCATCGAACCGGTTTGGCTGACCGGAAACTTGTTTTCCTCGATATAATTTTTAAAGATGTCCTCCGACTCATCGGAAATATGCACGTTTTCAACCATTCCCATTTTGTGTGAACCCGTGGCAAAAGCCATCGTTCCCATTTCAGCGGAAATATCCACCAGCGGCATCCACATCGTGATCATATCGTCTGTATCTAAATTCCAGTAAAATTTGTCCTGGTGCCAGGGCGTATGCCCGCCGAGCGGTTCTTTATACAAAGCCTGATCATGATACAGCCTGACCTTCCCGACGCCCAAAAGATCGGCCGCGATCTGTGCAAAACGCCGAGCAAACACAAATTTTCTGACCGTATCGTCAACTTCCCAGAGATTTGTTGTCTGCAGAAAAAGCCTTGCCATAGGTATCTCTCTCTTTCAGATCACGGTTCTCTTTATTGTACTTTTTGGCGGCTTGATCTATTACCGGGCGAAAGAATTCTATCTCCCTGGCTGAGGCAATTCCGCGCAGAAGAATATGGCCGTTGCGCTGAAATTCCGCGGCCTGTTCGGTTGAGACAGGATAAAGAAGATCTAAATTCGGCGTTTGAGATGAAGCAACAGATTCGCTCATTGTCTTAAGTTCTACCCGGCGTGTAGATTTTCAGTCAAATATTTTTCCAATTCCCCGGCCCCGTCTCCCGAGTCGATAAATCCCACGTGATTGTCCGGGCGCAGAAAAACGCTGAAGGTTCGTTTCGAGCCAAAAATGTCCGTGACGTGAGGATAAAGCGGTAATGTTACGCGCTCGATCCACTGCGGCAGCTCGATGTTATTTGTTTCGCCGGGATCTTCTTTGCCGTCTAAAAATGTGACCAGTTTGCATTTCGGCCCTTTTAACTGCTCAAAACAGCTCACTCCCTCTATCAGAAAATATGGGAAGCGGTTTCCCGCTTTGACCTTGAAATTCATATCGCTGCCGTGCCGGCTCAGCGCGCTTTTATCGTAACTGATGCCGATCTGCGAGAGCGTGGGAAAGATAAATTCCTTGGCGGCATCGAAATGCATCACCAGTTTTGCCAGCGGAGGCAAAATATGGTCGCGGAACAAACGGAAATACCATTCGTCGCCGGTGCCGAATTCAAAAAGCTGGTCGGTCGTGCGCAGCAAACGCCTGGCATTGGCGATCCGCTCTTCGTTGTAAGTATCCAGGACGGGTTCTTTCGCATAACCCTTCAGTACAAAAGCAAGCTTCCATGCCAGGTTATAAGCGTCCTGGATGCCGGTATTCATTCCCTGGCCGCCCGCGGGCGTGTGAATATGCGCCGCGTCGCCGGCGAGAAAACATCTGCCTTTGGCAAAGCTCTCCGCGTGGCGCGTGTGGACCTTATAGCTGGAAAACCAGCGAACATTGGTGATATCGAGTGGGACCTGCGCCAGGCTTTTTACTTTCAGCTCGATCTGCTCATAAAGAATTTCCGGCGGATCTTCCTTGCCCTCATGTTCGGGCAGATTCCCTACCAGCCGCCAGTGTTTTTCTCCGCGCATCGGAAAGAACAAAACGAAAGAATCCGCCCCGAAAACAGGATAAAGCGTATCGCGATTCAGCTCGCTTTCCATCTCGACGTCCGCGACATAGAAAAGCCGCGGGATGGTAGTCCCCTCGAAACCGAGCCCCAAAAGATGCCGCGTCTCGCTGCCCGCGCCGTCGCAGCCGGCTGCATATTTCGCCGCAATTTCCTGAACCTGGCCGTTGTTGGATTTGAGCGTGGCCTTTACGCCCTCATCGTCCTGAGAGAGGCTTTCCAGGCGCGTCTGCCACCAGACCTCCTTGTCGTTCTTCTGCAGAAACTCGTAAAGCAGCCGCTCGTTTTCGCTCTGTTCCAGTGTGAGCACGTAGGGGTACGGGCTCATGTCGGTCCCGATTCCGGTCAGGTCAAGCTCCGCGCGGACCGTGCCCTCGCTCATCAGGTTCAGCTTGTGGATGATCGCGCCGCGCTCGATGGCGGCCTGCGCCAGGTCCATCTGCTCGTAGATCTCCAGCGTGCGGGCGTGCACGGCCAGCGCTTTCGAAAGATCCGTTACGCCTTCATTCTCGTCGATGATGATAAAATCTACCCCGTAACGGATAAACTGCGCCGCCAGCGACAGCCCCGTCGGCCCCGCCCCGATGATCAAAACTTCAGTGTTCATTACCCAAGATTAGCTAAGCCAAAGAGCAAAAACAAACGACGCTCGAATTTCTTTGCGTACCCCGCGCCTTTGCGTGAGGCTATTTCACGCTGCGGCGCAAGGCAAAGAGCGTAAAAGTAAAGCCGGTCGGCTTTTAACACCGGGGCCTGCGAGATCGAATACTACCCTGTCGCCCACCCTAAAAATCCCACGTTTTTCGCGCTTTTCAAAAGATTTGAATCCGATAGGCCCGGCTGAAATGACAACATCCGTAATAGTAAGTATAATTTGAGAGAATATAGGATTTTATCCGTTAAAACATTTTTATCAGCCATTGTAACTAATGAGTAAAAAAAGAAGCAGCTGGAAACATAAACTGGCGGCGGTTTTAGTTTCCTGCGTGATGATGGGATTGGTATTGCTTGCAGGCGAAGCTTTCTGCCGCATGTTTACGCGCATTACCTTTCTGGAAACCAGCAGCAACCTGTTCGCCCCCCGCCGTTTCGGCAAAAGTTTTGGAAACACTCCGAACATGGAAGGATTGGTATTCAGTAAAAAATTCAATATTGACGGAGACGGTTTTCGCTACGACCCCGAATTCCAACCGGCCGCGCCGAAAGACGCTCCCGCTATTTTGATCATCGGGGATTCGGTCAGCTTCGGGCCCGGTGTGGTGGAAAGTGAGAGCATTGCCGGGCTGCTGCGGCGCGCGATACCAAATGAGCAGGTCTACAATGCCTCGGTGCTGGGTTACGACACTTTCGATTATAAAAATGTCGTCACGTCCGTGGTAAAGCAAAAACCGGAGGTAAAGACCGTGCTGCTTTTTTATTGCTTGAACGATCTGAGTGACGTCAGCGCGCAGCAGATCAGGCAGCAAACCGACCCTTACGAAAACCCGGAAAAACTGCGCGAACGGCCGACACCGATACGCCAGATAAACGAATTTCTCCGCATGCGTTCAAAACTGTATCTTTGGCTGAGGAATAATTTATACGATTCGTCGCGTGTTTATTTTTTGACCGACCTGCCCTATTACCAGAAGGACGATGAAGTTCTTCAACCGGCGCTGCAGCCCCTGGCCGATCTGAAGGAAAGCCTGTCCGCCTCGGGCATCAAGTTTAAAGTGTTTTTGATGCCTTACGAGATGCAATTACGTCCGGGAAGCCCGCCGGAATATTTTTTGCCCCAGGAAAAAGTGGCTAATTTTTTAAAGCGGAATAATATAGACTATTACGATGCGATGGCGGATTTTAAGAAGTCGGACGCGCCGCCGCTTTTGTATATTTACGGGGACCCGATGCATCTCAGCCCTGCCGGAAACCGTCTCACCGCCGAAGCTGTTTGCAGAGAGATAGAAGAAAAATGCGCGATACAATGACGCGCGGTAATATTTTCAAGTACTAATTTCAGATGACGCATATCCTGGGGATCTCAGCTTTTTATCACGACAGCGCCGCTGCGCTTATCACCGACGGCAAAATTATCGCCGCCGCCCAGGAAGAACGTTTCACCCGCATCAAACACGACTATAACTTTCCCCAACATGCCATCGAGTATTGTCTGAAGGAAGCCGGGATCACCGCCGATCAGCTGACGGCAGTGGCGTTTTACGACAAGCCTTTTCTGAAATTCGAGCGCCTGATGGAAACCTACATGGCCTTTGCGCCAAAAGGCATTACTTCGTTCATGAAGGCGCTGCCGTTGTGGCTGAACCAGAAACTTTTTCTCCCGCGCGAGATCGACCAGGGTCTGAACAATATTTACGAAGGGCCGATCTATTTCACCACGCACCACGCCTCGCACGCCGCCAGCGCTTTTTTCCCTTCGCATTTTAAAGAGGCGGCGATCATCACGTTTGACGGCGTGGGCGAATGGAGCACTTCGACCTGGGGCGTCGGCCGCGATAACCGCATCGAGCTGCACAAGGAAATTCGTTTTCCGCATTCGCTCGGTCTGCTTTACAGCGCGTTCACCTATTACACCGGCTTCCGGGTAAATTCGGGCGAATACAAATTGATGGGGCTGGCGCCATACGGCGAGCCGAAATACGTCAGGGAGATACTGGATAACCTGATCGACGTAAAGGAAGACGGGTCTTTCTGGCTCGACCAAAGCTATTTTAATTACTGCGCGGGGCTAACGATGACGGGCGAAAAATTTCACCGGCTTTTCGGTGATCCGCCGCGCGACCCGGAAACTCCCGTTACGCAATTCCAAATGGACATAGCCGCCAGCATTCAAAAGGTGACCGAAGACGTGATGATGCGCATAGCAAACCACGTGCACAAAGAAACCGGGATGGAAAATCTTTGCATGGCGGGCGGCGTCGCGCTCAACTGCGTCGCCAACGGCCTGCTGCTCAAAAGCAGCCCGTTCAAAAATATTTGGGTGCAGCCGGCGGCGGGCGACGCGGGCGGTTCCCTGGGCGCGGCGCAGTTCGTCTGGCACCAGATCATGGATAATCCGCGCGAGGTCGGCGACTCTGACACCCAGCAGGGTTCGTATCTCGGGCCGAAATATGAGAATGAAGAGATAAAGAAATTTCTCGATTCCATAGGGGCGAAATATTCCTGCTATGAATACGAGGATGATCTGTACCGCGAGATCGCGGGCCTTATCGACGCTGAAAAAGTAACCGGGCTTTTTATGGGACGGATGGAATTCGGCCCGCGCGCTCTGGGCGCGCGCAGCATAGTCGGCGACGCGCGCAGCCCGCGCATGCAGTCCACCATCAATCTCAAAATTAAGTTTCGCGAATCGTTCCGCCCCTTTGCGCCGAGCGTTTTGCGAGAGCGCGTCAGCGATTATTTCGAGCTCGATTCCGACAGTCCTTATATGCTGATGGTGGCGCCGGTAAAAGACGAGCACCGCGTTCCGATGACCGAGGAGCAAAAGCAGTTATTCGGCATCGAAAAGCTGAAAACGCCGCGCTCGGACGTGCCCGCGATAACCCACGTGGATTATTCCGCGCGGGTCCAAACCGTTGACCCCGGGCGTAATCCAAGCTACTATAAAATTTTGAAAGCCTTTGAGGACAAGACCGGTTGCGGGGTGATTATCAACACTTCCTTCAACATCCGCGGCGAGCCGATCGTTTGCCGCCCCGAGGAAGCTTACCGCTGTTTTATGTTCACGGATATGGACGCGCTGGTGCTGGAAAACTTCATTTGCCTGAAGGAAGACCAGCCCCCGATGGAAGGCAGCGAGGAATATAAAAAGCAATTTAAATTAGACTGATCGCAGAAGTTTTTATGGCCAAACGTTCCAACATTGTTTCAGAGTTTGCTATGTTCATGCGCGAGCATAAAGCCTACTGGCTGGCGCCGATCATCGTGGTGACCTTGTTGCTGGCCGGCATTATTGTACTCGGTGCGTTGGGTGGCGGCGCGGCTGCCCCGTTCATTTACACGCTGTTTTAGTTTATCAAGTCTGCGTTATAGTGAGATCACGATCAAATTAAAAAAGCTGTTAGCTGGCAGCCATTACTAATAGCTGAATTATTTTTTGCAGACAATAAGATTTTTTGCTTTACAGGCAAAAGCCGGTTTCGCACTATGCCTTTCGTAAAACTTAACTGGAAACCTACGCCAAAACAGCTCCGCCAATTTGGCGTTGTTTTTTTGACCGGGTTTCTTGCGATCGGGCTGGTCAAATATTTCTGGCCGTTTTCCTGGCTGTTTTCCCGGGACGAGACTTTCGGCCTTGTCATGATACTGATCGGAGTGATCGGCGGCGGCATCGCCTTGACCGGCACTAAGCTCGCGCTTCCGCTTTATTATCTCTGGATGGGCGTCGCCTTTGTCATGGGCAACATCATGAGCCGGGTGATAATGGTGCTGATCTACTACGGTGTGGTCACGCCGCTGGGGCTGGCTGCGCGGCTGGTCGGACGCGACAGATTACAGCTCAAAAAAACAAAAACCGATTCCTATTGGCAGGACATTTCCCTTCCTAAAGAGCCGGAAAAATACGAACGCCAGTTTTGACCTGTTCCCGCCGATTTCACTGTAGCTTTTCCCTCACAGTTAGATTAAAATACCCACGCAATCCGCTTTAAAAACTTTTACCCGGGAGAATTTTTGTGAATAAACCTAATTCCGCAATTACCTGTCTATTTGTGTTTGCCGTTTTATTTTTTGTCGGGCTGGCGTGCTCGAACAACTCGTCTAACGATATTAAAACCTCTACCGGCCCCAGTCCTACTCCGGTTCTTTCCGGGCCCGCCGCCCCCAAAGACATCTCCGGCACCTATGATGTGATCGGTACCAACGAAGGCGGCGGCGGAAACTACAAAGGCACGCTCGTGGTTACCGACCGCGACGAAGTGTACCAGTTCAGTTGGAATACCGGCGCCACACCTTATGACGGCGTGGGCGTAAAAACGGACAATGCCGTGGCGGTAGCTTTTACCAACGGAAGGGACGGAACCGGCTGCGGCGTTGTGCTGTATAAAATAGGTTCAGACGGCTCGCTCGACGGAAAGGCCGGCTACTGGGGCGTCAATCAGGCCGAAAGCGAAGACGCCACCAGGACCAGCGGTACCGGGCTCGAGGGCGAATACGACGTCAGCGGCACCAATCCCAAAGGAGCGGATTACAAGGGAAAACTTTCGGTCAAACCGGCGGGCGCGGGTTTCTCTTTTTCGTGGAACGACGGAAAACTCACCGGCTTCGGCATCAAGCAGGGCGATAAAGTTGCGGTGGGCCTGGGCGGAAAACAGTGCGGCTTTGTATCTTACGAAGTGGGTGCCGACGGGACAATGACCGGAAAATGGGGCAGCGTCGGCTCTACCAACGTGGGGACGGAAACCGCGAGAAAGCAATAAGGAAAGTGGCAGAAACACGACCGTCAGGGAGTGTGTGACTTACAGAAATGCGATGTATTAATGAACTACACTCCATTAGCGTTGCGTTTCCGGCTGCTCATGTATAACTTAAGGTTTCAGCCGATAAAGCATTCTCGGAAAAGGAATTGTCTCGCGGACATGTTCGATACCGCACATCCAGGCCGTGCAGCGCTCGATCCCCATTCCGAAGCCTGAATGCGGGACGGTGCCGTAGCGGCGCAGGTCGAGATACCATTCAAACGCGTCCTGCGGGCAGGTCGTGCTCCTTGATCTGCTGCTGCGAGAAATTCGAGGTCCATCGCGCGTTCCCCGCCGCCGATGATCTCGCCGTAGCCTTCGGGCGCGAGCAGGTCAGCGCCGAGAGCGAGCTCCGGGCGGTCTTTGTCGCGTTCGAAATAAAACGCCTTGATCGACGGCCGGAAAATGATGCACGTAAACCGGCGCGCCGTAATGGCCGGAAAGATATGTTTCATCCGGCGCGCCGAAGTCGCCGCCCCATTCGAATTTGTTTTCGAGCTCGCCCTCCTGGTGGCCTTCCTGCAGCATTTTTACCGCATCGTCGTAATGAATTCGCGGAAACGGCGGCACGATCGCTTCCAATTTTGCAAGTGTCGCGCTCCAGCACCTTCAGCTCTTCCTTACGGTCTTCTAAAACGCGCCCGACGATGTGGGCGATCAGCCCTTCGCCGAGCTCCATCACATCGTCAAGGTGCGCGAAGGCCACTTCCGGCTCGACCATCCAGAATTCGGTCAGGTGGCGGCGCGTCTTTGATTTTTCTGCGCGAAAAACGGGCCCGAAGCAGTAAATTTTACCGAAAGCCGCGGCGGTGGCCTCGTTGTAAAGCTGCCCGGACTGCGTCAGGTAAGCCTTGTTCGTCTCCGAAATAATCGACCTCAAAAAGCGTGGTCGTGCCTTCGCAGGCGGCGGGCGTAAAGATCGGCGTGTCGCACAAAATAAAACCCTTGTTATCGAAATAATCGCGGATGGCTTTTATCACCGTGTGTCGCACTTTCAGCACCGCGTTCTGCTTTCGCGAGCGGATCCACAAATGCCGGTTGTCCATCAAAAACTCGGTGCCGTGTTCCTTCGGCGTGATCGGGTATTCGTGCGCGTTCTGCACGACCTCGACGTCTTTTACATCGACCTCCACGCCGATGGGCGAGCGCTCGTCGGCCTTCACCGTGCCGTGCACGATCAGCGAAGATTCCTGTCCCAACCCTTGGCCTGTTCGAAAGTTTCCTCGGAAACATTGCCTTTGAAAACCACGCACTGCACGATCCCCGTGCCGTCGCGCAGCTGTAAAAAGACGAGCTTTCCGCTCGAGCGCGAGTTGTAAAGCCAGCCCTTTAAGGTAACCTCTTCGCCGATATGATCTTTTAATTCGTTAATGTATGTTTGCTTCATAAATTGAATTTTCGATTATGGCATAAGTCCCGGTTCTTTTGGAAATGTGTGTTTTGGCAGGTAGCGGTTTAATCCGGAGGTGTTGGCTTAAGTTAATTGATTTTCACTTCGCGCTCTTTGCGCCTTGGCGTGAAATTACATCACGCAAAGACGCAAAGAACGCGAAGATAGATAAAAAGGCCTGGGAGGTCAACAAAGGGGTGCCGCTTTAGCGGCGGGGTGGTTCTTGCTTTAATTCAACCCGGTCGCTACCGCTCCCGGTTCTGACAAGTTGACTTTTTTCAGGGGGTCGCGCAAATTCTAACCTTATGGCGGAAAAAAAGAAAAAGAAGGTCGATTATTCCAGCGCGTGGCAGGAAGCCAAAATTCTGATCTGGAATTATCGCTGGCGGCTGGTGATCGGCTCGCTGCTGATGATAATCAGCCGGGGCGCGGGATTCGTTCTGCCCTACTCGACCAAGTTTTTGGTTGACGACGTTTTCGGCCAGGGACGATACGAGCTGCTCAAATGGATCGCGCTGGCGGTCGGGCTTTCCACTATTATTCAGGCGGTCACTTCATTTGCCCTCTCCCAGGTTTTGGGAGTGGCGGCCCAGCGCGCCATCACGGAAATGAGAAAACGCATCCAGGCGCACATCGAGCGTCTGCCGACCTCTTACTTCGATTCCACACAAACCGGCCAACTCATTTCGCGCATAATGAACGACGCCGAAGGCATCCGCAACCTGGTCGGCACGGGCCTCGGCCAGATCGCGGGCGGGCTTCTTTCGGCGGTGGTTTCCGTGGTCGTGCTTTTTTATCTTAACTGGTGGATCACGCTTATCACGCTGGTCGTCCTGGCGGTATTCGGCGTCGTTTTGAGTTACGCATTCGGGGCTCTGCGCCCTCTTTTCCGGGAACGCGGAGAGATCCAGGCCGCCGTTACGGGCCGCTTGAACGAGGGGCTCGGCGGCATCCGCATCGTCAAAGCGTACACGGCGGAAAAACGCGAAGAGCTTTCAGTTCGCCCGCGGCGCGCACCGGCTTTTCCGCAACATCGCAAAATCGATGACCGGCGTTTCCGCCACCGGCTCTTTTTCGTCGCTGATCATCGGCGCGATCGCGGTGGTGATGATCTACTTTGGCGGCGGCGCGGTGATCGCCAATATTCAAGACCCGGATCATGTCGCGGGAATGACCGCCGGGGATTTTACGCTTTATATCGCCTTCACGCTGACCATGGTCTTTCCCATCGTTGAATTGGCCTCGATCGGAACGCAGATCACCGAAGCGTTTGCCGGCCTCGACCGGATCCGCGAGGTTTTCGATATGAAGACCGAGGACGATGCCGACAAGCAAAAACAGCCTTTGCCGAAGGTGGAAGGCGCGATCGATTTCGAAGAAGTGTATTTCGAATACGAAAAGGACGTGCCCGTTCTGAAAGGCGTTTCTTTTAGCGCGAAGGAAGGAACGACCACCGCGCTGGTCGGTTCAAGCGGCTCGGGAAAATCGACCATACTGAGCCTGGTGCTGAATTTTACCCAGCCGAACAGGGGCACTGTCAAGATCGACGGGAAAGACCTGCAAACCGTCAAGCTGCGCGATTACCGCAGGCGCCTGGGCGTGGTGCTGCAGGATAATTTCCTTTTCGACGGGACGATCCTCGATAATATTCGCTTCTCCAAGCCGGACGCGACGCCGGAAGAGATCAAGGAAGTTTGCCGCGTGGCCAACGCCGATGAATTCATCGAGAAATTTCCCGATCAATACAAGACCATCGTCGGCGAACGCGGCGTCAAACTATCCGGCGGGCAGCGGCAGCGTATCGCCATCGCCCGCGCGCTGCTGGCGAACCCGAGAATTCTGATCCTCGATGAAGCTACTTCGAGCCTCGATTCGGAAAGCGAGTCTTTGATCCAGGAAGGTTTAAGGCGTTTGAGAGAAGGCCGGACGACGTTTGTCATCGCGCACCGCCTTTCCACCATTCGCAGCGCCGATCAGATCCTGGTCGTCGAAGCCGGCCAAATCCTCGAGCGCGGAACCCACGATGAGCTGATCGCCCAGAACGGGCGCTACAAGCAGCTTTATGACAAGCAGTATCGCTTCGAGCAGAATTTATTCGTCAATCCCGGCGAGGACTTTACCACCAAAGCGGCCGACGCTATGGCCCAGACCAAACTGTAAAAAACTTTATGGCAGAAAAACAAAACTACAAAAATCACGTGCGCTGGTATCCCCTGTTCCACTTTGTTCTTACACCGCTGCTTGCTCTTAATTTGATCTGGCAGATCGCCATGCTGCTCCAGGAACGGACCTGGGATAGGGCGGAGAATTTAGTGGTTGCGATGGTGCTGATAATTATTTCAAGTACGGCGCGCCTTCAGGCTTTGAAGGTCCAGGACCGGGTAATAAGACTGGAAGAATCTTTACGTTATAAAGGCTTGCTGTCCGACGAATTGGCTGAGAAAGCCGGACAGCTTTCCCTGGGAAAGATGATCGCATTGCGGTTTGCTTCGGATGAAGAATTGCCCGAGCTGATCCAAAGGACTTTGAATGGCGAATTTAAGAATAATAAAGAGCTCAAACACGCGATCAAAAACTGGCGCGGCGATCACGTGCGGGCTTAAGTGCAGGGGCCGGAATATTTTATCAGATAGGTTTTATCTCCGACTTTGAATTTCTTGCAGCTTTCGTATGCGTCCTTCGGATCATAGGGAATGTTACATAATACTCCCTTTCCGGACCTCATTTCCTTTATATCCTCGAATTTAAAACTCCCGTCGGGCGAGATGCCTAAAACCACATCTTCAAAGGCCCCGCCAACGTATAAGATCATCCCGTCTGCGGAAATTCCCAGCGGAGATTCCTCTGCCGGGACCTGCCATTTATGAATTTCCTTCGACGTGTTTTTTTCATCGATCAGGGCATAAACTTCGCTCTGTTTCAGATCTGCCGGCCTTTTAACGGTGTACTGTTTTCCGCCGGAGACAAACGTGATACTTTTTTCCGTTATATTTATCACCGGAAAATCGGCATAGTAATAGCCGCAGCAGCAGCTGTCATTACGCGGGGCCAGAATGAGAAACTTTTGCGGCTTGCCGTTATCAAGGGTCATTTCATATGTGTAAGTCTGAAGATCATCTGAGATATTTTTGGCTTGTTTGGCTTTTATTTTCTTCTCGTTCAGTGTTTCGACGTCTATCCAATAATTAAAACCCTTTTGAGGAAGCAAAGAATTCCCGTAATCGGCTATTTCTTTTGCGGAAATACCGGGATGTTCTTTTCGATATCTCGCTAATTCTTTATCAATATCCGAAGGCTTTAAAGCGATGGTCCCGGGTGGAGCTTGAAGATCAATTTCAGGAGTTGGGGTTCATTTCGGTTCGACCGCATCGTTTGAGACGATCTTATTTTCCGCGTTATTTTCAGCCTTGTTTTCCGTCTTGTTTTCGGGGTAGTTTTCCCGCCGCACGACGGGACAAAACAAAAACTCAGAGTCAAAAGCGCGGCGGAAAGGATAAGAAACATTTTCCGATGTGCATTACCTTTCATATCGCCTGCAGCTCTCTTTCAAGGGACCCTTTGAATGTTGGGAAACCTGCCCGAATTATTGCACGCGCGCAGGACAATTTTAAACATCGGATTTATATACGGAATAAAATATGTCTTGCCGCGGGTTGCGGATTGGAAGGAAAATGTGCCGGCCGCCTTCAAACAGCGCTGGATGGTCTGCAGGCGAAACTCATAGGCAAAATCTTCCTCATCAAGCTTTTCCAGGCCGATGTGTTCACGAAGATCGAGGAAAAAATGCCTCTTTGCAGCAAGCCACTGCGCCGTGGGGGGTTCCGTCACCCTATCGAGCAAAAGAGATACCAGATCGTAGCTTGCGGAACCGATCCGCGCGTCCTGGTGATCGATAATATGCAAGCCTTCTTCCTTGTCGACCATCAAATTGGCGGCATGAAAATCGCGGTGGGTCAAAACCGTTGCGCGGCCGGCTAATTCTTTGGAAAGCTCGGCAAATTCCGCATCGACCGCTTCACTGAGGGAAATATCCAGAGGTGAATTTTTTAAGGTTTCGAAATAATGTGTTTTAAAGAAGTTGAGTTCCCAGCGCAGCTTTTCCTCGTCAAAGCTGAGGCGCGAAGCGATCGAATTCAATTGAAAAGCAAATTTGGTTCCCAATTGAATATAGGGGATCATCGTTATCGCCAGGTTTATCCACTCTTCCCGTTTTTCCGGCGTCGCCGCTTCCAGGACGTTTCGCAAAATGTTATCGCCAAAGTCCTCGTGAATGATAATACCCAGTTCGGTGTCCACATCGTATATTTTGGCCACGGGCATTCCGGCGGTTTCGAACAAATGAGTGGTATCGAGATAATTTTGTCCCTGAGGATCGGTGGGCGTGGGATAGACCGTCGCGATAGCGGTCCTGGCCGAGTAAATGCGAAAATATTCGCGGGTGGAAGCGTCGGACGTAAGCTGCTTGAACTCAAGCTGCGCCGTAGCCGGGATCTTAGCCAGGAACTTTTCGAGCTTTTCTCTTGCAGACAGCATAAGAAAAATTATTTTCCGTCGTCAAATTAATTTTACAACGTAATTATCGCCGATGTATTCGCCCGCGGGGGCTTTTTCGGGAATGACCGCGTTTCGCACCATATCGCCGCGCACGATCGCGGCGTTTTCAAAATATTCCCTGCTTTTTATCGTCACACCGTCGGCGACGATGGTGCGGTAAAGCCTGGCGCCGTCCTCGATCGTGACATTGTCCCAGAGGATCGAATCGCTGACCTGCGCGTTGTTCGAGATTCGGTTTTGGTTGCCGGTAAAGATGCCTTTGCTTTTTCCCTCGAGCAGGGCCAGGCTGATGTCCAGGTAGCGCGGGATGGTCGACAGCTCGAACCACCTGCCCTCGGTGATATGCGCCGCGATACGCACGCCTTTTTCGATCGCCGGAAGATAAAAGCTCGGCAAAATGTCGGAATATACGCCGCGCGGGATGTAATCGAACACGCCCGGCTCGAGGATGTGGATCCCCGTGAACATCAAAGGGATATCTTCATAATACTCATTCGGCCGGGGAAAACTGCCGAACCCTTTGATACAGCCGTTTTCGGTCTCGATCATGGTGAATTTTTCCCGCCCCAAATTGGGCTTGAGCACCATGGTCGCCATGGCCCCACTTTTCCGGTGGGTTTCGAGCGCGGCATTGAGGTCGATATCGGTGATGATCTTTCCGTTGACTATCAGAAATGTTTCGTCTTCCAGCAGCTCGCGGGCGTTGTCCAGCGCGCCGGCGGTCCCCAGGATCTTCGGTTTTTCCAGAGTGTAGTGGATCCTGACGCCGAAGTCGCTGCCGTCGCCGAGCGCCTTTTTGACGGATTCGGGCTGATGATGCAGGTTGACCACCACGTCCTTAAAACCGTACCCGGCGACATACTCCGCCACGTAGCCGACCAGCGGTTTTCCCAAAAAAGGAATGGCCGGCTTTGTGCGGTCGATAGTTAAAGGAAAAAGCCGCGTCCCGAAACCGGCGGCTAATATCATTGCTTTCATAAATTAGCTTTAGCAGTCACTATAGAAATTACTTACTTCTGTCATTAAATGCAATTTTGGCGCGGGACAATTTGTCTTATAAAATGATATTTATGTCTGAACGCGCCTATGGGCTCTTTAGAAATGATATAAACAAAAGGCTTATTGCAAAACTGGAAGAGCAAAAAGCAAAGATCCTTCTGTTTCCCGCACCCCTGCCCGCCCCGGTAAATGCCGGGCAGAGCGTCGATCTTTCGGAATTCGACTGGATAATATTTCCCGACCTGTACAGCGTCGATTTTTTTCTCGCCCGGGTGCGGGAAAGATTCGAGCTCGATGATCTAAGGGTTTGCGCGCTGGGCGAAGCGGTCGCGGATAAACTGCGATTTTCACAGCTTCATGCCGACGTGATACCGGCAAAGGTCGATGCGGGTAGGGTGTTTTCCGCGCTGGCGGGATACGAAGCGCCGGAAAATTCTCGTTTTCTCATTCCAAAGGGGTCCGGTTATAAGGGGGGTTTTTCCGCTTTGCTCGAAAACGCCGGCGCCATAGTAAAGGAATTACCCGTTTATGAGACCGGGGAGATCGCCGAACTGTCGCGTTTCAAAACGCTGCTAATGGGCGGCGCGATCGATGAATTTATTTTCAGCTCGCCGCAGGAAGTTTTCGATATCCGGTTTTTTATAGACCCTGAGAATCTCGACTGCAAAATCTCAGCCGCGGACGAGATAGCTTTTCAAACCTTGCAGGAGTTTGATCTGCTGCCGGTGCGGACAAATTTAAAAATCAACTAATTATTCTTTTAAACTTTGCCTGCAAAGTCCGCTTTGCAGACATATAAGAGCGGGCGCAAGCAACCCTTCCGGACCTGTAAATTTATCAGTCTTGATATTTATCCTTCAAGCTGAACACCTCTCAGGTCCGGAAGGTCGCTTGCACCCGCCCTCGACGGTTATTGGACTTAGTCGGACCTGGGCCGTTACCAAAAAAAGAGGCCGGAAAAATTCCGGCCTCTTTTGGTCAATTAATCTAAATTACAGATTAGTGATTATTGTAGTTAGCAACGGGATAGTCGCCGTTTTGGCCCCACGCGACAGTCGTCGGTGCTCCTCCCGAATTCAAGACAAAGAACGCGCTTTGTCCCGGCGTAGCGCTCGGCCGCCAGACGGTAATGTCGGTCTTGCCGTCGCCGTCATAGTCTCCCACGGCCGGAAAGTCGGTCGCCGAAGTACCCCAGAATTGGGCGGTAGATGTGCCACCGCTCCCGCGTACGTTCCAAAGGATCGAGCCGCCCGAGCCTCTGACAACGGCAACATCGGTCGTACCGTCGCCGTCATAATCGCCCGGAAGGATCACATCGGTCGGGGTTCCAAAGACGAACGAGCTGATCGCTCCCGTCGAGAGCATGACCCAGAAACGGGCCTGGCCGCCGCCGGCGTTACGCTGGACGGTGAAATCGTTGGTTCCGTTGCCGTCAAAATCTCCCGGCACCGGGAAGTCGCCGTTTTGTCCCCATTGTTTGGATAAAACAGTTCCGCCCGGGGTCAAACGATAGAACCAGAAGCTCGGTTGGCCTGACGACGCGCCGGTGCGATAGACCGCAATGTCGTCATCCCCGTCACCGTCGTAATCGGCGACCACGGATGGATCGTCGGTGCTCAAACCGAAATTCTCGAGCCGCATCGTGCCGGTTGCGCTGTTCAGGATGTAGAAAGCCGAGTCCGGGCCCGGTTGCGGCCGCCAGATGGCTATGTCGGTTTTGTTGTCGTTGTCATAATCGGACGGCACAAATTCGTCGCCCTGCAGTCCCCAAGCCTGGGTAGCGTTGGCAGCGGTGCTGTTCTTAATGAACCAGGTAAGCTGTCCGCCCGGGCCGCCGCCGGTGTTTCTTGCCACCGCGTAATCGGCCTTGCCGTCGTTGTCGTAGTCACCCACGTGTTGTTGATTGACCACCGCATTGGTGGTGATCTCCAGCGTCCAGCCGCCGGAGATGTTACCGACGTCGCCGCCGGTAAAGTCGGCCACATAAAGATTCCAGTTGCCGTTAGGCGCGGTGCCGTTATAGACGGAAGCAAAGGTCGCCGTACCGCCGCCCGCCGGGCCCGGGTTGCCGTAGACCGTTCCCGGTCCGGGCGCCGGAAAACTGTCGCCGGTGAAATAGGTGGTCGGTTTGTAGTTGCCCGCTGTCCAGGCGGTCAGACTCGGCAAAGCCGGCGAGCCATCAACCAACGTGTAGGTAACGTTAACCATGTCGGGATCGTCGCCCGCGCCGTCCTGGATCAGTAAGGCTGCTCCCGTCGGCCCTACCAGCACCATTCCCACGTCATCCGGAAATGTGTGGCTGAAACCGTTGATGGTCACCTTCACACTGGTGATCGTCCCGCCCAACGCCGCTACCGCGATCGTCGAAGGGTACGGGGTTGCGGTCGCCGCGTCATTGATCGTGATCGGCGAGGAATTGGTGAAGGTCGCACCAAAGGCACTGCCGCCAAATGTTAAAATTGCCGCTATTAATAGAGATATCCCTTGCCAGGATGCTCGCTTGCCTGTTGTCGCTTTCATTAATTCTCCTCCTCTGGTAGAACAAAAACTTTAAGTTGAAAATCTGAGTTTCCCCGAGATATTGCGGTGAGTGCGCAACAAAATTGTTAAGAACGTTCAAGCGCTATGTTAGCTCGGTGACGGTAGCGATGTCAATCTTTTACAAACACTTAAGTGTAAAAACAAAATAAAAAAGAGGCCGGAAAATTCCAGCCTCTTTGTCTGACCGATTCAAACCCGGGGGTTCGAATTAGTGCGCATTGTAGTTTGCTACCGGGTAATCGCCGTTCTGGCCCCATTCAAACGTCAGCAGTCCTCCCGTGGATTTGTTCACGTAGAAGAAGTTCTGCAGCGGGTCCAGATTCGGCCGCCAGATAGCTATGTCCGTTTTACCGTCGCCGTCATAGTCGCCCTGTGTCTGGTAATCCGTGCCTGCGTCGCCCCATATAGTTTGCGTATAGGAGCCGCCGCTGCTCGGCAGAATGAACCAGTGGAGCTGGCTGCTGATGGGTCTGGTCACAGCAAGATCGGTCTTGCCGTCGGCATCATAGTCGCCCGGAACAACTACGTCGGTCGGAGTTCCGAAGACCACCGAACCGGTCGATCCGTTAGCAAAAAGCTGCCAGAAACGGGCCTGGCCGCCGCCGGCGTTGCGCTGAACGACAAAGTCATTGCTGTTGTCGCCGTCATAATCGCCCGGTGTCGGGAAGTCGCCGTTTTGTCCCCATTGCCTGTTAAAGACCGGCCCGGAAACTGCCTGACGCCAGTACCAGAAGCTCGGGTCGCCCGAATTCTGGCCCCCGCGATAGACCGCGATGTCTTCCAGGTTGTCGCCGTTATAGTCGCCCTGAACGGTCGGATCGTCGCCCGATTGGCCGAAGATCTCCGTCCGCAGCGTGCTCGTAGTGCTCTGCAGGATGTACCAGAAGGAGCTGCCCGGAGCACCCGGTCTCCAGACCGAAACGTCCGTCTTGGTATCGGCGTCATAGTTCCCCGGCACGTAGAAGTCAGTCGCGATACCGAAGGCATCCGTCTGGCCGCCGCCGGTGGTGTTATAAGAAGTGAACCAGGTGATCTGGCCCGTGGGCCCGCCGCCGGTGTTTCTCACCACGGTCCAGTCGGTCAGGCCGTCACCGTTCATATCGACAATGTGCTGCTGCGCTACCGAGCCGCCCGTCAGCGTCAGTGTCGCCGCCGAGATCGCGCCCGTGTCGCCCTGCCCGCCGTCATGTACACGCAGCGTCCAGGTGCCGTTGATCTGTCCGCTGGACAGTCCGGCAAAGGTCGGGGTGATCGGTGTCACCACACCGCCGCCCGCAGCGCCGCCCGGTGTCGTCGCCTGGTAATCGCCCGCCGCTACCGCCACTGGCCGATCCGGCTGTAATGGCCGCTGCCCAGAAGGTGGGCGACGCCGGTGCGCCGTCAAAGAAGTTGTACGGCCCGCCCACGTTAGAGTCATCTCCGCAGGCAGTGGCGGTGGTGCCATTTACTTGTTTAAAAATAGTCTTAACAGCCGCATCTGCGGGAGCGCGCAGCGTTACATCCAGATCACCCACCCAGCTATGGCTCAGCCCGGCGGATGTAAAGCCAACCCGGACGTCCGTCAGCGGGGCGTTTATTCCCGAAACCGCAAAGGTGATATTCAGGGGCGCCCCTGTATAGTCGCCGCAAAGATTTCCGCCCGCCGGACTATCCGGAATTTGCCCCACGCCCGAACCCGGAAACGTAGCGCCGAAAAGCTGCAGTCGAAGCCAAACAAACTGCAATTAAAGCAAACAACCATGTCATTTGCCATCTCCCAAATTTTCTCATTTCTTCCTCCTCATAGAATTCAAAGGCATGCCTATTCCTGGTAATTTTTATAACAAGATTACGCGGATTCAAAACAAATATAACGAAAAGAAGCTGAATGCTTGCTATATATTATTCAGGTCGGGTTAAATTGTCAATCGTTTTTTGCCCCTGTACCCCGACTAAGGCATTCATTTGCTACATTTTATTATGAAAACTTGTAAAAAATGCGGACCGCCGCGATTTTCCAAAAGCCGGGCCCGCTCTATTCTCATTATCGGTAAATTTCGTGCTATTATTAGGCGATCTTAAAGTTTCGAATTGATCTTGAGATCGATCAGTATTTTATGAGTTCGCCGGAGAGCGGCGGCCTCAACCATATATGGCAAGTGGCATTTTGATTCACGTCGTTGTCGGTGCGGAAAAACGGACGGAGTTTTTCTCTGACGAGCGCATTCGCATCGGCACGGATGACTTGTGCAACCTGCAGATCCATTCCCGGAGGCTGCCCCAAACCGGGACCTGGCTGGAACTGGAAAAAGTGGAAGATTCCTATCGCCTGATAGACTTCCTGCCGGAACTTGCCGCCCAGTTGAACGACCGCCCGCTGAGCCGCTATATCCTGATCAAAGACGGCGACGTGATCAAGCTTCCCGAACTGGATATAATCTTTTCCTTTTTCGAATTAACCAGCGAATCCGCCCTTATCTCGGTCAACCGCGACTCTCATATCGTCCCCTTTATCGAACACGCGGCGATGGAATCGGCCGGCTTGCCCCGCCGCGACGACGCCAAGATATTCCTGCGCGAGTTCATCCGTGAGCTGGTAAAAGAGTTTAGCTGGCCCACCAGGCTTATCATCTTTACTATTTTGATCGGCTTTCTCGCCGGTTTTCTGTACTTGGGCTTTGCCGTCTACAACGAGCTGAAGTCTAGCCGCCAGCAAGCCGAACAGCAGCACCAGCTGATCCAGCGGCTGGAAGAACAGATGGCGCAGACCAGCTCCGATATCACCAAGATCGATCAAAACAACCAGCAGATCATCAAATCCGTCTCGCTGGCCCCGAACCTACGCGTGCAGTACGGCAACGGCGTCTGCCTGATCGCCGGAATTTACGACCTGGTGGATAAAAAATCCGGTAAGCCTTTGCGTTACCCCGATCCGGCGGCTTTTTCCCCGGATCCTTATGAACCGCCGCCCTTGACGGAGGAAATGAACGTTTCGCCTCCCCCGATGCGGCTGACCACCGAGGGGAACGGCAGCATCGTGGAATACGATTTTGTCGGCACCGGTTTTCACGTCGGGAACGGCTATATTCTGACCAACAGCCACGTGGTCCAGCCCTGGGCCGAAGACGATCAGGTCAAGCAGCTAAATAAAACCTCGAACGGCAGGCCGCGCCTGAAAAAGATAGTGGCCTATTTTCCCGGTTTTCCGCAGCCGTTCGCGTTAAAGGTCAGGGACACCAATTCCCGCGACGACCTGGCCGTGGCCACGGTCGACCCGAACATGGTTTCGCCCGATATACCGGTCTTGCCGCTCGAGATGGAAAGTTCCGACGCGGTCGCAGTCGGCCGCGCGGTGGTTTCAATGGGCTATCCTAACGGGCCGGACCGCCTGCTGGCGATGGTGGACGACGCCGAAGCTAAAAATCTTTACTCGCGCTGCGGCAGTACGCGGCAGGCGCTCATCAGCTGCCTGGGGCAAGCCCGGCGCATCCAGCCGCTGACCACCCAGGGCGCGATCACCGATCTTGACGCGCACCGGATAGTGCACGACGCAAAGACCGCCGAGGGCGGTTCCGGCGCGCCCGTTTTCGGACAAACCGCCAAGGTGATAGGCGTGAATTTCGGGATCTTCACCGAGAGCAATTCCGCCAACATGGCGGTGCCGATCAAATACGCAGTTGAAATGCTGCGCCGCGCCGGCTGGAAATCCGCCGAAGAGCTAGCGCAGGAAGCCAAGCAGGGGGAAGCCGATACTAACGCCAATACGGCCGCGCCGGGCGCAAACAAACCGGCCAAAAAAGCGGAAAATGAGCAAGTCAGGGAGATTGAGATAAAAAACATTTATGTTCTTTAGTGATCCGACCTTTGGGCTGATAGTTTTCGTTTCGACATACATCATCAGCCGCATCATTAATGAAGGCGCGCTCAGGAAACTTTCCGTCGAGCAAAAAGCCGGCTTGCTGGATTCTTTTTCCGCTTACCGGATCTACAGCCTTATCGCGGTGATGGCGATATTTTTCGCATACATTTTTTCGATCTATTTTCTCTCGCAATACGATTATTTTGTCAGCACGTTCTTCTTTGCCCTGATCATTTGCGTGATGCTTTACAACACTTATTTCGCTTACAAAAAACTCTACCCGCTGAACCTGCCATCAAGCTACATGAAAAGTTTCTGGCTTAGTTCTATAATTCAGTACGTCGGAGTTTTATTTTTATTTTTCGCCATCATAGGCAAATATTTAGGTTGATAAATGGACAACCTGGTTTTTTCCAATATGCTTCATCGCCCGGCGCGGACACTGGTCAGCGTGCTGGGGATCGCCATCGGCGTGCTGCTGATAGTTTTCACCATCGGGCTGACCGAAGGCACCCTGCGCGAACGCGCCGCCCGCGAAGGCAATGTCGGCGCGGAAATAATGTTTCGCGCTTCCGGCACGATGGGGCTGAGCGGTTCGGAATCTTTTCGCCTGCCCATTTCCGACGTGCAGGAAATTTTAAAAGTAGAAGGCGTAAAGGCGGCCGTGCCCGTCGGGCAAAATACGGTTTCTACCGACGATAATAATTCCGGGAACCGCCTGATAGACGGCGTAAATTTTGAAGAGTATGCCGCGATGGCGGGCCTTAGGATCGTCCAGGGGCGAAGCTTGTCCGCGCAGGGCGACGAGGCGATCATCGACACCGGCTGGCAGCAGCAGCGAAAGGTCAAGGTCGGCGACAAGCTGAGGCTTTACGACCGCGATTTCACCGTGGTCGGAACCTATGAGCCGGCGGCGGGCGCGCGCGTTAAGATACCGCTGGCCGTGATGCAGGAACAACTCGGCGGCGAAGACAAAGCCACCGCGATATTGATCTCCGTGGGGGACGGCTACAAGGCCGATGACGTGGCGGCAAAGCTGCAGGAAAAATTTCCCGACAATCAGATCTTTCTCACCCGCGAGCTGGAAGAGCTTTACATGAACGGGTTCCCGGCGCTCAATGTTTTTCTTAACGTGGTGGTGGGCGTCGCGGCCGTGATCAGCGCGCTGGTGGTTTTGCTGACGATGTACACCACCGTCACCGAGCGCACGCGGCAGATCGGCATCCTGAAATCGATGGGAATGTCGCCCAACGGGATCGCCTGGATCATCGTGCAGGAAGCAATGCTGCTGAGCTTGATAGGAGTGGTTGCCGGTGGGCTTTTAACACTGGGCATGGCCATGATCCTGACCCGGACGACGACGCTGCAAATCACGCTTTCCCCAAAAATTCTGGCGCTGACCTTCTTTATCGGATTGCTCGGCGGGACGCTGGGGGCGCTTTACCCGGCACTGCGCGCCGCCCGGATGGATGCGGTCGAAGCCTTGAGCTACGAGTAATAATTATTATTTTTTTTCATCCTTCAATGAATCAATGTTAAAATCACCCAATAAAACAATATGGCCAAATACGAACTGCAAACCCAAAAAACCGAAGCCAGCGTTGAAGATTTTCTGAACGCCGTCGAGGATGAACAGAAACGCGCGGACGCCTTTGCCGTGGCGGAGATGATGCGCAAAGCCACCAAAGCCGAGCCGAAAATGTGGGGCCCGGCGATCGTCGGCTTTGGCTCAGGCAAGCACAAATATCCCGACGGACGCGAAATGGACTGGATGCAGATCGCCTTTTCCCCGCGCAAGGCGGGCCTGACGATATATCTCCAGTGGCCTATGGACTTTTACGCTGAATTATTCAGCAAACTCGGGAAACATACCACAAGCAAGGCCTGTCTCTATATCAAGCGGCTTTCGGATGTCGATCAGAAAGTGCTGAAAGAATTGATCGCGGCTTCGTTAAAGCGAACAAAGAGCATGAAATAATTCCTGTCTATTCCTCATTCACAATTCATAATTATTCCGCATGGTGTTCGGAACCCGAGCGCGCGATTTCCCCGCCGCTTTTGACGAGGCCGCTCCTGGCCGTCACTCCCGCGGGAAATTCGTTTGCGGCAAAAGGACTCCACAGATCGTTTTCCGGAGAACTCATAAACGCAAACACCGAAGGCGCCTCGCCGCCCAGCAAACTGGTGTAGGGCATTTCACTCGGGGCGCGGGCCATGAACGCTTCGATGTCGGCGATCGTGCGGGGCAGCTTGGCGGTCATCCATTCGCTGCCGGTCGGGGTCACCAGCATATCGTCCTCGATGCGCACGCCGATATTTTTATACTTTTCGAAAGCCGGGCGGATCTTCGCCAAAAAGGCGTCCATTTCCGGCGATTTTCTGAAGTAATCCAGCGCGTCCTCGCGAACGTAAACACCGGGCTCGTTGGTAAAGACGGAACCCGCTTCCATCTTCGCGCTGCCGCCCACGTCGTGAACGTTCATTCCCAGCCAGTGCGAAGTGCCGTGCATGAACCAGATGCGATATTGCGGCGTCTGTGTTCCGGGGATCACATCGTTCGCTCCCGTTATCAACCCCACTTTTGCCAGGCCCGCTTTGATCACTTCGGCGCCGGCCAGGTGCACGTCGCGCAAGGTCGCGCCGGGCCTGGTTGCTTTGGCCACGGCTTCCTGCGAATCATAAACGATCTGGTAGATCTCCGCCTGCTCTTTGCTGAATTTTCCGCTGACGGGAAAGGTGCGGGTCACGTCCGCGGTGTAATGGTCGTATTCCGCGCCGACGTCCATCAAAAGCACGTCGCCCGGTTTTACCGGCCCCTGCGATTCCACGTAGTGCAGCGTGGTGGCGTTCGGGCCGCAGCCGACGATCGACGGGTAACCCCAGTAATCCGCGTTGCGGCGGCGAAAGATGTATTCCACCTCGGCCTGAACTTCGTATTCCCATTTGGCGCGTCCGACCATCGCCATCGAACGCATCTGGGCTTCGGTAGTGATATCGATCGCGTGCTGCAAAAGCTTGATCTCCATCGGAGATTTCACCAGCCTGAGAGGCGTAAAAACGTGCTGGCCGTTTTCGATCTTGTACCCGCTGGCGCCTTTCAATTTTTCGGCCAACGCGATCTCCCTGACATATTCCCGCTTGCCTTCCGAATCGTCTTCCGTAAAAGGCAGTAAAAGATAAAGCTTGGTTACGGCCGCCGGGGTTTCAAACAATGTCGAGCTGTTAAAAATTCTCGCGCCTTCCGTCGCGGTGTAGGCCTGTTTTTTGCTCAGCGAATCGAGGAAAGGCTGCAGCTCATCGGTGTATAAAACATTCCTCACACCCGATATGCGCATGGCGTCTTCGCGGCTGTACATTTTACCGGTCCAGGTTTCGGCCCCGGGGTCTCTTCTGGGTATGAATAAAACTTCCGGGTACAAGGTGTTACCCGGCAGCAAAACAAGCGTCGCGTGGTCTTTGCGGAGGTTCGTCAAATAATAAAGGTTGTTTTCCTGGCGGTAATAAAAATCCACGTCGTTGGCGTAAATTCGCGGCTCGGTGCTCATCAGGATCATGACCGAATCTTTGCCTATCCTGGCGGCCACGGCGGCCCGCCTCTTGGCAAGCTCGGCCTGCCGTTCGGAATCGGTAAAGACCGGCGCGGGCGGTGTCTTTAATATTGCCTGCGCAACAGCGCTTCCCGCCAGCGCGCATAAAAAAACCAGTAACATCATGGAACCCGACAAAGCCCTTGCTTTTTTGCTTTTCATTTTTCCTCCGGAAAGATCATCTTTAAATATTTTCACAATTTTATACTAAACTTCGAAAACTTCCTTACCCGCCGGTGCGGATTTTAATATCCTTCGCCGATTCGTTACCGAAAAAATCCGCGGCTATCACTCTTAAAATATAATCGCCGGGCGGAAGTTTCCGCGTATCGAGAAAACTTTCGCGCGCCTCGCCGCCCTGCGCAAAATTGGTCACGATATAATTAAATATCGTTTCCCCGGTCGCTCCCGACTTGCTGCCGGGGGCGTAGATCAAACGCGCGGCCATCCAGCCGTTATCCGGCAGTTTATCAAAAAGGATCGTGGTCAGGGGCTGGCTAAATCCTTCCGCCGGAGAACCGTCATCACGCAAAATCGTATAACCGAGCCGGTAAATTCCCAGTCTGCGGCGTTCGGCGTTGCCGTTCATCCGGTCGTAAACCCGCGCCGTTATCCGCAGATCTTCGCTGACGTTAATACGCTTATTTCCCTTTTTGGTTTCACCGAGCAGGTTCCCATTTGCGTCGTAAAGACGCGCTTCTTCGATCACAGGCGCAACGGAATCGACGATGCCCGGAAGGGTGAGCGCCGTGAGCGCGTTCATTTCATTTCCAGAGCGGCCCGCGATCAGATGAACATGGTTCATGCTGTTGAGCGTTCCGATCGGCTCGCCCGCCTCGAATTTAGTGCCGCGCCTTATGCGCACACCATCGATACGGCCATTAATATCAAGGCTCCACTGAAAACGCCGGTCGGTAAACGGCTTGTCATCGCGGTCGCGCCCTAATCTCAGGTGAATATAGCCGAGAGTCGGCAGCCTGAGATTTTCGCGGCTGGTGCCGAATAACTGCGCCGACAGCGGCCGCAATACCTTTTCCGAACGCACGAACCGCGCGGTCTCGCCGTAACCTCCGGCGATATCCAGCCCGTTGTGAAACCAAACGTCCTCGTCATTGTCGGCGTCGCCGCGTATCTCTCCCAGCGTCCCGGCAATTTCGCGCGCTCTTTCCGGCGGGTGGAACGGCCACCTGGGCGGCGCGGCTTCGCGCATTTCCCCGGCGGTTATTTTTAACCCGGCTATATCCCCGGACCTTATTTCCGCCCCGGTATTGCTTTCTTTATTTTGCAGCACCCGCACCAGTTGGTTTTCCGCATCGGCGATAAAGAGATCGCCTTCGGGACCAAAGGCCATTCCCGAGGGGCGATCGAACCTGCCCAGACCTGCCGCCCCGTCAACCAGACCGCGCCTTCCCATGGTCAATTTTTCCACCGATGGAATCCCTCTTCGCCCCAGCGCAAAGATCGTATTTGCCGCCGCATCCGCAATGTAGATGACCCCATGCCGGTCGATCTTCACATCCAGCGGCTCGGCAAAAGCCATTTCCAGTGGAAGCGCGATCAGCGCGTCGCTGTTTCCGCCCCCGGCAAGCGTCGAGACCTTGCCCGACCTTTCCACCAACCGCAGCTTGCGATTACCCGTATCCGCCACCAGCAGATCGCCGTCTCTGGTAACCGCTACCGCGCAGGGCGTGTCGAATTTCGCCTGCTGCCCCGCGCCGGCATCGGCAAACCCGCGCTCGCCGCCGGCCACGGTAGAAACTTTGCCGTTTTCGATCACCCTGATCCGGTCGTTATAGGTATCGGCCACGAATATTTTGCCGTTATCGTCGATGGCGATCCCTACCGGCGCGTTGAAAAGCGAGTTTGCGGCTTCGCCGTCGGCAAAACCCGACTGGTTTTCGGCCCCCGCGACCAGGGAGATCTCGCCGCTGCTCGTGTTTATTTTTTTGATCGTGTGAGAGCCGGGATCGGCCACGTATAAATTATCGTTTTTATCGAAGGCGATCGCCGACGGCGTGTCCAGTTTTCCGGTCACGAGTTTAAGCGCGCCGTTCTTGTCCGCCTGCCAGATGCTGCCCGCTTCGCCGTCGCTGATAAAAAGAACGCCGCGCGAATCAAAAGCCAGCCCGAAGGGCTCTTTTATCACCGCCTTTCCGCCGCCCGCCGGAAGGCCGGCAAAGGTCAGGACCTTTTCATACGCCGCGTAGCTCTTTTCGCTTTTCCCGCAACCGGAAAACCCGAACAACAGGATGGGCAAAAACGCCGACAATAGCCCCCTTGAAATTTTAACCAGATCATTGCTTTTCATTAGATCGAACTTTAATTTAACCGCGTTCGTTACTACTGGCCGTTTTATCTGCTACCATCATTACAGTCAAATTTTACAAGATTGTATTCGTTTGCAAAGGAGAGAGGTATGTTTTCTTTACAGGAACTTTTAGGCCAGGAAAATGGCAACCAGGCGCTTGATCAGATCAGCCAGTCGGTGGGAGCTGAGCCAACCGCCGTGAATTCGGCGGTGCAGATGGCCCTGCCGATGATAATCGGCGCTTTATCGCAAAACGCATCGCAGCCGCAGGGAGCGGAGTCGCTTTCAACCGCGCTGCAAGATCACGACGGCAGCATTCTGGATAATATCGGCGGCCTTGTGGCAAGCGCCCAGCAGTCCGACGGCGGCGGCATTCTCGGCCATATCCTGGGGCAAAAACAAGCTGTAGCAGCGGAACAAATAAGCCAGCAAACGGGACTCGACACCGGCCAGGTGGCGCGGATATTATTGACCCTGGCCCCGCTGGTGATGGGCTATCTCGGCAAACAAAAGCGCGAACAGGGATTAAACTCCGACGGGCTTTCCGCTATGCTCGGCGGCCAGCAGCAGCAGATACAAAATTCCGATAATTCAATGATGGGGATGGTCAACAATTTCCTGGATGCCGACAAAGACGGCAGCGCAGTCGACGATCTTGCTTCCATGGCGATGAATTACTTTACAAAAAAATAACCGCTATTACGTCCGGCCAAAAACAGGCGGCAACCTAGCCGCCTGTTTTTTATTCTAATGTTGCCGGTATGAAACCGTTTTGCTTTATCACCCGTAAAAACAAACGTAGAATTGTTCGAGTTTAATTTAAAGGAACCATATGTATTTGAGATCACGTGCCCGTTTTTCCCAGTCCCTGTCACTCTTTTTTATTTTCCTGCTGGCATTGTCCACCACCGCGGCGGCCCGCCCGGACAACCCTTTTTTACAGGCAATACAACAGGAAAAGAAAAAGCTTCCTCCGGTTAATTACATCCGCAGCCGCACGGTAGATGTTACTCACGTGGCGATCGACCTGCGTTTCGACTGGAGCAAGGACCAGGCTTACGGAACGACCACCGTCACGCTGACGCCGTTCAAGGATCTGAATAGGTTCACGCTCGACGCGGCCGCTATGACCGTTAATTCCGTCCAATCGGCGGCCGGCGCGCCGTATAAATTCGGGTACGACGCGAAAAAAGACAACGACAACCTGGAGATCGAGCTCGACCGGGTATATAAACCCGGCGAAAATATTGTGGTCAAGGTCGATTACATCACCAACTATGTCAACAAGGCGGAAACCGACGCCGGCATTTTGGGATTCGGGCGCGGCCTGCGTTTTATCAAGCCTTCGGACGACAACCCGAACAAGCCGCGGCAGATCTGGTCGCAGGGCGAAACCGAGTTTAACCGCTACTGGTTCCCGGGCTACGACAGCCCCAACGATTTTCGCACGAGCGAACTGCGCGCCACGGTGGAAGAGCCTTATTTCGTAATGTCCAACGGAAAGCTCGTCAGCGTCACGGCCAACCCCGACAAAACGCGCACTTTTTATTGGAAAATGGACGCTCCTTACTCGAATTATCTGACCTCGATCGTGGTCGGCGAATATGCCGAGGTTAAAGGCGAATATGACGGCATTCCGGTCAGCAGCTATGTTTATAAAGACGAACTCAAAGCCGGCGCCGAGACCACCAAAAATCTGCCCGCGACCGTGAAGTTTTTCTCCGAGGCGACGGGTATTAAATATCCTTACGCCAAATACGCGCAGACGATGGTGGAAGATTTCGGCGGCGGAATGGAAAACATCACCGCCACCACGCAGATCAAGGAAATGATCCACGACGAGCGCGAGCTGCTCGACACCGACAGCGAAGGCCTGCAATCGCACGAGCTGGCGCATCAATGGTTCGGCAATTATGTGACCTGCCGCGATTGGGGACAGATCTGGCTCAACGAATCTTTCGCCACTTATTACCAGGCGCTCTGGGACCAACAATTAAAGGGCGAGGACGAATTTCTCTACAGCGACGTGCGTTCGAATCAAAACGCGTACTTAAACACCTGGCGCCAGGGCAACCGCCGCCCGATCGTGACGAAATTTTTCGCCGATAAAGACGCGATATTCGACACTTACGCGTACCCGCGCGGCGCCGCCGTGCTTCACATGCTGCGCAAACACCTGGGCGATAACGCCTGGCGCAAGGCGATCAACCATTACCTGGTCTCGCACGCTCACAAGCCGGTTTCGACCGAAGATTTCCGCATCGCCATTGAGGAAACCACCGGCCAATCGATGGACTGGTTCTTTGACGAATGGCTTTACAAGATGGGGCACCCGATCTTTGAGGTCACGCAAAATTATGACGACGCAAAAAAACAGCTGACGCTTAACGTCAGGCAGACCCAGCAGATCGATCTTCTTAACGAATATCCCCAGGTCGATTTCTTCCAGACCTATGTGGATGTCGGGATAGACAACCGGGTGGAAAGGGTCTGGTTAAAACCGCAGGCGGAAAATGTGTTCACCTTTGAAGCGGCCGCGAAACCGAAGATCGTGAATTTCGATCATCAAAGCACTTTGATAAAAGAACTAAAATTCGACAAGCCGGTCGATGACCTGATCTATCAAATGCAAAACGACCGGGACGTGCTGGGCAGAAACTGGGCGATCGCCCAGCTAGAGCAAAAAGCCGCCGGCTTTGCCGATAAGCAAAAGATCACGGCAGCTCTGGCGGCCCAGGTTGATAAGGACTCTTTCTGGCGAAACCGACGTGCCGCGCTCGGAGCGCTCAGGAATATCTGGGCCCCGAACGATTCCGGTAAGACGGTAAAGGACGATGACCCGATGCTTCAGGTTTTCGTTAAAGCCGCCAAAGACCAAAAATCCCTGATCCGGTCCGATGCGGTCTCTTTTCTCGGCACCACGCTCTTCGCAGGATTTGCCGATCTTTATCTGACTGCGCTTAACGATCAAAGCTACGGCGTGATCGACGAGGCGGCCCTCGCGCTGGGAAAAACAAAGAGCCCGAAGGCTTACGATGCGCTGCTAAAATTGACGAACACTCCTTCGTGGCGCGGCCGCATCCAGATCGCCGGATTCACCGGCCTGGCCGAGCTCGGCGACAAAAGGGCCTTTGAAGCGGCTTATAGCGCCGCCACCGATAAAACCAAAGCCGCGAATCTTAGAAGCGCGGCGCTGGGCGTCATCGGCGCGAGCGGTAAAGGCGATCCGAGAGCTTACCCGCTGATCTCCGCGGCCTTCAAAAAAGCTCTCGCCGCAAACGACTTCCAGGGCATGTTCGATGCCCTCCAGGGGGTAGTAAAATTAGCCGACCCGCGCGGCCAGGAAGTTTTCGACGCTTTGAAAGAGCGATTCAAAAATTCGGCAAACTTTATGGGTTTTATACTCGCTCAGGAAGCCGAGTTTAAGAAGGCGGTGAACGGCAAATGATCGGTGAGTTCAGAGTTACGCCTTCAGGCGTGATAATTTCTAAAGATCGATCACGCCTGAAGGCGTAACTCTGAACATGTGACTTGACTCTCTCCTCTAATTGTTTCAATCTTGCGTTTTGAAACAATTATGTCCGCGAAACTCAACGTAAACATCGACCATATCGCCACCGTCCGGCAGGCGCGCAAAGCGCCCGAACCGAGCGTCATCACCGCCGCGCTGCTTTGCGAACAAGCAGGCGCGCACGGCATTACCGTCCACCTGCGCGGCGACCGCCGCCACATCCAGGACCGCGACGTCCGGCTGCTGAAGGAATGCGTGACGACCTACCTCAATCTGGAAATGGCGGCGACCGAGGAAATGATAAAGATAGCCGCCGAGATAAAACCCGACGCGGTTACGCTGGTGCCGGAAAATCCCAACGAGGTTTCCACCGAGGGCGGCCTTGACATCGTTGCCAACACCGCCGTTTGCCGCGCGGCGGTCAACCGGCTGCGCGAAGCGGGCATTTTCACGAGCGTATTTATCGACCCCGAACCGGCGCAGATAGAAGCGGCGCAAAATATCGGCGCGCAAAGCGTCGAGCTCTGCACCGCCGAATACTGCGCGCTTTTTCTCGACGCAAAAAACCAGCACGGCGAAGGCGCCGGGCGTATTTCTCACGAGCTCCGCCGCCTGCGCGAGGGCGCTTCTCTGGCGCAGCAGTACGGTTTAAGAGCTGCCGCCGGGCATGGGTTAACCTATAGAAATGTCGGCGCGGTGGCGGCCATCGAAGCGATAACCGAGTTCAACATCGGCCACAATATAGTTTCCCGCGCGGTCTTTGTCGGCCTCGAACAAGCCGTGGTGGAAATGCTGGACGCGATCGGGTAGTAGCTCAGGCAGAAACCAGGGCAGTTATGGAGCGTGTATATCGTCTTGAATAAACGCGCTCCATAACTGCCCTGGTTTCTGCCTTAATCATTCCTAAAAAATCTCGCGGAAAAGATCAATAGCGGCAGTAAAGTTATCAACCCGAAAATGATGAACGAAATATTGTGCGTGGTTTCATTAAATTTGATCGCCACGTAGCAGCCGTAAAATGTCAGCCCGCCGCTGATGAGAAAAGCCATCCACCAGGCGCGCTTTTGCAGCTTTTTCAGATCGGTCGAAATGTAAACAAGCGCCGCGCCCGTGAAGAGCATCGCCAGGCTGGCAAAAACCCAGACCGCATAATATGTTTTGCCGAGATCGGCATCGACCCTGCCTTCGGCGACAGGCTGCAGCACCCGCGCCGGCAGCGCGAAAAAATAATGAGGTATGACCGATAATATCAACAGCGCGCCGCTCAACCTCGCCGCCCAGCAGACGATCTTATTCTCTTTCATCTGCTAATCTTTCCAGCCCCACGGCGCGGGCGGGGCCTCTACCTCTTTGGTCAGATCGAATTTGACGCTGAACACGCGGTCGCTGCCCATGCGGCGCAGATTATATGTAAAATGCGCGCCCGGCATTAGTTCGATCCACCACACATTAGGCGCCGCGGCAGGGATGGTTTTGACCGTTTCGTCATCCGCGGGAAAAACCTGCCGCGTTGCCAGGCCGGTGTTGGTCGTCCATCCGCCGTACATCGTTACGGCGTCTGACTTTCCGTCCTCGTGGCGGTGATCATGCCTTAACAGGATGCGGTCTTTGCTGCGCGTAAAGACCCACGTTCGCGAACGGTCTTCGCCGACAAAGAACGGGATACGGATACGGTCTTTTTGACACGAGCGAACGTGCATCACCATCGACTTGTTCTTAAAACGCGGATCGTCCGTCGTATCCGCGATGACCGTTCCGGCAAACGCTTTCCCGCAGAGTTTTCCAAGCTCTTTCCAGAAAGTATCCGTGCCCGGGACAGGTGCGGCCTGGGCGATCGTCAAAACAGGTAAAGTTAGTGTGAAAATAACAAGCGCGAAAATATTTACGAATGTGTTTTTCATATGTTGTGTATGCTTTAGGGCATTTTAGCTTCTAACCTCCGAAACTCAAACAAAAAAAGGATGAGACTTTCATCTCATCCTTCAGCAAAAAACAAAACCGTTAAGCTTTATTTGCTGGAAATTAATTGTAAGCGGGCCTGGGCAAGTCCCAGCTTTTCGATCTCCGGTTCCATTTCTTCCAGGGCATCTTTTGCCGCGGCCAGGGTTTTTTCGGCTTCTTCCTTTTCCGCCCGGGCCTGTTCGGCGTTGATCTCAGCGGCTGTTTCGGCCACATCCGCCAGCACCGAGACGGTGTTTATGCCGACCTCGACAAACCCGCCGGAGATGACCATTTTCTGCACCGCGCCGCTTTTGGTAAAAGACAAAATGCCGGGTTTTAGCGCCGAGATCAGCGGAGCGTGATTCGGCAGAATTCCCGCTTCACCGCTGAGCGTCGGCACGGTAACCATATCGACCGATTCGCTGAGCACCTGTTTTTCCGGTGTAACTATTTCGAGTTTGATCGCCATAATTAACCTTCTCCCTAACCTTCGGCCGCCATCTTTTTAGCTTTTTCGCGGGCCTGTTCGATAGTGCCGACCATGTAAAACGACTGCTCAGGCATATCGTCGCATTTTCCGTCGATGATCTCGCGAAAGCCCTTGATGGTGTCTTCCAGTTTGACGTATTCGCCCGGGATGCCGGTGAACTGTTCGCCGACGAAGAACGGCTGTGAGAAGAAACGCTGGACGCGGCGCGCGCGCGAAACGGTCAGCTTGTCTTCTTCGCTCAGTTCGTCGAGGCCAAGAATGGCGATGATGTCCTGCAGGTCCTTGTAGCGCTGGAGGATCTTTTTAACTTCCTGCGCCGTGGTATAGTGCTCGTCGCCGACGATCTGCGGGTCGAGAATACGCGAGTTCGAAGCCAGCGGGTCGACCGCCGGGTAAATTCCGAGCTCCACGATCTGGCGCGAAAGCGCCGTGACCGCGTCGAGGTGAGCAAAGGTCGTTGCCGGCGCCGGATCGGTATAGTCGTCCGCCGGCACGTAAACGGCCTGGATAGAAGTGATAGCGCCGGTTTTGGTCGAAGTGATGCGTTCCTGCATTTCGCCCATTTCCGTCGCCAGGTTGGGCTGGTAACCCACCGCCGAAGGCATGCGCCCAAGCAGCGCGGACACTTCCGAACCCGCCTGGGTAAAGCGGAAAATATTATCGACGAAGAACAGCACGTCGTTTCCCTGATCGCGGAAATATTCGGCAACCGTCAGCCCCGAAAGGGCGACGCGCAGGCGCGCTCCCGGCGGTTCGGTCATCTGCCCGTAGATCAGCGACACTTTTGAATTTTTGATTCCGGCTTTATCGACCTTGGTCAGATCGAAAGCGCCAGAGTCTTCAAACTCGTGCATGAACTCGTCGCCGTAGGTGATAACTTTCGACTCGACCATTTCACGCAGAAGGTCGTTTCCTTCACGGGTGCGTTCGCCGACACCGGCAAAAACCGAATAGCCTTCGCGCTCCTTGGCCACGTTGTTGATCAGCTCCATGATAAGAACCGTTTTGCCCACGCCCGCGCCGCCGAAAAGGCCGATCTTTCCGCCGCGCAAAAACGGCTGAACCAGGTCGATGACCTTGATGCCGGTCTCGAACATTTCGAGCTCCGTCGCCTGCTCGTCAAAGCTAGGCGCATGCGCGTGAATGGGATTGCGGACCTCGGACACGATCTCGCCGAGTTCGTCCACCGGATCGCCGATCACGTTCATCACGCGTCCCAGCGTGACATTTCCGACCGGAACCGTAATCGGCCCGCCAAGGTCGATGACCTTCATTCCGCGGACCATACCGTCCGTCGGCAGCATCGAAACCGCGCGCACGCGGCCTTCACCCAGGTGCTGCTGCACTTCCGCAACGACATCGACTTCCGTTTCGACCTCGAAGCCTTCCGAAACTATTCTTAATGCCTGATAAATCGGCGGTAAATAATCCTCTGAAAATTCTACGTCAACCACCGGGCCGATGATCTGGACCACGCGCCCCAATTTCTGACCATTTCCATTATTAGCCATTATTTGATCTACTCTCCTATAAAATCGCGAAAAAGGTTGAATAACAAAGGAAAAAGAATATCACAACGGTTTTAACGGGGCAAAGTGAGATTGTGAAAAAAGTTGCTAATGTTCGATGATCGCCCGGATCACGTACAAATTCGTCGGAAAATTATTAATTATTCATTGTGAATTATTAATTATTTTACAGATTTTCTGAAAAATAATTAACAATGGATAATGAATAATTAACAATTGCGCTACAGCCATTTCATCCAGCGGGCGGCTATTGTCAGGACGATAGCTAAAAAGCCCATGATCAGAAGCGTTATCCAAAATCCTGCCGGATTTTCAAAAAACTCAACCTGAAAGTTCATTCCCAGGATACCGGCAATAACGGCTAGGCTTCCCATTAGTACCGTGAGAAATGTCAGCCGGTGTATTATCGTATTCAATCTCTGCGCGGATCTGGTGGAATACAGGTCGAAAAGGCTGAGCGCCGTATCGCGCGATGTTTCGACTGCGTCCACCAGGTTATCGAAATGCTGGTTCAGCAGCCGGAAGTTTTCCGCCGACGCGGACCTGTCCTCGGGAAGAAAATCCGGGCGCGCCAGCGCGTAAAATACGTCACGGTGCGGGGTCAGCCACCGGCGCAGATTTGAAACGTCGAGTCGCAGCTTTACCATTTCCGAGAGAAAGTCCCCGGTTTCCAACTCCTGCTGCAGAATTCGCTCATCGAATTTATCTACCTGGTCTTCTATGCTCTCCAGCGCGCGAAAATACGAAAGAATGTGCAGGTCGAGCAATGACACGAGAAAACTTTCCGCGTTCAGCACGCCGATCCGGGTCTCGCCCTTTTCGCGCTGGTGGAATTCCACGAAATAATCCACGTCTCCGTCATGGATCGTCACGATAAAATTTTTGCCGACCAGGTAATCTATCGGAATGCGGGTGAATTTTTTGCCTTTTTTAGTTTCCGCCGAAGCGATAAAAATACGGTAGAAATCTTCGAATTTATCTATTTTAGGCCGTTCACGGGTGCTAAGAATGCTTTTTAGCGGAACGTTTTCAATTTGCAGCCTGTCGGTCGTTTCCCGGATCAGTTTTTCGTCACGTTTGAGAATATTTACCCACAAAAGCTGCTGGTCGGTCAGCTTTTTAAGATCTATGTCCTTTAGCTCGACTTCCTCATCGGCGCCTTTGGCGTCATAAAGATAAGCGTAAACGTTCATGTAATACTCATTTCTTCCGGCAGCCTTTAAAATATACCGAAAAACAAAATCACGGCGTAGATCCTTCTATCGCCGTGACCTCGTTGTCCCCCTTGTTCCCCCTTGCTCTCCCTTGGTTCGCTTCCCTTTCCTTGCAGGAAAACTTGTTCGCCCGGATGGGCCGAATCATGCGGCGGTCGTCTCACCGCCTAAAAGTGTCAAGATCTCGCCCGTGATATAGCTCGAATCGGCGTTCGAGGCAAAAAAGACGAATGCCGGCGCAACTTCTTCCGGCTGTGCCGGGCGCTTCATCGGGGTATCGGCCCCGTGTTTGGCTACTTCCTTTGCCGGTTTATCCGCCGTGTTGAGCGGAGTCCAAACGGGCCCCGGCGAAACGCAGTTTACCCGGATCCCTTTTTTCACCAGATTCTGCGCCAGCGATTTTGTAAAAGCATGGATCGCGCCCTTGGTCGAAGAGTAATCCAGCAAATGCGGGCTGCCTTCGAGTCCGGTGATCGAACCGCAATTCACGATCGCGCCGCCTTTTTTCAAATGTTTCAGCGCCGCCCGCGCCATGTAAAAATATCCGAAGATATTGGTCCTGAACGTTTCTTCAAGCTGCTTGTCGGTAATGTCGGCCAGCGATTTTTGATTATGCTGGTAAGCGGCGTTGTTTACCAGAATATCCAGCTTGCCGAACTTCTTTGCCGTTTTTTCTATCGCCCGGTTGCAAAACGCGGATTTTTTCACGTCGCCTTCGATCAGCAGCGCCTGTCTTCCCTCATTTTCAATATGCCGGGCCGTTTCCTCGGCATCGGACCTTTCCGCGGGCAGATAAACCAGCGCCACATCGGCTCCTTCGCGTGCAAAAAGCACCGAAACTGCGCGTCCGATGCCTGAGTCCCCGCCCGTAACTATCGCCACCTTGTTCTTGAGCTTGCCCGCTCCCTTGTATTCCGGGGCCAGGTATTGCGGCGCCGGAGTAACTTTCGATTCCAGGCCCGGGCGTTTTTGATGTTGCGCCGGGAGCGGATTTTCCGGGCGCGCGCCTCTTTGAGCAGCGTCCCGGTCTTTCTTAATGTCTTTTTTTGTTACACTTTTGGACGCAGTTTTATTCGCCCGAGTGTTCGATTTTGTTACAGAAGCTTTCTTCATGTTTTGAGTGACCGGTTTCGTTTCAGCTGATCTTTTATTTAGATTTTGCTTTAGACTTTGTAGATTTTTTTCGTCCGGACCCGCTCTTTTTGCCTCCGCCGTCCTGTTTATTAACCGTTGCCCAGGCGCGTTTTTCCGCTTCTTTACTGGATACGCCACGCTTTTCGTAACCTTCTTCGATATGTTCAGCCTTGCGCTTCTGCTTATCGGTGTACGCGTCCTTGTCGCCCCTGGGCATACGGTTGTCCCCCTTGTTCTCCCCCTTGTTCTTACCCCTTGCTCTTCTAGCGCATTTTGGTAAAAGCAATCTGTGTGCCAAAGTTCAGAGTTACGCCTTCAGGCGTGATCGCGTTCGTGATCACGCCTGAAGGCGTAACTCTGAACGGGCCCTTGATCCAATTGACACCTTCAACCCGTTTTAGTAGCCTCAAATTGAAATTTTGAATTTGTTTTGAGGAATTATTTTAGCTTGAGTAATTTAAAGAAGATCGAACTTCCCCCGCGCGCAGTAGAAACTCTATTCGGAGTTCACGACCAAAATATCAAATACCTGGAATCGCTGCTGGACGTCAGCATCGGCGTGCGCGGCAGCGAGCTTCTGATCGACGGCGACCCGAAGGACATTGAAACCGTCGAAAAGATCCTGCTCGATTTTGCCGATCTGTTCACGCAGGGTGAATCTTTTACCGACAAGGAATTGCGCGACGCCTTCAAGCAGATCGCCGAAGACCGCGCTTATTCCCTGCGGGATTTTAAAAAAGTGAGCTTTAACCCGTCGGGTAAAAAACAGGTCACCGCAAAATCGGCCAACCAGCGCAAATATCTGGAGGCGATCCAAAACAGCGACCTGGTTTTCGGCATCGGCCCCGCGGGCACGGGCAAGAGTTTCCTGTGCGTGGCGATGGCGGTGCACGCGCTTTTTGAAAAACAGGTCACGCGGATAATTCTCACCCGCCCGGCCGTCGAAGCCGGCGAGAGATTAGGATTTTTGCCCGGCGACTTACAAGATAAAGTCGATCCTTACCTGCGCCCTCTTTACGACGCGCTGTTCGACCTGGTCGACGCCGAGAGAGTGACCAAAATGCTGGAGAAAAGGATCATCGAGATCGCGCCGCTGGCCTTTATGCGCGGGCGCACGCTCTCCGACGCCTTTATCATTCTCGACGAAGCGCAAAACACCACCGGCGAACAGATGAAGATGTTCCTGACCCGCATCGGCTACGGCTCGAAGGCCGTCGTGACCGGCGACAAGACCCAGATCGACCTGCCGCGCGGGCAAAAAAGCGGGCTGCTCGAAGCCGAGAAAATTCTGGAGGGCCTGGAAGGTATAGAATTTACTTATTTCACCGAAAAAGACGTGGTGCGGCATAAACTGGTGCAGATGATCGTCAAGGCTTACGAAAGCCATTCGAACAGTGAGGAGTGATGTTCAAAGTTCAGAGTTACACGTTTACGCGTGATTAATTTAGGAATATCACGCCTTAGGGCGTAACTCTAAACCGTTTGAAACCTTGAACTATGTCCATAGTCATCAATAACCAGCGAAAAATTTCTCTCGACACCAAAATTTTTCAGGAGTTTCTTGAAAAGGCTTTTGCGGCAATACCCGAAATTTCCGACAAATCCGCCACGGTAGCTTTTATTTCCGACCGCAGGATGAAGGAGTTGAATCATTTTTTCCGCGACAAGGATGCGACCACCGATGTTCTCTCGTTTCCTCACGAAGCCGACGAATTCGGCGACACGTTCGCGAAAACCGACGATAAAGAATTTCTCGGCGATATTGTAATCAGCGCGGAGCAGGCCGAGCGGCAGGCACAAGAAAGCGGCTTGACGCTGGAAAAAGAGATCGAGCAATTGATACTTCACGGGATCCTGCACCTTTGCGGTTACGACCACGAAACCGACGAGGGCGAAATGAACTCGCTGGAACTCAGGCTTCGTAAACGGCTTGGCATTTGAATCGTCTTAAGGCAAACTAACTAGAGAAATTAGCCGGTATTTGTCGGAGTGCGGACGGCTCGTCCGCACGGTAGCACCAGCGTCTCGCTGACCGTATCGTCAGCATCCCGCTGGCGATGTGAGCGCGGGACGCACTCACGACAGCCGCCGTGACGGCGGCGTTACAAACGCCTCCTGGCCATCTTCACATTAATGACCGCCGACCCGAACGCCTTT